>NZ_JAJAVG010000001.1 GCF_020531915.1 Methylovorus mays
CGGCTTCCACCGAGCCAGTGTTGAAATAGTTGGTCTCGGGGTCGTAATCGGTCGGGGTGGCGATGATGACATAGTCGGCACCTTCATACGCCGCCTGCTTGTCCATGGTGGCCTTGAAATTCAGGGTCTTGGTGGCGAGATACTCTTCAATCTCGGCATCGGCAATCGGCGACTGCTTGCGGTTCAGCATCTCCACCTTCTCCGGCACGATGTCGAGCGCGACCACTTCATTTTTCTGGGCCAGCAACACCGCCATGGAAAGTCCTACGTAGCCGGTACCGGCAATTGCTATCTTCATCTAGTGACTCCTGAGTCTGTGGAATTTATTAAGGTCATCAATGACATATTCTGCCAAGCAAAAATCGTGACAGCCAAAGGCGAACGCGGCATGACATGCGAGTGACTGGTAATAAATGTTCGCCATTTTTTGTTTATTCGGATGGACGTGTTTATTTTTTTCATGGGATGCATATGTGCATGTCCCATTGTAATCTGGTGTGTTGCCTCGTCACAATTTAGTTGCTTCATGCATACTCGTGCGGTCTTCAAATGGGCAGATGGGGTTCAGTCCTGGTTATCGACGTCCCAGTGCAACTGTTCATGATCGCCGACAGTCTTACCCGGAAATCAAGATTATTTGTGATGCCTCAAGTTATATAATTCCCATCAACTCACCGCAATAGTCCATGGAGACCATACCCAATGCCAACTTTACTTGTTACAGGCGCCAATCGTGGCCTGGGCCTGGAATTTACTCGCCAATATGCCGAAGCTGGCTGGCAGGTGCAGGCATGCTGCCGCAGCCCTGAAAACAGCCATGCACTCAAAGCCTTACATACCGCTCACCTGGACCGTATCACCCTGCACAAGCTTGATGTCGCGGATTTCAAACAGATTGACACCTTGGCCGAGGCTCTGGGCGATGCTCCGATTGATGTGCTGCTCAATAATGCCGGCGTATATCCCGACCATGCAGGCAGTCGCCTTAGCGATGCGGATTACGAAGCATGGTTGACGGCATTCCGCGTCAACAGCATGTCACCGTTAAAAATGGCGCAGACCTTTGCCCCGCTGGTCGCAAAAAGCAGTGAGAAAAAAATCATCAACATCACCAGCAAGATGGGCAGCATCGCCGACAACGGCAGCGGTGGCAGCTATATTTACCGATCCAGCAAAACGGCACTCAACAGTGTGACCAAAAGCCTGGCGATTGATCTGGCAAACCAGGGCATCAGCGTGCTGGCATTACACCCAGGCTGGGTGCAAACCGACATGGGCGGACCCAACGGCCTGATTAATGCCGAGCAAAGTGTCAGCGGCATGCGTCAGGTCATCGCCAAACTGACACCCAAGCAGAGCGGGCAATTCATTGCGTATGACGGACAAGCCATCCCCTGGTGAAAAAAACCGGCTGCCTGCCAAACCCTTGATATTCAAGGGCCGCGGCAGCACCAGCAACCAGAACGGGCGTTTCGAGCAACTGCAGCGGGAAGCCTTTGACGACGGCTGGGCACAGGAAGACGCCGACACCGACACGCCGCGTCTGATCACTGAGATCATCCACAACAGTAGCCGCAGCATCCTGCATTACAACGATTCGCCCGATATTCCGTTTGACCGCTCCATCAACCCCTACCGTGGCTGTGAGCATGGCTGTATCTACTGCTATGCGCGCCCCAGCCATACCTATCTGGGGTTTTCGGCCGGGCTGGATTTTGAGAGCCGCATCCTGGTGAAGCCTGATGCCGCCGCCCTGCTACGCCAGGCGCTGGCAAAGCCGGGGTATGTGTGTCAGCCGATCGCCATGGGAACCAATACTGACCCCTATCAACCACTAGAACGGCAGCAGCGCATCACGCGCCAGATAATTGAAGTGTTGGCCGAACACCAGCATCCCCTCACCATTGTCACCAAATCCGCCATGGTAGAACGAGACATTGATCTGCTGGCGCCCATGGCAGCCCAGAATCTGGCGCGTGTCTTCATGTCGATCACCACCCTGGACCGCCATCTCAGCCGCGTCATGGAGCCGCGTGCCGCCGCGCCAGAACGTCGGCTACAAACACTGGAACGACTGTCCTCAGCCGGAATTCCGTGCGGCGTCATGACCGCGCCCATGATCCCCGCGCTGAATGATGCGGAGATGGAACATATTCTGGAACATGCCCATGCAGCGGGTGCGCGCTATGCAGGGTATGTACTGCTGCGGCTGCCCCTGGAGGTGGCGCCGCTCTTTGAAGAATGGTTGCAACACCACTTTCCACTGAAGGCGGCGCATGTCATGAGCATTATCCGGCAATCCCGCGGAGGTAAAACCTACGATGCCCAGTTTCATCAACGCATGCGCGGACAAGGCATATTTGCAGATCTGCTGGCGCAGCGCTTCCGCCTGGCGGCCAGCAAGCTGGGCTTTATGCAGGAGCGCAGCTCATTGAATACCCGTCTATTCCGGCCGCCCGTCGCCACGACCACTCGTACAGCCAAAAAACCGACACCGCAACGCGATCTGTTTGAGTAAGGGAGTAAGAGAAGAACCTGGTGAGCTAGCGCAAAAGGCGATCACCATGGAGATCGCAGGCTTACCAGCTTCCGCCAGTAAACCGCTTGATATCGCGCAACTGGCGTTTGGTGGGACGCCCGGCGCCGCGCTCGCGCTTGCCGTGGTCGGCTTCCCGCGTGACGGCAGCATCTTCACGTTTGCGGGCGCTTTCGGGGGTTTCCTGATACAGCAAGGCGGCCTCAGGCGCGCCACGGCGTTGATTGGACAAGGCCATGACCTCCACTTCCATTTCCAGCTCTTTGCGGCGGATGTAAATGCGCTGCCCTACCCGCACCTCTTTGGCTGGCTTCGCCCTGTCCCCATCCACATGCACCTTGCCGCCATCAATGGCGTCGGTCGCCAGGCTGCGTGTCTTGAAAAAGCGCGCCGCCCACAGCCACTTGTCCAATCGGCACTTGTTGTCGTCCTGCATGCTCATCTGGCGGGCGTGTTATTGAAATAATATTGACGGAAGGCCTCCAGACTCTGCTGAACTCGCCCCATGATGCTGCCCGCTGGATATTCACCGTCGTGAAGCTCAGCGCCTGCCTCCATGCCGGTCAGCAAGGCCATGCCTTCCAGCACATGCTCAATGGCATACAAATGGAAGCGCCCCTGCTCCACCGCGGCAATGACTTCTTCATCCAGAATCAAATGGCGCATGTTGGCCTTGGGAATGATCACTCCCTGGCTACCGTCAAGACCTACCCGCTGACATACCCGGAAGTAGCCTTCAATCTTCTCGTTGACGCCACCAATCGCAGTGACTTCACCATGCTGGTTCAGCGCCCCGGTGACCGCAATGCCTTGCGAAATGGGCAAGCCGGACAGCGCCGACAGCAAGACAAACAATTCAGCACAGGAAGCCGAATCCCCTTCCACACCATGATATTCCTGCTCAAACACCATGGAAGCTGCCAGCGAGAGTGGCGTCAGCATCGGAAAACTTGCCGACAACCAGCTTTGCAGAATGAATACGCCCTTGTCATGGTTAGGGCCGCTCATCTTGACCTCGCGGTCAATATTGATCAGGCCTTGTGCACCGGCAAAGCAGCGCGCCGAAATACGAATCGGCGAGCCGAAGCTGGCATCGCCCAGATCAATATGGCTAAGGCCGTTGATCTGTCCTACCGCGCTGCCATGCAGGCGCAACATGAGCTCGCCTTCGACAATCGAATCGCGCAACTGCTGCTCCGGTATCTGGTGCCGTGCCAAACGTGCTTGTTGCGCCGCACGCACATGCTCAGGCTGGACAATGCCAGGTGTGGTGGCGGACGGCGTCTTGCGCATGAAAGAAGCGCTCTCCTGCATCAAGGTGCTGAGAGCGGCATATTGCGTGCTGATGCGCGCCTGATCCTCCACACGTCTGTGCATGGCACGTATCAGGGTAACTACCGCCGCCGCGCTGAATGGGGGCAAGCGTAGTTCGCGCGCCTGGTAGGCAATAAACCTGGCCATGGCCGCATAGGCGTCCGGTGTTGCGGCAAAGCTATCGACAAAATCCACCTTGACCGGAAAATAACGCGCCAGTCCCGGCATCTCATCATGCAATTCGTAATACTCTTCTGGCGTGGCAATCAATACCAGCTTGACATCGGCAGCCAGGGGTTGCGGGCAGAAATGACCGGAGCCGCCATGTCCACTACTGCCATTCGAATCCTCAATCAGCACCTGACCATTGCGCAGGAAACGGAACAGCTTCTCGACAATCTGGCTCCCGCTTTGCTGGTCAGAGGCCAGATCACGCAAATGCAGCATCAGCATGCCGCCGTGGGCGCGCAGCAAATTACCAGCACGCAGACGCAGGAAGTCAGGGGTGGTCGCGCTATCCATGCCCGCATCAAAACCGCCAAACAAGGAGTGGAAGGTCGGGTCATTGTCATAAATGACGGGCGCCATCTGCAACTGGCGATTGTCTACCAGCAGGTTAACCCGGTACCGATTCAGAAAGCTTTCCAGCAAACCTTCGTTTTCGCTGGTCTGCACCGGGACAAATACCTCCAGATTTTCCAGCGTATCACGCTTGAGGCTTTGCAAATACTGCTCAAACAGCGCGCTGTCGTGCTCAATATCCGCCAGCACCTCACGCAGTGCCGCCTGCTGCTGGTCTATCCAGGCAGCAGCATCCTGACGGCCTTTATCCTGCAGGGTTTTATCACCCGCATTGGCGGCGAGATCCAGCTCGCCCAACAGTTGAGGCAAGCCTTTGCCCAACTGGCGCAAATACTGCTCCATGGCCTGACGCAACCGCACACCTACCCCGGCAGGCAAGTAAAGGCTGATGGGCTGGTCCGCCTGTTCGATATTCATCAGCAGAATCAGATCGGGAGCAACCGGCCATTGTGCGGCCGCCACCTGCATGGCGGTTTGCATCAATACCGTGCGGCCACTCCCCGGCTCACCCAGCACCAGCAAATTGAATCCGGGGGCGCGCATGCCCAGCCCGAATTCGGCAGCCTGCTGTGCATCGGCTTGCCCGAGCCAGGTGGCATCCGGCTGACCATCAAGTTGGGAGGTATCCTCGAAGCCCAGAGATTGCGGAACAACCGCGGCGGTAAGAGAGGAGGAGTTAAGCCTGTGTAGCATGTGGGGTTAGCTTGCTTTAAAGGGTAAATGAATAAGAATGAACCTGGCTTATATCTTGTGCCAGCGTGCCCGTGCCGCATCGTCACTGGCCCGGGCATCCACCCAGCGTTCACCCTTGGCGGTCTGCTCTTTTTTCCAGAATGGGGCTTCGGTTTTCAGGTAATCCATGATGAATTCGCAGGCGTGGAATGCTTCGCCTCTATGGGCGCCAGCCACAGCCACCAGCACAATCTGGTCCAGGGGTTTCAGCTCGCCAATGCGATGAATCACAACCGCATCCATGATATCCCAGCGTGCTTTGGCTTGTTGCACGATGGCTTCCAGAGACTTTTCCGTCATGCCAGGATAATGCTCAAGCGTCATGCCGGCAATGGCGTCGCCCTGGTTCAAGTCCCGCACCTGGCCGACAAACGCGGCCACGGCACCAATGTCCGGGCGCTGCTGACGCAGCTGGGTTATCTCGGCACCGACATCAAAGTCTTCGGTCTGCACCCGTATCCTCATGCGCAATTACCCGCCCGTCACCGGGGGAAAGAACGCGACTTCGTCCCCGTCATGGATCTCGGTCGTCACCGGAGCCAGTGTCTGGTTAACCGCCGCGCGCAGTGATTTGCCACTGCCAAACTCTTCGGCCCATACGCCACCGCGTGCCGCGAGCTGCTGCATGAGTGCCTCGATCGTGAGGCCGGCCCGTGGTGTCAGCTCCTCGCCCACCGAGCCCAGGGCTTCGCGCAAACGCGCGAAATACAGAAGGCGTATCATTGCAGCACATCTTCGTCGGTGAAGGCGCCGCGCTTGCCGCTCAGAGCCTCGGCCATCAGCATCATGACGCGGGCCTTGTGTTGCTCGTCCGCCATCAGGCTGGAGCTGAAGGTAATGCCAAACCGGGCAGCATATTGCTGTACCAGCATGATCATGGTGGATTCGTCGCTCATGGTGTTCCTTTCATCCTGCAAATCGTCTACTGGTTGTCGTCTGCGAGTATATCGTCCGGCAAATCCGGCAAGGCCAGGGCCGCCTCGGCATCGCCTTGCAGCTCTACCCGCTCAATCTGGGCAAAGCGCCGTGAAATCTTCTGACTGGTGGTATGCACATCCAGCGCATCCTCATGGGCCTGGCGAATATGGTCAGCCAGTTTTTTCATGCGTACGTCAAAGCGGCCGAACTCCTTGCCCAGCTTGCCCAGCTCATCCTTGATGATGTGTACCTGCTTGCGGGTTTCCACATCTTTCAACACTGCACGCGCGGTATTCAGTACCGCCATCAAGGTGGTCGGCGACACTACCCACACCCGTTTGGCCATGGCGTAATCCACCACATCGGGGTGATAGGCATGAATCTCGGCAAACACGGCTTCGGCCGGGATAAACATCACCGCGCCATCGGAGGTGACATTGGGAATAATGTACTTGCTGGCAATGTCATCCACATGCTTTTTGACATCGGCCTTGAACTGCCGTTGCGCCAGTGCTCGCTCCACCTCGGAGATGCCGCTTTCCAGCATGCGATGGTAGTTTTCCAGCGGGAATTTCGAATCCACCGCCACCATGCCGGTAGGCTCCGGCAGAAATAAAGCACAATCCACGCGGGTGCCATTCGGTAGCACATGCTGCATGGCAAAACTGGCGTTGGGCATGACATTGCGCACCAGTGCTTCCAGCTGCACTTCGCCAAACGCACCACGCGAGCGCTTGTCGCCCAGCAACTCTTGCAGACTGACTACATTGGTAGTCAGGCCATCGATCTTTTTCTGAGCTTCGTCGATGGTCGCCAGGCGCTCCATCACGCGCACAAACGTGTCGTTGGTTTTCTTGAAGCCTTCATCCAGGCGCTCAGATACCTTGCCACCAATTTCTTCCAGCCGGGCATCCACGGCCTTGGTCAGGGTTTCAATACTGGCAGTCAGCTGTGAGGTGGCCTTCAGCATGGTGTCCTGAATCAGCGTTTGCTCCGCCTTGCCCTGTTCGGCCAGCGTGGTATGCAATTTTTCCAGCACGGTTTCACGCGTCTGGGCGAGACTGCTGGTTTGCGCGGCCTGCAGGGCCTGCATGGCATCGCGGGTTTCTTTCAGCTCCTGCGCGACGGCTTGCCGCAGTCGCTCACTGCTATCCACCGAAGACAGGCTCAGGCGGTCTCCGAGTTTATTCAAGCCATCATGCAGATCGCGCAGCATGGCGCGGTGTTTTTCCTCGAACTGCGGCATCAGCTGTGCCAGCAGCTCGCTGGCAGCATCCGGGGTTCTGGATTGACGTAGCAATAACACGATCAATGCCAGCAGGCAGGCAATCACAAGCACTAAAATCACAATTTGCATCATGCGTGAAATTATACCTGAAGCGATGACGATATCCCCGCCCCGCCGGGATCCGCCTTTAAAACCCGCCGCATTTATGCCACACTCAGGCTCTTCAACATGCAGGAGCCCTCCGGTGATCCGACTCAAACTGCTCATGGGGCAATGGCTAGCCAACGTTACCCGACGCCTGCGCAACAACTTCTATATTTACCTTGCAGCATTGCTCACGGTATTTGTGCTACTGGACGCAGGTCTGTTTCATGTGGGCGAAAACATGCGGCAGAAAGCGTTTGATTTCATGGTGCGCAGTCGCGTACTGGCGCCCGCCCCAGACAAAGACATCGTCATCGTGGATGTCAATGAGGCCAGCCTGGCCGCCATGGCCAAGGAATATGGCCGCTGGCCCTGGCCACGCCAGGTGTTCGGTGAGTTCCTTGAAAGTATTGAAGCCCAGCACCCCAAGGCGGTGATCTTTGACATCCTCTTCAGCGATGCCGATGTCTATAACCCGGATAGCGACGCCTATTTCAACGACGTCATCAGCGGTACCGATAACACATTTTTCCCCTTTCTGCGCCTGCCAGAATCAAGCGACAAACTGAGCCAGATCAAGCCCAACATGATTGCCGGCATCAGCGAGAGCCAGCCCAGCCAAGGCGACATGCAGGCGACAATCGCGGTAGTGTTGCCGCACTTTGATGCTGCGTTGAACTCGGGGCGGCTGGGCACGCACAATATCTATCCGGACAAGGATGGCATCGTCCGTGAATACCAGCTGTATCGCGATGATTATGGCTGGCGCTTGCCTTCGCTACCCATGACGGTGGCAGGCAAGCTTGGCTACGCCTTGCCGCCAGATCAGAACATTCTGCTCAACTGGCGCGGCAAACCCTTCAGCTATCAGTATGTGTCGTTCAGCGATGTTATGCAGGACATGGGCAGCAAGGACAAAAAGCGCCCACAGAACGAGTTCACCGACAAAATTGTCATCATCGGTTCTACCGCACCCAGCCTGTTTGACCTCAAAGCGACCGCCATGGCCAAGGCGCATCCCGGGGTGGAAATCCTGGCGACGGCGATCGATAACGTCAAACATCAGGACTATCTGAAAGTCTGGCGCGGGGCGATACCCTATATCCTGATCAGTCTGTTGCTGATCTGGCTTACCACCCTGGCCTTTTACCTGAATGCCGACCGTGACCGTTTCAACAAAGTGTTCAGTTTCAGCCAGATCGGGCTGCTGGTGCTGTCATACATCGGCATCAACCTGAGCAACTTCTATCTCGACTTTACCGGTCCCATTACCTGGGCGCTGTTTTACTTCAGTATTGCCAAGATATACGCCCTGGCAACGGATCGCGCCTTGCAGCGGTGGCTGGCGTATGGGGTCAAGGAAGGTGCCAGTGACACCCATATCATGATCATGCCCATCCTGATCGAAAGCGATGAGCCGCTGGGTGACACCATCATGAAGAAACTCAAGCGTCAGATTGAGCTGAGCAGCCGCACGCCCAGCAGCGTCGATATACTCAAGGGCGTGCAATCCGGCATCTGGGGCTTGTTTGGCGAGTTTACCGTGGTGAGCTGGACATTTGCCGAAGGCCGTCAGGAATACGCCAGCGAAGCGCACAAGGATGCTGAGCGGATCGCCCAGGCATTGCCCAGCATGATTGCCAGCCTGGACTTGCCAGACAAGCTGCAGCCTGTGCATACCGTATATGAAAACAGACTGGATGGCAGAGCGCCTCTCGGCAGACAATGGCGCAGCGCATTTGCGGCAGCCTTGTTGCAACTCGAAGCCGTCAAACCCGACGTAACGCCTGTTCAACCAGATACCCCCACCTCATCTCCGGAGCTTTAGACACATGCGATATTTTCTGTCTGCCAGCCTGGCAGCCATCTTGTTTGCCAGCAGCCTGGCCCAGGCCGAAAGCGGCACTGCGCTCAAAAATGATACCTTGCGCAAGGAACCCTATAACGATGCAAAAACCAGCGGCCAGCTGAAGCGTGGCGACAAGGTCGATATCGTCAGGAAACAAGGCGCCTGGCTACAGGTCAAATCCGCGAAAACCTCGGGCTGGGTGCGGCTGCTGTCGGTCAGACGTGCCGCCAGCACTGGCAATCAGGCCGCTGGCGTTCTGAGCGTCGCCAGTGGACGTGCAGGCACTGGCCAGGTCGTCGCCACCACCGGCGTGCGTGGCTTGACGGAAGATGAACTGAAACAGGCTCAATTCAGCGAGCCCGAAACCAAGCTGCTGGAAAGCTACAGCGTATCGGCAGCCGATGGCGCGCAGTATGCCAAAGCGGGCGGCCTCAAGCCCATCAAGCTGGGTTACTTGCCCAAGCCCGTGGCAACGCAGGGAGAAAATCCATGAAAAAAACTGCATGGGCATGCCTCTTTGCCTCGCTCTTGAGTTTGCCACCTCAGGCGATGGCGTTTGACCTAGGCGGAGCATTGAAAGATGCCGTCGAAAAAAATGCGGGCGACCTGATCAACGACAAGAACTCGAACGACGCTGATGCAACGCAAGCCAAGCCGGAAGGCAATAGCCTCGCCAACATCAATTGGAAAAGCCCCTCCAAGGAAGACGAAATCAAACTCGGGCGTGAAATTGCAGGCAATCTTCTAGGCGCCGCCCCCTTGGTAAAAAACCCGGCTCTTCAACAATACGTCAACCGCGTGGGCCGCTGGGTCGCCAGCCAGAGTGAGCGTAGCGATCTGCCATGGCACTTTGGCGTGATTGATAGCGACGACATCAATGCCTTTGCCGCGCCCGGCGGCTATGTGTTGATTACCAAAGGCTTGTATAAACGGCTGCACAACGAAGCTGAACTGGCTGGCGTGCTGGGCCATGAAATAGCCCACATCGTGCAAAAGCATCAGCTCAAGGTGCTGCAAAAACAGCAATTGCTCAGCCTGGGAGCTGGCCTGCTCAGTGGCAAGGTCGCCAAAGGCAACCTTGCCATTGAAAAAGTCATCGGAAGTGGCGCCGAGATCAGCGCACGCAGCCTGGATAAAGATGCCGAATACGAAGCTGACCGTATGGGCCTGATTTTGGCGGCACGCGCTGGTTATGATCCTTATGGCTTGCCAGAGGTATTGAGCGATCTGGCAGATATCAGCAGCAATGATGGCAGTATCGCCTTGCTGTTCAAGACGCACCCCGCCCCGGGCGAGCGCTTGTCAGCCTTGGCGGAAGCAACCAGCAATACCGCGATCAGCCTGCCTGAGGGTAAGGCGGTAAAAAATCGGTTTTACAAGCTGGAAGACAAATAAAAAAAGACACTGCACGCTCATGCAGTGTCTTTTTAAATGGATAACTGACTTTCTAGACTACGACGAAATCGCTTGCGCTCAAGTCACCCACCAGGTCTTCCAGCACGGCGAACTTGATGGCCGCTTTCGCTGTTCCGCTGCCATCCGCGTCATAAAACAGTTCGCCAGTCGTACTGTTGAACAGCAAGTAGTCATTGGTGTCGAGTGCAGCAGGCGCACTCCCTGCTGTTGCAGCATCTGATACCAGATTGGTACTGCCAACAGCGCCTTGCGCACTGAACTTGGTGAAGATACTTTTCGATAAGGCGATCATGTCTGAACCCGCCTCAAAATCATGAATGGTATCCACATTGGTCGTCGCCAATGCAGCATCAAACATGAAAATATCCGCCCCAGTCCCCCCTGTAAGCTCATCACTGCCGGTCCCACCATTAAGTACATCATGCCCACCGCCGCCAAACAGCAGATCGTTGCCGCCCATGCCCTTCAGGGTATTGTAGGCATCGTTGCCCACAATAATGTTAGAGCTGGCATTGCCCGTCACATAGATGGCCCCTTGTTGCATGATCACCTCTTCTACATTGCTGAACAGGGATTTGATATCGGCACTGGTGTAAATAACATCGAACTCACTACTGGCGGTGGATGTGGATGTTTCAACCACTTTATCCAGGGTGCTATCAATATAATAAACGTCACGCCCCAGACCACCGGTCATGACATCTGCACCCGTGCCACCATCAAGAGTATCGTCGCCCAGCCCGCCTGAGAGAGTGTTGTTAAGCTCGTTGCCGGTAATTTCATTATCGCTGTTGTTACCGGTGGCTGATTTTGCGGTACTTCCGGTAGCCAGGGTGATGTTTTCCAACGTCGCCTTAAGGCTGGTGACATTGTAGGAGGCAATCATGGTATCCGTGCCACCATTTTCGTATTCAATAATATTGTCGGCAGACTTATCCACGATATAGACATCATTCCCGTCACCACCATACAAGGTATCGGTACCTTCGCCACCATTCAGGGTGTCATGCCCATCCCGTCCAATCAGGAAGTCATCGCCAGCGTCACCTGTAACGCTGTCGTTGGCCGCAGTACCCAGCAGGTAGTCATCATCCTCCCCGCCCGCCAATGTAAACTGCACCGCGTTAGTTGGCGTGACATGCAAGGTATATTGATTATCGATGAACGATCCGGCCGACTCGATGGAAATATAGTAGGTTCCGGCAACGGGTACGGAAAAATCAAACGACAGGTCGGCGCTGATTTCAAACGAAGACTGCAGGCTCTGCGTGCTATCCCACAAGGTGATCTTGTATAACTCACCTGTATCGGCCGTTGCGCCGTCGGCGATATTGAATGCCAGGGTATAAGTGCCCGTATCTGACAGCTCGATTTTATAGTAGTCCTCGTCACTACTTGAGGACAGGGCTCCCAACACGCCCTGCATAGGACTGGTCCCAGGAAGGAATTCGGAGGCCGTGGCAAAATCCCCATTGCTCTCGACTTCACCCGCAATGGCATCCGCCTCGACCGATTTAACCGTCAGGTCATACACATCGCTGGCGTAGGAAGCGCCCGCCTGGATCAGAATGAAGTAATCCCCTGCCTGGGCGCTCCAGGTCAAGTCACTCAAGCCACTGGTGGAAGCACTGGAAAATACCGTATTGCTGGCAGCGGCATCGCTGTATACGGTAATGGTAAAGTTGCTGCTGGCCCCGGAAAACTTGAGGTTCAACAGGGTAGATTCGGTAACGGTAAACTTGAAGAAATCCTGATCAGTTTCTGAACTAAGCTGCCCCTGCATCTTCACGCCAAAAATGCCCTGCGTCGCCTCAGCTCCCGTATCGTTAGACTCAAACTCGACATTCGCCATGCACCACCCCCCTTTTTTAGAATTGAAGAAACCACCCGCCTTGCGAACTGCTTAAAGGCATACCTGCAATCGTAAACTTTAGTAAAGGTGTTGTCAGAGACTTAATGCTAAAAAACAAAAAAGGCAGCCTGAGCTGCCTTTTTATGTCACTTATTTCAGGAAATATTCCCGATTAGTCCTTGGATGCGCGCTTACGCTCATGCTCTTGCAGGTAACGCTTGCGGATACGGATGGATTTCGGTGTCAATTCGACCAGTTCATCATCATCGATAAACTCCACGGCGGACTCCAGCGTCAACTGCACGGCAGGCACCAGGCGCACGGCTTCGTCAGTACCAGAAGCACGCACGTTGGTCAGTTGCTTGCCCTTGATCGGGTTAACCACCAGATCGTTATCACGGCTGTGGATACCAATCACCATACCTTCATACAAACGATCACCTGGTACGGAGAACATACGGCCACGGTCTTGCAGCTTCCACAATGCGTAGGCAACGGCTTCGCCCTGCTCGGAAGAAATCAGCACGCCATTGCGACGACCTGGCATGTCGGCTTTTACCGGTGCGTATTCATCAAAAATGTGCGCCATCAGACCAGTACCACGGGTCAGGGTCAGGAACTCGCTCTGGAAGCCGATCAGGCCACGTGCGGGGATCTTGTATTCCAGACGGGTACGGCCATTGCCATCCGATTCCATGTTTTGCAGCTCGCCACGACGACGGCCCAGTTCTTCCATCACGGCGCCCTGGGTATCATCTTCCAGGTCCACGGTCAGAATTTCATAAGGCTCACACTTCTGGCCGTCGATTTCACGGTACACCACGCGTGGCTTACCTACGGCGATTTCAAAACCTTCACGGCGCATGTTTTCCAGCAGAATGGTCAGGTGCAACTCACCACGACCGGAAACGCGGAAGACATCAGCATCGGCAGTATCTTCAACGCGCAGGGCTACGTTAACCAGCAGTTCCTTGGTCAGGCGGTCACGAATCTGGCGGCTGGTAATGAATTTGCCTTCTGTACCGGCCAGTGGGGAGGAGTTCACCATGAAGTCCATGGTCAGGGTAGGCTCGTCCACACCCAGGATCGGCAGGCCAACTGGCTTTTCGCGGTCAGCAATGGTTACACCGATACCGATTTCTTCAATACCGGAAATAATCACGATGTCGCCAGCTTCGGCTTCTTCGACTGGCACACGCTCAAGGCCGCGGAACCCCAACACCTGATTGATGCGGCCCTGGCCAGTTTGGGTATCACCATTCATGACGACAACCACTTGGCCTGGCTTGATGCGGCCATTCAGAATACGGCCCACACCCAGACGACCGGTATAGCTGGAGTAATCCAGCGCAGAAATCTGCAATTGCAGAGGCGCGTTGCTATCGCCTTGTGGCGGTTGTACGTGGCTCAGGATGGTTTCGAACAGCGGACGCATATTGTCCGACTCGTTCTTGAGGTCCAGCGTGGCAAAGCCATTCAGGGCGGAAGCATAAACCACGGGGAAATCCAGCTGTTCATCCGTCGCACCCAGATTGGCAAACAGATCAAAGGTCTGGTTGATCACCCAGTCAGTACGTGCGCCTGGGCGGTCAACCTTATTAATGACCACGATAGGACGCAGACCCAGGGCAAGTGCCTTCTTGGTCACGAAGCGGGTTTGCGGCATGGGGCCTTCCACCGCGTCAACCAGCAGCACCACACCATCCACCATACCGAGAACGCGCTCAACTTCGCCGCCGAAGTCGGCGTGCCCTGGCGTATCCACGATATTGATGTGGGTGCCTTCATAGTTAACAGCGGTGTTCTTGGCAAGAATGGTAATGCCGCGCTCTTTTTCCAGATCATTGGAATCCATCACGCGTTCAGATACCTGCTGATGCGATGCAAAGGTGCCTGCTTGCTGCAGGAGCTTGTCCACCATAGTGGTTTTGCCATGGTCAACGTGAGCGATGATGGCGATATTACGAAGATTGCGCGACATGTGTTTTGAGCCAGTCCATTAGAAAGGGCGCGATTTTAACACAAAAGCTTTGACAAACTGATGACTATCTATATACTTCGGCCTTCGATGAATTTGTAGCGTAGCCCTCAAAAGCCTGTTCTGCAAATATTTCGGTAATTCATCGCCCTAGCCCTCTCGAAGCCCATTGCTGTATTTGCGGCTCTCCAGTTTTTTACCGGTTAGTGGCTATGCCCGTGCGCCGGTAGAAATACACCTCCAAAATTTAGTGTATTGCGCCTAACGTTGCTGACAACTTCTGTTGTGTAGCTGATTGCGTCCTGCTTGCGCCCTTTGTTTTAGTAATTCACCTTAAGGGAAAATTGTGTCCGTAACTTTTGAAACTCTGAATCTGCATCCTTCCATCCTGCGTGCGCTGGAGGAAGCTGGCTATTCCACCCCGACTCCTATTCAGGCTCAGGCAATTCCTGAAGTCCTGGCTGGTCACGATCTGATGGCTTCTGCCCAGACCGGTACTGGCAAAACTGCAGCGTTCACGCTGCCAGCCCTGAACCTCCTGGCCGACATCCATCCGTCCAAGAGCCGTGGCCCACGTATTCTGGTATTGACTCCAACCCGCGAACTGGCAGCCCAGGTTAATGATGCTGCCCGCAAATACGGCAAGTTCATGCGTGCCCGTACCGTCAGCATCGTCGGTGGCATGCCTTACCCACTGCAAAACAAGCTGCTGTCGCAGCCTCTGGATATTCTGGTAGCCACTCCAGGCCGTCTGCTTGACCACATGGAACGCGGCCGCATTGATATGTCCCGTCTGCAAATGCTGATTCTGGATGAAGCGGATCGTATGCTGGACATGGGTTTCATGCCAGATATCGAACGCATCAACGAAGCACTGCCACGCGAGCGTCAGACCCTGATGTTCTCGGCCACCTTTGAAGGCCCGATCGCCAACATCGCCAAAACGCTGCTGAAGGATCCGAAGGTCATCCAGATCGCCGCACAAAAAGAAAAGCACGCCAATATCGAACAGCGCCTGCACTTCGTGGACGACATGAACCACAAGAACAAGCTGCTGGAACATCTGCTGATTGCTCCTGATGTCAACCAGGCTATCGTTTTCACCTCCACCAAGCGTCACGCTGACCTGCTGGCTGAAGATCTGTATGCTGCGGGCCACAAGTCTGCCGCGCTGCATGGCGACATGACCCAGGGGGCGCGCAACCGCACGCTGACCAAGCTGCGTCACGGTGATGTACGCGTACTGGTCGCCACCGATGTAGCCGCACGTGGTATTGACGTACAAGGCATTACCCACGTGATCAATTACGATCTGCCGAAGTTTGCCGAAGACTACGTCCACCGTATTGGCCGTACTGGCCGCGCTGGCAACACCGGTGTCGCCGTTTCTTTCGCTTCGCATGCAGACCGTCATCAATTACGCAAAATTGAGCAATATACTGGTCAACGCATTGAGATCACGGTGATCGAAGGTTTTGAACCCAAGCGTCCAGCCCCTCGTACTGATGACCGTGGCAACAGTGGTCGTCCACGCAGCGGCAATCCTGGCAGCAAGAGCGGCTTCAAGCCACGCGGCCAGGGTGGCTATGCTGGCAACAACCCACGCTCGGCTTCCGGCGCAGGCAATTCCGAAGGCAATCGTGGTTTTGGTGGCCGTAGCGAAGGTAATCGCAGCGAAGGCAACCGTGGCAATGACAAGTTTGGCGGCCAGAAGCGTACTGATGCGCCTCGCCGTCCACGCAATTTTGCGTAAAATGCCCTGTTAACCAACAATAAAGCCCATAGACTACATTGAGTACAGAAAACATTCGTTTCGCAGACCTGGGGTTGGCGCCTGAAATTCTCAAGGCGCTGGAAGAATTTGGCTACACTGTGCCCACGCCGATTCAGGCGCAGGCCATTCCCGTCGTGCTACAAGGGCACGACCTGATGGCCGGTGCCCAGACCGGTACTGGCAAGACAGCCGCTTTTTCACTCCCCTTGCTGCAAAAGCTATTGCCGCAGGCGAGCAGCAGTGCATCGCCAGCTCGCCATCCGGTGCGGGCGTTGATTCTGACGCCTACACGGGAGCTCGCCATTCAGGTAGAGGAAAGCGTCAAGGTGTATGCCAAGCATACGGCCTTGCGTTCGCTGGTGGTATTCGGCGGCGTTGACATCAAGACGCAAACTCCCAGTCTGATGAAGGGTGTGGAAATTCTGGTAGCGACCCCTGGTCGCCTGCTGGATCATGTGGAACAGCGCACCGTGCAGCTCGGACAAGTGCAAATGCTGATTCTGGATGAAGCAGACCGTATGCTGGACATGGGCTTTATGCCTGACCTCAAGCGCATTCTGGCACTGCTGCCTAAAAAGCGGCAAAACCTGATGTTCTCGGCCACCTTCTCCAACGACATCAAAAAACTGTCTGAAGAGTTTCTGACCAACCCCAAGCTGATCGAAGTCGCTCGCAGCAATGCAGCGTCTGACAAAGTGACGCAAAAGGTCTATCAGCTCGACAAAGATGGCAAGGACAGCTTCCTGGCCAAGCTGCTGCTGGAAAGCAACAGCGAGCAAACCATCGTATTTACCAAAACCAAGCTGACGGCGAGCCGTCTGGCGCGGCAACTGGTACGCGAAGGCATTGCAGCAGATGCAATCCATGGCGACAAAAGTCAGCAGGAACGCATGCAGGCACTGGAAGCCTTCAAGCAGGGCAAGGTCACCACACTGGTAGCAACGGATGTTGCTGCACGGGGTCTGGATATTGACCAGCTGCCCATGGTGATCAACTTTGAACTGCCAAGCGCGCCAGAAGATTATGTGCATCGCATTGGCCGTACTGGCCGGGCTGGCGCTTCGGGCACAGCGATTTCGCTGGTATGCCCTGAAGAAGAAAAATATCTGAAGGAAATCGAAAAGCTGATCAAGCGCGAGATCCCGCGGGAAACGGCAGTGGTAGCAGAACGGCCTCGCGAGCGCGCAAGAGATGCCCGCGAGCCACGTGCCGAGTCGACAGATCGCAAGCCGTCAGCTCCGCGATCACCTGCCCCACGCAAAAATCAGGATCCCTGGTTTGACAAGCCCTATGAACCTTCCGGCAATGCCGAAGTTAAACAATCCATGGGCCTGGCACGCAACAAGCAGAAGAAAGAAGTGGCAGCACTGTTGGGCGGCTTGCTAAAGCGCGACTAGCCTTTATAATCAGACCGTCTACTCATAGGCCGCATTATGCGGCCTTTTTGTTGTAGAAAAATAAGGGTTAATACCTTCTAAAAACCAAATATCAGAGTCAGGGAGTTTTACAAGTGAATAAATTCACCATCGCCATCATGACGGCAGTAGCCTCGCTTGCGGGCTGCGCAACCATCACTCAAGGCACACAACAGGCCATTTCGTTCAAACTGGAACCCAAAGAAGCCATTTGCGACATCATGCGTGTTGGGGACGGCAAATTAGGCCGCGTCAGCGGTACTTCAAATACCATTTTTGTCGGCAAAGATAAGGATGATATCGTGGTAACCTGCAACGCTGATGGGTATGAGCAATCCACAACCAAGGTCGTTTCGGGTGCCACAGGCGCAGGCGTTACCGGCGTTTTGATTGATTTTGGTATTACCGACATGATCACGGGCGCCATGTATCGCTACCCTGAGGAAGTCACCATCGTTATGCAAAAGGTGAAAGCGGAACCTGTAGCAGCGGTTACGCCTTAAACTCTCGCATCCGTCACGGCAGCCGACTGCTGACGTGACGGATATTCAAGCTTGCAAGCTCAGTCAGGCTTATTCCGCATAAAATCGGCCACACCCCACAGCGCTTCTGCCAGTTTGCGCATGACCTCTTCTTCCACGCCAATATCATGCATGGCGCGTACCATGCAGTACATCCACTGATCGCGCTGCTCTTCGCCAATCTCAAACGGCAGATGGCGACGACGCAGGAATGGATGACCATAGCGCTCGATATAAAGCTGCGGGCCACCCGTCCAGCCAGTGAGGAACATGAACAGCTTCTCACGTGCTTCCGTCAGATCTGCCGCGTGAATCGCGCGGAGATTGGCGGCTTTGGGATCGCTGTCCATCACATCGTAAAAACGCTCGACCAGCGCGCGAATCTGCTCAACCCCACCCAGCAACTCAAAGAAAGTGGCCTTGCTGCTGCCGGGCTCGCCTATCTTGTCCAGCATCATGCTGCTCTTGGTTTGACCAGGGAGGCCGCCAAGTGGGCACGGGCACGGGCTTCATCCACATCTGGCGCCGTTGCCAGCGCAACTCCCATGCGGCGGCGTACAAAGGACTCGGGCTTGCCGAACAGGCGAATATCGCTCTCCGGCACGCGCAATGCGGCGTCCAGACCTTCAAATACCAAAGCCTCGCTATCGACACCGCCATAGATAACAGCACTGGCACCGGGTGCCAGCATACGGGTATCGACGGGCAAGCCAAGAATCGCGCGGGCATGCAGTTCAAATTCGTTGAAGCGCTGGCTGGCCATGGTCACCATGCCGGTATCATGCGGACGTGGGCTGACCTCAGAGAACCAGACATGGTCGCCTTTGATAAACAGCTCGACCCCAAACAAGCCCAAGCCACCCAGACTATCGGTAACCGCCTTGGCGATACGTTGTGCCTCCGCCAGCGCCTGAGAAGTCATGGCCTGTGGTTGCCAGCTTTCTACATAATCGCCATTTTCCTGGCGGTGACCAATCGGTTCGCAAAAATAGGTCTGGATGGCACCTGTAGAATCTTTTGCGCGCAAGGTCAGCAAGGTAATTTCAAAATCAAACGCAATCTGGCCCTCCACAATCACCACACCCTGATTGACCCGGCCAGCACTGGCGGCATAATCCCAGGCCTTTGCCACTTGATCCTGAGCGGTAATGCGCGATTGTCCTTTGCCAGAGGACGACATGGTAGGTTTCACAAAACACGGATAGCCGATGCCGTTATCAATCGCAGCCTGCAGTTCCTGTTCGCTACGGGCGAATGCATAAGGGGATGTCGGCAGGCTCAAGGTTTCGGCGGCAAGACGGCGTATGCCCTCACGGTTCATGGTGAGTTGTACCGCTTTCACCGTGGGTACCACCGTCGACAGACCTTGCTCCTCAATCCGGGCCAGAACCTCGGTATTCAAGGCCTCGATTTCGGGAACGATCAGATGAGGTTTCTCTTGGGCAACCAGGGCTTGCAGGGCATCAGCATCGGTCATGTCAATCACATGGCTGCGATGGGCAACCTGGTGCCCAGGCGCGTTGGCATAACGATCAACAGCGATCACTTCAACGCCAAGGCGCTGCAAGGCGATAATGACTTCCTTGCCTAGCTCGCCGCTGCCAAGCAGCATGACACGGGTTGCACTGGGCGTGAGGGGGGTACCAATATTCATGATCGCTCCGGCGGAATGAAGCGTGCATTTTATCATGCTGGCAGGTGCTTCACCTATGCCGTGTGAAGCGTGTCTGGATTAGCAGGTGGGAGATAAATCAGGCACGAATGCCGTGTTTTTCCATGCGATAACGCATTGCCATGCGGGTAATCCCCAACTGGCGCGCCGCTTCGGAAATATTGAAATGGGTTTGTTCCAGCGTTTTTTCGATCATGAGCTTTTCGGCAGCGTCCAGCGTCATACGGGTAGCAGCCGCAACGTCTTCCGTTGCCGTGGTCGTCAGTTTGACGTTCGCTACCAACTCGACTGGCAGCGCCACATCCTGAATCCTGACCTGAGCCGTCTTGCTGAGCAGCACAGCACGACTGATCTGGTGGCGCAGCTCGCGCACATTACCAGGCCAGCGATAGCGCATGAGCATGTCGGTCACCTCGGGCGAAAATACCCGCTTTTCCAGACCGTATCGACGTTCGGTCTGCGTCGCAAAATGCTGGGCAAGCAGAAGCACATCACCACCACGGTCACGTAGCGGTGGCATGTTGAGTGATAACACATTCAAGCGATAAAACAGGTCAGAGCGAAAGCGACCATCAATCACCATCTGCTGCAAGTCCCGGTTGGTGGCGGCAATAAAGCGCGCCATGACCGGGCGCTCCTTGGTGGAGCCTATGCGGCGCACCACGCGCCGCTCCAGCACATTCAGCAGCTTGGCTTGCAGGGTCAATGGCAGCTCGCCGATTTCATCAAGGAAAAGCGTGCCATCTTCCGCGGCTTCAATCAGGCCGCAACGCGCATTCTGCGCACTGGTGAATGCGCCCTTCTCATGACCAAACAATTCGTTTTCGATCAGCTCGCTCGGCAGGGATGCACAATCCACATGCACAAACGGACGATCACTGTTCTTGCAGGACTGGTGCAGCAGGCGTGCCACCACGTCCTTTCCGGTTCCGGTTTCGCCGGAAATCAGGATGGTAGGCGGAGCCGCCTCAACTGACACCAATTGGGCAATGCGCTCCACCTGTGTTCGGATAGCTTGTATGGGGGCACTTTCCCCCAGCATTTCAATATTTTCAGTTTCGTGGGAATTGCGCTGGCGCGAATAGTCCAGCTGGCGTTTGAGATGGGTCGCGTTTTCCGCTTTCTCTATCGCCAAAAGTAATTCTTCAAGGTCCACCGGTTTTTTAATGTAATCGGTCGCCCCTTGCTTCATGGCATTGACGGCATCCATCACATCGCCATGCGCCGTGAGCACAATCACGGCTACACCTTTTGCCACCAGATCAGAGAGCAGCTCCAATCCGTTTCCATCCGGCAGCCGCATATCCAGCAATGCCAGATCGGGTGCAAACTGCCGTGCCAATGCACGGCCGTCTGCAATCGACTCTGCATGCTCGCACTCGTAGCCTGCCTTTTGCAGGCGTTTGGCTACGGCGCGAGCAAATACCGCTTCATCCTCAACAAGCAATATACGCATTCTTGGCTTCACACTTGCGTTCATTGCAACAGGTTCGTCCATGATCATTGCTTGCATGAGGAATCAGCTTTTAGTTGGCATCTGCAACGCTAGGCTTGGCACCGCCAAATTCCCAGCGCACACCAATCCAGCCAGCACGAGGAGCGCCTGGAGAACGCAGGCTTGCACGTTCATCGTCGCCACCTAAATACGCACCGTTAGCGGCAAAGAAGGTTTCACCGATCATGCCGCCGTTGCTGTATTCGCGATCAAAGATGTTGATGGCTTTGGCAAATACACTCCAGCCCTTGCCAATGTTGTAACGTGTATCCAGGTTGACAATGGTGTAGCCGCCGATCTTGGCACCTTCCCCTTGGTCCTGGTTGTTTTCGTTACCGCGGGCATACTGGTCAGAGAAGGTCACGATATTGGTACCCACCACCCATTTGGGGGTGATGGAGTATTGACCACGCAACTTGAACTGATGGCGTGGGATACCTACCATGTTGTCGCCCTTGCGTACTCGGATACCATCAACTGGGTCGCCATTTTCATCTACACCAATCTGTGCAGCAGATGTATTAACTTCATTGGCTAAAGTGAAGTCACTTTCATAAGTAGCCTTGATGTAGCTATACCCTACAGACCAGTCAAACGCACCATAGCGTCCGCTCAAACCCGTATCAAGACCAATACGACGCGTCTTGCCAACATTGTCGAAATAGCCCATGCCGTTGGTTGAGCTGGCATAGATAAACTGGATATCGTCAGTGTTCTGCGCACGATAGATACTGGCGTTCCAGCGCACATCCTGGGTCAGGTTGCCACGCATCCCTGCTTCATAAGTCTTGGCAACCACTTGCTTGAGTGGGGGATCACCCGCCATGGCATTAGGCAGTTTGCAAGGCTGAGCTGGATTGGCACAACCAAGCTCAATCGCGGTTGGCGCACGGCTGCCCTCATTGTAGGAACCATAAACCGTCAGATCACGCGTAGGCGTAAAGTTGATACCCACTGCAGGATTGATGCGATTGAAGCTGTGGTCACCAGATAAAGACTCTTCACCCGTTGGAATCAGATGGTCTGTGTTTTCAACCTTGGTATGGTTGTAACGGGCAGAACCAGTCAGATGCCAGAACTCATTCAGTGACAGGGTATCCGTCGCGAACACGCTCCAGGTTTTGGTCTTGCCAGTCAGGCTCACAGCGGCCTCATCGGAGAACAGGCCCAGACCAGTAACAGAACGAGAGTCCGTCAGATTGCCATACTCGGTAGACTGACTGAATCGGGTTTTACTATAGTCATAGCCCATACCGACGATGAACTGGTTCTTCTTTTGCAGCCAATCCTGATTGAATGTCAGCTGTGTCGTAAACCCATAGCTGTTTTTCTTGGAGGTGCTGCGGTTGAGCGCGCCGCCGCAAGCTGTTTCGGGGTCAGCAGCCGCACTACAGTCGGCCAGATAGTCGGCTTCATCTACATCATCGTTACCATCACCATTCAGCGTCTTGGTCTTGGCATGACGATAATAGGCGTTACCACTCAGCATCACATCGTCATTAAACCAGTGCGCACCATTCAGATTCAGCATGGACATGGTGTTACGGGTCTGGTCAGGACGTGTCAGGATGGTGTCGCGACCCAGCGTGCGCAGCATGTTGCTCGGGGTAAGGCCATTGCCGATCATGTCATTGTCAGCACCCGTGTAACTGAGGTTGATCTGGGTGGTTTCATTCTGCCAGCCCACCTTGCCGAATACCTGGCGAACATCGGTCGGAGAGTAATTGCGCCAGCCGTCTTCCGTAAAGGAGTTGGCGGAGAAGAAGTAATCAACTGAACCGTCCTTGGAAACGCCACCGTACTCTGCGGAAGCTGCCTTGCGACCCCAGGAACCTGTGTAGGCTTCCACGGCACCACCAGGATTGGTACGACCGCTCTTGGTCTGGATGGAAATGGCACCGCCCAGGGTATTCAACCCAAACAATGGATTTGAACCAGGGATCAGCGACATGCCCTGGATGGCATTCATCGGGATCAGATCCCAACTGACAACATCACCGAAAGGCTCATTCACACGTACGCCATCAACAAACACCGACAGACCTTGCGGCGTGCCGAGCAATGGCGATGCAGAGTAACCACGGAAGTTGATATCTGGCTGGAAAGGGTTGTTCTGAGTGTCATTGACGTTTACACCGGCCAGATTCTGGTTCATGTAGTCGGCAATGGTCAGGCTACCCTGATTGCGCATATCCTCGCCCTTGACGATCTGGATATTGGCAGGCACCTGTTCAAGCGGCAAACCGATTGAAGGAAGGGGGGTTGTGCTGACGACTTCCAGCTTTTTGACTTTGAGGGTATCAGCCTTCTGCTCTTCGGCAGATTGCGTCGTTGTTTCTGCCACCGCAAAATGCGGAACAGCAAACAAACTGGCCACTATCACCGCTCCCGCGTTGAGGCGGAATCTGGTTGTTTGATTCATGGTCTCTCCACTAATTTCCACTGTTAAAAACGTTAGCTGTTACACAAGTTTCATGCCAGTGAACAAGAGAAAGAGATAAGCCTTTAATACTAAACATGGAAATAATATTCGGCGCGTATGACATGGCTGCATTCTACAACCAAATTGGCTGTATACAACCACCACATTGGTTGTATACAGCCAATTACAACCAATGTGGTGGTTAAGTGCTATGCAAAATCTCACGCGGTGAAAAGCGCAAAAAGCGCCGCAATACCCACCAGGACGCCATCGGGATCATTAGCATCGCCAAGGCAATCGTGAGGAAACTGGTCTGCCAGTTAAAACTGAAAGGTATGTTCAGCACCTGCTGGCTGATATAAAAAGCCAGTCCATTGGCAATCAGGCTGGCAACCAGCGCCGCCATCAAACCGACGGCCAGATACTCGACCCATACACTCTGCCGGATCTGTTTGGTAGAGGCGCCCAGGACGCGTAACAGCGTCGCCTCTTTCACACGCTCCCGCCGGGTCGCCACCAGGGCCGCATACAGCACAATCAAGCCCGCCAATACGCTAAAGCCAAAAATGTATTGCAAGGCATTCGTCATCTTGTTGATGATCGCCTGTACCTGCTCCAGCACCGCCGCGACATCAATTACCGTCAGGTTGGTGAATTGCTGTACCAGGCGATTCAGCATATTTTCCTTGTCACGTGGCACATGCAGGCTGGTCAGGTAATTGGCAGGCATGGCATCCAGCACACCGGGGGGCGTCAGGGCAAAGAAGTTTGCCCGCATGGTATCCCACTCTACCTTGCGCAGGCTGCTGACCGTCAGTTCCAGCGGCTGCCCAGCGACGTCATAGCTCAGATGATCGCCCAGCTTGACATGCAACATATCGGCGATGCCCTGCTCCAGGGAAAGCAAAGGTTGGCCCGCCTGCTCCGGCGTCCACCAGACCCCTGCCAGCAAGCGGTTATCGTCTTGCATGTCGGCAGCCCAGGATAAATTGAACTCGCGCTCGGCCAGCCGCTTGGCGCGCTCATCTTTATAGCTGGCCATATCCAGCGGCTTGCCGTTAATCGCGGTGAGGCGGGCTCTTACCATGGGGTGCAGCTCGGGTACTGGCAGGCCCTCCTGTTTGAAAAACGCCTTGATCGCATCCAGTTGGTTCGCCTGGATGTTGATGACAAAGCGGTTAGGGGCATCCGGCGGCAAGGAAGATTGCCAGTTGTGCAGCAAATCACCGCGTATGAGCGCGAGCAACATGAGCGCCGCCATGCCAAGACTGAAGCCGAGCACCTGGGCCATGAATAGCCGTGGCCGACGTCGTATGGCAGCAAGCCCCAGTTGCACGGCACCTGATTGCTGTTGCGGCAATGCCAGCAGCAAGCGCCGCAATAAGCGGGTTAAAGCAAGCACAGCAATGACCAGGGCCGAAAAACCACCAATCGCGGCCAGGGCCAATTTGATATCCCCGGCATGCCAGGCGATCAGGCCAAAAGCCAGTAATACGCTGGGGGTGTATTGCCAGATTGCAGACCATGAAGGCAAGGCAATATCCTGCCGCAAGATATGCAAGGCCGGTACATTGCGCAAACGCAGCAGGCTGGGCCACATCACCGCCAGCAAAGTCGCAAAGCCGACGATAAATCCGGCGAGTGCGGGCTGCCAGCTTGGGGCTGGCAAGGTTTCGACAAACAGTTTGCCTGCCAGCCACCCCAGCCCCAGCTGGCCAACAAACCCGAGCAGGCTGCCCAGCGCACTGCCGATCACTGCCAGCATCAAGGTCTGTAATAACAGTATGCGTGAGATCAGCTTGCCGGATGCGCCAAAGCAACGCATCAGCGCATAGCTATCCTGACTGCTCTGCACATAGGGCATGGCCGCGAGAAACATCGCGACCATTGCCAATACCACGCTCACCATGGCCGCCAACCCGAGAAATTGCTGGGTTTTCTCCAGGGCATTGCGGATTTCCGGCCGGGCTGTCGCCAGATCCTGCAAACGTTCGCCGCGTTCCAGCAACGGTTGCGCCCAGTCAGTATAGGTTTTCATGGCAGCAGCATCGGCTGCCAGCAGCAGCTGGTATTTCACCCGGCTGCCAAACTGAATCAGACCTGTGGCCTGCACGTCCGCCGCGTTCATCATCACCCTGGGGGCAAAGCTGAACATATCGCCGCCACGCGATGCCTCGCTATAAAGAATAGCGCTTACCTTGAAATGGCTGTTGCCGAGCTCAAGGCTATCCCCTTCCCGCACTTGCAGGCTATTCGCCAAGCGGGGTTCTATCCACACCGTACCGGGGGCGGGAATCCCTTGTGCCTCATGCGCAGCGCCACCGTTCAGCTGAATCATCAGCGAACCACGCAAAGGAAAGCCCTCCCCCAGCGCCTTGATTTCACTCAGCTGGCTGCGCTCGCCGCTCAGAACCATGCTGGGAAATTCCAGCGTATGACTTGTCTGGATATTCGCTTGCCTGGCCTCTTGGGCAAAACGAGATGGAATGGGATGATCCGCCACGATGACAGCATCTGCACCCAGCAGCATAGCGCCTTGGCGTGCCAGCGTGGATTGAATGCGGTCGGTAAAAAAGCCGACGGAGGTCGTTGCCGCCACCGCCATCACAAGGGCGAGCAACAGCACCCTTATTTCGCCTGCGGCCCACTGGCTGCGTAGCTGACGCCAGGCCAGGTTGAATGCCAGACTCATGCCACACCTTCCAGCTCAACGATACGACCCTGCTGCAGGCTCAAGACGCGGCCACAGCGATTCGCCAGCGTGAGATCATGCGTCACCAGTACCAGCGTGGTGCCGGACTCCGCATTGAGTGCAAACAAGAGCTCAATGATGTTTTCGCCAGTGGCAGCATCCAGATTGCCTGTGGGCTCATCGGCAAACAGGATGGCAGGCCGCGGCGCAAATGCCCGTGCGATGGCGACCCGCTGTTGCTCACCACCCGAAAGATGACGTGGGTAATGCGAGAGGCGATGTGCCAGTCCGACACGCTCCAGCGCGGCCATGGCCTGCGATTTGGCATCGTCACGACCCGCCAGTTGCAAGGGCAGCATGACATTTTCCAGCGCCGTCAGCTTAGGCAAGAGTTGAAACGACTGAAACACAAAGCCCATGCAGCGTGCACGCAGGGCCGCGCGTCCATCTTCATCCAGCGGTGCGATATCCTGCCCCTGAATCAGCACTTTCCCCTGCGTGGGGTTGTCCAACCCGGCGAGCAAGCCCAGCAAGGTGGACTTGCCAGAACCGGAACTACCGACAATGGCAATCCGCTCCCCTGCTGCAATCGCCAGATCCAATCTACTCAGGATGACCAGCGGGTTACCATTACTGTTAACATGTTTATCGAGTTTTACTGCTTCAACTGCCAAAGGTTTCTGCATGATTTTCCGTTTACTGATCATTACGTTTTTTTCGTGTTGCACCGCGCTCACCGCCATGGCGGCCGCACCATCCAGCAATACTGCACCCGTCATTCTGGTGTTCGGTGACAGCCTGTCGGCTGGCTATGGTATTCCGCGTGAATCGGGCTGGGTCAATCTGCTGCAGCAGCGCCTGCAACAACGCGGACTGCCGCATCGTGTCGTCAACGCCAGCATCAGCGGCGAAACCACCAGCGGCGGCCTGAGCCGCATCGCCGAGGCCGTGCGCTCGCATCAGCCCTCGCTGGTGCTGGTGGAGCTGGGGGCGAATGACGGCCTGCGTGGCCTTCCCGTTGAGCAGATGCAGCAAAACCTCAACAAGATCATCGCCACCAATGAGGCTGCCAAGGCCAAGACCATCCTGGTCGGCATGATGATCCCCCCCAACTATGGCCCTCGTTATACGCAATCGTTCAATGGCAGCTTCCGCGAGTTGGCAGAAGCGCACAAATTGCCGCTGGTGCCATTTCTGCTGGAAGGCGTGGCAGGCAATGCCAGCCTGAATCAGGACGATGGGCTGCACCCCCGTGCCGAAGCCCAGGAACGATTGCTGGACAACGTATGGAAGGTGCTGGCACCTGCACTGAAAATCGCGCCTTAATTGACGTCTTTCAAGGGGCTGCCACTCCAGCATATCAGCAGCCCATCTTCATGCGACTCCGCCTGCAAATGGCTCGCCATGCCGATACCCGGCACCCAGATCAGTTCATCATCAGCAAATACCAGTGGTAACTGCTCGCGCTGCCAGGGCGGCATGTCAGCTTCCTGCAGCCAATGCTTGAGAGAGCGGCCTGGCCGATTGGCATAGGGCCTGAAATGCTCACCGCCTTGCCGGTGGCGAATTCGGAGGGCTTTCCCGGACAGGCGGTTCAACGACAATCCGGCACCCCGCTGCTGTTCTAACTTAAGCTGGCTACCGTCAGGCAAGGCGACGACAGGCTGTTGATCCCAGATGATATCCAGGTCAGCGGACTTGAGCTTGGCTACCACATAGGCATATCCGCGATAACGCCGCAGCCACAAGCCTTGCTCGCCATCCAGCAGCAAAGCAAGCCTGGCATCATCTGCAGCGGTTAGCAGTTGCCGCAGCATTTCCTGCAGATGCTCGCGGTGCGGCAGATAACGCAAGCGGGACGATAACCACCAGCGGAGAAGATTGCGCGCACGCACCTCGCCCAGCGCCTGCAAGCTGGCAACGTTTAGTGCATCCCCACGCAGGGCATCTGCGGCATCCAGCTCTGCCAGCGCCATCTGCAGGCTCTCGGCTTCAGCCGCATGCAGCGCACTACGCGCGAGCGCCTTGCCTGCGCCAGGGAATCGCTGTTCCAGCAGCGGCAACACTTGCTGACGACAAAAATTGCGGTCGTAATGGGTGTCGTGATTGCTTTCATCTTCCACCCATACCAGCTGATGCTGCGCGGCATATTCAGCCAGCTGCGCGCGTGAAATATCCAGCAAAGGGCGCAGCAGCCGTTGCTGGGCATCGTGACTCGCCATGGCAGCAAGACCGCGCATACCCGCCCCGCGCAACAGCTGCAGCATGACGGTTTCCGCCTGGTCATCCTGATGATGGGCGAGCACCAGATAATCGGCGTGTGCCGCCCGCAGGGCCTCATAGCGCAGATGCCGTGCAGCGGCTTCCAGCCCCTGCCCGCTATCGCGCGGCACATTCACATGCACGACCTGCAAGGGGATAGCATGGCTGGCACACAGGCGCTGGCAATGCTCCGCCCACTGATCGGCATGCGGACTCAAGCCATGATGCACATGCATGGCAGAGAGCCGGATGCCCGGGTTATTGGGCAGCGTCGCAAGCAGGTGCAGCAAAACGCAGGAATCCAGCCCACCGCTCAGCGCGACGAGCAAATGGCCTTCAATATGGTGTTGGGTAATGAATTGCTGCAGGTGATGCTGCAAGCGGGAGGAAACAAGCGCCCCGGCAGAACCCGGGGCGGCAGAATGTGACATCGACGGGGGCGGCGATTTGTCTATTTGAGAGTAACTTCCTTGAATTCGCCGTAGCTCATCAGGCGCTCATAACGAATCGAAAGCAACTGATCGACTGGCACAGCCTGCAGGCGCAGCAGCTCTTCGGCTATGGCACGACGCAGATTCTGCATCATGACTTCCGGGTTGCGGTGTGCGCCGCCCATGGGTTCACTGACAATACGATCCACCAGACCGGCTGTCTTGAGGCGGGTAGCGGTAATGCCCAGTGTTTCAGCAGCCACCGATGCCTTGTCGGCGCTTTTCCACAGAATGGAAGCGCAACCCTCCGGCGAAATAACGGAGTAAGTGGAATATTGCAGCATCATGAGGTGATCGACCACGCCCAGTGCCAGCGCACCGCCAGAGCCACCCTCACCGATAATGACGCCGATGATCGGGGTCTTCAATTCGGCCATGACGAACAGGTTGCGGGCGATCGCTTCGGACTGACCGCGCTCTTCTGCACCAATGCCAGGATAAGCGCCCGGGGTATCAATCAGGGTAATAATCGGCAGGCCAAATTTCTCAGCCAGGCGATAAAGACGTAGCGCCTTGCGATAGCCTTCAGGCCGCGGCATGCCAAAGTTGCGGTATTGCCGCTCTTTCACGTCCCGGCCTTTTTGATGGCCGATCACGACTACCGGCTGGCCTTCAAAACGGGCCAGGCCGCCAACAATCGCAGGGTCATCGGCAAACGCGCGATCACCATGCAATTCTTCAAAATCGGTAAACATACCCTGAATGTAATCCAGGGTGTAAGGACGCTGCGGATGGCGTGCCACTTGGGAAATCTGCCAGGCATTGAGCTTGCTGTAGATTTCCTTGGTCAGGGTCTGGTTTTTTTGCTGCAAGCGGTCAATTTCTTCCGAAATATCCAGCGCAGAGTCATCCTGAACGTAACGCAGCTCTTCGATCTTGCCTTCCAGCTCGGCGATCGGCTGCTCAAATTCCAGGAAACTCGTTTTCATATCTTTGGCCATGCAAACTCTACCGTTTTCTAAACTGGTTTAATTATAAAGGATTTTAACATTATCTTCGCTTAACCAGCCCTTAAGATTGCTTAACAGCTCGTCATGCAACTCCACCCGCCACTGCTCGCCCAGCATGAGCTCCACGCGGGCGCTGCCGTTGTGATATTCGATTTTCACGGCACAATGGCGGCGATCTTCTTCGCCACCCTGGCGGCAGTAAGGGGCGAGAATCTCGCGCAGGCGGCCAGCATCGGCCTGACCGTTGCACGATATCTTGAGCAAACTGGCATTGGCACTGCGGGCCGCCGCCAGATCGTAGACCTTGCGTGCATTGACGCGCAAGCCTCCTGAGAAGTCATCATTACTGACGCGCCCCTCCACAATCACCAGCGCATCTTCTTTCAACAGGTGCTGACTCTGGTTCAGTAGTTCATTACCGACCACGATCTCAATGCGGGATGTCGCATCATCCAGCGTCACAATCGCCATCTTGCCGCGTTGCGTCATGCGGATGCGTATACCCATGACCACGCCCGCCATCAGTTGTGGCTGATCCTGCGGCTTGAGGTTGCCCAGCGTGGTGCGGACAAAGGTCGCCAGCTCACGCTTGTAGCCTTCATACGGGTGACCGCTGAAGTAGAAGCCGAGGGCGGATTTTTCCTGCTGCAGTTTTTCCTGCTCGCTCCATGCATTCACCTTGGGCAGGGTGTGCGCCACGCTGTCCGACATTTCGCCAAACAGACTATCCTGCCCGCTGGCCGCACCGCTCTGCTCTGCCGCGCTGATGGCAAGGCTGACGCCAGCCAGCAAGGCCGCGCGATTGGGTTCCAGCTTGTCGAATGCGCCAGCGCGGATCAGCGACTCGATCACACGGCGATTGACCTTGCGCAGATCCAGACGGCGGCAGAAATCGAACAGATCCTTGAATGGCCCCTCGGCTTCGCGTGCGGCGAGGATCACCTCAATCGCTGCCCAGCCGGTGCCTTTAACGGCACCCAGACCATACAGCACCTGCTTGTCGCTGATCGGCTTGAAACGGAATTCACTCTGGTTGATATCCGGCGCCAACACTTCCACGCCATTCGCCGCGCAATCATCGTAAAAGATGTGCACGCTGTCGGTGTTGTTCATGTCCGCCGACATGGTGGCCGCGAGGAAGGCGGCCGGGTAATGTGCCTTGAGGTAAGCCGTGTGGTACGCCACCAGGGCGTAAGCTGCCGCGTGCGACTTGTTGAAGCCGTAGCTGGCAAACTTTTCCATCAGATCAAACAGCTCGGCCGCCTGCTTTTCCGGCGTGCCGTTCTTCACTGCACCTTCAACAAAAACGGCACGCTGCGCGTCCATTTCCTCTTTTTTCTTTTTACCCATGGCGCGGCGTAGCAAGTCGGCGCCGCCGAGGCTGTACCCCGCCACCACCTGGGCAATCTGCATCACCTGCTCCTGATACACCATGATGCCGTAGGTTTCTTTCAGGATGGGCTCGGTGGCCGGGTGCGGATACTCCACACGCTGCTGGCCGTGCTTGCGGCGGCAGAAATCGGGGATCAGGTCCATCGGGCCCGGACGATACAGCGCCACTAGGGCGATAATGTCCTCAAAGCAGTCCGGCTTGGCCTGCTTCAGCATGTCCTTCATGCCGCGCGATTCCAGCTGGAACACCGCCGTGGTATTGGCAGACTTCAACAGCTGGTAGGTCGGCTTGTCGTTGATCGGCAAGGTCTCAAAATCGAGCGGAGGCAGCTCCTTAAGCGCGCGCTGGGCATTGGCATTCTCCAGCGCCATCGCCAGAATGGTCAGCGTGCGCAAGCCCAGAAAGTCGAACTTCACCAGGCCAACGGCTTCCACGTCATCCTTGTCGTACTGGCTGACCAGGCTTTCGCCATTTTGCTGGCAATAGATAGGCGAAAAATCCGAAATCTTGCCGGGCGAGATCAGCACCCCGCCAGCGTGCATGCCAATATTGCGGGTCAAGCCTTCCAGCCTGAGCGCCAGCTCCAGCAGCTCGTTGACCTCTTCTTCTTGCTCGCGCCGCTCCTTGAGTTGCGGCTCTTTTTCCAGCGCATCGGACAAGGTAATGCCCAGCTCATTGGGAATCAGCTTGGCAATGCCATCCACAAAGTTGAACGGCAGATCCAGCACGCGCCCTACATCACGGATCACGGCCTTGGCGGCCATCGTCCCGAAGGTGGCGATTTGCGATACCGATGCCAGACCGTATTTATGCTTCACGTAATCAATGACGCGATCGCGGCCTTCCTGGCAGAAGTCGATATCGAAGTCGGGCATGGAAACCCGCTCAGGATTCAGGAAGCGCTCAAACAGCAAGGCGTATTGCAGTGGATCCAGATCGGTAATACCCAGGCTGTAGGCCACCACCGAGCCCGCACCGGAACCCCGGCCTGGCCCCACTGGCACGCCATTGTTCTTGGCCCAGTTGATGAAGTCGGCCACGATAAGGAAATAGCCAGGGAACCCCATCTGGATGATGATATTGGTCTCGAACTCCAGGCGGGTGAGGTAGACAGGCCGCTTGGCATCGCGCACGGCTTCATCCGGATACAGCACCTGCAGGCGCTTCTCCAGCCCCAGCTTGGCCTGCACGACCAGATAGTCGTCCAGGCTCTCGCCATTCGGTGTCGGGAATTGCGGCAGATAGTTTTTCCCCAGCGTCAATGTCAGATTGCAGCGCTTGGCGATTTCCACACTATTGGCCAGCGCCTGCGGCACATCGGCAAACAGCGCCGCCATCTCCGTCTGGGTCTTGAAAAACTGTTCGGGTGTGAAATGCTTGGGGCGACGGTTATCGGCCAGCACATAACCTTCGGCAATACAGACGCGGGCCTCGTGTGCCTTGAAGTCATCCGCCTCCATGAATTGCACGGGGTGCGTCGCCACCACCGGCAGATCCAGCTCACCAGCCAGCGCCAGCCCGCGGCTGATGTAAAACTCCTGCTGGGCATGGCCTGCGCGTTGCAGCTCGATATAAAAACGGTTGGGGAATAGCGCTGCCCATTGCTGGGCCAGAACCAGCGCCGCCTGCTGGTTACCCTGCAATATCGCCTGACCAACATCGCCCGCCATGGCGCCAGACAGCATGATCAGGCCTTCGCCGCCTGCTTCCACCAGCCACTGACGCTTGATTTCGGCGCGACCGCGATGCTGGTTTTCCAGATAGGCGCGGCTGAGCAATTCACATAACTTGAGATAACCTGCGTGCGTCTGGCACAGCAGCAGCAATCGATAAGGCTGATCGCGGTTGGTTTCATTTTCCAGCCACAGATCGCAGCCCAGCACGGGCTTCAGGCCTTTGCCACGAGCAGATTTGTAAAACTTGACGGCACCAAAAAGATTGCTGAGATCGGTCAGCGCCAGCGCTGGCATGCGGTCAGCGGCGGCGGCCTTGACGTAGTCGCCAATGCGCACCGTGCCATCCACCACAGAGTATTCACTGTGGCAACGCAGGTGTATGAAAGTGGGTTGTGACATGGGGTTAATTTTACCCGATTCGGGGCGCTTTTTCCGCCCTGGGCATGCACAAAAAGCGCGAGATCCGACTTGACTTTGAGCCGCTTTGCGGGGGCGCTGGAGGCCAGCTTATCGCAAAGCAGCGCCGAGGGCAGCCTGCGGACGCATGCGCGGGTGCCCTCGGGCACCGTTCCGTTACTGAGCGTCCAGCAGGACTTTCACTTGCGCGAGCAACTCGTCATCCTGCACGGGTTTGCCAAGATAGGCATTCACGCCTAATTCGCGCGCAAGGCTACGGTGCTTCTCTGCAGTGCGCGAGCTGATGATCAACAGCGGAATATTGGCTGTGCGGCTATCACCACGGATATTGCGCACCAGTTCAAAGCCATCCATGCGCGGCATTTCAATGTCACTCAGGATCAGGTCGGGCAGGCTATCCTGCAGCAGCTGCAACGCATCCATGCCGTCCTTGGCGACCACCACGCGATAGCCTTCGCGTTCCAGCAGGCGGCTCAGCACCTTGCGCATGGTGAGCGAGTCATCCACCACCATGATCTCGGGGGCACGTGGCGGCACGGCATCCACATTCACCACCTGCACGCTGCCGACGGCCAGCGCTTCGCGGTTGGCAAGCTGCACCGGGTTGATGATGAGCACGATATTGCCATCGCCCATCACACTGGCTCCGGCCATGCCCGGCACCCGCGCCAGTTGCGGACCAATCGGCTTCATCACCACTTCGGCATTGCCGAGCACTTCGTCCACATGCAGCGCAATGTGGTAACTGCCGCTGCGCAGCAAAATTACCGGCGTATAGCGCTGGTCTTGCGGCTGTGTCGCGTTGTCGCCAATCAGCTGCGCGAGGTAATAGAGACCGTAGGACTGCTCAGCCCAGGTGAGCTGCCCCTCGGCCCTGGCTTGGGTCAGCGCATCGGGCTTCAGTTTCTGCACTTGCTCCACCATCACCGCAGGCAAGGCAAACACATGCTCGCCAGCACGCACCATCACCACCTGCGCCACTGATAGTGTTACCGGCAGGTAAATACTGAATGTGGCCCCCTGTCCAGCCTGATTGGCGATATCAATACGCCCGCCCAGACCGGTAATATCACTGCGCACGGAATCCAGCCCCACGCCTCGGCCGGCAATCTGCGTGACGTTATCGGCGGTGGAGAATCCAGGCTCAAAAATCACCGCCAGCAAGGCCGCATCGCTAAGCTTTTGATCCGCCACCAGCAAACCGCGCTCTATGGCTTTTTTCCGTACTTGCGCCAGCGGAATGCCCGCGCCGTCGTCGGTCACGGTGAGGGTGATTTCATCGTTTTCACTCTTGACGTGCAAGCGTATGGTGCCCGCCTCGGGCTTGCCGGTCGCCCTGCGCTCTGCCACGGACTCCAGGCCATGCGCAATCGCGTTGCGCAACAGGTGCTCCAGAGGCGCCCCTATCTTGTCCAGCACGGTGCGGTCAATCTGTACCGTTTCACCCTCAATCAGCAATTCGGCGGGCTTGCCCAGCGTACGGGCTGTCTGCCGCACAATGCGTTGCAGCCGCTCGCTGATCATGGAAAACGGCACCATGCGCACATCCATGAGGCCATATTGCAGCTCGCGGTTCATGCGCGCCTGCTGCTGCAGCGCAGATTCGGTCTCGCCCAGATTGCCAAGCAGACCGTGCTGTATGGTGGAAACGTCGTTCACGCTTTCCGCCATCATGCGGGTCAGTTCCTGCAGACGGGTAAAGCGGTCAAATTCCAGCGGATCAAAGGTTTCGCTGGTTTCCTGCAAATGCGCCATGCGCGACTGCATCTGGCTCTCGGCCTCGATTTCCATTTCACGCAACTGGTTGCGCAACCGCGCCACACTCTCGGTCAGATCCTGCGAATACTGCTTGAATGCCAGCATCTCGCGCTCCATGCGCGAACGGGCAATACTGATTTCCCCGGCTTCGTTGATCAGCCGGTCCAGCACATCCCCACGCAAGCGCAGGTATTGCGCCTGTCGCTCGGCAGGCATGCCGGGGGCCACTGGAGGCGCATCGGCCGCCACCGGACCTTGCTCGGCAGCTTCCAGCAGACTGCCGATCTGGTCAAGATCATTGAACAAATGCTCAAAATCCAGCGCCTGCCCATCCTGCTTGCGGGCACGCACGATGGTGTCTTCCATATCGTGCACCACATCGGCCAGGGCCATCTGGCCTGCCATGCGTGCACTGCCCTTCAAGGTATGCAGCGCGCGCTGCAGCTCTTCGGGATGCTCATTGACCTCAGGCGCGTGCCGCCAGGCGCGCAATTCGGAACCGATGCGCGGCACCAGCTCATGCGCTTCGATCATGAAGATGCCATGTAACTCGCTTTCAATAGACAGCTCTGGCTCTGGCTCTGGCTCTGGCTCTGGCTCTGGCTCTGGCTCTGGCTCTGGCTCTGGCTCTGGCTCTGGCTCTGGCTCTGGCTCTGGCTCTGGCTCTGGCTCTGGCTCTGGCTCTGGCTCTGGCTCTGGCTCTGGCTCTGGCTCTGGCTCTGGCTCTGGCTCTGGCTCTGGCCCGAAATCAATATCCTTGAAGAGTTCGATCACTTTAGCCGCTGCACTCATCGCTACATCGGACGGGCCAGAGTCCGACTGATCTTCAGTCGCGCTTTGCTCTGGTTCCTCTTCAGCCTCTGCTTCTTCTTCAGCAATCTCTGTGGCATCAAACTCCGCGGCAACCGCCGCCACATCGGATACTGATGCTTCTGTCTCAATGTCATCACCGACGGTTTGCGCCTCGGTTTCGACATCCTCCACGACCTCGGCTTGCATAACTTCTGCCAGGTCCGCATCGGCTGCGGCTGGTGCATTGGCCGCTTCAACAGCCTCGCGCAGGGCGGCGAGCAGGCCCATGTTCTGGCGTGGCTGACGGAACTGACCTGCCTTGCGCAGCATATCGGCCAGCACCGAAACAACGTTGTCGGCCAGCTTGCGCTGTTGCGGCGTCCATTCGGCGCCCTGTACATCCAGCCAATGCTCCAGGGCACGGGCGAGATCCGCAATGGCCTTGAAGCCGGCGGTGCCTGCATTGCTGGCCAGCGTATGGGCGGCACGGCGGCTGGCCTCGGGTGGAGCTTCGTCCTTTTCGCCCAGCCCATCGACCCAAGCCTGCAGCATGGCGAGGTGCTGGTTGGCTTCGCCCATGAAAATATCGAACAGCGCACGGCTGAGCTTGCGAGTGCCGCCGATGATGACCTCGGCTGCGCTGCTGAGGCCGGGCTGGCTGGCGCATTCATCTTCGAGTTCGGCCGCCTGGGCAAGCCAGGGGGCCGGGTCTATGGTGACTTCGGCGCTCTGACGCAGGGTATCCGCCCACCCGGCAAAGGCGCTGGCGGCGGATTCGGCAAACGCCAGCTGATTGGGGCTAGGCACCACGCGGCTATCTATCACGCGATTCAGCAGTTTTTCCACCGCCCAGCCGACTTCGCCCAGATTGACGAGGCCAATGGTGCGGCCACTGCCTTTCAGCGTATGAAAGCCGCGCCGCAGATCCACCATGGCGCGACGGTCGGTAGCATTGACGCGCAAGGCTTGCTGCTGTTGTGCAATACTGGCGAGCACTTCTTCGGATTCGGTCAGGAATACATCCAGCAGCTCGGCATCGTGGGCACGATCCGGCATCAGCGCAGGCTCGGGTTCAGGCGTTTCTTCTTCCACTACGGCACTGGCGGCAGCCTCGTTAGCGGCAGCAAAACTTTCCTGCAACGTAGGCACATGGTCTTCCACCAGCGCATGCATGTCCTCTTCCGCGTCGTCAGCCAGCGCATCGGGCGACATCTGGGCCTGCAGCATTTCCAGTGCTACGCGCATGGCGGTCTCGGCCTCGGGGCGCAAGCGCGGGAAGCCGCTGACATAAAAATCCATGGCGCTCAGCGCTTCGGCCAGCGCCTCGAAAATCCCGGTAGAAGGCGCAACCGCATCATGCTGCAAGCTTTCGAGGGTAGCCTCGGTGAAGCGCGACAAGGTGGCGGGCAGCGTGAGATCCAGCAAATCAAACGCACCGGTAACCTGCGTCAACAGTGGCTGACATTGCAGTACGGCATCACGTTGATCCGGTTTGCGGAAATAGCCATCCAGCAAGGGCTCAATGGTTTCCAGCACCTGGTGGATATGCTTGCCCATGGTCGCCAGCAAGTCCGCCGAGAGCGGCGTTCCGCTGAGATCGGCACCTGGTGTGGGCTGACGCCCCTCGGCCAGCTCCTGCAGGCGGGCAGCCTGCTGATGCTGACGCTGGATCAGCGCATCGCTCAAGTCCACATAATGATGGAACGTCTCTTCGAGCAGCGCCAGGGTGGAGGCGACCTCCAGCATGGCAGAATTGCTGACGACATCCGCGCCTGCCAGCACGCGCATATTCATGCGCTGCAAGGCTTGCAGCAAGGCATTCAGGCTGTCGTAGCGAAACGTCTGCTTGACCAGGCTGTCGCGCAGCTGGATGCTGAATTGCTCCAGCAGCGCCTTGAATTTGTATTCCTCATAAGCGGCCCAGGCGTCCTGCAAGGCGCGCAACAAGGCGAGCATGCGCTTGGCGAGCTCGCGGTCTTCGCTCTCGACTTTGACATCCTGCGGCGTGCGTGGCGGCTCTGGCAGATAGGCCTGCAGCTCAAATGCCGCCTGCACCTGCTGCAGGGCATCGGTCTCGGCCGGGCTGATGGCGATGAAATACAAGAGGTCACGCAAGAGATTGCCACTGGCGCGGGTAGCACCGTCATACAGACTGCGCAGTTGCTGGTCGATGCGGCGGCAAAGCTTCTTGATACTGGCATTCGCCACATGCTCCGGCTGCTGCAGGATATCGACAAACACGCTGGCGACCCACCACAGGGTTTTCTGGCCGCCCTGCTTTTGAACCTGCTGCACTTGCTGCAGCGCGCCACGCAGGATGTCCTGACCTTCGGCACCTTGCGATTTCAGCCAGGTCAGCAGGCCTTTCTGGAATGCAGAGCGCTGCTCGGCCAGAAAACCAGCCAGCACCTCATCAGGCAACGCTTGCGTGGGTAAATCACGCGGAGCACGTACATCGGTATCGGGGAAAAACAGTTCGCTTTCTTCGGCTTCTTCACCGTGCAGGGCTTGCAGTGCGGCAAAGGCGGGAAATAATAACAAGGGGCGATCCGACGCTCCATCCACCAGCGCCTGCAGATAACGACTCAGGGCCTGGACGGCGTTAATCATGGCCTCCAGTGCGGCGGGGCGCATGGCAATCTCGCCCTTTTGCAGGGCCGCGGCCACATGCTCGATCTCGGCACAGAAGCGTTTGCACCCCTCCAGCCCGACCATGTCGAGCGCACCGCTCACCTGGTAGAGATGGGTTTGGGAGAACTTCAGGCTGGCGGCATCTTCCGGGCTTTGCTGCAAGGTGGCCAGATTCTCCAGCACGCTTTTCAGCGCCTGGTCTATCTCACCCTTGACCCAGTTAAGAGGCCCTATGTCGAAATCGTCAACCACGGCTAGCTCCTGTGCGGCTCGACCATCAGGACAACTTGAAGCCGGCCACCGAGGCACGGAGTTCTTCGGCCAGCGTGGCAAGCTGTTCTACCGATTGCGCGGTCAGCTTGGTGCCCTCCGTGGTTTGCGAGGTGATGTTCTGGATCTTCTGCATGTTGCGGCTCACGGTAGACGCTACTTCGGTCTGCGCCACGGTCGCTTCGGAAATCGCCTGGATCAGGCGTGCCAGGTTGGTACTCACCGTTTCAATTTCATTCAGCGCCTGACCGGCAGCATCCGACAGGCGCGCCCCATCGACCACCCCCTCGGTGCTTTTTTCCATCGCCACCACGGCACTATTGGTATCGGTCTGAATGGTTTTCACAATCGCGCTGATCTGCTTGGTTGCTTCCGATGAGCGCTCCGCCAGGCGTTGCACTTCTTCCGCCACCACGGTGAAGCCACGTCCGGCTTCACCCGCCGATGCGGCCTGAATGGCGGCGTTCAGCGCCAGAATGTTGGTCTGCTCGGTAATGTCGGAAATCAGCTCCACGATTTCGCTAATTTCCTGCGAGCTTTCGCCCAGGCGCTTGATGCGCTTGGAGGTTTCCTGAATCTGCGTGCGGATTTCGTTCATGCCGGAGATGGTGTTCTGCACCGCTTTGGCACCCTGGGTCGCCGCTTGCAGCGAACGTTGCGCCACTTGTGATGCCTGGCCAGCGTTGCTGGATACATGCAGGATGGAGCGGGTCATGTTGTTGATGGCGTCACTGGTTTCGCCAATCTGCTTGGACTGTTCCTCGGTCGCTTTCAACAGGTAATCAGAGGTGGTACGGGTTTGCGCCGTCGCCTGGTTCACCTGCTCGGTCGCGCGGTTGATCTCGGCGACCAGGTCACGCAGGCTGTCGATGGTGTAGTTGATGGAATCGGCAATCGCGCCAGTGATGTTTTCCGAGACTTGCGCCTTGACCGTCAGGTCTCCGTCAGCGAGATCACCCATCTCATCCAGCAAGTGCAGAATGGCTTCCTGGTTGCCGAGGTTGGTCTGTTCGATCTCCAGGAACTGCCGGCGTGCTGAGAGCACCTGGCGATAGCCCACCACAATCAGCATCAGCAAGGCCAGCAGTCCGGATAACACGGAGAGAATCAGGAACAGGTTGGCGCGCCCTTGCTGCTTGTATTGATCGACCATGCGGCGGGCAGTGGCGACAATCTCATCACTGGTGTTGACGATACTGATCAGCTGGGCCTTGTTGGCATCCTCTGCCAGCGCACCAGGACTCAGCGTTTTAAGCGCATTGTGCAGTTGCTGCCAGGAGGCCTCCAGCTTGTTAAGGGCGGGAACCACGTCCTGCCCGCGGAAGAGCGTGTCGGCTTCCAGCTTGCGCATCTGCTTGAGGTCGCTCTCCACACTGCCCATGACATTCACCAGCCGCACGCTGGCAGCTTCACGACTATGCGTTGCCAGTACGGCATCACGCGCAGCCTGCTGCACAAACACCTGCACATCTCCCGAGAGTATGGAAAAACGGTTATCGCGCTCCACCTGAGTGATGTTGAACAGCAGATTGAGCAAGGCCACGGCGGCGGCAATCAGAAAGAACACCAGCAAGGTCTTGGGAATACCCGAGGCCGAGCTGTCTCCCTGCCCTGTCAATGCGGACTTCACCCCGGAGCGCAAGCGCGCCAGCAGTGACGGTGTGTTTCCCTTTTTTGCTGCATTCAATGCCATATCACCCCTTTGTATGTTCCGGCCTCAAGCCTGGTAAGGCTCAAGGTAAATTCTGTACGGCATGTCACTTGCGCCACCTGACCCGCGCTTCCACTGAATTGGGCAAGCGACCGGAATATCATCCTGGCCTAGGCAGCCACCTGCATGAATTCGCTGCCCGTCAGCAAGCTCTCCAGCGCCAGCACTTGCCAGACCTGGCCATGCTCATCTTTGTAATGCTCGCCATGGGCATCAGCCTCGCCTGGTTCAGGCGTCTGCAAGGTCATGCTTTCAAGCGTACGCAAACCCACCAGGCGGTCAATCAGCAAGGCGGCATTCACCTGATAACGCTCATGCACCAGCAATATGCGGCTTTGGGCGGTCATTGACGTGAATGGCCCACCCATGAACGCCGCCAGATCCGTTACTCCGTAAAGATTACCGCGCACGTTGGCCATGCCCAGAAACCAACTGCGCGTCAGCGGCACCGGGCTGATGTCCGGCACTGGCAGCACCTCGCTGATATCGCGCAGGTTGATCAGCCAATGTTGTCCGCCGACTTCCACCCCCAGGCGCGAGCTGCTGGTGCTGCCCGCGTTGGCGGTCACCTCTTGCAGGCGGGCCAGAATATCCTGCTGGTATTCGTGCAGGTTAAGTCTGGCCATTTTCCAGGGCCCGTATCTTGTTCAGCAACTCGTCCAGCTGGACTGGCTTGATGGCGCAATCCTTGGCGCCCTGCCGCAAGGCCCACAGGCGATCGGTCGCCTGTTCCTTGCCGGTGCACATGATGACAGGGATATGCGCCGTGAGCGGGTTTTTGGAGAGTGCGCGCGTGGCCTGAAAGCCATTGAGGCCTGGCATCACCACATCCATCAGTACCAGATCGGGCGCTTCGGCCGCGACCTTTTCCAGGCATTCTTCGCCATTTTCGGCAGTCATGACGGTAAAGCCGGCATCCACCAGCAGCTCCGTCAGATAAAAACGATCGGTAAAGGAATCATCCACGACCAGGATTTTTTGAATCGCCATGCCTATTCCTCGTCCGTTTCCACGCGGGCGTGATTGGTCACCGCGTGCAGCAGAGACTCCTGGGTGAAGGGCTTGGTAAGGTATTGGTCTGAGCCCGCCATGCGGCCGCGCGCCCGGTCAAACAGGCCATCCTTGCTGGATAGCATGACCACGGGCGTGGCTTTGTAACGCGGGTTGCGTTTGATCAGGGTACACGTTTGATAGCCATCGAGCCGCGGCATCATGATATCGACAAAGATGAGGTCGGGATGATAGTTGGCAATCTTGGACAAGGCTTCAAAGCCATCTTCGGCCAGGATCACTTCGCAGCCAGACTGCTTGAGAAAAAGCTCGGCACTGCGGCGTATGGTGTTGCTGTCATCGATCACCATGACTTTCACGCCTGCTAAACTGGTTTCCCCCACCTGCATCCCCTTTTATTGTGTAGTGCACTTTTGCCGTGCACGGCGGGAGGCCATGCACTCACATCATTCTATCCAGAATTCACGATGGTGCAAGACTCGTGCTGACGCAGCCGGTCACATTCTGTTGTCATTCCAGTGTCAAACAGGTTAAATATCGCAAGCTTGCAGTCAACATGACCGCGCCGCATCCATCAAGATGAAAGACCTCTCACAGAAGGAGGCTCACGGGAAGGGAACAATGCAGATAAGACAGGAATCACTGACCGCCAGAATGACACTGAAAGAGCTGGCGGCGAATCCCCCGCTACTCACTGCCGACCTGGTGCTGGTATTCGGCTCGGTGCGTCGCTTCAGCGAAAACAAGCTGCAAAATATCCTGCGTGACCGCTACCCCGCCGCCCAGATCGTCGGCTGCACAACGTCCGGCGAGATACATGGTAGCGGCGTATTCGACGATAGCCTGCAGATCACCGCCATCCAGTGGAATAAAACCGAGCAACGTGTCGTACACACCCGCATGAACAACATGCAAAGCTCGTTTGAAGTCGCCACCAATCTCGCCAAGCAACTGCAAACCCCGGAACTGCGCACTGTGCTGCTGTTCTCCGATGGCTTGCATGTCAATGGCTCCGAATTGCTGCAGGGCTTCCAGAGCGTGCTGGGCGATATCCCGATTGTAGGCGGCATGGCAGGCGACAATGCGGCCTTTGAAAATACCCTGCAAATCTGCAATAGCGTCATTTCCGATAACCTGGTGATTGCGGTGGGCCTCTATGGCGACAGCCTGATTACCGCCAGTGGCGCCCTGGGCGGCTGGAAGCCTTACGGCCCGCCACGCAAGATCACCAAATCCGAAAAAAACGTGGTGTACGAAATGGACGGCAAACCTGCCTTGCCGCTCTACCGCATGTACATCGGCGAGCATTACGCCAAGGGCTTGCCCGGCACCGGTCTCAAGTTCCCGTTTGCCATCGTCGAGGAAGGCAAGCGCGAGGTGGAAAAAATCCGCACCCTGCTCGCCATTGATACAGCGCGCAACAGCCTGACCTTTGCCGGCAATGTGGAAGAAGGCGAAATCGTGCGCCTGTGCCAGACCAATCATGACCGCCTGGTGGAAGGCGCGAGCGAAGCCGCCCGGCTCGTCACCGGCAACCTGCAATCGCTTAACAATACGCAGCCGGGGCTGGCCCTCTGCGTGAGCTGTGTGGGGCGCAAAGGCGTGATGAACGAGCAGACGGCGGATGAGATCGCGGCGATCAAAACCATCCTCGGCCCGCAAACCACGCTCACCGGATTTTATTCCTATGGTGAGTTTGCTCCACGCCCCAACACCTCGGACAGCGTGCTGCACAACCAGACCATGACCATAGGCTACCTCAGCGAGAATTTATCGTCCTGATCGTGGTCACTGCTGGTGTATCATCTTTCATCCGCCCTTCACGCAGGGGCGGTACAGTGCAAGAAAGCGTGAACTGAAGGCAGTTTTCTAAAATCCCATACGCATGATCCTGCAACGGCAGGACGCCAGGCTGGAACCCTCAGTCCAAGTGGAACCATTAGCCTCACACGCTTTCTGATTGGCAATCCCGCCCTCAATTTCTAACAAGGACATTATCCATGACCAGCACAGTAACGCTTAAAGGCAACCCGGTAACCATCGCTGGCGACTTCCCAAAAGTCGGCCAGACCGCTCCTGACTTTCAATTGGCCAACGCCAAGCGCGAATTGCAATCCCTGGCTGACTACGCCGGCAAGCGCAAAGTATTGAACATTTTCCCAAGTGTAGACACACCTACTTGCGCCACCTCGGTTCGCACCTTCAACAAGCGCGCCGCTGAAGTGCCCAATACCGCCGTGCTCTGCATCTCCGCTGACCTGCCTTTCGCACAAAGCCGTTTCTGCGGTGCTGAAGGTCTGGAAAATGTGGTGACCCTGTCCACCTTCCGTGACACCGCCAAGTTTTCCAAAGACTACGGCGTGCAAATCGCCGACAGCAGCCTGGCTGGCCTCACCGCCCGTGCCGTGGTCGTGCTGGATGAAAACAACAAGGTTTTGCATAGCGAACTCGTTTCCGAGATCGCCAATGAACCTGATTACGACGCAGCATTGGCTGTCTTGTAATCTGCCGCAAGGCGGCAGTCTGGCTGCCGCCTTTTCATCTGCTGCTAGTCCATCACCAGCATCAGCAACAATCCCATTTCCACCAGCAAGCAAGCTACGAACAACAACACGATGGCCACCCGCGTCGAGTGAAATCGCATGCGACGCCAGAGCTGCCAGACGCCCATCATGGATTACTCGTTCAGTGGAATGCTGTCTTCGCGCACAATCAGCCAACGGCCTCCGCGCTGCTCCAGATCCACCACTTTTTGCACGGCCTCGTCATGGCCGTTCTCCTGCCGCGTTTGCGTAAATAGTGCCAGCATGCGTTCACCATTGGGTTCAATACTCAAATCCGCCATACGCACCTGCATCACGCCATCCCTGGATAACTCCATCCGGCGTTGGCGCTCCCATTGCTGCCTTGTCAGGCCATCGCTCACCGCAAAATCAGCGGCATAGGTACTGAAATAGGTATCGAGGTTGCGGTTGGCCATTGCCACCATCCAGGTCTGCAGGGTAGCTTCAATTGCCTGACGGCGCGCCTTTTCCTGAGGAGAAAGGTGCTCGGCAGCGCTTTCCACCGGCTGCATGGCTTTATGCAGGCCCGCAATATCCTGATCCGTCGCCTGCACATGACTAAGCACAGGGTCCCGCAATTTTTGACGTTGCAGGGCGAACTCGGCACGGCGCTGGTAACGCGGGCCCTGATCAAAGTCATATCGCAGGGCCAGGCTCATGGTCTGGCCAAAATAGGCATCCCGAATATCGGCATCGTAACTGGTCAATAATGTTAGCTGATCCCGCTCATCATCTCCCGTCAGGCGTACTGTGGCCCCCAGCGCATACATATTGCGATCAGGCTTCAGGCCTGGGCTGACGAAGCGGGTATTGCTGAACAGAAAACGTGATGTGACATCCTGCGCCAGATCGCCAAACTCATGCTGGTAAAGCGCTCTCAACTCGATCTCGGCAGACCAGTCTTTCTGCTGCAGGCTGTATATGGCCTTGCCACCCACACCACCGCGAAAGGAATCAAAACTGCGCGCGTCCACCGCCAGATTGATTGGCGAGCTATCCAGCGCATACTGCGGCATGCCATTCACATAAACCGGAATGGGTTCTGCGATGTCAGGACGTGATGTATCTACGATCATGCGCGAAAACTTGCCATTCTCTTCATAAGCACTTTCGCGGATATGGCTGTAAGCCAACGATGCCATTGGAATCAGCGTGACGTCATCCCGCCACAACATGGGCCAGCCAGCTTCCATCCGCGCCGAATATTGCCAACTGTCATGGCGGCCTGTCGCCGTATGATTGATCAACTGGCGGCGTGTCTGGTAAGTGTGCAGACCAGCACCCAGCATTGTATTGAGATACATGCCATCCCAGGTTTTGGCCGCATAGGCGGCTGCCATGAAGCTATTGATGTCGTTGCGGTTGTTGACGGTATACCCGCTATTGGTGATATTGCTGCGCGCATAACCCGCAGCCGCCCCCACACGCAGGCTATCATCGCCGTCCCATTCCCGATCCAGACCAAATGCCATCCCGGCCGAAGAAACATTGTAGCCATCAATACCCTGCTGGCTTTTCTGAATGCCACGATCACCAAAACCCTGCACCCAGAGACCCTTGCCGGGTAGAATTTCCTGCGTCTCGCGCGAAGCCATGCCTTGGTTTTTGCTCAGGTAGGTATCCACCAGCCGGGTATTCAACATGCCAAATACCTTGTCGCTGTTACTCATCACCGTGCGCAAAGCGCCATCATGGATCTCAGGACGCAAGCGCTCGGCGGCCGAGGCAGCATTATCATCGCGCAGTGATAACAACTGCTTTTGCAGGTCGGTGGGCAACTGCGCATCCCCTTTATATTGGAACAGACTGTCCACCGCCCGGATTGCCGCTTCAGACACCTTGGCGCGCATGGAGGCGGGCACACCAACGTCAGCAATCAGCAAGAGATCGGTCCCGCTCAGGCTGACATCCCACTGCAGGAAACCATTGGTATTGTCTACTTGTGGTAATCCGCTGGCATTGTTCGCCACGACAAAGGTATCGCCATCGCGCACCGCGCGTGAATAGCGGGTAAGCCGCGGAGCAATAATGGAGTTGCTGTCAAATGTGGTACTTCCACCAGCAATTAGCAGCCCCGTCTGGTTGGGGCCAATCGCCATGACAAAGTATGAACCGGCCATCATGCTGATATTACCGCTCACATTGAAGGTGGCATCGCCAATATTGACCGTCCCATAATTCACAAGGTTACCGATAATATTGCCGATCTCGTTATTGATGCCGACAGTGATACCACTAGCCTCCAGCTTGCCGGTTTGTCCGACCACGACATTAGCAGCCGTCAGGGTGGCAGTGCTGTCAAGCAGTGTCCGGCTATCGATGGTGATATCGCCGCTGACATTCAGCGTGGTATAAAGCGCGGTAAATCCGCCACTCAGGTTAACTTCGCTGAACCCGCTCACACTGCCAGCCAGTCCACAGGAAGGGTTGGTAACCACCGTATCCGGATAGGTAAAGTTGTTGGCTTCATAACAATTGAAGTTGTAGATGTTATTGCCTAATCCATTGGCCGAGACCGAGGTCGTCATGTAATTCATGTATCCGGCAAAGTTAACGGTATTGTTTGCCCCGGCCACATCGTTGATCACCACATTACCCAAGTTGCCACCCGAAATTGTCGTCGTCGAGTTCAAGGTAAAATTGCGATCGCCATGGACGTTATAAAGGGTGCTCGCGACACCCCCACTCACGTCGATGACCTGAGAATCCCGCTGATCAACATAGATACCGCCAGTGATTGAGCTGTTGGTCATGTTGACCTCATGCCGGCCCGACCCCAGATAAAGACTCCCGTAGATACTGCCCTGATCAAGATGTATCTCGCTATCACGCGGACCGACATCTGTCGCCGAATACGCCACGACCAGACTACTGTCATCCGTCTGGGCCTGAGTAAGCAGCGGATTACGGTCAACCACCATGACATCGCCGACCAACGCGCCATAACTTGAAATATTGAGGACTGTCTTACCTGCTTCCAGCACGGTGGCATATTGTGTACCGTCGAGCAAGGAGGGTGCCAGCATGCTAGCGCCGCCATAAGTCACCATGCTGCCAGCAACCACACCCGTATTATTCAGGGTTGTACTGGCATTGTTAGCAAGAATAGAAGCGGTATAGCTGCCGGTAGCCGTAATTCTTGCCGGTATCCCATTATCGAATGTCAGAGGATAAAACACTTTGTTATCCACGTACGTATTCGTCACAGTGAGTTCTGGCAACAGGCTGTCTGCACGAATCGCAGCCGCATAACCCGCCAACACCCCATTGTTATAGAGCAAACCGCTACTGTCCGTGGTCCAGGCAGCGGCATTATAAACACGGGATCCACCATCCAGGGTAATGTTGGCGCCGGTATTGTTGATGGTCACGGCATTGCCTCCCGTGGCCGTCACGGCTGCGCTCGCGCCCACATCGCTGGTGGTGTGCGTAATGTTGGTTCCATAAACACCTGGAGAGACCTCCAGGCTGGGGTCGGTCCCGGTATTTTCCAGCGTGGCAGCACCGCTACTGCTATCCACGGTCACCTGTCCCTGTATAAGTTGATCGGTGTTTGTCGAAGTTCCCGTGCAGGTATGAGTGCCATCGCCATTATCAACGCAGGCGGCATTTGACAGCGGGCTACGCACGGTCATGAAAGCCAGCAATGCCAGCAGAGTCCAGGGCTTGAGGGTAAAGCGTTGCATTAGTATTCTCCCTTCGCGGAGCGGTTGCTGGCAGCCGCCAGGGCGGGCTGCTTCAAGGTTACGGCGCCGGGTTGCTGCGCATCAGCCAGCGGTTGCCGGCCCATGGGGACGGCATTTTCGCGCACGATGCGCCACTCGCCATCGCGCTGTTCCCATGAAATCACCTTGCGTTCGCGGTATTGCATGCCTTCACGCACCTGCAGCCAGCTGAACACAGCCACCATGCGCATGCCCTGCGACGCAATCACCAGATCACGCATCTCGACGTTTTTCATACTGGAGGCAATAAAGGCCATTTTTTGCTGTTCTACCCACTGGTTACGACTGCGACCAGGCGGCGCGTAGCTTGGTGCGTAACGTTCAAGGTAGCGCTCAAAATCCTGTCCGGCGATCGCCTGTTGCCACTGCTGCAGAGCCTGGGTCACCTGCTGTTTTGCTTTTTCTACCGAGCCACGGGCGGATTGCAGTACCGGCACGGCCTTGATGTCATCCAGTTGCCGCATCAGGGTCATCTCTGCCTGATTGGGCAGTGTGCTAGGCGTTTCCAGCGTGCGGTCTGGATCCGTCATGGAAAGATTGGAAGGCGGCGGCTCATATTTGCGTGAGGCGTCGAAATCGTAATTGAGAGAGAACCAGACCCCGCGTGGTGCACCTGCTGAAATAAATTGTGTAGGCACCCATTCCGAGGAGTTGTAGTTGAAACCGCCCGGCCCGATAGCGCCTATGGTCGAAGGCGCAAACGGCGAAATACCCAGGCGACCCGCAGTGTAGTACTGCTTGTCCAGCAGATTGTTGATCAGCGCACGCACCGACCAGCCATTGCCCAGGTTATAGCGGGCATTGAAGTTGACCACGGCATAGCCAGGGGCGGTGCCGGAGTAATCATTATCCGGCAAGGTGGTGACCACATTGCCGTAGCTGACCTGACGTCCCTGACTGGGTGTATGGGCATTGTTTTCGTTACCACGCAGGAAGGAGCCGCTATGGGCGACCACATTGAAATTGATCTTGAAATCTGGTGTGACCTTGTAACCCCAGTTGAAATTGATGTTATTGAAGGGAATACCGGGCATAACATTGCCTGGTTTTACCTGAATCATGTTGTAGTCGGTGGAATACACATCCACTGTGCGCGAGCTGTTGTTGGCGCTGACCATTTTGAAATAGGACTGGAATGTCGCTTCCGTCAGGGAATAGTTCACCCGGAAGTCCGAGCGGCCATATTCACCTGACAAGCCAAACTCAATGCCCTGCCGACGCGTATCTCCAATGTCCTGAAAAAAACTCAGTTCACTGGTGGCGGATACCAGATAAATATCATTGCGCAGGTCAGTACGATAGGCGCTGATGTTCCACTCGATGAAGTCCTTGAAGCGACCACGCGCGCCCGCTTCTATGGTCTGAGCTTTGACCTGGGGCAGATACGGATCGCCGGACAAGGCGCTGGGTAATTTGCAGCCACGGCCTTCCGCCAGGCTGCGTGGCAAAAGTCCCGTACTGGTTTCGACCAGCGTACCATCCCAGGCACACCCCAGCTCGACGACGGAAGGCGCGCGCGAACCCTGATTCCAGTTTGCGTAAAGATTGAGATTGGGCCGGGTTTGCCAGGTGACTCCCAGTGAGGGGTTAAACGAATAGTAAGAAAATTTTTCGGTAGCATAGCGATCCAGCAGATTGCCATTGAATCCGAACTGCTCGCGAATATTAGGCGTGACCAGATTGTTCCAGTACTCGACTGAATTGACCGGCCCATCCAGGCTATAAGGACACTCGGACAAATCGGTCCCCGGACAAATGACGCCATAGAAATACCGATTGAGATAGAACAGATCCTCGAGACGGCGCTCCGCCTTCGTGGGCGCCAGGGTATTTTTTATGCGGGTAGTGTTGTAACGCCCCGATGCCGACAAATGCAGATTTTGCGTCGGCGACCATGTCTCGCTGAAATAAAGACTGCGTGTGGTGGAGTCTCCAAAAAAGTCATTGATGGTCAGATCAGTGGAGCCTGCATAGAACTCCTCACCCAACTGGCTGGGATCACTGTAGACATTGCGCTGGTTATCCATCAGTGCGAGGCGCGACTTGCCCAGATAACTCGATTTTGCTTTGTCCAGAGCAGCACCGAACATGAACTTGTGCTGGTCAAAATTGAAATTCAGCTGCAGGTTAATCCCCTGCGAAGTCTGCTGAATGTTGGAGTTGGTGAGCACCGCCGTAGGGGTTCCTTTAACCACGCCCGTACTATTGTCGATTGCACCATCTCTATCCTTTCTTGGTTCTGATGCGATCATGCCCTGATTCCAGTCCGCAGGTGAACTGCGGCATGCGTTGGCATTGGCGGCAGGGGCGGCGAATGCATACTTGGAGTTGCCATCGTCGTCAAAAAAATTCATGCCCTGACCAAAGGTCATGAAGTTATAGGTTTGTACTCCATTGGTGTCCGGATTGACAAAGACATCCCAGACCCCTTTGCTGAAATTGGTTTGCAAGTCTTGTTGCAACTGTGCTGGCAAAGCACCGTTGAACTCCAGCAAAGAGTAATCGGTGACACCATTATTCAGCTTGTTGATAAACTCAATGTAATTCATCTCCGACACGACAAAATAGTCAGGGATGCCATCACGGTTGCTATCCGTATAGGCGCACTGCAAGCCGGTTCCCTCCCCAGGCAAGCGGGTACCCCACATGTGATACTCTTTGTCTGCGTTGCTGAAGGTTTCCTGATCGATGATGTCGCCAGTAGTAGAGTTGCGCTTGCTGGTGCGGTGATAAATCTGACCGGTCAGGCTGATCTGGTCGGTAATATCAAACGCGGCGGCCAGCTGCGTCTGAAACAGGGTATTTTTCGTTTCATCCGGGGAGGTGAATACGGAGGCGGTATCCTGCCGATAGAGTTCTTGCGGCACGGTGCCGTTGCCCACCAGCTTGTTGACCACGGCCAGCGAGGACAAGGTAATGCCCAGGCGGTCGCCTTGCCACTCCAGCTTACCGAATGCCTGGTTGACCTTGCTGGGCGAGTTATCGCGCCAGCCATCTTCCAGGAAAAGATTCACCGCACCAAACGCGGCGATACTACCGTTGTTCCAGCCTGCTGAGCCCTGGAACTGCTTGCGGCCATAAGAACCGGTCAGCACATTGGCGGAAACACCTGGAAACTCGAAACCGCTTTTGGTGCGCATGGACAAGGCGCCACCCAGGGTATTTAAGCCAAACAAAGGGTTGGAGCCCGGATATACATCAAAGCTGGATAGTGCGTTCATGGGAATCATGTCCCAGTTCACCACATCACCAAACGCTTCGTTCACGCGGATGCCGTCAAAAAACACGCTCAAGCCCTGCGGAGTGCCGATTTGCGGGCCAGCAGTAAATCCGCGGTAACTGATATCCATCTGAAAAGGATTACCCTGGTAATCATTGACGTTAATGGATTGCAGCTTGGAGTTGAGCAGCTCGGCCAGACTGATCGAATTGGCTTCCTTGATTTCCTTGGCAGAAATGCTCTGAATATTGCCTGCGATTTGTTCCTTGGTAAGCGCAAGTCCCGGCATGGGACCAATATCCTGCAGGCGTCGGGCACGTACTTCGATCTCTTTCAGCTTGAGCACGCCGCCCTGTCCTCCCATCTCGGGCAGTGTCTTGGCATCGTCGTTTTTTGGGGTAGCACGTTGAAGTTTATATTTTCCGGCCCCCTCTTCAATCACTTCCAGGCCACTTCCCTGCAACAGGGTCGAAAAGCCTTGCTCGATACTGTAGTGGCCCTTTAGACCCTGCGTTTTCTTGTTGCGGGTAAGCAAGGGATCAAACCCCAGCATCACCCCCGCCTCGGCAGCATAGGACGGTAGCGCATCGCTCAGGCTGCCCGGGGCAATGGCATAGTCTTTTTGCACCAGACCGGTTTTGATGGGTTCGGCGGCAGCTGCGAGCGGTGGCATGCCAAGCAGTTGGAGCACCAGCAGGTAAGGCCAGCCGGACATTCCCAACCCGGTCTTTCCATGGATTTTGTTTATGCAACACTTGTTCAGCACGCTTTTTCTCCCAGCAAGTCTTTGCTGGTATGCCGAACGAAATTAAAAAAGTGGAAGATAAACCAGAAAAAAATTTGCAGTGTGATGATGACGCTTAGCTCAAGCTGGCCGGATGGTCGTCCAAAGCCGGGTAAAACTTTCTACCCTTACCGGCAGAGTGCGTACCAAGGTTTGAAGCACAGACTCAATATCATCGAGGGGGAAAGCGCCAGAAATCTGCAGTGCCTGCACCGCGGGATCACATTGCAAGCGACCGCGCCGATAGCGCGCCAATTCGTTGATAAACTCGCCCAGCGGCATTTCATAAGCCACCAGCATGCCCTTGCTCCAGGCGCTATCGGTGGCGCGAGCCGCTGCGACTTCACCCATGGTCTCATCGTTGAAATCCACACGCTGACCAGGGTATAACGTCATGCGCACCTGACCACCGGCAGTCGGCCGAATCGCCACCGCCCCCTCGAAGACGCTCACCCGACTGAAGTCCTGGGTATCGCGCACCATGTAGCGCGTGCCAAGCGCGGTGATTCTGCCGTAGCGGGTATGCACGCTGAATGGCCGATTCTGCGGGTCAGCATGGCCGGTCTCAATCAGCAACTCGCCTTGCAGAAGTTGCACAACACGATGCTCGGCGCTGTATTCGATATTGATCGTGGTATCCGTGTTCAGCACCAGGCGGGTACCATCTTCCAGCACCAGTTCGCGCCGCTCCCCAATCGCGGTATCGTAATCGGCCAGTAACTCCTGCCATGGCTGGGCGCGCCAGCCATAAGCGCCAAGTATGCCAATCGCCAAAATCCCCGCCAGTTGCTTGAGTGCCCGGCGACGAGAAGGCGATGGCACGGCAAGGGTTGCCAGACCGATATCAGGGGAGATTTCACGAAATTGCTGATTGATCGACTCGAGCTGACGCCAGGCCTCCCGATGCTCTGCACTGGCATCAAGCCAGGCTTGCCAGAGCTGACGGTCTCGCGAAGTTGCGTGCTCATCTGCCAGCCTGGCATACCAGCGAGTGGCTGCGACGAGGGCATCCGAGGCCTTCATACCCATCCTGCATCCTGTTTTACAAGCAGACAATGCAGCAGTGCTTTGCTGATGTAACTGCCCACCGTGCGCGTGGATACGCCCAAACGCTGACTGATTTCCAGATAAGTGAGTCCCTCAAGCTGCAACATCAGATAGGCGTTGCGGATATGCGCGGGCAAGCCGTTCAGCATTTGATCAAGTTTGATGAGGGTTTGGAGCACCATGGCCCGGGTTTCAGGCGAAGGCACTTCGGTAGGCGCAACGTGCATGAGCGCGTCGAGATAAGCCTTCTCAAGATCATTGCGGCGCAGTTGGCTGACCATCAAGCCATGGGCGATAGTCGCGAGGTAAGCCCGTGGTTCGAGTATGGCAGACAGATCTCGCTTGAGAAGCAAGGTCAGAAAAGTGTCCTGCGCCAAGTCTGCGGCGCCGGTAGGGTTCCCCAGCTTTCGACGCAGCCAGGCTTGCAGCCACAACTGATGATCCTGATATAAACGTTGAATTAAATCGTGCTGCTCAATCACTTGCATGGTCAGCTCTAACTTCGTGGAATTAGAGCTGCTAGTGCAAAATGGATACCAGCTTCACAATCTATTGATTATTATACAATTTAAAATAAATAGCATTATCCAAATGGTTGCTAATGGCTGTAGTCAGCCAGCAGGAACAGCCAAGATGGCTATAAACAACCACCTTGGTTGGCAGATGATTAGAGCGCTCCAAACACCTTTTTAAGGAGGCTGCTGGCTTGTCCCATCGGGTCTTTGCGGATGGCTTTTTCTTCCTCGGCCATCATTAGGTAAACACCATCCAGCGTTTTCTGAGTCACATATTGCTCCAGCGTCGCCTGATCTTTTTTCACCAGACCAAACTGACTGCCCATTTCGGCAAACTTGTTGTATTGCTGGGCCAGCGCAACATTCTCGGTGGCTTTTTTAACGATGGGCAGGAATTTCTCAGCCATGGGGCCGGAGGTGGTTTGCTTGAAGTACTGGGTGGCGGCATCGTCGCCCCCGGTCAGGATGTTCTTGGCGTCAGTCACACTCATTTTCTTGACGGCATTGACCAGCAAGGTCTTGGCCTCCGGCACGGCGGCTTCAGCGGCGCGGTTCATCTTGAGCACGAGCTCATCCGCCTCGTCCCCCATGCCAAACATGCGCATGGCTTTTTCGGCTTTCTTCAGGTTATCCGGCAAGGGGATTTTCACTTGGGGATTATTCAGGAAACCATCCACCGCACCCAGTTTACCCACAGCCTTGCCGGCGCCCTGGATCAGGGCTTCCTTGAGGCCGTTGCTGGCGTCCTTGTTACTCAACGCGCTGAGGTCAGCACTGTGTACATTCAGCGTAAAAACAAGCAGGGTCAGGGCAGTGAGCAAACGGGACATGATGAACATCCATAAAGGGCATGAAGGAATCACAGTCTACCGCAAAAGAAAGGGCGTGCAAGCTTGCACGCCCTGTCGTTTTATGACGGCTTGATAATGATCAACCGCGGATGGGATGCACTTTCCAGATGTTGTTGGCGTATTCGCCTATGGTGCGGTCACTGGAAAATTTGCCTACCCGCGCGACATTGAGTATGGCACGGCGTGTCCACTCTTCCTGATCCTGATACAGCTTGCTGACCGCATCCTGGGCATCGATATAGCTCTGGTAATCGGCCAGCAGCAGGTAGTTATCGCCCTTGTGCAGCAGGGTGTCAAAAATCGGCTGGTAGCGGTCAGGCTCATCCACCGAGAAAAAGCCACCGGCAATCATATCCAGTACCTGACGCAGCTCTTCGTTGCCATGGTAATAATCCCAGGGGTTGTAGCCGCGTGCCTTGAGATCGGCCACTTCCGGTGTCGTAAGGCCGAAGATGAAGATATTCTCGTCGCCAACCTCCTCCTTGATTTCGACGTTAGCACCATCCAGCGTACCGATGGTCAGAGCGCCATTCAGCGCCATTTTCATGTTGCCAGTGCCAGAGGCTTCGGTGCCTGCCGTGGAAATTTGTTCAGAAAGATCACTGCCGGGAAACAGCAACTCAGCGGCGGAGACTTCATAGTTGGGGTAAAACACCACCTTGAGTTTGTCCCCTACGGCAGGATCGTCATTCACAATGGCAGCCACATCATTGATCAGCCGAATAATCAGCTTGGCCATCCAGTAACCAGGTGCCGCCTTGCCGCCAAAAATTACCGTGCGCGGCGTAATGCTGTCGGCCTTGCCACTACGGATACGGTTGTACAGCGTGATGACATGCAGCATGTTGAGCAGCTGGCGTTTGTACTCGTGTATGCGCTTGATCTGTACATCAAACAAGCTGTTGGGATTGAGGCTGATGCCGGTGAGTTTGGTAATGCGGGCCGCAAGGCGGATCTTGTTCTGCAACTTGATCTCGCGGAATGCCTGGCGGAAATCGGCATCTTCGGCCAGAGGCACGATGCCTTGCAGCTTGCTCAAGTCTTTGTGAAAACCCTCGCCTATCACCTTGGCAAGCAAGGCGGTAAGTCCTGGGTTGCACTGGTTGAGCCAGCGGCGCGGGGTAATGCCATTGGTGATATTGATGAACTTGCCGGGATAAATACGGTTGAAATCGGCAAACAAGGTGGTTTTGAGCAGCTCGCTATGCAGTGCCGCCACGCCATTGACGGTATGGCTGCCGATCACGGCCAGATGTGCCATGCGCACGCGGCGGCCGTGGGTTTCATCAATGATGGAGACCCGGCTCAGCAGATCGGTATCTCCAGGGAAGCGGTGATTCACCATCTGCAGGAATTCATGGTTAATCTGGTAGATGATGCCCAGATGGCGTGGCAACAGACGACCAAACAGATCGACTGACCAGGTCTCCAGCGCTTCCGGCATCAGCGTGTGATTGGTATAGGCAAAAATCTTGACCACCAGCTTCCAGGCATGGCTCCACTCAAGCCTGTGCACATCTACCAGCTGATACATCATTTCGGCCACGGCAATCGCGGGGTGCGTGTCATTCAACTGAATCGCCACCTTTTCCGGCAGCATGTTCCAGTCGTGATGATTAGAAAGAAAGCGACGCAAGATGTCCTGAATCGAGGCGGAGACAAAGAAATACTGCTGCTTGAGGCGAAGCTCCTTGCCCGACACCGAGGTGTCGTTCGGGTAGAGCACCTTGGAGATATTCTCAGTGGCATTGCGCTCTTCCACGGCTTTTTCGTAATTGCCATCATTGAAATGCATGAGGTCAAATTCGCGCGTCGCCTTGGCCGACCACAAGCGCAGGTTATTCACGGTTTCCGTGCCATAACCGGGAATCGGCACATCATAGGCCATGGCGACGACGGCCTCGGAATCCACCCAGTGATGTTCAAGGCCATGCTCGGTGGGGAACTCCACCACGTGCCCAAAGAAGCGCACGATATAGGTGCTCTCAGGGCGCTGGAACTCCCAGATATTGCCGTAACGCAGCCAGTTGTCGGGATTTTCTATCTGCTGACCATGGCTGATGGATTGGCGGAACATGCCATATTCATAGCGAATGCCATAGCCGGTGCCGGGAATATCCATGCTTGCCATGGAGTCGAGAAAACAGGCGGCCAGACGCCCCAGGCCGCCATTGCCCAGTGCGGCGTCGGTTTCCATCTCCACCACCTGCTCCATATCACGCCCCAGCGCGTGCAGGCCTTCGCTCACTTCCGGTGCTATGCCCAGATTTAGGGCAGCATTGGACAACATGCGCCCGATCAGAAACTCCAGTGAGAGGTAATAAACACGCTTGGGGTCACGTTCCTGATACGCCTCGGATGTTTTGACCCAGCGTTCCACCACGTGATCGCGAACGGTATGGGCCGTCGTGGCATACCAGTCGCGAGGCGTTGCCGTTGCACTGGTTTTGAATGCCGAAAAAATCAGGTGGTTCTGTAAAGCCTGTGCTATCGGGGTTTTTTCAGTGGTAACGGTGGGGGTGAACTCGGAAGGCTGGGACGCATTTGAACTTATCATGGCGGTTAGATTCCTGTCATATATCTGGAGATTCAGTACAGGCTAACGGCCCACCGTGATCTGGAGATGACATTCCCTGGCAGGAAAATCCACTCAAAATAGCAGCAGGCGCGCAGCGCACAGTGACGACTTGTCATCTAGTCTAGCAAAAAACAAGCCCGTTTTATGTGCGAATGTGAATAGCACAAAAGCAAACCCCCACCAGCAGGCGGGGGTTTGTTGCAACAGAGGATAGGGGATCAAGCCTAGTTTGCAGCAGGCTCGCTAACAAATCCCAGCTTTTGCACGCCCGCATTCTTGGCATCTGCCATGACTTTGGCGATGACTTCATAGCGGGTTTCCTTGTCGGCACGCAGATTGATATCAGGCTGCGGCTCTTTTTTGGAAGCCTGCTCGAGCTTGAGCACCAGTTCGCCTTCAACTAAGGGCGTATCGTTCCAGTATATCTGTCCGGCGTTATCAATCGAGATGGTGAACGACTCGGGTTTTTCTGGAAGAGGCTGGCTGCTGGCTTGCGGCAGATCAATGCGCACAGCGTGGGTTAGCAAAGGTGCGGTGATGATGAAAATCACCAGCAGCACCAGCATCACATCCACCAGCGGCGTAGTGTTAATCTCAGCCATGGGAGCAGAATGACTGCCCGAGCCAAAACCGTTGCCTGAACCTATCATGCCGTCACCTCTTTAAGGTGACTCTGGGGCTTTAGTGCGCTTTCTCCTGGCGTATTGCCATGGGTCAGTGGAGCACCAGTGGTCAGCAAGACATGCAGATCGTTGGCAAAGCTATCCAGTTGCGCCATCAGCACACGGTTGCTGCGCACCAGGGCGTTGTATGCCAGCACCGCAGGAATCGCCACTGCCAGACCAAATGCCGTCATGATCAGCGCTTCCCCTACCGGGCCGGCTACCTTGTCCAGTGTCGCCTGACCGCTCATGCTGATGCTGGCCAGCGCGTGATAAATACCCCACACGGTACCAAACAGACCAACGAAGGGTGAGACGCTGCCGACAGATGCCAAGACGGTCAGGCCGTTTTCCAGACGCGCCCCTTCATCGCTGATAACACGACGCATGCTGCGTGCGACAAATTCATCCTGATTGCAGGCATCCGCCAGACGCTTGGAGGCGTGACGCTGATGGTGTTCTGCGGCTTCGACGGCCTGATTGGCGAGGCGCGACATCGGGGTGGAGACACCGTTTTCACGGATGGCGACCTCCAGCGAGCTGGCATCCCAGAAACGCTGACTGTAATTGCGCGACGCTGCACGCAGGCGCAAGGACTGGACCCCCTTCACAATAATCAGATACCAGCTGGCGACAGACATGACCAAAAGACAGAGTGCAACAGTGATCGAAACCACGCCGCCATCGGTAATAAAGGCCAGACTATTAAACTCATAACCGCTTTGCATGCAATATTCCTTCTTGTTTTAACTAAATAATGATGATGCTATTAATAACTGGTCACTAATCGTGCAGTGAGTAGCTCATGGGCACGATAGCGTAAACACTGACTGCTTTTCCATTTTTGCGATAAGGCGTAAAGCGGGCTGCTTTCAGCCAATCCACCGCCGCATTGTCCAATCGTTCAAATCCGGAACGTTCCAGTAATTGAATATCCTCCGGAATGCCAGTCGCTGAAATGCGCACCTTCATCTTGACCCTGCCTTCTTCTTTCAGGCGCTTGGACAACATCGGATATTTGCGCTCAGGCTCATATAGATAGGCTACACCAGTGACCAGTTCTGGCTCATGCGTTTCAGGGGGCGGAGGCGGAGGCGCCTTTTCCACGATTTCGGCAGGCGGAGGCGGCGGACTAGGCTTGACGTCTTCTACCACACGCGGTGCTTCAACCGGAGCGGCAGGCTGTGGCTCGGCAACTTGAGGCTGCGGAATGGGCGTGGGTTTGACTTGTTGCTTGACCGGCTTTTGCTTTTGAATCTTGACCTCCGGCTTGGGCGGCGTGGGCTCAGGCTGAGGTTCTTCAGTGATGGATTTGGGGTCACTCACCAGATTCACCACCATCGGGGTATCAGGCTGTTCGATACGCACTTCTTCTGGCTTGAGCCAGACCACTGCGGCAAATATCGTCGCATGTGCCAGCAACACGGCCAGCAAGGCCGAATAGGAAGCACGCGATGGCGCTTGCCCACCGTGATTGCCGCCACGCGGTTTCAAGCCACGGATCATGGCGATCGGCGCCTGCGCTGGTTGGAATGAAGGCTTTACCAGCCTCATTTCAGTGTACATTCCCTACCCCATTCATCATTGCATTGTTTCTTTCTTGGACTGCATTATATATGGCCAATCTGGCAGCACCCTCCTGCAACAGCTCTGCCAGGGTGCCAAACGCCTGCATATCCAGCCGCAAACTTAACGCACCTACTTCGAGTTCAGCCACATTACATTCTTCGCAGAATAAGATCCTGCACCCGTCGTTACCAGCCAGCACAATGCGCTTGCAGGGATTTTCCGGCTTCATGCGAACTCCTTTACTTCGTCAGAATAAGCTTGCCCTGACGGGTGAGCCGCAGGCGATAAGTTTGATCGCCATGTGCAATCTCCAGTTCGCGTTGCCCATTAAATAGCTCTTTGCTATCCAGCTGACGCAGTTTCGCGTTCGTCATGGACGGTTGCACACCGGCATCCGCCCCTCGAGGTGCATCTGTTAACAATGTCGTCGATGTCATATGACCCTCACTTGAACCTGAAATAAATGAACCTGAGAGTATTAACTCAGGATAAAACAAATGATAACGATTCTCAATTAGGTGGTCAAGCCTAATTTTACAATTGATTATTCACCTTGAATAGCCATGAGAAGCGGGAATTTTTACCCAAAAAAAACGGCCGCCAGCAACGACGACCGAGAGAGGAGACCACGAACGACCAGCAGAACTAAAGTCTGTTGGCGTAATACTCAACAACTTGCTGCACATCTACCGGGAACGGCACATCTTCTGCAGCGGGCAAGTGCGCGATACGTGCAACGCGCTGTGTTTCATCCCAACTCAACCATTCAGGGCGAATCAGGGGCATGTCTTTCAGTGTTTCGTTGACAATAGGAATCTGTGCACTGGCTGGCTTCAGACTGACTTCATCCCCTACTCTCAAGCGGATGGAGGGGATGCTGACTACCTTACCATTCAACTGCAGGTGTCGGTGCGACACCAGTTGACGGGCGGCGGCGATGGTTGGTGCGAAACCTGCGCGAAATACCACGTTATCCAGCCGACGCTCCAGCAACTGCAGCAAGGTTTCCCCGGTAGGCGCCTTGCCGCGGCGTGCATCTACCATCAGACGACGCAACTGGCGCTCAGACAAACCGTAATTGAAACGCAGCTTCTGCTTTTCCATCAGCTTGATGCCGAAGTCAGACTTTTTGCGACGCACGGCCTTGGCGCCATGCTGCCCAGGTGGCGTGGGACGCTGCTCTATGCTTTTGCGGGAAAGGCCTGGTAAATCCACGCCCAATGCGCGCATGACTTTCAGCCTAGGGCCAGTAAAACGGGACATAACACTACACTCCGATATCGATGATTTTTAGTTTGGGCTTATTGCAGATGACGACTGCCCGGCACCACGACTGACTGCATGGCATGCTGCTCGTGCGCGATGGCTTCCCAATCCCGCATCAGTCGCTGGGCCACTTCTGATACCAGCTTGGATTCGGCATATTGCGGAGCAGTCAGCTTGCGGGAAAGATCCAGCGCCAGCTCAGCCAGCTCGGCCGAAGGATGACTGGCATAACGCGCAGTCACACAGCACAGCGAAGCCAGCACAGCATTCGCATTGGGCAATTCCGGATCAAATATCGCTTCTTTGGGTTTCACGGCCAGTCCTTGTTAACCAAGTTTTAATAATGATAATGATTCGCATTTGTTAAGTCAACACGCATCATGAAAATTCAGGTAAAAAACATCTGCAAATAAAAAAAGCCACCGCAATTGCGGTGGCTTGATACTTTCATCGCGGCAATCTTTAAGGCATCAAATTTTGCGACGATATGTCACGAAACCAAGCAGCCCTATCCCTGCCAGCAGCATACCGTAGGTTTGTGCTTCCGGTACCGCCGACACACCAGAAATACTGTAAAGGCTGGTCGTGCCGCTTACTTCGTTGGCAATCGACAAATAGTATTTGCCATCACGCACAAAGGTCATCAGGCCTTCAGGCGCCAAATCCCCATCGGTCACGATCATATCCAGGAAGCTGGCTTTGCTGGGGTCGGTCACGTCATAAATCGCCACCGCACTTTTCAAGGTGCGCTCCAGACCAATGAAGGCCAAAGTGCGGTCACCCAGATCCAGCAATGCAACACCTTCAGGCTCAACGCCCTTGTCATCGCTACGGCCATCATCATAGATACCCAACTCGATGGCCTTAGCATCCAGCTGGTTACCGCTATCAAACACGATGGCGCCGGAAGCGTCTCGAATCGAGAAGGAACGGGCACCGAATGTCACCAGATTGCCGGGGGTAGAATCAGTCACGGAAATATTCAGCTCTTTCAGGTCTGCCGGAGCCGAAGCTTTCAAGGCCGAGATATCTTTCACGCGTGCCTTGTCGCCATCATCCTCGCGGGTATCGCCTTCGTTCGCCATCACGATAAAGGTTTTGCCATCCACTTCATAAGCTGCCATCGCATCAGGCTGATACAGGCCCTTCACGTCGCTGGCTCGCAACTCAACCTTGCCATCCTTATGGCTAGGATCAATCCAGTTACCCACCTGGCTGAAATCCTTGGTACCGAGGCCAATAATGCTACTAAAGCTGTTGGTTTTGAGATCCAGCACGCCAATTGCATTGGCTTCCTGCAGCGACACATAAGCCTGGGTGCCGGCCTTGTTCACCGCAATATATTCTGGTTCATAATCCATACCGGTATTGGTGCGGATGTTGCTGCCAGTAGTTGGTACGCCAGTAAATCCAGCATTCGTAATGACAGTGCGTGAACTCATATTGATCACGCTGACACTGCCCGCAGGATCATAACCCGCATAGTTGGTAGGCGTGGCCTCATTAGCCACCAGCAGACGCGAGCCATCGGCAGTAAAGGTCAGCATGTCGGGCAAGGCACCGACCGTAATTGAGTTCACGCCGGAAGTCAGCGCGCGGCTGGAGGTATCAAACAGCTTGACCACGCCAGGGGCGGTACGATCGACGGTGGATTCGATGGCGAAAGCGGCCAGGCCATTATGAATGGCAACGCTGTTGATCGAGCCATAGGCTGTCGTATCAATATGCTGCACAAGGCTGCCGCTAGTCGCGTTCAATACATCGACGCCATTGACACCAGCCACCCATACGGTGTTGGTGACCTTGTCATAAGCGGAAATTTCGGAGGTTTGACCAGCCACGCCAGTGGAGGCGTGGTTATATGTCCAGAGTTTGCTCAGGCTCAGCGTATCGGCAGCGTACGACATCGCCGGCAGGCAAAGGGCGGAAACCGCCAGTGTGATCAGTTTCTTTTTCATCTTCCCATCCTTGTTATGTGTGCGATTGGTGTGTGTTAAATGTCTGCGTGCAGCAGGCAATGTTAATAAATGTAAAGATGATGTATGACAGGATGATGAAACCGACCAGGCGCGAGGGATTGCACGCATAAACAATGCCCCGGCAAGCGGGGCATTTGGAGGGTATAACCGTGACTGATGGATTAGCTGATCAGGCTATTCATGCGACGCACAAAACTGGCCGGGTCTTCCAGTTGCCCGCCTTCTGCCAGCAAAGCCTGATCAAACAGCAGGTTTGCCAGGTCGGCAAAACGGCCTTCATCTGACTCGGTCTTGAGCTTGGCGACCAGCTTGTGCTCAGGATTCACTTCCAGGATAGGTTTGCTATCCGGCGTTTTCTGTCCGGCAGCCTTGAGCAGGCGCTCCAGATTACCCGAGAGATCGTTTTCACCCGCCACCAGGCAAGCCGGGGAATCGGTCAGGCGGTGCGTTACGCGCACTTCCTTCACACGCTCGCCTAGCGTCGTTTTCACACGCTCAATCAAATCACGGGCCTCTTCTTCCACTTTCTTTTGCTGCTCTTTTTCGGCTTCGTCTTCCAGATTGCCCAGGTCGAGGTCGCCCTTCGCCACCGACTGCAAGGCCTTGCCATCAAACTCGGTCAGGCTGGACAGCATCCATTCGTCCACGCGGTCGGACAACAGCAAGACCTCAATGCCCTTCTTGCGGAAGATTTCCAGGTGCGGGCTATGCTGAGCAGCGGCAAAGCTATCGGCCGTGATGTAGTAGATCTTGTCCTGACCTTCCTTCATGCGGCCGATGTAGTCCTTCAGCGACACCACTTGCGCATCAGTATCGGCATGGGTAGAAGCAAAGCGCAACAGGCCTGCAATCTTTTCACGGTTCGCAAAGTCTTCGCCCGGGCCTTCTTTCAGCACACGGCCGAATTCCTTCCAGAAACCGGCGTACTCTTCCGGTTTGTTTTCCGCCAGATCTTCCAGCAGACCCAATACCTTTTTCACCGAACCTGCCTTGATATTGTCGATATCGCGGCTGGACTGCAGGATTTCGCGCGAGACGTTCAGTGGCAAGTCAGCGCTATCAATCACCCCACGTACAAAGCGCAGGTATTGTGGCATCAGCTTTTCCGCATCGTCCATGATGAAGACGCGCTTCACGTAGAGCTTGATGCCATGCTTGCGCTCGCGGTCATACAAATCGAGCGGCGCGCGGCTCGGCACATACAGCAGCGAGATATATTCCTGCTTGCCTTCTACGCGGTTGTGGCTCCAGGCCAACGGGTTTTCAAAGTCATGCGATACATGCTTGTAAAACTCCTGGTATTCCTCGTCGCTGATATCGCTCTTGGAACGCGCCCACAAGGCAGACGCCTTGTTCACGGTTTCATCTTCATCGGTTGGCACCTGCTCGCCATCTTTCCATTCCGACTTCTTCATGATGATGGGCAGGGTGATATGGTCGGAATACTTGCGGATAATGCTTTTCAGCTTCCAGTCATTCAGGAACTCATCTTCGCCTTCACGCAGGTGCAGGATGATATCGGTGCCACGGCCAGCTTTCTCAACAGCTTCCAGGGTGTAGTCGCCCTCGCCTGCCGATTCCCACTTCACGGCTTCATCACTGCCCGCACGGCGGGTAATCAGGGTGACCTTGTCCGCCAGAATGAACGCCGAATAAAAGCCCACGCCAAACTGACCGATCAGATTGGCATCCTTGGCCTGGTCGCCCGTCAGTGACTGGAAAAACTCCTTGGTACCAGACTTGGCAATAGTGCCGATATTGCTGATGACTTCAGCGCGGTTCATGCCAATGCCGTTATCGGAAATGGTCAGGGTGCGCGCATCCTTATCGAAGGACACACGAATCTTCAAATCACTGTCATTGCCATACAGGCTGTTGTCGGACAGCGCCTCAAAGCGCAATTTATCTGCCGCGTCCGAGGCATTGGAAATCAGCTCGCGCAGCACAATTTCCTTGTTGCTGTAGAGCGAATGAATCATCAACTGCAGCAGTTGTTTTACTTCGGCCTGAAAACCTAGCGTTTCTTTTTGAATGGTGTCGGTCGACATATAAACTCCCATGGTAAAACTTTAGTGGTAAAAAGCAGGCTGTATAAATTCAGGATTTACACATGCGTAAAAACTTGCTCTTAAATTTGGGGCATTCGTCTTTTTTTCAAGTGCGATTTTGCTAAACTGAAGCATGACAGCCGGGGAGCCATCATGATCAAGGTAAAACAGCTCGACGACAGCAGGTATGAAGTAGAAGTCTCCAGCCGCACGACAACCACGCATCTGGTTACGGTGCAGCCGGAATATGCCAGGAAACTGGCGCGCCAAGATGAAGATACAGCGTCCCTCGTTATGCGCTCATTTGAGTTTCTTCTGGCGCGTGAATCCAACACCAGCATCCTGCGCAGCTTTGATCTTTCCGTGATCGCGCGCTACTTTCCGGAATACGAGTCTGACATCCAGCCTTAGTGGGAATATGCCCCGCAGATTGTCATAAGCGTACGCGGCAATCGGGTAACAAGCGTATCACCTGGGTTTTCAGGCTTTGTGCTTTGCCGCGCGGCGGCAGGCATCTGAACAGTATTTGACACTGTCCCAGTTCTTTTCCCACGCTTTACGCCAGGTCATGGCGCGGCCACATTGCACACAGGGCTTGCTGGGGAGGTAGGCCTTATTGCCTTTGAATTCACTGGAAGGCAGGGTGCATGCCTCAGGCTGCGGAGAGATTCTTCAGTAACAGTGCGGAAGCCGCCATGCCAAATGGCGCAGTCACGCAAACGGATGAGCCATAGCCTGCACAATTAAGGCCGCTAAGCCCGCCCTCGGTCTCGCAACTGGCGTCTGGTTTCTGGATGGGTTCATCCGAATAAACACAGGGAATGCCAAACTTGGTCGGGGCTTTGTTGCCCGAGGGCGCGCGGGGAAAGCCATGGTCACGTCGCAGGCTGTTGCGCACCTTGGCCAGCAATCGATCCCCATGCACCTGGGCCAGATCGGCATGGCGGATGCGGGTGGGATCCAGACGGCCGCCTGCGCCACCGGTCACAACCAGCGGCAGTTTTTGGCGTCGGCACCAGGCGGCAATCGCCACTTTGGCACGTGCATCATCAATGGCATCAATCACGCCATCAAAGCCCTGTCCCAGCATGGCGTCTACATTCTCCACGGTGACAAAGTCTTCTATCTGCACCACCTGCGCCAATGGATTAATCCGCTGGATGCGCTCGGCCATGGCCGTCACCTTGGCCTTGCCCAGTTCGCCATCCAGTGCATGCAGCTGGCGATTGATATTGGATTCGGCAATATTGTCGAGGTCAATCAGCGTGATATGGCCAATGGCGTTGCGCGCCAGCGCCTCGGCGGCCCAGGACCCTACACCGCCTATGCCGATCACGCAGACATGCGCCGCCTGAAAACGCGCCAGCGCCTCAGCGCCATACAGGCGCCGCACGCCACCAAAGCGTCGCTCCATATCCACATCTTGCAGATCAGGGATAGCGTCCTGGGCATCAGTCTGGATTGAAGGCGAACGCACTGCCATGGCCTACTGTCCGCAATACAAGCGCTTGATGGTGGCAAATGGCGTGTTGGCCAGGATGGTTTTGGGCGGCTCTGCACCCAGATTTTCCATCACATCATTGACCTTGAGCGTGCCTCCGAGGAAGGTCGAGGTATTTTTATCGCAATCAATCGACACATGGTTGACCATTTCGCTGCCCTGGTCATAGGTCGACTTCAGCATGACGGAGAAGAAGCTGCGGTCGGTATTCCAGCGCACGCTCTGGTTGCTGAGGTACAAACGGCTTTTGCCACCCACCTCCAGCTCCTGCCAGTCATTGATAATCGGGATTTCCACACAGAATTTCTGTGCCAAGGTTTCCAGCGTGGCAGTCTTGCTGACCGCAGTTGCAGGCTTGGGCTTGTCAAACACCTGCGTCAGCTTGCCATCCTTGAGCGTGCTCATGCGCGTCATGATGAAAGTGCTGGCGTCGCAATCAAACGATAACGTACTCAGGGTTTCCTGACTCTTGTCAAATGGCACCACCCGGGTATCCACCATGAAATGGCTGCCATCAGCATATTGCTTGATGGATTGTCGATTGAAAAAGACTTCAGAAATCGCGCTCTTGCCGACGGACTCCCATTGGCCCGACACGGTACGCACGCCGCAAAAGCTGCCTTTCAACTGGTCGGGCATGGAGTCGCGCGCAATGGCGCTGGCAGGCTTGGGCGTCTCAAATTCGCTCAGCACCTGGCCATCCTGGGTTTTGCTGCCGCTCAGATAGGCATAGCTGCTGTCCTTGCAATCCACGCGTATGGTGGTGAGCCACTCGGCATTGTCTGGCTGTACCACGCGGGTGTTGATGGTAAATGCGGTCTTGCTGGCTTCCCACTCCAGGGTACCGATATCGATGTAATGTTTGCCAAAGCGGCTCTCACCCAGCAGATTCCAGTTGGCAGCGTATGCTGGCAACACAAACCCGAACAACAGGAGGGAGAAAAGCGCCAGTTTGAGTAATCGAGAATTCACCATCATGCCTTTTCCAAAACGACAAATGCAGCCGCCAGGGCCTTTTCATCGCTGATTGATAAATGCTTGTGCACGATGCCTTTGGCATCAAGCAAGCTTTGCAATTCTTGCGCCAGCAGCAGCACAGGTTTGCCGAGGTCATCATGACCGACGCCAATATTCTCAAAGGCTGCAGGCCCGCGAATACCGGTACCCAGCGCCTTGGCAAAGGCTTCCTTGGCGGCAAAGCGCTTGGCGAGAAACCGCGCACGGGTCTTGCTGGCAAGGTATTCATCATACTCGGCCGAGGTCAGTATGCGCGCGGCAAATGCATCGCCAAAGCGAGCCAGAGAATCCTCAATGCGCGAGACTTCAACGATATCGGTGCCTATGCCGAATATCATTGCGCGCCCTGCTGCGTCGGCAAATGCTGGGAGCAGATCATTCGGCTTTGGCCGCCTGCAGCATCAAGGCTTTCATTTCACGCACCGCATATTCCCAACCAACGAAGATGGCATGCGCCACAATGGCGTGGCCGATGTTCAGCTCTTCAATGCCGGGAATAGCGGCGATCAAATGCACATTGTGAATATTCAAGCCATGTCCGGCATTCACCACCAGGCCCAGCTTGCGCCCATGGGCAACGGCGGCCTGGACGCGGGCGAGTTCATGGACTTGCTCTTCCGGGGTTTCCGCATCGGCAAAGGTACCAGTGTGGATTTCAATTACCGGGGCACCCGCCGCCTTGGCGGCATCAATCTGCGCAATATCGGGGGCGATGAACAGCGACACGCGGATGCCGGCATCCCGCAGCACCTGGCAGGCATGGCTCACTGCCACCAGATTGCCTGCTACTTCCAGGCCGCCTTCGGTGGTGCGCTCTTCTCGCCGCTCGGGAACCAGGCAGACATCCTGCGGTTTCACCTGCAAGGCAATGCCCAGCATTTCTTCGGTCACGGCCATTTCCAGGTTCATCTTGGTTTGCAACAAGGGCCGCAAGGCAAACACATCGGCATCCTGAATATGGCGGCGGTCTTCACGCAGATGGATGGTGATGCTGTCGGCGCCAGCCTCTTCCGCGCGCAACGCGGCTTGCACCACGCTGGGGTACTGGGTGCCGCGCGCCTGGCGCAGCGTGGCGACATGGTCAATATTGACCCCGAGTTTAATCATGATTGATTGGCTTTCATTGATGACAGTATGAGGCAGTCTCAGATGCCCCGCATTACAGGCCTTGCAAGTCGATCAGCAACTGCCGCGTATGCAGCGGCTTGTCACCGAGATAATGCGCCAGCAGCATGCGCATCAATTGCTTGCTTTGCTGCTGGGTCTGGCTATCGGCGTAATCATCCCGGGCCATGTCCAGCAGGGTTTTGCCACGCAATTGTACGCGATTGGCCGCAGGCAGTGGAGTGACTCCGGTGCTGGCGCCGCGCTCGGCCACGTATTCATATATGCGCTCCGCCTCTATCGGCTGGTCGCGCTCGTCGTTCAGCAAGGGCACGGCATAGCCCATCTCCTGCAGCATGCGCAATTCAAAGCGGCGCAGGCTGGTGGCATGCTCAGCGTTCTGCGACAGGGTACGCAAGGTATCCCCGTAATACGCAAACAGGGCATCGTGGCTATCCTCACGCGGCAGCAAGCGCAGCAGCAGCTCGTTCATGTAAAAGCCGCACATCAGGGCATCGCCCTGCAATAGCAACAGGCCGCTGCCCCACTCCAGACTATGCAGGGTCTTCAGCTCAGCCTTGCCTGACCAGGTGGCTAGCAGGGGTTGAAAGGATTGCAGCATGCCGCGCATGGCGGAACGGGGACGGCGAGCGCCTTTTGCCACCGCCGCCACACGACCAAAATCGCGGCTGAACAACTCCACGACCAGACTGGTTTCCTTGAACGGATAGGTATGCAGCACATACACCGGCTGATTGTCTTGTTTGTGGAGGACGGCCATAAGAAGAATTAACGGCGGATCAAATCAGATGGAATCAGAGCAAGCAAATTCGGGGATTCACAGCATGCAGGCCTGCGAGACGCCGAACGCGATCACGGCTTGGTGACAATGACCAGGAGCGCAATCATCAGCGATGATCAATACCCCAGGGATTTCAGGGCGCGCTCATCATCCGCCCAGCCACCTTTGACCTTGACCCAGGTTTCCAGCCAGACCTTGCCCCCAAACAGGTTTTCCATATCCTGACGTGCTTCGGTGGAAATCTGCTTGAGCTTGGCGCCGCCCTTGCCTATCAGCATGGGCTTCTGGCTTTCCTTGTCGACAATAAATGCAGCATGAATGCGGCGCAGGTTGCCTTCCATCTCGAACTTCTCAATTTCAACAGCAATGCTGTAAGGCACTTCGTCGCCCAGGAAGCGAAAGGCTTTTTCACGCAGAAGTTCGGCTGCCAGAAAACGTTCATTCTTGTCCGTCAGCTCATCTTCACCATACATCGCTTCCTGCTCTGGCAGATGCTGGCGCACGGCATGCAGCAGTTCATCCAGATACAGGTTTTTCTTGGCGCTGACGGGCACGATGGCAGTAAACGGGAATTCCAGATCAAAATCCTGGATCAGCGGCAGCAGGTTGCCCTTGTCGCCCATCAGGTCAGCCTTGTTGACCACCAGCAATACCGGCTTGTTGCGCGGCAGCATGTTCAGCACCAGGCGGTCAGCTTCGCCCAGATGCATGGGTTCGATCACGAACAGCACCACATCCACCTCGGCCAGCACCTGCGTCACGGTCTTGTTCAGACTGCGGTTCAGCGCATTCACATGCTTTTGCTGGAACCCGGGTGTATCCACAAACAGGTATTGGGTATCGTCGGTGGTATGTATGCCCAGCAGGCGGTGGCGCGTGGTCTGCGCCTTGCGCGAGGTAATGCTGAGCTTGAGCCCGAGAATATGATTGAGCAGCGTGGATTTGCCAACATTGGGACGGCCCACAATCGCCACGGTGCCGCAGCGGAAGGGAGAAGCAGGAGTATTTTCAGTGGTCATATAAAGTCTTTTCGCTACGAGGTAGCTGTAAGTTGCTGGTAGGCACGCTCGGCGGCCTGTTGCTCGGCCGCACGGCGGCTGGAGCCTTCACCATGGGTGACCAGCTTGAGTTTGGGGATGGTGCAATCCACCTTGAACAATTGGCAGTGCGCCTCGCCCTCGGTGGCTGTCACGGTGTATTCGGGCAAGGCAATCTTGCGGCCCTGCAGGTATTCCTGTAGCAGGGATTTGGCATCCTTGCCTATGGATTTGGGGTCGATGGCTTCGAGCAAAGGCGTATACAGCCTGACCACCAGTGCTTCTGCCGCAATAAAGCCTGCATCGAGAAACACCGCGCCAATAATGGCTTCCAGCGCATCGGCCAGTACGGAAGGACGCCGCCAGCCGCCGCTTTTCAATTCGCCCTCGCCCAGCTTGAGCATGTCACCCAATTGCAGGCGCTGGGCTATCTCGCAGAGGGTAGGCTCCTTGACCAGATGCGCGCGCAAACGGCTGAGGTCGCCTTCTGGCAGTTTAGAAAAACGCTGGTAAAGCTGGTTGGCGATAATGCAGTTCAACACCCCATCGCCCAGAAACTCCAGGCGCTCGTTGTTGCGGGCGCTATGGCTGCGATGGGTCAGGGCCTGCGTCAGCAGTTGCCCATTGGTGAAATCATGGCCTAGCAGCCGTTCCAGTCCGGTTTGTGACATCCGGGTCAGGGCGATGCCGAGGCATCGGTAGAAGCAGTGAAATCAATCAGCACGCTGACATTGGCGATAATCGGGATTACTTTCTGGTAATCAATGGACACCGTGTTCTGCCCAGCGGTATTTTTACCAACCACCAGATCTTTGGCATCCACATCACTGATCTCGTCTATCATCGCTGCCCTGATGTAGACATCCATGATCTCCTTGCGGCTCATGGTCTCAAAACCAGGCTCCTGGCTGATCTTTTTCAACGTCTTCTTGATGGTGAAATATTCCACATAAGCCGGGGTGAGCTTCATGCCTACCATGACCACGAACAGCCCCGCGGCAATAAGCAGCACCAGCCCGATAAAGGTAATACCACGTTGACGGTTCATGTTGATCAGCCCTTATTGTATGGTGTTGCCAATTCTGCCGAAATTATCAAAATTCCACCAGATGAAAAACGCCTTGCCGACCAGATTCTCTTCCGGCACAAAGCCCCAGAAGCGACTGTCATTACTGTTGTCACGGTTGTCGCCCATCGCGAAATAATGACCAGGCGGCACTTCGACCTCACCATCCAGCGAAGGTTTTTCTTCTTCCAGCAGGATATCGTGCTTGTGCTCGCCCAATTGCTCCTGGTAGCGCTTGGTCACCACCATGCTGAGGCCTGAGCCTACATACTGATAGTCATCCGCGTAGTTCACATCCAGCTTTTTGCCATTGATGTAGAGCTGCTTGTCGCGGTAGGCAATCTTGTCACCAGGCACGCCGACCACGCGCTTGATGTAATCAATCGACGGGTCTTTCGGATAATGAAACACGAAGACTTCGCCACGTTGCGGATGGCGGATATCGAGAAAGGTGTTGTTGAGAATAGGCACGCGCAAACCGTAGATGAATTTGTTCACCAGGATAAAGTCGCCTGCAATCAGGGTCGGCATCATGGACGCGGAAGGAATCTTGAAGGGTTCGACCACGAAGGAGCGGATCATGAACACCACCAGAATCACCGGGAAAAAGCTTTTGGAATATTCCACCAGCACTGGGTCTGCCTTGCCTGCCGGACGACGCTTTTTCAGCACCAGAATATCCAGCAACCAGATCAGGCCGGTGACGGCCAGGATAACCACCATAAACAGTGCGAACATCATTTGTCTTCTACTTTCAGAATCGCCAGGAATGCTTCTTGTGGAATTTCCACATTGCCCACTTGCTTCATGCGTTTTTTACCTTCTTTTTGTTTCTCAAGCAGTTTTTTCTTGCGGGTAATATCGCCACCATAGCATTTTGCCAGCACATTCTTACGCATGGCTTTCACCGTTTCACGGGCAATGATGTTGGCGCCAATGGCCGCCTGCACCGCCACATCAAACATCTGGCGTGGAATCAGCTCGCGCATCTTGGCACACAACTGGCGACCACGGTAGATACTGTTGGCGCGGTGCACAATCAGGGATAACGCATCCACGCGGTCACCGTTGACCATGATATCCAGCTTGACCAGATCCGCCGCACGAAACTCGAGGAATTCGTAATCCATGGAGGCATAGCCACGCGATACGGATTTCAGCTTGTCAAAGAAGTCGAGTACCACTTCGTTCAGCGGCATCTCGTAGCTCAGCATGACCTGGCGGCCCATGTACTGCATATTGCGCTGCACACCACGTTTGCCATTGCACAACGTCATCACCGGACCCACATAATCCTGTGGCATCAGCAGGTTGACGTTGATGACCGGCTCGCGGATTTCATCAATGCGCGACGGCTCAGGCAGGCGCGATGGATTTTCAATCTGCACCACCTCGCCATTTTTCAGCAACAGCTCATAGACCACGGTAGGTGCCGTGGTAATGAGGTCCATGTCGTACTCGCGCTCCAGCCGTTCCTGCACGATTTCCATGTGCAAAAGACCGAGGAAGCCGCAACGGAAACCAAAGCCCAGCGCAGTGGAATTTTCCGGCTCGAATTGCAGCGAAGCATCATTCAGGCGCAGCTTTTCCAGCGCATCACGCAAGGCTTCAAACTGGTTGGATTCCACCGGATACAAACCGGCAAACACTTGCGGCTTCACTTCCTTGAAGCCAGGCAACGCTTCGGCAGCGGGCTTGTCGGCCAAGGTCACCGTATCGCCCACCTTGGCGCTGGTCAGTTCCTTGATACCGGCAATGATGAAACCCACTTCACCGGCGGATAAGGATTCCTTCTGGCGTGACTTGGGGGTAAACACACCGACTTGCTCGCACAGATGCACGGCGCGTGTGGCCATCATGCGGATCTTGTCTTTGGGCTTGAGCGTACCGTCAATCACCCGCACCAGCATGACCACGCCCACATAGTTATCAAACCAGGAATCGATGATCAATGCCTTGAGCGGCTTGGTTGGATCCCCCGTGGGTGGCGGAATGCGCGCAACGACGGCTTCCAGCACATCGCGTACGCCTTCCCCGGTTTTGGCCGAGCAACGCACCGCATCGGTGGCTTCCACGCCAATCACGTCCTCGATTTCCTGAATCACGCGCTCCGGATCTGCCGAAGGCAGGTCAATCTTGTTCAGCACAGCCGTCACTTCCACGCCAAGATCAATGGCGGTGTAACAGTTGGCCACACTCTGCGCTTCCACGCCCTGTGATGCATCCACCACCAGCAAGGCACCCTCACAGGCAGACAGCGAACGGCTTACCTCATAGGAGAAGTCAACGTGGCCAGGGGTATCAATCAGATTGAGCTGGTAGATCTGGCCGTCCAGCGCCTTGTATTGCAAGGCCGCCGTCTGCGCCTTGATGGTGATGCCGCGCTCACGTTCCAGATCCATGGAATCCAGCACCTGCGCTTCCATTTCGCGATCCGAAAGACCGCCGCACAGCTGAATGATGCGGTCAGCCAGCGTGGATTTACCGTGATCAATGTGAGCAATGATGGAAAAGTTACGAATATTTTTCATGAGGTCCGTTTGCAATATATAGCGAGGAAAGTCCATGCGCCCAAGCCTGGTCAACACTGAGGTGTTGACCGCCCGGCCGCCAGGAGTTCCGGCATGCATAAAAGCACTGCCGATCAGGACTTTCAGCCTGTTTCAAATCAGCAAGCCTGCTCGCGGCACGATGTGATTCCGTCTGCCGCGAATATAGCAAAAGGGCGCCGAAGCGCCCTCTTACATTCACTAGTACGTGATTTTACCGTAAAGCAGGCCTAATAGCACTGCTGATCACGGCTATTTATCCGCCGCCAGCTTCAATGGTACATACAAGGTGTTGTCATCACGTTGCACCAGCAGCGCAACGGTTTTACCACCCGCCACAGTGGCCAACTGCTTGTTGAACTGCTCCAGGCTCTGCACTTCGGTATTGTTAAGCCCAAGCACAATATCACCACGGCGGATACCTGCCTGAGCAGCAGGGCCCTGCGCATCCACCACCAGCAAGCCATTCTTGCCACTCAGCTTGCGCTTCTGTGCCGGGGTTAGCTCGCGAAGCACCAGACCCAGACGGTTTACTTCTGGTTTGGCTGAGCCTTTGGCAGCAGGCGTAGCGGCATCTTTCTCGTTAGGCGCTTCACCCACCGTGATGTTGAGCGTTTTGTTGCTACCCTTGCGCAACACTTCCACTGGAACGGTCTTACCGGGCTTGGTAGCACCGACAATCCGCGGCAGGTCAGAAGATGTCGTGACAGGCTTGCCATCAAACTTCAGGATCACGTCGCCCGCTTCCAGGCCACCCTTTTCGGCTGGTGCGCCTTTTTCCACGCCAGCGACCAGTGCACCATTGGTGCTCTTCATGCCGAAGGAGTCAGCCAGATCTTTGTTGATTTCCTGAATACCTATCCCCAGCCAGCCGCGGGTAACCTTACCGCTAGCCTTGAGCTGATTGGATACATCAATCGCCACATCAATCGGAATGGAGAATGAAAGCCCCATAGAACCACCACTGCGGCTGTATATCTGCGAATTGATGCCCACCACTTCCCCACGCAGATTGAACAATGGACCACCGGAGTTACCGGGGTTGATCGCCACGTCGGTCTGAATGAAGGGAACAAAGTTTTCCTGCGGCAAAGCACGACCCTTGGCACTGACAATACCCGCCGTCATGGTATTTTCCAGTCCGAATGGCGAACCAATTGCTGCGACCCATTCACCAACTTTCAGCTGGTTGGGGTCACCAATCGTGACCTTGGGCAGATTGGTCGCATCAATTTTGATCAGCGCGACATCGGTACGACGATCAGAGCCGATGATCTTGGCCTTGAACTCACGTTTGTCGTAGAGCTTCACCAGGACTTCGTCGGCCTCGTTTACCACATGGGCATTGGTCAGGATATATCCATCACTACTGATGATAAAACCAGAGCCCAGGGACTGGGATTTGTAATCCTGTTGCGGGGCACCGTTACCCTGCCCCGGCATCCCGGGGATGCCAAAGCGACGCAACAGCTCACCCAAGGCAGGATCATCCGGCATGCCGGGAAACGGCACATTGCCCTCCGTCCCGCCATGCATGACCTGGGTAATGCTGATATTCACAACAGCAGGCCCTTGTTTTTCCGCCAGCTCGGTAAAGTCGGGCAAGTCCTTGGCTGATGCAGTTCCTGACACTGTAATAAGGATCGCGCAAGTGGCGATTATTTTCTTAAGCATGCATACACCTCATTCGTACATCGGTTAAATGACAGTCATACCTCAAGCATGGGCTGCGTGTGGTTGAAGACATCGCGACATCATGCCCGTTCCCCTAACAACATCTGATAAATGTGCACCGTCCATGCGTGCAAACCCCACAGCATGGCGGCAAAACGCGTGGCCGCGTTGGCGCTGCATGCTGCAAGGAAAATCCATACGGGGGCTATTTCTTGAAATGAATGGTATTGGCAATCTGGGTCACTGTGGCTTCGGGCACTTCCCCCACCACCACGACCTGGTGTCCTTCAAGGACATTGGCATAAAAATGGGTAGCACCAAAAGCACTATGACCCACCTTGGGCGCCATCCCTTTGAGCAAAGGCTCAATAAACAGCGATACCGAGGCCAGACCATCCGAATAAACAATCTGGGTCACAGGTGCCGGTTTACCAGGAACCAACCGCGTAATCTCGTCGACCTTGCGATAGCCTGAGGGCAACTGATCAACACTCCAGGTAATGGCTTCCACTGGCGCCGAGCGACCTGCCCCGGGCTCTTCCATCACGTACTGCTTTTCGGGACTGACATTGGGTTGAAACCAGTCCATTTTCTGGCTATTCATCAAGGTTAACTGATTGAACGCAAACTGCTCCATGGGCTCGTTGCGATCATTCGCCGACATGGATTTAAGCAGGAGGCCATATTCACGGTCTGCCCAGAATTTGTAGGTGTAACGGAATTTATCCTTGGGAGAGAGAATAACCATTTGGCCATCTCTTCCACCGATGCGCTCCATGCCGCCCAGCCGGACATCGTAGCTAGTCTTGATGGCATCAAGATTGGAGGGGAGGACTGCCGGGAACATATTCTGGCCGCGTCGCTTTTCAATGATCACTTTTTCATTACGCGGGCTGAAAATCACCACATCGCGCCCCTGACTCAACACCTCGCGCGGGGTGCCGTCGAGTACCACGATGCGGGCATATTCGCCCTGCCCGTAATTCATGTGGGTGATCTGTACCGAGCGTGAACCTGTGCCCGACTGATAAACAAATACACCCTGATAACTTAGCTCGCGGGCAGCCTGGGCCGCCTTTTGCAAGACCATCCAGGGGTCACCAGTGGCTTCTCCGGCCGCTGTTGCAAGCGCAACATGGCTGACAAGCAAAAAACCCAGCACCCCACGCTTCATTACTTCTCGCTTTCAGAGTAGGACGCAGGCTGAATGTAATAAGCAGAGTTGCTTGGGGCCATGGACTGATGGGCCAGCAGATACTCGGAGGCGACATTCTGTGCAATTTCAGCAGGTGCAGCTTCGCCATGGGTTTGCACCTGTTGCTGCAATACCATCCAGCCGACAAACATGACGGCGGCTACCGAAGCCGCCACCGACCAAAGTGTCGGCGTCTTGTAAACAGCTTTTTTGGCTTTGGGAGCCAATACCACCGGCTCCTGTTCCAGTTGTTGCATGATGCGGTCGGTCAGATCCGACTTGAAAATGGGGCTGCCGCGCATGCAGTCCCCAATCAGATGATAGGTGGTCCAGGAATCGGACAGGGTTTCGCTGGACCGAATGGCCGTGTATAGATACTCGGAGTCTTCCAGAGACAGCTCTTCATCAACGAGAGCAGAAACTTGATCTTTCATTACTTTCTCCTGTTACTTACCAGCGCTTGTCCTGAGGCGTATCCAGCAACGGGCGCAGTTTCTGCGCAATGGTTTCACGAGCCCTGAAAATACGTGAACGCACCGTACCAATCGGGCAGTTCATCAGGGTCGCGATTTCCTCGTAGCTCAAACCTTCAATCTCGCGCAGGGTAATCGCCGTCCGTAATTCATCAGGAAGTGCCGCAACGGTGTCGTTGACAGTACGGGCGATTTCCTTGGTCATTAACTCTGTTTCAGGCGTGTCCATGGTACGCAATTCGTTACCGTCCTCGAAGTTTTCAGCGTCTTCGATTTCGATGTCGTTGGATACCTGTGGACGACGGCCCATGGCCACCAGATAATTCTTGGCGGTGTTGATGCCAATACGATACAACCAAGTGTAGAACGCACTTTCACCCCGGAAGTTAGGCAAGGCGCGATATGCCTTGATGAAGGACTCTTGTACCACGTCCTCAACCTCAGCCTGGTCACGAATCAGTCGGGACAATAAACGCCCCAGCTTGCGCTGGTATTTGTCCACCAGCATGCCAAAAGCGCGCTTATCACCGCGCTGAGCACGCTCAACCAATTCCTGATCTATCTCCCGGTTGCCCACCATGGGGCCAGCGCTCCCTGTCTGCATATTGTTAATTTTCGGAGTATACCCTTGCATCGTAGTGTCTACGAAACCTAGGCGCGAAAATTCTCCCATATTTTTTGCATTAATCATTGTATTTCTCCCAGCTTGGTGTCGACTAGCTTAGTGTTGAAGACAGCGCTACACTGATTAAAGTTTCACCTGACGGATATATATGCAGCAATTTGATGTATTGATCATTGGTAGCGGGCTGGCGGGTCTCACCCTGGCCTTGAAAGTGGCAGCAGACAAAAAAGTATGTCTGGTCAGCAAGCGCAGCATCAATGATAGCTCCAGCAACTGGGCACAAGGCGGCATTGCTGCGGTGCTCACCGACGACGATTCCATTGAAGCCCATATTCAGGACACCCTGATTGCCGGCGCCGGACTCTGTGATGCCGAAGTCACCCGCCTGGTCGCCGAGCATGGCCGCGAAACGGTGCAATGGCTGATTGACGAGGGCGTGCCGTTTACCCGTGAAGATGACGATAGCGGTTTTCACCTGACGCGCGAAGGTGGTCATAGTCACCGCCGCATCATTCACGCCGCCGATGCTACCGGGCATGCCGTGCAAAAAACACTGGCCGAAAAAGTCCGCAAGCACCCCAACATCACCCTGCTGGAAGACCATATCGCCGTGGACCTGATTACGGCCCGCAAGGTCAAGATCGAAGGTGCAGAATGCCTAGGTGCCTATGTGCTGGATAACCAGAGCGGCAAGGTGCTCACCATTGCCGCCCAGAATACCGTGCTGGCCACGGGCGGCGCAGGCAAGGTTTACCTCTACACCACCAACCCGGATGTCGCCACGGGCGATGGCATTGCCATGGCCTGGCGCGCAGGCTGCCGCGTGGCGAACATGGAGTTCATCCAGTTCCACCCAACCTGTTTGTATCATCCGCAGGCCAAGTCATTTCTGATCACCGAAGCCGTGCGTGGTGAAGGTGGCCGTCTGCTGTTGCCCGATGGTACCCGCTTCATGCTGGAACATGACCCGCGTGGCGAACTGGCGCCACGCGACGTGGTCGCCCGCGCCATCGACTTTGAAATGAAAAAGCGCGGCATTGATTGCGTGTATCTCGATATCTCGCATCAGCCGGCCGATTTTGTGCTTTCGCACTTCCCCACCATTTATCGCCGCTGCATGGAGCTGGGCATCGACATCACGCGCGAGCCTATCCCGGTAGTGCCCGCCGCGCACTATAGCTGTGGCGGTGTCATGACGGACCACATTGGCCGTACGGATATTCCACGGCTGTATGCCATTGGCGAAACCGCCTGTACCGGCCTGCACGGGGCCAATCGCCTGGCCAGCAACTCGCTGCTGGAGTGCCTGGTATTCGGCCAGGCCGCTGCACAGGATATTCTGGCAAAACCGAACAAGCGCCCGGTCAAATTGCCCTATTGGGATGAAAGCCGGGTAACCGATGCCGATGAAGAAATCATCATCACCCACAACTGGAGCGAGCTGCGCCGCACCATGTGGAATTACGTGGGCATCGTGCGCACCAACAAGCGCCTGACACGCGCCCTGCACCGCATACATTTGCTGCGTGATGAAGTGCACGAGTTTTACAGCAACTTCCGCATCAGCAATAATCTGATTGAGCTGCGCAACCTGCTGCAGGTGGCCGAACTGATTGTGAATAGCGCCATGGAACGGCACGAGAGTCGCGGCCTGCATTACAGCAAGGATTACCCTGACATGCTGCCAGATGCCATTCCTACCGTGCTAACCCCATCCAATTACTACAGCCTGCTGGATCGCCATCATGGTCATCACGAGATGACGAGTTTGAAAAAACCGGCACGCCGCACCAAGGCAACACATTAGATTCAGACGAAAGCTTGCTTATGAAACACACCTGGCTATCTGCCGCGCTGATCGCGGCCTTCCTCGCCCCACTACATTCTCAGGCAGACAACAGCTCGACTGCTGCCGTGCAATTGATCGAAGTGGAGGATGCAGACTGTGCAATAAATGATGGCAAACTGATCACGCTGACCAATACGCAACCACAATCCGGCAAAGTGGTATGGGTAGACCGCTGGTATCTGGACAAGCAGACGGCCGACCATACCAAACATGTGCTTAATCGCGAACACCCCAGTGCAAGCCTGGGATGCTCGATCACCCGCGCAGGCAGCCAGCACTGGACGATTTACAGCGTGACGGATCTGCCTGGCTGATCCGCCTTAACCTGTCATCAGGTCAGGATGCGTCGGGCCTGATACCTGCCTCATCGCCAACGGCAATGCCCCAGACGATATCTTGCTGGCGCAACTCTTCCAGCAGTGCCCCGCCAAAGCTTATCAAGGCATCAGTATCCGCATGCCCCATCTCCAGGCCCAACTGTTGCAAGGCCGCAAGCCCCGTCAGCTCACCAGGCTGCAGTACTTGCAACAAGCGCGCTGTCATGGCATTCATTTCCACAAACTTGACTTCATCCTGCTCGTTGCGAAACACCAGCAGGTGCACCGGCTCAGGCAAGGCCTGCCGCGGCTTGAAACGAGCTGAAATCTTCTGCACCGGATAATCGTAGACCAGCACAGCCAAGGCGGGAGCCACGATGGGGATGCCCTGCAACAGATCGCCTTCGGCCGTCAGTAATGGTGTCACCGTATCGGCCGAGGCAATCGCCAGCTCTACCCATTCATAATGCGCGAGACTGACGGCATAAGGCGGCAATGTGCCAACCTGCGGCAAAAACTCCAGAAAGGCCTTGGGAATATCGCGAAAAAAAGGGCTACTCGCCTGATGCTCGGCAAAAAACCGGCGCACCAGCGCCTGCCATGCGCGCTTGCCCAATACACGCTGCAAAACCGGATAACAGGCACCTACAGATGACTGCAGATTATTGAATACGATCTCGTTATAGACACGCATGCGCTTGGCCTGCACCCCTGCAGGGCGCATATGCTGGCGCGGATGGCGAATATGCGCCGTGAATGCCAGCTGATATTGCTGAAATAGCGGCAATGAGGATTCCGTATCACTCATGCGGGCACCCGCTTGCGACTGATGGGGTCGGCTGGCTGCTGTCTGGCAATACCTTGCGGCGCCATTTGCAGATCGGCAATTTTATTCACTTCCCGCATGGCATCCGCCAGCGGCGGAATATTGGTATCGCGCTCCAGCAAGGTGGGGAAAACGCCAAACAGTTCATAAGCTTCGCGCAGCAACTGCCAGACCGGATCAATCACATCCTGCCCATGGGTATCGATGATCAGGTCCTCAGCCTCCTGGTCATGTCCGGCGATATGGGCATAGACAATGCGCTCGCCCGGCATTTCGCGCAGAAACGCATGCGGATCAAAACCAAAATTGACACTGTTGACGTAGATATTATTGATATCGAGGTGCAAATCGCAATCCGCCTCCTGCAACACGGCGCGGATGAAGCTGGCCTCATCCATCTCAGCGATGGGCGAAGCCACATAAAACGAGGCATTTTCTACCGCAATACGACGCTCCAGAATCTCCTGTGTGCGGCGGATACGCCCCGCCACATGATGCACGGCCTCTTCGGTAAAGGGAATGGGCAGCAGATCATACAAATAGCCGCCATCGGTGCAGTAGCTTAAATGCTCGGTATAAAGCGGAATCTGGTGCTGATCGAGAAACTGTTTTACCTGATGCAGAAAATCTTCATTCAGTGGATCCGGCCCGCCCAGCGACAGGCACAATCCATGACAAACGATGGGATAGCGCGCGGTGAACCAGGCCAATTGCTTGGCATATTTGCCACCGGCACCTATCCAGTTTTCAGGCGCAATCTCAACAAAATCAAGGTGAGCGGTCAGGCCAGTGCCGTAAGCTGCCTGAATCTGCGGCAACAGCTCGCGCTTGAGGCCCAGCCCCGCTCCCTTGATGGGATGATGCGATTGCGCCTGCTTCATATTACTTCTTGTCGGCGTGGCAGGAACCTTCCTTGGACTTCATGTCACCGCTGCAAGAGCCCTCTTTGGCTTTCTTGTCTGCGCTGCAGGAACCCTCGGCTTTTTTATCGGCGCTGCATGAGCCTTCCTTGGCCATCTTGGCTTTCATTTCAGCACTGCACTTGCCCGTGCCACACTTGCCGTCTTTCATCTTGTCAGCCTCAGCCACCATGTAGCCGGAAGACAAGGTCTTCATGGCAAATGGATTTTCAGCAGCGTGGACATTGGCAGCTGCCACGGAAGCCACGAATGCAGTACCGACCATCAGGCTCAGGGTTTTCTTGGAAGTGTTCATTTTTATTTCTCCTAAAATTTAAGTGGATAGCTCATCTAGTGAATAGCATCGACCCCATGCTCCTGCACATCAATACCAGTTTCAACTTTATTGACGCTCAAGATCAAGGGCACTGGCAATGCGCGCCTTCGCCTCCTGGGATAACTGCAAAGTCTCATTTTGCTCGGTCAGCCTGACCATGCGCTTGGCAGCTTCGCGCAGCAATAACAACTGCCGCCCAAAACGCCTGCACACATCGCATATGGTCAAATGCAGACGTAGCGCAGTCCGCTCACGCCAAGTCAGGCGCCTGTCCAGCGACTGGGACAACAGCCTGCTGGCTTGTTTGCAACTCAGCATAGCGTTCCTCCCTTTCCTCTATTCAGGTAACAAGCGCTCATTTTCTAGCGCCCCAACCAATGCAATTCAAGACATTTGCGTAACCCCATTCGGGCCCGATACAACATCACCCAAGCATTGGTCGAGCTAATATCCAGTTCCTTACAAATTATTTCGTTTTCTTCTTCCTGCACTTCGCGCAGCATGAAAAGTGCCGCCAGTTTTTTGGGTAGCCGATCCATGCATTCCTGCAGAATGGTCAAGAACTGCTTTTGTTCCAGGCTGTTTTCCGGCATACCAAAACTCTGCGGTTTGTCGTTCCAGTGACGATTGTCCTCGTCAAAAAACTCATCCATGCCTGGCTCATCGGGCAAATCCTCTCCCAGCCCTTCCACCGGTTGCTCGCGCATTTGCTTGCGGATCAGGTCAATCATCTTGTGCTTGAGTATGCCCACCAACCAGGTGCGGGGGGCCGATTGTCCGGCATAGCTGGCGCTTTGCATGGCAGCCAGCAGCGTCTCCTGCACCACATCTTCGGCCTGGTGACTGTCCCGCAGCCGCGCCAATGCAAAGCGGTAAAGATAATCACCGTGGTCGGCAAGCCAGGCATGGGGGTCTGTTTTTTTCATGCGCTATTCAATCACGAAATGCAGGGGTTGCACCATGCCACCAGATGGCTGGCCAATCGGACCATTGCAATTCTGCATTGGTCTGATAACCTCGAAAAAGTGCCCACGGCACCTGTTCATGAACCATGCCAATACAGGAAATACGTTTTGAAAACGCGCTATACACTTGCCATTTCATGCCTGCTGGCTGCAGGCACCACATGGGCCAACGCAGGGGAGTTTGCCTGGTATTTCGACAACAATACCACTGCATTTACCGATAGCCAGGTCAGTCAATTAATCAGCAACGGCTTTGAAAATGCGCCAGCATCCACACCGTCTCTCGATAAAAAATTCAAGATAGGCATCTTTGTCGGCGGCGGCCCGGACAAAACCAATGTCACGGCTCCGGCTTTTATTCACATGCAGAAAGGCAAACCCGCCAAAGAAGGCGGCCTGATCGTGAAATGCGATAAATACTGGGTGGGAAATGTGGATCGCAAGGCACTCGCATTCGCGATTCAGGCACAGGTGACGGAAATGGCGAAGTTCGTCAGTAGCAAGGAATGTCAGTAACCCGCCTATCAAGGCCTTAATCGGCCCTGGCTTTGGTCTGAAAACAGGCAATATAGGCCATGCCGTCCGGCGGCTGCTGATCGCGCTGCGCCCGCCAGATGGTTTCTGCCAGGCAGTCCATCAGGTCATGCTGGGCATCCATTTCATTGCCGTGACGTTGCCTGAGCGTCTCATAGGCTAGTCGTATACCGGGTGGCTGGTCGATGGAGAGCTGCTCCAGCACCGATAGGTGCAAACTCATGTGCAGGAAAGGATTGGTCTCACCCATTTCAGGAAAATACGCCTGCTCCAGATAGCGCTCAGGCGCATCCAGCACCGCATGGTACTCAGGATGCAGTTGCATCACCTGTAGCGCCAACGCTTCGAGAGGTGTCAATGCTGCCTGCTGGCGATATTTGGCCCAGCTATCGAAAAAGAACCGCCGGACTTCATCGCGGGATGGATTAAATAAGGCCATGATTAATCCTTGGCAAACAGGCCGAGTACGGCCGAATATTCGAGCAGCTCACTGCCTTGTCCGTGTGGGGCAATCTCGCCATTGCCATAAAAGCCAATCAACGGCATGCCAGGACAACGTAGCCGCAATGCATCCAGGTCTCTATCCATGCCGTTGTACAGATAAGGCCCGCGCCCGAGGCAGCTGAAAAACAATCCAAACGCTGGTTGACGGCCCCAGGCGGCAAGCTGATTGGCGATCAGGCCTTGCAACTCGGCTTCGGCAGCGTCGGCGGCACGCACGCCCCAACATACCACTTGGCCTGCGCGCAATGGCTTGGTCAGCGTCAGCGATTGCTGCGCCGCGTTTTCCGAGACGATACCCGCCAGCTGAAAATCCCCTGCCAGCAGAAGAGCCTCGCTATCAGCCACCATCGCCATCAGCAGATGAGATGAAGGGGCCGTATCAGGAAATGACAGATGAAACATCGGCAATGCTGCTTGCGCATTTAACTGCAGGAGATCGTAATCGCTGGCGGCATCGATGGTCTGGATGGAGGTCAATATACGCAAACCATGCGACACCAGCACCGCAGCATTGACGCCCCGAAACGCAGCTTCGCAATGCCCGACCGGCGTACCCTTGGCATGCTGCCATACGGAGAAAGGGCCTTGGCCCATGGCATCCCCTGACACCCCGCCAAATCGCGCTGCGGGAGATTGCAACCAGACCGTATTCAGTGCATTAGGTGCCGTCAGTGCCATCCGCAGTTCAAGGCCTTCAGGCTTGGGCAGCATGGTCATATCGCCACTGAACACCATGGCCGCCGCCGCAGGAGTATCCAGCACCCAATCCTGCTCGGTAAAAATGCCAGGCGCAGAACAGCCCATGACTTGCAGACAGCTGGACGCCGCGGCGGCAGCCCGGATGGCAGGCTGCGGATCGGCGGCGAATTCTTCCGTTAAAAACAGCAATACACTATTCGGAACGCGATCCCCGAGTTTTTGCATGGCCTGCTGCACGGCTTCGGCGGCCAGCTCCGGGCGCGCCGCATTGCCTACTGCCAGACCCGTAGCGACTTCACTCAAGCTGTTTTTTCCTTGTATTCACATTGATCGTAGATCACGCAGGCTGCACATTTTGGCTTGCGTGCCACGCACACATAGCGCCCGTGCAGGATCAGCAAATGATGGGCATCCTGCATGTACTCCTTGGGGACCGTCTTCAGCAGTTTCTTTTCCACCTCCAGCGGTGTCTTGCCGGGGGCCAGGCCTATGCGATTACCAAGGCGGAAAATATGCGTATCCACTGCAATGGTAGCCTCACCAAATGCCGTGTTGAGGATGACGTTTGCCGTCTTGCGACCCACGCCTGGCAGGCTTTCCAGCGCCTCGCGCGTGCGCGGCACTTCGCTGTTGTATTGCTCCACCAGCATGCGGCAGGTAGCGAGCACATTTTTGGCTTTGCTGCGGTAGAGGCCTATGGTCTTGATATAGCTTTCCAGCCCGTCCAGCCCAAGATCAACAATCGCCTGCGGGGTATTGGCCACCGGAAACAGCTTTGCCGTGGCAATGTTGACGCCTTTGTCTGTGGCCTGGGCCGACAAAATCACCGCAATCAACAATTCAAATGTGGATGTATGCGTCAGCTCGGTTTTAGGCTCAGGAATGGCCTCACTCAAGCGTTTGAAAATCTCGCGTCTTTTTTCTGCATTCATGGTGTTGCGCTCATGGTGGCTGCTGACGCAGTTTTAAAAAATTCAATCTGCACTGTCATCGGTCTTTTTCATCTGCGCACGTCTTGCCTCAATGGCCGCAATCTCGGCCGCCACGGTGGGGCTAAGCACCTCGGTGTTGCGGGGTGCAGAGGCGGCTTTTTGTGCCTGCACCCGGGCCATGGCAGCGGCAATTGCGGCTTTTTTCGCCAGGGCCGCCTGCTCAGCAGCTGGATCTTGTGTGGTGCTATTCGCGGCACTGGCGGCGCGGCGCTGCGCCAGCTTGCGTGCCCGCTCCTCCTGTTCACGCGCTTGCCGCTGCACACGGAACGCATGGCGTTCACGCGCGATATTGGCTTCCTGTACATCCAGCGGCCCGGCAGGGGCATGCATGGCAAATTGAGGATACCGCCAGCGTGGGCGTGTCGTGACGGGTGGCGGCTGCATGCTGATGCAATCCACCGGGCAAGGCGCAATGCAAAGCTCGCAGCCAGTACACTCGTCCGCGATCACGGTATGCATCTGTTTGGATGCGCCCAGAATCGCATCCACCGGACATGCCTGTATGCACAGGGTGCAGCCAATACAGGTCTGCTCATCGATGACGGCAACCTGTTTGGGCTTTTGTATGCCGTGCTGGGGATTCAGTGGAATGTAAGGTCGCTGCAATAAACTGGCAAGTGCACGTATCCCCGCATCGCCACCGGGCGGACATTGATTGATATTGGCTTCGCCTCGCGCAATCGCTTCAGCATAGGGTTTGCATCCCTGATAACCACATTGCGTGCATTGCGTTTGCGGCAGAATGGCATCGATGCTCGCCACCAGTGGACTGGTTTCATCCTGTGCCTGCAGCGCACTTAAACTGGATGGGATGGGCTTGCCCACGACTAATCGACGCAGGCGCTGCAAGACCGGGGGGGAAATAGGCTTGGATACAGACATGATATGAAACGGATTATACAGGCTTGAGCCCTTTAATTAAGCGGTAACAGACCATGACTAATATCGGGCTTGATCACGCCCGCCATATGCCAAACCAGAGCCGCCATATGCTCAAATATGATGTAAGCAGATGCAAAAAGCGTGTTCTTCAGAGGCTACTTTAAGTTAAAATGTTTTGATTTAATTCACATTGTCAGGTTGATCATGCTGCAAGGCAGTCTTGTTGCCATCGCCACCCCCATGCATGAGGATGGTGGTCTGGATATTCAGGCATTACGTTCCCTTATCGACTTTCACGTGCAGGAAGGCACCGACGGGATTGTGATCGTCGGCACCACGGGCGAATCCCCCACCGTGGACTTTGATGAACATTGCCTCTTGATCAAAACTGCTATCGAACAAGTGGCTGGCCGTATTCCCGTTATTGCGGGCACTGGCGCCAACTCTACCAGCGAAGCCATTTACCTGACACGCAAGGCCAAGGAACTCGGCGCTGACGCCTGCCTGCTGGTTGCACCGTATTACAACAAGCCCACCCAGGAAGGCTTGTATCAGCACTACAAGGCCGTGGCTGAGGCTGTCGATATTCCGCAAATCCTTTACAACGTACCTGGCCGCACGGGCTGCGATATCAGCAATGAAACAGCCCTGCGACTGGCAGCGCTGCCAAATATTGTGGGCATCAAGGATGCCACTGGCAGCCTGGAGCGCGGTACCGATCTGATTTTGCGTGCCCCTGCCGGCTTTGCCATCTACAGTGGCGACGATGCCTCTGGCGCCGCTTTGATGCTGATGGGCGCACATGGCGTCATCTCGGTGACGGCCAATGTAGCCCCTCGCCTCATGCAGCAAATGTGCAAGGCGGCGTTGGCGGGGGATGCAGCTACCACTCGCAGCATTAATGCCAAGTTGTTTGCACTCCACCAGAAACTGTTTGTCGAAGCCAACCCCATCCCCGTTAAATGGGTATTGGGCGAAATGGGGCTGATCGGCCCGGGCATACGCTTGCCACTGGTCCCCCTTTCCGCGCAGCATCACGAGACACTGCGTGCCGCCATGGGCAACGCCTCTATCTAAACTCACTGACTCGAAAGTTGACGAGAAACCGCATGAATCGATTCACTTTGAAACCGCTTGTACTCGCGACCTTACTTGCGCTGTCCGTCAGCGCCTGCGACTCCATTCCCTTTATCGACACCTCATCCGATTACAAGGCAGCTGGCCGTTCGCGCCCGCTGGAAGTGCCGCCAGACCTGACATCAATTTCGTCAAATGACACCTATGCTGTTCCTGGCTCGACCACCTACTCCAACTACAGCCAGGGGCAATCCGAGCAAGTAGAGGAGCAGGTCAAAGTATTAGCCAACCCTGACAACGTAAGGCTGGAGCGCGCTGGTGCCCAGCGCTGGCTGGTTGTCCAGGCGCCTCCGGAGAAAATCTGGCCTGTCGTTCGTGAGTTCTGGGCAGACCTTGGCTTTTCCGTCCGCGTGGAGAACCCACAAACCGGCGTCATGGAAACGGAATGGGTAGACCCCAGCACCTTGACCAAGGATGACAAGGGCAATTATCTGGATAAATTCCAGGGCTGGCTCGACAAGCTGAATACTCTGCAGAATCGCCAGAAATTCCGTACCCGTCTGGATAACGGTACAGAAGCTGGCACCACTGAAATTTACATGAGCCACCGCTCAGTCAGCGAAGCTCCAGAAGATAACAAAGAACGCGTCGTCACCAGTGCTGGTGTGGTTGAACTAGGCTACAAGCGCAGCAAGAAAGAAGAAGCTCGCGCCGATGCGGAAGATATCGACGCTGAGCTGTTGCGTCGCCTGATGGTGAAACTGGGCGTGGAAGAAAAGAAATCGCGCAGCATCATCACCACCTCGAATACCGAAGTCCGAGCCAAGCTTAACCAGAACAGCGATGGCACCGCCTCGCTTGCCGTCAATGACAGTTTTGATCGCGCCTGGCGCCGTGTCGGCCTGGCACTGGACCGCGTAGGCTTTGTGGTGGAAGACCGCGACCGCTCCAGTGGTATTTTCTACGTGCGCTACTCCGATGTAGACATTGATGACACACCTCAAAAGAAAAAAGGCTTGATCGACAGCCTGAAATTCTGGGGCGATGACAAAGAAGACGAAGCCAAGAAAGAAGCTGCTGCCAAGCCGGCTGAGGACAAGGGCATTACTGACAAGCTGAAATTCTGGGGTAGTGACAAAGACAAAGCCAAGCAGGAAGCTGAGCGTCAATATCGCGTGAAGGTGGAAGATGACGGCACTGGCTCCAAAGTCTCTGTGACCGACAAAGACGGTGTGCCGAGCAAATCTGCCAGCGCCAAACGCATCATGAATCTGCTGTTTGAACAACTGAAATAAGGTTGCGCTTGATCTTCCAGGCCATGGGGCGCTAAGCTCCATGGCATCATGATGCGTTTCAGCTCCATAGGAAGCGGCAGTGCCGGCAACGGCTTGCTGGTTCAATCCCGCGACACCACCCTGTTATTGGATTGTGGCTTCGGCCTGCGCGACGCCATTTATCGCCTGCAACGCGCCAGCATAGCACCCGAGAGCCTGAATGGCATATTGATCACCCACGAGCATGATGATCACGCTGGCGGCGTTTTCAAGCTCGCCAACAAGTTCGGCATCCCGGTATGGCTGACCCACGGCACGCTGACCATGGTCGAACGGCTGATGCCCAAACAACGTGGCTTTGAACTCCATATCATTGATAGTCATACCCCATTCACCATACGGGATCTTGCCATTAACCCATTCCCCGTCCCGCATGATGCACGCGAGCCTGTGCAATATACATTTCATGATGGTGACCGCAAGCTAGGAGTTCTCACAGACACCGGCACATCCACGCCACATATAGAAGCCATGCTTTCTGGCTGCCATGGGCTAGTGCTGGAGTGCAATCACGATCTGGATATGCTGATGAACGGGCCTTACGCATGGCCCTTGAAAAAGCGGGTGAGTGGGCGACTGGGGCATCTGGACAACACCACCTCCGCTTCCATTCTTGCCAACCTGGATCTGAGTCATCTGCAACATTTGCTGGCGGCACATCTTAGCGCCAAAAACAATCACCCGGATTTAGTTATTGATTGTCTCTCTTCCGCGCTCAACTGTGAACGCGATTGGATCAGCATTGCAGATCAGGAACTGGGATTTGACTGGCGGGATATTCGTTAGACTAAATAACAGACATCCCACAATAATAACGTCAGATATTTTCTATATGGCTTTAACGTTAAGCCATATAGAATTGTCGTTGAACTGAGTAATTAGCTGATAATTATCGACAATTCAGCAAACAACAGACGAACAAAAAGGCCAACTTTGCAGTTGGCCTTTTTACTTTGCTAGTAAATACTAGAAAGACTTACTTAGCTTCTTCAGCTGGTGCAGCAGGAGCGTCAGCGGCTGGTGCTTCAGCAGCTGGTGCCTCAGCAGCAGGAGCTTCAGCAGCTGGTGCTTCAGCGGCAGGAGCTTCAGCAGCTGGTGCTTCAACAGCAGGAGCCTCAGCGGGAGCTTCTTCTTTTTGACCGCAAGCGGTAAGAGCCAAAGCGAGCAAAGCGGCAAGCAGAGCGGAACGAGTCATTTTTGTATCCCTTAACAATATAGTCTATAAGTTAAACCAGTACGGCAAACCTGTGAAAGAAGCCGAGTGGTAAAAATTCTACCACCTCCGAAAAAAAAAACCACTGTTTTTATCACCGATGGGCTAATTTAACTTTAATTTAAAATACTCTTTACAACAGCACCTTCAGTCGACCCGAATCATGAGTCGGCTATAGCCACTCCCGCTTGCCGATTGACTGTTGAGAATCGCACGACTGACGTCATCGCGAGACTGCATGGTTCCACCGATATCAAGCCACTCTCCAGGCCTCACCATCACCACGGTCGAAAGCTCCTCAAAATCTACCACACCCCCTGCTCCCATTTGCCCGGCAATTCTAGGCGTTATTTCAACCTCCACTTGGTCACCCAGGGAACGAGGCCTGACGGCAAAACCGGTGGTAATGTCCTGAAACCCGGTATTGCGAATATGTTGCGCATAAGACTGTGTTAATACGACCCATTGCTGTGTGTAGGGCACACGTTGACCAACCCGTATGAATGCCCTTTCCCCTTCGGCCACATTTACAAATTCCGTCCCTTGCTGAGCCCTGCTGTACTCGCGCTGATCAAGGTCAATATTCACATCGTTTTCCGGCAAGCCATCTCCAGGCATGCGCCGCTGTACAATGACGCGCCCTTGCCCAATGCGCACATTGCCACTTGCGCCTATATTCTGCTGATTGCCAGATTGCATGTCTTCATGCGCGACCGTAATGCGCATATTGCGGCGTGCGGTATCCAGCTTGGCAACAAGCTCCTCTATCGCCTGCATGCGCTCGGGCGATGCCCGAATGACGAGATGGTTATCAATGGCACTGGCATTGCCATCATCACCCACCATGGGTGCCACGATAGGTACCAGCTCCTGGGCAAACCGGTGCTGCAAGGTGATCATCTTGAATTCGGTTCGCGCCCATGCAGAAGAGGCACTAAAAAGCGTCAGCAACAGCAACGTCATCATCCTCATGCCTGCGCCCTCATAAACAGCCAATATTCGCCTCATATGTCATAACCCCAAGGGTGTGGTACTGATCTGATGATGGGTGAGCTGCAACAGCTCCTCAAATCGCAAGCTAAGTAAGCTGACAGTAACCGCGTCGTCCAGACTGTATTTGAACCTGACCTGGTCTACATGGAATCGACGCAGATAAGCACGATCATCCGCCAGCACAAAACTATCGCTCACGCGTTTACCCTCGTCGTTTGTCTCATACACGGTCATCACATGCTGATATCGTTGTATCAAGCCCAGCAGCCGCGGGCAGCGGCCAAGCAGGTAGCGCGTATCCTGCAATATCAGCGTCACCGTGACGGCGGGCTGCTTCACGAGCAAGGCTCTTAGCCGCTCCACATTATCTGCCGTCTCGAATCCCCCAAACGACAAATCAGTATCAAAAATAAATACCTTCTGCTGCGCTTGCTCCAGCACTGCCGTCAAGGCAAATTGATAGTCAAGCCTGCTGGTTAACACCGTGTTTTCTGGCAAGGAACTCATGGCATCCTCCGGCTGAACTGCACTATAAAAACTCGACGTAACCCGCCTGATACCAATCCTGCAAAAGCGAGAGCAGGTCAGGGTCTGTTACCTCCTGGGGCTCAATCAGACGTCGATCCGCCAACTCAATCAGCAGAGCTCTCACTGACTCAGCCATGCCCACCTCTTCGCCATTAATAAACAGGGCATCGCGAAAAAACAGCATCTGCGTCTTAAGGCTAAGTGCCAGAGCATGTGTTTGTAACTTTTTAGCAAAGGTAGCAGGCCGCATGCCTGCAGGCGTATCAAACACCACATGCGGTTTAGGTTCAGACAGATAACACCCGAGAAAATGCGCAATATCCTCTTGTTGCCAACGCAATGGTTCGAGCATGCGGGCGACGCGATTTAACATACCAGTGCTGATCTCTGCCGGATGCGCTTGCATGGTGAGATCCGGATCGGCGTACATGCCATCCAGAGCACAGCGCTCCTGCAGATACGCCAGAAATTCGCTACCCAGCTCCTGCGCAGATGGGGCCCGGAACCCGATGGAATAGGTCATGCAATCCCCTACGGCTATGCCCCAATGTGCAAGATGAGGCGGCAAGTACAACATATCACCCGCATCCAGCACCCACTCTTGCGCAGTATCAAAATGCTGCAATATGCGCAGCGGCGCCCCATCGACGATAGCAAGATCGCGCTGCTCACTGATGCGCCAGAGCCGACTGCCCTGCCCTTGCAGCAAAAAAACATCGTAAGAATCAAAATGCGGCCCAACACCACCGCCACTGGGCGCATAACTCACCATCAAATCATCCAGCCGCGCATGGGGAACAAAAGAAAACTGCTGCAACAAGGCCATCGCCGAGGGTAAATGATGATTAACGCCCTGCACCAGCAACGTCCAGTTTTTTTGCGGCAGCTTGGCAAACACCTCTTCCGCAAAAGGCCCTTGACGCAAGCGCCATTGCCCCTTCACCTGGCTCACCAGGCGCGCCTGGGCATCCTCTTCACAAGCCAACCCTGCCAGCTCATCCGGGCTGAGCAAGCCTGCAAAATCCGGGATAGCCCCGCGAATCAGCAACGGTTTTTTTTGCCAGTACTCTGCCAGAAATATTTCTGCTGAAATGCCGCCCAGCAAGGCCAGTGGCTGCTCGCCTGTCTGCGGCGTTTTATCTGTTTTTTTCATCCAATCATCCTACTGTGTAGCGACTTGCCAATAAAAAATAGGTTAGAATTTGATCACACTCATTTACTGCAAGGTCAAGATGTTGCAGCTTGGTGCACCGGCTCCTGATTTTTCCCTCTTTGACGCAGACATGGAGCTTTTCAAGCTCTCCGGTGTCCGTGGCAAAAATGTCGTCCTTTATTTCTACCCCAAGGATGATACGCCGGGCTGCACTGTGGAAGCCATTGAATTCAGCGACCACGAAGAGGATTTTGCCCGCTATAACACCTTGATTGTCGGCGTCAGCAAAGACGATTGTCTCAGCCACGCCACATTCCGCGACAAACACGGACTCGCCATCACGCTTCTCGCCGATGAAGACCGTAAAGTCTGTGAAAAATACAAGGTATGGCAAGAAAAAGAGAAAGACGGCATCAAAAAAATGGGGGTAGTACGCTCCACCTTTATTATTGATGCCAAAGGTTTACTGCGTCACATGCAATATGGTGTCACGGCCAAAGGCCATGCACTCGAAATACTGAACATTATCAAAACTTTGGACTGAAAGAACCGCTATGCAAATTACCATGAACACTGTTGTCTCCATGACCTACGAACTTCGCAACAGCGAAGGCGAAATCCTGGAGTCCAGCACCGACCCCGTGAGCTATCTGCATGGCGGTTACGACAACATCTTCCCACGTGTTGAAGAAGAACTGCACGGAAAATCCGTGGGCGACACCGTAGAGATTACCCTCGAGCCATCCGATGCCTTTGGCGACTACGACGAAGAGCTGGTGCAAATGGAACCCGCCTCGGCATTCCCTAGCAAAGACCTCAAGGTCGGCATGCAGTTTGAAGGCGAAGACGAAACCGGCGAAGTTATTCTCTACACCATCACCAACATTGAAAACGGCAAAGTTATCGTCGATGGCAACCACCCATGGGCTGGCGAGCGCGTCCTGTTCAAGTGTACGGTCACCGGCGTGCGCGAAGCAGGCAAGGAAGAAGTCGAGCACGGTCACGTGCATGGCGCAGGCGGCCATCACCACTAAGCATTAAAGCAGGTACAAAAGGGGGCAATAGTGCATATGCACTATTGCCCCCTTCTTTATGCTCGGCCATGCTTGGAATAGCATTACAAATGCCATGACAAATAACATTGACGAGAAAATCTCGCTTAATTAATAAAACCAGTTTGTGGGGGGAGGCAACATTCACTAATCTGGAGAAACACTCATGCGATCGCGGGAGTTGTGGGTCGATTATGCCAAAGCAATTGGGATTATTTTAGTTGTATATGGCCATGTAGCCAGGGGAATATGCCAAAGTTTTAACAGCACAAATGCCAGCTTTCAGCTAGCAGATAGCGTTATATATAGCTTCCATATGCCCTTGTTCTTTTTCTTGTCCGGCATTTTCTTTGTCGCATCTACAAAGAAACATGGACATAAAAAGATGCTGCTCAGCAAGATAGACACCATTCTTTATCCCTATATTTTGTGGTCACTGCTTCAGGGAATCATTGAATTTGGATTATCTCCATACACCAATGGTCATGTGAAACTTACGGAAGTATTCAGTTTGCTTTGGGAGCCCAGAGCACAATTCTGGTTCTTGTACACACTGCTGTTCTGTTTTCTAATTTGTTCAGTCTTTTTTAGACTACTATCATTCCAGGCTATCAGCGTATTTTTCTGCTTTTCCATAGCTGTTTATTTACTTCATGATTACTTTCCTTCATGGAGTTTAATTTCAATGATAAGCAATAATTTAGTATTTTTTTCCCTGGGAATCCTAGTTAGCAAACAAAGCAGCCAAGATGCACTCTCGTCTCCATGGATTCTTCTTTTCTTTACTCTTCTCTTTCTTACGGGTCAGTACTACTTTCACGCCACATTACATCTTACCTACCAAGCACATGGCATTCCCAGCCTGTTGCTCGCCATTATCTCTATCTTTTTTATCGCATCACTATCATCTGCCTTGGCCAATCTTGTGCAGAGCAAATTCTTTGCTTTTATAGGATCAGCTTCTCTCGCTATCTACCTGATGCATATCATTATTGGAAGTGGCACCCGCATCGCCTTAAGCAAACTACTGCACGTCAGCGACATCTCTTTTCATATCATTGCAGGGTGTATGGCGGGAATACTTATCCCCATGCTTGCTTTTTATTACATCAGAAAAACGAAGACTGAATGGATATTTTCAGCATCCATTTCTAAATTTTCAATATTTAATTTCTTTAATAAACCCAACATGCAGAATAAAACATGAAAAAAATAATACACTTTTCATTTTTTATAATGAATGAATAAAGCCTTTAACTTATTTTTAAAAGAGGTTGGCAACACCTTTTTGGCAAAAGCACTCATCAAAACAAAAGGAAATGAAATCCCACATAATGCAATCATTTCTCGAAGTCTAAATTTACTAAAAAGCCTTAATGCTGCTTTCTCAATATCTCGCTTCAATATCCATCTGTTAACATAAGAAATATCATTTAATCTTTTTACTAAATTTAAATTTATAAATTCGCAATCTTCAACCTCCAACTCATAGGGCCTGTAAGAAGTCAGTTGCAGCAATTTTGCCGAGAAAGTCGTCTTAAAAAACTGAATCTCGTTCGGCATAAGATCATAGGCACCAAAGTCCATGAAATCCTGCATTGATTTAGCAGGACCAATTGAATCTAAACGTTTTTTGTCAAAAACCATGTCTTGGACATTATTTCTTCGCCTTCGAGCTGATGTAGCCACGAACTGCGACCAAAACGACATTCGTCTACCATTTACAATCGATTTGCTCGAGACCCCATCTGGATTATAAGTATATTGGCCTAAGACATCATCAATTATGTGCATTCCACCGAGCTGACTTAACCTCCAATAAAGATCTGAATCTTCAGAAACTTCACAAAACCTATATCCACCAACAGAATCAAAAGCGGAGCGCCTGACCATTAATAAAGTTTGCATCAGAAATGGTTCTTTTGCGGGCACCCACTCAGGATCAGCCAAAGAAACATCAGGATGTTTATTCTTGCCACTAATTGGGTTGCCAGCCTGATCGATAGTTACAAATGCAGATGATACCGCGACATATTCGGGATTATTCTGTAGAAATGATACTTGCCGCTCTATTCTAGTCGGGAAAGAAATATCATCAGAATCAAACCGAGCTAGAAATTGGTTTTTACAAAACTCCAACCCTGTATTTAAAGAATCTACAATCCCGGAATGTGCTTTCTCAACCACTTGGACTCTATGGTCTTTAGCAGAAATATCCTTCAACAACTCCCTACTTTTATCAGTAGAACCATCATCAACGATTACAATATTCAGATTGGAATATGTTTGATTAAGAATTGAATCTATCGATTTAGATAATGTCTTTTCTCCGTTAAATACGGTAATAAGAACATCGACTGTAGGTGAACCTGAATCTGACATGTTATCAATCGTCATTCAATTTAATCTTTCATCATTTCTTTATATGAGGCTGCCCCCATATAATATGCATAATCTCTTAAATATCTCAAATGAGATGGTTTATTTAACATCCAAGCAATTGAAAATCTACACAGGCGTTTAGCTGCAAAAAAGTAAAGTTCAAACTTAGAAAAACTATATTCATTAGGTGGCCGACCTGATGCCAACAGATAATTATCATCAGGATATGTATGACGCAAGAATGCGAAAGTTTCACCCGTCAAATAAGAATATTGATATAAATATTTATATGTTTGCCTTGAGGCTGGAATGATGTGATTCACCTTCGCACCTGGCACCCACCATCCCGAGCCACCATTTTTGAACAGGTGATACATCATGTTTGTTTCTTCCCCAACCCTTCTATGTTTTGGAGACACTCCCAGTTCAGGATCATAAAGATATTTTTTTTGTTCCGATGTTTTAATTGCAAAGTTTGCGCCCCAAGGAATTTTCCATCCTTGAAATGTTAACTCGAACTCAACACCAAATAGACGTTGAGCAATCAAGTTGCTCAATGGCCACTCATTCATATTTTTGGCAAACCATCCAGGTGTTGGCGGCAACAACCTGGGTATCACTTCTCCACCAAAAAGACTTGCTTCCGGGTGGCGCAAAATCGCCTCGTGATATGCCTTTAACCAATTGGAATCGATCTCAACATCGTCATCCGTCCAGCAGATATATTGCCCCTTTGCTTCTGCAACACCCCGATTTCGGGCATTTGATAACCCAGCCATATCTTCCCGGACACAGCGTATGGGCAAGCGATCTGCAAAGCTGATCACAACATCCAAAGTGCCATCCGAACTACCGTTATCAACAACGATAAACTCCCACGACAAGTCATTTGGAATATCCATTTCTGTTGCTGACTGCAACACTTGCCGTAGTTGTGCCGCACGGTTTCGCGTGCAAATAATCATGGTAATGAATGGAGATTCTGTCATTTTTATCTACTATCTAAATGTTAATTTAATATATTTGTTTCTGATTTTAGAGCAATTTACTTAGAAAAATATCAGGCATAATGCATGCTAAAGTAAGCTCTAAATCATTAATTAGTAATAAGTAGAGTTCCTTTTTATTTTTCTAAATCTAAGCATTATCAATTCACATAATATTCTAAAGTTTAGTAAAAATTTTCGCCTCTCGCCAGCTCTTATAGATTGTATAGTTAATCTAAAATATTTACATAACGATTTGAACTTAATCAGCTCAGGGAAAGAATACATAGCCATGGAAGTAATTTCATTAATTTTCTTGATATCATTAACCCGACTATTAAGGTAGAGTAGCTTGCTACAACTTATTCCAATAAAACATTTATTCAATCTTTGTAAATAATATGCTGCCCACTCCTGATCTTCAGCAGAGAAAACCTCTTCTCTAAAAGGTCGTTGATCTATGTATACTTTCTTTATTATGGCGCACGAGTTAGAAAAGCCATCATATGGAGAATGGTTTGTGCGATCCATTATTCTAAACTTATAACCCTCGGCTATAGATGGAGATGGGTACAGGCAGGCCCCTATGCAACTTTCACTCCAGATATCCTCATAGGAAAAGCATTGCTCCATGACCCTATCATCTTGCATCAAAACGTGCGAGCTTATAATTAAAACCAGATCTGTCTTTGCGCGCTCAACACCAATATTAATGGCTTTAGAAAAATTAAAATCCTCATCTGGATAAATTATCAATTGATCAGACATTTGGCCGAGCTTAAGTCGATCTTCTTCTGTGGACTTTGAATCTACGATGATGATTTCCTTGGGAGGACATGACTGCCCCTTCAAAGCCTTAATAACATCAACAACGATAGGAAAACTGGCTGATGTTCTTATAATTGCACTGTATTCTGGATAGCTCAAAGAATTCATTACTCTCATCACCAAAATTTTATTGTAAAAAAATAACTATTCAGCATGGCCCGCTGCAGCATAATATTTATGTCAATTGAGCAAACCCCGCTCCGAACACTATTATTAATACAGAAGGTCATCATATTTATCAAAAATCTAATTTAATGTGTTTAATATTTCCAATCAAATATTAATAAAATACTTGAAAAACATCTCAAATAGCTAAGTAAAATTTCATTGCCAAGATAATCTTATCCATAAAGAATTTACTATGAAATTTAGGCGCCCTACTTTTATATCTCTAAGATATCTAGAGATTATTTAGAAAACATTTAATCGGCCTTCAAAAGACCAAATCATTAGCTTTACACTTACTTTAAAAAATTACGTCTAATGTATCTTCCAATCATCTGTTTGTACCCAGAAAACCAAAATCCAATCTTCATAAAATTAATCAAATCAATTAGGTTTATAGGGAAGTTGTAATGACTTGAAAACATTTGTATATAAAGCCTCTGAGAGTCGACTGAATTTTCCGCATGCTTCATAGACATTAATTTGTATGCTTGCATAATACGCTGTTTTTTCCCCGAAGATATACGGTCCTCCCTAGGCATTTCATCAAACACATATGTATGCAAATCCATAAGTCTTGCATCACCAAATTTTTTCAATATTCGGAAGAAAAATTCCAGATCTTGCCATGCTGGCATTTCTTCATCGAAGAGCCCTGCAATTCGAAAATGTGAAGTTGGGGCAAACATTTGGTTTCCAACCTGGTTTGCTGAATAAAGGTCAGAGAACGTCACCCTGTTTCGCTTACGAATTTTACAAACCCCTTGAGGTTGACGTGAGAGAAAGTTTGTGTAAATAGCCGAAACTGGCTCATCAGAGTACTTGGTCAGGAAGTGCCAATAATCCACCAATGCTTCAATATGGGACGGGAGAAACTCATCATCATCATCAAGTCCTGTAATAAAGTCACCGCTAGCTGCTTTAATCGCAACATTTCTTGAATAACAAGCACCGCGACTTTTATCATTCAGGAAAACTTTTACTCGTGGCTCATCTTTCTGAAGTTGCAGCAAATATTCTCGACTACCATCTGTAGATCCATCATCAACAACGAGTAATTCTATATCGTTGTAACTCTGACTGAGCACAGAATTAATTGCCAACTGTAAGGAGGCGAGACGGTTTTTAGTTGGCATATATATTGAAACAAGCATGATATTCCTTGATAGTTTCTTATAATAAATTTATTTGAATCTAATTTTTAACTTGGAAAACACGGATTGAATCCCATTGATTAACTCGCCCTCCGGGCCTTCAGGCTTTCCATAAGCCATCCATAGCCCCAGTATAGTTAATCCATAGGCAATAACGCCTAAGGCAATAAAAATCACAAGATGTGTCGTCATCTCCATGATGCCGTGACCCAGACCTAATAAATATTGAGCGAATATAACAACAATGATCATACTGACAAGTCCGCCCAAGGATCGTATATTGGCCCACCATTGATCACGTATTGAAGTGCCAATAATCATTCTAACGATGGTCATATTCATATGAACACTGATGAGTGTTGATACTGCTCGCCCGATCAAAACGCCCAGCAACCCCGCATACCATAGGCCAAAAGCAATCAAAGGAACACGTATGGCAAAGCTGATGAGGTCTCGCTTAAATAATAATTTTGTTTGCCCTTGCGATAACGCTAGAGGTTGTACAGCCGAGCTTAAGGTTTGAATTGCTACAGATCCCGCCATAATTTGCATCACAAGGATCACGGGCTCCCACCTCTCACCCAAAAACAACAAAATGATGGATGAGGACACCAGGGCAATGCCCACACCTAGAGGAAGTGCAATAAGGGCAACGAGTGTCTGGGCTTTTCGATAAGCATTTTTAAGTCTTTGCTTATCGTCGCCAATTCTGCTGAATCCTGGGAATAGCGTAGTTTCCAGCGGAGCGATCATCTCTCGCGTAGGCTTGGTCGAGAGATTATCCCCTACGGTGTAATAACCCAATAATTTATTGCCAAGCAGAAAACCCACCAGCAGATGATCAAACTTCCAGTTGAGGGTATTAACGATCTGCCCCAAGGTTAGCCAGATTGAAAATGACCACAACTCTGTCGCATGCTTAAAGGAAACTTTGGGACGATAAGGGTATACGAGATAAGACACGAGAATACTAACAAGCTGCGAAGCGACGGTACTAGCTATTAATGCCCAATAACTTTGGTAAACAACCGCGATCACAATACCGACAGTAACACCAACCAAGCGCTCAGCGACATTACGCACAAATTCTTGCCAAAACACGAGATTTTTAGTCAATACCACCATTTTAGGATTTGCAAATCCATTCAACGCCAGCGAAGCCCCCAATATCATCATGACCAGTTGCAAGCGCGGGTCACCATGAAGGTCAGAAACCCAGGTTGCCGCCAGACAAAACAGGCCGCCTACGGTAAGAGACCTCAAAAAATTCAATGTCCATGCCGTGTTGTAATGAACTTCGGAAGGATTTCGATGATGGATGAGCGCAGAGGCCAATGAAAGCTCCGTCACCGAAGTGATAACTGTGAGCATAGTGGTGGCAAAAGCAACTAGACCAAAATCATCCGGCGTTAAGTATCGAGCCAGAATCAGTGTGCTGACGGTACTAAGACCGTTAACGATGAGCTTGGCAGCGGATAGCCAAGCCACGCCTTTTACGAGTTGTTGTTTCATGCCTTGTAAATATTGGACCTATAGAATTAATGACGCTCAGGCTGTTAAACTGAGTACGAATATTGCTTCCGTGTAAATGCATGCATACTAAAACAGGCCCAGATACCCCCCTGCAGCATCAAGCAATTTGCATTCCCAGATTGGGATACATTACACATTTGCTTTAAACAATATCACATTCCTCTGATTACTCATTAAGGTGGTTTTATGAAGATAGCAATTGCCGGTACCGGCTACGTAGGACTTTCCATGGCGGTGTTGCTGGCCCAGAAAAACGAAGTGGTCGCGCTCGACATCGTGCCGGAGAAGGTGGAGATGCTGAACCGCAAGCAGTCGCCGATTGCCGATGCCGAGATTGAAGAGTATCTCGCCACCAAGACCCTGAACTTCAAGGCCACCATGGACAAGCAGGCGGCGTATGAAGGTGCCGACTATGTCATCATCGCCACCCCGACCGATTACGACCCCGAGACCAACTATTTCAACACTGGCTCGGTGGAAGCCG
>NZ_JAJAVG010000010.1 GCF_020531915.1 Methylovorus mays
GCCCGGTAATGCCGGGTGACACTCAAGATACATAAGTGCTTAACACTTTGAATGAAACTTTGTAGAAATACCTAGATTCATTTGAGAATTAAGCCAAGCGACATACCGACCCCTTTATTGGGGTCACAAGTAATAGTTGGGAATTAAACTGAAGAGTTTGATCCTGGCTCAGATTGAACGCTGGCGGCATGCTTTACACATGCAAGTCGAACGGTAACAGAGAGAAGCTTGCTTCTCTGCTGACGAGTGGCGAACGGGTGAGTAATATATCGGAACGTACCGTATTGTGGGGGATAACTAGTCGAAAGATTAGCTAATACCGCATACGCCCTGAGGGGGAAAGTAGGGGATCTTCGGACCTTACGCAGAACGAGCGGCCGATATCTGATTAGCTAGTTGGTGGGGTAAAGGCCCACCAAGGCGACGATCAGTAGCTGGTCTGAGAGGACGACCAGCCACACTGGAACTGAGACACGGTCCAGACTCCTACGGGAGGCAGCAGTGGGGAATTTTGGACAATGGGCGAAAGCCTGATCCAGCCATGCCGCGTGAGTGAAGAAGGCCTTCGGGTTGTAAAGCTCTTTCGCAAGGAAAGAAAACTTACTCGCTAATACCGGGTGAGGATGACGGTACCTTGATAAGAAGCACCGGCTAACTACGTGCCAGCAGCCGCGGTAATACGTAGGGTGCGAGCGTTAATCGGAATTACTGGGCGTAAAGCGAGCGCAGGCGGTTTTGTAAGTCAGATGTGAAAGCCCCGGGCTCAACCTGGGAACTGCGTTTGAAACTGCAAGGCTAGAGTATGGGAGAGGGGGGTAGAATTCCACGTGTAGCAGTGAAATGCGTAGAGATGTGGAGGAATACCAATGGCGAAGGCAGCCCCCTGGCCTAATACTGACGCTCATGCTCGAAAGCGTGGGGAGCAAACAGGATTAGATACCCTGGTAGTCCACGCCCTAAACGATGTCTACTAGTTGTTGGTGGAGTAAAATCCATTAGTAACGCAGCTAACGCGTGAAGTAGACCGCCTGGGGAGTACGGTCGCAAGATTAAAACTCAAAGGAATTGACGGGGGCCCGCACAAGCGGTGGATTATGTGGATTAATTCGATGCAACGCGAAAAACCTTACCTGGCCTTGACATGCTACTAACGAAGCAGAGATGCATTAGGTGCCCGAAAGGGAAAGTAGACACAGGTGCTGCATGGCTGTCGTCAGCTCGTGTCGTGAGATGTTGGGTTAAGTCCCGCAACGAGCGCAACCCTTGCCAATAATTGCCATCATTTAGTTGGGCACTTTATTGGGACTGCCGGTGACAAACCGGAGGAAGGTGGGGATGACGTCAAGTCCTCATGGCCCTTATGGCCAGGGCTTCACACGTAATACAATGGTCGGTACAGAGGGTTGCCAACCCGCGAGGGGGAGCCAATCCCAGAAAGCCGATCGTAGTCCGGATTGCAGTCTGCAACTCGACTGCATGAAGTCGGAATCGCTAGTAATCGCGGATCAGCATGTCGCGGTGAATACGTTCCCGGGCCTTGTACACACCGCCCGTCACACCATGGGAGTGGGTTCTACCAGAAGTAGTTAGTCTAACCGCAAGGGGGACGATTACCACGGTAGGATTCATGACTGGGGTGAAGTCGTAACAAGGTAGCCGTATCGGAAGGTGCGGCTGGATCACCTCCTTTCTAGAGAAAATCCGAAGCTGCAAGCATTCACACTTATCGGTTGTTCAAGAGCACATCAAGGAATGGCCTTAGAAGGGTCTGTAGCTCAGCTGGTTAGAGCACCGTCTTGATAAGGCGGGGGTCGTTGGTTCGAGCCCAACCAGACCCACCAGATTCACCCGAGTAGGGGGATTAGCTCAGCTGGGAGAGCACCTGCTTTGCAAGCAGGGGGTCGTCGGTTCGATCCCGTCATCCTCCACCACTACCTTGATGAAGAAGTTAGAAATAAGTGCAGGTTGCTGTATTTATTTCTGGCTTTTAAAGCCGGATTGATCTTTAACAAAATGGAAGAAGTAAAGAGAACACAGGAACTTTGTGATGAGGTTCTGAGTGTTCAAATGGGTAATTGATTGCAGAAATCAAAACATTTGAACTCGTTTAGTTCGAAAGAAATAAGCGGATTCAAATAAGTTGCTTTAGAAGCAAGCCTATAGCGGACCAACTACTACTCGTTGGTCGCGAGATTTGAGTTTAAAAGGGCTCAGGTTTTAACGTTATAGGGTCAAGCGAATAAGTGCATGTGGTGGATGCCTTGGCGATTACAGGCGATGAAGGACGTGGTAGCCTGCGAAAAGTCTCGGGGAGCTGGCAAATAAGCTTTGATCCGGGAATGTCCGAATGGGGAAACCCACCCGCAAGGGTATCGCTCTCTGAATATATAGGAGAAGCGAAGCGAACCGAGTGAACTGAAACATCTAAGTAGCTCGAGGAAAAGAAATCAACCGAGATTCCGGAAGTAGTGGCGAGCGAACCCGGAAAAGCCTGTTATTTTTAGCAGACGCGATAGTAGAACGGAATGGAAAGTCCGGCCATAGCGGGTGATAGCCCCGTATACGAAATCCCGTTTGTGGAACTAGGATAACGACAAGTAGGGCGGGACACGTGAAATCCTGTCTGAACATGGGGGGACCATCCTCCAAGGCTAAATACTCGTAATCGACCGATAGTGAACCAGTACCGTGAGGGAAAGGCGAAAAGAACCCCGGGAGGGGAGTGAAATAGAACCTGAAACCGCATGCATACAAACAGTGGGAGCCTCGTAAGGGGTGACTGCGTACCTTTTGTATAATGGGTCAGCGACTTACATTCAGTAGCAAGCTTAACCGATAGGGGAGGCGTAGCGAAAGCGAGTCCGAATAGGGCGATAGTTGCTGGGTGTAGACCCGAAACCAAGTGATCTATCCATGGCCAGGATGAAGGTGCCGTAACAGGTACTGGAGGTCCGAACCCACTAATGTTGAAAAATTAGGGGATGAGCTGTGGATAGGGGTGAAAGGCTAAACAAACTTGGAAATAGCTGGTTCTCTCCGAAAACTATTTAGGTAGTGCCTCGTGTCTCACTCTTGGGGGTAGAGCACTGTTATGGCTAGGGGGCTCATAAGAGCTTACCAAACCATTGCAAACTCCGAATACCGAGAAGTGCAATCACGGGAGACAGACCATGGGTGCTAACGTCCGTGGTCAAGAGGGAAACAACCCAGACCGCCAGCTAAGGTCCCTAATGACGTGCTAAGTGGAAAACGAAGTGGGAAGGCACAGACAGCCAGGAGGTTGGCTTAGAAGCAGCCATCCTTTAAAGAAAGCGTAATAGCTCACTGGTCGAGTCGTCCCGCGCGGAAGATGTAACGGGGCTAAGCACGTAACCGAAGCTGCGGATGCATATTTATATGCATGGTAGGAGAGCGTTCTGTAGGCCTGCGAAGGTGTTCTGTGAGGAATGCTGGAGGTATCAGAAGTGCGAATGCTGACATGAGTAGCGATAAAGGGAGTGAAAAGCTCCCTCGCCGAAAGCCCAAGGTTTCCTGCGCAACGTTCATCGGCGCAGGGTGAGTCGGCCCCTAAGGTGAGGCAGAGATGCGTAGCTGATGGGAAACAGGTTAATATTCCTGTACCTCAATGTAATGCGATGTGGGGACGGAGAAGGTTAGGTCAGCCATCTGTTGGAATAGGTGGTTTAAGCGTGTAGGGAGATCCTTTAGGCAAATCCGGAGGGTCAATTCTGAGGCGTGACGACGAGTGCACTTGTGCACGAAGTGATTGATACCAAGCTTCCAAGAAAAGCCACTAAGCTTCAGTTATATTGAGACCGTACCGCAAACCGACACAGGTGGGCAGGATGAGAATTCTAAGGCGCTTGAGAGAACCCGGGAGAAGGAACTCGGCAAATTAGCACCGTAACTTCGGGAGAAGGTGCGCCCCGGTAGGTTGTAGAGATTTACTCTCGAAGGCCGATGGGGTTGCAGTGAAAAGGTGGCTGCGACTGTTTAATAAAAACACAGCACTGTGCAAACACGAAAGTGGACGTATACGGTGTGACGCCTGCCCGGTGCCGGAAGGTTAAATGATGGGGTGCAAGCTCTTGATTGAAGCCCCGGTAAACGGCGGCCGTAACTATAACGGTCCTAAGGTAGCGAAATTCCTTGTCGGGTAAGTTCCGACCCGCACGAATGGCGTAACGATGGCCACACTGTCTCCTCTCGGGACTCAGCGAAGTTGAAATGTTTGTGAAGATGCAATCTACCCGCGGCTAGACGGAAAGACCCCATGAACCTTTACTGTAGCTTTACATTGGACTTTGACAAGATTTGTGTAGGATAGGTGGGAGACTTTGAAGCAGGGACGCCAGTTCTTGTGGAGTCAACCTTGAAATACCACCCTGATGTTGTTGAGGTTCTAACCTAGGTCCATTATCTGGATCGGGGACCGTGTATGGTGGGCAGTTTGACTGGGGCGGTCTCCTCCCAAAGAGTAACGGAGGAGTGCGAAGGTAACCTAGGTACGGTCGGAAATCGTACTGATAGTGCAATGGCATAAGGTTGCTTGACTGCGAGACGGACAGGTCGAGCAGGTGCGAAAGCAGGTCATAGTGATCCGGTGGTTCTGTATGGAAGGGCCATCGCTCAACGGATAAAAGGTACTCTGGGGATAACAGGCTGATTCCTCCCAAGAGTTCATATCGACGGGGGAGTTTGGCACCTCGATGTCGGCTCATCACATCCTGGGGCTGTAGCCGGTCCCAAGGGTATGGCTGTTCGCCATTTAAAGTGGTACGTGAGCTGGGTTTAAAACGTCGTGAGACAGTTTGGTCCCTATCTGCCGTGGGCGTTGGAAGTTTGAGGGGGGCTGCTCCTAGTACGAGAGGACCGGAGTGGACGGATCTCTGGTGGACCGGTTGTCATGCCAATGGCATAGCCGGGTAGCTAAATCCGGAAGAGATAAACGCTGAAAGCATCTAAGCGTGAAACTTGCCTCAAGATGAGACTTCCCTGTGCTTTAAGCACACTAAAGAGTCGTTCGAGACCAGGACGTTGATAGGACGGATGTGGAAGTGCAGTAATGCATTAAGCTGACCGTTACTAATTGCTCGTGAGGCTTGATCCTATAACCTTGAAACTTGAGTTCAAGGTTGCTCTAAAGCGCAATCAATACGCATACTTTACTTCTTCTGTTTTTTAAAGACGCTTGTCTGCAAGGACAAGGTCAGCGTGTTCAAACGAACATGCAAAGCTTAACAGGGCTTGAATGCACCATCTCAAGCACTACCGGTTATG
>NZ_JAJAVG010000011.1 GCF_020531915.1 Methylovorus mays
TCTGTCGAAGAAGTTTGGTGGTGAAGCCAAGGCATACGACCAGATCGATGCGGCGCCAGAAGAAAAGGCACGTGGTATTACCATCAACACCGCGCACGTTGAATACGAAACTGCAACTCGCCACTACGCTCACGTAGACTGCCCAGGCCACGCCGACTATGTTAAGAACATGATTACCGGTGCTGCGCAGATGGACGGCGCGATTCTGGTCTGTTCAGCCGCTGACGGCCCGATGCCACAAACCCGTGAGCACATCCTGTTGGCACGTCAGGTTGGCGTACCTTACATCGTCGTGTTCATGAACAAGGCTGACATGGTGGATGACGCCGAGCTGCTCGAGCTGGTTGAAATGGAAATCCGCGAACTGCTCTCCAAGTACGACTTCCCAGGCGATGACATCCCTGTGATCAAGGGTTCCGCCCTGAAGGCGCTGGAAGGCGACCAATCTGAAATCGGCGAACCTGCCATCTTCCGTTTGGCAGATGCGCTGGACAGCTACATCCCAACGCCAGAGCGTGCTGTTGACGGCACCTTCCTGATGCCAGTAGAAGACGTATTTTCCATCTCTGGTCGCGGTACTGTAGTTACTGGCCGTATCGAGCGTGGTATTGTGAAGGTTGGCGATGAAATCGAAATCGTAGGTATCAAGCCAACCCTGAAGACCACCTGCACGGGCGTAGAAATGTTCCGCAAGCTGCTGGACCAAGGTCAAGCAGGCGACAACGTTGGCGTTCTGCTGCGTGGTACCAAGCGTGAAGAAGTTGAGCGTGGTCAAGTATTGGCCAAGACCGGTTCGATCAAGCCACACACCAAGTTCAGCGCAGAAATCTACGTGCTGGGCAAGGACGAAGGCGGCCGTCACACACCATTCTTCAATGGCTACCGTCCACAGTTCTACTTCCGTACCACTGACGTAACTGGTGCAGTAGAGCTGCCAGCAGGTACCGAAATGGTAATGCCAGGCGACAAC
>NZ_JAJAVG010000002.1 GCF_020531915.1 Methylovorus mays
GTATCCATCACCGTGGCACTGATTGCCCCGATCGCGATGGAAGACGGTCTGCGCTTTGCGATTCGTGAAGGTGGCCGTACCGTTGGTGCCGGCGTCGTCGCGAAAATTATTGAGTAATCGTTTCTGATCTGACTGGGGCTGCGCGATTTTCATCGTGGCAGCCCTTATGCGTTCTCCAGAGTTTTAGGCCAGTAGCTCAATTGGCAGAGTATCGGTCTCCAAAACCGAGGGTTGGGGGTTCGAGACCCTCCTGGCCTGCCATTACAACATTAAGTGCGCAACATATATGATTGATAAAATTAAGCTTGTGCTTGCTTTGATACTTGTCGCTGCAGGCGTGGCAGGCTTTTATTTGCTGTCTGAGCATGCGCTGGTTGTGCGGATCCTGGCTGTTTTGGCCGGGGTTATTGCTGCTGTCGTTGTTTTCTGGTCCACGCCTTTGGGGCGTGAGGCTTTTGCGTTTGTGCAAGATTCAGCTGCTGAAGCACGTCGTGTCGTTTGGCCAACGCGTAAAGAGACAATACAGACTACCGTTGCAGTCTTTGTGCTGGTAATGGTGATGGCGGTCTTTCTGTGGCTGGTTGACATTGGCTTTTTGTGGGGTGTGAAAATGCTGATGGGAAGGGGCGCCTAAGATGAGTATGCGATGGTATGCGGTACAAGCCTTTTCAGGTTTTGAAAAATCCGTTCAGCGTGGGTTGGAAGAGCGTATTGCGCGTTCTGATTTGCAGGATATGTTTGGTCAGATTCTCGTACCTGTTGAAGAGGTGATTGAGATGAAGAATGGCCAGAAGGCGATCAGTGAGCGCAAGCTCTACCCTGGGTATGTATTGGTTCAGATGCAGATGAACGATGATACATGGCATTTGGTGAAAAGTACCCCGCGAGTTACCGCATTTATTGGTGGAACTGCTCTCAAACCGACGCCCATCAAGGATAAAGAGGTTGAAATCATCCTTCAGCGTATGGATGAAAGCAAAAGCAATCCAACGCAGAAGCTTACCTTTGAGAAGGGTGAGTCTGTTCGGGTGGTTGATGGTCCTTTCAAGGACTTTTCTGGTAGCGTTGAAGATATTAACTACGAAAAGAGCAAGTTGCGCGTTTCTGTCGTGATCTTTGGGCGTGCAACACCTGTTGAGCTTGATTTCGATCAGGTGGAGAAGGAAGTTTAAGTATTTCAGGCTTGCCTTTGGCAGGCCTGTTTGCGTCTTTAAGATTGACGCATTGGCTGTGGCGAAAGCTGCATTTGTTGACGGGGAGCTTTATTTCTAAAGCGCTTGTACCCATTGAGGAGTTTAAAAATGGCAAAGAAAGTTGTCGGCTATATCAAGCTGCAGATTCCTGCAGGCAAAGCCAATCCTAGTCCACCTGTTGGTCCAGCGCTGGGTCAACGTGGTTTGAATATCATGGAATTCTGCAAGGCCTTCAATGCTGCTACGCAGAGCCTGGAGCCAGGTCTGCCAATTCCAGTGGTGATCACTGCATTCGCAGACAAGAGTTTCACCTTCGTAATGAAGACCCCTCCAGCTACCATTCTGATCAAGAAGGCAGCAAAGATTGACAAGGGTTCCCCACGTCCTCATACCGATAAGGTTGGCAAAATCACTCGCGCTCAAGCCGAAGAAATTGCTAAGACTAAAGCCCCTGACTTGACGGCAGGTGATCTGGATGCTGCTGTTCGTACCATTGCAGGTAGCGCGCGCAGTATGGGTATTGAAGTGGAGGGTGTGTAAATGGCTAACATTTCCAAACGTCTGCAGGCTTTGCGTGCCAAAGTTGACCGCAACAAAGTTTATGCTGCTACTGAAGCCCTGACCCTGGTCAAGGAAACTGCAACTGCAAAATTCGACGAGTCCGTAGATGCTGTTATCAATCTGGGTATTGATGCACGCAAGTCAGATCAACTGGTTCGTGGCGCTCTCGTGTTGCCACACGGTACTGGTAAAACCAAGCGCGTGGCTGTATTTGCCCAGGGCGCTGCTGCTGAAGCAGCCAAGGCCGCAGGTGCGGATATTGTCGGTTTTGAAGATCTGGCGGAGCAAGTTAAAGGCGGCATGCTCGACTTTGACGTTGCAATTGCCACTCCTGATGCTATGCGTATTGTAGGTGCTCTGGGTCAGGTGCTCGGTCCCCGTGGTCTGATGCCTAACCCTAAGGTTGGCACGGTTACCCCTGATGTGGCTACTGCTGTTAAGAATTCCAAGGCAGGTCAAGTTCAATACCGTACAGATAAGGGTGGTATCGTTCATTGCACCATTGGTCGTGCATCTTTCGGCGTAGACGCTCTGCAAGCCAATCTGGCTGCACTGGTTGATGCATTGAACAAGGCGAAGCCAGCATCTTCAAAAGGTGTTTACCTGAAGAAGGTCTCGGTTTCCAGCACCATGGGTGCTGGCGTGCGTGTTGATCAGTCCAGCATCGCTTAATCGTAAGAACTTGCCAGCTTGCCTGGCATTAAAAGAACTTTGGGCCTGTGGCGGGAGTATTCGCCACAGGGTTATCAAAGACCGTAGGTGTTCCGCAAGGAATTTAATAGGGTGAAGCAATAATTTACCCATCCTACGCAGATGGCGTTACCCGAAACAGGATATCAACACAATGTGTATTCCTGATGAAAGGTCGCCGTGGGAAGGTGTTTGCAGGCAACTGCAAATGCTTAATTAACGGAAGGAGAAGACCTTGAGTCTTAATCTTGAGCAGAAAAAGGCAGTGGTTGCTGAGGTCAGCGAGCAAGTCGCAACGGCGCAGGCAATCATTCTTGCTGAGTATCGCGGCATCGAAGTGGGTGATATGACCCAACTGCGTGCACAAGCCAGAAAATCCGGTGTGTACTTGCGTGTTCTGAAGAATACGCTGGTGCGTCGTGCTGTTGACGGCACCCCGTTTTCCGGTCTTGCTGACGCAATGGTCGGCCCTCTGGTATTCGGTATCTCTACCGATCCAGTTGCTGCGGCAAAGGTATTGAGTGATTTCGCCAAAGCCAACGACAAGTTCGTTATCAAGGCAGGTGCAATGCCTAACCAGGTCATGGATGCGAAAGCAGTTCAAGCCCTGGCGTCGTTGCCTAGCCGTGAAGAGTTGCTGGCCAAGTTGCTGGGCACCATGCAAGCCCCGATCGCCACCTTTGTTCGTACGCTTAATGAAGTACCTACGAAGTTTGCGCGCGGTCTGGCAGCAGTACGTGACCAGAAACAAGCAGCTTAATCAACATCAAATTATCAGGAGTATTACAAATGGCATTATCTAAAGCAGAAATTCTTGACGCAATCGCGTCGTTGACCGTTCTGGAACTGTCCGAACTGATCAAGGATCTGGAAGAAAAGTTTGGCGTATCCGCTGCAGCTGCTGCTGTCGCTGTTGCTGCAGCTCCTGCTGCAGGTGGCGCTGCTGCCGCTGAAGAGAAAACTGAATTCGACGTAATTCTGGTTTCCGCTGGCGACAACAAAGTGAACGTTATTAAGGCTGTTCGCGAACTGACTTCTCTGGGTCTGAAGGAAGCTAAGGACCTGGTTGACGGTGCTCCTAAGGCTGTTAAGGAAGGCGTATCCAAGGCTGATGCCGATGCTGCCGCCAAGAAGCTGGAAGAAGCTGGCGCTAAGGCCGAAGTTAAGTAATAAGCAATACTGTGGTGCACAGGCTGACGGGAGACCGTCAGCCTTCACCATTTTAAGAAGATATAAAACAGAGGGTTATTTTTAGCACTCTGTTTTCTACCTTCTACCCCCTCTCAGGAGATGCTATGAGCTATTCCTTTACCGAGAAAAAACGTATACGTAAAAGTTTTGCCAAGCGTGAAAGCGTGCAGGAAGTACCTTACCTGCTCGCCATGCAATTGGAATCGTATGCGGCTTTCCTGCAGGCTAATGTGCCCGTCGACAAGCGTGAAAATGCAGGATTGCAAGCCACGTTCAACTCGGTTTTTCCTATTGTTAGCCATTCCGGCAATGCCCGTCTGGATTACGTCAGCTATACCTTGGGTCAAGAGCCTTTTGACGTCAAGGAATGTCAGCAGCGTGGCCTGACCTACGCCGCACCTTTGCGCGTCAAGGTCCGCCTAACAATCATGGATAAAGAAGCTTCCAAGCCTACCGTGAAGGAAGTCAAGGAGCAGGAAGTCTACATGGGCGAATTGCCCTTGATGACGGAGAATGGCTCGTTTGTTATCAACGGTACAGAGCGCGTTATCGTGTCTCAGTTGCACCGTAGCCCTGGCGTATTCTTCGAGCATGATCGCGGTAAAACCCATAGCTCGGGCAAGCTGCTGTTCTCGGCTCGTATCATCCCTTACCGTGGTTCCTGGCTGGACTTTGAGTTTGATCCAAAGGACTACTTGTATTTCCGCGTTGACCGTCGTCGCAAGATGCCCGTGACCATTCTGCTGAAAGCCTTGGGCTTTACCCCAGAGCAGATTCTGGAAACTTTCTACGATCTGGACACCTTCCATATCAGCGCCAAGGGTGTGCAGTTTGAACTGTTGCCTGAGCGTCTGCGCGGTGAAGTTGCCAAGTTCGACATCATCGACGGCAGCGGCAATGTCATTGTCGCCAAGGATAAGCGCATTACCGTCAAGCATATTCGCGACATGGAAAAGGCAGGCATCAGCAAGATCAATGTGCCAGAAGAATTTGTGCTCGGTCGTGCATTAAGCTCCGGCATTATCGACAAGGAAACCGGTGAAGTTGTGGCTAATGCCAACGAAGAAATCACCGAGTCTTTGCTTGAGAAGTTGCGTGAAGCCAAGGTTGGCAAGATCAACACTCTGTATGCCAACGACCTGGATCATGGCGATTACATTTCGCAAACCTTGCGGATTGATGAAATCCCTGACCAATACAGCGCACGCGTTGCGATCTATCGCATGATGCGTCCTGGTGAGCCACCTACTGAAGATGCTGTAGAAGCCCTGTTCGACGGTCTGTTCTTCAATGAAGAGCGCTATGACCTGTCGACCGTTGGTCGCATGAAATTCAACCGTCGTGCATTCCCGGAGAAAATTGAAGAGCGCACCGCTGCCTGGTTGCGTCGCTTCTATGAAAAAGTGGGTGCGCGTGGTGCTGAGGGTGCTCCGGTTCTCTCCAACGAAGATATTCTTGCCGTTATTGCGGTTCTGGTTGAGTTGCGCAATGGCCGTGGCGAAATTGACGATATTGACCATCTGGGTAATCGTCGTATCCGTTCCGTAGGTGAATTGGCCGAAAATCAATTCCGTGCCGGTCTGGTTCGCGTCGAGCGCGCCGTCAAGGAGCGTTTGTCACAGGCTGAATCTGACAACCTGATGCCGCACGATCTGATCAATGCCAAGCCGGTATCGAGCGCGATTCGTGAGTTCTTCGGTTCGTCTCAGCTTTCCCAGTTTATGGATCAGACCAACCCGCTGTCGGAAATTACCCACAAGCGTCGTGTTTCTGCTCTGGGCCCAGGCGGCTTGACTCGTGAACGTGCTGGCTTTGAAGTGCGTGACGTACACTCGACCCACTACGGCCGTGTGTGTCCGATTGAAACGCCTGAAGGTCCAAACATTGGTCTGATCAACTCGTTGGCGCTGTACTCACGCACCAATCAGTATGGTTTCCTGGAAACACCTTATCGTCGTGTTGATGGCAACAAGGTAAGTGACAAGATTGACTTCCTCTCTGCGATTGAGGAAAGCCAATACATGATCGCCCAGGCCAACTCCGAACTGGATAAGAATGGCCAGTTCAAGGAAGAACTGATCTCTGCCCGGTACCATAATGAATTCACCATGGCACAGCCTGATCGCGTGCAATACATGGACGTGGCCCCTGGTCAGATTGTGTCGGTAGCGGCTTCCCTGATTCCGTTCCTGGAGCACGATGACGCCAACCGCGCATTGATGGGCGCCAACATGCAACGTCAGGCAGTGCCCTGTCTGCGTGCTGAAAAAGCGATCGTGGGTACCGGCATTGAGCGTACCGTAGCGGTAGACTCCGGCACGACTGTACAAGCCCGCCGCGGTGGTATCGTGGATTACGTGGACTCTGGTCGTATCGTGGTGCGTGTGCATGATGCCGAAGCGGCTGCTGGCGAAGTCGGTGTGGATATCTACAACCTGATCAAGTACACCCGTTCCAACCAGAACACCAATATCAACCAGCGTCCGCTGGTCAAGATTGGGGATGTGCTGGCCCGCGGTGACGTGATTGCGGACGGCGCATCTACCGACATGGGTGAGTTGGCGCTGGGCCAGAACATGCTGGTCGCCTTTATGCCATGGAATGGTTACAACTTCGAAGACTCAATTCTGATCTCCGAGCGCGTAGTGGCCGATGACCGTTACACTTCGATCCATATCGAAGAACTGTCTGTGGTTGCGCGTGATACCAAGCTGGGTGCAGAAGAAATTACCCGGGATATCTCCAACCTGTCCGAGCGCATGCTTGGCCGTCTGGATGAGTCCGGCATCATCTACATCGGTGCGGAAGTGGAAGCAGGCGACGTGCTGGTCGGCAAGGTAACGCCTAAGGGTGAAACCCAGCTGACGCCAGAAGAGAAGCTGCTGCGCGCCATCTTCGGTGAGAAGGCTTCCGATGTTAAGGATACTTCCCTGCGCGTGCCTTCCGGCATGTCAGGTACCGTGATCGACGTACAAGTCTTCACCCGCGAAGGCATTGACCGCGACACGCGTGCACAGCAGATCATTGATGATCAATTGGGACACTACAAGCAGGATCTGGCTGACCAGATGCGTATTGTGGAAGACGATGCATTCGGTCGTATCCGTCGCCTGATCGAAGGCAAGGTAGCTACGGGTGGTCCTAACAAGCTGAAGAAGGGTGAAACCCTGACGGCTGAGTACCTGGAAAGCATTGGTCGTTATGACTGGTTCGATATTCGCCTGTCTGACGAAGAAGCTGCCCGCCAACTGGAGCAGCTGAAGGACAGTCTGGCACAAGCCCGCGTTGAGTTTGACAGCAAGTTCGAAGAGAAGAAGCGCAAGCTGACCCAGGGCGATGAGTTGCCTCCAGGCGTGCAGAAGATGGTCAAGGTTTACCTGGCTGTTAAGCGTCGTATTCAGCCTGGTGACAAGATGGCAGGTCGTCACGGTAACAAGGGTGTGGTTTCCAAGATTGTGCCAGTAGAAGATATGCCACACATGGCAGACGGTACCCCTATGGATATCGTGCTGAACCCGCTGGGCGTGCCTTCACGGATGAACATCGGTCAGATTCTGGAAGTTCACCTGGGTTGGGCTGCCAAGGGCTTGGGCATGCGTATCGGTGCAATGCTGCAGGCAGAAACCAAGGCCAATGAAATCCGTAAGTTCATCGACCAGATTTACAACAACAGCAACGGCAAGAAAGAAGACATCAAGTCGCTGACCGACGAAGAAGTATTCGAACTTGCCCGCAATCTGGAGCGCGGTGTGCCATTTGCAACGCCAGTATTTGACGGTGCAACCGAGCAAGACATTCGCGACATGCTGGATCTGGCATTCCCGGATGATGATGCCCGCACCCAGCAGCTGCAGTTTGCGGCTGGCAAGACCCAGGTCAAGCTGATTGACGGCCGTTCCGGTGAGCCATTCGAGCGTCCAGTGACGGTTGGCTACATGCACGTACTGAAGCTGCATCACTTGGTAGATGACAAGATGCATGCACGTTCTACTGGTCCATACTCGCTGGTTACCCAGCAGCCATTGGGCGGTAAGGCGCAGTTTGGTGGTCAGCGCTTCGGTGAAATGGAAGTTTGGGCACTGGAAGCCTATGGTGCTTCGTACACCCTGCAGGAAATGCTCACGGTTAAGTCGGATGACGTATCCGGCCGTACCAAGGTCTACGAGAACATCGTCAAGGGCGAGCACAAGATCGATGCCGGCATGCCGGAGTCGTTCAACGTGCTGGTGAAGGAAATTCGCTCGCTCGCTATCGATATTGACCTGGACCGTAATTAAGGAGAATCCGCGTGAAAGCTCTATTAGACTTATTTAAGCAGGTAACACAGGAAGAAGAATTTGATGCGATCAAGATCGCGCTGGCTTCTCCTGAAAAAATCCGCTCCTGGTCCTATGGCGAAGTTAAAAAGCCAGAAACCATCAACTATCGTACGTTCAAGCCAGAGCGTGATGGTCTGTTCTGCGCCAAGATTTTTGGCCCGATCAAAGACTATGAATGCTTGTGCGGCAAGTACAAACGCCTGAAGCATCGCGGTGTTATCTGCGAAAAATGCGGCGTTGAAGTGACCTTGTCCAAGGTGCGTCGTGAGCGCATGGCTCACATCGAGCTGGCTTCACCTGTAGCCCATATCTGGTTCCTGAAGTCCTTGCCAAGCCGTTTGGGCATGGTGCTGGATATTGCCTTGCGCGATATCGAGCGCGTGCTGTACTTCGAAGCATATATCGTGATTGATCCAGGCATGACCCCGCTGACACGTGGTCAATTGCTGACGGAAGACGACTACCTGGCCAAGGTAGAAGAACACGGTGACGAATTCAATGCCGTGATGGGTGCTGAAGCTGTGCGCGAACTCTTGCGTACCATGGATGTACACACGGAAATTGAAAAGCTGCGTCGTGAACTGGGTGAAACCGGTTCCGAAGCCAAGATCAAGAAGATCGCCAAGCGTCTGAAGGTGCTGGAAGCCTTCCAGAAGTCTGGCATCAAGCCTGAGTGGATGATTCTGGAAGTGCTGCCTGTGCTGCCACCAGAGCTGCGCCCACTGGTTCCTTTGGATGGCGGCCGTTTCGCTACTTCCGATCTGAACGATCTGTATCGTCGGGTGATTAACCGTAACAACCGTCTGAAGCGCCTGCTGGAACTGAAGGCTCCTGAAATCATCGTGCGTAACGAAAAGCGCATGCTGCAGGAAGCGGTTGACTCGCTGCTGGACAACGGTCGTCGCGGCAAGGTCATGACGGGCGCCAACAAGCGTCCTCTGAAGTCACTGGCCGACATGATCAAGGGTAAAGGCGGTCGTTTCCGTCAGAACTTGCTGGGCAAGCGCGTGGACTACTCCGGTCGTTCCGTGATTGTGGTAGGTCCACAGCTCAAGCTGCATCAGTGCGGTCTGCCGAAGAAGATGGCGTTGGAACTGTTCAAGCCATTCATTTTCCACAAGCTGGAAGTGTTGGGTTTGGCGACTACCATCAAGGCTGCCAAGAAGAAGGTTGAAGAGGAAGGTCCAGAAGTCTGGGATATCCTGGAAGACGTGATCCGCGAGCATCCGGTCTTGCTGAACCGTGCACCTACGCTGCATCGCTTGGGTATTCAAGCGTTCGAGCCTGTGTTGATTGAAGGTAAGGCCATTCAATTGCACCCTCTGGTCTGCGCTGCGTTTAACGCCGACTTTGACGGTGACCAAATGGCGGTTCACGTGCCTTTGAGTCTGGAAGCGCAAATGGAAGCCCGCACACTGATGCTGGCATCCAACAACGTGCTGTCTCCAGCCAACGGCGAACCTATCATTGTGCCTTCGCAGGATATCGTGCTGGGCCTCTACTACATGACCCGCGAGAAAAAAGCGGCACGCGGCGAAGGCATGCGCTTTGCCAACGTTGCTGAAGTTCAACGTGTGTACGATGGCGGTCTGATCGATTTGCACGCACGTATTACTGTGCGTATTCGCGAATTCGACATGGAGGTCGATGGTCAGAAGCGCGAAAAGATCACCCGTTACGAAACCACGGTTGGCCGTGCTCTGCTGTCTGAAATTCTCCCAGCTGGCCTGCCATTCAGCGTGATTGACAAGGCACTGAAGAAAAAAGAAATTTCCAAGCTGATTAATGCCAGCTTCCGCAAGGTGGGCATCCGCGAAACCGTTATTTTTGCCGATAAGCTGATGTACACCGGTTACAGCTATGCGACGCGTGCTGGTATTTCCATCAGCATCAACGACATGCTGGTACCGCCAGAGAAAGAACAGTTGATCGCCGCTGCCGAATCCGAAGTCAAGGAAATCGAAGACCAATATGTTTCTGGTCTGGTAACTCAGGGTGAGCGCTATAACAAGGTAGTGGATATCTGGGGTCGTGCCGGCGACAAGGTCGCTGACGCCATGATGAAGCAACTGCGCGAAGAAACCGTGCTGGATGCCAATGGTGATGCTGCCAAGGATGAGAATGGCAAGGTCATCAAGCAAGAGTCGTTTAACGCGATTTACATGATGGCTGACTCCGGCGCCCGGGGCTCTGCAGCTCAGGTGCGTCAGTTGGCCGGTATGCGCGGTCTGATGGCGAAACCGGATGGCTCCATCATTGAGACACCGATTACCGCGAACTTCCGTGATGGTTTGAACGTGTTGCAATACTTTATCTCAACCCACGGCGCTCGTAAGGGTCTGGCAGATACCGCGCTGAAAACTGCGAACTCCGGTTATCTGACACGTCGTCTGGTCGATGTGACGCAGGATCTGGTAGTGACCGAGCTGGATTGCGGTACGACTGAAGGCCTGGTAACCAAAGCCCTGGTCAAGGGCGGTGAAGTGGTTGAGCCATTGCATGACCGTATTCTGGGCCGTGTGGCAGCGCTGGATGTGATCAATCCTGAAAATCAGGAAGTGGTTTACCCTGCTGGCACATTACTAACCGAAGATGAGGTTGAGCATATTGATGCGCTGGGTATTGATGAAGTCAAGGTACGTACTGCGCTCACTTGCGATACACGTTACGGTATTTGCGCAAAATGCTACGGTCGTGACTTGGGTCGTGGCAAGCTGATCAATATCGGCGAAGCTGTCGGTGTGATCGCGGCGCAATCCATTGGTGAGCCTGGTACTCAGCTGACCATGCGTACCTTCCACATCGGTGGTGCGGTATCACGCGCGGCTTCCATCAGCCAGGTAGAAAGCAAGTCCAATGGTATCGTTAACTTCACTTCGACCATGCGTTATGTCACCAATGCCCGCAATGAGCAGGTTGCCATCTCGCGTAATGGCGAAGCCGTGATTCACGATGAAAATGGTCGTGAGCGTGAGCGTCATAAAGTGCCTTACGGTGCGACGCTGCAAGTGACAGATGGCAAGCAAGTGAAGGCTGGCCAGGCGCTGGCTACCTGGGATCCGCATACTCGTCCGATCATTACCGAATACGCTGGTCGTGTGAAGTTTGAAAACGTCGAAGAAGGTGTCACCGTTGCCAAGCAGGTAGATGAAGTTACTGGTTTGTCCTCCCTGGTGGTTATTGATCCGAAGCAGCGTGCTGGTCAATCCAAGGGCTTGCGTCCTCAGGTTAAGTTGCTGGATGCCAATGGTGTTGAAGTCAAGGTTGCCGGTGGCGATGCCTCTGTTAACGTGACTTTCCAGCTGGGTTGCATCATTACTGTGAAAGATGGCCAGGAAGTAGGCGTTGGTGAAGTGTTGGCTCGTATTCCGCAAGAGTCTTCCAAGACGCGTGATATTACCGGGGGTCTGCCACGCGTTGCCGAGTTGTTTGAAGCACGTTCGCCTAAGGATGCCGGCATGCTGGCTGAAGTAACCGGTACGGTTTCCTTCGGTAAGGATACCAAGGGCAAGCAGCGTCTGGTCTTCACCGACCTGGATGGTGTATCCCATGAGTTCCTGATTCCAAAGGACAAGCACGTGACGGCGCATGATGGCCAAGTTGTTACCAAGGGCGAAAGCATCGTGGACGGTCCGGCAGATCCGCAGGATATCCTGCGTCTGCAAGGTCGTGAAGCATTGGCCCGTTACATTATTGATGAAGTGCAGGATGTGTATCGTCTGCAAGGCGTTAAGATCAATGACAAGCACATCGAAGTTATTGTGCGTCAGATGTTGCGTCGCGTACGTATCACGGATGCTGGTGATACCAACTTCATCATGGGTGAACAGGTAGAACGTGCAGACGTGCTGTCTGAAAATGAGCGCGTGATTGCAGAAGACAAGCGTCCGGCCAGCTATGAGTTCGTATTGCTGGGTATTACCAAGGCATCGCTGTCGACAGATTCGTTCATCTCTGCCGCTTCCTTCCAGGAAACGACACGTGTTCTGACCGAAGCTGCGATCCTTGGCAAGCGCGACGAACTGCGCGGTCTGAAAGAAAACGTGATCGTTGGTCGTCTGATTCCTGCAGGTACAGGGCTCGCTTATCACGAAACACGCAAGCGTCAAGCGGCTGGGGTAGATGCAGCGCCCGCCGCCATCGAGGAAGCGATTACTGAAGTTGAACAGCAGCAAACACCAGCAGAAGAAGCTGCTGGAAATGTATAGTTGCTTGACAACCTATTGAACGCTAAATAAAATGCTATGTTTTCCGGGATGGCGCTTGTCGCCGTCCCGTAATTTTTAGCGAGCTAACAAATTTAAAGGCTAAAGAGTTATGCCAACCATCAATCAATTAGTGCGCAAGCCGCGCCAAAAAGTAGTGACCAAGAGCAAAGTTCCAGCTTTGGAAAGCTGCCCACAAAAGCGTGGTGTTTGTACACGTGTTTATACGACAACACCTAAAAAGCCTAACTCCGCTTTGCGTAAAGTGGCTAAGGTTCGCCTGACCAATGGCTATGAAGTCATTAGCTACATCGGCGGTGAAGGCCACAACCTGCAGGAGCACTCGGTTGTGCTGCTGCGCGGTGGTCGTGTGAAGGACTTGCCAGGTGTGCGTTACCACATGGTGCGCGGTAGCCTGGATACTGCCGGTGTTAAAGACCGTAAGCAGTCCCGCTCCAAATACGGCGCGAAGCGCCCTAAGGCTGCATAAGCTGATTTGCTTAGCGGTCACCAAGTTTAAGGAAAAACCATGCCAAGACGTAGAGAAGTTCCCAAGCGCGATATTCTGCCTGATCCGAAATTCGGTAGCCAGGAAGTATCCAAGTTCATTAACGTGCTGATGACTGGCGGCAAGAAGTCTGTTGCTGAGCGTATCCTGTACGGCGCATTTGATCAGATCGCCCAAAAGAGCGGCAAAGATGCTCTTGAAGTGTTCACCGTGGCTATCAACAACCTGCGTCCGGTTGTTGAAGTGAAGAGCCGTCGTGTGGGTGGTGCAAACTATCAAGTGCCTGTTGAGGTGCGTCCTGCACGTCGTAGCGCCCTCGCGATGCGTTGGCTGCGTGATGCTGCTCGCAAGCGTGGTGAAAAGTCCATGGGTCTCCGTCTGGCAGCTGAGCTGGTTGAAGCATCCGAAGGTCGCGGCTCTGCCATGAAGAAGCGTGAAGAAGTGCACCGTATGGCTGAAGCCAACAAAGCCTTCTCGCATTTCCGCTTCTAAACAAGTTCATTAGTAAAGGTAATAGCTGTGGCTCGTAAAACCCCCATTAATCGCTATCGTAACATTGGTATCAGTGCTCACATTGATGCTGGTAAGACAACGACAACCGAGCGTATTCTTTTTTATACCGGTGTGAACCACAAGATTGGTGAAGTTCACGATGGTGCTGCTACCATGGACTGGATGGAGCAAGAGCAAGAGCGTGGTATTACCATTACCTCTGCTGCGACTACCGCGTTCTGGAAGGGGATGGGTGGTAACTATCCTGAGCACCGTATCAATATCATTGATACCCCTGGGCACGTTGACTTCACGATTGAGGTTGAGCGCTCCATGCGTGTTCTGGATGGCGCCTGCATGGTTTACTGTGCGGTGGGTGGTGTGCAGCCTCAGTCTGAAACTGTATGGCGTCAAGCAAACAAGTACGGTGTGCCTCGCCTTGCTTTCATCAACAAGATGGATCGTACCGGTGCTAACTTCTTCAAGGTTTACGACCAGTTGAAAACTCGCCTGAAGGCGAATCCTGTGCCTGTTGTCGTGCCTATTGGTGCAGAAGATACATTTACGGGTGTGGTTGATCTGCTCAAGATGAAAGCGATCATCTGGGATGAGGCTAGCCAAGGCACCAAGTTCAATTATGAAGAGATTCCCGCAGACTTGCTGGCTGAGTGCCAGAAGTGGCGTGAAAATATGGTGGAAGCAGCTGCTGAAGCCAATGAAGATCTCATGAACAAGTATCTGGAATCTGGCGAGTTGTCCGAAGAGGAAATCGTCAAGGGCTTGCGCGATCGTACAATCGCCAACGAAATCCAGCCTATGCTTTGCGGTACTGCGTTCAAGAACAAGGGTGTTCAGCGCATGCTGGATGCTGTGATTGACTTCTTGCCATCGCCAGTGGATATTCCTCCAGTGACCGGTGAGTTAGAAAATGGTACCCAGGCTGAACGTAAGGCGGATGATGCTGAGAAGTTCTCTGCGCTTGCATTCAAGATCATGACCGACCCGTTTGTAGGTCAGCTGATTTTCTTCCGCGTCTACTCTGGCGTGGTGAATTCGGGTGATACTGTTTACAACTCGGTGAAGGGCAAGAAGGAACGTCTTGGCCGTATTCTGCAGATGCACGCCAATCAGCGTGAGGAAATCAAGGAAGTTCGCGCAGGTGACATCGCGGCCGCAGTGGGTCTGAAGGACGCTACTACCGGTGATACGCTCTGTGATCCGGATAATGTCATTATCCTGGAGCGCATGGTATTCCCTGAGCCAGTGATTCACGTGGCTGTTGAGCCCAAGACCAAGGCTGACCAAGAGAAGATGGGTATTGCCCTGAACCGCTTGGCCCAGGAAGATCCTTCTTTCCGTGTGCGTACCGACGAAGAAACCAATCAAACCATTATTTCCGGTATGGGTGAGTTGCACCTTGAAATTCTGGTGGATCGTATGCGCCGTGAATTCAACGTTGAGGCTAACGTTGGTGCGCCGCAGGTTGCTTATCGCGAAGCGATCAAGAAGAAGGTCGAAGTGGAAGGCAAGTTTGTTAAGCAGTCCGGTGGTAAGGGTCAATACGGTCACGTATGGATCACCATGGAGCCTAACGAAGCTGGCAAGGGCTACGAGTTCGTGGATGCCATCAAGGGTGGTACCGTTCCTCGTGAATTCATTCCTGCAGTTGACAAGGGTCTTCGTGAGACGATTCCTGCAGGTATTTTGGCCGGCTTCCCTGTTGTTGATGTCAAGGTAACCCTGTTTGATGGTTCTTACCATGATGTTGACTCGAACGAAAACGCCTTTAAGATGGCTGCTTCGATCGCGTTCAAGGATGGTATGCGTAAAGCAGATCCTATCCTGCTCGAGCCTATGATGGCGGTGGAAGTTGAAACACCTGAAGACTACATGGGTGATGTGATGGGTGACTTGTCCTCACGTCGCGGCATGATTCAGGGTATGGAAGACAGCCCGAGTGGCAAGATTATTCGCGCTGAAGTTCCTCTTGCTGAGATGTTTGGTTACTCGACCGTTGTGCGTTCTCTGTCACAAGGTCGCGCCAGCTACAGCATGGAGTTCAAGCACTACTCGGAAGCTCCAAGAAACGTCGCAGAAGCGATTATCAACAAGAAATAATTGAATATTAGTTGGATTAATAAAGGAAACGGTAATGGCAAAAGGTAAATTTGAGCGGACGAAGCCGCACGTCAACGTAGGCACGATTGGTCACGTTGACCATGGTAAGACGACGCTGACAGCGGCGATCACGACAAT
>NZ_JAJAVG010000003.1 GCF_020531915.1 Methylovorus mays
GTATCCATCACCGTGGCACTGATTGCCCCGATCGCGATGGAAGACGGTCTGCGCTTTGCGATTCGTGAAGGTGGCCGTACCGTTGGTGCCGGCGTCGTCGCGAAAATTATTGAGTAATTAATACTTGTCAGGCCGCAAGCTTCTGCTTGCGGCCTTTTTGTTCTTTAGAAATATCGCTCTTTAAGGAAAGTAACATGGCTGCTCAAAAAATCCGTATTCGTCTCAAAGCATTTGACTATCGTCTGATCGATCAGTCCGCTCTTGAAATAGTAGAAACTGCAAAGCGCACCGGCGCAGTTGTCAAGGGCCCAGTTCCTTTGCCTACACGTATTGAGCGTTTTGACTTGCTGCGTTCTCCTCACGTAAACAAGACTTCGCGTGACCAATTCGAAATTCGTACCCATCAGCGCTTGATGGACATTGTTGATCCTACAGATAAAACAGTGGACGCGCTCATGAAGCTGGATCTGCCAGCTGGTGTTGATGTAGAAATCAAGCTGTAATTTACAACAGTAAGTTGTGTTTGGTTGCGAGCTCGGATATAATCCCGGGCTTGCATTAAAAATCGGCCGATCAATTGTAATCGGCCTTTTAATTATTATAAGGAAATGATCATGAGCTTAGGGCTTATTGGTCGCAAGGTGGGTATGACCCGCGTATTTACCGATGAAGGCGAAAGCATTCCGGTAACTGTGCTGGAAGTTGTACCAAACCGTGTGACACAAGTTAAGACGCCGTCTAGCGACGGCTATGCTGGTCTCCAGGTTGCGCATGGTGAGCGTCGTGCTAGCCGTGTCACCAAGGCGCTGGCTGGTCACTATGCCAAAGCTGGCGTTGCTGCTGGTTCTGGTATCAAAGAATTCGCTGTTGCTGAAGATGTTCTGGCCAACTATACCGTTGGCGGTCAGATCACCGTTGAGCTTTTCCAGGCTGGTCAGTACGTTGACGTTACTGGCGTTTCGCTTGGTAAGGGTTTTGCTGGTGCAATCAAGCGCCACAACTTCAGTTCTAACCGTGCCTCTCACGGTAACTCCCGTTCGCATAATGTTCCCGGCTCTATCGGTATGGCGCAGGATCCAGGTCGTGTGTTCCCTGGTAAGCGCATGCCTGGTCATCTGGGTGCTGTGAAGACTACCGTTCAAAATCTGCAAATCGTTCGCGTGGATGCTGAGCGTAATCTGTTGCTGATTAAGGGTGCTGTTCCAGGATCCAAGGGTGGCGACGTAGTGGTTCGTCCCGCTGTTAAGGCAGGTGCATAATGGAACTCAAGTTAATCGATAAAAATGGCAAGCCGGCCAAAAGCGGTGTTGAAGTTTCCGAAGTAACCTTCGGTCGCGAATTCAACGAAGCCCTGGTGCATCAAGTGGTTGTTGCATATCAGGCAAATGCGCGTACTGCGACGCGTGCACAATTGGGCCGCGGCACAGTTAGCCACACTACCCATAAGCCATGGAATCAAAAAGGTACTGGCCGTGCACGTTCGGGTATGAGCTCCAGCCCAATCTGGCGTGGAGGCGGTCGCGCTTTCCCAAATAGCCCTGACGAAAACTTCAGCCATAAGGTTAACCGCAAGGTTTACCGTGCTGGTATGCGCTCCATCCTGTCCGAGCTGGTTCGTCAGGATCGTTTGAGTGTCATTGAAGAGTTTGTGGTTGAGACTCCAAAAACCAAAGCGCTGGTCGAAAAGATCAAGGGTCTGGGTTACGGTGAAGGTGTTCTGGTGTTGGTGGATGGTTTTGATGAAAACCTGTACCTCTCGGCACGCAATCTGCCTAACGTTCTGGTTGTTGAAGCTCAATACGCTGATCCTGTCAGTCTGGTTCGCTTCCCCAATGTGGTGGCTACCAAGGCTGCAGTCAAGAAATTAGAGGAGATGCTGGCATGAGCGCAAATCTGAACCAGATCGCTACTCAAGATCGTTTGCTGCAAGTCATCCTGGCTCCGCAAATCACGGAAAAAGCAACTTATGTTGCCGACAAAAACCAACAGATCGCATTCAAGGTGCGCACTGACGCAACCAAGCCTGAAATCAAGGCTGCTGTTGAACTGGTTTTCAAGGTTGAAGTTGCCGCTGTTACTGTCGCCAATGTTAAGGGTAAGGTGAAGCGCGCAGGCCGTGTGCTGGGTCGTCGTAAGGACTGGAAAAAGGCTTATGTAAGCCTGAAGCCAGGCCAAGAAATTAACTTTGCAGCAGGCGAATAGGAGATATTATGGCACTGATTAAAGTCAAGCCGACTTCCCCTGGCCGTCGCGCAGTCGTTAAGGTTGTTACACCTGAGTTGCACAAGGGTAAGCCTTACGCGCCTCTGCTGGAGAAGCAAAGCAAAAAAGCTGGTCGTAACAACAACGGCCATATCACGACTCGTCACCAAGGTGGCGGTCACAAGCAGCATTATCGCGTGATCGATTTCCGTCGCAACAAGGACGGCATTGTCGCCAAGGTTGAGCATCTGGAATACGATCCAAACCGTAGCGCGCATATCGCTCTGCTGGTTTATTCGGATGGTGAGCGTCGTTACATCATTGCGCCACGTGGCGTTTCCGCTGGTGCGCAACTGGTAAGTGGTTCTGATGCTCCGATCAAGGTGGGTAATGCTTTACCTCTGCGCAATATTCCCGTTGGTAGCACGATTCACTGCGTGGAAATCATGCCTGGTAAGGGTGCGCAAATTGCTCGCTCTGCAGGTACTTCCGTGCAGCTTCTGGCTCGCGAAGGCAGCTATGCTCAGTTGCGTCTCCGTTCCGGCGAAGTTCGTCGCGTTCACGTGGATTGCAAGGCAACCATCGGTGAAGTGGGTAACGAAGAGCATTCATTGCGTTCCATCGGTAAAGCTGGTGCGATGCGTTGGCGCGGTGTTCGTCCTACCGTTCGCGGTGTGGTAATGAACCCTGTTGATCACCCGCACGGTGGTGGTGAAGGTAAGACCGCTGCTGGTATGAATCCAGTAAGCCCATGGGGTACGCCTACCAAGGGTTATCGTACACGTAGCAACAAGCGCACCGACAACATGCGCGTAAGCCGTCGTCCGGCTAATAAGAGGTAAGGAAAATGGCACGTTCAATTAAAAAAGGCCCATTTATTGATGGGCACTTGGCTAAGAAGGTGGAAGTGGCTGTTGCTGCTCGCGACAGAAAGCCGATCAAGACTTGGTCTCGTCGCTCCACCATTCTTCCTGATTTTATTGGTCTGACGATCGCTGTGCACAATGGCCGCCAACACGTGCCAGTGCTGATCTCGGAAAACATGGTAGGCCACAAGCTCGGCGAATTCGCGCTGACCCGTACGTTCAAGGGTCATGCTGCCGATAAAAAAGCCAAGAAGTAGGAGATGACGATGCAAGTATCCGCAGTATTAAAAGGTGTTCATCTGTCCCCGCAAAAGGCTCGCTTGGTTGCTGACCTGATTCGCGGCAAGAAAGTTGATTACGCACTCAATATTCTGAATTTCACACCTAAAAAGGGTGCAGAGATCATCAAGAAGGTTGTTGAGTCCGCTATCGCTAACGCTGAACACAACGAAGGTGCCGATATCGATGAGTTGAAGGTGACTTCAATCTATGTCGACAAGGGTATCGTTCTTAAACGTATTCGTGCGCGTGCCAAAGGTCGTGCTGGACGGATTATTAAGCCTACATGTCACATTACAGTGACTGTCGGTAATTAAAGGAATCGTTATGGGTCAGAAAATTCATCCGTTTGGTTTCCGTCTGAGTGTCCAGAAGAACTGGTCATCTCGTTGGTACGCCAACAGCAAGAACTTCCCAGCTATGCTGAATAGCGACATCAAGGTACGTGACTTCCTCAAGAAGAAGCTCTCGCACGCTGCTGTCAGCAAGATCGTGATCGAGCGTCCTGCCAAGAACGCAAAGATCACCATTTACAGTGCACGCCCAGGTGTCGTTATTGGTAAAAAGGGTGAGGATATCGAATCCTTGCGCTCCAGCCTGCAAGGTTTGATGGGTGTTCCAGTTCACTTGAACATCGAAGAAGTTCGCAAGCCTGAAATTGACGCAACGCTGATCGCTGAGAGCATTGCTCAACAGCTTGAAAAACGTGTGATGTTCCGTCGTGCAATGAAGCGTGCAATGCAAAACGCAATGCGTCTGGGTGCTCAGGGCATCAAGATCATGAGCTCGGGCCGTTTGAATGGTATCGAAATCGCGCGTACTGAGTGGTATCGCGAAGGCCGTGTGCCATTGCATACTCTGCGTGCTGATATCGATTACGGCGTAGCTGAGGCTAAAACCACCTACGGTATCATCGGCATCAAGGTGTGGGTATTCAAGGGCGAAGTGTTTGGCACTCATGCCGAACAGCAAGCTGCAGTACCTGCTGAACCAGAAAAGAAAGTAAGAAAGTCGGGGGCGAAAAATGCTGCAGCCAGCTAGACAGAAATTCCGTAAACAGCAGAAGGGCCGTAACAAAGGCATTGCTACTACCGGTAACAAGGTGAGCTTTGGTGAGTTTGGTCTGAAAGCTGTTGGCCGTGGCCGTTTGACTGCACGTCAAATTGAGGCTGCTCGTCGCGTGATGACACGTCACATCAAGCGTGGTGGTCGTGTCTGGATCCGTATTTTCCCCGACAAGCCAATCTCCAGCAAACCTGCTGAAGTTCGTATGGGTAACGGTAAAGGTAGTCCGGAATACTTCGTTGCTGAAATTCAACCGGGCAAGATGTTATACGAGATGGATGGTGTGAGTGAGCAGTTGGCCCGCGAAGCGTTCCGCTTGGCGGCAGCTAAGTTGCCAATCGAAACTACTTTCACAACTCGTCATATCGGGAGTTAAAGATGAAAGCTAGTGATTTAAGAAACAAGTCTGTTGATGAGTTGAACAATGAGTTGATCGACCTGCGTCGTGCTCAATTCTCGTTGCGTATGCAATTGTCTACTCAGCAATTAAACAAAGTTGATCAGGTAAGCAAGGTGCGCCGCGATATCGCTCGTGTACGTACCGTGCTGGCTGAAAAAGCTAAGCAAGCTTAAGGTGAGTAGATGATGACCGATACACAAGCAGATAAAGTTGTTCGCAGTCTGACTGGTCGCGTAGTCAGCGACAAAATGGACAAGACCGTAACCGTATTGGTGGAGCGCAAGGTTAAGCACCCACTGATCGGCAAGGTCGTTCGCCGTTCTAACAAGTTCCATGCACACGACGAAAACAATGAGTGCAAGGAAGGCGACCTGGTAGTGATTGAGGAAAGCCGTCCGCTTTCCAAGACCAAAACCTGGAAAGTCAGCAAGATCGTAGAAAAAACACGCAACATATAATTTATATTGCATCCCGTCTGGGATGCAATATATAATGACGGACTTTTTGGCGCCCATGCAAGCTGGCGCCCCAATACTGACCGTAGTGCTGTCGGCCGTGATGCTCGCGGCCGGTGTTGGTTTAACGGATTAAGTTGGAGATTATTCTCATGATTCAAATGCAATCTCGGCTGGATGTTGCCGATAATACTGGTGCGCGTTCCGTAATGTGTATCAAGGTATTGGGTGGCTCCAAGCGTCGTTACGCCGGTATCGGTGATGTGATCAAGGTCACTATCAAGGATGCTGCGCCCCGCGGTCGTGTTAAAAAAGGCGAGGTATATAGTGCCGTAGTGGTTCGCACCACTAAGGGTGTTCGTCGTCCAGATGGTTCTCTGGTGAAGTTTGATGGCAATGCAGCAGTGTTGCTTAATAACAAGCTCGAGCCTATCGGTACGCGTATTTTCGGGCCTGTGACCCGTGAGCTTCGTGGTGAGCGTTTCATGAAGATCGTGTCTCTAGCCCCAGAAGTCTTGTAGGAGCGTTGAGATGAGTAAGATTCGCAAAGGTGACGAAGTAATTCTGAATACTGGCAAGGATGCAGGCAAGCGCGGTACCGTACTGCGCATTCTGGATTCGGGCAAAGTGGTAGTTGAAGGCGTGAATTTGGTTAAGAAGCATGCCAAGCCAAACCCAATGCGTGGTGTGGCTGGCGGTATCATCAGCAAGGAAATGCCTGTTGATGTGTCTAATGTTGCTTTATTTAACCGCGCCACTCAAAAAGGTGATCGCGTGGGTTTTAAGACACTGGATGATGGCCGCAAGGTCCGTGTTTTCAAGTCCAGCGGCGAAGTTGTGGACGCGTAAGGGTTAATCATGGCTCGTTTAAAAGATTTTTATAAAGATACTGTGGTCAAGTCTATGACTGAACAGTTCGGCTACACCTCGCCAATGCAGGTTCCACGCATTGAGAAGATCACTCTTAACATGGGTGTTGGTGAAGCAGTTGCTGACAAGAAGGTAATGGAAAACGCCGTTGGGGATATGGAGAAGATTGCTGGTCAAAAAGCGGTCATCACCAAAGCCCGTAAGTCCATTGCTTCATTCAAGATTCGTGATGATTATCCTGTTGGCTGCAAAGTCACCTTGCGTCGTGAGCGTATGTATGAATTCCTGGATCGTTTGATTACTGTGGCTATTCCACGTATTCGTGACTTCCGCGGTATTTCCGCTAAGTCATTTGACGGCCGCGGCAATTACAACATGGGTGTGCGCGAACAGATCATTTTCCCTGAAATCGAGTACGACAAGATTGATGCTTTGCGTGGTATGAATATCACCATCACGACAACAGCAAAAACCGATGAAGAAGCGCGTGCACTGCTTGCAGCGTTCAACTTCCCGTTTAGGAACTGAGGCTAACAATGGCTAAAACCTGTTTGATTGAACGCGAACAAAAACGTCGCGACACAGTAGAAAAATTTGCCGCTAAGCGCGCTGAATTAACTGCTGCTATGAATAATGCTGCAGCGAGCCCTGAAGAGCGTCGCGCTGCACGCCTTAAGCTGCAAAGTCTGCCACGTAACTCCAGTCCGGTTCGTTTGCGCAATCGTTGCGCTCTGACTGGCCGTCCTCGTGGTGTGTTTAGTAAGTTTGGTATTGCGCGCGGCAAGCTGCGCGAATTGATGATGCGTGGCGAAGTGCCAGGCGTTACAAAAGCCAGCTGGTAACGGAGGAATTAGACGATGAGTATGAGTGATCCGATTGCCGACATGCTGACGCGCATTCGTAATGCGCAGAGCACCAACAAGCAAACTGTTTCTATGCCTTCTTCCAAATTGAAGGGCGCTATTGCTAGCGTTCTGAAAGATGAAGGTTATATCGATGATTTTGCGGTGCAGTCTGTAGATGGCAAGCCACAATTGAATATCAGCCTCAAGTACTATGCTGGTCGCCCAGTGATTGAGAAGATTGAGCGCGTAAGCCGCCCTGGTCTTCGTATCTACCGCGGCAACCAGGATATTCCTGTGGTAATGAATGGTCTTGGTGTGACTATCGTGTCTACATCCAAGGGTGTGATGACTGATCGTAAAGCGCGTGCTGCCGGTGTTGGTGGCGAAGTGCTCTGCGTAGTAGCTTAAGGAGAATACTATGTCTCGTGTAGCTAAAAACCCAGTCGCTATTCCTGCCAAGGTTGAAGTTGCATTGACTGCAAGCAACATCGCAGTCAGCGGCCCACTGGGTAAGCTGAATCAAGCGCTGACTGGTGTGGTTAACATTGTTCGCGAAGGTGACAGTCTGACATTTGCTGCGGCTAATGACAGCCAGCACTCCCGTGCAATGTCAGGTACCGTACGTGCCCTGGTGGCCAATATGGTGCAAGGTGTATCGCAAGGGTTTACCCGCAAGCTGAATCTGGTTGGTGTGGGCTATAAGGCTCAAGCGCAAGGCGCAACTCTTAATCTGGATCTGGGTTTTTCCCATCCGATTAACCACAAGATGCCAGAAGGAGTGACCGTGCAGACGCCAACCCAAACCGAAATCTTGCTGACAGGTGTCGACAAGCAGGTTGTTGGTCAGGTGGCTGCCCAGATTCGTGCATATCGTTCCCCAGAGCCTTATAAGGGCAAGGGTGTTCGTTATTCCGATGAAGTGGTCACTATCAAAGAAACCAAGAAGAAGTAAGGTTTAAGCCATGAATAACGTAAATTCACGCCTGCGTCGCGCACGTAAAACCCGTGCCAAAATCGCAGAATTAAAGGTAACGCGTTTGAGCGTTCATCGCAGTAATGGCCATATTTATGCCCAAATCATTGCGGAAACCGGTGACAAGGTATTGGCAAGTGCCTCTACTGTTGAGGTGGAAGTTCGCAAAGACATCAAGAATGGTGGAAATGTGGCTGCTGCTGCCGTGATCGGTAAGCGTATTGCTGAAAAGGCGAAGGCTGCCGGCATTACTTCTGTGGCTTTTGACCGTTCGGGTTACAAATACCACGGCCGTATCAAAGCGCTGGCTGATGCCGCGCGCGAAAACGGTCTGTCCTTCTAATTACGAGGTTGATGATGGCTAAAGATATTGAACAACAGCAAACCGATGGTTTGCGCGAGAAAATGATCTCGGTCAACCGCGTCACTAAAGTGGTTAAGGGCGGTCGTATCATGTCCTTCGCTGCACTGACTGTGGTTGGTGATGGCGACGGTGCCGTTGGCATGGGCAAGGGCAAGGCACGTGAAGTTCCAGTTGCTGTACAAAAGGCAATGGATGAAGCGCGTCGCGGTATGGTTAAGGTAAGCTTGAATAACGGTACATTGCATCACGCAGTCACCGGTGTTCACGGTGCTGCCAAAGTATTCATTCAGCCAGCTTCTGAAGGTACCGGCATTATTGCTGGTGGCGCAATGCGCGCTATTTTTGAAGTAATGGGCATTACTAACGTGTTGGCTAAGTGCATTGGTTCTACCAATCCTTACAACGTTGTGCGTGCTACCTTAAATGGTTTGCAGTCTATGAATACCCCGGCTGAAGTTGCTGCAAAGCGCGGCAAGACCGTCGAAGAAATCAGAGGTTAATCATGGCTAAGGCAAAAAAAGCAGCAGCTACAGTAAAAGTGACTTTGGTAAAAAGTACCATTGGCCGTATTCAATCGCATCGTGCATGTGTTCGCGGCCTAGGTATTCGTCGTCTGCATCAGACCGTTGAAGTGCTGGATACCCCAGCAAATCGCGGCATGATCAATACAGTCGGCTATCTGTTAAAGGTTGAAGCATAATGAAACTGAATTCCATCAAGCCCGCTGAAGGCAGCAAGCACGCTAAGCGTCGCGTTGGCCGCGGCATTGGTTCTGGCCTGGGTAAGACTGCAGGTCGTGGTCACAAGGGTCAAAAGTCTCGCACTGGTGGTTTCCACAAGGTTGGTTTTGAAGGCGGTCAAATGCCTATTCAACGCCGTCTGCCGAAGCGTGGTTTTAACTCGTTGACCAAAGCTGATACCGCTCACGTGCGTACTAGCGAACTGGACAAGGTTCAAGCTGACGTTGTGGATCTGTTGGCATTGAAGCAAGCCAATGTAATTCCTGGTTCTGCTCGTGCTGCAAAAGTATATCTTTCTGGCGATCTTTCCCGTGCGATCACTGTGCAGGGTTTGTTGCTGAGCAAAGGCGCCAAGGCTGCAGTTGAAGCCGCTGGCGGCAAGATCGTAGAGTAATTGCAAGTTGGCTAAAGATAATATTTTAGGTGCGGTAAGCAAGACCAGTGAGCTGAAAAGCCGCTTGCTGTTTGTGCTTGGTGCCCTCGTTGTCTATCGCCTAGGTGCGCACATTCCGGTTCCAGGTATTGATCCGGATGTGCTCGCCAAGTTATTTGAATCGCAAAGCGGTGGCATTCTGGGCATGTTCAACATGTTCTCAGGTGGCGCTCTTTCCCGCTTTACTGTATTCGCGCTGGGTATCATGCCTTATATTTCGGCATCCATTATCATGCAATTGCTGACGGTGGTTTCCCCGCGTATGGAACAGTTGAAGAAGGAAGGTGAAGCTGGGCGTCGGCAAATTACCAAATACACGCGCTACGGCACTGTGTTCCTGGCTACTTTCCAGGCTTTGGGTATTGCGATTGCTCTGGAGGGGCAAGCAGGGTTGGTATTGGATCCTGGTCTGATGTTCCGATTCACAGCGGTGATTACGCTGGTAAGTGGCACGATGTTCCTGATGTGGCTGGGTGAGCAGATTACGGAACGGGGAATCGGTAATGGTATTTCAATTATCATTTTTGCCGGTATCGTCGCTGGTTTGCCACACGCTATTGGCGGGACCTTGGAGTTGGCCCGTACAGGTGCATTCTCCATCCCACTGGTGATCTTCCTGTTTGCCGCTGCTGTGTTGGTAACTGCATTTGTAGTATTTGTAGAGCGTGGTCAACGTAAGATCACTGTGAACTATGCCAAGCGTCAAGTTGGTCGCAAGGTGTTTGGTGGGCAGACAAGTCATTTGCCTCTGAAGCTCAACATGGCAGGTGTTATTCCTCCCATCTTTGCTTCAAGCATTATTTTGTTCCCTGCCACCATGGCTGGTTGGTTTGGAAGTAGTGAGAATTTTTCCTGGCTTAAGGATATTGGTACCACCTTATCGCCTGGTCAGCCTCTTTACATAATTTTCTTCGCTACAGCGATCGTGTTTTTCTGTTTCTTCTATACGGCATTGGTATTCAATCCAAAAGAAACAGCAGATAACTTGAAGAAGAGTGGTGCTTTTGTTCCAGGCATACGTCCTGGTGACCAAACCGCCAAATATATTGATCGCATCATGGGTCGTTTGACTTTAGTAGGTGCACTTTATATTACTGCCGTATGTTTATTGCCTGAGTTCCTGATATTGAAATGGAACGTACCGTTTTACTTTGGTGGGACTTCATTGCTGATTATTGTTGTTGTGACCATGGATTTCATGACACAGGTTCAAGCGCATTTGATGTCCAATCAATACGAAGGCTTACTCAAGAAAGCCAATTTTAAAGGCGGTGCGGGTATTACTCGCTAAACAGGCGCAGGTAGCGGCATGGCAAAAGAAGACAGAATCGAGATGCAAGGCGAGGTTCTTGAGAACCTTCCGAATGCAACGTTTAGAGTTAAGCTGGAAAACGGTCATGTAGTGCTGGGTTATATCTCTGGGAAAATGCGGATGCATTACATCCGTATTCTTCCAGGGGACAAAGTAACAGTTGAAATGACCCCCTACGATTTATCGCGTGCGCGGATTATTTTCCGCGCCAAATAAAGTTTTTGCGAAGAGGTGAAATATGAGAGTTCGTGCTTCAGTCAAGGCGTTATGCCGTAATTGTAAAGTGGTTCGTCGCCGTGGTGTGGTACGTATTATTTGTACTGATCCACGTCACAAGCAGCGCCAAGGTTAATCAGGCAACGCAAATTAGTTGTGAAATCAGCGAATACGATTGTTAAAACTCGGACAAGCTGTTAAAATTTTGGGCTTTTTTGGCGATTTGTAAAAAAATTAAATGCGCCATTATTTTGGAGTAGGTACATGGCTCGTATAGCAGGGGTAAACATCCCAAATCATAAGCACACTGAAATCGCATTAACTTCGATTTACGGTGTGGGTCGTAACACTGCGAAGCAGATCTGCTTGGCCGCTGGCGTTGCTGGCACTGCCAAGATCAAGGATCTGAATGATGCAGAAGTTGAAAAGCTGCGCGACGAAGTCGCCAAGCTGAAGGTTGAGGGTGACTTGCGTCGTGAAGTTACCATGAACATTAAGCGTCTGATGGATTTGGGTTGCTATCGCGGTGTACGTCACCGTCGTGGCCTGCCAGTTCGTGGTCAGCGCACCAAGACCAATGCGCGCACACGCAAGGGTCCTATTAAGCCTATTAAGGCATCCAAGTAAGGAATAATGCAACATGGCTAAAGCTAACGTACGCGTACGCAAGAAAGTCAAAAAGAATATTGCCGAGGGCATTGCCCACGTGCACGCTTCTTTTAACAACACGATTATTACGATTACTGATCGTCAGGGTAATGCCTTGTCATGGGCGACTTCTGGTGGTGCAGGTTTCAAAGGCTCACGTAAAAGTACTCCTTTTGCAGCTCAGGTTGCCGCTGAAGCAGCTGGCAAGGCGGCTCAGGAGTGCGGCGTGAAGAACCTTGAAGTTCGTATCAAGGGCCCAGGTCCAGGTCGCGAATCTGCTGTTCGCGCACTGAACGCTGTTGGCTTTAAAATCACCAGCATTTCTGATGTGACGCCAGTCCCACATAACGGCTGCCGTCCACCCAAAAAGCGCCGCATCTAAGCCGCGCCTGATAGAACTAGGAGAATACCTTGGCTAGAAATCTTGATCCAAAGTGCCGTCAGTGCCGCCGCGAAGGCGAGAAGCTTTTCCTGAAAGGTGAAAAGTGCTTCACTGACAAATGCGCGATTGAAAAGCGTAATTTCCCACCTGGTCAGCATGGTCAGCGCCGTAATCAGCGCTTGTCCGACTACGGTGTGCAATTGCGTGAAAAGCAAAAAGTACGTCGTATCTATGGCATCCTCGAAGGCCAATTCCGCAGCTACTACGCTGAGGCTGATCGCCTGAAGGGCATCACCGGCGAAAACCTGCTGCAGTTGCTGGAGTGCCGTCTGGACAATGTTGCATATCGTATGGGTCTGGGTTCTTCCCGTACTGAAGCGCGTCAAATTGTTCGCCATAACAGTATTCTGGTGAACGGCAAGCGCGTAAATATTCCTTCATATCAGGTTCGTCCTGGTGATGTGGTGCAGGTTGCAGAGGCTTCCAAGTCGCAACTGCGTATCAAGGGTGCTCTGGAAGCTGCTGAACAACGTGGTTTCCCCGAGTGGCTCGAAGTTGATGTCAAGGCTCTGAAGGGTACCTTCAAAGCTAAGCCTCAGCGTGATGAACTGCCTGCTACCATTAACGAATCGCTCGTGGTTGAACTTTACTCTAAGTAATCCAGGGCCGTAAGGAACATTATGCAAAACAGTCCTACCGAATATTTGAAGCCTCGCGTTGTTGACGTTGAAGTTATTTCGCCTGTGCGTGCACGGGTGACGCTTGAGCCGATGGAGCGTGGCTTTGGTTATACGCTGGGTAATGCGCTGCGCCGCGTATTGCTTTCTTCAATTCCTGGCTTTGCTATTACTGAAGTCAAGATAGACGGTGTGGTGCATGAATATTCCACACTGGACGGCGTTCAGGAAGATGTAGTGGACATTCTGCTGAACCTGAAGGGTGTTGCCCTGAAGTTGAACAGCAAATCGGAAACTACCCTGACGCTGAAAAAGTCAGTTGAAGGCGTTGTAACCGCTGGTGACTTTGATACTGGTCACGATGCTGAGATCGCTAATCCTGGTCATGTGATTGCGCATCTGACCAAAGGCGGCAAGATTGACCTTGAAGTCAAGGTTGAAATGGGCCGTGGCTATCAGCCAGTTCCAGCTCGCCAAAAGACAGATGAAGACCGCGTGCTGGGTTTCATCATGGTCGATGCATCATTCAGCCCAATCAACAAGGTGAGTTACCATGTTGAAAGTGCTCGCGTTGAGCAGCGTACAGATCTGGACAAGCTGATCATGGACGTTGAAACCAACGGCGTGGTTGAGCCTGAACAAGCTATTCGTGATGCAGCGCGTATTCTGATGGGTCAGTTGTCTGTATTTGCTGATCTGGAAGGTGCTCCAACCGAAGTCGAAGTAAAGCACACGCCACAGGTTGATCCTATCCTGTTGCGCCCAGTTGATGATTTGGAGTTGACTGTGCGTTCGGCAAACTGCTTGAAAGCAGAAAATATTTATTACATTGGTGACTTGATTCAGCGCGGTGAGAACGAGCTGTTGAAGGCGCCTAATCTGGGCCGCAAATCTCTGAACGAGATTAAGGACGTGTTGGCTTCTAAAGGGCTGACACTGGGCATGAAACTTGAAAACTGGCCACCTGTTGGCCTGGAAAAAGCATAACAGCAAAGGTGTGAGGGTATCACTATGCGTCATCGCAACAGCAATCGTAAATTAAACCGCACCAGCAGCCATCGTCAGGCAATGTTGCGGAACATGGCCACTTCACTGCTGCGCCATGAAGTTATTAAAACAACCTTACCCAAGGCTAAGGAGTTGCGTCGTGTCGCTGAGCCACTCATTACTTTGGGCAAGAATGCGACTCTGGCAAACCGCCGTCTGGCATTTAGTCGCCTTCGTGATCGTGATATCGTTGGTAAATTGTTCAATGAACTCGGCCCACGTTATCTGACACGCAATGGTGGTTATTTGCGTATTCTGAAGTGCGGTTTCCGCGTTGGTGACAATGCGCCTATGGCACTGGTTGAATTGGTTGACCGCCCAGATCTGAGCACTGAAGCTGTTGTTGCTGAGTAATTAGTCACAACGTTGCTGTAAAAAAGGCCGGTTTCACCGGCCTTTTTTATTGGGCGCTTTCAATGAGTTGTGTTATTTCTCCGATCGAAAATGGCCAGTACAGATTGGTTTTGTCGGGCACGGTAAGTACAGGAATCTTCGTGCCGTAGGCATTCATCAGCTCCTCGTCTTCGATAATGTCGATGTAGTGGAGTGTGATGTTGTCATATGGCTGAGTAGCCTGGGTTATCAATTCAAATGCGTGATCGCACAAATGGCAACCTTCAGTACCATATAGTTTCAATTGAATCATGCGCTTGTATCCGTCATGGGGATGGAGTGGTGGCAGATTGCCTTGGGTAATGAATTTAAGGTTTTCGTTAACTTTAAAAAGCTCCATAATAACGAAGTTGCATGATGGACGCATAGGTTACCTGCATCGCGCAGGCTGGATTTTCCTGATGTATTAAGTATTTCTTGGCGGGCTTTAAAGAATGGCTGATATTCAAGAATCAAAAGAAAGCTTGCAGGAAAGTTTACAGCAGGTCATTACCCTGCTGAGCAAACATCGGTTGGTCGAAGACCTGATCCATAAGCAGGATATGCCCAAGCAGCAGTTGGTTGAAACCCTGGTTCACAAACAGAACCTGGCCGAGCTGCAGAAAAAACTGGATGCCCTTCACCCGGCTGACGTTGCTTACATCCTTGAAGCCCTGCCTCTTGAGCAGCGGCTTGATGTGTGGGAGCTGGTCAAGGCTGAGCGTGACGGCGAAATCCTTCTTGAAGTATCCGATGCCGTCCGGCAAACCCTCATTGCGGACATGGACAGCGACGAACTGCTCGCAGCTGCTGAGCAGTTGGATACAGATGAGCTGGCCGATCTGGCCCCCGATCTCCCTAAAGATGTGCTGCAAGAGCTTCTGGATAGCCTGGACATTCGCAATCGTGAACGCCTGCAGTCAGCGCTGGGTTACGAGGATGACACGGTGGGCGCCCTCATGGACTTTGATATCGTCACTATCCGTGAAGACATTACCCTGGAAGTCGCCTTGCGCTATCTGCGCCGTATTGGTGGTTTGCCAGACCATACCGACAAATTGTTTGTGGTCGATCGCTATGACATCTTGCGCGGGGTCCTGCCGCTGAAGCGCATGGTGGTAAATGATCTTGATGCCGAAGTGGCCGATATCATGGCCGATGATGCGGTGGTATTTCATCCTGAAGATGAAGCGGATGAGGCGGCCAAGGCGTTTGAGCGGTATGACCTGGTTACCGCACCGGTTGTTGATGCGAATAACAAGCTGGTTGGCCGGCTTACGGTGGATACCGTCATGGATTACATCCGTGAAGAAGCTGAAAGCGACATGCTCTCGATGGCCGGTTTGCGCGAGGAAGAAGATCTGTTCTCCTCTGTTTGGAAGTCCGTACAAAACCGTTGGACCTGGCTGGCCATCAATCTTGTCACAGCGTTTGTAGCTTCTCGTGTTATTGGTATGTTTGAAGATTCCATTGAGAAAATCGTAGCGCTGGCGGCACTTATGCCCATCGTGGCTGGCATAGGTGGCAATTCGGGTAATCAGACAACCACGATGATTGTGCGCGGGTTGGCCTTGGGCCAGATTGCTTCACACAACATGAAGTCATTGCTCAAGAAAGAGTTGGGGGTGGCATTGCTCAATGGTCTCCTCTGGGGCAGTGTGTTGGGCGTGGTAGCGTATGCGCTTTATCACAATATTGCCCTCGGGCTGGTCATGACCGGGGCGATGACCTTAAATCTGTTACTCGCTGCCATCATGGGTGTCATGATTCCTCTGGTCATGACCAAGGTGGGCCGTGATCCCGCGGTGGGTTCAAGCGTATTGATTACTGCCATGACGGATAGTGGTGGCTTCTTTATTTTCCTGGGACTTGCAACGATTTTCTTGTTATGAACAGCGACATGCAGCAACTTTGGAAGGAGTTTCTTGCCGATCTGGCAACTCCTGCATTCACCTGGCAAATGGGGATCATCATTGCCGGCCTGCTCTTTGCCTGGTCCATGAATGGAGTCCTGCGGGCCTATGTCATGCGCAAGGCCCCCGAAACCTGGAAAGTCGGCATTGGCGGCATTAATAGAGTGCTGTTCCCACTGACATCTCTCATATTCATCTACATCAGTGAGTTGATACTGAAGCATTGGCAGCATACCAGCATGCTACTGATTGCCATGAATCTGCTGGTTGCCATGGCCGTTATCCGGCTGGTGGTATATGCCTTACGGTATGTATTCTCCCCCAGTGCCTGGGTAAGCACGATGGAAAATGCCATATCCAGCACAGTGTGGCTGGTTTTGGCGCTTCATGTCAGTGGCATTCTGCCGGAAATACTGCACACGCTCGAAGACATCAGCTTCAATATCGGCAAGAGCAAGATGAACCTGCTGCTTCTGATACAAGGGCTGTTAACCGTGTTAATCACCCTGTTTATCGCGCTCTGGCTTAGTCGCTGGCTGGAAAATCGCTTGATGCGTGCCCAGCAGATCAACATGAATGTGCGCGTGGTATTGAGCAAGCTGATCAGGATAGGGTTGTCATTTATTGCTATTCTGATGGCGCTATCAGCGGTGGGGCTGGATATCACATTGCTGTCGGTCTTTGGCGGTGCATTGGGCGTTGGTCTTGGTTTTGGCCTGCAAAAAATCGCCAGCAATTACGTGAGCGGTTTTATCATTTTGCTTGATCGCTCCATGCACATGGGTGACGTGATTACGGTGGATGCACATTATGGCGTGGTGAGTGAAATGCGCTCCCGGTACATGGTGCTGCGCAAGCTGGATGGAACCCAGGTCGTCATTCCGAACGAAACGCTCATCACCAGTGCCGTTATCAATCACTCCTACAGCGAACGCAAGGCGCAGGTCAAAATGCCTTTGCAGGTGAGTTACGAGAGCCCGTTGGAAAGAGCGATGGAGATCATGCAGCATGCTGCCATGGCACAAGATCGCGTCATGCAAGATCCGCTGCCGGATGTAAAGATCGCCGGCTTTGGCGAGAGTGGCATTGATCTGACGCTGACGTTCTGGATACCCGACCCGGAAGAGGGATCCGGACGGCTGCAATCCGATATTTACCTGGATATCTGGCGCGCATTCCAGAAGAACAACATCAGTATTCCATATCCGCAGCGCGAAGTGCGTATACTGAATGCTGGGGCGCCTACAATCCCTGCTGCTCAAGGATAAGTTCGCGTCCATTCGCTAGTCGGTTATATAAAGGAGATCGTCATGACATTCTGGATGTTTGACTTGCCATGGTGGGGCTACATTCTGGTGGCCTTGGGTCTCACCCATATTACGATTGCTGCCGTTACTATTTACCTTCATCGTTGCCAGGCCCATCGTGCCTTGGATTTGCATCCCATCGTGAGTCATTTTTTCCGCTTCTGGTTGTGGATGACCACCGGCATGGTGACCAAGGAGTGGGCGGCCATTCATCGCAAACACCACGCGCATTGCGAGACGGTGAACGATCCTCACACTCCACAGATCCTCGGCATCAAGAAAGTGTTGCGTGAAGGTGCCGAGCTTTACCGCAAAGAAGCGGCCAATGAGGAGACCCTGCAGAAATATGGCAGTGGCACACCCGATGACTGGATGGAACGTCACGTCTACAGTCGTCACAGTGGCCTTGGCATACGCTTGATGCTGATCATCGACGTGCTGCTGTTTGGCCCACTCGGACTGACCATCTGGGCTGTGCAGATGGCCTGGATTCCCCTGACCGCCGCCGGCATCATCAATGGACTGGGCCACTACTGGGGTTATCGCAATTTTGCAGCGGCAGACGCCAGTACCAATCTCGTGCCTTGGGGCATCATCATTGGTGGTGAAGAACTGCACAATAATCACCATGCCTATGCCAGTTCCGCACGTTTATCCAGCAAGTGGTATGAGTTTGATATAGGCTGGATGTATATCCGCCTCATGCAGATGAGTCGCTTGGCCAAGGTCAAGAAAATAGCACCCAAGGTCAAGTTTGACTGGGCCAAGACACGTTGTGATCTCGATACCTTGCAAGCGGTCATTACGCATCGGTTCGATGTCATGGGCAAGTATGGCGTGATGCTCAAGCAGGCTTACAAGGAAGAGATCAGCAAGATTCGCCTGGCCTATCAACAGCACGGCCACGAAACGACCGTACTTGAGCGTTTGCGTCACTGGTTGCATCTGGACGCCAAGGATCTTGAAGTGCAGGACAAGCAAGCGCTAGAGCAGGCTTTGACACATAGCGCGCGGTTGCAAACCATCTATCAGCTCAAGCAGGAGCTGTCGCAGGTCTGGGCGCGCTCCACAGCTTCGCAGGAGCAATTGCTCAAGGGCCTTGAGGACTGGTGTCAGCGTGCCGAGAAAAGTGGCATAGCGGCGCTGGAAGAGTTCTCGCGACGCCTGCGTTGCTACCGCATGGCATAAATATATTTTTGGTTTGGGGCGGTGTTGATGCTGCCCCAATTGATAACTTCGTAATGAAGCGCGTTAAAAAAACATCGTCGATGGTATAAAAGCGCTAGTCAATAAAAAAGCCCGCATAAGCGGGCTTTTTTATTGAGACCTTTGCCGAATTACTTCAGCTTGGTTTCCTTGTACATCACATGCTTGCGAGCGACAGGATCAAACTTCTTGATTTCCATCTTTTCAGGCATGGTGCGCTTGTTCTTGGTCGTGGTGTAAAAGTGACCAGTGCCAGCGCTAGATTCCAGTTTGATTTTTTCACGCATGATGAATCCTTAGATTTTTTCGCCGCTGGCGCGCAGGTCGGCCAGAACAGCGTCAATGCCGTTCTTGTCGATTGTACGCAAGGCTGCGTTGGTGATACGTAAGCTAACCCAGCGGTTTTCGCTTTCAACCCAGAACTTGCGGTTTTGCAAGTTAGGCAAGAAACGACGCTTGGTCTTGTTATTTGCGTGGGAAACGTTATTCCCAACCATCGGCTTTTTGCCGGTTACCTGACATACGCGTGCCATGGCGGACTCCGAAATTCGAAAAGACCGCATTTATACCATGAAACTAAGCGGCTTTTCAAGTTAAATTGCTAGTTTTTAATGTTTTCCAGTGCTGCCGAAGCCGCCTTCGCCACGTTCACTACTGGTGAAGTCCTGCACGATATTAAAGCTGGCTTGCATGACAGGCACGATCACGAGCTGGGCGATGCGCTCCATCGGGTTCAGCAGGAAGGTTTCCTTGCCACGGTTCCAGCAGGAGACAAGCAGCTGGCCTTGGTAATCCGAATCTATTAGCCCGACCAGATTACCCAGCACGATGCCGTGCTTATGGCCAAGGCCTGAGCGAGGCAGGATCATGGCCGCATAACCAGGGTCAGCCAGATGGATTGCCATGCCTGTGGGAATCAGCGTGGTCTCGCCTGGATGCAGGGTTTGGGTATGTTCGATACAGGCGCGTAAATCCAGCCCGGCAGAACCCGGGGTGGCATAGCCCGGCATCATGTGATGCAAACGGTCATCAAGGATTTTCAAGTCAACTTGTAAGCTCATTCTGGTGTACTCGCGTCAGAAGTGGTTGAAGGAGGCAGCATACCGGCCATATGTTGCAGCAGCAGGTGTGCCAGCATGGTCTTGGAGCCAGGGGGGAGCGGATGTTCACCATGATCATCAATCAGCACGATACGGCTATCGTCGCCACCCATGGCCTCACTGACCAGGTTGGCTGCCAGCAAGGGAACATTTTTCTGTAGCCGCTTTTTGCGCGCATGCTCAAGCAACCGATCGCTCTCGGCGGCAAAGCCGACACAGAATGGCCGATCAGGCAGGCTGCTTACAGCGGCCAGAATATCCGGATTACGTACCAACTCGAGCTGCAGCGTATCTGCATGTTTCTTGATCTTCTGGTTTTGCATTTCGCGCGGGCGATAGTCAGCGACGGCGGCCACCGCGATAAAGACATCCTGGCCGCTCACTTCTGCCATCACGGCATCATGCATTTGCTGGGCGCTGGTGACTTGAATGGTAGTGCAGTGTGTCGGCGTTGACAGTGCCGTCGGCCCGCTGATCAGGGTCACATTTGCGCCCATCTCAATGGCCGCCTGGGCAATGGCGTAGCCCATTTTGCCAGAGCTGAAATTGGTAATGCCGCGTACCGGATCAATCGCTTCGATGGTGGGGCCAGCCGTGACAAGAATACGTTTGCCTGCCAGCAAGTTGCTTGGGCATGCAACTTGCAGCGCATCGACTATGGATTGCGGTTCCAGCATGCGGCCGAGGCCGGTTTCGCCACACGCCTGTTCGCCGCTATCCGGACCGATCAGGCGTACGCCGTCTCTCTGCAACTGTGCAACATTGCGCTGGGTCGCAGGGTGCTCCCACATCTGGCGGTTCATGGCTGGGGCCACGATCAAGGGGCAATCGCGTGCCAGGCATAAGGTGGAAAGCAGATCATCGGCAGCGCCGTGCACCAGTTTTGCCATGAAGTCAGCACTGGCAGGGGCGACCAGAATGGCATCCGCCTGACGGGAAAGCTCGATGTGCGGCATGCCATTGGCAATGCGCTCATCCCATAGGTCGGTATACACAGGGCGACCAGACAATGCCTGCATGGTCAGTGGGGTGATAAAACGTGTGGCTGCCGACGTCATTACCACGTCTACCCGTATGCCTTGCTTTACCAGCAGGCGTACCAGTTCGGCGGTTTTATAGGCGGCAATTCCGCCCGTCATGCCGACAACCAGATGTTGAATTGAACGAGTCATGATAAATTCTTGAATTAGTGGGCTCATTTTAATACAAATTACGGCAGCGCCAGTCTGCCGATTGCACGATTTAAACGGGGATGAAGGGTATGTGGCGAAAACTCAGGATATTTGTATTGCTGTTTGTGTTGGTGACCGTGGCTCAGCAAGCCTGGCTTAAAAACGGGCAGCCCGACTGGCACAGGACGCTTTATGTCACGCTATACCCCGTGAATGCCGATCTCAGTGAAGCCTCTAACGTGGCGATACGCCGCCTTAACCAAGCGCAACTGACGCAGATTGAAGAATACTTTGCCGAACAGGGCAAACGATACCATCTCGCGCTGGCACAGCCGTTTGCCGTGCATCTTGGGCCTGTGGTTGCAGATATTCCGCCGCCACCGCCGCGCAATGCCGGCATGCTGTCTACCATGTCCTGGAGCCTGCACTTTCGCTGGTGGACCTGGCGTCACAGTCCATCAACGCCGGTGAAAGCCGATATTCGCCTCTATCTGCTCTATTTTGATGTGGCGGGTCATCCCACCTTGCCGCACTCCACCGCTCTCAGCAAAGGCCGCGTCGGGCTGGTGAATGTGTATGCCGCCCCCGGACAAACCGCCCAGAACAACATGGTGATTGCCCATGAACTGCTGCACACCGTGGGCGCCCGCGACAAATATGACCTGAATACCACACAGCCGCATTACCCAGAGGGATACGCCGAGCCGGACCGGCAGCCCTTGTATCCGCAACGCTTCGCTGAACTCATGGCTGGACGTATTCCAGACAGCCAGCATGGCGCGCATATTCCGGCAAATTTGTCACAGACGTTGGTGGGGGACCTCACAGCCAGGGAAATTGGATGGCAACCATGAGGAAACATAACGTATGGCAATTATTGATTGGCCGGAAGGGGAGCGTCCGCGCGAAAAACTGCTGACGCAGGGTAGCAGCGCACTGTCAGATGCTGAATTGCTGGCTATTTTTTTACGCGTAGGCGTCGTTGGCAAAAGTGCCGTTGATCTGGCGCGTGAGCTATTGCAGGTGTTTGGCAGCCTGAACGGTATTTTTGCCGCCAGCCTGGAACAGATTTCGCAGATCAAGGGTATGGGTAGCAGCAAGTATGTGCAGCTGCAGGCCATCTTTGAAATGAGCAGGCGTGCGCTCGCGGAGGAAATGCAGGCGCGCGATGTCATGAATTCGCCGCAACAAGTGCGCGATTTTCTTAGCCTCAAGCTGGGAGGGCTGCCGCGCGAAGTGTTTCTGGTGATATTTCTGGATGCGCAAAACCGCGTGCTGGCGCATGAGGAGATGTTTGCGGGGACGTTGACACAAACCAGCGTGCATCCGCGCGAAATCGTCAAGCGTGCGCTGTATTACAACGCGGGCGCGGTGATCCTCGCCCACAATCACCCCTCCGGTGTCGCCGAGCCCAGCCGGGCTGACGAAATGATCACGGCACAGTTGAAGACGGCGCTGGATCTGGTGGATGTGCGCGTGCTGGATCATTTTGTCGTGGCGGGAAATACCACCTTGTCGTTTGCGGAACGCGGCCTGCTCTAAGATGGCGCCTCGCTGAAGCGGGCTTAATGCTGCTCGATGGGGGTCACGGTGACGCTGACATCCAGCTGCTGGGCGCCCCCACCCAATACCACGCCGCGCATGGGCGAAATATCGCTGAAATCCCGCCCCCAGGCGATGGTGATGTGATCCGTCTGCACCACGCAATTGTTGGTCGGATCAAAATCCACCCAACCCATATCCGGACAGTAAACCGAGGCCCAGGCATGCGAGGCATCGGCGCCGATCAGACGCTCCTGACCTTCTGGAGGCGTTGTCAGGATATAACCGCTGACATAACGGCAGGCCAGCCCCAGGCTGCGCAGGCAGGCAATCATCAGATGCGCAAAATCCTGGCATACGCCACGGCGCCCGGCCAGCACCTCCGATAATGGGGTGGAAATGCTGGTGGCCTGATCGTCAAACTCAAAATCCTGGTAGATACGCTGGGTCAGGTCCAGTGCGGCTTCCAGCAAGGGTCTGCCAGGCGTGAAGCTGGGGGCTGCGTAGTTCGCCAGGGTATGGTGGCGGCCCGCCTTGGGCGAGCTGAACAGAAATGGCTGAGCCTCAATATGCGTGTTGTAATGCTGTATCAGATCCTCTTTCACAAACTCCCAGCTCGGACTTTGGCTTAATGACGCCGGCAGCAGGCGGGGCAGTACTTCCACGGTGGATTCGGAAGTCACGGAAAGCGTCTGGTGTGGGCTGTAAATGGAGAAATACAAGCGGGAATTACCAAAGTAATCCAGCCGCTGTGATGTCTCACTGGGATTGGGGGAGATGGTAATTTGATGCGCCAGTGTGTTTTGCCAGGCCAGGTGCCTTGGCGTCATGTGCAGCATGTGCTGTGACAAGGTCACATCAAAATCGTACTGGTACGCGGTCTGGTGCTGGATGTGATAGCGCATGGCGGTTTAGTTGGCGGTGGTGTCCGAGAAGCTGAAAAAACGATGTCCCAGCTGAAGGGAAATTTCCACGCTGGCCTGATAGGTATCCGCCAGCCAAGACATCAGTTCCGGGCTGTTGTGATGAAAAGATGCATCCACATCAAACGCGCGCAGGCTTTCCATACGTTCCATCATGCGTCCTTCGCCGCCGCCGCCGTTGTAGGCAGATGATATTTGCGACAGGTATTTCACCAGTCCACGCAACTGGAACATCATCGCATTCGGATTGTTTTCATCAATCAGCAACAGATAAAGCACCGGTAGCCATTCTGGCTGCGCGGCATAGCGTGCGCGATAGGTGACGATGGAGTCCGTTAGCTCCAGCAGCCAGTCCAGGCTGCTTTCAGCAGGCATGGCCAATGCCTTCTGCAACAGAATGCACAAAAACTGCAAGCGCTCGATGCGGCGCCCCAGCGACAGAAAGCGCCAACCTTGATCGCGCGTCATGCTATCCAGGGTAAAGCCGGAGATGGTCACCAGCGACATATTGGTTTCATCCAATACCGCCAGCGCCTCACTCAGGGATGCTTGCGAATGTCGCTCGGCAAAGCGCAGATGCAGCTGGTTGATCAGCCGCCAGTGGTCGCCGGACAGACGCTCGCGCAAACTGAAAGCCAGCTGGAAGAACTGCGTGATATGACTGGCAAGGCTGGAGCTGTCATCGGCAAAAATGGCCGCAATCAGCAGGCATTCGATGGCATTTTCATCCTCGGCGAACAGCGGGTAATTGTTATCGTTGTCTTCATCTTCATCGGCTGGCATCAGGTTATACCAGATGCACATGGCCTTGACTGTGGGCCACTCCACGGCGCGATGCTCGGGCGAGAAATCCAGCAGGTAGTGGATGGCTGTGCGCAGAAGTCGCGTGGCATGGTAGCTGCGTACCGAATGCCGGCCAAACCAGAACAGATTTTCAATGACGCGGCTGGAAAGGTGAATGTTGTCATGTACCAGCCCGGCGCTGGAAGTAGTCTTGCGCAGCAGGCTAGGCGTATTGGGCTTGAACTCGGGCGTGATCACCCAGGTATCTTTGCTGCAGCCGCTGCCTTGCATGGTGATCACGCGTTTGTTGGCGCTGCTGGCTACCCGCGTCAGGCCGCCAGGCATGACGATATAGCCGTTGGGCGTGGCACAGGCAAATACCCGCAGCCCTACCGACTGCGCCTGCATTTGCTGCAATTGACTATTCCAGACCGGTGCCTGCGATACCTTGACCAGCTCCTGCGCCAGGTAGTTTTCCGGGTTCGCACGCAATTGGGCGATCAGTTCTTCGCGTGCTGCGCCGTCCAGATCCTGGCCGTAAATCATGATTTCACGCGTATGCAAAAAGGCATTCTTGATCAGGAGGCGATCCAGATTGGCAATCACGGTTTCCAGTGCCTGGGGCTCGCCGCACCACCAGGTGGCCACCGAGGGCAACATCAGCGGCTGTTTGAGCAGATGCTGGCTGAGCGCGGGTAAAAAGCCCATCAGCGCGCCCGATTGCAGCACATTGCTGCCGAGACTGTTCGCCAGCAGTACATGACCGCGGCGGGCGACTTCGGTGAGGCCTGCAATGCCCAGCAGGGACTCCGCATTCAATTCCAGCGGGTCGCAGTAAATATCGTCAAGCCGCCTCAGGATGGCATGCACAGGCTTGAGGCCTGCCAGTGTTTTCAGCCAGACCACGCCTTCGCGTACGGTGAGATCATTTCCCTGTACCAATGGAAAGCCCAGATAACCTGCCAGATAGGATTGCTCATGATAGGTTTCATTGAACGGCCCCGCCGTCAGGATGACCGTGAGGGGCTGCTCACTCGGGCTCAGTGGGGCGATGTTGGGGTTGGCTTGCGACTGTCGATAAGCGCAGGCGCGCCCCCAGTGGGCCAGGCTATCGCGCAGGCTGGCAAAGAATCCGCTCAGGCGCTGGATATTGAGATCACGAAACAGATCGGGAAACACACTGGAAATGACCATGCGGTTTTCCAGCGCATAGCCAGTGCCCGCAGGTGCCTGCGTGCGGTCCGATACCACCCACCAGCGGCCATCGGCCGAGCGCGCGAGGTCTACGGCATACATGTGCAAGGCGACGCCATCCGGTTGTGGAATGCCATGGCAGGGGCGCAGGAAACCAGCATTACCGTGTATGAGCGCTGGCGGCAGCATGCCTTGCGCCATCAGCGTCTGTTCGCCGTAAATGTCGCGCAGTACGGTATTGAGGATAGTGGCGCGCTGAATGACGGCGGCTTCAATATGCGCCCATTCATCCTGCGGCAGGATAAACGGCAGGGGGTCCAGATCCCACGGGCGTTGACCGCCCTGGGTGTCGGCGTAGGCGTTATAGGTCAGGCCGTTTTCGTAGACCAGTCGACGCACGTTTTCAACGCGCTTGCGCATCTCGGCAGGCTCTTCACCACTTAAGGAGTCAATGAGTGGCTGCCAGTGAGGGCGAGGCGTTCCAGGCGATTGCAGCAGCTCGTTATGAGAGTTTGCCGCAAACGGGTATTCGTTCAGTATCGAAGACAGCATGGCGCAATATTAAACAGCTTGCCACCGCAGGTCGAGCGTAAACGGGAATTTCGGGTTGCGCGGCTCTTCTGCAATCGAGACCGGGCCCGGGGTATGTCCATGATCCCAGAAGCGGGTAAAGCGTCGGGCTTCGGCCTCAAAGGCATTGACCGGGAAGCTGTCGTAATTGCGTCCACCGGGATGGCTGACATGGTAGGTACAGCCACCTATTGCCCGGCCGCTCCAGGTATCGACCAGATCAAACACCAGCGGCACATGCGGCGCGATGGTGGGATGCAGCGCGGACCAGGGGCTCCAGGCGCGGAAGCGTACGCCCGCAACATACTCGCCGGCAATGCCGGTGGCCTGCAGCGGCAAGGGCCTGCCATTGCAGGTAACGATGTGGCGGCCATCCGTGAGGCCGCGCACGCGCAACTGCATGCGCTCAACCGAGGAATCCACATAGCGCGAGGTACCGCCGCCGCTCATTTCTTCGCCCAGTACATTCCAGGGCTCGATGGCCTGGCGCAGTTCGAGCTCCACGCCGTGGTAATTCACCGTGCCGTAACGCGGGAAGCGGAATTCGACAAAAGGATCAAACCAGTGTTTTTCAAAGGCATAGCCTGCCTCGCGCAGATCAGCCACTACATCGGCAATATCCTGCGCAATAAAATGCGGCAGCATCCAGCGATCATGCAGTTCGGTGCCCCAATGCACCAGCTTGCCCTGATAAGGCTTGCGCCAGAAGTGCGCGACCAGCGCCCGCAACAGCAGCATTTGCAGCAGGCTCATGCGGGCATGAGGTGGCATTTCAAAGGCGCGGAACTCCACCAGACCCAGGCGGCCGGTCGGGCCATCGGGCGAATAGAGTTTGTCGATGGAAAATTCGGAGCGGTGCGTATTCCCCGTCAGATCCACCAGCAGATTGCGCAGCAGGCGGTCTACCAGCCACGGGCGCTCGCTCTCCTTGGTATCCGGCAATACCTTGTCCATCTGTTGGAAGGCAATCGCCAGTTCATAAAGATTATCGTCACGCGCTTCATCCACCCGTGGCGCCTGGCTGGTGGGGCCGATAAAAGTCCCCGAAAAAAGATAGGACAAGGCCGGGTGGTTTTGCCAGTAGGTAATCAGGCTTTTCAACACATCCGGTCGGCGCAGCATGGGGCTGTCGGCTGGGGTGGCACCGCCCAGGGTGGCATGATTACCGCCGCCGGTGCCAGTGTGACGGCCATCCAGCATGAATTTCTCGGTGCCCAGTCGGGTCTGGCGGGCTTCTTCATACAGCGTCGTGACGTTACCTACCAATTCCTGCCAGCTCGATGCCGGGTGAATATTGACCTCGATCACGCCGGGATCAGGCGTGACGCTGAGCGACTTGATGCGGGCATCGCGTGGTGGTGGGTAGCCTTCCAGCCAAAGCTTGAACTGATGTTTGGCCGCAGTGGCTTCAACCGCAGCCACCAGAGTCAGGTAGTCCTCAATGCGTGACACGGGTGGCATGAATACATGCAGCCGCCCGCCACGCACCTCCACGCAAAGCGCGGTGTGCACCACTTCGCGGGCTTCAGGTTTGATGCTGGCTTTGCCCGGCTTGTTGCGTGCCAAAGGTTTTTCCGGCAACGCTTCTTTGGCTTCAAAGGGGTCTACCGCAAATTCAGGTTCGACGTCGTCTGGCAACACCCAGGGCAGTGAGGCGAGCGGCAGGCGCAGGCCCATGGGCGAGTCGCCGCTCAACAGGTAAAGATGTTCGCGACGCAATGGCCATTTGCTGCTGCGCCAGGTGGTGGATTTACTGGAGGATTCCGGTTTGAGCGGAATCACATAGCCTGCGGCCTTGCCGAGTCCGACTTCCAGCAGTTGTGCCAGACGTTTGCGCTCTTCGCTGGCAGCAAGGTCGGCCTGCAGGGGGTCAATGTTGTCTGGCAGACGTTGCTCCAGCAAGGCTTGCTGCATGACATCCTCATAGGCTTCTATCATGCAGGCCGCGGGCAGGCCCAATGTGTCTACCAGACTGCTTGCGAATTGCCTGGCCTCGGCCACATCGTAATTCTCCGGCTGGCCATCCCTGGAAAATAGCGAGGCATCATTCCACATGGGCTGGCCATCCACACGCCAATACATATTGATGGCCCACCGTGGCAAAGGCTCGCCTGGGTACCATTTGCCCTGGCCATAATGCAGCAGGCCACCTTGGCTAAAGCGCTCTTTCAGCCGGAGTGCCAGCTTGCCAGCCAGCTCGCGTTTCTTGTCGCCATGCGCCTGGGTGTTCCACTCCGGGCCATCCATGTCATCTATCGATACAAAGGTGGGCTCGCCGCCCTGTGTCAGCCGCACATCCTGCTTTTGCAGATCACGGTCTACCTGCTGACCAATCTGGTCTATCTTTTCCCAGTCTTCTTCACTGTAGGGTTTGGTGACGCGCGGGTCTTCGTGTATGCGCGTGACGCTCATTTCATGGTGAAACGTGACTTCGGCAATATCGGTAAAGCCGGTCACCGGCGCAGCCGAGGCGGGCATGGCGGTACACGCCAGCGGAATATGGCCTTCGCCAGCCAGCAAGCCGGAGGTCGGGTCCAGGCCTATCCATCCGGCGCCGGGAATATACACTTCGGTCCAGGCATGCAGATCGGTGAAGTCCACCTCGGTGCCACTGGGGCCATCCAATGCCTTGATGTCGGCGGTGAGCTGAATCAGATAGCCGGAGACAAAGCGCGCCGCCAGACCAAGATGACGCAGGATCTGCACCAGCAACCAGGCGCTGTCGCGGCAGGAGCCACTTCGTTTTTCCAGCGTTTCTTCCGGCGTTTGCACCCCGGGTTCCATGCGTACCAGATAGCCGATATCGCCTTGCAGACGTTGGTTGATGGCGACCAGAAAATTGGCGATGGTGAGCGGCGCCGTCAATAACTGACTGCGCGTGTCGTCTAGCCATTTGGCCAGTCTGGGGCCTGCCGGTTCTGCTTTCAGGTAGGGGGCGAGTTCGTATTCCAGTTGTTCGGTATAGGCAAAAGGGAATTGCTCAGCGTATTTTTCCACGAAAAAATCGAACGGGTTGATGACCGTCATGTCGGCCACCAGGGTCACCGTGAAATCGAGGCTGGTGACTTTTTCCGGGAACACAAAGCGTGCAATGTAATTGCCGTACGGATCCTGCTGCCAATTGATGAAGTGCTTTTCCGGGTTCACCGTCAGTGAGTAAGACAACACCGGCGTGCGCGCGTGGGCCGCGGGTTTGAGTCGTACTTCATGCGGGGAGAGATTAACCAGACGGTCAAATGTGTAGCTGGTCTTGTGGTGCAATGCAACGCGTATGGCCATGCGAATCCTTCACAACTGTTCTTAAGTTCACAAGTCTTGGGTCACGAATCTTTGAATCACGAATCTTTGGGTCACGAACGTTCTTGGACTTATTCAGATGGCAGGCCAACATGACCTGCCACGGCCATGAATACCAGCATGAACCATGCCAGCAAACGACTGCTGAGCCTGTTTTCAGGCTGTGGGGGAATAGCGTGGTATTGCTTCAGCCCAGCGCACACCGGGAGTGAAGACTAACTTGGCTGGTAGTATGCGCTGGATCGAGGAATTAAACCGTGCTCTTTAAAAAATGAAGCCATTTCAAAGGGCACGTATCAGGAATGACTTAACGACCCTTGCCGCTCATGGAGCCGCGGTTGTAATCCTTGTCGCCTTGCGGAATGCAACGACCAAAGCCGAGGAAGCCGCCTTGCATATTGGATGGACAGCCCTGGTTTTCCGGAAACTGCTTGGCGATTTCCTTGGCTTCTGCTGCTTTTGCCGTATCCACGAATTTCCAGCGGCCATTCGGGTGCAACACGACTTTCTCGCCCTTGTCGGTGGTGCCGGTGATGTCTTGCGGCTCACTGTCAGCGGCATGAGCAAAAGGAGTGAGGGCGGCCAGCAGCAGGCCGAGGTATACGAATTTCATGGATTGTCCTTATGTATTAAGCGGCAGTTCTGCCGTGCAGTTGTACCAGTTTTTTCAGTTCGGGCACGCAGGAGCCGCATTGCGTACCGCACTTGAGCTTGTTTTGCAGGGTAATGAAATCAGCGCCCATCTCTATGGTATCAATAATTTCGTTCTCTGCCACATTCAGACAATTGCACACGATTTTGCCGCGACTCCGTTGGCCGGTGGGCGGTGCACTCAGCGGCGCCAGTGCCCAGCGCCTGAGTTCATCGCTGAACTGGCCTTCCGTCATCACTTCGCGCAGCCATTCGGCGGCCAGGGTTTCGCCTATCAGCCGCACCCCGGTTACTTGCTGGCGACCTGTCGCGGCGTCGGGCTCCACCAGAATACGCTTGCTGATGCCGCGCCGCGCATCCTGATAATTCAGCATGGGCGCGCCTTCTGTCATGCCCAGCAGCGCATCCAGCGCATCAATCACCGCTGCGTCAGGTGGCGCATGATGGGCGGCTTGTAGCACGACCATGCCGTTGCCGCGCCCATAAAGCCCGCAACTCGCATAGTCGAAACCGGGCAGCAGGCGACGAATCGCTTCCAGCAAGTGCATGTCGTGGCAGTTGCGCATGACCGTCATCTGCCATGGCAGCTCGACTTTCTCCAGCTTGACCGCGGTGTGCTTGAGTTCGGGCTGGCGTGAGATTTTGTCAAAGGCGGAGGGCATGAGCGCATTGCAGCCCAGCCCGCTCATGAACTGACTGCCCCAGTGCATGGGAATAAAGCTCTGTGCAGGCTGGATCTCATCGGATGGTTGCGCCCGCAACGTCAGGCTGCCGCGTTTATTGCTCACCTTGACCAGGTCGCCGGGCTTGATGCCACGTCGCTCCATGTCGTTCTGGTTCAGCGAGATCACGGGTTCATCCACATGGTTGAACAGTTGGGCGACGGTGCCGGTGCGGCTCATGCCGTGCCACTGGTCGCGCAGGCGTCCGGTCAACAAATGCAAAGGTTGCCGCGCATCGGTTTTGTCCGCAGTGGGCTTGTAATGCGCAATATGAAATTGCGCGCGACCATCGGCTTTGGGGAAAATGCCATCGCTGTATAAGCGTTGTAAGCCAGTGCTCACCTTCTCATTGAGCGGCCACTGCTGTGGTCCTTGCGCATCCAGCAGCTGATAACTCAGGCCGGTGATATCCAGGTCACGACCGCGGGTGGATTCGCGGTGCTCATTGAAGATCGTCTCTGGCACCTGGTAGTTGAACAGCGTGTTTGCCTTGCCCAGGCGCTGTTCCAGACGTTGCGCAAAGTCGACCACGATCTCCCAGTCATGGCGGGCCGATCCCGGTTTGGCGACGGCTGGGGTGATGTGGGTGATGCGCCGCTCCGAGTTGGTGACGGTGCCTTCTTTTTCTCCCCAGCTGGTGGCGGGCAGCACCACATCGGCATAGATATTCGTATCCGTATTGCCATAGGCATCCTGCAATACCACCAGTTCGGCATTCCCCAGCGCGGCCCGTACCTGGTTGAGATCAGGCATGGAATGCGCCGGATTGGTGCAGGCGATCCAGATTGCCTTGATTTCGCCTGATTTCAGGGCATCGAACATGTCGACGGCCGTCTTGCCTGGCGTCGCGGGCACATCCTCCACACCCCACAGCGCGGCCACCTCGGCGCGGTGCTGCGGATTATCCAGATCACGGTGGCCGGATAGCAGATTCGCCATGCCGCCCACTTCACGGCCGCCCATGGCATTGGGCTGGCCGGTAAGTGAAAAGGGCCCGGCGCCCGGTTTGCCGATCTGACCGGTGGCGAGGTGCAGGTTGATGAGGGCGGCGTTTTTATCGCTGCCATGAATAGACTGGTTGAGCCCCATGCAATACATGGAAAGTGAGGGACCGCTACCAAACCACTTGGCTGCCGTGACAAGATCGGCCTCGCGGATGCCGCAAATGTCCGCCACCATCTTCGGCGTGTATTCACGCACGGTTTCCTTGAGCGCATCAAAGCCGTTGGTGTGCTCGCGGATAAAGGCCTGATCCAGCATGCCCTCCCACAGCATGATGTGCAGCATGCCGTTGAACAGGGCAACGTCGGTGCCCGGCTGGATGGCGAGGTGCAGGTCAGCAAAGGTGGCGGTATCGGTACGGCGTGGGTCGACCACCACGATTTTCATGTCCGGATTGCGGGCCTTGGCATCTTCAATGCGGCGGAAAATGATGGGATGGGCATACGCGGTATTCGAGCCGGCGATGAAAAGGCAGGCGGTGTGGTCGATGTCTTCATAGCAGGCAGGCGGTGCATCGGCACCTAGCGTCAGTTTGTACCCACTCACGGCGGAACTCATGCACAGACGCGAATTGGTATCAACGTTGTTGGTGCCGATCAGGCCTTTGGCCAGTTTGTTGAAGACGTAATAATCCTCGGTCAGCAGCTGGCCGGAGATATAAAACGCCACGCTGTTGGGGCCATGCTGGCGTATGGTTTCGGCGAAGCGGTCTGCCACATGGTCGAGCGCCGTATCCCAATCGGCAGGCTGGCGCGGCGCCTGACGGCTGGTGCGCATTTCGGGTTGCAAGACGCGGGTATCCAGCTTGGCCGTGAGATGCAGCGTGGAGCCTTTGGTGCACAGGCGGCCAAAGTTCGCCGGATGGTCGGGATCGCCGCGCACGCCGGTAATGCGGTCATGTTCGCTGGTGATGATGACGCCGCAGCCAACGCCGCAATAACAACAGGTGGATCTGGTTTCTTTTAACATGATTCTGGGTACCGCTGGTTAAGGCCAACACGAGAGGAAAGGATAGCCCGCGCCTGTGCATGACGGGCAAGCCGGGCGGGTGACATTGATCCTCCATATCCGTGTTGCATGATCAAATGCATGGGGCGGACTGCCTTCAGGACGGAATGTCCAGGAAGACCATGCCGTCTTCTACCTTGACGGCAAAGCAGGCGGTTTCACCGACATCCGGCTCTTCGGCCTTGCCGTCGATCAGGCTGATTTTCCAACTATGCAGCGGGCAGGCCACCTTGTCACCATACACAATCCCTTGCGACAGCGGGCCACCTTTATGCGGACAGCTGTTATTCAGGGCAAATACGCGGTCATCCTCGGTGCGGAATACGCCGATATCGCCTTTGGCTGTGCGTACGACACGCGAGCCCAGCTTGGGAATATCAGTCAAAGGGGCAATTTTGGTCCAGGTACTCATAAAAAACTCCAAATCAAGAGATGACAACTCAACAACAAAAACACAATCACAAAACTTACTAAAAGACTCAACAAGGGCTGTCTTGCACTCGCCTCACCCCGGCGGCATTACGAGACGATCAACAGGTACAGCAGCATGAAATTCACCATCAGTGAAACCAGCGCAATCCACTGCCATTTCACCAGCCGCGCGCGGGCAATCAGCGGCGTGCGCGGTGGCGGCAAAATCGGCCGGGTTTCACCGATCTCCAATGCCAGCAGCATTTCTTCGGCGGTTTCAAAACGGTGCTCGGGCAGGCGCGCCACCGCTTTCAGCAGAATATTTTCCAGCCAGCGCGGAATCTCCGGCCGATAACGCGTAGGCGGCACCGGCTCGCCAAAACGCGGATGCTGGAAAGGCTCAATCTCGCCATACGGATATTTGCGCGTCAGCAGGTAATACAGGGTCACGCCCGCCGCATAAAGATCGCTGCTGACCGAGGCGCCGGCGCCATCAAACAGCTCGGGGGCCATGAAGCTGGGCGTGCCGGGGTTATCCATGCTGGCAATATGGCCGGTGACCGGGCTTAGGGCCACGCCCAGATCCAAGATACGCAAACGCTGATCCATCGCCATATGCAGATTGGCGGGCTTGATATCGCGATGCAGAATCTGCAGGCGGTGCAGGGCGCCCAGGCCACGCAGCAGGGCAATGCCAATGCTGGTAATGCCCGCGGTGGTGAAGTGATGGCCGTTATCCAGCCGGTGTTGCAGGGTGGCGCCCTCATGCCAGCTCATCACGTAATACAGCTGGCTGCGCTGTTCGGCCGTCAGTGGCAGCACTTGCGGCAGGTATTGCGATACCACGCGCTTGGCCAGCCATTCTTCATTAAGCAGGGCCTGGCAGCTGTCGCGGTCTTCCGCCAGCAAGGGTTGCAGGGTCTTGAGTACCCACAACTGGGTGGTGATGCGGTGACGCACTTTATAGATCAGGCTGGCGCGTGACTCATGCAAGACGCTCAGCACTTCAAACTGGTCGATGACGTCGCCTGCTTTCATCTTGGGCGGTACCCGCAAATGGCGGTGCTCGGCCAAGAGGTCCGTGAGGGTTTCCTCACCCAGTTGCACCACATGCGCCGCCAGCACGGTGGCATTGTCGTGGCCACCCTGGGCAATCGCCAGCCGGGTCAGCTCGTCGCAGATCAGCTGTGGGTTATCGTAAAGCCCCATGACATGATGCAGCGTCGCCTGGTCCAGCACATCCCATACGCCGTCGCTCATCAGCGCGTAAACATCGCCTACCTGCAGGGCGCCATCGGCATAGTCGACGGACAAATGCTGATCAAGGCCGATGGCCCGTTTCAGCACATGCCGCATGTCGGGGCGTTCCCACACATGGTCGGTGGTGAGTTGTTGCAATTCACCATGGCGCAGACGGTAAATGCGGGTATCGCCCACATGCGCCGAGTAAAAGCGCTGGCCGCGAAACACGATCAACGAAAGTGTGCTGGCCATGCCAGCAAAATCCTTGTGCTGCGCGGCTTGCGCCAGTAGCCAGCGGTTGGCGGCGATGATCACCTTGTCCAGCGCGCTATGCACTTCCCAGGTATCGGGCGTGGCGTAGTAATCGGACAAGATACTGCGCACGGTCATTTCGGCGGCTTCGCGTCCACCGGCATTGCCGCTGACGCCATCGGCCAGTGCGATCAGCGCGCCCTTGGTTTGCAGCTGCATGCCGGCCGGCGTCACCATGCCCGCAAAATCTTCATTGCGTTCACGCGGGCCGGTGGCCGTGCTTTGGCCGAGCAGCAATTGCAGCGACATGAAAACCCTAGACCTTGGCTGACGTTACCGCCGCCGAGCCCCAGGTAGTGCGCCAGCGTTTCTTGACGCTGGTGAGGCCGATCACCGCCAGGATGGCCAGACCGGCAAACACGGTCAGCCCGATCTGGTAGCTGCCCGTGACCTGCTTGGAGTAACCCAGGCTGGAAGCCAGATAGAATCCACCCACACCTCCGGCCATGCCTACCAGTCCGGTCATCACGCCGATTTCCTTGCGGAAGCGTTGCGGTACCAGCTGGAACACGGCGCCATTGCCCATGCCTAGCGCCAGCATGGCGGCGATGACGACAGCCAGCCCAGCCACTTGTTGCGCAGGGCCAAAGCTCAGGATAAACAGGAAAAACGCCGCGATCATATACATCGCTGTCAGCGTGCGGATACCACCGATGCGGTCGGCCAGATTGCCACCCAACGGACGTACCAGGGAGCCTGCAAACACGCATGCCGCCGTAAAGTAACCGGCATGCACCGGCGACAGGCCATATTGATCGTGGAAATAAATGGTGAGCGACGATGCCATGCCGACAAAACCGCCAAAGGTCACGCTGTAAAAAAACATGAACCACCAGGCGTCGCGGTCCTTCAGCACGGCCACGTACTGGCTGATGGACTTGGCGGCGGGGGCATCCGGCGCATCCTTGGCAAATAGCATATACACCACCAACGCAAACGCCAGCGGGATCAGCGCCAGGCCGAATACATTGTTCCAGCCGAAGGCAATCGCCAGCCCAGGCGCAAACAGGGCGGCCAGCGCGGTGCCGGAATTGCCTGCCCCGGCAATGCCCAGCGCCGTGCCTTGATGTTCAGGCGGATACCAGCGCGAAGCCAGCGGCAGCGCCACGGCAAAGGCCGCCCCGGCAAAGCCGAGAAACACGCCCAGTAGCAAAGTGTGCTGATAGCTGTGTATGCCATGCAACCATGCCACCAAGAGCGCGGCGATGACAATCAGCTGGCCGATCAGTCCGGCTTTTTTCGGCTTGATCTGGTCTACCAGCACGCCCATGACGATGCGGAGCAGCGCGCCTGCTAGTACGGGGGTAGCTACCATCAGGCCTTTTTGCGCAGGTGTGAGTTGCAGGTCGGTGGCGATCTGCACGGCCAATGGCCCCAGCAATACCCAGACCATGAAGCTCAGGTCAAAGTACAGGAAGGATGAAAACAGGGTGGGCTTGTGCCCGGCCTGCCAGAAACTTGTTTGCATGCGAATCTCCTCAGCAATGCCGGGTGCCAGCGCAGACTCAGGCTACCACAAGCCTGGGCCACGCATGGCACGCGGTGCGTTAAACGGTAATGGTGTCGAATTCCTTGTGCGTTTCGCGCTGGTTGGCACGTTCCGCCCACGGGTCTGTGGCGCCCTGCAGGGCAAACATCAGCCGCTCATAGGCGGCCTTGCGGCCTTCGGCGTCTTCCAGAATGCGCTTCTTCACATAATCCAGACCCACGCGTTCTATCCAGTGCACAGTGCGGTCAAGGTAGCGCGCTTCTTCACGGTAAATCTGGATAAAGGCACCGGAATACTCGATGACTTCTTCCGCCGTTTTTACCTTGCACAGGAACTGCGCAACTTCGGTCTTGATGCCGCCGTTGCCGCCGACATAAATTTCCCAGCCGGAATCCACGCCAATCACGCCCACATCCTTGATGCCGGATTCGGCGCAGTTGCGCGGGCAGCCGGAGACGGCAAATTTCACCTTGTGTGGCGCCCACATGTGGTCAAAGGCTTTTTCGATATCAATGCCGAGCTGGGTGGAATTCTGCGTGCCAAAGCGGCAGAACTCGGAGCCGACGCAGGTTTTCACCGTGCGGATGCTCTTGCCATAGGCGTAGCCGGACGGCATGTCGAGGTCTTTCCACATATCCAGCAGGTCTTCCTTCTTCACGCCCAGCAAGTCAATGCGCTGACCGCCGGTGACCTTGACCATGGGCACGGCATACTTGTCGGCCACATCGGCAATCTTGCGCAGCTGGTCTGGCGTGGTGACGCCGCCATACATGCGCGGCACCACGGAATACGTACCATCTTTCTGGATATTGGCGTGCACGCGTTCATTAATAAATCTTGATTGCGGATCATCCTTGGCTTCGTGCGGCCAGGTAGAGATCAGATAGTAGTTCAGCGCCGGGCGGCAGGTAGCGCAGCCATTCGGCGTCCGCCAGCCCATGCCTTTCATGGCATCGGGAATGCTGAGGTATTTGTGCTTGCGGATTTCATCGCGCACTTCTTCGTGGTTGAAGTCGGTGCAGCCACATACCGCCTTGGAGGTGGAAGGCGGGGCATAGCCGCCGCCCAGCGTGGAAGCCAGAATCTGCTCGACCAGCCCGGTGCAGGAGCCGCAACTGGAGCCGGCCTTGGTCTGTTTCTTGACTTCATCTATGGTAAACAGGCCCTGGCTCTTGATCGCCTTGACGATGGTGCCCTTGCATACGCCATTGCAGCCGCAGACTTCCATTTCGTCGGTCATGCTGGAGGCTTTATCCTGGCCCTGGTGGCCGGTATTGCCCAGGCTGTCCTGGCCGAACATCAGGTGGTCACGAATCTCGTGAATAGGCTTGCCATCGCGCAGCAGCTGGAAGTACCAGCTGCCGTCGGTGGTGTCGCCATAGAGCACGCTGCCGATGATTTTGTCATCTTTGATGACGAGTTTTTTGTAAACCCCGCCAACTGCATCGTGTAAAACAATTTCCTCGGAGCCTTCCGTCCCGCTGAAGTCGCCTGCCGAGAACAGATCAATGCCCGTCACCTTGAGCTTGGTGGAGGTCACCGAGCCCTTGTAGAGGCCAATGCCGAAATTGGCCAGATGGGTGGCGCAGACTTTTGCCATTTCGAACAAGGGGGCGACCAGACCATAACTGATGCCGCGGTGGGCCACGCATTCGCCTACGGAGTAGATGCGCGGATCATAGGTCTGCATGGTGTCATTGACCACAATGCCGCGGTTGCAATGGATGCCAGCCGATTCGGCCAGCGCATAGTTGGGACGTATGCCCACCGCCATTACCACCAGATCGGCGGCAATCTCGCTGCCATCCTTGAAACGCACGCCGGTCACCCGGCCGTTTTCACCCAGAATCTGTTCCGTGTGCTTTTCCAGGAGAAAGCTAAGGCCCTTGGCTTCCAGCGATTTTTGCAGCATTTTGCCTGCGGTCTTGTCCAGCTGGCGTTCCAGCAGCCAGCTGCCGATATGTACCACGGTGACATCCATGCCCTGAATCTTGAGACCGTTGGCAGCCTCGAGGCCCAGCAGGCCGCCGCCAATCACTACCGCATGCTTGTGCGTCCTGGCGGTCTCTATCATGGTGTCTACGTCTTTAATGTCGCGGAAACCGATCACGCCATCCAACTCCTTGCCGGGAATCGGCAGCATGAACGGCGTAGAACCGGTGGCCAGCAGCATGCGGTCGTATTCGGCCTCGGTGCCATCTTCGGCATAGGCAATGCGGCGCGTGCGGTCTATCTTCACAATGCGCTTGCCGGTATGCAGCGTGATGTTGTGCTCGGCATACCATTCGCGTGTATTCAGGATGATGTCATCGATGGTCTGCTCGCCTGCCAATACGGGCGAGAGCATGATGCGGTTGTAGTTGGGGTGCGGCTCATCGCCAAACACGGTGATTTCATAGAGATCCGGGGCTATCTTAAGCAGCTCTTCTACGGTTCTCATGCCAGCCATGCCATTGCCGACAACGACCAGTTTCATTTTCTTCATACTCTTCTCCTACCTCTTAAAAATCACGCAGCAGCAACGGCTGCCACGTCCAGGTTCAGTTGTGCCAGGCGTACCACATCGCCCACCACGATAATGGCCGGGCTACCCAGGCCCGCCTGCTTTACCGCCATGGGCAGCATGCCCAGGCTGGTGACGACTTGCTGCTGCTCCGGCAAGCTGCCTTGCTGGATCGCCGCCGCCGCCGTCTCCGCCGATAATCCCGCTGCCAGCAGCTCACTGACGATGCTGGCGAGATGCTTCATGCCCATGTAAATCACCAGCGTAGTGCCGCTGGCGGCCAGTGCCTGCCAGTTGGGTTGCTCGCCATCGCGGGTATGGCCGGTCACCAGCGTGACGCCATGCGTGTACTCGCGATGTGTGACCGGCACGCCAATCGCCGCCGCGGCAGCAATGCCACTGGTAATGCCGGGGATGATGTCGACTGCAATGCCAGCGGCACGCAGCTCCAGCATTTCTTCACCGCCACGGCCGAACAGGAAGGGATCGCCGCCCTTGAGGCGGGCCACGATCTGACCCTGCTCGGCGAGCGATACCATCAGGCGATTGATGAAGTGCTGCGGAGTCGACTTGCAGCCGCCGCGCTTGCCCACTTCCACAATGCGCGCCTGGGGTGCATGCGCCAGCAGGGCGCGGTTCACCAAGTCATCCACTAGCACCACATCGGCTGCCTGCAATGCCTTCACTGCCTTGAGCGTGATCAGCTCTGGATCCCCGGGACCTGCCCCTATCAAATACACTTTTCCTGCCATCGCATTCACCGTTTCAATCTTGATACATTGTGTTCAAGGCCCGTCGCATTAGCGCTGGGCCGACTTCATGGCGCTGACGATCAGCTCGTCCAGCTCGCCCGTGATGGCGGTAAGCACACCGGCCACCACCGAAAATTCCTTGCCAGCATCGCCCGCCCGCGCTGCCATGATCTGCGCATTGACCGACACGATTTTGGCCTGCTTGGCGATCTGCTGGATGTTGCCCATCAGCGCCCTGTGCTCTTTTTGCTGGGCATGGGCATGTTGTTTGGCTTCCGCCTCATACACCTGTGTAATCTGGTTGAGCAGGTTCACCAGCGGGGTGGCCTGCTTGCCAAGTTCTTCTACCAGGGCGACGGCAGCTTGCGTGCCCAGGGCCTCTATTGCTGACCGGGCTTGCAGGATGAACGCGCGGATACGTTTGTCCGCTTGCTGTTCGCCAAAATAGATGGCCTGCAGCGCGGGGAAAAATACCCCGGGCAAGGTGGCATTGCCTTTGGTCAGCTCACCATGGCTGGTCTCAAACAGCGCGAGTGCCTGCTGGGCCACGGCCACGGCTTCTTCATGCTGTTGCGTGGCCAGAATCGCGTTGAGGATGATGCGTTGCGACAACATGCGCTGGCGCCCGGCAAGGTTGATCAGCGAGCTGAATGTCTCGGCGCTGACGGCCTTGGGCTCTGCGCGGTGCGGGCGGCGATGTTGTAAAACAGTATTCATGCATGCATCCATCGTGGGGTTGGTAAACGGTATCTGCATCGCAGGATGCAGATACCCATGGGCTATTCCTTCAGCAAGGGCTAGAAGGTATACATGGCAGTCAGCCACACCTTCTCGGTATCGGCCTTACGTGCGGTTGCCAGCGCCAGGCGATCGTCTTCCTTAAAGTTGGCATATTCCGCTTTCAGCATCAGCTTGCTGTTCACGTTCCAGGTCGCGCCCAGATCCAGCTCTTTGCCGTACTTGTCGCCAAAGCCACCACCAAATTTGGCAAAATCCTCATCCGAGGTGAACACGTGGTACTCGGCCTGCAGCAACACGCTGTCGACAGGCTTGCCGCCAAAGCTGATGTAGTTGTCCTTGATGCCGAAGCGTGGCGTGACCAGGAACTGGTCGGCCCAGCCCTGGAACAGGTGGTTGGTGCCGAATGGGGTCTGGAAGGCATACAAGCCATCGTTGCTCGAAAGCAGCTCGTGATCGAAACGCACATACCAGGTGCCGTACATGGCGCCGCCGCCAAGACGGGCATAGTGGGCATCGATGTTCTTGTCGCCGCCGGAGTAATCGGTCTGCTTGGCGTACTCGGCGGTGTAGAGCACTTTCCAGTCGTCATTGACCTTGCGGGTGCCGTCGAGGCGCAGGCCCAGGGTTTTGTTTGACGCGTCGGCGCCGGCGCCAAGGTTGTTGTTCTGGTTGAAGCCGAGATCGTTGAAGTTGTTGAAGTAGCCATAACCCACAAGCGACTCGCTGGGAGAAATGCGGTACTTGATATTGGCAATGTCGAGATTGCCATTGCGCATTTTCTCCGTGATCTGCTTTACACGTTCAAAGTGCGCCAGATAGATTTCGGTGTCCTTGATGCTCTTGTTTTCCAGCGCAATACCATCAAACACCTGCATGACCTGGCGGAACTCGACATTGCCGATGAAACGGACGTTATCCAGCTTCACTGACTGGCGACCCAGGCGGATCTTGTTGTTCTTGATGCCCGTCCAGTCCACATACACCTGGTTGATATCGGTGTTGTCCGGATCAACGATGGCGGGGTAATTGCCCATGCCAGGCTGCGGCTGGTTCATGGCACGGTCGTCATAGTCATCTATCGCCTTGGAGACATTGATCAGCTGAATGCCAAAACTGAAGTTTTTGTAAGGCGCCGTCTGCCAGCCAACCAGGCTGCGCAGTGTCAGGCCTTCGCCGGTTTCCGAGCGGTTGGCCTGATCCACGTTTTCATAGCGCAGGCGAAAGCTGGTGAGGTTCTTGCCGGTCTTGATGGCGTCCATGAAGGTATATTCCGGCAGGGCTTCTTCGGCGCTGGCCACGGGAGCCTGCAGGGCAGCCATGCCCAACAGCAGGGCAATGCTGGCTTGACTCAGTGTGAAACTCGAATTACTTTGCATGTGTTGCTCCTTTTTTCTGATGAGGGGTAACGGGTAGTACCGGCCCGTCCTGACCGACGGGCCACTTTTTTGCCTGATTATTTAATTGCTCGTATTGCCTTCTCAAGCCGCCTTCTTTGCGTGGCGTTCATACAAAAACTTCAGCACTTCGCTACGCAGATGGTTGTAGTGGCCGTCTTCTGCCAGCTCCAGCCGCTTGCGCGGACGTGCGAGTTCCACATCCAGAATGTCGCCGATGGTGGCGGCCGGGCCGTTGGTCATCATCACAATGCGATCTGAGAGCAGCACGGCCTCGTCCACATCGTGTGTCACCATCACCGCTGTGCAGCCGGACTTCGCCATGATGGTCATCAGCTCGTCCTGCAGATGGGCGCGGGTGAGGGCGTCCAGCGCGCCAAACGGCTCATCCAGCAGCAGCACCTTGGGTTCCATGGCCAGCGCCCGGGCAATGCCCACGCGCTGTTTCATGCCGCCGGAGATTTCATTCGGGCGTTTGTCGGCGGCATGGGCGAGGCCCACCAGCTCAATCGCGGCCTGGGTGCGTTTTTTCAGCTGGTCTTTGGTGTCGGTGGCGCCAAAGACGCGTTCCACCGCCAGGTAGACATTTTCACTGCAGGTGAGCCAGGGCAGCAGCGAGTGGTTCTGGAACACCACGGCACGCTCAGGGCCGGGGCCAGCAATCTCGCGGCCTGCACAGAACAGGTTGCCGTCAGTGGGCTGCAACAGGCCGGCGATCAGGTTGAGCACGGTGGATTTGCCGCAACCGGAGTGGCCGATGATGGAGATGAACTCGCCTTCGCGTATGCTGAAGTTCACATTTTTCAGCGCTTCAAACGTGCCTTTTTTGGTGAAAAAGGTCATGTTCACGTTTTCCAGCTGTACGTATTTTTCCTGCACGATTTTTTCCATGATGGGTTCCTTATTCGTAGCTGAAGCGGCGAGCGAGGGAGGTCAGCGCCAGTTCGAGCAAGAGGCCGACGATGCCGACAACGAAGATGGCGATGATGATGTGCTCCACATTCAGGTTGTTCCACTCATCCCACACCCAGAAGCCGATGCCCACGCCGCCAGTCAGCATTTCTGCCGCCACGATCACCAGCCAGGCCACGCCGATGGAAAGGCGCACGCCGGTCATCATGTAAGGCAGCACAAAGGGGAACAGAATCTTGGTGACGATCTTCCACTCGGAGAGGTTGAGCACCTTGGCGACATTCATGTAGTCCTGTGGCACCTTGCTCACGCCCACGGCGGTATTGATGATCATGGGCCAGATGGCGGAGATGAAAATCACCCAGATGGCCGCGGGGTTGGCCGCCTTGAATACCAGCAGGCCGATAGGCAGCCAGGCCAGCGGTGACACTGGGCGCAGGATGCCGATGATGGGCGCTGCCATGCGCGACATGAACTGGAAGCGGCCGATGATGAAGCCCAGCGGTATGCCGATCAGCGCGGCCAGGCCAAAGCCCAGGCCCACACGTTCCAGCGAGGCCAGGATGTTCCAGCCTATGCCCTGGTCATTGGGACTGTTGGTGTAGAACGGGTCGCTGAACAGCTCCACTGCCGAATGCCAGGTGCTGACGGGGCCAGGCAGGTTGGGCGATTGATGGGAAATCAGGGTCCACACAGCGCCCATTAGCAGCAGGCCAAATATCGGCGGCAATAGCCACTGGAAAAAGGCGCGCATTTTCAGGGCGAGCGCAGAGGGGCGTTTTGCCACTGCCGGACGGGCTGCTTTTTTTGCTGCCGCCTTTGGGCTCGCGACAGGATTGCTTGCTACTGTTTGCTCATTGTTCATGATGGTCTTGATGTCTTCTTTACTGATACCGATTGCACTCATGATGATTTGCCTCGCATCACAGGTTCAGGACTGGCGGCCGACATTGCCGGGCCGCCGCGTGTTTATCAGGCCTTGATCTTGAAGCCGTTGGCATAGGCTTTCGGGTCCTTGCCATCCCACACCACGCCATCGATGAGCTTGCTGCTGCGCATCGGGTCGCTTGGCACGGCAATGCCCAGGGATTTGGCTGCTTCGGTGTAGATGTCGATACGGTTGACCTTTTTGGCGATCCCCAGGTAATCCGGGTCGGCTTTCAGCAAACCCCAGCGCTTGTGCTGGGTGAGGAACCACATGCCATCCGACAGGTAGGGGAAGGTCACCTTGCCGTCGTTGAAGAACTTCATGTAGTTGGGGTCTTCCCACTTTTTGCCGATGCCGTTGTCGTAATGGCCAAGGAAGCGGCCTTCGATCACTTCTTCCGGGGCATTCACATAAGCCTTGCCGGCAATCAGTTTGGCAACCGCGGGGCGGTTGGCCGTGGCGTCGATGTAGCGACAGGCATCCAGAATCGCCTTGGTGATGGCCAGTGCCGTGTTGGGGTTCTTGGCGACAAATTCGGCGGTGGTGCCCAGCACCTTTTCCGGATGGTCAGTCCAGATATCCTGAGTGGTGGCAGCAGTGAAGCCGACCTTGTCGTAAATGGCACGTGCATTCCATGGTTCACCCACACAGTAACCATCCATATTGCCGATACGCATGTTGGCAACCATTTGCGGTGGCGGTACCACGATGGTCTTCACATCCTGGAAGGGATGAATGCCATACGTCGCCAGCCAGTAGTAGAGCCACATCGCGTGGGTGCCGGTAGGAAAGGTCTGGGCGAAGGTGTAGTCGCGGTTTTCATTGTCGAGCAGGCGTTTCAGGGTGGCGCCCCCGGTGACACCCTTGTCCTTCAGCTGGTTGGCGAGGGTGATGCCCTGACCGTTGTTGTTCAGCGTCAGCAGCACGTTCATGTCTTTCTGCTGACCGCCTATGCCCATCTGTACCCCATACACCAGGCCATACAGCACATGGGCGGCATGCAGTTCGCCATTGACCACCTTGTCGCGCACGCCCGCCCAGGAGGCTTCCTTGGATGGCACGATCTTGATGCCGTATTTCTTGTCGAAGCCCATCTGGGCAGCTACGACGATAGGTGCGCAATCGGTCAGCGGGATGAAGCCGATTTTGACTTCGGTCAGTTCTGGAGCGTCCGAGCCTGCAGCCCATGCCTGATTGCGGATGGCGGCGGGCACCATGTTCATCATGGCGGCGGCGCCAAGCGCACCTGCGGCGGCGTTCTTGAAAAACTGGCGACGACTGGTGTCGACGGCAGGTGCGGCGTTATCTGCTGCAGTTTCTGGTGTTTTTTTCATGTCTGCTCCCTTAAAAGTGGTCCATCACGTATCAAAATCAAAATCGCAAAACAAAAAAAGGCGTCCAGCCTGCAAACAGTTTCCTGTCTACATGCTGGACGCCTTTGTCCATATTCGTGGAAGCTTAATCGCTTCGTTTAATGTGTTGCTTTGTCAGCCTTACCCGCTCTGAAGTAGAGCCAATGTGTTGTTGCATTGCTGGCGATGCCATATCTGCGTTGATATGCACAAGCCTGCATAAACGCCAGACCGCCGTTGGCCTGACCTTTTGTCAAGACATAAGCAAATGCTGTGCCAATCTACATTATTAAAATAAGTGATTGAATTTATGTATATTTAAAAAATTTTCAGGGGAGGGGGAGGGATGGCGTGAATGTGATGCATCGCACTTATTGAGTGCAGGTGCACCAGCTTGAATAACTAATTGCTACCCTGGCTGGATAGCGTGATGATGTTTTCCGCAATATCGATCAGCTTGCGATTCTGCTCCATGGCGGTATTGCGCAGCATTTTATAGGCTTCCATTTCGGTCAGGCCCAGTTTGCTCATCAGCAGGCCTTTGGCGCGTTCGATACGCTTTCTTTCCGCCAGTGATTTCTTGGTTTCCGACAGCTCGTTTTCAATTTCCGCCAGTTGCTGTGACTGCTGTTGCAGCAAGGCAATGATGGACTCCATGGGGTAGGGCGCCAGCTCATCATGGGCAAGGAAAGTAAAGGCATTCTCCAGCGGAATGGCCAAATTGAAAAACGTACTATCTACGTTGGTCGCGGGTGTTTGTCGGGCTCTTAACTCGTCCAGATGCTGGCGGGTATTTTCCAGATCCAGTTTGGCCTGGCTACTCAAGTTGTCGAGCGTGTCATGCATGGCAGCCACCAATTGGCATTGGATATGCCAGATTTCCGTGAGCCGTTTGCTGCAAAACTCAAACCAGGCATCGCCATCGGTTCTCTGCAGTGCCTGCTGGTCTTTGGCCACCGTCAATTTGCTGCGGTAGTCGTGCTGCATACGGTGAGCTTCGGTCGTCAGCGAGGCACGCCAGGCCTCGCGCAAGGCGTCCGTGCCAAATTGGCAAAAGAGCTCAAAATGCCGGTCTTGCTGCGCGATCAGTTCCAGCAGCTTGTGCTGGTGCTCCAGTTGCATATAACCCGAACCAAACAGATGCGAGCCCACTGCGCGCTCCTGCCCTGCAAATTCTTTGCCTTGCACCAGGTTGTAGAGGGCGACCAGATAGGTAGCGATCTTGCTGTTGACGGTATTGTCCGTGATTTCAAAAATGAGCGAAATCAAACTGCCTATCAACCGCGTGTAGGATTGTATGCAGTCACTGAAGGGTATTTTTAATAGCGTGACTTGATGGCGAAAGGGCTTGAGCTGCTCAAACCCCAACAAGACCCATGAAATCAGGGTGAGCTGTTTGGCATCAGCCGAGGTGTTATGGTTGAGATAGCGTTGCAAGGCCTCGTTGAAACCAGACTCCGAGGCCTGGTTTTGCTCAATGATTTCACTGCGCTCTTTGGCAAAGCGGCTACCGGCAGAGGCCAGATAAAGACAGCTGGCGCCGCGCTCAGCCTGCAGCTGGTGCACCATCCAGCCTATGCTTTCGACAAATTGAATGCTGGCGGAGAGCCGTTCCAGCTCTTCGATATGGCGGGTTTTAGCCAATAAAATCGTATTGTCAGGTGAAATATTCTGCATGGTGAGTCAGTGCAAGCAAGAACAGTGCTCAATATAGTTAGCGCATGAGCATGGAGCCGTTTGCACTGCGAGACGTCGTGAGGTGGCTGATGATTCGCCGAATTGTAGCTTAGTGAGCCAGCGATACAAACCGCCCATATTTCTGATGCGGCATCCAGCGCGCCGGTGAGGCTTGTTCAGCAGCAGAATCGGCGGGTTTGCGGGATTAACGCGGCTGTAACTGGCAGCTGTGCAGGATGGACTGGCTGAGGGTATTGAAGCTGGAAAGTGCGCCGGTAGCCGTGGCATAAGGCTGCTGTTGCAGGTAGGTAATCAGGGCCATCTGGCGCGGGGGAATACTGGCCGATAACTGCTGCAGCCGGCATTGACAGGCGGATGTCAGATCGGTGGCCTGCCAGGCCTGGCGGCAGGCATGCAGCTGCGATTGCTGCAGGGACAAGGGCCAGGCTTGCTGATTTTGCTGGCCGTCCGGGATATGGGCGCGCAGCTGGGTCAGCAGCTGATACATGAACTCCAGCCCCTGGTTAAGCGCTTTCAGTTCGGCAGGGTGCGCATCATTGGCCGCGATGGTGACCACGCTTTCGGCCTGCTCGGGGATGGCATAGCCTTGTGCGCTCATGAGGATACGTTTGGCAGGGTTCTGCTCCAGGTATTGACGGGTTTGCTGCAGGTCGGAGGCGGGGAGTTGCAGGCGTAATTCGGTGGCGCAGTCGGGCAGCGAGCGCAGTTCGACCTGAATGGTGCCATCTTCGCGTCCTTGCTGGAATACTGGCGCAAGCTCGGCCAGCACGGCATTTTCTTGCGTTTGCCAGCGCTGCAGCACCGCATCACAAGGCTCGGCCAGGGCTGGCATGGCGGCGGCCAGCAACAAAGCCAGCAGCCAGCGGAAAAAGAAATGGCGCATGGTCATCATGAGCACTGGGAGCATGCGGTGCGGGCGCAAGTTCAGGCGCGCCCGCTTGCATTGCTTCAGGGCTTATTCATGAGGGACGCCGGCTACATCGGCAGGGATGGGGGCTGCGGAGGGCGCGTTGCCGGAGGCTTCGGTATCGTGGAACTGCAGTTTGGCCAGACGCGCATAGAGTCCGCCCATCTGACGCAATTCTGCCGGCGTGCCGGTTTCCACGATGCGCCCCTGATCCATCACGATAATCCTGTCCACCTGCTGCACAGTGGCCAGGCGGTGCGCGATGATCAGGGTGGTGCGGCCCTGCATGGCGGCCTGCAAGCCTTGCTGTACCAGGATTTCTGATTCCGCATCCAGCGCGCTGGTGGCCTCATCCAGTAGCAGAATAGGCGCGTTTTTGAGAATGGCGCGGGCGATGGCAATGCGCTGACGTTGCCCACCAGACAGTCGCGTGCCGCGCTCGCCAAGGAAGGTGTCGTAACCCTTGGGCAGGCGATGGATGAATTCATCGACCTGGGCGGCCTTGGCGGCCATCAGCACTTCGGCATCGGTGGCATAGGGATAGCCATAGCGTATGTTTTCCATGGCATTGGCCGAGAAAATCACCGGGTCTTGCGGCACCACGGCAATCAGGCCGCGCAGGCTTTCCAGGCTGAGCTGACGTATATCCTGACCATTGATGGTGATGCTGCCTGCGCTGGTGTCGTAAAAGCGCAGCAGCAACTGGAACAGGGTAGTCTTGCCGGCACCGGAAGGGCCGACCAGCGCAATGTTTTCGCCAGCGGCGATCTCCAGCGTCAGTTCTTGCAATGCCGGCTGGGTGGGGCGGGAAGGGTAATGAAAGCTGACATGGTGAAAGCCGATGGTGGCTTCCGTGGTCGACTTCAATGCCATGGGTTCTGCCGGTGCCTGAATGGCAGGTTCGGCCTGCAGCAGTTCAAGCAGGCGCTCGGTGGCACCCGCGGCCCGCATGATATCGCCCCAGACTTCGGCCATGGTGCCCACCGCCCCTGCCACCATGGCGGCATACAACACAAACGACGCCAGCTCGCCGCCTGTCATGGCGCCTTCGCTGACCTGGCGCGCCCCCAGCCACAGCACAAACACGATGGTTCCCAGCACGGCGGTGATGATCAGCGCGGTCAGTGCGGCGCGCACGCGAACGCGACGGATGGCCGTATCAAAGCTGAGCTCGGTGCTTTGCTTGAAGCGGCCGATCTCGCGCTGCTCCTGCGTATAGGATTGCACGGTGGGCATGGCATTCAGAATTTCACCCGCCATGGCCGAACTGGCGGCGATCTTGTCCTGCGATTCGCGCGAGAGCTTTTTGACGGAGCGGCCGATCAGCATGATAGGCAGGACCAGCAGGCACATCAGCCCGAGGTTGATGGAGAAGAGATAGGTGCTGGTGACGGCCAGCATCACCATGCCACCGACAAACTGGAACAGACTGCGCAGGCCCATGGAGGCGGAACTGCCAACCACGGTCTGGATCAGCGTGGTGTCGGTGGTCAGCCGTGACAGCACCTCGCCCGTTTGCAGGGTTTCAAAGAATTGTGGCGATTGCGTCAGGACGCGGGCATAGACGGCACTGCGCAAATCAGCCGTTACCCGCTCCCCCACCCACGATACGGTGAAATAACGTGCCGCGACCAGCATGGCCCAGGCACAGGCCAGCCCGAACAACAGCAGGAAGTGGCTGTTGAGATCGCCATTGGCGCTGGGCCCTTGCTGTGGTGGTTTATCAAAACCAAAATCCACCAGATCTCGGAATGCCAGCGGCACAGCGAGCAAGGTAGCGCTGGCAAGGCTGAGCAAAACCAGCGCGAGGATGATCTGCCAGCGATAAGGCCGCAAAAAGGGCCATAACCGACTCAAGGCGGAAAGGCGTTTGGATGGGGCGGGAGCCGTGGGTATGTCGGCATTCATGTCTTGGATATCAGGCGAGGTGGTCATCTATGCGCAGACCTTGTGAAGGTTGGGAACGTTCCATTATTGAGATGGTACTCCACTAATCATTTTGCAAGCACGAAGGCTGCCTGCCATGGGTGATTGCTGCCTATGCCTGTAAGGCTTCACTGACAGCAGTATCAGACCTACCCCTATGCGCTTCGCAGGGCAGCCTCTATACAGTAGAGGTGCGTCTCAACAAACAAACGCTTAAAAAATTAAGGAGGAATTCTGATGATTAAATATTTTATTGCCTGGCTGCTGGGTGTACCCGCATTCCTGCTCATCATCATCTATTTTTTCATGCACTGAATTAATGCACAGCTCTTGTTGCATTAACACCGCTGGCCCCGGCTGGCAAAACGCATCAGAAATTGCCCCATAACCTGAGCAGATCACCTGCTCACTAATTTGAAGAAAAGAGGGAATTTATGTCCATCACGACCATTTTGCTTATTGTACTGATCCTGATGTTGCTGGGTGCGTTGCCGACCTGGGGACATAGTCGCAATTGGGGTTATGGCCCGAGTGGCGGTTTAGGATTGATCGTCATCATTCTGTTGATCCTGTTGCTCACCGGTCGCATCTAGTCAGCGTGCTAATAAATAAACAAGTAAACAGCGTTAGGAGATAGACATGGATATCCTCAATAAAACCTGGCGGGTGACCGGCATTGTGTTGACGGTGGCGTGTCTTTCCGCCTGTAGCAATATGTCGGCGCGTGACAAGAATACGGCCGTGGGCGCAGGTGTGGGCGCCGCGGCAGGCGCTGTGTTGACCGGCGGCAGTGCTGTCGGTACGGTCGGTGGTGCTGCCGTAGGCGGCATTATCGGCAATCAGGTGGGTAAAGATAAAAAGTAGGGAGGAGGCCATCAGGTGCCTGGCACCACAGGGTGGCGATAAGTAGAAAAAGCCGGAGCATGATTGCTCCGGCTTTTTTATGCATCCAGAGTGCAGGGGGCATATCCATCCATGGCCTCCTCGCTAGAAACGGCATATCGCTCAGGTCTGTTTTATACTGTGAGCCCATTGCACATCACTCACGGTCATTATGAAAACCATCCTTAAGAATTGTCTGTGGCTATTGATTGCGCTATCTGGTGCAGCGGCGGTGGGAGGCATCGCGCTGCATCGCGGCGAGAGTATCAATTCCCTGTGGTTTATTGCGGCGGCATTGTGTGTGTATGCACTGGCTTATCGTTTTTATTCGGCATGGATCGCCGCCCGGGTGCTGATGCTGGATGCCTCGCGGGCGACCCCTGCCGTGCGCCTCGATAATGGCCGCGATTTTGTGCCAACCAATAAATGGATCGTCTTCGGCCATCACTTTGCGGCGATTGCCGGGCCTGGCCCGCTGGTGGGGCCAACACTGGCCGCCCAGTTTGGCTATCTGCCCGGCACCTTGTGGATATTGTTTGGCGCTGTGCTGGGTGGGGCCGTGCAGGATATGGTGACCTTGTTCCTCTCTACGCGCCGCAATGGGCGCAGCTTGGGCCAGATGGCGCGTGAGGAACTGGGCGCGATAGGCGGCACTGCCGCCCTCGTTGGCACCTTTGCCATTATGATCATCCTGATTGCCGTGCTCGGGCTGGTGGTGGTCAATGCCATGAAGCACAGCCCATGGGCGACCTCTACCGTGGCGGCGACGATTCCCATCGCCATGATTGTCGGTTTATACATGCGCCACTTCCGTGCGGGCAAGGTGCTGGAAGCCTCGGCGCTGGGCGTGATCCTGCTGCTGCTATCCGTAGCGGGTGGCGGCTGGGTGGATCACAACGCGACCTTGCGCGTATGGTTTGACCATGAAGGCCTGACCCTGGCCTGGTGGATTATTGCCTACGGCTTTGCTGCCGCTATTCTGCCGGTCTGGCTGCTGCTGGCGCCGCGCGATTATCTATCTACCTTCATGAAGCTTGGCACGGTGATCGTGCTGGCGATTGCCATTCTGATGCTGCAGCCGGAAGTCAAAATGCCGGCGCTGACGCAGTTTATTGATGGCACTGGCCCCATTTTCGGCGGCAAGCTGTTCCCCTTTGTCTTTATCACCATCGCCTGCGGCGCCATTTCCGGTTTCCACGCACTGATTGCCTCTGGCACCACGCCCAAGCTGCTGGAAAACGAGCGCGATATCCGCATGATCGGCTATGGCGCCATGTTGCTGGAGTCCTTCGTTGCCATCATGGCGATGATTGCCGCCACCGTGCTTGATCCCGGCGTGTTTTTTGCGATCAACAGCCCGGCGGGCATCGTCGGCAAGGAAGCGGCCGATGCCGTTGCCACCATCAGCGGCTGGGGTTTCCCGGTCACCGTGGCGCAAATGGACACGCTGGCGCGCGAGATGGGCGAGGCCACGCTGTTTGCCCGTACCGGCGGTGCGCCTTCGCTGGCAGTCGGCATGGCCAGCATTTTTGGCAGCGCGTTTGGCCAAGGCCTGCTGGCGCTCTGGTATCACTTTGCCATTATGTTCGAGGCGATTTTCATCCTGACCACGCTGGATGCCGGCACCCGCGTCGGCCGCTTCATGCTGCAGGACATGCTGGGCAATATCTGGCCCAAACTGGGCGAGACCTCCTGGTATCCCTCGGTATTGTTCACCAGCGCGCTGGTGGTCGCAGGCTGGGGGTATTTCCTCTACATCGGCGTGATTGACCCCAATGGCGGCGTCAATATCCTGTGGCCGCTGTTTGGTATTTCCAACCAGATGCTGGCGGCCATTGCTTTGTCGGTTGCCACGGGTATTTTTGTCAAATCCGGCCGCCTCAAATTTGCCTGGGTAACGGCACTTCCGCTCACCTGGCTAGTCATTATTACCAGTACCGCCGCCTGGCAGAAAATCATGAGCGATGATGTGCGCGTGGGCTTTTTTGCCGCCGCCAATGATATGGCGGCCAAGCTGGCGTCAGGTGCTTTGCCACCAGAAAAAGCCGCCGTGGCACCGCAACTGATTTTCAACCAACAGCTCGATGCCTGGCTGACGCTGTTTTTTGTCGTGATACTGTGGGTGGTGATACTGGATATGCTGCGCGTGTGCTGGCGCTATCTGGCAGGCAAGCCGGTGCGGCCATCGACCGAGCACCCACACGAACCAGCACCGCTGAATGCCCAATGGGTAAGGGATTGAACATGCTGAACAAATTGAAAGCGTTTTGGCGCGTCGTGCGCCGCCTGTCAGGCGATGATGCCTACGAGCGTTATCTGCGCCATCACGCCGAGCAGCACGTGGACGAGCCGCCGCTGACGCGCGAAGCCTTTTTCAAGCAATGGCAGGATGGCAAATGGAAGGGCGTGAAGCGGTGCTGCTAACTCGGGATACCGCTGAGCCCGCCATCTCCGGTCAGGAGCTGAGCGCAGCCGATATTGGCCGGGTGATTGAAATGGCGTGGGAAGATCGCACGCCATTCGAGGCCATTGCATTTCAATTTGGCTTATCGGAAGCTGCGGTGATTGATCTTATGCGACGGCAGCTGGGCAGCTCCGCGTTCAGGTTATGGCGCAAGCGCATGCAGGGGCGAGCCACCAAGCATGCCGCCTTGCGCAGCCCCGAGGTGGCGCGGCATCGTGCCCGCCATCGGGTGCCGCAGTTCTAAGGGCGTGGCTGGCGGCACAGGTACAACATCACCAGCCCCGCAATTACCATGGGCAGGCTCAGCCCCATCGATAACAATCTCAGATAACTATCCGTATTTTCACGCGCTCAAAGTGCGCGTTAAGTAGCTCGCGTGGATGCCGACACATGCCTATCAACCGCCTGATGTGTTAAGAAAGCCTCCACATATTCTCACTTTAAGGTTTGGTGGAGGGTTTTATTGTGGAATAGAATCAAGCACTTGATCCAGGCCACATAGGCTTTTTCGGTTCTGATACTATAGTGCATCATCTGGATGCGACCTGCGACTTGTTCAAGCAATTTTGGTGGACGACTGGAATTCCCTGCGGATGGCATCATGCTGTGTGATTCAGTTAAAGATAAGAATTAAAGTTGCACTAAACCTACTCTACTCAACGATTTAAATAGAGAACAACAATAATTAAACTAATATCAACCAGCCCAATAAAATATTAAGTAATATATTGGATGCTATTTAAGAGGCTAAAAATGGAATCACCACTTTGGCAAACAGTATTAGGCTTACTAACTGCTCTAGGCGGTGGTGGGATAATTGTTTTAAGCCTGTCTAGCTGGCTGGGAAAAGTGTGGGCAGAACGTCTTGGCGAAAAATTAAAGGCTTCAAATACCCAAGCATTAGAACGCATCAAAGCAGATTTCTTGCGAGAAGTTGAAAGCTACAAAGTTAAGTTAAAAAAATCTGAATTTATTTTTCAGAAAGAATTTGAAGCGGCATCAGAGTTTTCCAGATTAATGCAATCAATACATCCTGGTTTCAACCACCCAATGATGGATTGGTACGAAGCCTGTGATGTCATCGCACAAAACTTCGGGAGTATCGAAAGCAAACTTAATGATTTTTTAGCAAAGTATGGTGCAGTTCTAACTGATGGTGAGCGAAAAATCTTAACTGATGCCATATCTGATGCAGGATATGGAAAATTTGATGCCATAGGTGAGGATGTAAGCGCAGAAGCTAATAAGCAAGCAGGCAATCTATATAACGAGCTCCAAGAGTTAGAAAAACAAATGATTGGACGTGTTCGTGACCAGTCCAGCCTCTAACCCCTCATTCAAGCGGGACGCCTAACGGCGCTCCTTTGATTCAACTTTAGCTATTGGAATCATTGCATGCTGAGCTCAGTAGAAGATGGTGCCAGAGCACTGCTGAAAGATGTAGCGACAGTGCTTTCGCAATTTCCCAAGATCGAACACACGATCATCGGGGGATGGTGTCCCGTAATCAGAAACAAGTCGAGCATCCCTCATCCAGGAACTCTGGACGTCGACATCCTGTTTAGAGATTCGAATAGCCCAGGGTTTTTGTCAAATGTAATTGAGCAGTTAGTTCAATCAGGTTTCGATCCTTCAGCCAAGCATCCATTTCAGTTGCTCAAGAAACAAATTGTCAATGGCAAGGCCCTTATTTACAACATTGATCTGCTTCATCCAAGAATGCTCGAAGACATAGACTCCGTGGGCCTTTTCGTCGATCATCTTGAACTCGATATTCCTTTGAACAATGCGGAGCGCCGGCTGAAGGAAATTTGTTCCGTTGCGCTTCCGAATTCTGAAGTGCTATTCCAAAAGAATATGCACACCGTTGAGAGCATCGACGGCGCAAGTTTTTCGTTGGTGACTTTTGAAGGAATGTTTGTTACGAAGATGGATAGTTGCCAGAAGCAAAAGAGAGAAAGAGATTCCTTTGATATTTATTTGGCGTTCGTTAACGATGGCGTGAATGCACAATCGATAAACCAGCTAGCTAGCGAAGACAATCGAATCGGTGAATCCCTTAAGGCATTCAAATTGCACCTAGAGAACAAGGCTGACGAGTTCAACAAGAATGTAATTCACTTCTGCGACGGCATTGAAGGCTCTCCGGCGCAATATGTGCTCGAGAAGCTCAATGGCTACCCATCATTCCACCGGACCTGCGCGAAACGCCGCGCAGGCCGGTGAATTCAAACGTTAGATGGCAGTCCATGAATCGCGAAACAGTCAATCGAATTGAAGTGCTTGACACAGGCGAGTTCTTTCTCGGGATCGAGGGAAAAGGTAAGTCAATGTATCAATACATCTATCGAGAAGCTGCAGGGGTGTATTGGGATCCAGCGCTTCAAGGCTTCAAATCCACGCCAATGAGGGAATGGTCTTGTACTCAGTGGTACAAGCAAATCGTTTCGGTTGCTCGTTCCGGTCTAGGCGTGGATCTGTTACTGGCAGATCACATTGATTGGAAAAACGTACCAGAAATAGATAAAGCTGAAATTCAGCGTGCAAAAGCATCTAAAAATGCCTTCCGCAGCTTCGCTGCTACGGCCGCCCCTCACGTTAAACGTTAGCGGCTTAGTATGGACATCACTCTTATTAATCAGCTTGCTACTGGAATGCGGATGGCCATCGAATCCATCCCTAAAGACAAGCTCCCGCTTCCAATGTCGCACTTCCCCAAAGGCGCATGCGGTGACGCCACGCTTTTGCTTGGTGCTTACTTTGCAGACAACGGAATAACAGAGTTTCAGTATGTCTGTGGGGAGCGTGGCGTAAAAGAAGATAGAACTTGGTCCACGCATGCATGGCTTGAGTCGGAAGGTCTTGTCGTTGATATCACGGCAGATCAATTTGAAGAGATCGACGAGAAAGTCATCGTTGCTTATGGCTCTCCGTGGCATTCACAGTTAGATGGCAAGCCTTCTGGATGTGGTGATTTCAGAAAATGGAGCGGCCCGGGCACTCACCATTTGTATTCAGCTTATGGCCAAATTCTCTCTCTGTTGGCATTCAACAAGAACCATGAGCCGAGCCTCTAACAATTCCGTCGTGAGGGGCCGCCCACAAGCTGCGGTTGTGGGCTCCCTTCGCGGCTTCGTCGCTACGGCGGCCCCTCACGTCAAACGTTGGGCAATCAAGAGCAAATGAAGCTGATTTGACCTGCTCCCCCTCTACCGCACCATTAGAAAATGGAAATTTCGGCACAATTTTCACCAAGCAGAGGGGAGGTTGTGTTGTGACGAGATCAAAGTTTACGGAAGAGCAGATCGTATAATCAGGGGCAGGTCTCTAGGTTAGTCTCAGACACAGCACCGCCCGCCATCAGCGGCCACAGTTTTAAGCACGCGGCTTCCGGCACAGGTAAAACATCACCAGCCCGGCGATTACCATAGGCGCGCTCAGCCACTGGCCCATGCTCAATCCCATCGATAACAAGCCAAGGTAGCTGTCCGGCTCGCGCGTGTATTCCGCGAGAAAGCGGAAGCTGCCGTAGCCGATGAGGAACAGTGCCGAGACGGTGCCGCGTGGTCGGGGCTTGCTGGAATATATCCATAAAATCAGGAACAGCATGACACCTTCCAGCGCAAACTCATAGAGCTGCGAGGGGTGGCGCACCACTTGATCGACCTTGGGGAAAATCATGCCCCAGGGCATGTCGGTGGCTCGGCCCCACAGCTCGCCGTTGATGAAGTTACCCATGCGCCCGGCGCCCAGGCCTATCGGTACCAGCGGTGCTACAAAGTCCATGATCTCCAGCCAGCGCTTGCCGGTTTTGCGGGCAAACAGCGCCATGGCCGCCAGTACGCCGAGAAACCCGCCGTGGAATGACATGCCGCCTTGCCACAGGTAAAGGATTTCATGCGGATGCTGGCTGAAGTAAGTGGGCTGGTAAAACATGACATACCCAAGTCGCCCGCCGATGATGACGCCCAGCGCCCCGTAAAACAGGATGTCATCGACATCGCTGACCTTCCAGCCAGAATTGGGATTGCGGCGTATGCGCCACTTGCCCAGCCACAGCAGGCTCAGGAAACCGAGCAGGTACATGAGGCCATACCAGTGGATGCCGAAGCTGCCGATATGAATGGCAATAGGGTCGAATTCAGGGTGTATAAGCATGGCTTGAATAGGGATCTACCAGAGCAAAAATGATATCCGTTTGCCGTGGTTCTGTTTAAATTGACGATGTGCTATGGTAACTGAAAATAATGACATTCAGGATCGCACATCCAGCGTTTGATGGTGGCGATACCAGTTTTGGGGGACATTGCATGCAACAGTCAGGTTCGGAAACGTCTTCGGCCGAAGCTTCGCCGGAGGACGCAGCCGTCACTCTTTCCCTGATCTGTCAGTGGGCAGCCATTCTGTTCGAGCATGTGCAAGACAAGGTTGCCCTCTACAACCTCAACGCCGAAACCCTCTATATCAACCCCATGCTTAAAGCGCATTTGCCTGCCCATTTTGGTGGGGTGGCCGATGTCGTGATGCATTCTTTTTTCTGGCATTACCGCGAGACGCTGGAAAACGTGATCAGAACTGGACAGCCCGCAAGCTGCCTCGCCCATTACACCATAGGGTCAAAGGAGGTCTGCGACCTCGTTAACTTCAGTGTCGTGCGCGACCCTCAAGGGCAAATGCTGGGTGTACTGGCGATTGGTCGGCAAACCGATCAGCGTGATTTTGAAGAGGGCGCCGAGATTCGCCGCCGCGAGCAATATCAGCGGGCGGTGCTGGATACGTTTCCGTTCATGGTGTGGCTCAAAGACAAGCAAAGTCGTTTCCTTGCGACCAATAAAGCCTTTGCTGGCATGCTGCAGCTGAATGAAGAGGATATGCGCGGCAAAACCGATTTTGATTATTTTCCCGAGACCATGGCGCAAGGCTATGTCGATGACGATCAGGAAGTCCTGGCCTCGGGGATGGCCAAGATGCTGGTGGAGCCCATCCGCAACAGTGACGGGGAACTGCATTGGGCCGAAACCTATAAATCGCCGGTGGTGATTGATGACGAAGTGATTGGCACCGTGGGGTTTGCCCGTGACATTACGGCGGAGCGACGGCTGGAGGCGGAGATTATCCGGCGCGAGAACGAATACTCCATGCTGGTGCAGAATCTGCCATTGACCATAGTGCGCTATGACCGCGAGTGCCGGCGCGTGTTTGTAAACTCGTATTGTGCGATGCGTGAAAGTTTGCAGCAGCGTATCAGTGAGGTGATGGGCAAGTCACCGGTAGAGTACTGGAGCGGCAATATCATCAATATCACTGCCGAGGATTACCAGAAACGTATCCTCAACGTGATGGATTCTGGCGAGCCTGATACCCTGGAACTGATCACGCAGTATGGCGAGGAGCAGCTGGTGCATCTGGTTCGCATCGTGCCGGAGCGCTCGTCCTCCGGAGAGGTTATCGGCGCCATGACGGTGGCGAGTGATGTCACGGAAAACAGCCGCTACCGCAAGCGTATCGAACAGCTGGCTTACCACGATATCCTGACGGAGTTGCCCAATCGCTTGCTGTTCAATCAGCAACTGCAAGTGCTGATTGAACAGACGAAAACCCAGACGCATGGTTTCTGCCTGCTGTTTATTGATCTGGATAACTTCAAGACCATCAACGACACCCTGGGCCACTCAGTGGGTGACAAGTTGCTGATTGAAGTGTCGCGGCGTATCAGCCAATTGCTGGACAAAGACGACATGCTGGCGCGCATGGGGGGCGACGAATTTGCCATTTCCCTGCCGCATTGCCTGTCCCGGCTGGATGCTGCCCTGCTGGCAGCGCGCATCATCGATGCACTGAACGTGCCGTTTGAAGTGTCCAGCATCAAGTTTTTCGTGTCTGCCAGCATGGGCATTGCCTTTTACCCCGAGGACAGCAGCCATCTGGATGATTTGCTCAAGCATGCCGATCTTGCCATGTACCACGCCAAACGGCAGGGCCGTAACAATTTCCAGTTTTACAATCAGGAGCTGACGGTCAATGCGGCCGAGCGTTTGCTCATGGAAAATCTGTTGCGGCAGGCGCTGGGCAAAGGCGAGTTGCAGTTGTATTACCAGCCCATCATGGAGCTGGCGACGGGCGAGATGTATGGCGCCGAAGCTCTGCTGCGCTGGAACAGTTTTGACCTCGGCATGGTGGGGCCGGATAAATTCATCCCCATTGCCGAGGAGCGCGGCATGATCGTCGAGATTGGTGGCTGGGTGCTGCGCGAGGGCTGCCGTACTGCAGCGGCCTGGAATGCGCTGCGCAGCCAGCCCTATGTGCTGGCCATCAATCTGTCTTCGCGGCAGTTCATGCAGCAGGATTTTCTGACCATGATTACCGACTGCCTGCAGGAAACCGGATGCCATCCGCAGTGGCTCAAGTTTGAAATTACCGAAAGCCTGCTGCTGCATGATAGTGACCATATACGCCAGACCTTGGAGGCGTTGCACTCGATCGGCATTGCCATCGCCATTGATGATTTTGGTACCGGTTATTCCGCGCTGGGCTATCTCAACAAGTTTCCGGTCAGCCAGGTCAAGATTGATCGTTCATTTGTCAGTGATATTGCTACCAATACCGAATCGGCCCTGCTGGTTAAAGCCATCATCGCCATGGCCGACAGCCTGGGTAAGGATCTGGTGGCCGAGGGCGTGGAAACTGCCGAGCAGGCCGAACTCCTCAGCCTGCTTGGCTGCCAGTATGTGCAAGGCTATTACTACGGACGTCCGGTGCCACTGGAGACCTTCAACCAGTCGTTGCGTTGATGCAACGTAAAGGCCTGCTTGGGCCGCTCAAATGTAGCAAGATAACGACATCTCACGTCCTCGACGTTGATCTGGGTTAAAATTTACTTTTTTGATTCCACTCGGATTAACGCCATGCCTGAATACCGTTCCCGTACTACCACCCATGGCCGCAATATGGCGGGTGCCCGTGCCTTGTGGCGGGCTACCGGCATGAAGGAAGAAGACTTCACCAAGCCAATTATTGCCATTGCCAATTCCTTTACCCAGTTTGTGCCTGGCCATGTCCACCTCAAGGACCTAGGCCAGATGGTCGCCCGTGAAATTGAGCGTGCTGGCGGCGTTGCCAAGGAATTCAACACCATTGCCGTGGATGACGGCATCGCCATGGGCCACGGTGGCATGCTCTACAGCCTGCCCAGCCGCGACCTCATCGCCGATAGCGTGGAGTACATGGTCAATGCCCACTGTGCCGATGCGCTGGTGTGCATCTCCAACTGCGACAAGATCACCCCAGGCATGCTGATGGCGGCACTGCGTCTGAATATCCCGGTGGTATTCGTGTCGGGTGGCCCGATGGAAGCAGGCAAGGTCAATTGGCAAGGCACGTTCCACAAGCTGGATCTGGTGGATGCCATGGTGGCCGGCGCTGACAGCAAGGTCAGTGATGCGGAGTCCGAGGCGATTGAGCGTTCGGCCTGCCCGACCTGCGGTTCCTGCTCCGGCATGTTTACCGCCAATTCCATGAACTGCCTGACCGAGGCGTTGGGTCTGTCATTGCCAGGCAATGGCTCCACGCTCGCCACGCATGCGGCCCGCAAGGAGTTGTTCCTCAAGGCGGGGCGTCTGATAGTCGAGATCACCAAGCGCTATTACGAGCAGGACGACGAAAGCGTGCTGCCGCGAAATATTGCCAACTTCAAGGCCTTCGAGAATGCCATGAGCCTGGATGTGGCCATGGGCGGCTCCACCAATACCGTACTGCATTTGCTGGCTGCAGCACATGAAGCGGGCGTGAATTTCACCATGGCCGACATTGACCGTATCTCGCGCAATGTGCCTTGTGTCTGCAAGGTAGCGCCTGCCACCGCCAAGTACCACATGGAAGACGTGCACCGCGCCGGTGGCGTGATGGGGATTTTGAGCGAGCTGAACCGCGCCGGAAATATCCACGCGGATACGCCTACCGTGCACAGCCCAACCCTGGGTGATGCACTGGCGAAGTGGGATATCACTACCACCACCGACGAAGATGTGAAGAAATTCTATCGCGCTGCGCCTGGCGGCATTTCCACCACCATTGCCTTCAGCCAGTCCATGCTGTGGCCTGAGCTGGATACGGATCGTGAAGAAGGCTGCATCCGCAACAAGGAACACGCCTACTCGCAGGATGGCGGCCTCGCCGTGCTGTACGGCAACATTGCGCTGGACGGCTGTATCGTCAAGACCGCTGGTGTCGATGACAGCATTCTCAAATTCACTGGGCGTGCGCGCATTTTTGAATCGCAGGATGCAGCCGTTGAAGGCATTCTCGGTGACAAGATCGTCGCGGGCGATGTGGTGGTGATTCGTTACGAAGGTCCGCGTGGTGGCCCAGGCATGCAGGAAATGCTGTATCCGACGTCCTATCTCAAGTCCAAAGGCCTTGGCAAGGAATGTGCTTTACTTACGGACGGACGTTTTTCCGGTGGCACCTCTGGCCTTAGCATCGGCCATGCCTCACCTGAAGCGGCTGAAGGCGGCGCCATTGGTCTGGTGGAGGAAGGCGATACCATCGAAATCGATATCCCCAATCGCACCATTCATCTTGCCGTCAGCGATGAAGTCCTGGCGCATCGTCGTGCTGCCATGGAGGCACGCGGCAAGGATGCCTGGAAGCCACAGGCGCGTGAGCGTCATGTGTCACCCGCCCTGCGTGCCTACGCCGCCATGAGTACCTCGGCAGCCCGTGGAGCTGTGCGCGATGTAAGCCAGATCGAAAAATAACATCGTAAGGATCAAGAGTCGGATGCAATCCATACAGCAGTTGAATGCGCGTTACGGCGTTGGCCAGAAAATCCATTTCTATTCCGATCAGAATGGTCTGGTAACGGTTCATATTGAAAATCCTCATGCTTCGGCCAAGATCGCCCTGCAAGGCGCGCATGTCATGGAGTGGCAACCCCATCACTCTGAAGAGCCCGTGTTGTGGCTGTCGGACCAGGCGCGCTTTGTTCGTGGCCGCTCGATTCGCGGTGGTGTGCCGGTATGCTGGCCCTGGTTTGGTGCACATGCCACCGACGAAACGCTTTGTCCGCACGGTTTTGCCCGGGTGGCCCAGTGGAAAATCGTCGATACGGTGATTGATCCGGATGGTGCTACGCGCATCATCATGCAACTCATTGAAACCCAGCAGCTCGGCAAGCAATGGCCACATCATTGCGAAGTGACACTCACGGTGATTGTGGGCTCAGCGTTGCGTATGCAGCTCACAACGACCAATACGGGTACCGCGCCCTTTGTATTGGGGGAGGCCTTGCATACTTATTTTCATGTCAGCGATATTGAAGTCATCAAGATCAGCGGTTTGCAGGACACGCAGTATCAGGACAAGGTGGAAGGGTATGCTGTCAAGCAGCAGCAGGGTGACATTCGCTTTACTGAAGAAACCGATCGGGTGTACATCAATACCGAGAGTACCTGTGTGATTGAAGACCCAGGATTGCGCCGCCGTATCACTGTGCAGAAGTCTGGCAGCAAATCCACCGTGGTATGGAATCCTTGGGGGCAGAAAGCGGCCGAGATTGGTGATCTGGGCAGCCATTCGGGCTGGCGTCACATGGTCTGCGTAGAGTCTGCCAACGCCACCGACAATGTGATCACCGTTGCACCGGGTGAAGTCCACACGCTGGAAGTGGAATACAGCACCGAATATTACATATAGCCGACACCGGGGCTGAACGGTCCCAGGCGTCGGGGTGGAACTGCTCCCAGGCAGGTAAGTCAGAATGATGCATGTGCAAGTGATGCATGACAGGACAAGGTCAACGTTTCGGCAGGATTGACGTTGATTGAGTGTTGTAAGTGATGCACGAGATTGACAGGGTTAATAAAACGCTTAAGCACTTTCCAAGGCGCCGCAATCCTAGGTATCATTACAAGTTGTATTAACGTAGTTTTTACAAGACCGAGATGAAGGAGAAAGCATGAAAGGTTTATTAATGACGGTTGCAGCCGCCGGCTCTTTGATGCTGGCTGGACAAGCAAGCGCAGCGGATGCCAAGGCAGCTGAAGCCCTGGCTCAGAAAAATGGCTGTCTGGCATGTCACAGCATCGCCAACAAGGTAGTGGGTCCTGCTTACAAGGACGTTGCTGCCAAGTACAAGGGCGACAAAACGGCAGAAGCAAAGCTGATCGCCAAGGTCAAGGCTGGTGGCAGTGGTGTTTGGGGCCCAATCCCAATGCCGCCTAACAGCCCGCACGTAAAAGACGAAGACATCAAGACTATCGTTGAATGGATTCTGACACTGTAATTACGGATTACAGTTTTCAAACAAAAAAGCCGGTTCAAAAGACCGGCTTTTTTGTTGCCCGCGGTGCGCAATGGAGAGCGGCTCACTCTCGGCCGTAGGCGACTTATAGCCTACAGTTGGGCTGCCGTAATGACGATCTCAATCCGCCATTCGGGCCTGGCCAGGGCCGCCTTTACTGTGGCGCGTGGTGGGGCCGCTCCGGCGGGCACCCAGGCATCCCACACCTTGTTCATGCCGTCGTAATCAGCCAGATCAGCCAGATAAATCTGCGCCATGAGGATGCGCGATTTATCGCTGCCAGCTTCTGCCAGCAAGTTATCGACCATGGTCAGCACTTCTGCGGTTTGGCCCTGGATATCCAGGCTGCCATCATTCGCCACCTGGCCAGCCAGGTAAATCGTGCCGTTGAAAATGGTGGCCTCGCTGTAGCGGGCACCGGGATGTAAACGTTGAAGGTCGGACATGGTATGCCTGTGAAAAGTAAGATCAAACGCCAGGCTAAAGCAGCCCGGTCAGGTATAGGAAAATGGCAACAATCGCCAAGGGTGAAATATAACGTATGGTAAAGCGCCATGCACGATAAGCTAGGGGTGAAATGTCCAGCTCTTCTGCCACATGCGAGGTCTTCATGTACCAGCCCGCAAACACGGCCATGCACAGTCCGCCCAGTGGCAGCATGATGGTGGTGGTCAGTTTGTCCAGCGTATCAAAAATGCCGAGGCCAAATAGCAGCCTGATGTCTTGCCACAGATTGAACGAAAGTACGACGGCGATGCCCAGCAGCCAGTCGGCAATACCAATCAGCCAGGCTGACTGTTTGCGAGTCAAGCGGCTGTTTTCCGTGATCCAGGCAACGGCGGGCTCCACCAGCGAAATTGCCGAGGTCCAGGCAGCAAACGCCACCAGAACAAAAAACAGCACACCCATGACTGTGCCCATGGGCATGCGGCCAAAGGCGATGGGCAGCGTCTGGAAAATCAGGCCGGGGCCTGCCCCTGGTTCCAGATGATTGGCAAACACCAGTGCAAAAATGGCGATACCAACCAGCAGGCCGACCAGCGTATCGGCCAAGGCAATGTAAATGGAAGTGCGGGCAATGGAGACATGACGTTGCAGATAGGAGCCGTAGACCATGACAGCCCCCATGCCCAGGCTCAGGGAGAAAAACGCATGACCAAGCGCAGAGAGCACCGCAGTAGGGGTGACCTTGGAAAAATCGGGCGTGAACATGAAATGAAGTGCTGCCTGAAAGTCACCCACCGACATGCTGTAGCCCAGCAGTACCAGCAAAATGGCAAACAGGGAAGGCATCAGTATCTTGTTGGCCTGCTCCAGTCCGGCATTGACGCCACGTGCCACCACGCCCAGCGTCATGCCGATGAAAATGGTATGCCACACGGCAAGCTCAAGAGGGGATGCCAGAAACTGCTGAAAGGCGCTTGCCGATCGCTCGCCATCCATGCCGATGAAACTGCCGCGTGCCGCTTCCACCACGTAATGCAGAATCCAGCCCGCAATCACACTGTAAAAAGCCAGAATCAAAATGCCGGCAACAAGCCCCATGACCCCCACCCATTTCCAGTGCCTGCTGCTGCCAGCCTCTTGCGCCAGTGCATGCATGCCATCGATGGGGTTACGCTGGGCGCGGCGCCCCAGCATGATTTCGCACATCATGAGCGGGATGCCGACCATGGCGATGCAGGCGAGAAATACCAGTACAAAAGCACTGCCGCCGTTGACGCCGGTCATGTAGGGAAATTTCCAGATATTGCCAAGACCAATCGCAGAACCCGCAGTAGCCAGCATGAATGTCCAGCGATTTGACCAGTGACTGCGGGCTTGGCTCATGATGTATGCCTATCCCTTGAAGTAGCGGTCGGTTTCCGCCTTGATCACCTTGGAAAGTACCAGCAGGCCGATCAGGTTGGGAATCGCCATCATGCCATTCATCAGGTCCGAGAAATTCCACACCAGTTCCAGGCTGATGCTGGCGCCAACGGCGACCGCCAGCGTGAACACCAGACGATAAATCTTGATGCTGCGGAAGCCAAACAGGTATTCCACCGCTTTTTCGCCGTAGTAATTCCAGCCGATGAGGGTGGAGTAGGCAAACAGCGCGGTGGAAATGGCGACGATGTATTTGCCGGTGTCGCCCAGGGTTTCCGCCATGCTGATGCTGGTGAGCTGGCCTGCGCTGACGCCGTGCTTCCAGGCGGTGGCGGTGAGGATGATGAGCGCGGTCATGGTGCAGACCACCAGCGTATCAATAAAGGTTTGCGTCATGCTCACCAGTGCCTGGCTGACCGGGTCCTTGGTGCGAGCCGCAGCGGCGGCAATGGGGGCCGAGCCCAGACCGGATTCATTGGAAAACACGCCGCGGGCAATGCCATAACGCATGGCGGCGGCGACCGTGGCCCCGGCAAAACCACCACCGGCGGCTGCCGGGCTGAAGGCATGATGGAAGATCAGGTAAAACGCATGCGGGATTTCGCTAACGTTGTAGGCCAGCACCACCAGGCCGCTGCCCACATAAACCACGATCATCAGCGGCACCAGATAAGAGGTGAATTTGCCGATGGACTTGATGCCACCAATGATCACCAAGCCGGTCAGCACCATCAGGATAAAGCCAGTGAGCTCGGTGGGGATGTGAAAGGTGGATTTGAAGATTTCAGCCGTGGCATTGGCCTGCGCCATATTGCCGATACCAAAGGCGGCACAGGCGGTAAAAAAGGCGAACAGCGCGCCCAGCCACGGCATGCCCACGCCTTTTGCCAGGTAGTACATGGGGCCGCCGCGCATGCCATGTGGGCCTTTTTCACGGTATTTGATGGCGAGGACGGCTTCTGAATATTTGGTCACCATGCCGACCAGGCCGGTCATCCACATCCAGAACACGGCGCCGGGTCCGCCCAGGGTAATGGCGGTGGCAACGCCGACAATATTGCCTATGCCCACGGTCGCGGCAAGCGCGGTCATCAGCGCGGCAAAATGGCTGATATCGCCGTCGTGCCCGACTTCTTTTTTGAAAATCAGCTTGAATGCCAGTGGCAGGGTGCGGAACTGCAAACCTTTGAGCAGCACGGTCAGATAGAGGCCGGTGCCCACCAGCAGGATCAGCATGGGCGGCCCCCAGATCCAGCTGGATAATGTGGCGATGACGCTTTCAATGGTTTGCATTTATCACTCCCTTTTTACAGGGATTATAAGCACAAACCGCGCCGATCAAGCTAACCCAGCCAGTTTTTATCGATCAGGAAGTCGCTGTAGAGACGGGCTTCAGGCGAGCCTGCTTCTGGTTTCCAGTCATAGCGCCATTTGACGATGGGAGGCATGGAAAGCAGGATGGATTCGGTACGCCCATTGGATTGCAGGCCAAACAGCGTGCCGCGGTCATACACCAGGTTGAATTCCACATAGCGGCCACGACGATAGGCCTGGAAGTCGCGCTCGCGCTCGCCATACGCCATGTCTTTGCGGCGCTGCACGATAGGCATGTAAGCCTGAATGAAGGCATCGCCCACACTGCGGATCAGCGCAAAGCTCTGCTCAAAGCCCAGCTCATTGAAATCATCAAAGAAGATGCCGCCTATGCCGCGTGGCTCTTTGCGATGCTTGAGGTGGAAATATTCATCACAATGCTGCTTGAACGCCGGGTAATACTGGCTGCCAAACGGCGCGAGCGCTTCGCGGCAAAGACGGTGAAAGTGAATGGCGTCTTCTTCAAACCCGTAATACGGCGTCAGGTCCATGCCGCCACCGAACCACCAGATCGGCTCTTCACCAGGTTTTTCCGCGACAAAAAAGCGCACATTCATATGCACGGTGGGGATGTAAGGATTGCGCGGGTGAAACACCAGCGAGACGCCCATGGCCTTCCAGCTGCGGCCCGCCGCTTCGGGGTGTGCCACGCTGGCGGAGGGTGGCAACTTGTTGCCGATCACATGCGAAAAGCCTACGCCTGCACGTTCAAACACATGGCCTTCTTCCAGCAGGCAGGAAGTCCCACCGCCGCCTTCCGGCCGCTGCCAGCTGTCGTTGAGGAAATTCTTGCCATCAATCAGTTCAATCGCTTCAACAATGCGGTTTTGCAGACCTTGCAGATAGTCATATACGGCGTCGGAATTCATGCGGTGCTCCGGTTTAGGGGCGCAAAATGCGTCCGGTGATGAGGTCTTGTATGGTCGAAGGCTTGCGCGCGCCACCGGTGAGCCCGGCAATCACGCGCACACGTTGTCCGAAAAGCTGGCGGCATTTACGGGTGGTTTTGGCCGGGGCATGGCCTGCCTTGTTGGCGCTGGTAGAGACCAGCGCCATGCCTGCCATGCGGCAAAGTCTTGCCGACAAGCGGTGTGCTGTGACGCGCACGGCGAGCGAGGGATGCCTGCCATGCAGCCAGATGGGACAGTCTTCTGCGTGTGGCACCAGCCAGGTATGCGGGCCTGGCCAGGTAGTGGCAACGCGCGCTTGCTGCTCGGCGCTTAACGGTGCGATCAGGCGCTTGAAACGCGTCTGCTGATCCCCGATCAGGATCAGCCCTTTGCGCTGCGGCCGCCCTTTGAGACGCAATATGCGTTGCACGCCCAGGCGGCTATGTGGATCACAGCCGAGCCCGAAGCAGGATTCGGTAGGATAGGCAATGACCCCGCCCTGACGCAGGTAATGCCGCAGCTCGCGTGCATTCATCATCGCCGTTTACACTCAGGATTTGACGGCGCGGTAGCCGATATCCTTGCGCATCTGGGCGCCATCAAAGCGAATCTCTTCGGCGATCTGATAGGCACGGCTTTGCGCGTATTTCACGGTTTCGCCCAGCGCGGTGACGCAGAGTACGCGGCCACCGCTGGTCAGCACACGGCCATCTTCCAGGCGGGTGCCGGCATGAAACACATGGGCATCCTGCAGATCACGCGGCAGGCCGGTGATTTCATCGCCCGTGCGTGGGGTGTCAGGGTAATTGGCCGCTGCCATCACCACGCCCAGCGCGGTGCGGCGATCCCAGTCCACCGTCGCCTGATCCAGCGTGCCGTTGACGGCATGCTCGGCCAGCCCGACCAGATCCGTCTTGAGGCGCAGCATGATGGGCTGGGTTTCCGGGTCGCCCATGCGGCAGTTGAATTCCAGCGTCTTGACGTCGCCTTCGGGCGTAATCATCAGGCCTGCATACAAAAAGCCGGTGTAGGGAATGCCATCCTTTGCCATGCCCGCCACGGTGGGGGCAATGATTTCGCGCATCACCTTGGCGTGAATGTCCGGCGTGACGACAGGAGCGGGGGAGTAAGCCCCCATGCCGCCGGTGTTGGGGCCCTGGTCGCCATCCAGCAGGCGTTTGTGGTCCTGGCTGGTGGCCAGTGGCAGGATATTTTTGCCGTCGACCATCACGATAAAGCTGGCTTCTTCGCCCGTCAGGAATTCTTCGATGACCACGCGGGCACCGGCAGCTCCCAGCTTGTTGTCGGCCAGCATGGCGTCAATGGCGGCATGCGCTTCGTCTTCGTCCATCGCCACCACCACGCCCTTACCGGCAGCCAGGCCATCGGCCTTGATGACGATAGGCGCGCCTTGCGCACGCACATAGTCGTGGGCGGCGGCGGCATCGGTAAACGTGGCATAAGCCGCGGTCGGGATGCTATGACGAATCATGAAGGCCTTGGCAAAATCCTTGGAGCTTTCCAGCTGGGCAGCGGCCTTGGTCGGGCCGAAAATTTTCAGGTCATTGGCACGGAAAGCATCCACGACACCTTGCGAAAGCGGGGCTTCCGGGCCGACGATGGTCAGGGCGATCTGCTCCTTGAGCGCAAACTCCAGAAGATCGGCTACCGAAGAAGCGGGGACGTTGACCATGTCCGGGTTAAGGGCGGTGCCGGCATTGCCCGGCGCCACATAGACGCGGCTGATATTGGGGTTTTGCGTAACTTTCCAGGCCAGTGCGTGTTCGCGGCCACCGCTGCCAATGACGAGTACTTTCATGTTGTTAACCCTGTGCTATGTGAACAATGCCCTGCGGTCTGAACATGGGCCTTCCGCATAATCGGAAAGCCCCTCCAGATGCGCAGGGCATGGCATATGTTAGTGACGGAAATGACGAATGCCGGTGAGCACCATGGCGATGCCATGCTCATCCGCGGCGGCAATGACTTCTTCATCGCGAATGCTGCCACCTGGCTGAATAACGCAAGCGGCACCCGCTTCGGCCAGCACGTCCACGCCATCGCGGAACGGGAAGAAAGCATCGGAGGCCACGGCAGAACCCTGCAGGGCAAGCCCTGCATTTTGTGCCTTGATGGCGGCGATTTTGGTGCTGTCCACACGGCTCATCTGGCCCGCGCCCACGCCCAGCGTCATGCCATTGCCACAGAAGACGATGGCATTGGATTTGACATACTTGGCTACGCGCCAGGCGAAGAGCAGGTCTTGCAGCTGTTGCGGTGTAGGCTGTGTGCGGGTAACCACTTTGAGGTCAGACAGGCTGAGCTCGTGGTTGTCTGCGGTCTGGATCAGCAGGCCCGAACCCACGCGCTTGGTGTCATGCGAGTTGCGGCCTTGCTCCCAGGCGCTGCTGCCACCGGGCGGCAATGCAATCTTGAGCACGCGCACATTGGCCTTGGCCTTGAAAATCGCCAGCGCATCCGCAGTAAAGTCAGGGGCAATCAGCACTTCAACAAACTGCTTGGCAACGGCTTCTGCCGCGGCAGCATCCACGGTCTGGTTGAAGGCGATAATGCCGCCGAAAGCCGAGGTCGGGTCGGTCTGGAAAGCCTTGCTGTAGGCTTCGAGCGCGGTCGCGCCCACGGCAACGCCACAAGGGTTGGCGTGTTTGACGATGACGCAGGCGCCACTGTCAAAGCTCTTCACGCATTCCCAGGCGGCATCGGCATCGGCGATGTTGTTGTAGGAAAGCTCCTTGCCCTGCAATTGCTCGGCGGTGACCAGTGAGCCAGGTGCCGGGTACAAATCGCGGTAGAACGCAGCCTGCTGGTGCGGGTTTTCGCCATAGCGCAGGTCTTGCACCTTGACGAAGCGGCCATTGGTTTGGGCGGGGAATGCGCTGCGGGTGCCATCGGTATTGATGGAGGAAAGATAATCGCTGATGGCGGCATCGTAGTTGCTGATGCGGTTGAACGCGGCGACGGACAGCGCAAAGCGTGTGGCCTGGCTGGTCGCGCCACCTGTGCTCTTCATCTCATCCAGCACGGCAGCATATTGCGATGCATCGGTCAGCACCACCACGTCTTTCCAGTTCTTGGCGGCGGAGCGCACCATGGCCGGGCCGCCGATGTCGATATTTTCAATCGCATCTTCCAGCGTGCAGTCGGCCTTGGCGACGGTGGCTTCGAACGGGTAAAGATTGACGCAGAGCAAATCAATATTGGGGATGCCTGCGGCCTGCATGGCGCTCACATGTTCGGGCAAGTCGCGGCGACCCAGCAGGCCGCCATGCACTTTCGGATGCAACGTTTTGACGCGGCCATCCAGCATTTCAGGAAAGCCGGTGTAATCGCTGACTTCAATCACGGGAATCTGGTGATCGCGAAACAGCTTTGCCGTGCCGCCAGTCGAGAGGATTTCGACGCCAAAGGCGTGCAGGCTTTGGGCAAATTCGACGATGCCTGCCTTGTCGGAAACGCTGATGAGTGCTCTTTTGATGATGGCCATGATGTCAGTTGATGTCAGTGAGGGTCAGTAAATATGCGTCGTTAAATTGAAGCGGGAAAAATAAAACAGGAAAACATATTAAGAACAGCAGGAAGCGGCTATGGCCGCCTGGCGGTTATTCAATCTGATAAAGCTGCATCTTCTTGCGCAGGGTGTTGCGATTGAGGCCAAGAATCTCGGCAGCCTTGCTCTGGTTGCCCCCGGCACGATGCAGCACGTATTCGAGCATGGGTTTTTCCACGCAGCCCATCACCATGTCATACACGGCATGGGGCGGCTGGCCATCCAGGTCTTTGAAATATTCATCCAGGGCAGCCCGGATACAGGCGGCGACGTCTTTGTTACTCATTTTTAGGCCGCCATCGCTTGGTCGTCGGAGGAGTCAGTCTCGGGGACATATTGCAGACGCTGGTCGTGCTGCAGCAACTGGCTGAAGAACTGGCTGATGGCTGCCTGTTGCTCGTCTACGGTTTGCAACTGATTCATGTGATGGCGGAAATTCGCGGAATCCTTCAGCCCCTTGGTATACCAGGAGATATGCTTGCGCGCCACGCGCATGCCGGTCAGCTCGCCATAAAAGTCATACAGATCCTGCACATGGTCCAGCATCACCTGATGGATTTCGCTCACTTCGGGTGGCGGCAAGTGCTCGCCAGTTTCCAGATAATGCGCGATTTCACGGAAAATCCAGGGGCGACCCTGAGCTGCACGGCCTATCATTACGGCATCGGCCTGAGTGTATTCCAGCACAAACTTGGCTTTTTCCGGGGTGGTGATGTCGCCATTGGCGATCAACGGAATCTTGATGGCCTGCTTGACGGCGGCAATGGTGTCGTACTCGGCATCGCCGTTATACAGGCAAGCCCGGGTGCGGCCATGCATGGCCAGGGCTTGTACGCCGATGTCTTCTGCCATGCGCGCCACGGCCACGGCGTTGCGGTTGTTCTTATCCCAGCCGGTACGGATTTTCAAGGTCACTGGCACATCCACGGCGGCCACCACCGCTTTCAGAATCTGCGATACCAGCGGCTCATCCTTGAGCAGGGCCGAGCCAGCCATCACATTGCAAATCTTCTTGGCCGGACAACCCATGTTGATGTCGATGATCTGCGCACCGTTATCCACATTGTGCTTGGCGGCCTCTGCCATCATCTTCGGGTCAGCCCCGGCGATCTGTACCGAAATCGGCTCCACTTCGCCCTCGTGATTGGCGCGACGCAAGGTCTTGGCACTGCCATACAGCAGCGAGTTCGACGTCACCATCTCGGAAACAGCCAGCCCAGCCCCCAGCTTCTTGCATAGCATGCGGAAAGGCCGATCCGTCACGCCTGCCATAGGCGCAACCACCAGATTGTTTTTTAGTTTGTAAGGGCCGATTTGCACTGAAGCTGAAACCTTGGACAATGTCCGTACGATGATTGTGGAAAAGCTGCCTATTTTATATGCAAACCGCAGCCGCGCAAAACGAAAAATTGTAATTGGTGGACTTGACATGAGTAAAAGCACGCATCTGCTAGCTTGTTGATTCCCTTAAAACTATCAAGATTGCTTGCCGCGCTGTTCCCGAGCATGGTGAGGCAAAAATACCTTCATTGCGTAAGCAGATAGACGGCTGTCAGCATCGCTAAAAAGTGGGCGTCACGCGATGGATGCTTTATGCTGGCGCCAACCCGATACCATAACCCCATATTCCGATGAACAAGCAGCCGACGACTACTCCCCCCACCACCCGCATCGCCTTTGCCAGCTTTATCGGCACTGCCATCGAATTCTATGATTTTTACATCTACGCCATGGCGGCGGCCCTGGTGATCGGGCAGGTGTTCTTCCCGGCGGAGGCGCCGGCGGCGCAATCGCTTAATGCCTTTTTGACCTTTGGCATTGCCTTTCTGGCGCGGCCGCTGGGGGCGGTGCTGTTCGGGCATTTTGGTGACCGCGTGGGGCGCAAGGTCACGCTGGCAGCTTCGCTGTTGTTGATGGGGGTCAGCACGTTACTGATTGGTGTGCTGCCGGGCTATGCCGAATGGGGGGTGTGGGCACCGGTGGTGTTGTGCCTGTTGCGCTTTGGTCAGGGGCTGGGGCTGGGCGGCGAATGGGGTGGTGCGGCCCTGCTGGCCACCGAGCATGCGCCGGAGGGGCGGCGTGCCTGGTTTGGCATGTTTCCGCAGTTGGGGCCATCCGTGGGCTTTTTGCTGGCGACCTTGAGTTTTCTTGGTTTGAGCCTGTGGCTGACAGATGCTGAATTCAAGGCCTGGGGCTGGCGCGTGCCGTTTATTGCCAGCGCCTTGCTGGTGGTAGTGGGGCTTTATGTACGCTTTACGCTCGCCGAAACCCCGGCCTTTGCCGCCGTGCTGGCCCACAAAGCCACCCATGCCCTGCCGGTGGGAGCCTTGCTGAAGACCCATGCGCGTGCCGTGTTGCTGGGCGCGCTGGCGATGGGCGTGTGCTACAACCTGTTTTACACCGCGACGGTGTTTTGCCTGAGCTATGGCACTAGCACGCTGGGCATACCGCGCCCGGTTTTTCTGGGCATGCTGTGCGTGGCGATTCTGGCGATGACGCTGGCGACACCCTTGGCCGCTGCCTGGAGTGATCGTATCGGCCGTCGACCGGTCTTGCTACGCGGTGCGCTGGCCGCCATGGTTGCGGGGTTTCTGCTGGCACCTGCCTTGCAGAGCGATTCTTTGTTGCTGGTGACGGCGTATCTCGCATTGTTGTTATTCCTCATGGGCGTGACCTTTGCTCCCATGGGCGCATTTTTGCCCGAGCAGTTCCCGGCGCCTGTGCGCTACAGTGGCGCCGGACTGGCATATAGCCTGGGCGGCATCCTCGGCGCCTCGCTGGCCCCCGCCATTTCGCAAGCACTAGTGCAGCAGGGCGGGCTGGCCTGGGTAGGCGGCTATGTGTCGGTGATGGCGGGGTTGAGCGCGCTGGCCGTGCTGGGGCTCAGGGCGCGGGCTGGGTAAGTTGTTCCAGTTCGCCTAGCCAGCGGATGGCGTGCTCGCGGCTGGTGCCGCACATGGCGGGTTCCGGTTGCAGGCCGCCGCAAAAGTGCGGGCGCTCGGGCTGGCCGAAGATGGCGCAGCGCAGGTCATCCGTTAATTGTATGCAGCGCACGCCCGCTGGTTTGCCATGCGGCATGCCGGGGATAGGGCTGGTGATGGAGGGGGCGATGCAGCAGGCGCCGCAGTCCGGGCGACAATCCATTACATGGCTTGCCAGGGGAAACCGGCTTGCGTCACGCCTTGCGTGATGTCGATCATGGCGGCGGCTACCTGATCGGGCTGGCCTTTGACGCCGAGCTCAATGGTACGGCGCGTATCCAGCTTGGGCAGGCTGAACAGTTTGACCTCGGGGTGGGTGGCGACGATGTGGTTCATGAGATCGATCAGCTGGCTCTCACCGGCATCCCACACCACAATCGCGCTTTCGGTGAGCACATGCTGGTGGAACAGATGGGCGTAGTGCGTATCCAGCACCCATTCCATCATCGGCCACGCCATCTCGGGGAAGCCCGGCATGAAGTAATGCGAGCGCAGTGAAAAGCCCGCCACGCGGTTCACCGGATTGGGAATCAGGTCAGCGCCCTGGGGAAAGTCGGCCATCAGCACGCGCTTTGGGTAGGCGGCCTCGCCAAAGCGCGCTTCGATTTCAGCCACCGCGCCCGCATGGCGCTCAATCGGCAGGCCAGCGGCTTCGGCGGCGGCCTGGCGGGTAAAGTCGTCCGGCGTGGCACCTATGCCGCCAAAGCTGAGCACGATGTCGCCGCGGTCCATGCTGCGTTTGAGGCTTTGCGCGATACGGCACTGGTCATCGCCCAGATACTCTGCCCAGCCGAGCTGCAGGCCGCGTGCGGCCAGGGTCTGGATGACGCGTGAAAGATGGGCATCCTGCCGTTTGCCGGAGAGGATTTCATCGCCAATGATGTAGGCACCGAAGGTTGGCATGGTGTATGGACGTTATCGAAAATTGCATTATATCCTGCCCGGCAATGCAGGCTCGATGTGCTGGCGCTTGCAAGATCCGACCTTATGCAAGGCCATAAACCCGGGCGCCATGTCATATACTTGGCAGCATATTTACCTTGATTTAGCTTATGACCACCGACAAAGACAACCCCGATAACGAAGTGCTATGCCACTGCAGCGGCACCAAGCGCGGCCAGATACGCGCGCTTTTTCTGGAAGGGCGCGATCTGGAGGGCATCTCGCGCTGGACCGGCGCGCTGACTGGCTGTGGCGGCTGTGAATGGGATATCGAGTGGTATCTTAAGGAGCTTAAGGAAGAGGGCGCGGGGGCTGCGCCCGTTTCTGCGGCCCAGCCGGATTCGGCCGAGCCGCCTGCGGGCGATAGTCCGGAGGCACCGGCAGAGGAGTCTTAGGGCCGAACCATCTTCGCCTGCCGACATCTGTGGTGCTGAACCACGTGCTGAACGATCAGTGCGCCGCTTCCCAGTTACTCCCCACCCCGACTTCTGCCAGCAATGGCACATCCAGTTTTGCCACATCTTGCATCAGCTGCGGCAGTTTTTCCTTCACCAGCGCCAGCTCGTTATCCGGTACTTCCAGCACCAGTTCATCGTGCACTTGCATGATGAGTTTGGTGGCGAGCTTTTCGGTTTCCAGCCAGCCTTGCACGGCTATCATGGCGAGCTTGATGAGGTCGGCTGCGGTGCCCTGCATGGGGGCGTTGATGGCAGCGCGTTCGGCCCCGGCGCGGCGCATGCCGTTGGGGCTGTTGATCTCGGGCACCCACAAGCGACGGCCGAAAAAGGTTTCCACATAGCCTTGGGCTTTGGCGCGCTCGCGCGTGTTTTGCATGTAATCGCGCACGCCGGGGTAGCGGGTGAAATAGCGCTCGATGTAGTTCTGCGCGGCCTGGCGTTCGATGCCGAGGTTTTGCGCGAGGCCGAAGGCACTCATGCCGTAGATCAGGCCGAAGTTGATGACTTTGGCGTAACGGCGCTGTTCGCTGCTGACGGCGTCGCGTTCCACGCCAAAGATTTCGGCAGCGGTGGCGCGGTGAATATCCTCACCGGCGGCAAAGGCGGTCAACAGGCCGTCATCCTGTGACAAATGCGCCATGATGCGCAGCTCAATCTGCGAATAGTCGGCGGAGACGATGTGCCCGCCCGCGGGCGCCACAAAGGCTTCGCGAATGCGGCGGCCTTCGGCGGTGCGTACCGGAATATTCTGCAGATTGGGGTCCGAGCTGGAGAGGCGACCGGTCACCGCTACGGCCTGACTGTAGCTGGTATGCACACGGCCGGTGGTCGGGTTGATCATGCGTGGCAGCTTGTCTGTGTAGGTAGATTTCAGCTTGGCGAGGCCGCGATATTCCAGCAAGACCTTGGGCAAGGGGTAATCCAGCGCCAGTTCCTGCAGCACATCTTCATCGGTGGAAGGCGTCCCGCTCGGGGTTTTCTTCAGGGGCTTGATGCCCAACTTGCCGAACAGGATTTCCTGCAATTGCTTGGGCGAGCCCAGATTGAAAGGCTGGCCCGCCAGTTCGTAAGCCTGTTGTTCCAGCGCCATCAGCTTCTGGCCGATTTCATGGCTCTGGCGATTCAGCATGTCACTGTCGATCAGCACGCCATTACGCTCGATGGTAAACAGGATATCCAGCACCGGCATCTCGATCTGTCGATAGACGAATTCCAGCTTGGCATCTTCCGCTACCTGCGGATAGAGATTTTCATGCAGTTGCAGGGTGACATCGGCATCTTCGGCGGCGTATTCGCTGGCTTGCTCCAGAGCCACCTGACTGAACGACACCTGCTTGGCGCCTTTGCCCGCGACTTGTTCATAGGTGATGGTCTGCACGCCGAGGTGGCGCATGGCGAGATCATCCATGCCATGGGTGCGGTGGCTTTCCAGCACATAGGATTGCAGCAGGGTGTCGTGCGCAATGCCATTGAGCACAATGCCGTGGTTGGCCAGCACGTGCTTGTCGTATTTGAGGTTTTGCCCGACTTTTTTGATGGCGGGGTTTTCCAGCAGCGGCTTGATACGCGCCAATGTGGCGGCAAATGGCAGCTGATCCGGCGCGCCTGGGTAGTCATGCGTCAGCGGCAGATAAGCGGCTTCGCCCGCCTTGATCGAAAACGACATGCCAACCAGCTTGGCGGTCAGCGGGTCCAGCGAGGTGGTTTCGGTATCAAAGCACACCAGTGCCGCGCTGCTGATCTTATCCAGCCAGCGTTGCAGGCTGGCTTCCTCGAGGATGGTCTCAAACTGGCGGGTAGTGACGCCAGCGGCGGCAAACAGATCCGCCGAGCTGCCTGCTGGCTGTGCCGCCATAGCAGGCAGCGGGGCTTGTGCGGCGGGAACGGCAAGGTCCAGCTCGCGGCGCAGGGTCTTGAATTCAAAACGGTCAAACAGCTCGATCAGCTTTTCGCGGTCCTGCGGGCGTGGGGCCAGATCCTCCAGGCTCTCCTGTATGCCTACATCGCAGCGTATGGTGATCAGCTCGCGCGCCGTCGGCAGCCAGGGCAGGGCCTTGCGCAGGTTTTCGCCCACCACGCCGCTAATCTGGTCGGCATGCGCAACGATGTTTTCCAGCGAGCCATATTGGGTCAGCCATTTGACGGCGGTTTTCGGGCCGACTTTTTCCACGCCAGGCACATTGTCCGAGCTGTCGCCGATCAATATCAGATAATCCACCATCAGGCTGGGCGGCACGCCAAATTTGGCTTCGACGCCTGCCGGGTCCAGCACTTCATCGGTTTTGCGGAAGGCATCGCGCATGGTGTTGACGACGGTGATGTGCTCATTCACCAGCTGCGAAATATCCTTGTCGCCAGTGGAGATGATGACGCGCATGCCTTCGCGCTCGGCCTGCTTGGCCAGCGCGCCGATGACGTCATCGGCTTCCACGCCGTCTTCCACAATCAGCGGCCAGCCCATGGCCTGAATGGCCGTGTGCAACGGCTCTATCTGCAGGCGCAGATCATCCGGCATGGAGGCGCGATTGGCCTTGTATTCGGGGTAGATGTCATCACGAAAGGTTTTGCCTTTGGCATCAAACACACAAGCGCTATAATCGGCCGGATAATCTTTATGCAGGCGGCGCAGCATGTTGAGCACGCCCTGAATGGCGCCGGTCGGCTCGTTTTGCTTGTTGCGCAAATCGGGCATGGCATGAAACGCCCGGTAAAGATAGGATGAGCCGTCAACCAATAACAATGTTTTCATAAGGTGCCTTCATAAACTGACTTCTGACGCATGCCGATATTCAGGATGCCATGCGCCAGTCCCGCATTTTTCCAGGCCCTCAACACGCAAGGTTAAGCCCCATGTCTGCTGCAAAAAAAATCCCGAAACTGATGGACCCGGATCTGATCGAGCATCGACGTTCATCGCACGAGGCCTGGCATGCACTCGAGATTATGTCAGAATTCGTCGATGCCACCGAACGCCTGAAACAGATAACCCCGGCAGTCTCGATTTTTGGCAGTGCCCGCACGGCACCGGATCATCCCTATTACCAGCTGACGGAAGAAATCGCGCGTCAGCTCTCCGAGGCAGGCTTCAGCGTGATTTCGGGCGGTGGCCCCGGCATCATGGAAGCGGCCAACAAGGGCGCGTATTACGCCCGTTCGCCCAGCATCGGCCTCAATATCGAATTGCCGCACGAGCAAAAGGGCAATCAGTATCAGGATATCAGTCAGACCTTCCATCACTTTTTCATGCGCAAGGTCATGTTCGTCAAATACGCCTCGGCCTATGTGGTGATGCCCGGCGGCTTTGGCACCCTGGACGAGCTGATGGAAGCACTGACGCTGATACAGACCGGCAAGTCGCGCAAGATTCCTATCATTCTGGTGCATGAGCCTTTCTGGAGAGGCATGCTGGACTGGTTCCGCAATACGCTGGTGGCCGAAGGCATGGTGTCACCGGATGATATGGATCTGGTGCAGGTGATTGATGATCCGGCCGCCGTGGTGGAAGCCATCTTCAAACACTACGAAACCCGTGGTTTCGAATTGTCGCCAGCCGAGCGCCAAATTCAGCTTTATCTGTGATTTCCAGGCGACAAGTTCTGCATATCCATTTTCCCGGCTTGGGGTGGTTTTTGCTAGAATGCCTTCATCCCGCCGCTTTCGTTGTGAAGGCGGCTCAAAGCCTGAGGTGATTATGCGACTGCTTCGTCATTTAGTTGTTCTAGCACTGGTATTGCCATGGCTCGCCCATGCCGCGGACCTGCCCAAGAATCTTGAACCGTTGCCAGAGGCGCCACCGCCTCCAGGCTATGAAAACACGCCTGAGCCAGAAGTCACCATCACCAAGAAGGGTGAGGACACCATTGAAGAGTACCGCATGAACGGTGAGCTCTACATGATGAAGGTGACGCCTGCACATGGCGTGCCTTACTACCTGACCAAGGATGACGAGCAAAGCGATTGGGCACGTTCCAATGGACCAACCCCACCCATCTCCATTCCAAAGTGGGTATTGTTCCGATTCTAGAATCCCGGTGCGAAGAGTTCATCTCTTCGCCATCTCACGATAAGCGTTATGTCCGTATTCACTACCGTTACTTTCGAGCAGCTCAGCCATTGGCTTGAAGCTTATCCGCTGGGCCAGCTGCGGGATCTGCAGGGCATCGCTTCCGGCATTACCAACACCAATTATTTCGTAACGACCGATACTGGTCGTTATGTACTCACCCTGTTTGAAGAAAATACGGCGGAAGAGCTGCCGTTCTTTCTGGATCTCATGACCCATCTGGCCGAGCGCGGCATTCCGTGTCCACACCCGGTCAAAAACCATGCGGGTGCCAGCCTGGGCGAGCTGAATGGCAAACCGGCGGCCCTGGTGAGTTGCCTGCGCGGCAAATCCCTTGAGCATCCGTCTGCTGAGCAGTGCGCTGAGATCGGCCGTGTGCTGGCAAACATGCATCTGGCCGGCCTGAGCTTTCCTGCGGGCATGAAAAACCTGCGTGATGGCGAGTGGCGTCAACAGACCGCTGCCAAAGTCGCTCCTTTACTGCGGGCGGCAGACAAAGCCTTGCTGGATGCGCAACTGGCATTCGAGGCCGAGGCGGATTCGGAATATCTGCCAAGCGGTGTGATTCACGCCGATCTCTTCCGCGACAATGTGTTGTTTGATGGCAACGAACTGGGTGGCATCATTGATTTTTACTATGCTTGCCAGGATGCCTTGCTTTACGACGTGGCCATTGCCGTGAACGACTGGTGCGTGCATGCCGATGGCAGCCTGGACCAGTCCAGGGTCATGGCGCTGGTGGGCGCGTACCATGCCATACGCCCGCTGACGGCAGCCGAGGTTGAGGCGTGGCCCGGCATGTTGCGCACGGCAGCCATGCGTTTCTGGTTATCACGCTTGCATGACCTGCATTTCCCGAGTGCCGGGGAGCTGACGCATGCCAAGGATCCGGGCCATTTCAGAAATATATTACACAAGCGCATGACCGAACCGTCAGTGCTAGGACCGCTACCCGCCTGAGGCGGCGGCCGAAGAAAAGTCAAATGGGGGAAAGACATCATGTTCAAGCGTAGCGCCAGAGAAGCATTCCACTGGGTAAAGGATTGCCTGGGTATCTTCCGGCAGAATCCGGCCATGTGGATGCTGGTGGCCCTGAGCTATGTGTTGCTGTTCATGGTGATTCCAGCGATGGTCTTCCTGCCTGTGATCGTGAAATTGCTGGTAGTAATCATGGGCCCCTTCTTCCTGGTGCTGGCGCTGACGCTCTACCGCGAAGCCGACTATGGACGCGATACCGAATTCAGTGACATCGTGGTACAAGTGAAGCCGCAACTGGGCAAGCTGGTGGCCCTGGGCGGCGCTTGCATGGTGTATGGCATCCTCATCAGCTATGTGACCTCGGGCGATATGCAGGCACTGGATGATATGGTAAACGCCAAGGCCGATGCCGAGGCACTGGCGACACGCGCCGTGCCACTGGCGATCAAGATGCTGGTGTTGATGACGCCGATTTTCATGTCGACCTGGTTTGCCCCCATGCTGGTGGCGCATCACCAGTTCTCAGTCTGGAAAGCCATCAAGTCCAGTATTGCGGGCTGCCTGACCAGTGTGTTGTCACTGACCTTTGCCTGGATACTGCTCACTGCCGGCCTGGCACTTTGCATGATGGCGACGGGGATAGTGGTGGCGCTGGTGACCGCGATTATCAAACCGGTTGGCCTGATCCTGACTTCGCTGACACTGCTGGCCTTTTTGCTGCTGGCGACCTCGCTGATGCTGGGTTTGCAATATGTCAGCTATCGCGACATCTTTGCCAAGAAGCTGGATGCAAAGACATTGGAACCCTCTGCCATATAAGATTCTGAGTGGCGACGCCGCCATCACAGCTCCTCCTTAGTCTCACACATTGCAAACAAAAGGCCCGCATAAGCGGGCCTTTTGTTTTATACCTTTTCCAGCTTGGCGTATTCCAGCATGAGCCATTTCATGCCTTCGCTGCCAAAGTTTACCTGCACCCGCATGTCGTTGGCATTGCCTTCGTAATTCACGACCACGCCTTGCCCAAATTTGCTGTGCGCTACGGCTTGGCCTATTTTCCATGGCATGCTGTTTTTCTGCTCGCTGCTGGTGGCGGCTTGTGGTACTGGTGACTCGCCATAGCCACCGCGGCCAGGGCTGGCGCGGGTATTCAGCCGTTTCAGCAAGGCTTCGGGTATTTCATCCAGAAAGCGCGATGAAATACCATAGCGCACCTGGCCATGCAGCATGCGGCTTTGTGCGTGGCTCAGGTAAAGGCGCTGGCGCGCGCGCGTCACGGCCACGTACATCAGGCGCCGCTCTTCTTCCAGGCCATTGGTTTCGTACAGGCTTTGCTCATGCGGGCACAGGCCTTCTTCCAGCCCGCTGATAAATACCGTGCGGAATTCCAGCCCTTTGGCGGCATGCACGGTCATCAGCTGCAAGGCATCGCGGCCGACTTCTGCCTGATGTTCGCCTGCTTCGAGGCTGGCAAAGGTGAGGAAATCCGTCAGCGTGCCGGCATCCTGATTGTTATTGACGAAGGTAACGGCCGCCGAAATTAATTCATCCAGATTGGCGATGCGGTCTTCGCCTTCCTTTTCATTCTGGTAATGGGTTCTCAGGCCGGAAAGTGTGGTGGCAATCTCGGCCATTTCCGGCAGGGTGAGCCCGGTGGCTTCTTCCGCCATCTGCCGGATCAGTGCGACAAATCCTTCCACGCCCTTGCCGGGGCGGCCATTGCCCATCTTGTTGATGGCGGCCTGCCACAGGCTGCAATCTTCGGCGCGGGCGGCTTCCTGCAATTGCTCCAGGCTACGGGCGCCTATGCCGCGGGTGGGGAAGTTGATCACGCGCAGCAATGCGGTGTCGTCATTCGGGTTGGCGATCAGGCGCAGATAGGCCAGCGCATGCTTGATTTCAGCGCGTTCAAAAAAGCGCAGGCCACCATAAACACGATAAGGCAGGCCAGCTGAAAACAGTGCATGCTCCAGCACGCGAGACTGGGCATTGGAGCGATAGAGCAGGGCGATCTCGCTTAGCTCGGTGCCTTCGCTGTGCAGGGATTTGATCTCGTCGACGATAAAGTTGGCTTCATCAATATCGTTGTACGCCTGATACACGCGTATCGGCTCGCCCTTGCCAGCCGAGGTCCACAGGTTCTTGCCCAGGCGGTTGCGGTTATGGGTGATGATGGCGTTGGCGGCATCCAGGATATTGCCGTGGGAGCGGTAGTTCTGCTCCAGCTTGACGATGTTGCGTACATTGAAGTCTTGCTCAAAGTCGCGCATATTGCCCACGCGCGCGCCGCGGAAGGCATAAATCGACTGGTCGTCATCGCCCACGGCAAACACGCAATTGTCCGCTCCGGCCAGCAGCTTCAGCCACAGGTATTGCAGGCGATTGGTATCCTGAAACTCATCGACCAGAATGTATTTGAAGCGGCTCTGGTAGTGCTGGCGTATGCTGGCATCGCGGCTCAGCAGCTCATAGCAGCGCAGCAGCAGCTCGGCAAAATCGACCACCCCTTCGCGCTGGCATTGACGGTCATACTCTTCAAAAATCTCCCGCATGCGCTGGGAATGCGCGTCATAGGCATCCACGGCGTTCGCCCGCAAGCCTTCTTCCTTGCAGCTGTTGATATAGCCCATGACCTGCTTGGGTGGAAATTTTTCATCGTCCACATTCATCTGCTTCATCAGGCGCTTGATGCTGGATAACTGATCGGCCGTGTCGAGAATCTGGAAGGTGGCAGGCAGCAAGGCTTCGCGATGATGCGCACGCAGCAAACGGTTGCACAGACCATGGAATGTGCCGGCCCACATGCCGCGCACATTGATCGGCAGCATGGCGGACAGCCGCGTCAGCATTTCCTTGGCTGCTTTATTGGTAAAGGTCACGGCCAGCAAACCATTGGGCGACACTTGACCGGTCTGGATCAGCCACGCAATGCGCGTCGTCAGTACCCGGGTTTTGCCGCTGCCCGCGCCAGCAAGGATCAGGGCAGATTGGTGCGGCAGGGTGACCGCCTCAAGTTGCTTGTCGTTCAGGCCTTCGAGCAGGGAGGTAGAGGGGTGTTGTGCGTTCATGCGCTAATTATCGCAGGTCACACTGGGGAAGAGAACCTAAAACCGGAGGGTAGGGCTGGGAATGTTAAAAAATGAAAAATCGGGGATCATGTCTGACAATTTTAGAAATTGTCGGAACTAAACGCGAGTGACTTCGTCTTACTTTGCAGATGGCGCAAGTCATCTCCCGCTTCTCCTCCCTGAGCGGGAAGCCTTATCTGATGAGGCTGCTTGATCCCCGATTTTACTCCCCTTTAATCGGGGTTTTTTTTGCCTGTCGCTCTTGTAAATCCTCGCGGATTCCGGCGCGGAAGCGTTTCTGGAACTGATTATACCTCGGGCAAGATTAAATTGTAAAAAAATGTAACAAGGTCTTCTTGCCCAGGCTTGATGTCCCATGACAGGCCCGCATGAGGGCCTGTCATGGGGCAGGCTGATGCGTTAATCCGTGACAATAATAATGCACACGCGCCGGTTTTCAGCCCTTCCCTCAGGGGTGGCGTTATCCGCAATCGGCTTTTGCGTACCCATGCCGCGCACGAGCAGACCTTCACGCGGAATGCCGGTCTGGGTGAAAGCGTCGGCCACCGCGTTGGCGCGCTGCTCCGAAAGCTGCGTATTGTAGGCATCGCGTCCTGACTTGTCGGCATGGCCTTCAATGCGCATCTTGACCAAGCCCACCGAGAGCAGTGCCTTGCTCACTTTGGTGACAACAGCGCGACTTTTATCATTCAGCACATACTGGTTGCTATCAAACAGCAGTTTATCGGCAAAGCTGAGTTCCCAGCCTTCATCCGTCTGTATAAAGCCTTGCTCCTGCAGGGTACGAATCTGCTTTTGCCGCAGGCTTTCCTGTACTGGCTCAGCGGGTGGGGTGGACTGGCAGGCAGTCAATGTCATGGAGAAAGAAACTGCCAACATGGCATAAGTTAGGATGGAACGTAACAAAGAATGCAATTTAAACCTCGTCATGGATAGAGTCTTCAGATACCCCTGTATGTTGGAAAGCCCCGTCCGCTCACAAACCAAGCCTTATCAATGGCTTTTATTTATCAATTCTTATGAACCTGTAATTACAAACCCATGGCCCAGCTGCCACGCTCCTGATCCTTGGCGCGGTACATGGCTTCGTCTGCCGCCGCCAGCAGTTCTTGTGCGGTGCGGGCATGATCAGGGTAGAGCGCGATGCCGATGGTGACCGAACTGGTGACCTTTTCGCCGCTTGGCAGCGTGATGGGAGATTGCATCTGGATGGCGATTTTTTCGGCGATATGCACCGCATCCTCGGGGTGCTTGATGGGCTTCAGCAGTGCTGCAAACTCATCTCCTCCCAAGCGGGCCACAATATCACTCTCGCGCAACTGGCCGCTGATGCGTAGCGCCATGATCTTGAGGACTTCATCACCGGCGCCATGCCCATAAGTATCGTTGATTTCCTTGAAGTGATCACCATCCATGAACATCAGTGCTATTGAATTGTTGTGGAAGCGGGCATCGCGCACAGCATGCTCAAGTTCGGATTCGAGCAATCCCCGATTGCACAGTCCGGTCAGGCTGTCATGATTGGCGCGATAGGCCAGAGTGTCATGTTCGCGTTCTACATGGCGTTGCCAGGTGGCGAGCTCATCCATCAAGGCATTGAAGTCCTGGTTCAGCTGATCGAGCTCTGCAATATCGGCGGCAGGGGCGCGTAAACCAAAACTGCGATATTGGCGTACGCGGTGGGCGGTATCAGCAAGCTTGCTCAGTGGACCTGAAATGCCCGCATGCATGCGCCGCGAGAAGGCTAGTGCCAGCAAGGTGCTGAATGCCATGCAGGCCAGCACGCTGGCCACACCCGTCATCAGATATTGCACCAGGAGGCGGCTGTGGGGCACCAGTCGAATACGGCCAATGGTGATATTGTCGTGGGTGACCGGATAGTAATAAGGTTCAGGCATGACGATGCTCGCCAGCCAGTTTTCGAGCTGCACAAACGGGCCGGTCTCCCGCCGTTTCCAGCTTGCCAGCGGCATGCCGCTGCGTCCGACCACACGAATCTCGGCAACATCTTCGCGTTTTCCGACCCTGTCCAGGGCTTCCTGCACCGCCAGCGCATCGTTGAACACGACGGCTGCTTCGACCGTATAGCTCAGGGAGCGCGCGACCAGCTGCATGTTTTGCGTGGCATACGCCTGCAAGGCATAGATGCCGGCTAGCGTGAGGGTAAGCCCGGAGGAAATGACCGCGATCAGCGCCACACTTAGATGCGCGCGCCGCAATACCTGATCCAGTCCTGGGAGTGAAGAGCGGGAAATGGTCATGGCGAAGATTGGCGCTTTCCTAACTGGAGTACATTGGGGTGTACACGCAAACCGCTGCGCGCAATCGTATCAAGATTGACCTCGAAGTAGACATTGTTTTCCCGGAACAGCAGGCAGAACATGCCACCTGCGCTGCACGAAGGCGGCGGTTCGCTGATGATGAGTACTGGCTGGCCGATGAGTTGGGTCAGCAGCGATTCACGCTCGCTGTTTTCCATGGTGCCTATGTAGGCAATCTGGCATTGGGCCACGGCTTCGGGGGTATGCAGGCCAAGCTGGCGGACCGTAATGCGGGGGTGCATGGGGTTGGGTGTGCCCGCTATCAAGGCATCGGCATAGCGCGAGTTGCCGGTAATGCATAGCTGGAGTTCAGGAAATGGCGCAGGCCAGCGGGTATAGCTGACGATGCCATACACAATTTGCGCCACCTGTTTGCCGCGTGCGATGTCATCGCTGGCGGCGGCATGGCTGATCTGGCTCGTTAGCAGCAGGCAGGCAAAACCCAGCCATGCCAGTAGCAAAGAATCAAGGCGGCCGCAGTGGAGGCCTGGAAATGATGCGAAACGGTAAATTTAACAACCCCTAGTCAATCAAACATGACGGGTTACCCGTAAGCGCCCGTTCTTTATTTATACGTGTAAGTATGGCCTGAAATGGATGAGCTGCATAGATATCAGCCTGTGCAGACCGTTGGCGATTATGCCCTGAAGCGCTTTTTTACGAGAGATGGATCATCTCAGGCGCTGGGTAGGTTGAGTTCAAATCGCATGGAGTGGTCCAGGGACAATGCACGAATGTTGCCGCCATGCGCTTCGATTATCGACTTGGTAATGGCAAGCCCCAGGCCTGTGCCTTCGCTTTCGCGCTGGCGCGATGGGTCCACCCGATAAAAGCGGTCAAATAGCCGCGCCAATGCGTCTTCCGGGACAGGCTCGCCGGCATTGTCCACCCAGACTGTTATCCATTCGGTATTGGCATTCTGGATGGTGATCGTAATGGTCTGCCCCACCGGGGTGTAGCGCACGGCGTTGGAGAGCAGGTTGCTGAAAGCGCGGCGTATCATCAGCCGGTCTCCGGCCAAGGTGGCGGTGCCATGGCGGCTGACCAACAGCTGTTTTTCAGCCGCGAGCGCCTCGTAAAACTCAATGACGGCATCAATTTCCATGCCCACATCCATGGTTTCGCGATGCGGTACCAGCAAGCCATTGTCTGCCTTGGCCAGAAACAGCATGTCCGCAATCATGCGCGAGAGCCGTTCATACTCTTCAATATTCGAATAGAGAATCTCCTGATATTCCCCCGCCGAACGCGCCTGGGAGAGCGCCACATGACTTTGCGTCATGAGGTTGCTGACCGGCGTGCGCAGCTCATGGGCAATATCGGATGAAAACTCGGATAGCCGGAGAAAGGACTCCTGCAGACGCTGCAGCATGGCGTTGAACGATACCCCCAGCTCGACTAGCTCACGCGGTAGGGAGGTGACGTCGATTCTTTCACCCAGACGGCTGGCCGAGATATTGCCCGCCATGCGCACGAAGTCGCGAATCGGCCGCAAGCCACGGCGGGCCGCGATCCAGCCGACCGCCACCAGAAACAGAATGCCGGTGGTGAGATAAAGCCACAAGGAACGCTGGAAGTGATGGATGAAATGGTCATGGTGACCAATATCGACGGCAATCGCCACATTCAAGGAAGTGCGCTGAGCGCTTGCCGGAAACTGCACCACCAGGCCGCGATAGGCGTGCCCGTTTTGCTGCCAGCGCTGCAGATGCGCGCTACGCGGAGCATAAGCCGGCGGATTCGGAAGCAGCAACCCGGAAGGGAAGCTGGCCTCCATGGAGCGATAGATCAGCTGCTTGTCCGGGCGATAGACCATGACAGAAAGAGCGTGATGGCCGATCAGCGCGTCGTTGAGGCGCTGTGGCAGAGGTTGCCCTTCCATCTCTGGCGCCGAGTTCAATGCATGATGGATGAGTTCAAGCTTGCCTTCTATTTCGATCAGGTCTTCTTCGGCAAAGTGGCTACCGACCGCGTAGCTGGCAATCGCCCCGATGGCGATCATGACCACCGTGGAGAGCGCTGCAAAAATCAGGGTGATGCGGGTAATGATGGAGGCGTGCATGTTCAGGATGCCTCGGGCACATCCAGCACGTAGCCCATGCCACGCACGGTGTGAATCAGCTTGGGCTCGAACGGATCATCAATCTTGGCGCGCAGGCGCCGCATGGCCACCTCGATCACATTGGTGTCGCTGTCAAAATTCATGTCCCACACCTGCGAGGCAATCAGCGAGCGCGATAACACTTCGCCACGGCGACGTACCAGCAATTCCAGCAGCCCAAACTCCTTGGCCGTGAGCTCGATTTTTTTGCCATCGCGCTGCACGCGCCGCCGCAGCACATCGATTTCAAGATTGGCGACCTGCAGCACATCGGCTTCGCGCGTTCTGCCGCGACGCAACAGCGTGCGTATGCGGGCCAGCAATTCAGAAAAGGCAAACGGTTTGACCAGGTAATCATCCGCGCCCAGTTCCAGGCCTTTTACCCGGTCTTCAACCAGATCGCGCGCCGTCAGAAAAAGCACGGGCGTATGATTGCCCGCCTCACGCAGGGCAGCGATGATCTGCCAGCCACTGGCGCGCGGCAGCATGACATCAAGAATGATCAGGTCGTAGTGTTCAGCCAGCGCCATATGCTGCCCATCCAGGCCATCATGAACCAGGTCCGTGACAAATCCTGCCTCGGTCAGGCCTTTGCGCAAATACTCGCCGGTTTTGTGTTCATCCTCGACTACAAGAATTCGCATGGAGTGGTCAGGTTGTGGTGTAGACAGTGATTGTGCCGCAAACCATGCTGCCTGGCAGCAAGATGACAAAAATGTAATCTGGGTGTCAGCTGGCTGTTGGGCGGGCCATGCCATGCTGGTCAGCATGAAATTGTCCCCGTCTATCCGCTCGCCCCGCGCTGACATGATACGCATGGCAAGTGTGCGGCTGTTGCTGCCCCTGATGTTTGTCAGCCTGTTGCCCGGCTGCGCCACATTTTCGCGTGATGGTGGATTTGATCAGGTGGCTTCCACGGTGAAAGCCAAAACCGGCAAGGAGATACGCTGGGTCAAATCTGAAGACGAGCGCCACGCCCTGGATGCGCGTATCGCGGAATTGTTGCAGCAGCCCATCAGCGTGGACGATGCCGTGCAGATTGCCTTGCTGAATAACCGTGGCCTGCAGGCATCGTATGCCGAGCTGGGTATTTCAGAGGCTGACCTGGTGCAGGCCGGCCGCTTGCCCAATCCGCGTTTCTCCATGCTGCGCGCCAGCCGTGACGGCGAATACAAGATCGAACAGGCGCTGACCTTCAATATCTTTTCGCTGGTGACCATGCCCAAGGCCACTGCCATCGAGCGTCGCCGCTTTGAGCAAACCCAGCGTCAGGTATCGCTGGAGGTATTGCGACTGGCGACGGCTACCCGCAAAGCGTATTTCACCGCGCTGGCTGCCGCGCAATCCGAACGCTACATGCAGCAGGTGATGCGGGCAGCCGAGACCAGTGCCACGCTGGCGCAACGCATGAAGCAGGCCGGCAACTGGAGCACACTGGATGAAGCGCGTGAACAGGGCTTTTATGCCGATGCCACGTTAGGCGCAAGCCGTGCCCGCCAGGCCAGCTTGCAGGCCACCGAGCAACTCACCCGCTTGATGGGCCTGGATCACACGCATTACACCTTGCCCGAGCGCATGCCGGATTTGCCCGCGCATGCAGAAGAGGCGGCCAATCTGGAGCAGACTGCTTTGCAACAGCGCATGGATGTGCAGATGATGAAGCTGCAAACCGAAGCCCTGGCCGGTCAATTGGGCCTTACCAAAACCACGCGGTTTATCAATGTGCTGGAGCTGGGCCCTGCCCGCGTGCTGGAAGGACGGCGCTCGGATCCCTACAAAAATGGGGTGGAGATTTCGCTGGAGATTCCCCTGTTTGACTGGGGCAGTGCTCGCGTGGCGAGGGCGGAATCCACCTACATGCAGGTCGTGAACCAGCTGGCACAGGTGGCGGTGGAAGCCAGATCAGAAGTGCGTGAGGGCTATGGGCGTTACCGTGCCAGCTACGATATTGCCCGGCATTATCGCGATAGTGTGGTGCCTATCCGTCAGAAAATCGCCGAAGAAAACCAGCTGCGCTATAACGGCATGCTGGTCAGCGTGTTTGATTTGCTGGCGGATGCGCGGGCGCAGATTGCCAGTGTGAATAGCTACATCGAAGCCTTGCGCGATTTCTGGCTGTCGCAAAGCGATATGGAAATGGCCTTGATCGGCAAGCCGGATTTTTCCGCGCCAGGTCCGGCTATGGTCGCCCAATAAAGCCAGCTCAACCCAGGCGCAAGTGATCAACAGGACAGGATAACGATATGGTGTCTAGGCGTGATTTTCTCAAAGGGGCCAGTCTGGCCGGGGTAGCCGCTACCGTCGCCACGGTCAGCAAGGTCGCCATGGCGGCGTTACCGGAGATCATCTCGGTGAGCGATGCCGACACCCAGGCGCCACGCATGCCGGATACTGGCCGCCCATATAACCCGGTCGTCACGCTCAATGGCTGGACCTTGCCGTGGCGCATGCGCAATGGCGTAAAGGAGTTTCATCTGGTGGCCGAGCCGGTAGTGCGCGAATTGGCGCCCGGCATGAAAGCGCATTTGTGGGGCTACAACGGCCAGAGCCCCGGCCCGACCATCGAAGTGGTGGAAGGTGACCGCGTGCGCATTTATGTCACCAACCGTCTGCCCGAGCATACTTCCATGCACTGGCATGGCCAGCGCCTGCCCAATGGCATGGATGGCGTCACCGGTCTGACCCAGCCGGGTATCAAGCCCGGCAAGACCTTTGCCTATGAATTTGTCGCGCAACGCGCAGGCACCTTTATGTATCACCCGCATGCCGATGAAATGACGCAGATGGCGATGGGCATGATGGGCTTCTGGGTCACGCATCCGAAAAACCCCGCCACCATGGCGGTGGACCGCGATTTTGTGTTCCTGATCAATGCCTACGATATCGACCCCGGTGCCTACACACCGCGCATTAACACCATGCTGAATTTCAATCTGTGGACCTTTAACAGCCGGGTGTTTCCGGGGATCAGCCCCATGGTGGTGAATCAGGGCGACCGCGTGCGCATTCGCGTGGGCAATCTCAGCATGACCAATCATCCCATTCATATTCATGGGCACGAGTTCATGGTGACGGGTACCGATGGTGGCTGGGTGCCGCCCAGCGCGCGCTGGCCCGAGGTGACGACCGACATTGCCGTGGGCCAGATGCGGGCACTGGAATTCAAGGCGGATGCGCCGGGCAACTGGGCGTTTCATTGCCACAAAAGCCATCACACCATGAATGCCATGGGGCATGAGGTGCCCACCATGCTGGGCGTGGAGCAGCGCGATCTGAAACAACAGCTGCAAGGCTTGTTGCCGGATTACATGGCCATGGGTCAGCACGGCATGGCGGAGATGGCCGAGATGCAAATGCCACTGCCGGATAACACCCTGCCGATGATGTCGGGCCAGGGCCAGTTTGGAGGGGTGGAAATGGGCGGCATGTTTACCACCGTCAAAATCCGCAAGGGCATCGCCAAACATGATTATCGCGACCCCGGCCACTACCAGCATCCCGCCGGTACCGTGGCCTGGGAAGTGGAAAATGATCTTCCGCCAGTTGAGCGTCCCGCAGACAACGATGCCCAGGGTGGTGTTGAAGTGCAGGTGCGCAAACCTGGCGACCACATGCAGCATTAATCTGAAGGGATGTTACGGATGAGCAAAACTGGGAAGCGTGTTTTATGGACTTTTAACCTGATCGGCATGATGGCCTTGCCGCTAACGGTATTCGCGCATGAAGGAGTGACGCATGATGCACCGGCGACGGCTACCGCAGAGGCCGACATCAGCGCTACCCCAGGCGAAGTGCGCAAGATCAATCTGGAGCAAGGCACTATCACGCTGCGCCATGGCGATATCAAAAATCTGGGGATGCCGGGCATGACCATGGTGTTTGTCGCGCAGGATAAAGCCATGCTGAATGGTCTGGCTGAAGGCGATCAGGTGGTGTTTCGTGCCGAGCGGCTGAACGGGGTGCTGATGGTCATTGCCATCCAGAAACAGGGGGCAGCCAGTTCATCGTCAAATCCGGCGCCCTGAGTCAGCATCGCGATGCAAGGCTGATGTCATGACGATGGGGTGACGGGACATGTCGCTCAGGCCATTGCCACTGACCATAAAAAAAGCCCCGGTTTCCCGGGGCTTTTTACTTTGATGGCGAGGCTTGCAGCCTCTGCATCAGGGCTTGATTACATCATGCCGCCCATGCCACCCATACCGCCCATGTCGCCGCCGCCCATCGCAGGCGCGTCTTCCTTAGGCAGTTCTGCCACCAGTGCATCGGTGGTCAGAATCAGGGATGCAACAGAAGCTGCATTTTGCAGTGCGGAACGGGTTACCTTGGCGGGGTCCAGAACGCCCAGTTCAACCAGGTCACCGTAAGTGCCGTTGGCAGCGTTGTAACCGTAGTTACCCTTGCCTTCCAGTACCTTGTTAACCACCACAGATGGCTCGTCACCAGCGTTAGCCACGATCTGGCGCAGAGGCTCTTCAATCGCGCGCAGCACGATCTTGATACCGGCGTCCTGATCAGCGTTGTCGCCCTTCAGTTCCTTGATGGCAGCGCGAGCACGCAGCAGAGCAACGCCGCCGCCAGCCACGATACCTTCTTCAACAGCAGCGCGGGTAGCGTGCAATGCATCTTCCACACGTGCTTTCTTTTCCTTCATTTCGATTTCGGTAGCCGCGCCAACCTTGATCACAGCAACACCGCCAGCCAGCTTGGCTACGCGCTCTTGCAGTTTTTCACGGTCGTAGTCGCTGGTAGCGTCTTCGATTTGCTTCTTGATCTGGTCAATGCGGCTCTTGATGGTGTCTTCAACGCCAGCACCGTCGATGATGGTGGTGTTTTCCTTGCCCACTTCAATACGCTTGGCTTGGCCCAGGTCGTTCAGGGTCACGCTTTCCAGCTTCAGGCCCACTTCTTCAGCAATCACGGTACCGCCGGTCAGGATGGCGATATCTTCCAGCATGGCCTTGCGACGGTCACCAAAGCCAGGAGCCTTGACAGCCACAGTCTTCAGGATGCCGCGGATGTTGTTCACTACCAGGGTAGCCAGTGCTTCGCCTTCGATATCTTCTGCAATGATCAGCAGAGGACGGCCAGACTTCGCTACTTGCTCCAGGGCTGGCAGCAGGTCACGAATGTTGGAGATCTTCTTGTCGTGCAGCAGCACGAATGGATTTTCCAGCAGGGCGATTTGACGCTCTGGGTTGTTGATGAAGTAAGGAGACAGGTAGCCGCGGTCAAACTGCATGCCTTCAACCACGTCCAGCTCGTTTTCCAGGCCGGAACCGTCTTCCACGGTGATCACGCCTTCTTTGCCTACCTTGTCCATGGCATCCGCAATGATCTGGCCGATGTCAGCATCCGAGTTGGCGGAGATGGAACCCACTTGAGCAATTTCCTTGCTGGTGGTGGTTGGCTTGGAGATCGCCTTGATTTCTTCCACGATGGCCACAACAGCCTTGTCGATACCACGCTTCAGGTCAGCTGGGTTAAAACCGGCAGCAACGTATTTGAAGCCTTCACGCACGATGGCTTGAGCCAGTACGGTAGCGGTCGTGGTGCCGTCACCAGCGTTGTCGGAAGTCTTGGAAGCCACTTCCTTCACCAGTTGCGCGCCCATGTTTTCCAGCTTGTCCTTCAGCTCGATTTCCTTGGCAACGGATACACCGTCCTTGGTCACGGTAGGGGCGCCGAAAGAGCGCTCCAGCACCACGTTACGGCCTTTAGGGCCCAGCGTTACCTTAACGGCATTTGCCAGAATGTTCACACCGTTAACGATTTTGGCACGTGCCTCATCGCCAAAAATTACTTGTTTTGCAGCCATTGTTAATTCTCCTGAATCTAGATTCGGTTAAGGGATGCGTCGCAATTAAGCTTCCACAACGCCCAGAATGTCTTCCTCACGCAGCACCAGCACTTCTTCGCCGTTAACCTTCACAGCCTGGCCTGCATACTTGCCGAACAACACCTTGTCGCCCACTTTCACATCCAGAGCGATAGCCTTGCCGCTGTCATCTTTCTTGCCAGGACCAACAGCGATCACTTCGCCTTGATCGGGCTTCTCTGCAGCAGTATCTGGAATGACGATGCCGGATGCTGTTTTACGTTCTTCTTCCAAGCGCTTAACAATCACGCGGTCATGCAAAGGACGAATTGCCATGAGTTACTCTCCTTAATAAAGTCATTTTTTGACATTGGGTTGATCAGTATTCGGGTAGGGTCAGGATAATGTTTAGCACTCAACCCTATAGAGTGCTAATAATAAGGGCGAGGGTGGGTTTTTTCAAGAGAGGGGTGAGTCTTTTTCTTGCGGTAGTGTATGGCCATGAGTCATGGCTATACACTTCAGATGCTATTTTACCGGTTGGCAGTGAGGTTGTAGATGGCACCATCCGTCCTAAAGCAATGTCAGTTGCGCCTTGAGTTGCATGTAAGCCTTGGATGCATGAAATGCGGGCAGGAACTCTTCAAACGTATTAATCGGCAGGGGCCTGCTGAACAGATACCCCTGGTATTTCATGCAACCTTTATTTAGCAGGTAGTTCAGCTGCTCGGTGGTTTCCACGCCTTCTGCAATCAGCATCATGTTGAGGTTTTTGCTGAGCACGACCAGGGTTTCCACAATCGCCTTGTCACTTTCGTTGGTCAGCAGGTCGCGCACAAAGGATTGGTCTATCTTCAGCTGCTCAAACGGCAGGTGCTTGAGGTAGTTGAGTGAGGAGTAGCCGGTGCCAAAGTCATCCAGTGACCAGCTGATGCCGAAGGCGCGCAGGGCTTTCATTTTCTGGATGGTGGTGTCGACATCCTTTGCCAGCATGCTTTCGGTGAGTTCGAGTTTCAGGTGGGCGGGCGTGGCGCCGCTGCGCGTGACGATCTCGATGACTTCCTGCACAAAGTCGGGTTGCCTGAGCTGCGATGCGCTGACATTTACGGCGATGCTGAGATGTGCCGTCTGCGGGTCTTTCGACCACTTTACCAATTGGGCGCAGGCTTCTTTCAGTACCCAGGTGCCAATGGGCTGGATCAGGCCAGTTTCTTCTGCCACGGCGATGAATACGCCGGGCGGTATCATGCCGCGCGTCGGGTGTTGCCAGCGCAGGAGCGCTTCGGCTCCGAAAATATGCCCCTCGGCATCCACCTGGGGCTGATAGTGCAAGCAGAAATGGCCTTTCGCCAGGGCTTCGCGCATGTCGGCGTAAAGCGAGTTGCGAATGGTGATGTCGGTCTGCATGACGATGAGCGCCACGCCCAGAATCGCGAGGGCGGCCAGGTTGTTGATCCACGCCCCGATCGAGCGGATTTCCTGATCAGCAATCAAGTCTGGCCGTGTAATGCCGATGTGGGATGGCCCGAAGGCAAGGCAGGCCGCCAGTATGATGAAGGGCAGAATCAGCCTTAAATAGAGATTGTCCTTGCGAAAGATGAGGGAAGCACCCGCGGCCACCGGCAGAAAATACATGTGCACTGACCTGACCGCATTCTCTATGGGCACATCCAGAATGCAGATCATCGAAATGATGACGAATAATCCATGCGCCATGCAGATGGCGACAAACCGCTCGCGCCCGGCGTTGATTAGCCTCAGGGCATACAAGCCGAGGCTGACGAGTGACAGATGGCATGCCATTAACAGCCATTTTGCATGACACAGGTAATACACCCCCCAAGTACCCCCCAGGATGATCAGTGACCAGGCGCCGATGGCCAGCAACAGTCTCACGCGCAGGTTGTGCGGCTCCTGCGGGTATGACAAAAAATCACCTTTGAGCAGTCTGGAGAGGAGCCGGAATTGCATGGGTAGGTTTTTTAAATGTGGCATGGCGGTTGGCAAACACTTGAATGAAAAGATGGCGCTGGTCTTCGTCGGGTGGGGCGAGCCGCGGTGTGCTCTGCGGCATGCTGATGGCGTGTTTTTATTCTGCTGATCACTTAATACTTTCGTATCTGGTTAGGCATGACCACCGTCGGGGCAAGGTCATCCATATGACAATACTTCCCCCAGGCCATGGTGGTCGTTTGCCATCGTCTGCTTGGGCACATCATGAAAAGTGAAAAACGCCGGATACATTCACCCTTGCGGTAAACGGCGGTCCCGCTGTCTTAGGCTGATGCCCTTAGACCGGTAACTTTGCGTCCCTGCCTTTCAGCAGGTTTGCCTTTTAATGACGGCGGTCAGTTCATCAAACTTTGCGGGCAATGTCAACTGCGGAAGCTTTTACGTGACACGTCTTAGAGGAAGGCAGCAGTACAATCGGGATGTTACGATAAATGCCTGGCCGAGCCTGGATGGGGCAGACAACACATCCCACCGGTGTTGGCGACGCATGAAACAACGCTATCTGGCAATTTGAAAGGAACACACGAGCATGTCGATTCAATCCAATGTCACTGCCTTGCTGGAAAGCAAAGGCATCGATTTCAAGATCATCGAAATTCCCCTTAGCGAAGACAAAAAGCCCATCCGCAGTCTTGAGGAATTGCTTTCTGCGCAGGGGTTGGACCCGCAGTCGGTGGTGCGTAGCGTGGTATTCAAAGGGGAACAGAGCGGGTTTTGCCTGCTGGCGGTGGCCGGTGGTGGACGGGCAGATTGGGCCTTGTTGCGTAACTTTCTGGGGGAGCGCAAGTGCCGCATGGCGGAGTATGCCGAGGTGCCGGAGGCGACCGGGTATGTGGTGGGCGCGGTGCCGCCGATTGCTTTGCCTGAGGGTTTGCGGGTGCTGGTGGATAGCAGTGTTTCTGCGTATGAGACGGTGGTGATCGGCAGTGGCGTGCTGGGTTATGCGCTGGCATTGAAGTCAGCGGACTTGCTGAATCTGTTGCAAGACAAGCCGCAGGGCAGCTTCGTCAAGGTCGAGTAGTGTTGTCGGGCTGGATCGCGGGCATGCCTCCTTCGCTTCGCGATACAATGAGACCTCACGCCAGTCAGGTGGAAAATCGTGATGTGATCTTCACTCGTCTGGCCTCCACATTGCCTGACCTCACAAGGATTCAACATTAAGCTCGCTCCCAGCCTGGTCGTTTCCGAAAATCCTGCGGATCCGTTCCGGTACATTATTTCTGTACGTGCCATGTGCGATCTGGTTGCCCGTCGCGGCGATCTGGATCAGCGCTTTACCCCTGCGCCCACGGCGCTGGAGGGGATGATGGGGCATACCTCGGTCACGTCCAACCGCAATGCCAGCTACGAGACCGAGATTGCGCTCACCGGCGAATACCAGAATATTTTTGTGCGGGGCCGGGCAGATGGCTATGACCCGGAGCTCAACCAGCTGGAGGAGATCAAGACCTTCAAGGGCCTGCTGGAGCGCATGCCGGAAAATCATCGCTTCCTGCACTGGGCGCAGGCCAAGGTATATGCCGCGTTGCTGTCGCAGGAGCGCGAGCTGCGCGAGATCAATACCGCGCTGGTGTATTACAACGTATCGAGCAAGACGGAAGAGCCGCTAAGCGAGCTTTATACGGCGGAGGCGCTGGCGGCGTATTTCAACGCGCAGTGTGCTCAGCTGCGCACTTGGGCGGACCGCGAGGTGGCGCATCGTTTGCGCCGCAACCTGCAGCTTACGGCCTTGCAGTTTCCGCATCCCACCTTTCGCACCGGGCAGCGCGTGCTGTCGGAATCGGTATACAAGACCGCGAGCCTGGGCAAATGCCTGATGGCGCAGGCCACCACCGGCATCGGCAAAACGCTGGGAACACTTTTCCCGCTACTGAAAGCCATGCCGGAAAAGAAGCTGGACAAGATTTTCTTTCTCACCGCGAAAACCTCCGGGCGCAAACTGGCGCTCGATGCCATTCATGTGATTCACGCGGCCAACCCTGACCTCAGCTTGCGCACGCTGGAACTGGTGGCGCGCGAAAAAGCCTGCGAACATCCTGACAAAAGCTGCCATGGGGATTCCTGCCCGCTGGCAAAGGGTTTTTACGATCGCTTGCCGCAAGCGCGCATACAAGCACTTGAGCGCGGCATGATGGACCGCGAGGCACTGGCGGCGGTAGCGCGGCAACATCAGATCTGCCCCTATTATCTGGCGCAGGATCTGGTGAGCTGGAGTGATGTGGTGGTGGGCGATTACAACTACTACTTTGATCTTTATGCCGTGCTGTATGCGGGCACGGTGATGAATGAATGGCGCGTCAGTATCCTGGTGGATGAGGCGCACAACATGATAGAGCGCGGCCGCAAGATGTATAGCGCCGAGCTGGATCAGCAGGCGTTTGAAGCCATGCGGCAGGAAGCCCCCAAGTCGCTGAAAACGCCGCTGGAAAAACTCAGCCAGGCCTGGAGCAGCATGGTGCAGCCGCAGGTGGCGCCGTATGAAGTCTATCCGGCGATTGAGGAAGACTTTGAGCTTTCCCTGCAGCGGGTAGTCACGCGCATCACCGATTATCTGGCGCTGCACCCGACCGATAACGCCGCCAGCCTGCTGAATTTCTATTTTGATGCGCTGCAGTTTGTCACGCTGGCCGATGCCTTTGGCCCACATTCCATGTTCGATATCACGCTGAAAGAGGGGCGCGCTAATCTGTTGCAGGCAAACACCGTGCTGTGCATACGCAATATCGTGCCCGCGCCATTTCTCAAGACGCGCTTTGACGCCGCGCAATCGGCCACGCTGTTTTCCGCTACGCTCAGCCCCTCGCATTTTTACAGTGACATGCTGGGCCTGCCGGATAAAACGCCGTTTATCGATGTGCCATCGCCATTCAGCCCGGAGCAGCTGGATGTGCGGCTGGTGACGCATATTTCCACGCGCTACCTGCGGCGGCGCCACTCGGTGATGCCGATAGCCCAGCTCATGGCCAAACAATACAAAGCCCGGCCGGGCAACTATCTGCTGTTCGTGAGCAGCTTTGATTATCTGCAGCAGGTATACGCGCTATTCACCGAGCGTTATCCCGATATTCCGGTGCGGCAGCAATCGCGCATGATGACGGAGCAGGACAGGGAAGCCTTTATCAATCGCTTTACTGAAACCTCAGAAGGCATTGCATTTGCCGTGTTGGGCGGCGCTTTCGGCGAGGGCATCGATTTGCCGGGTGATCGGCTGGTGGGCGCCTTTGTCGCCACCATAGGCTTGCCGCAGATCAACGAGGTAAACGAGCAGATGCGGGAACGCATGGAAGAAATATTTGGCGCGGGTTATGAGTACACCTATCTCTACCCCGGCCTGCAGAAAGTGGTACAGGCCGCGGGCCGTGTGATTCGCACGCGGGAGGACACGGGGGCCATCTACCTGATTGATGACCGCTATTCGCAAGCCGAGGTGCGCGCCCTGCTGCCCACCTGGTGGGATATCCGTTAAGGCTTTCGGCCCGGGCTGCCGGGCATGTTGAAGCAGCCCAATCCAGCAACTCAACCCTCGTCAGGCCGCCTCGCTTTTTCGTGCATCGGCGATCTGGTGTTGCAGCAAATGCAGCACGTGCCGCTCAATGGCATCCAGCGCCCAGGGCGCATCCTTATCCGTGGTTTCCAGCTCCACGGCCGCCAGTAATTTCCCGGCCATATAGGTCTCGATAATCAGCGGGTGCACATAACATTTGCGGCAGATGGTGGGGGTGTTGCCCAGCTTGCGGGCGGCTTCGGTGATGGCCTGCACCACATTCTTTTTGGCCTGGGTCTGGTTTTCAAAGGCATCCAGCGTGGTGAGCGACTGAAAGGTATGCAAGGTGCCAGACCAGGTTCTGAAATCCTTGGCGGTGTAGTCGCGTCCAGTGATGCTTTTGAGATAGGCATTCACGTCCGATGAACTTACCGCATGATGTTCGCCCGCATCATCCACATATTGGAACAGCGCTTGCCCGGGCAGGTCTTTCATCTTGCGCACCAGTCTTGCGAGCCTGGCGTTCTGCAACTCGATGGCATGCTCTACCCGGCTTTTGCCGCGGAAGTGAAAGGCGATGCGGCCGCCTTGCACATCCACATGGCGGTTGCGCAGCGTGGTGAGGCCAAAAGAGCGGTTGGTGCGGGCGTATTCATCATTGCCCACGCGTATCATGGTTTTTTCCAGCAGGGCGATGACCAGCGCCAGCACTTTCTCCCGGCACAAGCCTGGCCTGGCAAGGTCCGCATCTACCTGTTCGCGTATCAGCGGCAGATGCAGGGCGAAATCCAGCATATGCGCATATTTGGCTTCATCGCGAATGGCGCGCCACTCCTTGTGGTAGCGATACTGCTTGCGGCCCTTGGCGTCTATCCCGGTGGCCTGGATATGCCCATTGGCATACGGACATATCCACACCTGTTGCCAGGCGGGCGGAATGGCGAGTGCCCGGATGCGCGCCAGATGCGTTTTGTCATGCAAGGGGCGGCCTTGCCGGTCCACATAACGAAAGCCCTTGGCCGTGCGCTTGCGGGCAAAGCCGGGCGTGCCGTCATTCACATAGCGCAGCCGCGCAGCTTCGGCAGAGAGCGCCATGTCGCCATGCAATTCGGCGCCAAGGGCGTCGTTGAGCTGGACCGTACATTCATCAAGCGGGGTATCGGGCATCGCATGCTTTCCGCGGAGGGAGATGTACTTGATGACCAGCGCCTGCTGGTAAAAGTGCCTGAAGCCCGGATGAATCGCTCAGGTTGCCACAGCGAACACAGGGTCGTCGGTGGGGTGCCTGGCGGAAAGTCGTTGCCCCTCAAGCAGCAGCTCATCATGAAAAATGCTGGCAATGGGCGATAACTTTTTGCCCTTGGACGTGACGATGTGCCAGTTGGCATGAATGGGAAATCCCGTCACATCCAGCACGGTGATGTCGGTTTGATGGGGGTAATCATGAATGGCGTGAATGGAGATCACACCGATGCCGAGGTCACTGGCGACGGCTTCCTTGATGGCTTCATTGCTTCCCAGCTCCAGCCGGATGTTCGGCGTGAATTTCATATCCTTGAAATGCATATCGCAGGCCATGCGCGTGCCTGAGCCCATTTCGCGCAGGATAAACCGGTCTTGGCTGAGCTGATCCAGCGTGATGTGAGGCTGATGCGCCAAGGGGTGGGCTTTATTGGCGATGATGACGAGCGGGTTGGGCATGAAGACTTCGTCCTCAATCTCGATATGCAGCGGCGGCCGCGACATGATGTACATGTCATCCATGTTTTTTTCGAGACGCTCGATAACCCCCTCGCGATTCAACACTTCCAGCGCAATATCAATTTCCGGATAACGCTGGCAAAACGACCCCAATACCCGTGGCACAAAGTATTTGGCGGTGCTGACGACTGCAATCTTCAGGCGGCCGCGCGTCACGCCTTTCAGCGCCATGACCTTTTGCTCAAAGGTTTCCCATTCAGCGGCCATGATGCGTGCGCTGTTGGCCAGCTCCAGCCCTACCTCGGTCATGTGGATTTTTTTGGCGATGACCTCAAACAGCGGCAGCCCTACAGTGCTCGCCAGTTCCTTCAGTTGCATGGAGGCGGTAGGCTGGGTGATGTGCATCCGCCTCGCTGCGGCTGTCACGCTACCGGTATCAGCCAGGGCCAGCAGCAAACGTAATTGGCGAAAAGTGACGTTCATAGTTTTTATCTATGCAAATGTTGATTATTATCTATTTTACACTATGGATATTGCTTCTTATACTGCGCTCACTTTCAAGGGGGGTGTATACGTGAGCAATTTTGCTGATCCAGCCATACTGTTTTTCATATTCGGGGTGCTGGCCGGGTTTGCCCGGTCCAACCTGGAAATCCCGCATGCCATTTCCCGCTTTTTATCGCTGTATCTCCTGATGGCGCTGGGCTTGAAAGGCGGCTTTGCCCTGCATCATTCCGGCATTACCTCCGAAGTCAGCCTGGCCCTGGGCCTCGCGATTTTTCTTGCCGTGTTTATTCCCATTGTGGCGTATTTCATCCTGGGCAAGTGGCTCAATAAACTGGATGCAGCGGCGATTGCGGCCACTTATGGTTCCATCAGTGCGGTAACCTTTATTACGGCATCGCAAAGCCTGGACCAGCAGGGTATTCATTACGGCGGCTACATGGCCGCGGCGATGGCGCTGATGGAGTCGCCCGCGATTGTGCTGGCGATTGTGCTCGCCAATAAGGCCAGAGCCCAGCAATCGGCCGGCACGTCCACTCACACCAGTCTGTCCAAGGTGCTGCATGAGTCGTTTACCGATGGTGGGCAGTTGCTGCTGCTGGGAGCCATGGCGATCGGCATTCTGAGTGGCGATGCCGGACATAAAGCCATGACGCCGTTTTCGATCGATCTGTTCAAGGGCCTGTTGTCATTCTTTTTGCTGGATATGGGCTTGCAGGTGGCGAGAAACCTCAGCCAACTGAGGCGCGTGCCCAGGCTGACCATTGTGTATGGTCTGGTGGCGCCACCCGTGCATGCCATGCTGGCGTTGGGCATTTGCAAGCTGGTGGGCATGCAGCTGGGCGAAACCATCCTGCTGATGGTGCTGGCAGCCAGTGCCTCATACATTGCGGTGCCTGCCGTCTTGCGTCAGGCGGTACCTGAGGTGAGTCCTGCGCTGTATATGGGCATGTCGCTGGGCATTACGTTTCCGCTCAATATCCTGATCGGGATTCCTGCGTATACCTGGCTTGCGCGTTATTTCATGTAGATTGAGCTGGATGGCGCCGTGGTTTTAGCGTGACTGATATGGTTTTTGTTGAGACATCTGCATCTGTTGATGTTTTACGAGCTGCACTATGATGCCTCTTCGTTTATCCAGGCTGGGGCTTTCATGCAGATTGTGGCAGTAACCAAAAAAGATCAGGACTTGCTGTTTGCCTCGGGCAATACCTTGCGCATTTCGGTGGAGCGCATGTTTGAGGTCGGTATTTACGAGGGCGTTGCCGAGGTGGCACGTATTCGCTTTGAGGCCTTGTCTTCGCTCAATAACCTGGAATTGCCCCCCCTGTACCGGCTCTCCGCCGCCTCCATCAGCACGGCCATGCCGCGCGAGCAGCTGGCCGATGCCGGCCGCGCTGCGATTGCCTTGTTTCAGTACTACACCAATGGCAGCGTGCGCGTGCCGGATGAGATGCAGGCCACGCTGGCGCTGGCCTGATCAGCGGATATGCTCGGGAATCAACCTGGCCACCGTGTGCAGGGCCTGCTCGATTTCGCTGGTCCATTCGTGACCGTAATTCAGCCGGATATATTCTGAAAACTGCCGCTGTGCCGAGAACATGGGGCCCGGCGCAATGCTGATGCCATGCTCCAGACAATGCTGATGCAGCGAGAGCGCATCGGTGCCTTCCGGCAGTTTCAGCCATAGAAAATAACCACCTGCCGGGCGCGTCAGCTGGGTACCGGCGGGGAATACCTGCTCGACGGTTTCAATAAAGCGAATCTGCTGCATCAGCAAGGTATGCCTGAGTGAGCGCAAGTGGCGGTCATAGCCGCCCATGGCCAGATAGGCCGCCAATGTTTGCTGTACCGGCGCGGGCGCGGCAAGTGTGGTGGTGAGCTTGATGCGCTCTATGGTTTTGGCAAAGCGACCTGCCGCCACCCATCCTACGCGGTAGCCCGGCGCCAGGCATTTTGAAAACGACGAGCAATGCATGACCAGACCTTCGGTATCAAAGGCCTTGGCAGGTTTGGGGCGCTGCTGCCCAAAATACAGTTCGCCATACACATCATCTTCGATCAGCGGTACCTGATAGCGCTGCAGCAAGGCCACCAAGGCCTGCTTTTTCTCTTCCGGCATCAGGCTGCCCAGCGGGTTCTGAAAATTGGTCATCAGCCAGCAGGCCGCCGGTTTGTGCTGTTCCAGCGCTGCCGCCATGGCATCAAGATTGACGCCGGTTTTGGGGTGGCTGGGGATTTCAATGGCATTCAATCCGTTACGCTCAATCGCCTGCAGCGCGGCATAAAAGGTCGGGCACTCGATCAGTATGCTATCGCCGGGTTTGGAGACCGCGGCCAGGCAGAGATTGAGTGCCTCCAGTGCGCCATTGGTAATCACGATGTCATCGGTGGGCACGCTGAACCCATCGATCATGTAACGCACGGCAATCTGGCGACGCAGGTGTTCATCGCCCGGGCTCAAGTCGCGCACCGAGCTCCACGGATCCATGTGCTGGGCGATGGAGGCCATGGTGCGCCCCAGTTTTTTCAGCGGAAACAGCAACGGACTGGGAAAGGCAGATCCCAGTGGCACCACCGTACGATTGCGGGTGGCCCCCAGAATATCAAACACCAGCTCACTCACATCCACCGGCGTCAGATAGGGATGCGCCACCGGGTGCGCGGCCAGCTCAGGCAGGTTGGGACTGCCGCCACTGACGTAATAGCCAGAGCGTTCTTTCACCGTGATCAGGCCGCGCGCTTCCAAGAGGTAATACGCTTCAAACACGGTGGAAGCGTTTACCGCATGGCTGGCGCTGGCCTGGCGTACCGAAGGCAGTTTATCGCCCTTGTGCAACACACCGGTGCGTATGGATTCGGCAATCTCTTCCGCCAGTTTCTCGTATTTTTTCATGGCTGGGCCTTGCAGCTGATCATGCAGGCAGTATAAATCTGATATGGTTTTTTATGTGGTTTCTGCATCTGTTTTATCTTGATGGCGAGTTTTAACATGGCACACACTCAAATGAATGGAGCCAGCCATGCAAGCGGTTATTGCCGGTGCTGCCAAGCCCGCCAGAAAAATCATTCCCATCGTGCCGTATGCGGTCAAGGGCAACTATCGCCATCTCAAGACTGGGATTCTGCTCCTGGCCTACACGGTCTATTTCGGCCTGCCCTGGCTTACCTGGCATGGCGCTGCGCGCAGCGGCCAGCCCTTGCTGTTTGACCTCGCCAACTCCCGCTTCTTTTTGTTTGATATCGTGATCTTCCCGCAGGACCTGATGGTGCTGATGGCGATCATGGTCATGGCGGCCACCATGCTGTTTGTGTCGGCGGCGCTGTACGGGCGTGTGTTCTGCGGGTTTTTCTGTTTCCAGACCCTGTGGACCGATGCCTTCCGCATGATAGAAGGCTGGGTGCAGGGGGAAGCACAAGCGCGCATCCGCTTGATGAAACAGCCCTGGGGGCTGGAGAAAATCGCCAAGCTGGGGCTGACCCACGCACTCTGGCTTGTCCTGGCACTGGCAACTGCCGTGACCTTTACCCTGTATTTTGCCGATGCCCGCCAGCTGATATCCGCCATCTGGGAGGGCCATGCCCCCATGGCGGCCTATACCGCGATTGCTACCATTACCGCCACTACTTATGTCGCCGCCGGCTTTGCCCGCGAGAACATATGCCGCGTGGCTTGCCCCTATGGCAAATTCCAGAGCGCCATGCAGGATCCGCTGACCAAAACCGTGGTTTACGATGCTGGCCGCGGTGAACGCACCCAAGGCCGCCAGCCGCCTGCCAAAGCGCTCAAGGAGCCGGGTTCTCGTCAGCAGCAGGGCGTGGGTGACTGTATTGATTGCGGCTATTGCGTCAATGTCTGCCCCACCGGGGTGGATATCCGCAAAGGCTTTCAGATTGACTGCATTGCCTGTGGCTTGTGTATTGATGCCTGCAATACCATCATGAAATCCATCCAGCTGCCGACTGGCCTGATCGATTTCCGCCAGGCGGCGGCGGTGGAGCCTGCGGCAAAATCCGCTACCGTCGGTTTTGCCAGCCGCCTCAAGCAATATGGCTATCTGGCGCTGATGGCATTGGCGATTGTCTTCTTTGCCTACAAGATTCAGCACCTGGAGCCCTTTGTCGCCAATATCCAGCAAGACCAGCCGCTGGTGACCCGCATGTCCAATGGTGATCTCAAGAGCCGCTATATCGTGCGCCTCACTAATAAAGAAGCCCAGGCGCAGACCTATGTGCTCACCCTGCAAGGCTTGCCAACGGATGCTGCCGCTGCCCGGCATGTCATGCACGTGCCCTCCGGCAAAACCTACGCCAGCGCCTTCAGCATTGTGTTGTCACCGCAGGTAGCGCAAACCCTGCAAGGCTTTACCGCCGTGATCACCCCCATGGAAGCGCATGAACGTGCCGAGCCTGAAAAAGCGCAGACATTCAGTCTGGCGTATTCGTCAGGCCAGGCTCACTGAGCAACTCGCATATCTGCAGGGGCGACCATCACTATCCAATAAGCGCGTGACGGCTTTTCTTGAGCCGTCTTTTCTCCTTGCATAGCATCCTTGGGCATTTCAACCATTTGTTCCATTTCCCAGGGGTGAACCATGTCATTGCTAGAGCGGCTTGCAGATAGACTTTTAGAGTACCAGCAGGAACTGAAAAAAGAGCGGTACCCCTTTCTTGCCACCGAAACGTCCGGCTTAAGCCGGGTCTGGGTGTTAAAGCAACATGTCGCTGGCTGCCGCCCGGTCAAGGCCCAGGCCAGCATCGCCATGGATAAATCGCCACCGCGCAAACGTCCCGGTCATCGCAAGTGGATGATGACGAAGAAGAAGATGAAGAGGACTGCCCGCCGCCGTTCGACATGCTCGATCTGCCAAAAGGCATGGCAGCCATGGGCTTCAAATACGCCGCCTACTGCGCCCGGCGCTGGTTCAATGGCCGTGCCCATGTCATCCCCGATAAATCCGACACCATGTTTGATGAAGCGTTTGTGGATACCGACAGCCTCAAACTAAGCTGGGTGCTGGGCTTTGGCGATGTGCGCAAGCATTACGACTGGCTGCTGGACAGCGAGCTGAAGTCCACGGCGCATGAAAATATTTACAACAGCTTTGCTCGAAAAGAGCTGGTGAATAAATTTGAGCGCTTTATGAAGCGCTACGATTACCAGTACACCGGCACTCTGGATACGCTGGCGAACTGCGGCCATGACAAGCAGCTTTTGCACAAGCGCTTCCAGTTTCAGCATGCCGATGTCCCCATGCTGGATGTGATTGCCAATCTCAAAACCGTCTATCAGGGCGTGGGCATGAACGACCTCGCCGCCGCCATTGGCAACTTCACCCTGTATGCCGCCATTGCCAGTGCTGAAATCAGGGTGGCCCGTTACAACCGTTATGATCCTGCCCCATGGCGGCATTGCCTGCATTCCACCGTTACCATCACCCATGTGTATGTTTATGTGATGGATCGGTATTCCTTTAACGATCGGGTAAGCTCGGTCTCTCAATATCTGGGCCATTGGAACCGCAACGGAGTCATCATTGCTCTAGATGGAGCAATTGCTGATGTCATCTCAAAAAAAGTCTCTCCGAACGTGAAGTTTGAACTTGGCAACGATGCCCGCTACTACCTGCCTTCCATTCCAGGCCACCTCGACAAGCCAGTGGACATCAAAAGCCAATTGCGCCAAGGGGAGGTGTATTACCCGGTCCGCAACCGCGATTTCCGTCAATGGCGTGAGCTAAAAAATCGAGGAGGTGACTTTGTGATCTACTCGGATTTAAAGCGCATCAAATTAGACAAACCCATCGTGGTTGATCTGGGTGAAATCTGTTGGGAGTTCAAACGATGATTATCAAACGATTACTTCGAGGGCTACTCATTCTGACGGCTATTCCTTATTTTTTCTGGTTAGTTCTAATTCGGGCCGATCCCATTTATTACCAAAAGTGTGAACTCTATACAGAAGAAATGAATGGTGGCATCCATACTTTTCAGGGGCAGCAATACAACATTGTTCTTTGTGGATTGGCTGGCGGTATTGATCCAGGCAATATTCAGGATGACGAAATCCTTCTCAGTGTTTACTCCATGCAAGGCGAACTACTGGCCGAGCGCTACTTCGAGTTTGCCTGGGAACTCCGCGAGCTTGAGTATGGCAACAACTACCTGATCTATGCGGATGGTGACGGCGCTGGATTTGAGACGCGGATGGCCATGCCACCCACCCGGTTGGACTGGATACGCGCCAGATTGCCGAGGCTGTGGCCGTGATTTCCCTATAACAAGGGCAGCATCTGTGGCGGCGCGGGGACATCCTGGAATAACAGGGAGGGATTGTGCAGCACCTGTGTCATTTCCTTGGCGGGCAGGGGTTTGCTGAACAGGAAGCCTTGCATCTTGGTGCAGCCCAGGGATTGCAGGGTGTGCATTTGTGGCAGGGTTTCCACGCCTTCGGCGATGAGGTCGAGCTTGAAGCCGTTGGCGATACCGGCAATCGCCGAGATGATGGAGGCGTTTTCGCTGGTGCTGCTGATGTCGCTGACGAAGGATTTGTCGATCTTGACGCTGTGAATGGGGAAGCGCCGCAGGTAGGCAAGTGAGGAGTAGCAGGTGCCAAAGTCGTCCAGGGCGATCTTGATGCCGTGGCTGCCCAGTTCTTTCAGCTTGCTGATGGAGCTTTCGACATCGCGCATCAGCAGGTTTTCGGTAATCTCGATTTCAAACAGGTCTTCGCTCAGCTGGTGGTGGCGTATCGGCGTCAAAATACGGCTGACAAAGGCATCTTCTTCCACCAGTTGCGGCGAGATATTGATCGCCAGGCTGAAGTTGTTGAGCCCGGCATCCTGCCATTGCCGCATCTGCACGCAGGCTTCTTCCAGCAGCATTTCGCCCAGGGCGTGGATGAGGCCGGTTTCTTCAGCCAGCGGGATGAATTCCAGCGGCGATACCAGGCCTAGCTCAGGGTGATGCCAGCGCGCTAGGGCTTCCAGGCCGATGACGCAATGACCATCCAGATGAATCTTGGGCTGGTAGTACAGCACGATCTGGCGTTTTTCGATGGCGCGTCGCAGCTCGTTTTCCAGCGACAGCTTTTTGTGGAACATGCTGTTCATGCTTGGATCGTAATACTGGAAGCCATTCTTGCCGCGCCATTTGACGTGGTACATGGCAATATCGGCGCGCTTGATCAGGTTTTCGATGGAGTCGCCATGGTCCGGGTAAATGGCAATGCCAATACTGGATGAGATGAAGATTTCGCGGTCATCCAGCATGAAGGGGCGCTTCAGTTCATCAAAAATCTTCTGGGCGATGACGGTCGCATCGTCGGGCTGATTCAGCTCGTGCAGCAGCATGGTGAATTCATCGCCGCCCATGCGCGCCAGCGTGTCCTGCTCGCGCATGCAATTGCGCAGGCGTGCGGCGACTTGCTTCAAGAGCTCATCGCCATACAGATGGCCCAGGGTGTCGTTTACCCATTTGAAACGGTCCAGATCCAGAAACATGATCGCCAGCTTGTGCTTGTTGCGTTTGGCGTGATGGATGGCGACCGTCAAGCGGTCCTTGAACAGCATGCGGTTGGGCAGGTCGGTCAGCGTATCGTGGTAGGCCTGGTGGGTGATGGCCTGCTCGGCTTTTTTGCGCTCGGTAATGTCACGCGCCACCCCGTAGGTTCCATTGAATGGCGTGCCATGTTCCGGGTGCGTGCCATAAATGCCCATGGCATTGATGACGACTGTGATGAAGTTCTGGTCGGGCTGGCGACGTTCACTGCGGCGCTCCTGGCAGCGCAGGCGCAGCTCCACGTTCTTGGCGGCGCGGTTGCCGGTGCGGCGCTCATTGAAGGCGTGGTGCGCGCGCTCGTAATCTTCTTCGTGGATCAGCAGCGTGTAGTGTTTGCCCAGCATGGTCTCGCGCGAATAGCCCAGCAGGGTTTCCACACGGTTGTTGATGAAGGTGAAGTTGCCGTTGTCATCCAGCGTGTAGATGATGTCGGGCGAGCTGTCGATCAGGTATTGGTAGAGCGTTTCCGATTCTTCCAGCCGGGCGTGGATGGATTTGTTCTGCAGCTCAAGCCGCGAATGTTCCAGCGCATTTTCGATGGTGCGCAGCAGTTCTTCCGGCTGGTAGGGTTTGCGCAAAAAGTCATAGGCGCCGTGGCGCATGGCATCAATGGCGGCATTCAGGGTTTTGGTGCCGCTGATGACGACCACGGGGATGCGTTGCTTGCCCTTGGGCAGCTGCATCAGCACCTCATGCCCGGTCATGCCCGGCATGGAAAGATCCAGCAGCATCAGGTCAAAGCGCTGCTCGGCCACGAGATCAAGCGCGGCTTGGCCGGAGTTGCACACCTGGGCGACATAGCCATGGATTTCGACCAGGTATTTCAGGCTTTCGGCCAGCCGCACATTGTCATCGACAATCAGCAGCCTTGCCAGCGGTGCTGGCTCGGCAACCGGCTTGGGTGTGGCGTTGATGGGGTAGATGCTCGACATGGTGCCCTTTTATTCCATTAATGCCAGATCGCTGGCTTCGGATTGCAGAGGCAGGCGCACGTCAAAGCTGGTGCCCTGGGGGGATGTACGGCAGGCCATACTGCCATGCAGGGATTTGATGATGTCGTTGCTGATGGTGAGCCCGATGCCGCCATGGTTGCCGCCCTTGGTGCTGGTTTGCGGGCTGAACAAGCGTGCCATTACCTCATCCGGGATGCCGTGGCCGGTATCGCTGACCTGAATCAGCAGCATGGGTTCTTCGCCAGCGCGGTTTTCCACATGGGTGGCAATGGTTAATGTGCCGCCATTCGGCATGGCTTCGGCGGCATTGCGGATCAGATTGACCAGCACTTGCCGCAATTGGTATGGAATGGTGGTGACTTCGGGCAGATTCGGATGCAAGGCTTCTACCACATCCACACCGGCGGGTTCCAGGTAAGTCTGGCGATGCAGGGTGATCAGGTCCAGCACCATCTGGTTGATATCCACACTGGCGGCGCTGTAGCTTTGGCCATTGGAATACAGCTCGCCGATCATGACGCCGATGCGGTCAATCTCTTCATTGACGATGCTGATGTCATCGCTTTGCATGCCGTTTTTCAGCATGCGCTGCTCTAAAATTGCGAGGTAGTTTTTAACCGTGGTGAGCGGGTTGCTGGTTTCATGCACAAACCGTCGCAGGCGTTCTTTTTGCGCTTCGCCTGCCAGCATGTCATCGGCTGGTTGTCCGCTGGCGGCCAGGCGGCTGGCGGCAATGCGGGCAAGGGCGGTGGGGATGGACATCTGCGTGTCCAGCAGCAGAAATTCGGGCTGATCCAGTGCCAGCACCATCACGCCCATGGGCTTGCCTTTCAGCATCATGGGCACGCACAGCATGCCGGCGGCATTGCTCATGCGCATCATCTGCTTGTCTGGCAGGGTGGCTTTGCTGCCACGGAAGGCCTCAAAACTATGGCGGGCCGCCTGCGCAAGCCAGGTATCGGCAATCAGGCTGACATCCTGCTGGGTCGGCAGAATGAAATCGGCCACCCATTTCTGGTCTGCCTGCAGCGGCTTGCCGATGAGGGTGGTCTGGGTTTCATTTGGCACAAACAGCATCAGCTGCTTGCTGTGGCAAATCAGCCGCGCCAGCTTTTGCAGTTGCAGCAGCAGGGCTTCTTCATCCGGCTGCTGGCTGAGCGTGCTTTCCATGTGGTTGATCAGCGCATTGCTTGCCACGCCCTGCATCAGGCGGTCATCAATATTGGACGACGGCGCGAGGGGCGCTTGTGCGCGGTTGCCCAGCGCGCCCAGCAGGGCTTCGATATCTTCGGCTTCCGGGGCGCTGTCCATGCCCAGCGCCGGTTTTTCGGCTTCCAGGTTGAGCGAGATCGCCAGCACATCAATCTGCTGGTGGCTGATGCTGACAATTTCATCCAGCGCGGTTTCGCTCAGATTGAACCAGCGCTCGGCCAGTTCGGCCAGGGCGGGTTTGTCACGGATATTCTGCTGCGCCAGCAGATTGGCCAGGTAGACAATCTTGATCAGCGCCGGGGAATGCTCCAGCTGTGCCGCGGGCAGGTGGTGATAGGCAATCGCATCTTCCAGGAAGGATTTTACCTGCCAGTTCTTAATGACCCAGGCGCCCAGCTCGCAGTGGTCGATGCCAAAGCGCGCGGCTTCACTTTCGATGTAGTTGGGCAGGGACTCGTCGATGGCAAAAAACGCCTGGTACTGGGCGTTGAATCCGCTCAACAGCCCCAGACGACCGATGTCGTGCAGCAGGCCGGAAATATAGGCTTCGTCGGTAGAAACCGCGCTGGTGCGGGCGGCCAGTGCCTTGCACAGCACGGCGGTGCGCAGCGAGTGATACCAGTAGCTGGCAAGATCCTGCTGATTGCTCTTGAAGTAATCGCTCAGCATGCGCTGGAAAATAATGCTCAGGGTCAGGGTCTTGACCAGATCCCAGCCCAGATTGGATATGCCGCTGTACACCGACAATACCTGGGTCCCGCGCTGGAAGGCCGCCGAGTTGGCCACTTGCAGGATACGGGCGCTGATCACCACATCCATTTCCATCAGGTCCGCCAGCTTGCGCATGTCGGTATCTTCATCCTGCAGCATTTCCAGAATGCGCGTCAGCACCTGCGGAATGGACGGCAACGCGCTGATCGTAACGTGATTCAGTACGATCTGCGCGTGATGGTCCGGCATGTAGTGAGGCGATTGCTGCATGGGTTTAGGGATTCAACGTCCGCGTTTCAGAAAGAGGCTACAAAAGGGCAGGACGCAAGAATCGTGCTCGCAAGGCGCATGGTATATAGACCCCCCTTAGAAAAACACCAATTAGAGTGCATTAATTTTTTTACTAAAAACCGATGTTTTTTTATAATTTGCCAACAAATTAAGGCACTTATGCCAAGTTATTAAACCACAATGTATCATTGTGCGAATAAAGAGACAATACCGTGTCTTATAGCACAATTGATTTTTAATAGTTGTGTTATCGGACGACATCCGGGCGCCGGAGAGAACGCTGCCGAAATACCATGCCAACTGACCAGATTTCGACGCTACGGGGCTAAAGGGCAAACTGCCCGATATTGCACCGGGCAGTTTGCTGGGGGAGGGGCTTAGAACTGCATCTGTGCCGAGAAGGCCAGGCTGCGCGGGGTGCCGAGGTAGTAGGCGTTCAGCCAGTAATCCTTGTCGAACAGGTTATTCACATTCAAGCGCAAGGTCAGGGGGCGATTGGATACCGTGGTTTGGTAACGTGCGCCAATATCCGCCGTGACAAAGGATGGCAGGCGATCCGTGTTGGCATCATCCGCATATTGCTTGCCGGTGTAGTAAACCCCGCCGGTGAGCGTCAGGCCTTCAACGCCAGGAATCTGATACTCGCTATAGACCTTGGCAAACTGTTGCGCCACATTCATCGGCACGTTGCCTGCATTTTCCGATTTCTTCACCGTGGCATCCATCAGCGTCAGGCCGGTGATGACGGTGAGTCTATCCGTGGCTTTGCCGGTGGCGCCGAATTCTATGCCCTTGTGATTCTGGCGACCATTCTGGCGATAGACACTGCTTGAGCTGTCGATGACCTCCGTGTATTGATAGGCCTTTTCGATCTCAAAGATGGCGGTGGTCAGCAATACCTTGCCCACACTGGCTTTCAGGCCGAACTCCTGCTGACGGCTGACCATGGGTGGCATAACCTCACCATGGTTTGTATAAATCAGTGAAGTTGGCGCGCGACCACCTGCCTCCAGTCCTTCGATGTAGCTCAGGTAAGAGGTCAGCCATGGCATGGGCTTGTAAATCAGGGAGATCGCAGGCGAGGTGCGGCTCTTGTCATAGGAGGAGCTCTTGCTGTTGTCTTCGTTGTAGCTCAGCGAGAGGATACGGCTGCGGTTTACCCCGGCCAGCATGGACCATTGCTCGTTAAAGGTGACCAAGTCGCCCAGCATCAGGTTTTCATTGATATCGCGGCCTTTGGTATAAAGCGAGGCGGTGTCCGCAGCAAAGGCTGGTTTAGCGACATAGGTCGGACTGCGCATGGAAAATGGCCCTAGCATGCTGGCGCCACTGTCGTAATCCGATCCGCGGTAAAGATCGGAATTCATGTAGTAGCCGGTGGTGACCTTGTGCGAAATGCTGCCGGTATCAAAGCGGATATCGGCAAACGCCTGCCCCGCGTTATAGACATCCTCGGTGTCGGCGCCGGCCAGTGCCAGTTGCTGATAAGTGGTGGCCGATTGCGGGTAATTGTAGGTGCCTGCGGTACCTTCGCGATGGATGTAGTCGCGCATATAGGCGCCGCGCAGGGTGATGTGGTCATTCAACTGGTAGGTCAGTTTGCTCATGAGCTTGGTATTGTGAAACTCATCACCACTCCATTTCTGGCCCCAGTATTTGCTGGTGTCCGGGGCGGAAGGGCGCTGAATGCCACTGGCAACATACCAGTAGGGTGAGACGGCATCAATTTTGTAGTGGTTGTAGACCGCGTTCAACTCCAGCAGCAGCTTGTCGGTGATCTGCCAATCGATGGCGCCGCTGACCAGTTCGCGCTGTATGCTCTGATGATCCAGCGCCGTGCCACCATCCTGCTTGACCACGTTCAGCCGATAGCCTGCGCGGCCTTCGTCGTCAATGCGGCCGCCAAAATCGCCATGCACATAGGCCTGGCTGCCACCGTAGTTCCCTACCGTCACGCTGTTCAGCCGCTCCATGGTCGGGCGTTTGTATACGAAATTGATCATGCCGCCCGGGTTTGCTGCGCCATATAAAAAGCCGGAAAGGCCGTTCAACACTTCCACCCGTTCCTTGTCTTCCATGGTGGCAGCATGGTTGTAGGCGCGGCGCATGCCATCTTCCGCTGTGTTATAGCCGTCAAAGCCGCGAATATTCACATTGGGGCTGAAACCCGTGATCTGCGGCGTGGTGGTGCGGGTCGATGGGTTCAGCTTGTACACATCGTCCGGAGATTGTGCCTGGATATTCTGGATCAGCTCCTGCGGAATCACGCTGATGGCATACGGGGTATCCTGCAGGCGCATGCTGCCGAGTGCGCCGACGGAGGAGATGGTCTTGACCCGATAGCCATCTGCGGCTTTGCCCTCATCTTGCACGTTAGCGCTGGATTCCTTGGCGGCTGACACGCTGACTTCAGGTAGCGTGGTGGGTTCGGCATGGCTTTGCGGCTTTTCCACATTGGCAGGATTGGGCTTGAGGGTGTAGCTGCCATTGCTGCCCTTTACGGCCTGCAAACCGCTCCCGGCGAGAAGCGCGGTCAGGGCGTCTTCCGGCTGGTATTGCCCGTTGATAGATTTGGCCTGCTTGTTGCGCACCAGGTCGGCATCCACTCCGATCAGCATGCCCGTTTTGGCGGCCAGTTCGGTAAGAGCCTGCCCCAGAGGCTGAGCGGCGATTTGTAAATGGCTGGCTGGGCTGGCATCGGCGGCATGGGCCTGTGTCATCTGGCACAGGCACGCCACAATGGCGAGATGTAAAAGTGAGGCACGGCCCCACGCTGGAGATGTTGTCATGGTTGACTCCCTGAGTTTGGTCATTGGAATTGAGAAGCTCTCAACTCCAATGACCGCGCTGAGGAAAAATCGGGCAGCTTGTGTTGGCGTTTTGTTTCTAAAAGTCGGTTATATCAAGCGCATAACACTTTACTGATCAGGTGCGGGCTTGCGTGCGTCTGCGTTCGCCGTGTCCACCAACACCACGTAGTTTGAATAGCGCTGAATGCGGATAGGCAATGCCTGTTGCAGGATACTGAGTGCCTTGTCGCCATCATCGGTGGGCAATACCCCGGTAAACCGCAGTGGCTGTGTATCGGCTCTCAGCTTGAGCAGGCCGGGGCGGTATTCCGCCAGTCGCGCAATCACGGCACTCAGCGGCGCATCTTCAAACACCAGCCGCTGCATGTGCCAGCTATCGGCGAGTGCTGGGGCGGGCATCAGGGTATATGCCTGCTGGGTGTCAAAGCGCAGCTGTTTGCCGGCATATACCTTGCTGATGGTGGCGGAATGGCGAGGCTTCACGGCTACCGTGGATTCCAGCACGGTGACGGTGCTGCTGTCGGCATCCTGCCGCACCAGGTAGCGCGTGCCGAGAGCCGTTGCCGAGCCATCGCGATTTTCCACAATAAAGGGACGCTGCTGCGGATCGTGTGCCACTTCGGCCAGCACTTCGCCCTCGGTCAGGCGTATGGTGCGGGTGTGAGCGTCAAAGCGGATATCCACGGCACTGTGCGTGTTGAGGGTGATGCGGCTGCCGTCACTGAGGCTGATCTGGCGAATTTCGCCAGTCGATGTACGTTCATCCGCCAGCCAGTAGCGGCTGCTGGGAAGTTGCAGGCCGCCCAGCAGCAGCAAGGCACTCAGGGCGGTGCCGATCAGCGCTTTGCGTCCACCCTTGCTGCGTTCGGATTTTGCTGTGTCGGCATGGTCTGCCAGGCTTTGCCACAGGGTTTCCATCTGGCGAAAAATCTCGGCATGGCGCGGGTGACGCTGTTGCCATGCCTGGCAGGCTGCCTGTAATTGAGCGCGTTGCGCTTCGGTATCCGCTTCCGTCAGCTGGATCAGCCATTCGGCGGCTTGCTGGCGCACCTCGGCCATCGTCGGCTCCGGCATGGCCGAGGCGGCTGAAGCAGATTGCGATGCAGATGGCATGTCGTCTGGCATGCTCAGGGCGCGCCGGGGTAGAGCCGGGCATGGCAATGCACCAGCGCCCGCGACAGGTACTGCTTGACGCTGCTTTCCGAGACTTGCATGGTGGCAGCGATTTCGCGGTAACCCATGCCATCGACACGGGCGAGCAGCAGGGCGCGCCGGGCTTTTTCATCCAATTCTTCGCTTAGCATCAGCAATACCTGCGCCAGCAATTGCCGCGCCGAGCAGATGGTTTCCGGGCTATGGCTGCTGTCATCGGCGTTGAGCAGCGCCACGGCTTGCAGGGTTTCCTGCTCCACCTGTCGCTTGCGGAATTCATTGATCATTAGCCGGTTGGCGGTCACCAGCAGATAGGCCCGGGGCTCGCGGATGTCGGGGATGTCATCCTGCGCCAGCAAACGGCTGAAGGTGTCTTGTGAAATATCTGCTGCATGGTGCGGGCAACCCAGCTTCTTGCGCAGCCAGCCCATGAGCCAGCCCTGATGGTTATGATAGAGCAGGCTCAGCCATTGATTGCGCAGATGAATCTGGGAGCTCAGCATGGTCGTGGCAGATTAATTCGCTGGGCTGGGCTTGGAACCGTCATGCTGCGCCAGATGGCGTTTGCCGATGGCGGCTGTAGACGCGGCGCGCTGACTCTGATGCAGGCGTGACTTGCGCTTGCGGGCCCAGATAATGATGCCGGTGACGGAAAGCATGGTGACGACCACCCCCATCAGCGAGATCAGGATGCGCCCCGGCAAGCCGAGAATGCGGCCTGAATGCAGCGGGAACTGCGCTTGCATGAAGATATCGCCGGCACTGCCCGTGCCCGGCACGATGGCGCCCGCATATTCGCCGGTCTTGCCATCGAAATAGAGCCAGGGATTACCGAGTCCGCCATCGCCATGGTCATTGTCAGCTTCAAAAAAGCCCACGCCGTATACGCCAAATTGGGGCGACCAGAAAATGGCGCCGGGAGGGGCCTCCCAACCGCGCTTTCGTGCCTCGCTGGTGGCACGATCCAGCACCGCCTGCCGGGAGATGACGGGCGTCAGCGGTTTGTCCAGCGGACTGGGGGTAATGGTGTCAAATGGACTGGCGGTCAGCGGCGAAATGCGGTTCACCAGCGGACGCATGACCTCCGTACCCAGGTTCATCGAGATCGATGTTACCGCCATGATCAGCAGCAAGCCCCAGACCCACACGCCGCCCGAGCGGTGCAAATCAAAGTTGAGTGCATAGCCGCCCTTTTGCCAGCGAAACGCAAACGATTTGCGCCAGCTCGCAAGGTTGGGGAAGGAAATCCACAAGGCAATCAGGCTGTCTATCGTCCAGACGATGGCAATAATCCCCATGAACAAGACGCCCAGCTCAAGATTGAAACCATCGGGGATATGCAGGCTGTAATGCAGCTTGTACAAAAACGGCAGCAGGTTTTGAGCGCTAAGCGAAATCTCGCCCCACATGCGCTTGCCCTGCACCTCGCCGGTGTAGGGATTCACCGCCATCTGGTTGAAGTCAGGCGCATAGGGCTTGCCTGTGGCCGGGTTGAGCCGCGGCTGCACGAATAGCTGCAAGGCATGCCCGGCTTCTGTCGCCAGCGGCAGGTAGGTCACCATGATGGAGGGATTGGCCGCCTCGATCTCGCTGGCCAGTTGCAAGGACGGCTGAGGGATGCCATGCGTCGGGGCTTGCACTTCGAAGAGCTGCGGATTCAGCGCCGCATCCAGCTCATGATCCCAGGAAATGATGGCGCCAGTAAGACCGGCAATAAACAGAAAAATCGCGGTGGCAAGGCCAAACCAGCGATGTAACAGGGCGAGTGGTTTACGCATGAGGCATCCAGCAGTAACGAGATTTAGGAGATATTATACATATCAAATACAAATCATTCTCATTTTGTGCTGAGTAGTGATGCTGCAGGAAAGCAGAGCTTGATCATGCGTTTGCGCGCTGGGGTCTTATCCCGACTTTACGATTGAACGGTTGTAGGATGCTGGCTTGTTTCATATAATGATAATTATTCTCAACTGTATATATCGGCCATGTCCCTGATTCTTTGTCCCCGTCGTCGCGATGTGGCAGAAATGCTTTATACCCAGCATCACAGCTGGCTACAGGGCTGGCTGCGCAAAAAGCTGGGCTGCGCGCATGGAGCGGCGGATATCGCGCAGGATACATTCTTGCGCTTGATGGCTTCGCGCGATCTGCTGATGTTGCAGGAGCCGCGGGCATTTTTAACGCGTACGGCCACCCGTTTGCTGATTGATGATGCACGGCACAAGAGAATTGAAGCCCTGTATCTGGAAGAGCTGACGGCGCAGCTGGAGCATGCGCATGCGCCCGACCCGGCCAAGATGCTGGAGGCGGTGCGTGCGCTGGCGTATCTGGTCTCTGTGCTGGAAACCTTGCCTGAAAAGCCGCGCCAGGCGTTCCTGATGGCGCAGCTGGAAGAGCTGGGGCATGACGAAATCGCCCGCCGCCTGTCGGTATCCACCCGCATGGTCCGCAAGTATCTGGTGCAGGCGCTGGTGCATTGCCACGATGCGCTGGAGCAGGTGCAGCCATGAGCGAGTTGGCTTATCAGCCCGGTCATCAGGCCGAAGCGCGAGCTGCGATAGTACGGCAGGCCGCAGAGTGGCTGGTACTGCTGGCCAGCCGGGAGGCCAGCGTGGCAGATGAAGCCGCGTTCAATGCCTGGATGGCGGCGGACCCTGCTCACGCACGTGCCGTGGGTGCCATGCGCGGCTTTGTCGGTAAGCTGAATTCAGTGGCGGGGGATGCTTCTCAACGCGCCGTGCTCCGGCAAGCCTTGCACAAACCCTCTGCTGGTCGTGGCTGGCGGGGCGCGGCTGCTGCGATCTTGCTGCTGGGCGTCATGATAGGCGGCTGGCAGTTGTTCAATCCGTGGTCGGCCCTGTTCGCCGATCTGCGTACCGATACCGCCGAGTGGAAAAACGAAGTGTTGCCGGATCAATCGCATCTGGCATTGGCCAGTGCCACGGCGGTAGATATCAAGTTTAGCGCGCACGAGCGCAAGGTAGCGCTGCTCAAGGGCGAGATTCTGGTGGATGTCGCGCCTGACCCACAGCGCCCATTCATCGTGCAAACCCCGCATGGCACCATGCGCGCGCTCGGTACGCGCTTTGTGGTGACGCTGACCGATAGCGGGACCACGCTGACCATGCTGCACTCCAAGGTGGAAGCCCGTGCAGAAGGGCAAGAGGGTGCGCGGGTGGTGATGGCTGGCGAGCAGGTCGTGCTGTCTCCCGCCCATGTCAGCACGCCGGTAGCCATTGATGCTGAAGGCGTGGCCGCAGCGTGGAGTGCGCATCAGCTGATGGTGCAGGATCAGCCTCTGAATCAGGTGCTAGACAGTCTGTGGCGCTACCGTCGCGGTATTGTCATGTATCGCACTGCCGATATGGATGCGATGCACGTCTCTGCCCTGCTGCCACTGGAGGATACGGACCGGGCGCTGCAGTTGCTGGCGAGCAGCTTCCCGCTGCGCATCCGCCATTTGACGCCCTGGCTCACCTGGGTGGAGAAGGTGGAAAAGCCTGCCCCGGCCGACCAGGTAGGCAATGGGCCTGCGCAGGGTTCATCGCAATAACAGGCAAAAACTGGCAAGAAATGCAGCACATGCAGTTCCGCTTTTGCGGGTGACTACGTCATAGCTTGTGTAGACACCATCACAAAAGGGGAGCACATGAAGCAGTATCAGAAAAGTAGGAAGGGGCAGGCGCGCATGCCTGCGAAAGCGGCAGCGTGGACACGATTGAAGCCCGCCTGTCTGGCGGTACATCTGGCCCTGGGTTCCATGCTTGCCATGTCGGCAAGCACGCAGGCAGCAGAAGTCGCGCAGAAGAGTTACCAGATTCCTGCGGGCAGTCTTGCTCAGGTGTTGAACCGCTACGCGCAGCAGGCTGGCGTGCTGATTTCGTATGATGCCGGGCTGGTGAAAAACCTGAACTCGCCTGGCCTGCAAGGACAGTACGACGTGGACGCAGGCTTTGCCCGCTTGCTGGATGGCAGTGGCCTGCAGGTAAAACGCAATGCCGCCGGCTACGTGCTGGAAGCCGCGCCCAAAACGGCCGTGCCTGAGTCGGATGCGGTGCGTGACCAGACGCTGCCGGAAGTTGCCGTGGTCGCAAATGAGGAAAGAATGGCCGTCACCGAAAACACCGGTTCGTACACCACGGGCGAGACCAACACCGCTACCCGGCTGGGTTTGTCCCTGCGTGAAACGCCGCAGTCGGTGAGCGTGATCACGCGCCAGCAAATGGATGACCGTGCCTTGCTGGGCTTGTCGGATGTGTTGCGCCAGACCACGGGCATCAGTGTCAACCAGGCTGGTTCTGAAGTGACGGATGGCGTGCAGTATTACTCGCGCGGCTTCGCCGTTGAAAATTACATGATAGACGGCATTCCGCTGTCGACCAGCGAAAGCTGGCAGTACCAGGTTTCCGACCTGGCATTTTATGACCGGGTAGAAGTGGTGCGGGGCGCAACTGGCCTGATGAGTGGCGTCGGCACGCCTTCCGCCGCCATCAACTTGGTGCGCAAGCGCCCGACCAAGGAGTTTCAGGCTTCGGTCACCGGCATGGCGGGCTCCTGGGATAACTTCCGTGGCGAAGCGGATATTTCGGGATCGCTGAACGAAGATGGCAGCGTGCGTGGCCGCATGGTGGCGGTGCGCCAGAGCAGCAACTCCTTTATCGACCGCATGAGCTCGGACAAGGAAATGTTCTACGGCATTCTGGAAGTCGACCTCACCCCCAGCTTGCTGTTTACCGCTGGCATGGAATACCAGAAATACACCTCCAATAGCGCCAGCCGTGCCGGCCTGCCCTTGTTCTTCAGCGATGGCAGCCGGACCAACTGGTCGCGATCGGCCAATTCCTCTGCCAACTGGGCAGATTTCAATCATGAGCAGCGCTCGTACTTTGCCTCGCTGGAAAAGCGGTTTGACAACGACTGGCTGGCCAAGGTGGTGGTCAACCAGCGCCGTAGCGATTACGACGCCCTGCTGGGCTATGCCATCTGGAATGCTCCCAATCCGGATGGCACTGGGACGGGCATGTACAAGACCAGCTGGCTGGCCAAACCCAAGCAGAACAGTATTGATGCCTATGCCACGGGTCCATTCAGCCTGTTTGGGCGTGAGCATGAGCTCGTGGTCGGCGTCACCGCCTCCAAAACCAGCTGGGGTAGAACAACCAGTCATGGCTGGGCCCTTAGTGCTATCGACAATATCTATACCTGGAATGGCGATACGCCTGGCTACGACGATATCCCGGTAACGGGCTCCGGTGCGTTTGACAGCCATGAATCCGGTGCCTATACCACGGTGCGCCTCAAGCCTGTGGATGATCTTTCCATCATGATCGGCAGTCGTATCAGCAACTGGAGCACGCGCAACTTCTCCTGGGGCCCCAGTGGTACGCAGAATGCCACCGATGCCCGCAGTGAAAGCGGCGTGGTAACGCCGTATGCCGGAGTGGTGTATGACCTCAACCGTACCTGGTCCGTGTATGCGAGCTATACCGATATTTTCAAGCCGCAAACCAACCGTGGCTCTGACGGTACATTTCTGGATCCCTTGACCGGCAGCAGCAAGGAAGCGGGCGTCAAAAGCGAATTCTTTAATCGCAAGCTCAACTTCAGCGCCGCCGTGTTTGAGATTCAGCAGGACAATCTGGCACAGATCATTCCTGGCGTCACAGTCGACAACAACGCGGTGTATCGCGCCGTATCCGGCACCAAGAGCCGGGGTTTTGAAGCTGAAGTCAGTGGTGAACTTCGCCCGGGCTGGCAAGTGGTGGCAGGTGTTTCGCATAGCCGCGCCAAGGATAAAGACGGCGCGCTTTTGAATACCTATGTTCCGCAGAACACCATCAAGCTATTCACGACCTATCGCATGAGCGGTGTGCTGAACAAGCTGACGGTGGGTGGGGGCACCAACTGGCAGAGCAAGACCTACACCGATGAGTTGGGGGCGAATGGCGACCAGCGCTTCACGCAGGATGCCTATGCCGTGGTCGACCTGATGGCGCGCTATCAGGTGGATAGCCATCTGTCGGCTGCGCTCAATATCAACAACGTGTTCGATAAGTCGTATTACAGCACGACCAGCTCGAGCTATTTCGGTACGCCGCGCAATGCCATGCTGACACTCAAGTATCAGTTCTGAGGCGCGTCGTTAGGGTGGTTTAACCCGTGACCGGTACCTGGTTGTTTTCAGGTGCCGGCCTGTTTTTTTGTAAAGGATGCATGGATGCAGGTGTATGACGAAGGCAATGAGGTGAGTGACACCGGGCTGGTGCCACGCAAGTCCGGGCAGGCGCAGCGTAAATCTGACCTCGCTGCGCGTAAATCAACCTCGGGCACATCCGCAACCGGCATGCGCTGGGCGGTGTTCTCTCGTGTGATGGCGGCGATTATCGGCGCCTATGTGCTGACGCTGCTGAGTATCGCCGTGCTGGCACTGGTATTGCCGATGTCGCGCGCGGAGTCGGTGTTGCTGTCCATGCTATTGTCCTTTTTGATCTATGCCTGTGCCGTCCTTTGGGTGTTTGCCACGCGCAGTGCCTGGCGGGCATGGGGTGGCATGTTGCTGCCTTCGCTGCTGATGGCAGCCGGGCTGGGTTTGTGGTGGAGTGTGAAATGAAAGATGCATTTAGAGCCTCCATGGCGTGGGTGCACACCTGGGCGGGCTTGCTGGTGTGCTGGGTGTTGCTGCTGATCTTTGCGGCAGGCACGGCCAGCTATTATCGCAACGAGATTACCTTGTGGATGCAGCCCGAACTGCATGCTATTGCCCCCAGTCAGGATAGCCAGGCCCATATGGCCGAACGTGCGGTGATCGCCCTGCAACAGCGCTCGCCCGATGCCAAGCAATGGTTTATCGGCTTTCCCAATGAGCGCAGCCAGGGCCTGCAGATTTTCTGGGAAGACAAGCTGCCGCCGGGAGTAGAGCCCACGCGTGAACGCTTTCACGATGAGATGCTGAATCCTGATACTGGCCTGCCGCTGGAGGTGCGGGAAACCAAGGGCGGCGATTTCTTCTACCGGCTGCATTTTGATCTGCATTACCTGCCAGTCACGCTGGCGCGCTGGATCGTCGGTTTTTGCGCCATGTTCATGCTGGTGGCGCTGATCACGGGCGTGATCATCCATCGCCGCATTTTCAAGGATTTTTTTACCTTCAGGCCCGGCAAGGGGCAGCGCTCGTGGCTGGATGCCCATAACATCACCGGTGTGCTGGCCTTGCCCTATCACCTGATGATTACCTACACGGGGCTCATGCTGCTGATGTATCTCTACATGCCTACGCCGATTGTCGTCGCCTACCAAGGCAACAACCAGGCATTTTTCGGCGAGCTGTTCCGCGAGGAGCCAGCGCCTGAGCCCAGCGGCCGTCCGGCAACGCTGACCTCCATCGCTGGTCTGGTGACCGAGGCGCAACGCATCTGGCAGGGGGCTGAGGGCGGAGCGAATGTTGACCATATGCATATCAACAATCCCAACGATGCCGCCGCCAGTGTCAGCCTCGATAAAGCCGGGAATGCCGGCCTGATTGAGAGCGGCATGTCGCTCACCTTTGATGGCGTCAGCGGCAAGCTGCTGCATGAGGTGGATGCGGAACAACGCGCGGTGGTACAGACCGCCACCGCCATGCGCAGCCTGCACGAGGCGAATTTTGCCCAGCCCTTGCTGCGTGCCCTGTTTTTTATCAGTGGCCTGGGGGGGTGCCTGATGATAGCCAGCGGGGCGGTGCTGTGGACTGTGAAAAAGCGTCAGGCGCAGGCCAAGCGCTTGGCAAGCGGCCTGCCACCAACATGGGGATTGCGGCTGGTCGAGGGACTGAATCTGGGCGCGATTGCAGGTCTGCCCATCGCCTTTGCCACGTTTTTCTGGGCGAACCGCATGCTGCCGATGGGGCTGGCGGCCCGCGAGGAGTGGGAGATTCACTGTGTGTTTATCGCCTGGGCCGCCGTGCTGCTGCTGGCGCAGTGGCGGCCGGGCCGGCATATGTGGCAGCTGATGCTCTGGCTGGGCGGCTTGATGTGGCTGGCGCTGCCCGTGCTGAATGCCATGCTGACGCCACAATCTGCCTTGTTGACGACCTTGCAGCATGGGCCGGTTGCCGTCGCCGGGTTTGATATCACCGCCATGCTGCTGGGCGCGGCCATCTGTTTTGCGGCGTGGCGTACGGGCAAGGTGCGCAGCCAGGTACGCAACCCTCAGCGCTCTGCACCGCCTGAACTGGCTGAAACGGAGGTGGCATGATGAAAAGCACTTGGCTTTACCTGGTGACATTTGTCCTGGCGTATCTGGGGCTGGCCAGCCTGGCTTATGGCATGGAGCGTCATCACAAGCAGCTTGCCCGCGGACACGCCTCTTCCGTGCTGGCGGCGCTAAAGCGCGCTATCCCTGTGGCGGCATGGGCATGGCTGTTTGCTGCCTTGTATCTGGCGATCCGTCTGGAAGGGGCTGGGCCGGGAAGTGTGCTGTGGCTGGGTAACCTCACGGCAGCGGCCATGTTGCTGGCCTTGCTGCTGACCTATGCACCAGCCTTGGCGCGCGGGTTGGCCATGTTGAGCCTGTCGCTGATACTCATCGGCATGTTGGGGGCGTATTGGGTTTAAGGCATGCTCGCCCTTCATGTTCGCCTTGCCGGGCGTTGCCTTTTGCCTGGCAGGTTTGTTTTTGACGTTTCACACGGAAGGTAATCCATCTTGATGCACTCTATTTTCTCGCGTTTTGCTGTTGTCCGTACCGGCGCTTTGTTGTTGTCGGCCTTGCTGTTCAGCCTGTCGGCCCATGCCGATTATGTCTGGCTGGAGCGGGATGGTGCCACGGCTCATGCCTATCTGGGGGAGCTGCAGCCGGATCGCCCGGCTGCCAGTGCCGAATTGCTGGGCGATGCCCGTGCTTTTATGGCGGATAACAAATCGCTTGCGACCACCATGAGCGACCGCCATTACACCATTGCCAACCTGCGCGAAGGCGGCGATCTGCGCTTTACAGCCAAGCGCCAGTCATCCAACGGCGGTCTGCTGTTTTACCAGGCCAAGGCCGGGCGTGAGGACACCAAGCCAGTGAATGACCTGGAACTGGTGCCGGATCAGGCGGGCGGCAATACCTTCCGCCTGTATTGGAAAAGCAAGCAGGTGCCTGCTGATCAGATCAACGTCTACACCTCCGAAGGCTGGACGCGCAGCTTCAAGGCGGCCGCTGATGGCAGCGTGACCATCACTACGCCTTTCCCCGGCCGCTATGTGCTGGAAGTGACGGCCAAGGTCAATGGCACGGTGGAACTGGAGGGTAAAAAATACGATGACGTGCGCCATGTGGCGACCGTGAGTTTTGTCGTTGGCAAATAAACCCGCGCAGGCAGTACCCATTTCGCTTGCTCATCCGTCATAGAAAGTAAGAGCCGAAAAAATCGGCGAAAAGGTGGATGACATGAAGAAGCAAACATATGGATGGGGACTGCTGGTCTTGGGGATAGCACTGACCGGCGCCTTGGTCTGGACCATGCGCGACACGGTGGAGCGTGATACGCAGGCCGTGAGCAAGGGTGACATCGAGATCAACGTTAGCGCACTGGGTACCTTGCAGCCGCGCAGTTATGTCGATGTTGGCGCCCAGGTCTCGGGGCAGATACGCCGCATACACGTGGCCCCCGGCAGCCATGTGGAAAAAGGCGAGCTGCTGATCGAGATAGACCCCAGCATTCAGCAGGCGGTGGTTGATAGCGATCGAGCCACACTGGCCGCTCTCAAGGCGCAGCTGATGGAAAGCCAGGCGCAAAGCGAACTGGCCGGGCAGCAACACCGGCGTCAGCAGCAACTGGCAAAAGACGACGCCACGCGTGAAGAAGACGTGCAGACCGCTCTTGCCAGCTCGCGCGCTGCCGAAGCCCGTGTAGAGAGTCTGCGTGCGCAGATTGAGGGTGCCCAGTCCACGCTCAAGGGGCATGAGGCCCAACTGGGCTACACCCGCATTTATGCGCCTATGGCCGGTACCGTGGTATCGCTGGAGGCGCGCGAAGGGCAAACCCTGAATGCCACGTACCAGACCCCCATGATCCTGCGCATTGCCGATCTCAGCAGCATGACGGTGTGGGCGGAAGTTTCTGAAGTCGATGTGACGCGCGTCAAGCCCGGCATGCCGGTGTATTTCACTCGCCTGGGTACCGAGCAGCGCCGCTGGCAGGGCAAAGTGCGGCAAGTGCTGCCCGCCCCACCCACGCCCGCCGGGCAGGGGCAGAGCAGTGAAACCAAACCCGCCGCCTCATCCGTGGGCAAGGTGGTGACTTACACCGTGCTGTTTGATGTGGCGAATGCCGATGGCGACTTGATGCCGCAAATGACGGCGCAGGTATTTTTTGTAGTGTCGCAGGCGCTGGATGTGGTGATGGCGCCCATGCAGGCCCTGCATATCAAGACGCCCGGCGTCTATGAAGCGCGCGTGCTGAACAAGGCGGGCAAGATTGAAGTGCGCGAGGTGCGCATTGGCTTGCAGGACCGCATTCATGGCGAAGTCTTGCAGGGCTTGCAGCCCGGCGATCAAGTCGTGACAAGTGAACGCAATGTCAGCCACTGGGCCGAGAGGTTTCAGTGGTGAGTGAGGACATTCCGCTGATCGAGCTGCGCGCCATCCGCAAGTGCTATGGCGGCGGCGATGCGCCCGAGGTGGAAGTGTTGCGCGGCATCTCGCTCAGCATTCATGCGGGCGAATTCGTGGCCATCGTCGGCGCCTCGGGTTCCGGTAAGTCCACCCTGATGAATCTGCTGGGCTGTCTGGACCGGCCGACCAGCGGCGAGTATCTGTTCGCCGGGCTGGATGTTGCCGGGTTGGGAGCCGATGCTCTGGCCTGGTTGCGCCGCGAAGCCTTTGGCTTTGTGTTCCAGGGTTATCACCTGATCCCCACCGAATCCGCCCGCGAAAATGTGGAAATGCCCGCCATTTATGCCGGCTTGCCCGATGCCGAGCGCGCGGCGCGTGCCATCAGCCTGCTGCAGCGGCTGGGGCTGGGCGACCGCCTTGACCACAGGCCCAGCCAGCTTTCCGGCGGTCAGCAGCAGCGAGTGTCGATTGCGCGCGCGCTGATGAATGGCGGCCGTATCATTCTGGCGGATGAGCCCACCGGCGCGCTGGATAGCCGTAGTGGCGAGGAAGTCATGGCCTTGCTCAATGCGCTGGCCGATGCCGGGCATACCATTTTGTTGATCACCCATGATCGTGAAGTGGCCGCGCAGGCCAGGCGCATCATCGAAGTGCGCGATGGGCAGGTGGTGGCGGATTCTCAAGCTTCTGCCAGCGACGAGACATCGGTGTCGTCTTCGATTGCGAATACCACACCCGCCGCGGCTTCATTGCTGGGTTCCCCCCAGCAACTGGTCGCGGCCATGCAGCAGGGCAGCACGGCACGTCCGGTATTCTGGAGTGATCTGCGCGAGGCCTGCCGCGCCGCCTGGCGCGTGATGACGATCAACCGCTTTCGCACGGCGCTGACCTTGCTCGGCATTGTGATTGGTGTGGCGGCGGTGATCGTCATGCTGGCGGTGGGCAATGGCGCCAAGCGCAATATCCTGTCGCAGATTTCCATGTTCGGCTCCAAAAATCTTTACCTGGAGCCGCAAGGCGAAAGTGCGTTGCAAAATGGCGGGCGCATTTCGCTGGATGATGTGGCTGCGGTGCGCGAGATTCCTAATGTGCTGGCCGCCATGCCATATCTGGAAGGTTTTTATACCGCGCGCTATGACAACCGGGACTTCAGGACCGAAATTGGCGGTGTCACCGTGGATTTTCCACTGACCATCAACTGGAACGTGGCGCGTGGCAGTTTTTTCAATATCACCGATGAAAACAGCATGGCAAAAGTCGTGCTGCTGGGCACCAGTGTGAAAAAAGCCTTGTTCCCGGATGAGGTGGATCCGCTCGGCAAATATGTGCTGCTGAACAATATCCCGTTTCAGGTGATCGGCCTGTTGACAGAAAAGGGCGCGGGCCGCGGGCAGCAGGATGAAGACAATCGCGTGGTGATTCCATACTCCACGGCCAGCAGTCAGATTTTCGGCAGTCCTTACCCTAACTGGGTCGCCATTACGCTGGATGATCCGGCGCTGATGCATGAAACCGAGCAGGCGGTGGATCAGCTCATGCTGGCGCGGCACCATATCAAGGATTACCGCCTGTTCAATGCCGCTTCGTTCATCAAGGGCCAGGCCAAAGCCAGTGACACCATGTCCCTGCTGCTGGGGCTGATTGCGGTGGTTTCGCTGCTGGTGGGCGGCATTGGCATCATGAACATCATGCTGATGACGGTGCGTGAGCGCACCCGTGAAATCGGCATCCGCATGGCAACAGGCGCCCGTCAGCGCGACATCATGCGGCAGTTCCTCACCGAGGCCATGCTGGTCTCGCTGGTGGGCGGTGCGGTGGGCGTGGTGCTGGGGCTATTGATTGGTGCAGTGCTGGTGGTGGCTGGTGTGCCTATCATATTTTCAATAAGTGCCATTCTGGGGGCTTTTGGCTCTGCCATGCTGGCGGGCCTGATCTTTGGCTACACGCCTGCCAAAAAAGCGGCGCAGCTGGACCCGGTAGTGGCATTGGCGAGCGAATGATGCAATTTTCTGATCTGGATATACCTATGAATGCGGTTGGTGTAGTGCGACGCCTGAGCGGCACATCCGCCCTGCTCGCCATGACGAAGAGCTGGCGGTTGCTTGGCTGCATGACGATGATTGCGGCGACCACCCTGAGTGCATGTTCAAGCACACTGCCGCAACCCTTGCCAGCCACTTCGGTGCCCGATCGCTGGCAATATGCTACAGCGAGCGTGGCCGCCGATGCTGTCTCGCAACAGTGGTGGCGCGGTTTTGGCAGTGATGAGCTGAATCAGCTGCTGACCCGTGCCCAGCGCGACAGCTTTGATGTGCAAGCGGCTGCTGCACGGGTGGAGCAGGCAGTCGCCCAGGCGCGGATTGCCGGTGCGCCTTTGTTGCCCGAGCTTAACCTTGGCGTTAACGCCAGTCGGGAGGAGTATTTCGATAGCCATCGCACGGCGGATGGTTCCAGCCACACCGTGGCGCTGGCCGCGAGTTATGAGGTGGATTTCTGGGGGCGTAACCGTGCGCTGCGCGACCGGGCGCGCTATCAGCTGCAATCCAGCCGCCATGATCTCGACACCGTGCAACTGACATTGACCAGTGGCGTGGCACGTCTTTACCTGCAGGTCTTGGGGCTGGCCGAGCGCCTGTCGATTGCTGAACTGAATGTGGCGAATGCCAGCCGGGTGCTGGAAGTGGTGGAAGCGCGTTATCGCGCTGGGGCAGCAACCGCGCTGGAGGTCGCCCAGCAACGCGGCTTGCTCGCCAGTCAGCAGCGCACGCTGGAAACCCTGCGCCAGCAGTTGTCTGATGGAAAAACTGCGCTGGCGGTGCTGATCGGACTGCCACCGGCGGAGCTGGTGATCATCGGTCAGGGATTGCAGGGCGTGCAAACCCCGCAGATTACGCCGGGACTGCCTGCACAGTTGCTGGTGCGGCGACCGGATATTGCCCGCGCCGAAGCGGCACTGGCGGCGGCCGATGCCAATGCCCTGGCTGCCCGCGCGGCCATGTTGCCGCGTGTGCAACTCACCGGTAGCCTGGGGGTTGGCGGCGAGCAATGGAGTGACATGCTGGCGCACCCGATCTACAGCGTGGCCGCTGCGCTGACCGCGCCGGTATTCAACGCTGGGCGGCTGGCGGCTGGGCGCGACCTGGCACTGGCGCAGCGTACCGAGCTATTGCAAAACTACCGCGCGGCGATTGTGGCGGCGTTTGGCGATGTGGAAACCGCGCTCAATGCGGTGCAGGCGATTGAGCAACAGCGGCGCTGGCAAAGCGAAGAGCTGGCCCAGGCCGAACGCGCGTTTCGCCTGGCGGAAACCCGCTACCGGGCTGGTGCCGATACCCTGCTGACGATGCTGGATGCACAGCGCACCTGGTATAGCGCCCAGGATCAGGCCGTGCAGCTTACCCTGGCCAACCTGCAAGGGCGCGTGGCCTTGTTCAAGGCTCTGGGCGGCGGCTGGCAACTTGCGCCGCCATCCGCCTCGTGATTCCGGCGTTGAATAAGGGGGGTATTCACCGCAAAGCCTTGGGATGACGGGCCGCCTGTGTCACAATTCCATCTGAAACAATTACCCTGCCTCTCAGGCAGATGATGGAGATGATGATGGTGGACGCATTGACGGATGCGGCGATCCAGCAGCTCAATCTGGGCTACAACGCCGAGGAAGACCGACTGCTGCTGAAGATAGGTTTGGCGGACGATGTGGAAGTGCCAGTATGGCTGACCCGCCGCATCGTGCGCTCCTTGTGGAAACTGCTGCATCGCGATGCAGCGCCAGCGGCGGCTGTCTCTGATATCGCCCCCGCCCCGATTTACCCTACCGCTGCGGCGCAGGTCATGCAGGCCTTTGCCGAAGAAATGCGCGAGCTGACGCTGGCACAGCAAGTCAGCGAAAGCCTGGACATGACCGGCGCCTATGAAGAACGCAGCCAGCAGCTGGGCGATGAGCCCTTGCTGATTAGCGTATGCCGCATGATTACCGAGCAAGCGGATAAACCGACACTGGAGCTGGCGGCCGCCGATGGTCAGACCTTGCATTTTTCCCTGAGCCCTGAACTTGGCATGGCATTGGGCAGCATGCTGCAACTCGCCACCCGCGAAGCACAATGGGATCTGGGCTTTGCCGATGGCCCGCTGCTGATCGATCAGCATGTGGTGCCCGCTGTTCTGCATTAATGAAAGCCACCTGCATTTTCAATGACTGAAGCGAGCCGTAATCAACAGCTGCTGGCGCGTAGCCTGCATGCGGTGTGGCATCCCTGCACCCAGATGAAACATCACGAACACCTGCCGCTGGTGCCCATACAGCGCGGGGAAGGGGTGTGGCTGTATGACATGGATGGCAAAGCTTATCTCGATGCCGTCAGTTCGTGGTGGGTCAATCTGTTCGGCCATAATCATCCCCGCATCAAGGCGGCCATCAGCCAGCAAATGGATCAGCTGGAGCATGTGATACTGGCGGGCTTTACCCACGAACCCGTGGTGCAGTTGTCCGAGCGGCTGGCAGCACTCACCGGGCTGGGGCATTGTTTCTATGCCTCGGATGGCGCTTCGGCGACCGAAATCGCGCTCAAGATGAGCTTTCATTACTGGCGCAACCTTGGCCTTGCCCAAGGCAAGGCCAGTGCTAAAACCGGCTTTATCAGCCTGCAAAACAGCTATCACGGCGAAACCCTGGGTGCGCTCTCCGTGACCGATGTGGCTATTTTCAAGGATACCTACGCGCCCCTCCTGCGGCAGAGCATCCAGATTCCCAGCCCGGACTGGCGGCTGGCAGAAGCAGGCGAGAGCGCGGAAGCCTATGCCCTGCGTTGTGCCCATGCGCTGGAAACCCATCTGCAACAGCACCATGCCACTACCGCTGCCGTGATCGTGGAGCCGCTGGTGCAATGCGCTGCCGGCATGGGCATGTATCACGAGGCTTACCTGCAACGCTTGCGCGCCTTGTGTGATCAGTACGATGTGCATCTGATCGCCGATGAAATTGCCGTGGGCTTTGGCCGCACCGGTACGCTGTTTGCCTGCGAGCAGGCCGGCATTCGGCCCGACTTCCTGTGTCTTTCCAAGGGCATCACCGGTGGCTATCTGCCTTTGTCGGTATGCCTGACGACGGATGCCATATACCAGGCGTTTTACGATGACAGCACTGCGCGCGGGTTTTTGCATTCGCACAGTTATACCGGCAATGCGCTGGCCTGCAGTGCGGCCCTGGCCACCCTGGATATTTTTGCTGAGGAAGACGTCATTGCGCGCAACCGCGACAAAGCGGCGGCGATGAATGTGCAATTGCAGGCCTTGCAGGATCTGTCCATCCATCACCTCCGGCAACGCGGCATGATCTGGGCGTTTGATGTTGCGTCGACCCATCCCGATTTCTCCCGCCAGTTTTACCTTGAGGCCTTGCAGCATGGGCTTATCCTGCGGCCGATAGGCAATACCGTGTATTTCATGCCGCCGTATTGCATTGCGCCGGAGGAGATGTCCACCTTGCTCGACCATACCGCGCAGATTCTGCGCAAGCTGGGTTAGCCGTGTTGCGCCGCCTGCTGTTTTGCTGCGTGCTGGGCCTGGCTGTGCCTGCGCACGCCGTATTGCCCTTGCCCGTGAGCCAGGCCCTGCAGCAGGCTGGTCTGGCAGATGATGATGTGGCGGTCTATGCCCAGCGGCTGGACCTTCCCCTGCCAGTGATTGCGCATCGTGCCGATGCCGCCCTTAACCCGGCATCCACCATGAAACTGCTCACGACTTATGCCGCGCTCGATATGCTGGGCCCGGCCTACCGCTGGCGTACCGAGATTTATCGGGATGGTCCGTTGGTGGATGGCGTGCTGCAGGGCAATCTGATTCTGCGTGGCGAGGGCGATCCTGCGCTGATGGCGGAAGATTTCTGGCGCTTGCTGAGCCGGTTGCGACAGCTGGGCGTGCGTGAGATTACGGGTGACCTGATCATCGATAACAGCTATTTCGCCCCGCAGGCGCAGGATGCTGCGGCGTTTGATGGCGATGGCTACCGCGCTTACAACGTGACCGCCTCGGCGCTGGTCATCAATCTGCAAGCCAGCAGCCTGCGGCTGGCGGTATCCGCCGATAGCCCGGCCAGGGTGGAGGTGAGCGCCGAGCCGGCATTGCCTGGGGTGGTGGTGCAAAACCGTTTGCAGGTCACGCGCGATAGTTGTGGCGACTGGCGCAGCCGCCTGCAATACAAGGTGCAACCCAAAGTTGAGCCGCAGGCGGCAAATGCTCCGGTGCGTGGTGTAAGCATCACATTGAGCGGGACGTTTTCGGCAGACTGCGGTGAAAAGTATCTTGAGCTCAGCGTGCTGGATGGCCCGCAATATACCTATCAGCTGTTCCAGAGCCTGTGGCAATCGCTGGGCGGATCTTTGCATGGCGAGGTGCGTTTGCAGGCACTGCCACCACAAGCGGTCAAGATCACGGAACAGTTATCCCCGCTGCCACTGGCGGATGTACTGCGGCGCCTGAACAAATACAGCAACAACCTGATGGCGCGCCAATTGCTGCTGACCGTTGCCGCCCAACAGGGCTCGCTGCCAGCCACGGAAGAGGCTGGAGCGAATGCCGTGCGGCAATGGCTGGCTAAAAAAGGCTACCGCTTTCCCGAACTGATGATAGAAAACGGCGCTGGGCTGTCGCGGGTAGAGCGCATCAGTCCACGCCACCTGGGGATGGTTCTGGCGGATGCTTATGCCGGGCCATGGATGCCGGAACTGATGTCATCGCTACCGGTGCTGGGTGTGGATGGTACCCTGCTCAAGCGCATGCAGGGCCAGCCAGTGCAGGGGCGGGCACATCTTAAAACCGGGTCGTTGAATGGAGTTAGCTCGGTGGCCGGGTATGTGCTCGACCAGCACGGTCAGCGCTGGCTGATGGTGTTCATGGTTAACCATCCGCGAGCGGCCGCCAGCCGGGCGGCGCAGGATGCCTTGATAGGCTGGATATATCGGCATGACGAGTAAGGCTGTTTTACCCTGCTTTACGTTACCTTTGCCGCTAGCGGGCGCCCGGCTACGGAACCGATGCTGAATTCGGGTATCATAATCCCCTCGGAAACAGGCGTGTATGCAGCCGCAATGTCGCCTGCTTCTGCAGCACTTCAGCCAGAAACTCGCCTATCACCGGGTTTTGTAACATTAGCCTCTAAATTTTGGAGTACGCAATGAAACATGTAAGTCTTTTTGCCAGCGCATTGTTGCTGGCGATGTTTGCGACCAGCGGATGCAGTGCTGACAATAACGGAACATCTTCAACACAGGAAAAACCCGCCATGAGCAAAACCATTACCGAACTGGTCAAGATCGACCAGGTAGTCGGCACCGGCCGTGAAGCCGAACCCGGCCTCAACGTCACCGTGCATTACACCGGCTGGCTGTATGACCCCAGCAAGCCAGAAGGCCATGGCGCTAAGTTTGATAGCTCGGTGGATCGTCGCGATCCTTTCATTTTCTACCTCGGCGGCGCGCAAGTGATCCGTGGTTGGGATGAGGGCGTGGTCGGCATGAAGGTGGGCGGCAAGCGTACCCTGATCATTCCATCGCACATGGCCTACGGCGAGCGCGGTGCGGGCGGTGTGATTCCTCCGTATGCCACGCTGGTATTCGATGTGGAACTGCTGAACGTCAAGTAATCTGTCTGAACCGGCCATGGGTTGGCCGGTTCAACACAAGCCCGTAAGCGGGTAGGAGCAAGTATGAAAGCAAGAATCAAGTGGGTGGAAAATGTCTGCTTCATGGGCGAGTCCGAGACCGGACATGCCGTGATTCTGGATGGCGCACCGGATGCTGGCGGCCGTAACCTGGGCATGCGGCCGATGGAAATGCTGCTGATCGGCATGGGCGCCTGCACGTCGTTTGACGTGGTCACCATCCTCAAAAAAGCCCGGCAACCGGTGACGGATTGCGTCGCTGACATTAGCGCCGAACGTGCCGACGAGGTGCCCAAAGTCTTTACCAAAATTCATGTGCATTTTGTGGTGACAGGCAAAGGCCTGAATCCAGCGCAGGTTGAGCGTGCGGTGAAACTGTCTGCCGAAAAATACTGCTCGGCATCCATCATGCTCGGCAAGGCGGCAGAGATCACCCACGACTTTGAAGTGGTGGAGGCCGCGCTGTGAGTACACGCCCAGGCGGTATGCTGGGCATGCATCATGTTGCATTGTTTGTGCATGATCTTGAGGCTTGCCTGCATTTTTACCGCGATGTGGTCGGCATGGCCGAAGAGTGGCAGCCCGATCCGGACAATATCTACCTGACCTCCGGCAATGACAATGTCGCCCTGCACCGGCTGGCGGCAGAGAAAACGCTGGATGGCCCGCAGCGGCTGGATCATCTGGGATTTATCTTGCGGACCCCAGAGGATGTGGATGCCTGGCATGCACACCTGACTGCCAATGCCGTACGCATCGCGCAGGCGCCGAAAACGCATCGTGATGGCGCGCGCAGTCTTTACTGCTTTGACCCTTGCGGCAATCTGGTGCAGTTTATTTATCATCCACCGATTGCGAACAAACTGTAGAGTGCAACCTGCGGTTAGGAATCAAAAAGGCCCCGCAAATGCGAGGCCTTTTTTGTGTGGGTGATTTATTAACTTGTTTAATATTTCCAGGTGAGGGTGGCGCTAGCGTTCATGGGAGCTCCGTAATAGCTCTGACCACCATTGGCCCACATCAGACTGGTGAGGTATTTTTCGTCGGTAAGGTTATAAATGTTTAACGCCGCGCTCCAGTGTTTATCGATTTCATAATTGGCCATCAGGTTCAAGAGTGCATAGCTATCCTGCTTATATCGTGTAGTGCCTATATCTACATGCGTTTCGCTTTGCCAATTAACGCTCGCGCCGACTTTCAGTTTTTCGATAAAAGGCACTTGGTAGACAGTGGTTAGTCTTAGCAGCTGCCTTGGGGTGTAAGGCTTGACGTTCTCATCATTGTCACCTTTTACACTGGCCAACCGGGTGTACCCGCCGGTGATCTTCAGTCTTGGGGTTACCTCACCTGACATATCAAATTCATACCCCTTGGTGGTGGCGTTGATACCTTCATAAATGGTGGTGTTGCCTATCACTGTGCCAGTGGACTGAGCCAGATTTTCTTGTTCAGTTTTAAATACTGCAAAAGATGTGTTCAGGTTATTGAACAGCTGACTTTTGATGCCGGCTTCATAGTTTTTGCCTTTCATTGGCGCCAGTGGCTGGAGGTTCCTGTCCAGTTTGGTTTCTGGATTGTAGATGCCGGTATAGCTGGCATAGAGAGAGTGTTCATTTGTCAGGTTATAGACTGCTCCGGCATACGGAGTGATTTTATTATTGGCTTCCGATTCTCTGCTGACGCCATAACTTACTCCGGTCAGCTCATAGCTCAACATGTTTCCGCCAGTGGTGATTTTCAGTTTGTCAGTGACATTGAATTTGGCTGCGGCATAGGTGTTAAGGCGTTTGACGTCAAAGGAAGCCGAGCTGCCTGTCACCCAGGTAGGCTCTGGCAGGTCGCCCGCATTATCGAAACTGCTGAGACCGATCGTTGTGTAGGAAGCTGATTTCTCGTGCTCATCATAAGTGGAGCGCGACCAGTTACTGCCAATTACCAACTCATGTTCACGACCCGCTAATTGAAATGGGCCAGATACATAGGCATCCGCAATCAATTCTTTGTAGGAGTCGCGATATGCACCTGGCCAGCCGGTCAAGCCAGTTCCTGTGCTGCGGTCTTCATTGCCAAAAACATAAAGAAGTTTGGCATTTCCAGTCATTTCTTTGCGGGTTAGCTGGGTGCGCAGTTTCCAGCCGTTATTGAACAGGTGGGTCAGCTCAGCGAAGGTAATATTGTTGGTTGTATCCCAGTAGCTCCAGTCTGCAGATGTAGATGCTGATCTGCTGTAATGGCGGGTTGAGCCATCCGAGTAAAGCAGTGGCAGGCTGCCCCACATCGGGCTGTTGGTATTATTCTGTTGATAGGTGTGACCAAATGTCACCGTCGTGTTATCGGTAATGTCTGCTTCAATTACGCCATAAGCGACATTCCGCTCCTGACTGTAGCGGTCCAGGTATGAGTTACGATCCTGGTTGGAAAGAACCAGGCGGCCGCGCACATTTCCGGCCTCATTCAATGGGCCAGAGACATCCATATCTACCCGGCGCTTGTCCCAGGATCCGACGGTCAGATCAATCTTGGCCTGAAATTCTTGTGTCGGGCGTTTGCGGATAAAGTTGATGGTGGCTGATGGGTTTCCTGTGCCGGATAATAAGCCTGTCGCACCCCGTAAGACCTCAATTCGATCATAGACTGCAGTATCTATATCACCAATTAATAGCCCGTCCGGGAACGGCACACCAAGTCCATCTATCTGGAAGTTGGTAATGTCTGAGCCTCTGGCTGTGTAATATGTACGATCGGTTTCGGCCCGTTCAACCTTAATGCCGGTGGTCATGTCCAGCACATCATTAATGGATGTGAGCTTGAAGTCATCCATTAACTCGCGTGTGACGACAGAAATCGACTGCGGTGTTTCCCGCAAACTCGTATTCAAACGGGTCGCAGTTTCTGTGGATTTCACCGTATAGGATTTTGTTTTTTCAGAAGCCTGTGGGGCCGAGTCTTCGGCTTGGGCGCTTACTTTCACTTCCGGAAGGGTGCTTGTGTTTTCAGCAGTTTGGTCAGCAGCGAAACTGTTGGCTGCCCAGATGGCGGAGAGCGCCAGCGCAAGAGCTTTTTGTTGCATGGGTGTCCTCATGAGGCTTGTTGTGAGGCACGGGCGGGCTAGATTTGGCTGGCTGGTGCAGGTGGTTAATTTATCAAATGATAATTGTTTTCATCTGAATTTGGAATGGTGTAAATGTAAAAGTGTTGGATTTTTACATCTGTAAGGGAACTTTAAGGGCTGATGGGGGTGAATCCGCTAATACAGAATGCCTGATGTTGCGGATCTGCAACATCAGGCAGGAAACTACTCGGTGATGGTCGCGCTCAAGGTTTGTTGGCGAGAAATCACATCTAGCAAACGATCAATATTGGGATGCTTGCCGGGGTTGGCCTGCGCATCCTGGGTATGCTCGGCATATAGCTCCAGGCCCTCTTGAGCCGCGGCGGGGGTGATGGCGCCATGTTTTTTCAGCAGATGCTGGTATACCTTGAGCGAGCCTTGGCTGCCTGGTTTGTTTTCAATCAAGCCTGCGGGTTGCTGGTCAGGAGTGAAAAGGGCGATGGATTGAATATGATCTGCACTGGCAAGGGTACTCAGAATTTCGCTAAAAGGTTTCATGTTGTTTTGAAAATGCGCTTAAAGATAATAGGTGGTGGTGGTCATGACTTTAGATGCGGCTTGCATGGCGGACTTGATCGGAGGTGGAAGCTCAGCTCCGCCCTGTGCCACGGCAGTTTCGGCGTGCTTGGCTTCGTCTTCCTGCATCTGGGTAACAACTGCGCGGCTTTTGGCATCCTGCTCAGGCAGCGTTTGCAGATGGGATTGCAAATGCCTACCTACCTGACGTTCGGTTTCCGCCAGAAAGCCCAGATTCCATTTGTCGCCTAAGGCGCCAGCCAATGCACCAAGTGCAAACGAGCCACCGTACCAGAGTGGGTTGAGCAGGCTTTTGCGGCCACCCAGTTCTCGGATGCGCTTTTCGCACCATGCCAAATGCTCGGTCTCTTCCCGCGAGGCTTCCTGCAAGGCCGCCACGGTTTGCGGATTGCGCGCTGTCAGAGCCTGGCCGTTATACAGCGCCTGTGCGCAGACTTCGCCCACGTGGTTGATGCGCATCAGGGATGCCGCATGACGCTTTTCAGTCGCACTCAGCGGAGATTCCGGAATGGTTTGATCGGGATATGGGCGTTGGCTGTGCGCTTCGGCAAATACCGTGCGCAAGCCTTTGTCTAACTCGATGATCAGTTTGTCCAGCATGATGACTTTCCAATGAAAACCGCCGCCATATTGCATGGCGGCGGGTTCGGTCTTACTTGCGTTGCAGAATCTGCAGGCCCTTGAGCAGGTTCAGTGCCTGAGTGAACTGGTAGTCGTTCTTGGAGCCTGGCTCCATGGGAGCCTTGTCACTGGCCTTGTCCTTGCCATCCTTGTCGGCTGGCTTGGCATCATCCTGGCTGTTGGCTGGTGTTTTTGGTGTTTCAATCGTCACCGGGGTATCGCCATCTTTCGGATTGGAAAGGTGATGCGACAGGTCAGCCTCGCGCAGATTCATGCCTTGCTCGACGGTGTTGATCGTACCTTCTTCCACCGTAATGTCAGGCACGATGCCCTTGGCCTGGATGGAGCGACCGTTAGGCGTAAAGTAGCGCGCAGTCGTCAGCTTGATGGCGGTGCCGTTATTCATGGGCAGAATGGTTTGAACGGAGCCTTTGCCAAAGCTCTGGGTGCCCATGATGACGGCGCGCTTGTGATCTTGCAGAGCGCCGGACACAATTTCAGAGGCTGAAGCGGAGCCGCCATTCACCAACACTGCCATGGGGACGGTCTTGATGTCCGCTGGCAGGTTACGCAGGTAATCACCACCGCCGCGCACGTAGTTTTCAGGTTGTGCCGTCAGGCGCATCTTGGCATCTTCCGTACGGCCTTCGGTGTATACCACGAGGTCACCCTTGGGCAGGAATGCAGCCGATACACCAACGGCAGCGTTCAGCAAGCCGCCTGGGTTATTGCGCAAGTCCAGAATCAGGCCCTTGAACGGTTCCTTGTTTTCATCGCGCATGGTCTTGAGCGCCTTGGCCAAGTCTTCCCCCGTATGCTCCTGGAACTGGGTAATGCGCACATAAGCATAACCAGGTTCGGTCAGCTTGAATTTCACGCTTTGCGTTTTGATCACGGCCCGGTTCAGGGTCACGATGATGGGTTTGGCTTCGCCCTTGCGCAGAATGGTCAGCGTGATGGGGGTGTCTGGCTTGCCGCGCATGCGCTTGACGGCGTCATTCAGCGTCATGCCTTTTACGGGGGTTTCATCCAGCTTCACGATCAGGTCGCCGCTCTTGAGGCCAGCCTTGTAGGCGGGCGTGTCTTCAATTGGGGAAACCACCTTGACGAAACCATCTTCCATGCCAACTTCAATCCCCAGGCCGCCGAACTCGCCTTGCGTGCCCGCTTGCAGGTCCTTGAAGCCATCGGCATCAAGATAGGCCGAGTGAGGATCCAGCCCCGACAGCATGCCATTGATGGCTTCGGTGAGAAGCTTTTTGTCTTCCACCGGCTCTACGTAGTCACTTTTGATCTTGCCGAAAATCTCGGCGAAGGTGCGCAAATCGTCGATAGGCAGTTGTGGTTTGGTTTCCTTATCGGCGACGGCGGAGTAGTTGAGGCTGAGCATGATGCCCAGAACAGCACCCGCAGTGATGAGGCCGAATTTTTCGAATTTTGCGCGCATGTGACACGATTCCTTCATGGGAAAAGTAATAGGAAGTACTTAATGGTTAATCAGATTAAAATTGAGCTTAACGCAAAGCTCGCATATTTTCCGCTATTTAATGGGAGCTTGCAAAGCTGCTGAGTCCTTTTGAGCGGTTTTTTACGCTATTTGTCAAAATCTTGCATACCTAACATCTTGCTAACTTTGAGGCGGTCATGAAATCACATCATATTGAACTTGAGTACTGTACCCAATGCCGCTGGCTACTAAGAGCGGCCTGGATGGCACAGGAGTTGTTGATGACCTTCGAATCGGACATCGGACGTGTGTCGCTGGTTCCGGGTACGGGTGGCATTTTTGAGGTGCGCTTGAATGGCGAAACCATTTTTTCACGAAAACAGGCTGAGCGCTTTCCTGAATCCAAAGAATTAAAGCAGCTGATCCGGGATCGCATTGATCCAGAGCGATCCCTTGGACATAGCGATCGTTAGGAGTGGATTGATTCAGTGACGAGAAATAAGAAGAGTATCTTTTACAAATTTTATCTTTAAATAATAATCATTCTCAAATAGAATTGGGTTGTATGCCATTCTGATTGAGGTGAAATAAATGAATGCGATTAATCGACTCGAGCTAAAGGCGTTGTTTGCCAGCCAGGCGTTGGATCCCCATGAATTGCCAGCTCACGAAATGCTGGATGTCGTGATGTCCCGGCGCTTTGGGGTGGAGTATCAACCGATTGTCGACGTGCAGGCTTGTGAGGTGATGGGCTATCAAGCCTCTGCCAGATTCTGGAATGCCGAGCAGCAAGTGCTGGATGCCGGACGCATGTTCGCCAGTCTGCATCGCAATCCGTTGTTGCTGTTTTATACCGAGTTGGAGATGAAGCGCCTGCAGATAGCACAGGCCCCAGGCCAGGGTTGGCTGATGCTGGATCTGGATATCGACAGCTTTTTTGAAGGCGGTGATCATCTCGACAATCCGTTTTTGCAGCTATTCAAGCCCCATGCATGGACGGAACGCGAGCTATTGGTCAATATTGTCGAAAATCATAATCTGGCGGATGCCCAGCGTTCGCAACGCATGATCGAGCTGTTGCAGCAGAGCGGCACGTCGGTTGCACTGGAGGATGTAGGCGTGCGATGGGGAATGTTTTCACTGAGTGCCTTCATGGATGCCACGGTGATCAAGTTTAATGGTCAGCAACTGCGCAGCATGAATGAAAATGCGGCCCAGGCTATGGTGGATTGGATGGTGAGCGCGGCCCGGCGCATAGGGGTGCATGTCATCATGAGCGGCATTGATAGCTGCGAAGAGTTTGAATGGGCGAAACGTTTTGGTGTGGATTATGTGCAGGGTCGTTTGTTTGCACGGCAAGAGATTACGGCCAAGCTTTAAAACGATCAGATATCAACCAAGGGCAGTGGAAACAGAAACTTGTAGCGGGGGAGATTTGAAGCAGAATTACTTGAGGGACGGCTGACTGGACTGGATGGATTCGGTTTCACTTGGGTCAATACGTCGGGCGCCATTGAAGCGCTTGGCCCAGTAGGCGTCTTTCATATCCACTACCTGAATGCCGCCACCTGTACTGGGTGCATGGATAAAGCGGTTGTCACCCAGATAAATACCCACATGAGAGAACGCCGATTTCAGCGTATTGAAAAATACCAGGTCGCCGGGTTGCAGCTCGTCTTTTGATACAGACTGCCCCAACTGGCTGATGGCGCGCGCATTGTGCGGAAGGGTAAGGCTCGCTGCCTGTTTGAACACATAGCGCACAAAACCACTGCAATCAAAGCCGGTGTCAGGAGAGTTGCCGCCGTATTTGTACTGAATGCCGGTCAGGCTGAGGGCATTGAGCAGCACTTCCTGCGCCGTGTCGGACCAGCCTGCCGTGTCAGCAGCAAACGAAGACTTGGCATTGCCATTGTCTGCACGCGTCTCTGCCGCATGGCAAAGACTGCTGAAAATCAGGCCCAGAAAAATGAATAAGCATGTGAAACGCATGCCCCGATTCTAAAAGCAAAAGACGCGTGTTGTAAACCCTTGACGCAACGTGAAATTATTTTCAGTCTTCGGTTGCCAAGGAACCATAGTGTAGAATCAGGCTCAAGACATCACCAACGCCGGAGCCTGGTATGCGCAATCACTCCCTGATGAAATTCCGCAATATTCGCTATTCCTCACCCCAGCTGGCGCATGATGTGCAGCGACCGCATGATGGCTTGCAGGGTACGTTGGCCGACTACGCACATCATATGGGGGTGAGCACCAGGCAACGCTTGCGCCTGATTGCCAAAGGTGTCGTCAACGAACTCCGCAGTACCGCGCGGGAAGGCGGCAAGATGGCAGGCCGGGCGGCTGGCAGAGTAAAAGCCAGATTGGCTCATGGCGCTGCCCGACGGTTGATCAAACTGGCGGACAGGCTGGAGCGCAAGGCCTCGCACCTCAAGTAGCCATAATTTTAAGTAGCGCTAATTTCACACACCCAACAGGATATAAGTTAACGCCCATGATTCGTGCCACCCTTTTCGTCATCCGCGACTTCCGCCGTATTCGGGCCATTGCTGGCATATTGATGCGCTATGGCTGGGGCGATGTCGCCAAGCGTCTTGGGCGAGGCAGCTTCATTCGCCGGGCTGGCAATGCCCTGAATTCAGAGGCGTCGCGAGAGGTCATGAGCTTGCCATCCGAAGTGCGCGCGCGTCTTGCCATTCAGGAGCTGGGTCCCACTTTCGTGAAGTTGGGGCAAGTGCTGGCAACCCGCCCTGATATTTTTCCTCCCAACTGGATTGCCGAATTCGCCAAGCTGCAGGATCAAGTGCCGCCGGTTGCCTTTGAGGCGCTGCTACCCGAGCTGGAAAAAGCCTTGGGCCGTTCGCCGTTTGATGTGTTTCGTGATTTTCAGGTAGAGCCGATTGCGGGCGCTTCCATTGCCCAGGTCCACCTTGCCAAGTTACAGGATGGCACGCCGGTGGTACTTAAAATCCGTCGCCCGAATGTGCAGCAAAGCATTGATGCCGACCTGCGACTGCTGATGCATCTGGGTAAGCTGGTGGAGGCTGAGTTTGAGCAGGCGCGCCGCTTTCAGCCCGAGGAAATCATCAGTCAGTTTTCCAAATCGCTTAAGCGCGAGTTGGATCTGGCGTTGGAAGGGCGCAATACCGAACGCTTTGCCCATAACTTTGCCAAGGATAAAAACGTCAAGTTTGCCAAGATATTCTGGGAGTTCAGCAGCGAGAGCGTGCTGGTCATGGAGCATATTGATGGCATCGCTGGCAATGCACTGCAAGAAGCGCGTGAGGCTGGGCTTGATCTGAAATTGCTGGCTGAGCGTGGTGCCAATGCGGTGCTGAAGATGGTGCTGATTGATGGTTTTTTTCATGCCGATCCGCATCCTGGCAATATTTTTTATTTGGAAAACAACCGTGTTGCCATTATCGATTGCGGCATGGTGGGGCGTATTTCGTTTGAGCGCCGTGGCGAAATTGCCGATTTGCTGGCAGCGCTGGTGTCACGCGATATTGAAACCCTGCGCGATATCCTCATCATCTGGGCAGGGGATGCTGATGTGGACGAGGCCAAGCTGAGTGCTGATGTCGATGAATTCATCTGCAATTATGACAATGCGCCGCTCAAGCATCTCAAATTCAGTGCCTTGCTGAATGACCTGACGACCATCATGCGTGAGAATCACCTGTCGGTGCCGCCTGACCTCACCATGTTGTTCAAGGCGCTGGTGACGCTGGAAGGCCTGGGAAGGCAGCTGGACCCCGATTTCCAGATTGTCAGCCACCTAACGCCATTCGTGAAAAAAATCATTATTGATCGCTATATGCCGAGCACCCTGTTCAAGCGCGGGCGACGTGGCATCAGCAGTATTGCCAGTGCAATCACCGAGTTGCCGGGCGATGTTTCGCAAGTACTGAAAGAAGCCGGGCGCGGCAAGCTGAAGATAAATCTCGATCTTAAGCGGCTGGATCACTTTGGACATCAGCTTGATCACAGTACTAATCGTCTTACCATGGCCATGATTACGGCGGCGCTGATTGTAGGCTCGTCTATCGTCATGACGGTGCGCGGTGGTCCTACCTTGTTTGGCTTGCCAGCCTTTGGCTTCATTGGCTTTTTCCTGGCCTTTGTTATCGGCGTCATGCTGGTGATTTCCATCTGGCGATCCGGGCGGGATTGAGCAAAACTTGCGGCAGCTCTACGGCGGGGCACTCCGTTTCACGGGTCGCCCCAAATTGGTGCAAAAACTCATGTGTTGTTAGGAGTTCCTCTTCAAGATGATGATTTCTATCGACATTATGCGCTGGCACGCGGTTTGCGTAAGCTAAGTCATGGATACTACCCTTCAAACTGCATTCGATGAGATGCAACTGCCAGCGGGGGCGGTACGCGAGATCTATACCGCCTATGCTGACTGGTTGCGCGATGTTCCCCACCAACAGCTGGAAAGCAAGCGGCAGGAAGCCGAGCTGCTGTTTCGCCGCGTAGGCATTACATTCAATGTCTACGGTGAAACCGCGGGTGCCGAGCGCCTGATCCCATTTGATGTGATTCCGCGACTGCTGGCGGCCAAAGAGTGGAAGGTATTGTCGGATGGGGCGATTCAGCGGGTGCGCGCGCTGAACATGTTCCTTAATGATATCTACCACAACAAGGACATCATCAAGGCAGGCATTGTCCCGGCCAGTATCCTCGCCAATACCCAATACCGCCCCGAGATGCATGGGGTGGACGTGCCGAATGGCATATATGCCCATATCGCCGGTGTCGATATCGTGCGCACCAGCGAAAGCCAGTTTTATGTGCTGGAAGACAACCTGCGCACGCCATCCGGGGTTTCCTACATGCTGGAAGACCGCAAGATGATGATGCGACTTTTCCCCGAACTGTTCCGCCGTTATTCCATCGCGCCGGTCGAGCATTACCCGCAAGTCCTGCTGAATAATCTGCGCGCGGTGGCCCAGCCCGGCGTGCAAGAGCCGACGGTGGTGCTGCTGACGCCAGGCGCCTATAACAGCGCCTATTTTGAACATGCCTTTATTGCGCAGCAGATGGGCATCGAGCTGGTCGAAGGCCAGGATCTGTTTGTGCGCAACAATGCGGTGTATATGCGCACGACCGAAGGCCCCAAACGCGTCGACGTCATCTACCGCCGCATAGATGATGATTTCCTTGACCCATTGAGCTTCCGCCCCGACTCCATGCTGGGGGTGCCCGGTTTGCTGACGGTCTACCGCAACGGTGGGGTTACCTTGGCCAATGCCGTGGGTACCGGTGTTGCCGATGACAAGGCGACTTATACCTATGTGCCTGAGATGATCCGGTTTTACCTGGGTGAAGAGCCCATCCTTTCCAATGTGCCCACGTATGAACTCAGCAAGGAAGATGACCTCAAGTATGTGCTAGATCACCTGCCTGAGCTGGTGGTGAAGGAAGTGCAGGGGTCTGGTGGTTACGGCATGCTGGTGGGGCCTAGCGCCAGCAAGAAGGAGATTGAGGAATTCCGTTTGCGTATTCTTTCCAATCCCGCCAATTACATTGCCCAGCCAACGCTGGCGCTTTCCACCTGCCCGACACTGGTCGAGCAGGGCATTGCGCCCCGGCATGTGGATTTACGGCCATTCGTGCTTTCCGGCAAGACGGTTACCCTGGTGCCAGGAGCCTTGTGCCGTGTGGCATTGCGAGAGGGATCGCTGGTGGTCAACTCATCCCAGGGTGGCGGTACCAAGGACACCTGGGTGCTGAATGACACCGGCATGTAAGCGCGGACTTGAAGCTTAAGCAGTTGCAGGCCGCTACGATAATGTAAAAAAAGAGGGAATTCCGGCAACGCAACGCCGGACCTCTCGGAAAAGGGTTCAAAGTGTTAAGCAGAACGGCGGATCACCTCTACTGGATGGCACGTTACATTGAGCGTGCCGAGAATATGGCACGTGTGCTGGATGTGACATACAACATGTCACTGGTGCCGAATGCGGCCCAGAGTGAAGCGGCATTGTGGCAACCCGCGGTGGAGATTGCTGGCAACACTGAACTGTTTGAAAAAAATTACGGTGAGTACACGGCCGCAAACGTCATCCAGTACATGTCCATGGACGATGCCAATCCGTCCAGCATTTACAACTCCTTGCGCAGTGCACGTGAGAATGCACGGGCGGTGCGGGTGGCCATGTCTTCCGAAACCTGGGAAAACATCAACACCCTCTGGCTGGAATTCAGTCAGTTCATCGGTATTCGGCTGGTGGAGAGCGGGCTTAGCGTGTTTTGTGACTGGGTCAAATCCCGCTCGCACCTGTTTCGCGGCGTGAGCTTTGGCACCATGTTGCGCGATGATGCGTTCCGCTTTGTGCGGCTGGGGACGTTTATCGAGCGGGCGGACAACACCGCCCGGTTGCTGGATGTGAAATACCATTTGCTGTTGCCCGAAGGCGAAGAAGTTGGGGGCGCGGTGGATTATTACGAGTGGAGTGCGGTGTTGCATTCGGTGTCCGCTTTCCAGGCTTACCAGAAAGTATTCAGCGATACCATCGTGCCATGGCGGGTGGCGGAGCTGCTGGTGCTGCGGGGGGATATGCCGCGTTCGCTGCTGGCTTGTTACGACGAAATCACCATTATTCTGGGGCAGCTATCTGGACGGCAGAATAATGAATGCCGCCGACTGGCAGGCGAGCTGCATGCCAAGCTGCGCTATGCGCGCATGCGCGATATTTTCCAGGACGGGCTGCACGAATTCCTGGAAGACTTTATTGTCAGCAATAACAGGCTCGGTGGCGAAATCCAGCGTACCTATCTCAATGTGCACGGCGGCTAAGGCGAACTAACGGGTTACGGCAATGCTACTTAATATTGAACATCGCACGACCTATCAATACAGCGAGGTGGTGAATTACACCATCCAGCTTTTGCGTCTGACGCCACAAAACGGTTTCGGCCAGCAGGTATTGCGCTGGGAAATTCGCGTTAATGGCCATTTGCAACCGCACAAGGATACCTACGGCAATCATGCTCACACCCTGGTGGTGGATGCGCCGCATGAAGAGATCAGTATCGTGGCATCAGGCGAAGTGGAAACCGGTCTGAATGTATTGCCTATCAATGATGGCTTGCCCACGCCGATTTATCTGCGTCCTACGCCATTGACGGAGATGGACGAGAACCTGACGGCCTTTGTTGACGGGTTCAAGGTCACGCATCCGAAACTGCAGGAGCCTGCGGCGCTGCAAGCTCTGATGGATGCCATCATTGACCGTGTGCCGTATGTAAAAGGGCAGACGGCGGTGGAAACCTCTGCGGCCAAGGCGTTTGCCCTGGGCTCGGGTGTTTGTCAGGATCATGCCCATATTTTTATTGCCTGCTGCCGCTATCTTGGCGTGCCGGCGCGCTATGTCAGCGGTTATTTGTTCACCCCGGATGGCAGCCTGATGGAAAGCCATGCCTGGGCCGATGCCTGGCTGGACGACATTGGCTGGATCAGTTTCGATGTGACCAATCGCTGCCGTACCAATGGCGTGCATGTGCGGCTGGCGACCGGTCTGGATTATCGTGATGCCTGCCCCATTAGCGGCGTGCGCAATGGTGGCGGTGTGGAAACCATGTCGGTCAAGGTCGTTGTCCATCAGATGCAGCAGCAAGCCCAGCAATAAGCGCCACCGTCATACCCAAGGAATCAGCACATGAACTCTCTCGGCTTTGCCCGTCACGGCGATAAGGAAAACTCGCCATTTTTTGAAGAATATCTGGTGCGCCTGCTGGAAGAGCGTGACCGTGTCGGCCTGACTGACATGATTCACGAAATAGATGCGCTGATGATTACGGTGGATCCTGGACACTCCATCCAGTACATCGCCGAGCTGGCGCTGATGACGCCGTATCATTACCTGGTCACGCTGGAAAGCGAAAGCCATTGGACGCATATTCTGCGGATTGATCTGGAGTCGCCAGATATTCTGGTGCGCGAAGTCAAAGACCCCAACTTGCGCGGGATTTTCCGCGCCCTGAATGAGGTATACCCGGTTGGCGCCCGCAAGCCCAACAGCCGCTACATGGGGGAAGTGTTGCGCGTCAGCAATCTGCACGAAGTCAGCCGTCTGCAACAGGCGCGCGAATTCCGCTTTTTCAGCCAGGATGAAGTGCGCAAGCTGGAGCTGCCTGGCAATCTGGCCGTGAGCAAACCCTCGCCCTATACCCATAACATCATTGCCTATCTGGAGCGCGAGCCGCAGGAACTGCGAGTGTATGCGCTCGGTGTCAGTCGCATCGATAATGAAGTGCAGGCGGTCTACGAGCAGGCCAAGAATACGCAGGCCAAGCTTGGTATTGATCAACTGCTGCTGCCACTGGATCACCTGGCGACGCGCGTCTATAGCCAGAACCGCGAACTGGCGATTCTGGAATACCTGTCCTGGTCGAGCTACTATTTCTGGGGCGCCTACAACATTCACGACCAGAACTCGTCGACCAATGTCACTAAGAGCGTGCATGGCATTCCGGAATCCAAGAGTCCGGCCAAAGTGTTTACTGCCAATAACACGCCTTATTTCGTCAACCATCTGGAAAAACTGCCTTCGCCGACCGAGACCTTTGTGCGCAACTATGGCCCGCGTCTGCACCACATGGCGATCGCCGTGCGCGATGGCGAAACGCAGGGGCTGGAGAATATTGATTACGTGGTGAACTCCATCGCCGAACAGGGCAAAGGTTTCCTGCTGGATGTGATCGGCTCCAAGAGTGAGGGGCTGAAACAGATTTTCTCCAATGCTTCCGAACACTCTTCGCTCATCATTGAGTATGTGCAGCGCTTCGGCAGCTTCGACGGCTTCTTTACCAAGGACAACGTTGCGGTTCTTACCGAAGCAGCAGGCCGCGAAGAGGGCGTGCAAGCCGTGGTCTGATGGTGCACCCTCCGTGCGCAGACGCTAGGGTCGCTTTGCGGTAAAATGCGGGCTTCCCCCCAGCCTAGCCCTTCGCCATGACCGCTCACCGTCGCCAACTTGAACTGCTCGCCCCTGCCCGTAATGCTGATTTTGGCATTGAGGCCGTTCGCCATGGGGCCGATGCGGTGTATATCGGTGGCCCGGCATTTGGTGCTCGCGCCAAGGCCGAAAACTCCGTCGCCGACATTGCGCGCCTGGTGCAATACGCCCATCGCTTCCGTGCCGAAGTGTTTGTCGCGTTCAATACCATTTTTCATGATAACGAAATCGAAGCTGCCCGTGACATGACCTGGCAGCTTTACGAAGCGGGTGTTGACGCGCTCATCGTGCAGGATATGGGCCTGCTGGAAATGGACATTCCGCCCATTCAACTGCACGCCAGCACGCAAACCGATATTCGTACCGTGGAAAAAGCGGTGTTTCTGGATCAAGTGGGTTTCAGCCAGATCGTGCTGGCGCGTGAGATGGATATCCAGACCATCCGCAAAGTCGCGGATGCGACACAATGCAACCTCGAGTTCTTCATCCATGGCGCGCTGTGTGTTGCCTTCAGTGGGCAGTGCTATATCAGTCACGCCCATACCGGCCGCAGTGCCAATCGCGGCGAATGTTCCCAGGAATGCCGCCTGCCATACACGCTGGAAGACAGCAAAGGCCGTATCCTCGCCAAAGACAAGCACCTGCTTTCCATGAAAGACAACGATCAGAGTGCCAATCTGCGTGCGCTCATCGACGCCGGTGTCAGCTCGTTTAAGATCGAGGGGCGCTACAAAGACCTGGCCTACGTCAAAAATGCCACTGCGCATTATCGCCAGCTGCTGGATGAGATTCTGCTGGATCTGCCCGACTATGCGCGTGCGTCTTCCGGGCGCTGCAGCTATACCTTCACTCCGCAACCTGAAAAAACCTTCAATCGCAGCACCACCGAGTATTTCATCCATGGCCGTGGCGAAGATGTGGGCGCGTTTGATACGCCCAAGTTTGCCGGAGAAGAAATCGGCAAGGTGACCAAAGTCGGTCCGGATTATTTTGAGGTGGAAAGTCAGCTGGAATTGCACAACGGCGATGGCGTGTGCTTTTTTGATGTACATAAAGAGCTGGTCGGCATGCGCATCAATACCGTCAACGGTAAGCGCCTGTATCCGAATGAAATGCCTGCGGACATACGCCGCAACATGACGCTGTATCGCAATCGCGACCAAGCCTATATGCGTCTGCTGGAAAAAGACTCTGCCACCCGCCGCATCAGCGTCGATATGGTGTTTTATGAAACGCGCGATGGTTTTGCGCTGGATCTGGTCGACGAAGATGGCGTGACGGCCCACGCCCAATGTCTGGCGGAAAAGCAGCCTGCCCAGCAGGCCGAGAAAGCCTATGCCAGCTTGCGCGATAACCTGACCAAGCTGGGTAATACCGATTTTCAGGCCAGAGATATCCGGCTTGAGCTTGGACAGCCCTGGTTTCTGGCGGCGTCCATCATTAACGGCCTGCGCCGCGATGCGGTATCTGCGCTGGAAGAAACGCGGCTGCAAACCTATCCCCGCCCGCAACCGGCTATTCCCGCCCAGCCACCCGCGGTTTATCCGGAAGATACCCTGAGCTATCTCGCCAACGTCTACAACAAGCATGCGCGCGCGTTTTATGAAAAGCATGGTGTCAGCGCCATTGCCGCTGCCTATGAAGCCAATGAAGAGCTGGGTGAAGTGCCTGTCATGATTACCAAGCACTGTCTGCGCTACAGCTACGCCATGTGCCCCAAGGAGGCCAAAGGTGTTATCGGGGTGCAGGGGACGATTACCGCCGAGCCCATGACGCTGATCAGCGGCAAGGACAGGATCACCCTCAAGTTTGACTGCAAACGGTGTGAGATGCATGTTATGGGCAAGGTGCGCAAGCCTGTGCTCGCCATGCCGCCGCCGCAGCCTGTGCAGTTTTTTGCCAAGCGGCCATGAGTGCATCATGCGGCAATGACAGCCTGGGGGGAATAAATTCGTGTCAACGCTGTAAAAACCGGTAAACCCGGCTGATCGTCCTTGGCTGTCTGCTTATACTCATGGCTCCTTTATCTGGGAGTTCTTGCTATGCGTTCCACCAATATCCTTATTACCATCGCGTTGCTGTCGTCGGCCTCACTCGCGTCGGCAGACGCACCGCCGCCTCCACCCCCGCAAGATTTTGCTGCCGCCAGGCAGGCGGCCATTCAGCGGCTTAATGCCGAGCTTGCCTGCGTGCAGGCTGCCAAAACGCCGCAGGCATTGCAGCAATGCCATCCGCGTCCACCGGCAGGTCCTGAAGGCCGTCCACAGAACGCACCGCCGGGGCCGCCGCCTTCTTCCTGGTAAGGTGGGGTCGCGCCGGACTCTCATGCGCTCGCGTGTTAGAATGCACGCGGAAGTTGGCTGGACAGTCGCCGCCCGCGCAAGTGGGGGGAGGAAAGTCCGGGCTCCGCAGAGCAGGATGACGGCTAACGGCCGTACGCCGTGAGGCGAGGAATAGGGCCACAGAGACGAGCGTATTAAGTTACGGTGAAACGCGGTAACCTCCATCCGGAGCAAGACCAAATAGGGTAGCAAGGCGTGGCTCGCGCTGCTACCGGGTAGGTTGCTTGAGCGTACGAGCAATCGTGCGCCTAGATGAATGACTGTCACGCATCGCAAGATGCGACAGAACCCGGCTTATCGGCCAACTTCCTTTTCCTTTTTTACCGATTTCCCCCAGTTTTTTGACCCGATTTACACCACTTTTCCCCACCTGATTATCGAGTACCTCACGATTCAGTCACATCAAAGATTGTTCTCACAAAGCACTTTCAGTTAATAGGCTATCCCCTTATTTTTAAACAACTAATTTTTTATAAGCAAAATTCGCTAAGTCATTGTCCCGTAAAGGAAAAATAGCAAAAAACCGCTTGCATGCCCTAATTTTTTTAACTATAGTGGGCGTAAGTGGAGAAATGTGGGTTTTTGTGGGAGATTGCTGGCCGATGCTAAGGGCGGTCAGCAATTTTTCTAACCCGACAATTGGCAAAGGGGTGCGTGTTTTAAATGTTTCGCGGTGCTACATCATTGAATCTGGATGCCAAGGGCAGATTGGCCGTGCCGGCCAAGCACCGCGATGCCCTGTTGTCCCAGTGCGCCGGTCATCTGGTGCTTACTGCGCACCCGCACCGCTGCCTCCTGCTTTACCCCCAGCCCGCCTGGGAGCCCATCCAGGCCAAAATGATGGCGCTGTCCAGTTTTGATCGCCAGTCCAGCAGCTTGCAGCGTTTGCTGGTGGGCTTTGCTGAAGATATCGACATGGATAGCGCAGGCCGCCTGCTGGTGTCTCCCGTATTGCGCGAATTTGCCGGTCTGGAAAAACAGGCCATGCTGGTTGGTCAGGGCAGCCATTTTGAGCTTTGGAACATGGACGCCTGGCGAGCCCAGCTGGATCAGGTGATGGCCGCCGAAGAAATGGTGCTGCCAGCCGAACTTGAAGGATTCTCACTGTGAGCGCGCGCTCACAATCCCCCTCCGAAGTCGTTGTGTCCCCACATGTTTCGGTATTGCTTGAAGAGGCGGTCGCTGCCCTGGCGATCAAGCCCGATGGCATTTATGTAGATGGCACCTTTGGTCGCGGTGGTCATAGCCGCAAAATTCTCGAGCAATTAGGCGCAGATGGTCGCCTGCTGGGCCTAGACCGTGATCTGGCTGCTGTTTCGGCAGCCCAGTCCATTCAGGATCCACGTTTTTCCATACACCATCATCACTTTTCCGAGTTGGGCGAAGTTTTGCGCGCCCAAGACATCCAGCGGGTCGACGGGGTCTTGCTGGATCTTGGAATTTCATCGCCGCAAATCGACGAAGGCGAGCGCGGTTTCAGTTTCAGATTTGACGGTCCGCTGGACATGCGCATGGATCAAAGCCGTGGGCAAACAGCCGCTGAGTTTCTGGCGGAAGCGTCCGAGCAACAACTTACGGGGGTAATTAAAGAATATGGTGAAGAACGGTTTGCTAAACAGGTTGCAAGGGCGATTGTTGCGGCACGCACAGGGGGGGATGCCCTCACCACTACAGGACAGCTTGCCAAGGTCGTGGCTGGGGCGATCCCCAAAATCGAGCCTGGGCAAGACCCGGCGACGCGCACCTTTCAAGCTTTACGGATTTTCCTCAATCAGGAGCTTGAGGAGTTGTCGTTAGTTTTACCGCAATGCCTGGATGCCTTGGCTCCTGGGGGGCGTCTGGCCGTGATCAGCTTTCACTCGCTGGAAGACCGCATCGTGAAACGCTTTGTGCGCAGCGAGCAGGATCGCGACGACTTGCCCGCTAACTTCCCGGTGCTGGCGAAAGATTTGCCACAGCCACGTATGATGGCCGTGGGCAAGCCCATCAAGCCAAGTGCCGCTGAAATCAAGCGCAATCCGCGTTCGCGCAGTGCCGTGCTGCGTGTGGCCGAGCGTACGGGGGTGGCATAACCATCATGACGCGGCTCAACCTCATCCTGTTCATGGTTCTGATCGTGACGGCACTCGGCGTCATCACGTCCCAGCACAAGTCGCGCAAACTCTATATCGAGTTGCAGCAGCAGGAAGATGCCGCCAAGCAATATGACGTGGAGTGGGGCCAGTTGCAGCTGGAGCAAAGTACCTGGGCCATGCACGCCCGGATTGAGCAGATCGCCAATCAGCGTTTGCATATGCAGGTGCCAGATGCCAAGCGGGTGCAGGTGGTGGCGCGAGGTGCTCAGCCATGAGGTCACGCGTGATCCAGCCCGCCGTTATCAAGCTGCCAGCATGGCGTCGCCGCGTATTGTTGATCGTGGTGATGGCAGGGTTTGCCGCGCTGCTGGGCCGCAGTATCTATCTGCAAAGCATGCATAAAGGCTTTCTGCAGAAAGAGGGCGACGCACGTTATAGCCGCTCGATGAAGCTGCCAGCGCATCGCGGCATGATTACGGATCGTTTCGGCGAACCGCTGGCGATCAGTACACCTGTCGAGTCGATCTGGGCCAGCCCGCCCGATGTGCAGGCAACACCGCGGCAGATCAGTAAAATAGCGACGCTGCTTAAGATGAAGCCCGCTGAACTCAACAAAAAACTCGCCAACAACACGCGCGAGTTTGTTTACATCAAGCGCCGCATTCCTCCTGAGCTGGCCAAGCAAGTCATGCAGGTTGGCGTGCCGGGTGTGTTCATGCAGCGCGAGTACCGTCGTTATTATCCGGCTGGTGAAGTCATGGCGCACCTGGTCGGGTTTACCGGCATCGATGAAAATGGCCAGGAAGGCTTTGAGCTGCGCTATCAGGACTGGCTGTCTGGCAAGTCAGGTAGCCGTCGCGTCATCAAGGATAGGCAAGGCCATATCGTCGAGGATCTGGAAGCAGTCAAAGTGCCCCAGGATGGGCATGACCTGGTGCTGTCGATTGATCGCAAGATACAGTATCTGGCGTATCGTGAATTGGCCAAGGCGGTAGACCAGTTCAAGGCCAAGGCCGGAGCCGCCATCGTGCTGGACGCCCGCACCGGCGAAGTGCTGGCCATGGCCAATCTGCCAACTTACAACCCTAATAATCCGGTCAATATGGCCGGGCGTTCGCGCAATCGGGCCATTGTCGATACCTTTGAACCTGGTTCCACCCTCAAGCCCTTTACCGCTGCGGCTGCGCTGGAGTCCGGGCATTTCACGCCAGACACCCATATCCAGACCGCCCCTGGCATTCTGCGCATTGGCCCAGCCACCATCCATGATGCCCACCCGCAAGGCATGCTGACCGTGGCGCAGGTGATCCAGAAATCCTCCAACGTGGGGTCGGCCAAAATGGCGCTGACGTTGGAGCCGCAATATCTGTGGGGTATCTACAACCACATGGGATTTGGTACGCCGACGCACATCGGCTTCCCCGGTGAAGCGTCTGGTCGTTTGCGCAACTATAAAGGCTGGCGGCCTATTGAGCAGGCCACCATGTCGTTTGGTCACGGCATCAGTCTGACGCTATTGCAGCTGGCGCGCGCGTATACCGTGTTTGCCAATGATGGCGAGCTGAAACCGGTTTCGCTGCTGAAGCTGAAGGAAACCCCGGTTGGGCAGCAAGTGTTTTCCGCTAAAACTGCGCTTGCCGTGCGCGATATGCTGGAACTGGTGGTGCAGCCAGGCGGCACCGCCCCGCGTGCACAGATATCGGGTTACCGCGTGGCTGGCAAGACCGGGACCGCCCACAAGCTGGGGCCAGGCGGCTATCTGGCTGATAAATATGTTTCCTCATTTGTCGGGCTGGCACCGGCTTCCAACCCACGCCTGATCATTGCGGTGATGGTGGATGAGCCCAGTAGCGGTCAATATTACGGCGGCACGGTGGCGGCTCCCGTATTCAGCGCCATCATGGCTGGTGCACTGCGCATGCTGGCTGTGCCGCAGGATGCGCCCAACGACAATATCGTGATCCCGCCAGAAGATGCGCCTGAAATCAAGGAGGTGGTGTAATGACCATCCTTGCCTCCCTGCATGATCTTGGCATACGCCCAACCAGCGTGACCTCCGATAGTCGCAAGGTCACCGCGGGTAGCCTTTTTGTGGCTTACCCTGGCGATGCTGCCGATGGCCGCGCCTATATTCCGCAGGCGATTGCCAATGGTGCGGGTGCCATATTGTGGGAGGCTGAAGGCTTTAGCTGGCCTGATGATCTGCAGGCCGTCAATCTGCCAGTGAAAGACTTGCGCAAGCAGGCAGGCGAAATCGCCGATGAATTTTATGGTCACCCCTCTCGCGCGTTGTGGATGGTGGGTGTGACCGGTACCAATGGCAAGACTTCCTGCACCCAGTGGCTCACACATTGCCTGAATAGCCTGCAGCGCAAAACCGCTGTCATTGGCACGCTGGGCAATGGCTTTCCCGGCCAGCTGGCTGCCGCCATCAATACCACGCCGGATCCTATTGTCCTGCATGGCCTGCTGGCCGAATACCTGAAGCAAGGCGCGGTAGCCACCGCCATGGAAGTTTCCTCCCACGGGCTGGACCAGGGCCGCGTCAATGGCGTGCATTTTGATATTGCCGTGTTTACCAACCTGACACGCGATCATCTGGATTATCACGGCGACATGGACAGCTACGCTGCAGCCAAACGCCGCCTGATGGAGTGGCCTGGCCTCAAGCTGTCGGTGTTGAACGCTGAGGATGCCTATGGCCTCACGTTGTTGCAGGAGTTGCGGGCTGAAGGTCGGCCGGTGCTGAGTTATGGCATGCACAGCGGTGATGTGCATTGCACAAGCCTGCATCTGCATGAAACCGGCATGCGGCTGTCGGTGGCTACGCCATGGGGAGAGGTCATGCTGGAGGCTTCGGTCATGGGGCGTTTCAATGCCTATAACCTGCTCGCCGTACTGGCTGTCCTGCTGGCGATGGATGTACCGCTGGAAGCTGCTGCCGAGGCTATTGCCACATTAAAGCCAGTGCCGGGCCGCATGGAGCAATACGGTGGCAACGCCAGGCCCGTCGTCGTCATTGATTACGCCCACACGCCGGATGCGCTGGAAAATGCGCTGACCGCCTTGCGTGAGCAAACGCGCGGCAAGCTGTGGTGTGTGTTTGGCTGCGGTGGCGACCGCGATGCTGGCAAGCGGCCGATGATGGGCGCCATTGCCGATCGTCTGGCGGATCGCGTCGTGATCACTACCGATAATCCGCGTAGCGAAGCGCCCGAAAACATCATTGCGGACATTACCGCCAGCATGGGTGGAAAGCATCTAGTCATGGTGGATCGCCGTGCTGCCATTACCCACGCCATTGAGCAGGCTGCACCCGGTGACATGGTGCTGGTGGCGGGCAAGGGGCATGAAACGTATCAGGAAATCAAAGGCATTCGGCATGCGTATAGCGATGTCGATGTCGTCACAACATTATTGGGAGCCGTCGCATGATGCGTTTGTCGGAATTGGCGGCTGCAGTTGGCGGCGAGCTGGTGGGGGAAGACGTGCTGTTTACCAGCGTCGGAACCGACAGTCGCAATATCGTGCCCGGGCAGCTGTTTGTTGCCCTGCGTGGGGAACGGTTTGATGGTCACACCTATGTACTGCAGGCGCTGCAGTCGGGTGCTGCTGCCGCGCTGGTGGCCGAAGTCCAGTCGGGCATGGTCGCTGGTGTCGTGGTCAAGAATACCCGTCTGGCGCTGGGTGAATTGGCTGCCGTCTGGCGCAATCGCTTCTCCATTCCGGTGGCGGCGATTACCGGCAGTAATGGAAAGACTACCGTCAAGGAAATGGTGGCTTCCATTCTGCGTGCCGAGGCCGGAGACAGCAATGCGGTGCTGGCGACGCGTGGCAATCTCAACAATGACATCGGCCTGCCGCTGACCTTGCTGCGGCTGCGTCCGCCACACAAATACACCGTGGCGGAAATGGGCATGAACCATTTTGGCGAAATCCGCTACCTGAGCCAGATGGCGCGTCCCACTGTGGCACTGGTCAACAATGCCACCAGTGCGCATCTGGGGGGGCTGGGCTCGGTGGAGGGCATTGCCCGCGCCAAGGGTGAAATCTTTGAAGGGCTGGCGCTGGAAGGTGTTGCCGTCATCAATGCCGACGATCTCTATGCGCCACTGTGGACAGAGCTCGCGGGCGAGCACGACATCCTGACCTTTGGTCTGGCCAAGATGGCCGATGTCAGTGCCAATTACGAGCTGCGCGCCGATAGCAGCTATGTCTACATGAAGTCGCCGATAGGCGGCATTGCATTCAACCTGCAAGTGGCTGGCTTGCATAACGTGCGTAATGCGCTGGCGGCCAGTACCGTCGCCATTGCGATGGGAGCAAGGCCGGAGTCGATTGCCCAGGGGCTGGAAGCCTTTAATGGTGTGGATGGCCGCCTGCAGCATCGCGCCGGCATCGGGCAGGCCTTGGTGATTGATGACACCTACAACGCTAATCCGGCCTCCATGAAAGCGGCGATTGACGTGCTCGCCGCCCGTCCAGGCAAGCGTCTTCTGGTGCTTGGAGACATGGGTGAACTCGGTGAAACCGCCGCTGCCATGCATACCGAAATTGGCCAATACGCCCGCGAAGCAGGCATTAATGGCTTGTATACCCTGGGAGATTTGTCCCTGGAAATGAGCAAGGCATTCGGCGATCCCGCCCATCATTACAAAACGCCCGAGCAACTGGTGGCAGGTTTATGCCACGAGATGGACGCCAATACCGTGGTGCTGGTAAAAGGCTCGCGCTTCATGCGTATGGAGCGCGTGGTGCAGCTGATTGTGAGTGAACAGAATAATACGAAAGAGGAGGCGCACTAGATGTTACTGGAACTTGCTCGCTGGCTGGCTCAAGATGTTCGTGGCTTTAATGTCGTCAACTACATTACCCTGCGCGCCGTGCTGGCGACGCTGACCGCGCTGGCCATCTCGTTTATCGTTGGCCCCGGCCTGATTCGCAAGCTGACTCATTACAAGGTAGGGCAGTCCGTGCGTGATGATGGTCCGCAGACGCATCTGGTCAAGGCCGGCACCCCCACCATGGGCGGTGCCTTGATTCTGGTGGCCATTGGTATCTCCACCTTGTTGTGGGCAGACCTGACCAATCGCTTTGTCTGGGTGGTGCTGATCGTCACCATGGGCTTTGGTATCGTCGGCATGGTAGATGACTGGCGCAAGGTGGTACACCGCAATCCCAAAGGTCTCTCGGCCAAGGAGAAATATTTCTGGCAGAGCCTGCTGGGATTTGGCGCTGCGTTTTATCTCTGGCACACAGCGACCATACCAGCGGAAACCACGCTGATTTTCCCCTTCTTTAAAACCGTCACCGTTCCCTTGGGTGCTGCCAGTTTTATTGTGCTGACCTATCTCGTCATCGTTGGCAGCAGTAATGCCGTCAACCTGACCGATGGCCTGGATGGCCTGGCCATTTTGCCTACGGTGCTGGTTGCCAGCGCACTGGCGATCTTTGCCTACGCCGCAGGCCACCTCTATTTCTCCAAGTACCTGGGCATACCCTATATTCCTGGCGCGGGCGAGCTGGCTGTGTTCTGTACTGCCATGGCCGGTGCCGGTCTGGGCTTTCTCTGGTTCAACGCCTACCCCGCCGAAGTGTTCATGGGCGATGTGGGTGCGCTGGCGCTTGGTGCCGCACTGGGCGTGGTGGCGGTAATCGTGCGCCAGGAAATCGTGCTGTTCATCATGGGCGGCGTGTTTGTAATGGAAACGCTGTCCGTTGCTGCGCAGGTCACTTATTTCAAATACACGAAAAAGCGGTATGGCACCGGCCGTCGCATTTTCCTGATGGCGCCGCTGCATCACCACTATGAACAAAAGGGCTGGAAAGAAACGCAAGTCGTCGTGCGCTTCTGGATCATCACCATGATGTTGGTACTTGTCGGCCTGTCGACTTTGAAACTGAGATAAATATGAAGACGAAGCGCACGATATTTTGTGTTGGGGGAGACTCACATGCGAGTCAGGGCTCGCATGTGATGGCGACACCAAACCAATATATCCGCTTCTGGATCATCACCATGATGCTGGTGCTGGTCGGCTTATCCACATTGAAACTGCGTTAAGGAAAACAAAGACCATCATGCGCGATCTTGCAGGCAAACAGGTGCTGGTGCTGGGGCTGGGTGATACCGGCCTTTCGGCCTTGCGCTGGCTGCGCGGCCAAGGCGCCGTGCTGTCTGTTGCCGACTCGCGCACGACGCCGCCCAATCTCGATACGCTCAAGGCGGAGTTCCCGCAGCTGACGGTATATACCGGGCCGTTCCGTTCGTCCATGTTCAACGCGGCCGACCTGGTGGTCATCAGCCCCGGTGTGGCGCTGGCCGAGCCGGAAGTGCAACAGGCGCTGGGCAATGGTATCCAGGTTGTAGGCGATGTCGAGCTGTTTGCCCAGTTCCGCCCGCGTAGCAGCAAGGTGATCGCGATTACCGGTGCCAATGGCAAGACCACCGTGACTACGCTGGTGGGCGAAATGTGCAAGGCAGCCGGCCTGAAGACCGTGGTGGCAGGCAATATCGGCTTGCCCGTGCTCGATGCCCTGCGGCAGGTGGAAACCGACGGCGCACCCGATGTCTACGTGCTGGAGCTTTCCAGCTTTCAGCTCGAAACCACGAGCAGTCTGGCGCCAGACGCGGCCGCCGTGCTGAACGTGACCGAAGATCATATGGATCGTTATCCCGGCATGCCGGAATACGCCGCCGCCAAGGCACGCATACTCAAGGGTGCTGGCGTACAGGTGCTCAACCGCGAAGATGTCTGGTGCCGCGACATGGCCTTGCCGGATCAGCCCGTGGTGACCTTTGGTCTGGATCTGCCTGTCGAATCCAATGCCTATGGCCTGTTGGCCCTGCACGATCAACTCTGGCTGGCACAAGGTGCTCACCCCATTCTCCATGTGGAAGAGCTGCGTATCCCTGGCTTGCACAATGCGGCCAATGCCCTGGCAGCGCTGGCTCTGTGCCGTGCCATCGGACTGGATTGGTCACCATTGCAGCATGTGCTGCGCGAATTCAAAGGCTTGCCACACCGGGTGGAGTGGGTAGCCGATCTGCATGACATTGCCTTTTACGATGATTCCAAGGGTACCAATGTGGGCGCGACCTGCGCAGCGCTGGCTGGCTTGCCACGCAAGGTGGTGCTGATTGCCGGTGGCGATGGCAAGGGCCAGGATTTCAGTCCGCTGCGTGAGCCGGTAGACCAGAATGCCCGCGCTGTGGTGCTGATCGGCCGTGATGCCACACTGATAGAGGCCGCTTTGCAAGGCAGCCCGGTGCCACGCCTGCACGCGGAGTCTATGGAAGATGCGGTGCAGCAGGCCTACGCCGCCGCCGTGGCCGGCGACGCCGTTCTGCTGTCACCTGCTTGCGCCAGCTTCGACATGTTCCGCAATTACGCCCATCGTGCCGAAGTCTTTATCGCCGCCGTGGCTGATCTGGTGACGCGTCACGAGGAGGTCCAGTCATGATGATCACCCTCGGCAGCCGCGAGCGTTTCAATAGCGCCACCTACGACCAGGGCCTGGTCTGGGTCACACTGATATTGCTGGGCATTGGCCTGGTGATGGTGTACTCCGCCTCGATCGCATTGGCCGAAGCAGACAAGGCCACCGGCCATCAAAGCACCTATTTCCTGATCCGTCAGGCCATATTCATCGTTATCAGCCTGGGGGCTGGGCTCATGGCCTTCCAGGTGCCGACAGCCATGTGGCAGAAAATGGCCCCTTATCTTTTCCTGACCGGCATTGCGCTGCTGGTGCTGGTGCTGATCCCCGGGGTGGGCCGCAATGTGAATGGCAGTCAGCGCTGGTTGTCGCTGTTCATCATCAATCTGCAGCCATCGGAATTCATGAAGCTGTTTGCCGCCATTTACGTGGCGGATTACACCATCCGCAAATCGGCCGTGATGGACAGCTTTACCAAAGGCTTCCTGCCCATGGTGTTTGTCATGCTGCTGGTGGGCTGGCTGCTGCTGCGCGAGCCTGACTTTGGCGCATTTGCCGTCATTGCCGCCATTTCCATTTCCATCCTCTGGCTGGGTGGCATCAATGGTCGTATTTTTGCTGGCCTGCTGACCCTGTTACCGATTGCCATTGTCGGCCTGATCTGGAGTTCGCCATACCGTCTGCAGCGTGTGATCGGGTTTATGGACCCCTGGGCTGATCCGTTCGGCAAGGGCTATCAACTGTCGCACGCACTGATCGCCTTTGGTCGCGGCGAGTGGTTTGGTGTCGGCCTGGGCGCCAGCGTGGAAAAACTGCTTTATCTGCCCGAAGCCCATACCGACTTCCTGCTGGCCGTGATCGCCGAGGAGCTGGGCTTTGTCGGCGTCATGGTTGTGATCGCGCTCTTCGCCTGGCTGATTCTGCGCGCCTTTGGCATCGCCAAAGAAGCCATCGGTAACGAGCGTTACTTCTCAGCCCTGCTGGCCCAAGGCATAGGGGTGTGGATCGGCGTGCAGGGCATCATCAATATGGGCGTGAACATGGGGCTCCTGCCCACCAAAGGCCTGACCTTGCCGCTACTCTCATTCGGCGGTAGCGGCATCCTCGCCAACTGCATCGCCCTGGCCGTGCTGCTAAGAATCGATTGGGAAAACAGACGCCTGCAGAAAGGATTGCCAGCATGATGACGCGGCCTTCCGTAATGATGGTGCAGGAGACTCAGGCGTCTGTTTCGGCGAAGGCTAACTGGCGCATGCCAGTTAAGCGCAGCGGCCGTAGCCAAAACGCCAAGCCTGCAGAAAGGATTGCCAGCATGATGACGCGGCCTCCCGTAATGATGGTGCAGGAGAATCAGGCGTCTGTTTCGGCGAAGGCTAACTGGCGCATGCCAGTTAAGCGCAGCGGCTGTAGCCAAAACGCCAGCCTGCAGAAAGGATTGCCAGCATGAGCAAGACGCTCCTGATCATGGCGGCTGGCACGGGCGGGCATGTGATGCCTGGTCTGGCAATTGCCGATGTGATGCAGCGTCGCGGCTGGCAGGTGCACTGGCTGGGCACGACGCATGGCATGGAAAACCGCCTGGTGCCGCCCAGTGGCATTGCCATGACACGGCTGGATTTTTCCGGGCTGCGCGGCAAGGGTTGGCTGCATACCGCCAAGGGCGTATTCAAGCTGCTGGCCGCCACATGGCAAGCCTGCAAGCTGATCAACCAGTTGCAGCCCGCCGCAGTGCTCGGTATGGGCGGCTATGTGACCGTGCCGGGTGGCTGGGCTGCCCGCTTGTGCAAGGTGCCGCTGGCACTGGTGAATGCGGATGCAGCGTTGCTGATGTCGAATCGCGCCCTGGCCAAGTCCGCCAATCGCATCCTGTTTGGTTTTGAAGGCGGCGAAGGCGGCCTGGGTGGCATGGCCGTCAAGGCCCGTGTGACAGGCAACCCTGTGCGCGCTGCGATTGTGGCAGTGCCTGCGCCGGAAGAGCGTTACGCCAAACGTCAGGGCCCGCTGCATCTATTGGTGGTGGGCGGCAGTCTGGGTGCGCAAGTGCTGAATGTAAACCTGCCACGTGCGTTGGCGCTGATTCCCATGGAGCAGCGCCCCACGGTAACCCATCAGTCTGGGGCTGATCAGGTGGATATGTTGCGGGCGGCCTATGCCGCTGCAGGCGTAGAAGCTGAGGTGCTGCCTTTTATTGAAGACATGGCCAAGGCGTATAGCGAAGCAGATGTACTGGTGTGCCGCGCCGGTGCCATTACGGTGAGTGAACTGGCAGTGGCAGGCGTGCCTTCCATCCTGGTGCCACTGGTAGTGTCGACCACTTCGCACCAGCGTGACAACGCGGCCTGGATGGCGGCGCAAGGCGCTGCCGTGCATCTGCCGCAGCAGGAAATGACACCGCAACGTCTGGCCAATTTGCTGCAGGAACTGAATCGCACGCGGCTGCTGGAAATGGCGCTGGCAGCGCGCAGTCTGGGCCGCCCACAGGCGACCGAGACCATCGCCAATGAACTGGAAAGTATGGCCCTGGCATCCCGGGGTGGAGCTGCGATATGAAACATAAAGTGAAAAACGTGCATTTTGTCGGCATAGGCGGCTCGGGTATGAGCGGTATCGCCGAGGTGCTGCTGAATCTGGGCTTTGGCGTCAGCGGGTCTGACCTGGCGAGCAACGCCACCACCCAGCGCCTCAATAGCCTGGGTGCCAAGGTGTACCAGGGCCATGAAGCCGCGCATCTGAGCGATGCTGATGTCGTGGTGGTGTCGAGTGCGGTGAACGAGAGCAATCCGGAAATCATCGCCGCCCGCGCCAGCAATACGCCGGTGATTCCACGGGCGCTGATGCTGGCCGAGCTGATGCGTTTCCGGCAGGGCATTGCCGTGGCAGGCACGCATGGCAAGACCACCACCACCAGCCTGATCGCCAGCATTCTGGCCGAAGCGGGCATGGACCCGACCTTTGTCATCGGTGGTCGTCTGGAAGCCGCCAGCGCCAATGCGCGCCTCGGTACCGGTGAATTCATCGTGGCGGAGGCAGATGAGTCCGACGCTTCATTCCTGCACCTGTCGCCCGTGATTTCGGTGGTCACCAATATCGACGCCGATCATATGGATACCTACGGGCACGACTTTGAAAAGCTCAAGGGCGCGTTTGTCGAGTTCCTGCAGCAGCTGCCCTTCTGGGGCATGGCCGTGCTGTGCATTGATGACCCCAACATCCGGGCCATTTTGCCCAGCGTGACCAAGCCGATCATGCCGTATGGCTTTTCGGAAGATGCCCGCATCCGTGGCAAAAACGTGCGCGCGGATAACGGCACCATGCACTTCACGGTGCAACGCATTAACGGCGTGACCACCGAGTTTGATGTCACGCTCAACCTGCCCGGCAATCACTACGTGCTGAATGCCCTGGCGGCGATTGCCGTGGCGAGCGAACTGAATGTACCCGATGCCGCCATCATCAAGGCGCTGCGTGAGTTCAAGGGTGTGGGGCGCCGCTTTGAGCGCTATGGCGAAGTGCCAGCCCGCAATGGCGGCAAATTTACGCTGATTGATGACTACGGCCATCACCCGGTGGAAATGCAGGCGGTGATTGCCGCTGCCCGTGGCGCATTCCCTGATCGCCGTCTGGTGCTGGCCTTCCAGCCGCACCGTTACACGCGGACCCGGGATTGCTTTGAGGATTTTGTAAAAGTGCTGTCGAGCGCCGATGCCGTGTTGCTGAGCGATGTATATCCGGCAGGTGAAGCGCCTATCGTCGCTGCCGATGGTCGTGCGTTGGTACGCGCCATTCGCGTGGCAGGCAAGGTGGAACCCTTGTTTGTCGAGACGACCGCCGAGTTGCCAGAAGCCATTCTGGGCGTAGCGCAGGATGGCGATGTGGTGATTGTGATGGGCGCAGGCTCGATTGGCCAGGTGGCCGCCAAGACACGGGAGGCCGCGACGGCATGATGGCCCAGCAGATCCCCATGCAAGGTGAACTGATGCTGAATGCGCCATTGGAGCGCTATACCAGCTGGCGCGTGGGTGGTCTGGCGGATCGTTTGTATATTCCGGCGGGGCTTCAGGATTTGCAGCAATTCATGCGCACGATGAGCAAGGACGAGCCCGTGCATTTCATTGGTCTCGGTTCCAATCTGCTGGTGCGCGATGGCGGTGTGCGCGGCACGGTGATCGTGATGCATAACGTACTGACCGGGCTGGAGATGGTGAATGGCGAGCTCTATGCCGAAGCGGGCGTGACCTGCGCCAAGCTGGCCCGCTTCAGCGCCCGGCAAGGCTTGCAGGGGGGTGAGTTCATGGCAGGCATTCCCGGCACCGTGGGCGGTGCGCTGGCCATGAATGCAGGCTGCCATGGCGGCGAAACCTGGGACATCGTGCAGCGTGTGCTGACCATGGACCGTGAGGGCGAATTGCATGAGCGCAACCGTGCCGAGTTTCATGCCAGCTATCGGCATGTGGCGCTGGCTGGTCAGCCTGAGCATTGGCTGGGCGAGCAGGAATGGTTTATTGCCGCGTGGTTCAGTCTGGCGACGGGCGATGCGGAAGAGGCTGAGCAAAAGATCAAGCAATTGCTGGCAAGGCGGCTCGCGACACAGCCGCTTAACCAGCCGAATGCAGGTTCGACCTTTCGCAATCCGCCAGGCGATTATGCCGCGCGGCTGATTGAAGAGTGCGGCCTCAAGGGTTACCAGATTGGTGGGGCGCAGGTATCGGAAAAGCATGCCAACTTCATCGTTAACCTCGGTGGGGCAAGGGCGGCAGAAATTGAACAGCTGATTGCGCATATGCGCGAGTCGGTAAAAGCCAAGTTTGGCATTGAGTTGCAGCAGGAAGTAAGAGTGATAGGCGAGACGGAAACAGGAGAGCGGGAAGTGTAAATGCGCAGGATAGCCTGCAAGGCTTACCTGCAAACACATGAACCAGCGGATGTGATGATGAAAAATTTTGGAAAAGTGGCGGTATTGATGGGCGGGCGCTCCGGCGAACGCGAGGTCTCCCTGAAGAGCGGCGGTGCGGTGCTGGCTGCCCTGTTGCGTCAGGGCGTGGAGGCTGCTGCCTTTGATCCTGCCGAGCGCGATTTGCATGAACTGCTGGCATTTGATCGCGTGTTTATCTCGCTGCATGGCCGCTTTGGTGAAGATGGCACGGTGCAAGGCGCACTGGAGTTGATGGGCATTCCCTACACCGGCAGTGGTGTGCTGGCCTCCAGCGTGGGCATGGATAAATGGCGTACCAAACTCTTGTGGCGCTCGGCGGGGATTGCAACGCCGGACTTTGAGCTGCTGGATGCCAGCAGCGACTTTGCCGCCGTGGAGCAGCGCCTGGGTCTGCCACTGTTCGTCAAGCCAGCCAATGAAGGCTCCAGCATCGGCATCAGCAAGGTCAAGCAGTCCGGCCAACTGAAAGCGGCATACGAACTTGCCGCCAAGTCCGATCCACTGGTGATCGCCGAGCGTTTTGTCGGTGGTGGCGAATATACCGTGGGCATTCTGGGCGATGAAGCTCTGCCCATCATCCGTATCGTGCCGGCCAACGAATTTTATGACTTTGAAGCCAAGTATCTGCGCGATGACACGCAGTACCTGTGCCCATGCGGTTTGCCCGCCGAGCAGGAAGCCCGCATCCGCGCTGAAGCGCTGCAAGCTTTCCGAGCCATTGGTGGCCGTGGCTGGGGCCGTGTGGATTTCCTGATGGATGAAAGCGGTCGCCATTACTTCCTGGAAGTGAATACGTCGCCGGGCATGACAGACCACAGCCTGGTGCCGATGGCCGCCAAAGCCAATGGCATCAGCTTTGACGAATTGGTGATCCGCATACTGGAGTTGGCGCGTGTGGGATAAACCCCAGGTCCTGAACTGGATCGCTAACTTCCTGTTTGCGCTGGCGGCGGTGCTGATGCTGTATGGCGCGTTGTTTGTGGTGGTGCACCTGCCGATATTTCCTATTCGTCAGGTGCGGGTGGATGGCTCGCTGGACCATGTGACGCGCGAGCAGATCAAGCTGATTGTCAGCCGCCACTTGCAGGGGAATTTTTTCACAATGGACCTGGAGCAGGCGCGCAGTTCGTTTGAAAAACTGCCATGGGCAAGGTCGGTGACTGTACGCCGCCGCTGGCCGGACAAGCTGGAGGTGACGGTAGAAGAGCATAGGGAGCTGGCACGCTGGGGCGATATTGCGCTGGTGAATACCTATGGTGAGCTGTTTCATGCGGCTTCGGATAGCGACCTGCCGGTGTTTTATGGTCCCGGTGATGGCGTACATGAAGTCGCCGAGCACTACGGCAAATACAGCCAGTTATTGGCAACAGCGGGCATGCGCGTCAGTGAGCTGGTATTGACGCCGCGGCGCGCATGGCAGATACGCACTGACAAAGGCATGGTGATTGAGCTGGGGCGTGAGCAGATGGATGAGCGGCTGGAAAAGTTTGCGGATGTATACCAAGGCACGCTTTCCAAGCTTGGCATAGCGGTGCGCTATGCCGATTTGCGATATCCGAACGGGTTTGCAGTACGCAAGCCTGAGACAGGCAAGGACGGGAAACCGGCCACGAACGAGCCGATAACAGCCAAAGCGCGGGCGGCATAAGCACCACAATGAATGAATTGAAATACTGGAGAAATCAATGAGCAGGGTTAGAGATGATAAGAATCTTATCGTCGGACTGGATGTCGGCACATCGAAGATCGTCGCCATTGTGGCGGAGTTGCAGCCCGACGGTGGACTGAAAGTCATTGGTCTCGGTCAGCATGCCTCGCGCGGCTTGAAAAAAGGCGTGGTGGTCAATATCGACTCCACCGTGCAGGCCATCCAGCGCGCGCTGGAAGAAGCCGAACTGATGGCGGACTGCAAGATCAGCACGGTGTTTACCGGTATTGCCGGCAGCCATATCAAGAGCCTGAATTCGCATGGCATGGTGAAAATCAAGGATGCCGAAGTCACGCAGATGGATGTGGACCGCGTGATTGAAACGGCGCGTGCGATTGCATTGCCATCCGATCAGCAGATTCTGCATATCCTCACGCAGGAATTCATTATCGACGGCCAGGAGGATGTGCGCGAACCGCATGGCATGAGCGGCATGAAGCTGGAGGTGAAGGTGCATATCGTCACCGGCGCCGTGGCCGCTGCGCAAAACATCGTCAAATGCATCAAGCGCTGCGGTCTGGAAGTCACGGACCTGATTCTGCAACCGCTGGCTTCCAGCATGGCGGTGCTGACCGAAGACGAAAAAGAGCTGGGTGTTTGCCTGGTGGATATCGGCGGCGGTACGACGGATATTGCCGTGTTCAAGCAAGGCGCGATTCGCCATACCGCGGTGGTGCCGATTGCCGGTGACCAGATTACCAATGACGTGGCCGTGGCGTTCCGCACGCCTACGCAATCCGCCGAGGAAATCAAGATCAAGCATGGTTGTGCCTTGCGCCAGCTGGCGGATCCACGCGAAGTGGTGGAAGTGCCCGGGGTGGATAACCGTGATCCGCGCGAATTGTCGGTGCAGACCCTGGCGGAAGTCATCGAGCCGCGCGTGGTTGAGCTGTATGAGTTTGTACTGGGCGAACTGCGTCGCAGTGGTATGGAGGAGATGATTGCTTCCGGCATTGTCATCACCGGCGGCTCCGCCATGATGCGCGGCATGGTCGAGCTCGGTGAAGAGATTTTCCACATGCCGGTACGTCTGGGCATGCCGCGTTATGTAGGCGGCTTGTCAGAAGTGGTCGGCAATCCCCGCTATGCAACAGGCGTCGGCCTGGTGCTGATGGGCAAGCAGCAGATCGAGCGTCAGCTGCAAGGGCAAATGGAATCCACGTCCTTGAGCCAGATTTTCAGCAGGATGAAGAGCTGGTTCCAGGGCAATTTTTAGTGGCAGGCAGTAGCAGCTTCAGTAGTAGATCGTGATTTACAGGCAGATTTTGTTAGGCAGACAACAAGGAGGATGTACAGATGTTTGAAATTATGGACAGGGACTCGCAAGAGGCGGTTATCAAGGTTATCGGCGTGGGTGGTTGCGGTGGCAATGCCGTTGCCCACATGATCGAAAAAGCGGTAGGGGGCGTGGAGTTCATTTGCGCCAATACCGACATGCAGGCATTGAAGAAAAGCAATGCCAAGACCGTGCTGCAAATTGGGACGGATATTACCAAGGGTCTGGGCGCTGGTGCTCGTCCTGAAATCGGCCGCGAAGCCGCACTGGAAGACCGTGATCGCATCGCGGAAGTGATTGATGGCGCGGACATGCTGTTCATCGCCGCTGGCATGGGCGGTGGCACCGGCACCGGCGCTGCTCCTATCATTGCCGAAGTGGCCAAGGAAATGGGCATTCTGACCGTTGCTGTCGTGACCAAGCCATTTGCCTTTGAAGGCAAGCGCACCAAGGTTGCACAAGAAGGGTTGGAGGAACTTTCCAAGCATGTGGATTCTCTGATTATCATCCCGAACGAGAAGCTGATGCAGGTATTGGGTGAAGATGTGCCTTTCCTCGAAGCATTCCAGGCCGCCAACGACGTGTTGCATAACGCCGTGGCCGGTATTGCCGAAATCATCAATTGCCCAGGTCTGGTCAACGTCGACTTTGCCGACGTGCGTACCGTGATGTCCGAAATGGGCATGGCCATGATGGGTTCCGCACTGGCTACTGGTCCAGATCGCGCTCGCATTGCCGCTGAGCAGGCCGTTGCCAGCCCGCTGCTGGAAGATGTGAATCTGGCTAACGCCCGTGGGGTTCTGGTGAACATCACCGCCAGCACCTCGTTCAAGATGAAGGAATATTATGACGTGATGAACACCATCAAGGCGTTCACTGCAGAAGATGCGACCGTCATCGTGGGCAACGTGGTGGATGAAAGCATTGGGGATGGCTTGCGCGTGACCATGGTAGCTACTGGTCTGAATGGCATTGTGGCGGGCCGTCGTCAGCAAAAACCTGAATTGCGCGTCATGACGCAGGTGCGTGATGGTACGACCAACCAGCCGATGTTTGTGGGTGGTGGCGTTGTGGAAGACGAAAGCCCAGCGGTATTCAGCAGCAACGGCCGCCGTGCTCAGGTTGAAGCGATGAAGCTGTCTGGTGTGGAGGAATACGATATTCCTGCCTTCCTGCGCAAACAGGCTGACTAGCCAGTACAGCATCAACGTCTGACCTGGTGTCGTCAGGACGCAGGCTGTCAGCGTTGATGCAGGGGGCAACCCCGAATGTAAAAGCCAGTAAAACAGGCGAAAACCATGGGGTTGTCGCCTGAGGAAAGCTGCCGGCTATGGCGGCGCATATGCTATGATGTTGAAATAATTGAGGTTAATGCCGCAGTGTTTAACGCTGCGGCCCAAGTGTTAACGGGTTGTATACCCAGGGTGTAAGAAATCATGTTGAAACAACGCACACTGAAAACCGTGATCCGCGCCACCGGCGTCGGGCTGCATACAGGAGACAAGGTCGAGATGACCTTGCGCCCGGCTGCGCCCGATACCGGAATTGTGTTCCGTCGTGTCGATCTGCCCGATACGGCGGCATTCAAGGTGCAACCTCAATTCGTTACCGATACCCGTTTGTGCTCAGCCTTGGAGCATGGCGGCAGTCGCGTAGCCACCGTCGAGCATTTGATGTCAGCCCTGGCCGGCCTTGGTGTAGATAATGTACAGGTCGACCTGACCGCCGGCGAAGTGCCCATCATGGATGGCAGTGCCGGTCCGTTTGTCTTCCTGCTGCAGCAGGCAGGGATAGTCGAACAGCCTGCGCTCAAGAAATTCATTCGTATCAAGAAAACGGTGGAAGTCCGGGATGGCGACAAGTGGGTGCGGTTTGACCCCTATTTCGGCTTCAAGCTGGACTTCACCATCGATTTCAATCATCCGGTGTTTGAACACAGCGGCAAGCGCGTCGTGATTGATTTTGCCGATAACTCCTATATCAAGGAGATCAGCCGTGCGCGTACTTTCGGCTTCATGCATGAAGTCGAGTATCTGCGATCCAACGGCCTGGCACGTGGCGGTAGTCTGGATAATGCCATCGTGCTCGATGAATACCGCGTGCTGAATAATGATGGCTTGCGCTATGACGATGAGTTCGCCAAGCACAAGGTGCTGGATGCCATTGGCGATCTCTATGTCCTGGGCCATCCGGTAATAGGCGCGTATACCGCCTATAAATCTGGCCATGCCATGAACAATCAGCTGTTGCGCGATCTGTTGGCCGATCAGGAAGCGTGGGAATATGCCACCTTCGAGCGTACCGAAGAAGCGCCTAGTGGTTTTCAGGCGCCCATCGGCATGCCACCTGTATTGCAATACGCCTGAAATCGGGTAAACCCTGATGCTGGTCCTGCGACTTTTACTGGTCATCGGGGTTATCGCGGTGGCTGTCTCCCTGGCGGTTTACCTGCTGTCTGGCGATAAACGCTACCTTCGCTTCTCCTGGCAATTGATCAAGTTCACGGGTGTTTTGCTGTTCGTGGCTGCTGTCATCATGGCCATGGGCCGCATTATTCTGTTCTGATTTCATTGTTGTAACTCCCAGGTCTCTGGACTTGCTTGCCTCGGCAGATTGCGTGGCAAAACCGGTCCTATTCGTGCCCCATAGCCAGTAGCCCTGTGCTATGCTTTTCTCAGTAGTAATCGACACAGGCTTTACCCATGCAACGGTACTCCGCAGTTTTCAGTTTTGCTTTCATGCTCATGGTGTCCACGGCGGCGTCTGTACTTCTTGTGCCCGCAGCGCATGCTGCCAGCAACGAGGAGTTGTTCAACGATGCCCGCATCGCCTACAAAAACCGGGATGACCTTACCCTGGAACGTGACTTGCAACAGATGCAGGCACAAGACTATCTGCTCGCCCCTTATGCCGATTACTGGCTGATGCTGCTGAGACTCAACCAGTCCGACAGCCAGACGGTACGCACTTTTCTCTCTCAATACGCCGATATGCCATTTGCCGACCGCGTGCGCGGCGAGTGGCTCAAGGGCCTCGCCAAGCGTCAGGAATGGACCACCTTTTTCGATGAGCTGCCTGCCCTGAAGCGGGATGACGCCGGGGTCAGCTGTTATGCGCTTGAAGGCCGTGCCATACGTGGCGATAGCGATGCCCTGGCGGAAGGCCGGACACTCTGGATGAGCACCGCCGAGCAGCCGGTCAATTGCCTCGCCTTGTACGATCGCATGCAGAAAAGCGGAGCCCTGAGCAATGACCTGATCTGGGAAAAGTTTCGCCTGCTCATGGCTGATAACAAGGTGAGTCCGGCCAAACTGGTGGCACAGCGCATATCAACGATGGATGCCGCTGCGCTCAAGCTGCTGGACAAAACCTATCAGAATCCGCAGCAAGCACTGGAAAAGAAAACACTGAGTCTGAAAACCCGCTATGGCCGCGAGCTCAATCTTTATGCCCTGGACCGCCTGGCTCGCACGCAGCCCTTGTATGCGCTGGATATGTGGCAAAAGCTGCAAGCATCGTTCGAGCCCGCCGAGCAGGATTATTTCTGGAGTCGGTTAGCCCTGCATGCCGCGCGGCGTCATGACCCTGCCGCGCTGAGCTTTTATGACCGCGTGCCTGCGGCTGCCCTGGATAAGGAACAGATGGCCTGGAAAGCGCGCGCCGCGCTGCGTGTCAGTGATTGGTCGCGATTGCTGAACACCATTGCTGAAATGCCAGCTACGCAGCAACAGGAAGCCGCCTGGCGCTACTGGAAAGGCCGCGCGCTGAAGGAGCAAAAGCAGATCCCTGCCGCCAATGCCCTGCTGGTACCGTTGTCGCGTGAGCGGAGCTATTACGGCCTGCTGGCGGAAGACGAGCTGGGCGACGTGCTGAGCGCGGTACCTGCCAGCTATCGGCCCACCTCGGCAGAAGTGGAAGCCGTGAGTGCTGTCCCTGGCATACAGCGTGCGATGGAGCTGCAGCGCTATGACATGCGCTGGGAGTCGCGCACCGAGTGGGCCGCAGCGACCACGGGCTTTGATGACAAGCAGATGATTGCCGCTGCCGAACTGGCCGCCAAGCAGGAGTGGTATGACCTCGCGATTATTACCGCCGACAAGACCACCAGCACGCACGATTTTTCCTTGCGCTACCCTACGCCCTATCGCGAAATCGTGCGCGGATTTGCCAAGGAACAGGGGCTGGATGAAGCCTGGATTTATGGTTTGACCCGTCAGGAAAGCCGCTTCATGCACTATGCCAAGTCGGGCGTAGGTGCTTCCGGCCTGATGCAGGTGATGCCGGCCACCGCCAAGTGGATCGCCAAGCGCATGGGGCTGGATAATTACCAGAACACCATGATTCACCAGCTGGATACCAATGTGCAGCTGGGGACTTACTATATGCGTTACACGCTGGACCTGATGGGCGGGCAATCCCTGATGGCAACGGCGGCCTATAATGCAGGACCGGGGCGCGCCCGGCGCTGGATGGCGGATCAACCGCTGGAAGGGGCAATCTATGCCGAAACCATTCCTTTCAGCGAGACGCGCAACTATGTGCAGAAGGTCATGGGCAATGCTTATTATTATGCGCATCGCCTGGGCACTAAAATACTAAGCCTCAAGCAGCGGCTCGGCACAGTGGGCGGCGGCGGAGGGGTTATGACGACGGAAGAGGCGGAAAACTAAGCATGAAAATAAAACAAATATGTGTACTCGGAGGTTCCGGCTTTGTCGGTAGCGCAATCGTTCACCGTTTGAGTGCAGCCGGTTATCTGGTCAAGGTGTTGACGCGTCGGCGTGAAGCCAGCAAGCATCTGATTTTGCTGCCCAATGTGCAGGTGGTGGAGTGCGATGTCATGGATGACCAAGCGCTGCGTACGCATCTGACAGGCTGCGATGGCGTGATCAACCTGATAGGCATTCTGCATGAAAGTCGCAAGGCCAGCTTTGAGGCCATGCACGCCGAGCTGCCCAGCCGGCTGGTGCAATTATGTGTGAAGCTGGGTGTCTGTCGCCTGCTGCACATGAGCGCCCTGCAGGCGGCGCCCGATGCGCCCAGTGCCTATCTGCGTTCCAAGGCAAAAGGCGAAGCTGCAGTGCTGGCGAATGCGGATCGCCTGAATGTCACCATTTTCCGTCCATCGGTCATTTTTGGCCGCAATGACAGTTTTCTCAATCTGTTTGCCAGCCTGGTCAAGCTCATGCCTGTGGTCGCCCTGGCGAAACCCCAGGCCCGTTTTCAGCCAGTATGGGTGGAGGATGTAGCCCAGGCATTTGCCAATGCCATTGAAAATGCCGAGACTTTTGGTCAGGTATACGAATTGGGCGGCCCACGCGTGTACACCATGAAAGAGCTCATTCTGTTCGTCGCGTTTGTACTCGGCAAAAAGCGCATGGTGGTTGGACTGAATGACAAACTTTCCTATCTGCAAGCCTACGCCCTGGAAAAAATGCCGATCAAGCTGATGACGCGCGACAATTTGAGCTCCATGGAGGTGGATAGCGTGACCAGTGCGCCTTTCCCCGCCGTGCTGGGCGTAACACCTACCGCGCTGGAAGCCGTGGTGCCTGAATACCTGACCAATGACACGCCACGCAATGCCTATAACCGTTTTCGCGGCCTTGCTGGGCGCTAGGTCTTAGTTGCTCATGCAAACCTTTGTTGTGGGCGGGGCCGTACGTGATGCCTTGCTGGGCCTGCCCGTGCAGGATCAGGATCATGTAGTGGTCGGCAGTACGCCTGCGGAGATGGAGGCGGCAGGTTTCCGCCGTGTCGGCAAGGATTTCCCTGTCTTCCTGCATCCGGATACCCATGAGGAATACGCGCTGGCCCGCACTGAGCGCAAAACTGCCAAGGGATACAAAGGTTTCGAGGTGCATGCCTCTCCTGATGTCACGCTGGAGGAAGATCTGGCACGACGCGATCTCACCATCAATGCCATGGCGCGTGCGGATGATGGCAGTCTGATTGATCCCTACCATGGCAAGGCGGATCTGGATGCGCGCATATTGCGGCATGTCAGCCCGGCATTTGCCGAAGACCCCGTGCGCATCTTACGGGCAGCGCGTTTTGCCGCAAGATTTACCGAATTTAGCCTGGCTCCCGAAACCCTGACCCTGATGCAGCAGATGGTCGCGGATGGCGAGGTGGATGCCCTGGTGCCGGAACGTGTCTGGCAGGAGTTGGCCAAGGGTCTGATGGAGGTTAAACCCTCGCGCATGTTTGAGATGCTGCGTGCCTGCGGGGCCTTGCAGAAAATATTTCCCGAGCTGGATCGCTTGTGGGGCGTGCCGCAACCGGCACAGCATCATCCCGAAATCGACACTGGCGTGCATGTCATGATGGTGATTGATTATGCGGCCCGCCAAGGGTATTCATTGGCGGTACGGTTTGCCGCACTGACGCATGATCTGGGCAAGGGCACGACGCCGCCGGATATTTGGCCACGGCATATCGGCCATGAATTGCGTAGCGTGGATCTGCTCAAGGATGTGGTCAAGCGCCTGCGCGTGCCCAATGATTGCCGCGAGCTCGCGCAGCTGGTAGCCAAGTTTCATGGCAAGGTGCATCAGGTCAATGCCATGCGGCCAGACACCTTGCTGCATTTTTTTCAGGAGCTCGATGCCTTGCGCCAGCCGACACGATTTGAGGAATTTCTCAAAGCCTGCGAGAGCGACTCACGTGGCCGTGCCGGTTTTGAGCACAAAGCTTTCCCTGAGGCCGCCTATCTCAAACACCTGCTACATGCCGTGCAGCAAGTCGATGCTGGCGCCATTGCCCGACAGTTTTCCCACCCGGAAGAGATCAAAAGTGCCGTATTCGCAGCCAGGCTGAGTGCCTTGCAGGAAGTGTCGGCCGTCCGCCATTCCTGAAAAGCGTCACCATGCGGTGACACTTTCAGGCGCGGCGAATAGGACATGGCTTGGCTATCATTCAGCCCACCTTCAATGCAAGCCAAGAGGGACGCCAGTTGCAGGCAGGTGGCACGCGTATGGTTGTGGATCAGGCATGCATGTGGTGCATATTGTTCGCGCTTTGTGCATGCCAGCCAGAACACCGTCTGACGGGTGATATAAATCGCTGCATTTAAGCGCTGTTTGACGATTTTTTGCCTGAAACATGTGATGGGTGAGAGTTGGCACGACGATTGCTTAAGTTACACCAAACGTAACTTAAGGAGCCTGCACCATGAAACGAGCACTTGGTACTACCTTGATCGCCGCGGTTGTCGGTCTTTCCCTTACTCACGCCGCGCTGGCCGCAGAGATGTCGGACAGCCGGGCACCTGCCAACTTCAATATGAGCGAGCCGGTAGCGTTGACCAACAATACCGCGACCTTGCTGGCCATGGCAGACACTGGTCGCACTGACCGGTTTTCCATGACGGGAACTGCGGATGCCAATATTCTGTTTGATGCGCCAGTGGTGCCAACCCAGTCGACAGAGCTGGCATTGCGCCCTGTGCCAGAACCCAAGGCGGTGATGCTGCTGACGGGCCTCGGCTTGCTGATGTTTGTGGGGTATCGCCGATCACGACTGTAGTCGCTGAGTCGATAGCATTCATTGGCTGTTTCTAACGGCGATAAAAAAGGCGGACATGTTCCGCCTTTTTGTTTTTGAGTCACCTTGGGTGAACGCGTGTTTTTACCGACGGGTTGAACCGCTGTTCTGTCAGGTAAGCTGTTTTATTTGTTTTATTGGTTAACAAGTAGCCCGAGTTGTTGCTGTACAAACTCCATGGGTTTGCGCTTGAATCCGCTTTTGGCAAATTGCTGCCAGCGACCCACGACAAAACACAGCATCAAGTTAGCCTTGGCCTCAGGCTGCAGTTCACGCCCGGTCTGGGTTTCTGCAATACGCAGGCTTTGCTTGAGGGTGGACTCAATGCGATCAAACAGCTGATTGATACGGGTTTGCAGCGCGTCATCTTCATTCACCAGCGCGTCACCGATCAGTACACGCGTCATGCCCGGATTTTTTTCCGCAAACAGCAGCAGGATGGTCACAATGCGCTGAGCCTGTTTCATGCCCTCTGTTTCTTCCGTGGTGATTTTGTTGATCAAGCCAAACAGGGTTTGCTCGATAAACTCGATCAGGCCGCCAAACATCTGGGCCTTGCCAGCGAAGTGACGATAAAGCGCCGCTTCAGACACATTCAGGCGAGCAGCCAGAGAGGCGGTAGTAATCTTTTCGCGCTTGGGCGTTTCCAGCATTTTTGCCAGCGTTTCCAGAATTTGTTGTTTGCGTTCTCCAGCCATTGCTCATCCTTGCTAGGTAATCAGGTTAGCGGATTTTAGGGGAAAACGTCGTTCAGTGAAATAGCTGACTGCTTGCTGTTTCTATATTGTGTGACGAGTAAGCGCTAACACGCTGTTTAGTCTGGCGGATACATAACACGGCTTGTGCAGGCGGCGGGTGATGTGCACGGTTTTCATGCCCAGGCGACGGGCAGTGCGCAATGCGGGCACATTATCTTCGACCATGATGCACTGGCCGGGATTTGCATGCAGGGTGCGCAGCAAGCTCTGAAAGCCGCGCACGGAAGGCTTGGGGTGGAAGCGGGTGGACTCGACACTATGCACAATCTCGAACATGTCTTCCACGCCTATCAGCTTGAGTACGCGCAGTGCGTATTGCATGGGGGCGTTGGTGAACACGACTTTGCGACCAGGCAGGCGCAGCAGGGCATGACGCAAGCGTCTGGCATGGACCACCATGTCGGGCAGGTGCATCAGCTCGTGCGTGCGTAGCAGAAAATGGTAGGGGTCAGTGCCATGGTGGCGCATGAGCCCTTTCAGCGTGGCACCATAAATACGCCAGTAACGCTGGCGCAAGGCATGGGCTTCTGTCTCGTCTAGCGCCAGGGTATCCATGATGTATTGCGTCATGGCCTGATTGAGGTGCGGGAAGATATGGGCGGACGCGTCGTGCAGCGTGTCGTCCAGATCAAAGATCCAGATAGGGCGCAAGGGGCTGACTGCTTTACTTCGCCTTGATCAGGGTGCCTACCCCTTCATCGGTCAGCACTTCCAGCAGCAGTGCGTGTTCAACCCGGCCATCGATGATGTGTACCGATTTGACGCCGCTGCGGGCCGCATCCAGCGCCGAGCTGATCTTGGGCAGCATGCCGCCGGAAAGGGTGCCATCGGCTACCAGATCGTCAATCTGCTTGGGTGTCAGGCCGGTCAGCAGATTACCTTCCTTATCCAGCACGCCAGGCGTATTGGTCAGCAGGATGAGTTTTTCTGCGCCCAGGATTTCGGCCAGCTTGCCAGCCACGACATCGGCGTTGATATTGTAGGTTTCGCCTTCGGTGCCCACGCCGATAGGCGCGATCACCGGAATAAAGTCGCCGCTATCCAGAAACTGGATCAGGCTGGGGTCGATGCCGCTGATTTCCCCGACCTGGCCGATGTCGATCATTTCGTCAGGCTTGTCCTTGTTGGGAATCATCAGCTTGTGCGCATGGATAAAGTTGCCATCCTGCCCGGTCAGACCCACAGCCTTGCCGCCGTTACGGTTGATCAGGTTGACGATTTCCTTGTTAACCTGGCCGCCCAGCACCATTTCCACGATATCCATGGTTTCTTCATCGGTCACGCGCATGCCCTGGATGAACTCGCCTTTTTTGCCCAGGCGGTCCAGCAGCTCATTGATTTGCGGGCCGCCGCCATGGACGACGACGGGGTTCATGCCAACTAGCTTGAGCAGCACGACATCGCTGGCAAAGCATTCCTTGAGGTGTGGGTCGGTCATGGCGTTGCCGCCGTATTTGATGACGATGGTCTTGTCAAAAAAACGTTTGATGTAGGGCAGGGCTTCCGCGAGGGTCTGGGCTTTTTGCGCGGAGGTGGTGTCGTTCAGCATGTGGTGTCTCGGCGTTGGCAATGCTGTGCATTTTACCTTGAACGGCTGCATTTGAGATGGTGTAATCTGCTAAAAAACAAGGGGTATGGCGATGACATCTGATATTGAAATTGCGCAGCAGGCCAGCATGCATCCCATGGAGGACATCGCGGCTCGTTTGGGGCTGCCTGCCACGGCGCTGGAGATGTATGGCGCCCACAAAGCCAAGGTCAATCTGCACAAGCTGCCCGTGCCTGCGGACGGGAAGCTGGGCAGGCTGATTCTGGTCAGCGCCATCAGCCCGACTCCTGCTGGCGAAGGCAAAACCACCACCACCATTGGGCTGGGCGATGCCTTGCAGCGCATAGGAAAATCGGTGTGCATCTGTTTGCGTGAGCCTTCCATGGGACCGGTATTCGGCATGAAGGGTGGGGCGACGGGTGGTGGTCACGCGCAAGTCATGCCGATGGAAGATATCAACCTGCATTTCACTGGCGATTTTGCCGCGATTGCGGCGGCGCATAATCTCCTCGCCGCTCTCATTGATAACCACCTTCATCAAGGTAATGCGCTCGGACTGGATATACGGCGCATTACCTGGCGCCGGGTGCTCGATACCAATGATCGTGCACTGCGCCAGGTCGTGGTCGGGCTGGGCGGCAAGGCCAATGGCTATCCGCGTGAAGATGGCTTTGACATCGTAGTGGCTTCCGAAGTCATGGCGATTCTTTGCCTTGCCTCTTCGCTGGCCGATCTCAAGCGCAGGCTGGGCAATATCGTGGTGGGCTATCGCGCGGATGGACAGGCGGTGACGGCGGGGCAGTTGCAGGCGCAGGGGGCCATGGCCGTATTGCTGAAAGAGGCGATCAAGCCCAATCTGGTGCAAACGCTGGAACATACTCCGGCTCTGATACACGGCGGCCCGTTTGCCAATATTGCCCATGGCTGCAACTCGGTGCTGGCGACGCGGCTGGCAATGCAGCACGCCGATTATGTGGTCACCGAAGCAGGGTTCGGTGCCGACCTGGGTGCCGAAAAATTCATTGATATCAAATGCCGCAAGAGCGGCCTGCGGCCGCAGGCTTGTGTCATTGTGGCGACTGTGCGGGCGCTCAAATATCACGGCGGCGAGCCGCTCGCTGCTCTGGCGCAGGAGAGTCTGCCCGCCCTCAAGCAAGGACTGGCCAATTTGCAAAAGCATGTGGAAAACGTCAGCACGCATTACGGCCTGCCCTGTGTGGTGGCGCTGAATCGCTTTGCGCAGGATACCGAGACGGAGCTGGCGCTGGTGCAGGCCTGCATGGCAGAGCAGGGCGTAAATGTGGTGATGTGTACGCACTGGGCTGATGGGGGCGCCGGGGCGGAGGCGCTGGCACATGAAGTGGTGCGACTGGCAGCGGGTGCGTCAGCCATGCGTTTTGTCTATGCGGACGAAGATACGCTCTGGGAAAAGCTGCGCAAGCTTGCAACCACGGTGTATGGGGCTGCCGATATTGCGGCGTCTGCCCAGGTCCGAGCGCAATTGCAGGCTTGGCAGGAGGCCGGTTACGGGCATTACCCCGTCTGTGTGGCAAAGACCCCCTATTCCTTCAGTACCGATGCTGCTCTGCGCGGAGTGGCTGTTGGCCATACCCTTACCGTGCGCGAAGTCAGGCTATGTGCCGGCGCCGAGTTTATCGTGATGATTTGCGATGGCGTGAACACCATGCCGGGCTTGCCCGCCGAGCCTGCGGCGAATCGTATTGATATTGATGATGATGGGCGGGTGAGCGGTTTGTTTTGATCCGACCTGTTTAAGGCTGGCGCGTTTCACATGTGTACGAAAAAGTCTTATGGGAATAAAAAAGAAAAGCCCCGGTGATATGCCGGGGCTTCGCTCCCAGGCGACTTGTGATCACGCTGGGCATATTGCGGAGGGGTGCTTAATTGATGGTGAGTTTTCTGGCGCTGGTTGCCGCTTTTTTCGGCAGCACCAATTGCAGTACGCCATCCCGGTACTGGGCTTCGGCGCGACTGTCGTCAAGTTCATTCGCCAGCTCAAAACTGCGCGACAGTTTGCCGTAGTGACGTTCGCTGCGTAGCAGTCGTCCGCCTTCCTTGACATCCTGTTCGCGTCTGGATTCCGCACTGATGGCCACGCGATTGCCATCAATCGTGACGTGGATGTCTTCTTTTTTTACGCCGGGCAGATCAGCATGCACGGTGTAGTGGTCGTCGTGTTCTTGCACGTCAATTTTCAATACGGCGGAGCGCTCTGCGCTGACTGGACGGAAAAAGCCCTTGAAGACATCGTCAAACGGATCCGGGGCGCTGACGGTGAAGGGATCGAAACGGGTAAGGTTGGCCATGTTTAATCTCCTTTAATGACATTGGGAATTGTGTTCCTGTTGTCATTAATGGGATCGGGCTTTTTATTTTCAAGCCCTTACCCGTATCTATATTTCGCCGCCCTGCGGTCTGGCTTTTACAGTTGCTTGGTAAATACCTTGGAGCGGCGTTGCAGGTTGTAAAGCTGCTGCCGCTGCTGCGGCAAGGCGTTCACATCGCGCTCGATGAATCCGCGCTCTTCAAACCAGTGCTCGGTGTGGGTGGTCAAGACAAATACCGATTTCAGCCCTTGCTCTTTGGCAATGCTTTCGCAATATTGCAGCAGCCTGTCGCCACGTCCGCCCCGGCGATAGGCATGATGGACCGCCATGCAGGCGAGCTCTGCGGTTTTTTCTTCGGGGAATGGGTAAAGCGCCGCGCAGCCGATAATGCGGCCATCGTGTTCCATGACATGAAAGCGGCTGATTTCCATCTCCAGCCGTTCGCGACCGCGCCGCACCAGCACGCCTTCGGCTTCCAGTGGTTCTATCAGTTGCAATATCCCGCCCACATCGCCAATTTCCGCTTCGCGCATGGATTCCAGCGGCTGCTCGGTCACCATGGTGCCAATGCCGTCATAGGTGAACAGCTCCTGCAGAATCGCGCCATCAATATGGCGGCTGATCAGGTGGGTGCGGGCCACCCCTTGGTCGCAAGCACGCACGGCGGCCGGCAGGTAATACGCTTCATCTTCGCTGAAATTTTGCGCGCCACTGCCCTGGGTGTTGTTTTCCACATTGCGTAGCAGGTTTTTGGCTTTGAGCGCGGTCATTTCACGCAGCAGTTCGCCGCGTACGTTGTGTACGCCATTGGCATCCATCAGGAAGATCAGCTTGTCTGCATCCAGGGCGGCCGCGGCGCTCACGGCCACATCTTCCAGCGTCAGGTTGAATACTTCGCCGGTTGGTGAATAACCCAGTGGCGATAGCAAGACCAGTTCGCCATCGTCCAGCCGTTTCTGGATGCCAATGGCATCGACCTTGCGCACCGTGCCCGTATGTTGGAGATCCACGCCATCGCGCACGCCCAGGGGCCGTGCCGTGACAAAGTTGCCGCTGGCAACGCGGATATCCGAGCCCGCCATCGGGGAGTTGACGATGCCCATGGAGAGCTGGGCCTCGATTTCTACCCGAATCGCGCCGTTGGCTTCTTTTACAGCTTCCATGGCTTGCGCGTCGGTCACCCGCAGGCCATTGACCAGACGGGTTTCGATGCGGGCGCGCTTCAGGCGCGATTCGATCTGAGGGCGGGCGCCATGTACCAGCACCAGCCGCACTTCCAGGCTGGCGAGCAGGTTAAGGTCATGCGACAGGGCGGTAAACTGTCCGTCTTCAACGACTTCGCCACCAAAGGCGATCACAAACGTCCGGCCGCCAAAGGCATGGATATACGGCGCAGCCGAGCGGAACCAGCGCACAAAATCCTGTGGATGCTGCATGGGGCGCGGTGTTGTCGCGGGGGTGGTGGCCGTGTCGGCCTGTGCGTATAGCTGGGCGGGTGTGCAGTCCAGTGCATGACACAGCTTGCGCAGCATGGACTCGGAAACCCCTTGCGCCCCGCGCTCGATGCGGGAGAGGTTGCCGCTATCGGTGCCTACATTGGCAGCGAGTGTTTGCAGGGTGAGTGCGAGGGTTTTGCGCCGTTTGCGGATGGCTTGGCCGAGCGACATGGCAATGTCCTTTTATGTAATGCGCAGACTTTATATAAATTTTGCGTAATTTGCAATTAATGAAATGGAGCTCTCTTGCCGAGTGGCAAGGGCGATGCTATAAACAGCGTTGATTTGCCTTCATTTCAATAACATCAATATCGGTGGCTTCATGATCAGATCCCTGCTTGCCCGGCTGCCTCGCACAGCAACAGCGCCTTTTTGTCCGTCCGAAGTTCGTGGCACTGTTCAACTGGCCCCTGGGCTGCCATTCTGGAAAAAGCTGCTGAAATTTGCCGGCCCCGGTCTTCTGATTGCCGTGGGGTATATGGATCCGGGTAATTGGGCAACCGATATCGAGGCGGGTTCCAAATATGGCTATGCGCTGCTTTTCGTGATTTTAAGCTCCAGCCTGATCGCCATTTTCCTGCAGGGTTTGTGCATACGCCTGGGCATTGCCAGCCGCCGCGATCTGGCGCGGCTGTGTCGTGATCATTACAGCCGCCCGGTCAATCTTACGTTATGGGCCATGGCGGAGCTGGCGATTATTGCCTGCGATCTCGCGGAAGTGCTGGGCGCGGCACTGGCGCTGCATCTGCTATTTGGCTGCTCGATTCTGACGGGGGTGGTGTTGACCGCCTTTGATACGCTGATCGTGCTTGGCCTTAAGGGTAAAGGCTTTCGTCAGGTGGAGGCGATTGTGCTGGGGCTGATCATGACCATCAGCTTGTGCTTTGTGGTGCAGCTCTGGCTGGTGGGGCCGGATTTTGCTGCGGCTGCCGCGGGCCTGGTGCCATCGGGTGCCGCCTTGCACGATGCAGAGGCCCTTTACCTCGCCATCGGTATTTTGGGGGCGACGGTGATGCCGCATAACCTCTACCTGCATACCTCCATCGTGCAAACGCGCGTGGTGAGCGATCACCCGGCTGACAAGCGCGAGGCCATCCAGCTTTCTACGATTGATACCGTGGTGTCGCTCAGCCTGGCCTTTTTCGTCAATGCGGCGATTCTGGTGCTGGCAGCCGCGGCTTTTCACGCCAACGGTCACAGCGACGTGGCAGATATTCAGGATGCCCACCAGTTGCTGAGCCCGGTGGTGGGCACGGCTGCCGCGGGCGTCCTGTTTGGTCTGGCTTTGCTGGCGGCTGGGCAAAGCTCTACGTTGACTGGCACGATCGCGGGTCAGGTGATCATGGAGGGGTTTCTTAACCTTAAGATTCCCTGCTGGCAACGCCGTCTGATTACCCGGGGTCTGGCATTGATTCCGGCGTTCATCGGAGTTTCGTTGTGGGGTGAAGGTGCGGTGGGTAAGCTGCTGGTGCTTAGTCAGGTGGTACTGAGCTTTCAGCTGCCATTTGCCATCTACCCATTGATGCGGCTCGCCAGCAATCGCAAGGTGATGGGGGAATTTGCCATTGGCTGGGTGAGCCAGGCGCTGGCGTGGTTTCTGTTCCTGATGATTTCCATGCTGAATGCCTGGCTGGTATTCCGATTTTTTGTGGCTTAAAAATCGCCCCATAGCGTATGGATGGCGGCAAGCGCAGCAAGTGCCGCAGTTTCCGTGCGCAGGATGCGCGGGCCCAGCTGTACTCCGGTAAAGCCTTGTGAGCCGGCCATGGCAATCTCCTCGCTGGTCAGTCCGCCCTCGGGGCCAATCAGCAGGCATATGGGCCCCTGTGGAATCGGAAGGTCTTGCAGGCGGGTGCTTGCCAGCGGATCCAGGGTGATGCGGGTGGCAAATGGTGGGGCGTTTGACAGCCATTTTGCCAACGATGTTGCTTGCCCCACCTTGGGCAGAAAGGCGCGGCCCGATTGCTCGCAAGCCGAGATGGCGACGTTTTGCCAATGCTCGCGACGCTTGTCCGCCCGGTCGCCGTTGAGCTTCACCACGCTCCGTTGGCAACTGATGGGCTGAATAGCGTGGATGCCCAGTTCTACCGATTTCTGTATCGTGAAGTCCATGCGATCACCCGCTGAAATGCCTTGCGCCAGCGTAATCTTGAGGGTGGACTCATTGCCGACCGTGGCAGCTTGCCCGGTTTTGACAATGACCTCGTTTTTGCGGATGGTTTCGATTACGGCGCTGTAGTCATGGCCATCGCCATTAAACAAACGCAGGGAATCGCCAGCTTGCAGGCGCAGCACCTTGACTGCATGGTTGGCTGCGGTGGCGGGCAGGGAAATGGAGCTGTTGCTGGTCAAGGGCACGTCAGAGAAAAAGCGGGGGCTGGACATAAGAGCCTAAGTGAATGTTAGTATTGCAGATTATTTTAAAAGATCAGCTTGCTGACGGCGAATTTTTATCTGATCGCCACGCGGCATTTTCCTGCAGGGCAGGAAGGCGCAACGCTCAGGCAGGCACGGCAAAGCACTCGCACTAAAGCAAAACAGGAGCAGTTGGTACAAATGGCAAGCGTAAATCCCCCGGTATGTGACTTCGGCTGGAAGGCACCTGACTTCAGTCTGCCTGACGTGAATGGGCGAATCTGGACCTTGGCCGATATTCGTGGTGAGCGTGGCACACTTGTCATGTTTATCTGCAATCATTGTCCGTATGTGCAATCCATACGCCAGCGGCTGGTGAATGATGTGCGTGAACTGCAGGCGCAGGGTATCAATACGATTGCCATACAGTCCAATGATATCGTTGCTTACCCGGAGGATGGTCTGGATCGTATGCGGCAAGTTGCTGCTGAGTACGGTTTTTGCTTTCCATACGTTATTGATGAGACTCAGGATGTAGCCCGCGCTTATGGGGCAGTGTGTACGCCTGATTTCTTTGGCTTTAATGCCGATCTCGAACTGCAGTATCGCGGTCGTTTTGATGCATCGCGCAAGGAGCTTGCACCAGAGAGTAGCAGGGATTTATACCGCGCCATGGCGCAAATTGCGGCCACTGGTCAGGGGCCACGTGAACAAATTGCCAGTATAGGCTGCTCACTCAAGTGGAAAGAGTGAGTCATTTGAATAAAGCTTGAGCTTGTATATTCCTTCATTAATTACTGAGTCTGCATTGTACTCGCCCACCATTCAAGGGGTGTTAGCCAAGCTGATAGCGCTTACCAGCGAACGCGATGTCAACGCGCTGGAGATTTCGCTCGCCCATGCATTGTTTGAGCTGGTGGCACCGGGTGCCGTCGCCATATACAAGCTTGAGGATGCGCAAACCAAGAAATTTGCCCTTACCGTAATGGAGGGTGCGGATATCCCTAGCGCGCAAATTCCTGCAGATTTGCAGCAGATGCTGGAGCAGTGCGTCGCGACGGGCCAGCGTCAGCAATATGTGCGGCAAGATGGCGAAACTGTCACCCTATATCCTGTCTCCTGTGCCAAAAACAAGCCGCTGGCGGTTATCGGCGTTACCGCACCTGAAGTGGCTGGTTTTGATCAGATCACTGGCATGTTGCTGCAGGTGTATCAGAATTTCATCGCGCTGATTAATGATAACGAGCAGGACACCCTCACCGGCTTGCTCAATCGCAAGACCTTCGAGCACAAGGTCAACAAGGTGGTAACGCGCGTGCAACATCGGCATCAGCGCGAGGATGATGCACTGGGCCTGCATTTTTATATGGCCATCTTTGATATTGACCATTTCAAACAGGTGAACGACCAGTATGGGCATCTGCTGGGGGATGAAGTGCTCTTGCTATTTGCGCAGCAAATGACGTACAGCCTGCGCGATCACGATCTGCTGTTCCGCTTTGGGGGCGAAGAGTTTGTCGCCATTTTTGAATGTCATGACCAGGACGAAATGCAGATGGTGCTCGATCGCTTCCGCGAACGGGTTGCCGAATTCGAGTTTCCGCAGGTGGGCCGCATCACCGTGAGTGCCGGGTATACCGAAATCATGGCTTACGATGTGTCTTCGCATATCATCGATCGGGCGGATGTGGCTTTGTATTATGCCAAGCATCACGGCCGTAACCGGGTTTGCAATTATGAACGGCTGGTGGAGGAAGGTGCTCTGGAAAACAAGCGAAACGAAGGGGGAGTAGAGCTTTTCTAGTCCTTTTGATTAAACGGCGGTATTGCTCAAAAGTGGGTTCTAAGGAATAATTAGGCACTGAACGCGTACCGCAGCAACAACGTTATATAGCGTTACATTCCCTGCATCAGGGGATTTCCAAAAGAATTTGAGGTAAGGCTTCTAGCCGGCTGAAACGGCCGGGTAGATGCCTTTTTTCTCTTTAACCGTGGGAGATTTTAATGGCAACTCGTGTAGATTTAGCAAACGCCATCCGTGCGCTTTCGATGGACGCCGTCCAGAAAGCCAACTCGGGGCACCCAGGCGCGCCTATGGGTATGGCGGAAATTGCAGAAGTAGTATGGAACCACAACCTGAGCCACAACCCGACCAATCCTCAATGGGCTAACCGCGATCGCTTCGTGCTGTCCAATGGTCACGGCTCCATGCTGATTTACTCCCTGCTGCACCTGACTGGTTACGATGTTTCCATCGACGACATCAAGACATTCCGTCAATTGCATTCCAAGTGTGCAGGTCACCCTGAATACAGCTACGCTCCTGGCGTAGAAACCACCACTGGTCCTCTGGGTCAGGGTATTGCCAACGGCGTTGGTTTTGCCATGGCCGAAAAGCTGCTGGCCAACCAGTTTAACAAGCCAGGCCACGACATCGTTGACCACTACACCTACGTGTTCCTGGGCGACGGCTGTATGATGGAAGGCGTTTCCCACGAAGCTTGTGCACTGGCCGGTACCTGGGGTCTGGGCAAACTGATGGCATTCTGGGATGACAATGGCATCTCCATCGACGGTCATATCGAAGGCTGGTACACCGACGACACCGCCAAGCGTTTCGAAGCTTACGGCTGGCACGTTCAATCTGTTGACGGCCATGACTCTGCTGCGATCCAGGCTGCGATCGATGCTGCCAAGAAAGTAACCGACAAGCCATCCCTGATCTGCTGCAAGACCATCATCGGCAAGGGTTCTCCAAACAAGTCCGGCAGCCATGACTGCCACGGTTCCGCACTGGGTGACGCTGAAGTGGCTGCCACTCGCGCCAACATCGGCTGGAACCACGAGCCATTCGTCATCCCTGCAGACGTATACGCAGGCTGGGATGCCAAGGCCAAGGGTGCTGCTGCCGAGTCTGCATGGGACGCCAAGTTCGATGCATACGCCAAGGCTTTCCCTGCAGAAGCTGCTGAATTCAAGCGCCGCATGGCAAATGAACTGCCAGCAAACTGGAAGGAAGCGACCACCAAGATGATCGCCGACTTCAACGAAAAAGCAGAAGGCGTAGCCAGCCGCAAGGCATCACAAAACGTGATCGGCGAACTGGCTAAAGTCCTGCCAGAATTCCTCGGCGGTTCCGCTGACTTGACCGGCTCCAACCTGACCAGCACTGGCAGTTTCGTGCATGTGGATGGCAAGAAGCCAGGTAACTACATCTCCTACGGTGTACGTGAATTCGGTATGGCTGCGATCATGAACGGTATGGCACTGCACGGTGGCTTGCTGCCATTCGGCGGTACTTTCCACATGTTCTCCGACTACATGAAGAACGGCATGCGTATGTCCGCGCTGATGAAGCAACGTGTTGTTTACGTGCTGACTCACGACTCTATCGGTCAAGGCGAAGACGGCCCAACCCACCAACCAGTGGAAAACACTTCCGGTCTGCGTTACATCCCACGCATGAACGTATGGCGTCCTGCTGATGCGACAGAAACTGCTGTGGCATGGGTGGCTGCTGTTGAGCGTACCGATGGTCCAACCAGCCTGGTGCTGAGCCGTCAGAATCTGCCTGGCATCAAGCACGATGCTGCGCAAATTGACCTGATCCGCAAGGGGGGTTATGTATTCTCCGACGTGGCTGGCAAGGCTGATGTGATCATCATCGCCAACGGTTCAGAACTGGATCTGGCCATCAAGGCTGCTGCTGAGCTGAATGCGGCTGGTACCAAGGTGCGCGTGGTTTCCATGCCATCCACCAACGTATTCGATGCACAAGACCAGGCTTACAAGGACAGCGTGCTGACCCCAGGCGTGAAGCGTGTTGCAGTGGAAGCTGCGCACCCTGACTTCTGGCGCAAGTATGTTGGTCTGGAAGGTGCTGTGGTCGGTATCGACACCTTCGGCGAGTCCGCTCCAGGCGGCGTGCTGATGAAGCACTTCGGTTTCACGGTTGAAAATGTTGTGAAAACCGTAAAATCCGTACTGTAATAGTGTGTAGTTAAGTCAAAGGGAGCCAGTCTAGTGTTGGCTCCCTTTTTCTTTATCAGGGAAAGGGAAGACAAATGGCAATCAGGGTTGGTATCAATGGATTTGGCCGCATTGGCCGTATGGTGTTTCGTGCAGCATCCCAGCATTTCACCGATATTGAAGTAGTCGCGATCAATGACCTGCTTGAGCCGGACTATCTGGCTTATATGCTGAAGCATGATTCCGTGCACGGTAAATTCAAGGGTGATGTCGCCGTCGAGGGCCATCATCTGGTGGTGAACGGCAAGACAATCCGCCTGACCGCCGAAAAGGACCCGGCCAACCTCAAGTGGGATGAGGCGGGCGTGGATATCGTGATCGAATGTACTGGCTTCTTCCTGACCAAGGAAACCTGCCAGAAGCATATCGATGCGGGTGCCAAAAAAGTGGTGCAATCGGCTCCTTCCAAGGACGATACCCCCATGTTTGTCTATGGTGTTAACCACGCCAGCTACCAGGGCGAAGCGATTGTATCGGCGGCCTCCTGCACGACCAATGGTCTGGCACCGGTAGCCAAGGTGTTGAACGATGCCTTCGGCATCAAGCGCGGCCTGATGACCACGGTGCACGCTGCCACCGCAACGCAGAAAACCGTCGACGGCCCATCCAACAAGGATTGGCGCGGTGGTCGCGGCATTCTGGAAAACATCATTCCTTCGTCCACCGGCGCTGCCAAGGCCGTGGGCAAGGTGATTCCTGCCTTGAACAAAAAGCTGACTGGCATGGCCTTCCGTGTGCCAACCTCGGATGTATCCGTGGTCGACCTGACCGTAGAACTGGAAAAAGAAACCAGCTACGAGCAAATCTGCGCCGCGATGAAAGCCGCTGCTGAAGGCGAACTAAAAGGCGTGCTGGGCTATACCGAAGAAAAAGTGGTGTCCACTGATTTCCGTGGTGAAACCTGTCCATCCGTATTTGATGCCGATGCTGGCATTCAGCTTGATCCGACCTTTGTCAAAGTCGTGGCCTGGTACGACAACGAATACGGCTACACCTGCAACCTGATGCGCCTGGTGCAGCACGTCGCTAAATAAGGAGCTGGGCATGAAAGTCATCAAAATGACCGATCTGGACCTCAAGGGTAAAAAGGTCCTGATTCGTTCTGATCTCAATGTGCCGGTCAAGGACGGCAAAGTGACCTCGGATGCCCGTATTACCGCATCCATGGCCACCATCGAGCACGCGCTGCAGGCAGGCGCCAAGGTCATGGTGACGTCTCATCTGGGGCGTCCGGAAGAGGGCGTGTATTCCGAAGAGAACTCGCTCAAGCCGGTTGCTGATGTCATTGCTGCCAAGCTTGGTAAGCCTGTGCGCCTGATCAAGGACTGGATGGATGGTGGTTTTGAGGTGGCTGACGGTGAACTGGTGCTGCTGGAAAACTGTCGCTTTAACAAGGGCGAGAAGAAGAATCTCGATGAAACGTCACAAAAATACGCCAAGCTGTGCGATGTATTTGTGATGGATGCCTTTGGTACTGCGCACCGGGCAGAAGCTTCCACGCACGGGGTTGCCAAGTTTGCGCCAGTGGCCGCTGCCGGCATTCTGCTGGTAGAGGAACTGGATGCGCTGGGCAAAGCCCTGCTCTGTCCGGCCCGGCCCATGGTGGCGATTGTCGGCGGTTCCAAAGTGTCGACCAAACTGACGGTGCTGGAAAGCCTGGCTGAAAAGGTCGACCAACTGGTTGTTGGCGGTGGCATTGCCAACACCTTCCTCAAGGCCACCGGACATGAAGTCGGCAAGTCCTTGTGCGAAGATGATCTGGTGCCCACAGCCAAGGCGCTGATCGACAAAATGTCCGCACGTGGTGCAGCCGTGCCGATTGCCGTGGATGTGGTCGTCGGCAAGCAATTCGATGCCAACGAGCCTGCGGTGCTGAAAGACGCGAGTGACGTGGCCGCAGACGAGATGATTTTTGATATTGGCCCGAAATCTGCTGAGGAATTGGCGGAGATCATCATGAATGCTGCCACCGTGGTCTGGAATGGCCCGGTAGGGGTGTTTGAGTTTGATCAGTTTGGTGAAGGGACCAAACGTATCGCGGAAGCCATTGCCCAGACTAAGGCGTTTACTCTGGCGGGTGGCGGCGACACGATTGCCGCGATTCAGAAGTATGATATCTATGACAAGGTGTCCTATATTTCAACGGCGGGTGGCGCTTTCCTGGAGTTTCTGGAAGGCAAACCGCTACCAGCAGTCGAAATCCTGGAGGCACGCGCACGCGGTTAAGCAGTTATTGCGCGGGTATTCAGCAAAAGGGGCGCTCGCGCCCCTTTTTTTATGGGCGGCCGTTATTTGTAATCTGGTTTCAGGTGGCAGTGTTTGCGGTCCGCAGACGATGACCACTTCAGGAGGTAGCAATGGAATTACGCAGAACCAAGATCGTGGCGACGCTGGGGCCCGCATCCAGTGAGCGTGACGTGCTGGAACGCATGCTGGATGCCGGTGTGGATGTCGTGCGGCTGAATTTTTCACATGGGCAGGCGACGGACCATATTGCCCGGGCGGAACTGGTGCGGGAGCTGGCGCGGGCGCGACGGCGCTCGGTGGGCGTGTTATGCGATTTGCAAGGCCCCAAAATTCGTATTGGCAAGTTTGCCGATGGCAAGATACTACTGCGTCCCGGCGACAGCTTCATTCTGGATGCAGATTGCCCCTTGGGCGATCAATCGCGTGTCGGACTCGATTACAAAACCCTGCCACAGGAAGTGGTGACCGGTACCGTGCTGCTGCTGGACGATGGCCGTATCGTGCTTACCGTGGATTCGGTTGAGGGTAGTGCCGTCTATTGCACGGTCAAGGTGGGTGGCCTGCTATCCAATAACAAAGGCATTAACCGCTTGGGCGGCGGCTTGGCGGCCGAAGCGCTCACGGAAAAAGACCGCGAGGATATCAAGACCGCTGCCGCCCTGAGCGCCGACTATATCGCCATCTCGTTTCCACGCAGCGGGGCGGACGTCGAACTGGCGCGACAATTGGTGCAGGCGGCAGGCGGCCATGCCCATATCGTCGCCAAGATCGAACGGGCAGAAGCGATACCTGCGCTGGAGGAGATTGTGGATGCGGCCGACGTCATCATGGTGGCACGGGGAGATCTGGGGGTGGAAGTGGGCGATGCCGTGGTGCCCGGTTTGCAGAAACGCATGATCCGGCTGGCCCGTGCCAAGAACAAGCTGGTGATTACCGCCACGCAGATGATGGAATCCATGATCCTCAACCCCATCCCAACCCGGGCGGAGGTGTCGGATGTGGCGAATGCCGTGCTGGATGGTACCGATGCAGTGATGCTCTCGGCGGAAACCGCGGCCGGTCAGTTTCCGGTGGAAGCCGTGTCGGCCATGCACCGCGTGTGCAAGGAGGCCGAGAAAGAATACTACGACGACAGCGTGCGTCGCCTGGGACGCGATACCTTTGATGAAATCGATGAAGCGATTGCCATGGCCACCAGCTACAGCGCGCGGCATTTCAACGTCAAGGCGATAGCCGCACTGACGCAATCGGGCAAGTCGGCCATCTGGTTATCGCGCGCCAACAACAATGTGCCCATCTATGCGTTGACGCCAGAGCAAAACACGCGGCGCAAGCTGACGTTATGCCGTGGGGTCTACCCGTATCGCATGGAGGTGGGCAGTCATGATATTGACCGTATCCTGTTTGATGCAGAAGAAGAGCTGGTATCGCGGGGCGTGGTGACCAACGGGGATTATATTTTGCTGACCTTTGGCCAGCCTATCGGCAAGGCTGGCAGCACCAATACCATGAAACTTGTCCAAGTAGGGGAACATCGCCAAAGTTAGGAGTTTGCCATGGCACTCATTACTCTCAGGCAGGCACTGGATCACGCAGCCGAATACGGCTACGCCCTGCCTGCGTTCAACGTCAATAACCTGGAACAGATACAGGCGGTCATGCAGGCTGCCGATGCGGTGGATAGCCCGGTCATCCTGCAAGCCAGCGCGGGGGCACGTAAATACGCAGGCGAGATATTCCTGCAGCACCTGGTGTTGGCCGCCATTGAAACCTACCCGCATATTCCCGTGGTCATGCATCAGGATCATGGCGCCTCGGCGGATGTTTGCGTGCAGGCCATACGGCTGGGCTTTTCCAGCGTGATGATGGATGGCTCACTGCGTGAAGACGCCTCTACCCCTGCGGATTTTGCCTACAACGTGGAAGTGACGCGTCGGGTAGTGGATATTGCCCACGCCGTTGGTGTGTCCGTGGAGGGCGAGCTCGGGGTGCTGGGTTCGCTGGAGACCGGCATGGCAGGCGAGGAGGATGGTGTGGGTGCCGAAGGCCACCTGGACCACAGCCAGCTACTTACCGATCCGGAAGAGGCCGCCGATTTTGTACGATTTACCAATGTGGATGCCTTGGCGATTGCCATTGGTACTTCGCATGGCGCTTATAAATTCAGTCGGCCGCCCAGCGGCGATATCCTCGCCATCGAGCGCATACGTGACATTCATGCCCGCTTGCCCAACACCCATCTTGTCATGCACGGTTCATCCTCGGTGCCGCAGGAGTGGCTGCAACTGATCAATGCCCATGGTGGCGATATCCCTGAAACCTACGGTGTACCGGTGGATGAAATTGTGCAGGGCATACGGCATGGCGTGCGCAAGGTGAATATTGATACTGATCTGCGCATGGCGTTTATTGGGTCAGCCCGCGAATTTTTGCATGGCGGACAGCACAATCGCGAGCTTGATCCGCGCAAGTTGCTGACGGCTGCCACGCAGGGCATGGCCAGCATTTGCCGGGCGCGTTTCGAGGCATTTGGCTCGGCCGGGCAGGCGTCGCGGATACGGCCTGTGGCATGCGCCGAGATGGCCCGCCGCTATCGGCAAGGCGAGTTGACCGCGTTGGTGCAGCCTCGCTAGGGGATTGTGATTGTTGCGTAAGTGCTTGCTTATCTGCATATCGTGCGGGTGTGGTTGTAAGGTAAAATAGCGCTCAGGCCAGCATGCCGGGATTCACCTTGTGAGTCTGAGGCAGCCGTTCATGGCAAAAAGACAATATCAAGTAAAAAACCTTGGGGAGCGCCAGCATGAGACCAAATAAATTTAGCAGCCTTGGCCAGTATGGCCTGGGCATTGTTGAGCAGATTGTATTGATTGTGATCGCGCTGGCGACGGTGGTCGCTACCTACCAGCAGATCGCCCATATCTGGCAGGCCTGGGCAGTCACAGTGGGCGATTTGCTTCTGCTGTTCCTCTACCTGGAAGTCATGACCATGCTCAACCATTACCTGGGTTCGGGCAAGCTGCCAGTACGTTATCCGCTCTACATCGGCATTATTGCCCTGGCGCGCTATCTGGTACTGGATATCAAGGAGCTGGATGCCTGGCGTATTTTTGCTGTGTCGGCCTCCATCCTGCTGATCGCCATGGCGATTTTGCTGGTGCGTTACGGCCACGTGCGCTTCCCATATACCGATGGCACGGATCTGCAATCCAAATAGCGCCGTGATTCAGATAACCGTGCCACAGACCGCATTAACGCATATTGATTAAGGAATCCGTTTTGACAGCACCTCTCATGCGATCCAGCATTCACAGCCTGCCTCTGATCAACCAGGGCAAGGTCAGGGATATTTACGACATCGACGACAAAACTATGCTGCTGGTGACGACTGATCGCCTGTCAGCTTTCGATGTGATTTTGCCAACACCGATTCAGGACAAGGGTGCCGTGCTGACCCAGATTGCCAATTTCTGGTTTGATAAGCTGGGACATATCGTGCCCAATCACCTGACCGGCATTGCGCCTGAAAGCGTGGTGTCAGATCCTGCGGAAAAAGCCCAGCTGGCGCGGCGTGCCCTGGTGGTCAAAAAGCTGAAGCCGCTGCCGATCGAAGCCATTGTCCGCGGCTATCTGGTGGGTTCTGGCTGGAAAGAATACAAAGCCTCGGGCACCGTATGCGGCATCGCCCTGCCAGCAGGTTTGCAAGAAGCTTCGCCATTGCCACAGCCCTTGTTCACCCCATCCAGCAAAGCAGAGATGGGCGACCATGACGAAAATATCACGCTGGAAAAATGCGCCCAGCTGCTGGGCAAAGCGCTGGCCGAAAAAGTGGCCCGCATCAGTATTCAGCTCTATACCGAAGCCGCTGCCTATGCGCTGACACGCGGCATCATCATCGCCGACACCAAGTTTGAGTTTGGCCTCGATGCCGCTGGTGAGCTTTATCTGATTGATGAAGCGCTCACGCCGGATTCCTCGCGTTTCTGGCCAGCCGAGCAATACGCGGTTGGCAGCAACCCTCCCAGCTTTGACAAGCAATATGTGCGCGACTGGCTGGAATCCACTGGCTGGAACAAAGTTGCCCCCGGCCCTGAACTGCCCGCCGAAGTTGCGCAGAAAACCGCGGACAAATACCGCGAAGCCTATCGCAAGTTGACGGGCCACGAGTTGTCCAGCTGAAACAGAAGCTGAAACAGCTCGCCAGCACGCTGAAGACCGAGTTTCAGGTCTACAAGCGGGTGCTGGCGCATCCACAGACGCCGCTGGCAGCCAAGGCATTGCTGTGGCTGGCCTTGGCGTATCTGGTCATGCCATTTGACCTGATACCTGATTTTATTCCCGTTATCGGCCAACTGGATGAGCTGATCATCATTCCCGGCCTGGTATATCTGGCGCTACGCATGATCCCATCCTGGGTGGTTGAGGAGTGCCGGGCACAATTGAAGAAAGAGACCTGCATGACTGATTTTCAGAAGTTGATCGATGGTTATCGTCGTTTTCACGACAACTACTTCGTCACGGACGAGCAGCAATTGTTTGCCGAACTGAGCCAGGGGCAAAAGCCCAGCACGCTGGTGATTGCCTGTTCAGATTCCCGGGTGGATCCGGCCATCGTGCTGGATTGCAAACCTGGCGATTTGTTCGTGGTGCGTAACGTAGCGAATCTGGTTCCTCCCTACGAGAAGGGGGGCGGCTACCACGGCGTAAGTGCGGCGCTGGAGTTTGGCGTCTGCGCGCTGGAAGTCCAGCACATCATCGTGCTGGGGCATCGCCAGTGCGGCGGTATCAAGGCCTTGTTTGAGGGCATTCCTGAAGGCATGGAAGGCGAATTCATCAAGCCCTGGGTCGGTATGGCCAAGCGGGCGGCTGACCGCGTGAATGCCGAGCATGGGCATGAGACGGCAGATGACAAGCTGTGTGCCTGCGAGATGGCGGGTATCGTTGTCTCGCTGGAAAACCTGCAAACATTCCCGTTCATCCGCTCCCGTGTTGAACAGGGGCTCATCAAGCTGCATGGCTGGTATTTCGACATCATTAACGGCGAAATGAAAGCCTACGATGCTGATCAGCTCAAATTCGAGACGCTGGTTTAAAATAACAACTGAATCACCCTATTTTTGATAAAGGATCAAGTAATGTCACTGAACAATGTGCCAGCAGGCAAGGATATCCCCAACGATTTCAACGTCATCATCGAAATCCCGATGCGCGGCGAGCCGATCAAGTTTGAAGTGGATAAAGAATCCGGCGCGGTTTTTGTGGATCGTTTCATGGGCACCTCCATGCACTATCCCTGTAACTATGGCTATATTCCCCATACCCTGGCAGAAGATGGTGACCCGACCGATGTGCTGGTGATTACCCCTATTCCTTTGCAGCCCGGTGTGGTGATTCGTTGCCGCCCGATTGGCATGCTGACCATGGAAGACGACGGTGGCGTGGATGCCAAGGTGCTGGCCGTGCCTGTCGATAAGGTGTGCCCGCAGTACAAGGATGTGAAAAGCTATCAGGATATCCCTGAGTTCCAGTTGGCACCTATCTCCCACTTCTTTGAGCACTACAAGGATCTGGAAAAAGGCAAATGGGTCAAGGTTGGCGGCTGGGTTGGCACCGATGAAGCCAAGGCGGAAATCCTGGCCAGCGTGGCACGCTACAGCAAGTAATCTCTGCTTAAGCTTTCAATAAAAAACGGCGCATAAGGCGCCGTTTTTTATTGTCCGCGAGGCATGTGTCAGGCTGGCTTACCAGTGTATGGGCGTTTGCCCCCAGTCGGCCAGCACAGCGTTGGTCTGGCTGAATGGCCGGCTGCCAAAAAATCCGCGATGTGCGGAAAGCGGCGAGGGGTGAACGGATTCGATGATGCGGTGCTGCGGGGCGATCAGGGATTTATGGCGTTGCGCGTGACTGCCCCATAGGATAAACACCAGGGGCTGCTCACGCTGGCCGAGCCATGTCATCAACCGTTCAGTAAAGGCATGCCAGTAGGACGCATGTGCGCCAGCTTCACCGCCGCGCGTCGTCAGCGAGGCATTCAGCAGCAGCACATCCTGCTTGCTCCAGTTGCTGAGGTTGCCGCCCTCAATATGCGGCTCGCCAATATCGCTCGCCAGTTCCTTGAGGATATTGCGCAGTGACGGCGGCGGGCGCACACCTTCGGGCACCGAAAACGCCAGCCCATGCGCCTGCTGTATGCCATGGTCCTCCCCGTGATAGGGATCCTGGCCCAGAATGACGACGCGTGTCTCTTGCGGGTTGACTGCTCGTAATGCCTCAAACCACAGGCCGGGCCGAGGCCGTATATCGGTTTCGTCGCGCAGCTGCTCGCGAATACTGGCGTACTGCTGTGCCAGTTCTGGTAACAACTCGGCCCAGGCGGACGGGATGGTTTCAGGGGAATGCATGAGGACTCCGGCAGGACGGGTGGAGGGCTGGCGCTTATTCGCCGATTTGCAGCAGCAATCCGCGGCGGCGAGCGGCGCGGAAATAGCCCAGAAAGGCGGCGATGCCACCACCCAGATACAGAATGTTCAACAGCATGGCATTGACCAGATAATGCATATTGAAGGTACCTTGCAATAGCAGCTCGCGCATGCCTTCAAACACGTGGCTGGCAGGCAACGCCCAGGCTACCGGCTGCAGCCAGTGCGGCAAGGTAGACACAGGGTAGTAAATCGCACACAAGGGCTGAATGGCAAACACGGCAATCCAGGCCACACTTTCGGCACCCAGGCCGTAGCGCAAGACGATGCCGGACACCAGCAAACCCACGGCCCAGCCCATGGCGATCAGGTTGAAAAAGAAGGCGATGAGCGGCAACCCCATATCAAAGATGTTGTAATGGAACAGCGGAATGGCGACCAGCGCCGCGCCACCAATGCCGATCAGGGTGCGGATCAGGCTCATGACGATTAGCGCCGAGACCATTTCATAAGGACGCAGGGGACTGACAAAGAGATGCCCCAGGTTGCGCGACCACATCTCTTCCATGAATACCAGGGCAATGCCGAGTTGACTGCGAAACAGCACATCCCACAGCAGCACGGCAGAGAGCAGAATGCCGGCTGCCTGCGCTACGTAATGGCTGTTTTCCTTGAGGAACAGGGTGATGAAGCCCCACAGGATCATCTGCACCGTAGGCCAGTAGACCATTTCCAGCACGCGCGGCCAGGAAGTGCGCATCAGATAAAGATGGCGCAGCACAATGGCGCCGATGCGGCGCGGTGAATAATGGATGTCTTGTTTGCTCATTGTGGGGCGCGGTCCCGTGCGATATCGATAAAGACCTCTTCCATGGAGGTGCGGCCGTAGCGTGCCAGCAAGGCGTCGGGCGAACCGGTGTCGACGACTTTGCCTGCGCGCAGCATGATCACATCGCTGCACATGCGCTCGACTTCGGTCATGTTGTGCGATGCGAGCAATATGCTGGCGCCGGTGCGTTGCTGATATTGCTCCAGATGCGTGCGGATGGCGTCGGCCGTGTCCGGGTCCAGCGAGGCCGTCGGCTCATCCAGCAGCAGGACTTCCGGCTCGTTGATCAACGACTTTGCCAAGGAAACGCGGGTTTTCTGTCCTGCGGAGAGTTTGCCGTAAGGCCGATCCAGGAGTTGGCTGAGGTTGAGATCTTCTGCCAGTTTGGCAATGCGTTGCTTCAGTGCGGGCAGGCGATAGAGATGCCCGAAGACCGTGAGGTTTTGCCGCACGGTAAGGCGCTGTGGCAAGTCGACATAAGGCGATGAAAAATTCATGCGATGTAACAGGCGGTGCCGGTGCTTCAGCATGTCTTCGCCCAATATGCGGATATTGCCACTGCTGGGGAGCAGCAATCCCAGCAGCATGGCGATGGTGGTCGTTTTTCCTGCGCCATTGCCGCCGAGCAATGCCGTGGTCACTCCCCGCCGAGCGGTGAAATCCAGGCCATTAATCGCGGTGACCTGATCGAAGTGCTTGTACAGGCTGCTGACTTCAATCACGGTATCCTTGCTGGTATCAAGGCTCATGCTGCATCCCCGCTCATATGACTTTCCACAGCATGTTGAGTCCGAGTGCCAGCAGCAGGCAGGCGAACAGGCGGCGCAGAATCGGCGTCGGCAAGCGATGTGCCAGGGCCGCGCCCCAGGGAGCGGTGATAATGCTGGCCAGTGCTATCCCCGCCAGCGCAGGCAGGTAAATGAAGCCCAGGCTGTTGGTGGGCAAGCCGGACACGTTCCAGCCCGTGTAGATATAGCCTATGGTCCCCGCCATGGCGATAGGCAGGCCGATGGCAGCAGAGGTGCCAATGGCGCGTTTCAAGGGGATGTTGCAATAGTGCAGATAGGGGACGGATACCGTGCCGCCACCGATGCCCACCAGGCTGGAGATAAAGCCGATGACGATACCCATGACCCCATTCAGCCAAGGGCCAGGGGCACGTCGGGCCTGATTTGGGGTTAGTTTGAATAACATCTGGCATGCTACCGCCGTGAGGAATATTGCAAAAATCGCTTGAAGGGCATGGCTGTGTATCTGCGCGACCAGCAGGCTGCCAATCAAGGTGCCAAGCACGATAGTGGGTGCCAGTTGCTTGACCAGGGGGAAATCCACATTGTCCTTGCGATGATGGGCTCGTGCTGATGACAGCGACGTAAACACAATGCTGGCGAGCGAAGTGCCCAGCGCCATGTGCATGATATGACTCTCGGGGAACCCCAGGCCTGCAAACAGATAAGCGAGGATGGATACAATGACTACGCCGCCACCTATGCCGAAAAGGCCAGACAGCACGCCGGTTGCAGCACCTGCTGCCAGATAGTACAAAAATTCCATAGTCTGATCAGAGCTTGCGTTAAGAGATTAGTTTCAGAAGGGGGAGGGGCAGGCTTATTTTTCTGCCCGGCTGATCAGTCGGCTCAGCGCTTCCCCCAGCGGGGAACCTTTGAGTTTCTGTGCCAGATCATCCAGGTTTTCTGCGGCTTGCGCGCTCAATGTACGCAGTATTTTGGGTGTTTCACGCGTGCCAGATTGCACTTGCACTTCCACCCGAATTGAAGTAACTTCAACCCCTTGCTTTTGCAGCCCACTGATTAAAGTTGGCAATAAAAGCTTCAGTCTTGCCGCAATTGCGCCGTTATGGGCATACACGGTCAAGCGCTTGTGCTTGATGACACCGGGTTGCGTATAGCGCGCCAGCTGAGCAGGCACCACGGCATTCCAGGCGTTTTTAGAGGCAGTCAAACTGTCCGACAAGCTGGTCAATGCTTCGAGATTGGCATTATCTTTGAATAACGCGTTCAGCTTGCGCATGCCGATGGGCTCTCAAAGGGGAATTGCGTGAATATCATTATTGTCTCTGACACAATGGCAAAACCCAGGGTTCTCACTCTGGGGCAAGTCGTACTATTTCTGGCGCTTTTGATAGCAGGCATAGCCCTGCTCACATCCCTGCTTATTCTGCCACAGGCAGATGGCAAGCACCATGGCGTCAAGGCGCTTATTCCCGCCGCCTTGCACCTTGTTTCCCCCAATACACAAGAACACATTGATGCCCTGGCCATGCAGCTTGGTGAATTGCAGGCGCGCATGATGCGACTGGATGCGACCAGCGAGCGACTTTCCGGCATGGCGGGTATCTCGCCATCCACTCCTGTAGACGCGCAGCCCGAACCTGGGCGCGGCGGCCCCGAAGTGCGCGCGTATGGACTGGATGTCCCGCAATTGCAGGGGAAGATATCCGAACTCTTGTTCGAGATGGAACGCAAGCAGGACCAGTTAAGCGCGATTGAAGCCTTCATGATGCAGCAGAACCTGCAGAAAAGTGCTTTTCCCAATGGTCATCCCGTGAATGGCGCGTATAACTCTTCAAGTTACGGCTGGCGCCTGGACCCCTTCAGCGGCAAGATGGCCTTTCATGAAGGGCTGGATTTTACATCCGAAGTAGGAACCCCTATATACGCGGCTGCCGGGGGCATTGTGACGACGTCAGAGCTGACGCCCGATTATGGTAAAATCGTCAAGATTGACCATGGTGCAGGTTTGGAAACACGGTATGCCCATGCCTCCGAATTGCTGGTAAAGGTGGGTGACCGGGTTGAAAAAGGCCAAATGATCGCCAGAGTAGGTACTACCGGACGTTCTACAGGTGCCCATCTGCATTTTGAGGTGCGCCTGAATGGCGCTCCGTTGGACCCAAGGAAATATTTGCTGAATTAAGTCGTCCATCATGGGTGGATGCGCGTTGTTGCTGGCATTGTTACATATCCAGAAACTGTTTAAGTCAACCTAGAGGTTTCCGTCCTTGGGGCGGAAAGTTGGTGTTATTGCATGTTATCCACGCTGTTCAAGAAAATTTTCGGTAGCCGTAATGAGCGGCTGGTCAAACAATACGCACAGAATGTGCAGGTAATAAATGCACTGGAGCCTGCATTGCAGGGCCTGAGCGATGAACAGCTGAAAGCGAAAACAGAGGAGTTCAAGCAGCGCTATCAAAACGGCGAATCGCTGGAAAAGCTGTTGCCGGAAGCCTTTGCGGTGGTACGGGAAGGCAGTCGCCGCATTCTGGGCATGCGTCACTTTGACGTGCAGTTGATCGGTGGCATGGTGCTGAATGCCGGCAAGATTGCTGAAATGCGTACCGGGGAAGGTAAAACCCTGGTGGCCACATTGCCGGCCTACCTGAATGCGCTGACCGGCAAGGGCGTGCATGTCATTACCGTCAACGATTACCTGGCAAAACGGGATGCCGAGTGGATGGCCCGTCTTTACAATTTCCTGGGCTTGACTGTCGGTATCAATCTCTCGCAGATGTCACATGATGCCAAACAAGAGGCATATGCCGCTGACATCACCTACGGTACCAATAACGAATTCGGATTTGACTACCTGCGCGACAACATGGTGTTCACCTCGCAGGAACGCGTGCAGCGCGGTCTCAGCTATGCGCTGATTGATGAAGTCGACTCCATCCTGATTGACGAAGCCCGTACTCCGCTGATTATCTCTGGTCAGGCCGATGACAGCATCGACCTCTATGTGCAGATGAATGGCATCGCCGCCAAGCTCAAGCGTCAGCAGGAAGAAGAGGGCGAGGGTGATTTCTGGGTGGATGAAAAATCCCATCAGGTCCTGATGTCAGAAGCCGGGCATGAGCATGCCGAGCAGCTGCTGGCCGAGGCCGGTTTGCTGTCCGAAGGTGCCAGTCTTTATGATGCCGCCAGCATCAGTCTGGTTCACCATATGTATGCCGCATTGCGCGCGCAATCCCTCTTCCACCGCGATCAGCACTATGTGGTACGCGATGGCGAAATCGTGATCGTGGACGAATTCACCGGCCGCATGATGCCGGGTCGTCGCTGGTCCGATGGCCTACATCAGGCGGTTGAAGCCAAGGAAGGCGTGGCGATTCAGAAAGAAAACCAGACGCTGGCATCCATCACCTTCCAGAATTATTTCCGCATGTATGGCAAGTTGTCCGGCATGACCGGTACTGCCGATACCGAAGCTTACGAATTCAACCAGATCTATGGTCTGGAAACCGTCGTGATTCCTACCCATCGTGGCATGCAACGCAAAGACATGATGGACAAGGTCTACCGCACCTCAGGCGAGAAGTATCGTGCCGTTATTGAAGACATCAAGGACTGCCAGAGCCGTGGGCAGCCAGTGCTGGTGGGTACCACTTCGATTGAAAATTCCGAACTGATTTCGCATCTACTGAATGAAGCCAAGCTGGAGCACCAGGTGCTGAACGCCAAGCAGCACGAGCGCGAGGCACAGATCATTGTGCAGGCGGGCCGTCCTGGCGTCATCACGATTGCTACCAACATGGCGGGCCGTGGTACGGACATCGTGCTGGGGGGCAATCCTGAGCCAGAGATTGCGCTGGTGCGCAGCGATGAAAGCCTGAGCGACGCTGACAAGGAAGCCCGTATCGCCGCCATCAAGGCCGATTGGCAGAAGCAGCATGACGCTGTGCTGGCTGCAGGTGGCCTGCATATTATTGGTACTGAGCGCCATGAATCACGCCGCGTGGATAACCAGTTGCGCGGCCGTTCTGGCCGGCAGGGTGACCCAGGTTCCAGCCGATTCTATCTCTCGCTGGAAGACCAGTTGCTGCGTATTTTTGCTTCTGATCGCGTATCCGCCATCATGGAACGTCTGAAAATGCCGGATGGCGAAGCGATTGAGCACCCATGGGTGACGCGCGCCATCGAGAATGCACAGCGCAAGGTGGAAGGCCGCAATTTCGATATTCGCAAGCAGCTGCTTGAGTACGATGATGTGTCCAATGATCAGCGTAAGGTGATCTACCAGCAGCGTAATGAATTGCTGGAAGCCGCCGATGTGGGCGAGACCATCGCTGCCATGCGTGCAGATGTGGTCAATGACATTTTTGCTTCCCATATTCCGCCCGGCACGCTGGAGGAGCAATGGGATATTGCAGGCCTGGAGAAAGTCCTGCTGGCCGATCTTGGTCTGGATATTCCTCTGCAAAAAATGCTGGAAGAGAATCCTGACCTGCATGAAGAAACCCTGCGTGAGCATGTATTGGATGCGGCGGAGGCAGCGTATGCCGCCAAGGAGCAACAGGCCAGTGCCGATGTCATGCGCCAGTTTGAACGCGCTGTGATGCTGCAAAGCCTGGATAACCATTGGCGCGAGCATCTGGCAGCGCTGGATCATCTGCGTCAGGGCATACACCTGCGGTCTTATGCGCAGAAAAATCCCAAGCAGGAGTACAAGCGCGAAGCATTTGAGTTGTTCGCTGCCCTCCTGGATACCGTAAAACGTGAAGTCACCCAGATCACCATGCTGGTGCAAGTGCGTAATGAAGCTGATGTCGAAGCCGTAGAAAAGCCGGTGGAACTGGAAAACGTACAGTATCAGCATGCTGACTTTGATGCGAGTGCCAGCGTGAGTGAAGATCCACTGGCGATTGCCGATGCATCGGCTGCCGAAGAGAGTCAGCCCTTTGAGCGCGAAGGCATCAAGGTGGGGCGTAATGATCCATGCCCATGTGGTTCTGGTAAAAAGTACAAGCAGTGCCATGGCAAACTGAGCTGATTGATCGCTTAATGTTTGGCTTGAAAAACCCGGCTGATGGCCGGGTTTTTTATTGGTGGCATGGCTTTTGCGTCAATATGCTTGTGAAAGAAGCGCCCGGTAGACGTCAGACCGGGCAAAAAGCAGAAGGTGAGGGCATATTGATGGCAGTCAGCAGCAAGATGGCGGGTGTAAGGCTGGGCGTTGGCAGCTTGGCCGGGTTAATGCCCGTGATCGCCCATGCCGCATCTGGCGGCCCCGGCATGGTGCCGGTGACACAGATCAGTGCCGGGGATACGGCATGGATGCTGACTGCCACGGCCTTGGTGCTGCTGATGACCCTTCCCGGGCTTGCCTTGTTTTACGCAGGCATGGTGCGCAAAAAGAATGTGCTCTCGACCGCCTTCCAGAGTCTGGCGGTCACCTGTGTGGTCACCCTGGTCTGGGTGGTAGTGGGTTACAGCCTGGCGTTCACGCCATCCAGTTTTTTTATTGGCGGTTTTGATCGTGCGTTGCTGCATGGCCTGGGTTTCAGCCCGGATGGCACCGGGATCAGCGTCAGCCATATCGCTTCCAGCGTACCTGAAGCTGTATTTGTCATGTTTCAGCTCACGTTTGCCATCATTACGCCAGCCCTGCTGACAGGCGCCTTTGCCGAGCGTATCCGCTTTCCTGCGATGCTGCTTTTTATCGCCCTATGGAGCTTGCTGATCTATGCGCCGGTTGCGCATTGGGTGTGGGAACCCGGCGGCTGGCTGGCTGCGCAGGGCGTGCTCGACTTTGCGGGTGGTACCGTAGTACATATCAACGCGGGTATTGCCGGTCTGGTCTGTGCCTACGTGCTGGGGCCGAGGTCGGGGTATGGCAGGGTCGCTTTTCCGCCATTCAATCTCACCTATACCTTGCTCGGGGCTTCCCTGCTATGGGTCGGCTGGTTCGGATTTAACGCAGGCTCTGCCGTAGCTGCGGATGGTCGCGCCGCCATGGCCATGCTGGTCACGCAAGTGGCGACTGCCATGGCGGTATTAACCTGGATGGCGCTGGAGTGGTGGGTGAAGTCGCGCGCGACCTTGCTTGGCGCTTGCTCGGGGGCTGTGGCGGGCCTGGTCGCGATTACACCCGCCTCAGGGTTTGTGGATGCAGGTGGCGCCTTGATCATCGGGCTGGTGGCCGGGATCGCCTGTTATTGGGGCGCCACGGGCCTGAAGCAGGTATTGGGCGCGGATGATGCGCTCGATGTATTTGGTATTCATGGCATAGGCGGCATTGTGGGTGCCTTGCTTACCGGTTTGCTGGCGAATCCCGTCGTGGGTGGCATGCATGGCAACATGATCGCGCAAACCACAGGGGTGATTGCCACCCTGGTATATAGCGGCGTTGGCACTTGGGTGATCCTCTTGTTTGTGAACCTGATGAGTCCGCTGCGGGTGAGTGCCGAAGATGAGGAAGATGGGCTGGATATTTCCCAACATGCGGAGCGTATCGTCTGATGGCGGACACTGAAAAAACAGCGATTGCTGCACATCTCTATGTTTCCTTGCGTCGGGTTGCCAACCGTGTCATTGATATCGAGTGGATGGCGCAGAATGAAGAATATGCCCGTGCGATCATCAAATTCGCGGTTGAACAGGGCAATGACGAACTGGCGCGCCAGGCGCTACGCTATCAGGCTTTGCTAAATGGGGAGCAAGTCCCTGCCCGAACCGAGGCCGCCGCCCCTTCCGTCGATACGGTCAAGAAGCGCTATATCGGCACATTGCGGTAGTGTTGCCAGATCACATCTTCGGAGTTGCTTGCTGCCGACAGGCTGGGTCCATGTGATTATTCAGGTGGTCTCATCCTGGCCTGCACTACCTTCTTTCCATTGCACTATCCATCTCCAGGGTTTTCTGCGCCTATAGCTCGCTGCATGTTTGTTATAATCCCGAGGCTATTCTCCAGAGGTTGTTTCCCATGAGTTCTGATCCTAATGCCACTGTTGTATCCTCGCCTTGTATCGGCGTCTGTGCCATGAATGAAGAGACTGGTTTATGCGAAGGTTGCTTTCGCACCATAGATGAGATTCGCGAGTGGTGGGATATGTCGCCACAACAGCGCCACGAGGTGAAGGAGCGGCTGGCGCAGCGGCAGATCGATATTGCCCGGTTCGACGACTGATCCTGTCTTCTCATTTGCTTGCTACACCTCGCGCGGAGGAATGACGCTCAGGGTGGGTCTCAGTCTGCATGTCATGCCCTTGTCGCGGTGATCGGGTAAAATCGCGACTACCTTCTAATTTCGTGTCCATATTTCGGGAAACCTCCACATGCCTGTTCATCTTACTGCTCCTGATGCAACTACCCTGAAGCCGGTTGCCGGCATTACGCTAGGATATGCCAAAGCGCATATCCGCAAGCCAGACCGCAAGGATGTGCTGGTGATGCAACTGAGCCCAGGAACGCGCGTGGCTGGCGTATTCACGCAGAACCGGTTTTGTGCTGCCCCTGTCACGCTTTGCCGTGAACACCTGGCCGGTGAAAATGAAATCCGTGCGCTGGTGGTGAATACGGGCAATGCCAACGCAGGTACTGGCGAGCCCGGCATGCGGCATGCACGCGAAACCTGCGATGCCCTGGCGAAGTTGCTGGGCTGCCAGGCTGAGCAAATTCTGCCATTTTCAACTGGCGTCATTCTGGAACCTTTACCGATTGATCGCCTGATAGCAGGGTTGCCGGCGGCCGTGGCAGATCAACGCGCAGATGGCTGGCTGGATGCGGCCGAAGCCATCATGACGACCGATATCGTGGCCAAGGGCGCATCGCGTCAGGTCACGCTGGGCGGCAAACTGGTGACGGTGACCGGTATTGCCAAGGGCTCTGGCATGATACATCCCAACATGGCGACCATGCTGGGCTATGTGGCGACCGACGCCGCAGTTAGTCGGTCTGCTTTGCAGGCGATCATTGATCACGCGGTAAACCACTCGTTCAACTGTATTACCGTCGATGGCGATACCTCCACCAATGACTCCTTGATCCTGATGGCGACGGGCCAGGCAGGAAATGCGGAAATTAGCGAAAGCAGCAGTGAGTTTGAGGCCTTGCGTGCGGTGATGACAGAAGTCGCCGTTGAACTGGCGCAAGCCATTGTGCGTGATGGCGAGGGTGCCACCAAATTCATGACGATACATGTTGAAGCCGGCAAAGACCGCGAAGAATGCCGCAAGGTAGCCTATGCCATTGCGCACTCCCCGCTGATCAAGACGGCATTTTTTGCTTCGGACCCGAATCTGGGCCGTATTCTGGCGGCCATCGGGTATGCCGGGATTGCTGACCTGGATGTCAACGCCATGCAGCTTTATTTGGGCGATGTGCTGGTCGCGGAATATGGCGGCCGTGCTGCCAGCTATGAAGAGGCGCAGGGGGCAGCCGTCATGAAGGAAGCGGAAATCACCGTGCGGGTGGTGCTGAATCGCGGCAATGCGAAAGCGACCGTATGGACCTGTGATTTTTCCTATGATTACGTCAAGATCAATGCAGACTATCGCTCCTGATTCTTGAATTCAGACGAGGCCATCCATGGCAGATATTGAACAATTGATACAGAAAGCCGAGCGCCTGCTCGACCGTCTGGAAAAGCACTTGCTGCCGCAGGCGCAGGATACCGATTGGAGTGCGATCGCCTGGCGCTGGGTTGCGCATCAGGGGCGCGGCTATCTGCAAGCCGTGCATCACCCGCATTATGTCAGCCTGTATGGCCTGCAAAATGTGGATGAACAGAAGGCGCGCATCGTGCGCAACACCGAGCAGTTTGTGCGTGGCCTGCCGGCCAATAATGTGTTGCTGACCGGCGCGCGTGGTACTGGAAAGTCTTCGCTGGTGAAAGCGGTGCTGAGCCACTTTGCCCAGCATGGTTTGCGGCTGGTAGAAGTGGAAAAGCAGGATCTGGTGTCATTGCCCGAGATCGTGGCGATTTTGCGCGAGCGTCCCGAGCGCTTTATTGTCTTCTGCGATGACCTGACGTTTGATGCTGGTGAGCCTGGCTACAAGGCGCTCAAGGTGGTGCTGGATGGCTCGGTCTCGGCGACCTCGGATAATGTGCTGGTGTATGCCACCTCCAATCGCCGTCATCTGATGCCGGAGTACATGGCAGAAAATCTCGAAACCCAGCATCTGGGCGAAGAGATACGTCCCGGCGACACTGCCGAAGAAAAAATTTCCCTATCAGAGCGCTTTGGCCTGTGGCTGTCGTTCTACCCGTTCAGCCAGCAAGACTATTTGCGTGTTGCCGAGCAATGGCTGGAATACCATGGTGTTACGCCGTTTACCGAAGATGCGCGGCAGGCGGCCTTGCAGTTTGCGCTGGCTCGCGGTTCGCGCAGTGGTCGTATTGCCTCGCAATTTGCCCGTGATTATGCCGGGCAGGCCAAGTTGAGTGAGTTGGCTGCCGTGAGCAATCCTCCGGATGCACAATGACCGATAAGCCTGTGGTGCATGCGGCCGTTGCCGTGCTGGTGCGGGAAGATGGCAAAGTGCTCCTGGGGCAGCGCCCCGAAGGCAAACCCTGGGCTGGGTGGTGGGAGTTTCCCGGAGGCAAGATCGAGCAGGGCGAATCCGTATTGCAAGCGCTTAAGCGTGAAATTGAAGAGGAACTCGGCACCGAGATTGTCGAGGCTTATCCCTGGATTACGCGCCGCTTTGCTTATCCCGAGCGTACCGTTCAACTGCATTTCTATCAGGTGCGGCGCTGGACTGGCGAGCCGCATGGACGCGAAGGACAGGCCTTGTCCTGGCAGTGGCCTTCCGCGGTGGATGTCGGCCCTTTGCTGCCTGCGAACGAGCCTTTGCTGCGCATGTTGAGCTTGCCTTCCATGTATGCCATTACGCAGCTGGAAGGGCTTGGTGAGCCGGTGTTTCTGGCCCGGCTGGAGCGGGCATTGCAAGGCGGGTTGAAGCTGATACAGGTGCGCGAAAAGCAACTGGACGAAGAGGCTCTGCAGGCATTTACCGCTAAAGTTATTGCGCTGGCGCGCACTTACGGTGCCAGGGTATTGCTGAATGCCTCGCCGGAATTGGCTTTCAGGGTGAATGCCGATGGCGTGCATCTCAGCAGCCAGGCGCTGATGGCGTTGCCGCAGAAGCCTGAAGGCTTGGTGGTGGGGGCTTCGTGTCATGATGCACACGAGCTCGCCCGCGCCGCTCAGCTTGAGCTCGATTTTGTCGTGTTTTCCCCTGTGCTGCCTACCTTGTCCCATCCAGATGCCAAGCCCCTGGGCTGGCATGGGTTTGCCGAGGGCATTGCCGGCTACGCCTTGCCAGTCTATGCATTGGGTGGTTTGCAGAAATGCCATCTGTCAGAGGCGTGGCGTCATGGTGCGCACGGTATTGCCATGTTGAGAGGGTGTTGGAATGAAAACAGCTAAGCGCAGAAAATGGGCGGTATTGGCGCTGTTGCTTATGGTGGGCGCGGCCGCGCTTTATTTCTATATGCGTGCCCCAGCGGTGCCGCAGAGTATCAAGTTGTTATATTGCCCCGCACCGGTTGACGGATGTGGTGATCAGAACCTGCATGTAGTGTTTGCCTCACCGCCTGCGGTGCTGAAGCCTTTTGGTATTGATGTCGCCATGGCGGGTGCCCAGGCTGTCCATGCCAGTTTTGCCATGGACGGCATGGAAATGGGACTGAATAGATACCGACTGCTGCAGAAACCCGATGGCCGCTGGCATGGGGATATTACGCTGCCGGTATGTGTGCAGGGGCGCAGTGACTGGATTGCGCGTGTTGATGTGGAAACGGCGACCGGGCTGCAGCGCTACCAGTTCACCTTCAAGGCGGAGCCGCGCTAAGGGGTGTTTTGATGGCCGCTGGTCCGCGGCGCTGACTAATCCGTCGCCGTTTTTACCAGACTGCTGTGCGTGTAGACATGCTGCTTGCCGTGGCTGTCCTGCACATGCAATTTGAACGTAACATTCGCGCCAGCTTTCAGCGGGCCCTTGAGATCAAACAGCATCAGGTGAAAGCCGCCCGGTTCCAGGTTGACCGCTTGCTGCGCTTGTAATGGCAAGGTTTCCAACATGCGCATGCGCATGACACCGTCGTTCATGGTCATGCTGTGTATTTCTACCGATCCTGCAACATCACTTTCCACTTTGATCAGGGTGGCGTCTTCTGTGCTGGTCAGTGTCATGTAGGCTGCGCCTACTGCCTGTCCCGGTGCGGTGGCACGCACCCAGTCATGGCTGATGCGCAATGCATCGGCCGCCCAGGCGCTCTGGGTGGCAGACAGTAACAGGCATAGCGCGATACATCTAAGCTGTTTGAACATGGGCATGACTCCTTATTCTTCCAGGAATTCGTCAGGTTCTATGGGCTGTGCAATACGGTAACCTTCATCTGCCCACAAGCCCAGGTCAATCAGCTTGCAGCGCTCGGAGCAAAAGGGACGAAAACGATTTTCGACGGAGTATTCGGATACGGCTTGGCATTGCGGACAGGTGACCAAGCGTTTTTTTATGGGTTTTACAGGTTGCACAGGGTAAGGGTGAAGTTAACGTTTTTATCGCATGCACGCGGCTTTTGCGCATAGTCCAGGCTATTGAAACGAATGTTGATGGCGTATTTGTTGGCACTGACTTCCGGGAAGCATTCGACATCATCGTCGACCTGCAGCCTCAGCATCTGGGCGGGTTTTGAGCCTCCCAGCATTTGCTGGTAAACGCCATTGGTCGCTGTTAAGGCAACGGTATTGCCACTGCCTCGCAGGATATGCAGGATGATGCGCAAGGCATCGTAAATGCTGATCAATGGCTGCAACCAGTTGTCGAGATCCTGACGGCGTCTGTCTTCCCCCAGCCCCAGCCAGTAATGGTAGGAGGGCAAGTCAAACTCGCATACGCCGCCCGGAATGCCAGCGCGCTGTTTGATGCTCATCAGCCAGTCATTATCGCGCAGGGTTTGCCCAAGCTTGGTCGTGTTCTGGCGTAATGTCTTGCTGGTATTTTCAATCTCGCCGATCAGGTCGGTAAGTACCTTTTCAGCGATGGAAGGATTGCCAAGAAGGCTGTTCATGACGATCTTTTGCCTGTCCAGCTCTTGCAACAAATCCGCCTTGAGTTCGGCGCGATCAATAACATCGAGAATCTGGAACAGGGAGAGCAGCGCGCAGTGATGGTGATACTCATGCCCGGCCGCCATATTGTGCAGCACTTTAGTGAACAGATCCTCCAGGCGCAGCAGCGTCCGGATACGTTCATTAAATGGGTAATCGTAACTGGGCACGGGCTTTTTTGGCTGAGCGCTTAGCGTTTTTAAAGTTACGGTGGATTATGAAATCTAAATGCTAACTATGCAAGGATTAATGTATTTTTGGTGATAGGCAATGACATTTTCTTGTAATTCTTGCAGGCTGCCATTGTTGAGTATGGTGTCATTTGCAAGTTGCCGACGGGTTTCGCGTGGTAGCTGGGCTGCCATGATGTTTTTCACTTCGATTTCAGACATTTGGCTGCGATGCATGGTGCGGGCAATCTGTATGGATTCTTCACAATCAATCAGCAGGCTGCGATCTATCAGCTGCTGGTAGCGTTCGCTCTCGAAAAGGAGGGGCACTACAATAATGCAGTAAGGCGCGGTGTTGCAAACCTGTTGCAGTTGGCGTTGCGCCTCTTCATAGATGGCCGGGTGCAATATGCCCTCCAACTGCTTGCGCGCCGATGCGTCTTGAAATACCTTGCTGCGCACAGCCGAGCGGTTGAGGCTGCCATCCGCGCTAAGCATGTCATCGCCCAGTGCGTCGGCTATCGCCAATACGGCTGCTTGTCCCGGAGCGGTGATTTGGTGCGAGATGACATCGACATCAATGACAGGGACGCCCAGAGCAGCGAACTGTGCTGCTGCTGCCGACTTCCCGCTGCCGATGCCGCCCGTCAGTCCTACGATCATGTTAGCCGCCGAGGTAAAAGCTTGCCAGGGTGGGGCCGAAGAACAAGGCGGCAATGCCGCCTAATGCCAGGTAGGGGCCAAATGGTATGGGCGTGCTGCGACCATGGCGGGCAAATAGAATCAAGCCTATGCCAATCAAGGAGCCCGCGAGTGAGGAAAGCAGGATGACGGCGGGCAGCATTTGCCAGCCAAACCAAGCACCGATGGCGGCAAGCAGTTTGAAGTCGCCGTAGCCCATGCCTTCTTTGCCTGTTATCAGTTTGAACAGCCAATAGATGCTCCACAAGATGAGATATCCGGCCGCAGCGCCAGTCACGGCGGAGGGTAAGTCGGTAAATCCGCCGTTAAGATTGACCAGTAGGCCCAGCCATAGCAAAGGGAGCGTGATGTCATCCGGCAGCAGTTGGGTGTCCAGGTCAATGAACGTCAGGGCAATCAATGCAAAGACAAACAACCAGGCAACTACGGTAATGCCAGAATAGCCCAGTTTCCAACTCACCAAAGCAATTAAGAGACCGGTGAGCAGCTCGATCGCGGGGTAGCGTAAGCTGATGGGCGCTTTGCAAGCGCGGCATTTTCCGCGCAGGCCGATGTAGCTGATGACGGGGATGTTCTCCAGCGCGGTGATGGCATGCCCGCAGTGTGGACAGCTGGAGCGTGGCGTCAGCAGGTTGAATTTTTTCGGGGGTTCTGAGGGTGCCTGCCCGTCGAGTGACTGGCAATTCAGTCGCCATTCCGCTTCCATCATTTTAGGCAGCCGATGAATGACGACATTCAGAAAGCTGCCCACCAGAAGCCCAAGCAGGGCAGAAACGGCAATAAAAAAGGCAGGGGAGTCCTGCAATACCTGAAGAAAATCGCTGATGACGTCGGGCATACGCTTGTTCCATTAAACTTTCTGCATCATCGCACCGTTATACAGATATAAGCAACTATCCACTGTCGGGTACAGTCACACTTGAAATTGCGCCCTATCGACGCCACTTACACCTTAACCAACCACTTGAAACGAAAGGAAGCGAATGATGGAAAACACTGTCCAAGCTGCATGGGAAGCCCCGGTCGTTTGCCGCGTAGAGGTTGATCTTCCAGGATGGATGGAGCAGTTGACCGGCCGCTCCAACTGGGAAGTCTATGGAGAAGAGGAGGACGACGGATACATGAGCTTTGCCATGCGGCAAGGACGGCAGCAGGCCGAAGTGACGCTCTACCATAACGGGTATGCCGTGGTGGATGTTGATGGGCGTGCCTTGTTTGATGGAGCGCTCACGCCTGATACCAGCCCCTGCGCCCACCTTAGCTACTATCGCGCTGATAGTGGTGAGCAGATTGTATTGAATTAATAAGGCATTGGGCTAATCGCCTTCCCGGCTGCTTGATGCCGGGCTGGCTTGAGGTCGAATAAAAAACGCCACCGCCCTTTCAGGGCTGGTGGCGTTTTTGTTTGCGCGTGTGTGTTTAATTCAGAACGTGCGGTCAACGGCAAACTCGGCCAGTTTCAACAGGGCCTGGCGCGAAGGAGAGTCCGGCAGATGCTGAATCGCGTCGCACCCCGCCTTGGCCTCCTGCCGTGCAATCGCGCGCACCTGATCAAGCGCGCCAGTGTCGTGCACAGCTTGCATGACCGCGGGGAGTTCATCCAGGCCACCCTCTTCAATCGCTTTTCGTATGGTCTGGGCTTGTGCAGTAGTACCCAGACGCATGGCGATCAGCAGAGGTAGTGTTGGTTTGCCTTCTGCCAGGTCGTCCCCCAGATTTTTGCCAATTTCCTGGCTGTCGCCGCTGAAATCCAATACGTCATCAATCAATTGAAATGCAGTGCCGAGCCGCATGCCGTACTCCGCCATCGCCTGTTCATCCTGCTCGGAGGCTGAGCAGATAATCGCGCCCAGTCGGGTGGCAGCCTCAAACAGCTTGGCTGTTTTGTAATGGATGACCTTGAGGTATGCCTCATCGGTGATGTCGGCATCGTGTACGTTCAGCAATTGCAACACTTCGCCTTCTGCGATGATGTTGGTGGCTTCTGCCAGTACTTCCATCACGCGCATGCTTTCAACGCCGACCATCATCTGAAAAGCACGTGAATAGATGAAGTCGCCCACCAGCACGCTGGCTGCATTGCCAAACAAGGTGTTGGCAGTGGCGCGGCCACGGCGCATGGCAGATTCATCGACGACATCGTCGTGCAGCAAGGTGGCGGTGTGGATGAACTCCACAACGGCGGCGAGTTCATGATGGCGCGCATTTACCTCGCCAAACGCGCCGGCCGAGAGAAGAACCAGCGCCGGCCGCAGGCGCTTGCCCCCGCTGTTGATGATGTACTCGGCAACCTGGTTGATCAGAACAACATCGGAATGGAGAGATTTGCGAATCACCGCGTCGACTGCTTGCATGTCTTGAGCGATGCAGGATTGTATAAAAGCGAGGGACACGAGTATCAGCCAGAATTAGATGCGGCATTTTAACATATAGGGTCTGGCCTTATACAGCGCTTGTCCCGTGCTTGTTGGCCTTGCGCAACGTCTGCGGCATAATGTCGACGTTATGGCGAATTGTTTGCGGAAAAGCGCATTAAGATTTGCTAAACGTCCAATTTTCCGTATAATGCTCGATTCATTTGAATGCGTAGCGAACGAGGCTAGATCATGTATGCAGTCATCAAGACCGGCGGTAAGCAGTACCGTGTAGCAGCCGGCGACAAACTTAAGGTTGAGAAGTTGGTGGGCGAAGTCGGTAGCGACATCACCATCGACCAAGTATTAATGGTTGCTGACGGCGACAACGTTACTATCGGTGCTCCTGTCATCGCTGGTGCCACTGTCAAGGCCAAGGTGGTCGCACACGGTCGTGCTGACAAGGTCTTGATCTTCAAGATGCGTCGTCGCAAGCACTATCGCAAGACCCAGGGTCATCGTCAGGATTTCACTGAAATCCAGATCGAAAACATTGCTGCCAAGTAATTCGGCTGCAGTTACTTGAGATAAGGAATAAAACATGGCACACAAAAAAGCAGGCGGTAGTTCCCGTAACGGCCGCGACTCACAGGCCCAGCGACTGGGCGTGAAAGCCTTCGGCGACCAATTGGTTTCTGCTGGCAGCATCATTGTTCGTCAGCGTGGCACCCGCATGCACGCTGGTGACAATGTCGGCATGGGCAAGGATCACACCCTGTTTGCCAAGGTGGATGGCAAGGTTGCTTTCTCAGTTAAGGGCGCTCTGCGTCGCAAGCTGGTCAGCATCATCCCTGCTTAATCCGCAGCACAGGTTGGTAAAAGCCCTATCGCACAGATAGGGCTTTTTTATTTCAGGCGTGCATGTCGGAAAAAACGGCTTGCTATAATAAGCCGCGCTTGTCGATATTGAGATTGACTGGAAAACATGAAATTCATAGATGAAGCAACCATCAAGGTCTACGCTGGTGACGGCGGTAATGGCGTAGCCACCTTCCGGCGCGAAAAGTACGAGCCCATGGGCGGTCCCAATGGCGGCGATGGCGGTCGTGGTGGCTCCATCTATGCGGTCGCTGACCGTAACATCAATACTCTGGTGGATTATCGATACACCCGAACATTCCGCGCCCAGCGCGGTGAAAATGGTCGCGGTTCGGATCAGTATGGCGCGGGTGGTGAAGACCTGATTCTGCGCGTGCCCGTGGGCACGGTGATCAGCAACAAGGCCACCGAGCAGGTGTTGATCGACCTTGCCGAGCATGGGCAGCAAGCCTTGTTGGCTAAAGGCGGCAATGGCGGCCTGGGCAATATTCACTTCAAATCCAGTGTCAATCGTTCCCCTCGCCAATGTACCAAGGGGGAGCCTGGCGAAGAGTTTGAGCTTTATTTCGAGCTGAAGGTATTGGCTGATGTGGGCTTGCTCGGCATGCCCAATGCAGGCAAATCGACGTTTATTCGCTCGGTTTCTGCGGCCAAGCCCAAGGTGGCTGATTATCCTTTTACCACGCTGCATCCCAATCTGGGCGTGGTACGCGTGGATACCAATCGCAGTTTTGTCATCGCCGATATTCCCGGGCTGATAGAAGGCGCTGCCGAAGGGGCCGGTCTCGGTCACCAGTTCCTGCGACATCTGGCACGCACGCGGTTGTTGCTGCACCTTGTCGATATTGCGCCTTTTGATGAGGCGGTCGATCCGGTGAAAGAAGCACGTGCGATTGTGGAAGAGCTGCGCAAATACGACGAGGCGCTTTATCAAAAGCCACGTTGGCTGGTGCTGAATAAGGTCGACATGCTGTCTGACAGTGCCGAGGTGGTCGCGGCATTTGTGCGGGATTATGGCTGGGAAGGGCGTGTGTTCGCCATTTCGGCGCTGGCAGGCATCGGTTGCAAAGAGCTGACCTACGCCATCATGGAACATATCGAATCTGTACGCGCAGGTGAGCATGCGCAAGAGGATCAAGATGGACTCCCTGCTGCTTGAGGCTGACTGCATTGTCGTCAAGGTAGGTTCAAGTCTGGTCACCAATAATGGTGAGGGCCTGGATCGTCAGGCGATTGCCGCCTGGGCAGACCAGATTTCGCATCTGGTAAAGCAGTCGCGGCAAGTGGTGCTGGTTTCCAGTGGAGCTGTTGCCGAAGGTATGCAGCGCCTAGGCTGGAAAAAACGCCCCAGGGCGGTTAATGAGTTGCAGGCTGCAGCGGCTGTTGGGCAGATGGGCCTGGTGCAGATGTACGAAAGCTGCTTCAGCAAGCACGGCCTGCATACGGCCCAAGTGCTGCTGACACATGATGACCTGGCCGACCGCAAGCGTTACCTGAATGCACGCAGCACATTGCGTACCCTGCTTGATCTCGGTGTTATCCCCATCATTAATGAAAACGATACGGTCGTCACCGACGAAATCCGCTTTGGGGATAACGACACCCTGGGCGCGCTGGTGGCCAATCTGATTGAAGCGGATGCGCTGGTTATTCTTACCGATCAGCAAGGGTTGTACTCGGCCGATCCACGCAAAAATCCCGATGCCCAATTCATTAATCACGCGGTGGCCGGTGCTCCTGAACTGGAAGCCATGGCAGGTGGCGCGGGCAGCAGTGTCGGTACCGGTGGCATGCTGACCAAGATACTGGCGGCCAAGCGTGCAGCACGGAGTGGTGCCCATACCGTGATCGCCTCAGGCCGCGAACCGCAGGTGCTGGTTCGTCTGGCGGCAGGTGAAGCGGTGGGGACGCATCTGCAGGCGGGCCAGGTGAAATTGCTGGCCAAAAAACAATGGCTGGCAGATCACCTCCGTCTTTCCGGCAGGGTCGTCATGGACGAAGGTGCAGTTAAAGCGTTACGTGATGATGGCAAAAGCCTGCTGCCTATTGGCGTGGTTGCAGTAGAGGGCACCTTCGAGCGTGGCGAGGCGGTTGCGTGTTTTGATCAGCAAGGGCACGAGATTGCGCGTGGTCTGGTTAATTACAGTGCCAGTGAAACCTCGCGCATCCTGCGCAAGCCCAGTGCGGATATCGCCCAGATACTGGGCTATGTGGATGAAGCCGAACTGATTCACCGCGATAATCTTATTCTTTTGTAAAGGTAGCTTCCATGTCTACAACACAGGCGCAAGTCGCCATCATCATGGGGTCTGATAGCGATTGGCCCGTCATGCGGCTCGCGGCGCAAATGCTGGCGGATTTTGGTGTCGCATATGAAGCCCGCGTGGTGTCGGCTCATCGCACTCCAGACCTGATGTTCGAGTTTGCCGAACAGGCCGCTGAGCGTGGCTTCAAGGTGATTATTGCCGGTGCTGGTGGGGCTGCTCACTTGCCCGGCATGGTCGCTGCCAAGACCATATTGCCTGTTCTGGGCGTGCCTGTGCCTTCCAAGCATTTGCAGGGGCAAGATTCCCTGTTATCGATTGTGCAGATGCCCAAGGGTATCCCTGTGGCCACCTTTGCCATTGGCGAAGCTGGGGCGGCAAACGCTGGCTTGTTTGCCATCGCCATGCTGGCGACACAGGATGCTGCGCTGACCACCAAGCTGAATGAATTCCGTGCGGCCCAGGCCGACAAAGTATTTGCCATGCAATTATCGGAGCAACCTTGAGCGTGAAATTAGCTGAACTTTCTTCCAAGATTTTGCCGCCTGCCATGCTCGGCATGCTGGGCGGCGGCCAACTGGGCCGTTTTTTTGTGATTGCTGCGCATGAAATGGGCTACCGGGTGACTGTGCTCGACCCTGACCTGAATAGCCCGGCAGGCAAGATTGCGGATGTGCATTTGTGCGCGCCTTACGATGATCGCGAAGCGCTCGAATCCATGGCGCAAAGCTGTGTTGCGATTACTACCGAATTTGAAAATGTCCCAGCTGAAACGCTGGAGTTTTTTGAGCAGACCCGTATCGTCCGTCCGGCTGCTGCTGCAGTTGCTACGGCACAGCACCGCGTCCTGGAAAAAAACTTTATTCGTGATGCTGGTTTGCCAGTAGCACCATTTCATGTGATTGAATCCGCTGCAGATTTTGACGCAGTGGATGCAACGATTTATCCGGCAATTTTAAAGGTCGCGCGTTTTGGTTACGACGGTAAGGGGCAGGCACGTGTGACTGGACGCGAGGAAGCCGAAGCCGCTTTTGAGCAGTTTGGTGGCGAAACCTGCGTGCTGGAGAAAATGCTGGCGCTGGACCTTGAGGTTTCTGTAGTGCTGGCGCGTGATGTGCATGGGCATGTGGCTGCGTTCCCAGTGGCAGAAAACAGCCATCTGAACGGCATTCTGGATGTCAGCATTGCTCCGGCGCGGTGTGATGATGCATTGCGCGAAAAGGCCACGGCACTGGCGATTGAGCTTGCCCAGAAGCTGGAATATGTCGGCGTGCTTGGGGTGGAGTTTTTTGTCTGTGGCGACCAGATTTTGGTGAATGAGATGGCTCCGCGGCCGCACAACTCCGGGCACTACACGCTGGATGGTTGCGTGACCAACCAGTTTGAACAGCAAGTACGTGTGCTGACCGGGCATGCCTTGGGTGATGCCCACTTGCATAGTCCGTCTGTGATGGTAAATATACTCGGCAATATCTGGCAGGCAGGCGAACCAGATTGGGCGGCAGCCTTCGCCGTGCCAGCGCTCAAGCTGCATTTGTATGGCAAGCATGAGCCGCGCGCTGGGCGCAAGATGGGACATTTCACGGTGGTGGATGCGAATGCGGACAATGCTTATGGCTTGGCCATGCAGGCGCGTGAAGCGTTAGGTATTGGTGAGTAATGATCCGGAAACTGGATTGAATGGTGAAGTGTGGAGGGCGCGAAGTTTGTGCCCTCTTTTTTGTTGCCCGACATTTAAGATCGGGCGGTGCTGTGTCCTGATCCTGGGCTGAATGAAGTGGAATTTAATTCCCGCCATGCACGAGAAGGGGCTGAGCCGCGAATGGTATGAGTAAGCGCATGGCGCAAGCGCCCAATAAAAAAGCCGAACATTTGTTCGGCTTTTTTGCTTGCATCTATGTAACTTGAATATTACGCCATGGCCTTGATAGAGGCTGACAGGCGGCTCTTATGGCGAGCTGCCTTGTTCTTATGGATGATATTCTTGTCCGCGATACGATCAATCACGCTTACATTTTCGATGTAAGCAGTTTGTGCGGCAGCTTTGTCACCTGCTTCAACCGCTTTGATGATCTTTTTGATCGCGGTGCGCAGAGTGGAACGTAAGCTGGCGTTGTGGGCGCGTTGCTTAACTGCCTGACGGGCACGTTTTCTCGCCTGTGCGCTATTAGCCATGGATAATCCTAATCAAGTTTGTAAATTCGAAGCCGAGCATATTAGCCGTTTTTTTGCCATCGTGCAAGTTGTCTCGCGCATGTTGCGCTTTAGGCTTGCCATATGGACATGCTAAAATCATGCGCTTGTATTCATGGCTTTATTTGCGCTGCTGATCTTGGCTTGCAAAAGCAATATTCCGGGATTGGTTCCCTGGTCTCTGGCCCGAATACCATGAGTAATTTTCAGGTTTTGGACTTGATGAGTGGCTTCGCAGCCCACGCGCATTATAGATGGCTCCGCGCCAACCCACGGCGGTGGCAGAATATTAATTGAAAATACTGGCGTAATGAACCTCCTAAAAGCTCTGGCTACTGTCGGCAGCATGACCTTTGTTTCGCGCATCCTCGGTTTTGTGCGTGACACGCTCATCGCTCGTGTATTTGGCGCCGGTATTTATACCGATGCTTTTTTTGTCGCCTTCAAAATCCCCAATCTTTTGCGTCGCCTGTTTGCAGAGGGCGCATTTTCGCAGGCTTTTGTGCCGGTGCTGGCTGAATATAAAAACCGGCGTGGCCACGAGGAAACCCGCCTTCTGGTGGATCACGTGGCAACCTTGCTGGGTCTGGCGCTCATCGTCGTGACGATATTGGGCATGCTGGCAGCGCCCTGGGTGGTGTATATCAGTGCGCCTGGCTTTGAAGCCGAGCCGGATAAATTTGCCATGACCGTGGCACTGTTGCGGGTGACGTTTCCCTACATTTTCTTTATCTCGCTGGTCTCGCTGGCGGGCGGCGTGCTGAATACTTACAGCAAGTTTTCCGTGCCTGCCTTTACGCCAGTCTGGCTCAATATCACGTTCATTGTGGCCGCGCTGTTTTTTGCCCCTTATTTTGATCCTCCCGTGATGGTGCTGGGGTGGGCGGTATTTGCCGGAGGCGTGTTGCAGCTGGTATATCAAGTGCCATATTTGCGCCAGATCGGGCTGCTGCCACGCATACGACTGGGCCTGGGGGATGAGGGGGTATGGCGTATCCTGCGCTTGATGGGCCCGGCGGTTTTCGGGGTGTCGATTGCGCAAATATCACTGCTCATCAATACCATTTTTGCCTCGTTTCTGCAGACTGGCAGTGTCTCCTGGCTGTACTACGCAGACCGTCTGATGGAGTTTCCTACCGGCATTCTGGGGGTGGCTCTCGGGACTATCCTCTTGCCCAGCCTGTCCAAAAGCTTTGCTGACAAGGCCGATGGCGAATACTCACAATTGCTCGACTGGGGGCTGCGGCTGACCTTTATTCTGGCCTTGCCAGCGGCGGTGGCGCTGGCGGTGATTGCCGTGCCGCTGGTGGCGAGCCTGTTCCACTATGGCGCGTTTTCTGAACAGGATGTGTGGATGACACGGCAGGCCCTGATGGCATACAGCCTGGGGCTGCTTGGCCTGATTCTGGTCAAGGTGCTGGCACCTGCGTTTTACTCGCGTCAGGACATCAAAACTCCGGTGAAGATCGCTATTTTCACCTTGCTGGCGACGCAGGCGATGAACCTTCTGTTTATCGGTCCATTCAAGCATGCCGGGCTGGCACTGGCTATCGGCCTGGGGGCTTGCCTCAATGCCGGGCTGCTGTATTTCTACCTGCGCCGAGCCAATATCTATAAACCGCAAGTCGGCTGGTGGGGGTTCATGTTCAAGTTGCTGGTTGCGGTTTCCGTGATGGGGGGCGTGTTGTATGTCGCCATGGGCGATAACCAGCACTGGATGCATCTCAAGCTGCTGGCCAAACTGACTTCCGTGGCCATGTTGGTCGGGTTGGGGGCTGTTACTTATTTTGCCGCGCTATGGCTTATGGGCATACGGCCGAAAGACTTCATGCGGCGGGTGGCTATCTGATGCGGGTATTCCGGCATTTTCCTGATAGCGGGCAACGCTTACCCGCAGCGCTGGCGATAGGCAATTTTGATGGCGTGCACCTAGGCCATCAGGCGCTGTTGCGCCAGCTGGTGCAAGTGGCCGCGGCGCGAGGTCTGCAGCCTGTAGTCATGACCTTTGAACCGCATCCACGCGAATTCTTCACCCCTCTGCAAGCGCCAGCGCGGTTGACCTCACTGCGTGAGAAGTTAGAACACTTTATCGACGCTGGTGTGGCAGATGTCTATGTTTGCCATTTCAATCAGCGCTTCGCCGCGCTTGAGGCCTCTGCCTTCATGCAGGATATTCTGCGTGGGCAGTTGAATGCCGATGCCATTCTAGTGGGCGATGACTTTCGCTTTGGTGCGCGGCGCCAGGGTGGATTGGATGATCTGCGCCAGGCCGGCTTTTCACTGGAAAGCGTGCCGGAAATTCAACTGGATGGCGATCGCATATCCAGCACGCGCGTGCGTCAGGCGCTACATGACGGCGACTTGCCACTAGCGAGTGCCTTGCTGGGACGCTATTACAGCATCAGCGGCAAGGTCGTGCATGGTCGAAAATTGGGGCGCCAGCTGGGATTTCCCACTGCAAACATACACATGCGGCACGAACGGCCTGCACTGACCGGGGTATATGCGGTAAAATTGGACGGTTTGCCGGGTGTGGCCAATCTTGGCGTGCGCCCGACCATTGCCGGAACCCCGCGCCTGAGTCTTGAGGTCCATCTGCTGGATTACAGCGGCGACCTTTACGACCGCCATGTCCATGTCAGCTTCCTGAAAAAGCTGCGTGAGGAAATGAAGTTCCCCGGGTTGGATGCGCTCAAGCAACAGATAGCGCTGGATAGTGCTCAGGCCCGCACCTTTTTTGCAAGCCAAGGTGGCTGATCAGGGTGCCTGACTTTTTATAATACCGTTTCACTTTTGCAAACCATACGGCTCAACTTAAAGACACGTGTTCATGACCGACGAAACCAAATACCCGCTTAACTTGCCGGAAACCAGCTTCCCCATGCGTGGCGATCTCGCCAAGCGTGAGCCAGGCTGGCTGAAAGCCTGGCAGGATAAAAAACTTTACCAGCGCATCCGCAAGGCACGTCAGGGCAAGCAGAAATTCATCCTGCATGACGGCCCGCCTTATGCCAACGGGGATATTCACATCGGTCATGCCGTCAACAAAATCCTGAAGGACATCATCGTCAAATCCAAGACCCTGAGCGGTTTTGATGCGCCTTATGTGCCGGGCTGGGATTGCCACGGCCTGCCTATCGAGCTGATGGTGGAAAAGCAGCACGGCAAGAATATCGATCCTGCCCACTTTCGCGAGTTGTGTCGCGAATATGCCAAGGAGCAAATCGAACGCCAGAAGAAGGATTTCATCCGTCTGGGCGTGCTGGGCGATTGGGATCATCCCTACCTGACCATGGATTTCAAGACCGAGGCCGACATCATGCGCGCCCTGGGCGAGATCTATCAGAATGGTTACCTGTATCAGGGCAGCAAGCCCGTGCATTGGTGCGTGGACTGCGGCTCCGCCTTGGCCGAAGCCGAAGTGGAGTACGAAGATGTCAATTCTCCTGCCATAGATGTGGGGTTTCGCTTTATTGACAATGCCGCGCTGAGTGCCGTTTTTGATACGCGATTGGACGGTGACGTGTATGCTGTTATCTGGACGACAACGCCCTGGACCCTGCCTGCCAACCAGGCGGTGAGTGTGCATCCTGAGCTGGACTATGATGTGATCCGCACCAGCAAGGGCTTGCTGGTATTAGCACATGCCTTGGCTGAAGCCACGCTCACGCGCTACGGCGAAGAAGACGCGACGACGCTGGGCAGTTGCAAAGGCGCAAGCCTGATGGGCTTCATGCTGCAACATCCCTTCGATAATCGCCAGGTGCCTGTGATCACGGGGGAACATGTCACTACCGATGCTGGTACCGGCCTGGTGCATACGGCAGCGGCCCACGGTAACGACGACTGGCTGGTAATGCGTGCTCATTACCCCAGTGAAAAGCCGCGTGTACTGCTCGGCGGCGATGGCAAATTCTTCACGAGTGACCTGGTTGAATTGGACGCCATTCGCGGCCTCAGCCGTCAGGAAGCCAACAAGGTCATCCTCGCCAAGCTGCAGGAAAACGGAGTGCTGTTTGCCAGCGCCCGTCTGAATCACAGCTTCCCGCATTGCTGGCGCCACAAGACGCCGTTGATGCAACTGGCGACGCATCAATGGTTTATCGGTATGAATGCCCAGGACAAGACCGGCACCAGCTTGCGCGAACATGCCAACCAGGCGGTCGATGCCACCGAATTCTTCCCGACATGGGGCCGCGCGCGCCTTGAAGCCATGATCAAGAATCGTCCGGATTGGTGCGTGTCGCGTCAGCGCAACTGGGGCGTGCCCATGCCGCTTTTTGTGCACAAGGAAACCGGCGAACTGCATCCTGAGACCATGCGCCTGCTGGAAACCGTTGCGCTGCAAGTGGAACAACAGGGCGTCGAAGCCTGGTTCTCGCTGGATGGCGCTGCCTTCCTCGCCCAACATGTCCCGGACAATGCCGAGCAATATAAAAAAGTCACCGATACCCTGGATGTCTGGTTTGATTCCGGCGCCACGCATGCAGCCGTGCTGAAGCGGCGCGAAGAGCTGCGCAGCCCGGCTGATCTTTACCTGGAAGGCTCGGACCAGCATCGTGGCTGGTTCCAGTCCAGCCTGCTGACGGGGTGTGCCATCGATGGCCGCGCGCCGTATAACGCCTTGCTGACACATGGTTTTGTCGTGGATGGCGCTGGTCACAAGATGAGCAAATCCAAGGGCAATGTCGTCGCGCCCCAAAAGGTGATGGACACCTATGGCGCCGATATCCTGCGTCTGTGGGTGGCTTCCACTGATTACTCCGGCGAGCTGACCATCTCCGATGAAATCCTGAAACGCGTGGCCGAAGGCTATCGTCGCATCCGCAATACCTTGCGCTTCCTGCTGGCCAATCTGGCTGACTTTGATGCCAGCCAGGATTTGCTGCCAGTGGATCAATGGCTGGAAATTGACCGCTATGCGCTGGTGCTGACCACGCAACTGCAGGAATCCATCGTCAAGGATTACGACAAGTATGAGTTCCACCTCGCGGTGCAGAAATTTGTCGGCTTCTGCTCAGAAGACCTGGGTGGTTTCTACCTGGATATCCTGAAAGATCGCCTCTACACCACCGGTGCCAGTTCGCATGCGCGCCGTGCTGCGCAAAGCGCGCTCTACCATATCACGCACGGGCTGATGCGCTTGATGGCGCCTATCCTCAGCTTTACTTCGGATGAAATCTGGCAGACGCTGGGCTTGAGCGCGGACGATAGCGTGTTTGAGGAAGAGTGGTATGAGTTTCCTGCTATGGAAGAGTCAGGGTTGCTTGAAAAATGGGAAAAGATACGAGAGTTCAGATCCTTTGTCATGAAGGAGTTGGAGGTTCAGCGATCGCAAGGGCTGATCGGTTCATCGCTGCAGGCAGAGCTTCAAATTGATGCTTCATCAGCTTTTGATGCTCTTTCTTCTCTGGGTGACGACCTCAAGTTTGTCTTTATCGTTTCAGACGTCAGGTTGGAAAAGTCTTCTGACAATGCGGTTGACGGTGTTAGCGTAGTGCCTAGCAAGTATAAAAAGTGTGATCGTTGCTGGCATTACCGCGCCGATGTCGGTGCCCATGCCGACCACCCGACCCTCTGCGGCCGCTGCGTCAGCAATCTGTTTGGTGCCGGTGAGCCACGTCAGCATGCGTAAATGGCTGGCGCTTAGCGCGGCGGTCATCGCGCTCGATCTGTACACCAAGCATCTGGTGGTGAAGGCGTTTGCGTATGGCGAGCATCTGCCCATCACCTCATTTTTTGATCTGGTGCGTTACCACAACGAGGGGGCGGCATTCAGCTTCCTGAGTCAGGCGGGCGGCTGGCAGCGTGTGTTTTTCAGTGCGATTGCCCTGATTGCATCGGGCATTATCCTGTTCATGCTGCGTCGCCATCCCTCACAGAAACTTTTCTGTTTTGCGCTGGCCCTAGTATTAGGCGGGGCGCTGGGCAACCTGTATGACCGACTGACACTGGGCTATGTGGTGGATTTCCTGTTCTTCCACTACCAGAGTTACTATTGGCCCGCGTTTAACGTGGCCGATTCGGCGATCTGCGTGGGCGTCGCCCTGCTAATTCTGGACAGCTTTAAAAAGAAGTCCTGACCTTATTTTCTAACCGACAGGCCCCGGGCGGGCTAGTCCACAGGAGCCATTACATGCCGGATTGGGAAAAACTGATCGCTGCCAAAGTCGCCGTCGCCCAGCGTGGTTTGCAAAAGCCGGGCAAGGTCAGCGCCAACGCGCGTATTCCTGCCGGGCAGACCGAGGTCAGGAATTTTCCCGTGCTTGATCTGGGCATCCAGCCTGAAATCCCATTGCAGGAGTGGTCATTGCGGGTGTTTGGCCTGGTGCAGAACGACATCACACTGGATTGGACGGCCTATCAGGCCATGCCGCAGGTGGAAGACGTGTCGGACTTTCACTGCGTTACCCGCTGGTCACAACTGGATATGGAATGGGCTGGTATCTCGGCCAGCGAACTGTTGCTGCAGGCAGGGCCTTTGCCCGAGGCAGGCTTTGTGACCTTGCATTGCTACGATGGCTATACCACCAACCTGCCGCTGGAAGCTTTGCTGGATGATGATGTGATCATTGCCCACAGCGTGTTTGGTCAGCCGCTGAGTATCGAGCATGGTGGGCCGGTACGATTGGTTGTGCCCAAACGCTATGCCTGGAAGAGCCCAAAGTGGCTGAAGGCCATTGAACTGCATGCCGAAGACCGTCCCGGTTTCTGGGAAGTGCGTGGATATCATAACGAGGCGGACCCATGGCTCGAACAGCGCTTCGGTTAAAACTGATCGAAACCCTGATGGCCAAGCGTCAGGCTGATCGTGAGGAGAACATCATGGCAACCGTCATCAAAACCGATGAGGAATGGCGCGCCCAACTGACGCCATTGCAATATGAAGTCACCCGCCAGGCCGCCACCGAGCGCCCGGGCACCGGCGAATATGCGTTTCGCTTTGAGCCTGGGGTATATCGCTGTGTATGCTGTGATACGCCCCTTTTTGCATCGGATACCAAGTTTGATGCGGGCTGTGGCTGGCCCAGCTATTTTGAGCCGCTGGATCCGGCCAATGTGCGTGAAAAACGCGACATCAGCCACGGCATGATACGCACCGAGGTGATTTGCAATGTGTGCGATGCGCATCTCGGACATGTGTTCCCCGATGGCCCGAAACCTACCGGGCTGCGCTATTGCATCAACTCTGCTTCGCTAAGCTTCGAGCCTTTGCACCCCGTTCAGGGCTGAGGGCACTCCAGACCTTCTCTCCGGAGTTCCGGCTACCGCCTTTGCCAGCAGGCTACCTGCGGCGTATCAGCCGCTGGATAAGGGTCACCAGCAGCACAATCAATCCACCTGCCACGATGCCGATCAAGGCATCAAGTGCAATCGTCGCCAGCAAGGCAACGACATTGCCTGCAGAGGCACTCACCGTGCTTTGTACATCTGCCGCAATGTGGTGCAGCCATGGCAAGCCATGCGCCAGAATCCCACCGCCTACCATGAACATTGCCGCCGTACCGACGACGGAAAGCGTACGCATCAGCCATGGTGCGCCTGCCAGCAGCAAGCGACCCAGGCCACGGCTTAACGCGGCTAATAATGTTTTTCCGCGCCGCTGGGCCAGATAGAGGCCGCCGTCATCCAGTTTGACGATGCCCGCTACCAGGCCATACACACCGACCGTCATGATGATGGCGATGCCTGTCAGTACCGAGATTTGCTTGGCAAGTGTGGCACCCGCCACGGTGCCCAGTGTGATGACAATGATTTCTGCTGACAGGATAAAGTCGGTGCGCACTGCGCCTTGGATCTTGTCACGCTCAAAACGCACCATGTCGACCGCCGGATCGCTGAGTGCCTGCACTTGTGCGGCGTGCCTGGTCTCATCTTCGGCGCCATGCAGGAATTTGTGCGCGAGCTTTTCAAACCCTTCAAAGCATAAAAATGCGCCGCCCAGCATCAGCAAGGGCGTAATGGCCCAGGGCAAAAAAGCGCTGATCAACAGCGCGGTTGGCACCAGTATCAGCTTGTTGATGAAGGAGCCCTTGGCCACGGCCCACACCACGGGCAGTTCGCGGTCAGCTTTGACTCCCGCTACTTGCTGGGCATTGAGTGCCAGATCATCGCCCAGTACCCCTGCGGTTTTCTTGGCGGCTACCTTGGTCATGACGGAAACGTCATCCAGTATGGTGGCAATGTCGTCGATCAGGGTGAGCAAGCTGCTACCGGCCATGATGTTGTCCTGTGTATCAAATGAGTCGCCAGTGTACCTGAATGTCTGGCAGATAATAAAAAGCCCCCGACGCAGGGCGGCGGGGGCGGGTAATGCATCGTTTTTTTTATCAGGCGGCCTGTTTCAGGCTGGCTAGATCAATCACAAAGCGGTATTTCACATCGCTCTTCAACATGCGTTCAAATGCATTGTTGATGTCCTGCATGTTGATCAGCTCGATATCCGAGGTGATATTGTGCTCGGCGCAGAAGTCCAGCATTTCCTGGGTTTCGCGCAAACCGCCAATCAGCGAGCCCGCCAGAGAGCGGCGTTTGAAGATCAGGTTGCCAATGTTCGGCGTCGGGTGAGGGCTATCCGGCACGCCTACCAGGCAATGCGTGCCATCGCGCTTGAGCAGGGAGGTGTATTGGTCCAGATCGTGTGGTGCGGCGACCGTATTCAGAATGAAATCAAAACTCTGCGCGTGTTTGGCCATTTCTTCCGGGTTCTTGGAGATCACGACTTCATCCGCGCCCAGGCGCTTCGCATCTTCCACTTTGCTGGCCGAGGTAGTGAAGAGCACGGTGTGAGCGCCAAAGGCATGCGCAAACTTCACGGCCATGTGCCCCAATCCACCGAGGCCGACCACACCGACTTTTTGACCAGGGCCGACCTTCCAGTTGCGCAGGGGGGAATAGGTGGTAATGCCAGCACACAGCAAAGGCGCGACCGCTGCCAGGTCCAGTTTTTCCGACACCTTCAGCACAAAACGCTGCTCCACCACGATCAGGTTGGAGTAACCGCCATAGGTGGATTGCCCGGGCATTTGCTTGTCCGGCGAGTTGTAGGTAAAAACCGCGTGGTTACAGTATTGCTCCAGACTGTCTTCGCAATCCGGACAACTGCGGCAAGAGTCCACCAGACAGCCAACACCAGCCAGATCCCCCGCCCTGAACTTGGTGACGGCGCTACCGACCTTGGTCACACGGCCCACAATCTCATGTCCCGGCACCATGGGGAAAGTCGAATTGCCCCATTCATCCCGCACCTGGTGCAAATCCGAGTGGCAAACACCGCAAAACAGAATCTCGATTTCGACGTCATTGGCGCCTACCTCGCGACGCTCGAAACTAAAAGGGGCCAACGGCTTCTTGGGATCGTAAGCGGCATAACCGATTGCTTTTGCCATGGGGATAACCTCCGCAGAATTGTTATAAAACAGAAGAGGCTGTGCCGAACGGCACAACCTGATGTGGGACAGTATGCAATAGTCTGGTGTTCCAATAAATGATGCAGTCTTGAAATCACAATTCCGCAAATTGAAACAATCGTTATGACATGGAGTTAGAGCTTGATACCTCTTGGAGGCCTCCGACTTAGATTTTATTTTTATATCGCCATTCTGTTTTTGCAAACCTCTTGCGCTATCGCGCCTTATATCAACTGTGCTGATGGAAAAAAAGTGCAGGTGGGAATGACACAGGACGAAGTGGTAAAGCTCATGGGGGATCCTTATTTTGTGAGCCTTAGCAAAGGCTCCGTCGTCTTTGGTTGGCAGGATAACGAAGATGTTAGGCAAGCAAAAAACGACCTTCAAGTCACCATTAACCCGCAAACCAAGCTTATCGACAAAGTGGAAGGAACTTGCTCTCAATGATCAGGATAATTTTTCTCGTAATGTTGGTTTTTTCCATCCATCTTCAGATGGTCGAGCCTGCTCTCGCGGATACTGTGGCTGGCATGCCGTTCAATGTCAAAGGCGAGCGGTTGGATGTGACGCCACCGCCTGGCTGGAATATTGTCTGGATGGAAGGTGATTCCACGGGTGAATATTTTGTGGAGTACGCGCCGGCTGGGGAGGATGTCGAGACATGGAAAACGGGGCATCTTTCGATTGTCCGAAAACCCTATCCATCGGCTCAGACCATGAAGGAAATTCGCGATGCAAAACTCAAGGTGGCGGACGTGGCATTGATAGGCATGGTCAAGCGCTTGTCTAGCTCATGTGCGGGATATGAGGAGATCACCATGCGTACCACGACGGCCAACGGCCTTTATTCTGCACTCGGCGGGGGATATTGTGGAAAACCGTCCGAAAATGCCCCGCTGGGGGAGGGCGCTTTCGTCGCTTTTTACGAAAGCAAGAATTTCATTTACAAAGTGCAATACAGCTGGCGCCCGCAATCCGAAGCCGAGAAGCAAAGTTCGCTATGGGGGATCGATGCGGCGCATGCCAAGCTTTATCGTGAATCCCTCAAGTCGGCTACGCTTTGTGATGAAAGCAAAAAAACCTGCAAAACGCGCTATCTGCCTTGAGTAAGCTTTCTGCCCCGGCATCCAAGCATTGCCGAGGCAAAAAAAAGCCCCTCATTCCAAAAGGATGAGGGGCTTTTTCATGGCGAAGAATTACGAAATAGCAGCAATCGCCTTTTTCACGCCAGCAGCATAAGCCGGGTCGGCCTTTTCAAACTGGGCCAGTACACGGGCCTGAATATCCGCATTGGCTTGCGACAAACCGCCGGCAATGTTGTTGAACAACTGTTGCTTCTGATCGTCGTTCATCAAGCGGAAGAGGTCACCGGCCTGCGTGTAATAGTCTTCCTGGCTCTGGTCGTGGTAGCCAATCCATGCCTGTTCCAATACCGGCATCGGCGGTGGCGCAAATTCCGCTGCGGGTACTGGTGCACCTTCGGCTGCACGGTCATTCGGGTAGAAATTCGGCGAACCGAGGAAGACGTTTTCATGACCATGTGCCGGGCAACCCATGCCGGCCATGGCGCCATCGCGCTGGTAATGGTTGACCGGACAACGCGGGGCATTTACCGGCAACTGGTTGGCGTTAACACCCACGCGGTAGCGATGTGCATCCTGATACGCCAGCAAGCGGGCTTGCAACATCTTGTCCGGCGAAGCGCCTACACCAGGCACAAGATTGCTGGGGGCGAAGGCGGCTTGTTCGGTTTCGGCAAAGTAGTTGCGTACATTCCGGTTCAATTCCAGCTGACCAATCTCGATCAAGGGGAAATCCTTGTGCGGCCAGATCTTGGTCAAGTCGAACGGGTTGATGTGATAACCCTTTGCTTCTGCTTCCGACATGATCTGCAATTTCACTGTCCAGCTGGGGAAATCACCGCGATCAATCGCATCCACCAGATCCTGCTGGGCACCAAACGCTGGCATCTTGGCGGCTTCTTCATTGGTCAGGGTTTTGATGCCCTGATTGGTCTTGAAGTGCCACTTGATCCAGTAGCGCTGGCCATCCTTGTTCCAGAAGCTCAGCGTGTGTGAGCTGAAGCCGTGCACGTGGCGATACGAAGCCGGGATGCCACGGTCCGACATCAGGATGGTCATCTGATGCAAGGATTGGGGATGATTGGCCCAGAATTCGAAGGCATTGGCTGGATTGGGCAAATTGGTGCGCGGGTCTTTTTTCTGGCTGTGGATGAAGTCCGGAAACTTGATCGGGTCATTCAAAAAGAACACGGGCGTATTGTTGCCCACAATATCCAGGTTGCCTTGCGGTGTGTAAAACTTCACGGCAAAGCCTCGGGGATCACGCGCATAGTCGCTGGAATCCTGACCGCCACCTACGGTAGAGAAGCGCAAGAATACTTCGGTCTTTTGCCCCACATCCTGCAAGAAGCTGGCGATGGTGTAATCCTTGAGGCTTTTGCTCAAGGTGAAGGTGCCGTAAGCGCCGGTGCCGCGGGCATGCACTACGCGCTCGGGGATACGCTCACGGTTAAAGTGGGCCAGCTTTTCAAAAAGGTAGTGATTGTCAAAGGTCAGTGGGCCACGTGCCCCTACGCTGATGCTGTTGTTGTCATCGGGTACGGGAGCACCGGCTGAGGTGGTCAAGATGTCTTTGCTCATTACATTCTCCTTGTCTGGGTTGATAACCTGGCGGTGGCGCCTTGGTATGGGTGCCATAGTAATGAAAGTTTTCTGATATCTGAAGTTGATTGTTTTGATGCTATCAATAAGTAAAACTGATCAATAAAACCCTACCCTGCCGACTATAAAAAAAGAAGGCGGTTTCTACTAGAGAAACCGCCCACAGCGGAGATGAATCCAGTGATGAATTGAAACGGCAGACCTGATTAGCTATTCAGTGTCCTGCTCTTCAAATGGCAGCTCGGATTCGAGCCACATGACATTGATGATGCCAAATGCCAGCGCCAGTCCGACGCCCAGTATCCAGGTGAAATACCACATGTGCGTGCTCCTTAGTAGGCTGTATGCGAGTTATCGCGAATATGCTGTACCGTGATCTTGCCGCGCAATACGCGGAATACCCAGGAGGTATAGATCAGGATCAGTGGCAGGAAGATCAGGGTCACCACAAACATGATGCCCAGGGTTTTCTTGCTGGAGACGGCATCCCACAAGGTCAGGCTGCTCACCGGGTCGGTACTGGACGGCATGATGAATGGAAACATGGAGAACCCGGCCGTGAGGATGATCCCTGCCAGCGCCAGGCTGCTGAAGACAAAGGCGCAGCGCTCCCATTTTTTGGCCGCACCCAGCAAGGCCAGTGCAATGCCCGCAAAGCCGACGGCAGGTGCCAACATCATCCAGGGATAGGTGCTGTAATTGCTGAGCCACGCTCCGGCGACTTTTTCAACTGTTTTGTGTAGCGGGTTGATGGCGCTATTGACGTCTGGAATTTGCAGCAGTCTGTAACCTTCAATCCCGGCGGCCAGCCACAGGCCTGCCAACGCAAACAGAATGGCACACGCGATGCCGCTGATGCGGGCCGCACGTGCAGCCCGCTTTTGCACGGGACCCTCGGTGCGCAATTGCAGGTAGATGGCGCCGTGCATCAACAGCATGGTCAGACTGACCAGACCGCAGAGCAGGGCAAATGGGTTGAGCAGCGCCCAGAAACTGCCGGTATAAAACGAGCGCAGTGTGTCGTCGTAATGGAAGGGCAGGCCCAGCAGCAGATTGCCAAAGGCTACGCCGAACACCAGGGATGGTACAAAGCCGCCGACAAACAAGGCCCAATCCCAGCCATTGCGCCAGGCCGGACTTTCCATCTTGCTGCGGTAATCAAAGCCTACCGGCCGGAAAAACAGGGCAAACAGCACTAGCAGCAAAGCTACATACAGGCCGGAGAACGCCGCAGCATACACCAGCGGCCATGCGGCAAAAATGGCGCCGCCTGCGGTAATCAGCCAGGTCTGGTTGCCTTCCCATACCGGGCCGACCGAGTTGATGATGACACGACGCTCGTCGTCGGTTTTTCCCAGAAAGGGCAGCAAGGTAGTCACGCCCATGTCAAAGCCATCCATGATGGCAAAGCCAATCAGCAGTACGCCCACAAACAGCCACCAGACCAGCTTGAGGGTTTGATAGTCGATGATCTCGCTCATGATTTTTCCTTAAGCAGTAGCACGCGATGAAACTTCAAAGTGATAGCGACCGGTATGCAGGCTGGAAGGCCCAAGTCGCGCGTACTTGAACATCAGGAACAACTCGATCAGCAGAAGCAGGGTGTAGAAGCCAATAAAGCCGGCAATGCTGAAGTAGAGTTCACCCGGGTTCAGCGACGAGGTCGACAGATGTGTGGGCAGAATGCCGGAAATGGTCCATGGCTGGCGGCCCATCTCGGCTACTATCCAACCCATTTCGGCGGCAATCCATGGCACGGGGATCGCGACCACGGCCAGACGCAGCAGCCAGGTCTTGCTGGCAATGGTGCGTTTGGCCGAGTAATAAAATGCAGCCCCCAGCATGAATAGCATCAGCACGCCCAGGCCCACCATGATGCGGAAACTCCAGAACAGCGCAAATACATTCGGAATGGTATCGGCGGCCGCCAGCTTCACTTGCTCATCTGTCGCATCGACCACATTCGGTGTGTATTTCTTCAGCAGCAGGCCATGGCCCAGGTCATCGCGCACGGCGTTAAACGCGGCAACGGCTTCGGCGCTGGTATCGCCACTCTTCAGTTTCTGCAAGGCCGCGTATGCCACCATGCCGTTGCGGATGCGGTCTTCGTTTTCGCGCTTGATATCTACCAGACCTGTCACCGGCTCATCCAGCGAGCGGGTGGCGATGATGCCCATCACGTAGGGTATCTTGACGGCGTAATCAGTGCGTTCTTCTTTCTGGTTGGGCAGGCCAAACAGGGTGAAGGAGGCCGGTGGCGGTTCGGTATGCCATTCGGCTTCCACGGCGGCCAGTTTTACCTTTTGCACTTCGCCGGTGGCATAGCCGGATTCATCGCCCAGAATAATCACCGACAGGATGGAAGCGAGGCCAAATCCGGAGGCGACTGCGATCGAGCGCAAGGCAAATGCGGTATCGCGCTTTTTCAGCAGATACCACGATGAGATGCCCAGTACGAACATGGCGGCAGTGGTGTATCCGGCCGCCACGGTATGCACGAACTTGACCTGGGCTACGGGGTTGAACAGCAGATGCGCGAAATTCGTCATCTCCATGCGCATCGTTTCAAAGTTGAATTCAGCGCCCACCGGGTTCTGCATCCAGCCATTGGCAATCAGGATCCACAGTGCAGACAGATTGGAACCCAATGCCACCAGGAACGTAACGACCAGATGCTGCTTTTTGCTTAGACGATCCCAGCCGAAGAAAAACAGGCCGACAAACGTGGACTCCAGGAAGAAAGCCATCAGGCCCTCGATCGCCAACGGCGCGCCGAAAATGTCACCGACATAATGCGAGTAGTACGCCCAGTTGGTACCAAACTGGAATTCCATGGTGATGCCTGTGGTGACCCCCATGGCAAAGTTGATGCCGAACAACTTGCCCCAGAATTTAGTCATGTCGCGGTATACCTGCTTACCGGTCATCACGTATACGGATTCCATGATCACCAGCATCCAGGAAAGCCCGAGGGTGAGAGGGACAAACAGGAAGTGGTAGAGTGCGGTGGCGCCAAATTGCAGCCTGGAAAGATCGACGACTTCAGCCGAGGGTAGCATCGCATGACTCCTATTTTGAGGTATTCATTATTATGCGGGTGACCGCCGCCTGCCTGTCCTGCTTGGCAATGGGGTGAGAAAAACAGGCCCACCACAGCAGATAAAGCAGGACGATTTTGGCGACCAGGATCACCGTAATCTCTATGGCCAGACGACTATATTGGCGGTTAGCCTTGAGTGACGACAGATGCGATATCCAGCGGTTTTTCATCATTCAGCATAGTAGTTTGGCCAGGGTTATTATAATAGGCCTTTTTTAAATATGGTTATTAATTTGGCCTTATTTTGGAGTGTATAAATTAAATATATCAATGGTTTATTTTTGATATATTTATCGGTAATACAAGCCGCTTATTGCCTGGTCGGGTGTTTGTTCAATTTGCGTTGCAAGGTGCGCCTGTGCATGTTGAGACTGCGCGCCGTGGCCGAGATATTGCCGTCATGTTCTTTCAACACGCGTTGTATATGTTCCCATTCCATGCGGTCTACCGATAATGGATTGGCAGCCAGCGGGATATGCTCGTCCGCTTCCTTGCGGTGCAGCGCCTGCATGATTTCATCGGCATCGGCGGGTTTTGCCAGATAGTAGGTCGCGCCCAGCTTGACTGCTTCAACGGCTGTCGCAATGCTGGCATATCCGGTCAGCACGACGATGCGGGTTTCTTCATCCAGTGCTTTCAGATGCCGTATCAGCGTCAAACCGGAGTCGCCAGGCATCTTGAGGTCCAGCACGGCATATTCGGGCGGATTTTCGGCTGCCATGGCAATGGCTTGTGCCGCATCGTGCGCCACGCTGACGGCAAAGCCGCGCCGCGTCATGGCGCGCGCCAGTACCTGGGTAAAGGTTTCGTCGTCGTCCACCAGCAGCAGGCTGGGGAGTTCGTCCATATTGGTCATGCGGGTAACAGCCTTTTCAGGGGCAGGCTGACGCTGGTGAGCGTGCCGCCCTGTTCACGGTTGCTGAATTGCAGTTGACCACCCAGGCGCTCAATCACGGATTTAGCCAGAAACACACCTAGCCCCAGGCCGCCCACGCTTTCCCTGTCTGCGGAGGTGTGCATGCTGGATTCCAGATGCACTGCCGCCTTGGTGGTGAATCCCGGCTCGCCCAGCCGTGCTTGCGCCACACTATTCAGCCCCGGGCCATTATCGGCGATCTGCAAATCCAGCCAATCGGCCCGCCAGCGGGCGTTCACGCTGATGCCATCCGGCGAGGCATCGCCCGCATTATCCAGCAGGTTGCATATCGCCTGCCCCAGGGCGCGATCAGCCACAATCTGCGGCGCGGGGTTACTGCCTTGCAGATCCAGCGCCAGCGGAATGGCGGGGCGCATATCCTGCCAACGGCTGAAGGTATCCTGCAAAAACGCATCCAGCGGACGACTCAGCCCTGCCTCGGCACGCAACTCGCCCGCCGAGCCAGAGAGCGAAGACAAAATGCCCTTGCAGCGCGTGATCTCCTTGCGCAACAGCTCCAGCGATTCTGTCAGCTCGGCATTATCTGTATGGGTTTGCCGTAGCTCCTCGGTGACCACCGCCATGGTGGCGAGTGGTGTGCCAAGCTCATGTGCAGCCCCGGCTGCCAGGGCACCGAGCGCGAGCATGCGCTCACTTTCCAGTGCCTGTTCCCGGGCTTCTGCCATCAATCGATCATACTCGCGCAGGCTGCGTGCCATGCGTTCGACAAAAATGGCGATGACACTGGCAGACACCACAAAGCCTGCCCACATGCCGACCAGATGCACGCTGAATCCGCTCTGGCTGGCATGCATGTGCATCATGTGCATGTCCATATCCATCTTGGACATGTCCATGCCTGGCATCATGGTCGGCATGGCCGAAGGTAGCGGCTGATACCAGAACATCAGGCTGCTGTAGCAGCCAATTGCCAGTGAGGCGATCAGCCAGACAAAGCGGGAGGGCAGGGCGACGGCCGCGACAATGAGCGGCAGCAGATACATCCAGACAAAGGGGTTGGTGTAGCCGCCCGCCTTGTAAAACAGCACAGTGAGCACGCCCATATCCAGGAGCAGCTGCATCAATAATTCAATGTCGGATACCGGCATGGGGTGACGCAAACGCCACCAAGTCATGCCATTCAGCATCAACATCAGCAGCATGGCGCCCACCACGGTATGCATGGGCAGCGCCACATCGTAATACAGCATGGCTATGGCAGCGGCGGCGCCCAGCACCACGGTCATGACCAGTCGCAGCCTGAGCAGGCGGCGTAGATTGGTGCTGGTGGCAAGCGAGGATGATGTGGACGCGAACATGCCGGGGATTCTAACCCAAGTTGCCAGCGCCCCGCTGCGGCAAATTGCCACAGCGGGCTTGCTGTATGTGGGCCAGAGGGCGATGGGTGCGACAACATGTCGCATGGTGGCGGCGTGTGGCAGACCCTACAATTTCGGGCATGAAAACAACTGCCTGCATCACTCACTCGCTCGTCTGCGCGGCCCTGGCCATTGGAGCGGGGCCTGCACATGCCGACCATAACGAAACCGTGGTGCTGGACCCGCTGGAGGTGACGGCTACGCGCAGTGTAACCGACAGCAACCAGCGCGCACCCGCCGTGATTGAAAGCGTGACCGCGCAACAGATTGCCGAGACCACCAACGCCGCCACTGCCGCCGAAACCATTAAATACCTGCCCAGCCTGCAAGTGCGCGAGCGCTATATTGGTGACCGCAACGGCATTATCGCCAGCCGTACGGCGGGTACCCTTTCCAGCGCGCAGACACTGCTGTATGCCGATGGCATTCTGCTATCCAACCTGCTGGGCAATTCCTACGCCTATCCGCCGCGCTGGGGCACGGTGTCGCCGGAAGAAATCCAGCAGGTGGATGTCATGTACGGACCGTACTCCTCGCTTTATGCGGGGAATTCCATGGGCGGCGTGGTGAATATCCAGACGCGCATGCCGCAAAAATTTGAAGCGCATGCCAACATGCAATGGTTCATGCAACGTTTCGATCTCTACGGCACCCAGCAGAACAACGAGGGCAAGCATGCCAGCGCTTCCGTCGGTAATCGCATCAACGACCTTTCTTTCTGGCTGGGCGTGGATCATCTGGATACCTGGGGCCAGCCCATGCAATTTGCCGTGGCAACTGCCACCACGGGTGGTGCAGGCACAGCGGTGACCGGCGCGTATCGTGATGTCAGCGAAAAAGGCGTTTCCCGCCTGGTGTTTGGCGCCTATGGCATAGACCACTCGGTGCAGGATAACCTGAAGCTCAAGCTGGCCTATGACATCAGCCCCAGCCTGCAGGCGCGTTATACCGTGGGCCTGTGGCAGCTGGATTCCGATACCCGGGTGGACAGCTATCTGCGCACCGCCAGCGGCGCGGCGTTTTACAACGGTAACGTCAGCATCGGCGGCAATACTTACAGCGTGCGTGGCCTCAACCCCACGGCTTCCAACAGCGTGCATCTCATGCAGGCCTTGCAGTTGCAATCGAAGGCGGATGGCGGCTGGCAATGGCAGCTCGGCCTTTCTGATTACCGTTACAACCGCGATGAAAGCCGTACCTCGACAGCGTCCAATCCCACCCTGAGCAGCGTGGGAACAGTGCAGGACATGCAGGGTACCGGCTGGACGGCCGCTGATGCCCAGGGCACTTTAAGCAAAGGTGCCCATCAGTTGGATGTGGGCTACCACATTGATCACTACGCCTTGCGCAGCGTGACGGATAACGCCAGCGACTGGAGCAGCGCTACCACCACCACACGCAACAGTGCTTCGCGCGGCGACACCATGACGCAGGCACTGTATGTACAGGACGCCTGGCGTTTGGCCCCACGCTGGAAGCTGACAACGGGGGGGCGCTATGAATACTGGCGCGCATGGAATGGGCAGAATCAGGCCACGGTGGGCGGTAGCCTGCAAACCAGCGATTACGCAGATATGCAGGAGCACGCATTTTCGCCCAAGCTGGCCCTGAGCTTTGAGCCGGCGCCCGCCTGGGGATTTAACGCCGCCCTGGGGCGTGCCTATCGCTTTCCTACGGTGAGCGAGCTGTTCCAGAGCATTACCAGTGGCAGCAACCTGGTGCAGGGGAATCCTGACTTGCAGCCCGAGCGGGTGCTGTCGGCCGAGCTTTCTGCCGAGCGGCGCTTTGCCAAAGGCTATCTGCGTGCCACCCTGTTTCAGGAAAACAAGCACGATGCCTTGATCTCGCAAACCGTTACTAACGGGGTTAGTGCCTGTGGCAGCGCCACCTGTAGCTTTATCCAGAATGTGGACCTGGTGCGTACCCGTGGCATTGAGCTCGCCACGCAATGGCAGGATGTGTTTGTTCACGGGCTGGACCTGGGTGGCAGCCTGACCATGACCGAAGCGGAAATTTTGCGCAACAGCGCCAACCCAGATACCGAAGGCAATCGCCCGCCGCGCATCCCCAATGCCGTAGCCAAAGCAGTGGCGACCTATCATCAGGGGCAGGCGCTTACCTATAGCCTGGCATTGCGCTACAGCGGTCGCCAGTACACCTACCTCGACAACAGCGACAGCAACCCCGATACCTATGGCGGCGCCAGCCATTTCTTTTTTGTGGATGTGCGCATGGCCTACAAATTTGCTGACCGCTGGACAGCGGCCCTGGGCATCGATAATCTCAACAACGACAAGGCCTATGTGTTTCACCCCTATCCGCAACGCACGGCCTTTGCCCAACTCAAGTTTGATTACTGATAATGGATTTGCATGCGCATGCTGATGGTTTTACCGGCAAGTTGCCGGGCGATGGTATTGTTTTTGCTGGGTTTGCCAGCACTGCTGGCGACTAGTCTTGCCCTTGCCCACGAAGGGCATGATCACGGCGCTGCGGCAGCGCCTCTCGCCATCTCGTTAGTTTTTGATGCGCAAGGGACCTTGTGGCGTGCCTCGGTAAAAGACGGCCATGTGCTGGTCGATAGCTCCCGTGATAACGGCCAGCATTTTGATACGCCGCGCGTGGTGAATCCTGACGTGCAGAAAATCGGCGTGGATGGCGATGCCAAACCCAAGCTCGCCCTCGGTAGCGCAGGCCAGCTCTATGTCACCTGGACACAAGCCCTGCAAAAACCTTATACCGGCTATATCTGGTTTGCCCGCTCGGTGGATGGCGGCAAGCGCTTTGAGCCACCGTTTATCGTGCATCAGGACCGGGCCGAGATTACCCACCGCTTTGATGCGCTGGCCGTCACTCGCATGCCGGGACAATCGGAAGATAGGCTCTACGTTGCCTGGGTGGACAAGCGTGATCTGCTGGCGGCGCAAGCCGCGGCTAAACCCTATGCGGGCGCCGCAATCTATTACGCGGTATCGGACGATGGTGGCGCCAGTTTTGCTGCCGAGCGCAAGCTGGCCGATAGCAGTTGTGAGTGTTGCCGCATTGCGCTGGTGACACCGGAGGATGGCTCGGGCGATGCCGTGGCGCTATGGCGGCATGTGTTTGAGGGTGGCGTACGTGACCATGCCATTGCCCGCTTCAATACCAAGTCCGTCTCTGCCGATGCCATCAAGCGCGCCAGCTTTGGCAACTGGCAGATAGATGCCTGCCCACACCATGGCCCGGCGCTGGCCCAAGGTGGCGACTGGGGCTGGCACATGGCCTGGTTTGACGGTGGCACGCATAATCGCGAAAAAATGCCCGGCCTGTTTTACGCCCGCATGGACGGCGAAGCCTGGGTGTCTTCTCCCGCCAAACGCATAGGCGATGGCAGCAAGCAGGCGGGGCATCCCGCGCTGATCAGCCGCGGCGATGCGGTATGGCTGGCCTGGCGCGAGATGGAAACCGACGGCAGCCGACTTTATCTGATGCGCTCGCAAGATGGTGGCCGCAGCTGGGGCGAGGCCGAAGCCATGTTCAACACCGCAGGCAGTGCTGATTACCCCATGCTGCTCATGCGTGGCACGCAGGTCTATCTGGCCTGGAATACCGCACGCGATGGCCTGCTACTGAAGTCGCTGGAGACGGCGCCGTGAGCATGGGCGACTTGGCAGTCATTCGTGGCCGTGCTACTCATGGCATGGCGCGGGAGATTGCGTTGATAGGCATCCTAATCGTTGTATCCATGGCAGGCAGCCGCTGGGCCATGGCCGCCGACTTCCAGCCCTGGCAAGGGGACAGCCGTCGCGCCCTTGAGCAGCAATACGCCCGCAAACCGTTCATTCTTGCCTTGTGGTCCCTTGATTGCGCCTATTGCGCCGAGGACCTGCGCACGCTGGGCGCCTGGGTCAGGCAGCATCCGCACGTCACTTTGGTCACGGTGAATACCGATATCGGTCAGGCAACAGAAGCCGCAACATTCATGGATGCGCTGGCTTTGCCAGCCCATTCCCGTTGGCAATTTGCCGGGAATGATGCTGATCGCCTGCGCTACCAACTGGATCCCGCCTGGTATGGCGAACTGCCGCGCACCTATTTTTACGATGCCCGGCACAACGTGCAGGCCATCAGCGGCAGACCTGCCAAGGACTGGCTGGACAACTGGGGCCGCAGCCTGCCCTAGCCTGTATCCCTCAATGGTCAGTGCGTCCTTCTGATGGGATGCTTCCCCGTGTTCGTCGTCCTGACATTTCCCCATGGCTTCTTCGCGCATTGAATTCGCGCCATTTCCCTCGCCCTTGATTCATCGACGCCTGCGACATCATGTCGCATTTTCAATTTCACCGGCTTCGCTAGAATGCCTGCGCAACATGAGCCTGCGCTTGCGGGCATGCGATATTGAGAAAGACAGGGAGCCTATGAAACAAGCAATCCGCATGAAACATCTGCCCTACGCGGTGGCGGTCGCCATCAGCGCGATGAGCTGCACCAAGCTGCACGCAGAAGAAGCGACAGTGAAACTGCCCGAGGTGGTGGTCGATGCCAAAAAAGACAGCGAGCCTGTGCGGGCCCGTCCGCTCAACAGTGCGGATATGGTCGAAGTGCTGGCGACCGAGGGCAGCCTGCAGTTTTACCAGTCGGGCGGAGTGTCAGTCTTGCCAGTGATCCGCGGGCTCAATGATGAGCGCATCAGGATTCTGGTGGATGGCGCCGAGGTGACCGCTGCCTGTGGCAATCACATGAATTCCCCCTTGTCGTATGTTTCCCCGGCCACCGTGGCGAACGCCAGCGTACTGGCAGGGATCACCCCGGTTAGCCAGGGTGGCGACAGCATCGCCGGGACTATCCTGCTGACGTCACCCGCCCCGGTGTTTGCCGAAAATGGCGAGGCGCTGGTGACGCAGGGCCGTTTCTCCAGCCTCTATCGCAGCAATAACAATGCCTTCAGTACCGCCCTCAGCGCCTCTGTTGCCAATGACAGCCTGAGCCTGGACTTTACCGGCACCATAGACCGCGCGGGCAGTTACGAAGATGGCCGCGGCAACAAGGTACGCTCCACCCAATTTGACCGGCGTACGCAAACCGTCAATGTTGCCGTGCGCGGCGAAGACCAGCTGCTGACCGTCAAGCTCACCCATCAGGATGTGCCGTTCCAGGGCTATGTGAATCAATACATGGACCTGATCAATAACCAGTCTGATGCCATCAATATCGGCTATAGCCGCAAGTTTGCCTGGGGCGATCTGGATACCCGCATCTACTGGCAGAATGTGAATCACGAGATGGGCTTCTTCTCGAACGAGAAGACCGGCACCATGCCCATGAAAACCAAGGGCGAAGACATGGGCTACAGCGTCAAGGCCACGGTGCCGCTGGATGCCATCCATACCCTGCGCATCGGTAACGAAGCCCACCGCCAGAAGCTGGATGATTTCTGGCCTGCCGTGCCTGGCAGCATGATGATGGGCCCGCAGACCTATGTGAATATCAACAATGGCCGCCGCGATCGCATGGCCGTCTATGCCGAGGTGGCCTCCAGCTGGAGCAGTCAGTGGAGCACGCTTTTGGGCCTGCGCGAGGATGTGGTCCACACCAGCACCGGTGAGGTGCAATCCTATGGCGGCATGATGAATGCCACCGACACGGCGGCCGCCCAGGCCTTCAATGCCGGCAATCGTTCGCGTACCGACCAGAATGTTGACGTCACCGCCATGGCGACCTATATCGCCAGCAACACTGCCAGTGTGGAGTTCGGCTATGCACGCAAAAACCGGGCGCCCAGCCTGTATGAACGCTACTCCTGGGGCCGCGGCACCATGGCCATGACCATGATAGGCTGGTTTGGCGATGCCAATGGCTATGTGGGAGACCCCGACCTCAAGCCGGAAACCGCCAATACCCTCAGTACCACGCTCAATCTGCACGATGCCGCACAGGCGCAATGGGAGCTCAAGCTCACGCCGTATTACACCTATGTGCAGGATTACATCGGCGTGAATCGCATCGGCACTTTCAATCTGGCCAACGGCGTGCCGCGTGCTCTGCTGCAATTCCAGAATCAGGATGCCCAGTTTTATGGGGTGGAGGCCGCATTCAAGCGCAGTCTTTGGGATGACGCGCGCTTTGGCCAGGGCCGTGTCAGTGGCTCACTGGGCTGGACTCGCGGCGAGCGTGTCAGCCATGGCGACGATCTCTATCACATCATGCCGCTGCAGTTCAAAGCCTCGCTGGAGCAGCGCCTTGGTGCCTGGAGCAATGCCGTGGACCTGCAACTGGTAGACAGCAAGACCGCGGTGGATAGCGTGCGCTTTGAATCCAAAACCGCAGGCTACACCTTGGTGAACCTGCGCACAGGCTATCAATGGAAAAAGGCGCGGCTGGATCTTGGCGTCACCAATCTGTTCGACAAGTTCTACTACCTGCCATTGGGCGGGGCTGATTATGCCAACTGGAATGCCAATGGCGGGCAAGGGGCGATTGGTCCTGTGGCCGGGATGGGGCGCTCCGTCAACGTGGGCCTTAGCGTGGATTTCTAGCCAGACCTTGGCGGCAGGGTGATCTCAAGCCTGACGAAACAACGGCGGCCAGTGCATCAGCACTCGCCGCCGTTTTGATATTAACGCGCATTGCGGATGAGCCATGCCGACTGAGTAATAACCTAGGTGGTGGTCTGGTTATCCTGGCTGATGAAATAGCTCAGGCGCTTGCGCGGCTTGAGAAACTGCATCGCATCGTCTGGCAGTTGCGATGGTTTGAGGCAGAGGCTGATATTGAGGCTGGGGTCATCGCGCAGGTCGATCAGCTGGCTTTCCTCGGTTTGCGATGCCGGGTCATGCACCATGACAAAGGGACGCAAGGGCTTGTCCATGTTGACGGAGACCACGATGCCGTGCAGCCCGGTGGAAAGTTGCACTACGCTGCCTGGCGGATAAACGCCCAGGCATTTGATCAGGCGTTTCAGCAGGCTTTCATCGAACTTGCTGCGCTGGTGGGCAAACATGTGTGCCAGCGCTTCATAGGGCGTCAGCGCCTTGACGGTGAGTGCCGGGTTGCACAGATTGTCGTAGACATTAACGATGGCGAGCAGGCGCGCCAGCAGCGAGGTGTCGCTCATCTTGAGGCGCTTGGGGTAACCGGTGCCATCGGCACATTCATGATGGTGCAGTATCAGTTCCACCACCTCGGCGGACATGCCGCACTGTTTGGCAATGCGCGCGCCGATTTCACTGTGCTGTTCCATGAAGGATTGCTCGGACTTGGTCAGCGGCTCGGTTTTCATCAGCAGGCGGTTGGGAATCTCTATTTTGCCGATATCGTGAAACAGGGCAGCGAGGCCGAGAGTACGCGCATGTTCCTCCGACATGTCCATGGATTTGGACATCATCAGCGCCAGCGTCGTCACATTTAGCGGATGGTTGAAGTGCTCATCCCCCGAACGGTTGCCACTCATGGCATAAATGGCCACATCGCTTTCGCCCAGCACGGAATCCACCATGCCTTCAATCAGCGCGGTGGCCTGTTGCATGGAGGTCTGGGTTTGCGTGAGGATATTGCGCGTTACCTGTTTGGCCACATTGGCGGCGGCCAGGAATTTCTTTTCGCTTTCATCCAGCGCGTGCTGCAACTGTTGCAGGCGCTGGGCCGAGTCAGGATGGTGTCTGTCGGAGGGCAACTCTTCTGTACTTGGCTCTACCAAAGGGCCGCGGGGCGACATGATGGGTTCAGGCAAGGGCAATGGGTCGCAATCGCTACGGTTGGGGTCATAGCGCAAGCGCTTGAGGCCGACCTTTTTGATGGTGGCGATCTGCTCTTCATCCTTGAGCTTGAAATTGCTGAAGGTAAAAGGATGGTCCATCCAGCCGAGATCCAGGTGGACATAAAGCCCCACCCTCAGCTGGTTCACATCGATGAAATGATTTTGTTGCGGATTCATTTTTTATTGTTGAGTTGTTCTGCTCGCAAGAGCGCAGTGAATTCGCTGGCAGTGACCGGGCGGCTGTACAGATACCCCTGGCCCTGCTGGCACCCTATTTTCTTTAAAAAGCTGGCTTGCTGCCGGGTTTCTACCCCCTCGGCAATCACGGTAAAGCCCAGGCTCTGCGCCATGGCATTGATGGCGGTGGCAATCGCGGCGTCATCGCTGTTATTAGGCAGGTCGCGTACAAACGACTGATCAATCTTGATCTTGTCCAGCGGCAAGCGCTTGAGGTGGGAGAGCGACGAGTAGCCAGTGCCAAAGTCGTCGATTGCCAGCCGCACACCCAGATGCTTGATGCGATCAAACACATCAATCACATACTCCGTGTTGTGCATGACGGTGCTCTCGGTAATCTCCAGCTCCAGCAGATGCGATTCGCAATCGGTTTCCACCAGAATGCCGTACACGGTATCGGCAAAATTGCTGCGCTGTATCTGCACGCCGGAGACATTGACCGACACCCAGTCGATATCAAATCCCTGGTCGTGCCACTCCTTTACCTGCAGGGCTGATTGCCGCAATACCCACTCGCCGATGGGGATGATCAGCCCGGTTTCCTCTGCCAGCGGGATGAATTTGGCGGGCGATACCACGCCCAGCTCCGGGTGTATCCAGCGGATCAGCGACTCGGCGCCGATGATGCGGCCGGTTTCCAGCGAGACCTGGGCCTGGTAGTACACTTCAAACTGATCCCGTGCCAGCGCGCGCCGCAGCTGGTTTTCCAGGGTAAAGCGTTCCACCGCGTTCTGGCTCAGGTCCGCGGAATAGAAGCAATGGTTGTTCTTGCCCTTGTTTTTCACCTGATACATGGCGATGTCGGCCGCCTTGATCAGCCCATCCACATCCAGACTGTCGTCCGGATAAACCGAGATGCCGACACTGGCGCTGATAAACAGCTCGCGACCATCAATCAAGAATTCATTCTGCAGGCTGCTGATGATCTTCTTGGCGACCTTGGCGGCATCCTCGCGTTCGCGCAGCACATCCATCATGACGATAAACTCATCGCCGCCCAGCCGGGCGACCGCATCGCTGTCGCGCACGGCGGCGCGTATGCGTTGCGATACCTCAAACAGCAGCTTGTCGCCCATCTGATGGCCCAGGGTGTCGTTGATGGCCTTGAAACGGTCCAGATCCACAAACAGCAGGGCAATCTCATTCTGCTCGCGCTCGGCATATTTGATGGCATGGTCCAGCAGTTCATGCATCAGGCGGCGATTGGGCAGGCCGGTGAGCGGGTCGCGATTCACCAGTTCATTCAGCCGGCTTTGTGAGTGCTTGATCTCGCTGATATCGGCAAACACACCGACATAGTTGATCACTTTGCCTTCTTCGTTATTGACGGCGGTGAGCGTCACCCACTCGGCATACTGCTCATTGTTCTTGCGCTTATTCCAGAATTCGCCACGCCAGCGGCCTTCGCGTGTCAGGGCCTTCCATATCTCGCGGTGGGGCTCGGGTTTTTTCAGATCGGCTTCCAGCACGTTGGGGATATTGCCCAGCACATCGTCTTCGGTGTAGCCGGTAATGTCGGTAAAGCCCTGGTTGATGGCGATGGTGCGTAGCTGGTCATCGGTGATGAAAATGCCTTCTGCCGTGCTTTCAAAGGCGATTTTGGCCTGGTGCAAGCGGTGGTCGGAAGATTCGCGCTGAATCGCCACGCCGAACGAGCGGCCAATGGACATCAGCGCCCCCAGCTCCTGCGAGGTGACGGTAGCCGCCGCATGATCGCGCTCTATCATGATCACGCCCCACCAGTGGGCATGCACGAAAATCGGGATGATCACGAAGGACTGGCTATCATGATTCAGCAGGAAGCGGCGCTCGCCCGGGGGGAAGTCATCGGCATTGCCGAAAATCGGACTGCCTTGCTGCAGGATGTTCAACCAGCGGCTGCAGCCATCTCCCAGGTAATCAATGCAGTGGTAGCCATCGCTCAGTGGCTTGAAGCCAGGTGCATTCCAGTGATGCAGTAGTTCAGAAATAGGCGCTTCGGCCTCAATGTCGCTGCTGTTTTTCAGCAAGGCTGCCCGGCTGGCATGGGCGGCCAGCCCCAGCAGTTCCAGCACGCCGACGGCTACCTTTTGCCAGGACTCCGAGGAGTGCAGCAGCCAGTCGCAGGAGATCAGGGCATCCAGGATGGCGCTGCGCTGCCGCAGCTGGCTTTCAACCTGTTTGCGGTCGGTGATGTCGCGCCCCAGGGTGACAATGCCATGGCGGCTGCCGTCGTCATGAAACAACGGCACCTTGATCACGTCCAGCACCCGGTCACCGCCGGGCAGTGGCACGGTTTCTTCTTCCCGCAGCAGCTGGCCGGTTTCCCAGACATATTCATCCGCTGCCTGCCAATGCTGCATGAAATCACGCAAACTGGGATGGGTAAGCTCAGCCAGCTCACGGTCGGTCTTGCCCTGGGTATTGACGCCGTTGAGATGCAGCAGTGACAGTCCGCTGGTATTGGCATGCAGCCAGCGGCCCGCACCGTCTTTCAGGCAGATATAGTCGGGGCTGGCATCGATCAGCTTGCGCAGCAGGTTGAGCATGCTGCGCAATTCGTATTCGTTGGCAAAGCGCTCGGTGACATCCTGCATGTAAAGCACATAGTCGGCGCCAGCGGTGGCCGGCTCCAGTGTTGCGATCTGGGCACAAAAGCTTTTAAGCGCATTGCCGACAGCATGTTGCAGGGTAAATTTGAGATTGTTTTTTTGTAGTTCGGCCAGCACGCGCTGACCTATGCTGGCAGGAAGCTTGGCGCGTGACAGGGATTTGAGGCTGAGAATCTGGAGGGCGTATGGGCTGGCATAGCGAATATGCAGCTTGGCATCAAAAGCAATGACAGCAACTCCATCCATGGCGTGGAGTAGCTGATGAATCAGATCGGATTCTGTCTGTGCGGTCAGTGCCATACCAGGGATACGTAAATCATGATCATGATAGGTTGGCCCGCAGCACGGCGGCGCGTAAAGCGGACATACTTCTTCCCCCGAATTGGTGTAGTTTTGCTACATGACATTCATTTTTAATCAAGCCGTTAAGGCCTTAAATGTCGAATTCTCATGAAGCTTATGGCGCTAAGTTACCACGAGGTCTGTCAGATGAAAACCTTTTATGTTTAAAGGTATATCGGCTAAGGACAGGTAAAACTTGAAATATGGAAAAACCCTCCCATCTATAGGGTATTCAAAATAAATGACGAGGAGCAGGAAATGCGTATAGACAAGCTGACGACCAAATTCCAGCAAGCCCTGAGCGACGCCCAAAGTCTGGCCGTAGGTAACGATAATCCCAGCATAGAAGCACAGCACTTGCTGGCCGCCCTGATCAATCAGGACGATGGCGGCACGGTCTCCTTGCTGTCACGGGCTGGCGTGAATGTCGGCAGCCTGAAAACAAATTTGCAGCAGGCCATGGAAAGCCTGCCCAAGATGGAGGAAAGCACAGGCGAAGTTACCGTGTCGCGCGAGCTCAATAATCTCTTGAACCTGACCGACAAGCATGCGCAAAAACGAGGTGATGCCTATATTGCCAGTGAGATGTTTTTGCTGGCGCTGGCCGAGGACAAGGGCGATACCGGCAAGCTGCTGAAGCAGGCTGGACTCAACAAAACCGCACTGGAAGCGGCCATCAACGCTGTGCGTGGTGGTGATCAGGTGAACAGCCAGGAGTCGGAAGGCAATCGCGAGGCGCTGAAGAAATACACCATGGACCTGACCGAGCGCGCTCGCGCTGGCAAGCTGGATCCGGTGATCGGGCGTGACGATGAAATCCGCCGCGCAATTCAGGTGCTGCAACGCCGCACCAAAAACAACCCGGTGCTGATCGGCGAGCCTGGCGTGGGTAAAACCGCGATTGTGGAAGGCCTGGCACAGCGCATCGTGAATGGCGAGGTGCCGGAATCGTTGAAGAACAAGCGAGTGCTGTCGCTGGATATGGCGGCATTGCTGGCAGGCGCCAAATACCGCGGCGACTTTGAAGAGCGCCTGAAATCCGTGCTGAAAGAGCTGGCACAGGACGAAGGCCAGACCATCGTCTTTATCGATGAAATTCACACCATGGTCGGTGCGGGCAAGGCCGATGGTGCCATGGATGCAGGCAATATGCTGAAGCCTGCGCTGGCACGCGGTGAACTGCACTGCGTGGGTGCCACCACGCTGGACGAATACCGCAAGTACATAGAGAAAGATGCCGCGCTGGAGCGCCGTTTCCAGAAAGTACTGGTGGATGAGCCCAGTGTGGAAGCCACGATTGCCATCCTGCGCGGTTTGCAGGAGAAATACGAGTTGCACCACGGCGTGGAGATTACCGACCCGGCGATTGTGGCGGCGGCTGAACTCTCGCAGCGCTATATCACCGACCGCTTTTTGCCCGACAAAGCGATTGACCTGATCGATGAGGCCGCCTCGCGCATCAAAATGGAAATCGACTCCAAGCCGGAGGTGATGGATAAGCTGGACCGTCGCCTGATCCAGCTCAAGATCGAGCGCGAAGCGGTGCGCAAGGAAAAGGACGAAGCCTCGCAAAAACGCTTTGATCTGATTGAAGACGAGATCAAGCGCCTGGAGCGGGAATATGCCGACCTGGACGATATCTGGAAATCGGAAAAAGCCCAGGTGCAAGGCTCGGCCCATATCAAGGAAGCCATTGAAAAGCTGAAGCAGCAGATGGAAGAAGCCAAGCGTGAAGGCGACTGGCAGCGCGTGTCGGAGATGCAGTATGGCAAATTGCCGCAGCTGGAAGCCCAGCTCAACAAGGCCGCGTCGGAAGAGTTGAACGGCGTGCCGGTGAAAAACCGTCTGCTGCGCACTCAGGTGGGCGCCGAGGAAATTGCCGAGGTGGTGAGCCGCGCGACCGGGATCCCCGTGTCCAAGATGCTGCAGGGGGAACGCGACAAATTGCTGACCATGGAAGACAAGCTGCACGAGCGCGTGGTCGGCCAGGATGAGGCCGTGCGACTGGTGGCCGATGCCATCCGCCGCTCGCGCTCTGGTTTGTCCGACCCGAACCGGCCTTATGGCTCCTTCCTGTTCCTGGGCCCGACGGGGGTCGGCAAGACCGAGCTGTGCAAGGCCCTTGCCAACTTCCTGTTTGATTCGGAAGAGCATCTGGTGCGCATCGACATGAGCGAGTTCATGGAGAAGCATTCGGTATCGCGCCTGATTGGCGCGCCTCCCGGTTATGTGGGCTATGAAGAAGGTGGCACGCTGACCGAGGCTGTGCGACGCAAACCTTACAGCGTGATCCTGCTGGATGAGGTGGAAAAAGCGCACCCGGATGTATTCAACGTGCTGCTGCAAGTGCTGGACGATGGTCGCCTGACCGATGGCCAGGGGCGTACGGTGGACTTCAAGAACACGGTTATTATCATGACGTCCAATCTGGGCAGCCAGATGATACAGAGCATGAGTGGAGACGATTACCAGGTCGTGAAGCTGGCGGTGATGGGCGAAGTCAAAACCCATTTCCGTCCCGAGTTCATCAACCGTATCGATGAAGTGGTGGTGTTCCACTCTCTGGGTGAGGCGCATGTGAAGTCGATTGCCGGCATCCAGTTGCAAAGCCTGGCAAAACGCTTGAATGCGATGGACATGCAGTTGGAAGTCAGGCCGTCTGCGCTGGCGGAGATTGCCGCAGCCGGGTTTGATCCGGTGTATGGCGCCCGTCCGCTCAAGCGTGCCATTCAGTCCGAGATCGAGAATCCGCTGGCGCGGGAAATCCTTAGTGGTAATTTTGCCGCCAAGGATACGATCAAGGTCGAGTACAAGGGTGGCAAGATGTTGTTCAGCAAGGCCTGAGTGCGATAAGCCCTGCATTTGATAGCCCGAAGTTTGATCCGGTAAGTGTGAAACACCGGTAGTAAAACGAAAAAGCCGACGTCATGTCGGCTTTTTTCTTGTGCGCTATTTTCAGGCGAATTACAGCGCGGCAGCGATAGCAGTCGCCAGAGGCGTTGTCGGCCGGCCGATCAGCTGACTCAGCTGATGGCTGTCATCAAACAGGCCACCCTTGGAGGCGCCAGTGTCTGAATCCGCCAGCAATTCGGCGAGAAAATCGGGCAGCCCGGCATCCAGCAGCGCTTTGGCATAGTCAGCCTGGGGCAGGTTCTGGTATGCGATGGCCTTGCCTGAGAGGCGTGTAAGCTCGGCGGCGAATTCCGTCAGGGTATAGGCGGTATCGCCTGCGAGTTCGTAAACCTTGCCTGCCTGGTTGGACGTGCGCAATACAGCGGCGGCGGCAGCAGCGTAGTCACTGCGGGTGGCCGAGGCGATTTTGCCGTCGCCCGCGCTGCCCAGCACTACGCCGTATTGCAGCGCAGGCGGAATGCTGGCGGTGTAGTTTTCGGTATACCAGCCATTACGCAGGATGGCATATGGCAAGCCGGAGGCCTTGAGGGCTTGTTCGGTAGCCACATGTTCGGTGGCAAGGCCCAGCGGCGAAGTATCGGCGTGCAGCAGGCTGGTGTAGGCCAGCAGACTGACATTGGCACGCTTGGCGGCGGCAATGACATTCTGGTGTTGCGGCAGGCGCTGGCCAACTTCGCTCGAAGAAATCAGCAAAATCTGGCTGGCACCGGCAAAGGCAGCATCCAGCGTAGCGGGTTGGGAATAGTCCGCCTGACGTACAACCACGCCACGGGCGGCGAGGTCGGCTACCTTGGCGGGGGTGCGGACGGCGGCAATAATCTGGTTGGCAGGCACCGAGGTTAACAGCTCCTCAATAACCAGTCGGCCGAGTTGGCCGGAAGCTCCGGTAATCACGATCATGGTAAAACTCCTGTTGGCTTGAAATGAAAGAAAAGGCACAATAACAAACAAGCTAACTTTTAGTAAGTACTTACAGAAAGGTAAGTGTCAACATGGCGAATCAGGAATTACGACAAGATGAATCGCTCTCCGCGCTGATGGAGCGTGGCAACGTGTTTGCCGCGCAGTGCCCTTCGCGCGAAGTGTTGAAGCATGTCACCAGTCGGTGGGGCGTGCTGGTGCTGGTGGCCTTGCTGGGCGGGACGCATCGCTTCAGCGATTTACGACGGAAAATAGGCGGCGTCAGCGAGCGCATGCTGGCGCAAACCCTGCAATGGCTGGAGCAGGATGGCTTTGTGCTGCGTACCTCTTACCCGGTGGTGCCGCCACATGTGGAATACAGCCTGACCCCTCTCGGGCAGGAGGTGGGTTTGCGGGTGGAAGCGCTGGCCGACTGGATACAGGAAAAATTGCCGAATATCCTGGCCGCACAACAAGCCGATGCATAGAGCGACGCCGGCCTTTATGCATGGCAATGGCGTAGAATGCTGCAAGCCTTGAGGCAGACTCAAGACGTGCGATGGCAAGCCGTTCAAGTAAAGCGTGCACTGCGCAGGCCGGGGCGGATGTACTGTTCAATTCATGATGGGGTAACGTAAATCAGGCATGGGTAAATTCCCGATGATCTTGGTGTGGATGCTGGTTTTCAGCTGCTTGCCCGCTGGCATGGCCATGGCCGCTGAAAGCGCTTCGCCCGCCAGCCAGACGCAGCAGGCGCGCGCAATGGACGACATTCTGGATAATGAGCCGCCTGTCATTCGCCAATTGCTGCAGGAAGCCAGCCGCCTTGAAAGCAGCATGGACGAAGTGGAGGGGGAGTGGCAGGCCGCTCGTCTGTATTGCCAAGCCTCGCGTATGGGCAGTGCCGAGGCGCAGTACCGGCTTGGCATGCTGTATGCCTTTGGCAAGGGCGTGCCGCAGAGCCAGGCGCTGGGCGCATCGCTGTTCACCCTGGCGTCCAGCCAGGGGCACCTGCAAGCGCAACGCATGCTGGAGACGATTGCGCTTACCTCCAGTGAATTGCCTACCTGCGTATTGGCAGATGTCGCGCCGGACAAAGCCCCATTAGACAGTTATGCCGGCAGTGATGCCGCTCGTATCGAACAGCACATCGCCAGCCTGCCTGCCAACAAACGCTGGCTGGTCGGCTTGGTGGATACCCTGGCGCGCTGGCATCAGGTGGATCCCAAACTGATACTGTCGATTATTGCCGTCGAATCCAATTTCAAGCTGTCTGCCCGCTCCTCCAAGGAAGCCATGGGGCTGATGCAGCTGATCCCCGATACTGCCGAGCGTTTCAATGTACGTAACGCTTACGATGCAAGCCAGAATATACGCGGCGGCATCGCTTACATGCGCTGGCTGCTGGCTTACTTCAAGGGCGATGTGCGTCTGGCGGTCGCTGGCTACAACGCGGGAGAACGTGCGGTGGAGCGCTATCGTGGCGTTCCACCCTATGCTGAAACCCGTGCTTACGTAAAACGCGTCATGGAGTTATATCCGCGCCTGCATCATCCCTATGATGAGCGCGTGGTGGACCCCACGCGGGTGATCATGAAGCAGGGATAATATCCGCCCGGATGCATTTCATCCGCCCCTTGCTGTTGGCGATGAATTTTTAATGTACCTGACAGTCGAAACACCAATCACTATTTGTTCTGGAGATGAACGTGCAAACAATCAAACAGCTCTGGCTGGCCGGTATGTTGATGATGCTGGCGGCGTGTGCTACCACGGGCCAGCAGGAGCCGCAGGTCAAGCGGATTTCCCCTGAGGAGCTGGAACGCCTGATGCCGAAGCCGGTTCCGAATATCAGCCTGGAAGAGCTGGTGCAGCTTTCCAAAACCACACCGCCAGATGAACTGATCGCCAAAATCAAGGCCAGCAACTCGCAGTATGACCTCACGCCCTCGCAATCCGTGGAGTTGAGCAAGCAGGGCGTCAGCCCCAAGGTGCTGGACTATATTTACCAGACCCGTGAAGCCGCCTTGCGCGAAGGCTTTGCCGATGAAATCAACAAGCGCGAAAAAGCCAAGCGTGAAGAGCAGGAGCGTTTGCGCCGCGAATACCAGCTGCGCTATCAACCTTACTATGACCCCTGGTGGGGCTATAGCTACGGCCCCGGTCCCTACTGGCGGCGTCCTTTCTACGGTCCGAGTTTCCGTTACGGTTACGGCTGGTAATCCTTGCTATGCCGGACAGGAGGAGTACAGCGCAGCCGCATTGCCCTGTGTCCGCCTTGTCCGGCATATAATTCTGCTTGATCTCATGGGAGAAGCAGATGCAACAATCATCCACGCACATCACCGTGCGCACGCAGGGCAAGCGCCTGTATGACATCACCCCGCAAGTCACGGGCTGGGTAGCCGATACCGGCCTGCAGTCCGGCTTGCTTACGCTTTATATTCAGCACACCTCGGCCAGTATTCTGGTGAATGAAAATTACGATAGCGATGTGCTGGTGGACATGGAAGCCTTTTTCGCGAGGCTGGTGCCAGAAGGGGATCCCCTCTTCATTCATACTGCCGAAGGGCCGGATGACATGCCAGCCCATATTCGCAGTGCGCTGACACAGACCAGTATCTCCATCCCCATCCTCAACGGTGCGGTGGCGCTCGGTACCTGGCAAGGCATCTTCCTGTATGAGCATCGCCGCATGTCACATACGCGCAAAGTGCTGTTGCACGCGATAGGCGAGTGATATTTTTATTTGATTTCCATTTCAATCGATATATACAAAATCTGCCTGCTTGTTTGCCCTTAAGGGTGATTTTCTCATAGCCCTTTTTATTGCACTCTTGATACCCATTAAAAAGTATCAAAGAGTTCAGCAGTGATAACAAATCGATATGATGAAGAGCAGGCTTATCCATCAGTTCCCGCATGTGCTAAAGCAGAGTTCTCATTGGTGTTCAATGGATACTTTCTGACCTTGGTGGGAAATAAAAGAAAGTCCTATCCTGCAGTATCTGGACAACCAATTGCTAAGGGTGTCTTTAGCTATTCTATTCCTCGGCAAAAATTGAGAAGGGCTGGTCCTATTCCTGCAGGCCTCTACTGGATACAGCCTTTTCAAATGTGGACCAACCACTGGTACAGTCTGGCATCGCGTGATTCATGGGGAGATCATCGAATTACCATCCATGTTATGCCAGGGACAGAAACCTATAGTCGCGGTGGTTTTTTCATTCATGGTGGTACTCATGCTGGCACTGCTGGCTGTATTAACCTCCATGCAGCTATGGAAAGTTTTGTTCGCGACTTGTATGCAATTACAGACTCTTCCAAGCCTTGCTTCATTCCTCTCAGTGTTCAGTATTAGCATGAGCCGACGTTTCAAATATCCGCATTTTTATTTACTAGCAATATGGTTTGGTTTAGTGCTTCTTTTAATTTTCGATCTTCTTAACCTTAATGAGTTTTATGGGAATGGTCCGCCCTATTACTCTCGCACTACGAATATGGATAAGTGGATTGATCCATTGCCATCTTTAATAATGATTAATGGCCTTTTCATTCTTATTCTGCTAGCAATATTTTTTTGGCGACGTTTTTCTTCCTTGAAAGTGGTGAGCATGGCAACGGATATTTTTTTGAAAATTGAGGGTATTACTGGAGAGTCCCAAGATTCGCTTCATGTTAACGAAATTGATGTTATGAGTTGGAGTTGGAAGGTTGAGCAGTCATCTAGCATGCTCAGTGGCTCAGGTGGAGGTGCTCCTAAAGCTACAGTTCATGATCTCGTGCTAACTCATCAGATTGATCGATCTAGCCCAGCTCTTATGACATCTTGCCTGATGGGTAAGCATTTTGTTCAGGCCGTTATTACAATGAGGAAAGCTGGTGGCGTCCCGTTACCATACTTCAAGCTAACTATGAGTGATGTTGTGATCACTAATGTTGAACCTTATATCACTTCAGGTTTGCATATGGAGACAATTCATTTGTCATTTGCGAAAGTTAAACAGGAATATTTGATGCAGGATAAAACCGGGGGAAGTGCAGGTGTGGTCACTGGTGCATTTGATATTAAAAATAACAAACAAGCTTAGCTTCGTTAAACTCAACTTTCATCGTAACGTCATGCGTTTGTCATCTACCCCGGCAACCATGGCGGCATGGATGATCAAACAACAATAGTGCGTCCCGCCATCGGGCAAGTCCGGCGCCTGGTACTGGTCACGGAAACTTGGCCGCCGGAAATCAATGGCGTTGCCATGACTCTGTCGAGGCTGGTGCAGGGCATTTCAGACCTGGGCTGGCAGGTGCGGCTGGTGCGGCCGCGCCAGAAGTCGGATGGCGAAGATTCTGCTGGTCACATGCTGGTGCCCGGCTTGCCCATTCCAGGCTATAGCGGCTTGCGCTTTGGCATGCCCATGGTGGAAAAACTGCGCCAGGCCTGGAAAAAAGACCGGCCAGATGTGGTGCACATTGCCACCGAAGGCCCACTGGGCTGGGCCGCCCTCAAGGTGGCGCGGAATATGGGTATCCCCGTCACCTCCAGTTTTCATACCAATTTTCATCGCTACTGCAAGCACTACGGCATGAGCTGGCTGCGTGGCCTGGTGACGCGTCATCTGCGCCAGTTTCACAATCAGTCTGCGCTGACCATGGTGCCGAACGATACTCTGCGCCAGATGCTGCTGCAGGAAAATTATCGCAATGTCGCGGTGCTGGGGCGTGGGGTGGATAGCAGCCTGTTTTCACCTGCCCGGCGCAGCCCGGCCTTGCGGGCGGAATGGGGGTTGGCCCCGGATGATCTGGCAGTCATCTACGTCGGTCGGCTGGCGGCGGAGAAGAACCTGGCGCTGGTGATCAAGGCATTTGATGCCATACAGAAAGTGAACCCGACAGCCCGCATGGTCTGGGTGGGCAGTGGTCCGGAGGCACGCAAGCTGATGCGTCGCTATCCACAGCATATTTTCTGCGGGCCGAAGTCGGGCGAGGAACTGGCGGAGCACTATGCATCCGGCGATGTTTTCCTGTTCCCCAGCATGACCGAAACCTTTGGCAACGTATTGACCGAAGCCATGGCCAGCGGCCTGGCGGTGGTGGCGTATGACTATGCTGCGGCTGAAATCTTCATACAGCCGGGTGTGAATGGCGTCAGGGTGCCGTTTGGCGATAGCGCTGGGTTTATACAGGCGGCGACGGCACTGGTCGCTGACCCTGCGCTACTGCAGCAATATGGCCGCGCCGCCGCCAGCGCAGTGGCGCAGTGTTCCTGGCAAAGTGTGTGCCGCTTGTTTGATGGCTATTTGCAGGCGCAAATTCCTGCACAGAATGTTCCAGAAGACGTTGCCAGCCCCAGTCTGACGCCGCAGATTTAAGCTGCCGGGATTACCTGACGAGTGACTAGCGCACCACGCTCCAGCTCAAAGGATCAAACGGCTTGCTCTGGTAGCGCAGCTCGAAGTACAGGCCGGAGGCCTCGTTGCCGCCACTGTTGCCGACGGAGGCAATGGTATCCCCGCCCTTGACCGTATCGCCCACCTGCTTCAGCAATGCCTGATTGTTGCCATACAGGCTCATGTAGCTATTGCCGTGATCCACGATGATGAGATTGCCGAAGCCACGTAGCCAGTCGGCGAACACAATGCGGCCGCTGGCGACCGACTTCACTTCGCTACCTTCGGCCGACTTGATGAACAGGCCTTTCCACGAGACGCCGGTATCCTCACGCGAGCTGCCGAAGCGGTTGATGATGTCGCCGCGCACCGGCAGGTTGAGTTTGCCTTTGAGCGAGGCAAAATTGCCGCCTTCAAACGCATTGGTCGGCAGGTCTTCATTGCGGGCAATGACTTGCGGCGATGAAGGGGTCGCCTTGTCTGTTGTTGCAGGCTTCTGCGGTTTGCGTTTCGGTGGCATGGCGGCCAGGCGCGCCAGTTTTTCCACCAGTTTTGACAAGCGCTGCTCATCACGCTTCAGCTTGTCGATCTGACCACGCTGACTGTTGATCTTGGCGGCCAGGCTCAACAGCACCTTGTTGCGCTGATTTTTTTGCGCTTGCAGGGCTGCGCGTTCAGCCTCCTGGGCGGCTTTCAGTTCTGTCAGTTTTTGCAGACTGGCCGCGGTTTCTTCATTCAGCCGGGTGAGTTTGTCCAGGTTGCGTTGCATACCAGAGATCAGCTCGGCCCGGGCCTGGGCAACGTAGCGATAGTATTGCCATTGCCGGGCGGCATCGGCCGGGTTTTCCTGTTGCAGAAAAAGCTGCGTGTATCCCGGCTGACCGTGCAGGTATTGTGTGTAAAGCTGGGAGGAGAGCATGCGCTGCTGCTTTTGCAATTCGCTGTCTACGCCATTTTGCTGCTGCTGCAGGGCTTGTAATTGCGTGCTTGTTTGCTGGTGCTGTTGTTGCAGCTCATACAGCTTGCGGTTGGTGTTGCTGATGGCCTGTTCGCTCTCTTTCAGCGCGTCGCTGGCATCGGCATGGGCTTCCTTGGTGTCGTCGAGCTCTTTTTTCAGCGACTCGATCTTGTCATGCAGCTCGCTCAGCTCCGCCTTGGATTTTTCCACCTTGGGCGCTGCCACGCTGATGCCTGATGCCAGGCTGAGCGCGCACAGCAAGACTAGCCCGAGTGCAGATGTCTCAGGCCACAAACGCAGGTAATCACGCATTCGTCGGGGCGGTGAAATGAACGAGGGGGTGCCCGGTCATTTCCGCAGGTTGCGGCAGTCCCATCATCTTGAGCAGGGTAGGGGCAATATCCGACAACGCACCCGTGGCCGACATGGTGGCCTCGCGACCCACATACAGCAGTGGCACCAGGTTGGTGGTGTGCTGCGTGTGCGGCTGGTGGTTGGTGTAATCCTGCATCTGCTCGACATTGCCGTGGTCGGCAGTGACGATGACTTCGCCACCGATGGATTGCATGGCCTTGATCACGCGGGCAACGCAGGTGTCCAGCGTTTCCACGGCCTTGATGGCCGCATCCAGCTTGCCGCTGTGGCCTACCATGTCGCAGTTGGCGAAGTTGCAGATAATGGCGCTGTACTGGCGGCTCAAGATAGCGGCTTCCAGTTTGTCGGTGACTTCAAACGCGCTCATTTCTGGTTGCAGGTCATAGGTCGCCACCTTGGGTGAAGGCACCAGAATGCGGTCTTCGCCGGGGAACACCAGCTCTTCGCCGCCATTGAAGAAGAAGGTGACGTGCGGGTATTTTTCGGTTTCGGCGATGCGCAGCTGGGTCAGGCCCAGGCTTGCCAGGTATTCGCCAAAGGTGTTGCGCACTTCCATCGGGGGGAAGATGGGCACGGCACGCACTTCGTTCTTGTCGTACATGGTCAGCGTGAAGTAGGCGCTGAACTGGGGAAGGTGGTGACGCTCAAAACCATCGAATTCCGGGGAGAGCAGGGCGTGGGTCAGCTGACGCGCACGGTCTGAACGGAAGTTCATGAAGACCACCATGTCGCCATCATCCATGCGCAAGGGTGCGCTGCCGGGAGCGGTGATGGCGGTCGCCTTCACGAATTCGTCATTCTCACCGCGGGCATAAGCCGCGCTCAGTGCTTCTTCTGGGGTACTGGCGGTGAATTCGCCTATGCCTTCCGTTACCAGACGATAAGCCGGAGCCACGCGCTCCCAGCGCTTGTCGCGGTCCATGGCGTAATAGCGGCCACATACCGAGGCGACTTTGCCCGCGCCGATTTCGGTCAGTGCGGCTTCCAGCTTTTGCAGATAGGGGCCGGCGCTGATGGGCGGCGTGTCGCGGCCATCGAGGAAGGCATGCACATAGATGCGGTCCAGCCCCTGCTGTGCCGCCATGCGCACCATGGCGTGGATATGGTCCTGATGGCTGTGTACACCGCCATCCGATACCAGGCCAAAAATATGCAGGGCTTTGCCTTGCTGCTTGACCTGCTGTACGGCATTGACCAGGGCGGGCATGGTGTAAAACTCGCCGCTGGCAATGGCATTGTTGATGCGTTCAAACTCCTGGAAGACCACACGGCCAGCGCCGATGTTGAGATGGCCGACTTCCGAGTTGCCCATCTGGCCATCTGGCAGGCCAACGTAATGCTCCGATGCATTGATGAGCGTGTGCGGGTATTGGCTCCACAGTGCATCCCAGTTTGGCGTGTTAGCCTGGGCGATGGCGTTGTCCTTGATTTCTTCGCGATAACCAAAACCATCGAGTATGAGCAGTATGACCGGGGTGACCTTCATGGGGGATTGTTTTCCAGCTGATTGAACACGAGCCTTGTATTTTAGAGATTTTTTGCCAATAAATCTGCAAGTAAATGTCAGCCCCCGTCAGCCCTTATCGCTAACCATGGCGTGGCGCTCTTGAAATTCCGCTGATTGGCAGCATAGTCATTCAATGTCATTGGGAATTGGGTACAATCGGCAGGCATTTTTCGGGGTATTTTTTCGAGGGCTTAACAGTGAAATTTCTGATCAATAACGCAATTTATATCGGCTTGGCCTTCGGCTCTGGCCTCATGCTGTTGTGGCCCATGCTGCGGCGCGGCGCCAAGAGCGTCAGCCCCAGCGAGGCGGTGCTGCTGATTAACCGTAACCAGGGCGTGGTGCTGGATGTGCGCGAGGATGCCGAGTTTGCTGCCGGGCATATCAACGACGCCCGGCATATACCACTGGCCAAGCTGGAGGATCGCCTGGCCGAGCTGCAAAAGTTTCGCGAAAAACCGGTGATCGTGCATTGCCAGAGCGGTGTGCGTTCCAGCAAGGCGGCCGCCACGCTACGTAAACATGAATTCACCCAGGTGTATGAACTGGATGGCGGCCTGAATGCCTGGACACAGGCCAAGCTGCCCTTGGTAAAGGGATAAGCCATGGCCAAGATCACCATGTATACCACGGCATATTGCCCTTATTGCATGCGTGCCGAACAGCTGCTGGACGCCAAGGGCGTTACCGTGGAGAAGATTCGTGTGGACCTTGACCCTGCCGAGCGCGAGGCCATGATGACACGGACCGGACGTCGGACAGTGCCACAGATTTATATCGATGATTTTCACGTTGGTGGCTTTGACGATTTGCGCGCGCTGGACCTCAAGGGCGGGCTCGATCCGTTGTTATTCAAAAACACGCCATAAGCAGTTAGAATGGCATGAGAGATGCGGGGCCTGCCCCGCTTTTTATTATTCATTAACGATAGGGACAAGGGAGCGCCTTTGCTCCCATTAGGAAACATCATGGCCGAAGAACAAGCAGTAGCCCAGGATCAAGACAATCAACCTGGTTTCAGCATTGAAAAAATCTACGTGAAGGATATCTCCCTCGAGATCCCTAACGCCCCTCAGGTATTCATTCAGCGCGAAGCCCCACAAGTGGGTATCGAGCTCAGCAACAGCGCCAGTGCCGTGGAAGATGGCATCTATCAGGTGCTGACCACCGTGACAGTGACCTCCAAGGTGGAAGACAAGACCGTATTTCTGATCGAAGTGGCACAAGCCGGTATTTTCCAGATTCGCAATGTTCCGCAAGAAAACCTGGAAATCATTCTGAGCGTGACTTGCCCGAACATTCTGTTCCCTTACCTGCGCGAAGCGGTTTCTGATATTTCCACCCGCGCTGGTTTCCCACCAGTACTGCTGAATCCGATTAACTTCGAAGCCCTGTACGCACAACAAAAGCAGGAACAGGCTGCGCAAGCGAATGGTTCAACAACCCACTAAGTTCTTACTTTCCATTGCCGTTATCCTGGCGCTGACGCCTTCGGTGGCTTCAGCGCTGGAATACCGTTCTGTCGCTGTTCCACGCGCCATTTTGTACGATGCTCCTTCTGGTCAGGGCAAAAAGCTCTATGTCATCTGGCAGGGATACCCGCTGGAAGTCATCGTCAATCTGGGCGACTGGATCAAGGTGCGCGATAACCGTGGCGGGCTAAACTGGATAGAAGCCAAGCAGCTGGCGACCAAGCGCACGGTCATCGTGATTGCCGCGCAGGCATCGCTGCAACAGTCGGCTGACCCTGCCTCGGGTGTCGTGGGGACGGTGGAAAAGGATGTAGTGCTGGATATGCTCGAAATGACCGGCAACGGCTGGATCAAGGTGCGACATCGTGACGGCCTGGTGGGCTATCTGCCCACGACCGCCGTCTGGGGATATTAATGAAAGTTACCGTATTGGGGGCTGGCGCCTGGGGAACGGCGCTCGCCATGCAAATCAGCATCCAGCACCCGGTGGTGCTGTGGGCGCATAATCCGGAGCATGTGTCCGGCATGAAACGGGCGCGTGCCAATCCGCGCTATCTCGGCGATTTCAAGTTCAATGACAATCTCAATGTGGAAGGCGATCTAGGGCGTGCTGTTGCCCATTCAGATCTGGTGCTCTCCGTGGTGCCTACCGCGGCTTTTCGCGCCACCTTGCAAGCCCTCAAACAGCTTGATTGCAAGCTGCCCGTGGTCTGGGCCAACAAAGGCCTGGAGCCGGAAACGGCCAAGCTGCCGCACGAGGTCGCGATGGATGAGCTGGGTCCGCAACACCCCTGGGGTGCGCTTTCCGGCCCCAGCTTTGCTGCAGAACTGGTGCGCGGCTTGCCCACCGCCGTGACGCTGGCCGCTAACGATGCCGATTTTGCCCGCGAAGCCGCGAGCGTCATGCATGGCGGCAGTTTCCGGGTGTATTCCAGCGATGATGTGGTTGGCGCATCGGTAGGCGGTGCCCTGAAAAACGTCATGGCGATTGCCGCTGGTATCAGCGATGGCATGGAGTTCGGCAACAATGCCCGTGCCGCCCTCATTACCCGGGGCCTGGCCGAGATGACGCGTTTTGGCGTGAGCCTGGGTGCCAAAAAGGAAACCTTCATGGGGCTGGCCGGAGCGGGCGACCTGATACTGACCTGTACCGGCCAATATTCGCGTAACCGTGAAGTCGGCCTGCAACTGGCATCAGGCCGCAAGCTGCCCGAAATCCTGCAAAGCCTGGGCCATGTGGCAGAAGGCGTGAACACTACCCGTGAAGTGGTACGTCGCGCCAAGCTGATGGGCGTGGATATGCCGCTTACCGCAGAAGTTGACCAGGTGCTGTCGCATGGAAAATCGCCACGCGTTGCGGTGGAAAGCTTGCTGAGTCGGGAGCAGAAGCCGGAATCGGTTTGAGTCAGGATCAGGCGGGATAAATTTTTTGTTTTGAAGAAAACAGGCTGGGATTTCCCCAGCCTGTTTTTTTATGCAGATGAAAAACCGCGAGCTCGCTTAAACAGCGCCCGCAAAGTCATGTTGCCGCCAGGCTTCATACAGCAGCACCGCCGCCGAGTTGGATAAATTCAGGCTGCGGTTGTTCGGCATCATGGGGAGTCTGACGCGGTGCTCCGGGGCGAATTGATCCCTGATCTCTTCAGGAAGTCCGCGGGTTTCCGGGCCGAAGACAAAGACATCCCCCTCCCTGAAAGCAATCGTGCTGTGGCGTGTGCTGCCCTTGGTGGTCAGCGCAAACATGCGGCGCCCCGCGAGTGCGGTGCAACACGCCTCCCAATTCTCATGTACCTGCATGTTGGCGTATTCATGATAGTCCAGGCCGGCCCGTTTCAACTGCTTGTCTTCCAGGCTGAAGCCCAGCGGTTTTACCAAGTGCAGGCGAGTGCCCGTATTGGCACACAGGCGAATGATATTGCCGGTATTGGGCGGGATTTCCGGTTGATAGAGCACGATGTCGAACATGATGAGCGCCGCTAATAGGTGACCGGCATTTTACACGAGCCCGCATATTCAGCTGCAGAACTGGATTGGGATGGGCAGAAATGAATTTTTTTGCTTATCTGGGAAGTGTCCGCGCTATCACCCAGCATTCCACTTCAGCGGCTCCCGCTTTTTTGATGGTTTTGGCCAGTGCCTGAAGGCTGGCGCCGGTGGTCATTACATCATCCAGTAGCACGACGCGCTCACCCGCCATGGCGGCGTGACAGGCAAACGCGCCTTTCATGTTGCTGGCACGGGCTTTCAACGGCAGGCTGGCTTGGGGCGGCGTGAACTTGATGCGCTCGCAGCTGGTGTAATCCAGTCGTATATCCAAGGCCTTGCTGATAATGCGGGCGACTTCGAGTGACTGGTTATAGCCACGTTCGTGCAGGCGTAGCGGGTGCAGTGGCATGGGGATCAGGCGGTCAGGTCGTGGTCGCGCGCTCACTGATTCCGCCAGAAGATGACCGAAGACCCGGGCCATATGCAGCATGTCGCGGTATTTATAGCCTTGCAGCATGGCATCGAGCGGAAAGTCGTAGCGAAGCAGGGCATGGGTATGGTCGAACGCCGGTGGCGAGGTCAGGCAATGGCCGCATAGCAATCCTTGATTGGAAGGCAGGGCACATTGTGGGCAGCGCGGTATCTTGTGCCAGGGCAGGTCCTGTTGGCAGGATGCGCACAATCCCAGATCACCGCCGTCGACTGCGGTGCACAACAAACACTCCTGTGTCAGAAGCTGACTAAAAAATGAGCACATGTTTTAAAGGTGACTGGCATTTAATCGACAAGTATAATGGCGGACACGATATAGCGAGGTGTATACATGGCTACTCAAGTGATTACCGTCAAGCAGCAGATTCGTGCTGCGCAGATGTTTACCTTCTTTTCCATCATCGCGGTGCTTTTGTTGCCAGCGATTATCCCGATGCTGTTATGGCTGGCGGCCTCGATCTTTGTATACGCGGCGGCGGCCAATCACCCCAATCCCAAGATTTGTGATTACATCCGTTTCTCTGGATACCGCTTTTACGGCGTGGTGGGCACGCTGGTCGTGATTCTGAATTTTAGTCCCCAACTAGCGAAAATGGCAGGCGGCTGGCCGCATTTGATGGGTTATATCTGGTTGGGATGCTTTCTGGTGGTAGTGCCTTTGGGCGTGCGGGATTTACTGCGCGCGAAGAATGATTCCTGGCAAGAAATGAATGTAGAGGTAGACAATGCTTGAAGTTGCAGTGGATGCGAACAGCATCAAGAAAAACACACCGGTCGTCGAAGCTGAAAAACGCTGGACGGTCGCCCAGATTGTTGAGCTGTTTGAAATGCCCTTCAGTGATCTGATTCACCGGGCACAAACCGTGCACCGCCAGAATTTTGACCCGAATGCCGTGCAGGTCAGCACACTGCTGTCGATCAAGACCGGCGGCTGTTCAGAAGATTGCGGCTACTGCCCGCAAGCGGCCCGCTACCATACCGATGTTGAAAACGAGCCTTTGATGGCGCTGGATGCCGTGCTGGAAGCCGCCAAGGCCGCCAAGGAAAATGGCGCCAGCCGTTTCTGCATGGGCGCTGCCTGGCGTAGCCCCAAACAGCGTGACCTTGAGCCTGTGCTCAAGATGATCGCCGAAGTGAAAGCCATGGGGCTGGAAACCTGCGCCACCCTGGGCATGCTGAAAGACGGCCAGGCCGAACAGCTGAAAGATGCCGGGCTGGATTACTACAACCACAATCTGGATACCGCGCCCGAGTTCTATGGCGATGTGATCACTACCCGTACCTATCAAGACCGGCTGGACACGCTGGACCGCGTGCGCGATGCCGATATCAATGTCTGCTGTGGTGGCATTATCGGCATGGGCGAAAGCCGCGTGCAACGCGCCGGTCTGCTGGCGCAACTTGCCAATATGGAACGCCCACCGGAAAGTGTGCCGATCAACCTGCTGACCCAGGTCGAAGGCACGCCATTGCACGGGACTGATGAGCTCGATCCTTTCGAGTTTGTGCGCACCATCGCCGCTGCCCGCATTACCATGCCCGGCAGTTATGTCCGTCTGTCTGCAGGCCGTCAAAGCATGCATGAGGGAATCCAGGCCCTGTGCTTTATTGCTGGCGCCAATTCCATTTTCTACGGCGAAAAGCTGCTGACGACCGGTAATCCTGAAGCTGAGGCCGACCGTGCGCTGTTCGCCAAGCTGGGCCTGCATCCCGCCTGATCATGACCTTGCTGGACGACCTGGCTGCTGAACTGGCAGAGCGCACCTCTGCCGGTTTGCGGCGGCAACGACGGGTTATCCAAGGCCCGCAAACCACAGAGGTGGTGGCAAACGGTAAGCGCTTGCTATCGTTTGCCAGCAATGATTACCTGGGGTTGGCTAATCATCCTCGCCTGATTTCCGCCATGCAGCAGGCGACGCAAGCCGTAGGTGTTGGCAGTGGTGCCTCGCACCTCATTACTGGCCATCATGCCTTGCATGAAGAGCTGGAGCAGGCGCTGGCCCGCTTTGTCGGTTTGCCTGCCGCGCTGCTGTTTTCCACTGGCTACATGGCCAATATGGGTGTCGTCGCTGCGCTGGTGGGACGTGACGATGCCGTGTTTGCCGACAAGCTCAACCATGCTTCGCTGAATGATGCCGTGGTATTGTCGCGTGCTGAATTCAAGCGCTATCCGCATCAGGACCTGCCCGCACTGGAATCGATGCTCGCCGCCAGTCGCGCGCGGCGCAAGCTGGTGCTGGTCGATGCGGTGTTCAGCATGGATGGGGATATCGCGCCGCTGCCGGAAATCCTTGCCCTGTGCGAACGCTACGATGCCTGGCTGATGCTGGACGATGCACATGGCTTTGGCGTGCTGGGCGAGCAGGGGGCGGGCATCCTTGAGCATTTCAATATTACCTCGCCCCGTATTATCTACATGGCAACCCTGGGCAAGGCGGCGGGCGTGGCGGGAGCATTTGTGGCAGGTGAGCCAGTGCTGATCGATTACCTGCTCCAGCAGGCGCGTACTTATATCTACACTACGGCCAGCCCGGCAGCGCTGGCCGCTGCGCTGCAGGAGGCCTTGAAGGTCATCCATGATGAACCGCAACGCCGGGCGCATTTGCGGCATCTCATCTCTATCCTTAACGCCCATACGCCTCGTCGCTGGCAATGGATGCCTTCGGAAACAGCCATACAGCCTTTGCTTGTTGGTGGTAATGATGAGGTATTGCGGCTCAGTGAGTATTTGCTTACACATGGGCTGCTGGTGCCTGCCATTCGGCCACCTACGGTTCCCAAAGGCACTGCCCGTTTAAGAATTTCGCTCTCTGCCACCCATAGCGAGCAGGATGTGCATACCTTGATAGACGCGCTGCGCGAAGCAGAGGTTGTGCTGGAGTCTGCCGCGTGAGCCTGCATATTGAAATAAAAGGCAGCGGTCAACCGCTGGTGCTGATCCATGGCTGGGGCATGCATGGCGGTGTCTGGCAGCCGCTGATCAAAAAACTCAGCCAGCATTACCAGCTTCATATGGTGGATCTGCCTGGCATGGGCCACAGCCGTCCGCTGGAGTCTGCGCATCTGCATGCCATTGCTAAGGCATTGGCGGCGCAGTTGCCACCCCATGCCGATATCTGCGGCTGGTCCATGGGCGGTCTGGTAGCCATGCGTCTGGCCCTCACGCATCCTGAGGTGGTACGGCGCATGATCCTGATCGGCAGTTCACCGCGCTTTGTCAATGTGGAACCCGACAATGCTGCGTCAGAAAATGGCAGCGTTGACACTTGGTCATACGGCATTGCCGCGGACGTGTTTCATCAATTCGCCAGCCAGGTGAATGCGGATTACCATGCGACGCTGATCAAGTTCCTGACGCTGCAATGCATGGGTTCCAGCGATGCCCGCGCCACGGTCAAGCAATTGCGCTCGACATTTTCTGAGCGTCCGGTGCCGACGGCGGGCTCGCTGCAGAAAGCGCTGCATATCCTGCTGGAAAACGACTTGCGTCACGAGATTTCCCATTTGCATAAACCCGTGCTGCTGATCCACGGTGATCGCGATACGCTGGCCCCGGTGCAAGCAGCGCACTGGTTGTCGCAACACTTGCCATTTGGACGTCTGCGCGTCATTGCCGGCGCTGGCCACGCGCCTTTCCTCTCGCACCCGGACCAGTTTGTACACGCGATTGACGAATTTCTTGAGCCCGGCAAGGCGAACCATCCCTTAGAGCGTCAGCCATGACGACGGATGCTTACCTGATAGACAAGGCCCGCGTGCGCCGTTCGTTTGACCGGGCGGCTGGCACCTATGATGCGGCGGCCCTGCTGCAACGGGAAGTGCGCGAGCGCATGCTGCAGCGGCTGGATCTGGTCAAACTGACTCCTCAGGCGGTACTGGATGCAGGTTGTGGGACAGGGCATGCCAGTGCAGCCTTGTCCGCCCGCTATCGTCAGAGTCAGGTGATCTCGCTGGATATCGCCATGGGCATGCTCAAAAAGACCATGGCGGCGCGCTCGCTGGTGCAACGGCTGTTTGGCTTTGACCGGCGCCATGCGGTGTGTGCGGATATTGAACGCCTGCCGCTGGCAGCCGCCAGCATGGATCTGGTGTGGTCCAACATGGCGATTCAATGGTGCAATGATCTTGATCAGGCGTTTGGCGAGATGCAGCGCGTGTTGAAGCCGGAAGGGCTGCTGATGTTCAGCACGCTGGGGCCGGACACCCTGAAAGAACTGCGCGCAGCGACGCGTCTGGATGACAGCCATGTCACCGTTAGTCGCTTTATCGATATGCATGACATAGGCGATGCCCTGGTGCGGGCGGGTTTCAATGCGCCGGTGCTGGATGTGGAGTATTTCGAGCTGACCTATGATGACGTCATGGGCGTGATGCGTGACCTCAAGGCCATCGGTGCTCACAACGCGGCTGAAGGCCGCCATCGTGGCTTGCAGGGGCGGGGCTTTTTGCAGCAGGTGCAGGCACGCTATGAATCTTTCCGGCGCGATGGCAAGTTGCCTGCCACATACGAGGTGATCTACGGCCATGCCTGGAAACCCCAGCCGCGAGTGGCGCTGCCAGATGGGCTGTCGCCTGTGCAGTTTCGTCCACGCACATCCTCTTCCACATAAACGTCCTGATTCACCAGATGCAGAATACTCCCAATAACAGCAAGGCCTGGTTTGTGACCGGCACGGATACCGGCGTTGGCAAGACCCTGATCTCCAGTGCGCTGGTGCATGGCTTTGCTGCCCAGGGCATGCGCTCGGTTGGCATGAAGCCGGTAGCGGCCGGCTGTGAGTGGCGTGATGGCGAGCTGCACAATGACGATGTCGCCATGCTGCGGGCGGCCAGCAATCTGCAGATGGCGCGGGAGCGTATCAACCCGTATGCCTTTATTCCGCCTGTTGCGCCACATATCGCGGCGCAGCAGGCCAATACCCCGATTGTGCTTGACGTGCTGCTGCAGAGGTTTCACGACCTGGAGGCCGAGGCGGAGCGTGTGATTGTGGAAGGAGTAGGCGGCTTTTGCGTGCCGCTGGGCGAGACGCTGGATACGGCTGACCTTGCTGTGGCCCTGGGCTTGCCTGTTATCCTGGTGGTGGGCTTGCGACTCGGTTGCCTGAATCATGCCTTGCTGACACAGGAAGCCATCGTGTCGCGAGGCTTGCGCCTGCAGGGCTGGGTGGGCAACCGCATTGATCCCGACATGGCGATGCCGCAGGAAAACATCGCCGCCTTGCAGCAACGGCTACAGGCGCCTTGTCTGGGGATGGTGCCGTGGCAGGCTGGGGCCAGTTCTGATGTATCGACTTCGCATCAGCCGGATTTTCGGCAGGTGAGTGCTCTGCTTGATCTCGCATTGCTGACGGATTGATCACAGCTGCTTAGGCCTGGCGTTTGCCAAGCCTCATTCTCTATAACTGCCCTGACGGCAGTCTTCAGGCGTTATCCCGATAAAGCTTGTGCTGATTGATGTATGCCAGCACGCTGTCTGGCAGCAGATAGCGCACGCTCAAGCCTTGCTCCAGCGTGGCGCGGATATGGGTCGCTGAAATGTCCAGCGCGGTGATGTCCTGCAGGTAAATATGTCCGGCGGGTTTCTGGTGCAAGCGGGCGGTGTCGTGGGTCTGGCGTTTGCCGAGCAGGCTGCGTAGCTCCGGGCTAAGGTCGGCATGGATTTCGGCCGGGCCGGGCCGATAGGCTACGACCAGGTGACAATACTCCAGCAACTCTTGCCAGCGATGCCAGCTGGATAAACCCAAAAAGGCATCGCTGCCCAGCAGCCAGCATAGGGATACGCGCTCTCCCAGTTCGGCTCTCAGCGATATCAGGGAATCAATGGTGTAAGAGTGCCCGGAGCGCTCCAGCTCGCGTGTATCCACCACAAAACGTGGATTGCCCGCGATGCCCAGCTGTACCATGGCAACGCGATGCACCGAGCTAACCTCGGGCTCCGCGCGGTGCGGCGGATGCGCAGCAGGCATAAAGCGCACCTGCTCCAGGCCTATGGCATCGGCCAGCTCCTCCGCCATGCGCAGGTGACCCAGATGCAGTGGGTTGAAGGTGCCGCCCAGGATACCGATGACTGCAGGGGATTTCATGGGCGGCGTTTCATGTGGGATGGAGGATCAGGCCCGAACCTGGCCGTCGCCAAATACCACGTACTTGAGCGAGGTCAGCCCCTCAAGACCTACAGGTCCCCGCGCATGCAGTTTGTCGGTCGAGATGCCGATTTCGGCGCCCAGGCCATATTCAAAGCCATCGGCAAAGCGTGGCGATGTATTGACCATGACGCTGCTGGAATCCACTTCGCGCAGGAACTGCCGCGCACGGGTGTAGTTCTCCGTGACGATGGCTTCAGTATGCTGCGATGAATAGTGGTTGATATGGGCAATCGCCTCATCTACATCGTTGACCACCTTGCACGAAATGATCGCGGCCAGATATTCCGTGTAGTAATCCTCTTCGGTAGCGACGTTGGCTTCTGGCACCAGGGCACGCGTTTCATCGCAGCCACGAATTTCCACGCCTTTGGCTGTCAGCATGGCCGCCAGTTTTGGCAGGGCTTCAGCGGCAATGCCGCGCGCGACCAGTAATGATTCCGCCGTGTTGCAGGTGCCCAGACGCTGGGTCTTGGCATTTTCCAGGATGCGCACCGCTTTATCGAGGTCGGCGCTGTCATCCACATACACATGGCAATTGCCATCCAGATGCTTGATGACGGGAATGCGTGCTTCGTTCGAGATGCGCTCAATCAGGCCCTTGCCACCGCGTGGCACAATCACATCCACGTATTCTTTCATGGTGATCAACTCGCCCACGGCGGCACGGTCCGTGGTTTCCACCACTTGTACGGCCGCGGCAGGCAGGCCTGCAGCGTGCAGGCCTTCGTGCACCAGCTTGGCCAGGGCACGGTTGCACTCAATGGCTTCGGAGCCGCCGCGCAGGATGGCGGCATTGCCGGACTTGATGCACAGCCCGGCCGCATCCACTGTCACATTGGGACGTGCCTCGTAAATGATGCCGATGACGCCCAGTGGCACCCGCATGCGCCCGATCTGGATGCCAGAAGGCCGGTATTTGAAATCGGACATTTCGCCGATAGGGTCGGGCAGGGAGGCGATCTGCTCCAGCCCCTCTGCCATGGTGGCGATGGATTTTTCGCTCAAGGCCAGGCGATCCAGCATGGCGGCTTCCATGCCATTTGCCTTGGCGCGATCCAGATCCGCCTGGTTGGCGGCCAGCAGGGCCGCCTGATGACGCCGTATGGCCTGGGCAATGGTGACCAAGGCCAGGTTCTTGGTATTAGTGTCAGCACGTGCCATGGCACGCGATGCCTGCCGTGCCTGCTGACCTACCTGCTGCATGTAATGTTTGATATCCATGGTGTCCTCTATGCTGCCTGAGCAGAATGTTTTTTTAAGTGCGCCGTGCTGCGCGGCTGCTTACTTTTGCCAGGCCGAAGCACAGGCGTGATATTTCCAGCCAGGCATCCTGACGGATCAGGCCCTTGGCGGTCTTGTCGATCTCGGCCAGCTTGTGCAAGGCGGCTTGCAGTTGCCGCAGACTCAGTCTCGCCAGCGCTCGTCGGGTCAGGGCCTGCCTGTCGCCGTAAATCCGTGCTTGCTGCATGGCCTGGTTCAGATTCTCGCCGCGCGTCTCGGCTTCTTTCACGCGTACCAGCGGTCTCAGCACCCACAGCAGCGGATTCATCACCGCAATAGGTTGTACGCCTTCATCCCGCAAGCCTTGCAGTATCCGCACAGTGCGCTCGGTATCACCGGCCAGCACGGCTTCGCCAAGTTGAAACGCATCGTAGCGCGACACATTCAACACGGCGTCGCGCACGGCTTCTGCAGCGAGCGCTCCTGGCGGATACAGGAGCCCCAGCTTCTGGATTTCCTGATGCGCGGCCAGGAGATTGCCTTCGACCTGATGCGCCAGAAACTCCAGCGTGGCCAGATCTGTTTCCTGCTGCTGCAGGGCCAGTCTGCGCGCAATCCATTGCGGTAGCTGAGCAGCCTCCACTTCCTGCAAGGTCAGGGTGACGGCCGCATTTTCAAGGGCACTGAACCAGGCACTGTTTTTACCATCGCGATCCAGCTTGGGCAGGATGATGATGGTGACCGCATCGGGCAGAGGTTTTGCGGCCATCGCCTGCAATGCCTTGCCGCCATCAGTGCCAGGTTTGCCAGAAGGAATATGCAATTCTAGTATGCGCTGGCTGGCAAACAGGGAAATTGACTGGCCAAATGCCGTAATCTGCTGCCAGTTGAAATTGCGTTCCACGGTCAGGCTGGTGCGCTCATCAAAGCCCAGCGCACGTGCCTTGGCACGTATGGCATCCAGACATTCGCGTTGCGCCAAAGGTTCGTCGCCCGTCAGCACATAGATGGGCTCCAGGCCCTTTTCAAGATGCTTGGCGAGTTGCTCTGCCGGTAGACGCATCAGAGCTTGGGCGCTTGCAGGTTGCCCGGTTTTTGCACCACCAGGCGACGCAACAGTTCGCGTGTCGCGTCTGTGCGCATGTCATCATAAAGCCGCAACTCTTCGCCCTGTTTCGCCAGCAGTTCAGCATCGCTATAGGAGTAGTCACGGCGCTGCTCGATCATTTGTTCCGGTCCCCAGACATCGCTGTCCGGGTCTTTCAGACGAAAGTAAACACGGTAGTAAAGATCAAACTCACGAACCAGACCGGTACCGCTCAAGGACAGAATGCGTTTTTCTGTTTTTTCGCCGATCATCTCCAGCATCAGTTGGGATTTTTCCTTGTCCTGCACAACGGTTACGCCATTGATGGCCAGGGATTTTTTCAAGGGCTTGTCTATGCTGGTTTTTGCGCCCTGCATGTAGAGATTCTTGAATGCCAGGTTGGCGGTGCCACGCATCTGAAAACCGCAGCCGGCCAGCACCAGACTGATCAGCAAGAGCAGTACGGAGAGGCCGGAAAATCCGGAGCCAATAAAAGGGTTAACGCCGTTACGCATTCTGTGCATGGACTATCCCACTACAATGTTGACGAGTTTGTTCGGTACCACAATGATCTTGCGTACAGTGCCTTCGGCCAGATGTTTTTGCAAGCTCTCATGTTGCAGCGCCAGTTGCTCGATGCTGGCTTTGTCCAGCGTTTTTGGCACGGTCATGTTGCCGCGCAGCTTGCCATTCACCTGCAAGACCAGCGTGATGTCATCCTGCACCAAGGCAGCCTGATCGGCCACCGGCCATGCAGCATCCATAATCTGGCTACCCGGGCGAAGCTCGCTCCACAAGGCTTGGCTGATATGCGGCACAATCGGCGACAGCAACAGGATGGCGTGTTCCAGCACCTCCTGGCGCACACTGCGGGTCACATCATCTTGCCCTTCCAGCTTGGCATAGGCATTCATCAGCTCCATCACGGCGGCAATCGCCGTGTTGAAGGCATGACGGCGACCATAATCATCGCTGATTTTTTCAATGGTCAGGTGCAGCTGGCGGCGCAGGGTTTTCAATTCTGCGTTCAGTTCGCCAGTCGATGCGGCGGCGGTATATGCCGACACTACGCCTTGTTCCACATGGGTAGCCACGGCCGCCCACACGCGCTTCAGGAAGCGGTGCGCGCCTTCCACGCCTGCGTCTGACCACTCCAGGCTTTGCTCGGGAGGGGCGGCAAACATCATGAACAGGCGGGCGGTATCGGCGCCGTATTGCTCAATCAGGGCTTGCGGATCCACCGTGTTGCCCTTGGACTTCGACATCTTGCTGCCATCTTTCAGCACCATGCCTTGCGTCAGCAGCTTGTTGAATGGCTCGTCGTTCTTGAGCAGGCCGACATCGCGCATCAGCTTGTTGAAGAAGCGCGCATAAAGCAGATGCAGAATGGCATGCTCAATCCCGCCTATGTATTGATCCACCGGCAGCCAGTAGTTGGCACGCTCGTCGACCATGGCCTTGTCCGCATCAAAGCTGGCGTAACGGGCGTAATACCATGAGGATTCGAAGAAAGTATCCAGCGTGTCGGTTTCGCGTGTGGCCTTGCCGCCACAAGTCGGGCAGGTGGTTTCGTAGAAGCCCGGGTCTTTCTTGATCGGCGAACCGACGCCATCCATCACCACGTCTTCTGGCAGAACCACCGGCAGTTGCTCGGCGGGCACGGGGACTTCGCCACAGCTTTCGCAGTGGATGATGGGGATAGGGCAACCCCAGTAGCGCTGACGTGAAATGCCCCAGTCGCGCAGGCGGTATTGCGTGCGGCGCTTGCCGAGGTTTTTGGCACTGAGGGCGGCGGCAATGGCGGCAGATGCGCCATCGAAATCCAGTCCGTCAAACTCACCCGATTCAAACAGGATGCCGTGTTCGGTATAAGCGGCGGTCAATGGCAGGCTGAGCTCGTCGTCGACGGGGCGAATCACGGCTTTCACCGGCAGCTCATATTTGCCAGCAAACTCGAAGTCCCGCTCATCGTGCGCAGGCACGGCCATCACCGCGCCTTCGCCGTAGCTGATCAGCACATAGTTGGCGATCCACACCGGCAGCTTTTCACCGGTCAGCGGGTGGGCTACAAACAGGCCAGTCGCCATGCCTTTTTTCTCGGCAGTAGCAAGGTCGGCTTCGGCCACGCTGCCCATCTTGCATTCAGCAATAAAGGCTTGCAGGGCAGGGTTGTTGGCCGCTGCCTGGGTAGCCAGTGCGTGCTCGGCGGCAACCGCCACATAGGTGGCGCCCATTAGCGTATCCGGACGGGTGGTGTACACCTTGAGGGTGTCTGCGGTGGCGTTGCCTGCCGCATCCAGAATCGGGAACTCGACTTCACAGCCGTAGCTCTTGCCTATCCAGTTGCGCTGCATGGTCTTGACCTGCTCGGGCCAGCCCTCCAGTTTGTCGAGGTCCGCCAGCAGCTCATCGGCGTAGGCGGTGATCTTCATGAAATATTGCGGGATGTCGCGCTTCTCAACAATCGCGCCTGAACGCCAGCCACGACCATCAATCACCTGCTCATTGGCCAGCACGGTCTGGTCGACCGGATCCCAGTTCACGGTGGCGGTCTTTTTGTAGATCAGGCCTTTCTTGAACAACTCGGTAAACAGCCATTGTTCCCAGCGGTAGTATTCCGGCTTGCAGGTGGCGATCTCGCGCTGCCAGTCTATGCCCAGCCCCAGCGATTTCAGCTGGGTTTTCATGTGCTCGATATTGCTATAGGTCCAGCCAGCCGGCGCCACATTGTTTTTGATCGCGGCATTTTCTGCGGGCAGGCCGAAGGCATCCCAGCCCATGGGCTGCATGACGTTAAAGCCTTTCATGCGGTGAAAACGGCTTAATACGTCACCAATCGTGTAGTTGCGCACATGGCCCATGTGCAGGCGGCCGCTGGGGTAAGGGAACATCGACAGGCAATAGTATTTTGGCTTGTCGCTTTGCTCGCTGGCGGCAAATGTCTGATGGGTTTCCCAGTATTGCTGGGCCTGTTGTTCAATTTCGCGGAAAGGATACTGCTGCTGCATGAGGACGTGGGCTTTTGTAATGATTTATAAAGCTAAAATTATACCTTGAAGCCGTAGGCCATGTCAGACTGCGGCGTAAAAACATGCGCTTGCATGCGCCATGAAAAAAAGCCCGCGCAAGCGGGCTTTTTGCTGAAACGCAAGATGCAGTAAACAGCTTACTTCAAGGCATCAAAAATGCTGTCGCGGATCTTGTTCATGTCGCCCAGGCCATTCACCTTGACGTATTGTGGTGCGCCGCCGGTGCCAGACTTTGACCAGTCGGAGTAGTAGCCGATCAGTTGTTCGGTCTGCTCATGGTAAACCTGCAGACGCTTTTGCACGGTTTCTTCCTTGTCATCTTCACGCTGCACCAGATCTTCGCCGGTGATGTCGTCCTTGCCTTCGACCTTGGGCGGGTTGAATTTGACGTGATAGGTACGGCCGGAAGCCGGGTGTGAGCGGCGTCCGCTCATGCGCTCGACAATCGCTTCGTCTGGCACGTCGATTTCCACGACGTAATCGATGCCAACACCTGCTTGCTTCATGGCTTCGGCTTGCGGAATGGTGCGTGGAAAGCCATCAAACAGGAAACCGGCCTTGCAGTCGTCATCCTTGATGCGTTCCTTGACCAGCCCGATGATGACTTCATCCGGCACCAGACCGCCTGCATCCATGAATTTCTTGGCTTCCAGACCCAGTTGCGTGCCTGCCTTGACTGCTGCGCGCAGCATGTCACCGGTGGAAATTTGCGGAATATTGAATTTTTCCTTGATGAAATTGGCCTGGGTGCCTTTACCGGCGCCGGGAGCGCCAAGAAGTATCAGTCTCACGTGAGGTTCCTTTTTTGTACTGAGTGCGGAATCGAAACCGCGATTATATCAAACGAGGTAGTTGGCGATGCTGACAAATGCCGAGAGCGGCAGATTTTCTGCGCGCCACTGCGAATCGATGCCCAGCGCTTCAAAGCCTGCGTCATCCAGCAGACCCTTGAGTGTATTGCGCAGGGTCTTGCGGCGCTGGCCGAATGCGGTCGCCACCACGCGAGAAAACAGTGCGTAATCCTTGGCTGGAAATGGCAGCTCGGTATGCGGCACGCAGCGTACAAAGGCGGATTCCACCTTGGGGGCCGGGTCAAAGGCTTCCGGCGGCACGGTGAACAGATATTCCATGTGCAAATGGTATTGCAGCATGACCGACAATCGCCCATAAGCCGCGCTCGACGGCTCGGCGACCATGCGCTCGACCACTTCCTTTTGCAGCATGAAGTGCATGTCGATGATGTGATCCACATTGTCCAGCAGATGAAACAGAATCGGCGTGGAAATGTTGTATGGCAGGTTGCCCACCACGCGTAGCCGGGGAGCGATGCTGGCGAAATCAAACTTCAGCGCATCCATGTTGTGGATGGTGACTTTGCCGGGGGCGTAGTGCTTTTCCATCCAGGCGATGATGTCGCGGTCAATTTCCACCACGTGCAGGTTTTCCAGCCGTTGTAGCAAGGGCTGAGTCAGGGCGCCAAGACCGGGGCCGATTTCGACCATGAGGTCATTCGGTTGCGGGGCGATGGCATTGACCAGGCTGGTGATGATGGCCTGGTCGGTGAGAAAGTTCTGGCCGAAGCGTTTTTTTGCTACATGTTTCATGCGGAAGCGGATGTTTTCTGTGAGAGTTCAATGGCAAGCTGGATGGCGGCCAGCAGGCTGCCAGCGTTGGCTTTGCCCGTGCCGGCAAGGTCGAGTGCGGTGCCATGGTCTACCGAAGTACGGAGGATGGGCAGCCCCAGCGTGACGTTAACGCCGCCGCCGAAGCTGGCGTGTTTGAGTACGGGCAGGCCCTGGTCGTGATACATCGCCAGTACCGCATCGCCGTGCTGCAGATGATGGGGGGCAAACAGGGTATCCGCCGGTAGCGGACCTTGCAGCAGCATGCCTTCGCTGCGCAGCTGATCCAGCACGGGGGTAATCGTGGTGATTTCTTCATCGCCGAGATAACCACCTTCACCGGCGTGCGGATTCAGCCCTGCCACCAGAATGCGCGGCTGGGCGATGCCGAATTTATGGATCAGGTCGTGATGCAGGATGCGCAGCGTGGTTTCCAGGCTGCGGCGTGTAATGGCGGCACTGACCGCCGTGAGGGGTAAGTGGGTGGTGGCCAGCGCCACGCGCATGCCGCCGCCTACCAGCATCATCACCACTTGCGCGGTGCCGGTTTTTTCTGCCAGAAACTCGGTGTGGCCGGTAAAGGCAATGCCTGCATCGTTGATCACCCCTTTATGCACGGGGGCGGTGACCATGGCGTTGAAAGCGCCATTGGCGCAGCCTTGCAGGGCGATCTCGAGCGTGCGCAGTACATAGGCGCTGTTGCGCGCATCCAGTGTGCCTGCGATGGCCGGGGCGGTTAGCGGGGTATGGTGCACCCGCAGCTCACCATTGCCCCGGTGCAGGGAAGGGGACGTTTCGTTGGAGGTGATCGTAAGGGGCAAGCTCAGTTGTTGCGCGCGTGCCGTGAGCAGATCGCGGTCCGCAATGACGGTGACGCACGCGGCCAGCGGCTGACTGGCCAGCATCACACACAAATCCGGACCTATGCCGGCTGGCTCGCCCGCAGTAATGGCTATATGGGGTAAGCGCCTGTCCACTGCTTAATATTTGTCTTCCAGGCGCAGCTCGACATAGGCACGGTCACGCAGTTCGCGCACCCAGTCCTGATAAGCTTCATCGGCTTTGCGCTGACGGATTTCCTGACGCGCTTTCATGCGTTCCGCTTCACGTGTCATGTCCTGGTTGCGGCGTTCCAGCACTTGAATCAGGTGCCAGCCAAAAGGCGAACGCACGGCGTCACTGATCTGGCCTGGCTGCAAGGCATTCATGGCTTTTTCAAATTGTGGAACGGTGTCACCCGGGTTAACCCAGCCAAGGTCGCCACCATTGGCTGCCGAGCCGTCGTTGGAATACCGTTTTGCCGCCTCACCAAAATCCTCACCGTTATCAATGAGCTGCTTGATGCCATCAATCTTGCGCTTGGCTTCTGTTTCCGACAGCACTTCGCTGGTCTTGATCAGGATGTGGCGGGTGTGCGTTTGCTGCACCATGGTGGAGGTATTGCCGCCGCGGCGGTCGGTGAGCTTCAGAATATGGAAGCCATTAGGGCTGCGCAGAATGCCGGATAACTGGCCGACCTGCATGGGCTTAAGTGCTTCCAGAAACAAGGCGGGTACCTGCGCTGCGGTTTTCCATCCCAGCTTGCCACCTTCGAGTGCATTGGGCGCATCGGAGACGCGGGCAGATACCTGGCCGAAGTCTTCACCGGCCTGCAGTTTCTTCAGGGCATCTTCTGCCTTCTCGCGCAGGCGCTTGAGGTCCTCGGGCGATCCATCTTCCGGTGCGCGGATGAGGATGTGGGAGATTTCATATTCATCCGACGAATCCTGGCGAGAGGATTGCGTGGTCAGGAAGTTGTCCACCTCGGATTCGGTCACATTGACGCGGTTGTCCACTTCACGCTCGCGCAAGCGGGCCAGCAGGATTTCATTGCGGATGTCTTCGCGGAATTTCTTGTAGACAATGCCTTCGGCCGCCAGGGCTTCCTTGAACTCAGGCACGCCCATCTTGTTTTGCTCGGCGATACGCATGATGGTCTTGTCCAACTGGTCATCGTCTACGCGCAGGCCGGTCTGTGCGGCATATTGAAGTTGCAGCCGGTCGTTGATCAGGCGCTCCAGTATCTGTTTTTCCAGCACATTGCGAGGTGGTAACTGGTTGCCTTGCTTTTCCAGTTGCGCACTGACGATTTCAATGCGGTCGTTTAACTCTTTTTCGGTGATGACACCCTGGTCGACGACGGCCACGATACGGTCAATCTTGTTGACAGAGCCTTCCTGTGCAGCGATGGCAACATGTGGAAACAGGGCGCCAACCCACAGGAACAAGCCTGCCATCAGGCAGTTTTTAATGGTCATATTACTCATAGGAGGATGGTTGTTGCTGAACGGTGTCGGAGATCAAGCCTGTGCTGGTATAGCCAGGAATACCCCGGTTTAGCAGGGTTAACGGATTGGAACCAATAGAGGCGAGCCCGCCAAGTTCCAGCTGGATAAAGAAAGCGTAGTTGGCGTTGGCAGTGGCGGTAGATACGCGTTGCAATACCGTACGGGCTTGCCAGCAGCCTGCGTTATATTCAAGACCCGCCAGGCCTTCAATCGGGCGGTCTTCACGCAGGGAGTAGTTCCAGCGGCCCAAGCCATACCAGCCATTGCCCAAGGGCCATTGGCTGGAAAGGTTGACCTGCTCCAGACGCTCTTCGGTATAACGGTAGCCGATATTCAGCACTTTGCCGGGCTCGGGATTGTAACGGGCGCCGATGTTGGCCTTGGTGGTGCGGCTGCGGTCAGTATTGAACTGCCATGCCGTATCCAGGCTCCACTTGTTGAGCAGTTTGGCGGTGAGCGCTGTCACAATATCCGAAGAATCGCCTGTGCGCAGATTGGCTCCGGGGATGCCGACTTTCTGGTCAGCAAAGTAAAAACGCTGACCAATGGTCGCGGCCAGGCGCTGTTCGCCCGTCCGATTGTCGAGCATACGGGAGGTGACTGCCAGCGTCAGCTGGTTGGCGTTGTTGATGCGATCACCGCCCGTAAACTGATTCTCAAGGAAAATCGTGTTCATGCTGAGGTCTGATTCGGCGGAGTCGAACACCGGAATCATGGACTGGTCGCGATAGGGGATATAGACATAGTAAAGGCGTGGTTCAAGCGTCTGGGTGTAGCTGTTGTTTACCACGCGCATTTGCCGGTCAAAGTACAGTCCGCTATCCAGGCTGGCGATGGGCAGGGTGCGGTTAGTAGAGCGGAAGGTGCCCGTCTGTGTTGTGACCCCGTCATCGGTTTCAATCCGCCAGTCCGTATTGTTATTCAGGCTGTAGCTGGTGTAGTGCACGCCCAGTTTTGGCGTGATGTAGCCATACGGTTTTGCCATGGGCAGGCTGATGCTGGGGTAGGCCGTATAGCGATTGCCTGTGACCTGGGTAAACAAATTCTGATTATCCGCGGCCAGATTTATTCTGGTTTTGGATGAGTCACGATCGAAGCTTGACCACTGTGTGTACAAATTGGTGTTAAACGGACCAATGTCATCATTACCCGTCAGGGTCAGTTGCGGCAGGCGTTCGTATGGGTAGGAGCGTGTACTTGCACTGCTGCTGGTACTGCTAGTGGATTCCAGCGTCTGATATTTCTGAACAATACCGTCGAATTTCCAGACATCATCCGCATATCGAACATACCCACCTTGCGGCAGATTTACCCGGCTGGTGATCGTGATGCGCGTGGACATTTCCGAAAAGTATTTGTCATCCGATACTTTTTCCACGTTATATCCTGCAGACCAGCCATTTCCGAGCTGCTGGTCATGCTTGAGTCGAGCGTAGTAACGCGTATCGCCTGTGCTGGCGTCGCTGGGCAGATACTCCACATTATTAATGCCGGAGTAGGATTCACCCAGGTAGCGGAATTCGCCCTGATATTGCAACCCGCGCGTACCCAGGTAGCGGGTGGCCAGGGTGGCATCCATATTGGGCGCGATATTCCAGTAGAACGGGGTCAGCAACTCGAAACCACTGCGGGATGTCGTGCCAAAGGTGGGCGACAGCAAGCCGGTTTTACGCTGGTTCAGGAAGGAGAAGCTGATCCATGGCGTATACAGAATTGGGGTATCCAAAAACTCCACCCGCGCATTGCGCGCCGTGGCCGTCTTGGTATAGTCATCCAGTTCGAGCTCGCTGGCTTTGATATACCAGTCATCGCGACCCACTTCGCAGGTGGTGTAGCGAGCATCCGTGAGGCGTTTTTTATCCTGGCCTTCAAAGAAAATGGCCGAAGCATCGCCACGCGAAGCCCCTACTTTTTTCTGAAAACCTGGTGAGCTGGTGGATTTGTCGTCTATGTTTTGCGAGCTGATCTGTGAGTTGTTATCGGTGATGACTTCATTTGGGTCAGCAAAGGTCTTGGTCGTGCCAAGATTGGCGGCGCCTGCCAGTGGTACACCTGTAAACTGGTTATTGAGCTTGAATGAGGCGTCGCGCATTTCCCCTATGTTTTCATGCAATTGCATGCGAAGCTCGGGGCCGGTGACGATGCCGCCGCCCGACTCGATGCGCGCATTTCCCAGTACATGCAGGGCCTCGTTTTGCTCATCGTACTCAATCACATCGCCGTACACATCTTGACCTTCCTGATGTAGCGAGGCGTTGCCAGTGGCTTTCATTTTGCGCCCCAGATTCATCTGCAGCTTGTCGCCTTCAATGGTCACTTCGCCTGGCTGGCTGTTGACGCCCACAGTCTGCAACGGAGCGCTGCCCATTTGCTCGAGTTCGGATGGCTCTGCGGCTTGGACTGAACTGTAGTTGAGGCAAATGAAGGCTACGGCAAATGGTAGTCGGCGGATTTTCACTGTGGTTGGGCTACGCAAAAAGTGTGGGTGAGACTTTGTTATAGGGTGATAAAATCGCATAAATTCAATTTTTAGGCAATGCATATCTTTGTCGCTGATAGCGTGAAAACCGCGTCACGCAAGCATTTGCAGGCGTTGCCACAAGTGTTAATTTTGTCAGGAAATCTTTATCCCATGCGATTGACCCAATTGCAGGCATGGCTGGACCAGGTCCTTGACCATGCCTCTTATCAACTGACCACCGCTTCGGCGGATGCCAGCTTCCGGCGTTATTTTCGAGTGCATCTGGCAGACCGTACGCTGATTGCGATGGATGCGCCGCCACCGCAGGAGGATTGCCGACCATTTGTCGATGTTGCCAAACTATTGCTGGATGCCGGCCTTAATGTGCCGAAAATATTGGCACAGGATCTGGAGCAGGGGTATTTGTTGCTGAGTGACCTTGGTGATACCACCTATCTGCAAGTGCTGACGGCAGACAGTGCCGGCGCCTTGTATCATGATGCCTCCCAGGCACTGGTGGCCTTGCAGCGCGCCAGTCGCCCAGGTGTTCTCCCTCTTTACGACGAAGCCTTGCTGATGCGGGAGATGCATCTTTTTCCTGATTGGTATGTCAAGCGCCACCTGAATATTGCGCTGGATGCAAAACAGCAGGCGGTGCTGGAGCGCACATTTGCCATCCTCACTGAAAACGCCTTGTCCCAGGGCCAAGTGTATGTGCATCGTGATTACCATGCCCGCAACCTGATGCTGTGCGAGCCTAACCCCGGCGTACTCGATTTTCAGGATGCTGTTTATGGTCCGGTCACCTATGATCTGGTTTCCCTGTTCAAGGATGCTTACATTGCCTGGGAAGAAGAGCAGGTGCTGGATTGGACAGTGCGCTACTGGCAATCTGCGCGCGATGCTGGTTTGCCAGTGCCACGGGATTTTTCCGAGTTTTATCGTGATTTTGAGTTCATGGGGGCGCAGCGCCACATCAAGGTGCTGGGGATTTTTGCCCGCCTGAATTACCGTGATGGCAAGGATGGCTATCTCAAGGATATGCCACTGGTGCTGGAATATTTGCGCCGGGTTTGTGCCCGCTATACCGAGTTGCGTCCCATGTGGCGCCTGCTTGATCAGTTGCATGATGTTGCGCCGCAGCAGGGCCTAACCTTCTGATGCGTGCCATGATTCTGGCTGCAGGGCGGGGCTCCCGTATGCGCCCGCTGACTGACCATACCCCCAAGCCATTATTGAAAGCAGGTGGCAAGCCTCTTATCGTTCATCATCTCGAACATCTGGCCGCGGCAGGTTTTTCCGAGGTTGTCATTAATCATGCCTATCTGGGCGAGCAAATTGAGCGGACACTGGGGAACGGCAACGCCTGGGGCCTGTCGATAGAATACTCGCGTGAAGCCGAGGCGCTGGAAACCGCAGGCGGTGTCGCGGCGGCCTTGCCTTTGCTGGGCGATGCGCCCTTTCTGGTGATCAGTGGCGATATTTATGTCGAAGCGGATTACCGGCAGTTAAGTGAAGGTGTGCTGGCAGAAGGAGATGCTGCACTGGCCAGTCTGTGGATGGTGGACAATCCATCCTGGCATGCTGCTGGGGATTTTGGTCTGGTCAATGGTTTCATTCAGCTGGATGGCAATCCCAAACTGACCTATGCCAATATTGGTGTTTTTCAGCCCGCTTTTTTTGCCAGCGTACCCGCCGGGACGAGCATGCCCATGTTGCCTCTGTTCAAGGCAGCGATTTCCAGCGGGCGACTGGCTGGCCGGCATTTTTCGGGCGTTTGGGACAATATCGGCACGCCCGCCCAGCTGGCCCAGCTGGATGCTTATCTGAATGAGTCACATGCTTAAGGTTATGCCATGCTAGATATACCGCATTTGCAATCCCGACGTGCCACCCTTGCCAGTCGCATGGGGCAGGGCATCGCCATTATTCCCACCGCGGCCGAGGCCTTGCGCAATCGGGACACTCATTATCCCTACCGCTATGACAGCTATTTTTACTACCTGACGGCTTTTACCGAGCCCGAGGCTGTGATTGTGGTGATTGCGGGCGACAGCCCCAAAAGCATCCTGTTCTGCCGCGACAAGGATATGGAGCGCGAGATATGGGATGGTTTCCGGCATGGTCCTGCCGGTGCGCTGGCGGAGTTTGGTGTCGACGAAGCGTATTCCATCAGCGAACTGGATACCCGCATCCTGGCCTTGCTCGCCAATCAGCCAGAGCTTTACTTCAGCCTGGGCGCCGATGCGGCCTGGGATCAACGTGTGACAGGATGGATCAATCAATTGCGCAGTCAGGGCCGGGCTGGGGTCAGCGCGCCGGCTGCGATTCGCGATGTGAGAGCCTTGCTGGATGAGATGCGGCTTATCAAGTCGCCGCAGGAGATTGCCACCATGCGCCGCGCCGCGGTGATCTCCGCAGAGGCGCATGCGCGTGCCATGCAGGCCACCAAACCCGGCAAGCATGAATACGAAATTGAAGCCGAGTTGCTGCACACTTTTTATCGCCATGGCAGCCAGTATCCGGCGTATACCTCCATCGTGGCAGGCGGAGCAAATGCCTGCGTACTGCATTACATCGCCAACAATGCGCCGCTCAACGACGGCGATCTGTTGTTGATCGACGCGGGCTGCGAGCTGGATGGTTATGCTTCGGACATTACACGTACCTTTCCGGTCAATGGCCGGTTCAGTGCCGCGCAGAAGGATGTTTACGAACTGGTGCTGGCGGCGCAATACGCCGCCATCGCCCAGGTCAACCCGCAATCGCATTGGAACGCGCCGCATGAAGCCGCGCTCAAGGTATTGGCGCAAGGCTTTATTGATCTGGGCCTGTGCCGCGGCACGGTGGATGCGGTGCTGGAGTCAGGCGATTATCGCCAGTTTTACATGCATCGCACCGGTCATTGGCTGGGCCTCGATGTGCATGATGCCGGGGAGTACAAGTGCGATGGCGAATGGCGCACATTGCAGCCGGGCATGATGCTGACGGTAGAGCCTGGATGTTACATTCGCCCGGCCGAGGGTGTGCCGGAGGCCTTCTGGAACATCGGCATCCGCATTGAAGATGATGCGTTGGTGACGGCTGAGGGCTGCGACATCATTACCGAAGCTGCGCCCAAGACGGTGGCTGCGATTGAAGAACTGATGAGGACATCATGAGCGATCAGTCCGATATCATTATCGTAGGCGGCGGCCCGGTTGGCGCTACTCTGGCACTGACCCTGCGGCAGCAGGGGCTGCGCGCCACCTTGCTGGAGGCACGCGCGCCAGGTGCTGCGCATGCGGATCAGCGTGCGCTGGCACTATCCTATGGCACGCGGGTGATACTGGAAAAGCTCGGCTTGTGGGGCCAGCTCGCAGAGCAGGCCACTGCTATCAACACGATTCATATTTCCCAACGTGGCAGCCTGGGCCGCTCACGTTTGCGGGCGGAAGAGCACGGCCAGTCAGCACTGGGGTATGTGCTTTCCTATGGCCATCTGACCCGGGTTCTTGATTACGCCCTGCAGCAGGACAACGAGACCGATATCCGCCATGAGGCCGAGGTGCTGACCATTACGCCATCCGCTGAGCATGGCGAGGTGATCTACCGGCAGCATGGCGTCACGCATACCTTGACTGGCAAGCTGGTTGTGCTCGCTGATGGGGGGCGTAGCCTGGGCGATATACTTGGACTGAAGCGCGAAACCAAGCATTATGGACATGATGCACTGGTCACCAAGGTGCGTGCTGAGTTGGCCCATGACAATATTGCCTATGAGCGATTCACGCCGGATGGCCCGGTCGCATTGCTGCCTAATGGGCCGCGGGATTTTTCACTGGTATGGACCGGGGAGGCGGCCGCCGTCCATGCTTTGCTTGAGTTGCCGGATGATGTCTTCCTGCAGCAGTTGCATGAGCATTTTGGCGATCGCGTAGGACGATTTCTACAGGTGGAAAAGCGCATGAGCTTTCCGCTTAAACTTTCCTACCTTGATCCGGTTACCGCGCCGCATCTGGTGGTGATCGGCAATGCCGCTCAGACCATGCATCCCGTGGCTGGGCAGGGTTTCAATGTGGGGCTGCGCGATGCCTGGGAGCTCGCCAGAAAGATTGCCGAAACATCCCCTGCGGCATGGGGGAGTCCGGACATGTTCAAGGCCTACAGTGCCAGCCGCAAAACCGACACCAAGCGCGGTTTGCTGTTTACCGATTTTCTGGTCAACCTGTTTTCCAATGAGATCGTCGGGCTCAACCGCATGCGGGGGATGGGCCTGGGCTTGCTTGATGTTGTGCCGTTTGTAAAACACAAGCTGGTACGCAAGATGAGTTTTGGGAGCCGTGGATGATGAAGCGAACGGAGATGGTGGTGGTTGGTGGTGGCCTGGTCGGTTTGGCAACAGCGCTGGCTGCTACGCGCCAGGGCATGCAGGCCGTCTTGCTGGATCGTTCAGCGCGGCCAGCGCTGGCTAACCCGGATGGCTGGGATAGCCGTATCTATGCCATTACGCCAGGAAATGCGGCCTGGCTGGATAAGCTTGGCGCGTGGTCGCGTATCCCATCGCAACGTATTTGCCCCATTGATCGCATGATGGTCTGGGGCGATAGCGCCGAAGATCAGTTGCAATTTGCTGCTGAAGATATCAGCACCCCACAGCTGGGCTTTATTGTTGAAAACGCTGCGCTGCAGCAAGCCTTGCTGGAAACCCTGGACGACGCTGCCGTGGATCTGCGTTTTGAGGTCGTATGTCGGAGTGCCTCTTTGAGTGACGAAGCGGCTACGTTGACCTTGAAAAACGGTGAGAGAATCAATGCCGACTTGCTGGTGGCAGCCGATGGCGGCGCTTCCTGGGTGCGTCAGCAGGCGGGGATAAGCAGCGATAAGCATGTGTATGCTCAGCAGGGGCTGGTGGCGAATTTTGAAACGGCATTGCCGCATGGCAATATCGCGCGGCAATGGCTGAACAAGGATGGAATTCTCGCCTGGCTGCCTTTACCCGGGAACCGCATTTCGATTGTCTGGTCCACGGAGAGGGCAAAGGAATTGCTTGCTCTGGATGCGGCAGCCCTTGAAGCCTGCGTGGCTGAAGCCGGTCAGCATGTGTTGGGGGCCTTGCGGCTCATTACGCCTGCAGCTGCTTTCCCGCTGGTCAAGCAGACATCGCATGCGCTGGTAGCACCGCATCTGGCGCTGGTGGGGGATGCCGCACATCAGGTGCATCCACTCGCCGGGCAGGGAGTCAATCTGGGCTTTCGTGATGTGATTTCCCTGATGCAGACTCTGACCAGGCGGCATGCTTTGCAGGGATGGGGTGATCTTCACCTTTTGCGTCACTACGAGCGGTCGCGCAAGACGGATATGGTATCGTTGCAGGGATTGACGCATGGTTTGCAGTTGCTGTTTGCCACGGAGCACCCGTTGTTAAGGCGTCTGCGTAATCATGGCATGCGACTGGTAGAGCAATCTGCACTGAAAAAGTCGCTGATACAGCACGCTATTATTTAAGCAGTTTGATTAAGGATATTTCATGATTAAGAAGTTGATGGGAATGATGCTGGTCGCGGCGTTCAGTCTGAATGTCCACGCCGATGAAGCCAGCCTGCGCAAGGCGATTGAAGCCACGTATCCCAAAGTGCGGGTTGAAAGCATTACCAAAACCACTTATGCCGGGCTGTACGAAGTGTTTCTGGACGGCCAGATCATTTACACCGATGATAAGTTCAGTTTTCTGATTGCTGATGGCCGCCTTATTGAACCCAAGACCAAGCGCGATGTGACCGGTGAGCGTCTGGATGAGCTGACCAAGGTGGATTTCTCTTCCTTGCCGCTGGACCAGGCCATCAAGGTGGTTAAGGGCAATGGCAGCCGCAAGCTGGTCGTGTTTTCTGACCCCGACTGCCCTTATTGCAAACGGCTTGAGCAAAAAGAGTTGGTGAATATCAACGATGTCACCATCTACACCTTCCTCTATCCGCTGGAGCAATTGCATCCGGATGCCGTGAATAAGTCCAAGGCCATCTGGTGCGCAGCTGACCGTGCCAAGGCCTGGCAGGATTGGGTGCTGAATGGGCAACTGGCCAAAGCCGGAAATTGTGACACCTCCGCGATTGATAAATCCGCCGAGCTCGGTCGCAAACTGGGGGTGGTGAGCACGCCAACGCTGATTTTTGCAGATGGCAAACGCATGCTGGGCGCCTACCCTGCCAAGGATATTGAAAAAGCCATGAGTAGCACCCCAGCCAAGAAATAACAGCCGGCTGACGTTTGGGGAGCAATAAAAAAAAGAGGCGGGAGACCGCCTCTTTTTTTTGTGGCTGATTCACTAGGAACCCACCTTAACTGATTTCCCAGCATTCTTTGGCTTCTGTATTACACCACTTGTCCCATCTTGAAGATAGGCAGGTACATGGCGATCACCAGCCCGCCGATCAGTGTGCCCAGTACGACCATGATAATAGGTTCCATCAGGCTGGATAAGGCTTCTACGGCATCATCGACTTCGGCTTCGTAGAAATCCGCGACTTTGGACAGCATGGAGTCCAGCGCGCCAGATTCTTCACCAATGGCGACCATCTGCAAAACCATGTTGGGGAATACTTCTACATTCTGCATGGCCACGGTAAGACTGGTACCAGTGCTGATCTCGCTTTGAATCTGCTTGGTTGCTTCATAGTAAACGCGATTGCCCGATGCTCCGGCAACGGAATCCAGAGCCTCAACCAGCGGCACGCCAGCGGCGAACATGGTGGAAAGTGTGCGGGCAAACCTGGCAATCGTGGCCTTGCGTATCAGCTCACCAAACACCGGGATTTTGAGGATAAGCCGATCCATGGTCGCCTGCATCTTGATCGAGCGCTTCCATGAATAGAAGAAAAACCAGACGCCGCCGCCAATCGCACCGAAAATGGCCCACCAGTATTCGACGAAAAAGTCTGAAATGGCCATGACGACGAGGGTCGGGGCTGGCAGGTCCGCGCCAAAGCTGCTGAATAGCTCCTTGAATGCCGGGATCACGAAAATCATGATGACGGCGGTGATGATAAAGGCGACAACAATAATCGACACGGGGTAAAACAGCGCCGACTTGATCTTGCTTTTAATCGCGAGAATTTTTTCTTTGTAGGTCGCCAGCCGATCAAGCAGTGAGTCCAGGATACCGGCTTGTTCACCAGCCCCTACGAGGTTGCAGTACAAGGCATCGAAGTACAGTGGGTATTTGCGGAACGCCTGACTCAGGCTGCTACCAGTTTCCACATCCGATTTGATGTCACCGAGCAGTTTGGAAACGGCGGGATTGTTATGGCCTTTGCCAACAATTTCGAAAGCTTGCAGTAGAGGAACCCCGGCTTTCATCATGGTGGCCAGTTGGCGCGTAAACAGGGTGACATCCTTTTCCTTCACCTTGCCGCCAGATTTCAGGCTGCTCTGTTTTTTGATCTTGGTAACGGTAATGCCCTGGCGACGCAAGGTGGCATTCACAAACGCTTCACCGCTGGCCTTGACTTCGCCTTTGATTTTTTTGCCTTTTTTGTCCGTGCCTTCCCAGGCGTAGATCACTTCCTTGCTAGCTTGTGCGGCCATAATTATCCCTGAGTGATGCGGTGGTTGGCGGATTATTCATTGGTCACTGCCTCTACCTCTGCGATGGAGGTGAGGCCCTGTTTGACTTTCATGAGGCCTGACTGGCGAAGGTCGCGCACGCCTTCGCGCTTGGCCTGGTCAGCAATGTCATGGGCTGTGCCGTTTTTCATGATGATGCGGCTCATTTCATCCGAGACAGGCATGACCTGGTAAATGCCCACCCGGCCTTTGTAGCCGCCATTGCACATTTCGCAGCCACCCTCGCGGGGCCCATACAGTTGCCAGCTTCCATCCAGATCAGCCTCGGTGAATCCCACGCTGAGCAGCGCTTCTTTTGGCAGATCCAGTGGCTCCCTGCAATGCGGGCACAAGCGTCGGGCCAAGCGCTGCGCCGTAATCAGCGAAACAGCCGAAGCAATGTTGAAAGGCGCTACGCCCATATTCATCAGGCGGGTCAGCGTCGATGGCGCATCATTGGTGTGCAGGGTGGACAGCACCATGTGGCCTGTTGAGGCGGCCTTGATCGCCATGTCGGCGGTTTCCAGATCGCGAATTTCACCGATCATGATGATATCGGGATCCTGCCGTAAAAACGCTTTCAATGCGGCGGCAAAGGTCAAGCCCTGCTTGTCATTGACATTGACCTGGTTGATGCCAGGCAAGGGGATTTCAGCAGGGTCTTCTGCAGTGGAAATGTTGACGCCTGGGCTATTGAGAATGTTGAGGCAGGTGTAAAGCGACACGGTTTTACCGGAGCCAGTTGGCCCGGTGACCAGCACTAATCCGTATGGGCGGCTGACGGCACTGAGCAGCGCCTCTTTCTGGTCTGGCTCATAACCCAGTGCTTCAATGCCCAGCGTTGCGCTGCTGGGGTCCAGAATCCGCATGACGATTTTCTCGCCATTGATCATGGGCAGAGTGCTGACACGGAAATCGATAGTCCGGGTTTTGGACAGCACCAGCTTCATGCGACCATCCTGTGGGACACGCTTTTCCGAGATGTCCAGATTGGAGATCACCTTGATACGGGATGCCATCTTTTCCTTGATGGCCAGTGGTGGCTGGGCAATTTCCTGCAACACGCCATCCACACGGTAGCGTATGCGGTAGTACTTTTCATACGGCTCGAAATGAAGGTCGGATGCCCCCATGTTGATCGCATCCAGCAGGATTTTCTGGATGTATTTCACTACCGGGGCATCGTCAATCTCTGCACTGCTGACTTCTGGTTCCAGTGGTTCGTTGCCGGACTCCATGTCCAGACTGAAATCATCGCTCATGTTGAGCGATTGCATGCTGGTATCACTAGCCTCAACCAGTCTGGCAATCCACTTGCTCAGCTTGTCCTCTTCCACCACCACAGGGGATAGCGCCATACCTACCTGGAATTGCACATCATCCAGAGCATGCAGGTTGGTGGGGTCTGACAAGGCCACAAACAGGGAGTTGCCACGACTTTGCAATGCCATGACGCGGCTACTCGCCATCAGCTTGGCATCGATGGTTTTTGCAGGGATGTAGTCAGGATTTAAGGCATCAAGATCAAACAAAGGGAAGCCAAAAGCATTGGCCGCCGTCTCGGCAATTTTGAGCGCAGGAAGTTTCTTGCTCTGCACCAGCTGACTTACAAATGGCACTCGCTGGGCGCTAGCAACCGCTTGCACGCTGGCAGCGTCCTCTTCGGATAGTAGATTCTCCTGCACCAGCATGCGTGCAAGCCCGCCTAACTTACTGGGGAGGGTGGTGGCTGCCATTCAAATAACCGACCTTGCTGTGCTTGTATTAGGAGTTTTCACGACATTTAATAATGCACGGTCAGCTTTTTTTTGTAAAGTAAGTGACATATGCGGGTGACAAATTTTGCATTTCAATACAGATAAATAGCAATTGCACTTAATGAATCAAGTGAATACTGGCTGCATGCTGCATCAAGGCGGGTAAATAGCGTTTTTTAATTAGGTACTTAGCAGCATTGTATTGCCGATGTTTTAAAAAGTTCAAATAAAATGCAAAAAACGCTAAAAAAACCTTGACTTCTTGATTCAACACACGTAAAAACGCGTTCAGGCGTTTGGATTCGAGGTCATAGTAGCCGGCACTACCGACTTAAAGTCTTGAAGTACAAACTTTTGAGGACGCCTCCTCTTAATGTTTTTGCAAGGAAGTATGAAATGGCAACAGGTACCGTAAAGTGGTTTAATGACTCCAAAGGTTTTGGTTTCATTACCCCGGACGATGGTGGCGACGATTTGTTCGCACACTTCTCCGCAATTGTAGAGTCTGGCTACAAAAGTCTTAAGGAAGGTCAGCGCGTAAGCTTTGACGTTACCGAAGGCCCTAAAGGCAAACAGGCTTCCAACATCCAGAAGGCCTAAGCTTTTTAAGCTAACCAGTCTTCATGAAAACGGCCCGTCACGCGGGCCGTTTTCATTTGTAGTGAGCTTTGCCTATGTTAGTCACCCGAATGGCGTGGCTAACATAGATTGCTGATTACATGTTGTTGATGATTTCGTCGCCAAATTGAGCGCTGCCAACCTGCGTGGCGCTTTCCATTTGCGAGGAGAAGTCATGGGTAACACGTTTGGCGCTAATGGCTTGACCAACGCCTTTCAGGACCAGATCGGCAGCTTCTGTCCAGCCCATATGGCGCAACATCATCTCAGCGGAGAGGATGAGTGAGCTTGGGTTGGCGATATCCTTGCCAGCGATTTTGGGGGCGGTGCCGTGGGTTGCCTCAAACATGGCTACGGTGTCAGACAGATTGGCGCCTGGCGCAATGCCAATCCCGCCAACTTGCGCGGCTAGCGCGTCGGACATGTAGTCGCCATTCAGGTTCAGGGTGGCCACCACGTCATAATCCTGCGGATGCAGCAGAATTTCCTGCAGGAAAGCATCGGCGATGCAATCCTTGATGATGATGCCATTTGGCAGCTTGCACCATGGTCCACCGTCAATCTCCACCGCACCAAATTCTTCCTTGGCGACTTCATAACCCCAGGTCTTGAAACCACCTTCAGTGAATTTCATGATGTTGCCTTTGTGGGCAATGGTCACGGATTTGCGGTTGTTGTCGATCGCATATTGAATAGCCTTGCGTACCAGACGCTTGCTGCCATCCACCGATACTGGCTTGATGCCGATGGATGAGGTTTCGGGGAAGCGGATTTTCTTGCGCACACCCATGTCGGAAAGGAAGTCGATGACTTTCTTGACTTCATCGGTTCCTGCCGCCCACTCGATGCCGGCATAAATATCTTCGGTATTTTCACGGAAAATTACCATGTCGGTTTTTTCCGGATGCTTGACCGGGCTGGGAACACCGGTGAAATACTGTACCGGGCGCAGACATACATACAGATCGAGTTCTTGACGCAAGGTCACATTCAGTGAGCGGATGCCGCCACCGACCGGGGTCGTCAGCGGGCCCTTGATCGAGATTACATAGTCACGCACGGCCTTCATGGTTTCTTCAGGCAGCCAGGTGTTTTCCCCGTACACCTTGGTCGCTTTTTCACCTGCGTAGACCTCCATCCAGGCAATCTGGCGTTTGCCGGCATAGGCCTTGTTCACTGCTGCATCGACCACCTTGATCATAGGGGGCGTAATATCGATGCCAATGCCATCGCCCTCAATAAATGGGATAATCGGCTGATCGGGAACGTTGAGAGAGTTATCTGCGTTTACGGTGATTTTTTCGCCAAAGCCAGGCACAACGATTTTTGTAGACATTGAGTAGATCCCTAGAAATTAAATGCTTATTCTGTTCAACAAGCCTTTTGGCGTAGTTTGCCAGTTCAGCGCGCATGAAAATCATCCCACGCTCAAGGATTACATCGCGATGCCGGATGTATATGCAGCGGGGAGACTAGATACGGACAGCGAAGGTTTGCTCATTTTAACCGATGACGGCCGCTTGCAACACAGGATTGCGCATCCCAAGCATAAAGAAATCAAGATATATTGGGCTCAGGTGGAAGGAGCGCCGGACGATGAAGCACTATCGCCGCTACGTCGAGGTGTCGACTTGGGCGATTTTGTCACTCAGCCTGCACAGGTGAAGGTTATGGCCGAGCCTGCCCATCTATGGGCACGGGTTCCGCCCATCCGCGAGCGCAAAGCCATTCCCACCACCTGGCTGGAAATCCGCATCAGTGAGGGTAAGAACCGTCAGGTCAGGCGCATGACGGCCAAGATCGGCTTTCCTACATTAAGATTGATACGCTATGCGATAGGCTCGCACACTTTGGGCGGATTGCAACCTGGCGAGTTTGAAATACTGGAGACCTGATGGTTTCGTGTCAGTCCAAAACCATGGAAACTACGCCCTGATGAATTTCGTTTTTTAATTAACCCGCTATTTATGAGGATTACGCATGAAGCCCGTCATCATTTTTCGTCACGCTGCGGTTGAAGGCCCTGGATTTCTGGCGCAGTTTCTGGATGCGCATCAGATTCCCTGGCAGTTGCTGAAAATTGATCAAGGAGAACGCGTACCGGCATCCATTGCCGACTACAGCGGTGTGGTCTTGATGGGTGGTCCCATGAGTGTGCATGATGATCTGCCATGGATTGCCCCTGTGCTTGGCCTTATCCGGGAGGCTTATGCACTGGATATTCCTCTGCTTGGACACTGCCTGGGTGGGCAGTTGATCAGTCAGGCTCTTGGCGGCCAGGTGACGCTGAACCGGATCAAGGAAATCGGCTGGGGTGAGGTGTCACCGACGGCAGCGCCGGAAGCAAAGGCCTGGTTTGGTGATCAAGCCCATTTTCTGGCATTCCACTGGCATGGCGAAACCTTTGCGCCGCCACCAGCGGCCACGCCCTTGCTGGTCAGCCCCTATTGCGAAAATCAGGCCTATGCCATCGGCAAGCATCTGGCCTTGCAATGTCATATTGAAATGACCGAGCAAATGGTGCTGGACTGGTGCCGTGTCGGGGCGGATGAAATCCAGGCCGCTGCGGCCAGCCCCGGTGTGCAGCAAGTCGCCGATATCACGGCGGCGCTGAGTGCAAATGTGGCGGTGCTGCAGCAAACGGCAGAGCGCGCCTACACGCACTGGATTCGCGGCCTCAAGGCTTGAGGCGCGGCGTGCCAGTCTGGCGCTTATGGTAAACTTCAGCCTTTTCAGGCTTATACGCAAGAGAATCTCATGTCCGGCAATACACTAGGCACACTTTTTACACTTACCTCCTTCGGTGAGTCGCACGGCCCCGCCATTGGCGGTGTGGTAGACGGGTGTCCGCCGGGCATGGCGCTCAGCGAGGCGGATCTGCAAGTGGAGCTGGACAGACGCAAACCGGGCACCTCGCGCCATGTCACGCAGCGCAAGGAGCCGGACACGGTTGAAATCCTCTCAGGCGTGTTTGAAGGGAAAACCACCGGCGCGCCGATAGGCTTCATTATTCGCAATCAGGATCAGCGCAGCCAGGATTACGGCAAGATCGCCGAGACATTCCGCCCCGGCCATGCCGATTACACCTATTGGCAAAAATACGGCATCCGCGACTACCGTGGTGGTGGTCGCTCCAGTGCCCGCGAAACGGCGGTGCGCGTGGCGGCAGGCGCCATTGCCAAGAAGTGGTTGAAAGAGCGTTATGGCGTCACCATCCAGGGCTATATGAGCCAGCTGGGTGAGCTGACCATTCCCTTCGAAACCTTTGATGCCGTGGCAGAAAATCCTTTCTTTGCGCCCAATCGCACCATCTTGCCTGAGCTTGAGGCTTATCTGGACAAGATTCGCGCCGAGCGTGACTCGGTAGGCGCCCGCATTTCCGTGGTGGCGCGTGGTGTGCCGGTAGGCTGGGGCGAGCCGGTCTACGACCGGCTGGATGCCGAGCTGGCGTATGCCATGATGAGCATCAATGCCGTCAAGGGCGTTGAGGTCGGCGCAGGGTTTGCCAGCGTGGCACAGCGTGGCTCTGAACATAGCGACGAGCTGACGGCGCATGGCTTTGCTACCAATCATGCCGGCGGCATACTCGGCGGTATTTCGAGTGGACAGGATATTGAAGTCCACCTCGCGCTCAAGCCAACGTCCAGCATTCCACAAGAGCGCCGTTCCATCGACAAGCAAGGCGAAGAACTCACCATGCAGACGACTGGTCGCCATGACCCCTGTGTCGGCGTGCGTGCGACGCCCATTGCCGAGGCCATGATGGCGCTGGTGCTCATTGATCACGCCTTGCGTCATCGTGCGCAATGCGGCGATGTTGTGACCCCCACGCCACATATCTGATTTCTCTCTGAATAAATCCGCAGACGCCCTGGTATGCACAAGTCCCTCTACTGGCGTCTGTCGGGTTTCTATCTTGCCTATTTTGGCTTCGTCGGTGCATTTACGCCGTTCTGGAGCCTTTATCTAAAATCTCTCGCCTTCAGCGCCTTCCAGATTGCGATTCTCATGTCGCTGTTTCAGGTGGCGCGTATATTCTCGCCCAGTTTGTGGGGCTGGCTGGCCGATCATCTTGGGCATCGCGTCCGTATTATCCAGTGGTTGGCGGGCTTGAGCCTGCTGGCATATGCCGGTGTCTTTTTCGGAACCTCATTTGCCTGGCTGTTTGCGGTGATGCTGGCCTTGAGTTTTTTCTGGAGTGCTTCCTTGCCACTCATTGAGGCAGTGACGCTGGGGCATCTGGGAGATAAGTTTGATCGCTATGGCCGCATCCGCCTGTGGGGGTCGATCGGGTTTATCGCCGCCGTCATTGGCCTTGGCTATCTGCTGGATTTCAGCGATATCCGGGCGCTGTTGTGGGTGGTACTGGGCTTGCTGGTCGGGGTGTTTCTATTCTCGCTCAAGCTGAACGATCCCGCTGTACTGCGTCATCATGATGATGCCGGGTCACTATGGGCGATTATTCGCCGGCGTGAAGTGGTCGCGCTCATGGTCGCCTGTTTTACCATGTCGGCGGCACATGGCGTGTATTACACCTTTTACTCGATCTATCTCGTGGCCCACGGTTACAGCGCCACCCATGTCGGCTGGTTATGGGGGCTGGGTGTGGTGTGCGAGATCCTGATTTTTCTTGGCATGCCGCGGCTGACCGCCAGGTTCGGTTTGCGCCGCATCATGATGGGCAGCCTGGTTCTGGCCTTTGTACGATTCAGCGTGATTGGCTGGGCGGTGGATAACTGGCTGCTGATTTTGCTGGCGCAGACCCTGCATGCGGCCACCTTCGGCTCTTATCACGCCGCCGCGGTGGCGCTGACCCATCAATACTTCAAGGGCCGTCATCAGTCCAAGGGGCAGGGGCTGTATACCAGCGTTTCTTATGGCATGGGTGGCACGGCAGGCGCGATTGCCAGTGGTTATGCCTGGGATACGCTGGGCCCCAGCTGGACATTTACCCTCTCTGCCAGTTGCGCTATGCTGGGCTGCCTGTTATTTGCCTGGCTGATGCCCAAGAAAAACCACTGAGTCCTCTCTGAAGGAGACCCGCATGTCGCGGCTATTCACTCTCGCTTTGCTCTGCCTGTGGCCGTTTGCCGTGCATGCGGATACCGATATCAATGTGGTGGCGCTGTTTAACAACAAGGCCATGCTCATTATCAACAAGGGTAAACCGCAAACCCTCTCCGTGGGGCAGGTCTCCCGTGAAGGCGTGAAGTTGGTGGCGGCCGATACCAGTCGCGCGGTGCTCGAGGTGGAAGGCAAGCAGCGCGAGTTCGGGATGGGACAAGCGGCAACGGTGGCAGGTAATCAGGCCACCGGCCCTGGTAGTGTGACCCTATACGCCGATGGCGCTGGGCACTTTGTCACCGATGGCTTGGTAAATGGTCGTGAACTCAGATTCCTGGTCGATACCGGGGCTACCTTGATCGCCATGAACAGTGGCGATGCGGTCTATGCCGGCATTGATTACAAAAAGGGAATTCGCATTCCCATCCATACTGCGTCGGGGGAAGAGGTGGGGTACCGCGTGGTGATCAATACGCTGAAACTCGGAAACGTGATCCTGAACCAGGTCGATTGCGTGGTACTGGAGGGTGGTTCGCCCGCGATGGTACTGCTGGGCATGAGTGCGCTTAACCGCATGGAAATGCGGCGCGACGGTATCACCATGACGCTGACCAAAAAATACTGATCCCTGATTTTCGCTGGGTTTCGGCAACAAAAAAGCGCATCTGATGAGATGCGCTTTTTTTTAGCTGCCTGCAGGCTTTGCCAGAGTTTAAGCCTGGACGCGTTTATCCCGCTCAATCAAGGCATAAGCTGAGTGATTGTGAATGGACTCAAAATTCTCGGATTCCACCACGTATTTCACGATGCGCTTTTCCACATTCAGTTGAGCCGCTACATCGCGCACCATGTCTTCCACAAATTTCGGATTGTCATACGCGTGTTCGGTGACGTATTTTTCATCTGGACGCTTCAGCAGACCAAACAACTCGGAAGAGGCTTGTGTTTCCACGATGCGGATCAGGTCTTCCACCCAGATGAAGTCATTGATCAGCGCGGTGATGGTGACATGCGAACGCTGATTGTGCGCGCCATAGTTTGAAATCTTCTTGGAGCATGGGCACAGGCTGGTGACCGGCACCATGACTTTGACCGTGATATCAAATTTGCCCTTGTTGATTTCACCAATGAAAGTGACTTCATAATCCAGCAGGCTTTGCACGCCGGAAATCGGCGCAGCCTTGTTGATGAAGTATGGGAAGGTCATCTCGACATAGCCGGACTCCGCTTCCAGACGCTCCACCATCGCACGCAGAATGGTCTCGAAGGACTCCACCGAAATCTCGCGCTCATTCATGTTGAGAATCTCAACAAAACGCGACATGTGGGTGCCCTTGAAGTTGTGTGGCAGATGTACATACATGTCGAACATCGCGACCGTATGCTGCACACCGCCAGTTTTGTCCTTGACCTTTACCGGATGGCGTATGGATTTGATCCCCACCTTGTCGATGGCGAGATGTCGCGTATCCGGCGTATTCTGGACATCTTCAATGGCTGGTGTAACTGGCTGGTTCATGGGGTGTTCCAATATCGTAAAGAGAGTGCGGTGTAATAGTTGAGTATACTACTAGGTTAATTTTTTCTCAATTGAGGCAATGATGCCTTCCGCATTGAGACCGCATTCTGCCAGCATGGTTTCATGCACGCCATGATCGATAAAGGTATCCGGCAGACCCAGGCCAAGTGTGGCGATATGCGGATTGATCTGCTGCAATGCTTCCATTACCGCGGCACCTGCCCCACCGAGCAATGTGTTTTCCTCTACCGTCACCAGCAGGCTATGGCTGGCGGCGAGTTCTGCAATCAGGGCCACATCCAGCGGCTTGACGAAGCGCATGTTGACCACGGTGGCATCCAGCTTTTCTCCGGCTGCCAGCGCCGGTGTCAGCATGCTGCCAAAGGCAAGTATGGCAACCTTCTTGCCCTGGCGGCGCACTTCGCCCTTGCCGATGGGCAGGGCTTTCATGGCCTTCTCGATCACGGCACCTGGGCCGCCACCGCGCGGATAGCGTACGGCGCTGGGACCATCATGCTGATAGGCGGTATACAGCATCTGGCGGCATTCGTTTTCATCCGACGGCGCCAGGATCAGCATGTTGGGGATGCAGCGCATAAAGCTCAAATCAAAACTGCCGGCATGGGTCGGGCCATCGGCGCCCACCAGGCCAGCGCGATCAATCGCAAACACGACAGGCAGGTTTTGCAATGCAATGTCGTGAATAAGTTGATCGTAGGCGCGCTGTAAAAATGTCGAGTAAATGGCGACCACTGGCTTCATGCCATCGCATGCCATACCCGCGGCAAAGGTGAGGGCGTGTTGCTCGGCAATGCCCACATCAAAAAAGCGCTTGGGGAATTTCTCGGCAAAGGCATTGAGGCCAGATCCATCGCACATGGCCGGGGTAATACCGATCAGGCGCTCGTCTTGCTCCGCCATATCGACCAGCCAGTCGCTGAATACCTGGGTGTAGGTTTTTTTGCTGCTGGTAGCAACAGAGCAGCCATTGCTCGGATCAAATTTCCCCACACCATGGTATTTGCCGGGATTATCCTCGGCAGGCGCATAGCCATGGCCTTTTTGCGTGACGATGTGGAGGAATTGCGGGCCCTTGAGCTTGCGGATATTTTTCAGCGTGGTGATCAGGGTTTCAATATCGTGGCCGTCAATCGGCCCGATATAGTTAAAGCCGAACTCTTCAAACAGCGTGCCAGGCGTGACCATGCCTTTGACATGCTCTTCCGCCCGCTTGGCGAACTCCAGCATGGGCGGCACCACGCCTAGCACCTTTTCGCCCGAGCGGCGCATGGACGCGTAAAAGCGGCCGGAAAGCAGCTTGGCCAGATAGTTGTGCAGGGCGCCCACATTCGGCGAAATTGACATGTCATTGTCGTTCAGGATCACCAGCAGATTGGCATCCATGGCCCCTGCGTTGTTTAGCGCTTCGAATGCCATGCCCGCCGTCATGGCACCGTCGCCGATGATGGCGACCGCGCGGCGCTCTGACCCCTGCTGCTGGGCAGCAATTGCCATACCCAGTGCGGCGGAGATTGAGGTGCTGGAATGCCCGGTGCCAAAGGTATCGTATGGACTTTCATGGCGACGCGGGAAGCCGGCGATGCCATTCGGCATGCGCAGGTCGGCCATGCCATCGCGGCGTCCGGTCAGAATCTTGTGCGGGTAGGTCTGGTGACCAACATCCCACACCAGCCGGTCTTCCGGCGTGTTGAATACATAGTGCAGGGCGATGGTCAGCTCAACTACACCAAGGTTGGACGAGAGATGGCCGCCTGTGCGCGCCACGCTATCAATCACAAACGTGCGCAGTTCCTGGGCCAGCTCGGGAAGCTGCTTGCGATCAAGTAATCGTAGCTGTTCCGGCGAATGGATAGTGTCGAGTAATGGATACATATCAGAAGCTGCGTTGCGTAATGAATTTGGCTAGTTGCTGCAGGCGCCGGGCAGAGTCCCCGTAAGCGGCCAATGGCGCCAGGGCTTCGTCGTAAAGCTCTTGCGCCAGCTGCTTTGCCCGCTCCAGCCCGAGGATGGTGACGTAGGTCGGCTTGTTGCTGTCCGCGTCCTTGCCCGCGGTTTTGCCGAGCGTGGTGGTGTCGGCTTCGCTATCGAGAATGTCGTCCACTACCTGGAATGCGAGACCAATCGCCTGGGCGTAGTGGTCGACGGCTTTAATGCGATCAGGATCAACCGTATCAGCGCTCTCGGCGCCCAGCAGGGCGGCAGCGCGGATCAGCGCCCCGGTTTTGTGGATATGCATCTGCTCCAGTTCGGTCTGTGTCAGGTCGAGACCTACGCTGGCAAGATCAATCGCCTGCCCACCGGCCATACCGCGCGAACCGCTCGCCACTGCCAGAATGTGCACCATATGCAATTGGCGTGCAGCATCAGGGAGCAGGCCAGGCTCCGCCAGCACCTTGAAGGCCAGTGTTTGCAGGGCATCACCGACCAGGAGTGCGGTAGCGTCGTCGTATTGTTTATGACAGGAGGGTTTGCCGCGTCGCAGGTCGTCGTCGTCCATGCAGGGCATGTCGTCATGCACCAGCGAATAGGCGTGGATCAGCTCTACTGCAGCTGCAGCCTGTTCGACGGCCGTGATCGGCGCCTGGCAAAATTCCCCCGCTGCGTGGGCGAGCAGGGCGCGAACTCGCTTGCCGCCACCCAGCACGGCATAGCGCATCGCCCCATGCAGGCGCGATGGTATGATATTTGCAGCAGGGAGTATGTCGTCCAGCACCCGCTCCATGCGGGTCTGGATATCAAGCGACCATGCGTTGAAATCCATTATTGTTGATCGCTAAAAGGTTTGAGTTGGTGGGTGTCGTTCAATATCTGCACTTGTTGATCGACATCGGCCAAGGTCTGCTGGCAGAATTTCAGCAACTCGGCGCCACGTTTGTAAGCGGCCAGGGATAGCTCCAGCGGCAGCTGGTTGGTCTCCATCTGCTGTACGAGTGCTTCGAGTTCGCTCACGGCACTTTCATAAGTGAGTGGAGCTTCGGCAATTTTTTTGCTCATGACATTGATTGTTCTGGGGCGTGCATCTGTAAAATGAAAGGCCGCGAGGCGATAACGAGTATGCGTTTCTAGCCTGAATTATATAGTTTACGCTATATCTTTGTCAGGGCTAAATGCAAGGCCGGGAATAACAATACAACAGGGAGCAGCGCAGGCTGCATATAACGATGATGAAGAATGCTACCTCGCTGGACGAAGAGTGGCTGGTTCGCCTGGAGTCAGCCAACCAGGCGTTATCCAAAGCCATGCCGCTCGGTGATCTTGAAGCGGTGATCTATCTGCAGCAATCCTGCCGGCCGGATTTGCTGGCACTGACCCGCTACTTTGCCACGACGCCCAAACTGGATGTCGTGCTGGAAAACCGGATTATTCGAACTGTCGGCGAGCATTTGCAGCAATCCCGCGTGGCATGTACCAACCTCATCAAGGCCTTGATGGCTCGCCAGAGCAAACAGCAGCTCATGCAATTGCTGCTGGAAAAATTAGAGGTCATGGCGCTGATCGCCAAATGGTGTTATCTGCGCTATCAGCCTATTCCCGAGCGGTATTGGCTGGAATTGCATGCGGATTACCTGCTGGCCGAACGCTTGCGGCTGGATATCCCGGCTTTCCAGTCAGGTTATGTACATATTCTGATGCTGGACAGCATCAATCTGAGCAGCATGCAGAAAGCGGAAATCGAAGCGCTGGATCGCTGGGTATCGGAGTGGAGCGTGCAAGTGGCGGTGACGGCGCATTGCGACGATCGGCCGCATGCGATGTTTGTCGACCTGGGGCAGGATGTCGGTGCTCGCCGTCTGCGCAACTTTACCCCGACTGAAAATTTTCGCTGCTGGGTGATCGAGATGATCCTGCGCGATCTGGAGCAGATGCGCGAGCAGCTCTCCGCAGGTGCCACCAGCCTGGCTGTGTTGCCGGGCGCTACGCCTGCCCGCGCTGCGCAGATCATCGATCTTCTTATCATGGCCTGGTCCGACCTGCGCGAGCAGCGCAGACGTGTGGAGCGGGCCGCTGTTTCCAAGCTGGCGCAAGCGGTCAACGGCCTGTTTGCCGTATGCCAGCAAATCAGGAACGAAGCCTACCGCCCCACCTTTCTGCATCAGGATGATTTTCAGCCCCTGCCCAATTCATGGGAAGTGCAGAACGAGAGCGTGTTTGGCCTGGGCGCCGTCGTGAATGCGGACCTGAATCTGTGGGTCAAGCCCGGGGCGCTGCTATCCCTGCAGTTCGCGCTCAATCCGGATATGGAAGTGCTGGCCGTGGTGCGTAGTCTGCAGCAGCGGCCGGGGCGCGAGCTTTATGTGGGCCTGGAAGTGATTTCCTATACGCCCGCCTACGTGCAGTTGACGGCAGAAGACCAGCCAGCGGAAGAGGAAGCCATCCCCGGCCTTTATCTGGGGCGTGATGATGACAGAAACTGGCCACCGAGTTTGCTACTCCCCATGCCGCCGCAAGCCGGTGTCGGCGAACTGGTGATGCATCTGGAGCATTCCGATTACCGCGCTACGCTGGGGGATGTACTGGAACAGCAGGCCGATTGGGTGCGGATAGCGGTCATGGTGCGCGACTAAACACCCTGCGGCCCGGCATGCTCGCGATAGCTGGCCGTAAAGCGATGAGCCCTATTTGAGTACGCGCTGCAAAAACTGGCGGATATCGTCAATTTCTTCGGCGCATACGCTGTGTGGCATGTCGTAGGTGTGCCACTCCAGCGCATAGCCATTCTCTCGCAATACATCCCGCGAGATGGCGGCCGTGGCAGGCAGAATCACGCTATCGTCCATGCCGTGCGCCATGAAAATGGGCGTCATCTGGTTAGCGGCGTGTTTTTCAGTCGCCAATGCCTGCTTGATCGGTAAATAAGTCGAGAGCGCGAGCACGCCTGCCAATCGATCCGCGTAGCGCAATGCTGTTTGCAGCGCCATGGCGCCCCCTTGCGAAAAGCCTGCCAGCACAATGCGTTCAGCCGGGATGCCACGCGTGATTTCCGCCTGAATAAGCATTTCGATCTCGGTTTGCATGGCGCGTATGCCCGCTTCATCCTGCTGGCTATCCAGCCCCAGACCAAAAATATCGTACCAGCCGCGCATGGGGTAGCCATTGTTGAGACTGATAGGCCGTACCGGCGCATGCGGAAAAATATAGCGCACCTGCGGCAAGCCCAGTTCCTCGGCAATCGGCACAAAATCATGGCCATCTGCGCCCAGGCCATGCAGCCAGATAATGCTGGCCGTCGCCAGTCCTTGAGGTTCCAGGGTGATTTTTTCGAGCATGTATGGTTATCCAGATAATGTTGTTGGCCGGGCGCTGCTAGGCTGGGCGGGGAATACGCGCTACCATCGTGCCATGCCCGTCTGTCCGGCAGCGGGCAAGCACCTATCATAACAAAAGACGGAAGCGGGGCTATATGGAGCGAGCGCCATGCAGGTAAAAGTATTGGGATGTAGCGGCGGCATAGGCGGTAATCTGCGCACCACCTCATTGCTGGTGGACGACGATATCCTGATTGACGCAGGCACCGGGGTGGGCGATCTCAGTATTGAGCAGATGGCGAAAATAGATCATGTCTTCCTCACCCATTCGCATCTGGATCATATTGCCTGTTTGCCGCTGATGCTGGATACGGTGGCTGGTCTGCGCCAAACGCCAGTGACTATACATGCATTGCCCGAGACCTTGCATGCGCTTAAAACCCACATCTTCAACTGGATCATCTGGCCTGATTTCAGCGTAGTACCCAGCGAAACAAGCCCCTTGATGCGCTATGCCGAAGTTGGGGTGGGTCAAGCCATCGCGCTAGGCATGCGCAGCATTACCCCCTTACCCGCCAATCACACGGTTCCTGCGGTTGGCTACTGGCTGGATAGCGGGGCAAGCAGCATGGTATTTACGGGCGACACGACCACGTGTGATGCCTTGTGGGAACAAGTGAATCGGATTGAAAACCTGAAATATGTGCTGATTGAAACGGCATTTGGCAATGATGAGATGGTGCTGGCAAAAACATCCAAGCACCTGTGCCCGTCATTATTGTTTCAGGAGTTGAGTAAGCTGCAGCGATCAGCCCATATTTACATCACCCATCTGAAGCCGGGCGAGGGAGGAGAGATCATGTATCAGATTGAGCAAAGCTCCGAACATGCAGCCTTGAGAGGGTTGCAGAACATGCAGTTGTTCAGGCTATAAATTGAAAAAATAAAAGCCCTTCAAGAAGGGCTTTTATTTGAACTAAATAGTTGTTAACTATTGCGGCATTCTGCTGGAACAAAGTTGAAGCTGCCGGCAGCTGTTGAACATCTCCAAGCCACTGGTGAGTCAGCAGTCGCAATTGAAGGAGTGAGTGTCAGAGCCACGTTGCGTGCATTTGCGTTCATGGTAACCACCAATACCCCTGCTGTGCATGTGAGGCTGGCTACATTACCAGCCACATTCGTGTTGATACCTCTGCATGCGTTAGCATCAATCTGCCCGCCAGCATTTGCAATATTTTCACCTACAGTAAGCTTTTGTGCGGAGGCCAGACCTAAGCCTTCAGTTACGCGTGCGCGAACCGTGTAGTCTTGATAAGCAGGCAACGCCACCGCTGCCAAAATACCAATGATCGCGACCACGATCATCAGTTCGATTAAGGTAAAACCTTGCTGTACGTTTTTCATGTCATCACCTTTTCAGTCAATTTTGGAAAGTCTCTAGCAGTTCGCTGCCAGGGGTGTTGCGTCGATAAGTGGGGTGTTTGTTGATCACTTCGCCTATCAGATGAGTCAAGCATAACGCAGGCAAAAAAAAAGCGGATGGTGAGATCCGCTTTTTTGATTTTCAGTGACAAAAAATGTCACCGATGGACGAAGGACATTATTTGCCTTCAGCCACTTTCTTCAGGTTGGCGAGGCCAGCATCGTACACACCGGTCACAGCGTTGATGGCGGATTCGTCATCCTGGCCTGGTGGGATAGGTGGGTTCAGCTTGTATACGCGGTAAAAGCGGCCTACCCAGGTCACGGTGCTTTCGCCAGCGCCAGGACCTGCCTTGACGGTGATGAAGGAGTTGTAATCAGAAACGGGCAATACGCCTTCCTCGATTTCATACTTCAGCTTCATGTCGGTGTCGTCAATGCTGCGCAGTTTTTCGTAGATGGTGCCGCCGCCCTTGAGGGTCAGCAGGCGATAGGTGTCACCATCCTTGGTTTCGAGCTTGGTGCTGGCAACGGCGGGGTGCCATTTTTGCATGTTGCCGAAGTCCTTGACCAGCGCCCAGACCTTGGCTGGGTCCGCCTTGATGGTGACGGTTTTTTCAACTTTTTGTGGCGATGGGCCGTGAGCAGCGGCTGTCAGTGGCATGACGGCCAGAGCGATAAGGGCGAGTAGTTTTTTCATGCGATTTTTCTCCGTTGATAAAAGTCTTGTTGCTAAATCCGAATCCGGGGCTGGATTCATTCTCAGTGCGCCGTCTCCTGAATAAACTGGCCAAATGCCCGACTTTGCTTGTCCGTGGCAATGGTCTGGACCAGTTTATTGTTGCTGGCGTCGATCACTGAAACCGTGTTGTCGAACCAGTTGGCAACATATACCCGCTGGTTCACATGATCAAAACTGATGCCTTCGGGGTAGCCGCCCACGGGCACGATGCTGATGACTTTTTGCTGGGGCACATCAATGACCGATACATTGTCGCTTTGTGTGTTAGTGACGTAGGCGCGGCTGCCATCCGTGCTGACTGTGACGCAGTAGGGATGTTCCCCCACCTTGATGGTGCTGACCTTGAGCGTTTGCGTATCAATCATGGAGACGTTGTTGCTGTAGACATTGACGGCATAAAGCTGCTTGCCGTCCCGGCTCAGGCCCAGACCAAAGGGATGCTCGCCGACGGCAATGCGCTTGACGATCTGCATGCTGGCGGTATCAATGATGGCCACATCATTGCTATCGCGATTGGCGACATAAAGCTGCTTGCCGTCAGGGCTGGCGATGATGCCTGCTGGCGCCTTGCCCACGCTGACCACGCGTTGCTGTGTCAGATCAGCGGTATCCAGGGCCAGTACCTTGTCTTCAAACCAGTCGGCGACATACAGCGTTTTGCTGTCCGGCGACAGGGCTATGCCAACCGGGGATCCATGCAATGGGAGCTCTTGCAGGACTTTGTAGTGCTGACTGTCAATTACGCTAATGGACTGGCCGTCGACATTGCTGATATAGGTGCGGCCCAGGGCGGCAGAAGTCGCGACACCCACGGGCGCCTTGCCTACTTCCATGCTGGCAATGACCTGATTTGACGCAAGATCAATCACTGAAACGGTGTTATTCCCCTGATTGCTGATGTAGGCAAAGCTGCCACCCTGGCATGGCAGTGCGATGCAGGCGGAGAATGCGGCAAGGATGATAAGCAACGGTTTCAATGGAAAGCGGATCTGCGGATGGTTGCGATGTGAATCAAACGCTTGAAAAGCCGATATGGTTGACTACGCAGTATACGGGCCGCTTGCAAAGAGCGTCAAGGCGCGCTTGGCGGGTGAAGTTCCCGAATTTGCCCTGCTTGCGGGCGCGATTCCTTTTGCCCGGGGAAAGCAAGTTGGTATGCAGCTTTCATTCGGGGCTGAAGTGTGAAAAAATTACACTAAATTATTAAGGTAGTACGTCATGATAGATCGCGATGGATATCGCCCGAATGTCGGCATCATATTATGCAATGCCCGCAATGAGGTTTTTTGGGGCAAGCGTATTCGCGAACACTCCTGGCAGTTCCCGCAGGGTGGCATCAAGCACGGCGAAACGCCGGAACAAGCCATGTACCGTGAGCTTATGGAAGAGGTTGGCTTACGGCCTGAGCATGTCAAGATTCTGGGCCGTACCCGGGACTGGTTGCGCTATGAAGTCCCCACCAACTGGATCAAGCGTGAATGGCGCGGCAGTTATCGCGGCCAGAAACAGATATGGTTCCTGCTGCGCATGGTCGGCCGGGATTCGGATGTTTCGCTGCGTGCCAGTACACATCCTGAGTTTGATGCCTGGCGCTGGAGTGAATACTGGGTGCCCATGGATAGCGTGATTGAGTTCAAGCGCGAGGTTTACCGCCTGGCGCTGAATGAGCTTGCTGCGCATCTCAGCGGAGACCCTCGCAAAAAACCGCGTAGCCATGGCAGCTCGATCATTGCTTCATGAGCCATGCTTGCGTGGGGCTGGTGCTCGCTAGCCTCTGTTCGCCATGGCTTCGCCCAGCCTGATCGGGCGACCTTCCTGCCATAGCGGATTAAACTGCAGAGGCTGTTTTGGAAAAAGCAGCACCACAGTCGAGCCCAATAAAAACCGACCCATTTCCTCATTCTGCTTGAGGTGAATCTGGTGCTCGGCATATTCCCATACTGAGATATTCCCCGGACGTGGCGGATTCACCACGCCATGCCAGGTGGTGGCCATGCTGCCGACGATGGTGGCGCCCACCAGGACCAGCACGAACTTGCCATGCGCTGAGTCAAACTCGCACACCACGCGCTCGTTACGCGCAAACAGGCCAGGCACGCCTTGCGCTGTCACTGGGTTAACCGAAAACAGATCGCCGGGCACATAGGTCATGCGCAGCAGATGCCCATCGCAGGGCATGTGTATGCGGTGATAGTCTCTGGGGCTGAGGTAAAGGGTGGCAAAGTGGCCATCCTGAAATTCGTCTGCCAGTGCCTGGTTCCCCGCCAACAATGCCGTCGTGGAGTAGTGGTGGCCTTTGGCCTGAAAAATCTGGTCGCCGACGATAGGGCCGATCTGGCTGATAGCCCCATCGACCGGACATAGCCAGGTAGCCGTAGCTGCGGGGCGGGCATCCGCACGCAGTGGCCGGGTAAAAAATTCGTTAAAACTGGGGTAGCGGCGGATATCGGGCTCAACGGCTTCCTGCATGTTGACGCCATAGCGAGCTACGAACCAGCGAATGATCGCCGTTGTCACCCAGCCCATGCGGGCATTGGCGACGCATCCGGCAAAAACGGTGATGGCCTGTTTGGGCAAGAGGTATTGCAGGGAGACGGCGAGACGATTCAACACACAAGATTCCGGATGGGCAATGAGCGACTATTATAATGATAGCGGTAGCAAGTCCCAAGGATGCTGGAGTTGGAGGCAATAAAAAAGGCGATGCATCCGCATCGCCTTTTTATGTTGTCATGCGTTGACTGCGCGCATGCCGGTTTTGTTGCTATTAGTTCTTGCTTTGATCAACCAGCTTGTTCTTGGTGATCCAAGGCATCATGGCGCGCAACTGGCCACCGACTTGCTCGATTGGGTGAGCAGCATTCAGGCGACGACGTGCGGTCATGGATGGGTAGTTGGTACGGCCTTCGGCAATGAACTGCTTGGCGTATTCGCCAGTCTGGATGTTTTTCAGGCATTCCTTCATGGCGGCACGTGCCTGATCAGCAATCACGCGTGGGCCAGTGACGTATTCACCGTATTCTGCGTTGTTGGAGATCGAGTAGTTCATGTTGGCGATGCCGCCTTCGTACATCAGATCCACAATCAGCTTCAGTTCGTGCAGGCATTCGAAGTAGGCCATTTCAGGCGCGTAACCAGCTTCGGTCAGGGTTTCAAAGCCAGCCTTTACCAACTCAACCGCGCCACCACACAGCACAGCCTGTTCGCCGAACAGGTCAGTTTCGGTTTCTTCGCGGAAGTTGGTTTCGATCACGCCACCCTTGGTGCCGCCGTTGGCGCAAGCGTAGGACAGTGCAACATCCTTGGCCTTGCCGGATTGGTCCTGGTAAACGGCGATCAGGGTAGGGACGCCGCCGCCCTTCAGGTATTCGGAACGTACGGTGTGGCCTGGGCCCTTGGGTGCAATCATGATCACGTCCAGGTCGGCGCGTGGCACGATCTGGTTGTAGTGAATGTTGAAGCCGTGAGCAAATGCGACGGTAGCGCCTTGCTTCAGGTTGTTCGCGATGTCGGCATGGTAGATTTGCGGCATGGTTTCGTCTGGCAGCAGAATCATGACCAGATCGGCCTGCTTCACAGCGTCGGCAATTTCAGCGACTTGGTGACCGGCATTCACAGCCTTGTTCCATGAGCTGCCATCCTTGCGCAGAGCCACGGTCACATTAACACCGGAGTCCTTCAGGTTTTGTGCGTGGGCGTGGCCTTGAGAGCCATAACCGACGATGGTGACTTTCAGATTCTTGATCAGTGAAAGGTCGGCGTCTTTATCGTAATAAACTTTCATTTCAACTCCTAAATTTATAGTGTTTGGCGTGAGTCCGGATATTTGAAATCGGGCCTGGGCCATTCAGCGCCAGAAAACGGGCATCCAATTGCCCGAACTCACATTGATTAAATCTTGAGAATCCGGTCGCCGCGTCCAATGCCGGAGGCGCCGGTACGCACTGTTTCCAGTATGGCCGTCTTGTCCAGCGCTTCCAGAAACGCATCCAGCTTGCTGCCAGTGCCGGTCAGCTCGATGGTGTAACTGCCATCTGCCACATCAATGATGCGACCACGGAAGATATCGCACATACGTTTCATTTCTTCGCGGAACGGACCAGTGGCTTTCACCTTGACCAGCATCAGTTCGCGTTCGATATAACGACCATCGTTAAGGTCGAGTACCTTGACCACATCGACCAGCTTGTTGAGCTGCTTGATGATCTGCTCGATCACTTCGTCGGATCCGGAAGTGACGATGGTCATGCGTGACAATGTGGGATCTTCGGTAGGAGCCACAGTCAGGGATTCAATATTGTAGGCACGCGCCGAGAACAGGCCGGCCACGCGGGACAAGGCGCCCGCTTCGTTTTCCATGAGTAAGGAAATAATGTGTTTCATCTAACAGCTCGCTCTACAGTTCTTCGGCCAGAATCATCTCGGACAGCCCCTTGCCATTCGGCACCATCGGGAATACGTTTTCCTTCTGGTCGGTGAGGAAGTCCATGAATACCATGCGCTCCTTCAGCTTGGGGCCAAAGGCTTCTTTCAGGGCGGGTTCGACATCGGATGGTTTCTCGATGCGCATGCCAACGTGGCCATAAGCTTCCGCCAGCTTGACGAAGTCAGGCAGCGCGTCCATGTAGGATTCGGAATAGCGGTTGCCGTAGAAGAACTCTTGCCACTGGCGCACCATGCCCATATAGCGGTTGTTCAGCGTGATCACCTTGACCGGCAGGTGGAACTGCTTGCAGGTAGACAGCTCCTGAATACACATCTGGATCGAAGCTTCGCCAGTCACACAGGCGACTTGTGCATCGGGGTAAGCCAGTTGCACGCCCATGGCGTATGGCAAGCCCACACCCATGGTGCCCAGGCCGCCAGAGTTGATCCAGCGACGTGGCTTGTCGAATTTGTAATATTGCGCCGCCCACATCTGGTGCTGGCCTACGTCGGAGGTGATGAAGGCGTCGCCCTTGGTCACTTCCCACAGTTTCTCCAGCACGTATTGTGGCTTGATGATGTCGCTGTTGCGGTCGTAGCTCAGACACTTCTTGCTGCGCCAGGCTTCTATCTGGGTCCACCATGCCTGAATGGCCGCCTCTTCCGGCTTCTTGTCGGCAGCGGCTTTGAATTCGCCATCCAGCAGGTCATTCATCTCGCCGAGTACGGACTGTACATGGCCAACAATCGGCACATCCACTTTCACGCGCTTGGAAATGGAAGAGGGGTCGACATCAATATGAATGATGGTGCGGCTCTTGCTGAAGAAGTGGTCCGGATTGCCGATAACGCGGTCATCAAAACGGGCGCCGATGGCGATCAGCACATCACAGTCCTGCATGGCCATATTGGCTTCCAGCGTGCCGTGCATGCCCAGCATGCCAACAAACTGGCGGTCGGTGGCCGGGTAGCCACCCAAACCCATCAGCGTGTTGGTGATCGGGAAGCCCAGACGGCGTGCCAGCTTGACCAGCTGCTCGGACGCATCGCCCAGAATAATGCCGCCGCCCGTGTACAACATCGGGCGCTTGGCATCCAGCATCAGGCGCAGGGCTTTCTTGATCTGCCCGGAATGGCCCTTGAGTATCGGGTTGTATGAACGCATCTCCACGGTTTCAGGGTAGCTGAAGGCGTGGAACTGCGCCGTAATATCCTTGGGAATGTCCACCACCACCGGGCCTGGACGGCCAGTGCCAGCAATATAGAAGGCTTTTTTGATGGTGGCAGCAAGATCCTTGATGTCCTTCACCAGGAAGTTGTGCTTCACACAGGGACGGGTAATGCCGACCATGTCGACTTCCTGGAAGGCGTCCATGCCGATGGAGGGGGCAGGAACCTGACCACTCAGCACCACTAGTGGAATCGAATCCATATAAGCGGTCGCAATGCCAGTGACGGCATTGGTCGCACCTGGGCCTGAAGTGACCAGCGCAACACCGACTTCGCCCGTAGCGCGTGCGTAAGCATCTGCTGCATGCACGGCAGCCTGCTCATGGCGAACCAGCACGTGCTTGAAGTGGGATTGATTGAAAATCGCGTCGTAAATGTTCAGGACAGCGCCGCCAGGATAGCCGAAAACGAATTTAACGTTTTCTTCCTGTAAGCAGCGAATAACGATTTCTGCGCCCGTGCATTGATTGCCCGTGGTCGGATTGCTAGGGTCTTCCATAAATCTTGCTGTTTTTACTGAGAATTGGGGAACCCTGAACAGTAACTGTTTGAATGTATTTGGTCAAGAATCAAAATGCGAAATTGACGGATGTACAAACATATTCGGCACAGATAATGAAATTTGCGTCAAAGAGGCTTATTCCAGAGGCGGCGCGACCTTGCTCAATTCTTCCATGGTGGTGAGTCCGGCCGCGATTTTTTCGGCGCCGTTGATGAGCAATGGCTGCATGCCTTGCTTGTAGGCCATGGCGCGAATTTTTGCCAGATCGGCATCCGGAGTGATGAGCTTTTTGATCTCGGGGGTGATGGTCAGCATTTCATAAATGCCGCTACGGCCGCGATAGCCTGTCATGCGGCATTCCAGGCAGCCAGTAATGCCGTGCGCATGTGCAGGCAGGGGCAGTTTCCAGGGCGCGGTGTATTGATGCCACTGATCGCTGTCTATAGTAATGGGCTGTTTGCACGCGGGGCAGAGTGTGCGCACCAGCCGTTGCGCCATGATGCCGAGCACTGTGGATTGAATGAGATAGGACGGCACGCCAAGATCGAGCAGGCGGGTAATGGCAGAAGGGGCATCGTTGGTATGCAATGTCGACAGCACCAGGTGGCCGGTAAGTGCCGCCTGTATGGCCATTTCCGCCGTTTCCACATCGCGGATTTCGCCGACCATGATGATGTCCGGATCCTGCCGCAACAGCGTGCGTATGCCATCGGCAAAGCTGAGGTCAATATTCTGCTGGACCTGCATCTGGTTGAAGGCAGGTTCCACCATTTCAATCGGCTCCTCCACCGTGCATACATTGACTTCTGGCGTGGCCAGTTGCTTGAGGGTGGAGTAAAGCGTGGTGGTTTTGCCAGAGCCGGTAGGACCGGTCACCAGAATGATGCCATTTGGATTGCGGGTCCACGCGCGCCACTGGGTATCTTGTGCAGGCGAAAAGCCCAGTTCGATGAAGTCCTTGACGATGACATCCGGGGTAAATACCCGCATCACCAGTTTCTCACCAAAGGCGGTGGGCATCGTGGAAAGACGCAGCTCGACCTCATTGCCTTCGGTGGTCAGCGTTTTGATGCGGCCGTCCTGCGGGCGGCGTTTTTCCACCATGTCCATGCGACCCAGCAGTTTGATGCGGCTGGTAATGGCATTCATGATGGTAGAAGGCAGCTGGTAGACCTGATGCAGCACACCATCAATGCGGAAACGCATGATGCCGAGATTGCGGCGTGGCTCCAGATGGATATCGCTGGCACGCTGCTCAAACGCATATTTGAACAGCCAGTCCACAATGTTGACGATATGTTGTTCGTTGGCGTCGAGGTTCTTGTTCTTGCCCAGCTCCACCAGTTGCTCGAAGTTCTGTACCCCGATGATCTGCCCGGCCTTGGCCGTATTCGCGAGATTGATGGAGTTGGCGAGGTTGTACACCTCGGGCAGGTAGCGGTTGATCTCCAGTGGATTGGCGATGACCAGACGTATCTTGAGGTTCATGATGCGCTCAAGATCGGGAATCCAGTCTGTTAGGAAGGGTTCTGCCGTGGCAATGGTGGCTTCGTTGGCGCCCACCTTGACTGGCATGATCTTCAGCCGTTCGGCATAGGCTTTGGACACCACCTGCGCCACCGATCCGAAATCCAGATTGAGAGGGTCGATATGAAAGTAATCGAGGCCGACACGCTTGGCCAGCCACTCGGTCAGGTTTTCAACGGACAAAGGCTTGTGTGGGCTCAGCAGGCTTTTCCACTTTTGTTCGCCGATGATGACCAGTGGATGCAGGTTGGATTTGTCCAGCTTGCGGTCTTTATATAACTGCTCGGCATCCTTCTTTTCCACCATGCCGTCATTCACCAGCATGCGCAATACATCGCCTATGGTGAGGCGTCCTTGCAAAGGTTTGGCGGTGGCGGCGACTTTGCTCATGTGGGGTCCTTCGGTATGCCCTGTTGTCATATTTCAGTCATTCAGGATAGTGGCAAACGCGCTCGCTGGTCTAGCGTTTTTACGATTGTAAGTTTCGCAAGCTTCAGCTTTGAAATCTCAGGGATAAGTCTATCGCATGCACATGTTTGGTCAGGCTGCCGATCGAAATGCGGTCTACGCCAGTTTCTGCGATGGCGCGCACGGTTTCAAGCTCTACGCCGCCTGATGCTTCCAGAATCGCGCGTCCTGCATTCAATGCCACCGCGTTACGCATGCCATCCAGATTGAAATTGTCCAGCAGAATCAGCTTGGCCCCAGCTCGCAAAGCCTCTTCCAGTTGCTCCAGTGACTCTACCTCAATCTGCAGGCTGGCATTTGTGTTTAATTTTGTGGCGGCATCCATTACCGCCGCAATGCTGCCTGCAGCGGCAATGTGATTTTCCTTGATCAGAATGCCATCGTACAAGCCCATGCGCTGGTTCATGCCACCGCCTACGGTGACTGCGTACTTTTGTGCCATGCGCAGCCCAGGCAAGGTTTTACGGGTGTCCAGAATCCGCGCTTTGGTGCCTTGCACCGCTCGCACATAACGAGCTGTGGCCGTGGCGGTTGCCGACAATGTCTGCAGGAAATTCAGTGCGCAGCGTTCGGCGGTCAGGATTTGTCGGGCATTGCCCGTGATGATGCACAGGGTTTGCCCGGCGGTGACTTCAGCACCTTCGCTGATCTGCCACTCCAGTCTGGCTTGCGGCGCCAATCGCGCAAAGCAGGCCTCTACCCAGGGAATGCCGCATACGATCGCGGGCTCGCGGCTGATCAAGGTGGCATGCGCATGCTGGTCGGCGGGTACCAGGCTGGCGGTCAGGTCGCCGCCTGCAATATCCTCGGCAATGGCAGCCTCGAGATTGCGCTGGATCGCGCTTTGTAAGTCAGTGGGGAGTCGGAGATCGGATAGGGTGGTGTTCATGATTTACATTATAATGCCGACTACGCTTATCTTCGTCGAATCCTCCATCCTTATGAAGCTCTATTACTCACTCACCAGCCCTTATGCCCGCAAAGTTCGTGTGGTCGCAGCCGAAAAGCGCATTGATATCGAGATGGTGCAGGTCGTGCTTGCCGATCCTGACTGCCCGGTGCCTGACTACAACCCCTTGGGCAAGATTCCCGTTCTGGTGCTGGATGATGGGGAGAGCATTTTTGATTCACGCGTCATCGTCGAGTTTTTGGATCACCGTACCCCGGTGGCTCATCTGATTCCACAGGATCACGGTCAGAAAATCCGCGTTCGTCGCTGGGAAGCCCTGGCCGATGGCGTGTGCGATGCCGCCGTGGCGGTCATCATGGAAGGTCGCCGTGCGACTGAAAAGCAGGATGCCGCCGTACTGGAAAAGCAGATGGGTAAAGTGACTCGCGGCCTTGCGGCCATGAATGATGAACTGGGCGCGGCCAAATGGTGTGTCAACGGCAACTTCAGTCTCGCGGACATTGCACTGGGCTGTGTACTGGGCTACCTGGATCTGCGCTATGCCCATCTTGGCTGGCAGGACACCTACCCCAACCTGGCTCGGCATTATGCGGCCATGCTGCAACGCCCATCGTTCAAGGATACGATGCCACCCGCCCAATAATGGCATGGCAGGCGGCAGCGCTGGGGAGTCCAGTGCCTACGCCTGCCGGTGTTCAATGCTGGGGGTTCAAGGTCATTTCTTCCCCCAAGCTTCAACGCTGCTGCCATCGAGCAGCCCAGCCATACTTTTCTATCAAACTCCGCCTGTCAAACTGCGCGGGTAATGATGCCGCCACCCAAACACACCTGACTTTCATAGACCACGGCGGATTGCCCCGGCGTGATCGCCCATTGCGGCTGCCCGAAGCGGATTTCGGTTTCGCTTTCTTCCAGGCGATCAATCTCGCAGGGCGCATCCGGCTGGCGATAGCGTGTCTTGGCCGCATATACCCAATGCGTTTCCGGCGCTTCACCTGCAATCCAGTGCAGTTGGCTGGCCACCAGGCCGTCATTGCACAAGAGCGGATGATCGTGGCCCTGCACCACGATCAGCACATTGCGTTGCATGTCCTTGCCCGCCACAAACCATGGCTCGCCATTGCTTTCGCGCGAACCGCCTATTTTCAGACCCTGGCGCTGACCCAGCGTGTAATACATCAGGCCTTCGTGTTCGCCGACCACCTTGCCTTCCGGCGTTTGCATTTCGCCGGGTTCGCGTGGCAGATAGCGATTCAGGAATTCGCGGAATGGGCGCTCGCCGATAAAGCAGATGCCGGTAGAGTCTTTTTTGCCTGCCGTCACCAAGCCTTCGCGATGGGCGATTTCACGCACCTCGCGCTTCAGCAGGCCACCCAGCGGAAACAGGGTTTTGCTGAGCTGGCGCTGGTTAAGGCGATACAGGAAATAACTTTGGTCCTTGCTGCCGTCTTCTGCTTTTAACAGCTGGAACAAGCCATTTTTCTCGCGCACTTGCGCGTAATGGCCAGTCGCGATCAGGTCGGCGCCCAGGCCCATGGCGTGATCCAGAAAGGCCTTGAACTTGATTTCCGAGTTGCAGAAGATATCCGGATTCGGGGTGCGGCCCGCTTGGTACTCTTCCAGGAAATTCTGGAAAACACGTTCTTTGTATTCCTTGCTGAAGTTCACCGCTTCCAGCTCAATGCCGATCTTGTCGGCGACCGCAGCGGCGTCTATCAGATCCTGCTTGGCGGGGCAGTATTCATCGGTGTCGTCGTCTTCCCAGTTTTTCATGAAAAGACCCACGACATCATAGCCTTGCTCTTTCAATAGCAAGGCCGTTACAGAAGAGTCGACGCCGCCGGAGAGGCCAACGACTACGCGCTTTTTACTCATGGTTCACCGCGTTCCAGATGGGTAATGATGTTGAGCGGGAAACGTTGTCCCGCCAGATAATGTTCGATACAGGTCAGCACCTGTGGGCTGCGATGCAGCGCGCGGCATGCCTGGATTTCCTCCAGGCTCATCCACAAGGCGCGCCGTATGCCGCTATCCAGTGGCTGCTCAGGGTCATGGTCGGACACTGCGCCAATAAAGGCATACCGCATATAGGTAATGTCTTTTTGCGGATGGTGCCACTGGTAAATGCCGAGCAGGGCTTGCGGCTCAAAGCGGTAGGCGGATTCTTCGCGGGTTTCACGGATCACGGCTTCCAGCAGCGATTCGCCACGCTCAAGATGGCCGGCCGGCTGGTTGAAGCGCACGCCGTCGGCGGTGTCTTCTTCTACCAGCAGGAATTTGCCGTCCTGTTCAACGATGGCGGCGACAGTGGTGTTGGGTTTCCAGACCATGCAATTGCTTGAAAAATTGCATATTTTACCGCGCTTGCTACGGCTTAGCCATTCAAACCGGGAAAAAGTCCGCTAATCCCCTGCGCAATGAACTCCACCGCCATCGCTGCCAGAATCAGGCCCATCAGGCGGGTCACGATATTAATCCCCAGTGTTCCCAGCTTGTGCGCAATCGCAGATGACAGTCGCAAGGTCAGCCAGATCAGCAGGCAAACGGCGGCTACCGGCACAATCAATGACACATGCCCCCAGAAACCGGAGTGCTTTTGCGCCGTGATGATCATGCTACTGATGGCGCCCGGCCCGGCCAGTAGCGGGATGCTGAGCGGCACGATGGCGATGACCTCGCGCTCGGCCACCGCCTGGGCTTCTTCTGGCGTCTGCCTGGCATGGCTTTGTTTGCCGTGCATCATGGAGATGGCGATCAGCATGACCAGTATGCCGCCACCCACCTGAAACGACGGAATGCTGATGCTGAAAAAATCCAGAATGCCATTGCCGAGAAACGCCGAGGTCATCAGCACTACAAATACCGTCAGTCCCACGGTTTTGGCCGTGCGCGCTCGATCCTTGGGGCTCCAGCCATCGGTAGCGCTGATGAAGATAGGTACGCTGCCCACCGGGTTGACGATGGCAAACAGGGCAATGCCGGTTTTGAACAGATAGGCCCATTCGCTCATAGCTTCAGATTCTCCGTGACAGGCTTCGGTTGGTGGTTTTTGTGGACATCAGTTAGTATTTGTCACCATTTGATTATAACTGCCGCTCAAGGTTTTATGCCCTCTGTATTGATTCCACTGGCCCATGGCTGTGAAGAGATGGAAGCCGTCATCGTGATGGACATTCTGCGTCGTGCTGGTGTGGATGTCGTAGCCGCCGCCTTGATTCCAGGCCCGGTGGTCTGTAGCCGTGGAACACGGCTGCTGGCAGATGCCTTGCTGGATGAAGTATTGCAGCAGCCATTCGACATGCTGGTATTGCCCGGCGGCATGCCGGGCTCCGAGCACTTGAAAAGCGATGCGCGGATTCAGGCACTGCTGACGCACTATGCGGCGGAAGGCCGCTATGTCGCCGCCATCTGCGCGGCGCCCATGGCCTTGCATGCGGCTGGTTTGCTTGAAGGCAAACGGGTGACCAGCTTCCCTGGCGTGCTGGATCAGCTACCGGGCACGCATCATTATATGGAGGATGCGGTGGTCAGGGATGGCAACGTCGTCACCTCGCGCGGACCCGGTACTGCCATGGCATTTGCCCTGACGCTGGTGGGTTTGCTGTGTGGCGAGGCCAAGCGTCAGGCGGTTGAGGAACCCTTGCAGCAATCATGATGAAAAAACGCGTATACCTGGCATCACGTTCACCGCGCCGTGCCGAGCTGCTCCAGCAATTAGGCCTGGAGACGATATTCATGGCGGCCGATGTGGATGAGTCGCCGCTGCCTGATGAAGCCCCCCACGATTATGTGCTGCGCCTGGCGCGGGCCAAGGCGGAAACTGGCCTGGCGGCATTGCAGGCGCAGGGTGGTGAAGCCCTGCCACTGCTCGCGGCGGATACCACAGTGGCGATTGATGGCCTGATCCTTGGCAAACCGGAAGACGATGACCATGCCCGCGGGATGCTGTTGCGCATGTCCGGGCGCTGGCATGAGGTGCACACCGGTGTGGCCGTTGCCTCGGCTTCTGGCGTGCATGTCCGTTTGTCTACCACCCGTGTGGAGATGACGACGCTGGACGAGGCTACCATTCAGGCTTACATTGCCACCGGCGAGCCGCGTGACAAAGCGGGGGCCTATGGCATTCAAGGCTTGGCCAGTACCTTTATTCGCCGTATTGAAGGCAGCTATTCCGGGGTGATGGGCTTACCGGTATTTGAGACGTCCGAACTATTGAAGCAGGCAGGAATTTCCGTGTTATGAGCGTCATGCATGCATGGCAGAGAGCTGGTAAATGAGTGAAGACATTCTGATCAACGTGACCCCGCAAGAAACGCGGGTAGCCATTATCGAGCAGTGCATCGTGCAGGAGCTGCATATTGAGCGCAATACCTCGCTGGGTCTGGTGGGCAATATCTACCGGGGCCGCGTCTGCCGGGTATTGCCGGGCATGCAGTCTGCGTTTGTCGAGATCGGCCTGCAGCGCGCGGCATTTCTGCATGTGGCCGATGTGCTGGAATGCGCCAATAGCGACAAGGACAAGGAAAAAACCATCCAGGAGGTGCTGCACGAAGGCCAGCCCATCATGGTGCAGGTCATCAAGGAGCCGATAGGGACCAAAGGCGCACGCCTTACTACCCAGATCAGCATTGCCGGGCGTTTTCTGGTGTATCTGCCACAGCAGCAGCATATTGGCGTGTCGCAACGCATTGAAGACGAAGCCGAGCGCGAATTTCTGAAAGAGCGGCTGCTGAAGCTGTTGCCGGAAAACCGCCAGGGCGGTTACATCATACGCACCATGTCCGAGACCGCCACCGATGATGAGTTGCTGGCGGATGTGGATTATCTCAACAAGGTCTGGAGCAATATCCAGGCGGCCAGCCATGGCGCGGCAGACCGCTCGCTGGTGTTTCAGGATCTCAGCCTGCCCATGCGCGTGTTGCGCGATGTGGTGAATGAAGACACCGACCGCGTGCTGGTCGATTCGCGCGAGACCTACCAGAAGCTATTGGAGTTTGGTCAACACTACGCCATCGGTGCGGTGAAAAAGCTGGAGCATTACCAGGGCGAGCGCCCGCTGTTTGATATGTACCACGTCGAGCAGGAAATCGAGCGTGCCATGTCGCGCAAGGTGGAGATGAAGTCTGGCGGCTATCTCATTTTTGATCAGACCGAAGCGCTGACCACGGTGGACGTGAACACCGGTGGTTTCGTCAATGGCCGCAGTCTGGCCGATACCATCTTCAAGACCAATCTTGAGGCGTCGCAATGTATTGCCCGGCAGCTGCGCCTGCGCAATCTGGGCGGCATCATCATCATCGACTTCATAGACATGGATGAGGATGAGCATCGCGTGGCGGTGCTGGATGAACTGAAACGCGCACTGGCCAAAGACCGCGCCCGTACGGGCATCAGCGGGTTCTCGGCGCTGGGGCTGGTGGAAATGACGCGCAAGCGCACGCGCGAGAGTCTTGCCCACATCCTGTGTGAGCCTTGCCCGGCCTGTCAGGGCCGCGGCGAAATCAAAACCGCGCAAACCATCTGTTATGAAATTCTGCGCGAGCTGTTGCGGCATGCCCGCCAATTCACGGCGCGCGAGTTGCGCGTGCTGGCCTCGCCCAAGGTGATTGATCTGTTGCTGGATGAAGAGTCGCAGAGTCTCGCCAACCTGTCAGACTTTATTGGCAAGCCGGTGTCGCTGCAGGCCGAAACCCAATATCCGCAGGAAAACTTCGACATCATCCTGATGTAAGGCGGCATGCTTGATAAATAAAAAACGGCGCGACCATCTGATCGCGCCGTTTTTATTGGGTCTCTGCGAAGAGACTGTAGCTTAGAACAGCTTGAGGAATTGCAACTCCAGTGGCGCCACGACCAGCATCAACAGCAATTGCGCGATGATGAAAACCAGAATCGGCGTCAGATCAAAACCGCCTACCAGCGGTACGCGATTGCGCAGCGGGGCCAATATGGGACGGGTCAAAGCATCCAGCACTGGAGTAATCACCGTATAGGGATTCACCCAGCTCAGGATCGCTTGCAGGATCACGGCATACAGGAAGATATAAATGCTGAGCTTGATCAGCCCGACCACGGCGAGGCCCACCAGGGCAATCCATACGCCACCGCCCGCGACCAGCAGCGGAAAGTCACTTAACCACAAGGAAGCTAGCTTCAATATCAGCTGCGCGACAAAAGCCACGATCAGGGTGGAGATATCCAGCCCGCCCCAACCGGGAATCACCCGGCGCAGGGGCTTGACCGCAAAGTTGGTAATGGCGACCACAAATTGCGAAGCCGGATTTTTGAAAGGCGCGCCAGTCAGCTGCAGGTAAAAACGCAGCAGCGCGGCCAGGGTAAACATGCCGAGTATGGTTTCCAGCAGAAATTGCAAAGCGTTGGCGATCATGTCATTCCTTACCTAATTGGTCGCCCAGCTCGGCAGAGCGGGCAGCAGCAGCATGGGCTGCCTGAATAATGGCGTTTTTAACCCCGGCGGTATCCATGGAGAGCAGGGCGCGTTCGGTGGTGCCGCCTTTGGAAGTCACCTGCGCACGCAGGGTGGCGGGCGTCTCGCTGCTCTGGCTGGCGAGCGCCGTCGCGCCGGCAAAGGTCTGCAGGCTGAGCAAACGCGCGTCTTCTGCACTCAGGCCCAGTTCCTGCGCGGCTTGCTGCATGGCTTCTATGAAGTAAAACACATACGCGGGGCCACTGCCGGAGATGGCGGTGACCGCATCCATTTTCTGCTCGGCATCCAGCCACACGGTTTTGCCCGCGGCCTGCATGATGGTGTCGGCAATGTCTTTTTGTGCGGCGCTGACGGCAGGCAAGGCGTACAAGGCGGAAATGCCCGCCTGTATCTGCGCCGGTGTATTCGGCATGACGCGTACGATGGCCTGGTAGCCGCCCAGCCAGCGCGCCAGATCCTGGCTGCGGATACCGGCGGCAATCGAGATCACCAACTGTTCATGCAGCAGGCTGCCCAGAAAGATCGCCAGGTCTCGCAGTTGCTGGGGTTTCACAGCGAGCACGATGACATCGGCATTGCTCACGCTGGGCAGTTGTTCGGTCACATGCACGCCATATTCTGCGTGCAATTGCTGACGCTTGTCGGCATCCGGCTCGATGATGCTGATGGCATCCATGGCGTAGCCATTGCTTTGCAGGCCGCCGATAAGGGCGCGCGCCATATTGCCGCCGCCGATGAAACTGATTTTTGTCATGGTTTATCGTTCAGTATTTAAAGTTGTTTTGCGTTGCACTGCGTGTTGCTGTTGTCCTGACATGCGCTCCCCGCGGGTCATGCCGTCGCTGCCTTCGCCGGACGCGGGCCGAAAATGGCCGAGCCTACCCGCACGATAGTGGCGCCTTCGCCTATGGCAACCGGAAAATCTTCCGACATGCCTATCGACAGGGTATCCAGCGCGATGCCTTGTTGCTTCAGTGCATCATACAGGGTGCGTACCATTCTAAACTGCGCACGTTGCAATTCCATATCGGGCGTAGGGGCAGGTATCGCCATGAGGCCGCGCAACTGCAGGTGGGGCAGCTGGCGGATGGCACTCGCCAGGGCGTATGCTTCTTCTGGAGCGATGCCGCTTTTGCTTTCCTCGTGGCTGACATTCACTTGCAGGCATATCTGCAGGGGCGGCAGCTCCGCTGGCCTCGCCGCATTCAGCCGCTCGGCGATCTTGAGCCGGTCCACGCCATGCACCCAGCTGAAGTGCTGGGCGATAGGCTGGGTCTTGTTGCTCTGGATAGGCCCGATGAAGTGCCACTCAATCGGCAGGTCTTGCAGCAGCGCCTGTTTGTTCAGGGCTTCCTGCAGGTAATTCTCGCCAAACCGTTGCTGACCGGCGGCCCATGCAGCACGGATGGCATCGGCGTTTTGCGCTTTGCTGACGGCCAGCAGGGTAATCTCCTGCGGGTCGCGTCCAGCGGCCGTGGCCGACTGACAAATACGGGCTTGCACGGCTTGCAAGCGTTCTGTGATTGCGCTCATAATCCATTCATCATTTTTATAAAATTATAGCAGGAGCCTAGGGTGGATATTTCGGATTTGCTGGCGTTCTCGGTTAAAAACAAGGCTTCTGATTTGCATCTTTCTGCCGGTATGCCGCCCATGATCCGGGTGCATGGCGATGTGCGCAAAATCAACCTGCCCTCCATGGATCACAGCCAGGTGCACGACATGGTGTATGACATCATGAACGACGGCCAGCGCAAGATTTACGAAGAAACCCTGGAGTGCGATTTCTCGTTCGAGATTCCCAATCTTGCCCGGTTCCGGGTCAATGCCTTTAACCAGAATCGCGGTGCGGGCGCGGTTTTCCGTACCATTCCTTCCAAGATTCTGACCATGGAGGAGCTGAACTGTCCGCCCATCTTCCGTGAAATCGCGCAAAACCCGCGCGGCATCGTGCTGGTGACCGGGCCGACCGGTTCCGGCAAATCCACCACGCTGGCGGCCATGGTCGATTTCATCAATGAAAACGAGTACGGCCATATCCTGACGGTGGAAGACCCGATTGAGTTCGTCCACACCTCGAAAAAGTGTTTGATCAACCAGCGCGAAGTCGGTCCGCATACCCTGTCGTTCTCCAATGCCTTGCGCTCAGCGCTGCGTGAAGACCCGGATGTGATTCTGGTCGGCGAAATGCGCGACCTGGAAACCATACGTCTGGCCCTGTCGGCCGCTGAAACGGGCCACCTGGTGTTTGGCACCCTGCATACCAGCTCGGCGGCCAAGACCATAGACCGTATCGTCGATGTATTCCCCGCTGCCGAAAAGGAAATGGTGCGCTCCATGCTCTCCGAATCCTTGCGCGCAGTCATTTCGCAAACATTGTGCAAAACCAAGGATGAACAGGGCCGTGTGGCCGCGCATGAGATCATGATAGGCACGCCGGCCATTCGTAACCTGATCCGCGAGAACAAGATTGCACAGATGTATTCCGCCATCCAGACCGGGCAGAATGTGGGCATGCAGACGCTGGACCAGAACCTGCAGGAACTGGTGAAGCGCAATATCATTTCGGTGGGCGAAGCCCGTGGCAAGGCCGCCAACAAGGAAACCTTTGGCGGTTAAGCGGTTTTTGTACGATTATTCAACGCGTTTATTTAAGGTAGTCTTCCATGGAAGAAGGTCAGGCAGAGAAGTTTGTTTTTGATTTGTTGCGCATGATGATTGCCAAGAAAGCCTCTGATCTGTTCATCACGGCGGCTTTTCCACCGGCAATGAAAATCGATGGCAAGATGACGCCCATGAGCAGCCAGCCCCTCACGCCCCAGCATGTGCGCGAGATTGCCCGCGCCATCATGAATGACAAGCAGGCTGCCGAGTTTGAAGCAACCCGCGAATGCAATTTCGCCATCAGCATGCCACGCGTGGCCCGGTTCCGGGTCAATGCCTTTGTGCAGCGTGGTTCGGTCGGTCTGGTATTCCGGACCATTACCTCCGCTATTCCCAAGTTTGATGACCTGCACCTGCCCGAGGTGTTGAAGGAAGTCTCCATGACCAAGCGCGGCCTGGTGATTCTGGTTGGCGGCACCGGCTCCGGCAAATCCACCACGCTGGCAGCGATGATGGGCTACCGCAACGAAAACAGTTACGGCCATATCATCACCATTGAAGACCCGATTGAATTCATACACGACCACAAAAACTGCATCGTGACCCAGCGCGAAGTGGGCGTGGATACCGATAACTGGTTTGCCGCGCTGAAAAACACCCTGCGCCAGGCACCGGATGTGATCATGATCGGCGAAATCCGCGACCGCGAAACCATGGACTACGCCATTGCCTTTGCCGAAACCGGCCACCTGTGCATGGCGACCCTGCACGCCAACAGTACCAACCAGGCGCTGGACCGTATCATCAACTTCTTCCCTGAAGAGCGTCGTCAGCAGTTGCTGATGGACCTGTCGCTGAACATGCGGGCGTTTGTCTCGCAACGCCTGATCCCCAAGCGCGATGGTCAGGGCCGGGCTGCCGCCATCGAAATCATGCTGAATTCACCGCTGATCTCCGACCTGGTGCTGAAGGGCGAAGTGCACGGAATCAAGGAGATCATGGCCAAGTCACGCGAGCTCGGCATGCAGACCTTTGACCAGGCCTTGTTCGACTTGTATGAGCGCGATGAGATCACCTACGAAGATGCCCTGCGCAATGCCGACTCCATCAACGATATCCGCCTCAAGATCAAGCTGGAGGGCAAGGATGCGCAAGACCGCGATATGTCCGCCGGACTGGATAAACTGGGCATCGTCTGATATCCCGATGCCGTAGCAGGTGGTGCCGGCCGCCTGGGTGAGCGAACTTTGCCATGACTTCGCTTACCAACGGATATGGCAGCTGATATACGGATTGGTATTTCTGGTTGGCGCTATCCTCCCTGGCGTGGGGTCTTTTATCCGGAAGACCTGACGCAGGCACGGGAGCTTGAGTTCGCCTCCCGTGCGCTGCCCAGCATTGAGCTGAATGGCTCGTTTTATGGTTTGCAGCGTCCAACCAGTTACCAGCGCTGGTATCAGCAAACTCCCTCCGATTTCATCTTCAGCATTAAAGCCACGCGCTATGTCACCCATATCCTGCGTCTGCGCGATATCGAGACTGCCATGGCGAATTTTTTCGCTTCCGGCCTGCTGGCACTCAAGGAGAAGCTCGGCCCCATTCTCTGGCAATTCCCGCCCAGTTTTAAATTCGATGCCGCCTTGTTCCAGCATTTCCTGCAACAATTGCCACGCGATAGCCATGCCGCCGCTGCGCTGGCCCGCCACCATAGTCCGGAAATGGCGGGCAAGACATGGTTTGAAGTGGATGAAAAGAAGCCTCTGCGCCACGCGGTGGAAATTCGCAATACCAGCTTTGAGAATGCCGAATTCATTGCTTTGTTGCGTCGTTACGGCGTGGCGCTGGTGGTGGCGGATACGGCGGGAAAGTGGCCTTACCTGGAAGATGTCACCGCCGATTTTGTCTACCTTCGTCTGCATGGCGATGCGGAGCTATATGCCAGTGGCTATAGTGACGGGGCCCTGAGTCGCTGGGCGGACCGCATCCGCCTTTGGAGCCAAGGGGATGAATCTCCCGATGCACGCCGGGTCGCGAAAGAGGATATGGTCCCCTCTGCCCGAGTGCGGGATATCTACTGTTATTTCGATAATGACATCAAGGTGCGTGCGCCATTTGACGCCCGCAAGCTGCTACAGCTGCTGGGCCGGGATGATGGATTGACTCCGCTGGATGCCTCCGCGCTGGAAAAGGCGGTTAAACCGCCAGGCAAACGCGCGCCCCGCCGGCGATCGGTAAAAAAATAACGCCAGCCGAGTGGAATGCGGCTGGCGTTTCGCGATCAGCGGCCATGCTCAGGCCTGGGGCGAATTTATGCGGCCTGATACACCAGCTGGCCGTTGACCAGGGTATAGCGTACCTTGCCCCGCAAGTGCAGCCCCAGGAAGGGCGTATTTTTGCCCTGGCTTTGCAGCACACTGGCCTCCACTTTCCATTCCTGTGCCGGATCAAGCAGGCAAAGGTCGGCGTCTGCGTGCAGGGATAACTCGCCCGCTGGAATATCCAGTATGGCCGCTGCCTTGGTGGTGACTGCGGCAAGAGCCTGGGGCAGCGGAATATTCTGCTCATCAGCCCATTTGCATACCAGCGGCAACAACAACTCCAGCCCGGTAGCCCCGGCTTCCGCTTCTCCAAACGGTTGCAGTTTGGCGTCGTCATCCACAGGGGTATGGTCCGAGCAGATGGCATCTATCGTGCCGTCAATCACTCCCTGGCTCAGGGCATCGCGATCGCGCTGGCCGCGCAAAGGTGGACGCAGATGGCAGTTGGGGTCAAAGTATCCGATGTCGTGCTCTGTCAGGTGCAGGTGGTTGATGCTGACGTCGCAGGTGACAGGCAGACCTTGCTGCTTGGCTGCCCGTACCATTTCCACACCCTCGGCAGTAGACAGGCGGCACAGGTGAATGCTGGCGCCCGTTTCGCGGGCAATTGTCAGGATGCTGGCAATCGCCAGCGTTTCGGCTGCCGCCGGGATGCCTTTCAGGCCGAGGCGGCTGGCGACTTCGCCGTCGTGGGCTGTGCCGCCGCTGGCGAGGTAGGGCTCTTCCGGGCGCAGCCAGATGGTATAGCCGAAGGTGGCGGCGTACTGCATGGCGCGCCACAACACCTGGGTGTCGGTAATCGCGACGTCGGCCTGCGAAAAACCTACACAACCGGCCTCGGTCAGTTCGGACATTTCAGTCAGCTGTTTGCCCTGCAACTGGCGGGTAATGGCACCCAGCGGATACACATGGGCCAGGTGCAATTGCTTGGCCTTGTGCTTGAGCATTTCCACCAGGCCGGGTTCATCCAGTACCGGATCGGTATCGGGCGGACAGGCCAGGCTGGTAACACCGCCAGCAACGGCGGCCTGCATTTCACTTTCCAGCGTGGCTTTGTGCTCAAAGCCGGGCTCGCGCAGGCGGGCGGACAAATCCACCAGTCCGGGCAACACCAGCAAGCCGCTGGCATCCAGGGTCTGTGTAGCTTCGAAGCCAGCAGGGCCGCTACCTATGCCGACGATTTTGCCGGCGGCAATGTAGATATCCTGCGTGGTGTCGATGTTGTTTTTGGGGTCGATCAGGCGCCCGTTTTTAATCAGTATTTTCATGCGCTGTTTCCTGCAAGCATGGACATGACCGCCATACGCACGGCGATGCCGTATGTGACCTGGGGCAATATCACGGATTGTTTGCCGTCGGCGACGGCAGAGTCGATTTCTACCCCACGGTTCATGGGGCCGGGGTGCATGACAATGGCATCAGGCTTGGCAAGAGCCAGTTTTTCCGGCGTCAGGCCATAACACTTGAAATACTCCTGTGCGCTGGGCAGCAGGGCGCCACTCATGCGCTCGTTCTGCAGGCGCAGCATCATGATCACATCCACATCCTTTAGCCCCTCGCGCATGTCGTGATACACCTGCACGCCTAGTTTTTCTACGTGTTGAGGCAGCAGGGTCTTGGGTGCAATGACACGCACTTCGGGCACGCCCAGCGTGGTCAGGGCGTGAATCTCGGAGCGGGCCACGCGCGAATGCAGCACATCCCCCACCAGTGCTACGCGGAGGTTGTGCATGTCCGGCTTGTAGCGGCGGATGGTAAATACATCCAGCAAGCCCTGGGTCGGGTGTGCATGGCGGCCATCACCGGCATTGATGACGTGGATATGCGGCGCCACATGCTGCGCGATCAGGTGCGCCGCACCAGATTGCGCGTGGCGGATGACGAACATGTCGGCGTGCATGGCCGTCAGGTTGTCTATGGTGTCCAGGATGGTTTCGCCCTTGGATTGCGACGAGGTGTTGACGTTGAGGTTGATCACGTCAGCGGACAGGCGCTTGGCGGCAATCTCGAAGGTGGTGCGGGTGCGGGTGCTGTTTTCGAAGAAGATGTTGCACACGGTTTTTCCGCGCAGCAGCGGCACTTTTTTCACTTCGCGCTCGGCCACCCCGACAAAAGATTCCGCGGTATCCAGAATCTGGTTGAGGATGGCGCGCGGCAGGCCTTCGGTAGACAGCAGGTGGCGCAGCTTGCCATCCGGGGTAAGTTGGGGGTTAAGCATCAGAGGCTGTCTTTCAGTTCAAAATGGAAACGGCCGTCTTCCGATTGCAGCAGTTGCAAGTTCTGGCTTACGGGCAGTGGAATTTCGGCCGCCACGATCTGCGGCACGATAGGCAACTCGCGGCCCCCCCTGTCCACCAGCACCGCAAGGCTGATGCTGGCCGGGCGGCCGTAATCAAACAGCTCATTCATGGCAGCGCGTATGGTGCGGCCAGTATGAAATACATCGTCGACCAGGATGATATGCTGGTCCTGAACATCAAACGGGATCTGTGATGGTTTGTTTTCGGCACGCAGGCCACGTTGGTCAAAGTCATCCCGATAAAACGAAATGTCCAGCGTTCCGCGTGCTACGGGGCGGCCCAGCAGTGGCAGCAGGCGATCTACCAGCCAGACCCCTCCACTGTGAATGCCTACCAGGGCCGTGTTGTCGGTGATCAGCGGTTTCAGCTTTTGCAGCAGCACCTCAAAGGTGGCTTCGGCGTCAGGCAGTATCATGGTGATGTGCTCTATTCATGGGGTCATTGGCTCCCCGCATGCGGTTGGGCGACAGGGAGTGAAGACAGGGTGTCAAAGTAGGATTGCAAGATATGTTGGGCGGCCACCTGATCCAGCATGACTTTCTGCTTGCGGCCGTGGATGCCGCTCTCATTAAGCGAGCTGCTGGCTTCTGCCGAGCTCAGGCGCTCATCTATCATGACCACGGGCAAACCAAAGCGGCCATCGAGCCGGCGCGCAAACTTGCGGCAGAGCAGGCTGGTAGCATGCTCTTCGCCATCCAGTGACAGCGGCAGCCCGACAATCAGCACCGTGGGACGCCACTCGTTGATCAGCGCGGCAATGGCTGCAAAGCGCACATCGTTGGCTTCACTTTCAATGGTGGTGAGCGGGTGGGCGATGCCCAGCAGGTGTTCCCCTACGGCCACGCCTATGCGTTTTTCGCCAAAGTCAAAAGCCAGCGCCGTTCCCTCTGAAGTGAGCAGCAATTGCTTGGCGGGATCGTTGTTGATGGTGTTGAGGCGAGGGGTGGCGGTCTGCATGCGCTCAGGCAGGAAGGGGAATGTGAGCCATATCAGGCATGCCCGGCCTCTTCCGACAGCTTGGCAAAATCAAGCCCCAGCAGTTGCATGGCCGCGGTGAGTTTGTTTTCACTGGGCAGATCAAACAATACGGTGTCGTCAGCGGGCACGGATAGCCAGGCGTTCTGCGCCATTTCCTGCTCCAGTTGTCCGGCGGCCCAGCCGGAGTAGCCCAGCGAGATGAAGATTTTCTCTGGCCCGGTGCCATTGGCGACGGCTTCCAGCACATCTTTCGAGGTGGTGAGCGTCGTCTTGCCATTGATGGAGATGCTGGACTGCCAGTCGCCGGGCGGCTGGTGCAGCACAAAGCCGCGGTCTATCTGTACCGGCCCGCCAAAGTGGACGGCACTGGCGGCCATCTCGGCATCGTCCAGCGACAGGTTGATCTGGCTGAACAGTTCCTGCAGCGTCATCTCGGTCGGGCGGTTGATCACGATGCCCAGCGCACCATCTGCATTGTGCTCGCATATATAGGTGACTGACTTGGCAAAGTTGGGGTCGGCCATGGCGGGCATGGCGATCAGAAAGTGATTGGTAAGATTGACGTTTTCCACGGTTCCAATTATCGCATAAATATCAGGTCGGGGAAGATTCCAGATAGCCCACGACTTCCAGCCCGAATCCGGTCATGCTCGGCATTTTGCGCGGGGCTGCCATCAGCCGCATTTTGCGTACACCCAGGTCCAGCAGGATTTGCGAGCCTATGCCGTAATTCCGCAGATCCTGCTTGTGCCGGATGGACTGATCCGCACGCTGGATGCGGTCGACCAGATCACTGCCTTGTTCGTTGCCACGCAGCAGTATCATCACCCCGCATTCAGCCTGGCTGATGGTCTCCATGGCTTTCAGGGTATTCCATGAGTGTGAGCAGCTGGAACTGTCGAGCAGGTCGAATACCGACAGCGGTTCGTGCACGCGCACCAGCACTTCCTTCGATTCGTCTGGAGAGCCTTTAATCAGTGCCAGATGGGTCTGGTCGTTGATGCGGTCCGTGTAGGCGATCAGCTGCATGGGGCCATATGGCGTTTGCACGGTGCGCTCGGCACTGCGCTGCACCAGGCTTTCGGTCTGGCTGCGATAGTGAATCAGGTCGGCAATGGTGCCGATTTTAAGCTGGTGTTCGCGTGCGAATTCAATCAGGTCAGGCAGGCGGGCCATGCTGCCGTCATCCTTGAGGATTTCGCAGATGACGCCGGCTGGCTCCAGGCCTGCCAGGGCGGCAAGGTCGCACCCTGCCTCGGTGTGCCCGGCGCGCACCAGTACGCCACCATTTTCTGCTGTGAGCGGGAAGATATGGCCAGGACTGACAATGTCGGCAGGGCTGGCATTGCGGGCAACGGCTGCCTGTACGGTGCGTGCACGGTCCGCGGCCGAAATGCCTGTGGTAACTCCTTCGGCCGCTTCAATCGAAACGGTGAAGGCGGTGCCCAAAGGCGCACCATTTTTTTGCACCATGGGCGGCAGTGCCAGCTGCTGGCAGCGGTCTTCGGTCAGGGTCAGGCAGATCAGACCGCGACCATATTTGGCCATGAAGTTGATATGTTCTGGCGTGGTGAATTGCGCTGCGAGCACCAGGTCACCTTCGTTTTCGCGGTCTTCCTCGTCCACCAGAATGACCATGCGGCCCTGGCGAATCTCCTCGATAATGTCTTTGGTCGGGCTGATCACGCACTTTCTCCTTCGGTTTTCCATTGCGCCATGCGCTCTACATATCGGGCGATCATGTCGACCTCCAGATTCACCCGGCTGCCCACACCCAGGCTCTTGAGCGCAGTGACTTCTATCGTATGGGGAATCAGGTTCACGCTGAACACATCGCCATCCACGCTGTTGACCGTGAGGCTGACGCCATCAATGGTGATGGAGCCCTTGATGGCGATATAGCGCGAAATGGCATGTGGCGCGCGCACGGCCAGCAGCATGCAATCTCCGGCGGGTTCAAACCTGACGACCTGGCCAACGCCATCCACATGGCCGCTGACAATATGGCCGCCCAGACGATCGGAAAAGCGCAAGGCTTTTTCCAGATTGACGGGTTTGACGTTATCCAGCCCGACGGTGCAATTGAGGGTTTCACGCGAGACATGCGCCTGAAAATGGCTGGGGCTCAGGCTGACGGCGGTGAGGCACACGCCGTTGACGCAGATGCTGTCGCCGATGGCAACATCACCAAGATTCAGTGCGGTGGCATCTATCGTCAGCTTGACATCGCTGCCGAGGGTGTCGACTTTTTCGATACGGCCTACCGCTTGGATGATTCCGGTAAACATGAGAGTGTAAGGGCTCCAGAATGTAAAGGTTTGCTGTACATGCTCAACGCGTTAGTCCCGACGGGCAAGACACGCTGTTTGTGCTGATCACAGCCTTGCATAATTTTAGCAGAATGGCGCCTGTTCCCTGCTAGAATTCGGCGCTATGGCTATTAAATTGACTTCATTGCCGTACGAGATTTTCGTCGGCCTGCGCTATACACGCGCCAAGCGTCGCAACCACTTCATTTCCTTCATTTCCATGACCAGCATGATAGGCATAGGCCTTGGTGTGGCTGCGCTGATTATCGTGCTCTCGGTCATGAATGGTTTTCAGGAGGAGTTGCGCTCGCGCATTCTCGGGGTGGCGTCGCACATGCAGATCAGCGGCGTCGATAACAAGCTGACCGACTGGCCCATTCTCGCCAAAGAGGTGGAGCATGCGCCCCATGTGCAGGCCGTGGCGCCTTACATCATGGCGCAGGGCATGCTTTCCTATGGGCAGTCGGTGCAGGGCGCCATCGTGCGTGGTGTGCTGCCGGTCGATGAAGACCGTGTTGCCGATCTGGGCCGCCATATGCGTGCAGGCAAACTGACCGATCTCAAGGATGGCGAGTTCGGTATTGTGCTCGGGGCCGAGCTGGCGCAATCGCTAGGGGTGATACTTGGCGACAAGGTCGTGGTGCTGGCGCCGCAAGGGCAGTTCACGCCTACGGGCATCGTGCCGCGCATCAAGCAGTTTCGCGTGGTGGGTATTTTTCAGATCGGCATGTACGAATACGATGCGGGCCTCGCGCTGATCCACATGGCGGATGCCGCTAAGCTTTATCGCATGGGAAGTGATGTTTCTGGCGTACGGCTCAAGCTGGATGATCTGTTTGCTGCCCCGCGCGTCACTACCGCACTGGTCGCCCAGTTGCAGGGCAAGGGCAATTACTACATCAGCGACTGGACCGAACAGCATGCCAATTTCTTCCGCGCCGTGCAGATGGAAAAGCGCGTCATGTTCATTATCCTGGCGCTGATTGTCGCGGTGGCCGCCTTTAATATCGTCTCCACGCTGGTGATGGCCGTGACCGACAAGCGGGCGGATATTGCCATCATGCGCACCTTTGGCGCCAGCCCCTCCAGCATCATGCAGATATTCATTGTGCAGGGCGCGCTGATCGGCGTCATCGGCACGGTTTTTGGTGCGATTTTCGGCGTTGTGATTGCGCTCAATATTGAAACCATCGTGCCTTTCATCGAACGTAGCCTGGGCATCCAGTTTTTGGCCAAGGACGTGTATTACATCAGCGAGCTGCCATCGCACCTGCTGTGGGGCGATGTCGCGGTGATTACCGTCATGTCTTTTATATTAAGTCTGCTGGCCACGCTTTATCCAAGCTGGCGCGCAGCGCGCATCAATCCGGCGGAGGCTTTGCGTTATGAGTAATGAAGTGATTGCATGTAGCGCCTTGCGCAAAACCTATGCCGGACTGGATGTGGCCGTGCTGAACGGTATTGATCTGCATGTGACACAGGGCGAGCAGGTGGCGATCGTGGGCACCTCTGGCTCCGGCAAGAGCACGCTGCTGCATCTGCTCGGCGGGCTGGATGCCGCCAGTGCCGGCGAAGTGCGGGTGATGGGGGAAACGCTGGCAGATCTTAGCGAGGCGCGTCGGGGTGCGTTGCGTAACCATGCCTTGGGCTTTGTTTACCAGTTTCACCATCTGCTGCCCGAATTTACTGCGCTTGAAAACGTCGCCATGCCCTTGTTTATCCGCCGCATGCCGCGGGCCGAGGCGCTGGAAGCGGCTGCCGAAACGCTCACTCAGGTCGGGCTTGCACATCGGCTGGAACATATGCCGGGCGAGCTTTCTGGCGGTGAGCGGCAACGCGCTGCGGTAGCACGGGCACTGGTGACCAATCCGCGTTGCATATTGGCGGATGAGCCGACGGGCAATCTGGACCGACATACCGCGAATGCTGTATTTGATCTGTTGCTGGAGCTGAATGCGCGGCAAGGGGTCAGTCTGGTCGTGGTCACGCACGATCTTGAGCTTGCCGCCAAGATGCAGCGCCAATACCGCTTGCAGGATGGTCAGCTGATCAGCACCGTTGCCGATCATTCCTCGTCTGTTTCCGTTTGATCCTGCCCTGACGTGATTACCCTGGCGCTCGCGTTTACTGCCGGCGCCTGGGTACTGCAACAACTTCCTTCTCTCCCTGCGCTTTGGCCGGTCGGCCTCTTACTTGTATTGCTGATGGGTGCCTGCTGGTATATGCCAGCGCATAGGCGGCGGGTGTCTCTGTGCCTGCTTGTCGCCGTATGCGGTTTTGCCTGGGCTGTCTGGCTGGCGCAGACGCGGCTGGCCGATGCTTTGTCTCCGGAATGGGAGGGCCGCGATATTGCGTTGGTGGGAGTGGTGGCTAGTTTGCCCGAACAGCGCGAGCGTGGCGTGAGTTTTGCATTTGATGTTGAGCAGGTGTTGACGCCAGCAGCCAAGGTGCCAAATCGCATCTCGCTGAATCTTTATCGACACAATGCTTTTGGCTCACGAGATTCCAGTACAGGAGGGAGCTCATCGCCTGCTGAGAAGCAGGCCACCATACCGCAAATACACGCCGGTGAGCGTTGGCAATTGATCGTCAGGCTCAAGCGGCCACATGGCAGTGTGAATCCGCATGGTTTTGATTTTGAACGGTGGGCGCTGGAAAACGATTTGCAGGCGTTCGGCTATATCCGCACACGCAGCGAATATCGGCGCCTGGACGATATGGTGTGGCGCCCGACGTATGTAGTGGAACGGGTGCGTGAGCGCTTGAACGCGCGTATTGCCCAGGTGTTGCCGGGTCAGCCGGCCATGCCGCTATTGCAGGCGCTGGTCACGGGCGATGATAGCGGGATCACGACCGCAGATTGGGATGTCTTTTTGCGTAGCGGCATAAACCATCTGATCAGTATTTCCGGGCTTCATATCACCATGCTGGCAAGTCTGGCGTATTGGCTAGTGTATGCAGGCTGGCGCCGCAGTTATCGGCTGAATCTGTGGCTGCCCGCGCGCAAGGCGGGTGTCATGTCCGGCTGGCTGGTGGCATTGCTTTACTCGCTGGTGGCCGGGTTTTCGGTGCCGACCCAGCGTACCTTGTACATGCTGACGGTATTTGCCATTGCCTTGTGGCTGGGGCGACGATTCGGAATTGCACGCGTACTGGCTTGTGCATTGCTGGTTGTGGTGATGGCTGACCCTTGGGCGGTGATGGCGCCGGGATTCTGGCTGTCATTCGGCGCGGTGGCCGTGATGGCGTTTGCCGGGGCGTATCGTATCGGCATGCTGGCGAAATGGCGCCAGGCGGTGCATGCCCAATGGGCCGTGACGCTGGGTTTGCTGCCCCTCTTGCTCATGCTGTTTCAACAAGTATCGCTGGTCTCGCCGCTGGCGAATGCCATCGCCATTCCTGTAGTCAGCCTGGGTGTGGTGCCCTTGGCCCTGGCTGGTACTTTGTTGCCGATTGACAGTTTGCTTTGGCTGGCACATGCCTTGATGCAATTTGTTACCCGCGCCATGCATTGGCTGGCCGTATCGCCATGGGCGGTGTGGCAGCAGCAAGCCCCGCCAGCATGGTCATTGTTGCCTGCCATGGCGGGTATTGTATGGATGTTGTTGCCGCGCGGGTTTCCCTTGCGCTGGCTGGGGTGGGTGGGCTTATTGCCCATGCTGATGATCCGCCCGGAGCCGCCCCCGGATGGCACGATGCGCGTAGTGATGCTGGATGTCGGGCAAGGCATGGCAGTGGTGGTTCATACCGCCCGGCATACCTTGCTTTACGATACCGGGCCGCGTTACTCCGCGGAAAGTGATGCTGGTCGGCGCGTTATCCTGCCGTATTTGCGTGGAGAGGGCATCGTCCGGCTGGATGGGGTGATCGTGAGCCACAATGATAATGATCATAGCGGCGGATTACAGGCCGTAGCGGATGTGCTCTCACCGCAGTGGATGCTGAGTTCCTTGCCTGCCGAGGCGGTCCCGCTGCAAGTCAAACAGCACAGAGCCTGCCAGGCAGGCCAGCGCTGGCAGTGGGATGGCGTGAACTTTGAGATGCTATATCCGGATGTGGTGAGCATGGCGCAGATGGATCTGCAGGATAACAACCGCAGTTGCGTCGTGAAGGTAAGTAGCCGCTACGGCAGCCTATTGCTGGCTGGCGATATTGAAAAAAGTGCTGAGGCCCGTCTGCTGGATAATGCAGGTGGACGCTTGGCCGCAGACGTCTTGCTGGTACCGCATCATGGCAGCCGGACCTCGTCTAATCCTGAGTTTGTGGCGGCCGTGCGCCCCGCGATGGCCTTGTATGCCGTCGGCTATCGCAATCGTTTTGGGCACCCCAAGGCCGAGGTGATGGCACGCTATCATGAACTGGGCGCGCGGGATTATCGGTCAGATCGTGATGGCGCCATTCTTCTCGACTTCTCAGCTCAAGGCATAGCCGCTCACCGCTGGCGGCAGCAATTCATGCGGTATTGGTATACGCGTGATTGAGCGCTCCTACCTGCATCAGTTGTCTTAATAAGTAATACCTATCGCTTTTTTCTCCACAAACATCCGGATTCATCGTAAAGTTTGGCTCGGTGCTGCCGAAGTATCTAGAAGACAGGGTACGCATGCATGGGGGATTCGCAGTAATGCATGGCGGTAACGAAAAAATAAACAAAATCGAGACGGAGTAGCTTGATATGACACCCTTGCGCGTTGGTATTGCAGGACTGGGCCGCATAGGCCGCGGTATTTTAAGAGCGAACCACGCTGCACTAGCCGAAGGGCGTTTTGATATCAAGGTGGTGTGCGATGTGATGCCCATCGATCAAGTGGCCTATCTGCTCGCGCACGACACCACTTATGGCAAGCCGCCATTTACCCTGGATTTTCAAGGCAATGACCTGATTCTTGGCGATAAGCGCATTCGTTATGAACGTGTCGATCGCCGCCGCCGTCCCACCGAAGACAGTTTTGCCGCGCTACGCGAGTTTGATCTGGATGTCTTTATTGATGCTACCGGTACGGCATCCATTGCTGATTTGCGTGCCGTCATCGAGCGCAAGGTCGCGCGCAAAGTAGTGTGCACGGCCAATATCGCTGGCTGTGATTTGAGCATGGTCTACGGCGTCAATCACGAACAGTATGATCCCCTGCAGCACGACATCATTGCCTCCAATACCTGTACTGGCAATGCGCTGGCGCCGGTGGCCTATGTACTGCAAAAGCATATAGGCATCGAGTATGCCAGGGTCATTACCATACACCCGGCGCTATCCGATCAGCGCGCGCTGGATGGATATCACCCCACTTCGCATCTGGGCCGTGCCTGCGCGGCTTCCATCCTGCCGACCAGCACCAATGTTGCGGCTTCCACCGTGCTGGCCTTGCCAGAGCTTGAAGGCAAACTGGACTCTCTTTCGTATCGCGTGCCGACCGAGATTGTGTCTATCATCGACATGACGGCTACTCTGGCACGGGATACTTCACGTGATGAATGTATAGAGTTGTTCGAGAAATATGCCAGAGGGGATCTGAATGGCATTGTTCAATGTGATTATGGCGCCTGGGGACATCAGCGTGCCAGTATCGATTATCTCGGCACCGAATTTTCCGCCATCCTGCAAATGCGACACCTGACGGTGAGCCACGGCCGACAGCTGGGGTTGACGCTCATGCATGACAATGAGGTGGCGTACTGTTGCCGTGTGCTGGATGTGCTGGGGGTGATTGATCGCGTGAAGGCTGCTAGTAAACTCAAGCTGGTGGAGTCCTTGCGTGCCTGAAGATTTTTTCTGAAGCGTCATCATGCCGTTTCAAAAGCCGGACACCTTGTCCGGCTTTGTCATTCCTGCGTTTGGCGAAGCGCTTGCCAGTTGTAAGTTTGCTTGCTGAAAACCGGCTCGCACGCTAAAGTATTGCCACTTTTGATCATCCTTTGGAGCCTCACTGTGTGGGAAATTATTCTAGCGGCCGGCTGGCCGATTTGGCCGCTGATTATCGCTTCTATCATTGCTGTTGCGATTATTGTTGAGCGTTTGTGGGCATTGCGTGCCGAATTGATTGCACCTAGCAACCTGTTGCCGGAGGTGCAGCGCTGGCTGGGTCAAGGCGGCGTTAATAAGGAAACTTTGATCAAGTTGCAACAACACTCCTTGCTGGGGCAGATTTTCGCCAGTGCCCTGGCCAATGTGGATTCTTCTCGCGATGTCATGAAAGAGGCGATTGAAGAGTCCGGCCGTGCCGTGGCGCACAAGCTGGAAAAATACCTGACCACGCTGGGTACCATCGCCACTGTCAGCCCGCTGCTGGGCCTGCTGGGTACGGTGATCGGGATGGTCGAGCTCTTTGGTGCCTTTACCGCGACTGGCCATGATGTGGCTCAGTTTGCCCGTGGCATTTCCGTCGCGCTGTATAACACGGCTGGTGGTATTGTCGTGGCGGTGCCCGCGATGATTTTCTACCGCTATTTCCGCGGCAAGGTGGATGGCCTGATTGTGGAAATGGAACAGCAGGCCGTCAAGCTGGTGGAAATGATCCACGGCGAACGTAAATAAGCGAGCAAACACCATGAATTTTCAACGCGGAAAAAAGCACGAAGATCTGGAAATGAACTTGGTGCCGCTGATCGACGTGTTACTGGTCATTATCATCTTTCTGGTCGTCAGCACCACATTCTCACGCGTGAGTGAATTGCAGATCAATCTGCCTACCGCAGAAGCCACGCCGCCAGAACAAAAGCCGTTGATCGTGAATGTAGGTGTTGATGCCAGCGGTCATTATGTGGTGAATGACAAGCCGGTCAGTGATACCAGCGTGGCTGGACTTGGCATTGCCTTAAGGCAGGCGGTTGGTAATGGCAAGGAGCCGACGATCGTGATCAATGCCGACGCTAACAGCACGCACCAATCCGTGGTCAATGTCATGGAAGCCGCGCGGCAGGAAAACTATACCCACATCAACTTTGCGACACAGGTAAAGTCTGGCTCCTGATTCTGACGCACGTTTACCTGTTCGGGTAACTCCATTATCCTGGTTTGCCCGCCATTTGGCGGGCAAACCTTTTAACAGTCCCTGAGATTTATGTCCAAAAAATCCTCCCGCCGAGCCCCGGTTGCTTCTGCGCATAACGCTAGAATCCTGTATATGCGATTGCTGGGGTATACCCGTAAATTCTGGGTGGCCATGTCGCTTACCATTCTGGGTTTGGTGGTGTTGTCAGCCACCAATACCGGTTTTCTGGCGACGATCAAAATGGTGACGGATGAGGGCTTCGTACAACGTGACAGTACGAAACTGCAGCTCCTGCCCTTGATGCTGTTTGGGTTGCTTGCTTTACGGGCTTTTGCTGGTTTTGTCTCCGCGTTTGGCATGCGTTGGGTATCACGCCGGGTGGTCGAAAGTCTGCGACTTGATGCGTTCCGCCGCTTGATGGCGTTCCCCGTCAGTTACTTTGATGCCAACTCGGCTGGCATCGTGACTTCCAAGCTGACCTACGATACCGAACAGATTGCCAAAGCGTCTACCAATGTGGCGGTAGCGGCGGTGCGGGATACCTTGACCATTATTGGCATGGTCGGTTACATGCTCTATCTCGACTGGAAGCTGACGATGATTTTTGTCATCGTGGTGCCATTGATGGTGTTTTACCTGAAAATCATGACGCCCAAGCTGCGTCAGGCGAGCCGTGTGGTGCAAGAGTCCATGGGCGATTTGACCCAGGTGATTGAAGAGGCAGTGTCCGGTCAGCGTGTGGTCAAGATTTTTGGCGGTGGTGATTACGAGTTTCAGCGTTTTGCCAAAGTCGCCGGGCGCAACCGCTATACCTTGATCAAGATGGCACGATTGTCCAGTCTTAACAGTATGGTCATTGAGGTGCTGGCAGGCCTGGCGCTGGGGCTGGTGGTCTACTATGCCATTGGCAACTTCACGGCAGGGGAGTTTGCAGCATTTATCGGCGCCTTGCTGATGTTGATTGCCCCGATTAAAAGCCTGACTGGTATGAATGAAGACATTCAGACGGGGCTCGCGGCGGCCGAAAGTGTCTTTGCACTGATTGATTCGCCGGTGGAGGTGGATGCTGGTACGCAGGAAATCGGACGCGCGCGAGGCCTGATTGAATTCCGTCACCTGGAATTGCATTATGAGAATGCCAAGCGGGCGGCGTTGAGTGATCTCAACTTTACTGTGCATCCTGGAGAGAAGCTGGCGCTGGTCGGCCGATCCGGAGGTGGCAAGACTTCTTTGGTGAATTTGCTGCCACGTTTCTATGATTATCAGCAGGGCGAACTTCTGCTGGATGGTCTGGATACACGGCAGATGACCTTGCGTAATCTGCGCGCACAGTTTTCACTGGTGAGCCAGGATGTGATCCTGTTTAACGACACGGTATTCAATAATATTGCTTACGGTGTGTTGCGTAATGCCTCGGAAGAAGATGTAGTCGCTGCCGCAAAGGCGGCACATGCGTGGGAGTTTATTCAGCAATTGCCCCAGGGGTTGCAAAGTGAAATTGGAGATCGTGGCGTGCGTCTGTCTGGTGGTCAGCGTCAGCGGCTTGCGATTGCCCGGGCTATTTTGAAAGACGCCCCAATTCTGTTGCTGGATGAGGCGACCTCTGCACTCGATACGGAATCCGAACAGCATGTTCAAGCGGCTCTGGATGAGTTGATGCGCAATCGCACCACAATTGTGATTGCGCATCGCCTCTCTACTATTGAAAATGCGGATCGTATTCTGGTGATGGATCATGGCCGGATTGTCGAGAGTGGTGATCATCAATCCTTGCTGGCGCAGGATGGCTATTATGCCAAGCTGTATCAAAAGCAGTTTCACTAAGTCTTACCGTGTAAACGAGGCCTGAGCCAGATGAAGGCAACATTGGCTACCTTTATCCAGCAACAATGGACACGTGTCGGCATGTGGCATTTGTTGCTGATTCCCTTGTCCTGGCTTTTTGCTTGCTTGAGCCGTATTCGGCGGCTGGCCTATCAATATAGTCTTCTTCCTTCATTTCGCCTGCCTGTGCCCGTGATTGTGGTGGGCAACATCAGTGTCGGCGGGACAGGGAAAACGCCTCTTGTCATCTGGCTGGTCAAGCAATTGCAGGCAGCAGGTTTTCATCCCTTGATCGTAAGTCGCGGCTATGCTGCTTACGCAGATGTTGTGGATGTCAGGCCGGTCCACCCTGACAGTGATCCGGCGATTGTCGGAGATGAGCCCTTGCTGATGGCGCAGCGCACGCAGGTCCCTGTCTGGATAGGGCGCGACCGTGCCAAGGTGGCACAGGCTGCGCTGGCGAACTCTCCTGAATGCAATGTCATCGTCAGTGACGATGGCTTGCAGCATTATGCATTGCAGCGCGATCTCGAAATTGCGGTGGTGGATGCCGCCCGCCTGTTTGGTAATCGTCGATTATTGCCGGCTGGCCCGCTGCGCGAGCCGGTGGCGCGCTTGTCCGAGGTGGATGCCGTGGTGATGAACGGTGCCCATGGCGATGAGGATGGCTTTTATATGCAACTGGTCAGTCATCAGATGTACAACCTGAAATCCCCCGCATCTACATCAACCCTGCAGGTATTTGCAGGACAGGCTGTTCACGCTGTAGCCGGGATTGGCAATCCCCAGCGCTTTTTTAACCAACTGAAAAGCACTGGGCTTCAAGTAATTGAGCACCCATTTCCGGATCATCATGCCTTTGATGCGTCGCAGCTGGCATTTGGTGATGATGTTCCCGTCATCATGACCGAGAAAGATGCCGTGAAATGTGCCGCCTTTGCGCAACCCAACTGGTGGGTGATGCCCGTCGATGCAGAACTTTCGCCTGCATTTCTGCCACATGTTCTCAGTAAATTAGGAGTTTGATATGGATGCAAAATTACTCGACATCCTGGTGTGCCCCGTATGCAAGGGGCCGCTGGTGTTTAAGAAAGAAGCACAAGAGCTCGTGTGCAAGCCTTGTCGGTTGGCCTATCCCATACGTGATGGCATTCCAGTCATGCTGGAGGAAGAAGCTCGGCGTCTGGCAGACGCGGAAGAAGTCTGAACATGAAATTCAATGTCGTCATCCCCGCCCGCTATGCCAGTTCCCGTCTACCAGCCAAGCCTTTGCTCGACATCGCCGGAAAACCGATGGTGATCTGGGTTGTTGAGCGCGCCCTGCTGAGCGGCGCGGAGCAGGTGATTGTGGCAACGGATCATGCCGATATCCTGCAAGCGGTGCAGTCTTATGGATATCAGGCCATCATGACGCGAGATGATCACCCCTCCGGAACGGATCGTATTGCGGAGGTGGCGGCACATTTTGGATGGAGTGATGACGCGATAGTCGTCAACGTGCAGGGCGATGAGCCGCTGATCGATCCGCTATTGATTAAAGAAGTCGCGACCAACCTGCGGGATCATCCAGAAGCTGCCATGGCAACGGCATGTCATGCCATGCATGATCGTGAGCAGATATTCAATCCCAATGTCGTCAAAGTGGTGACCGATAAGGATGGGCACGCGCTTTATTTCAGCCGGGCCTCTATTCCTTATGCTCGCGATGCTTTCCAAAGCGAGTCGTCATCGGAGGAGCTCGTGGCGTACCGACATATAGGTATCTATGCATATAAGGTGAGTTTCCTTAATGCATATAGTCTTCTTGAAGCCTGTTCCTTGGAGAAAACTGAAATGCTAGAGCAACTGAGGGCGCTTTGGCATGGCTATAAGATTAGTGTCGCCGAGACTGCGCATGCTCCCGCTGCCGGGGTAGATACCCCGGCAGATCTGGTCAGAGTCAGGATGATGTTGAAAGACGTGGCGCCTGGCTAAAAAATACATGAAACTGCGTATTGGACAAAGCGCAATTGATCTCCTTGATTATTAAGGAAATGGCATCTCGGGCCGCTTCATGGGATGCGGGAGTTTAGTGGAAAAGCTCAAAAGGGCGTTGACAGTGTCATTTCTGCTTTGCTATAGTCTCACCTCTCGACGCAACGTACATAACGAAGCGACGAAGCGGACGCGGGGTGGAGCAGTCTGGCAGCTCGTCGGGCTCATAACCCGAAGGTCACAGGTTCAAATCCTGTCCCCGCAACCAAGTAAACGAATCTGAATTTAGTTGTTGACGAAACGTTTAAGCGCTGTATAATGCGCACCTCTCAACGGAAACGTTGATGAGTGAAAGCGAAGTAAGAAGTACCTGCTCTTTAACAAACTGAACAATCGATAGGTGTGAGTGCTTGTGGTTTTGTGAAGTCG
>NZ_JAJAVG010000004.1 GCF_020531915.1 Methylovorus mays
TGGTCAATGATCTGGAAGCCTTCAAGCAACAGGCGGATGTGATCGTCTCCAACCGCATGGACAAGGCATTGGCCGATGTGGCTGATAAGGTGTTTACCCGCGATTTGTTTGGTAGTGACTGAGTTTTTGTGATGTCGCTGCTATTGGCTGGCAACATAGCCTCTGTTTCTCTATTGGGCGGCATGGAGATGAGGCTATTCGTATTTATGCAGGTGCTAGGTGAAGCTCATCAGGATGTAAATAGCTTAAAATTTTCTCTATTAATGCACTGAGGTTAAGTAGAATTGCAATACCTTTTTAGTGCGGTACGGTATGTCAGGATTTAACAATAAATTACGCGACTTTTGGTCGCAATATCGGCGCATGGCGAATCCTCGTACGGCAGCCGCTGTGCTGCATGATATGGTAGTCACGATTGCGGCTTGGTATTTTGCTTTTGCCTTACGCTTCAATTTTCAGATTCCACCTACATTCCATGAAACCATGCTGGAATCAATGTGGTGGATAGTGCCCCTGCAATTCCTGTTTTTTATCAATTTTGGGTTATATCGAGGAGTTTGGCGTTTTGCCAGCCTGCCCGATCTCAAGCGTATTCTTTTTGCGGTAGCCGCCGCGGCTGCTACGGTGGTTGCCGTCATTTTTATGACCAAGCCGCATGGGGTGATTCCGCGATCAGTACTCATACTTGACCCTATGCTGCTTGTGCTGGGTATGGGCGGTAGTCGCTTTCTTTATCGGTACTGGAAAGAGCATCGCTTGTACGGTGCTTTCCATTCCCAGGGGCAGCCGGTGATTGTGCTCGGGGCTGGGACTTCCGCTATCAATCTGCTGAAAGATCTCACGCGTAGCCAGGAATGGCGTGTTGTTGGCATGCTGGATGACAATCCTGCCATGCATGGCCGTCATTTGCTTGGCGTGCGGGTGCTGGGAAGCATTGATGAGATTGGCTATTTTTCTCGGCGGTTTGATGTAGAGCATGTGATTGTGGCTATGCCTTCTGCGTCACATCAACGAAGAAGAGCTGCTGTGGAAAAAGCCAATGCCCATGCCCTGACGATTCTGACGGTACCTTCGGTTGAGGATCTGATGAGTGGCAAGGTCAGCATTTCTCAAATTCGTCGGGTTGAGGTGGAGGATTTGCTGGGCCGTGAGCCTGTCCAATTGGACACGGACGGCATGCATGCTCTGTTGAAAGGCCAAGTGGTCCTGGTGAGTGGAGCAGGTGGATCCATCGGTTCCGAGTTGTGCCGGCAGATACTTGCCTACAAACCAGCCAGGCTGATCTGTCTTGATATATCCGAGTACGCTTTATATAAGCTTGAGCAGGAGTTTTCGGCAATGAGTAACAGGTCTGCCGAGATTGAGTATGCGGTGGGCGATGTGAAGAACGCGGAACGTCTTCGCCACTTACTAAAGCAGGCCAAGCCTGCTGTGATTTTTCATGCAGCCGCTTACAAGCATGTGCCCATGATGGAAACGGGGAATGTGTCGGAAGCCTTGCATAACAATGTGCTTGGCACCTATGCCCTCGCCAGTCTTGCGAAAGAGACAGGGGTTGCCAAATTCGTGTTGATCTCAACCGATAAAGCCGTGAACCCGACAAACGTAATGGGCGCGAGCAAGCGGTTGGCCGAAATGATCTGCCAAGGCCTGCAGGAAAATCACGGTACACGTTTTGTCATTGTCCGCTTTGGCAATGTGCTGGGCAGCAGCGGCAGTGTCATTCCAAAATTCCGTGAACAGATTGCCAAGGGTGGCCCTGTCACCGTGACACATCCCGATATCACCCGCTATTTCATGTCCATTCCCGAAGCTACGCAGCTTGTCATGCAGGCTGGCTTGATGGGGCAGGGCAGTGAGATTTTTGTGCTGGACATGGGCGAGTCCGTGAAGATTGCCGATCTGGCGCGGGACATGATCAAATTGTCCGGCCTGCAGGACGATGAAATAGAAATCGTATTCACTGGTTTGCGTCCCGGTGAAAAATTATATGAAGAACTGCTCGCCGATGATGAACGCACATTGCCGACACCTCACGAAAAGCTGCGCATTGCGATTGCCCGCTCGGCTGACATGACATGGGTTCATGCCTTGCTCAAATGGATTGCCAGTACCTTGAATGCGGATGAATCTACCATCAAGCAGGAGCTGAAGCTGTGGGTGCAGGAGTATCAGCATCAAGACAGCAGTAAAGTTGGTACTGAAACCAAACGCGCGCTCGGACCGCAGTCGTCCACCCTTCATTAAGGTGCATGGCTAAGCATTTATGCGGATATGTGGTATTTTGTCGAAAAGTAATCAACAAAGGGGCATGTGTGGCAAATCGATCCGTTAATCCAGAGCAAATTCTTCAACAGTCAGAGATTATCTATACTGAAGAAGATGTCAGGAATGCGATTGCTGTGCTTGCCAAGAAAATATCGGCACGTATTGCCGGTACTGAGCCTCTGGTGATGTGCGTAATGGGGGGCGCTGTGGTGTTTTCTGGTCAGCTGTTGCCCCAGCTGGGTTTCCCGCTGGAATTCGATTACGTGCAAGCCAGTCGGTATCATGAAAAAACCGAAGGTGAGCAACTAGTCTGGACTGTTGAGCCCAGAGATAATGTACGCGGCAAAACAGTATTGCTGCTGGATGACATTCTTGACGAGGGGCACACCTTGGCAGCCATCCGTGAAAAATGTCTTGCTCATGGCGCTGCCGAAGTTGTCATTGCTGTACTGGTCGAAAAAGATCTCGAACGTGTCAAACCCATTCAGGCTGATTATGTAGGCTTGTCAGTACCAAATCGCTATGTCTTTGGCTGTGGTATGGATGTTTACGGCTGGTGGCGTAATCTTCCTGCAATCTATGCGCTTAATGTGAATTAATCGGACATCAGGTTCGTAAGGATTTTATTGATTTTGGTCGTGAATTGTTTTGAATTAATCGTCTTGGGATATTCTGCATGAGATTTTCACCAAGCCGGTTAGATGGTTCATGGAATTGGCAATATGCGTTACATGGTCTTTTAGGCGCGACGTTCCTCCTGTTCCTGCTGGGCGCATCCGAGGCATATCGTGCGCTGGGCTACTGTCTTGTCATTGTGCTTTTTTATTCTTGGTTTAAATCGCCCCATAAGCTCCTGATCTCTGGACTAAGTGCAGAGATGGTGTTTGTCGCCATTTTCCCTGTTTTTCTCGTTGTGATGCATATGGTGGCTGTCGGATCCGTAGAGTTTGTCAAGCCCATGCGCCATCTAATTGTTGCTGTCGCTTTTACATACGCCATGTATATCAGCCTCAAGACACCGCGGCTGGAGCTGAATAGTTATCTGAACTACATACTGGGTGGAGTTTTCTTGTACGCTGCCCTGCAGCTAGTCTGGGTATATGGTTTACACCATAAATTCGGGACTACCAAAAATCCCCATTATCTAGCGCAAGGATGCATGCTTTTATTGCTACTGCTGGGTTATTGCTGGGGCAGTATGAAAACGTCCCAGAAATGGTTGGCTGGCGGGCTGTCCCTCTGCCTCTTCTGGCTATTGATCAATACACTATCTAGGCCGGCCTGGATAGGCTTCGTGGTGGGGCTCGCTGTATTGGCATTTTTTTTGTCACTCCGGCAAAAGCTCATTCTTGCCGGTAGCTTTATGTTAGTTTCCGGTTTTTTGTTATATACCAATCTAGGCCATTTTGCCGACCGGGTAATGGACTTATGCCGAAACGTGTCTACTGAGGAGCGTGTCCTCATTTGGCATAATATGGGGCAGATGCTGAATGCAAATACGCCTAGTGAATGGCTTATAGGGCACGGCATGACCCACTTCCGTGAGCATTTTAAGTCATACTCTGAGTATCATTTGCGAGGAATAGACTTCAATAGTCCGCACAATTTCATTCTTGAACTTCTATATCTGCATGGAGGAATAGGTCTTCTGGCGGCCCTGGGGGTGTTAACTCTTATCTATATCGGGCTGGTCAGATTGTATCGTCGACGCATCTCACCGCGGCTGGTGTTGCTAATGCTGGTAATGCTCAGTGCAAACATCGCATTCACATCAATTACCTTGCCGTTTTATACAGCGTATAACCTTAATATTATTGCGATTGTTGTTGGGGTGATGTTTGCCTTAAATGATCGTGCAGAAAGATTGCAATCTCATCATGACTGATTTGACTATCGTTATGCCCAATTACAATGGCGCCCATCTTCTAAGGCGTAACTTGCCTTCCGTTTTACAGGCGGCCGCAGCTTATGCGGCGGGAACCGAAGTGATAGTCGTCGATGATGGTTCCAAAGATGACAGCGTTGATGTTTTGGAAAAAGAGTTTCCACAGGTACGATGTGTCCGACACTTGGAAAATCAGGGCTTTTCCGAAGCAGTGCTAACCGGGGTAAAAGCCGCTAAAACGCGATTGCTTTTTTTGCTTAACTCGGATGTGGAGATGGAGGTTGGTTGCTTGCGCCCTCTGGCTGGCTACTTTACGGAGGAGTCCACTTTTTCGGTGAATCCTTTGATGCTGGATGAAGATGGTGCCGTGAATCGACATTCCTGGAATCTTCGTAGCATGCAGAGAGGGTATCTCAAGCTTGATGACTGGACAATCGAGCAAGCGAGAGTGTTACGCCAGTCAAGGAAGCTATCATCCTTGTACGCATGTGGCGGATGCATGATGGTGGAGAAAGAAAAATTCATGGCTCTGGGGGGATTTCATCCGATATTCAAGCCGTTTTATGGTGAGGATTACGATCTCGGAATCCGAGGCTGGTATCGAGGCTGGAAAACCTATTTTGAGCCAAATTCCACGGTGATTCATCAATCCCAAGGGTCCATCAAGGATAACGTCAAGCGCGCACGCGTTAAGCAGGTTCGGCGCAGAAATCGTTATTTTCTAGAATGGCTGCACATGTCTCGCAGTCAGCTGCTGCTTAGTACCTTGCCGCAATCACTGTTTCAGCTCCTGGGGGAAATTGTGATACTGGATAAAACAAATGTTAAAGGATTTTTTACAGCGCTTGGTTCTTTGCCACAAGTCCTCGCAGCACGAAGATCTATTCTGGAGGGGCAGGTTATGACCCTGGATGAAATAATCCATGAAATTCACGCTTTTGATCCCTTGGTCAAAAAAGGGAAACCTTAGTCGTTGAGTATTCATCTAATTGAAATGAATTGTTGTACGGCGCTCGAACTGACCTGCCTTTTAAATTCATGGGCTTGAATGTGTCGTACAATATCAGGATGTGCTCTTGTGAAGACTTATTGCAAGAGTTGATGTTCTGGAAGCCAAAAACAAAAACGCACCGACATCTAAAATGTACAGTGCGTTTTGTTTGTATCTGGTGCCCAGAAGAGGACTCGAACCTCCACACCCGAAGGCACATGGACCTGAACCATGCGCGTCTACCAATTCCGCCATCTGGGCTTTCTTAGATGCTTGTGCATCGAAAGAGCCGAGATTTTATATCAACAAAAAAGTTTGTCAAATGGAATATTTAAAGAATGAAAAAGAAATCGCGTAACGCCAGTATAAGCCATGTGCGTAAAGCCGACCCTTATGCCAAGCGCGAAGCCGAGAATTATGCTAACCCCTTGCCTAGTCGTGAGCTCATCCTTGATGTGATGACTGAGCAGGGTGTGCCCGTGAGTGTTGAGCAGTTATATGAGCTGGTCGGCATTTCGGAAGAAGAGCGGGAGATTTTTAATCGCCGCCTGAATGCGATGGAGCGCGATGGTCAAATCATGCGTAACCGCAAGGGCGCATTGTGTATTGCCGAGAAGCTGAATCTGATTGCTGGCCGTGTGGTCGGGCATGCTGATGGGTTTGGCTTTCTGGTGCCTGACCATGGCGGGGATGATCTGTTTTTGAGTCCGCGTGAAATGTCGCAAGTCATGCACGGTGATCGTGTCATGGTGCGTCCCGCAGGCTTTGACCGCCGTGGACGTCCCGAGGGCAAGATTGTGGAAGTGCTGGAGCGCTCCACGAAAAAGCTGGTAGGGCGTTTAATCCGCGAGCAGGGCGTGACCTTTGTTGCTGCCGAGGACAAGCGGGTGAATCAGGATATTCTAGTGCCGCCCGGGCAGGACATGAATGCCGGTGCAGGCCAGGTAGTGATGGTGGAGCTGATTGAGCAGCCGTCCGCCTATGCCAAGCCTATCGGCAAGGTGGTGGAAGTGCTGGGCAACTATGCGGACTCCGGTATGGAGATCGAAATTGCCTTGCGCAAGCATCAGTTGCCGTATGAGTTTTCTGCGGAAGCGGAAAAGCAGGCGGCCAAGTATCCCAAACAGGTACGCCCAGCGGATTACAAAGGTCGTATTGATCTGCGTGACATGCCATTGATCACCATCGACGGCGAAACCGCGCGAGATTTTGACGATGCCGTCTACTGCGAGCCGCAAGGCAAAGGCTGGCGCCTGGTAGTGGCGATTGCCGATGTCAGTTTTTACGTCAAACCTGGCGATGCGCTGGACAAGGATGCTTATGACCGAGGCAATTCGGTTTACTTCCCTCGCCGCGTGATCCCGATGTTGCCGGAAGCGCTTTCCAATGGCCTGTGTTCGCTCAATCCGGATGTAGAGCGCTTGTGCATGGTCTGTGATATGCAGATTGATGCCCTGGGCAAGATCAAGCGTTATGAGTTCTATCCTTCCGTGATGCGCTCCAAGGCGCGCATGACCTACACCAAGGTGTTTGACATCATCAGCCACCCGGATGGCGAGCTGGCAAAAGAGTATGCATGGTTGGTGCCGCATATCGACCATTTGTACAGCCTTTACAAGATATTGCTCAAGGCCCGAGAAAAACGCGGTGCGATTGAGTTTGAAAGCACCGAAACCCTCATGATTTTTAACGATAACGGCAAGATAGACCGCATTGAGGCCGTTACGCGTAATGAAGCTCATAGGCTGATTGAAGAATGCATGCTGGCCGCCAACGTCTGCTCCGCCGACTTTTTGATTCAGCACGAACAGTCCGGTCTGTATCGTATTCACGAAGGGCCTACTCCGGAAAAACTGGAGGCCCTACGCACATTCCTGGGTGAGTTCGGCTTTGGCGTAGGCGGTGGCGATACCCCACATGCCAAGGATTACGGCAAGGTGATTTCCCGTATCAAGGGGCGCCCGGATGAGCAGCTTTTGCAAACCGTTCTCCTGCGATCCATGCAACAGGCGGTTTACAGCCCGGATAATGTCGGCCACTTTGGCCTGGCATACGAGGCTTACACGCACTTTACCTCGCCCATTCGTCGCTACCCTGACTTGCTGGTGCATCGCGCCATCAAGGCCGTGCTGAATGGCGAACGCTACAAGGCGGGTGACTGGCAGGCTCTGGGGCAACATTGCTCCATGACCGAGCGGCGTGCGGATGATGCCACCCGTGATGTGCAGGCCTGGCTCAAGTGCTATTACATGCAGGATAAAATCGGCGAGGAGTTTGCCGGTACTGTGGCTGGCGTGACCAGTTTTGGATTGTTTGTCGCGCTGGACGGTATCTTTGTCGAAGGCTTGTTGCATGTGACCGAGCTCGGCAATGACTACTTCATCTACGATAAGACCCGCCACGAAATGGCAGGGGAGCGGACGGGCGTGAAATACCGCCTCGGTGATCGCCTGCGCGTCAAGATAAGCCGAGTGGACCTGGAAGTCAGTCGCATCGACTTTGTGCTGGCCTCGTCTGACAAGGCAAAAAATACCGTGCCGGATGAAGCCTTTGCGCAAGAGGGTGGGGCAGATGGTGATACAATTCGGCTCGCCAAGCCGCGCCGCTCTGCCGATAGAAAGCCTGCAGCCAGCGCTGGTGCCCGGCCTCGCACGGCAGCCAAGCCGTCGCGCAGCAAGTCAGCAGCCAAACCTGCTGCTAAGCCAAGAAAGAGCAGCGCATCCAAGCCTGGCGCAAAATCAGGCGCCAAGGTGTCCTCCCGTAAAACCAGTAAAAGGTCATAAGTTGTAATGAGTGATAGCCGTATATTGTTTGGATTTCATGCCGTCTTGAGCCGCCTGCGTCAGCATGCGGCCAGCGTGCAGGAAATCCTGATAGACAAAGATCGTGTGGACGCCCGCATGAAGGACCTGATCAACCTGGCGGAAGGTGCCTCAGTGCGTCTGATGCAGGTGGAGCGTTCCCGCCTGGATGGCATGGCGGGCGCTAACGGACGCCATCAGGGCGTGATTGCGCGGGTGGTGGATACGCCGATTCCTTACAAGGATATTCACGATATTCTGGAGTCGGATCTGACTGAGCCCCCATTTTTCCTGGTGCTGGATGGGGTGGAAGATCCCCATAACCTGGGTGCCTGCCTGCGCGTGGCGGATGCCATGGGTGTGCATGCGGTGATTGCCCCCAAGGATAGAGCCGCAGGTCTGAATGCGACCGTGCGCAAAGTCGCGTGCGGTGCAGCCGAAACCATTCCTTTCATCGCCGTGACCAATTTGGCGCGTACCCTGCGCGAGTTGCAGGAGGCTGGTGTGTTTGTTGTTGGTGCTGCGGCTGATGCACCGGGCAATCTGTTCACCACCAAGCTGGACGGACCGTTGGCGCTGGTGCTGGGGGCTGAAGGCGCCGGTTTACGCCGTCTTACCGCTGAAACCTGCGATACGCTGGTAAGCATTCCCATGTTCGGCTCGGTAGAGAGCTTGAACGTATCGGTGGCGAGTGGCATTTGCCTGTACGAGGCAAGGCGCCAGCGTAACGCGATTTAAGCTTGCTTATCCTGTAAACAAGAGTCTCCCGCCCGGCAAGGCTGGATTTTGCCGCGTGGGTTTATTTTAAACTGCTAAAATGCTATTTTAGTCGGTTTTTCGTAGTGTTAATTTTTTGGAGCTATCATGGCTGTTGAACGTACCCTTTCCATTATCAAACCCGATGCTGTTGCCAAGAATGTCATCGGCAAGATCTACACCCGCTTTGAAGATGCTGGCCTGAAGATTGTTGCTTCGCGCCTGGCACAACTGTCACAAGCTGAAGCTGAAGGCTTCTATGCTGTGCACAAAGAGCGTCCTTTCTTTGCTGACCTGGTCAAGTTCATGATCTCCGGTCCTGTGGTTATTCAAGTGCTGGAAGGCGAAAACGCTGTTCTGGCACATCGTGACCTGATGGGCGCAACTGATCCGAAAAAGGCAGCACCTGGCACCATCCGCGCTGACTTCGCTGAAAGCATCGACGCCAATGCCGTGCACGGTAGTGATTCCGTTGAGAATGCCGCGATTGAAATCGCTTACTTCTTCCCGGCTTCGCAAGTTCACAGCCGCTAAGTTGCAATGACCGTTAATCTGCTCAATTACAGCCAGCCTCAACTCGCCGAGTATTTTCATGGCCTGGGCGAAAAACCTTTTCGCGCCAAACAGTTGATGCGCTGGATGCATCACTTCGGGGTGCATGATTTTGATCAGATGACGGATATTGCCAAATCGCTGCGCGACAAGCTGAAAGACCAGGCGGAAATCACCCCGCCTGGAATCAAGCTTGAGCAGATTTCTGAAGATGGTACACGTAAATGGCTGATTGATGCCGGTACCGGGAATGGGGTGGAAACCGTATTTATTCCCGAAGCTGAGCGCGGTACGCTGTGTGTGTCTTCACAAGTCGGTTGTGCGCTGGAGTGTACGTTTTGCTCTACGGGGCGCCAAGGTTTTAATCGCAATTTGACCGTATCTGAAATCATCGGTCAGCTGTGGGTCGCCAACAAAGCGCTGGGGCGTGACCCCAAAGGCGATCGCATTATCAGCAATGTGGTGATGATGGGCATGGGTGAGCCTTTGGCCAATTTTGATAATGTGGTCACGGCACTCAATATCATGCTGGATGACTCCGCCTATGGCCTGAGTCGTCGACGCGTCACCGTCTCCACGTCGGGTATGGTGCCTGCCATGGACCGTCTGCGTGAGACATGCCCGGTGGCGCTCGCTGTGTCACTGCATGCACCAAACGATGCCTTGCGGGATGTGATTGTGCCTATCAACAAAAAATACCCGATCAAGGAACTGATGGCTGCTTGCCAGCGCTATCTTGAAAAAGCCCCACGTGATTTTGTGACGTTTGAATATGTGATGCTGGATGGGGTGAACGACAGTGTGGAGCATGCCCGTCAATTGCTGGATATCGTGCGCGATGTCCCATGCAAATTCAACCTCATTCCATTTAACCCATTCCCGAACAGTGGCTACGATACTTCCAAGCCCGAGGCCATTCGTCGTTTCCGTGATGTGCTGATGCAGGCAGATTATGTGGTGACAACGCGCAAGACGCGGGGGGATGATATCGATGCTGCCTGCGGTCAACTTGCTGGCAAGGTCCAGGATAAAACGCGGCGCACTGAACGCAATAAAGTCATGCAGGTTATATCGGTGGAGAAAACAGTTTGAAACGTTGGCTGATGGTGGTGTTGATCGGCCTGGCTGGATGCGCTGAGCAGCAAGCCCAGCCTTACAGTGCTGGCGAAACGAGTGCACGTGAGCGTGCCCGCGTTCATACGGAATTGGGCGCAGGGTATTTTGCCCAGAACCAGATGGCCATTGCGCTTGAAGAGTTTACCGAGGCCATTCGCATTGATGGCAGCTATGCCATGGCTTATAACGGCCTGGGGCTGGTGTATGGCGCATTGCGGGAAGATGCCAAGGCCGACAGCAACTTCAAGCGTGCCTTGCAGATTGAGCCCAACAATTCGGAGTCGCGTAATAATTACGGCTCCTTCCTGTGCTCGCGTAATCGTATTGATGAGTCCATCGTACAATTTACCGAGGCGGTTAAAAACCCGCTCTATGCCACGCCTGGAGTGGCATATATGAATGCCGGGATTTGCGCCTTGAAGAAAAAAGATGAAAAGGCTGCAGAGAGGTATCTTGAGAAAGCCTTGCAGGCGCAGCCTCTGTTACAAACCGCCGCCTATCAGTTGGCGACCATCCAGTTTAATCGTGGCCAGGTAGGTATTGCCCGCAATACTCTGAAAAATGCCCTGGTTAACAACCCCAGCCCAGAGACTTTATGGCTGGGCATCCGCATCGAGCGCATCCTGGGTGATCGCGATGCAGAAGCAAGCTATGCCTTGTTGCTGCGTAAAAAATATCCGAATTCCGAACAAACCAAGGCACTTCTTTCAGGGCAACAATCGCAATGACGGAAACCACACCAGTAACACCTGATACGCAGGAAACCGCAGGTTCTGCGTCTTTTCATGCATCCTCTATCGGCGCTACCTTGCGTGCCGCTCGTGAACAAAAAGGCCTGTCTGTCATCGACATTCATGCGCGCCTGCGCATCAGTGAGCGTCAGATACATGCGCTGGAGACCGATGACTTTTCCTTGTTGCCTGAGCCTACCATTACGCGTGGCTTCATACGCAATTACGCCAAGTTTCTTGAGATTGATGCTGAGCCTCTGCTGGCAACTTATCGGGCGCAAATGCCTTCGGAAGAGCATAAGAACATCAGTATTCCATCGGCCAACATTCCGATTACCCAATCGCGCACCACGGATTGGAAAAAGTACATCTATGCTAGCGCGTTGGTGTTACTGGGGGCGGGTATCTGGCTGTTGTATGACGAGAATTTGATCCCGAAAATTCCTGATCTGCATCTGAATAGTTCCAGCAGCGAAGTGAGTCCGGGCAATGAAGAAAGCCTGCCGCAAGCCGCGTTGCCCGCGGCCGAGCGTGAGTCCGCCGCTACGCAGATGCCTGCGCAAGGAGAGGCCTTTGCACTCCCTCCCGAGCAAACAAAAGATCAGGCGAGCGCCGCATCCCTTGCAGAGCCACAGGCTCCTGCCACTGCCATTCCAGCTACACCACCTGCTGCACAGCCAGTGCCAGCGGTGCCCGGTGCAACAACGGCTCCCGCGAGTACTAATGCTGATAGCACAAGTTCTTCCGTAGCCTTGCACAAGGTCCGCCTGGTGTTTACCGAAGATAGCTGGGTCAGCATTGTTGATCGCCATGGCAAAGAGATTTTCAATAAAACCAAGCGCGCTGGCAGTGAAGACGCCGTGGAGGGGGAACCTCCCTTGAAGGTGACCATCGGTAACGCTGCCGGTAGCCAATTGATTTATGACGATAAACCGGTGGATACCGCGCCATATAACCGGCTTAACGTCGTCCGCATTACACTGGAGTAATCGTGAGTCAGCAACAAGCCTTGAAACGCCGCCCCTGCAATCTGGTGATGGTGGGCCATGTTCCCTTGGGCGGCGGCGCCCCGGTGGTTGTGCAATCCATGACCAACACCGATACCGCCGATGCTGCTGCCACCGTCCAGCAGGTGTTCGAGCTGTGGCAGGCAGGTTCCGAGCTGGTGCGTATTACCGTCAATTCCCCGGAAGCCGCCGCACAGGTCAGCATCATTCGCCGCGAACTGGATGCCATGGGCTGTAATGTCCCGCTCGTAGGCGACTTTCACTACAACGGACACAAACTGCTGGCGCAATATCCTGATTGCGCTGAAGCGTTGGCCAAATACCGTATCAATCCAGGCAATGTCGGCAAGGGCAGCAAGCGCGATGAGCAGTTTGCTGCCATGATAGAAGCTGCCATCCATTACCAGAAGCCCGTGCGCATCGGGGTGAACTGGGGCAGTCTGGATCAGGAAAAAATGGCGCGCATGATGGACGAAAACGCGCAGCGAGCAGAGCCCTTGTCAGCCGATGCTCTGATGCGTGAGGCCCTTATTCAGTCAGCCCTGGAAAGTGCTGCCCAGGCCGAGGCGCTGGGGCTGCCATCCAATTTCATTACCATTTCCTGCAAGGTAAGTGATGTACAGGATCTGGTGACCGTCTATCGTGATCTTGCCTCCCGTTGTACTTATCCCTTGCACCTGGGGTTGACCGAAGCCGGCATGGGCTCCAAAGGCATTGTTGCTTCTACAGCTGCACTGGCATTATTGCTGCAAGAGGGCATAGGCGACACCATCCGTGTATCGCTCACGCCTGAGCCCGGTGAAGCCCGCACCAAGGAAGTGGTCGTGGCGCAAGAAATCCTGCAGGTCATGGGAATCCGTTCTTTCACCCCATTGGTAACGGCTTGTCCTGGCTGCGGTCGCACCACTTCCACATTTTTCCAGGAGCTCGCCCAAAAAATCCAGCGCTATCTGCGTGAACAAATGCCGATATGGCGCAGTCAGTATCCGGGTGTAGAAACCATGAGCGTGGCCGTCATGGGGTGTGTCGTTAACGGCCCTGGGGAATCCAAGCTGGCGAATATCGGTATCAGTCTGCCTGGTACGGGTGAGGTACCTGTTGCGCCCGTATTTGTTGATGGCCAGAAAACCGTCACGCTTAAGGGCGACGCGATTGCGGAAGAGTTTCAGACGATAGTGGAAGACTACGTTCAAAAGAATTACGCCGAAGGCGGCAAGCTGCGTCAGTCGCTGCCATTGCAGCAAAAGACCATTCCGCTCAAGGCAATATAAAAAGCAATTAATAACATGGCTGATAAATTTCAAAGCATTAAAGGTTTTTACGACATCCTGCCCGAGCAAACGGCGCTCTGGCAAAAGCTGGAAGACACGGCCAGGCAAGTGCTTGGCCAATATGGTTATCGCAATATCCGCATGCCGATTGTTGAGCCCACTGATCTGTTCATTCGCAGCGTGGGTGAGCATACCGATATCGTGGAAAAAGAGATGTATTCCTGGGTGGACGCACTGAATGGCGACAAGCTGACCCTGCGGCCAGAAGGTACGGCGGGCTGCGTTCGAGCCGTGGTTGAGCACAGCCTGACCTACAATGGTCCGCAGCGCTTGTGGTATATGGGCCCGATGTTCCGTCATGAAAATGTGCAGAAGGGCCGTCAGCGCCAGTTTCATCAGATAGGCGTGGAAGCTTTCGGTTATGCCCAGCCCGAAGTTGATGCCGAGCAGATCATGCTGCTTGCCCGCTTGTGGCGCGCACTGGGATTGACCGACGTGAAATTGCAACTGAATACCATAGGCGATGCTGCCGAGCGGGCGGAATACCGTCAGGTACTCATTGCCTATTTTGAGCAGCATGCCGACTTGCTGGATGAGGATGCCAAGCGTCGCCTGCATACCAATCCCTTGCGTATTCTGGATAGTAAAAATCCCCGCATGCAAGCCATGATAGAGGGCGCCCCCCGCTTGCTGGATACCCTGGGTGGGGAAAGTCGTGCCCACTTTGATGCGGTATGTGCATTGTTGACGGCAGCGAATATTCCTTTTGTGCTCAATACGCGTCTGGTGCGCGGTCTGGATTATTACAACCGTACCGTGTTTGAGTGGGTGACCACCCGTCTCGGCAGCCAAGGCACGATTGCCGGTGGTGGGCGTTACGATACCCTGGTCGAGCGCCTGGGTGGCGATGCCACGCCGGCTTGCGGCTTTGGCATCGGTCTTGAGCGCGTGTTCTTGCTGATGCAGGAATATGGCATCGAGGCTACTCAGGGCCTGGATGGGTATCTGGTTAATCTGGGGGAGCAGGCCGAGCGGCTGGCACCTCAGGTAGCTGAACAATTGCGCGATGCCGGGATTTCCGTGGCCTTGCACACTGGTGGCGGCAGTTTCAAGTCGCAAATGAAAAAAGCGGACCGCAGCGGTGCGCGTTTCGCCTTGATCCTCGGCGATGATGAAGCCAAGGCCGGCGAGATTACCCTCAAGCCCATGCTGAGTGGGGGCGAGCAACAACGACTCGATTTGCTACAGGCGATACAACACTTGAAGGAGTGAGCCCATGACTGCCTTGCTGCGCATGGAAGAACTGACGGTTGTCCCGGTTAAATCGCCCCAGCGCAAGCTGGTCAATCAGGTATCTTTTGTGCTGGAGTCAGGCAAAACCACCTGTGTGGTAGGCGAGTCGGGCAGCGGCAAAAGCCTGACAGCGCTGTCGGTGATGGGTCTTCTGTCCGAGCAACTTCAGCGCATCCATGGCCGTGTCATTTTTCAGGGGCGGGATCTGGCTTCCCTGAGTTCAGAGGAAATGCGCGGCATTCGCGGCAAACAAATAGGCATGATTTTCCAGGAGCCGATGACCTCGCTGAATCCTGTGCTGAAGGTGGGGTATCAGATAGGCGAGAGCCTGACGGAGCATCTTGGCCTGCGTGGAAAAGCCCTGCGGGCAAAGGTAGGCAGCCTGCTTGAGCAGGTGGGCATACCGGCAGAGCGCGCAGACAGTTATCCCGATGAGCTTTCTGGCGGACAGCGACAGCGTGTGATGATCGCCATGAGTATCGCTTGCGAGCCTGCCATGCTGATTGCCGATGAACCGACGACCGCGCTGGATGTGACAGTGCAGGCACAGATTCTCAAATTGCTGGATGAACTCAAAACCCGCATGAACATGGGCATGCTGTTCATCACCCATGATTTTGGTGTGGTGGCGGATATCGCCGACGATGTCGTGGTCATGTTCCGCGGCGAGATTGTCGAGTCTGGTCCGGTGGCAAATGTGCTGGGCAATCCCCAGCATCCTTATACCCAGGCCTTGCTGGATTGTGTGCCCGATGCCGATGGTAAAAAGCCGTTGAAGCCGATTGATTATGCCTGGCTAACAAAGGGAGCCAACCCATGAGCGAAGCGATTCTTGTTGCCCGGCATCTGGTCAAGACATATCCGCAACGCGGCGGATTGTTTGGTCTCGGTCAGCAAAAGGTTAAGGCGCTGGACGATGTCAGCATACAGCTGAATGCTGGTGAAACGCTGGCTGTCGTTGGTGAGTCGGGTAGTGGCAAGTCCACCCTGGCCCGTTGTCTGTTACAATTGCTGCCCCTGGATAGTGGCGAAGTGCAATTTCAGGGCCATGACCTGGCCAAATTGACTGGCAAGGAATTGCGCGCGATACGCCGCGATTTGCAAATGGTGTTTCAGGATCCGTTTGCCTCATTGAATCCGCGCATGCGCGTCGGCGAAATTATTGCCGAAGGCCTGCTGATTCATGATCTTGGCACAGCATCCGAACAGCAACGCAAGGTCGTGCAGATGGTGAAGCGGGTTGGCCTGAGCGAGGCCGATTTGCAGAAATATCCACATGAATTTTCCGGTGGCCAGCGTCAGCGTATAGGTATCGCCCGTGCTTTGGTGCTTGAGCCCAAGGTGGTGGTCTGCGATGAGCCGGTTTCAGCGCTGGATGTTTCCATTCAAGCGCAGATATTGCTGCTCTTGCGCGAATTGCAGCAGGAAATGCAGCTGAGCTACCTTTTCATTACACATGATTTGCGTGTGGTGCGTCATATTGCGGATCAGGTGGCGGTCATGTACAAGGGGAGAGTGGTGGAGCAGGGTGATGTGGACTCCCTGTATCAGTCACCCCAGCAGGAATATACCCGGAATCTGCTAAATGCAATTCCAGGGCGTCGGCCGTTGGCTGGTTTGGCCGCGGCAGGCTAATCAGGTGCAAGTTGATAATTAACCTTGAATTTTAGGATGGCGTAATGGCATACGATTTGGAAGAACAAGAACAGTTGGACGCGCTGAAAAGCTGGTGGAAAACCAACGGTAAATATGTTCAGGTGCTGCTGATCGCAGTCGTGATTGGTCTGGCAGGCTACAAGGGCTGGAATTATTACCTGAATCAGCAGGCCATCAAGGCTTCTGCCAAGTATCAGGCCATGACGCAACTGGACATCAAGGATACCCAAGCGATTCAGGCCGCGGCCGGTGAACTGATGGATAAGTTTTCGTCCACTCCTTACGCCGCCCGTGCTGCGATCGCTGCTGCCAAGGTGAGCTATACCAGCAAGGATCTGGCAAGTGCCAAGCGTCAGCTGGCATGGGCAGCCGAGCATGCCAAGGAAGACCAGGTGGCGGCCGTGGCCATGCTGCAACTGGCAGGTATACAGTTTGAAGAAAAAGACCATGAAGCCGCGTTGAAAACGCTGGCGCAAAAACATGATGCTGCCTTTGATGGCTTGTTTGCCGACCTGAAGGGCGACATTCTGCTGGCACAAGGCAAAAAAGCCGAAGCCAAGCAGGCCTATCAAGAAGCATTGCTGAAGCTGGACGAGCAAGGCCGCTATCGACGCTTTACTGAACATAAACTGGAATCCTTGGGGAGCTAAACCTTGCGTCAGATTTCATTAGCCGTGCTGATTGCACTGGCGATCAGCGGTTGCTCCACCATCAGTGACATGAAGACCGATATTTCGGAGCGCATGTTTGGCCGTGAGTTGAGTGATCCACCGGCTGAGCTGGTGGATTTCAAGGCCAGCATGACGCCGAAAATCATATGGCGTGCCAGTCTTGGTGCTGCCGATGATTACGACTTCACCCCGGCTGCGATCAATGGTCAGGTATTTGCCGCCAATGCCGCTGGCGATATCTTCAAGTTTGATGCCATCAAGGGTACCCAGGTGTGGAAGGTAAATGCCGGACAGCGTTTATCTGGTGGTGTCGGGGTAGGCACTGATCTGGTACTGGTTGGTACGGCCACAGGTTATGTTGTCGCCTATGATCAGGCAGGCAAGATGCTATGGAAATCCAAGGTGAGCAGCGAAGTGTTAAGCGCTCCGCAAGTGAATAATGGTGTGGTCGTCGTCCGTTGTGGCGATAGCCGTATTTTTGGTCTTAATGCGGTAGATGGTGCTCGCAAGTGGGTATATGAGCGCGCCACCCCGGCACTGAGCCTGCGTAGCAGCGCGGGCGTTGCCGTCGATGGCGGCGCGGCTTATGCCGGGTTTGCCGGCGGCAAGCTGATTGCCCTGCGCGTGGAAGATGGCAAGGTCATCTGGGAAGCTTCCGTTGCCCAACCCAAGGGTACAACAGAAATCGAACGTATCGCAGACATTACCAGCCTGCCTGTGGTGGATGGTCCTTTGGTCTATGCCGTGGCATATCAGGGCAAGATCGCCGCGGTTGACCGCGCGACTGGCCGTGTGAGCTGGGGCCGCGATATTTCCAGCTATACCGGTCTTAATTCGGAAGATGCGCGCGTGTATGTTTCCCATGCGACCGGCTCGGTCTACGCGCTGGAGTACTCCAGCGGCAAGACGTTCTGGCGTCAGGGCGATCTCAAAAATCGTCAGCTCAGCGCCCCGTTGCCCATGGGCGGCGTGGTGGCGGTGGGCGATATTCAAGGCTATGTGCATTTCCTCGGGCGCGAAGATGGCGCTTTTGAAGGCCGTATCCGCACCGAAGATAGTCCCGTCATGCCACAAATGCTGGCACTGGGCACCAACGGTATTCTGGTCCAAACCCGCAAGGGCGGGCTTTACGCAATCTCACTGAAATAATCCATGCTACCCACCATCGTACTGGTCGGCCGTCCCAATGTCGGCAAATCCACGCTTTTTAACCGGCTGACCAAGAGCCGGGATGCGCTGGTGGCCGATCTGCCCGGCCTGACCCGCGATCGCCACTACGGACGTGGCATCGGTGGCGACAAGCCATTTCTGGTGGTGGATACTGGCGGCTTTGAACCGCTGGTGGATAGCGGTATTCTGAAAGAAATGGCCAAGCAAACCTTGCTGGCCATTGATGAAGCCGATGTCGTGATCTTCATGGTGGATGGCCGTAATGGCCTGGCACCGCAGGATAAGGTCATCGCGGACCGTCTGCGCAAAAGCCAGCGCCCGGTGCTGCTTGCCGTTAACAAGACAGAAGGCATGCAACGCGCCATTGTCAGTGCGGAATTCCATGAGCTAGGCCTGGGTGATCCCCTGTCCATCTCTTCTGCCCATGGCGAAGGGGTGCGCGATCTGGTGGAACTGGCGCTGGCAGATTTCCCCGAGCCCGAACCTGAAGAAGAAAACGATGGCAGCCGCACGCCCAAGGTGGCGATTGTCGGTCGGCCGAATGTGGGTAAATCCACGCTGGTCAATGCCTTGCTGGGGCAGGAGCGCGTGATCGCGTTTGACCAGCCGGGTACTACGCGCGATTCCATCCATATTGATCTTGAGCGCAACGGCAAGCATTACACGATTATCGATACCGCTGGCGTGCGCAAGCGCGGCAAGGTGTTTGAGGCAATCGAAAAATTCTCGGTCATCAAAACCATACAGGCGATTGAAGAAGCCAATGTGGCCATTCTGGTGGTGGATGCCCAGGAGGGCATTACCGAGCAGGATGCTCATGTGGCGGCGTATATTCTTGAAGCAGGTCGGGCTCTGGTGGTTGCCATTAACAAATGGGACGGCTTGAAAGAAGATGAGCGCGACTGGATCAAGCGCGAAATCGACCGCAAGCTGCAGTTTCTTGATTTTGCCAAGTTCCACTACATTTCTGCTTTGCGCAAGAAGGGCCTGCCAGAGCTGTTTACCTCAGTCGATGGTGCCTATAAAGCGGCCATGGCCAAGCTTTCGACACCTCAGCTCACCCGCGTGCTGGAAGATGCCATCATTCAGCATCAGCCGCCTATCAGCAAAGGTATACGCCCCAAACTGCGTTACGCCCACCAAGGGGGGAGCAATCCGCCGATTGTGGTGATTCACGGCAACCACGTGGACGGCGTGAAGGACAGTTACAAGCGCTATCTTGAAGGTGTTTTCCGCAAGGCATTCCAACTGACGGGTACGCCATTGCGTGTGCAATTCAATCAGGGTGCCAATCCATTTGCCGAGCCAGAAGACAAGCGCAAGGCGGGCGAGGGCATTGTCAGCATGCGTCGTCGTAAAACTGCGCAGCGCGCTGAGCTGAATGCCAAAAGCCGCGCCGAAAAAGAAGCGTTGGCGCAGCCTGCAGGTACCAAGCTCAATGTGGGTGTAAAACCTAAAGCTCCGATCAAGCCCAAGGCGCCGGCTAAGCCCAGAAATGCAACAGGCGCCAAAAAGGCGCCTGCAGCGAGTAAAGGACGCGCCAGCAAGAAATAAGGCTGGCGCTTTCTAGGCTCGTATCAAGAAGCGTAGAGCCCTTCCCAGAATTTCCACCATACACGTTCTTCTGGAACACCCTTTTTCAGCATTTTGCTGTCCGGGTAGTTAGTTTGCAGCACGCGCAGGGTGTCCTGCTTCAAATCATCCATGCCCATGAGATCGTAGGCGCTGATCATGATGACCAGTGCTTCTTCAACCGAGGGTGAGTCAGGATAGGTTTCCAGTACAAACTTGCAGCGATTGACCGAGGCCAGATAGGCTTGGCGTTTCATGTAGTAGCGCGCTACGTGCAGTTCATGGTTAGCCAGCATGTCGACCAGATAGGTCATGCGCAGGGTGGCATCCTTGACGTAGCGGCTGTTGGGGTAGCGGGTGACCAGTTCCTTGAGTGCAAGGAAGGATTCTCGCAATGACTTGGGGTCACGGTCACTGATTTGTTGTTTGGTCAGTTTTTCAACAACACCGCGTTCGTTGAATGTCGCCAGGCCTTTCATGTAGTAGGCATAGTCGATGTTGGGATGATCTGGATGCAGCTTGATGAAGCGGTCGGCGGAGGCAATGGTGGAAATCGGGTCATTGCGCTTGTAGTAGGCGTAGATCTTGTCCATTTGTGCCTGAGTGGCGAAGCGGCCATGCGGATAGCGAGATTCCAGCGTTTCAAAATATTTGATGGCTTTTTCGTAATCGCGTGAGCGCATTTTTTCGTCGGCTTCGGTGTAAATGCGTTGCGCCGACCAGCCTTTGGTCTCGTCTAACTCTGTTGGGGCGCCGAAGATCGCGCAACCAGACAGCCAGAGTACCGCAATAAACGCTAAACTATGCTTCATTTAAAAATATCCAGATTAAAAGTCTTGTAGATTATAACCGATGACCCAAACCACTCCTATCACTCTCATTATTCCACAAGACCTTGGCGGCTTGCGACTGGATCAGGCACTGCAAAAGCTATTGCCCGAGCATTCACGCTCGCGTTTGCAGCAATGGATCAAGGATGGCCTGGTAACGCTGGAACCCGCGCAGGCCGTGACGGCCAAGACCAAAGTATGGGGAGGGGAGCGCTTGCTGGTGCAAGTGCAGCCAGCCCCTGATCAACATGCTTTTGAGGCTGAGGATATTCCACTGGATGTGCAGTATGAAGATGAGCATATCCTGGTCATCAACAAACCTGCGGGTCTGGTAGTACATCCGGCAGCGGGCAACTGGACTGGCACGTTGCTGAATGCCTTGCTGCATCATGCGCCGGTGGTAAAGGACCTGCCACGGGCCGGGATTGTGCACCGGCTCGATAAAGACACCAGCGGCTTGCTGGTTGTCGCCAAGACGCTCACCGCGCAGACCAGCCTGGTGCGCCAGTTGCAGGCACGTACTGTCAAACGCGAATACCGCGCCATTGTGTGGGGGCAGGTATGGCAAAACGGACGTGTCGATCAGCCCATAGGCCGCCATCCTCATGCCCGAACCAAAATGGCGATTAATCGCAATGGCAAACCAGCGGTAACCCGATATGAAGTGCTGGAGCGTTTTGCGGTACACACTTATTTGCGGTGCAACCTGGAGACCGGCCGTACACACCAGATCCGCGTCCACATGCAACATTTGAAAGCGCCGCTGGTGGGCGATCCTGTCTATGGCCTCCGGGGAATCGTGCCTTTGCGCATGATGCCGCAGCATTTGCGTGATGCTGTTCTCAATTTTGGTCGACAGGCCTTGCATGCGGTCAAGTTGGGGTTGATTCATCCTGCCACTGGGGAATTCATGGAGTGGCAGGTGGAGTTGCCTGCCGATATGAAGTCACTGCTGGAAGCCATGCGTCTGGTACCGGCGGATGAAGTCGATCTTCCTTTCGCGTTTGAAGAGGATATGGAAGACGATGGTCTGGATGACGCATATCCCGATGATGAATGGCTGGATGATGAAGATGAAATTGACTGATGCCTCCCTGATTGTGCCGGAGTGGCCAGCTCCTCCCCATGTGCATGTGGTGCAAACCACACGCTCTGGGGGCGTCAGTCAGGCGCCGTATGACAGTCTGAATCTGGGAACGCATGTCGGTGATAATCCCTTGCATGTGGCGGCAAACCGGCAGCGACTGAGTGGTATGCTGCCATCCGAACCCATATGGATGGAGCAGGTGCATGGCACCATCGTGCAGGACGCGGCCTTGGCTTCTTGCGTGCCACAGGCCGATGCGGCGGTGGCGCGGCATGTGGATACCGTGTGCACGGTCATGACAGCGGATTGCCTGCCTGTGTTGTTATGTGATGCATCCGGTACGGTCGTCGCTGCCGCCCATGCAGGCTGGCGTGGCCTCAGTCAGGGTGTGATTGAGCGCACGGTCGAAGCCATGCATGCACCGGCGGATACCCTGCTGGCGTGGCTGGGGCCTGCGATTGGCCCAGACGCATTTGAAGTGGGAGATGATGTCTATCAGATATTTGTAAATCACGATGCCCAGGCAGCGAAAGCGTTTGCAGCAACGGAGCATGGCAAATGGCTGGCGGATATTTACCTGCTTGCCCGCCAACGCCTGGCTGCACTGGGTGTAACGCGAGTCTATGGCGGCGAATATTGCACGTTCCATGATGCCAGCCGCTTTTTCTCCTATCGCCGCGATGGTGCATGTGGCCGCATGGCCAGCATGATCTGGCTAAGTCGATAATCCCATCTACATAAAACCTAGTAGGTAAACTCGGCCACTATGCGGACATTTCGTCCGGGAGCAATATTGCCGATTGTCCCACCAAATGCCCCATCCAGCCGATACTCCTTGTTGTTCAGGTTTTCACCAATCAAGCGGAATCCCACATTTTTGGTCGCAGCCCAATGTATGCCTGCGTTAAACACCTCATAGCGATCCTGTGTCCCGAACTCCAGGGGGATGAAGCCACCACCTGCTGTGACCACGGTACGCTCGGAAACCCGTCGGTAACTGACATTCACGTCTACGTTTGCATTCAGGCTGCCACCAAGGGTGATGTTGAAGGCGTTGCCAGGCACGGTATACAGGGGAATATATTCTTCACCATCAAACAGTTTGCCGGTTATGCGCGAATAGGACATACGGCCATATAACCGACGTGTCGACATCGTGCTTTCGAATTCGACGCCATTTCGACGCTCCCATCCATCCTGAACAATCTCCCCCGCATCGTTCTGGCGCAGAGACGTCAGCAGGTGGCTGGTGCGTATATGGAAAAAATTCAACTTTGATGTGAACTGGATATCGCTACCGAACAATCGTGGAGTCTGGTAACTGATGCCTGCTTCAGTGGATTCCGAAGTTTGGGGGCGATAAAGATCACCACAAATCTGCGAGTCCGGGCCATTGGACATGAAGAAGCTCAGACAACGGCTGAATACCCCTTGCGTGAAATATTCATCCACTAATGGCGGGCGAAATCCCTGCCCATAATTGCTGTAAAGCGTGAGTTGCTGGTTTGCGGCTTGCGGCAATAAGGCATAGGCCAAGCCCAGGCTGTAACTTTCCTGACGAAATTTGATGGTAGATGCCTGATCATACTGCTCAAGCAGATCCAAGGTGCCGCCTGCGGCATCGACCTGATAAAAGTCTTTGCGGAATCCGGGCATGATGCTGAATCGTCCCACGCTCAGCTTGGGTTGCAGATAATAGGCAACGTAAGATTTGGTGCCCGGGGGCGCCGAGGCATTAAAGCCATCCGGATAGAACGTCTGGCTATAGGCAGTATTGTCGAAATAGCGGCTCACTTCACGCTGGTTTTTGTTGTATTGCAGGCCAAGCAAAAGCTCCAGGCTCAAGTCTTTATGCTGGATCACGCGGGAGCGGTTGCTGATGTCGAGATTGGTCGTTTCGTAGCGGTAGTAATCATTCAGGTTGCCACGACAAAGAACGGGAGTGCAAGCCGGGTTGATGCTCGACATGCCGGGATAGATCAAATCATGCAGGTCTGTGTAGCCTTTGCCAAATATGGCTTTGAAATCCACCCAGCGGTTGTCAGGACGGTAATGCAGGGTTTCTGACCAGGTCAGGTCTTCAATGCTGCGGATAACATTGCCGAATGTACCTGGTTGTCCGCCAGTGGCGTCATAAGGCTGCAGGCCGCTGTCTTCAAAACTGACGATGGAGGTTGTCAGCTGCACGCTTTCGCTTGGGAAAACGCTGACTTTAAGCAGCTTGGAAATGGAATTGATCGCCGAGTTTTCCAGCCTGACACCTCCTGGCTGCATGATGTCGTTGGACTGACGATTGGAATAGTTGAAGAGAATATCAATCCGGTCATCCGGCCGTCCATACACCATGTATGAGCGCGAATATTCGTCGTTGTTATTGGCATAGCCGAATTTGGCGCGTGCACCATAGCGTTGGCCAGGCTGCAGCAGGTCAGCGGCATCTTTGGTGGTGGCAATAATGGTGCCGCCCAGTGAACCCGAGCCACTGGTAATTTGTGGCCCGCGCTGTACTTCCACACTTTTCAGCAGTTCAGGCTCAAGGAAGGTGCCGCCCATGCGGTATTTCTCAAACCCCTTGGGGATACCGTCCACTTTTACGGCGACATCCTCATTGTCGGCATATCCGCGTATGTTGAATGACATGCCGCTGGGACGCGGTCCGCCGTTGATCGCCACACTGGGCACATCCTTAATGGCATCAAACAACGTGGCGGGTTGCAGGCGCTCCAGATCTTCGCTGGTGATGGTGGTGATGGCACGTGTGGTGTCAATGCGCTCATCTTCAACGTGGCGTGCACTTACGCTTACTTCCGGCAATGTTTGCTCATTGGGTTCGCTGGTGGCAGCCTTTGTGCTGCTATTCAACGTAGTGTCTGTTGTCGTGTTTTCGTTACCCACAAGTTCAGCGTGAGCAGGAGCCGATAGCGTGTTAAATGCGACAACGAAAATAATCATTAGCCGTCGCGCGTCATGCGGACGGATTCCGACAGGCGGAATTAACATGAGAGGGGCCCAGATCAGGACAGAAAAAGCCCCGACCAGGGGTCGGGGCGAAGGCTTATGCCAGGTTGTAGCGGTTTTTGCTGCGGCGTCGACCCATGAATCCGATCAAGCCTAAGCCCGCAGCCATCATGCCGTAGGTTTCAGGCTCTGGGACTGGAGAGGTCGCAATCGGTGTCGATGGCAATGCAACGGTAGCCAGTGCAAGCTGATCCAGGCTCATGCTGGAGCTGGTTGAGCTGAACGCAAATGTATAGAGCGAGGAGGCCGCCACATTGCTCCATACCCAGTACAACTCTTGTTCTGCCGAGGTGCCACCCATTACCGTGCCTTGGCCTTCATTGAATGCCAGGGTGGATGTGGCTGCAACACCATTTAGTGTCGCCGTGGTGTTAGCTACCGTACCCAAGGTGCTAATCCGCAGATACACATCAAAGAAGCCCGATGTTGCGCTGCTGACCAGAGTGGAAACGAAGCTGGTAGCCGTGGCAAAGCTGTAGATATTGCCGCCGCTGGTGACGAAGGATGTGCCGCTGGTTTCTTTGACCGTGCCGCCAGAACCATAGTCAGCCGAGTTGTCGGTAGTGCCGCCAAAATTGTCCCATGCGGCAAAATCGGTCAGGCTTGCGCTGCCCCAGGGTGCGGCAGAATCCCAGACATTGGTGGTAGCGAAAGCGGAGCCGCTGAATGCAGCGCCCAGCATCAGGGTAAGTGCGGATAGTTTTGTAGATAACGTCATGATAGTCCTCGTGAATATGCCGTTGACCCTTCCTCTCGAAGGCGCTGTTAGGCGATTGGCTCAACATTACAAATCCACGGTCCCACACCGTCGGATGAATACAACAACCGGCCAGGCCGGGGTAAATCAGGATTCCAGAAGTGTTGCCATTTCGGTTGCAGGGCTGGTTTCAATGCCCTTGGGCTGAAAGTCGACCACAAAACGATATTGTTTGCCGCAGTCGATGATGACTTCCTTCTGGCCCCGACGCAGGATGCGCATTTCGACTTTAAGATTGCCAAAGCCGTCATGCCCGATCAGATCGTCAAATAGCGACAGCAGGCATTTTTTTGCGGAGGATGGAGTAGTGGACATCGTACAGGGCTTCCCGGTTATCTTAATTTTCAACAATGATAATGATTATCATTTGATAAATCAAGCGCCATATTGTAACGAGGTGAGATAGCTTGGCCGGGTTACCAGTGATAAGGGGAATGAAATGGATTGCGATGAGGATCTTGGCAGCTCGCTTTTACATATGGCTTATTACACTTCAACTCGCTATCTGTTCTTTTGTATTACTTTAAGTATGCGTCTACTCTCTTGCCGAACACGCAGGCATCGTCGGCGCTGATGGATGCTTTTAAGAGTATTTGGGCAATGCTATCCTCACATAAACTGAATAAAGAGTCGTTCAGTAATAATTAAAATAAGGGATAAACAATGTCAAAAAATATAAAAATTGCTGTTGGAATTCTAATGCTCGTGGCTTTGATGGCTCATATCTTTTTCACTTCACCAATGTCAATTTTAGAATATTGGAGCTTTAGTGCGGTTGAGTAGATCTACCGGACGTGCAAATACACGTGTCATGTTCGACAGCCCGCCACATTGCCGATATCAATAATCTGTGTCCTATTTCCACATCATGAGGATCGGCGTTATCCCGTATAATGCGCAGTTATGTCGATATTATCAGCCATCATTTTTACCAACCTGGCCGGTGGCGTACTCAGTATTCTGTGTGCAGCACTATTTGTGTTAAAGGCTCGTCCAGCATGGATTCCCATGCTGGTAAGCTATGCCATTGGTGCCTTGCTCGGTGCCGCATTCCTGGAAATATTGCCGCATGCGTTGCATGAAGCCTCCAGCGTGGAGGCAATGGCGATGACGGTGTTGTTTGGCATCTTGCTGTTTTTTATTTTGGAAAAGCTCGTGTTGTGGCGGCATTGCCATGGCAATGAGTGCGAGGCTCACAGCGGCCATGAACCAGCAGCATCCTCACACGATCACGGGCATGATCATGGTCGTAGCGGCATGATGATCATGGTGGGCGATACCTTTCATAATTTTGTGGATGGCATATTGATTGCCGCGGCGTTTATGGTCGACATGAAGCTGGGGATGGTAACGGCCCTGGCGATTATCGCGCATGAAATTCCACAGGAAGTCGGGGATTTCCTGATTCTGTTGCATTCGGGCTATACCAAGCGTCAGGCCATTCTGCTGAATCTGCTTTCCAGCCTGGCGACATTGGGTGGCGGTTTGCTTGCCTACTTTGCCTTGCAGACGGTACAAGGCTGGATTCCCTATATTCTGGGCCTGGCTGCTGCCAGCATGATTTATGTCGCGGTCGCAGATTTGATTCCCGGTTTGCACAAGCGGACCGAACTCAAGGCGACCGTTCAGCAGGTGCTATTGATCATGCTTGGCATTGCTTCTATCTGGCTCACCAAGTTTTTCCTGGAGTAGGGCTGCTTTTTCCTGTGCCAGTTTGTGGCGTCGACGTTGCGGCGTACCAAATAACCAGAGCAGCAATGCACATGGCAGCAAGCCATAAAAAACAAAGGTCAGGATGCCAGCCACCAGGCTGGGCTCGGTGGCTGCCATCAGTACAGTAACGTACAGCCAGGCGATGGCAACAATATACATAAGGGCTTTTCAGAAACTCAGGTGATATGAGTGCCCAGATTTTAATTGAGAATATACGTATGAACCAATCCATTCCAAAAGTTGGCTTTGTTTCCCTAGGCTGCCCCAAGGCGTCTTCGGATTCTGAGCGCATACTCACGCAGCTGCGCGCCGAGGGCTACAGCATTTCTGGCTCCTATCAGGATTCAGACCTGGTGGTCGTCAATACCTGCGGCTTTATTGATAGTGCAGTGCAAGAGTCACTCGATGCGATTGGCGAAGCTCTGGCCGAAAATGGTAAAGTTATTGTTACCGGCTGTCTTGGTGCCAAGGCCGATGTGGTGCAAACAGCGCATCCCAGTGTCCTTGCCGTGACAGGCCCGCATGCGCTGGAAGAAGTGATGACGGCCGTGCATGCCAATTTGCCCAAGCCGCATGATCCCTACACTGACCTGGTGCCGCCACAAGGCGTGCGCTTGACGCCCAAGCATTATGCTTACCTGAAAATATCGGAAGGCTGTAACCATCGTTGCAGCTTCTGCATTATCCCTTCCATGCGCGGCGACCTAGTCAGCCGCCCGATCGGGGAAGTGATGCAGGAAGCGGAAAATCTGGTCAATGCCGGTGTTTCCGAACTGCTGGTAATTTCGCAAGACACCAGCGCATATGGTGTGGATGTCAAATACCGTACAGGTTTCTGGAATGGTCGCCCGATCAAGACGCGCATGACGGAGTTGGCGCGTGGGCTAGGTGATCTTGGCGTGTGGGTGCGCATGCATTATGTCTACCCTTATCCGCATGTCGATGAGATCATCCCGCTGATGGCCGATGGCTTGATCCTGCCGTATCTGGATGTGCCGTTTCAGCATGCCAGCCCGCGCATTCTCAAGGCAATGAAACGGCCGGCAAGCAGCGAAAACAACCTCGCCCGTATCAAGGCATGGCGTGACATTTGTCCTGATATTACGATTCGCAGCACCTTTATTACCGGCTTCCCTGGCGAGACTGAAGAAGACTTCCAGATGTTGCTGGATTTCCTGCAGGAAGCTGAGCTGGACCGTGTTGGCTGTTTTGCCTATTCCGCTGTAGATGGTGCTGCTGCGAATGCTTTGCCGGATGCGGTGCCAGAAGAGCTGAAGCAGGAACGTCTGGCGCGTTTCATGGAAGTGCAGGAGGCGATCAGCGCAGAGAAGTTACAACGTCGGGTAGGGCGCTTGGAAACTGTGCTGGTGGATGAAGTCAATGGCGATGAGGCGATTGCCCGTACCATGTCTGACGCGCCCGAAATCGATGGTGTGGTGTATCTGGCAGATGCGGAAGGCTTGAACCCTGGCGATCTCGTAGAGGTGCAAATCACGGATGCTGATGGACACGATCTATGGGGTGGCCCACCTGAATCGATTTGAGGATCAGGTAATCCCTTGCTAGTCGAGAGTCAGGTCAGGGATTGCCGAACAAATCCGGCATGATGGGGTGCGGGCGCTCTGAGTCTGCCCGCTCCTCCAGAAAGTCCAGTGTATAAGGGCAGCGCACCGGTTGCTTGATGGCCTTGCGTTTTTTCCCGGTTTTTTCCGTATTGACGTAGGGCGTTTGACTCACGCGAATGTAGCCTGCGGCGAGAAGTTTTTGCGTGGTGGTTTCGAACAGGCTTAGAGGATTGTCGATGTTTTGCAAGGTGATGTTGTTTTTGCTCACCTTGAGCACGTTATACATCACGAATTTGCTGGATGTCTGCTTGCCGTAGATTTCACCCTTGCAAATCTGGCCAGTCTGAAAATCCATAATCGTTCCTGAAGTGCTATTGAACGCATGATAACGGCATTGCAGGGCCTACACAAGCTTGTCTTGCGCCAGTAGCAGCTTCCCCGTCTGGTCAAATGGTAATGGCTGGCTGAACAGAAAGCCCTGCATTTCATCGCAACCGATACTTAGCAGGAAGTCGCGTTGTCGCTCCGTTTCCACGCCTTCTGCTACCAGGTTAATGCCCAGGTTATGCCCCAATGCCACAATCGCTTTCAGAATGGCCTGGTTTGCCGTATCACTTTCCAGCCCCATGACAAAGCTGCGATCTATCTTGAGATTATCAATCGGGAAATGCTTGAGGTAACCCAGACTGGAATACCCCGTCCCAAAGTCATCAATGGCAAGCTTTACGCCCAACGCTTTCAAGTCATTCAGCACCTTGATGAACTGAGGTGACGTATCCGCCAGCGTACCCTCGGTGATTTCAAGTTCGAGCAGTGAAGGGTTAAGCCCCGTTTCTTGCAGCACACGCGAAATATTCCTGACAAGGTCGCTCTGCTGAAACTGTCGCGGAGAGACATTCACCGAGACTGGTACGTCATATCCAGAAAGCCGTGACAAGGCGATGCTTTCCGTACAGGCTTTTTCTAATACCCAAGAGCCGATCTGCTCGATCAGGCTGCTTTCTTCCGCAATCGGAATAAAGCGATTAGGCGAGATCAATCCTTGCCTAGGGTTGTGCCAGCGTATCAGCGCTTCAACGCCGGTAATGCGTTGCGTCCGTAAATTGAGCTTGGGTTGGTAATGCAGATGAAATTCATTGTGCCCCAGCGCATTGCGCATCTGGTATTCCATCTCCAGTCGTTCGATCAGGATGGAATTCAGCTCGCGGGTATAAAACTGGAAATTATTCTTGCCTTCCTGCTTGGCCTTGTACATAGCCGTATCTGCATTTTTAAGCAGGGTTTCGCTGGTCTTGCCGTCGTCCGGGTACAGGCTGATGCCGATGCTGCTGGTGACGGTGAAATCCTTGCCCTCAATGCTGCAAGGCTCGGAGGTCAGCGCCAGCACGCGTTGCAGTGTCTGGCTGAGGGCATCCATGCCGTGAATGTTGGAGAGCAGCAGCACAAACTCATCACCACCTGGCCGGGCAACCGTATCACTGTCCCGAATGCAGCTTTCCAGCCGACGCGCCATGGCGATCAACAGCTGATCCCCGATAAAGTGCCCCATGCTGTCATTGATGTCTTTGAATTTGTCCAGATCCACAAAGACCACGGCAAGCTTGGACGCAGTGCGATCCGCATAGCTGATCGCCTGCAAAAGCCTGTCCTGCATCAGCGTGCGATTGGGCAGGCCGGTCAGGTCATCATGCGTGGCCTGATATTCGATCAAGGCGTTATAGCTTTTGCGCTCGGTAATGTCTTCTACCGTGCCTTCAAAATAGAGCAGCTTGCCTTCCTCATTACGGACAGCGCGGGCATTTTCCGAAATCCAGATGGTGCTGCCGTCACGGCGATAGATTTGCGACTCGAAATTGACTACCCGGTCCTCAAGTTGCATCAGTGTAAGGAAAGTCTGGCGGCTTTCAGGTTGGACATACAGTTGCTGGGCAATGTTGTTCAGGTTTTGAATCAGCTCTTCCGGACTCTCATAACCATAAATCCTGGCGAGGGCTGGATTGGCATTGATGTACTGTCCATCATGACTGGTCTGAAAAATACCTTCGATTGAGTTCTCGAAGATGTTGCGATAACGTCGTTCCGCTTCCTGCAGCGCTTGTTCGTTCAGTTTGCGTTGCGTGATGTCCTGGATAAATCCTTCAAGCGCCTCGACTTGACCTTGCGGATTGAAAATCCCGGTTCCACGCTCGTTAACCCAGCGGATATCACCATTGATTGTCATGATCCGGTATTCGATTTCGAAACGCTCGCGTCGGGATAAGGCGTCTTCCACGATGCCGCGTATCCGCGCACGGTCCTCAACCAAGGTCAACTCTTCAAAGCTGGTACGACCATTGTGCAGCAGTTCGTCAGGGCGATAGCCTGTCAGGTCAAAGCATCCATCACTGATGAACAGCATGGTCCAATGCGCATCCACCAGACAACAATAAGCCATACCCTCCATGTTTTTTAACAGGGAGTCCAGGATGTGCTCACGATGCTGGAGCCAGTTGCGTATGAATGCACTCACGCTGGTAGTATAGTCTTCGACTTTACTATGATGAGCTAAGCTGAGTCGCATGGTCTTGATTCGTCATGATCTTGATATTCTGCAGAATGCCAATAAGTCTTAATAACAGCATAGCTTTTAGCAAGGATCAGGCCAGAAGGTGTGGCACTGATATGAGGCGTTCTTGTCGAGGCTATATCTATTAGCGCACATGGATTGCCATATTTTGGTGCGTAAAAAAGAATGTTTGCACCCGAAGGGGGCTGATTTAAGCCGTTTTCGTTTTCCGGCGTAGCCTTACGTGGGCGCGGATGAAGTTGTTTGTTTGTTGCCTGCGCTCGCTACCTTCAGGATCTTTTATCCACATATGGAGAAGACCGCTGAAAAAGAGGTAAGTATCCATTGCGTACTCTTCTGGTGTGCAACTTGTATCAAGCAGGTCCAGCTCCTGGGCGCGTTGATAAGCGCGCTTGATGTTCAAGGAAATATTGGAGCAATTATTGGCTATTTGTTGTAGAACTTCGGCAAATTCATCAACATACTCACACTTGATCATCATGATTTCGTAGGTCTGTCTTGTCTCGCTACTGTCATTTAGTACTTGTATGGTTTCGGTCAGAAAGCGCTCTATGTTAAGCAAGGGGTCTTCTGCACCCTCAGCGGCTTTCAGCAGGGTGTCATCCATGCGGTCAATCAGGGGAAGAAACACGCGCTCACGCAATGCCAGCAAAATTTCCGTTTTACTGTCAAAGTGCCAGTAAATCGCCCCGCGCGTCAGGCCAGCTTGGGCAGCAATCTGTTCCATGCTGGTTCTGCTAACACCTCGAACAAGAAACACTTCGCGCGCGGCATCTATGATGCGTTGACGAGTGATAGCAGCATCTTCTTTGGTTTTGCGTACCATATGACTTAGGCGATAACCTTATAAAAATGGGGTTTACATACAAGCATGTTTGTATGTAATATACATACATTCACGTATGTAAGTCAAGAATCTTTGTATATTAGACATGGAGTTACAGATGGCAGCCTTCAATTTTGATCGGGGCAGTAAACGTATTGGCAGTAAGTTCCAAGCACCTTTACTGCTTGCACTTATCGCTGGAATAGCAGTAAGTGCATGTGGCAAGAACGACCAAAGTGCCGCACAACATCAAGGTGGCGCCATGCCAGTGACGGTAATGGAGATGCAGCCCACTAACGTCCCCATTACTGCAGAAGCTGTAGCTCAGACCGAGGGGGCCAAAGAAGTTGAAGTGCGTCCTCGCGTGGGCGGTATTTTGCTCAAGCGTTTGTACCAGGAAGGTGAGTCAGTAAAAGCGGGTCAGCCCATGTTTTTGATTGACCCTGTGCCTTATCAGATTGCCTTGCAGCAAGCGCGTGCGGAGCTGGCGCAACAGAAAGCCAGAATTGAACAAACGCGTCGCGAAGAAGCGCGTTTGCAGAATCTGCTCTCCACGCAATCCGTCAGTCAGCGCGAATATGATAATGCCGTCTCTGACAACGCCGTTGCCAATGCCAATCTGCTGGCAGCTGAGGCTGCCGTACGGCAGGCAGAGCTGAATCTTTCCTATACGACAGTGACTGCTCCGGTCAGCGGTGTTTCCGGTCGTTTTCAATTCTCTGAAGGTGCGCTGGTCGAAGCAAACTCCAGCTTGCTGACTACTCTGGTGCAACTGTCTCCTATCTGGGTACGGTTCAGTTTCTCTGATAACGAACTGACACAATTGGGCGGTCGCTTGACGGAAAAAAATGTAAAGCAGGTCACGGTGGTATTGCCAGACGGCAGTGAGTATCAACAAAAAGGCAAGCTCAACTTTGCTGCCAGCCAGATTGATCCTACCTTGGGTACCCAGCAATTGCGTGCCACCTTTGATAATGAAGATCAGCGCCTGCTGCCTGGTCAGTTTGTTCGTGCGCGTGTCACTACCGGTCAGCGTGATGGCGTCTTCATCGTGCCTCAGGTTGCGGTAGTGAATATGCAGCAGGGCAAGTTTGTTTACGTGATCAACGAAAAGAACGAAGCGACTGTGCGTCCCATCGTGACAGGCGGTTGGCAAGGGCAGGGCTGGGTTGTGCTTAAAGGCCTGAGTGCCGGTGACAAGGTGGCTGTCGACAACATCATCAAGCTGCGCCCAGGCGCTCCGGTAAGTCCTCATCCACAAGAAGCGGCACCTGCAGGTGCGCCAGGCGACACTCCTGCGCCTGAGGCTCAACAAAAACCCAAGCAATCCTAAGCGGGAGACGTCATGACCAGATTTTTCATCACGCGCCCGATCTTTGCGTCGGTGCTCTCCATCATTATTGTACTGGCTGGTTTTGCGGCAGCGATGAAGCTGCCGATTGCCCAGTATCCGCAAATTGCGCCACCTACCGTTATCGTGACGGCGACGTATCCAGGTGCCAGTGCCGAGACCTTATCCAAGACCGTTGCTGCGCCTATCGAAGAACAATTGAGCGGCGTGGAGGGCCTGCTGTACTTTCAGTCCAGCGCGGACTCCAGTGGCACGCTGACCATTACTGCGACGTTTGAAACCGGTACGGAAGTGGATCAGGCGACTTTCAACGTCAGTAACCGTGTGAATATCGCCTTGCCGCGTTTGCCAGAAGACGTCCGTAGAACCGGCGTTGTGGTGCAGAAGCGCTCCAATGATATTTTGATGGCGTTGATGCTGATTTCCCCCAGCAAAAAATACGATCCATTGTTCCTCAGCAACTATGCCACCCTCAATGTGGTGGATGAGCTGAAGCGCATCAAGGGGGTGGGTGACGTTACCATTTTCGGTTCCCAGGATTACTCCATGCGCATCTGGCTCAAGCCTGACCGCATGGCTCAGCTCGGCGTGACTACGACCGATATTTCAACCGCGATACAGGCCCAAAATGCCCAGTACGCCGCTGGCAAGATCGGTCAGGAGCCGGTCGTTGGCCAGCAACAGCTTGTGTATACCGTGACTGCCAAAGGTCGTCTCGTCGAGCCGGAGCAGTTTGCTGACATTATTGTGCGATCCAATGGCCCGCGCGGCACATTGCGCCTGAAAGATGTGGCGACCATTGAATTGGGCGCCCAGATGTACAACGTACGGACGTCGCTGGATGGTCAGCCGGGGGTGGGTATTCCGGTATTTCTGCAGACCGGCGCCAATGCGCTGGATACTGCAAATGCCATCAAGGCGAAAATGGAAGAGCTCAAGCAGCGATTCCCGGAGGGTATGGATTACGCCATTCCTTATGACACCAGTGACTTTGTGAAGGCGTCTATTGAAGAGGTGGTCAAGACGCTGGGTGAAGCCATGGTGCTGGTGGTGCTGGTGGTATTCCTGTTCCTGCAAAACTGGCGCGCGACACTCATACCGATCATTGCCGTACCGATTTCGTTGGTAGGTACCTTTGCCGGCCTGTGGATATTCGGGTTCTCTATCAATACCTTGACACTGTTTGCCATGGTGCTCTCGATTGGTATTGTGGTGGATGATGCGATTGTGGTGCTGGAGAATATTGAGCGTTTGATGAGCGAGGAAAAACTCTCGCCGGTCAATGCTGCCATCAAATCCATGCAACAGGTTTCCGGCGCGGTTGTCGCAATCGTGCTGGTGCTGTGTGCGGTATTCGTTCCGGTCGCATTCATGGGTGGGATTGCGGGTGAGCTTTACCGTCAGTTTGCTGTGACGGTTGCGGTCGCGGTGGTGATCTCTGGGATTGTGGCGTTGACGCTGACCCCAGCCTTGTGCTCACTGATATTGAAGTCTGTGCATGAAGAGTCACGTTTCTTCCGCCCGTTTAATCGCGGTTTTGAAAAGCTGACCCACTTCTATACGGGTACAGTAAGTCTTACTCTGCGCCATACCATCATCGGTGCCATTGTGTTTGCGGGTATCGTGGCTGGCGCTGCTTTCTTGCTGTATAAAGTGCCTGGCAGCTTTGTGCCACCGGAGGATCAGGGCTATGTGATTGCGGCGACTATCTTGCCGGACGGCGCGACCCTGACGCGCACCAGCAACACCACGGAAGCGGTGCGTGCTGCGATTGCCAAGGATCCTGCCGTACGCAGCGAGTTTGCGATTAATGGTTTTGACCTGATCGGTGGCGGTAACAAGACCAGCTCAGGCACCATGTTTGTCCGCCTCAAGGATTGGGATGCCCGTACCACGACCGCTGATGAAATCGTAGGAAAATTGATCGGCATAGGCATGATGCAGCCTGATGGCTTGGCGATTGCATTCAACCCACCGGCTATTCGCGGCTTGGGCAACTCTGGCAGTATGGAACTTTACATTCAGAGTCGGGGCGATTCAGATCCCTTGCATTTGTCTGCCGTCGTCAATAACCTGATTGATGAGCTGAAAAAAGAACCGCGCCTTGCAGGTATCAATACCTTCTTCCGTCCAACCGTGCCACAGCTGTTTGTTGAGGTGGATGAAGCCAAGGCGATCAGCCAGGGTGTGCCGATTGCGGATGTTTATGCGACGTTGCAAAGCACCATGGGCTCGCTTTATGTGAATGACTTTAACCGTAGTGGACGTACCTATCGTGTCCAGTTGCAGGCTGAAGCGGCTTACCGCATGAAGCCCGAAGATCTTGGTCGGGTGTATGTACGCTCCAATGACGGCAAGATGATTCCACTTTCGGCATTAAGTACGACCCGGGAAATTGTCGGTGCAGAGCAGCTGGAGCGCTATAACGGCCTTCTGGCAGCCAAGGTGCTGGCAGGTGGTGCGCCTGGCGTAAGCTCGGGGGATGCCATCAAACTCGTCGAAAAAATTTCCAAGGAAAACTTGCCCGATGGTTATCAAATGACATGGACCGGCCAGGCATATCAGGAAAAACGGACTGGCTCTGCCGCTATCTATGCTTTCAGTTTCGCCATCATCATGGTGTTCCTGATTCTGGCCGCGCAGTTTGAAACCTGGGCCTTGCCTCTGGCGGTAATCATGGCCGTGCCATTTGCCCTGGCTGGTGCCTTGCTCGCCGTGCTGGTACGCGGCATGCCAAATGATATTTACTTCCAGATCGGCCTGGTGACGCTGGTGGGTCTGGCTGCGAAAAACGCCATTCTGATCGTGGAATTCGCCAGCCAGAAACTGGAGGAGGGCTTGCCTGTGGCGCAGGCTGCTGTTGAAGCCGCCCGCTTGCGGTTCCGTCCTATCGTGATGACATCCATGGCCTTTGTACTGGGGATCGTACCTCTGGTGTTTGCTAGCGGTGCCGGTGCCGCTGCGCGGCGTTCCATGGGGACGGGCGTATTTGGCGGCATGCTGCTGGCCACTTTTGTTGCTACCGTATTTATCCCCTTGTTTTTCACTTGGTTGACTGGAACGCAGAAGAGAAATGTTTCTGCACAAGAACAGAAGGAAATTGCATGATGCCTCGCTTGAAACTGACTTATATCGCTGTATTGGCCGCCATACTGCTGCCTGGGTGCGCCATGATGGGCCCTGACTATCAGCGGCCCGAGATGCCCGTGCCGGCCAAGTTTGCCGAGCAGGCCGATGCGACCAATCAAGCTGAAATCTCCCGCACCTGGTGGCAGCTGTATAACGATCCGGTATTGAATGACTTGGTGGCGAAAGCCTTGGCCAACAATACCGATATCAAGCTGGCAGTGGCCCGGGTGGAAGAGGCGGATGCTTATCTGCGTGAAGTGGGTGCGGCGCTTTTCCCGCAGATTGACCTGAACTCTAGCGCCGCCCGGTCGCGCATCACCCAGCTGGGTGCGACCCCGTTGCCTTCAGGTGTCGATCCCATTCGCGAAAACTACAATATTCGTCTTGGCACATCATTTGAACTGGATTTCTGGGGCAAGCTGCGTCGTGCTAAGGAATCTGCACGTGCGCAAGCGATGGCAACCCACTACGCTCGCGATACGGTAGATCTGTCCTTGCAGGGCCTGGTTGCCAGCAATTATTTATTGTTGCGCAGCCTGGAGTCGCAGATTGCCTTGTCACAAGACAGTTTGCACAGTCGCGAAGAAAGTCTGGCATTGACGAAACGGCGTCTGGAGGGGGGGGTGTCCTCCGCCCTTGATGTGCATCAGGCGCAAGTATCGACCTCCAACCTGAGTGCGCAGCTGGCTGATCTGGTAAGACAACGTGCCATCGTGGAGCATCAACTGGCCGTGCTGACTGGCGATCTGGCTTTGAATATTCCTGCAGCAGATTTCAATCAATTGCCTACACCGCCTGTTCCACCGGTTGGACTGCCCTCCAGCCTCTTGGAATCACGGCCAGATGTCCGTCAGGCCGAGCAGAACATGATCGCGGCAAATGCCAACATTGGCGTAGCCAAGGCAGCCCTGTTTCCCACTATTTCGTTAACGGCGAATTATGGTGGTGAAAGTGCCGAGCTGGGCGATATCCTGAAATCTGCCGCCCGCATCTGGACCGGTGGTCTCAGTCTGAATTTGCCTATCTTTGATGCAGGTCGGTTGAATTCGCGTGTCGATCAGGCTACGGCTCAGCAAAAGCAAACCCTGGCATCTTACGAGAGTGCCATTCAAACGGCGTTCAAGGAAGTAAACGATGCGTTGGTCAACCTGCGTCAGCAGTCTGAACGCGAAGCCGCGCTGGAAGCGAGCAAGGAGTCGTCTAAGAAGGCATTGGATATCGCAGAAAACCGCTACAAGGCAGGGTACTCTGGCTATCTCGATGTGCTGGATTCGCAACGGGTTTATAACGATGCAGCCTTGGCCTATGTGCAGAGCCGTCAGGCGAGACTGACCGCCAGTGTGGATTTGTTCAAGGCGCTGGGTGGCGGCTGGAAGGCCGCCGAGAAGTAGACTGATTTTTTAATCAGCGCTTAAATCAGGCTGGTGCAGCCTATACGCAACCAGTCGTGACGTCCTTCCAGTACGGTAACCAGCCGCTGGAAGGATTTTTCATTGAGGCTGCGGATGCGGTAGTTGATATCAGGCAGGAAACGGCTACGTGGCACCAGCAGCGTTGGCTCGTCGGCCAAGCCTTCTTCGGGCGGCAGGTATAGGCTGGAAAACTCGGGCATGTTCTCGGAAACATGACCGCCAGTGACTGTCGGTGTGCTTTCCTGCATGGAACTGAGTGAAACCCAGCGCGCTTTCCTGGAAAGAATTTCAACGCCGATATGTTTTTTGCCTGACGCCTGTGCGCTGACGTTTTTAATAATGCCAACGATTGCAGCATCCTTCTGATCTTCCATGAGCAGAATCACGATCATGCCGGGTGAAAGGGTCGTCTCTATGTCTTTTTCCAGTGTTGCCCCGTAACCTTTGCTACTCATGTCGGTTACCGTCCAGCGCAGGTTTTTGACAGTAGGCTCAGGTGCCGCAAATGTGGTGCTACGTCTTACATTATGCTTTGCCAGGCGTTCATCCAGCGGTTTCGCATTTTCGGTCAGATGTGCGTTTTGCAGTGCTAGCTTGTCGGCTTTTATTCGCAAATGTGTGCAGATGGCATCAAGCCCCAGTATTACCTTTGTACCCAGAAGTGTTGACTGACGATCTTCCTTGCGACGTTGGCGTCGGTAGTTGCTTTTGGACCAGTCAAATTGCAGCTGCTGGAGCAAGGAACTCAAATGTGCATTATTGGAAAACTCCGCAAGCCCAAGCTTGACCATGGCTTGCGGGAGGTTTTGTGTATTGCTGAGTAATTCGATCCTCATCGACAGATCATCTGTCGACCAATAACGATACTCAGGAGAGGGTTCCAGCGTACGCATGCGGCGAGCGCCTCGGTCTTTGCGCAGATCGATAAAGTAAAAGTGGTGCTGCTCTTCGTAATGGTCCACCACCTGCACGTTGCGCAAAAGCTTTGTCAGCAATTGCCAGGTGAGTTCAATTTGTACCCGGTTCATGCTGGATTGATTGACGGAGTCGAGCATGCATATCTGGGCAAACATGGTGGCCAGCGATTTTTCCGGGCAATCTGCATAAATCGACAATGGAGTCGAGGTTAATCCCAGACGCTCAGCCAGCCTGTAGACCTGAAACATTTGATGCCAGGCCGCTGCGGGCACGGCTTGTTGCTGAAAGTAACGCAATTTGATCATGCATAGCCCGGCATGCAATGCGCGGCCACACATCAGGCTTATCTGGTAGGGAGATGATTCGGGTGGAGGTGTGTTGCTGGCTGGTAATTCAAGTCGCTGGAGTTCGATCTGCTGAACATAGCTCAGAAAAATCTGGCGTTGATAGTAATAGCTGCCTTCGGCGATTCGGTTTTCAAGCTCGGGGCGGAGCTTGTCAAACCTTGCGTATTGCTCAAGCAGTTTCTCCAGACGGGGGTGATTGGCTTCGTCAATATGCAGCAACGCCAGCTGTGCCGCGCGATCCGTTTCTCCGTATCCCGAAAGAAAACGGGTGCTTGCTTCCAGTGCGGCAATGTCATCCAAGGCATGCAGTTCACTTAGAAACTGACGATGTCCTGCGATTGATGTGGCTTCTTTCTTTGTGATCAGTCTTCTAATGATGGACTTCATTCACTGTGCCTACCCTGAGTTATAGCCGCCCAATATGGATTTACATGCCATTCGGGTTTTATTGTAGCCACAATTGCTGCTAATTAATACCAAGCCCGGATTTATTTGCAGCGGGGATGCGAGAAGGACGAAGATTCTACTTGTGGATGGTTTAAGTCCTTGCATTATCTTGCTTATCAAGAGGGGATATTACCCTCAGCCAAGTGCATATAAGGGGAATTGAAAAGGGCAGGCATGATAAAATCACTCTTTTTATTTGATTGATCGTTTTCCATGACAGTACGTACCCGTTTCGCTCCCAGTCCTACCGGTTTTCTGCATATCGGCGGTGCCCGTACCGCCTTGTTTTCGTGGGCATATGCGCGCAAGCATGGCGGCAGTTTTATTCTCCGGATTGAAGACACCGATGTGGCTCGTTCAACGCCAGAAGCGGTTCAAGCCATTCTTGATGGCATGACTTGGTTGGGCCTGAGTTGGGACGAAGGTCCGTTTTACCAGATGCAGCGCATGGACCGTTACAAGGAAGTGATTCAGCAGTTGCTGGACAGTGGTGACGCGTATTACTGCTATTGCAGCAAGGAAGAGCTGGATGCATTGCGTGAGCAGCAGATGCAGCAGGGCATCAAGCCGCGCTACGATGGCCGCTGGCGCCCTGAAGCGGGCAAGGTTTTGCCTGAGCCTCCTGCAGGCGTGCCGCCTGTCGTGCGTTTCAAAAATCCGCAAACAGGCGCTGTGGTCTGGAATGATCTGGTCAAGGGCGAGATCCGCATTTCCAATGAAGAGCTGGATGATTTGATCATTGCCCGCGCCGACGGTACACCCACCTATAACTTCTGTGTGGTGGTGGACGACTGGGAGATGGGCATTACCCAGGTGATTCGTGGCGATGACCATGTCAACAATACGCCCCGGCAGATCAATATGCTGCAGGCACTGGGTGCGCAGATTCCCCAATACGCCCACTTGTCGATGATTCTGGGCGACGATGGACAAAAATTGTCCAAACGCCATGGGGCGGTCAGTGTCATGCAGTACCATGAAGATGGGTATTTGCCCGAGGCTGTATTGAACTATCTGGCACGTCTGGGCTGGTCGCACGGCGATGATGAAGTATTCAGCATGGCACAGTTTTGTGCATGGTTTGACCTTGACCACATCACGCCATCTGCCGCCCAGTTCAATACGGAAAAGCTTAACTGGCTGAATGCGCATTACATCAAGCAGGCGGATATCAGCTTGCTCGCGGCCGATATTCAACAGCGCCTGACAGCGCTGGGCGTTGATACGGCAAACGGACCTGACCTGGCAGGGGTTATCGCCTTGTACCGTGAGCGCAGCAATACGCTGAATGATCTCGCAAGCAGCATTGCCTATTTTTACCGCAAGCCTGAGACGGATGCGGCAGCGGCTGAAAAGCATTTGACAGTTGATGTGTTGCCTGTGCTCGCCGGCATGGCAGCAAAGCTTGAAAATATTGCGTGGACCACGGAAAGTATTCATGACGTGATTCAGGCGACGGTATCGGACAACGGCCTCAAGTTTCCCAAGATTGCCATGCCTTTGCGGGTGATGGTAACCGGTGGGGCACAGTCGCCAAGTATCGATGCTGTCATGGCGCTGCTGGGTAAGGATGAAACACTATCCCGTATCCGGGAAAGTCTCATGGCAAGCGGCAAATTTTAAATTTCTGAGAACAATTTGACTGCCTCGCAGTCGTAAGGCCATGGTCGGCAAAGTAGATAAAGTTTAGCGAAATTTCTACAGCCTACTTGTAGGTGTGAAAAACATCCCCAACTAGACATACTGGAGCCTGGATTTCAAACCCAGGTTTCACTAGATTAGCTAATTTTTTTCACGTAGAGTTTGCTTGAATAATTAAACTCCCGCCGACTACAAAATTAAAAGGAAAAGGAGCAAAAAAATGAACGCTAAAGGGCAAATGCTACAAGATCCATTCTTGAATACCTTGCGCAAGGAACATGTGCCTGTCTCGATTTATCTGGTTAACGGCATCAAGCTGCAAGGCCAGGTCGACTCGTTTGATCAGTATGTCATCCTGCTCAAAAACACAGTGACCCAGATGGTCTACAAACACGCCATCTCGACCATTGTTCCCGCCCGCGCAGTCAGCATTCCATCAGCCCACGCTACTCCCGCCGAGTAACAGGAAGCGCAGTGACCTTTAGCAATGTTTGATCGCCCCAGCGGCGGAGATGCCGCAGTTCTCGTCAGTGTTGATTTTGGCGATTCAGGATACGAAGAAAGTTTGCAGGAACTAAGGCAGCTTGCCCTCAGTGCTGGCATGGACATCCGAGCCACCATCGAAGGCAAGCGCCCCAAACCGGATGCCAAGTTTTTTGTGGGTTCTGGTAAGGCAGACGAGCTGGCTGAATCCCTCAAATCCAATGAGGCCCAAGTGGCCGTTTTCAACCACGATCTGAGTCCTTCCCAGCAACGCAATCTCGAACGTTTGCTCGAAAGCCGTGTGGTGGATCGTACAGGCTTGATTCTGGATATTTTTGCTCAGCGCGCCCAAAGCCACGAAGGTAAGCTGCAAGTGGAGCTTGCGCAGCTGGAGCATTTGTCTACTAGGCTGGTGCGTGGCTGGACCCACTTGGAGCGCCAGAAAGGCGGTATCGGTGTGCGCGGCGGTCCGGGCGAAACCCAGCTTGAGCTGGACAGGCGCATGTTACGCATACGCGTGAAGCAGTTACGCGAAAAGCTTGCCAAGCTGAAACAGCAGCGCGGTATGCAACGCCGTTCCCGCAAGCGCTCGCTGGTCATGTCAGTTTCCCTGGTTGGGTATACCAATGCTGGGAAATCCACTTTGTTCAATCGGCTCACGCAATCTGGTGTGTATGCAGCGGATCAATTGTTTGCCACGCTGGATACGACTTCACGCAAGCTATATATTCCCGATGGCGGTCCAGTGGTACTCTCCGATACAGTGGGGTTTATCAAGCATTTGCCTCATGCCCTGGTCGAGGCATTTGGCGCCACGCTGGAGGAGGCCGTGCAGGCTGACTTGCTCTTGCATGTCGTGGATGCGGCAAGTCCGGTGCGGGATGATCAGATTGCGCAAGTGAACAAGGTGCTGGAAGAAATAGGTGCCGAGCATGTGCACCAGGTGCTGGTGCTGAACCAGATTGATCGGGCAGGGCTGGAGCCGGGATTGGAGCGGGATGAGTATGGTAGAATTTGCCGCATTCGTATTTCTGCCAAGACCGGTGAAGGGCTGGAGCTGGTACGCCAGTGTTTACGCGAACATCAGCAAATGCTGTTTGCGCATCAGCTGGAAGCCAGCTCGCCGGATGTAGTCCCCACATAAACGATTTTTTGATTTTCGGAGTAACTCATGGCTAACGATCCCGGTTGGGGCAACCGCAATAATGACGGCCCGCCCGATTTGGACGAGGTGTTGCGCCAGTTCAGCCGCAAGCTGAACGGCCTGTTTGGCAGATCCCCCAAGGGTGGGCAATCGCCACAAACCGAAGGCAGCGGTATACCTGTGCTACCTATCGTGGGCTTGATTGTCGTGATCTGGTTTGCCACCGGCTTTTATATCGTCGACCAAGGCTCGCGCGGCGTGGTCTTGCGTTTTGGCAAGCATGTGGAAACCACCTTGCCTGGTCCGCGTTGGCACATGCCTTACCCGGTTGAAAGTGTCGACGTCATCAATATGGAGCAGGTGCGTACCATTGAGGTAGGTTATCGCTCGGCAGAGGGTGGCTCGGCGCGAAGCAAGGAGCTCAGAGAGTCCCTGATGCTTACTGACGATGAAAACATCATTGATCTCCAGTTTGCTGTCCAGTACAACCTGAAGAATGTGGAAGAGGCGCTGTTCAACAACCGCTCTGCCGAAGAGTCCGTACGCGGCATTGCCGAGACAGCGATTCGTGAAATCGTCGGCAAGAGCAAGATGGACTTTGCCTTGTACGAAGGTCGTGAGGAAGTGGCGGTTGAAGCCAAGAAGCTGATGCAGGAAATCCTGGATCGCTACAACACCGGCATCAATGTCGTGAATGTCACCATGCAGAATGCGCAACCTCCCGAGCAGGTGCAGGCTGCGTTTGATGATGCGGTGAAAGCTGGCCAGGATCTGGAACGTCAGAAAAATGAAGGTCAGGCGTATGCCAACGACATCATTCCAAAGGCACGTGGTACCGCATCACGTCTCCTGGAAGAAGCGGCTGGTTACAAGTTGCGCGTTGAGAACGAAGCCCAAGGTAATGCCAGCCGGTTTGAGCAGGTGTTAACCCAGTATCAGCGCGCCCCTGAAGTGACACGCCAGCGTCTTTACCTGGATGCCCAGGAGCAAATTCTCTCCAATGTGAGCAAGGTGGTTGTTGATCAAAAGGGCGGTAACAGCCTGTTGTACCTGCCATTGGACAAGCTTCTTGCCAACACAGGTGGCACGGCCACGGCGGCGCCATCCTTGAATGCGCCAACGACAACACCGGCCAGCACCTTGCCTGAAATTGACCTGAATAATCTGCGTTCACGCGACAGCTTCCGTAGTCGTGATCGTGAAAGCCGATAAGGGGCGTCGAACAACATGAAAAACTTAAGCACAGTGTTAATCGGTCTTATCGCAGCCTTGCTGTTGATCAGCCTCTCCGCGTTTACGGTGGATCAGCGTGAGTACGCGCTGGTATTCCGCCTGGGTGAAATCGTGTCGGTCAAAAAAGAACCTGGCCTCTATTTCAAGATGCCCTTTGTTGAAAATGTGCGGTACTTTGACAAGCGTATCCTGACCCTTAACTGGGTGGAGCCGGACCGCTTTCTGACCAGCGAAAAGAAGAACGTGCTCGTAGACTCTTTCGTCAAATGGCGCATTGTGGACCCTGCCAAATACTACGTATCGGTGAAAGGGGATGAGCTGCAGGCCGAGCGTCGTCTCTCGCAAACAGTGAACGATGGTTTGCGCGCCGAATTTGGTAAGCGCACGATACACGATGTTGTTTCCGGTGAGCGTGGGCAGATCATGGAAATCCTGCGTCAGCGCGCTGATCGGGATGCCAAGGAATACGGCATTCAGGTGCTGGATGTGCGTCTGCGCCGTGTTGACTTGCCTCAGGAAGTCAGCGAATCTGTTTATCAGCGTATGGAAGCAGAGCGTAAGCGCGTAGCTAACGAATTGCGCTCACAAGGTGCCGGGGCGGCCGAGAAAATTCGCGCAGATGCTGACCGCCAGCGTGAGGTCATCATTGCGGAAGCTTTCCGTGAGGCACAGCGCATCAAGGGTGAAGGCGATGCCAAAGCTTCCGAAATCTACTCGCAGGCCTATGGAAAGAACCCGGAGTTCTATGCGTTTTATCGCAGCCTGGATGCATACCGCAATAGCTTCAAGAGTAAGAATGACGTGATGGTGCTGGAGCCAGATTCGGACTTCTTCAAATATCTGCGCAGTCCGTCTGTCCGGAAATAAGCCTTGGGCTCCACCTTGTTGACTGCGTTGGGTCTCATGCTGGTGCTGGAAGGGGTGCTGCCCCTGCTAGCTCCACAGGCCTGGCGCGAAACATTCAAGCGCATGGTGGATTTAAAAGACGGCCAGTTACGCTTTGTGGGCCTTGTTTCGATGAGTGTTGGCCTGTTGCTTTTGTTGTTTTTCAAGAATTAAAGCCACGGCTTGTACAGGCCGTGGCCTGATTTTCCCTTCATTCGAACCTCAAGCGGCGAGCTTCAGTTTCGCAAGCTGCCGCGAGTGGTTTACAATATAGGCCTTCCTGTTGCGGGTATGGTCGTCCCACCACTCCAGTCACAGCATGTAATGTCCGTTAACACGCCTCAATACTAAAGAACCATTATGCGTAACTGGCTTTTACCAGAATACATAGAAGATGTGCTGCCCGCAGAGGCGGCACGCATGGAGCATTTGCGTCGACAATTGCTGGATCTGTTTGCCGTGCACGGTTACCAGTTCGTGATTCCTCCTTTGCTGGAATATCTGGAGTCGCTGATTACCGGGGTGGGGCATGATCTGGATCTTGCGACCTTCAAGGTCGTGGATCAGCTGACCGGGCGCCTGATGGGTGTGCGTGCCGATACCACGCCGCAAGCAGCGCGTATTGATGCACACATGCTGAATAATCAGGGTGTGTCGAGGTTGTGTTATGCCGGCAGTGTGCTGCGCACGACGCCAAGCGGACTGGCGCAAACCCGTGAGCCATTGCAGTTGGGCGCCGAATTGTTCGGTCACGCCGGGGTGGAAAGCGATATTGAAGTGCAACGCCTGATGGTGAAAGCCTTGAAGCTGGCTGGCGTGACACAATTGCATCTGGACTTCAGTCATGTCGGTATTTTTCGCCATCTGGTGCGACAGGCTGGCGTAACTTCCGAGCTTGAGCAGGCCTTGTATGCTGCCTTGCAGAGCAAGGATCAGGCAGAGGTGCGCACTCTGACCGCGGGCCTCGACGCTACATCTTCTGCTGCCCTGTGTGTGCTGACAGAGCTGAACGGTGGCGCAGACGTTCTGGAGCGTGCTGCTCAGGTTTTGCCAGCGACATCCGCTATTGCAGCGGCGCTGGCAGATTTGCGCCAGGTGGCTCAGCAATTGCAGGATCTGGACGTTAATGTCTGTTTTGATCTTGCCGAATTACGCGGCTACCACTATCACAGTGGCATGGTCTTCGCGGCCTATGCCCAAGGCTATGCTGGCCCATTGGCGCTGGGTGGTCGTTACGATGAAGTGGGGTCTGCGTTTGGCCGCGCTCGTCCTGCCACTGGTTTCAGCCTGGACTTGCGTGGTCTGGTCACGGCATTGCCGCCCGCTGAAATCGCACAGGCCATTTTTGCGCCGTACGATCACGATCCTGCGCTCGCCGCGAAAGTCGATGCATTGCGTGCAGAAGGGCAGATCGTCATCCAGGAGTTGCCTGGACACGAGTCTCATCGAAATGAATTGCAATGTGACCGCCAGCTGGTAAAGCAAGGCGATCACTGGGAAGTGCAGGCCATGCCGTCTTGATCTCCTGGGCCAGTTGGCTATGGATGGCATGGAATGAATCTTAAAATTTAAATTATTTTGGCAGAACGCATGATGAACAAGAATGTAGTCGTTATTGGTACTCAGTGGGGCGACGAAGGCAAGGGCAAGATTGTGGATTGGTTGACCGATCATGCCCAGGGTGTGGTGCGCTTTCAGGGCGGTCACAATGCCGGGCATACCCTGGTGATCGGGCAGGGCGCCGCGCAACGTGAATACAAGCTGAATCTGGTGCCCTCTGGCATCGTGCGGGAAGGTATCAAATGTTACATCGGTAACGGTGTGGTGCTGGATGTTGCCCACTTGCTCGAGGAAATCAAAGGCCTTGAATCCGTGGGGGTGGAAGTCCGCAACCGTCTGATGGTTAGTCCAGGCTGTCCGCTCATCATGGGCTATCACGTGGCGATGGATAAAGCGCGCGAGGCTGCCCGAAACATCAAGATCGGGACCACCGGCAAGGGTATTGGCCCTACCTACGAGGACAAGGTGGCACGTCGTGCGCTGCGCGTTTACGACTTGTTCTACCCAGAGCGTTTTGCTGAAAAGCTGCGCGAAGTGATGGAATATCATAATTTTGTGCTGAGCAAATACCTTGGCGTTTCTGCCGTGGATTACCAGTCTGAACTGGATCAGGCATTAAGCCGCGTCGATCAACTGAGCCCGATGGTGGGTGACGTATCCGCCGCCTTGTATGCCGCCAATAAAGCGGGTGACAAATTGCTGTTTGAGGGTGCCCAAGGCACACTGCTGGATATTGATCACGGTACTTACCCTTACGTTACCTCTTCCAATTGCGTGGCTGGCCAGGCCGCCGCCGGTACCGGTGTCGGTCCGCAAGTGCTTGACTATGTGCTCGGTATTACCAAGGCCTACTGTACGCGTGTTGGTGGTGGCCCATTCCCCAGCGAGCTGGATATTGAAACGCTGGATACTCCTGGTTTTCAGATGTCTGACAAAGGTCGTGAAATCGGCACCGTCACCAAGCGCAAGCGTCGTTGCGGCTGGTTTGACGCGGCTGCACTGCGCCGCTCCGCACGCATCAATGGCTTGACGGGTTTGTGCATTACCAAGCTGGATGTGCTGGATGGCATTCCGGAGCTGGAGATTTGCACCGGCTACAAGCTGGATGGCAAGGTGATTGATCTTCTACCTGTGGGTGCGGATGACCTTGCGCGTTGCGAGCCTATCTATGAGCGCATGCCCGGCTGGACTGAAAACACATTCGGTATCAACACCTGGGAAGGGTTGCCGCTCAATGCGCGCAACTATCTCAAGCGTCTGGAAACCTTGTGCGAAGTGCCTGTGGCTATCGTATCCACCGGCCCCGAGCGCGATCAGACCATCGTCTTGCGCCATCCTTTCGGAGGCTAGGCTTGAAACCCATTCACGAGCAGCGCCTGGCGTGGGCCATTACGGGCTCCGGGCATTATCTGCGCGAGTGCATTGATATCCTGAATACGCTGGATCAGGTCGATTTGTTCCTGAGCAAGGCGGCAGCGGAGATATTGAAGCAATACGGTTACGAGCATCACGTCGGGCGCGTCTATCAGGACAAAACCGCGAGTTCTGTTCCCGTAGAGCTGTTTTATCATGGGGCTTACCACACTGTGGTGGTAGCACCTGCTACCTCCAATACCGTTGCCAAGATGGTATATGGCATCTCGGATAATCTGGTGACCAATATTTTTGCTCAGGCCGGCAAATGCCGTGTCCCCAGCATTGTGTTTGCCTGCGATACGGAGCCGGAGCTTGAGTCCGAGGCGCCTCGCGAGCATATGGTCAAAGTCTATCCGCGTCGCATAGACCTTGAAAACATGGAAAAGCTGAAGACCTTTGACGACACCACAGTGGCTGGCGATATTGCCCAGTTACAAGCAGCAATCCAGACGCGGTTGGCATGGCTGAGAGACTTCTCTTCCTGACCGGCAAGCTGGCTGAAAAAAGCCTGCACAAGGTGCTGGAAGCCATGCAACCAACCGATTTCAAATACCGTATCGCCCAGATCGGCGTTTCTGTCGCGGCATTGATGACGCCTGAGCTGATCGTTCGTCGCCTGCCTGATACGGGTGATGCTGACCGGATGTTGATCCCAGGCTTGTGTCGCGGTGATTTGCGCATTCTGGAAGAAAAGTACGGGATTCCTGTGGAACGTGGACCCGAAGACCTGAAAGATTTGCCCCAGTTTTTTGGCCACGGCGGAAAAGCGCCTGATCTCTCACAACATGCCGTGCGTATTTTCGCCGAGATTGTGGAAGCGCCTCAGCTGACGGTTGAGGGCATTGTGGCGCGTGCTGCTTATTTTCGTGATCAGGGCGCTGATGTCATTGATCTTGGCTGCTTGCCCAATACGCCTTTCCCGCATCTGGCGGATGCTATACAGGCACTGAAGTCCCAGGGTTTTGCTGTCAGTGTTGACTCATTAAATCATGATGATTTGCTGTTGGCAGGCAAGGCCGGTGCCGATTATCTATTAAGCCTGACCGAACACAGCTTGTGGATTGCCGATGAAGTGGGCTCTACCCCAGTGCTGATCCCCGCGAAGTCTGGCAGTTTGCCGTCGCTTTATCGGGCGGTAGAGGGCATGCTCAAAAAAGGCCGACCATTCATTGCCGATGCCATTCTCGATCCCATTCCGTTCGGCCTCACGGATTCCATCGTGCGCTATCAGCGCTTGCGCAAAAAATACCCCACCATCGACATCATGATGGGAGTGGGAAATCTGACGGAACTCACGGATGCGGATACCACAGGCATCAATGCCATCCTGTTTGGCATTATTACCGAGCTGAATATCAATGCCGTACTGGCCACCTCGGTCAGTCCCCACGCCACAAACGCCGTGGCTGAAGCCGATATCGCACGCCGTGTCATGTACGCTGCTCGCGAGGACAGGCGCTTGCCCCGTGATTACAGCAATGGCTTGCTTGGCTTGCATGATCGCCGTCCGTTTGGTTACACGGCTGATGAAATCGCCGAGTTGGCCGCGCAAATCAAGGATCCGAGCTTTCGCATTCAGGTGAGCGAAGCGGGCATGCACATATACAACCGCGATGGCTTGTTCACCGCCACCGATCCTTTTGCGTTATATCCCGATCTCAAGGTCGATGACGACGCTTCCCATGCGTTTTATCTTGGCGTTGAGCTTGCCCGGGCGCAAATCGCCTGGCAGCTCAAAAAACGTTACAGTCAGGACGAAGAGCTGGAGTGGGGCGTCAATACGGTTCGAAAAGCCCCGGAAGCCAGAGTGGCGCACCGCGATGCCTCTCTGAAGGAAAAGCGTAGCAAGGACAAATCCTGAGCATCATGAATATCCAAGACTATCAACAAGTGAAACCGGGAGAGATGATCTATGAAACCATCGTCATCAGTACCGATGCGCAAGGCCGCCCGCATATTGCACCGTTTGGAGTAAGGGAGCGGGATGGCCTGATCCTGATCGCCCCATTTCGTCCATCTTCCAGTCTGGATAATCTCCTGGCTCGCCGCTCAGCGGTATTGAACCTGACCGATGATGTGCGCATATTTGCCGGTGCCCTCAGTGGGCGTCGTGACTGGCCGTTGCAGAAGGCCAGTCACGTGGAAGGTTATGTGCTTGAGGCCGCATTGGCGCATAAGGAACTGGTGCTGGAAGAGGTGGTGGAGGATGCTGAGCGCCCATTGCTGTATTTTCGCGTCGTGCATGAAGAGGTGCATGGGGCGTTTCGAGGATTTAATCGAGCCCAGGCAGCGGTTGTTGAGCTTGCGGTGCTGGTAAGTCGCCTGCATATATTGCCCGTTGAGAAAATCGAAACCGAAATGAAGTATTTGAAAATTGCTATCGAAAAAACAGCTGGACCGCGGGAGCATGAAGCCTGGCAGTGGTTGGTTGAACGAGTTGCCCAACATCTGGCCATGGCTGAACAGAGAGGGCTGGAATGAGCGGGTTTTTGGCTAGTGTCAGCAGTTTGCAAGAGGCCACGTTGGTTTTGCCACACGCCGACATTATTGACCTCAAGAATCCTGCGATGGGGGCCTTGGGGGCGTTGCCCATTGAAGTGATTGAACAAATTGTCCGCTATGTGGATGGTTGCAAGCCCATCAGTGCCACAATTGGCGATCTGGCTATGGAACCAAAACAGGTGGTTGCTGCCATACAGGCGGTCGCCGCTACTGGCGTGGATATTGTCAAGGTTGGCATGTTCGAAGGTGAGCAGTTGGCGTGTGTTGAAGCAATCAAGCCAATTGCCAGATCGGGAACCAAAGTGGTAGCCGTGTTAATTGCGGATAGCCTGCAAAAATCCCTGCCACTGAAGGTATTCGCTCAGGCAGGGTTTTATGGTGTGATGCAGGATACTGCCATCAAGAACGGTTCCAGCCTTCTGGATCATCAAGACTTGCTTCAATTGCGAGCGTTTGTGCAAGAGGCCAGAGAGCATGATCTCATTTGCGGGTTGGCAGGTTCTTTAAAGGAGATTCATATTGAGTCTTTGGCAGCATTGGAACCTGATTACCTTGGATTCAGAAGTGCGTTATGTCAGAACGGCAACCGCAAGACGACAATATCTGCGACGAGCGTTGCTGCCGTTCGAGAGATGTTGTTTAAATGCAACACGGCCTTGAAAGGCGCGCTGGCTGTGTAGTTTATGCAGTTAAGCATTTGCAAGCACAGTTGGCTTTAAAGTATAGTAAGTATTAAATCTACAGTCACCGGGAGTTAAACCATATGAAGAAAAATCTGATCAGCATTGCAGTTGCTGGCGTTTTGGGTCTTGCTGCATTGCATGCGAGCGCAGAAGAAGCTTATCAAGGTTCTTGGTACGCTCTGCCAGGTATCAACGTGATGAACGCTGACAACGACCTCAAGGCTGAAGACACCAGCGTGGGTGGTTTCCTGAAGTTCGGTAAAGAGCTGAGCGAGCACTGGGATGTGCAAGTTGGCCTGAGCCATAACCGTGCTGATGAAGACTCCAGCCAATTCAGTGGTGGCAAGTACAAGCAAACCCTGCTGGGTGTTGATGCACTGTACCTGTTCAGCCGCGAAAAATTCCGTCCATTCCTGCTTGCTGGTCTGGGCGCTGCGCGTAACAACGTTGATTACAAGCCAAGTGCTGCTGGTTACGATGACAGCAACACCTCCTGGATGGCAAATGCTGGTCTGGGTTTCCAATACCTGTTTACGGAACGTCTGGGCTTCCAGGCTGACCTGCGTCATGTATGGAGTCGTGCTGAAGTTCAAGGCGACAAGGAAACTATTGGCAACAACTACCTGAACCTGGGTCTGATCTGGAAATTCGGTGCACCTGAGAAGGTAGCTGCCGTTGAGCCAACACCAGTAGCTGCTCCTGAGCCAGCTCCAGCTCCGGCACCTGTTGCTGCTGAGCCAGAGCCAGTCGGTCCAGCTCCAGCTGCTTTCGAAAAGGTTACCCTGCAATCTGAAGTGCTGTTTGGCTTCGACAAGGACAACCTGAAAGAAGAAGGCAAGAAGGTTCTGACTGCTGACGTGGTTGAAAAGATGAAGGCTCATCCTGAAGTTGAGCTGGTCCTGATTACTGGTCACACCGACCGTATCGGCGATGAAGCATACAACCAGAAGCTGTCTGAGCGTCGTGCCAATGCAGTTAAGAAATACCTGGTAAGCCAAGGCATTGAAGCTAGCCGTCTGCATGCAGTAGGCAAGGGCGAAGCTGAGCCAGTGGTTGATTGCCAAGGCGTACGTGGTAAGAAGGCAATTGCTTGCTTGCAACCTAACCGCCGTGTTGTGGTAGAAATCGAAGTACAACGCGCAGGTAACTAAGGTTATCTTCGTAGTGAAAAGCCCCGCTTTGCGGGGCTTTTTTATGGGCTGAACAATGAATACAACTGAAATAGCGCTGGCAATAGAGGCAAGGTGGGTTATTCCAGTCATTCCACAAGGCGTGGTGCTCGAGCACACCACGGTCCTGATTAATGATGACGGTAGTATCCATGCCATCTTGCCAATTGCAGAAGCCAGGGCGACCTTGAAAGCGACACGTGTGGTCCGGCTGGACCACCATGCGCTGATGCCTGGTTTGATCAATCTGCATACACACGCCGCCATGGCCCTGATGCGTGGCATGGCGGATGATTTGCCCCTGATGGATTGGTTGCAACATCACATTTGGCCTGCAGAGCGCGCGGCTGTTACCCCTCGCTTTGTCAGAGACGGGACCTTGCTGGCGAGTGCAGAAATGCTGGCAGGTGGCGTTACCTGTTTCAATGATATGTATTTTTATCCGGATGCTGCGGCAGAGGCGGTTATTCAGGCTGGCATACGTGCACATCTCGGACTGGTGGTGATGGATTTTCCATCTGCTTACGCTACGGATGCAGATGATTATCTGCTGAAAGGCCTGGAAGCGCGGGATGGCTGGCGTGGTACTTCACGCATTACCAGCAGCCTTGCTCCCCATGCGCCTTACACCATGAGTGACCGCAGCTTTGAGAAAGTGATGACCTATGCCGAGCAATTGGGGCTGGGAATTCATACCCATCTGCATGAAACGCGTACCGAGATTGAGCAGAGCCTTGCGCAATACGGCATCAGGCCCATACAGCGCATGGCAGATCTGGGTATACTGGGCCCCGGCCTGGTGGCTGCGCATGCCGTACATCTGGATGAGGCGGAGCGCACCCTGCTGAAGGAGTTCGGTTGCCATATTGCACATTGCCCTGCATCCAATCTGAAACTGGGTAGTGGGGTCGCCAATGTTCCTGCCATGCTTGAGACTGGCATAAATGTTGGCCTGGGGACGGACGGTGCCGCCAGCAATAACCGCTTGGACATGTTTGCAGAAATGCGTCTGGCTGCATTACTGGCGAAAGGGGCGAGTGAGGATGCGGCTGTTGTTCCTGCCACCACCGCTCTGGAAATGGCCACGATAAATGGCGCGCGCGCATTGGGGCTTGACGATAAAATCGGCTCTATCGAGCCGGGTAAACTGGCAGATCTGGTGGCGATTGATATGGATCATGCCATTTGCAATCCATGTTTTGATCCCGTTTCCCATCTGGTTTACGTAGCCGGGCGCGAGCACGTGACGCATACCTGGGTGGCTGGCGAACTCTGCTATCAGGAAGGTATCTATGCTCATGTTGAACCTGCCGAATTAAAGGAAATTACGACACAATGGTATCCAAAACTCAGTCCATTCCGGGCGTGAATGTAGACCCTGCAGAACTGCAGAAATTTGCCACGCTGGCTCATCGATGGTGGGATCCCAATAGCGAATTCAAGCCCTTGCATGATATCAACCCCTTGCGCTTGCAATTGATAGACGAGCTTGCCGGTTTGCAGGGTAAACGCGTGGTGGATGTTGGTTGCGGAGGTGGCATCCTCTCCGAGTCCATGAGCGCTCGTGGTGCAGATGTCACCGGTATTGATCTTGGCGAAAAGGCGTTAAAAGTCGCTGAATTACATCGTCTTGAAAGCGGTGCAAGCGTCAATTATCGCTTGATCGAAGTCGAAGCGCTTGCCCAGGAGCAGCCTGGGTCATTCGACGTTGTCACCTGCATGGAAATGCTGGAGCATGTGCCTGACCCCGCTGCTGTGGTTCGTGCATGCGCTACCCTGGTAAAGCCAGGCGGACATGTCTTTTTTTCCACGCTGAATCGCAATCCTAAATCGTATCTGTTCGCCGTCATCGGTGCCGAATACGTGCTGAACATGTTACCCAAGGGCACTCATGAGTACGCCAAGTTCATCAAGCCATCCGAACTGGCAGAGTGGGCGAGGGAGGCTGGCTTAACGGTTAGCGGCATGCGCGGTATGAGCTATAACCCGCTGCGCAAGCATTACTCGCTGGGAACGGATGTCTCAGTCAATTACATCATGCATACGGTGAAGTAAGCGTGGCTGACGTTATTCTGTTTGATCTCGACGGTACCCTGGTTGATACCGCACCAGACCTTGCTTATGCGCTTAACCTGCAACGCGAGCGGCACGGCCTGCCAGCTTTGCCGCTGGATGACATCCGTCCGTTTGCCTCGCACGGCAGTCGGGGCCTCTTGCACAAAGGATTTGGCATCACCATGGAAGATCCTGAATTCGACGCCATGCGTGCTGAATATCTGGCGCTTTATGATGAAGTTTTTGCCCGGTCCCCTGTACTTTTTTCTGGCATGGCGGAAGTGCTGGCCCATATAGAAAATCAGGGCTTGCAATGGGGTGTGGTCACCAACAAGCCCAGACGGTTTACCGAGCCCATGATGCAGGTCATGGGCTTGAGCAGCCGGGCCGCCTGTGTCGTTAGCGGAGATGATGCCGCCCGAGCCAAGCCATATCCCGATACCTTGTTGCTGGCTTGTGAGCAGATGACAGTCAAGCCGCAGCAGTGTCTTTATATCGGTGACGCCGAGCGGGATATTGCAGCCGGACGCACAGCGGGCATGAAAACCGTACTGGCAATGTATGGCTATCTCGACGAACAGGATCAACCCGAGCAGTGGGGCGCAGATGCGACCATTGATAAACCGCTGGATTTGATTGCATTAATCCACTGAGGTATTGATGATGCCGCCATGCGTGGTGGCAGGTATGGATAGACTGTTGGCGTCGGTTGCCGGCATTGAGAGGCGGCGGCTAGCTTGCCGCCTTGATGGGCAGATTCGATTAGCGAACGCTGCGGCGCTCCATCAGGGCCTGTGCCAATGTGCCGCTATCCACATGCTCAATTTCGCCGCCCATGGGCAAGCCTCGGGCGATGCGGCTCACCTTGAGGCCGCGTGAGCGTAGCAGTTCGCTGATGTAGTGCGCTGTCGCTTCGCCTTCGACGGTGTAATTGGTGGCGAGCACCACTTCTTCTACCACGCCATCCTGCGCACGTTTCAGCAGTTTTTCCAGATGAATTTCTTTGGGGCCTATGCCATCCAGTGGGGACAGCTTGCCCATTAGCACAAAGTAGCGGCCCTGAAACACGCGCGTCTGCTCCAGCATCATCAGATCCGTGGGCATTTCAACCACGCAGAGCAAAGTGGGGTCGCGGTTGTCCGCGGCACATAGAGGGCAGACGATATCTTCGCTGAACGTGTTGCACAAGCTGCAATGGGTGACGACTTGCAATGCATTGTGCAGTGCCTGGGCGAGGCCGTTGGCGCCGCTACGGTCACGCTGCAAAAGATGATAGGCCATGCGCAATGCGGACTTGGGGCCTACACCTGGAAGGCAGCGCAGGGACTCAACAAGCTGCTCCAGGGCGGGTGGATTGCGCATGGCGTTGGGGGACTTTTTTCGGTAAGACTAAAAAGGCAGTTTCATGCCGGCAGGCATCAAACCGCTCATACGCTGCTGCGAGGTGGCTTCAGCCTTGCGCACGGCATCGTTGAGCGCCGTCACGATCAAGTCTTCCAGCATCTCCTTGTCATCGCTCATCAAGCTAGGGTCGATGTGCAATCGTTTCACCTCATTACGACAGGTGATGGTGACCTTGACCATGCCGGAACCAGCTTGGCCTTCCACTTCCACCTGCGCCAGCTCTTCCTGCGCGCGCTTCATGTTTTCCTGCATTTGCTGGGCCTGTTTCATCAGGTTGCCCAAGCCGCCTTTCATCATGGGATGCTCCTTCGTCTGCGGTTATTGTAGGGGTTTGATACTGGAGGGTATGATCTGCGCGCCAAAGTCACGCATTAACGCCTGCACAAAGCCATCTTGCTGGATGGAGGATTCTGCCTGTGATTGCAACTCGGCTTTTTCCTGGCTGATCTGGTGCGCAGGGGTGTTGTTGCCGCCACCTATGCTGAATTGCAAGTGCATCTTGCGGCCAAAGTGGGCCTCAATCGCGGCTTTCAATTTTTCCTGATAATTCGGGTCCAGCAAATGCTTATGTGCTTCTGGCACTTGTAGCTCAAGGCGGTCTTCCGCATGCCCAATCAACTCACAATGCTGCGCCAGTGCCCTTGCCAGACCGAGTTTCAGCTTGTCTACCAACAGGCGCCAATTGCCATCGAATTCTTCCTGCAGGCTATTTTCTATGGCGGATGGTACCAGCGCAGATTCCGATACGGCTGTGTAGGTAGGCTCCGGGGACGATACCTGGGAGGACTGTTCTTTGAAAGCGCTAGCCGGCGTTTCAGGTGCGATTGCTATGGGGGTATCCGCTGGGATGGGTGCCGGTTCGGCATCTGCATCACTGCTTGATGCCATCGCGCTGGCTTCTGCCACAGGCGTTGCTGGGGCTATTTGGGGCGATGCATTAGCAGGGGATGGCGTTGCCGATCTCGCCATGGTCGCGGCAGCAAGCGCACTGGCGGCACTGCCTGCATGTTGAGCTAAGGGGCGATCGCTGCCAGAGGGGGCAGGCGCAGTCGGTGCAGGCTTGCTGGTGCTTTCATTGCTGAATGCCAGCATGCGCAACAGGCACATCGTGAATCCCGCAAACTCATCCGGGGCCAAACCAAGATCACGGCGGCCCAGCAGGGCAATCTGATAATAAAGCTGCACTTTATCGGCTGGGAGCTTGGCGGCCAGATCCAGCAGGGCCGTGCGCTCGGGCAGGTCCTGTGGAATGCTTTCCGGTACCGTCTGTGCTACGGCCAGCTGATGAAGTAACTGTGCCAGATCCGCCAGGGCCGTATCAAATGACAGGCTGCGTTCTTCCATGCTTTTGGCTTGTGCCATCAGGCTCGGGCCGTCCTGGGCGATCAGGGCGTCCAGCAGGCCGTAGAGATAGCTTTGGTCGATGGCGCCCAGCATGGCCCTGACTTCGCTTTCATTAACCCGGTTACCACCGTAGGCAATGGCTTGGTCCAGCAGGGAAAGGGCATCGCGCATGCTGCCATTGGCAGCGCGGCTGATCAGTTGCAGCGCCACGCTGTCTGAGGGGATATTTTCCTTGGCGAGGACTTCCTGCAAATGGCTGGTAATCGCCGGTGTCGACATTTGGCGCAAATTGAATTGCAGACAGCGCGAAAGCACGGTCACTGGCATCTTTTGCGGGTCCGTCGTCGCCAGGATGAACTTGACGTGAGCCGGGGGCTCTTCCAGCGTTTTCAACATGGCATTGAAGGCAGAGCGCGACAGCATGTGCACTTCATCGATGATGTAGACCTTGAAGCGCCCTACGGTCGGGGCGTATTGGGCGTTATCCAGCAGCTCGCGCATGCTGTCCACCTGGGTGTTGGATGCCGCATCCACTTCCAGCATGTCGACAAAGCGGCCGCGGTCGATGTCGACGCAGGCCGAGCAGACGCCGCACGGATGAGCGGTAATGCCGGTTTCGCAATTCAGGGATTTGGCCAGGATACGGGCCAGCGTGGTCTTGCCTACACCGCGGGTACCGGTAAAAAGATACGCATGGTGCAGCCGTTGTTGCTCAAGGGCATTGGTCAGTGCGCGCACCACATGTTCCTGTCCGACCAGCGCTTCGAACAGCTTTGGGCGCCATTTCCGGGCAAGAACTTGATAACTCATAAGGCAGGCGTTTACTTAGATTAGCGAGACTACAACTTTAGTCCAAAAAGCGCATTCGCGTAAGAGCGGAAATTTGATCATGAGGATGTCACTTGCATGATCAAACCCTGGGAGTTCGGTGGCGAGCCCAGCCCCCGGCACTTGCTTCAATAACTGTGGCTGCTTCCTTCCGGACCTGACCAGGTTCGCTACTTTGCAATGCGGGGAGGCCCGCCGGAGATAATTCTAGCGCAAAACGCCTGGATTCCCTAATCGAAATAGATGCTCTCAGCGAGGCAAGCCAGCTAGATAATGCCTGGTCCATGCGCTATAGTGCGGAGATAAATCAATGAAGTAAATAAGAATCTCAAGGGTTAAGTGCGCGAAAAATCTGGCATGTTTAGCATTCAGCAACCATGGCAAGGGCGTATCAAGGGAATGTGGTCCACGCTGCAAAGCCCGACAGCCAGCCTGCTAGGCCAGGCTATTCTGTTTTTTCTGGTGCTGGCAGAAAGCCTGATTTGCGTATTCTGGATTTACACCCTCTCCGGCCTGGGCGATGGCTACGCTCTCATGGCGGCGGTGCCTTATGTCTACCTTGTGTTTTCCTACGCCAGTCTGCTCTTGTTCTATCGTATGCAGCGCTTCGATTATTTTGTTTTTACGCAGCTGGTCATGCTGCTGGTCATGCCTTTTTTCATGCAATGGATTATTGGCGGGTTTGAAGCATCCAGTGGCATGGCGATCTGGGCGCTACTATCGCCCGTCGGTGCCATGATGATTCTGGGCGCGACACAGTCTACGCAATGGTTTGCCCTGTTTCTCATTCTGGCCGGGGTTTCCTGGCAACTGAACAGCCTGTTCGCGGGCTATGCGCTACCTATTCCTGCCACGACCAAAAGCATATTTTTCCTGATCAATCTGGCAGGTGTCGCCAGCATTCTGTATACCGTTCTGCGCTATTTTCAGTCGCAGAAAGCCAGGCTCATGGAGGCTTTGTCATACGAACAGGCGCGTTCGGAGAAGCTGTTACTCAGCCTGCTGCCAGTGTCTATTGCAGAACGCTTGAAAGCTGGCGAGGTGAAAATAGCTGACCGCTATGAACATGTGACCATTCTCTTTGCGGATTTGGTGGATTTCACGCGACTGTCCCTGCATCTGTCGCCAGAAGCGCTGCTGGACTTACTGAATGAGGTGTTTTCCGGGTTTGACCGCTTGGCGGCCAAGTATGGCCTGGAGAAGATCAAGACCATAGGGGATGCCTACATGCTGGTCTGCGGTGCCCCGATCGAGCGAACTGATCATGCCGAAGCGGTGGCGGATATGGCATTGGAGGTGCAGGCCTTGTTGCAGGCCATCTCCACCCAGCTGGGTACGCCGTTATCCATGCGTATCGGCATCAATAGCGGCCCCGTGGTGGCAGGCGTGATCGGCCACTCAAAATTCAGCTACGACCTGTGGGGTGACGCCGTCAATCTTGCCCGGCGCATGGAGCAATATGGGATAGCCGGTGACATACAAGTGTCAGAGGCAACTTACCAACTATTACGTGAGCACTACGTGCTGGAGCGTCGAGGGACCATTCTGATAAAAGGACACGACGAGCAGGTGGCCGCCTATCTACTGAAATCCAGGCGAACAGCATTTTAGGTTTGGATAGCCGCAAGACTTGATATATAATCCGGCTCCACGTTACGGAAGGGTGGATGAGTGGTTTAAGTCGCACGCCTGGAAAGCGTGTTTAGGCTAATAGCCTAACGCGGGTTCGAATCCCGCCCCTTCCGCCATTTGCTATGCTACGCTAATCTACGTTAATCCACGCTAAACTCATTATTATTACTGGGTTTATCAGGCGCCGGAAATCTTCCTTGCCTTAGATTTACGTTGATTAACGTTGCCTTCATTGCCCCAAGTTTGCCCCAAATCCGATTTTTTGTTTTTCTCAGTACCAAATCCTGAGTAGTCGCCACGCGGCATGCGGCTCACGGATTTAATCCAGCGGGCGTAATTTCTACGGACCATCTCAGTTGTCGTATGGCCAAGCAGCTCGGCTACAAGCATTTCTGATTCGCCGCCCATCAGCAGGGTCGTCGCAAAGGTGTGGCGCGTTTGATATGGGTTCCTGTACCTTACCCCTGCATTTCGTATGATCCGGCGCCAGCTGCTCTCGCGCACGTGTGCGTCATCGCGCCATGACCGGCGCGTAACCGGGTGTGTGAAAATGTGATCCTGCGCCATGTAGCTGATAGGTTTCATCGCGTTGATGGCATCAAGAGCACCTGGCAACAAAGGCAACATCCGCTTACTGGATTTTGTCTTTGTCTCTTTTTTCTCCACCGGCCCGTCAAAACCATCGACTGTGACTTTGTTGATGGATATTTCATGACGCAGCCAGTCGATATCCTGCCATCTTAGCGATATCATTTCCGAGGTGCGTAGGCCGCTGGTAAAGGCGAACTGCCACATTGATTTTTCTTCAACCGTGGTACAGGCGCCAAGGATCGCTCGAATTTCCTCAGCGTCAAAAGGATCTACCTCGTAGTCGCTCTTATTAATCTTGGGCAATACCTTTACCAAGATGATCTTGTCTAGAGGATTGGAGTCAATTAGCTCATCTGTGACGGCCTGCTTAAGCACGTTCGATAGAGGGCAAAGAATATTTTTCACTCGCTTGTGAGTGACGTTCAATGTCTTGAGCCATGCGCGAAGCATGGCGGCCGTTAGGTCTTTTGCCAGTACCTTACCGAAACGTGGGCGAAGGTGGGCCGCTGTAACCTCTTTGTAGCCTCTTACGGTAGAGGGGGATAGGGTGGCCTCGGCAATAGATAAATATTCGTCCAGAAGCTCGCCCAGCGTTATGTCTGGGGTCATCGCAAAGCCGAACATCAATGCTCGCTTTGATTTTGGGAAGTAGTTGCGATACTCAAACTTCTTGTGCGCTATGGCATTGTTGATTTCGCCAAGCAGATTCTTTGCGTATTTGATATTTTCACGGCTGGCCATAACGTCCAGCTTTTCGCGGCAACGCACGCCGCGGAATTGAAACACGATGCGCAGCGTGTCGCCGCGCTTCCCAGGGCGTACTTCTACGCCGCTTGGGATAACTCCGTATGAGGTTGCTGGTTTAGCCATTCGTTTGTATTTTCCCAATGAATCCATAATGTCCGGGGGCCGGTTCTCTTGTAATGCTTACCGGATGCCCAGATGCCGTCTCGAATGCGCTCCTTTATTGTGAACATGGGCTCCCCCTTTAACTCACAGTATCGTTCGGCGCGGATCCACTCAAGGGCCAGAATAGGGTGCACATTACTCATAGGGTAGGCTCATCCTCGACTCGATTTACATAGACGGCCTGAGTTCCCAATATGCCAGCAGCAAGGGCGGCCATTAAAGTTGCTTTGCCTATTCCTGAATGGCCGATTGTTCCGATGCTCACGCGCGTGATGCGCTTGGACTCCTGGCTCTTCCGTTCCTCTTGCTGCTCAGCCTCGTGCTGTTTCTTTGCCGCCACAGCTTTAGCCTTGCGCTGTTCATATGTGCCGCGTTGTTTAGCTTGTCCCATCATGCCCCCTTGCGCAGCGCGAGAATCTTGCCGACGCATTCGGATATGCCAGATTGCGCGTCGGTACGCATTTCAGGCCATTTACTGTATTCGCGCTCCTGATAGTCATCAGATATGTTCTCAAGCAACTCTGCCGCTGCCTCAATAGCCGCGTTCCATTGGTCGGGCTGTGCGGGCTGGGATGTGTGGTAAGTAGATGGTTTAATAAGAGCACGGACTTTATCGGCTAGCTCTTTGGCTCTAGCTTGCTGCTCACTCGCCAATCCATCGTGGTCAAAATACGCATCGTTATCTTCAATCAATTTAGCTGCTGCTTCCAATGCCACAGCATCACCCTGCACCGCAGCACGGCCCGATTGGTATTGCCGCGCGCCGAGGCTGTGCGCATGTTTGACGAGGGCCGGGCACGGACTTTTGCGCTGTATGAAAAGAACGGCTGGCTGGAAGAACTTGGGTACCAGCTTGAAAAGGTGGCGGCATGAAGTGCGCCTATTGCGATCAGAAAGCTGAGGTTTTCTGCGATTACATCTATGGAACCCCGGAAGAGTTCGTTAAGAACGGGATTATTCAGAAGATCGTGCCGTTTGTGACCTGCGACTTGCCTATGTGCAAGGATCACCGCGTTTACAAAGGGAATATCCATTACAGCGGATCCCGGGATGTTTCAGGCTTCGAGACCATTGACTGGTGCATGTGCCACACGGATGACGAAAAGCTGCACCGCCCAATGAATGATGATCTGGCCAAGAAGTTTAGGAAAGCGCAGATATTCCAGGCCCAAGGCGGTATCAGGCTTGTGCATTCAGGAGCCGTTCAAACGGACTTGTTTACCGGGGGTGCTGCATGAGCAAATCCATCAAAGGTGCAAAAGGGCCAGGCCATGAGTATTGGTCAAGACGGCCCCAGGGTGGCGGTAATGGTACGCCCGGAGCCTATAACAAATCGCTCACGCACAAAGCCGAGCGCCACCAATCACAGACTGAAATTCAAACCGGGCTGGATGAGATCGGCTATCCCGACGAAGAGCCGGCGCGCCTGGGGTGGGACGAATGAGCAGCGTGATCCTGAAAAAACCAAAAAAGCGGACCCCAGCTCAAGCGGCATGGTCCAGCCATAAGAGCAAGGCAACGGCTTCAATTCTTGAAGCGAAGTTTATGCAGTTTCTGCGCGCCTATAAATTGGAATGCGGCTGGGTTACCGAGCACGTTTTTCACCCAACACGAGAATGGCGCTTCGACTTTGCCAGGCCCGATATCAAGCTGGCCATTGAGGTTGAAGGCGGCACACTCAGCGGCGGCCGCCATACTCGTGGCGCCGGCTACGAGGCTGATTGCTACAAGTACAACGAAGCTGCCCGGCTCGGCTGAGGTGCCAGGGCAAGAAAGAGACGACAGCAATCAGATGTTGGCCGCGCTGATGTTTCAAATGTTAGACCAGATTGACCCGGACACCGACAACTTGGTTGATGCCATGAAAAAGCACATGCAAGAGGCCATCCTTGGCGCCACCAAGGATATAGCGGGCATCACCAACAAAATTTCCAAGTATGAGCGGACTATCAAACGCCTTTCGCGCAAGGGCGGTGAAAACGTCATGCAATCTTTCCTGACGGTCAAGGTGGACACCCTGCGCAAGAAAATTGACCAGATCAGCCACGTCATCACCGACATGACCAAGCTGATTGAGGTGGTAGACACCTACGTGTACGAGGTGGATGAGCCACCAATCCCCCAAGCTACTGATTGGCCTGGACTACCCAAAATGTTTGGCCGATATCCATATCGTTATCCAGGTGAAGGGGGTGTTTTATGAGGCAGGTACGCTAACAGGTGGCACTGGGTATGAGGTAGGTGACGTCATATATCCGGTAGGATTTACAGGCCCGCGGATTCCAAAAATTACTGTCATGGCGATAAATGGTAGTGGCATGCCAACGTCATGGTTTGTGAGCGATGTCGGTCAGATCGAAACAGTTCCATCTGACGTGTCGGCTGTTTCCACTACTTCAAGCGGATCTGGGACTGGCGTTGTTGTCAACTTCATCAGTTTGCCAGGAAACGTGAATGTTACAACGACAAGCCAGGCATTCCCCAATAAAGGATTGGAGCACGCAAAACATTACCCTGCCGTAAATGCAGATAGTGGTTGGTCGGGCAATTACAATGGCGCAGCGCCGATGGGAGGGTTTTTGACAATTGACCCTCAACAAGACCTTGCGGCCGACTGGACAACACGTAGAACATCGTCACCAACAAGCGATTTTTCTACTTATGAAAGGCTGGCTCTTTTTGCAGCAGTTCAGAAGTATGGTGCATTTATATGTGATACATCTAACAATACACATAATATGTTTGTCGCCTCGACCGACTGCCCAAGCGCCAGACTTGATAAAATGACTGTCAATAATGCCACGTTGCCTTATCTGAAATGGTCACTGCTGTATGTTCACAACATTACACCGGTCAAGGTTCCAGGCTCTACTTTACTGGCATCTTTGCCAAATGATTTATACCCGATCAACGGATAAATAAGTGATGGCAAGGGAATTAAGCCAGAAGTTTGGCTTTATTCCCGAAAGCCGCTCTAATAGGCTCATCTAAATATTTACCAGTTAAATGTGCAACTGTTACAGCGCCAGTAAAAACCAATGCCTTGGCAACCAAAGAGTCATTAATTCCAAATGTTTTGAAAAGATCAATTATTGGAACATGGACGCAATATAGCGGATAGCTAAGCCAGCCGATATATTCAAATGAGGTTTTGGTAAATGTGTTATCTACAGCTATTTTGGTGGATATGGCCACCATTAGTGGAATTGTTATGACTACCATGCTAATCCAGTAGAAGCTAAACCAAGCTTGGCTTCTTGGCATTAGAAGCATCGCCATCAAGACACAGGCCATAAGCCAGGGGTTGATGTTGAAGTTTGGGATATGTTGATAGCCCCTAAAGATTAATACGCCGACTATGAAGCTAAATCCAACTCTCAAGAAACCGCCTATCAAATGGATATCACGCCACCCTGGCGCTGGGTAGATAGTGAGACCATACCAAGTAAGCAATGCGCCAATTATAGCGGCGATAATCAATAAGGCCTTTGTCGAATAACGAATAAAGAAAAAAAACATCAGGTTTGCTGCAAGTTCAAAGAACAATGACCACGATGGTGGATTCAGTGGAAAAATTCCACTGAGTGATAGGCTCTCATTTTTAGATATGAAGGGAAGATAAAAACTATTCAACAATAGTGAATTAAACATATCAGAATTTGATATTGCCGTACCAGTGGATATTTTTTTTACAAAGTATGCAACAACTCCAAAAAACAACCCAATAAGAAACATTGGGTAAAGTCTAACTAGGCGCTTGCTAGCAAACATTTTGAATGACATGCCTGATGTAATCTTTTTTGAATACGACCAAGCAATTACAAAGCCGCTCAAACAAAAAAACATATCAACCGCTAATGGGCTGCTTTGAAATATGAATTTTCCATTATGTTGTGTTAGGTGGCCAATGAAAACGCACAACGCCGCTATACCCCGTAGCCCATCCATTAAAATGAATCGATCCATATTCCTCCCGTGACTTCCCATCATTTTATAGCGTTAAATTCTTATTGATATAAGCCAAATGGGCTATGAAATATCAATGTAAATGCAAGCCACTCATTTAGAGTGACAGCACTGGTGGCGACAACCATAAAGTCGCGTGATGCGATGCGCATGAGTGCGTCCTGAAATTTTCAACTTTCAAGGAGCAGACTCATGGCACGTACCATTGTTGGTGCAGGTGATCCAAAGGCGGTAAAGAAGTTCTCGGCCTTCCTGGCCGTGGATGTAGCGAAGCAAAGCTATTTCAACCGCAAATTCATGGGCGAGGGCGAAGAAGCCCAGACCCCTCTTCAAACTTTGCCGCATCTGGAAAATGATGCCGGCGATCAAATCTCTTACGACCTGGTTGCCCAGCTCAAGATGAAGCCTGTTTCGGGCGATGCTACGCTGCGCGGCAAGGAAGAAGACCTGAAGTTTTACACCGATAGCCTGTTGATTGACCAACAGCGTGGCGGTGTGAATACCGGTGGCAAGATGACCCGCAAGCGTACTGTGCATGACCTGCGCAAGACCGCTCGCACCCGCCAGTCTGAATGGTGGGCCCGTCTGTTCGATGAAACCCTGTTCATGTACCTGTCTGGTTCTCGTGGCATGAATGCGGACTTCATTGAAGACACCGACTTCACCGGTTATGCCGGCAATCCTTTTGTTGCGCCAGATAGCCTGCATTTGATGTACGGCAATGTCGCTACCAGCAAGGGTTCTTTGGCGTCCACTGACACCATGGACTTGAAGCTGATCGACCGCCTGGTTGCTCGCGCCAAGACCATGGGCGGCGGCACCCAGAAAATTCCAAAGATCCAGCCTGTGAAGGTCAATGGCGAAGACCATTTCGTACTGGTCATGCACCCATGGCAAGAGTACAGCCTGCGCACTGCCGCTGGCGCTCAATGGCTGGATATCCAGAAGGCTGCCGCAGCCGCAGAAGGTCGCAATAACCCAATCTTCAAGGGTGGCCTGGGTATGTATAACAACGTGGTTCTGCATGAGCACCAGTCAGTGATTCAGTTCAATGACTATGGCGCAGGTAGCAACGTTGCTGCAGCCCGTGCGCTGTTCCTCGGCCGCCAAGCTGGCGTGGTTGCCTTCGGCTCCCCAGGCACAGGCCTTCGTTTCGACTGGAACGAAGAAGTGGAAGACCGCGGTAATCAGCTCGTGATTACCACCGCGTCTATTTTCGGCGTGAAGAAAACCGCGTTCACCATCGACGGCACAAGCCGTGACTTCGGTGTGATCTCGGCAGACACCGCGGTTAACGATCCTAGCTAAGGTGCTGGCCGGTGAAAGCCGGCCTCCTTACTGATCACTTTCTACAAGGAGTAAGAAAATGGCAAAGATTCAAACCAAGTACACCAACGGCAAACTGCCCATGCCAATTCCTGTGGCGCAGGAGAAGTTGGTTCAAAAGGTCACGCTGGCAATTACCGCCGCACAGCTGCTTTTAAACAACGTGTTCGCAATGCTGGTTCTGCCAGCTGATTGCGTACCTGTCGGCTATGTGTTGCGTTCCGCTGACCTTGATTCCAATGGTAGCCCTGCTATCGCGCTGGATCTTGGCGTGGTGAATGCCGCTGGCAACGCAATTTCTACCAGCACTGTCGATGGCGGCGCCAAGTGGGTTGCTGGCAGCACGCTGGCGCAAGCTGGCGGCATCCTGCTGCATACCGCATCAGCATCTGCATACGATGCCCTGGGAGCTGTTCAGCCTGTCGGTTATGCCTTCTTCAATGCCAGCGTGCAGGGTACCGCGCGTATTGCTGAGACACTTAAGGGGCCAGCCGGCAAGCGAATCATTGCCGGAGGTGTATTGCTTGGGGTGGTTCAGGCGCTTGCGCTTGCTGCCGCTGGATTCGGTGACGATGAGCCACCTGAATTTGTGCGCGATCGGAGTGTGATTCTACCAATTGGTGATGGCAAGTATCTGACCTTCCCATTACCTCTCGGCTTCAACGTCCTGCCAGCAGTAGGTCGTATTATCACCGAGTGGGCGCTGGACGGCGGGCGCGATACCGGCAAACGGGCGACGCACCTCATTGAGGTATTCATGGATATGTTCAACCCAATCGGTAATGCCGGCATGTCGATGCAGACACTGGCGCCGACCACGCTGGATCCGCTGGTTGCTTTGACCGAAAACAAGGACTGGACCGGGCGGCCAATAGCCAAGCAGGATTTTAATAGCCTTGATCCAACACCTGGCTTCTCTCGATCGCGCGATAAGGCATGGGAGGCAAGTGTTCAGATTGCCAAGGCCATTAACTGGATTACTGGCGGCACCGACTTCAAGCCTGGTGCCATAAGCCCTACGGCAGACCAGCTGGAATATCTTGCCGGCCAGCTGACTGGCGGCGTTGGGCGGGAGGCCATCAAGCTGGGAACTACCGCCGACGCGCTGACTACCGGCGAGAACCTGCCGCCCCACAAGGTGCCGCTACTCGGGCGATTCTATGGGGATGCATCCGGACAAAGCGCCCAGGGCAACCAGTTCTATGAGAACTTGCGCAAGATGCATGAGCATGAAAATGAGATTGTCGGCCGGCGCAAGACTGGTGGCGATGTGGCAGGGTACCGCTCAGATAATCCAGAGGCCAATCTTGTTGCCCAGGCCAAGCTAGCAGAGAAGGTCGTCGGAAAATTGAAAAAGCGCCGGCGCATGCTGGTTGAGTCTGGTGCTGATCGCGAAGCCATCAAGGCGATCGATGACCGCATAACTGATTACATGCGTCGCTTCAATGAAAGAGTGAAGGGGGCAAGAGAGAAAGAAGCAGCTTGACCACGTAGACCAGGGCGGTGGCGATCATCAGCACCCAGACCATCAAAAGAGGTAATTTATGCACCACCCCATAATAAAGTGAGGTGGTGCATTTTTACATGGCAGGAATAGGGCTTACTCTTTTAAAGTGACATATGGCATGGCTGCAGTTACGTCATGAGCCATATTCAGTAAACGCAAAAATATATCCGCTTTTGAAATATTGATAAAAATTGTTGGCTTTTCTTCAATGATAGATAATTTATCAAGCACCATGCCATCTTGATTGAAGACTAATTCGCCAACAAATACATTCGCATTGTTCAGCCCGAAATTCAACCGATATACTGCAATGTGACCATTCACCTGATCACCATCGTCCAGGGTAAGTAAAAGACATTTTAATTTTGTGTCGATGAAATCAATGTCAAGCGAAAGTGAGTCTTGGTCATATGTAACTATTGCTGTCTTACCTGAATAGTCAGCACCGCTGCTAACAACGCTTGATGCAAAGTCATTAAATAATGCCTTCAATGAAGTTATGCTTATTCTCTTGTCAACTAATTTCTGTCCGATCGGATGGTAGTGCATTTCATTCCCCTTATAAGTTTTCGTTATTGCAACCATGTTGCAGCATTAATTATGAGCTGTGGACCAAGCAACCTCAATAGCAAAATCACTCTGAACTTACCCCAAATTTTGTCTTGCTGCCCCAACTGCGCCCCAAATTGGATTTTAAACCCTCGTAAGCCTTGGTATTGCTTATGGCGGTGGCGGGTTCGAATCCCGCCCCTTCCGCCAACAGCATTTGCGCTAATATCCAATTAGCATCACTAGCAAAAAGCCAGAGATTCTCTGGCTTTTTTGTTTTTCAGGCGTCAAGGCTATGTCTCTGTGATGGCCTCCATCTCGTTGTTTTCCCCGCTGCATAGCACTCTTGTACCTCGATCGCCAGCTAGGCATAGTGTATGGCTTGTCGTGGCTTATGCCATAATCCTGCAAGGTATAGCAGAACAAACCTCGGGATATGCAGTCTCAACATTAGGGCAGTCATGTATGGTTGAGCAGGTTTATGAATTCAGTGAGAGAAAAATGAAATATCTAGTGGCGGTTATTTTATGGGTGGCGAGCAATATGGCATATGCAGGAGGGTGTAACGAGCTTTACAACCATCAGTTCAATACCTTGCAGGGTGAAAAGATCAATCTTTGTGACTATCAGGATAAGCCCATTCTGGTGGTGAATACGGCCAGCAAATGTGGCTTTACTCCCCAGTTTGAAAAGCTTGAAGCCATGTACAAGCATTACAAACCCCGTGGCTTGTTGATTATTGGTTTTCCTTCCAATGACTTCAAGCAGGAGTTGAGCAGTAACAAGGAAATCGGGGATTTTTGCAAGCAAACCTATGCGGTGCAGTTCCCCATGGTTGGCAAGACGTCTGTTGTTGGTCCGCAAGCGCATCTCTTCTACAAGCAATTGGCAGCCATTACCAAAGAGCCACCCATGTGGAATTTTTACAAATACCTGATCTTGCCTAATGCTGAACAGGTATACGCCTATAGCAGCGATGTTGAGCCTGAGGCCAATCAGATCATGACCAAGCTGAAGCCTTACCTGAAGTAACGGTGCTCCATGCAACGTTAGTCATGGCATAAGAGGGGCTTGGTTCAAGCCCCTTTTTATTTGCCCTGTGAGCGCATGCAATGCCAGGTTAACCGTCGCACTGCTGCAGACTAAAACCCGCAAGTCTGACCTGGGATGTAAAATGGTGACATGACCGATTCTTCCACATCTGCAGCCGAGCCATTTTCCGACCTTAGTCCAGACCTGGTGCTGGACGCGCTGGAAAGCCAGGGACTGAAGACAGACGGCCGTCAGCTGGCCTTGAACAGTTACGAAAACCGTGTTTACCAGGTGGGTATTGAAGATGGCCAGCCGGTCGTGGCCAAGTTTTATCGCCCCCAACGTTGGGATAATCAGCAGATCGGTGAGGAGCATGCGTTTGTGCTGTCACTGGCGGAAGCGGAAATCCCTGCCGTGCCGCCTATCACTATCAATGGCAAAACCCTGTTTGAGTACCGCGGTTATCGCTTTGCAGTGTTTGCACGGCGCGGAGGGCGCTCCCCGGAGCTTGATCAGCCGGAAGTGCTGGAATGGATGGGGCGCTTCATCGGGCGTATTCATGCGCTGGGTGCGCAACAGCCTTATGTACACCGCCCCACGCTGGATATTGAAAGTTTTGGCAGGATGCCCAGTGAGTATCTTCTTGAGCATGGCTTTATCCCTGTGGACCTGGAGCAGCCTTACCGTACGGTGATCCAGTTGGCGCTGCAGGGCGTGGCCGAATGTTTTGAACGGGCGGGCAGGGTGGAGCATATCCGTCTGCATGGTGACTGCCATATGGGCAATGTGTTGTGGACCGATGCCGGGCCGCATTTTGTCGACTTTGATGACAGCCGCATGGGGCCTGCCATTCAGGATTTATGGATGATGCTGTCTGGCAGTCAGGAGGATATGCGTCGGCAGCTGCAGGCTTTGCTGGATGGCTACGAAGATTTTTATGATTTCAATCCGGCAGAAGTTTATCTGATCGAGGCCTTGCGTACCCTGAGGCTGATCCACTACGCGGGCTGGCTGGCCATGCGCTGGACCGATCCCGCTTTTCCGCGCGTTTTCAGCTGGTTCAATACCCAGCAATACTGGCAGGATCGCATTCTGGAGCTGCGCGAACAGGTTGCGCTGATGCAAGAGCCGCCCATCCCCATTCAGCGCGGCGGTAATTTCTAGCGGTCTCTCCCTGGCCTGCGTTGTATATGGCCCATCTGTGCTGACAACTGTACTGTAAAAATTCCCTTTATCTGTGTCTGCCAATCCTGACGCGATGCCCATAGGATAACCATATCCAACTCCGGCTGCCGGCCTCATTGGCAGCGGAATCATCGAGTTAACAGGAAGTTTGCCCGCATATGTCAGATAACAAAGTTGTTCGCCATTACCCACACCCTGCTGCTGGCTGGGGCGCATTGAAAAATGTGGCTTTTCAGCTGGTAAATCAGCGCATTCCGGCGAAAGGTGTCATTACCTTGCTGTCGCAGAATCAGCCTGATGGGTTTGACTGCCCAGGGTGCGCATGGCCTGACAAAGAGCACACCTCTACCTTTGAATTTTGTGAAAATGGTGTCAAGGCAGTCGCTGCAGAAGCGACTGCCAAGCGAGTCACGCCGGAATTCTTTGCCAAGCACACGGTGGCTGAACTCATGGAGTGGAGCGATTTCAAGCTGGAAGATCAGGGGCGCCTGACCAATCCCATGCGCTATGACAGCGCCACCGACAAATACGTACCGCTGGAGTGGGATGAAGCCTATGCCATGATAGGCCGCCAGCTGAATACGCTGTCTCATGCCGATCAGGCCGTGTTTTACACCTCTGGCCGTGCCAGTAACGAAGCCGCTTTCCTCTATCAGCTGTTCGGCCGGGAATTCGGTACCAATAACTTCCCGGATTGCTCGAACATGTGTCACGAGTCCACCAGTGTGGGCTTGCCGGAAATGGTCGGCATCGGCAAGGGCAGTGTGACCCTGGAAGATTTTGAGCATACCGATACCTTGCTGCTGTTTGGTCATAACCCGGCCACTAACCATCCCCGCATGCTGGGCGAGCTGCGCGAGTGTGCTCGCCGTGGCGCCAAGATTGTCTCCATCAACCCATTGCGTGAACGTGGCCTCGAAAAATTTGCCGACCCGCAAAGCATCGTTGAAATGGTGACCTTTGGCGGCACCAAGATCAGTGAGATTTATGTACAACCCAAGCTGGGTGGTGACCTGGCCTTTGTCAAAGGCATGATCAAATGCCTGATCGAATGGGATGATCAGGCGATTGCTACTGGCGGAAAACGCATCATGGATGTGGATTTCCTGCAGCAACATACTCACGGTTTTGACAGTTTCGCTGCCGACATTCGTGCCGAAAGCTGGGAGCCCATCCTGGTTGAGTCTGGCGTCAGCCGCGAGCAGATTGAATCCGTGGCCACTATCTATGCCAACGGTGAGCGCGTGATTGCCACCTGGGGCATGGGCATTACCCAGCACAAGCATTCGGTGGCGACCATTCAGATGATTACCAATCTGATGCTGTTGCGCGGCAATATCGGCAAGCCCGGCGCTGGTCTGTGCCCGATGCGCGGCCATAGCAATGTGCAGGGCAATCGCACCATTGGTATCTACGAAAAGCCTTCCAGTGCCTTCCTGGATAGCCTGGGCACGGTTTACAACTTTGAGCCACCACGCAAGCATGGGCATGACGTGGTGAGTGCCATCCGTGGCATGCTGGATGGCAACGTCAAGGTCTTCATCAGCCTGGGCGGCAACTTCTCGATTGCGACACCGGATACGGACCGTACCTGGCAGGGGCTGCGTAATTGCGACCTGACTGTGCAGATATCCACCAAGCTTAACCGGACCAACCTGATACACGGCAAAGATGCACTGATACTGCCATGCCTGGGCCGCACCGAAGTCGACATGCAAGCCTCCGGCGCGCAAGGCGTGACGGTAGAAGACTCCATGAGCATGGTGCATATCTCTTATGGCATGAATAAGCCAGCCTCGCCGCATATCAAGTCCGAGCCTGCGATCGTAGCGGGTATTGCCCATGCCACCCTGAAAAACAGCAAAACGCCCTGGCTTTGGTACATTGAGGATTACAGCCGCATTCGCAACGATATCGAGCGTGTGCTGCCTGACTTTGCCCAGTACAACGAACGCATCAAGGTGCCAGGCGGCTTCCGTCTGCCCGTGCCGTCTTACGACCGCGTCTGGCGCACCGCCAGCGGCAAGGCAGAGTTCCGCGTGCACGCCATTCCCCGCGATCTGCCTATCCACAAGGCACGCGAGCAGTTTGGCAGCAAGGTGTTCAACCTGATGACCACGCGTTCGCATGACCAGTACAACACTACGATTTACGGACTGGATGATCGCTATCGCGGTATTTTTGGCGAGCGTCGCGTCGTATTCGTCAATAAGGAAGATCTGGCTGAGCATGGCCTGAAAGCTGGTGAGTATGTTGATCTGGTCAGTGTCTGGCAGGATGGCATTACCCGGCGCGCAGACCGCTTCTTGCTGGTGGAATACGATATTCCTCGTGGTTGCCTGGGAGGGTATTACCCAGAGACCAATAATCTGGTGCCATTGGAAAGCGTGGCGGATATTTCGCATACGCCAACGTCCAAATCGGTACCGGTGCTGATGGAGCCGCATCGTGCAGCCGCTTAGGGTAGAAACGGCCCAGGAAGTCGAGTACTTTCTGAGCGCCTTGCTGGGCGACATGCTGGCTGAGACGGAACGCGGCCGCAAGACCATTCCCATGGCCGCCTTGTGCAAGCGCTTGAGCGTGCGCATGAGCACCTTGCAGCGACACCTGACCAGTCTTGCCGAGCATGGTGTGGTGACGGTGCATTGCGATGATGCAGGCCGCTGGACCACAGAACTGACCGCCTATGGCATGGGCTTGTTCGACCAGCTTGCTGCCTGAGCCGGGCAGCGCAGGCTGCATGAAGTAAAAATCCCTGCCGGGCGGGCAGGGACTAGGGTATATTAAGCCGTCCCCGGCCATCCTGATATACCCATGAAGTTATACGTCACCGTCGCTACTCGCATCCGTGCATTAATCGATGAGAGCGTGTTGCGTCCTGGCGACAAAGTCTTTTCGGTGCGTGAAGCGAGCCTGAAGTACAAGGTCAGCATCAGTACCGTCATCAAAGCCTACGAGCTGCTGGAGCAGGAGGGCGTGATCTACAGCCATCCGCAGTCTGGCTATTATGTATCCCAGCGTCAGCCACCATCGCGTAAACCCCATGCTGCCCCCGCTCCAGCGCGTCAGCTCACGCAGGTAGAGCTGGTGTTGTCCACACTGCGCTCCATCCGGGAGTCCGGCACGATTCCCCTGGGCTCGCCTTTTCCGGACGCCCAGCTGTTTCCGGTCAAGAAAATCCGTAATTATGAAAATGCCCTGAATGCCGATAATGGCGACTGGGGTGTGCTGAATGATTTGCCGCCAGGCAATGAAAGCCTGCGACAACAGATTGCCAAGCGCTATCTGGATGTCGGCATAGATGTTTCGCCGCGCGATATCGTGATTACCCATGGCGCTACAGAGGCGATCAGCCTGTGTCTGCAGGCCGTGGCAAAAGCTGGCGATACCATTGCTGTCGAGGCCCCAGGTTATTACGCACTGGCTAATGCCGTAGAGCGTATGGGCATGAAAGTGGCTGAAGTCCGCACGCATCCTGAAGAGGGCATGGAGCTTGATGCCTTACAGGCCTTGATGGAAAACGTGCAGATTGCGGCAGTGCTATTGACCGCCAATTTCCAGAATCCCCAAGGCTCGGTCATGCCGGATGCCAAGAAGCAGGCCCTGGTCAATCTGCTGGCGGCGAAGCGCATTCCACTGATTGAGGATGACGTCTATCAGGAGCTGTATTTTGGCGATGCCCCGCCATTGCCGATCAAGGCCTATGACAAGGATGGACTGGTGCTGCATTGCGCTTCGTTTTCCAAGTCGCTCGCCCCGGGCTATCAAGTAGGCTGGACGCTCCCTGGGCAATATCGCGAGAAAGTGGAAAAACTGATGTTCCTGAATAGCCTGTCCATTCCATCCGCCCCGCAGATTGCCATTGCCAAATTCATGAAGCGCAGCAGTCATGCCCTGCATTTGCGTCATTTGCGGCATATGTTGAAGTCCAACTACGTGCTGATCAAGGCGGCGATTGAAGCGCATTTCCCGGCCGGCACCCGCATTTCCCATCCCGGCGGCGGTTATGTCGTCTGGCTGGAATTGCCTGTAGGAGTGGATGCCCTGGATCTCTATGGCTTATGTATCGCGAAGGGTATCTCCATTGCGCCTGGAGCCTTGTTTAGCCGCCGGGGGGAGTTGCGTAATTTCATGCGGCTTAACTTCAGTCACCCATGGACACCGGCGATAGAGCTGGCGGTGAAGGAAGTGGGCGCGCTGGCGTGCGGCCTGTTGGCGCCACAGCCTTAAACCTTACGCTCACGCAGTCTTAAAACGCCAGCGTTTCAAATTTGTCTGCAGGGACAGCGGGCGAGAACCAGTAGCCTTGTCCGTAATCGCAGCCAGCGGCTTTCAGCAGGGCGCATTGTTCTTCCGTTTCTATCCCTTCTGCAATCACGCTCAAGCCCAGCTTGTGCGCCATGGCGATGATGGATTCACACAGGGCGAGATCGTCTGGCTGCGTGGAGATATTGCGCACAAAGGATTGGTCGATCTTGATGTAATCAATATCAAACCGTCGCAGGTATGCCAATGAAGAATAGCCAGTGCCAAAGTCATCCAGCGCGACCTGAATTCCGGCATCGCGAAACGCCAACAGCTTTTTGGACACATTCTGGCTGGTATCCAGCAAAAGCCCCTCGGTAATTTCAACCACCAGGCTCTGTCCGACCAGTCCCAACTGTTTCATGTAATCCAGCCAATGATCATGTGTGGAACTTTCGTTCTTGAACTGGATGGGCGATTTGTTGACGCTGATCTGGAAATGCGAGCCGCGCTGTTGCTGCCATTTCTTGACCTGCACCATGGACTGTTCGAACACCCAGTCGCCGATCTCCATGATCAGGCCGGTTTCTTCTGCAATCGGGATGAACTCGGCCGGGCTGACCATGCCCCGCTGGGGATGATGCCAGCGCAACAGCGCTTCGGCTTTTTCGATGGCGCCGCTGGCGAGGTGAATGATAGGCTGGTAGTACACCTGAAGCTGCTTGCCATGCAGGGCAAGTCGCAGGTCATTGGTGATCAGCATTTTCTGGTGGGCGGCTTGCTGCATGGATGGCGTGAAGTAGCTGATGCGGTTTCTGCCACTGGCTTTGGCAGAGTACATGGCCTGATCCACGTTTTTGAGCAGATTGTCTATGCTGCTGGCATCCGAAGGGTAGAGCGTGATGCCCATGCTGGCAGATACAAAGGCAATGTCCTCCCCCAATTTGAATGATTCACTCAGCTTGCACAAAATGGCATGCGCAATGCGGTCAATGCTGTTCAGGTCATCCAGCTCGCTCAGGATGATGATGAATTCATCTCCCCCCAGCCTGGCCACGGTATCGGTATCGCGCACGCAGTGATTGATACGGCGCGCGGCTTCTTGCAACAGCTGGTCGCCTCTGTCATGGCCCAGGGTGTCATTGACCTCCTTGAAGTGATCCAGGTCCAGAAAAAGCAGGGCCAGGGGGAGGTCAAGTCGATTGGATTTCTTGATTTCCTGTGCCAGCCGGTCATAAAACATCCGGCGGTTGGGAAGCTCGGTCAACTGGTCAAAGTTAGCTTGTTTCCAGACCAGGTTTTCCGATTCCTTGAGCTTGCTGATATCGGTATGCGTGCCCACCATGCGCAACGGCCTGCCGTCAGGTGCCCAGTCCACTACCATGCCGCGGGCCAGTATCCATTTCCAGCTGCCATCCTTGCACAGCAAGCGATGCTCATTGACGTATTGCGAGGTTTCCCCATTCATGTATTTTTCCAGGTCACTCAAGACCCGCGACACATCTTCCGGATGAATACGCTCTTTCCAGGCTTCCAGTTCCGGGCCCATCTCCCAGTCTTCCAGGCCCAGCATGTTTTTCCAGCGCGATGAACGGATTACCTCATTTTTTTCGATGTCCCAATCCCAGACGCCATCCCCGGAGCCTTCCAGTGCAAATTTCCAGCGCTGCTCGCTCAAGGTGAGTTCCTTATGCATCACCCGCATGGTTGCCAATGCCTGTGAGCGATAGGCAAACAGGCGGCTCAGCAAATAAAGCAGTATGCTGACCGCCAAGCCCGCACCGGCGATCAGGCTGGAGCGGTGTCTATCCAGAGCGGCCTCAAAAGTTGGTTTGGATGCAATATGTACATTCCATACCCGCCCATGTATTTCCAGTTGCCGGAAAGATTCATAGCGAGGAACCCATGGTTTGTCGAGCTCGGGGCTCTGATATACAGGTAAGGTCGCCAGGGTGTCCGAGATATCGATGATTCGAATGGCAAGTTGAGAAACCTCCTGCTCAAATATTTCCCCCATCAAGGTCGCGATATCAAAACTGGAAAATACCCATCCTTGGATATTGTGTTCCCTCTCTGCCATGGACTGCCCTCGCATCCTGTTGGAATAGACAGGCAAGATAATGTCCAGCGTGGCAATATTGGAGGCGCGGTTTTGCCGCAGGATAGGCGGGGTCAGATGGGTGTCAGCATCCTGCATGGCTTTTTTAAAAGCGGCGAATCGACTGGTTGGTATTCTGATATCCTGCCGGATACAGGCATCGCTGGCAGAGAAGGGCTGGCTATAAATGACCGGAATGCTGGGTGTTGTCTGAGTAGCGCTGGTCGGCTCTGGTAATGCTTTGCCGTCGGGTTTGGGCTGGCTTGACATGCGAGCGATGCTTGCATAAGCAACACATAACAAGCCTTGATGATTGTCGAGATTTTTCAGGCTGTCTGTGTAAGCGAGAAACTCATCCTCTTCAACGGCGGTCGATGCCTTGAACAAACTTTGGACACCTCGCAACATACTCTCTTGAATTGCAAGGTATTGTTCAAGCTTATTCACAACCAGTTGGGATTTCAAATCAAACTCGGACTCAAGTCTGAGTGACTCCTGCTCTCTGGATTGATGCCAAAGCTGATAGGTCACACTGAGGCAAGCCAGCAAAACCAGCCATGGCCAGAGTTTCCCATTTCCGCCCCAGAGTCTGATTTTTCTGACTTTATAGAGCAGTGACTTGTCTGACGAATGTATGCCCATGCAAGTGAATCGCCTTCCCTCTTCAGAGTACCCAGCTTTGTATAGTGATATATCGGCAAGTTTGTTCTTGTCTGAATGCTGGTGATTTTTATATGAGCACTTGCATGGTGTACGAGGAGCCATCGTTCCTGGCTATATCCTGCCGTGCGCACTTTCTTATTGCATGCAATATAGCGCTATATTCAGGAGAGAGGAATAGCATACTCAGCGGTATAGCTTGGCACGGTTTTCTATGCATAACTATTGAGCGTTGAGCTTCAGCCGCATGTCGTGTAGGCGAATTCCTACATGGGTCTGATAGCCTCGCTGACAGGCTCTAACTCCATACGCGCATATACTGATTGCCAGGTTTTATTTCGTAGCGTGAAGGATAATGAATGTCTGCATTGAAGATGTTACCGATTAGTCTGATGACCGTACTACTCGCAGGATGTGGCGATACTGCCAATCTTCCTGTCACCGATGGCATGGGTGCAAAGCCCGTGTTGCCTGCTCCCAAATCCACCTTGCTGCCAACGGTCAATGTGGCCAAAGCGGTTGGCTGGGATGGCAGTGCCAAACCCGTCGCAGCAGATGGACTGGAAGTCCGACGATTTGCCAGTGGCCTGGATCATCCGCGCTGGTTGTATACCTTGCCCAATGGCGATCTTTTGGTGGCCGAAAGCAACGCACCACAAAAGGAGGACCAGAAATTCAGTCTGCGAGGCTGGATCGCGGGCTGGTTCATGCAGCGCGCCGGCGCGGGCGTCAAGAGTCCGGACCGTATTACCTTGTTGCGTGATACGGATGGCGATGGCGTAGCCGATTACCGCAAGGTGTTTATCGATGGCTTGCATTCCCCATTTGGCATGGCACTGGTTGGTAATGTTTTTTATGTGGCCAATGCTAATGCATTGGTCAAGTTTCCTTATACGCCAGGAGCGGATCATATAGACGCTGCAGGTGAAAAGGTGGTGGATCTGCCTGCCGGAATCAATCATCACTGGACCAAGAATGTGATTGCCAGCGCTGATGGCAGCAAGTTATATGTGACAGTGGGCTCGAACAGCAATGTCGCCGAAAATGGCATGGATATCGAAAAAGACCGCGCGGCCATTCTCGAAGTCAATCCCGAGAATGGTCAATATCGCCTGTTTGCTTCCGGTTTGCGCAACCCGAACGGAATGGCCTGGGAGCCAAAAACCGGCGCATTGTGGACAGTGGTGAACGAGCGCGATGAAATCGGCAGCGATCTGGTGCCGGATTACCTGACCTCCGTCAAGGAAAACGCTTTTTATGGCTGGCCATACAGCTACTATGGTCAACATGTGGATACCCGTGTCCAGCCGCAGGACGCTGAGAAAGTCAGCAAAGCCATTGCCCCAGATTATGCATTGGGCCCACATACGGCATCGCTGGGTCTGCTAGCGGCCAAGGGTAATACCTTGCCAGCTGCTTATACAGAAGGCATGTTCATCGGCCAGCATGGCTCATGGAATCGCAATCCAAAAAGCGGTTACAAAGTGATCTTTGTGCCCTTTGCTGATGGCAAACCTGCTGGACCTGCGCAAGATGTGCTGACGGGGTTCCTGAATACCAACGAAGAGGCACAAGGGCGTCCAGTGGGGCTAACGCTGGATCAGCATGGCGCACTGCTGGTAGCGGATGATGTCGGCAATACTATCTGGCGCGTGACCCCCAAGTTCGTTACGGCATCTCAGGATGCTCAGCCTTGATCCGTCTTTCTTAACTGTCCAATCCTCAACACAAACAGGAGCATGCGATGAATCTTCACCTTACCCTTGGCCCGATTGTTTCGCTGATAGCAGGCATTCTGATTCTCGTCATGCCACGCCTGCTTAACTATATTGTCGCCTTGTATCTGATCATTATCGGGTTGATCGGTTTGTTGGGAACGCCATTTTAACAAAGCAATCTCCTAGAAAACCAGTGCATCCATTTGATGCGCTGGTTTTTTTATTGGCGCGTACATTTAATGCGGCATGGAAGCATGAACATGACGGAATGCTGACACAAGTGACGATGTATCATGTCTTCATAATAATATTGTTTGTAAAAAACCGTTTAAAAACAAATGGTTGTTATGAATTTTTGCATGCCTGCATGCCGGTATGAATCCTGCAGTGTTATAGCAGTTAACTCCTGAGTGATCTGATACCCCATGAAAGAAATTTTGTTGGCTTACTGTTATATCGTTGAAGCCAAAAATGTAGATTTGACCCATATCGGCAACGAAATACGCACATACAGACGTTTTTTTATTGAACAACAGATACGTGGCACCATGATTTATGACGGTGAGTATTTCATTCACTTGCTGGTTGGCAGCCCTTTAAGCATCGTTAAAGCGGAACATACGATGGATGCTTTGCAGAAGGGGATTCATAAAGAAATTCTGTATTACGGCAAGCTTGGTGAGGCGGGGGATGTTTTACATCCGCTTTGGCAGGTGGGCTATATCCTCAATGATCAAGCAGAAGCTCCTGGCTATCTTGAAAGCTTGCGTGACAGCAAGGGAAATATTGATGCCATCATGACCTGCTTTCAGCAGTTGCAAGCCATCAGCGATACTGTTTGACTCTCGCGCATCCGTCACACCTCAGGTTCATCCCATTGCATTATTCAAGTCAGCGGGGGCATGTCCCAGCCTTCACCATGGTCATCAAACGGCACTGTGATATGCGGCTGGCATATTCTGGCTTTGCTGTGACTATGGACACAGCAATAAATGAGGGCGACGTTAATATGGAGTCTCTTCCCTGTTGTTGGATACCCCCCCAACAATATTTCGGGCCTGCACCTGCAGGCCCATTTTTTTGTCCTGCGTTTATGGCGACTTCATTATGAATCTGGTTGCCTCCGGCCAGGGTATCAGCTCGGGAAGAGGGCCGTCTAAAAAAGGGCTATCAGTCAAATCATGGTCATGCGCTGAATTCTTGTTCTCTTATCCCCTACGTACAATGGCTCACCCATAAAACTGTACTTCATGAGTGATGCATGTCTGCTAATTCCCAAGAGGAGGAGGGCTCTATTTTTCAGGGATGCAGTGGCAGGGTAGTTTGGTGAAACCGGGAGTGAGGTTATTGATTGCCAGTTGGTATCGTTTTTCCTGAATCCCGCTTCTTTATTGAAATCCAGCCACCCCGTTAGTCCGAATGCACTATGTCAAATGACATATCGGACGATTCCTACTTTCCCTATAATTATCCAAAAAATAACAATTCAAAAACAGGAAAGGCTACATGCTTGACGGTCTCTGCCCGCAGTAAGAATGGAGTCTCTCAGCTGGTGCAACGTCTGCGTATTGCCACGCAGCCGTTGCACCGCGAGTTGGATGCTCGTCTTCGCATATCGGCCCCCCATGCTGAATATGCGGATGTGCTGGCTCATCTCGGCCTTTTTCATGCTTGGCTAGAGCAAATAATGCCAATGATTCATAGCATGCCTGATTCATTGCATGCGCAGGTAACAACACCTAATTTGCAGAGGCTTCAAGCGCTTTGCCATGACCTTGATCTTCCGGCTCCTGTCTATATGGATATTTCCTCGCATTCTGCTGTGACAGCGGTGGCAGATCGGTTGCGCACCAGTTATCGCTGGGGGATGCAATATGTGATTGAAGGCTCCATGCGGGGGGCGATCTCACTGTTGCCTCGGATAGAGCAACTCAGTGAGGCACGGCAGATACCACATTTTTTCCGGCTCGCGGCCACACATGGACATGCCCCATGGCAAATATTCACCAGCGTTCTGGAGCACGAATGCCTTGATGAGGAGGTACAAATAGCCGCCGAACAAGGCGCGCGCGATGCCTTTGCACTGTGTTTGAAGACCTATCACCTGCCTCCTGCACCCCGGGCAAGCCATGCATATTAGCGTTAATTTGCAGAACTGCGATCAGGAGCCCATTCATCTGGCAGGCGCCATTCAATCGTATGGCGCTTTGCTCGCCTTTGATCTTGATGGGGTGTTGCAATATTGCAGTCAGAATGCGGCGGACTTCTTTGGCCATGTGCCCAAGCCGGGGGAACCATTACAGGCGCATCACCTGGGCAAGCTGAGTGGCGCTGCTAATCTGATATCAGAATATCTGGTGCTTCCCCAAAACAGTCGGGTTTGTCACGTTGACACACCAGATGGCATGTTTGAACTGATGCTGCATAGAGCTGCTGGCGATATGGTGGTCGTGGAAGTCGAGCCTGTTGTTTCCAGCTCAGATAAACATACTTTCTTCTCTACACATTTTCAGCAGTTATTGAATGATCTGCGTGACCAGACCGATATTGCCCCCCTTTTGCAGCTGGTCACCGACCACTACCGGGAGTTGACGGGGTTTGACCGGGTCATGGCCTATCGCTTCCGTCAGGATGGCAGTGGCGAAGTCGTCGCCGAGTCCCGTCATGCGAGCCTGGAGGATTGGCGTGGTCGACGCTATCCTGCGGCTGATATACCACAGCAGGCCAGGCGTCTTTATTTGCTGAATACCCTACGGCTGATTGCCGACGTGGAACTGCCGTCAGTCCCCTTGCTGCAAAGGCCTGGCATGCCGCCGCTGGACATGAGTTTTTGCCAGTTGCGTAACGTCTCACCTATACATATTGAATATTTGCAGAACATGGGGGTTGCCGCCTCCATGAGCATTTCGATTGTGATTGATGGGCAGCTGTGGGGCATGATTGCCTGCCATCATATGCAGCCACATCGCATCGGCCGTGAAGTGCGTATGAGTTGCCATATGCTGGGCACCATCCTCTCTTCAGAAATACAGCGCCTACAAGCCATTGAAGCGCATACCCGCCGGGAACAGGCTGCCGAAATGCGTATGACCCTGTTGCCCGCTCTCATGGCCGCGGAAGATTTTGGTAGCCAACTGCGTAGTGCGATCGGGGACATCGCAAGATTGATCCCCTCGGATGCAGCCGTGATCAGTTACGATGGCAAAAGTGCCGTCACTGGTGAGGTTCCCGATGCATTCATACGGGCATGGCTATTCTGGCTGAACCAGTCGCTGCCCGATGTGTATGCCATCCACAAAGTAGAGGATGCCCCCGCCAACCTGCGTTCGATCATGGGCGATATCTGCGGTGTCATGGCAATCTCGATTGATAAGGTGCACAAGAGCTGGCTGCTGTTTATCCGGCGCGAACTCATCCATACCATACGCTGGGGCGGCAAGCCGGAGAAGCAATACAAGATAGGCCCCCTGGGGCCAAGGTTGACGCCGCGCGGCTCGTTTGCAGAATGGAAAGAGACCGTCCAAGGGCAGTCTGAAGCCTGGAGTCCGCTGGATGTGGCCATGGCCCAGGAATTGCGTATGGATTTATTGAAAACCTGCAATGCGCATAATGCCCGTAACGAGCGTCACCGTATCCAGCTCATGGCCATGCTGGGCCACGATCTGCGGGATCCGCTGAACTCCATCACCATGGCGGCGCAAATGCTGGAAATGCAGGATGGGGCGAGTTCGAACAAGCTGGGCGAGCGTATCAAGAATTCCAGCATGCGCATGAAACGGTTGGTGCACCAGGTGCTGGACATGAGCCGTTTACAGGCAGGCCTTGGTTTGCCGCTGGATATACAGCCTACCGATATATCCTTGTTGGTGCGTGACATGCTGGCTGAGCATGTCACGGCATATCCGGATATTCAGGTAGAGGCCGATATCCCGGACAACATAGAAGCGCAGGTGGATGCCGACCGTATTGCACAGGTGCTATCCAACTTGCTCAGTAATGCCCGTCACCATGGCATGGCAGGTCTGCCGGTGAAGGTATTGCTGAGCCGACACCCCGAGAACATCCGTTTTTGCGTTAAAAATGCCGGGCCGGAAATTCCACCGGAAACAGTGAATGTTCTGTTTGATCCCTTTAAGCGCAGGCAGGAGCTGAATGCACTGAACAAGACTGGTTTGGGTTTGGGCTTGTATATTGCACATCAGATTGTGGCTGCGCACCAAGGCGATATTCGCTACGAACATACGGATGATGGCTATGTGAGTTTCATCGTGCATTTGCCGCATACCATCCTCGGATCTGCCTTGCAGCAGAAAATTACACGTTAATTTGTGTTAAACATTAAAATAATCATGCTGTTAGAATAGAAGTTGGGGAAATGGGAAAACACATTCTGATCGTGGAGGATTATCTGGAAGCGGGCGCCACCTTTAAAGAGCTGCTTGAGTTGCTGGGGCACGACGTCAAGTGGGTGCTGAACGGCCAGTCCGCCATACAACAATTGGAAGAAAAAGCATTTGATCTGGTATTCATGGATCTGAATTTGCCGGATATGCATGGTGTTGTTTTGTTAAAGCAAGTGCAGGATAAAGGACTGGGGCCGAACACGCAGTTTATTGCCGTTAGCGGGCACTCAGCCAAGGATGTGGCAGCTGTCGAGGCGATCAAGGTGTTTGATCATTACCTGGAAAAACCGATTGACCTTGCCATGCTGAACCGCATCCTGAGCAGAACCGCTTAAGGCGGACTTTAAGACGAAGGGAAGAATAGTGACGACAGAACAAAAATTAGCATCGTCAAATACCCACTGGCAGTTGGCTGGCATACGGCATCATGTATTCCTGAAGGTATTTTCGGTGCTGCGCCATAATCTGCTGGGGCCGATTTCGGTCACGCGCATGAATCACTCCATCATGCGGCGCAATCTGGAAAAGGATGTATTGGATAAAGGCAAGACACTGGAGCGTTTGAACAAGATTGACCTGCAGCTGGAAGAAGCTGTATTTGGTATTCGCGCCCTGAATGTCTGGGATGACACGAGTGATAACGAGGCATTGCCGGAAGACATTGTGGCTATGGGCCTCAAGCTCATGTCGGGATTTCTGACCCTGCGCAATATATCGGTAGAGCGGCTACCGGAGGACTCTGGCGTGGATTACGCCCTCGTTCGCGAATCCCCCTTTTTGTATGCCTGGCTGGGCCTGCTGTGTCACATTGAAGACCATGCCCAGCAGCCTATAGACCTGCATATCCACTTTCAGGATCCTAAGCGCCTGGAGATCGTCATCACGCAGCCGCTTTACGATGTCAACGCTCAGCGCGCTGCGGATACTTCGGCTGCTATCATTGATCGTGCTGCCCTGCAATTGCTGGCGGAAGAGGCGGGTATTCAGTTCGACATCAGTCCGCAAAGCATCGTGATGTCCTGGCTGACTCAAAAACCCTAGCCTCAAAAACGAAATTTATCTGGCGCTGGCAGGGGCCCCATATCTATTTCGTCAGCAGATCAGCGGTCTGGGCGTGATCGGCGATTCGAAATAATCTGCTACAGTCGCCAGCGCTTTTTCATTCAGGATGGTAAGTTTGCCTTCCTGGATTTTATGTAATCCAAGTTTTTCCAATTTTTTCAATGACTTGTTTGTATGTGCCAGTGAAAGGCCCAGGGCATCGGCCACGTCCTGCTGGTTCAGTGGAAATGGAATGACCTTGCCCGCTTCGGGGTAGAGCGCCCGGTAACGCTTGAACACATGCAGAATCAGCATGGCAATTTTTTCCACGGCCGAACGCGCACCGACATTCAGCAGATTGTCATCCACAATCTGTTCTTCATGCGCACAGATCCAGGTGATGTCATAGGCGAGCGACGGGAACGACTGATAGAGCAGCCAGAGCTTATTTTTATCGAGCTCGCACAGCTCAACGTCCGTGATGGTTTCCACACTGCTGGTGCTTTCATCCAGCAGGTTTTGCTGCAGGCCAATCAGATCGCCCGGAAACATGATGTTGAGTATCTGGCGGCGGCCATTCTTGAGGGTTTTGTGCCGAATGGCCCAGCCCTCAAGCAAGGTGTAGAGCTGGGCGCTAGATGCCCGCTCGTTGACGATGGTTTTACCCGCCGGGAACTTGACGTTCCGCAAGCGGATGCTATTCATGAACTCCAACTCTTGCGCGGTGTTGGGTTTGAAAATATCCAGTTCGCGCAATCTGTCTGCACACATGGCATTACCCCCTGATGATCTCTCGTATTATTAGTCGAGAGTTGAACGATGATCCTGCTTAAACGTTAATGCTCAGCTAGCGTTCTGACATCAGAAAATTTCGCGGGTTTCCAGAAATTGAATGTCCGGATAGCGCTCTTGTGCCATCTGCAGGTTGACGCGGTTAGGCGCCAGATAAACATACTCGTCCGCCCCATCCAGCGCCACGTTAAATCCATATTTATCTGCAATCGCCTTGAGGTCAGCATCCGATCCGCGCAGCCAGCGTGCAGTTGAGCAGTCGTAACTTTCAAACACCACATCCACGCCGTATTCATGCTCAAGGCGGTGGGCGACCACATCAAACTGCAAGGTACCGACGGCGCCCAGAATCAGATCGTTGCTCATCAGCGGACGGAACAATTGCGAAGCGCCTTCTTCCGCCAGTTGCTGCAGGCCTTTTTGCAATTGCTTCATCTTGAGCGGGTTTTTCAGCCGGGCACGACGGAAAAACTCTGGGGCAAAGGAAGGGATGCCAGTGAACTTGAGGTCTTCGCCCTCGGTGAAGGTATCGCCCAGCTTGACCGTGCCGTGATTGGGAATGCCGATAATATCGCCGGCCCAGGCTTCATCCGTGGTGTTGCGGTCCTGCGCCATGAAGGTAATGGCGTTATTCACCGCCAGCATCTTGCCGCTGGCAACCTGCTTGATTTTCATGCCGCGCTCAAAGCGGCCGGAACATACCCGCAGGAACGCAATACGGTCGCGATGCTTGGGGTCCATATTGGCTTGTATCTTGAACACAAAGCCGGAGAACTTGGGGTCGCCAGGCGCCACTTCACGGCTGGCGGTATTACGGGGCAGGGGCGAGGGGGACAGCTCAACCACCGCATCCAGCAGCGATTGCACACCGAAGTTGTTAATGGCCGAGCCAAAAAACACCGGGGTTTGCTTGCCGGACAAATAGGCCTCTTTGTTAAAGGTGCTGGAGGCGCCACGCACCAGCTCGACGTCCACGCGCAGCTCTGCGGCCTGTGTGCCAATCAGCTCGTCCAGACGCGGGTTGTCCAGGCCCTGGATGGTTTCCGAGGTGCCTTTTTCGGCGTGCGGATCAAAAAAGGAAATGCTGTCGTTGTACAGGTGATATACCCCGCGGAAGCTCTTGCCCATGCCGATAGGCCAGGTCATGGGCGCGCATTGCATGCCCAGCGTGGACTCGATCTCGTCCAATAGCTCAATCGGCGCGCGGCTTTCACGGTCCAGCTTGTTGATGAAGGTGAGGATGGGCGTATCGCGCATGCGGCATACATTCAGCAGCTTGATGGTCTGCGCTTCCACACCGTTTACCGAGTCGATCACCATGACGGCCGAATCGACGGCGGTGAGCGTGCGATAGGTATCTTCCGAAAAGTCATCGTGGCCAGGGGTATCCAGCAGATTGATCATGTGTTCACGATAGGGAAACTGCATGACCGAGGATGTCACCGAAATGCCACGTTGCTTTTCCAGTTCCATCCAGTCGGAAGTGGCATGGCGTGCCGCCTTGCGCCCACGTACTTCACCGGCGACCTGAATGGCGCCCCCGAACCACAGCAGTTTTTCTGTGAGGGTGGTTTTACCCGCATCCGGGTGGGAAATAATGGCAAAGGTACGGCGGCGTTGAATCTCGGACTGGCTCATGACAAGGGCAAAAGGCGTGAAGAAAGATCGCCATTATACCCTGTCTTGCTGCTCAGCCTTGCGGTGCTACTTCTTCATCGACCCCGCAGCGACGGTTGGCTGGCACTGCGATATCGATCAGGCGCGGTTTGGGAAGATCCAGCGATGTCATGATCTGGATGAACGCATCACGAGATTTGCCTGCCAGCCGCGGATTGATGGTTTTCTCCTGCCCGATGCAACTGACGCGGCGCCCTTGGTAATCATGTCCGGGATAGACCAGCGTTTCGTCCGGCAAGCTGAAAAGGCGCTGGGTAATGCTGTCATATTGGGTACCGGCATCGCCGCCCTGAAAGTCGGTGCGTCCGCAGCCGTTGATGAGCAGTGCATCCCCGGTAAACAGACGGTCGCGCCACAGAAAAGACAGGCTTCCCGGTGTATGTCCTGGTGTGGCAATTACCTGAATCCGTTCCCCCCCGAGTTCTACGGTGTCACCGTCCGCCAGTTGCCTGTCCGCCGCACTGGCACCACATAAGGCAGCCACAGCGCTGCGCGAGCCTATGCGCTGTCGCAGTTCACCTCCCGCCGTGATGTGATCCGCATGCACATGGGTTTCCAGTGTCCATGCCAGATGCAGCTGATGTTCTTTCAGCAGGGCGAGATAGACATCAACTTCGGTGATGACGGGATCAATCAGCAAAGCTTCATTGCCATCTGTGATCAGGTAGGTATAGGTGGAAGAGCTTGGCTCAAACAGCTGACGAAACATGGCGAGTCTCCTGATGGAAGTTGGTTAAAAATATATTAACATATAATATATAAAAATATATAATGATTGAATCAAGTTAACCATCCGTATGAAAGACGCCTTCTATGTCTGTCACAATTGACCTTGCAACCATGCATCAATCCGCCGAGGCTGCGAGCCGCTTGATGCGAGTGCTTGCGAATGCAGATCGTCTGATGCTGCTTTGTCAGCTTACCCAACATGAGTTGTGCGTGAGTGAACTGGAAGAGATGCTGGATATCCGTCAGCCGACCCTCTCGCAACAGCTTACCGTGTTGCGGGAAGAGGGCTTGGTGACTACCAGACGCGAGGGCAAGAAAATTTACTACCAGATTGCGCCTGGTCCGGCACTGGCGGTGATGCAGGTGTTGTATCAACAGTTTTGCGGGGCTGAAGCCTAAAGGTGCCGCCTTTACGAGCCCGGCGTATTACTCATTTGAGGAGACAAGCATGGCAATTAATCCAGTAAAGATAGACGATGCTTTTAGTCACTGTACCCAGGTTGCGGTGGAAGATATTCCTGCCATAGTGGCGGCCGGGTATAAAACCCTGATAAATAACCGACCCGATGCAGAAGATGGCGCAGGACAACCAACAACGCCAGCACTGCGGGCTGCAGCCGAAGCTGCTGGATTATATTTTGTTGCCTTGCCCGTGATTCCTAACCAGATCAGTGCCGAGCAGGTGGCGGAGTACAAGCGCCTGATTGCCAACGCTCCTCGTCCCATGCTGGGCTTTTGCCGGAGTGGCAATCGCGCCAGCACCTTGTATCAGCGCGCTCAGGCGCTTTACCAGGAGGGGAGTGCGCCGACGCAAGAGGCTGGCAGCTGTGTGAGCGGCATGTGTCAATGGTTCAAGAGTAAATGCCTGATCCGCCGATTGTGGCGGGCGTTGAAAAGCCGTTAGGCCGGTGGCATGGAGTTCTGGGCTATTGCCCTAACCGGGACGGTCGTTGGTCTGCTGCTTGCGTTGACTGGCGCAGGGGGCAGTATGCTGGCCGGCCCCCTGCTGATTCTATTGTTCGGGCTGGATGTGCGTCATGCTGCCCCGGTCGCTTTGCTGGCAGTTGCCTTGGCGAGTGGTACAGGGAGCATGCTTGGCTTGCGACAAGGGCAGGTGAGATATCGTGCCGCCATGCTGATTGCGATGTCTGGCATCATGGTCATGCCCTTGGGCTTATGGCTGGCGCAGGTTACTCCTGATCGGATATTGCTGGTGGTTTCGTCAGGGCTGTTGTCATGGGTGGGCTGGCGCAAATGGTTTGTTGGTCCTGAGCGTGCGTTACAGAATTCCCAGCCTTGCCTGGTGCATCCTGCAGGGGGCAGGTTTATGTGGAATGCACCGTGTGTTTATAGTCTTGCCGGTTCTGGTGGCCTGGCCGGCTTTCTGTCAGGCTTGCTCGGCCTGGGGGGAGGTTTTGTGGTGTTGCCAGCGTTGCAGTACTTTTCAAACTTAAGCTATCCCGCCATCATCGCCACCACGCTATCGGCCCTAGCTCTTATTTCGCTGACTACCCTGGCATTCTCCGCGGGCAGTGGCTTGCTTGATCTGCATGTTGCATTGCCTTTTGCGCTGGGTGCCATTGCGGGCATGCTGGTGGGCGTGCGTATGCTGCCCACCATGCCCAAGTTGCTGATGCAAAGACTCTTTTCATTACTTGCTGCACTTGCGGCAATAAGCTTGCTATGGCGTGCCTGTGCCGCTTGATTTGATTGCATGGCAAGCTTTTAAACAAAGCCAGTGATCTCCAGCGGCAAGCCGATTTTTGACTTTGTCAGGCTTAGGCCATATTATGATAATAATTCTCATTTGATACTTTATTGTCATGTCGTCAGGCTTGGTCTCTGAAACCATTCACGCGTTGTACAGCGATCATCATGGCTGGCTTTCCGGCTGGTTGCGCCGGAAGCTGGGCTGTACACACCAGGCAGCGGATCTTGCGCAGGATGTCTTTGTACGCATCATGTCGTCGCCTTCACAACCCATCATGCGTGAACCGCGCGCCTATTTGACACGTGTGGCACATGGTCTGGTGGTTAATCACTGGCGTCGTCGCGAGGTCGAGCAGGCCTATCTGGATGCCTTGCAGAATTTGCCGCCATCCATGGTACCTTCGGTGGAGCAGCGTCTGCTGGTGCTGGAAACCTTGTTTGAGATTGAGCGCATGCTGTCCGGTCTGCCCATCAAGGTCAGGCAGGCGTTCCTGTTGTCGCAGATGGATGGCATGAAGTATGCCGATATTGCCATTGAGCTCAATGTTTCTGAGCGCATGGTGAAAAAATACATGGCACAAGCCATGTTGGCTTGCCTCACGCTGGGCAGGGCCATTTGATGGAAACACTGGCAGACAACCACCACATAGCCGACCATCCCTCGTATGCCACGTTGCAGCAAGCCGCAGAATGGTTCGCCATGCTGCATGCAGGCGAGTTTGATGCACAGGAGCATGCGGCCTGGCAGGCGTGGTTGGAACAGGACAATGCGCATCGTCTGGCCTGGCAGCAGGTAGAAAATGTCATGCGCAAATTTCAATACATGGAAGATGATGCCGCGCGCCAGACCTTGCGTTCCATGGGGCAGGGTCGCCGTCGCGTCATCAAATCCATCTTGGCTCTCAGCCTGTTAAGTGCGGGCGGCTGGGGCATCACACGGCAACCCGCGGTGCAACAATGGTCCGGAATTATGATGGCACAACATACCACCCGCATCGGCGAACGTCGCCGCATGCAATTGGCGGACGGCAGCCTTTTATGGCTCAACACCGCGAGTGCGGTCAATATTGAATACAGCACCAGCCAGCGTCATATTCAACTGGTGGCTGGTGAGGTCTGGGTGCAGACCGCTTTCGACACCATGCAGCCTGGCCGCCCCTTCCTTGTTTCTACCCGGCATGGTCAGCTGCAGGCACTGGGCACCCGGTTCAATGTGCTCGACGACGGCCAGCGCTCCCATGTTGCCGTTTTTGAAGGCGCTGTCGCCATACGCTTGCCGCAGGCCAGCCAGCCAGGCCTGATCGTGCAAGCCGGCGAGCAAAGCAGTTTTGACGGGATATCCATCCAGCCTGCCCGCGAAGCAGACCCTGCGATGGATTCATGGACGCATGGCATGCTTGTGGCCGATAACCTGCCACTCCCGGAGTTTGTCGCCAGACTGGAACGTTATCGTCGTGGTCACCTTGGTTACGACCCTGCTTTATCCCATCTGCGCATCGTCGGCGCATTCCCTTTACAAGACACCGACCGTGCACTTCACCTGCTCGAACAAACCTTGCCCGTACATGTGCATCGTCTTTTGCCTTGGTGGGTGACACTCGAGCCTCGTGCGTCATAGATGAGATTACGAATGCAAAACAGATAATTTGCAGAGATAGGTTCCCTTTTTCTGATTTCGATTGGCAATACAGATGAAGCATTGCCGAATACATTTTCTTAAAGGGGAATTCATGCAACATCATCATGCGCGTTTTTTCAAAAAACGTATCACCAATGCCGTTCAGCTGACATTGCTGGCGGTACCGTTAAGCTTTGCCATCCCGCAGATCATCACGGACAGTCACGCTGCTGAGCAGCAGGTTTCCGCTGCACGCCAGTACCAGATTCCTGCCGGATCGTTGAGCCGTGTGTTGAGCCAGTTTGCTGCCGAGGCCGGAATTGCGCTCTCGGTAGACGGTTCGCTCACCGAGGGGCGGCAAAGTGCGGGTCTGCAAGGTCGCTATACAGTAAACGCCGGCTTGGCCGCCTTGCTGGCGAATACCGGGCTGGAGGCCGCGACGCTTAGCGATGGCGGATATACGCTGCGCAAGGCGGAAGCACCAACCCAACCTTCATCCAACGCCGAGCAACTGCCGGAGGTGAATGTCAGTGCGGCGGCGGAGCAGGAAAGTCCCACGGGGCCAGCCAAAGGCTATGTCGCCAAGCGCAGCCTGACTGCAACCAAAACTGATACTGCAGTAATTGAGTCACCGCAATCGATAGCGATTGTCACGCGTGAGCAGATGGATATGCAGGGCGTGCAGTCGGTCAGCGAAGCCCTGCGTTATACCGCAGGGGTAATGTCTGAAGCGAATGGACCGGACCCACGCTCGGATTTCATCATGATTCGAGGCTTTGACTCCAATGGCCGCGATCAATACCGGGACGGCTTGCGTGCATACGCATTCAATAACCAGGGTGGCACCGTGATCGAGCCGTACGGACTCGAGCGCGTGGAAATTTTGCGTGGACCATCTTCCATTCTGTATGGGCAGGGCGGGCCAGGTGGTCTGGTTAACCTGGTGAGCAAACGCCCTACCGATAAGACGGTACGCGAAGTGCAGGCTCAGCTGGGCAGCTACGACCGCAAACAGCTCGCGGCTGATTTTGGTGGCTTGCTGACGGATGACGGTACCTGGAGCTATCGCCTGACCGGATTGGTGCGTGACAGTGACACGCAAATTGACCATGTGAAGGATGATCGTGTGTTTATTGCACCAGCCCTGACCTGGCGTCCCAGTGACTTCACAACACTGACCCTGCTGACCGATTACCAGAAGAACGAGCGTGGGCAGGGCTATCAGGCATGGCCACGTGTCGGTACTTTGTATAACAGTGCCTATGGCAAGATATCCACCAGTCGCTTTGTCGGTGAGCCAGGTATCGACAAGTTTGATCAGGAACGCTATTCCGCAGGCTATCTGTTCGAGCACATTTTCAACGATCATGTCCTGTTTCGCCAGAATCTGCGCTATCAGAACATGAAGACAGATGCGACGTCTGTGTACATGAGTGGCTTGAATGCGGACCAGCGCACGGTGGGCCGGTATGGTGGCTCCAGCAATGAAGATATTGATAATCTGACGCTCGATAACCATGTGCAATTGAAATGGGCGCATGACCAGTTTGAGCACGTGGCGCTGATCGGGCTGGATGGACAGAAAATGAAAGGGGATGTAAAGGGTGGGTTCGCCATCCTCTCTGATCTGGATCTGTACGCGCCGGTCTATGGCAATTCCTCGGCTAACTTTACACGTAATAATGATGTGACTCAGAAACTGCGGCAGACCGGGGTGTATTTGCAGGATCAGATAAAAATTGCGAAAAAATGGGTAGTGACTCTGGGAACCCGTCGCGACTGGGCAACCACTTCCAACAGGGATCATCTGGATGCATCCAGCTCCAGCGAGCAGGACGATAGCGCCACGACCTGGCGTGCGGGCCTCGTGTATCTCGCGGATAATGGATGGGCGCCTTATGCGAGTTATACCGAGTCATTCCTGCCGGTCATCGGCACGAGTTCTCCAGCACGTGGTAGCACTCCATTCAAGCCCGAAACCGGCAAGCAGTATGAAATTGGTCTGCGTTTCCAGCCTGCTGGCAAAAGCACGATGCTGACTTTTTCCTTGTTTGACCTAACCCGACAAAACCTGACCACGGCTGACTTGCAGGATGCTACTGGCACTTACAGCATACAGCGGGGCGAGGTACAGTCACGTGGGTTTGAAGCCGAGGCCAAGACCCAAATGGCGAACGGCCTGGATCTGGTGGCGAGTTATACCCACACGCTGATGGAAATCACCAAGAGCAACGATGGTGTCCAAGGAAACGCGCCTGGTAATGTGCCAAAGCATACCGCCACACTGTGGGCCAACTATCGCCTGCCGGAATCCATTCTTGCCGGAATGACGGTAGGCGGTGGGTTGCGCTATATCGGAAGTCGTTATGGTGAGGATGACAACAGCTACAAGCTGCCGTCGTACACTCTGGTCGATGCAGTATTGCGTTACGACCTTGCCAGCCTGGGCGATCAATGGAAAGGCTGGAAGTTTGCCCTCAATGCCAGCAATCTGTTCGACAAGGAATATGTGGCGACCTGCGGCTACTATGGCGATGGCTGCAAATGGGGCTACCGTCGCAATGTGATGGGCACGCTGACCTATAGCTGGTAATGCGCGCGTATCTTGTTATCTGGCATCGCTGGGTAGGCCTGGCGATGGCGGTTTTTCTGGTGGTGGCCGGGTTTACCGGGGCGATCATTGCGTTTGAGGAGGAGGTCGATGGCTGGCTGAATCCGCATTTGCTGCATCCGGCATGGCAGGCGGGGCGCGCGCCGCTGAATGCCTATGCACTGCGCGAGGCTGCCCAGCGGCAGGCGCCTGCTGGCATGCGGGTGGATGAGTTGCTGTTGCATGTGGAAGCTGGTGAATCCGCTGCGTTCCGGTTGACCCCAGGCCCGTCTGTGGATGGCAAAGCTGCACTATTGCTGGCAGATGAGATGTTCCTGCATCCGCAAACCGGCGCCATGCTGGGGATGCGTCTGCGCGGCGACAGCCTGTTTCAGCGCGAAACGCTGGTGGGCTTTCTCTATAAGTTGCATTACTCGCTGGCCTTGCCGGGCAATAGTGGTCGATTGATTTTTGGCATCATCGCCGTGCTGTGGACGCTGGATAGTGTTGTCGCGTTTTATCTCACCTTGCCGCGTCGGCAGCAAGCGGCCAAGGCATCCTATCTGAGTCGATGGAAACCGGCCTGGCTGATCAAGTGGCAGGCCGGTGCTACTCGCATCAACTTTGATCTGCACCGGGCGTTTGGCTTGTGGCTGTGCATGGTATTGCTGATGTTTGCCTGGTCCAGCGTCATGTTTAATCTGCGCGAGCAGGTGTATATGCCGGTGATGAAAACCATGTTTGATTTTGATCTTTCATGGCGCTCCATTCCGCCGCTGGCACAGCCTCTTGCCCATGCGCCCATGCCGTGGCCTCAGGCACACGCCATGGCGCGCCATGCCATGCAGCGCTTCAGCGCCGAGCGTGGGCTCAAGGTGGATTTTGAAGACCGCTTGCGGCTGGACAGGCAGCGCGGGCTGTATGCGTATTCTGTGCATAGCGATGCCGATCTGCGCAGCGATCGTGGTAATACCGCGATTCTGATTGACGCCGCGACGGGAGAGATCAAAGGCTGGTGGCTGCCTACGGGCGACAAGGCCGGAAATACCGTCAGCAACTGGCTGGGGGCGCTGCATATGGGGCAGGTGTTTGGGCTGCCTTACCGCATGTTTGTGAGTTTCTGCGGCCTGGCGCTGGTGCTGGTCTCTGTGACCGGGGTGCTGATCTGGTGGAAAAAGCGCCATGGCAAGCAATCGCGACGCGCTGCCAGATAGTATGCGCACCCAATAACATGAGAAAAAGCTGCATCCGTCATAGTCCACATTTGCGCCAATACATTAGCCAATAAAAAAGCCGCAGATAGCGGCGGCTTTTTTATGCATGATGCTTAGGTCAACCAGTGATGGCGGCTTGTCAGGAAACAGCCTGCTTCAGCTGTTCCAGAATGGCCGGATTATCCAGTGTGGAAATATCGGAAGTGATTTCCTCGCCCTTGGCCAGCGAGCGCAGCAGGCGGCGCATGATCTTGCCGGAGCGGGTTTTGGGCAGGTTGTCGCCAAAGCGGATTTCATCCGGCTTGGCGATGGGGCCGATTTCCTTGCCTACCCAGTCACGCAGTTGCGCTACGATTTGTTTCGCCTCATCGCCTTCCGGGCGGGCACCTTTCAGCACGACATAAGCGACAATGGATTCGCCCTTGATCTCATGCGGCTTGCCGACCACGGCAGCCTCTGCCACCAGCGGATGGGCTACCAGCGCGGATTCAATTTCCATGGTGCCAAGGCGGTGACCGGAAACATTCAGCACATCGTCAATGCGGCCCATGATCCAGAAATAGCCATCATCGTCACGGTGGGCCGAATCCCCTGCCAGGTAAACGCCTTTCAGCTCTTCAGGGAAATATGATTTCTTGAAGCGCTCCGGATCATTCCAGATGGTACGTATCATGGATGGCCATGGCTTCTTGACCACCAGCAGACCACCGCCAGTGCCATCAATATGGCTGCCATCTTCATTGACGATATCCATCATGATGCCGGGCAGGGGACGGGTGCAGGAGCCGGGCTTGGCATTGATGGCACCGGGCAACGGGGCAATCATGTGCGCGCCGGTTTCAGTTTGCCACCAGGTATCCACAATCGGGCAGCGCTCGCGGCCCACCGTTTTGTGATACCACATCCAGGCCTCAGGGTTGATGGGCTCGCCCACCGTGCCCAACAGGCGCAGGCTGGAAAGATCGTAATTATTGGGTAAATCGCCGCCCAGCTTGATCAGCGAACGAATCGCCGTGGGCGCCGTGTAAAATACGCTGACCTTGTGCTTTTCGATCATCTGCCAGAAACGGCCTGCATCGGGATAAGTTGGCACGCCCTCAAAGACGACTTGCGTGCTGCCCAGCGCCAGCGGACCATAGGCCACATAGCTGTGGCCGGTAATCCAGCCCACATCGGCCGTGCACCAGAAAATATCCGTGGCTTTATGGTCGAATACCCATTTCATGCTCATGACCGCACCCAGCAGATAGCCGCCAGTGGAGTGCTGCACGCCCTTGGGTTTGCCGGTGGAGCCTGAGGTGTAGAGAATGAACAGTGGATGCTCGGCATTGACCCAGGTTGGCTCGCAGTAGTCGGATTCTGCGCTTTCCAGATCATGCCACCACAGGTCACGCGCATTCCAGGCAACCTCGCCGCCGGTGCGTTTATAGACAATCACGCTGGTCACGGCTTCACAACCACCCAAGCTCAAGGCTTCGTCCACGGCGGGTTTCAGCGGCATGGCACGGCCGCCACGCATCTGGCCATCGGAGGTGATCACCAGCTTGGCACCCACATCGGTGATGCGCTCATGCAGGCTTTTAGAGGAGAAGCCGCCAAACACCACGGAGTGAATCGCACCAATACGCGCACAGGCTTGCATGGCGACTATTGCTTCCACGCTCATGGGCAGGTAGATGATTACGCGATCGCCTTTACCGACGCCCTGTTTTTTCAGGGCATTGGCAAAGCGGCAAACGCGCTGATGTAGCTGGCGATAGGTGACGGTGGTGACCGTGCCGTCGTCGGCTTCAAAAATCAGCGCGGCTTTGTCGCCACGGGTAGAGAGGTGGCGATCCAGGCTATTGTAGGAAGCATTGAGTTCGCCATCGTGGAACCAGCGATAAAAGGGCGCATCGGCTTCATCCAGCACGGCGGTGAACGGCTTGTGCCAATCCAGCTCCTTTTGCGCGAGTGCAGCCCAGAAGCCGGGGTAATCCTGCTCGGCCTGCTGGCAAAGCGCGGTGTATTGTTCCAGACCTGAAATGGTGGCTGCCTGCTTGAAGGCCTCCTGTGGGGGGAAAACGCGGGTTTCGGTCAGAACGGTTTCAATCGATGACATTCAGAGATCTCCAGCAAGCACTTATCGTTGTGTTATCAGCGGCCTGGTGATGAAGGTGGCTAGACCTGATGGTCGCCAACCCCAGCCCGGCCTGATTTTGGGTTATTCTTCAACTGTTACAAAAGGTAACGAAAAAAATCTTCCACATAATACCACCAGCCAAGCTGATTTTTGATGCAAACACTCTCGCAAATTCTCTCTGATGAACACGATGGCCGCCAGACGACGCAATGGGTGCGCCATACTGTGCGCTGCAGCCCGTTTTGCCAGCGTCTGCTGACCCGATACCCTGAGCTCTTGCAGGAGCTGGATGCGGAAATCATGCTGCCATGGCGCGCGGATTATATGCGGCTCTATCTTTCGAAATGCACGGTGACGGATGAGACCAGTCTCAAGCGTGCCTTGCGCGGCCTGCGCCAGCGCGTGATGTTGCGGGTGATTGCGCGGGATCTGAATGATCTTGCCGATCTCGATGAAGTGATGCAGACCATGAGCGCACTGGCGGAGGTGGCGGTGCGCTTTGCCTTGCAGCATCTCACGCCCTGGCTGGAAGCCCAGTACGGTGAACCCATCGGCGAGCGGGGCGACAAGCAGTCGCTGATTGTGGTGGGCATGGGCAAGCTGGGGGGGTATGAGCTGAATGTATCGTCCGACATCGACCTGATTTTTGCCTTTGAGCAGGATGGCGAAACCAATGGTGAAAAGTCCCTGAGCAACAATGAATTCTTTGCGCGCCTGGGCAAGAAGCTGATCGCCGCGATTGATGACGTCACCGAAGACGGCTTTGTCTTTCGCGTAGACATGCGCTTGCGGCCCTATGGCTCAGAAGGGCCGCTGGCCTGTAGCCTGAATTTTCTGGAGGAGTATTACCAGAATCAGGGACGCGAATGGGAGCGCTATGCCTGGATCAAGGGCCGGGTGGTCGCCGGGCCAGAGCAAGTGCTGGCCAATTTGCTGCGGCCGTTTGTCTATCGTAAATACCTGGACTATGGTGCATTTGCCTCCATGCGCGATCTCAAGGTGCAGATACAGCGCGATGTGAATCGGCGCGACATGCATGACAACATCAAGCTGGGCCGCGGCGGTATCCGCGAAATTGAATTTATCGCCCAGGTGTTTCAGCTGATACGCGGCGGGCGTGATGCCAGCCTGCAGATACGCCCGACGCTGGCGGTGCTCCAGCGCTTGCAGGATAAGCAGATTCTGCCCGAGCGTACCGTGCGCGAGCTGCGCGAAGCCTATGTCTTTTTGCGCGACCTGGAGCACAGGTTGCAATATGTGGAAGACGCGCAGACACAGGAGCTGCCGACCACGCCCGAAGCGCAGCAGCGCATTGCTACCAGCATGCATTTTGCGCATTGGGATTTGCTGCGCAAGGCGCTGGAAACCCATCGCAGCCTGGTCGAGGTGCATTTCAGTGAGGTGTTCAGTGACGTGGCCGTGGGGCGTCAGGATAACAATCTGCAAACCCTGAAGCCGATCAATGACATCTGGCAGGGTGCGGTGCAGGAGGGCGAAGCGGTGCGTCGCTTGCGCGACGCCGGCTATGACGATGCGGAAGATACCCTGCGTCGCCTTAATGCCTTGCACACGGGTAGCCGCTATCGCAATCTGCCCGAGCTGAGCCGTCAGCGTCTGGATATTCTGATGCCCACGGTGATTCAACTCTCCGCCCAGGAAGAGCGCCCGCAGGTGACTCTGACGCGGGCATTGGATCTGCTGGAAAGCATCTGCCGTCGCGCCAGTTATCTCGCGCTGCTGGCCGAGTACCCGGCGGTGCTGAGCTTGTTGGTCAAGCTGGTGGCCGCCAGCCCTTGGCTGGCGCAATACCTGACGCAGCACCCCATTTTGCTGGATGAATTGCTGGATACGCGCAGCCTGTATGCCGAGCCGGATTTTGATGCCATGCGCCAGGACCTGCAGCGCCGACTGGCCGAGGTGGAAGGCGATGTCGAGCGGCAGATGGATACCATGCGTCATTTCAAACACGCCGCCGTTTTCCGGTTTGCCGCGCAGGATATTGCCGGTGAGCTGCCCCTGCAAACCTTGTCGGATTACCTGAGCGCGCTGGCAAATCTGGTATTGCAGGCCACCATGGATACCATCTGGCCCACTTTGCGTGGCAAGCATCGCGAAATCCCAAAATTTGCCATCATCGGCTATGGCAAGCTGGGCGGGCGCGAGCTGGGTTATGCCTCGGATCTGGATATCATTTTTCTGTATGACGATGATGCTCCCGAGGCGCGCGATACCTATGCCCGTTTTGGGCAGCGCATCAATACCTGGCTCAACAGCCTGACCTCGGCGGGCTTGCTCTACGAAACCGACTTGCAGCTGCGGCCGGATGGCGCCAGTGGACTGCTGGTCAGCTCACTGGAGGCGTTTGAAGATTACCAGCGCAATAAAGCCTGGGTATGGGAACATCAGGCATTGACCCGAGCTCGCTTCAGTGCGGGCGATGAGGCGATAGGGGCGGCATTCAGCCGCATACGCGAAGAGGTGATATGCCAGCCACGCGACGTGGCCAAGCTGCGCGAGGAGGTGCTGAATATGCGCCGCCGCATGCGCGAGAGCCATAGCGTGCCCGCAACAGAATTTGACCTCAAGCAGAGTGAGGGCGGCATTATTGATGTGGAATTCATGGTGCAGTATCTGGTGCTGGCGCATGCTGCCGAACACCCGGAGCTCACCGAAAACCTGGGCAATATCAGCCTGCTGGGCAAGCTGGGGAGTCTGGGTCTGATTGATGCCACGCTGGCGACGGCGGCCGCTGAAGCATATCGGCGTTATCGCAGTCTGCAACATGCCAGCCGCCTGCAGGAGCAGACCAAATCACGTGTGCCTTTATCTGCGGTTGCTGCCGATGCCGAGGCGGTGCGCAGCCTCTGGCAGCAGGTATTCAACGCCTAATGGGTTGCCATGCGCCCCGCCCGCAAGGGCGGAGCCATTAGCTATCAGGGCTGGCTTTTATTCAGCTTGCGCACGGTATCGGACTTTTTGCGCATGCGGATATTGATCATCTCCACCACCACCGAGAAGGCCATGGCGAAGTAGATATATCCCTTGGGCACATGGAACTCCAGCCCTTCAGCAACCAGCGTCATCCCTACCAGTATCAGAAAAGACAAGGCCAGTATCTTGATGGTAGGGTGATTGTCGACAAAATCACCGATGGGCTTGGCGGCAAACAGCATCACGCCGACGGCCAGAATGATGGCAATCGCCATGATGGACACATGATCGGCCAGGCCGACGGCGGTGATGACGGAGTCCAGCGAGAACACCACATCCAGCAGGGCAATCTGGACCAGGCTCATGCCAAACGAAGCTTTGGCGACGGCTATGCCATTGCTATCCTCTTCCTCGCCTTCCAGACTGTTGTGAATCTCATGCGTGGCTTTTGCCAGCAGAAACAAACCGCCGCCAATCAAAATAATGTCGCGCCCGGATACTGGTTGGGAGAATACCGTGAACCATGGTTCCGTGAGACTCATGACCCAGGAGATCGAAAACAGCAGGGCAAGCCGCGTGAGCATGGCAAGACTGAGCCCCAGCCGACGGGCCAGCGCCCGTTGGTGGACAGGCAGACGCCCCACCAGGATGGAAATGAAGATGATATTGTCGATGCCAAGCACAATCTCCAGTGCGGTCAGGGTGCCCAGGGCGATCCAGGCTTCCGGGCTTGCCAGCCATTCAAACATGCGGTTCTCCGTTTTTTTACGTGGTTTGGTTAATCAATCAGTCGTCAGTGCTGAGCGCAAGCGTTGCTCCACCCGCTAGCCTGGCTTACCAGTATTTGGGGTAATTCCCCGGCCGCGTTGCATTGTTGTAGAGCAATGCAACCAGTGTCAGTATCAAGGCACCGGTCAGCGTGGGCAACAACAGGAAGCTCCAGCCGGGTTGCAGCAGAAACACGATTACCGGATTGGAGCCTGCGGGCGGGTGAACAGTTCGCGTGAACATCATCAATGCGATGGCCGTGCCTGCTGCCAGCGCCATCGCCCACCAGTGGGGGCCGCACAGGGTGAGAAAGAGCAAGCCGGTAGCAGTGCTGATGCCATGACCCAGAATAATGTTGCGAGGCTGCGAAAAGGGCACATCCGGGTAGCCAAACACCAGCACGCAACTCGCACCAAACGATCCCAGCACCAATGCCAGTGACCAGTGCTCCGCTAGCGCGGCAATCACGCCAATGGCGAGGCAACCGCCCAGCCAGGCAAGCGCAATCGCCTTGCCGGGTGCACGAGGTGGCAGGGCGGCATGGTCGCCCTTGAGTTTGCTGAACCAGTGTTGCATGACGTCTCCCTTTGCGTTGTTATAGAAACTTAGCTGAGGCGCAACTCGCAGGCGAGGGCGCATTGCAGCGGTAAGCCTGCTGCGGTAAAAAATTGCATCATGGTTTCTGCGGACCAGGCATCCAGGATGATATGCACCTTCCCATCCACACAGGTCTGAATAGGTTGGGCTTGAATAGCTGTCATGGCTTGATCCAGCAAATCAAGCGATGTCACTATTGAATCTGCTTTTGGCAATAACACCACACTCAAGCTGCACGGCCTGTGAGCCGACTCGGACGCGCCGATAGCACGTAGTTGTGTCGGTTGATGGATGTGCCATGGAAAAAGATAAAGCCCGAGGCTCTGCTCGGGGCGGCCACTGATGACAGGGCAGGGCAACTGACTTGCCAGCAGCGATTGCAGTGCATCCAGGCTGTGCTTGAGTGACATGATGTAGCCTTCTCCATCGGGAATGTGAGCAGCATACCCGATTCGGCGCGCATCGCGCCTCCCCAAATAACAAGACCTCCGCGCGGGAGGTCTTGTGCAAGGGTTAAAACTCTTCCCAGTCGCCTTCGTCAGGGGCTTTAACGGCAACGCGCAAGGGGGCCGCAGATCGTCCGCCACTCTCTGCCCGGAACGGCTTGGGGCTGGGCAGACGGGCGGGCGCTGCGCTGGCGCGGCCGGTGTCGCTCTCAGAGGTTTTGAACTGGCGTATGGATTCCACCAGATTATTGGCTTGTTCCATGAGCGACTCGGCAGCGGCGGCGGCTTCTTCCACCAATGCTGCATTCTGCTGGGTGACCTCGTCCATTTGCGTGACCGCTTTGTTGACCTGATCGATGCCCGAGCTTTGCTCGATGGAAGCGGCGGTGATTTCGCCCACAATATTGGACACGCGTTTGACCGAGTTGACGATTTCTTCCATGGTCTTGCCCGCGTTTTCTACCTGACGTGTACCTTCGGTGGTTTTGCCCACGGAGTCTGCGATCAACTCCTTGATCTCCTTGGCTGCTACCGCTGAGCGTTGCGCCAGATTGCGTACTTCGCCTGCCACCACAGCAAAGCCACGCCCCTGTTCACCAGCCCTGGCGGCTTCGACGGCTGCATTTAATGCCAGGATGTTGGTCTGGAAGGCAATGCCATCGATGACGGAAATGATGTCTTCGATCTTCTGCGAGCTTTCGTTGATGGCGGCCATGGTATTCACCACATCCGCAACGACCTCACCGCCGCGCTCGGCAATGCTGGTAGCGGTCATGGCTAGCTGGTTGGCCTGCTTGGCATTTTCCGCGTTCTGCTTCACGGTGGAAGCAAGCTGTTCCATGCTGGAAGCTGTCTCTTCCAGTGAAGAGGCTTGCTCCTCGGTGCGCTGCGACAGATCGATATTGCCTTTGGAAATCTCGTTGGCGGCGGTGTTGATGGTTTCTGCCGCTTCTTTAACGGTGACGATAGGCGTGGCGATCATCTCCAGTGTTTCGTTCACGCCCTCCACGATCTTGCGGAAATCGCCCTGATGGTTTGTTGCATCGGCACGGACATATACCCGGCCATCGCGGGCGGCATCGGCCAGCATACCGGCATCCTTCACCAGCGCGTTGATCGCACTGATACAGGTGTTCAGGTTCTGGCGTATGGTATTGAAGTCGCCTTGATATTCTTCAGTGATGGCAGGCGGGATATGCCCTTGCGAGATGTGCTTGACGCAATCGGCGGCCACATTCAGTGGTCCGATCACGGCATCCAGCGTGTTGTTGACGCCATCTACAATCTTGCGGAAATCTCCCTGGTGGCGACTGGCATCTGCACGGGTTGACAGCAGGCCCTGGGCACCAGCATCGGCCAGCATGGCGGTGTCTGCCACCATGGCATTGATGGCATCTATACACTGGTTAAGATTGTTTTTAATGGTGTTGAAGTCACCATTGTAGTCATCGGTGATCTTGGCAGGGATGTTGCCTTTGGAAATGGCATCCACGTAGTGCGCAGCGACATTCAACGGACCTATGACGGCATCCAGCGTGTGGTTGACGCCCTCGACGATCTTGCGGAAGTCGCCCTGATGACGACTTGCATCGGCGCGTGTGGAGAGGTTCCCCGCAATGGCGGCCTGCGCCAGTATGTCCGCATCCGCAATCAGGCTCTTCAGATTGCTGCGTACTTGCTCAATGGTGTGATTGATCTCGGCCTTTTTACCGGGAAAGCGCTCAAGAGGTGCTTCAAAATTGCCTTCGCCAAAGGCCTTCACTACCTGCATGGCTTTGTTGTTGAGCTCAATATGACCGTGCACCATGGTGTTGACGCCATGTGCCAGATCCCGGAATGCGCCTTCAAAGTTGCTTTCAGTGACTCGCGCATCCGTATCACCTCTATCATGCGCTTCACTCATCACTGTCATCTGCGAAATCAGCGTTTGGATATTGTTACCCAGTTGCGCCATGGAGCCATTGAGCGCTGCCATTTCATCGGTGCCTCGCACGGTGATTTTTGCCGACAAGTCGCCTTTGGATAAACGCTTGATGCTGCCGACGCTCTCCTGCAATGGACTGATCACCATGCGGTTGAGAAAGAAATACAGAATGCCGACCAGCACAATCACCGACACGATGCCCACCACAATCGCGATATTGCGGATGGCGTGGATCTGCGCCATCACCACATCCATGGGCACGGTCAGCACCAGCGACCAGGGGGTAACGCTATCACCTACCTTGATCGGTGCGTAGGTACGGTATACCAATGTGCCTGAGGCATCCTTATCCATGTGGCTAAAGGCAGTGCCTGCCTGAATTTTTTGCAGCACAGCTTTTGTATCGCCATGCTGCGCGATGGGTTTGCCTATGTCTTCCGGTTTGGCGCTGGCGACGTAATTGCCGCCATAAGTAACCAATTCAGCATAACTGCCGTCATAGGGCTTGATGGCGCTGACGATCGCCTGCATGCCAGACAGTGGAATGTCAAAACCTGTATCTCCAACAAAAGCCCCGTTGTAATGTATAGGGATGCTAATGGTGGTAATAAGGGTATCTTTGCCCGCAATCTTGTACATATAAGGCTCAAGCAGTGTTTCCTTGCCGGAAGTCTTGGCGAGCAGATAGTAATCGCCAGCGCCTGGTGTGTTGTAATCCACCAGAGCCTCGAGAATGACAGCGCCGCTCCCACTGTTCCAGTAAGGGATATATCGGCCAGTAGCGTCGTGGCCGACAGTATTTACGAATTCCTTGTCTTTGCCATCAAAGGCGTTGGGCTCCCACAGCGTCCATGCGCCGACCAGATCCGGGTTTTGTCGGAGAGAATTCGCCAGCAAGTTATCTACTGCTGCGCGGCTTTCCTGATGGGTGGCTTTCATTGCCAGCATGCTCCTGGCGTTTGCTCTCGCCGTCACCATGGCCCTGTCCAGTATCTCCTGCGCCTGTTCCCGACCCACCAATGCGGATTCATCGACAAGCTTCAGGGCCGTTTTCTTTTCCACATCCATGGATTTGTTAATGATGGTGGCGATGGTGACGGTAAAACCGATCATCGCAACTACCGTCACAATCAAGGCGATTTTTAAACGTATGCTCATGTTGGAGAGTGCGGATTTCATAAAACCTCATCAAAACATATGGAATTCAGTGCTTAATCGGGCAGTGGATATGGAGGAATCACTGCATCAATGACCATTGGTCAAGTGGGTTGGTGGTCAGGCAATCAAAATGAAACAATTACTTTTATTACGACGACTTGGCGCGAAAGTTGAGGTTTGGAGGCAAGTTTCAATCAAATAACTAATCGGACGTTGTCGAGACTGACTGATTTGCCTCTGTTTTCATCAGAAATATATGCATGCATATTGATAAGCCAATCAAAAGATCAATGGCTCTTGAGCCGGCTTGATTTTGGCCATAAATCGCTGCCCTTAGGGGTAATTACTCCTGCTTGATCAATCTACTACTATCTGAATCAACAGTGCCAAGATCATGACACTGTTTTACTTTATTCCATTCCGATTTCTTCAAAAGGCAGCGCATTTTTAGATGAGATGTGTAGCAAGAAGGGCGCAGCGTAACGAGTTGTCTTTTTATGGTTCTTGGGTAGAGAAGCAGGCGTGAGTTTGTGTGTGCTTGAGTAAATGACGGTCGTGCAGGCTAGTTATCGTTGCTTTGAATGCGAGGCTCAATCTTAAGGGGGGTAGTAATGAATCTTTATATTGTGTTGGTTTATCTGGTCGGGAGTGTTAATGCACATTTAACAGAACCCATGATTATTGATGGTATTGAATCTGAGGCCATATGCACATCACTGGCAGATAAAATCTCCAGCACGGGTGTCATGAGAGCGCAATGTTTCTTGTCGACACGCAAAGTGGCTTCGGGAGACCATAAAGAGCTTGCCAGAAAAAATTAGATATTTGGGTACTTATTTGACTTGATTGAGTTGATATCAATCGGATATTTCGCAGGAGTCGATAATTGGACTACGATAATTTCAGGCTGTTTGATCATTTGGCGGAGCTTGTCTGCTGTATTGATGAATGCAAGTTTAATCCACGCGAGCGAGAGTTGTTCCCCTTCTATTATTCAGAGGCAATGCAGATCATAGATCGTGTCGAGTCTCAGGGATATAGCTCATCAAAGCTAAGGCTGTATCTCAACCAGATCAATGAATATTTTAAAATAAATGATGTATTGATGAAGACAATTGATGACACACATAATGAAATTGCGCAAATCATGGGAGAAGAGTCAAAACACCTTTATGGAGAATAATTTGTATTCTCAGCGTTGAGGTTTGTTAGGTCGAGTGACCGTAAAAGCCAGTTTGGTGTGGAAGGTGGTTTTTAAAAATTAAATTTAAATCATATGTTTATGTCGTTATTGATGATTTGTTTTCTGTGTGTGCCCTATCCCTTTGGTTTTTGTTCCTTCCCTTCTGATTGACTTGCCAAATGCGGGCGACAAAAACGCTGCATATTATAAAAATGGGTTCTATAACCATCAATAATTATTCGCACTTGATTAAGAAATAAAAAAAGGCCATTATTGTTGCTTCGACTGGAACTTGTTACTCCCGCAGTAATCCACATAAAAACCAGTTTTAATACTATCCCTACCAAAATAATCAAGGAGAATTGAATGGCCAACTATAAACGCCGAACAAAAGAAGAAATGATTAAAGATCTTGAAGAAAAGCTAAATAAGCTTAAAAATTCAGCTCCTAAGAAAGAGAAGCCTGAGTTGAGTATGAGCAGTGAAGGTCTTGGCGCAGTGGCTGATGCAGTAGATTTTGCAGCCAAGGCAAACAAGGTGAAAGTGGCTGACATTCTTATGCTGATTGCCAAAGCCAAGCGCACGGGTTTGGTTATTGAAGGTGGCCGTCGTTCACGTAATTCGGTCTAATCCATTCATTGCCTTTAATAATGCTGAATTTCCTCGCTTGAATTGCACATGAAGGCATATCATTGCGATGTGTAGTTCAGGCGAGAAATTGTCATGATGAAACGCCTTGTCTTGAAAATTTCCTGCCGCTAACCATTTTGTTACGAAGTCGCTTCTAGCTGCTCTGCTGATTTTTCCATCCCTCGTTTTTGCTAACGCTCTACCATTCGCATTTCTCTTGCAGGGAACGTGCCTTGCATTCCAAAGGTTAACTGTACGTTTTAATGCAATGTGAACAGGTTGCCTGCAAAGCCTTGTCCCATACAAGGGTGATTTCCCCAAAGTTCACGGTATGTGGCATGATTTACGACTCTTTCTAAGAAGCTGGTGTGCTAGACAATCATCCCGCATGGATTATTTATGAGTCTACGATTTCGATTGAACTTGCTGATTACCTTGTTGCTGCTCGTATTTATGGGCGTGGTCGGGTTTGTCATCATCCGCGGCATGAAGGCCTCCACCCAGGAGGGTGTGGAGGCAGCTACACGCGTTACCGTGCAGTTGCTGGATACCGTGATTCTGAGTTCGTATCAGAATCCTGAGTGGGGTTACACCCATGAGGTCATGCATCGCTTTTTGCTTTCGTTGGGGCATGTCCGTAGCAATGAAATCATTCTCTATGACTTGCACGGCAATCTGCTATTCAAGTCTCCTCCCTCCAAATATCGCTCGGATGAAAATCCACCTCGTTGGTTCGTCAAATTGATCGAGCCTGAACAGGAAGTCGTGATGCGTCGTATCCGGTTTGGCATGCTGGTGGTGGTGTCCAACCCGGGAGGTGCCATTCGTGAGGCATGGAGCCGCTTGAGTAATCTTTTCTGGATTAATCTGGGCTTTTTTATTGTACTGAATGCCATGGTGTACTGGATGCTGGGGCGTTGGTTGCGACCAGTCGAGCCTATGCTCAAGGCCATCAACCAGATGGAGCAGGGGGATTTAACGGTGCGCTTGCCTGAATTCAAGCTTCCCGAGTTTTCCAAAATTGCCCATAACTTCAACCAGATGGGGGAGTCGCTGCTGGCACGCACCGATGAAAGCCGTCGCCTGGCACTGATCGTTAAACAGACGGCGGATGCCATCATGATTCATGATCTTGATGGCAATATTTCATTTTGGAATGCGGCTGCGCAGCGCATGTTCGGCTATGCGCCTGAGGATATTATCGGACAGTCAGCGGCTATCCTTATCCCTGCAGGGCATGAAGCGGAACTGGAGTCCAATTTTGCTGCCATCAAGCAAATGCAGAAAGTGGAAAACCACGATACGCAGCGTGTGGCGCGGGATGGCAAATTACGGGATATTTCCCTGACGGCGGCGCCACTGGTGGATCCCCACTCTGGCGAGGTGATAGGCGAAATATGCAGCATGCGGGATATTACCGAACGCAAGCAGGCAGAAGAGGCGGCCTTGCGGCTGGAGGAGAATCGTCAGCTGACGCAGTTGATCCAGCACCATATTGAAGATGAGCGGCGCAGTCTGGCACGCGAGTTGCACGATGAACTGGGGCAATATGTCACCGCGATCAAGACCTTTGCGGTAGGTATTTCCAACAAAACCACGGAGGCCATGCCAGATATTGCTGCCAATGCGCAAACGATAGTGGCGGCGGCTAATCATATTTATGATGGCATGCACAACATCATCCGCCAGTTACGGCCCGGCTCACTGGATAACCTTGGCTTGTCAGAAACGCTGCGCGATGCGATTACCAATTGGCAGGGGCAGCACCCGGATGTACGCTTCACGTTGAACTTATCAGGTTCGCTGGATGACTTAGGGGAAACGCTGAATATTAATCTTTTCCGTATTGTGCAAGAGTCGGTGACCAATGCGCTGCGGCATGCGCAGGCAACCCAGATTAATATACGCTTGATAAAAACAACGGAAGGCGCATTGCAGCTTTCCATACAGGATAATGGTGTGGGCATGAATATATGTAATGTGGATCAATCCAAGCATTTTGGCTTGCTTGGCATGCGTGAGCGTGTGCAGGCGCTGCATGGGACATTCAGCGTGGACTCGTTGATGGAGCAGGGAACCCAGATCATCGTCGCCATTCCTGGTCGAGGTGAAGCATGAGCGAGCCCATCAAGGTCATGCTGGTTGACGACCATGCCGTGGTGCGCATGGGATTCAAGATGTTGCTGGAGTCGGCTTCTGATATCAAAGTCATTGCCGAAGCTGAAAATGGCGAACAGGGCATCAAGCTTTATATGGAGCACCGTCCGGATGTCGTTGTGATGGATATTACGATGCCGGGCATAGGTGGCCTGGAGGCTATTGAGCGCATCATGGCCAAGGATAGTTCGGCGAAGGTGCTGGTGTTGTCTGCGCATGAGGACTCTGTCCATCCCAAGCGCGTGCTGAATGCAGGTGCCATGGGGTATCTCACCAAGCGCAGTGCAGCTGAAGAGCTCATCAAGGCAATACGCACGGTAGCCGGTAACAAGCGCTATCTCGAAGCGACCGTCGCCCAGCAAATGGCGATTCAGCAGTTGTCTGGTGAAGCCAATCCTGTGGATGTACTTTCAGATCGTGAGTTTGAAGTATTCATTGCCTTGGCCAAAGGGAAAACCACGAATGATATTGCCGAGACCCTTAGTCTTTCGCCGCGCACGGTGGGGACGCATCTCTACAATATCAAGCAGAAGCTGAACGCCAATAACTCGGCTGAAATTGCCCTGATTGCCATGCGCTCGGGCCTGATTGACCCTTAAATGGACTTAATGGCTGGCATAGCGGGCGACATTCAGTTCGCCTGCGCCGGCCACTTCCACCACGGCATAATCGCCACTCTTCATGCGTCCGAAATCGGGTGGAATCAGGAAGGTGATGGGCTGGTGGTGATCTCCTACAGGAGCACCTGTCGCCAGTTGCCAATGCTGCCACTCGGTCGTCGGCGGAACACTTTCTGCTCCCATGAGCCGGGCTTTTTCCAGAATAGAGCGCTTTTCATCGCCAATCAGCAGATTCCATAACTCCACGCGTACCAGTTTGCTTTGCATCACCGCGGCTTGCATTTTGCTGTCGGGCTCAGCAGGCGTCGTGTCATTTGCAATAACTTGGCCTGAGGCGGATGGGGTGTTGATGGAGGCCTGCCGATAGTCCGGCAAAGGTTCTTTAACGGTTTCTACCGTTGAAAAGCCAGAAGTCACAAAACTTGCCCAGTACTCATCCGGTTCGGTGTCTTTGAGAGGTAGGCTACGGCTTGCTTCATCCTGCTTCAGCAAGTAGTTGTCGTATGCGTCAGATGTCGTTTTATCAAGGCTGCGCATCGCGATTGACTGAGCGATCTGCTGAGCGAAGGGCCCGCCCATGCAGCCTGTGAGTAGCAAAACGAGGCCAGGCAAGACAAGTTTGCCTGCAAGGCGACCCATGCTTTCACGATCAGATGGCAACGTTGAGAAACCCGGTTGGTATATTGGGATGAAGACTAATCTTTCTTCAAGTGCTTGTCCAGTTTGAGTAAACGCGCTTTTAGCCCTTACCTTGCGGTTTGCGCGATGTGACGCTAATCACGCCGCTCAGCACGATGATGGCCACCGCAAACCAGCGATCCAAAGATAGGGTTTCTCGCCAGATAATGATGCCAAACAGGCTGGCGAGGACGACGGTACTGTAGGCCAGGCTGCCAACAATCAGTGGATTGCCTGTGCGATAGGCTCGCGTCAATGCAAGCTGGGCTATGGTAGCGGAAACACCTAGCCCAATAAGGAGCAGCAGATCTTCTCCGCCAACACGATGAAAGTCATGTATCAGCATCCACAAGCCGCCGCCCAGTGTGCAAACCAGTGTGAAATAAAATACAGTGCGCCAGTCGGGTTCGCCCGCCCGCGCAAGCTGGGTCACATGGATGTAGACAATTCCAGCTAGCGCTCCGGATGTCAGGCCAAGCGCCCCCGCAATCAGCTCATCTGCATGAATGCTGGGCTTGAGCAGCAGGGTGACGCCGATAAATCCTAATGCAATGGCAGCGAACAGGATTTTACGGAATTTCTCTCCCAGGTAAAACGGAGCAAGTGCAGCCATGAAAAGCGGAGAGGTGTAATTCAGAGTAGTGGCCGTCGCCAGAGGCAACTCACTGATTGCGTAGAAGAAAAGGAGGAGTGAAATAAATCCAAGCACCGCCCGCCACATATGTTTTCCGAGCAGGGGGGTGGCGAGGGATTGATGGCGTATGCGGGTGAGGCCGTATATAAACACCAGTCCAAAAAATGAGCGGTAGAACACGAGTTCTGCGCTACTGAATTTTTGAGCCCCAAGCTTGACCAGGACGCCCATAATGGCAAAGAAGAATGCGGCCACCAGCATCCACAGGCTACCCAGCCGCCATTGCCTGATCAGGCGGAAAAGATTCACAGGTGGGGGTCTAACTGTTTGCGCATCCAGAGGTGGAAGTGCTCAAGACCGGTTTCCATGGGGTGCTGATAAGGGCCGTGTTCGTCCAAGCCTTGTGCAAACAGGGCGCGACGACCATCGTGCATGCGCTGGCAGATTTCCTTGTCCTCAATTGCGGTTTCATTGTAGGCCGCCTGCTGAGCTTCTACGTACTCGCGTTCAAACAAGGCAATGTCTTCCGGATAGTAAAACTCCACCACATTGGTACATGCATCCACCCCGCGAGGAATAAGGTGCGACACGACCAGCACATTCGGGTACCACTCGATCATCAGGAAGGGGTAATACACCATCCAGATGGCGCCATACTTGGGTGCAGACTGTTCGCCATACTGCAATACCTGCTCCTGCCAGCGCTGATAGGTGGGGGAGCCGGATTTTTGCAGCGAATGCTTTACGCCTACGGTTTGTACGCTGTACCAGTCGCCAAACTCCCAGTTCAGCTGTTCACAGTCCACAAACTTGTCCAGCCCAGGATGGAAGGGGCCGACATGGTAGTCCTCCAGATAAACCTCGATAAAGGTTTTCCAGTTGAAGGCATATTCTTCCACCATCACGCGATCAAGCATGTAGCCGGTAAAGTCGAAATCCTGCTTGCAGCCCAACTGGCGCAAGTCGCGCGCAATATCCCTTGGACTGTCAAATAACAAGCCTTGCCAATGCTGCAGCGAGGTTTTGTTTAAATGTAAACAAGGGTTGTCAGGAAAATGTGGGGCACCCAGCAATTCGCCCTTGAGGTTGTATGTCCAGCGGTGCAAGGGGCAGACAATATGATGCGTGTTGCCGCGGCCATTCAGCATGATGGCCTGTCGGTGCCGACATACATTGCTGATCAGCTCAATTCCGTTCTGATTGTGAACCAAGGCGCGACCCTCTTGCATCCACGCCAAGGTGTGATAGTCGCCAGGGTGTGGCGTCATCAGCTCATGCCCGATGTATTGAGGCGCATGTGCAAATAATACTTTTTGTTCCAGCCTGTAAATCTCGGGGTCGGTATACCAGGCAATCGGCAGCTGCGAAACAGCAGGCCGGGGCAAATTGACGGAGACAAGGGAAGCCATAGGTTGCGAACAGTGGTTGGAAGTGACTGATTGAATGCGAAATGCAGATAAAACGGCGGACTTGGGATTTTGCCCGAATGGGATATTTTTTCAAGCAGAATTTTAGCTGTTGTGCAGATGGGGAGGGCGGAATTTTTTATGGTAAACATGCAAGTGCAAAGCCTCGGATCAGGCGTCGAATGTTGCTTAATCGGCTGTTTTGCGCTAACCTCAACACTCTTGATGTGCAACGATTTTTTACAGAGAAACGGCCAATGAAAAATCCCCTGGATTCGATTTCCGGCACCCTTGTTTCAGGCGTGATCCTGACCCTGGTGCTGTATGTTTTTCTTAAAAACTTCATATTGGCCGGGGTGTGAACATGGATTTGATGCCGGGTTTCGCACGCTGGATACATGTATGGGCAGGCATTACCTGGGTCGGTCTGCTTTACTACTTTAATTTTGTGCAGGTGCCTGCCTTAAAAGACGCCGCTGCCGATGGCACCGCAGCCGGCATCAGCAAGCATGTGGCGCCGAGAGCGCTGCTTTGGTTTCGATGGGCGGCTGTCGTCACGTGGCTTGCAGGCGCTGCCTTGCTGGGCAAGGCGTTTGTTCCTGCGTTTACATTGCAGGCTGACTACGCCGCGATTGGATTGGGTGCATGGCTGGGCACCATCATGCTGTTTAATGTGTGGGTGTTGATCTGGCCTAACCAGAAAAAAATTCTGGGATTGGTTCCGGCCGATGATGCATCCAAGGCGCGCGCCCGACGCGTTGCCTTTTTGGCGTCACGAACCAACACTATGCTGTCTGTCCCCATGATTTTTTTCATGACGAATGGACTGACGCACCGGGCTATTTTCGGGCTTTAGGATTTTTATATTGCTGCAAACGGCGGCATAGGCCGCCGTTTGTTTTTTTATAGATAGAGTTAAACGATGTCTCAACATTTGATGAATACCTATGCCAGACAACCTGTCACCTTTGTAAAAGGTGAGGGTGTCTGGTTATACGATGCGCAAGGCAACCGTTACCTGGATGGTCTGGCAGGTGTTGCCGTTAATGGGCTGGGGCATGCCCACCCTCGACTGGTGGCTGCTATTAGCGAGCAGGCCGGTAAGCTGATTCATGTTTCCAATATTTATCAAATTGCCGAGCAGGCCGCCCTGGCGGATAAAGTCTGCGAAATTTCCGGTATGGATCGTGTTTTCTTTTGCAATTCTGGTTGCGAGGCCAACGAAGCCGCCATCAAGCTGGCGCGTCTGCATGGCCATAACAATGGCATTGAAAACCCAGAAATCATCGTCATGGATAAGGCGTTTCATGGCCGTACGCTGGCGACCTTGTCTGCAACCGGCAATCGCAAAACCCAGGCAGGCTTTGAGCCGCTGGTGAGTGGGTTTGTGCGCGTGCCGTTTGACGATCTCGATGCCGTACGCCAAGTGGCGGAGCATAACCCCAATGTGGTGGCGATTTTGGTCGAGCCTGTGCAGGGTGAAGGTGGCATTAACGTGCCGCGCGATGGCAAGGCGTATCTTGAAGGCTTGCGGGCACTGTGTGATGAGTATGGCTGGCTGCTTATGCTGGACGAAGTGCAGAGTGGCATCGGCCGTACTGGCACCTGGTTTGCATTCCAGCATACCAATATTCAGCCGGATGTCATGACCCTGGCCAAGGGCTTGGGGTCTGGTGTGCCGATTGGCGCATGTGTGGCGCGGGGTGCTGCAGCCGAGGTGTTCACGTATGGCAAGCACGGCTCTACCTTTGGTGGTAATCCATTGGCTACAGCGGCTGGTTTGGCAACGCTCAACATCATTGAGCAAGATGGGTTGTGCGCCCACGCTGAAGAAATAGGTAACTGGATTTGCGATGCTTTCCGCGCAGAGTTTGCTGGCGTGAAAGGGGTAAGCACCATACGCAATGCGGGTTTGATGATTGGTATTGAGCTTGATCGTCCTTGTGGCGAACTGGTCAAGCAGGCTCTGGAGCAGCGTCTGCTGATCAATGTCACGGCGGACAAGGTGGTGCGCCTGTTGCCGCCACTGATCATCAATCAGGATGAAGCCCAGCAACTGGTCAGCCAGCTCTCTAGTCTGATCAAGGCCTTTTTAGGTCAATAAAATAAAAGAAGTAAACTTTATGGCTATCAAACACTTTTTACAATTCAAGGACTTGAACCGGGAAGAGTTGGATCATATCTTTGAACGTACGCGCTGGATCAAGCAGCAGTTCAAGGCTTATCAGCAATACTGGCCGCTGACTGACCGTACCCTGGTCATGATCTTCGAGAAAGCCAGTACCCGTACGCGTCTGTCGTTTGAGGCTGGCATGCAACAACTTGGCGGTTCAGCGATTTACCTGAATACCCGTGACTCCCAGTTAGGACGCGGTGAGCCAGTGGAAGATGCGGCGCAGGTCATTTCGCGCATGAGCGATATTGTGATGATCCGTACCTTTGAGCAGGAAATCATCGAGCGCTTTGCGGCTAACTCGCGCGTGCCGGTGATCAATGGCCTGACCAACGAATATCACCCATGCCAGATACTGGCCGATATTTTTACCTTTATTGAGCATCGTGGACCTATCCAGGGCAAGACCGTGGCGTGGATAGGTGACTCCAACAATGTCTGCAATACCTGGCTGCAAGCCGCTGAGGTGCTGGATTTCAATGTGCATGTCTCTACGCCACCAGGTTACGAAGTCGAGCCTGAGCGCGCAGGGCTGTATGGTCACGAGCATTACGAGGAGTTTACTGATCCGATGGAAGCTGCGCGTGGGGCTGATCTGGTCACCACCGATGTCTGGACATCCATGGGGTTTGAGGCGGAAAACGAAGAACGTATGCGCGACTTCGCTGACTGGCAGGTGGATGCCGACATGATGCGTGTGGCGAAATCAGATGCCTTGTTCATGCATTGCTTGCCGGCACATCGTGGTGAAGAGGTGGCTGCCGAAGTGATTGATGGCCCGCATTCGGTGGTTTGGGATGAGGCCGAGAATCGCCTGCATGTGCAAAAGGCCCTGATGGAATATCTTCTGCTGGGCAAGGTGGCCTGACAGTAACGCGGTATGGATAACAAGCCTGTCGAGCTTTCCAGCCATATCCTGCCAGTTGCTTCCACCATGGTGGGGGTGTGCGTCACCGTTATCTCGGTCATCCAGATCGCACCAGATAAGGCAATATCCAGTTGGGCGGACAAATTGCTGGCAGTGGACAGTCTGGCTTTCATGGCGAGCACAATGCTGTCTTACTGGTCCATTCGACACAAAGATCATCTGCAGCGTATCGAACGCTATGCCGATAGGCTGTTTTTGCTGGGGATGGCGCTGATGGTGTTTGTCAGCTTTCTGGTGGCGTTTGAGCTGTTCACTGATTAGTTTAGATTTGCATACAAGTAATTAAAAGATAACAGGAAAAAGTAATGAGCGATGTGAAAAAAGTAGTGTTGGCCTACTCGGGCGGATTGGACACCTCCGTCATTCTTAAATGGCTGCAGGATACCTACCAATGTGAGGTGGTGACCTTTACCGCTGACTTGGGCCAGGGCGAAGAGCTGGAACCAGCACGCGAAAAAGCCAAGAAATTCGGTGTCAAGGAAATCTATATTGATGACCTGCGTGAAGAGTTTGTGCGCGATTTCGTATTTCCCATGTTCCGCGCCAATACCGTATATGAAGGTGAATATCTGCTCGGCACCTCCATCGCGCGTCCCCTGATTGCCAAGCGCCTTATCGACATTGCCAATGAGACCGGTGCGGATGCCATTTCGCATGGCGCTACTGGTAAGGGTAATGATCAGGTACGTTTTGAGTTGGGCGCATATGCGCTCAAGCCCGGTGTGAAAGTGATCGCTCCATGGCGCGAGTGGGATCTGCTATCCCGTGAAAAGCTGCTGGCCTATGCCGAGCAGCATGGTATCCCGGTAGAAATGAAGCACAAGCAGGGCGGTAGTCCATACTCCATGGATGCCAATCTCCTGCACATCTCCTACGAAGGTCGCCATCTGGAAAACCCGGCTGCCGAAGCCGAGGAAGACATGTGGCGCTGGACGGTAAGCCCGGAGAAAGCCCCAGATGTGGCCGAGTATCTGGATGTGGAGTATGAGCGCGGCGATATTGTGGCGCTGAATGGCAAACGTCTCAAGGCGCATGAGGTCCTGGCCGAGCTCAATCGACTTGGTGGCAAGCACGGCATTGGCCGTCTCGACCTGGTGGAAAACCGCTACGTTGGTATGAAGTCCCGCGGCTGTTATGAAACTCCCGGCGGCACCATCATGCTCAAGGCGCACCGTGCCATCGAGTCCATCACGCTGGATCGCGAAGTGGCGCACTTGAAGGATGATCTGATGCCGCGTTACGCCAGCCTGATTTACAACGGCTATTGGTGGAGCCCTGAGCGTATTGCTGTGCAGACGCTGATTGATCACACCCAGCTGAATGTGAATGGCTGGGTACGCCTCAAGCTCTACAAGGGCAACGTGATTGTGGTCGGCCGTGACAGCAAGACGGATTCACTGTTTGATTCCACCATCGCCACGTTTGAAGATGACGCGGGCGCTTATGACCAGAAGGATGCTGGCGGTTTCATCAAGCTAAATGCATTGCGCATGCGTATTGCTGCCAATTTACACAACAAGAAAAAGTAAACAGGAGAGTCTCATGGCCCAGTTCGACAATGTAAGCGTCAAGAAGAAAGCCAACGTATATTTCGATGGCAAGTGTGTCAGTCATACCGTTATGTTTCCAAACGGTACGCGTTGTACTGTTGGCGTGATTTTCCCCAGCACGCTGACATTCAACACCGGCTCACCAGAGCTGATGGAAATTAACGCGGGCGTATGCAAGGTGCGCCTGAAAGGCGAAGAAGCCTGGAATACCTATCAAGCCGGTGAGAAATTCACCGTACCTGGCAATTCCAGCTTTGATATTGAAACGATTGAAACCCTGGATTACGTCTGCCATTTTGAGTAAGCCATGATAGACCGCGATTATGTGCGCTTGATGGCGCGCTATAACCGCTGGATGAATGGGAAACTGTATGCCGCTGCCGCCAGTCTTACTGAGGAGCAGCGGCAACTGGATAAAGGGGCGTTTTTCAAATCCTTGCATGGCACCTTGGTCCATCTGGTGTGGGCCGATGATATATGGCTGGCAAGGTTTGAGGCGAGCGCCCAGCGCTACAGTGACAAGCCGGGCGATTTTGCCGCATTGAGTGAGCGTCGGCTGGTGCTGGATAATGCCATTCTGACTTGGGCGACAAGCGTCAGTAATAACTGGCTGCAGGAAGAGTTGCGTTGGGATAGCGGTATCTATCAGCAGACGCTCAGCCGCCCCGCCTGGATTCCGGTATCGCACTTTTTCAATCATCAGACTCACCATCGCGGTCAGGCCACGACATTGCTCATGCAGTTTGGAGTTGATCCGGGCGTGACGGATCTGGTTTTTATGGATATGACGGAAATACAGTAAACAACGGGAACACACATCATGCCTACATTTGATATTTCTTCTGAAGTCGATATGGTCGCCTTGAAAAATGCCATTGACGTGGCAGGCCGCCAGATCACCAATCGCTATGACTTCAAAGGTACCAGCGCAGCGGTTGAGCTGAATGAAAAAGACAATCTGATCACCTTGCATGGCGACTCCGATTTTCAGCTGGATCAGATCAAGGATATCTTGCTGCCCGCGATGGAGAAGAAAGAAGCCGACAGCGCCAAGCGTCTGGATCATCAGGATGTGCAGAAAGTGTCGGGCAACAAGGTCAAGCAGGTGCTGAAAATCAAGGCGGGTATTGATAGCGAGCTGGCGAAGAAAATCGTCAAGCTGCTGAAGGATAGCGGCCTGAAAGTGCAGGCCAGCATCCAGGGCGATACGGTACGCGTTACCGGTGCCAAGCGTGACGTACTGCAGGATGCGATTGCCTTCGTCAAAAAATCGGTCACCGATTTCCCTCTGCAGTTCGGCAACTTCAGGGATTAATGCCGCGTTTGCGGATACAGGAATTAAGATAGCCAACCGTCGGCAGTTGCCCGGTTTAGCAAATGGAAAGCATAAGAAATGGCAAAAACGCTTTACGATAAATTGTTCGATTCTCATGTGGTGCACGAGGAAAACGGCACCGCATTGCTGTATATCGACCGTCATCTGGTGCATGAAGTAACCAGCCCACAAGCCTTTGAAGGTTTGAAGATTGCTGGCCGCAAGCTCTGGCGTATCAATTCCGTGCTGGCGGTGCCTGACCACAATGTGCCGACGACCGATCGCTCGCATGGCATCGCCGATCCGATCTCACGTTTGCAGGTGGAAACACTGGACCAGAACTGTGTCGATTTCGGCGTGACAGAATTCAAGATGAATGACAAGCGTCAGGGGATCGTGCACGTCATCGGGCCTGAGCAGGGCGCTACCTTGCCTGGCATGACCGTGGTCTGTGGTGATTCGCATACCAGCACCCATGGTGCATTCGGCGCCTTGGCCCATGGTATCGGCACTTCTGAAGTCGAGCACGTCATGGCAACGCAATGCCTGGTGCAAAAAAAATCCAAGGCCATGCAAATTCTGGTCGAAGGCGAGCTTGGTCGAGGTGTAACCGCCAAAGACGTGGCGCTGGCCGTAATCGGTCGTATTGGTACCGCTGGCGGTACGGGCTACGCCATTGAATTTGCTGGCTCCGCCATTCGCTCGCTCAGCATGGAAGGCCGCATGACCTTGTGCAATATGGCCATCGAGGCGGGTGCCCGGGCGGGCATGGTGGCGGTGGATGACATCACCATCGACTACCTCAAGGGCCGCCCTTATGCGCCTACCGAAGCGCAGTGGGATGCCGCCGTCGCTTATTGGAAAACCTTGCATAGCGATGCTGGCGCGCAGTTCGATGCGCTGGTGGAACTGAAGGCCGAAGATATTCAGCCGCAAGTGACCTGGGGCACCTCACCAGAGATGGTCACTGCCATCAATGGTCGCGTACCCGATCCCGAGCAGGAGTCTGATCCTACCAAGCGTGGCGGGATTGAGCGCGCCCTGCAATACATGGGGCTGGAAGCGAATACCCCTATTGAATCGATCAATATCGACAAAGTATTCATCGGCTCATGCACCAACTCCCGTATTGAGGATTTGCGGGCTGCTGCCATGGTCGCCAAGGGAAAACGTGTGGCTTCCAATGTGAAGCTTGCCATGGTGGTGCCGGGCTCTGGCCTGGTGAAGGCACAGGCTGAGCAGGAAGGCCTGGACCGTATTTTCCTGGATGCCGGTTTTGAATGGCGCGAGCCAGGGTGCTCCATGTGTCTCGCCATGAATGCGGATCGTCTGGAACCCGGCGAACGTTGTGCCTCTACCTCCAACCGCAATTTTGAAGGTCGGCAGGGTCAGGGTGGGCGTACGCATCTGGTAAGCCCTGAAATGGCGGCCGCTGCTGCCGTGGCAGGGCATTTTGTTGATGTCAGGACGATGCTGTAAAGCAACGCCTGTCGCATGCCATGCATGCGCCTAAGAGTCAGCAGGCTTGGCCTGCGTTTTCATTGAGTGTAATTGAGAGCATAGGGGAACAGAGATGAAATGGATGACATGCATGGTCATGTTGGCACTGTTGAGCCTCACAGCCTGTAATACTGTTGAAGGCATGGGGAAAGATATTGAAAAGGCTGGCGAAGCCATCCAGAAAACGAGCAAGTAATGCAGGCATTTACCCAATTGAATGGAGTTGTGGCACCGTTGGATCGCGCGAACGTCGATACCGATGCCATTATTCCCAAGCAATTTCTGAAATCCATCAAACGTTCAGGGTTTGGTCCCAATGCGTTTGATGAGTGGCGCTACCTGGATCATGGCGAGCCAGGCATGGATAACAGCAAGCGTCAGATCAACCCTGACTTTGTGCTGAACCAGCCTCGCTACCAAGGCGCGAGTATCCTGCTGACCCGCGAGAATTTCGGTTGTGGCTCCAGCCGGGAGCATGCCCCTTGGGCCTTACTGGATTATGGATTCCGCGCGATTATTGCGCCTAGCTATGCGGATATTTTCTTCAACAACTGCTTCAAGAATGGCATCTTGCCCATCATTCTGAATGCGGATGTGGTGGATAGTCTGTTTCAGGCGGTGGAGGCAGATGAAGGTTACAAACTCACGGTGGATCTTGTCACGCAGACGGTGAATACCCCGGATGGCAAATCCTATCCGTTTGAGGTGGATGCATTCCGCAAGCATTGCCTGCTCAATGGTCTGGATGATATTGGCCTGACCTTGCAGCATGTTGACGATATCAAGACGTTTGAAATCAAGCATAAAGCGGCGCAACCCTGGCTGTTTAATTAACTTCTCAATACGAATCTTCAGGAAATCGCGGTATATGAAAATAGCAGTTTTGCCGGGTGACGGCATCGGTCCCGAAATTGTGGCGCAAGCGGTCAAGGTATTGAATGCCTTGAATATTGGCATTGAGATGCAGGAGGCACCCATCGGAGGCGCGGGTTATGAAGCGGCTGGTGATCCATTGCCAGAAGCTACATTGGCGCTGGCAAAGTCCTCAGATGCTGTATTGCTTGGCGCTGTAGGTGACTGGAAATACGACAAACTGGAGCGTCATCTGCGTCCTGAGCGCGGCCTGTTGCGTATCCGCAAAGAGTTGAACCTGTTTGCCAATCTGCGTCCGGCCTTGTTGTATCCTGAGCTGGCCTCGGCTTCTACATTGAAGCCTGAAGTCGTGGCCGGGCTGGATATCATGATCGTGCGTGAATTGACGGGTGATATTTACTTTGGTCAGCCACGTGGCATCTCCACGCTGGAAAACGGCGAGCGTGAAGGCATCAATACCATGCGCTACAGTGAATCCGAAATCCGTCGTATTGCCCACGTTGCCTTTGGTATTGCCATGAAGCGCAACAAGAAGGTGTGCTCGGTGGACAAGGCCAATGTGCTCGAGACGACTGAGTTGTGGCGTCAGGTCATGATCGAGGTGGCAAAGGAATACCCTGAGGTCGAGCTTAGCCATATGTATGTCGATAATGCTGCCATGCAGTTGATCCGTGCGCCCAAGCAGTTTGATGTGATGGTCACGGGGAATATTTTTGGTGACATTCTCTCTGATGAGGCCTCCATGTTGACCGGCTCCATCGGCATGTTGCCATCCGCCTCGCTGGATCAGAATAACAAAGGAATGTATGAACCAAGCCATGGTTCTGCGCCTGATATTGCCGGTAAAGATATTGCCAATCCTTTGGCCACGATTTTGTCGGCTGCGATGATGCTGCGCTATAGCTTCAACGATGAAGCCAATGCCACACGCATCGAAAATGCCGTTAAAAAAGCGCTGGCTGAAGGCTACCGTACAGCGGATATCCACACGGATGGATGTCGTAAGGTTGGCTGTGCTGCCATGGGCGATGCCGTGGTTGCTGCCTTGTAAACAGATTAAAAGCGGAAATTGGCGGTCAATAAGCCCGTTTTTTCGCTAAAGGAAATGCACATGTTAAGAGTAGGATTTGTCGGTTGGCGTGGCATGGTGGGTTCCGTGCTGATGCAGCGTATGCGTGAAGAACGCGACTTTGACCATATCGAGCCCGTGTTTTTTACCACCTCCCAAACTGGAGGCCAGGGCCCGGACATTGGCAAGGATGTACCGCCGTTGAAAGATGCCCGTGCCGTGGATGAGTTAAAGGCCATGGATGTAATCGTTTCCTGTCAGGGGGGTGACTACACAACCGAGATTTTTCCGAAACTGCGTGCTGGCGGCTGGAGTGGTCACTGGATAGACGCGGCATCTACCCTGCGCATGGAGCAGGATGCCGTGATTGTGCTCGATCCGGTGAATCTTGATGTGATTAAGAATGCCTTGATGAGCGGTGGCAAGAACTGGATTGGTGGTAACTGTACAGTTTCCCTGATGCTGATGGCGCTTAATGGCTTGTTCCGCGAAAACCTGGTGGAATGGGCTACTTCCATGACCTATCAGGCAGCAAGTGGCGCAGGCGCGCAGAATATGCGCGAATTGCTCAAGCAAATGGGCGAGGCACATCGTGTGGCCAGTGACCTGCTGAATAATCCCGCTTCAGCAATCCTGGATATCGATCGCGAGGTCGCTGGTATTCTGCGCGACGAGCGTTTTCCTACCGACCATTTTGGCGTGCCACTTGCTGGCAGCCTGATTCCCTGGATCGACAAGGATCTTGGCAATGGTCAAAGCAAGGAAGAGTGGAAGGGGCAGGCTGAAACCAACAAGATATTAGGACGGGAGGCAACCCCAGTGCCCATCGATGGCCTCTGTGTGCGTATCGGTGCCATGCGCTGCCATTCACAAGCATTGACCATCAAGCTCAAAAAGGATGTGCCATTGGATGATATCGTCGGTCTGTTAGATGGTGCCAATCCCTGGGCAAGAGTGGTGCCAAATGAGCGCGATATCACGGTACGTCAGTTGACACCTGCTGCTATCACCGGCACTTTGAATACCCCTGTTGGCCGGTTGCGTAAGATGAGCATGGGCAATGAGTATTTGTCGGCATTTACCGTAGGTGACCAACTCTTGTGGGGGGCGGCTGAACCGTTACGTCGGATGCTGCGCATCTTGGTGGAACATTAGCGCTTAAGTTGGGCGTTATCTCCTGCGAGATGGACAATTTTGGGCAGTCAAAAACAGCATCCAAATGTGATGTGAGCTGTTAGCTTGCAACTCTAAATGATTGATGTTAGCTTACAATCTAATACTGCAATAAGGGTGGAATAGTGCATAAGTCTAAACTAAAACGGATTTCGCTCGCGGTTTTTCTGGCGATAATCCCATGGACTGCTAATGCTGCTGGACTGGGAAGGTTGACGGTTGCATCTGGTCTGGGAGAGCCGTTAAGTGCTGAAATTGAGCTGCTTGGGGCCACCCCGGACGAACTCGAGTCTCTTACTGCTGCTATTGCACCCGAAGCAGCCTATGCCGTGCAAGGTGTAGAACGTACCCCCATTCAGAATGCCATTCAAGTTAATGTTAGTAGGAAAGCGAACGGTACTGCCGTACTCAGGTTGAGCAGTAATCAACCGATTACCGATCCTTTTGTGGACATGCTTATCCAGGTGGAGTGGGCTACTGGACGGCTGGTGCGCGAATATACGATGTTGCTTGACCCCCCCGGCTACACTACTCCTAATCCTAATAGCAATCTGCCACAGGCAGTTTCTCCCGCAACTACCGCATCTCAGCCAACTCCGGCAACTGCATCCCCAGTAGTTTCTGGAGCAGTGCAGTCTGGCCAGGATGGCTCCAATGCATCAACCTCTAACACATCAAAACGTAATAACCGTAAGCCTGCAGCCGCTAGTGATAAACCGAAGCTGGTTGAAAGTGAGGGTTCCAGCCAGACTCACACTACAAGCCGTGGTGATACCTTAAGCGCTATCGCTCGTGACGCGGATGCTGAAGGTGTAAGCCTTGATCAGATGCTGGTTGGAATATATCGCGCAAACAAGGGTGCATTTGCCGATAACAATATGAACCGTCTGAAGGTAGGGCAGATATTACGTATTCCGCCGCCTCAGGAGGTACAGGGCATTAGCAAGGCTGAGGCCCGTCAAGAGATTCAACTGCAGGCAGCTGACTGGAATGCCTATCGTAAGCGTCTTGGAGAATCCGTTTCTGCCTCCGTGGCTGGCCGTGAAGGTGAAGGCAGCCAATCTGCTAGCGGTAAGCTGACTTCTGCAGCACAGGATAAAGCAGCACAATCACAGCCCGGTTCGCGAGATGTTGTTCGCCTGTCTAAAGGCGAGGCACCGGATAGTGCGGCCTCTCGTTCTGCACAAGAAAAACTCAATGCGCTGCAAGAGGAGGCTATTGCCAAAGAAAAGGCATTGCAGGAAGCCAATGAACGTACGATAGCCTTGGAGAAGCAGGTCCAGGATATGCAAAAGCTGCTCGCCATCAAAAATCAGGCGATGGCTGCACTCAAGGATAATGCTGCTTCTCAGTTGCAAGCGGAGGATAAGACTGCTGATCAAAACGCAACTTCGTCCTCGTCGCAACCTCCCGTTCAGTCTGCGCCGTCCGACAAAACTGATGGTGGCGTTGTTAAGCCAGAAGATAAACCCTCCCCCATTACCGAGCCCAAGCCTGCGACAACGCCAGCCCCTGTACCCGATGCCGAGCTGATTGATGGTGTTGAAAATGAAAGGTTGATGCTGTGGGGTGGAGTGGGTGCTGCATTACTTCTGTTGCTGGGTGGTTGGTTATATCTGCGTAACAAGCGCAAACGTAATCTGGACACCTTTGAGAAAGCGATCCTTACATCGAGCGGCCTGAAAGCAAATACGGTGTTTGGGAGCACTTTAAGTAGCAAGGTTGATTCTGGGGATACTTCATTCCTCACTGATTTTTCGCAGACGGGTGGAGGGATGATCGACACGCATGATGTCGATCCGATTGCCGAAGCCGAGGTATACATGGCTTACGGACGTGACGCGCAAGCTGAGGAAATTTTGCGGGATGCGATAGCGAAAGACCCTAAGCGATATGAACTGCATCATAAGTTGTTGGAGATGTATGCAGCCCGCAAAGATACCGCTGCATTTGAAACATTGGCAGGTGAAATATATGCCACGATAGGGGCAAGTGATCCCCAGTGGCGCAAGGTGGCAGAGCTGGGTCGCAAGCTGGATGGTCAGAATCCGATTTACCAGGGGACTGAGGGTGGCTTGGATCTTGATGATGATCTTGGCCTGGATGAAGAGCCTTTAATGGATAAGGCTGATATCGAAAATGCCATGGATTTCTCACTGGATGACAACCTGGGTGAGGAGAGTTTATCTTCGGCTGAGCCTGTGGCGGATTCAGCATCGGATCTGGATTTTGGTCTTGATGACGCGCCGCCAGCACCGGATTCTGTCGCGCTGGATGATGGCAATACTCTTGATTTCGTCGGGTTTAATGTTGGGAAAGAGGATAACAGGGGCGAAACAGACACAACTTTGGCTACGGCATCAATCATGGCACCTACCATCATTGATGATGTGCCTGAAAACTATGCTGCGGATGAGGATGTAAATCCACAATCGATATCGTCTGACAGCCTGTCTGCCGATGCCAATGATCTGGATTTCAAGCTTGATTTGCCAGAGTCTCCAGCAGCCAGCACCATACAGATGGACATAGCTGATTTTGGTAATACATTGCCTGGCCTGCCTGATGAAGATGATGGATTCACATCGGATCATGATGAGAGTGCTTCACAATTCGCACTTGATCCGAATTTGCCGGCATTCGATGCTGGTAAGGATGCCTTTCCTGATCTTGATCTTTCATCCTCGACTGAATTTGAGCCTGAATCGCAACTGCAGGATGCGGGTGAAAAGGAATTTACATTAGATGTGAATGATACGGTTTCTGCTGAAGCAGAAACCCCTAATAGCTCTGTAAATGACGCTCCATTTGCCAAACCAACTGAATTCGTCCCGGATATCAGTCTGGATTTTGATGCACCATTGGCCGGTCAGGATAAAAACGTATCGGGCTCTGGCGGAGAGTTGCCGGATGCGTTTAATGAGGACCCGGTAGAGGAAATCGTTTTTGAGTCGCCGACCAATAGTGATGTCGATCTGGATTTCAATCTGGATAGTCTTGAGGGGGCTGCAGAGGATGAGGCCCTGCCTGATCTGAATCTCAGTTCCTCCGAGTCGATTGCTCCCGCTGAAGTGGATTTCTCTGATATTAGTCTTGATCTGAATGGTACGAATGCCGAAGAGCCCCTGCCTGAAGCCATTGCAGCGGAGTCTGCTGAGGTTGATACCAAGCTGGATCTGGTGACAGCCTATATGGACATGGGAGATAACGAGGGGGCTCGTGAACTGCTTGATGAAGTGCTTAGCGAGGGCGGTCCTCAGCAGCGAGCGCGAGCGCAGGCCATTATGAATAGCCTTGGTGCCTAGCTGGTCTCTGAAATGTCGCAGTCGGAAAAAGCCGGATTATTTGATCCGGCTTTTTTCATCATCTGATGAGAAAACCAGGCAAAGGGTATTGGGAATGTTGAGGTTTAAATGAGAGTTGCCCTTGGGCTAGAGTACGACGGCGCCCATTTCTGTGGTTGGCAGAGCCAGCCTGGTGGTTGTGGCGTACAGGATGCGTTGGAGCGAGAGCTTGCCCGTATGGCTTGTCATCCCGTGCGCGTGATTGCTGCTGGACGAACGGATACTGGCGTTCATGCCTTGGCGCAAGTGGTGCATTTTGAAACAATGACCGAGCGACCACTCAATGCCTGGGTGCGTGGTGTTAATGCGGGACTGCCCCCGAGCGTACGCGTATTATGGGCGCAGCAAGTAGCAGACGATTTTCATGCGCGATTTTCTGCCAGACAACGCTATTATCAATATCTCTTGTTTGATCAGTCTGTCGCGCCAGCCATCTTGGCTGGTAAGGTTGGCTGGTTTCATCAGTCTCTGGATGTGGCTGCCATGGCGGAAGCCGCAATCCATTTAACCGGCGAACATGATTTCAGCGCCTTCCGGGCTGCCGAGTGTCAGGCCAAATCTCCGATACGCACATTGCAGCAGGCAGATGTGCGTCGTGAGGGGCAGGCAATTCTGTTTGAATTCAGTGGTAATGCGTTTTTGCATCATCAGGTACGCAATATGGTCGGTGCTCTGGTATATGTGGGCAAAGGCAGCCAGCCGCCGGTCTTTATTCATGAGCTTCTGCAAAGCAAGGATCGTCGTCTGGCACCGCCCACGTTTTCCCCGGATGGCTTGTATCTGAGCGGAGTTGGTTATGAATCACACTGGGGATTGCCAGATACCCGTCGCTACGTGCATTTGTCACTTGCATGATGATGTTCGTTCGCTTTGTCGCAATGTGACATGCAAGAACGTTTCAGTTAACCTAGCGATCTCAATTAATTCCGGATTCATCAAAGAGCACAATGTTGCGTACCAGAGTCAAAATATGCGGGATCACCCGCGCCGAAGATGCGATAACGGCCGTAGAGCATGGCGCTGATGCGATTGGTCTGGTCTTTGTGGAAGCGAGTCCGCGCCACGTAAATATTGCGCAGGCCAAGGAGGCTATCCGCAGCTTGCCGCCATTTGTGACAGTTGTCGGTTTGTTTGTTAATGCCGAGCCAGCTTATATTGAACGGGTGCTGAATGAAGTACGCCTGGACATCTTGCAGTTTCATGGTGATGAATCCCCTGAAGAGTGCCAGCGTTATGCCAGGCCTTATATGAAGGCAATACGCGTCAGGCCCGACACAAATTTGCTACAATACGCCCTCGATTACCAACAGGCCTGCGCGCTGCTACTGGATGCCCATGTCGAAGGTGTTGCTGGCGGCACGGGGCAGCGCTTTGACTGGACACTTGTTCCGCCAAACCTGCCTATGCCTATTGTGCTGGCAGGGGGGCTGAATGCGGATAATGTGGCAGAGGCGATAAAGCAGGTTCGACCTTACGCTGTGGATGTCAGTGGTGGTGTCGAGTCCCAAAAAGGAATTAAGGATGCTGGCAAAATTGCCGCATTCATGCGAGGAGTTACAGATGCAGCTTTATGATATGCCTGACGACAGAGGCCATTTTGGTCCGTACGGCGGGATTTTTGTCGCAGAAACTCTGGTGGAAGCCCTGGAAGAATTGCGTGTCATGTATGAGCGCTTTCGCCATGACCCTGAATTTCTGGCCGAATTTGCACATGATCTGAAGTACTTTGTAGGCCGTCCAAGTCCTATTTACTATGCCAAACGCTGGTCTGAACGTGTTGGCGGCGCTCGCATTTATCTCAAGCGGGAAGACCTCAACCACACGGGCGCGCACAAGGTGAATAACACCGTGGGGCAGGCCTTGCTGGCAAAACGCATGGGCAAGCCGCGCGTGATTGCCGAGACGGGGGCAGGGCAGCACGGTGTTGCCACGGCCACCATTGCAGCTCGCATGGGGCTGGAATGTGTCGTTTACATGGGCTCTGAGGATGTGAAGCGCCAGGCTCCCAATGTCTATCGCATGAAGCTGTTGGGCGCGACCGTCGTGCCGGTGGAAAGTGGTTCAAAAACCCTCAAGGATGCGCTGAATGAAGCCATGCGCGACTGGGTAACCAACATCTCCAATACCTTTTATATCATTGGTACGGTGGCTGGCCCGCATCCTTACCCCATGATGGTTCGGGACTTTCAGGCGGTGATTGGCGTAGAAGCCAAGCAGCAAATGCAGGAGATGATCGGACGTCAGCCAGATGCTGTCGTGGCGTGTGTGGGCGGCGGCTCGAATGCCATGGGTATTTTCTACCCCTATCTCAATGAAGAAAACGTGCGCCTGATCGGCGTTGAGGCGGCGGGCTTGGGACTGGCAACCGGCAAGCATGCGGCGCCATTGACGGCGAATAGCTCAGTCGGCGTGTTGCATGGCAACCGCACCTACCTGATGCAGGATGAAGACGGTCAAATCATCGAGACGCACTCAATCTCGGCCGGCCTGGATTACCCGGGAGTGGGTCCCGAGCACGCATGGCTGAAAGATAGCAAGCGTGCTGAATATGTCGCCATCACGGACGACGAAGCCATGGCGGCGTTCCATAGTCTGTGCCGTACCGAAGGTATTATTCCTGCGCTGGAATCCAGCCATGCCTTGGCCTATGCAGAGAAAATGGCGGCGACCATGTCGCCCGACCAAGTCATCCTGGTGAATTTGTCCGGTCGTGGCGATAAAGATATCAACACGGTGGCTGGTCTGTCCGGCATCACTCTCTAATCCATACAGTCATTAAGATCCCATTCATGTCTCGCATAAAAACCACGTTCGATCAGCTCAAGCAGCAGGGAAAAAAAGCACTCGTCCCTTACATTACCGCTGGAGACCCGCACCCAGACCTTACCGTAAAGCTGTTGCACACCATGGTGGCGAACGGTGCCGATATGATTGAGCTTGGTGTGCCTTTTTCAGACCCGATGGCAGATGGCCCTGTTATTCAGCGTGCCAGCGAGCGGGCATTGGTCCATCACGTGGGCTTAAGCCGCGTGCTGGAGATGGTGCGTGAATTCCGCCAGCAGGATAACGTGACGCCGATTATTTTGATGGGCTACGCTAACCCGGTAGAAGCCATGGGGCAGGAAAAGTTTTCTGATCGCGCCCAGGCAGCCGGAGTGGATGGCGTGCTGACGGTGGATTACCCGCCAGAAGAGTGCAAGGAATTCACAGCCTTGTTGCAGGCGCGCGGTATTGACCCCATTTTTCTGTTATCGCCAACAACCGAGCCTGCTCGCGTTGAGGTGATTGTGAATCAGGCCAGCGGCTTTGTTTACTATGTCTCCCTCAAGGGGGTGACTGGCGCTAAAAACCTCGATATTGAAGAGGTGGCGCAGAAGGTGGCCGAAATCCGCACCCTGACGGATTTGCCAGTGGGCGTGGGCTTTGGTGTGCGTGATGCTGCTACCGCAACGGCGGTTGCTGCCATTGGCGATGCTGTGGTGGTGGGCAGCCGTATGGTGCAGGCTGTGGAACAATCCAATGATCAAAATCTCGTTGATAACGTGGCTGCGCTGATGAAAGAATTGCGCATCGCGGTAGACGCTGCTTAAAAAGGACATGCCATGAGCTGGTTACAAAAACTACTTCCCCCCAAGATCAATCGCCCGACGGGCATTAATAAAAAGACCGTACCAGAAGGTCTCTGGAGCAAATGCCCTTCGTGTGAATCCGTGCTGTATCGTACCGATCTCGAAAAGAATGCTGAAGTTTGTCCCAAGTGTGGCTATCACAACCGGATTTCAGCGCGTGCCCGTTTGGCCATGCTGCTGGATGAAGAGGGGCGTTCCGAAATTGGTGCTGAAGTGCAGCCGGTCGATCCGCTGAAATTCAAGGACAGCAAGCGTTATGCCGACCGCATCAAGTCTTCCCAGGCCGATGTGGGAGAAACCGATTCACTGATCGTGTTGCAAGGCAGCATCAAGGCTGTGCCGGTGGTGGCCGCTGCGTTTGAATTCAAGTTCATGGGTGGTTCCATGGGGTCGGTGGTCGGTGAGCGCTTTGTGCGCGGCGTCAATGCCGCCATTGAGCGTCGCTCCGCTTTTGTATGCATTTCCGCCAGTGGCGGCGCCCGTATGCAAGAAGGCCTGTTCTCGCTGATGCAAATGGCGAAAACCAGCGCCGCCTTAACCGCGCTTGGTCGTGCCGGCTTGCCATATATTTCGGTGTTGACGGATCCGACCATGGGTGGCGTTTCCGCCAGTTTTGCCATGCTGGGCGATGTGATTGTTGCAGAACCGCAAGCATTGATTGGCTTTGCCGGTCCACGTGTGATCGAGCAAACCGTTCGCGAAACCCTGCCTGAGGGTTTCCAGCGTGCGGAGTTCCTGCTGGAACATGGCGCGGTGGATATCATTGTTGATCGCCGTGAAATGCGTGACAAGCTGGCCAACCTGATCAGTAGCATGACCAAATTACCAGCTGTTGCCTGATTCTCCTCGTATTGTGACTGATCTTTCAACGTCGCCTGACTCGTTGCAGGGCTGGCTGCAATACATAGAAGCGTTACATCCCAAGTCTATCGCCATGGGCTTGGATCGTGTGCAGGCGGTAAGGCAACGCCTTGATCTGCCTCTTGATTTCGTGGTTATTACTGTCGCGGGCACCAATGGCAAAGGGTCCACCTGCGCTATGCTGGAGCAGGTCTATCTGCAAGCCGGTTATCGCGCAGGCTGTTATACCTCCCCCCACATTCTGCGGTACAACGAGCGGGTCCGTATCATGGGCCGTGAGGCTGCGGATGCTGACCTCTGTGCTGCGTTTGCTCGCGTTGAAAAGGCCCGTGGCGATACCGCATTGACGTACTTCGAGTTCGGTACCCTGGCTGCCTTGTGCTGTTTTTGTCAGCACGCACTGGATGTCGTGATTCTGGAGGTTGGTCTGGGCGGGCGGCTCGATGCCGTGAATGTCGTTGATGCCGATGTTGCCATCGTTACCAGTATTGATCTGGATCATATGGATTATCTCGGCGATAACCGGGAAAGCATCGGTTTCGAGAAAGCCGGCGTCTATCGTCCTGGACGTCCCGCCATTTGTGCAGATGCATCGCCACCAGAAGCTCTCCTGAAACATGCAGAGACCATCCAGGCAGAGCTGCTCTGTATCCATCGTGATTTTCACTACCAGGTCCAATCTGGTCGCTGGCAATACCAGTGGGATGATTTCATATTGCATGATTTGCCTTTGCCAGCCTTGGCAGGGGATTTCCAGCTTTCCAATGCTTCCGCTGTGCTGACCGCGATTCAATCGCTGCATGACAAACTGCCTGTGCATGTGCAGGCAATCCATGCCGGCTTGCAGCATGTGAGTCTCCCAGGGCGCTTTGATGTACGACAGTCAGCACCCAGCGTCATTCTCGATGTGGCGCATAACCCTCACGCTGCAGCTGCGCTGGCATCCAATCTGAATGCCCAGGCGAATGCCGGTCGAACCTTGGCGGTTTTTGCCATGCTGGCGGATAAGGATATCCCCGGGGTGGTGTCGGCCGTGCATGCCACGGTGCATGCCTGGTATCTGGCTGACATTCCCCAGATCCGGGGTGCTAAAGCTATTCAACTGCAAGATGCCGTGACCGAGATTGATCCCGATGTTCCTGTGCATATATACCGAACGGTGGCTGAAGCCTACAGGCAAGCCTGTATAGATGCAGGCGAAAATGATAGAATTATCGTATTCGGATCATTTTTCACCGTGGCTGATGTCATGCAGCTTTTACCCGTGTCACCTGATAACCACTAGGATGTTTTACCCATGGCCTCTGATAATTTGAACGAGCAGGAAATTCAATTCAAGAAGCGTGCTCGTAGACGGCTGGTTGGTGCAGTTGCGCTCGTGTTGCTGATGGTGACGGTATTGCCCATGCTGCTTGATGATCGTGCCAGCAAGGCGCCACAGCAAGAAATTGCCATTTCCATTCCTAGCCAGGATAGCGAATTCAACTCCAAGATTGTTCCGGTCAAACCCGAAGCAACGGCGACTACCGAGCACTCTGCCATTCCAGAGGATCAACCTGTTACTGAGCCTGAGGCAACGGGCGAAATCGCTCCGCTGTCACCACCTATTGACTCGCGTCCTGAGCCTGTTGCGCCATCGAAGACTGCACCAGCCAAGGCTGCGGCTGCTCCAGCGCCTGTTAAAACAGTCCCTTCGGCTCCAGTGGCAAAGGCTTCCGACCCCGTCAAACCTACGGAAACCAAGCCTGCGGAAACCAAGCCACCAGTCGTAGAGGCTGCCAAAAAGGATTCCGCTGAAAAAGTCGCAGGTTTTCTGGTGCAAGTCGGCGTGTTCTCAGACCCGGACAACGTCAAGCAGTTGCAACAGAAGCTGGCAGGCTTGGGTATTAAATCCAATACAGAAAAGCTGGATACCCCTAAAGGTCCTAAAATCCGCTTGCGCAGTCAGTTGTACTCCACACGCCCGCAAGCCGAGCAGGCATTGGAGAAGATCAAGGGTGCTGGCCTGACTGGCATGGTGGTTACCAGCAAGTGAGGGGTTGTCCCTGATGACAGTATTTGACTATGCCGTGTTGGGCATACTGGGGCTTTCGGTATTATTGAGCGTCATGCGCGGTTTCGTGCGCGAAGTGTTGGCGCTGGCTGGCTGGGTGGCGGCATTTTTCGTCGCCAAGCTTTACACCATGGAGCTGGCGCCTTTATTACCTGAGGCCATTCCGTCAGAAGCCTTGCGTTTTCTGGCAGCGTTCCTCATATTGTTTTTAGCCACCTTGCTATTGTGTAGCCTTGTGGCGATTGTGCTGGGGCAGTTGTTCAAGACCGTCGGTCTGGGCTGGCTGGATCGCGCACTTGGCGCGATATTTGGTTTGTTACGCGGTGTGCTGATATTGCTCGTGCTGGTTTTTCTGGCCGGCCTGACCAGTGTGCCCAAGGATGAAAGGTGGCGCAATGCGATGTTCAGTGCGCCATTGGAAGCGATGGTGGTCAGTGTGTTGCCATGGCTTCCGCAAGATATTACTAAGCATGTCAAGTACGACTGAAGAACCATTTTCGGTATACACAGTCGTACGCGCTTCATCGGAATTCTCGTTTTTTTAAGGTGCTCACTCCATGTGTGGAATCATAGGCGTTGTCGGTAAAAACCCGGTCAATCAGTTGCTTTACGACGGATTGCTGGTTCTGCAACACCGCGGGCAGGATGCAGCGGGTATTGTCACTTGCGATGGCAATACGTTCTACATGCACAAGAATAATGGTCTTGTGCAGGACGTTTTCCAGACTCGGCATATGCGCAGCCTGCAGGGCAATGCCGGTATCGCCCATGTGCGCTACCCCACAGCCGGCTCTTCATCAGCCGCCGAAGCCCAGCCTTTCTATGTGAACTCTCCTTTTGGTATCGTGCTTGGTCACAACGGTAACCTGACCAACTCCACGCAGTTGAAGGAAGAAATGTTCCGTCAGGATCTGCGTCACATCAACACGAGTTCCGATTCCGAAGTATTGCTTAATGTGCTCGCCCATGAAATTGAGCACACGGCCCATAGTGCGGTGCTGAATAGCGACATGATTTTTGAAGCCGTTGCTGGCGTCCACAAGCGCTGCCTGGGCGCGTATGCCGTCGTGGCGATGGTGGCCAATTTTGGCCTGCTGGCTTTCCGTGATCCCAATGGGATTCGGCCTCTGGTCATCGGCAAATCCGAAACAGAGAAGGGCGTTGAGTATATCGTTGCTTCTGAGAGCGTGGCGCTGGATGTGCTTGGCTTCAAGTTGGTACGCGATGTTGAGCCGGGCGAGGCTATTTTTATCGATATGGATGGCAATTTTTTCTCCCGCCAATGCGCTGAAAAGCCCAAGCTGTCACCTTGTATTTTTGAATATGTTTATCTGGCACGTCCGGACTCGGTGATCGACAAGGTGTCTGTTTACCAGACCCGCTTGCATATGGGGGTGAGTCTGGCCAAGAAAATCGCCAAGGAGTGGGGTGATCTGCATATCGACGTGGTGATTCCGATTCCGGACACCAGTCGCCCCAGCGCCCTGCAATTGGCGAATGCCCTGAATCTTACTTATCGTGAAGGCTTCATCAAGAATCGCTATATTGGCCGCACCTTCATCATGCCTGGTCAGGCGTTGCGCAAAAAGTCCGTACGCCAGAAACTGAATCCGATCGGGATGGAGTTCAAGGGCAAAAATGTCTTGCTTGTGGATGACTCCATCGTACGTGGTACGACCTCCAAGCAGATCGTGCAGATGGCCCGCGATGCGGGTGCCAACAAAGTATATTTTGCCTCTGCAGCGCCTCCCGTACGTTTCCCTAACGTATATGGCATTGATATGCCGACCCGGGATGAATTGCTCGCCACTGGCCGTACCGATCAGCAGATTTGTGAAGAAATTGGTGCGGATGCATTGATCTATCAGGATCTGGATGCATTGATTGAGGCGGTGCAATTGAGCAATCCGGATATCAAGATGTTTGATTGTTCCTGTTTTGATGGAAATTATGTCACCGGCGATATCGACGAAACTTACCTCAACAACGTTGAAAGCGCACGTGGCGATAAGCTTGGTCACCAAAAACCAGCCAATTCCAGCACTCAGCTGGACCTGAACCTCGTTACCATCAAGGAATACGAGGAAGCTGTGTAAGCATGAGTTCGCGGGCGGTCTTGGCCTTGACCAGTACCGCCTGCAGGCTTATCATGAACTTGCGCCGATTTGAGATTAATTCATTTAACTCAGCTTGCGGGCGCCTTATAAATTCAGCTAAAGCGAGTGCATAAACCCGTTTTAGCGCCAGCTATTGCGGGTTTTTTTATGCTCGGTGCTGGTTTGTTCTTGGCGTAGAAAGGAAATAACAATGACACAAGATTGGCATGCGGAAACCCTGGGGGTTCGTGCAGGTAGCGAGCATACCGAGTTCGGCGAGAATTCCGAGGCGATGTTTCTGACCTCCAGCTTCGTTTTTGAAAATGCAGCTCAGGCGGCGGCCCGCTTCGGAGGGCAAGAGCCGGGGAATATCTATTCGCGGTTTACCAACCCCACGGTCACCATGTTTCAAAACAAACTGGCAGCGCTGGAGGGCGCGGAGTTCTGCGTGGCGACCTCATCGGGCATGGCAGCTATTCTGGCGACAGTCATGGGCTTATGCTCGGCAGGCGATCATGTCGTGGCATCGCGCAGTATTTTTGGTACCTCGGTGCAACTGTTCAGCAATATCCTCAAGCGCTGGGGGCTGGAGACCACGTTCGTTTCCTTGACGGATCCCGATGAGTGGCGTGCCGCCGTCAAGCCGAACACCAAATTGTTTTTTGTGGAAACGCCGTCCAATCCGCTGACCGAAGTGTGCGACATTCCTCTTTTGGCAGGGATCGCCCATGAGGCTGGTGCCTTGCTGGCAGTGGACAATTGTTTCTGCACGCCTGCCTTGCAGAAGCCTTTGGCGCTTGGGGCTGACATCGTGATTCACTCTGCTACCAAATACATAGACGGGCAGGGGCGTTGCCTGGGAGGCGCTGTTCTGGGGCGCCGTGATGTGCTGGAGCCGGTATATGGCTTCCTGCGTACTGCCGGGCCGACCATGAGTGCATTCAATGCCTGGGTATTTCTGAAAGGCCTGGAGACGCTGCATGTACGCATGGCCGCCCACGTGCAAAATGCCCTGGCCCTCGCCACCTGGCTGGAGCAGCAACCAGCGGTTGCCCGGGTGTATTACCCAGGTTTGCCATCGCATCCGCAGCATGCGCTGGCCATGCGCCAGCAAAGCGGCGGCGGAGCCATTGTTTCCTTTGATCTTAAGGGTGGCAAGGATGCTGCCTGGGGCTTGATTGATGCTACTCGCCTTATTTCCATTACCGCTAATCTGGGGGATGCGAAGAGCACCATCACGCATCCGGCAACGACAACGCATAGTCGGGTGAGCCCGGAGGCACGGGCTGCTGCAGGCATTGGCGATGGGCTGGTGCGCATAGCCGTAGGTCTGGAGCACATTGAAGACTTGAAATCTGATCTGCTGTTGCTGACACGCTAGTATTAGCTTGGGTATTTTAAAGATAGCCAGATTGGCCCAGCACTTTTTTTATTGCCGTTAGTCACACTGTAGTATGTTGGTATCCAATAACAATATGGGAGTCATTAGCATGAGTTTGAAAGACGAATATTTGGAAAAGCTGAAGCTGCAACTGGATGAGTGGTCAGCCGATATTGATGTGCTGGAAGCCAAGGCCCGCAAGGCTGAAGCGGAATTGCGGATCAAATATGAGCAGCAGATTGAGGCCTTGAAGGCAAAGCGTGAGGAAGCCAAGATCCGCGTTGGCGAGGTCAAGGAGTCCGCAGGCGAAGCTTGGCAGGAGCTGAAGAAGGGTGGCGATGCGGCATGGGAAAACATACGCAAAGCCTTTGAAGAAGCCCGCAAGAAGTTTTGAGGCAAGTCATTCCACGTTTTAACTAGAAGAAAGGAATCCAGATGAAATCCTCTGTCGTAGTTGGTCTGATATTGATTGCCTTGGGTGCAGCGGCGCTGGTGTATAAAAACATCAGTTATTCGTCCGAGGAAACCGTAATGCAGATTGGTCCTGTGAAGGCCACGGCTGAAACTGAAAAGAATATCCCCATCCCGAATGTGCTGGGTATTGTGGCGATAGTGGCTGGCGTCGTGGTGATTGCGGTAGGTGGTCGCGGCAAATAAGCGGCAGGGTTCTGTATCTTCAGGATGTAAAAAGCAAAAAGGGGCGTTGCCCCTTTTTGCTTTTATGGCGGGCAGAGTATCTGCCCGATAGTGTTGCCGTGCTTTAGAGCGAAGCGGCGTTATCTGCCAGGTATTTCGCTACGCCTTCAGGAGAAGCGTCCATGCCTGCCTTGCCTTTTTTCCAGCCGGCAGGGCAGACTTCGCCATGTTCTTCAAAGAATTGCAGGGCGTCTGCAATGCGCAGCGTCTCATCAATATCACGGCCCAGAGGCAGGTCGTTTACAACCTGATTTACCACAATGCCTTGTTTGTTGATCAGGAAGGTGCCGCGGTAAGCAACGCCACCGTCAGCCTCTACATCGTAAGCCTTGGCGATTTCATGCTTGATATCCGCCACCATAGGGTAGCCGACTTTGCCGATGCCGCCTTTTTCCACGGGCGTATTTTTCCATGCCAGATGGGTGAAGTGAGAGTCGATGGAAACACCGATCACTTCAATACCACGTTTCTTGAATTCATCCAGACGGTGATCGAACGCAATCAGCTCGGAAGGGCAGACGAAGGTGAAGTCCAATGGCCAGAAGAAAATGACAGCGGCCTTGCCTTTGATGTAGCTTGCCAGATTGAAGTCTTCCTTGATCGTATTGTCACCCAGCACGGCAGCAGCAGTAAAATCGGGGGCGGGTTTGCCAACAAGTACGGCCATATTGATCTCCTTTTTGATGAATAAATGAAAAATTCTAACAGCGTGCCAGACTACACCGCAAATGAAGAATTGGATAGCGCCATCGCCTTGTCTGGCAACGGCTGGATGCTGTGATGTGCGCGGCTTAAAGAGGCATGCCCTGTGTGGCGTATCGTGTTAAAATCGGGGTCTTTACAGCCACTTTATGCCGATAGCCCACATGGATCAGTTCGCAAAAGAAACCCTCCCTATCAGCCTCGAAGACGAGATGCGCCGTTCCTACCTCGATTACGCCATGAGCGTGATCGTCGGACGTGCACTGCCAGACGTTCGTGATGGCCTGAAGCCCGTGCATCGCCGTGTGCTTTTTGCCATGCACGAGCTGAGTAACGACTGGAATCGACCCTATAAAAAGTCTGCCCGTATCGTCGGTGACGTCATCGGTAAATACCACCCACACGGGGATACTGCCGTGTATGACACCATCGTGCGTATGGCGCAGGATTTCTCCTTGCGCTACATGCTGGTCGATGGTCAGGGTAACTTCGGTTCGGTGGACGGTGATAATGCAGCTGCCATGCGGTACACCGAAATCCGGATGGCGAAGATTGCGCATGAGCTGCTTGCCGATATCGACAAGGAAACTGTCGATTTTGGCCCCAACTACGATGGCTCGGAGCATGAACCGCTCATCATGCCGGCCCGTATCCCGAATCTGCTGATCAATGGCAGCTCCGGTATTGCCGTGGGTATGGCAACCAATATCCCGCCGCACAACCTGAATGAAGTGGTCGATGCCTGTCTGGTCTTGCTGAAAAATCCTGAAACCACGGTGGATGAGCTGATAGATATCATTCCCGCACCGGATTTCCCGACCGCAGGCATTATCTACGGCACGCTGGGTGTCAAGGAAGGCTACCGTACCGGCCGTGGCCGCGTGGTCATGCGCGGCCGTACCCATGTCGAAGACATGGAAAAAGGCAACCGTCAGGCGCTGATCATTGATGAACTGCCATACCAGGTCAATAAGAAGACCCTGATCGAAAAAATTGCCGAGCTGGTCAACGACAAGAAGATTGAAGGCATTTCCGATCTGCGTGACGAATCCGACAAGTCCGGCATGCGCGTGGTAATCGAGCTCAAGCGCGGTGAGGTTCCTGAAGTCATCCTGAACAATCTGTACAAGCAGACCCAGCTGCAAGATACCTTCGGCATGAATATGGTGGCATTACTGGATGGTCAGCCACGCCTGCTGAATCTGAAGCAGATGCTGGAAGCCTTCTTGCGTCACCGTCGCGAAGTCATTACCCGCCGTACCGTGTACGAATTGCGCAAGGCCCGCGAGCGCGGTCATGTGCTGGAAGGTCTGGCCGTCGCACTGGCCAACGTAGACGAAATGATTGCCTTGATCAAGGCAGCGCCTACGCCCCCAGAAGCCAAGAAATCCCTGATGGCACGCACCTGGGTTTCGCCTGTGGTGGAAGAAATGCTGAAGCGTGCTGCCATGGAAGCCTCGCGTCCTGATGGCTTGTCAGTCGACTTTGGCATGACACCGAATGGCTATCGTTTGTCGGATGTTCAAGCCCAGGAAATCCTGCAGATGCGTCTGCAACGCCTGACTGGTCTGGAGCAAGACAAGATTGTCAATGAATACAAGGAAGTGATGGATGTCATCGCTGACTTGCTCGATATTCTGGCCAAGCCCGAGCGTGTGACGCAAATGATCGTGGATGAGCTGGCAGCTATCCGCCAGCAATTCGGCGATGAGCGCCGCAGTGAGATTGTGCACAACGCACAGGATTTATCGCTGGAAGATCTGATCACCCCGCAAGATGTGGTGGTGACACTGTCGCATACCGGCTATGTGAAGTCGCAACCGCTGGATGAGTATCGTGCCCAGCGCCGCGGTGGTCGTGGCAAGCAGGCGACCGCTACTAAAGAAGATGATTTCATCGACAAGATGTTCGTGGCCAATACGCACGATTACATTCTGTGCTTCTCCAGCCGTGGTCGCGTCTACTGGCTCAAGGTTTACGAAGTGCCGCAAGGCAGCCGTATCAGCCGTGGCAAGCCTATCGTCAATCTGTTCCCGCTGGAAGATGGCGAGAAGATCAATGCCATCCTGCCAGTGAAAGAGTTCGACGAAAATCACTTCATTTTCATGGCAACTGCCCAAGGTACAGTGAAAAAGACCGCGCTGGTTGAGTTCTCCAACCCACGTCGCGCCGGCATTATTGCGATTAATCTGGATGATGGTGATTACCTGATTGGCGCTGAGGTGACCAATGGTGCCAACGATATCGTGCTGGTATCCAATGGCGGCAAAGCGGTATGGTTCGATGAAGAAGATGTACGTGCCATGGGCCGCAACACGCGCGGTGTGCGCGGCATGAAGTTGATGGCCAAGCAGCGCGTGATCTCGTTGCTGATTGCCGAGGATGACAAGCAAACCGTACTGGTCGCTACTGAAAACGGTTATGGCAAACGTACCGTGCTGTCCGACTTCCGTCACTCCGGTCGCGGCACGCAGGGCGTGAAGGCCATTGCTACCAGCGAGCGCAATGGCAGTGTCGTGGCTGCGCGTCTGGTGAATGATGAAGATGAAATCATGCTGATCACCACCGGTGGTGTGCTGATTCGGACCCGCGTCAAGGAAATCCGTGAATTGGGCCGGGCTACCCAAGGCGTCACCCTGATCAATCTGGGTGAAAATGAAAAACTGTCTGGCCTCGAAAAAGTGGTCGAGACTGATGATGCCGATGAATAACTAAAAAACTGGGGGCGGGGAATGACGCAGATCTATAATTTTTCGGCAGGGCCTGCGGTATTGCCCAAGGAGGTGCTGCAGCAGGCCGCAGCTGAAATGCTGGACTGGCACGGCTCCGGCATGTCCGTCATGGAAATGTCGCACCGCGGCAAGGAATTCATGTCCATCGCGGCGGAAGCGGAAGCGGATTTACGTGAATTGCTCGCCATTCCTGCCAATTACAAGGTACTGTTTTTGCAGGGCGGGGCACATGCGCAGTTTTCCATGATCCCGCTCAATCTGCTGAAGAACAAGAAAGCGGCAGACTACATTGACACTGGCATCTGGTCGCAAAAAGCCATTGCCGAAGCGCGCAAGTATTGCGAGGTCAATGTGGCAGCCTCTTCGGCTGACCGCCATTACACGTATGCGCCCGAGCAGAGTGTATGGAAGCTGAATCCTGATGCAGCTTATGTGCATTACACCTCCAATGAAACCATTGGTGGGGTTGAGATATTCTGGACGCCTGATACCGGACATGTGCCCTTGGTCTGCGATATGTCGTCTCATATTCTTTCCCGCCCGATTGATGTCAGCCGCTATGGCCTGATCTATGCCGGTGCACAAAAAAACATCGGGCCTGCCGGATTGACCATTGTGATCGTCCGCGAAGATCTGATTGGCGAGACCTTGCCAGGCACGCCCACGATGTTGGACTACAAGATTCACGCCGATAATGACTCCATGTACAACACGCCTCCTACCTATGGCATCTACATAGCGGGTCTGGTGTTCAAATGGCTGAAAGCCAATGGCGGCCTGACTGCCATGGAAGAGCGGAATATCCGCAAGGCTGCCATGCTGTACGATTACATTGCCGAATCCAGCCTGTATGTTTCACCCATTGCGCCTGACAACCGCTCGCGCATGAACGTGCCATTCACTCTGCGCAATACAGCCCTGGATGCGGAGTTTCTCAAGCAGGCACAGCAGCGCGGCTTGTTGCAGCTGAAAGGCCATAAGCTCGTCGGTGGCATGCGAGCATCGATATACAACGCCATGCCTATCGAAGGCGTGCAGGCGTTGGTAAGTTTTATGCAGGAATTTGAGCGTGCGCAAGGCTAGGAAATATTCATGAGCGACCAACTCAAACAATGTCGTGACCAGATTGATGCCATTGATCTCCAGTTGTTGGAGCTGGTCAATGCCCGTGCGCGTCTGGCACGTGAAATCGGTACCCTGAAAAATGGCGGTCCCATCTATCGCCCAGAACGTGAAGCGCAGGTGTTGCGCCGTTTGCTGGATGCCAATCAGGGACCGTTATCTGCTGAAGCCGTGACTGCCATTTTTCGGGGTGTCATGTCCAATTGCCGTGCGCTGGAAAAAGAGCTCACCGTCGCTTTTCTGGGGCCGGTAGGCACCTTCAGTGAAGAGGCAGCCAACAAGCAGTTTGGTGGCCTGACATCGCCCATGGAGTGTGTTTCGATTGATGAAGTCTTCCGCATGGTGGAGTCTGGGGCAGCAGATTATGGGGTCGTGCCGGTAGAAAACTCGACCGAAGGCGCGGTTGGCCGCACACTGGATCTACTGATGGCGACCAGTCTGCATATTTGTGGTGAGATTGAGCTGCCTGTGCATCACAATCTGCTGTCAACGGCGGCTGACCTCAATGATATCAAGATCGTTTATTCCCACGCGCAATCGCTGGGACAATGCCATGAGTGGCTGAACCGGTATTTGCCGCATGCTGAGCGCCAGGCCGTTGTCAGCAATGCCGAGGCTGCACGTCTCGCCAAACATGCATCCGCAGGCCAAGGTGTCGCGGCGATTGCCAGCAAGCGTGCTGCCGAGCTGTTTGATTTACAAGTGCTTGCCGCCAGCATCGAAGATGATCCACGCAATACCACGCGGTTTCTTATTCTTGCCAATCACGATGTCGCCCCGTCTGGTCAGGACAAGACCTCACTCGTGATTGCCGCCAAAAACGTTCCAGGTGCGGTGGTTTCCTTGCTGGCCCCTCTTGCCGAGTATCAGGTCAGCATGACCAAATTTGAATCCCGCCCTTCGAAAATCGGCATGTGGGAGTATGTGTTTTTTGTCGATGTTGAAGGGCACCATCTCGATGCTTCAGTGTCACAAGCCTTGGAAGAGCTTAAAAAGCGGGCATCCATGCTCAAGGTATTAGGTTCTTATCCCGTTGCAGTTATATGATGTAATCATCAACTAAACACGATTCGAGGCCTATGCTTATCAGTCGAGACATTTTGCGATCTGCAAGCCTGCACCCGTGGTCCCTTAGTTTCATCAACAAACGGCTTGAAACGCTCTATCTGCATTACCTGATGCCCTCGGTCAAAGGCCAGGCGCGCATGGGCTTGCTGCTTGGCGCGGTCATGTACGGCTTGTATGGCTTTCTGGATGTGCTGTTTGTCACGCCAGAGGCCGTGATCAAGGTCTGGTATGTGCGCACCATGGTGCTCATGATCGGGTTTGCCGTGTTTGCCATCAGCTTCACCAAAAAATTCACCCGTTATCACCAGCAGTTAATTGGCATCACCGGCTTGTTTGCGGGCATCGGGTTGTTTGCCAAGATGAGTTATCTGCCGCCAGATGCCATCAATTTTTACTATGCCGGCCTCATTATCATCACCTTCTGGTGCCATACCTTTTCCGGCTTGCGTTTTGTGTATGCCACGGGTGTTTCTGTCCTGCTGCTGCTGATTTTCAATCTGCTGTTCTGGGGCTTGCGTGACATGCCAAACCTGGATATGACCAGTTATGATTTTTTCATCATCTCGGCGAATATCATTGGTGCCTTTGCCAGCTACATGAATGAAAAGCAAAGTCGTCAACTTTTCCTGCGCGAAAAAGAGTTGGATAACGAACGTTATCTGCAGCAGGAGCGCGCCCTGCACGACCGGCTGACGGGCCTGCCCAATCGTGAGCTGCTACACGATCGCATCGAGCAGGCCATCCACTACGCTTCGCGTAACAGCCAGGTATGCGCCGGATTATTCATAGACCTGGATAAATTCAAGCCGATCAACGACACCTATGGACATGCCGTAGGCGATATGGTGTTGAAAGAGGTGTCGGCGCGCTTCAAGAATGTCATGCGCGAGGCCGATACCTTGGCAAGACTAGGTGGGGACGAATTTTTCGTGCTCGCCAAGGATATCCAGACCCAGGAGGAGGCGGAGGCTTTTGCCCATAAGTTGTTGCAGCAGTTGCGCATACCGCTCACCTCCATCAATGCATTCAATAGCAATTCAGTGTCTGCCAGTATCGGTATCTGCATGTTCCCGTACCCACATGCCACGGCGATTGATGTGGTGCGCCGTGCTGACCAGGCCATGTATCATGTCAAACGCATGAGCAAGGATGGCATTGCGGTAGCTGCCATGGATTAAGACTGGCCCGCTAACGGCATGCAAGTAGCGGCCTGGCCGCTTTTTATTTTTTTGACCTAACAGCAAGAGGTTTATCGTGACTAGAATGTGCGATCTCGCACCCGCTTATATCCGCTCCATTGCCCCTTACCAGCCAGGAAAACCGATCAGTGATCTGGCACGGGAAATGGGTTTGCAGCCTGAAAACATCATCAAGCTTGCCTCCAATGAAAATCCTTTAGGTGTAGGTTCCAAGGCCCGCATGGCCATAGAGGAAGCCTTGCATGATATTGCCCGCTATCCAGATGGCAACAGTTTCGCGTTGCGCGATGCTGTTTGTAGCAAATTTGCGGTCAAGCCTGACCAACTGGTCTTCGGTAATGGTTCCAACGACATTCTGGAATTGGCTGCGCGGGCTTTTCTGCATGCCGGAACAGAGGCTGTGTATTCACAGCATGCCTTCGCGGTCTATGCTCTGGTGACCCAGGCAGTAGGAGCAAAAGGCGTTACGGTTCCTGCAGTGAATTTTGGTCACGATCTTACTGCGATGCGGGCAGCTGTGACACCTCGTACCCGCATGGTGTTCATTGCCAATCCGAATAACCCCACAGGTACGTTACTGGGCAAGCAGGCGCTGCATGACTTTATCGCCAGTTTGCCACGCGAGGTATTGGTGGTGCTGGATGAGGCATATGATGAGTACCTTGCGCTTGATCACAAATCGGAAGCCATCAACTGGTTGGGCAAGTTTGAGAACCTGATTATTTCGCGTACCTTTTCCAAGGCCTATGGCCTGGCCGGGTTGCGCATCGGTTTTGGCATGGCCTCGCCGGATGTGGCTGACATGATGAATCGCGTGCGCCAGCCATTTAATGTGAACAGTATTGCTCAGGCTGCTGCTGTGGCGGCGCTGGATGATGAGGAGTTTGTCCTGCGCAGCTTTGCCCTCAATCAGGCCGGCATGGCGCAAATCACTCAGGGGCTGCATGCCCTGGGCCTAGAGTACATTCCATCGCATGGCAACTTTGTCAGCTTCAAGATTGCCGAGGCTGGCAAGGTCTATCAGCAGCTATTGCAGCAAGGGGTGATCGTACGTCCGATCGCGGCGTACGAAATGCCGGATTACCTGCGCGTCAGTATCGGTCTGTTTGACGAGAATGCCCGCTTCTTGCAAGTACTGGAGTCCATCTGCCGTGGCTGATCGCCAAAGAGTGACGTCATGAGGAAAGCACGATGATTATTGTCATGCACCGGGAGGCGAGTGATCGCGATGTGGCCGCCATTGTGGCACGCATTGAAGAGCAGGGGCTGGGGGTGAATGTATCCCGCGGCACCGAGCGTACCGTGATTGGCGCGATTGGTGATGAGCGCAAGCTGGATCAGGTCATGTTTGAGACCATGGCTGGCGTTGAGCAGGCACTGCATATTCTCAAGCCTTATAAAATCGTGGCGCGGGAGTGGCATCCTGAGGACACCGTCATCCATATCCGTGGGATTCCGCTAGGTGGCTCGCAAGTGCAAGTTATTGCGGGCCCTTGCTCGGTGGAAACGCCTGAACAGATGGCGGCATCTGCCAGCGCAGTGAAAGCGGCCGGCGTGCGATTGATGCGCGGCGGCGCATTCAAACCCCGTACCAGTCCTTATACCTTTCAAGGCACGGGGGTGGAAGGGCTGGAGATGTTCCGACAGGCGGCAGATGCCGAGAATCTGCCTATCGTGACCGAGCTTATGGATGTGCGGCAATTGCCTATGTTCATGGACTATGGCGTGGATGTGATACAGATCGGTACGCGCAATATGCAGAATTTTGATCTACTGAAAGAGGTGGGGCGCATTAACGTGCCGGTCATCCTCAAGCGTGGCATGTCGGCCACCATCAGCGAATGGTTGATGGCCGCTGAATATATTGCCGCCGGTGGCAATCACAATATTATTTTCTGCGAGCGCGGCATACGCACCTTTGAAACGGCCTACCGCAATGTGCTGGATGTGACAGCGATTCCCGTGCTTAAAAAGGAAACCCATTTGCCGGTGATTGTGGACCCATCACATGCCGGCGGCAAAGCCTGGATGGTGCCCGCCTTGTCGCGGGCGGCCGTGGCGGCCGGGGCCGATGGCTTGCTGGTCGAAATGCACCCCAGCCCCTGCGATGCCTGGTGCGATGCTGATCAGGCGCTGAACCCGCAAGAGTTGCAAACGCTGATGGGCGAGTTGCGGGGCATTGCCGGAATCCTGGGACGCAGCATCGCCTGAATACCGCATGAATAGTCGCGTTGCGCGCATTTTCGGTACCAGACTTCATGATTATCATGAGCATGCTTTGGTTGTTTTTGCCCTGTTGCCTTGAGTAAGGGAGATGCACAATGACTACACATCAACGCAAGCCAAGCAACATGCGGTTGATGCCAGTGTTTCAAACCCATAATTAAGGAGAATCAACATGTGGACCAAACCAGAAGCTACTGAAATGCGTTTCGGCTTTGAAGTAACCATGTACGTTTGCAATCGCTAATTCGATTGCTTGCAGGTTACGCAAGACGGGCCGGGATTCCGGCCCGACTTGTACTGAATGATGCCTGAGTGCTGTTTTGTGAGAGTATTCAGGCATCATCCAACGGGGATCTGGAAATTAAAACAAAGACCCCGCATCCAGTTTTGAGAGAGAAGAACAAGCATGCAAATTCATGTACTAGGCGCTGGCGCTGGCGGCGGCTTTCCGCAGTGGAACTGCAACTGTCCCAATTGTGATGGCTTGCGCAAAGGCACGATCAAGGCCAAACGTCGTACCCAATCTTCCATCTGCGTGAGTGGCGATGGCATCAACTGGGTATTGTTCAATACCTCTCCCGATATTCTGCAGCAAATCCAGGAATTCCCGCCTTTACAGCCCGCCCGCGCGATTCGCGACAGCGGTATTGTGGGCATTGTGCTGATCGACGCCCAGATCGATCACACCACTGGTCTGCTGATGTTGCGCGAGGGCCAGGTGAAGCGTGAAATCTGGTGTACCGACATGGTGTATCAGGATCTGACCACGGGTAATCCCTTGTTGAATATCCTGGGGCATTATTGCGGCGTCAATCATCATCCAATTGCGGTGGATGGACAAACGACCTTTGAAATCCCCGGCGCTGCCAACCTGCGCTTTACGGCCGTTGCCCTCAAAAGCGCGGCGCCACCGTATTCGCCGCATCGTAATGATCCACACCCAGGTGACACCATAGGCGTGCTGATCGAAGACACCAATACTGGCAAGAAGTGCTGGTATTCCCCGGGCTTGGGCGAGATTGAGCCACACCTGCCACCCTTGCTGGAGCAGGCAGACTGCATCATGGTGGATGGCACATTCTGGACCAATACCGAAATGATCGACATGGGCCTAATGACCAAGACAGCCCGCAGCATCGGCCACCTGCCACAGTCAGGCGAGGGTGGCATGATGGAAGCCTTGTCTCCCTACAAGAAAGCCCGCAAGGTGCTGATTCACATCAACAATACCAACCCGATTCTGCGGGAGGACTCCGCCGAGCGGGCCGAGCTGGAACGTCATGGCATTGAAGTTGCCTATGACGGTATGGATATCGTTTTATAAAACCCAGATTATAAAAATACCAAGATAGACGGAGATCATCATGAGTGCACCATGGAGTCGTGAAGAGTTTGAGGAAAAGCTGCGTGAGAAGGGCAAGGGTTACCATATCTATCATCCCTTCCACGTGATGATGTATGAGGGCAAGCTCACCCGCGAGCAGCTGCAATGCTGGGTGGCTAACCGCTTTTATTACCAGATCGGTATTCCGCAAAAAGACGCGGCCATCATGTCCAACTGCCCGGACAAGGAAATCCGCAAAGGCTGGATACAGCGCATTATCGACCATGATGGTGATGGCACTGCCGAAGGCGGTATTGAAGCCTGGATCAAGCTGGGCGAGGCCGTTGGCCTGACGCGTGAGGATGTGACTTCGCTGCGATTGGTCAGTCCTGGCGTCCGTTTTGCCGTGGATGCCTATATCAATTTTGCCCGTCAGCGTCCATGGCAGGAGTCGGTGTGTTCGTCACTGACCGAGCTGTTTGCGCCGCACATTCACCAGCAACGCATCAGTTCCTGGCCCAGCATGTATCCCTGGGTAAAGGAAGAAGGCCTGATTTATTTCAAGAAGCGTCTGACCGAAGCCCGCCGCGATGTGGAGCAGGGTTTGGCGGTGACGCTGGACTACTTCAGCCAGAGCCGTGAAATGCAGGAAAAGGCGCTGGATATTCTCCAATTCAAGCTGGACGTGCTGTGGGTCATTGCTGACGCCATCATGCTGGCCTCTACCGATATTAAGGTTGAAGATCGTGACTACCTCCGTCAACCCCGCTGATATTTACAGTCTGGCCCGCCACTACCGCTTTCAGTGGGAAGAGGCGCAGCAATGCTATGTGCTGTTGTTCCCCGAAGGCATGATCAAGCTTAATGGCGGCGCCGGTGAAGTGATCAAACGGGTGGATGGCAATAAAACCGTTGCGGATATTGTCACCGAGCTGCAACAGGCTTTCCCGGATGCCACGGATATTGAGGCTGACATTCTCGCCATGCTCCAGCTGGCGCTTGAAAAAGCCTGGCTGGAAAAACGCAACTAATGTTTAAAAACTTAAGGTTGCAAAACTAAGGTTGCAAGGAGCGTCATCATGACTACTACAGGCAATAACGGCGTCGCCGCCTCCAAAACCAACACCCAGCCCCTGTGGCTGCTGGCCGAAGTCACTTATCGCTGCCCGCTGCATTGCGCGTTTTGCTATAACCCGACCGATTACGACAAGCACACCCAGAATGAGCTGACCACCGAACAGTGGATACAGGCCCTGCGCGATGCGCGCAAAATGGGGGCGCTGCAGCTGGGTATCTCCGGCGGCGAGCCGCTGTTGCGTGATGATATTGAAGACATCGTGCGCGAAGCGCGCCAGCTGGGCTATTACAGCAACCTGATCACCTCCGGTGTAGGCCTCACGGAAAAACGCATACAGGAATTCAAAGAAGGCGGGCTGGATCATATCCAGCTCTCCATGCATGACATTACTGAAGAGATCAACAACTTCATTACCAACACCAAAACCTTTGAGCTGAAGAAAAAGGTAGCGGCCATGATCAAGGGCCATGGCTACCCCATGGTGCTGAATGTGGTGATCCATCGCTACAACATCGGCCATATCAAGGAAATTCTGGAGATGGCCGAGGCTCTGGGCGCGGATTATGTCGAGCTCGCCAATACGCAGTACTACGGCTGGTCGCTGATCAACCGTAGCCAGCTGATGCCGACCAAGGAACAGATTGATCATGCCGAGATGATCACCAATGAGTTCCGTCAAAAGGTCGGCAACAAGATGAAGATTTTCTTCGTGGTGCCGGATTACTTCTCGGATCGTCCCAAGAAATGCATGAACGGCTGGGGCGAGGTATTCATGATTGTGACCGCCAATGGCGATGTGCTGCCTTGCCATTCTGCCCGCGTATTGCCGGGCATGGCATTCCCCAATGTGCGTGAACATGGCTTGGAGTGGGCGTGGAAAGAGTCGCCGGCATTCAATAAATACCGTGGCGATGACTGGATGAAAGAGCCATGTCGCAGTTGCCCGGAAAAAGAAAAGGATCTGGGTGGCTGTCGATGCCAGGCCTTCCTGTTGTCAGGCGATGCAGAGAGCGCTGACCCGGTATGTACGCTGTCGCCCAATCACCATCTGATTGAAAAAGCGATTGAGGATGCCAAGAACCCGCAATTGCAGGCGCAGCCCATTGTCTTCCGCAATGACAAAAACTCGCGGCGTATTGCCGCTGGCGAAGCCCCCGAACTGGTCAAGGAGTTTCATGCCTTGCCATAACACCAGGGCGATCAGCAATTGGTAATCGCCTGTGTCAGCATAGTCAGTCAGAAAAGCGCGTTGCTCCCCAGCGCGCTTTTTTGTGCTCCATGGATGTCACACACCTCATATAATTACCCACATGCATAAAGCCTCCGCTCTTACCTTGTCATTCCTGCTGGCTGGCCTGGCTGCGCTGGCGCCATTCACCATTGATACCTACCTGCCAGCATTTCATACGCTGGCGCAGGATTTTCATACCGACAATCTGGCCATCCAGCAAAGTCTCACCGCCTATCTGTTGCCATATGCCTTGATGACACTCTGGCATGGCGCGATTTCAGATGCGATTGGTCGCTTGCGGACGATTTATATCGGGTTGGGCATCTTTACGCTGGCGTCCATCGGCTGCGCATTTGCCAGCAATGTAGAAACCCTGTGGTTCTTTCGGGTGATTCAGGGGCTATCCGCAGGCGCGGGCAATGTGGTGGCGCGGGCCATGGTGCGCGATCTGTTTGAAGGCGTGATGGCGCAGCGGGTGATGGCGCAACTGCAGATGATGTTTGGCCTGGCACCCGCGATAGCGCCCATCATGGGTGGCTGGCTGCTGGGGATACACTGGCAGGCTATTTTTGTGTTTCTGGCTTTGTATGCAGTGCTCGCCATGCTGTGTGTGCAGCGTTGGCTACCGGAAACCATGCCGCCCGAAAAGCGCCGTCCACTTTCGGCGCAGGCCGTTTGGCAGGGCTATGCCCAGGTATTTGGCGATAGGGAATATCTGAAACTGGTCGTCGCCGTGGGCGCCAATTTTGCGGGGTTTTTTGTGTATGTGCTGGCGGCACCGGTCTTTCTGGTCGAGCACCTTGGTCTTGGGCCGCAGCAGTTTGGCTGGATGTTCATCCCGACTGTTTGCGGCATGATGCTCGGCTCCTACCTGGCTCGCCACAGTGCCGGTCGCTATAGTGCGCACCACATCATTCACCTGGGATATGGCTGGATGGCGATGGCCGCCATATTGAATATGCTGGTGTGCTGGTTGCTGCCACCGCAGCCTTTATGGAATATCGCCCCCATTGTGCTCTATAACATAGGCTCTGCGTTGGTGTTGCCCAACCTGTCGATTGCCGCATTGGACCGCATGCCAAAATTGCGCGGCACCGCATCGTCTGGCCAGGCATTCATGCAGATGTTGCTGGCAACCGTCTCTGCCGGTTTGCTGATCCCCTTGCTCTGGCATCATCCCGCCGGATTGGCCTTGGGTATGGCGGGGTATTTGCTACTGGGGTTTCTGGTCACGCGCGCCAGCCTGGTGTGGTCTCCACCAGGCGATCCTGTCAGTCAGGCGAAGTAGTCAACAGTTCTCGCCAAGAGGTATCTGGCGTTTACACGAATGTAGCTAACGATCGACATGCCAATAACGGCGGAGGATAGGCGGTCCTGATACTCAGGCGTGGTCTTCCAATACTTTCAGGAAATCGTCGCCGTAGCGTGCCAGCTTGGCTTGCCCCACGCCGCCTATCTGGCCCAGCTCGGTCAGGCTCTGCGGTTTGCGGTTGAGAATTTCCAGCAAGGTGCTGTCATGGAAGATGACATAAGGCGGCACACCTTGCTCCTTGGCGAGTTCCATGCGTTTGGCACGCAGCGCTTGCCATAAGGGATCATCTTGCGCGCCTGCAAAGGCTTCCTTGGCACGGGAGCTGCGCTCGGCCTTACTCATGCGGTTGCCTGCAGGGGTCGGGTCCTGACGTTGCCAGACTTCACATTCACCGCGCAATACAGGGCGCGCTGCCTCGGTCAGGCGCAACCCCCCATAGGCCGCAATATCGACCTCAAGCAAACCGCTGGCTGCCAGTTGCCGGAATACGCTGCTCCATTGCGCCACGCTGTATTGCTTGCCTATGCCAAAGGTGCTGACTTGCTGATGGTTGAATCTCTCCACTTGCGGCGTCACTTTGCCGATCAGGATATCAATCAGATGCCCCGTGCCAAAGCGCTGCCCGGTGCGATACACGCAGGAGAGCGCCATGCGGGCGGCTTCGGTGGCATTCCAGGTCTCCGGCGGTGTCAGGCAGTTGTCGCACTGGGCGCAATCGCCAGGGTGGGCTTCGCCAAAGTAGCGCAATATGCCCTGATGGCGGCAGCCGGTGGCCTCGCAAAAGCCGAGCAGGGCATCCAGTTTCTGTCGCTCCACGCGTTTGCGTTCTTCTGGCGCATCGCCCGAGTCCAGCATTTGCCGCATCGAGACTACATCGCCCAGTCCATAGGCCATCCAGGCATTGGCTTGCAGGCCATCGCGCCCGGCGCGGCCGGTTTCCTGGTAATAGCTTTCCATGCTTTTCGGCAGGTCCAGATGCGCCACGAAGCGCACATTGGGTTTGTCTATGCCCATGCCAAAGGCGATGGTCGCCACCATGATGATGCCTTCTTCGCGCAGGAACTGGCGTTGATGCTTTTCTCGCGTCGCGGCATCAAGGCCAGCATGGTAAGGCAGGGCATTCCAACCGCGGCTTTGCAGCCAGGCGGCGGTTTCATCTACCTTGCGCCGCGACAGGCAATATACGATGCCAGCGTCGTTGGGGTGCTCGGTTTCAAGGAATTGCTCCAGCTGCTGGCGCGCATTGTTTTTCAGCACAATGCGGTAGCGAATATTCGGGCGGTCAAAGCTGGAGATGAACTGGCGGGCATGCTCAAGGTTAAGCCGCTCGATGATTTCGGCGCGGGTAGGGGCGTCCGCTGTGGCGGTGAGGGCTACCCGTGGCACATCGGGGAATCGCTCATGCAATATCGTGAGCTGGCGGTATTCCGGACGGAAATCATGCCCCCATTGCGAGACGCAGTGCGCTTCATCAATGGCAAACAGCGCAAGGCCGATGTGCGCCTGCACTTCGTCCAGCAATGAAAGAAAGCTGCTCAGCATCAGGCGTTCCGGCGCCACATACAGAATCTTGATGTCACCGGAAAGGATGCGTTGCTGCAGTTGATAGGCGGCATCTGCCTGCAGGCTGGAGTTGAGGAACGCAGCTTCCACGCCAAGCTGCTGCAATGCCTCGACCTGATTCTGCATGAGCGCGATCAGTGGCGAGACGACAATCGCCAGGCCAGGACGCAACAGCGCGGGAATCTGATAACACAGTGATTTCCCACCACCCGTGGGCATCAACACCAGCGCATCGCCACCTTGCGCCAGATGTTCAACGACGTCTTGCTGGGGGCCTCGGAACTGGTTGTAACCGAATATGCTTTCCAGCACCTCTTGGGCGTTGCGATGGCTCATGTGGGCGCTATCTATGATGTGGCGGGCGTCATGCGCGAGCGGGTAAGCGGTGAGGGCTTATGCATCACATGAGTGGTGACGGTTGCCCACGGCCGAGTGCCAAAAGCAAAAGCCCCAACAGGGGCTTGGCTTTTTTTGGCCATGACGGGCAAGGCCTTAAACATCCGGGCTAAAACTATTCGACCAGCAGATCGCGCTTGCCAGCTTTGCCGTTATTGGTGTCAGCGTCAGGCAGTGGATCCTTGCGGCCAGTAATGGTGGGCCAGATAGCGGACAGGCGTGCATTCAGGGCAATGAATTCCTGCTGGTCAGCAGGGACATCATCTTCTGCGTAAATCGCTTCAGCAGGGCACTCGGCAACACACAGGGTGCAATCAATGCATTCGTCAGGGTTGATTGCCAGAAAGTTGGGGCCCTCTACAAAGCAATCGACCGGGCAAACATCCACGCAATCGGTGTATTTGCATTGAATACAATTTTCAGTGACAACATAAGCCATTCAAACAATCCTCTCAAAATCCCGGCGCTTTTAGACAGACGCCATTATAGTCGATATAAAACGTTATTTTTATTGATAATGCTGATAAGGCAATTCCAGTGAATCGATAAGCTAGCCGGTGATCATGCCAGCGCCGACCGTGTTATTGGTCGACTCATCAATCACGATAAAAGCCCCGGTAGCGCGATTGCGGCTATAGGCATCCACCATCAGCGGCTGCGCCAGGCGGAAGCTAATGCGGGCGATATCGTTCATGGCCAGCCCTTGGGTGGGCAGCTCTTCCAGGGTATTCACGTCTACCTTGTAGGCGATCTCGCCGACCTTGGCTTTGGATTCGCGCGTAGTGTGGCGAATGATATAGGTGCGGGCAGCCGAGAGCGGGGTTTCCGACAGCCAGCAGACAAAGGCGTCGATCTGCTTGACGGGCTCAGGTGCGGCGCCTGTCTTTACGATCATGTCACCGCGGGAAATATCGATTTCATCTTCCAGCAGCAAGGTCACGGATTGCTCGGTAATGGCGGTTGGCAGCTGCTCGATACCCAGCTGGATGGCTTTCACCGTCGAGGTCTGCCCGGAGGGCAGGGCGGTGACGGCATCGCCCACGGCGATTTCACCGGACTCCACCTTGCCCATGAAGCCACGGAAGTCATGCAATTCCGGATCGTCGGAAGCATGCGGGCGGCAGACAAACTGCACAGGGAAGCGGAAGTCTTCTGATTGCTCTGAATGCGCGGCAGGCACGGATTCGAGCAAGTCGATCAGTGTTGGGCCGGTATACCAGTCCAGGCCTTCGCCACGGTCCACAATCATGTCACCATTGAGCGCAGATAGTGGGATGAAGGTGATGTCGTGCCCGGCGCGTTGCAGACCGATCTGCTCGGCAAATGCCAGGTAATCAGCGCGGATACGTTCAAACACGGCCTGATCATAATCCACCAGATCCATCTTGTTCACCGCGACCACGATGTGCGGAATGCCCACCAGATGCGCCAGGTAAGAGTGGCGACGGGTTTGCGTCAGCACGCCTTTGCGGGCATCAATCAGGATGATGGCCAGATTGGCCGTAGAAGCGGCAGTCACCATATTGCGGGTGTACTGTTCATGACCGGGAGCATCGGCAATAATGTATTTGCGGGTGCCGGTGCTGAAGTAGCGGTAGGCCACGTCTATGGTAATGCCTTGCTCGCGCTCGGCTTGCAGGCCATCCGTCAGCAGCGACAGGTCAACCGCACCCATGCCGCGTTTCTTCGAGGTTTTTTCCATCTGGGTGAGCGTGTCGGCCAGAATGGTTTTGGTGTCGAACAGCAGGCGACCAATCAGGGTGCTTTTGCCGTCATCTACACTGCCGCAAGTCATGAAGCGCAGCAAGGAGTCGTTATGTTGTGGTGTTGTCATGATGTCTACCGTCATTAATTCAGTGATCCGCTAACCAGCCCATATCGGGACAGTCTCTTGGGAATAGCGCAGGCTATTGCCGCCGGCCTAGAAGTAACCTTCCTTTTTGCGCTGCTCCATCGAGGCATCCGATGTCTGGTCATCCAGGCGGGTGGCGCCGCGCTCGGTGATGGTGGTGGTGGCGGTTTCCAGCACAATCTTGGAAACGTCGTCAGCATCACTGATCACAGGAGCCGTGCAGGTGATGTCGCCCACGGTTCTGAAACGCACCTGCATGCTGATCACTTCTTCGCCAGCCTTGGGCTGGTTGATGACTTCGCCCGTGGTCAATGGCACATTGACCGGGAAAATGGAGCCGTTGCGCATGACAACGTCACGCTGGTGGGCAAAGTAGATACTGGGCAGCTGCAGTTGCTCGCGTTCGATGTATTGCCAGACATCCATTTCCGTCCAGTTTGAAATGGGGAAGGCGCGAATGTTTTCACCCTTGTGGCTGCGGGCGTTGTACAGATTCCACAATTCGGGACGCTGGTTCTTGGGATCCCATTGGCCGAATTCATCGCGGAAACTCATGATGCGCTCTTTGGCACGGGCTTTTTCCTCGTCACGCCGGGCGCCGCCAATGCAGCAATCGAACCCGAACTCTTCAATGGCTTCCAGCAACGTCACCGATTGATGCTTGTTACGTGATTCATCCTCCGACTTCAGCACGACAGTGCCACGTTTCATGGAGTCTTCCACCGAGCGCACGATCAGGCGTTCGCCCAGTTCGGCAGCGCGCTGGTCACGGAAGTTGATGACTTCCTGGTAATTGTGGCCAGTATCAATATGCATGAGCGGGAAGGGGAAGCGGCCCGGGCGGAAGGCTTTCTCGGCCAGGCGCAAGATGCACAATGAATCCTTGCCGCCGGAGAACAGCAGCACCGGATTGGAGCATTGCCCGGCAACTTCGCGCAGGATGTGAATGGCTTCGGATTCCAGCCAGTCCAGATGACTCAGGGTTTTCTTGTTCAAGTTTGACATAGTAGTTTCAGTAAGAATTATTTCTTGACGTGCAGGCCGCATTCCTTGGAGGTTGGGTCTTCCCACCACCAGCGGCCAGCGCGGACATCTTCACCCAGGGCAACCGAGCGCGTGCAGGGTGCGCAGCCGATGCTGGGGTAGAACTGGTCATGCAGCTTGTTATAAGGTACCTCATGCAGGCGGATATAGGCCCACACTTCTTTTTCGGTCCAGTCGGTCAGCGGGTTGAATTTTTCCAGCTTGTTGCCTGCATCAAATTCGCGCAGTGGCAGATCGGTGCGGGTGGCGGATTGCTGCGCACGCATGCCGGTAATCCATGCTTTTTTGCCTTGCAGCGCGCGGCCCAGCGGCTCTACCTTGCGCATGTGGCAGCAGGCCTTGCGCAATTCAATGGATTCGTAAAAGGCATTCATGCCATTGGTCTGCACGTAACGCTCTACGGTTTCAAAACGTGGAAACAGGATCCTGAGCTTGGTGGCGTAAGTGCTTTCCACTTCCGCGATCAGGTCATAGGTTTCAACGGGCAGGCGGCCGGTATCCAGCGAGAAAATCTCGATAGGCAAATGCTCGCGCAGAATGATGTCGGTTAACACCATGTCTTCGGCGCCCATGCTGTTGGCAAACGTGACTTCGTGCTGATCACCAAACTCAGCCACCATCTGCTGCAATTGGCTAAGCAGTGCGGCACGCTTGGCAGCTACCGTGGCAGTCCGCTCATCGGTCAATGCAGGGCGAGTGGCGGGGTTGCTGGCCGCGACGCGCAGCACGGAAAATTCACCCCCGCTCATGGCTGTGAAGCCGGCTGCCGACTAACGCGACGCCATACTGGCTGCTTGTCGTCCACGGCGCCCTGATAAGGCTGGCTGAAGTCTTTCAGGCTGGCCAAGGCATCTTCTGCCGAACGATCAGCGCGAATCAGGTAGCTGTCAAAACCGCAGCGCTTGAGGAAGAACAGCTGGTCGCGCAGCACATCGCCAAACGCGCGCAGGGTGTTTTGGTAGCCATGACGGGTACGCAGCAGATTGCCAATGGAGAAAATGCGGCCATCGGCAAAACGCTCTACATGCACGGCAATCAATGGCAGCTGGTTGATATCGTCAAAGGCGCTGACAAGGTCTGCCAGCACTTCGTGCGTATCCAGCCAGATGGCCAGCTCACCCGCGGCCAGGCGCGATTCCAGCTCGCCCCGGCGGGCGATCCACAAGGAGAGGGGGGCCAGAATCTTGCCAGTGGCGGGAATGACAGTGGCGGCAATCTGCTCTTCGCTGTAGGTTTTTTCGCCGGTCAGCTTGAACAGCACGACTTTGCCTGCCTGCTTGCGCACGGTTTCCTCGCCCAACACGGGCAGTCTGACCAGATTCCATTCGTCTTCAACGATGGAGGTGCCGAGGATGAGATTAGACATGAGCGGCCTCCTTCTTGGCATAAACATGGGCTTTGAACGGTGCCACGCCGATACGGCGCACGGTATCGATAAAGCGTTCTTCTTCTGTACGCTCTTGCAGATAGACATCAATCAGGCGCTGCACGACGCCAGGCATTTCTTCGGCTGCAAACGATGGTCCAATGACGGTGCCAATGCTGGCGTCATTGCCTTGCTTGCCACCAATGGTGACCTGGTACCATTCGGAGCCATCCTTATCTACCCCCAGAATACCGATGTGGCCGATATGATGGTGACCGCATGCGTTCATGCATCCCGAGATATTGAGCTCGATATCGCCGATATCGTGCAGATAATCCAGGTTATCAAACTGCTGCTGAATGGCTTCTGCAATCGGAATGCTCTTGGCATTGGCCAGGGAGCAAAAATCGCCGCCTGGGCAGCAAATGATATCGGTCAGCAGCCCGATGTTAGGCGTGGCAAGGCCTGCAGCGCGGGCTTGCTCCCAGATGCTGAACAAGTCGGACAGCCTGACGTCGGCCAGAATCAGGTTTTGCTCATGCGATACACGCAATTCACCAAAACTGTATTTCTCGGCCAGATCGGCCACCACATGCATCTGCTCTGAGGTGGCATCACCGGGCGCGCGGCCATGCGGTTTCAGCGAGAGGGTGACCGCACGGTAGCCTGGCTGCTGATGTGCATGCACGCTGCGCTTTACCCAGGCAGCAAAAGCCGGGTTGCTGGCAATTGCGCTATCAAACGAAGCATCATGTGCGGGCAGTGTGTCGTATGGCATCTTGGTGAAATACTGTGCAACACGCTGCAGTTCGGCCTCGGTAATGGTGTTGGGGCTGTCTTTCAGGTAGGCCCATTCCGCTTCTACCTGCTTGCGGAACTCATCAATGCCCAGAGCCTTCACCAGAATCTTGATCCGCGCCTTGTAGGCGTTGTCACGACGGCCATGCAGGTTGTAGACGCGGATGATGGCTTCGCAATAGGTCAACACATGTTGCCATTCCAGATGCTCACGGATCACCGAGCCCAGAATAGGCGTACGGCCCAGGCCGCCACCGACCCATACCTTGATCGCCATCTTGTTGTCACTGTCGCGATAGAACTCCAGCCCGATATCGTGCGCCTGTACGATGGCGCGATCCTGCTTGGTGCCGGATACCGCAATCTTGAACTTGCGTGGCAAGAGGGCAAATTCGGGGTGGAATGTGCTCCATTGGCGCATGATTTCAGCCACGGCACGCGGATCGATGATTTCATCGGGCGCAATGCCAGCGAACTGATCAGTGGTGATGTTGCGGATGCAATTGCCGGACGTTTGAATCGCATGCATCTGTACTGTCGCCAGCTCGGCCAGAATATCCGGCACGTCTTCCAGCTTGGGCCAGTTCAGTTGCAAATTCTGGCGCGTGCTGAAGTGGCCATAGCCACGGTCGTAGCGTGCTGCAATATCGGCCAGCTTGTGCAGTTGGCGTGAGGACAGCATGCCGTAAGGCACGGCAATGCGCAGCATGGGTGCGTGACGCTGTATGTAGAGGCCATTCTGCAGGCGTAGCGGACGAAACTCTTCATCAGTGAGTTCACCGGCTAAGTAGCGGCGCGTCTGGTCGCGATACTGCGCGACACGTTCGTCTACGATGGCTTGGTCAATTTCGTCGTATTTATACATGTGAAACGGCTTGCCTTTATGCTAAAACAAATTTTAAACCGATAATCAGCAACAGGGTTGCCAATACTGGGCGTAGTACTTTTTCCGGAATGCGAGCGCTGATGTGGCTGCCTATCCATATACCCGGCAGCGAGCCAATCAACAGGCTGCCCAGCAGGGTAAAATCTACATGCCCCAAGGTCCAGTGGCCAATGCCAGCAACGGCGGTCAGCGGAATGGCATGCGCCAGATCGGTACCCACGACCTTGAGCGTGCTCATCTTGGGGAACAGGAACAAGATGGCGATGGTTCCCAAGGCGCCAGCGCCTACCGATGACAGCGTTACCAGTACCCCTAGAATGGCGCCAGTCAGGATGGTCGCCGGAATCTGCATTTGCTGGAACCGGCCAGTGCTGACCACGACATCTTCAATCTCACGTGTATGCTGGCGCATCAAAATGCTTCTTATCAGCAGCGCACAGGCAGTAAGGATCAACGCAATCCCCAGCGAATAAGTGATCAGGCCGGTGGTTTCCTTGCCTATCGACATTAGATGCTTGATGACATAAATGGTGCCAACCGCGAAAGGCAGGCTACCCATCGATAGCCAACTTACTACTTTCCAGTCGACCGATTTATGCGTGCCATGATGCACCCATACACCACCGGTTTTGGTAATCGCAGCAAATAGCAAATCCGTTCCAACAGCGACTGCGGGTTTGAATCCAAACAGAAATACCAGCAGTGGTGTCATCAGGGAGCCGCCGCCTACGCCCGTGATGCCGACGAGCAAGCCTACGGCAAAACCTGATGCGATGTAACCAAAATCCATAATCTCAATTCGTTATTTTATAAGGGTTTTTTAAAAATCAGCTTTTTCGGAAAAGCTTTTTATTTTAGCAGTAAATCGAGTGCCTATTCATAATATGTTATTCTATGAATATCTGATTTGGTTATAAGGCTGGGGCGGAATACGTCATGAAGCTTCATCAATTGCGCTATGTACATGAGGTTGCCAAACAGGGGATGAACATATCCCAGGCGGCAGAAACCTTGCATACTTCACAGCCAGGTGTCAGCAAGCAAATTCAACTGCTGGAAGAAGAGCTCCAACTGCAGATATTCCTGCGGAATGGCAAGCGCCTGGTCGGCGTGACTGAACCGGGCAAGATTATACTGGACTTGGCCGATCGCGTCATGCGTGAGATGAACAATATCAAACGCGTAGGCGAGGATTTCACCCAGAAACAGGCTGGCACCCTGGTCATTGCCACAACACATACCCAGGCACGCTATCGTTTGCCTGTTGCCGTCAAGGCGTTTACCGAACAATATCCGGACGTCAAGCTCACCATTCATCAGGGCAATCCATCACAAGTGGCCGAGCAGGTGGCCAGTGGGGATGCGGATATAGGGTTTGCCACAGAGGCTATCAGCAAGCAGGAAAAACTGGTGGCCTTGCCTTGCTATGACTGGAACCGTTGTGTGGTTGTGCCTCACGGACATCCGCTGCTTGCCGATGCGCCGCTCACACTCAAGAAAATTGCTCAGTATCCCTTGATTACGTACGACTTTGGTGTGACCGGTGGTTCACTGGTAAGTCAAATCTTTGAAAAAGAACATCTGGCTCCCAATGTTGTGCTGACAGCGATTGATGCGGACGTCATCAAGACCTACGTCGGACTTGGCATGGGGATCGGCTTGATGGCGAGCATGGCATACGACAAGGATAGGGATAGCGGGCTCGCGATGCTGGACGCCAGCCATTTGTTTCCCGTCAGCACTACCTACCTTGGTTTTAGACGCGATACTTTCTTGCGAGGCTATATTTATGGCTTTATTCAATTGCTGGCGCCGCATCTGGACAAAAAAACCGTCAATGCGGCCATTCAATCTGCTAATCACGCGACTTAGTGCTGGGCACGGGATGTGCTGGATTGTTAAGGCGGCGCTGCTGGCTTCGCTGGGCCATGTTTCGCTGGCCTCGGCTGCCAACCCCATGCCGCCCGTCGACCCTGATAATGCGATTTATGAAGTCCCCGTTGAGCCCGGTGTCAGCTATGACGATGTGGTGACCAGTCTCAAGGTGGTCTCTGAAGGCGAGAATTTCGTTAACCCCGCCAATTTTCCGATTGGTGAGCACATGAAAAAGCGTGGACAGGACCCGCATGGCGTGCTGGAAGTCCGCGCCTTCTGCAATCTTGGCCTGGGTGCTGAGATCATGCTGGATCACCCGGAGTTTGTCGTCTTTGCCCCTTGCCGTATTGCCTTATATGAAAAAGCCGGTCACCTGTTCCTGGGCTTGGACCGGCCTACCTTTGACCTGAAAAACATCAAGAATCCAACTCCGCGCGCTCAACATGCCGCACGCGAGCTGGAAGCCACCCTGATCAACATCATTGATAAAGCCCGCAAGGGTGATATTTGAACGAGGAATTCATGAGCACATCGATGCTGATAGCGAAAAGCGAAGAGTTTATTTACCTGCTGCCACGCATGGCCAACCGCCATGGCTTGATTGCCGGTGCAACGGGCACGGGGAAAACCGTCACGTTGCAGAGTCTTGCGGAAGGTTTTTCGCGGCAAGGTGTGCCCGTATTCATGGCGGATGTGAAGGGTGATCTCTCTGGGATGGCCTATGCAGGCGGTAACAATCCAAAAGTGCAGGCGCGTGTCGAGCAGCTGGAGTTGGAAAACTTTGCTCTGGCGGCATGCCCGGTAACCTTCTGGGATGTATTTGGTGCCAAGGGCCACCCGATACGTACCACGGTGGCGGAGATGGGGCCTTTGTTGTTATCGCGCATGATGAACCTTAACGAGGTGCAAAGTGGCGTATTGACGGCCATCTTCAAGATTGCCGATGACCAGGGCTGGCTGTTGCTGGATCTGAAAGACTTGCGTGCCATGATCCAGCACACCTCGGAGCATGCTGCGGAATACACCGCGCAATACGGCAATATCTCCACTGCCAGTGTGGGTGCCATTCAGCGTGCGCTACTGCAGCTTGAGCATGAAGGCGCTGATCAACTGTTCGGGGAGCCTGCGCTCAATCTCGACGATTTCATGCAGACCGATGCCCAAGGGCGCGGTGTGATCAATATTCTGGCCGCCGATACGCTCTACAACTCACCGCGTGTCTATGCCACTTTGCTGCTGTGGCTGCTGTCCGAGCTGTTTGAAAAGTTGCCGGAAGTTGGTGATCTGGACAAGCCCAAACTGGTGTTTTTCTTTGATGAAGCGCATTTGCTGTTTAATGAAGCCCCCAGTGCGCTGATGTACAAGATTGAGCAGGTCGTGCGACTGATCCGCTCCAAAGGCGTGGGGGTGTATTTTGTCAGCCAGAACCCGCTGGATATCCCGGATGTGGTGCTGGGGCAGCTAGGTAACCGGGTGCAGCATGCACTGCGCGCGTTTACGCCGCGCGATCAAAAAGCCGTCAAGGCGGCGGCTGAGACGTTTCGTGCCAATCCAGGGGTGGATGTTTCCCGGGTGATTACCGAGCTGGGAGTGGGGGAGGCGCTGGTTTCATTATTGGATGAAAAAGGCAGTCCCACTCCGGTAGAGCGCGCGTTTATTTGTCCGCCAGGCAGCCGTATTGGGCCAGCGACGGATGCGGAGCGCGACGCCATTATCAAGGCCTCGCTCTTGTATGGGCATTATGAAAAAAGCGTGGACCGGCTATCCGCATATGAAGTCTTGAAGGGAAGGGCCGCCGCTTCCGAAGAAACGCCGAAGGAAGCCGAGCGTGGCGGGTTTGACTGGGGGGATCTGTTTGGTGGAGATGCACCAGCTACCAGTAAAAAACCTTCAGGCCGGCAGCCCGACGGTATTTTGGAAACCGTGACCAAAACCGCCGCCCGTACCATAGGTGCCGAGCTGGGCCGGCAGATCATCCGTGGTGTGCTGGGCTCCTTGCTGGGCAATAAACGCAAGTAAGTCGGTGGGGTTAGTTGGCGCGACCGCCCATGGGGCTGACTGTTGCGCCCCCAGGCTGGGTATTACCCTGCGTGTAAGGAAAGCCAAAGCCGGGTCTGTATAAATTGCGAGTCCGCTGGCTGTAAGTAGGTTCGACATCGGACGTGCCACATGCGGCTTGCACAGCACTGATTTTCTTGTCCAGCGCTTCCGGATCACCTGCAGCGCTATCGCTTGCTTCATAAGCCGCCTGCAGGCTTTTGCGGGCGGCGATACATTCGCTGGATGTGCTTTTGTCCGCCACCTGGGCCTTGCCGCTATCATTGTTGCGCAATTTGGCTTGCCGGATCAGTTCACGTTGCTCTGCTGTAATCGCGAGCCGTTCAGCCTTGGCGATATCGTTAGCGGCCAGAGCCGCTTTTACCGCATCATCCAGTTGCTGGACATAGCGATTCTTGTCGGTACTGGTAGCACCTTCTTGCGTGGGTGTCGGGTCAGCCTGAATATCCAGCTTGGTTTGACCGGATTTGGAAGCGCAGGGTGTATCCGAGTACACCACGCCCTGACTGCTTTCGCATTTATATACCTGCGCCATGGCTGGCGTTGCTATCGCCAGCAGAGCCAGGCTGAACAAGCATGCGGCATTTTTCATAAACACGTTTCTTCCCATTTGGTTTTGTTATGACCGCCGCAGAGTGCGATAATTCGCCGTCGGGTAGCCACTGCCACTTCATTTTTAGATCAGGCATTTTGATTTGCAAAGAATTTTAACATCGGCCCACGCCGAGCAGACCATAAATAAATCGCGCTTCATTGCGGCTGTCGATTATTGCGAAAACGAGCGCGCGGTTGCGGCGGCATTGCGCAAGCTGGCATCGCAGCATCAGGGTGCCTCCCATCTGGCCTATGCCTTTCGCCTGAAAACCGAGCAAGGCATTGTGCAGCGCTTCAGCGATGCCGGGGAGCCTTCGGGCACAGCGGGCAAGCCCATTCTGCAGTTCCTCGAAGGGCGCGATCTCATCAACGTCTGCGTGGGCGTGATTCGTTATTACGGCGGTATCAATCTAGGGACTGGTGGTTTGGCCCGTGCTTATGGCGGTACCGCCAAGATGGCGCTGGAAGCCGCCCGTACCGGGCCCTATGTTGAAATGCGACAGTATCGTCTGCAACTCAACTACAACAAGCTGGATCAGTTTGTGCGGGAGTTACAGCAACGGCATGGCGAGGTGCGGGACAAGCAATTTGGTGAATATGTGCAGCTTGAGATTTCGCTGCCATTGTCGGAAGAAGAGTGGCTGATCGGGCGTTACGGCACGCCGTGAGTTTGCTGCGATAAGACATTGCCAGGAGAGTTCATCGCCTGGCAATGCGCGATTGCAAAGTTATTGTGGAGTTGCGGCGGAGGCTTCTGGCTCAGCCACAAAGATCTCGACACGGCGATTCTTGGCACGATTGGCATCGCTGTTGTTTTCTACCAAAGGCTCATGCGAGCCACGGCCTTCAGTGGTGAATCGGCTGGAGGCAACGCCGCGCGTGACCAGGTAATCGCGTGCATGGTTAGCGCGGTTGAGAGATAAGGGATTATTCACCGCATCTGTGCCTGTATTGTCGGTATGGCCGACAATCGTCACCTTGGTGGCAGGGTTGGCGACCAGGCTCTGGGCAAAACTATCCAGCACCGGACGGAAGTTGGGCTTGATATCCGACTTGCCGCTATCAAATGAAATGTCGCTTGGGATATCCAGCTTCAGGCGATTATCCGCGGTCTGGCTGACTTGCACGCCCGTCCCAGCTGTGGCTTGCTCCATCTGTTGTTTCTGCTCTTCCATGCGGCGCGACCAGACGTTACCGCCAATCGCACCTGCGCCTGCGCCTACGGCTGCACCAATGGCTGCTCCTTTGCTACCGCCTGCCAATGCACCCACCACCGCCCCGACTCCGGCCCCTATGCCTGCGCCTTTTGCTGTGCCTTTCTGGGTTTCGGTCATGTTGGCACAGCCGGACATCATCAATGCCAGCAATAGAGAGGAGGTAATCAGGGGAGATTTCATGGTGGTATTCTTTCTCGGGGTTAAGGATATGTATTGGGCAGATGAGCTTGAGCGAAGTTCTGCCGGACGGGATAAATTAAAAGCGGGATCCGGCAATAAAAAACCCGACATCAGCAAACTGTGCCGGGTTTTTGGGTTTGTCAGTGTTATTTGAAGACGAGGATCTCACCTTTGCCGTCATTGGCAATATCGCCCGCGTAACGTTGCACACGATTGCGATTAACGGCGGCGAACTTGGTGGGCAGGTCACGGAAGGATTTGAACATCAGGCTCAGGAAGGGCAGGGTATGCGAACCACAATCCTGAATGGTGGCATGCAGCTTGGGTGCATTGTTCAGCAGCACCGTGCCGCGGCGCATGCCATAGGCCAGATATTCGCCAGTGGTGCCCATGACGCCAATGGTGCCCGCGATCATGCGCGAGGCGCAGTAGCTGCCAACATTGCCTTCGATCAGCACCAGGCCGCGACGCATCTGGTCGCCTGCGCGCTCACCGGCATTGCCGGTAATGATGACGGTGCCACCTTTCATGCCACGGCGCTCGCCGATAATGGCCGAGGCCAGGAAGTCACCGACATTGCCATGCACATGCAACAAACCACCCGCCATGCCGCTGGCAGCAAAGTCGCCCGCATTGCCATGCAGCACGATTTCGCCTTTCCGCAGCTTGAATGCCAGATAGGAGCCGACATTGCCGTGCACGGTAATGCGACCGCTACGCATGCCATGCCCAATGTAGTCCAGGCGATCGGTGGCATTTTTAATGACGATATCGCTGGCATCGTCCCCGGAAATATCAAACAGGGTGTCAACGCGTGGTTTGTCATGGCCGCTGGGTAGTTCGATCGCGGCGATGTCTGCCAACGATTTGTCCGCGAGCGCATCTGGCGTCAGCGCGCTCAGGTCCACGCGCTGCTGCGGGGCCGTTTTCAGGGTAAAGGTAAGAGCGCTCATGCGTAGTCTCCGCTCATGATTTCGCGTAGTTTGAAGAGGAATGGCCCCAGCTTGCCGCCGTAATTGCCGGCAGAGATACGCTTGATGCCATTGGCGGCACCCAGCTCACAGGCAGCGGCGATCCCCACCTTCATAGCCTTGTTGATGTCGTCGGCGGTCAGGCCGTCAATCACGATTTCCATCACCGACTCGATTTCCGGTGAAAGCTCGGTCTTGGTAATGCCTTTGAGGGTAGGGCAGAAGGCGTCGTTGGTGGAGGCAATCAGGCTCTTGTATTTGGAGCCCACCTTGGAGCCAGAGCGCACCACGCCACCGGGGAAGGGCATGATGACGTTCGGGATTTTTTTCATGGCTTCAATCGCCGCTTCGCAGGCGGCCAGGGCCTGTGGTTGCGATTCTGCCAGGATCAGGAAGTTGCCACCGCCCACGGCACGCACCATGCCGGTGGTTTCTTCGGTCATGAATTCACCATCCATCACCGGCACACGCCAGTAGCGCTTGCCGCCAAAGACCTTGGAGGTCTGGAAGCCATCGCCAAAAAAGCGCAGGTTTTTGCCGAGATTGATGCGGTCACCGCCTTCCAGGCCGGAGAATGCAGCGGCAGTGGGGCAGGTCAGTACACATTGCCCCATGCGGGTTTCCAGCTGTTTCATCAGCACGGCGCTCCCCATGGCAAACATCAGGATGGAGACACCTGGGCGGCCATCTGGCGTTTCCTCGGGTGCAAGCTCGCGCTCAATGCCGGCTTCCACGCCACAGGCAATCACCGAGGTGGCAAAACCGGTCATGGCTTGCGCGGCGTTGTATGCCCATTTCAGATTCTGGGCGGTAATGATGACGCGAGTTCCGCGCATGCCGAAGGCTTCGGCAAAGGTATCGTCTATCGATACTCCATTGATAATCATGCAGTTTTCTCCCGTCTGCCCTTGCATTCCTGAACGATGACACGGCTATGGCCGCCCTCGCTGATTTCATCGGCCGACACTTTGAAGTGTTCCATATTCATGGTGTGGTAAGTGTCGAAATACTTTTTCAGGTCTTTTTCGATACCGGCGCGATCAAATTCCGGCTTGACCGTGTGCGTGCTGCCCCAGGTAACCTTAACCACTTCACCATTGCGCACCACCAGTTCGCCATCCTTGAACACATAGTCTGGCTTGGCAAACATGGCTTCGCGGTCAGGGTTGTCGGTGTAGACGGTAATGTCGGCACCGGCACCCACGCCCAGATGGCCGCGATCATGCAGGCCGACCAGACGCGCAGCGCCGGCACGGGTCATGATGGCGATTTCATACAGGCTGTATTCGCGCTCGATGCTGTTCAAGGTGCTCATGGCCTGCGCATCCAGGTTCAGCTTGGTGAACATGTCATTGCGGAAGCTCTTGTCCATCAGCAGCTTGATCAGGTGTGGGTAGCTGGTGAATGGCGCGCCATTCGGGTGGTCGGTCGTCAGGAAAATGCGCCATGGGTCTTCGGTCAGCAGGAAGATTTCCAGGCCGATCGCCCATTGCAGGGCATTCACGAAATTCTGATCCTTGTACTTGAAGGGCACCACACCGCAGCCCGCATCGCATTCGATATCCATGATCACCGACTTCTTGGGGCTGGCATGGCTGGCATTGGCAAACTGGCGCATATTGTCGCCAGAGGCGGTGACGGTCTGGCCAAACAGAATCTGGCCGACGTCCGCGGAGACGTTCTTGTGCTTGTTCAATGCTTCGGCAATGGCTGCCGCGCCGGACGAAAACTTGCGATCGCCTTCGGTGCCGTAGCTGTGGAACTGGATGTGCGTGAGGTGAACCGGGAAGCCTTCCACCGCGCCCATGGTCTTCAGTGTGGTTTCCACATTGCCCGGTACGCCCAGGTTGTTGCCATGCACATGCAGTGGGTGAGGCACACCCAGCTCATGCACGGCGCGGCTCAGTGCCTTCAGCACTTCACGCGGGGAAATCTGATAGTGGGCATGTTGCTCATCCAGATCCAGCGCACGCTGATTGAACTTGAACGCGCTGATGCCACCGGGATTCACGACCTTGATGCCAATCGCCTGGCTGGCGTGCATGATCCACGCCACGTAATCGTTGATGGCATTCTGGTCCTGTTTGGCCGCCAGCATGCGCAGGAAGAAGTCATCGCTGCCTATCATGGCGTAGCCGCCCTTGTCGATAATCGGCGTGTCGCACATTTCAAGGTGGGATTGACGCGCATTGACGGGCAGCAAGGCCGGTTCGAAACCGGCGGTGTAGCCCATTTCGGCATAACGATAGCCGGTGGTCAGTGTGGAAGGTGCCGCATGGCCACAGCCTGAGCGGCAGAATTCGGTATGCACGGTGGGATCAATGCGGTGATCTTCAGGCAACATCGTGCGGGCGATGTTCACCTTGCCGCCGCCGATGTGCGTATGCATGTCAATGGCGCCTGCCATGACCACCTTGCCACGCAAATCGTATTCCTGACTCACGGGTTCGCCATCTCTTGGGCGTTCCACAATGCGGCCGTCACGCACATAAATGTCCATGACCTTGCCATCAATCTGATGTGCGGGGTCGTAGACCGTGCCTCCGGTAAGTTTAATCAACATAGCGTATTCCTTAAGTCAGATGCGGCCTAAAGGCCGGCTTCGATAGCAGAGAGAACGTCGCCCAGGGTGGGCAGGTCGGTCGCACGCAATTGTTTGAGTGGCAGTGCCACCGAGCTGTCGCTGCGGAATTGAATGCCTTTAGTTTCAATGCCAGGTACCGCTACCGGAATAAAGATGTCCGGTTCGCTCTCAAGCTCCAGATTGGGGTGGCCAATCACGATATTCGGAATCTTGCTGGACGGAGGTAGCCGCGCTGGATTGAAACTACTGATCCATACCATGGCATCTACCTGACCTTCAGCCAGCAGGCGGTCGGTTGCATAGTGATGCGGTTCGTAATCCGGGTAGTCGTTGCGATAGGACATGCGGAATGGGTAGCCGCTGATCCAGGAGCTGGTGTTATATGCGCCTACGTCGCCTTCGCTGCCACTCAGTGGAAGACCGGAGGAGCGGGTCGTGGCGTTCAGTTTGTCGACAATGCCGACGATGTTCTGGATAGCCAGTTCGGCATGTGGGAAGTCGAGGGCGCTGGCGGTCCAGGCGACCACGCTGTATTTGGCCGCCTGCAAGCGCTCGGCCAGCTTGGCAAGGTCACTCACCTGTATACCGGCGACTTCTGTCGCGATGACTTTCTTGCCCAGCAGAATCGCGCGCAGTACGCCCAATACTTCGGGTAGTTGGGCTACATCGCAGGGCAGTACAGTGGGCTGTACGCCTTTGGGTGATACGCCATGGCTGGTATCCAGGTCGCGGCCACCCAGGTAGACCACTTCGCGGCTGGAGGTGTCCTGCCCAAACATGGTTTCCGGATTCCAGATGTTGCGCTCAAAAAAGCGTGAGAAGTAGCTGACGATATCCGTGCCGACGACCAGCAGCAGGTCTACACGGTTTTTCACTTCCGTGAGCGTGGTGATCTGCCAGCCCGAGTTTTGCATCACCAGCAGATTGCGCATGGAGCTTTTGCCATTCATGTGGTCTATGGTCGCGCCTGATTTCTCGGCCAGATTCATGACAGCACGCATGCCCTGAATGTCGGTACCCAAACCGCTCAGCAGGGGATGCTTGGCTCCGCCCAGGATTTCGGTGGCTTTGGCAATCGCTGCTTGCAGATCGCTCGGCTTGCCCGCAATGCGAGGCTGTGTTGTTTTTGGGGTGTACTGGAAGAACTTGACGCCCTTGGCACATGGGTTTTTGATGACTTTCAGTGCACCATCTGCTCGGCGTTCCACGCTGAGATCGTCGCACAGCAGACCGCAGGCGGGACAGGTGACGGCTTCAATGGTACCGGGGCTGGATAGATCGATTGCTTGAGAGAGATGCTCCATGCGAAACCTTATCGTGTAAGCGGGTACCGGAGTGCCCTAATGATGATTCCCTGTTATTTTTAGTGTGCGCTCGGGAGTAACGGCTGCGCATCTATTGAATCTCGGCTGAATCACGGCCTTGAGCGGCCTTGATCCTGCTAACTGCAAGGATTATGCAGCTTAACAAAAGCCAGCGTCAAGATTGAGTTTGCTTGGCATTGCGCGTGCTTTGGCTGGCTGATCAGGATTAATTCTCATCTACGCGCTGACCTGGTCTTGCCGGGTGGTGGAGATTGTCTTTTTCGGGATATAAAAAACCGTCATGCTGGGCTACAATAAGCCGCTTTTGCAGCCCCCAACAAGCGATTAACGATGTCTAGCGGTTATACCCATCCCTCAGTCAACACGCCCTCTGGCATTGCCAGTGTGCATGTAAAAACCTGTGCCAGGTTACACATGGGTTTTTTTGATCTGAATGGAGACCTGGGGCGTCGCTTTGGCAGTTTGGGCGTCTCGCTGGATAAACCCTGCACCAGCCTGGCTGCTTATCCCGCCGCCGCCATCACGGCAGAGGGGCCCGGTGCCAAGCGTGCATTGAAAACCGCACAACGCATCGCCGATGTCCTCAATCTACAGGCCGGTGTGCGCATCGTGCTTTCTGAAGCTATTCCCGAACATGCCGGACTGGGGTCCGGCACCCAGATGTCTCTGGCGGTAGGTATTGCCATTAGCCGACTTTATGGCCTTAATCTCAGTTTGCGCGATATCGCCGTGCTTACGGCCCGTGGTGCCCGTTCGGGGATCGGCCTTGGTACATTTGCCACAGGCGGCGTCATCGTGGATGGTGGTCGCAGCAGTGAGACCGATGTGCCGCCGGTGATTGCCCATGCGGACTTTCCTGAGCAATGGCGCATTCTGTTGATATTTGATCATGGACGTACCGGTGTGCATGGCACCCAGGAAATCGAAGCATTCCGCGAGTTGCCTCAATTCCCGGCGCAGAGTGCCGCAGAGCTATGCCGCTATGTGCTGATGCAGGCGTTACCAGCGCTGGCCGAGCATGATTTGCCTGCCTTTGGCCGCGCTATACGTGAGCTGCAGGAGCGTACAGGGGATCATTTTGCGCCAGCCCAGGGTGGTCGCTATGCCAGCCCCAGAGTGGCACAAATACTGGATTTTCTGACGGCACAGGGAGTGTCATGCCTGGGACAAAGCTCATGGGGGCCTACAGGTTTTGCAGTTTTTGCCGATGTTGAAGATGCGAAGCGTATGCTGGAAGCGTTACAATCCCGATATACTGATGAGCAAGGCATCGAATTCCTGCTGTGCAAGGGCGGCAACGCCGGTGCTGAAATAAGCGTAATTCAGGAACTTCAGGCTTAAAAAAAGAATTAAAGACTTTTTATGCGAGTAGTGCAGTTTCAAGTAGTTAAGCAGTGAGCGGGCTGGTAACAGCCTGAAATTTAAAAACAGAACCACCTTTGCGAGGGCAAGCGACATGGAAGGGACCAAAGTGGAAAAGCCGTACGTATTACATTTTATTACACCAGCTAAAAATGCCAGCCCGTTTGACGTCAATATGGCGTATGACGCTGGTTACGATGCCATCGCGCAATATACCAATGTACAACTGAGTGAAGTGACCGGCCTCGTGCAGGATGCCATTTTTTCGCGCGGCCCTCGTGGCGTATGGCGCACCGGCATGTTGATTGGTGGCCGTGATGTTGACCTGGCCATGGATATGCTGGAAACAGCCAAGAAGTCCATGGTGCCACCATTCGAAATTTCCGTATTTGCTGATCCTTCCGGCGCATTCACGACCTCCGCTGCCATGATGGCACGCGTTGAGCAGCTGTTGACCAAGTATTACGGCGGTACGCTGCAAGGCCGCAAGGTCAGCATTTTCGGCGCAACCGGCCCAGTGGGTGGTTGTACCGCCGTGATTGCATCCAAGTATGGTGCAACCGTTGAAATGGTAGCCCACCGCGCGTTGTCCGATGTGGTGGAAAAGGCCGAAGCCTATAACAAGCGTTACGGTACCAATATCCAGTGTGTGGATGGCAGCACCGATGAGCTGAAGACCAAGATTCTGGCTACCAGCGATGTTGCCCTGTGCTGTGCTGCCGCTGGCGTGCGCGTACTTACCATTGATCAGATGAAGACTTCCAAGACACTGAAGGTCGTAGCGGACGTGAACGCCGTACCACCTACCGGTGCTGAAGGCGTGGGCGTCATGGCCGACGGTGTGCTGATTGAAGGCACGCAAATCTACGGTATCGGTGCCCTGGCGATCGGTAACATCAAGTACCAAACCCAGCAACGTCTGTTCAAGAAAATGCTGGAAGGCCAGAGCCATGTGTACATCGATTTCATTACCGCCTTTGAACTGGCGCGTAAAGATCTCGTATAGGTAGCTCTGAAACACCAGATTGCCATAGTGGCGGCGAGTGCCCGCCCTTATGTCGCAGCAGCATCGGCAGCGGGGTATCACGTACTCGCTGCCGATGTTTTTGGTGATGAGGAAACGCACGCAGCCAGTGCGGCCTTGCTGGTGTTGCCATATCGCGATGGTGGGTTTACCGAGGATGCGATACGCCATACCTTGATCCCAGCGCTGTCTTTGCATCAGGTTCAGTATCTGCTGTATGGCAGTGGCTTTGAAACCAATCCATCCTTGCTCGACCTTCTTTCCCAGCATATATCCATACTCGGGAATAAGGTGTCTACCATTTTGCGCTGCAAGTCCCCCCAGGATTTTTACGCCAGCTGTCTTGCCCTCGATATTCCCGTACCTGATACCCGGTTTGCGCTTGATTCACTCATGGATGAGTCACCAGGTAGATGGTTATGCAAACGCGCAGGGCACGCCGGTGGCATGCATGTCACGCCTTTGTTTGCGGACATGCCCGAGCCTGAGGCTGATGTCTATTTTCAGCGGAAGGTCGCAGGTCAGCCAGTCTCGCTGCTTTTTCTGGCGCACGGGGGCAATGTGCATATTGTCGGCTTTCAGCGGCAGCTGGTGTGTCCGCATGGCAACCTGCCATACCGCTATGCCGGGCTGGTAGGGCCCCTGATATTGGCGTCTGGCGTACAAGATGCGCTTGTACAGGCGGCCAGTCGATTGACCAGGCATTATGGTTTGCGAGGGCTCAATAGCCTGGATGCGATCATGGTGGAGGATGCGATTTTTGTGCTGGAAATAAACCCACGCTTGAGTGCGAGCCTGGCGCTTTATGAGCATCAGGCGCAGTGGTTGCGAGCGCATGTGGCGACATGTCTGGGGGAGCCGCAAGTGAATATTCCAGCCGCGGCGCCATCTGGGGTGGGACAGGTGAGGGCGAATCTGGTATGTTATTCCCCCATTGACGTTGAGGTGCCGGCGGGCTTTGCATGGCCTTCGTGGGTGGTTGACCGGCCGCCTGCGGGCACGCGCATTCAGCAGCACATGCCGCTCTGTACCATCGTGGCAACAGCAGGGAATGACCGGGAAGTAGAACACTTGGCGCGCCAGCGCGCGCAAGCATTGAATGAAGCAATAAATAATATCGAACCATCAGGAGAATCACATGAGTCAAGCAGCTTTGGATGTCAGGCGTTGGCCTAGCGTTAACAAACTCACCGCGCCTTTGGTGCAATACATTCTGGATAACGCCGATGCTCTGCGTGTCGGCGTTGAGAAGCATGCGACAGGCGCAACCATTGTCGATGCTGGCATCAAATCGCCAGGTGGTCTGGAAGCTGGTCGCCTGATTGCCGAAATCTGTATGGGCGGCCTGGGCCATGTCAGCCTGCATAACTCAGCCACGTTTGCCCATTGGCCCTGGATGTTGTCCGTGCATTCCAACAACCCCATCCTGTCCTGTCTGGGGAGCCAATACGCAGGTTGGAGCCTCTCCCATGAGAAATTCTTCTCTTTGGGTTCAGGCCCTGGCCGTGCATTGGCTGGCCGTGAAGAGCTTTACAAGGAGCTTGGCTACCAGGACAAGTTTGACTCCGCATGTCTGGTATTGGAAAGCGACAAGGCTCCACCAACCGAAGTCATTGAAAAGGTCGCCCGCGATACCGGGGTTGCTGCAGACAAGCTGACGTTTATCCTGACACCTACCCGCAGCCTGGCTGGTACCGTGCAAATTGTTGCCCGCGTGCTGGAAGTCGCCATGCACAAGATTCATACGCTGCATTTCCCGCTGGATCACGTCGTGGATGGCATGGCGAGTGCACCAGTGCCGCCACCCGCCCCTGATTTCCTCATCGGCATGGGCCGCACCAATGACGCCATCTTGTTTGGCGGTCATGCGCACATCTTCGTAAAGGGCAGCGATGAAGCGGCCGCCAAGCTGGCGCAAGATCTGCCAAGCAGTTCTTCACGCGATTACGGTCGTCCGTTTGCCGAAGTGTTCAAGAGCGTGAACATGGACTTCTACAAGATCGATCCTATGCTGTTCAGCCCGGCGGCTGTCACGGTAACGGCTGTCGATTCCGGCAAGAGTTTTGTTGGTGGAAAGCTGGATCAAGCCTTGCTCGATCAGTCCTTCGGCTATCCTGCTTAATCGTATTGACGGGTGTTACTTTTGAATCCGCGCATCCCGGTATTTACCGATGATCCGGGCTGGCATGGCAAACGCTTGCGTGAAGCGTTTGCTGCGCGTGGTCTGGAGGCCGTGTTTGTTTCCTTGAAGGATTGCCGACTGGATATCACCCAAGGCCATGCTGGTGTGGTGATTCCAGGTTTTGATCGCTTGCCCGATTGCGCATTTGTGCGTGGCGTGCCTGGGGGTACGCTGCAACAGGTCATCGTACGGCTGGATGTATTGCACGCTCTGCAAATGCTGGGTGTACGCGTCTATAACGATGGCCGTGCCGTCGAGCGGACGGTAGATAAAGCCATGACCAGCTTTCTGCTGCATCGGTATCAGGTGGCCACCCCGGCGACCTGGGTGTGCGAGTCGAGGGCACAAGCCCATGACATCATCAACCGTGAGCTTGCAGCAGGCCATCATCTGGTGATCAAGCCTCTGTTTGGCTCGCAGGGCATGGGGGTACGCAAACTGGTGCCTGGATCATCGCTCCCGGTGCCCATGGATGAGCATGTCGACGGTCTTTATTATTTGCAGCGCTATATTGATAGCGGGGAAGGGCGCTGGCATGACCATCGCGTTTTTGTCATTAATGGCAAAGCCATCGGCGCCATGGTGCGCCACGGTGCCAGCTGGGTAAACAATGTTGCCCAGGGCGGGCGATGTGAAGTGTTGCCGCATACCGGCGAAATCGCTGAGCTTGCCGAGGCTGCAGCCCGTGCAGTCGATATTGATTACTGTGGGGTCGATATTATCCGTGATCGTCATGGCAAGCTCTTTGTGCTGGAAGTGAACAGCATCCCGGCCTGGAAGGGTTTGCAAGGGGTGGTTGAATTGAATGTGGCCGAAGCGTTGGTGGATGATCTGCTGGAAAAACTGGCAACAGAGCCTCAATTAAGCTTGGCAAGTTCCTAATGGCCATCTCAGCGAGTGAGTTGGCAGGCCTGTATAAAGAGGCGTGTCTGGCCGAGTTAAGCGCGTTGAAACCGGGCAATGTGCATATTTTTGCGGATGGGCATGGCATGGTCGTGCAGGACTTCATTGCCAGTGCGGAGGCCTCCGCCCAGCCCTTGTGTGAGCCAGGGTTGACCGTGGGGAAGCGCATACAGCAGGCGATTCAAGCTACCTGGTCTGCCGTTAACTGCAACACCAATCTTGGCATTATTCTCCTTGCTGCACCTCTGGTTCAGGCTTCGCTAGAGAACGACTTGCCCTTGAACAAGCAGGTTTTAAATCAGACCTTGCATCGGTTGACAGTGGACGATGCCAGGTTTGCCTATGCGGCCATCTTGCAGGCTTCGCCAGCAGGGCTGGGGAGCAGCGACCAGCATGATGTGCACGAGGCGCCAGACGTGACATTGCTACAGGCCATGGAGCAGGCGCAATCTTACGATCTGGTGGCGCGCCAATATGCCAATGGATATCAGGAAGTTTTACAGTTCGGGCTTGCCCGCTACCATGCGGCCATGGCCCAATGGCAACGGGAAGCCTGGGCGGTAAGCGCTGCTTACCTTGGCTTTCTCGCCCGTTATCCTGACAGTCATATAGCAAGAAAATATGGGGCAGCAGCAGCCGAGCGCGTCATGCAGCAAGCGCTGGTGCATGAGCAAAACCTGATGACGAGTGATAATCCCAAAACCTACCAGCGTTCTCTCATGACCTTTGATCATGAGTTGAAGGCGGCAAAACTCAATCCGGGCACCACGGCCGATCTTACCGTGGCCACCGTGCTGGCGGCTGCATTGTTCAAGTCCTGAGCCGGGCCGGGGAGCAGAACTTATATGTAGTAATTGGCAGAATTCGGTTATACTTGGGCATTAACGCATGGGTCGGCTGGATGCTTGTTTCCCTCGCTCATGCTGTGTCAGGCATGTCCGTGCCATGGGCTACAAGCCCTGTATTCACTCTCGAATACCGACGGACACGACAAACCCCGTCGTTTCTGCACCTGAATAGCCACTGAACTCAATGCCGCGGCAACCATCTGCCGGTGGCATTATATTTTTCTGATGTTCCTGATAAAGGCCAGCGCAGCTGGCGTACAGGACGCGAATTGTTAAGTTGTATTGTTTGGTTTGCATTATTGAATTCATTTAAAGGAGGAGCAGTATGGCTAATTTGTTAGAGCAGTTGAAAGAGATGACCACTATCGTTGCCGACACCGGCGACGTTGAAGCGATCAAGAGTGTTAAGCCTGTTGATGCCACGACCAACCCATCCCTGCTGCTCAAGGCAAGTACTTTGCCTCAATACGCCCACCTGATTGACGATGCAATTGCTTACGCAAAAGCACAAGGTGGCAGCAAGGAAGCACAAATTGAAAACGCAGCCGACAAGCTGGCTGTGCTGATCGGTATTGAAATTTCCAAGGTTGTTCCTGGCCGTATCTCCACCGAAGTGGATGCACGCCTGTCCTTCAACATCGACAAGATGGTGGCCAAGGGCCGTAAGCTGATGAAGCTGTATGAAGAAGCTGGTGTAGGCAAGGATCGCGTTCTGATCAAGCTGGCATCTACCTGGGAAGGCATCAAGGCTGGTGAAATCCTGGAAAAAGAAGGCATCAACTGTAACCTGACCCTGCTGTTCGGTTTCGGTCAAGCCCGTGCCTGCGCTGAAGCTGGCGTATTCCTGATTTCTCCATTCGTTGGTCGTATCCTTGACTGGTACAAAGCCAAGAACCCAGGCACTGAGTACACTCAGGAAACTGACCCAGGTGTTGTGTCCGTACGTGCGATCTACGCTTACTACAAAGAACACGGTTACAAAACCGTTGTGATGGGTGCTTCGTTCCGTAACACTGGCGAGCTGATTGCGCTGGCTGGTTGCGACCGTTTGACCGTTTCGCCTAACCTGCTGCAAGATCTGGCAGCGACTGAAGGTACCTTGACTCGCGTTCTGAGCGACAACGGCGCCAAGTCCACCCCACCAGCCAAGATGACCGAAGAAGAGTTCCGTTTCGCTCTGAACGAAGATCCAATGGCCACTGAAAAGCTGGCTGAAGGTATCCGTGGTTTCGTGGTAGACCAAAACAAGCTGGAAAAAGCACTGGCTGAAAAGCTGTAATATTGCTGACTTGAATAGCGCTAATAATCAATTTATTAGCGCTATTCACTTTATTCAAGTAGTACATAAGTGCTATTGGATTTACCTAGCTTAACGTTGACATCAACTTTGATTCCAACTTAAGATAGTTTTTCTAAAAATTAAGCACTTAATTTTTTAAACCAACTGGAGGAAGTACATCGTGGCATTAACTCAAATGGCATTAGACTCACTGGATTTTGACGCAACCGTAGCTCTGGCTACCACTGTTGCTCCACACGTGGACATCCTGGAAATCGGTACCCCATGCATCAAGCACAACGGTATCAAGCTGCTGGAAACTCTGCGCGCTAAGTTCCCAAACAACAAGATCCTGGTTGACCTGAAGACCATGGACGCTGGCTTCTACGAAGCTGAGCCTTTCTACAAGGCTGGCGCTGACATCTGCACCGTTCTGGGTACTGCTGACCTGGGCACCATCAAGGGTGTAATTGACGCTGCTAACAAGTACGGCAAAGAAGCTCAAATCGACCTGATCAACGTTGCTGACAAAGCTGCTCGCACTCAAGAAGCTGCTAAGCTGGGCGCGCACATCATCGGCGTACACACTGGTCTGGACCAACAAGCTGCTGGTCAAACCCCATTCGCTGACCTGGCTTTGGTAGCTGGTCTGAACCTGGGTGTTAAGATCTCTGTTGCTGGTGGTGTTAAGGCTGCTACCGTTAAGCAAGTTAAAGACGCTGGTGCTACCATCATCGTTGCTGGCGCTGCTATCTACGGTGCTGCTGATCCTGCTGCTTCTGCTGCTGAGATCACTTCGCTGGCTCACTAAGCATCAAATTCCAGGGATTAAACCCATCTAGGAATTTAATGCAGTGATGAAAAATCCCGACTCAGCAATGTGTCGGGATTTTTTTTGAACATTAACGCTTACCGTCATTAAGGACATTCAAATGGATCATCAACAATTTATTCTGGACAAGCTGTCCGGCATTCTCAATGTGACCGACAAGACCAAGGGTGCTGAACTCTTGAAGCTGGTTGAAGCTGCTGGCCGTACATTTATCGGTGGCGCTGGTCGCTCTTTGCTGGTTTCGCGTTTCTTCGCGATGCGCCTTGTGCACGCAGGCTACAATGTCAGCATGGTGGGTGAGGTTGTTACCCCTGCCATCAAGTCTGGGGATCTTCTGATTCTGGTTTCGGGCTCTGGTGGCACTGAAACTCTGTTGCCTTTCGTCAAGAAAGCCAAGTCGCTGGGTGCCAAGCTGGTTGTTATCTCCATGAAGAAAACATCGCCTATGGCCGATGCTGCTGATCTGGTTATCCAGATTGGTCAGGATGATAGCTTCCCATTGACCAAGGGTATGCCTATGGGCTCCCAGTTCGAGCTGTCCACTCTGATTTTCCTGGAAGGCGTTATCTCCGAGCTGATTCATGCCAAGGGGCTGACCGAAGAGGGTATGCGCGCTATCCACGCTAACCTGGAGTAATCGTTAGCCTCCAGCATGTATTTTTCATGCGAAGATAAAGAAAAACCGCAGTGTGCCGTTAACAATGGCAACTGCGGTTTTTTATTGCGGCATTTATCTGCTGGAAGCCTTCAATTAGCCTGCATCCGGTCGCGCTTTTGTGTATAATTAGCGCAAAATTTTGATGGCTTGACGTTAAACAGACGGTAGGCTAGGTATGGCACCGCTAACCAAGCGATGCTATTTTTGTTTCTGCGGAAACTTTTATTTGGAGAATGAAATGGCTGTTATTGATCGTGTTCTAGTGGGTGAAGCTCTTGTGATTGACAACCGTCCTGACGGTAGCGGACTCGACCTCTTGAATGTTGCCCACATCGACTTGATCATCGGGCCACGTGGTAGCGCTGCAGAAGACGCTTTCTGCCGTACCCTGACCGACCAAAAAGAAGGTGTAAATGGTTTGCTGGCTGTTGTGGCTCCTAACATGATGACCAAGCCAGCTACCGTGATGTTCAATAAAGTGACCATCAAGAACGGCAAGCAAGCTGTTCAAATGTTTGGCCCAGCTCAACGCGGTGTTTCCATGGCCGTGATGGACTGCGTTGCTGACGGCACCATTCCTCAAGACGAAGCTGATGATGTGTTCATCTGCGTTGGCGTATTCATCGATCACAAGGCTGATATCGATGAGCGTATCCAAGAGTGGAACTACCAAGCTACCAAGCAAGCTATCAAGAGCGCTGTCGCTCGCGAGCCTAAGGTAGCTGATGTGCTGAAGAACTACAAAGCTTCTGCCCATCCTTTCCAAGCTAAGTAAGTCCAAAAGCGCCCCACACAATGGGGCGTTTTTCATTAAGGCACAGTTGCTCTTGTAGCTTCTGTGCCTTCTCTTTGCCAGTAAAAACAGAGGATTAATCATGTCCATACTGGATCGTCTATTTACATTGTTTTCAGCGAAACCCAAGAGTAAGGCACCTTCTGCCCACGTGATTGATCGGGTGCTGGTAGGGGAGGCACTCGTCATTGAAGACATGGATCTCAAAAACGTGTCCCATATCGAGCTGATTATCGGGCCCCGAGGCAGTGCCGCTGAACGCGCCTTCACCCGTACGTTGACGACGCAGCGCCGAGGTATCAATGGCTTGCTGGCAGTGGTTGCGCCCAATGTTCGCACTCAGCCAGCTACCGTGATGTACAACAAGGTGACGATCAAGAACGGCAAGCAGGCAGTTCAGATGTTTGGTCCGGCCCAACGTGGGGTGGCAATGGCCGTGATGGACTGCGTCGCGGAAGGGACTATTCCTGAAAATGAAGCGGACAATATCTTTATTTGCGTGGGAGTCTTCATCGATGCCAAGGCAGACGATGACCGGAAAATCCAGGAATGGAATTACCGTGCCACCAAGCTGGCTCTTGAAGGGGCCATCAAGCGCGAGCCCAGCGTGGATTATCTGCTGAAAAACTATCAGGCATCCAGACATCCATTTCAGGCCAAATAACGCTTAGCTGAATCATCCTGTTCGGGATGGTTGGGCCACATCTGGCAAGTGTAGAACCCCTAACGTTTGACTATTGGCTGATGCGAGCAATATCCTGGCTGCTGATTTGCCCCGAGTGCAGGGCGCTTGCCACCAGAGCGCCTGTGATGCCATCTTGCTGCAGTCGCTGTAAATCGCCAATGTCTCTTACCCCGCCAGCGCTATAGAGTTTGCCATGTCTCATGCTGGCAAGCTGTTGCAATCGTGCATGGTCTGGCCCCGCATTGCTGCCAACATGGGCAAGCGTCATGCCAATCAGGTGCTCCGGCCATACCTGGGGAGTATTTAGCAATGCCTCCGGGCCTTGGTATTGATCTCCTCGAAAATCCAGTGACAACACATGATGGGCAACACCTCCGTTTATCAATTCTTGATAGGCGTTAATATCCGGCAAACTTTCACTGCCGATGACAGGCGTAACGCCCAATCCGGACCAGGGCAGAAGATCGCGAGTGTTGTTGAAGCCAGCATCCAGCCAGATGTGCAATTGAGGATAATGCTGGCGGATAAGTGCGATCTCATCTATATGCGCAGGCTTGCCTTGAATCGCGTTCAAATCGGCGATGTAGAGCGTATCAAACGGATATAATTCAAGCAGTGCCTGGGTAATGGCAAGCGGCTTGCTGCTGTTGCACAGGCCGGACTCAATGGGGCGGTAATGTTGTCGCTCGCCACGCTTTGCGTGCACGACGTGGTGCTCAAGAAGATCAATAACGGGGATGATGTTCATGGTGGTGAGGCGCGCTGTTTGAAGATACTGGTATGTGAATATATCACTGGCGGCGGATTATACCGTGCGCCTTTGCCGCCGTCGCTGGCAAAGGAGGGCATGATGATGCGCGATGCCTTGTTGCGGGATTTGCTTGCTCTGGCTGACCTGCAGATTGTATTGACCTGTGACAGACGCGTTCCTCTGCAACATGCCGCTATCAATGTGCTGTGGGTGGATGATGACCCCTGGACATTATGGGAACGAGCCATGCGCGATGCGGATGCCGTCTGGTTGATCGCGCCGGAAACGGAAGGCATATTGCTTCGCTTGACCCTGATGGCGGAAAAGCTCGGCAAACAGCTATTAGGCAACCCCAGCAGTGCGATTCAAATCGCCTCAAGCAAATCAGCCACCCTGCGTCTCCTGAGCGATGCTGGGTTGACTGTAGTGACCACGCTGAACAAAGAAACGCTGACGGCTGAGCGCTTTATTCCGCTGGTGACAAAGCCGGACGATGGGGCTGGCGCTGACGATACCTATTATTTTGAGGATTGGGTATCTTATGCCGACTGGATAAAAGACCATGCCACCCACACCGTTCAAGCTTATGTGCAAGGGGAGGCCGCAAGTCTGTCCATGCTTTGTCTGCATGGGCGAGCCTGGTTGTTGAGCTGCAATCGCCAAGAGATCAGCTTGCAACAGCAGGGCGCTTACGCAGGCTTTGCCTATGCTGGCAGCATGCTGAATGGCATGGTTGCCCATTGGCAAGCCTTTGCTGAGCTGGCTCAACGGGTTGCCCAGGCCATGCCAGACCTGGCGGGATATGTGGGCGTGGACATGATCGTGACCGCCACTGGGGTTTTGCACATACTGGAAGTAAACCCGCGATTGACGACCTCGTACGTGGGGCTGCAAGCCGCCACAGGCCTTAATCCGGCGCGCCTGATCATGGACTTGTTCTATAATCCTGACTTTAGTTTACCTCCGATCAACCGTCATCTCGTGGAAGTCTCTACTCATGTCTAATCTGATGGCAGATCGTCCCCTTACGCTGGGGTGGGATGTGGGTGGTGCCCATCTCAAGGCAGCCTTGCTAAATGCGGATGGCGTTGCCTTGCGAGTTGTTCAGGTGGCATGCCCCATATGGCAAGGCCTGGACAGATTGTCCGCTGCGGTGCACCAGGTGCTGGACCAGCTGCCGGCTTATCCGCAACAGCATGTCGTCACTATGACCGGCGAGCTGGCCGATATTTTTCCTGACCGGCTCAGCGGTGTCATGCAAATCGCCGATGTCTTAAGTCAGCAATTGATAGGCAAGCTCAGCTTTTACGCGGGTCGCCAGGGATTTATTGCCTTGGCCGATGTTTCTTTTTACGCCAATGACGTCGCCTCTGCCAACTGGCTGGCCAGTGCGGATTTTGTGGCACGCCAGGTTGAGCATGGCGTGTTTGTTGATATCGGCAGCACGACGGCCGATATTGTCTCTCTTGTTTCGTCAAAACCAGCGCCCCGAGGCTACAGCGATGCCGCCCGCATGCGGGCGGGTGAGCTTGTCTACACGGGCGTTGTGCGCACGCCGCTCATGGCCGTGACGCCTCGTATCAGCTTCGGCGGCGAGTATTACGCGCTTGCCGCCGAACATTTTGCAACCACCGCCGATGTTTACCGTCTTACAGGGGATCTGGATGAGGCCCACGATATGGCGGCCACGGCAGATGGTGCAGGTAAAACCCCGGCAGACAGTGCCCGCAGGCTGGCACGCATGATAGGCCACGATCTGGGCGATGCTGAAGCCGAGGCCTGGTTGTTGCTGGCGCATGCCTTCAAGCATGCACAGCTGGATACCTTGCGGGAAGCCCTCTTGCGTAGTGCCTCCCTGCATCCACAAACCGCATTTGGTGCGATGGTGGGCGCGGGTGCCGGACGTTTTTTGGTCGCCGAACTGGCGGCACAATTACACAGGAAATACATTGAAGTGCAGACCTTGATACAAGCGGCTGATGAGGACGTGCAGCGGTGGGCGGCGATTTGTCTGCCAGCCTATGCCGTGGCTTACCTGGCGGTTCAACATGCTTAAGCACGCGATTCCTTATTTATCCGATAGTGCGGCCTTATTTGCGCGGATCGCGCATGAGCCATGGGCCGTGTTTCTGGATAGCGGCAAACCAGGCAGCGCTTATGGACGCTACGACATCCTGACGGCAAGGCCTTATATCCGCATAACGACGACTGATGGCGTGACGACGATTTCTGACGATGCGGGTAGCCATGATCACCGCGACGATGCCTTTGCCCTGATCAATCAGATATTGGCTGCCTCCGCCACGCCTCCGGGCCCATTGCCTTTCGAAGGCGGTGCCATTGGTTATTTTGGCTATGATCTGGGGCGCACTCTGGAGACTTTGCCAGAGCTCGCGCAGGATGCCGAGCATATCCCGCAAATGCAGTTGGGGATTTATGACTGGGCTTTGGTCGTGGATCACCGCGAGCAGGCGGCATGGCTGGTTTCGCATCAGCGCCACCCCTCTACCGAACAGACCTGGAGTGAACTCTGCCGACTATTCGAAGTACCATTGGCTGAACATGCGGAGGCCTTTGAGGTCAGCAGCGCACTGCAATCCAATCTGGATGAAGCGGCTTATGCCCAGGCGTTTGACCGTATCAAACGCTATATCCACGAAGGTGATTGTTACCAGGTGAACCTTGCGCAGCGCTTTTCGGTGGAAGCAAAGGGCGATGCCTGGGAGGCTTATCGCTACCTGCGTACCCATAGTCCTGCCCCTTTCATGGCGTATTTGAATTTTCCGCAGGTGCAGATTCTGTCTGGCTCGCCTGAGCGCTTTTTGCAGGTGAAAGATGGGCATGTGGAAACGCGCCCCATCAAGGGTACCCGGCCCAGGGCTGAAGATCCGGAGCAGGATAAGAGCAATGCTGATGATTTGCAGCACAGCCTCAAGGACCGTGCCGAGAATCTGATGATTGTTGATCTCTTGCGCAACGATATCGGCAAGAGCTGCGCCGTGGGCTCTGTACGGGCAGACAAGCTGTTTGCGCTGGAAAGCTTTTCCAATGTGCATCATCTGGTGAGCACGGTCAGTGGCGAGCTTTCGCCAAGCACCACAGCGGTTGACCTGTTACGCGGGAGTTTTCCCGGCGGTTCCATTACCGGGGCCCCCAAGTTGCGCGCCATGGAAATTATCGAAGAGCTGGAGCCGCATCGCCGCGGCGTTTATTGCGGGGCCATTGGTTACATCGGCTTTGATGGCAATATGGATACTAATATCGCCATTCGTACGGCGGTTTACTCTGAAAACTGCTTGCGCTTCTGGGCAGGGGGCGGCATCGTCGCCGATTCCGTGATGGAAAAGGAGTACCGCGAAACCTGGGACAAGGCGTCTTCCATGTTGCAACTGGTCGCACATTTTCAGAAAGCAGGGTGATATGTGGGTGATTAAACTGGGCGGCAGCCTGCTGGGGTCTCCCGAGCTGCCGCAATGGCTGGAGATGATTGCGCAGCACAGCGATGGCAAGTTCATTATCGTGCCCGGGGGCGGAGTGTTTGCCGATGCCGTGCGCAGTGCCCAGACCAAAACCGGAATTTCCGACGCCGTCGCCCATCAGATGGCGGTGATGGCCATGGATCAATATGGCATCTTGCTCACCGGCCTTAACCCGGCGTTGGTGACTGCCAGCAGTGAACTGGAGATAGCCGAGCGCGGCTGGCAGCATCGCGCCCTCGTTTGGCTGCCGTCGCGCATGGTGTGCGCAGACGAGACAATCCCTACCAATTGGGATGTCACTTCAGACAGTCTGGCCGCCTGGCTTGCCAGTCGACTCGGCGCCGAACATCTGGTGCTGGTCAAATCCGATCGGCCTGAGGCCAGTGAAGTCTCACTGGAGCGTCTGGTGAAGGATGGCCTGGTAGATACGCATCTGGGTGATTATGTTGTTGGCCAGTCATTCAAGACTTGGGTCGTTCACAAGCAGGATTCCCATGTGTTGCAACAGGGCGATTCCTTGCAGCAATTGCAGCAGGGCGCCGTGGCTGTGCGCTGCGCCTGGAATTAAATCCGCACGCGGTGCCGTGGCCGCATTTTTCATCGACAAGGAGATTCAATCATGAGTGATCTCGTGGATACACCTAATACCCAGGATCGCGTGTACAGCGAATCTGAAATCCAGGCAAAAATTGCGGCCGAGTTTCCGCACTGGTTTTATGAGGATGGCTGGATTCGTCGCAAATACAAGACCAGCGGCTGGAAAGCGACCCTGATGGTAGTGAATACCGTCGGCCATTTGGCGGAGGCCGCCTGGCATCACCCTGATTTGACGGTGTCCTATGCTTTTGTCATCGTCAAACTTTGCACCCACAGTGCCAAAGGCATTACCGACAAGGACTGGACGCTGGCCGCCAAAATCGAATCCGTGATTCAGTGGCAGCCGGGCAAAGAGGGCGGCGCGCTGGAAGGCACGCCGAACGACGACCCACGCTTCAAGTACATCAAGTACGATTAAATCTCAGGCGTCAGCGGCGTCGATTTCTGAGAAGAAAGCATAGTGCCGCTGACTGTCGCGCTTGGCGAGATACATTGCCTGGTCGGCCTTGTTGACGATGGTGGCTTCATCCTGCGCATGGTCAGGATAAATGCAGATGCCGATGCTGGCTTCCTGATAGAGCGTGACGGATTCTGTGGCAAACGGGGCTCGCAAGGCAGCCAACAGGTTGCGCACGATCTTCTCGCTGTCTTCAATACTGTTGATGGAGTTCAGCAAAATCACGAACTCGTCCCCGCCGAGTCGCGATACCGTATCTTCCTCTCGCAGCTGACTGCGCAGGCGCGTGGCAATTTCCTTTAGCAGCAGGTCACCAATGTGATGGCCGAAACTATCGTTGACCTCCTTGAATTTATCGAGATCAACAAACAATACTGCCAGTTTGCTGCCTTGGCGTTTGCAGGCAAAAATGCCTTGATGCAAACGGTCTTCAAACAGCAGCCGGTTGGGCAGGCCAGTGAGCGCGTCGTAGTAGGCCAGCTTGTTTAACGATGCCTCAACCGAGCGTTGCTGGCTGATATCCGAGATCGTCACGACTTTCAGCGGACTCTCCTCAAGGGGGAAGTCAGACTCCTGCATAGCCGCATAAAAAGTGCCGCTATCCTGCCGCCTGCCCAGCAATTGCTTGTCCCACTCGAATAGCAGATGCGTCTTGCGCAGTCCCAGCATGGCCTGCTTGTCGTCATAGCCAAAGAGTTGTGCTGCGGGCTGGTTGGCGGCATGCACTTTGTCATGCTCATCCAGAATCAGGATGCCGGCATTGATGGTGTCGATAATCTTGTCCAGGGTTTCCCGCTGTTTGTTGGCGCGCTTCAGTTCACTCTTCATCAATAGCATCACCAATAAAAAGCTGAGTAGCGCCATGCTGAGCATGAGGGTCTGCAATAGGTGAACTTCTTTGGTCTTATTAACGGCATTGGCTTCCAGGCTGCCTGTGAGCTGATTCATGAGGTTCAGCAATTCGGCATTTTGCTGCAGGGCGAGTGTAACCGTGCTGGCCAGCTTGCCATTATCCACATTCGGATCGGTCAGCAGTTGCTCTATCGCCAATCGGTAGGGCGCCCATAAGGCCTCGGCCTGGCTGAGTAGCAGGCGCGCATTAGGCTGGGTGACTTGTCTGACCTTTTGCGAGTGTCCTTCCGAGCCAATCGTGGTGCCACCATCGATAAAACTGCGCAGTGTGGTATCAAATAAATGGTGGGTGAGCTCCAGCTCTTTCAGGCTGGCTTGCCTGGAAGCTTCATCATAAGGTGCCCGCTCAAGCTGTAGCAGGCATTTGACCATACGCTGGGACAGCATGCGTTGGCGTCCTGCAAGGTTGATGACGATGGCATTCTCCTTGACCTGGTCAGAGAGGAGAAAGGTGGTCCCCAGCAAGGTCAGATCCAGCAAGAAAAAGGCTGAAATGGCGATGCTGACTGCACGAAAACGTGCCTGATTTTTTTTAGGGAGAAATTCCATACGTCGTTTTATAAAGCAATATTTGCTCCTATGCCATGCTGGCTTTTTTGAATCGTCCAAAATGCAGCATGATGGTGGGCAAGATGAGCAGGTTCAGCAGGGTGGAGGTGATCAGTCCGCCCACAATAATGGTGGCCATGGGCCCTTCAATTTCACGCCCCGGCTGACCGCTGCCAGCTGCCAGAGGCAATAGCCCCAATGCAGTTACCAGCGCGGTCATCAGGATGGAGGGCAGACGTTCTGATGCGCCCCGTATGGCCGTCTCCAGCCCCCACACCATGTTCTCTTTATCGACCAGATGCTGGTAGTGTGATACCAGCATGATGGCATTGCGCAGGGTAATGCCAAACAGGGTAACAAAGCCGACCAGCGAGCCCAGTGAAATCCATCCGCCCGTCAGAATCACGGCAACTACGCCCCCAATCAGGGCGAAAGGCAGGTTGGCAAAGGTGAGCAGCAAGTTGCGAAGCTGGCCAAAGGCGATATATAGCATCAGGAAAATACCGACCACGGCCAGCAGGGAATGCACCATAAGGTCTTCGCGGGATTGCGATTGTGCTTCGGCTTCGCCGGAGAACGCCAGATAGTTGCCCGGAGATAGTTCGACTTCATCACGTATGCGGGTTTTGACTTCTTCGCTGAAGCTTTCAATGTCGCGGCCGGTCACGTTGGCGGTCACGGTCTGGATGCGTTTGGCGTCTGCATGCAATATCTTGGAGCGCCCGTTTTCCTGGGTGATGTCGGCGATATCGCGCAAGTAGAGCAGGCGGCCTTCGTTATTGATAAGCGGGAGGTTGCCGATTTGCTGAACCTGCTGACGGCTTTCAGGTGCAAGCACGATGCTGACCCCGACTACACGGTTTGCCTGATATACCTGCGAGATGGGCAAGCTTTCATAAGCAAGGCGTATGGTGTCCAGCACATCCGTGGGCGATAAGCCCCATTGCAGCAGGCTTTGTGGGCGTAGCCGTATGCTGAGCTGCGGAGTGCTCGGCGGCGCCTGCACCAGCACATCCGTCGCCCCGGATATCTGAGATACCACGCTGGCGATGGCTTGGGCATCGCGGTCCAGCGCGTCGAGGTCGCGTCCATAAACATTGATTACCTGCGCGGCCGCATAGCCTGAAATCGTCTCTTCAATGCGCTCGGTCAGGAAGGTATTGATGGCAAAATTGACACCAATAAAGCCGGGCGGTGCTGGGCCATCGTCGTCGTAGCCCGAAATCTTTTCGCGAATGTCTTCCAGAATGCGATTTTGTTCTTCGCCCGATACGGTACCGATTTCAATTTCAAATTCGCTATAGTGCGTGCCAAAGGTGTCAGCGGCATTTGGCGCGCGCCCGACCCACTGTGCCACGGAGCGTACGCCTTTGATGCTACTGATGGTTTCGGCGACCTTTTTGCCTATGCGCAACGATTCCTGCTCGGAAGTGCCAGGTACGGCCGTCATGTGCATGATGTAGTGGCCTTCATGCAGATTGGGAATGAACTGGCTTTTGAACAAAGGCAGAATGCCCAGGCCCAGCGCAATCGTTGTTAACGTAATGAGCAGCACCAGTTTGAAATGCGCCTCAATGCGATAAAGCCACCGAACGTAATGCCGCTTGATAAAGCGGATCATAGGCGAGTCTTCGGTATCCAGCTTGGCTTTGCCCAACAGCAAGTAGCACAGTGCTGGCGTCAGGGTGAGCGCGACGGCCAGTGAAGCCAGAATGGCACTGATGTAAGCCAGGCCCAGGGGGGCAAACAGTTTGCCAGCGACGCCGCTGAGCGTGAGCAACGGCATGAAGACCAGGGCGACGATAAACGTGGCATAGACCACGGAGCTGCGTACTTCCATGGATGCCCGGAATACCACCCGGTGAATGGCGCGAGGCTGAGGCAACAAACGGTTTTCACGCAGACGGCGGAAAATATTCTCGGTGTCGATGATGGCATCGTCCACCACTTCGCCCAGTGCAATAGCCAGGCCGCCCAAGACCATGATGTTGAGCCCGATATCAAAAAATTGCAGCACCACGACGGCGGTCAGCAGAGATAGAGGAATGGCCGTGGCGGAAATAAAGGCTGTGCGCGCATTGAACAGGAACAGGAACAGCACCGTAATCACTAGCAGTGAGCCAATCAGGATATCGCTTTGCACGCCATGGATGGCAGTTTCAATAAAGTTGGCTGGCCGGAACAGGGCGGGATGCAGCTTGACTTGTTCATGATTCATGCTGGGCTCGAGCTGGGCGATGGCTTTTTCCAGCCCCCGACTGATAGCGTAGGTATTAGCGCCCAGCTGCCCTTGCACAGAGAGGTAAATGCCGGTCTGCCCATTGATTTGCGCAGCACTGATGGAGGGGGCGTCTCCCTCCACCACCTTGCCAATGTCACCAAGGCGTATGGTCTGCCCACTACGATGCAGCAGGGTAACCTGGGCCAACTGCTCCGGAGTATAAGACTGCCCCTCGCTATTGATGATAATGCGCTGGTTTTTGTTTTCTATGTAGCCTGCTCCGCGCACGCCTGTGGCTTTGCTCGCCGCCTCCATCACTTGTTGCAGGCCGATGTTGTAGCGGATGAGTTGTTGCGGATCTACCTGAATCTGCAATTGCCGCACCTTGCCGCCGAATACATTGACATCGGCCACGCCAGGTACCGCCATCAGGTGGGGGCGTATGGTCCAGTCCACCAAGGTGCGAAGCTCGGTCAGCGTACGTTTGTCTGAAGTGATGCCTATGCCCAGCACGGTGCTGGCGGAGGAGGTGAGCGGCGTGATATTTGGCACGATGCCATGCGGAAGCTGACTGGCAAGTGTGCTTAGTCGTTCGGCGACCACCTGGCGATTGCGATACACATCCGTGCCGGGTTTGAAAAGCACGGTAACGACCGAAAGTCCGGGGATGGATTGTGAACGAATCTTGTCGACGCCCACCGTCCCCGCGATGGTGTTTTCCAGCGGCTGGGTGACGAGATACTCCACCAGTTTGGCCGACATGCCAGGCGACTCGGTCTGGATGACGAGCTGAGTAGGTGAAAACTCGGGAAATACATCCAGATTGCTACGCGACAGGCTGTAAAGGCCATAAATCACCATCAGGCTGGCAAGGCCAATAATGACACCATGGAAGCGGATGGAGAAGCGAACAAGCGCGGACATCATGGCAGCATCCCCTTCATGACGATGGGGGCCGCTAAAGGCGAGCCCGATGAACCAGATTTAACAGGGACGAGGTTCAAGATGCTTAGTCCTCGTTCTCGTTTTTGATCTGATAGCGCAACTCTTCCGATAATAAAAGCTGCACCCCGCTGACTACAATCACGCTGTCCGGCTGCAATACCCCGGCGACAAACCAGCCATTTTCGGCCTCAGCGGCGCCTTCAATCGACAACCGTTTAAATTTATCTGATGCTGTTTGTATGTATACCCAAGGCTTGCCACCATACCAAACCACGGCACTGGCAGGCACCAGCATGCCGTTTTGGGCTTTGCTGGTCGCCAGGCTGGCGCTCACGCGCATGCCAGATCGCAACGCTGAAGCACTTGCCCGGTAAAAATAGGTTCTGCCTGCCAGCCCGGCATCGCTAACCGGGGCAATGGAGACAAGGCTGGCCTCCACGGCTTGCCCGTTGCTGCCTGTAGGCGTGAGGCTAAGATGGCTTCCGGCTGAGGGCTCAGGTGCATCAAAAGGCAGGGTGATGCGGATGAGCACTTCACGGTAATTTAACAAGGCATCAAGCATGGCGCTGCGGTCTTTTGTCGCCTCTGTCGCGAGAGTGCCTCCCCATTGCTGGCGGAGAGCATCTTCCGCACTGCGCGCTGCCGTATTGGCTGCCTGCAGTTTTGCCTGATCGGTCTTGTACAGAGCCTCTGCGGCCATGACGGCGCGTATCGAAACATTCTGATCGTCTTGATTGAGGTGTTGCAGCCGTTCATATTCCTGCCGGGTATTTTGCAGAGACGCCTGGGTTTGCAGGGCGTCTGCGCGTGCCGCCATGTAGCGCGTGCGCAGCTCAATCAGTCCGTCAATCGCCAGCACGGTACCCAGCGCTGGCAAACGGGCGGATTGCTGAACAGGCCGTGCCTTGCCCAGTCGAATGTCGCTTTGCTGACGCGCTTCGGCAGTCAGAGTGACGATGGTCGCTCCATGCTCAGTGGTGACGCGGCTGGGGTTCTCGATTTCCTCTTCCTGCTCACGGGTGTAAGCCTCGTATTCGTCCTTGCCATAAAACACGATCACCCAGAACATGGTAATGATGAGAATGGCTTGCAGGCTGATGATGGTGATTATTTTACGATTCATGCATAACTCCAGTATTCAGCCTGCATCAGGAATTGGGCTGCGTGAGCAGCAGGTTAAGATTTTCGGGCATGCCGTTTTCATCCAGTAGCGGGCGTTGTGCGACCTGCTCTAGCGCTGCCAGCGCCTGGTTAAGCTTGTATTGCACATCGAGCAAATGCTGGCTGGCGAGCAAGGCTTCCAGCTCCGTTGTTCTCAAACTGAGCCGGTCAGCATAACCATCGGCAAATTGTCGTTGTATCTGCCTGGTAAGACCTTGCGATGTCGCTACAAACTCGCGTGCACGAGCAAGCTCCTGTAATGCTGCAGCATAGGCCGCTTCGGCGCGCTCCAGCTCGGCAATAATACGGGCCTGCAATACTTGGAATTGTGCGCCTTCTACATCGCGTAGTGCCGTGGCTTCAGCAATCAAGCCGCGGTTTTTGTTGATCATGGTCATCAGGGCAGAAATGCCCAGCGACCAAATCTTGTCCCCCTGGTCATAGCTATAGCCTGGCGTCAGTGTGAGATCAGGATATTGACGCGCAATTTCCAGTCTTAGCTTGGCCTCTGCGGCATCATAGCGCGCCAGAGCGGCTCGCAGATCAAGCCGGTTAAGCATGGCCGCATCACGAACGCTGTCCAGGGTTGCTTGTGGAAGAAATGGCTCTTCCCCAAAGGCTGTCAGCGCCAACGGCAGTTGTTTGAATGTCGCAAGGGGGAGGGCACTGTTGCTGGCCAGCACGGCTTGTAGTTCAGCAAGGCGGCCTTTTTCGGTTTCTATGGCTTGCTGGGTTTTCTGGCGTAATACGCGAAAATTGGCAACCTCGATGGAGGATGCCATGCCAGATTGCAGTCGCTTTTCCAGCATGGCGGTGGTTTCGTCGCGCAGCTTCAGTTCTTGCTGCAAGAGTGCCAGCAGCTGAGTGTGGTAACGGAAGTCGAGCCAGCCTTGATGCACACGGCTGCGCACTTGCCAGGCGGTTTGTGCAATATCAATGCGGGCTGCAACTGAAAGGCTTTCGGCGCGATCAATACGCGCCTGACGCTTGCCACCAGTCTCAATGGGGATGTCTATGCTCAGGCCATAGGTCCAGGGCGAAACTCCTCCGGCATGGTCACTATGGTTTTCGCTATCAAGATTGAGCCCAGGCACTGGGCGCTGGGCCGCGGTTAACTCCGCGCTGCGCGCTGCGCGCCATTGCGCCCGGGCAAGATCCAGATCAGGGTGATAAAAGAGTGCGCTAAGGGTAAGTTCGCGCATCCCCCATGTGGAGACGGGAATCTGTGCCGCAGGGTACCCACTGTCGAGCAGATATTGTCTGAATTCAGGGCTGTCAGGATTATGGGCAAAATAGCGCTGAGCACCCGAAGGCGCATCCAGCGGTTTTGCGTTGTAGATTTGAAAGCCGCATCCCGGGATCAGCCATAATCCGGCCAATACAACTGCGTAAACTGCGGCTTTACTTGTTTTTATTTTAATCAATGCATTGCCCTCTCCACCTCGCAGGATATTACATGGCAAGGCAGAACTGGGCAATTTGCGCGTGGGGTATTCCGTCGTTATTCGACGATGGCGGCGTGAACTGACGCGAGCGCGTCCTGCAAGGTTTCTTCATTCAGGCTGTTAATGCTGGTTGCCAGCAACTCAGCGGCTTCCACCGTATTTTGCGGCAGGTCGTGGCTGTCAAGTTCCGCGATCAGCCCTGCTGCGACACCGGTGACCTTGAGCAATGCGTGACGCTCGCGCATCAGCAGCTCGAGCTCCGAGCGCAACATGTTGATTTCGTCTTGATTGATGATGCTATGCATGGTGTTGTTTGAATCCCTGTATCTGTAAATGATGTGCGAACAAGTCCAAATTTGAATGGCAGAACTGTAAGAACGCCTCTGCATCATGCTATTTGTGCCGCAGCCTGTCAATCCGGGCCTCGCTGATACTTCATGATGTAGTTTTCTGCGAGGCAGGAGTGAGCTACAATGGCATTCTTTTTGAAAAAGCGTTTATTCCCTATGCGGGGTTAAACGCTGAAATTTTGATTGCAGGTGCTCCAAAGCACCCTCCGGCAAGTAAAATCGCCGGATGCTGCAATCGGCCAAAATCATTGCGAAAGTGGCGGAATTGGTAGACGCACTGGATTTAGGTGAAGCTGGTCTTCCAGAGTCGCAAGGATTCAATCACTTACGTGTCTTTTCTGTGTTCTTTGTTTAACTTCCACCTCTCTTTTTACTTCATTCCAGTCCCTTAAGCAACACCTAAAGCCCCTCGATTTACACCCTCGGCTGTACCCTAGTTTTCATCGTTTCAACTCAAACCTTATTCATTGCATCTCCTTGTGGACTACTCACGGCTGTATGACCTATAGTGTACGAACGTACAAATTAGCTAGCCATCATGAATACTTTCCACCAGCCAGCTCTCCCCAAAATCCTAGAGGTACCCAGCCTCAATCCTCTAGCGTTGCCTAGGCCCATCTATAGCGGCAAAGTGAGGGCGGGGCAGTCCCGCTTTCCTTCTCCAGCTCAAGACTATGAGCAAGCGGAGCTGGACCTTAACAAACGGCTGGTGCGCAATCCTCCGGCTACCTTCTTCTTCACTGTCAGCGGTGACTCCATGATTGGCGCGGGCATCTTTGAAGGCTCTACGCTGGTGGTAGACCGCTCCATTAAGGCCAAGTCCTCTAGCATCGTCGTAGCCATGGTGGAGGGGGAGTTGATGGTTAAGAGGCTCTATAAGCGTGGGACCGTGGTGAAGCTCCTATCAGACAATCCCGCCTATGCCCCTATTACGCTCACAGAAGGCCAGGAACTGATTATTTGGGGAGTGGTGACCTATGTCATCAGCGCAGCAGCTTAAGCGCGTATTCGCCCTTGCAGATGCCAATAGCTTCTATGCCTCATGCGAGAAAGTCTTCAGGCCAGACCTAGAGGGAAAGCCTGTGGTTGTACTCTCGAATAATGATGGGTGCGTGGTTGCCCAATCCAAAGAAGCCAAGGCATTGCTGAAGCTCTGGATGTGCCGTCCGTGGTTCGAGATTGAAGAGGAAGCCCTCCGGTTGGGTGTGGTCCCGTTCTCATCCAACTATGAACTGTACGCAAACATGAGCAATCGCTTCATGACCACCTTAAGGCAGATCTCCCCCCGGCAGGAGGTGTACTCAATTGATGAGTCATTCCTTGAGATGACGGGCATTACTCGTAACCTGACCGACTACGGCCAAGAGATAAAGCGGACGGTGAAAGACTGGACAGGGTTACCCATCTGCGTGGGGTTCGGTCACTCCAAGACCCTAGCCAAGCTCGCCAATCATTGCGCTAAGAAGCAGATGCAATGGGAGGGTGTGTGTGACCTTACAGCGCTCTCAGAGCGTGAGCTTGAGGCTATCCTAGGGCAACTTCCGGTAGACACTGTATGGGGCGTAGGGCGACGCTTACAGGCCAGCCTAGCAACGGTAGGGGTAGAGAATGTCCTCCGATTGAAAAGGGCAGACCCTAAGCGTGTCCGAGATAAGTTCGGGGTGGTCCTTGAGCGCACCGTGAGAGAGCTTAATGGGGAGGTGCTGATTGAGATGGAGGAGATGGTACCAGAGGCTAAGCAGGTCATGTCTTCCCGGTCATTCGGTGCACGAGTCCACCAGCTCAAAGACCTTGAAGAGGCCATAAGCTACCATGCGAGCAACGCTAGCCAGCGACTCAGGAGCAAGGGCCTCTACGCTAATGCGGTGTACATCTTCATTCAGAACAGCCCCTTTGATAAGGCTGAGTACTATGGGCCTAGCTGTACCGTGGCGCTGCCCTGTCCTACGGATAACACCTTGCAGATTAACAAGGCGGCCCTATGGTTACTGAAGCGTATCTACCGCCCCGGTATCTACTATCAGAAGGCAGGGGTGATGCTGATGGAGCTGGTACCCAAAGGAGGGCAGCAGCAAGAGCTTCTAGGCTACTCTGAAGCAACGCCTAAAGCTCAAGCTTTGATGGAAACCTTGGATCGAATCAATACAAAGTATTCCAAGGGGATGCTTAAGGTGGCCTCAGAGGGGGTAGAGAACGCCTGGGTAATGCGCAGAGGCTTTAAGAGTCCGAACTATACGGGGGATTGGGGGCAGCTCAGACTCATTAAATGACTCATTGCTAAGTACCTCATCATTGAAGGTCAAAAATGAGGCATTCGGGTTTCAAACTGGATGCTGAATCGATTCAAGGCACTTTTCCAATCGCGCAAGGGTAAGTTCCAGTTTTGACTGATGTTATTCAAAGCGAGATAGAACAGTTTGATTAACGATTCATCGTTGGGGAAGGAGCCACGGTGCTTGATGATTCTCCTTAAGCTCATATTCACCGATTCGATAGCATTGGTTGTATAGATGACGCGCCTAATCTCGGGAGGATAATCAAAAAAGGGTGTAATTCTGTACCAGTTCCGCCTCCAAGATTGCGCGATAGGAGGGTAGAACGCGTCCCATTTTTTCTCAAATGCAGTCAACCACTCCTCAGCCTCAGCAATCGTTGCTGATTGGTATATGCGTTTTAAGTCTGCTGCGACTTCTCTGCGAAGCTTCCAATGCACGTAATTCATGCTGTAGCGCACCATGTGTACAATACATAACTGGACGGAAGTCTGTGGAAAAACTGCTTCAATTGCTTCGGGGAATCCCTTCAAGCCATCCACGCAAGCAATGAAAATATCTTGCACCCCTCTGTTCTTCAACTCAGTAACGACTTGTAGCCAGAATTTGGCACCTTCGTTTTGAGAAATCCAGATACCCAAAACCTCCTTTTCCCCTTCCATGTTGATGCCTATTGCTAAGTAGACCGCTTTAGGCCTTACTGCACCAGTGTCTCGAACTTTTACATGTAAGCAGTCCAGGTAGACAACCGGATAGACCTCATCCAGCGGTCTGTGTTGCCATGCCTTCAGATCATCATTTACCCGATCGGTTACTGTGGAGATTGTGGATGTGGAGACTTCAAACCCATGCGTATCTTCAAGATAACTTTGAATTTGTCTGACGGTCATCCCACGTGCGTATAAGGCGATGATCTGGTCATCGTAGTTGGTTGTGTTGCTTTTGGAAGGAGTTATAAGCTGCGAGTCGAGGGGGATTTCTAGGTCATGCGAGGGTTGACCTTTAATCATTCTTTGAGAGTTTTGGGTAAAGCCATTCCCATGAGAGACGGATGTAGACAGGGTAGAGTTTTTTACGGGTATGTTGTTCTCCGTCATCTCACTCTCAAGCACTCGCTCAATCAGTGCGCGAGCTAGTTGCTTAATGAGTCCAGCTTCTTCAATAACGCCTTCGGTCTTATATGTAGACAGAGCGCTATCCACAACATCCTTAGAGCCATCCTTGTGAACTGCTTTGATAATATCAGCCATCTGAATCTCCTAGGGTAGGGTCATTTCCAAATGACTGTTTACGCTCAGTCCTTTACGTCAGTTTGAACATTTCATTAGGGAAATATTTCAGAAAAAATGTGAAACCACTACACGGTAGTGATCGCGCCTATGCATCCCCCCGTGGCCCCCTTGCAATCTCAGGGTTGATCTATGAGGGTAGGCATCATGTTCACTTGTGGTCGGTGCCCGGAGCCGGGGTCGAACCGATACAGGTATTGTAGTGGCGGCAGGGGCGGGATTCGAACCAGCGTCAGTTCAGGCATAATGACTGAAATATATAACAATAATCAAGGCGTCAACGATGCAGCGTTATTCGGAAACATCCCTTCTTGTTCTGATTTGTAATTTGCTATTCCTTACATCCTTGTTTCTACCAGCATACACGGTAGGAGGGATTAAAGAGGGGGCCTCGGTCATGTATGGTTACAACGCGCTATTGATTGGTTGGCTCGGCCCTTTCTCAGGCGAGTTCACATGGTATGCCAATTTGTGTTACCTCATGGCGCTTAAAACTAAGAATATAACCTACGCCCTGCTGTGGGCAGTGAGTGGATTTGGAATTGCCCTTTCATTCCTGTTTGCTACCGAAACCTATTTGAATGAGGGAGTAGGCAATGCTCCTCTGCAATCGTATGAGGCTGGATATTATTTTTGGCTTGCTGCTATCGGATTGTTAACTATCAGGCAAGGAATCGTAGCTTACAGTGAGGCTAAGAAGCGGGGCGGGAATGAACTTAAGCGTGGCCTAAAAGAGGTAATTGCGAAGTACTGGATGGTGATAGCGTTTATGATCCTAGTGATTGCCGGTGAGATATTCACCTTTTCCTATAACTCTATGAAGTAGCCCCTAAGGATGAATCTAACCACTCGTTGTTCGTCGTCCTTCAGGCCATGCTGATTTCCCTTTGGGGCCCGATATTAAGAGCAAGACTGATGAAAGGAATGAAATGGAAGAGAAAATTGAAGGGGTAGTCGTTGAAGAGTCAGCATGGTCTCTGTTTTGCCACATAACCTTGCCATTAATAGTTGCTACTCTGTTGGTGCTATACGCGATTTTTGCAGACCTGTCGGGAGGGGCGCTTCAGTTAACACAGCGAGCCGGTACGGTCATGATAGTAGTTGGGGCCTATGTAAGTTTCAAAGATTCTAAGGGTACCATTCGATCAATCCCTATGAGTTCTGGCGGAGTTAATGTTTATATTGATACCGATCTTTGGTACGGAAAATGGGGATTTGGGTATGTCGTAGCGGGGACTATCTTAAGCGGATATGGTGACCTAATTATTTCCAAACTTCGGCATCTGGGTTGTTTTGGCTAATCTGTTAGCTAATTCCAAGCTTTGCGTTTGAGTGCCTTTATCTACAGAGCGTCAGTAAGTGACCGGTTTCCAACACCCCTCCCAATCGTCAATCGTGCTATGTTAGAAAGTATGTATTTCAATTTCCAACAGGTATTGATATACTAACATCACTTTCTAACACTTCAAGGCCAATCAATGACCTCCACAGTATTTGCATACGGGCGCGTCAGTACCGATGAACAGACAGCAGACAATCAGTTACTTGAGATACGCAGTGCAGGGTACCCCATTGAGCCTGAATACTGGTTTGCTGACGAAGGAGTTAGCGGCAAGACTCCGGCTCTTGAGCGTCCTCAGTTCGCCAAGATGCTCCATAAGATACGCAAAGCGGAGACCTTGGTAGTCTCTAAGATTGATCGCTTGGGGCGCGACTCTGTTGATGTACTCCAGACTGTGAGGCACCTGCAAGATATGGGGGCTAGGGTGGTGGTACTCCAACTTGGCAATACCGATCTGACCTCACCCGCTGGAAAGCTAATGCTGACCATGTTATCGGCGGTTGCAGAGATGGAGCGTACTCTCATTGTTGAACGTACCAAGGCCGGACAGGCAAGGGCTTGGGCTGAGGGGAAAACCAAGGGTAGGCCTTCTAAGACCAACGCAGACCAGCGCATGGAAATCTTGGAGCGACTCTCTAGGAATGACTCAGTGTCGGCAGTCGCAAGGGATTATGGAATCAGCAGGGCAAGTGTGATCAGTATCCGGGATGGGGCGATCTGACCTTTAGGCGCTGGCTCAAGGCTTCTGCAATCGAGCTATAACGCATTATTCCTAGCTCTGTAAGGGCGTGGGTCAGTGCCGTAACTCTTGGATTCAACCTGTAGTACTTTTTGCGTTAGAGACTGCTGCAAGGCGAGGGGAAATACTAGCCCTGAATCTTTACTGGGACTCCGAGCAATCTCTGGTCATGCCACGGCCAACATGTTACAACGCTACGTTTCGATTGACCCTTCCGACTTGGCGCAAAAGCTTGCGACAAACGGGATGGACTGAGTCATCCGGCCCGTCCCAGGATGTTAGGACGAATGCGTCCCTGAGCGTGTATTTGTCTGGCGGTATTAGGGGTGGCTATGTACAACAATAACGAAGCGTTTTTATGAGCAGTTCACTAGATACACAACAACACAACATACCCAAGGATCGCCTCTTCAATCCCTACAGACTACCCAGTACAGATAGTGCCAAGTCACTGGTAAGGGATGTACTCAGTCAACTAATGGAATACGAGTCTCACTTGGGGCTGCGGAAGAGGAAAAGAAAAGCTGCTGATCAGCAATCCTTTGAAGCGCTTGTAACAAGCCTGGTGTGCGATCTTGTACACATCCATCTGTCAGCCCCTGAAAGGATGATCCACATTTCGCTATCCAAGCGTACCCAAGGCCGGATCAAGCGTTATCACGCATACTCCTTCAGCAAGACCCTTCCTGATGTTTTGCAATGCATGGCAAGCCCGGAGATGGGGTTTGTGCATTTGGAAAAGGGGCGCAGAGGACACTTTGGTGAGGGCAAGCAAACAACAATACTCCCAGGTCCGCGATTACTTTCGCGTATCAAAGCTGCAGAGATTGAACTGGGCGATCTGTCTGTAGACATCCATCAAGAGACTATCATACTCAAGCAGTCCAAGGGGGCTCACTGGGACAAGGGGGAGTGGGTGGATTATCAGGATGACCGTACCACAGTTGAGTATCGGGACCACATGCTCAGGATCAACCAATGGCTGGCAGATGCTGATCTGCACTGCGATCTTTTTGATGATAGCGTCATCGATGTATCAGACCGGCTTCTCAGACGGATATTCAATAACGGGTCATTTGAGCAAGGTGGAAGGCTCTTTGGTGGCTTCTGGCAGGGGATGAGCAAGCAGCAACGGAAAGGAAACCTCTTCATCAACGGTAGCCCAATAGTTACCTTAGATTTCTCTCAGGCTGGCCCCATGATTGCGTACTCACTGGCAGGTGCTACACCTCCATCTGATGATGCCTATGCCATACCGTGGTACTCAACGCCAAAGAACCGTAAGTCGGTCAAGATGGTATTCAATGCCCTGCTCTACTCGGGCAAGGTACCCACAAGATTTCCTAAGGGAACAAGGGATGGTTTTGATAAAAAGGCAACATTCCAAACCCTCATGGAGAAGGTTGCTGAGGTACATCAGCCCATAGCTCACCTTTTTGGGACTGGCGTTGGATTCAGGATCATGTTCATGGAAAGCCAAATACTGGTCAAAGCACTGCTGGACTGTATTGATCATGGAATAGTAGCCCTCCCTGTGCATGACGCCTTGATTGTGCCTAAGGAGAAGGCTGAGGAAGTTAAAGGGATAATGCTTGAGTCCTTCAAGGAGGTTACTGGGATAGATGGGATGGTTGAGCTTGAGTAGGTACTACATCATAGGTACCACCCTATATCTAATACCCTCTATTCATGGATTACTAACAGTAAAGGGAATGCTTTAGCTTCTCCTTAAGAGGGGCCCATAAGGAGCCTAAACACAAGATGAAGAACCAGAGATTACTCGACAAGGTATCTACTCCCAACCACATGTATGCCTACTGCAGGATTATGGGCTGCTCAAATTCAGCTAGTGCAGGAACTGACAGTGGCCTGAATCGCTTGTATTGCCGCAAGCATCAGGAGCACTATTCCCGGCATGGAAGCTATATCAAGAAGAGCTATACCGCCAAGGAGATCGACCCCTATCGTAAAGTCGCCATGGGGTGGCTCAAGGCCAATCTTGATGATCCAGTAGTGGATCGCGCAATCAAGGGCATAGAGGGGTTGTACAAGTCAGCAGGACGCCATGTTGAAGCATTCAGGCTGAGTGGGCTCCCCCCACAGGAGAGAGCAAGGGCAGCATGGGCGAGGCTACGCGATGCGGGGATTGACCCTACAAAGCCGTTGGCAGCATGGATTGCTGTTGAGTTGATCTTTCTCGATGATCCACAGTCTGAGCGCAAGCAGCACTTCAGGTGGGTACAAGGGGCCAAGATCATCCATAGGCTGGCCAGCGGTTCTCACAAGCGATGGGAGCGGCAAGATGCCAATGGCAAGGTGACTACCCTGGAGTTTCACAAGTACCCTCGCAGCCGTGGCAGAGTGCTGGTGCATTTGGGCGAACAACTCCACAGGGTGGCCGAGCTTCTGGTAAGCCACAGGCTTGGTCAAATCAGATCGAAACTTGCTGTACTATCAAGCGCCCCTCCCTTATAGGTACAGGGCTTCAGATCGGCGCGGCAGGAGTGCAAGGGTACACCTCTTATCAGGTAGCCAAGGCATCTGCTAAGGGCGCATAGCCATCTTAAGGCCTCTCTCGGAGCAATCCTTGAGGGGCCTCCTTTTTTTGATGTCTAGTAGCGCTGGTGGGTTTGAAATTGAATACAATCGAAGGTAGCAAGTTACAAGGTTGTATTTCACTCAATCAACAAGAGAGAAGGAGGTTTTTCAACAGCAAGTAGAAGGAGGTACACATGCTAGTCTTACGTAACGGAATCTGGCAGATTCACCTGATGAAACCCGATGGCTCTAAGCTCAGGCAATCATCAAAGACGGCTGATAAGGTTCTGGCACAGAAGCTACATGACAAAATCTCTACCGAGCTATGGGAGGGTCGGTGGATTGATCGTAACCAGAGCGGGAATATGACCCTGGATGCAGCATTCGATAAGGTCATGGCCCAGCGGTGGGAGAAGCAACGCTCTTGGTTTAGCGTCATTCACAATTACAACCGATTCAAGAAGTATCTCAAGGGCAGCACTAAGCTCTCTGAGATTACCCGTGCCCGCTTGTGGGAGGTGATAGGTGAAATGCGTGAAGACGAGTATACCGATGGCACCATTAATCGTTCTATGGCGGTCATATCGACTATCCTGAAAACGGCTAGGGATGACTGGGAAGTGATTGAGAAGATACCCAAGGTTCCTCTGCTGAAGGTCGGGCGTGGGAGAATGCGCTGGCTTAAGGACGATGAAGAGTTACCCTTCCTTGAATGGTTTCGTAAGCAAGGGGACCACGATATGGTAGACCTGATCGAAGTATTGTTAGAGACAGGATGCCGTGTATCTGAAATCCTCAGGCTAAAGGACACAGACGTTCATATCAACGAGCGGAGGTTGTACCTGGGAATCACCAAAAGCGGGGAAGAGGAGTACCAGCCGCTGTCAGAATATGCTTTGCAGATATTCCTACGGCGTTATAAAATCGGAGTCCCGCCGTTCGAGGGGGTGTCTAGATGGGGAGCATTAAGCCGCTTTCAGACAGCCAAGCGACACCTAGGGTACGCCGATGACCACGAGCTAGTCCTACACACAATGAGACACACTTGCGCTAGTCGCTTGGTTCAAAGTGGAGTGGACTTGAAGCGAGTCCAAGAGTACATGAGGCACAAGGACATCAATACCACCTTGATCTATGCCAAGTTGTCCTCCGAGGAAAACGCTAAGACAGCCTCAGTATTTGATAAGAGACGCAGTGGTAATCGTAAGTAGTAAGTGTGTCTATTTTGTGTTTTCACCTGCACAAATTTGACACAGGTAACATGGATGTACAGGTGGGGGTTAAGCCCAAGATTACCTAATAAGTGTATGTTTTGTAACGATTTAAGCATACATTTTGACACATGCGAAAGTGGCGGAATTGGTAGACGCACTGGATTTAGGTTCCAGCGCCGCAAGGCGTGAGAGTTCGAGTCTCTCCTTTCGCACCAGACAACTTCTTTAGCTTTTAAGGAATACAGCATGGCAGCAACCGTTGAAACCATCAGCAATCTCGAGCGCCGCATTACCGTTTCGGTGCCACTGAAGCCTATCGAGGAAGAAGTGACTCAGCGGATCAATCGTTTGGCTAGAACTGCCAAGCTGCCAGGGTTCCGTCCGGGCAAAGTCCCCATGAAGCTGGTTTATCAGCAATATGGTGCTCAGGTGCGCGACGAAGTGTTCTCAGGTGCTGTTGAGCGTACCTTTACTGAAGCCGTGCAAGAGAACAAGCTGCGTGTTGCTGGCTACCCTAATATCGAGCCAAAGCAATCCGAAGGTGGCGATCATTTTGAGTACGTGGCTACCTTTGAAGTGTTTCCCGAATTTGAAATTGGCGATCTGAGTAAGGTCAAGATTGAGCGCCCGGTTCTTGAGGTCGGCGAGGCTGATGTCAAGAAAACGACCGATGTCCTGCTGAAGCAGCGCGCCACTTACGAGCCAGTAAAACGCGCATCCAAAAAGGGTGACAAGGTGAATATTGCCCTGCGTGCATTGATTGATGGCAACGAGGTTGAGCGTACTTCCGAGCAAGGTCTTGATCTGATTCTGGGTGAGGGCGGTCGTGTGGCTGAGTTCGATGACAATCTGATCGGGAACAAGGTTGGCAGCCAGAAAACGTTTGATATTGCCTATCCGGCAGAGCACAAGCCGGAACAATTGGCTGGCAAGACGGTCACTTATGAAGTGACGTTCAATACGGTTGAACAAGCCAAGCTGCCTGAACTGGATGCTGACTTCGCCCGCGGTCTTGGAGTGGAAGATGGCGACGTTGAAAAAATGAAAGCTGAAATCAAGCAAAGCCTGGAGCAGGAAGTCGCCAAGCGCGTGCGTGCCAAGGTGAAGGAGCAAGTGTTCCAGGCCTTGGTTGAGAATGTTGCCCTTGAGTTGCCGAAGGCGATTATTGAGGCTGAAACAAATCGCGTCATGCAGGCTACCCAAAATAATCTGCAACAACGTGGTGTGGATGTAAGCACGGTTACTCTTGATCCAGCGATGTTTGAGGAGCAAGCCAAGCGCAACGCAAGCCTGCGTCTCATTCTGTCTGAGTTGGTGAACAAGAATTCATTGCAGGCCAATGCCGAGCAGGTGCGTGCCATGGTGGATCAGTTTGCACAGAGCTTTGAGCGTCCTGAAGATGTCGTTCGTTGGTACTACGACGATCCTAAGCGTCTGGATGAGCCTGCTTCCCTGGCAACCGAAGAAAACGTGGTTAACTGGGTGTTGCAGTCCGCCAAGGTGAGCGACAAGAAAGTTAAATTTGACGATTTGATGGGGAATGCTTAATGAGCATGCAAAGTCAGTGGGAACCGCAAGGCCTGGGGTATATCCCCATGGTCATCGAGCAAAGTGGGCGTGGTGAGCGTGCATACGACATCTACTCCCGCTTGTTGCGCGAGCGTGTGATTTTTCTGGTAGGTCCGGTAAATGACATGACTGCCAACCTGGTAGTCGCGCAATTGCTGTTTCTGGAAGCGGAAAATCCTGACAAGGACATCTCGCTCTATATCAATTCCCCTGGCGGTTCCGTGACCGCTGGCATGGCAATCTATGACACCATGCAGTTCATCAAGCCGGATGTAAGCACTTTGTGTATTGGTCAGGCGGCCAGCATGGGGGCTTTGCTGTTAACAGCAGGTGCCAAGGACAAGCGGTTTTGCCTGCCTAACTCGCGCGTGATGATTCACCAACCATTAGGCGGGTTCCAGGGTCAGGCTTCCGATATTGAAATTCACGCCAAAGAGATTCTCTATTTGCGTGAAAAGCTCAACCTGATTCTGGCCAGTCACACTGGTCAGCCAGTGGATGTGATTGAACGCGATACGGATCGTGATAATTTCATGAGTGCGCAGCAGTCGGTCAATTACGGCTTGGTCGACAAGGTGATTGCAAGTCGTACTGATGCCGCTTAAGATGGTGTCGTGCGTTTCAGATTAGGATAGTTTCATGACTAAAGAAGCCGAAGGCGAAAAGTTACTATATTGCTCGTTCTGCGGTAAAAGCCAGCACGAAGTCAGAAAGCTGATTGCAGGTCCATCCGTATTCATTTGCGATGAGTGCGTGGATCTTTGCAATGACATCATTCGTGAAGAAGTGCAGGGCGACAGCAGCCTGAAGCCAAATGGCGACCTGCCCACTCCCAAAGAAATCTGCAATATCCTTGACCAGTACGTTATCGGTCAAACCCAGGCCAAGAAAAACCTGGCAGTAGCGGTATACAACCACTACAAGCGTCTGGACCAGTCTGCGACGAAAGACAAGGATGAGGTTGAGATTGCCAAGAGTAACATTCTGGTCATTGGCCCAACAGGCTCGGGTAAAACCTTGCTGGCTCAGACTCTCGCACGTCTTCTGGATGTGCCGTTTGTCATGGCCGATGCGACCACGCTGACCGAAGCGGGCTATGTGGGCGAAGATGTTGAAAACATCATGCAAAAACTTTTGCAAAAATGCGACTACGACATCGAAAAAGCCCAGCGCGGTATCGTATATATCGATGAAATCGACAAGATTTCCCGTAAATCCGACAATCCTTCCATCACCCGGGATGTATCGGGCGAGGGCGTGCAACAAGCCCTGCTCAAGCTGATCGAAGGTACGGTTGCTTCAGTTCCTCCACAAGGTGGTCGCAAGCATCCTAATCAAGAATTTGTGCAGCTGGATACCACCAACATCCTGTTCATTTGCGGTGGCGCATTTGATGGTCTGGACAAGATCATTCGCCGTCGCTCGGAAAAGGGTGGCATTGGTTTCGGCGCTGAAGTGAAGAGCAAGGATGATCTGCGCGAAGTCGGCGAAGTATTGCGTGAAGTTGAGCCGGAAGATCTGATCAAGTTTGGTCTGATTCCTGAGTTTGTTGGCCGTTTGCCCGCTATTGCCACTCTGGAATCGCTGGACGAAGACGCCTTGATGAAGATTCTGGTTGAGCCCAAGAATGCGCTGACCAAGCAATATGCCAAGCTGTTCAAGATGGAAGGCGTGGAACTCGAGTTCCGTGAATCTGCTCTGCGCCTGATCTCCAAGAAAGCATTGGAACGCAAAACAGGCGCGCGTGGCCTGCGCTCCATCATGGAGCACGCTTTGCTTGAGATCATGTTTGACCTGCCTTCCATTTCCAACCTCACCAAAGTGGTTGTCGATGAGGGTGTCGTTCGAGGCAATAATCCTCCCATCATGATTTACTCCGAGGAAGCTCGGACTGCAGAATCCGCCAGCTAACTGGCCGGTATGGTGGCGGGAGCCAGGCGATTGTCTGCTCCCGCACCTCACGTTCTTTCGCATCATGCTTTTTTCGTACTGGCTCTTGAAGCGCCGGTGTTCGCCCCCAATTGACTAACATACGCGCACGGTATGTTGCTGTGCGCGGCCAACACTGAAGGTTTCCTCAATGACTGATCAAGAATTGCCAGTTTTCTCCGCTGATTCCGGTTTGATGCCGCTTCTGCCGCTGCGCGATGTGGTGGTCTATCCTCATCTGGTTATCCCGCTGTTCGTCGGTCGGGCCAAGTCTGTCAGAGCGCTTGAACTTGCCTCCGAAAACAACAAAGAAATTTTGCTGGTTGCCCAGAAGTCCCCCAATAAGGATGAGCCGGATGCGGCTGATCTTTACGAAGTGGGCACCATTGCTACGGTTTTGCAGATGCTCAAGCTGCCCGACGGCACCGTCAAGGTGCTGGTTGAGGGGGTTGATCGTGCACGCGTAACCGAGTTTGTGGAAACGCAGGATTGCTTTGCAGCCAAGGCCGTGCGCATTGAAAATGACGCCGAAGATGACAGCGAAACCCAGGCTTTGATGCGGACTGTGTTTACCCAATTTGATCAGTACGTAAAACTGAACAAGAAGATTCCTCCTGAGATTCTGACTTCACTGGCAACCATTGACGACGCCGGTCGTCTGGCAGATACCATTACGGCCCATCTCACCCTCAAGCTTGAAGAAAAGCAGCGCATTCTCGAAATGTTCAGCGTATCCGCACGTCTTGAACATTTGCTGAGCCTTCTTGAGTCTGAAATTGACATTCTGCAGGTCGAGAAGCGTATTCGTGGCCGCGTGAAACGCCAGATGGAAAAGAGCCAGCGGGAGTACTACCTGAATGAGCAGGTGAAGGCTATTCAGAAAGAGCTGGGCGAGCAGGATGAGAGCGTTGAACTGGATGAGCTTGAGGTCCGCATCAAAGCGGCCAAAATGACCAAGGAAGCCACTGCTAAAGCCAACGCTGAGCTGAAGAAGCTCAAGATGATGTCGCCTATGTCGGCAGAGGCGACTGTGGTTCGTAATTACATCGAAACCCTGGTGAATCTGCCATGGAAGAAGAAAACCAAGATCAGTCAGAATCTTGGCACCGCAGAAGATATTCTGGATGCAGATCATTATGGTTTGGATAAGGTTAAAGAGCGGATTGTTGAGTATCTCGCCGTGCAGCAGCGCGTGGATAAACTCAAGGCGCCTATTCTTTGCTTGGTAGGGCCTCCTGGTGTAGGTAAGACTTCGCTGGGGCAAAGCATTGCCAAGGCAGTAAACCGCAAGTTTGTGCGCATGGCTTTGGGTGGTGTGCGTGATGAATCCGAGATTCGTGGTCATCGCCGTACTTATATCGGTTCGATGCCAGGCAAGGTTTTGCAGAGCATGGCGAAGGTCGGCGTCAAGAATCCTTTGTTCCTGCTGGATGAAGTGGACAAGATGGGCCAGGATTTCCGTGGAGACCCATCCTCGGCCTTGCTGGAGGTGCTGGACCCTGAGCAGAACCATACTTTCGTCGATCACTATGTCGAGGTCGAATATGACCTGTCAGATGTGATGTTTGTCGCCACGGCCAATTCGCTCAATATTCCTGCACCGTTGCTGGACCGTATGGAAGTCATTCGTCTGGCTGGCTATACCGAAGATGAAAAAGTAAATATCGCCATGCGTTATTTGCTGCCAAAGCAGATCAAGACACACGGTTTGCAAGACAGTGAGATCAGTGTTCCTGAGGCTGTGATTCGCGATGTCGTGCGCTATTACACCCGTGAAGCGGGTGTCCGTAGTCTGGATAGGGAAATCTCCAAAATCTGCCGCAAGGTAGTGAAGGAATTGCTGACCGCCAAGTCGCGCAAGCTCAAAACGCCTCGCAAGGTTGTGGTCAGCACTAAAAACCTCGACAAATATCTCGGGGTTCAGCGGTACGACTACGGTGTTGCGGCCAAGGAAAATCAGGTAGGGCAGGTAACGGGTCTGGCTTGGACGGAAGTTGGTGGCGAATTGCTGACGATTGAGTCTGTATTGCTGCCAGGTAAGGGCAAAGTGACTACCACCGGCAAGCTCGGCGAAGTCATGCAGGAGTCGATTCAGGCTGCCATGAGCGTGGTGCGTAGCCGCGCCAAGCAATTGGGAATATCGGAAGATTTCTACGAGAAGAATGACATCCATATTCACTTGCCTGAGGGGGCAACCCCTAAGGATGGTCCAAGCGCAGGCATTGCCATTACCACGGCGCTGGTTTCCATCCTGGCAGGCATCCCCGTACGGGCTGATGTTGCCATGACGGGTGAAATTACCTTGCGAGGTGAGGTACTGCCGATTGGTGGTCTGAAGGAAAAGCTGCTAGCGGCGCACCGTGGTGGAATCAAAACGGTATTGATCCCTGATCAGAATGTGAAGGATCTGGTGGAAATACCCGAGAACATCAAGAGTTGTCTTGAAATTCACCCGGTAAAGTGGATTGAGCAAGTGCTTGAACTAGCACTTGAACGTGTCCCTCACCCCAAGGAAGAGCCTGAGGCGTTGCCTGATACCAAGGGCGAGTTGCCTGCCAAGGACGTTTCTGCAATCACTACCCACTAAGGCAAATGCCGTAAAAGCTTGACACAAGCTTTTACGGCTTGCTATAAAGCATTTCACAGGGGGATTCGGTCCTGTATTCAATAATCGTCGAAAGGGGTTATACGTGAACAAGTCTGAACTGATTGATGAAATCGCCAAGGCTGCAGGCATCTCCAAAGCTGCGGCAGGTCGTTCGTTGGATGCAACTACTGCTGCTGTTACCAAGGCATTGAAAAAAGGGGACATTGTGACCCTCATCGGCTTCGGTAGTTTCTATGTAGGCAAACGCGCGGCGCGTAATGGCCGCAACCCTCGTACTGGTACCACCATCAAGATCAAGGCTGCCAATTCCCCCAAATTTAGAGCTGGCAAAGCCCTGAAGGATGCTGTAAACTAGCGTTCTTTGCTGATGAGCGCAAAATGGGTGCTTAGCTCAGTTGGTAGAGCGTCGCCCTTACAAGGCGAATGTCGGCGGTTCGACCCCGTCAGCACCCACCAATAATCATCAGCATTCGCGATAGCAAGCTCACAGGCATGCTCCTGCGCAAGTTTTAGGAGTGGTAGTTCAGTTGGTTAGAATACCGGCCTGTCACGCCGGGGGTCGCGGGTTCGAGCCCCGTCCACTCCGCCAGAGAATCCAGAGCCCGCGTTTTTAAAAACGCGGGCTTCTCTGTTTTTGCATTCTGCATATTCTTAATTACTCCCCATAATCTCCTCTTTCTATGCTGGCAACACCCGCCATTGCTATGCCGAGTATGGTATATTCTCCGATTAAGTTATTGGCTGACAGACTCATGTCTTGCAGCTGTTTAAGGTCATTGAAGAATAAGGCGTATCGTTATGTTGGAAGCAATTCGTGAGCGTTCTAAAAGTTGGCTTGCAAAACTTATCCTAGCTGCAGTTACCATCCCGTTTGCCATTGTCGGTATTGATACTTATCTGAGAGATGCCGGTTCCAGTGTGTCGATTGCCAAGGTGGATGGCGAGTCGATTTCCGTTCAGGAATACAATAACTCCATGCAGCGTTTGCGTAATCAATTGCAAGCGGAAGGCAAAACCGATCCCTCCGTACTGGAACAGCCAGACGTCAAGCAATCCATTCTTGATCGCTTGATTATCAACCGTCTCTTGAACAATGCAGTGACCAAGAGTCATTTTGCTATTGGCGACGCTGCTCTGAGTGACCACATTATTACGCTTCCCGAATTTCAGGAAAACGGCAAGTTTTCACAGGAAACCTATGACCGCTTGCTGACCAGCAACAGGCTGACACCTTCTCAATTCGAATCCACCATGCGTACCGATCTGCTTGTGCAGCAAGCGAGAGAGGGCTTGGCTGCTCTGGCTTACCTGCCAGAACCAATTAGTAAGCAAACGCTGGCTACGGAGCACCAGCAACGTGAGGTGACGATTGCTGAAATAAAGACGGCTGATTTTCTTGACCAAGTGAAGGTCGATGAAGCCCAGATCAAAGCCTACTATGATCAGCACAAAGACAAGTTCAAGGTGCCGGAGCAGGTCAAGCTGGAGTTTGTCCTGTTTTCATCCAATAACCTTATCCCTAAAGTGCAAGTGTCGGATGAGGAAGTCAAAAAATACTACGACGAAAACGCTGCCAAATTTCAGGGTAACGAACAGCGTCGTGCCAGCCACATCCTGATCAGTTTCGGCGTGAGTGCGACCCCTGAAGCCAAGCAGCAGGCGAAAAAACAGGCTGAGGACGTGTTAGCGCAAGTACGTCAACATCCTGACCAGTTTGGCGAGCTTGCCAAGAAGTATTCCAAAGATCCAGGTTCTGCGGAAAAGGGTGGGGATTTGGGAAGCTTTGGTCGTGGAATGATGGTGAAGCCGTTCGAAGACGCAGTTTTCTCCATGAAACCTGGCGAAGTCAGCAATCTGGTGGAATCCGAGTTCGGTTATCACATCATCAAGTTGACTGAAATTACTGGTCAATCGCAAGGCTTCGATGCTGCCAAGCCACAAATCAAGGCTGAGTTGCTTTATCAGAAGGCAATCACGTTGTTTGCCGAGCAAGCAGAAAGTTTCAACAACATGGTATATGAGCAGTCGACTAGCCTGAAGCCAGTCGCTGACGCGTTTGGTTTGCAAGTGCAGCATACCGACTGGATCAGTCATGCAGATGGCGCCAAGTACTTCAAGAGCGACAAGCTGATGAACATGGTATTCGCTGAAGAAGTCTTGAAAGACAAGCGTAATACTGAGGCGGTTGAAGTTTCTCCCAATAACCTGATTTCGGCCCGTGTCGTCGATTACAAGCCAGCTGCTCCCCGTTCTTATGAAGAAGTGAAGTCGGGTATTGAGGGTGTATTGAAGGCGGAACAGGCTGCGAAGCTGGCGATTAAAAAGGGTGAAGCCGCGCTGGCAGATCTGCGTCAGGGTAAATCACCCCAGTTAGACTGGATTCCGTCTGTCACGATTGACCGTAGCAATGCGCAAGGTCTGACGGATGTAGCCATGAACAATGCGTTCAAGATTGATGTGAGCAAGCTACCTGCCTATGCTGGTGTGGCCGATAGCAACAAGGGCTACCTGCTGATCAAGGTAAATGGTGTGAATACTCCTCCAGCAAATGATGATGCCGATAAGGCATCCGCACGTGAGTTGCAAGCGGCTCTGGCTTCTGAGTATGTTGCTGCTTATGTGAAATCCCTGAAAGAGAAGAGCAAGATTACGGTAAATAGCCGTTTGTTGCTGAGTAGCGGAACTGGCGACCAATAGTGATCGTGTTGTCGTATCAGGCATAACAAAAAAGGCGGTGTAACCCGCCTTTTTTGTTGGCTATATATTTTTGGTTGAGTGGGAATCACCCATACATAAATGAAAAAAACGCCCGGGAATCCGGGCGTTTTTATTGCAGCTCTTGCACTATCAAGCGTTCAAGGACTTAGTCCATGGTGCCGGCGGCTGTAATATTCATGCCGCCATCCACGTAAGTGATTTCGCCAGTGATGCCGGAAGCAAGATCGCTACACAGGAATGCGGATGCATTGCCAACTTCTTCAATGGTGACATTGCGGCGCAGGGGGGCGTGCTTCTCGTTAAAGCCCATCATTTTGTCAAAACCGGCAATGCCGGAAGCTGCCAACGTTTTGATTGGGCCCGCAGAGACCGCGTTAACGCGAATACCTTTGGGTCCCAGGCTCTGTGCCATGTAGCGGACATTGGCTTCCAGGCTGGCTTTGGCTACGCCCATGACGTTGTAGTTGGGCAGGGTGCGCTCAGCGCCGAGGTAGCTGATGGTCAGCAGGCTGGCATTGCGCCCTTCCATCATGGGCATGGCGGCCTTGGCCAGTGCGGCGAAGCTGTATGAGCTGATGTCGTGCGCAATGCGGAAGTATTCGCGGGTGACCGATTCCAGGTAGTCGCCATCCAGTGCGACTTTTGGCACAAATGCAACGGAGTGGACGATGATATCCACGCCATCCCAGTGTTTGGCCAGGGCCGGGAACAGGGCGTCAATCTGAGCATCATCTGCTACATCACAGGGCAGCACGATTTTTGAATCAAAGTCTGCGGCCAGTTTGCCAACGCGCTCTTCGAATTTTTCGGTCTGGTAAGTGAAGGCAAGTTCAGCGCCTTCCCGTTTCATCGCTTCAGCAATGCCATAGGCAATGGAGCGATTGCTGAGTAAGCCAACGATCAAGGCACGTTTTCCGGCTAGAAATCCCATGTGTCATCCTTAGAAATAAACTGAATTGACTGATCGCAGCAGGCTTCATGCCAAACGGTGTCGGGTATCCCGGGGATAAGCCGTCACCATGCGGATCAGATTTTTTATCGAGTATTGGTTGTGCGAGGGTCCAGCACGTCGCGCAGGCCTTCGCCGAGCAGATTATACCCTAACACGGTGAGCAGGATGGCAACGCCAGGAAACAGCGAGAGCCACCAAGCAAACTGAATGTACTCCTTGCCGTCGGTCAGGATATTGCCCCATGACGCTTGCGGTGCCTGAACACCAAGCCCGAGAAAGCTGAGCCCGGATTCAACGAGTACTGCACTGGCAACGCCCAACACGAAGCTTACCATGATGGGCGTCAGGCTATTGGGCAGCATATGAATGAATATCATGCGGAAGTCGCGTGCGCCCAGGGTTTCCGATGCCATCACGAATTCACGGCCCCGCAAACTGAGAAATTCGGCGCGTACCAGACGGGTGACGCCCATCCAGGAGGTAAGCCCGATGACGATCATGATGTTCCAGATGGATGGGGTCAAAAAGGCAATGACGGCCAGAATGAGGAAAAACGTAGGAATCGACAGCATCACATCGACCAGGCGCATGATGACAACGTCGACCCAGCCACGGTAATACCCCGAGATGGCGCCTAGTACGATACCGATACTGGTGGCAATGCCGACAGCCACGATGCCCACCAGCAGGGAAATGCGCGCACCAAACAGCATGCGCGAGAATACGTCGCGGCCGAGACCGTCGGTTCCCATAGGGTGCTGCAGGGAAGGAGGAAGAAGGATGGCCTTGACGTCGATGGCATTGGGGTCATATGGCGCGATGAGAGGTGCCAGGATCGCGAGCAAAAGAATGCCGAATATAATGATGAAGCCACTTAAAGCCAGTGGGTTGCGCAATGCTTGGCGCCATTTGTTAGGCATGATTACATGACTCCCCGTCGCACGCGAGGATCTGCCCAGGCGTAGGCGATATCCGCGATCAGATTGCCCAATAGAGTTAAAGCCGACCCTATGGTCAGGATGCCCATGATGACTGGAAAGTCACGCATGAGCACCGCATCGTAAAACAGCTTGCCCATTCCGGGGATGGCGAAAATGGATTCGGCAATGACTGATCCACCTATCAGCCCGGGAATCGCCAAGCCAAGAATGGTAATCAATGGCAGCATGGCGTTGCGTAGCGCATGGCGATACACCACCGTGTTTTCGGAAAGACCCTTGGCACGCGCGGTGGTGATGTAATCCTGATGCAGCACATCCAGCATGCCATTACGTATAAACAGGGAAATACCTGCCAGGCCGCTCAGGCCAGAAATGAAGACAGGCAGGGCCAGGTGGGTCAGGGTGTCCCATAATTGGCCCCAGGCACTCATCTTGTCGTGATTAAGGCTATGAATGCCGGAAATAGGCAGCCAGTCATGCACCACGCCCGTCCAGTACATCAACATCAACGCCAGCCAGAAACCGGGAATGGCAAAACCGATAAACACGAACAGGGTAATGGCGCGATCTGGCGGTCGATTCTGGGTAATGGCCGAAACTACCCCTAAAGGCACCGCGGCAAAAATAATCAGGCCTAGGCTCAAGACATTGATCAACAGGGTGATCGGCAGGGCTTCCTGAATCATGCCCTTGATCACATTGCCTTCGGCATCCTTCGTTTCCCAGAATACCGGCTTCTGGTGGGAGGCGAAGGAGGTGCCAAAATCCAGCTTGACCATGCGTTTCAGCCAGAGCCCGTATTGCACGATGATGGGTTTATCCAGATTGTATAGCTCGCGCAGCTTCTGCCGAGACTCTTCACTGGCCTTGGGGTTGAAGCTGGCTTCCGAGTTGGTGATGTCGCCTGGCGCCAGATGCATGATCAGAAAGGAAATCAGGCTGATACCGACCAGTAGCGGCACCATCCAGAACAAGCGTTTCAAGAGATAGCGGATCATGCATGCACCTTATTGGCTGATTTCATTGCGCCGCAACGGCGGAGGTATGTACCAGTCATAGGAGTTGTAACCAATGCCAGCAGGCGGCGCCGGATTGTCTATACCTTTGACGCGCTTGTGGATGGCGGGCAAGCCATAACCTGCATACAGGTAGACGATGGGGCTATCGGCGAGCAGGATGCTGGCAAACTCATGGTAGATTTTCATGCGCTTGTCTGGATTAAGCTCCAGCCTGCCTTGCTCCAACAGTTTGTCCACGCGAGGATTGTTATAACCGATAAAATTGAATTGCCCAGGTGCCTGCTGCGAAGAGTGCCAGATGTTGTATTGGTCAGGATCCAGAGAAAGTCCCCAGCCCAGCAATACCACATCAAAGTCTCCAGTCTTGATGAAACGACCAATGAAACTTGCCCATTCCATGACGCGGATATTGGCGTCTATGCCGATTTCTTTCAGGCGCCGCTGCACCAGCACCGCACTCATTTCGCGTTGCTTGTTCTGATTGGTCAGAATGTCAAATCTCAGGCGTTTGCCATCACGTAGCAAATAGCCCTCATTGTCACGCCCGGTGTAGCCGGCAGCCTGCATGAGCGAAATCGCCTTGTTAGGGTCGTAAGGATAGGGTGAGAGGTCAGGGTTGGTCCAGCGTGTGCCAGGTTTGTAAGGCGAGGAAACCGGCTCGCCCAAGCCCAGTAATACGCCATCAATCAGTTCTTGCTTGTCGATGGCGTAATTGATGGCTTGCCGGACACGAATGTCATCAAAAGGCTTGTGCTTGAGATTGAAGCCCAGGTAGGTGTAGTTATTACCCAGCTCTTTGTAGAGGGCGAGCTTTTTCTGCAGATCCTCACGCGAAGGCACAATGCGTGAATACTGAATCGGGTTTAACGTCATCGAGTCGATATTGTCTGCCAGCAATTCGAGAAACTGCGCAGCAGGGTCAGGAATAAAGCGCGATACCAGGCGATCTATGCGCGGAGGCCCCTGGGTGGAGTTGGGGTTGCGAACCAGCGAGATACGCTCTCCTGGCTTCCATTCTTCCAGTTTGTAGTAATGACTGCCCACAGGCTTGAAGCGGAAAGAGGTGGTATTGATGTCCTGTCCTTTGAGCAGATGTTCCGGCAATATCTGCAAGCCAGCCCAGGAATCCAGCGCAGGCGCATAGGGGTTGGCATAGCTCACTTTGAATGTCGCTGGGTCCGGGGTTTCGGCGCGAATGACCAGCTTGTAGTCAGAGCCATAGGGCGTGCGTGTATTGTCATCGGTCACCAGTTTCCAGGTGAACAGGACATCTGCACTGGTCAGTGGTTTGCCATCGGCCCACTTGAGACCAGGCTTGAGCTTGAACGTAATGGTTTTCTGATCAGGCGACACACTCCAGCTTTGTGCCAGCTCGCCTTGCAGCTCGAGGTTTTTGTCGTATTTAAGGAGGCTGTTGAAGATATTGCTGGCGACCGCCGAAGCCGCGGCTTCCCCCGCAATCATTGGAATGAGACCACTGGGTTCGCCCGCTGTTGCATCAATCAGCGTGCCGCCGGAAGAGGGCGGATAGGATTGGTCAAAGTCGGCAGCATTGCCGCTGGGAGCTTTGCTGCACGCGGTCAGCAGCAGGCCAAGCGATAACATGATGCCCATGCGCAAGGACAGGTATTTAAGCAAAAGCGGCCTTTCCATCAACGAGGGGCTAGCAAAGCGATCAGGCTTGATCAGGCTTGGCAACTGTAAGTATCGCACCGGGCACGATACGTGAACCGCTTATCTTGTTCCAGCGCTGCAGCTCATCACGAGCAACATCAAATTTTCTGGCGATGCTTTCAAGGGTGTCGCCACGCTTTACGATGTAGTGCTGTTTTTTGCTAGCCACCAGCTTGCTTTTACTGATTTCAGCCTTGCGAGGCGTGCTACTGGCCACCACCGCTTTGGAAACTCTGGCGGATCCAGAAGCGACATTCAGCAGTTGCCCGGCTTTCAGTTTAGATGACTTTAACTGATTTTGTGCCATTAGCTGTTGTGTGGATAGTTTGTAGCGTTTTGCAATGCTTTGCAGCGTGTCTTTGCCCGTCACCTTGTGGCGAAGTATGGGTGTGGTTTCAACTTGCGCCATGGCGGGTTCGGCGACATTCACATGTTCCGCCAGCACAATGTTGGCATCGGCTTTGGCGCCGTTGTCCATCGGTACCAGCAACGGTCTTGCCATGATCAGGTTGTCGCGCGATGGCAGATCATTCACGTTGCGCAGTTCCGCCAGCGGAATGCCAAATTTGCGGGCTATGCTGGCCATGCGTTCCCCGCGCTTGGCATGATAGGTCTGCCAGCTGACCAGCGGCTTGTCGTAAGCCTCCAGATTGGTCTTGAAGGTCTCTGCAGCCCCTATTGGCAACAGGATTTCATGAGCGTTTCCGCTGGCAGTCATTACCGGGCGGTTGTATTCGGGGTTGAGTGATGAAAATTCTTCAAAGGATATTTCGGCAAGCTTGGCGGCCAAATGAACATCAATTTGCTGGGGCGCTGTGACCTTGGTGAAATACGGCCGATTGGGAATGCTCTGGATATTCAAGCCGTAGAGTTCAGGGTTGGTCATGATGTTTTTGACCGCTTGCAACTTGGGAACGTAGTTTCGGGTTTCGGGAGGAAGGGGCAGGCTGTTGTAATCGGTGGGCAGCCCTTGCTGTCGGTTGCGCGCAATCGCTCGACTGACGGTACCTTCGCCGGCATTGTAGGCTGCCAGAGCCAGATCCCACGTACCAAACATCAGGTGCAGCTTTTGCAGATAGGTCAGGGCGGCATCGGTCGCTGCGGTCACATCGCGACGGCTATCGACCCACCAATCCTGCTTCAGGCCAAAATTCTTGCCAGTCGATGGAATGAATTGCCAAATGCCGGAAGCATGGCTCTTGGAATATGCTTGTGGGTTGAAAGCGCTCTCGACCATGGGCAGCAAGGCGATCTCGGTGGGCATGCCGCGTTTTTCCACTTCCACCACGACGTGATACAGATAGCGCTGACTGCGTTCCACCATGCGTCTGACGTAGTCGGGGCGGGCGGCATACCAAGCCTCATGGGTCGCGGTGTAGGGCGAGTCCACTTCCGGCATGCCATAGCCATTGCGGATGCGTTGCCACAGATTGTCGGTGGAAACTTGCGCCAGCTCGGCGGCGGAGTGCCCAGGCTGGGCGCTTGCCAGCTCAGGTACATAATTTAATACCGGGTCATTCTGCAGACGCGAGGAAAACTGTAATGAAGTGTCAATGCTGCTGTCGCGGATGGGTTCGCTGAGAACGATGATGTCATCACCAGCAAGATTGCGATCGGCGTAAACAGGGAAGGAAAACGGAAATGCCAGGATAACCAGCTTCAGTATGCGTTGCATAGTCATGAGGCGATGTCTTAAATAGCTGAAATTCATGCAATAGTAGCCAATGGGCGCCTCTCAAGTCAAGGCAAAGTTCAGCTTTAACATGTTCGATTATGTTAATGATTAAAAATGATTTCTCATTTCCCTGATAGCAGTAAAAACAGCTAACGGGTTCGGTTCATGTATGCCGGATGCATGTCGGATGGCTGCGCTTTCGCAGCGGAGAAAAGGATTGCTGTCGCGTTCGATGGCGAGCGTGCTGGGCAGGCTGGGCAGGCCTTGCCGTCGTAGTTGGGTTACTTGCGCCTGTCTTGCCAGTAGCGCTGTGTTGGACGGATCGAGCTGTCGGGCAAATTTCAGATTGTGTTCGGTGTATTCGTGTGTGCAATAGACAGCGGTTTCCGCTGGCAGATCAGCCAGCTTGTTTAGCGAATCCAGCATCTGGGCTGGCGTGCCTTCAAACAGACGTCCACAGCCCGCGCTGAACAGGGTATCGCCACAGAACAGAAGCTTTGCGCCATAATAGGCCACATGTCCAAGGGTGTGGCCCGGCACGTCGAGAACGTCAAGTGTCAGGGGTAAAAACGCGAGGGTGATCTGATCGCCTTGCTGCACTGGCTGATGCGGAAACGGATAACTCTCACGCGCTGGCGCATACACACGGGCCCCCGTTTTGCTTTGCAGCGTTTCTACACCGCCAATATGGTCGTTATGATGGTGGGTGATAAGGATGGTATGCAGCTGGAGCCCGGAGGTGTCCAATTGCCGCAGAACCGGTTCGGCATCGCCTGGATCAACCACCGCTGCCTGGCCATGGGCATGCAGCATCCAGATGTAATTGTCTGAAAAAGCCGGGATAGGGATGATGTCATACATAGTGCGATACTTCGATGTTGAGGAATAAATGTCAATAGACGATCAGCAGTCATGGCTGGCAAAGCCTATTGGCGCCTATTTGCTGGAGCGCGAGCAATGTTTGTTCGACCAGGCCGTGGCAGATGTGTTCGGCTTCAACGCCTTGCAAGTCGGCTTGCCGCAAGCCAATTTACTGCAACAATGCCGCATGCCCTTCATGTTTCATACGGATATTCAACACGGCGAAGTGATCAGCGACTCCACCCAGCTTCCTTTTTCTGCCAATACCATCGATCTGTTGCTCATGCCCCACACTCTGGATTTCAGTGAAGATCCACATCAGACCCTGCGTGAGGCTGAGCGGGTGCTGGTTGCTGAAGGACATCTGATGATCAGTGGCTTTAATCCGCTCAGCAGTTGGGGCATAAAGCGCATGCTGGGAAAACGCCAGGGATATCCCTGGCATGGCAACTTTTTACCTTTGCTGCGCATTAAGGATTGGCTAGCGTTGCTGGGTTTTGAGATAATCAGCACCGGCATGACTTGCTATGCGCCGCCATGGGTCAGTGCACGTTGGCTGGAACGGAGCCGTTTTCTGGATCGTGCAGGGGGGCGTTGGTGGCCAATGCGCGGTGGTGTCTATTTTGTTGTAGCCCGTAAACGCGTACTGGGCATGCGAGTGATTCGTCCCAACTGGAATGCCGCCAGACTCAAGCCCCGGCTGGTTGCATCGCCCAGCCAGAAAATCAAACGAAATCGAGATAAATGAATATGGCAGTTGAAGAAGCTTGCGTCGTCATCTACGCGGATGGCGCATGCAAAGGTAATCCCGGCCCTGGCGGTTGGGGAGCATGGCTGGCGATGGGCGGTCATGAGAAAGAAATGTGTGGCGGAGAGCTGCTCACCACCAATAATCGCATGGAACTGACAGCCGTGATTCGTGCATTGCAGGCATTGAAGCGTCCCTGTCAGGTCAAAATCTATACGGATTCTGTGTACGTTCAAAAGGGCATCACGGAGTGGATGAAAGGCTGGAAGGCCCGGAACTGGCGCACCAGCGACAAGAAGCCCGTCAAGAACGAAGATCTCTGGCGCGAGCTGGATCAAACCGTACAGCCGCATAATATTGAGTGGCTATGGGTGAAAGGTCATGCTGGCAACGTGGGCAATGAGCGCGCCGATGCCTTGGCCAATCAGGGGGTGTTGCAGGCGTTGGAGGCGAAGGAGCGCGCATGAGACAAATATTTCTGGATACGGAAACCACCGGGCTTTATCCCGCACAAGGCCATCGCATTATTGAAATTGCGGCGGTAGAGGTCATCAATCGCCGCATTACCAGCCAGCATTACCATGTCTACCTCAATCCCGATCGCGAGATTGACGCAGGGGCGCAGGAAGTCCACGGCATAACCCTGGAGTTTTTACAGGACAAGCCGCGTTTTGCCGATGTCGTTGGCGAGTTTCTGGATTTTGTGCAGGATTCCGAGCTGATTATTCACAATGCTCCGTTTGATGTGGGCTTCCTGAATGCGGAGTTGGGCCGCATCGAGAAACCCGGCATTGAGTCGGTCGCCAGTGGCATTATCGACACGCTGAAGATGGCCAAGGAAATGCGTCCAGGGCAGCGTAACAATCTGGATGCCTTGTGCCGCCATTTTGGTATTGATAACTCCAAGCGCACCTTGCACGGTGCCTTGCTGGACGCGGAATTGCTGGCCGATGTCTATCTGGCAATGACGCGGGGGCAGGAGAGTCTGATCATCGACATGCTGGATACGCCAGCACATAACGATGATAATGATGCCCTTCACATACAGACCATCTCGCAAAAAGTGTTGCTGGCGGATGAGACCGAAGTTGCCGCTCATCAGCAATACCTGCAAAGCCTTGCCAAGGGCGGGGCTTGTATCTGGCAAGAACTGCAACAAACTGAATAATCGAGAGACAACAACCTTGAACAACACGATTATAGTGACCGGAGGTGCTGGATTTATTGGCGCCAATTTTGTACTGGACTGGCTGGCGGCTGGTCTGGGGCGCGTGGTCAATCTGGACAAACTCACCTATGCGGGAAACCTGCAAAATCTGGAGGCCGTGCAGCAGCATCCAGATCATGTCTTTGTCCATGGCGATATTGGAGACCGGGCATTGGTGGCAAAGTTGCTGGCCGAGCACAAGCCTCGCGCCATTCTCAATTTTGCTGCGGAAAGCCATGTTGACCGCTCCATTCATGGGCCGGAGGACTTTATCCAGACCAATGTCGTCGGTACTTTTCATCTACTGGAGGAGGCTCGCCATTACTGGAGCGGTCTGAATACTACGGAGCAGTCTGCGTTTCGCTTTCTGCATGTATCGACTGATGAAGTTTATGGCACGCTGGCGGCGCATGATCCGGCCTTCACCGAGACTACGCCATATGCGCCGAATAGCCCTTACTCGGCATCCAAGGCGGCCTCCGACCATCTGGTGCGGGCATATCAGCACACTTACGGTCTGCCTACCTTGACCACCAACTGTTCCAACAATTACGGCCCGTATCATTTTCCTGAAAAACTCATCCCGCTGTGCCTGCTGAATGCCCTGGCTGGCAAGCCATTGCCTATCTATGGAGATGGTCAGCAGATTCGCGACTGGCTTTATGTGAAAGATCATTGCAGTGCCATCCGCCGCGTGCTGGAAGCCGGACGGGTGGGCGAAACCTACAACGTTGGTGGCTGGAACGAAAAAGCGAATCTGGATGTGGTGCAATTGCTGTGTGACATCCTCGACAATCTCCAGCCACGTGAGGACGGACGTAGTTATCGCGAACAGATTACCTTCGTCAAGGACAGGCCCGGGCATGACCGCCGTTATGCCATTGATGCCAGCAAGCTATATAGCGAGCTGGGCTGGAAACCGCAGGAAAGTTTTGAAACCGGCATCCGCAAAACCGTGGCCTGGTATCTGGAGCATCAGGATTGGGTTGAGAACGTTAACTCTGGCGAATATCGCCGCTGGCTGGATCAGCATTATGCGGAGAGCGCAGCATGAGAAAAGGCATTATCCTCGCCGGAGGTTCCGGCACGCGGCTTTACCCGGTGACCCAGGCCGTCTCCAAACAGCTGCTGCCGGTCTATGACAAGCCCATGGTGTACTACCCGCTGTCGACACTGATGTTATCTGGCATCCGCGATATCCTGCTGATTTCCACGCCGCAGGATACGCCGCGTTTTGAGCAGTTGCTGGGTGATGGTAGCCAGTGGGGCGTGAATATTCAGTATGCCGTCCAGGCATCGCCAGATGGCCTTGCTCAAGCCTTTCTGATTGGTCGTGAGTTCTTGGGCAATTCTCCCAGCACGCTGGTCCTGGGGGACAATATTTTCTACGGGCATGATCTGGGTAGTGACTTGCATGCCGCAGCCCATCGCACCAGTGGCGCAACGGTATTCGCTTATCCAGTGAATGACCCGGAGCGCTACGGTGTAGTGGAATTTAATGATCAAGGCCAGGCGGTCAGCCTGGAAGAAAAGCCGGTGACGCCTAAATCCCGCTATGCGGTGACCGGGCTTTATTTCTACGATAACCAGGTAAGTGATATTGCTGCCTCGCTCAAGCCTTCGCCACGTGGTGAGCTGGAAATTACCGACATCAACAGCCATTACCTGGCTGCTGGCCAGCTCAAGGTGGAAGTGATGGGGCGTGGTCATGCCTGGCTCGACACCGGCACGCACGAGTCCTTGCTGGAAGCCTCGTTGTTTATTGAAACTATCGAAAAGCGGCAAGGCCTGAAAGTGGCCTGCCCCGAAGAAATTGCCTACCGCATGGGGTATATCGATGCCGCCAAGGTGGAAGAGATTGCGGCTTTGTACAGCAAGAATGGGTACGGCCAGTATCTGACCCGCATGCTGAAAGAAAGGGTATTTTGATGCAAGTCGTTGCAACGGATTTACCAGATGTGCTGATTTTTGAACCCAACGTGTTTGGCGATGCCCGGGGGTTCTTTTTTGAGAGCTATAACCAGAATACATTTGAAGCCTTGACGGGCCTCAAACGCACTTTTGTCCAGGATAATCACTCGGCCTCGGCCAAGGGCGTTTTACGCGGGCTGCATTACCAGATTCGTCAGCCCCAGGGCAAGCTGGTGCGGGTAGTGGCGGGCGAAGTACTGGATGTGGCTGTGGATATGCGCAAAAGCTCCCCCAGCTTTGGGCGTTGGACCAGCGCCATCCTCTCGGCAGAAAACCGCCGGCAGATGTGGGTGCCAGAAGGCTTTGCCCACGGATTTGTCGTGTTGTCAGAGTTTGCCGAATTTTTGTACAAAACGACGGATTTTTATGCCCCCGAGCATGAGTGCTGCATACGCTGGGATGACCCTACACTGAACATTGATTGGCAACTGACGGCGCCACCAGCGCTTTCTGCCAAAGACAGCCGTGGACTGGATTTCCTGTTAGCGCCTTGTTTCGATTAACTTTCCCCTGAATAGCTCCCATTGATTTCTCCCCGTATCTTACTCACCGGTGTGCATGGTCAGGTTGGTCATGCATTGTTACCCATGCTGGCTACCTGGGGCACGGTCACGGCGCTCGATCGTGCTGCGCTGGATTTGTCTGATGAGGCCGCCATCCGCAACATTGTGCGCACATTGCGGCCCGATGTGATTGTGAATCCGGCAGCCTATACCGCGGTGGACAAGGCCGAAACCGAGCCCGAACTAGCGTATGCCATTAATGCTGAAGCGCCGCGCATCCTGGCGGAAGAGGCGGCAGAGCTGGGTGCACGCATGGTGCATTACTCAACTGATTACGTGTTTGATGGGCGCGCCAGCCAGCCTTATCGCGAAACCGACATCACCAACCCACTCGGTGTGTATGGCGCAAGCAAGCTGGCAGGGGAGCAGGCCGTGCAACAGGCCGGTCCGCAGCATCTGATCCTGCGTACCAGCTGGGTATACGGCGCTTATGGCAAGAATTTCCTGCATACCATCCTGCGGCTTGCCCGCGAGCGGGACAGCCTGGGCATCGTAGCAGATCAATTCGGCGCACCGACCAGCAGTCATGATATTGCCACTGCAACGCTTGCCTTACTGAAAGCCTGGCAAGCGGATCGTAGCGGCATTTATCACCTTACCAACAGCGGATACACGAGCTGGCATGGCTTTGCCGTCGCCATCCTGCAAGCGTACGAAGGCTTGCAGGCCGAGCGTGGCTGGCCGCCATTGCGCGTGTCTTCCGATGCGGTAAGGGCGATTACGACGGCCGAATATCCGACCCCGGCAGCCCGGCCTGCCAATTCCCGGTTGAATGGCGATTTGCTGGAGCAGGATTGGTGTGTTCGGTTGCCGGATTGGCGTCAGGCACTGCTGCAGGTGATGGAAACACCCACACTGTTGGGGTAAAACTCGGGTACGTCTGTGTGAAAACTGAAAACTACCGGTGAAAGCTCAGGCGAGCGCATCCGCCCAGCTGTTGGGGGTTTCATACAAGCGTACGCGCTCCAGCTTCAGGTGATTGCCATAGACATCCTGATAGCGGCTGTTCAAGATACGAAACGCTTCTGCCGCCATGTTTTCAGCGGTGGGCACGCTCTCCATCACTACCGTTTTATGATTGGGCAGACTGTTGAGGAAATTCAGCACATCCACATCGCCTTTGTAAACCAGGAAGGCATGATCCCACACGTCAACCACGCTCTCGCGGGCAATCGCTTTTACGTCGGAAAAGTCCATCACCATGCCGTTATCCGAGCTGCCATCCTGCTGGATGATGTCGCCTGACAAGGTAATTTCCATGGCGTAACGATGGCCGTGCAGGTTGCGGCATTGGCTTTTGTGGCAAGGGATGCGGTGACCGGCATCAAATTCAAGGCGGGTAGTGATTTGCATGCCGCGATTATAGCAGGTGTCGCCTCGTGGCTGTCTTCACACCGGCGCGAATTTCTATGGAAAACAGGGCGCTTGCCAGAATAGCTTGCCCCTATTCAGAGCAGGCCTCGCACATGCGCGACGGCGCTCTCTGCCAGTGCAGGCAGGGCGTAGCCACCTTCCAGCACCGAGACGATGCGCCCTTGCGCATGCTGATCCGCTATCTTTCTGGCAAAGGCCGTTACCCAGCTGTAATCCTCGGCTTCCAGTTTCAATCCCGCCAGCGGATCATCCCGATGCGCATCAAATCCGGCGGAGATCATGATTAATTGTGGTTTGAAACGGGCAAGCGCCGGGGCAATTTCCCTTTCCATGACTTCGCGGAAGGCGGGGCCGTTGGTGCCGGCAGGCAGCGGGACATTGATCATGTTGGCGCTGCGCGTATCGGCACCGCGATGCGGATAAAAGGGGTGCTGAAAGGTAGAGCACAGCATGACATGCGAATTGTCGCGGAAAATATCTTCGGTGCCATCGCCATGGTGGACATCGAAATCCAGAATAGCCACTCGGTCAAGCTTGTGCTGACCCAGGGCATGCGCCGTGGCGACCGCCACATGGTTGAAGATGCAAAAGCCCGCAGCGTGGCTACGCCCGGCATGATGCCCAGGAGGCCGTGTGCAGCAGAAGGCGCGCTGCGCCTTGCCTGACATGACCAAGTCTACCCCAAGTATCGCAGCTCCACTGGCGTGCAGGCAGGCTGAGAGGGTCATCGGTCCCATGGCCGTGTCGGCATCCAGCCGCACCAGCCCGGCTGGAGGTGAAAGCTGGCGTATGCGGGCAATGTAATCCGGGCTGTGGACGCGTGCCAGTTGCGTATCGGTGGCGGCAGGGGCCTCATATAAGCTCAATTGCTTGATAAGACCGCTGGCCGCGAGCGCTTCATGGATCGCCGTGATGCGGGCAGGCGATTCCGGGTGTTTGCCATCCATCACATGCAACAGGCTGTCCGGATGGCTGATCATGGCTGTGGTCATGGGGACGACTCCAGTCTGAATGAGGAGGATATTATCGGCTGGGACAGTTGAAGGGGATTGGCTGTTCCCATCCATTCCTCAGCCTGAAATCTATTGCCTGTCCATCTCAACGGTGTGCCAGAAAAACCTGAGTCAGCTAGCGCAACAGCTCCTGGGCCATGGATTGGTAATATTGCAGGCGTTCGGGATGAATTTCATGGCGCTCTGCCGCCTCTCTCAGCGCACAGTCTGGCTCCTGCAAGTGGCGGCAATTATTGAAACGGCACTTGCCGAGATAGGGGCGGAATTCGATGAACGCGCGCTCCAGGGCTTCGATATCAAGATGATGCAGGCCAAATTCCTGCAGGCCAGGGGAGTCGATCAGATGGCTATCGGCATCCAGGTGATAAAGATGGGCGGCGGTGGTGGTGTGTTTGCCGCTATCCAGCACTTGCGAGACCTCCTGCGTGCGTACCTGCTGGCCTGGTAGCAGGGCGTTGACGATCGTGGATTTCCCCATGCCGGATTGCCCGACCAGTACGCTGGTGTGTCCCTGCAATAGAGGTCGCAAGGGGTTGATGTCCTGATGGGCGGACATATGCAGTACGCGATAACCCAAGGCCTCATAGCGCTGCAGTTTTGCCATGGCCTCCTGCTTGTCACCCAGGTCGCATTTGTTGAGCACAATCACCACTTCAATGCCCGCGGCTTCCGCTGCCAGCAGGCAACGGTTGAGTAACTCTTCGTAAAAGCTGGGCGTGGTAGCCAGCACGATAATAATCTGGGTAACATTGGCCGCCAGCAGCTTGCTGCGGAAGGCATTGCTGCGATAGAGCAGGCTGGTACGAGGATCGTTGCTTTCAATCACGCCCTCGGCCGTGTCGGTGAGCTTGATATTGACGCGATCACCGCAGGCCAGGTCGGTTTTTTTGCCGCGGGTGACGCAGCTGATTTCGCGACCATCGTCTAACTCAACGCCATAGCGCTTGCCATAGGCAGCAATCACAAGGCCATGTTGCAGTTCCTGATTTTTCAAAGGCACATTTCTGTCAGTGGTGATCAGGCATGATACCTGTAACGGGGCTTATTGATCGAATTTGTAATAGGTCTGGTTGAGGTATCGGGCGACATGCAGCTCTTCATCCTCAAACCATTTCATGCCGAGCATGGTGTTGCAATTGCGGATCTGCGCCAATAAACCACGGGAGGTTTTCACCAGGCGATGTTCACGCGTGTAGATGGCGGAACCATCACCACCGTATTTGCTGGCATGGCACTGTATGCAGTTTTTCTCGACCATGGTTTTGCCGATGGCGGCATCGCCCTCGGCAAAAGGCTCGGCATGCGCGTTCATTGTCAGGCTAAGTAGCAAAAGCAGAAACAATGTACGCATGACGAGCTCTCCAATGCTATTTGACCGCCAGCTTGGCAATACGGATGCTGGCCGGTGGATGTGAGTCATAAAATGCCGAGTGCAATGGATCAGGCGTCAGCGTGGAAGCATTATCGCGGTACAGCTTGACCAGTGCTTCAATCAGATGACGCGCATTGGCATGCTTGGCCGCGTAATCGTCTGCTTCAAATTCGTTTTTGCGCGAGTAGCTTGCCATCAGCGGACGCAGCAGGAACAGGAACACCGGGCTTACCAGCAAGAATAGCAGCAAGGCCATGTAATCGCTGGTCTCGCTTACCCCCAGGCCCGTGTAAAACCACGCCTGTTGCTTGAGCCATCCCAGCAGGGCCAGACCGACAAAGGTGACGAAGAACATGAGCACAATACGCTTGATCACATGGTGATGCTTGAAGTGGCCAAGCTCGTGCGCCAACACCGCTTCAATCTCGTCTTCATCCAGCCGGTCGAGCAGAGTGTCAAAAAACACTACGCGCTTGCTGGAGCCAAAGCCTGTGAAATAAGCATTGCCATGGCTGCTGCGTGTGGAGCCATCCATCACGAACAGGCCTTGCGATTTGAAGCCACATTTGCTCAACAGAGTTTCAATGCGCGACTTCAGTGAAGCATCAGCCAGCGGCGTAAACTTGTTGAACAGTGGGGCAATAAAGGTCGGGTACACCGCCAGCATCAGCAGGTTGAATACACTCCAGACGATCCAGAGGTAGAGCCACCAGTAATCACCGGCGCCCTGCATCAGCCAGAGCGCCGCAAACAGCAGGGGGGCGCCGAGCAGCAGGCCCACGAACGCATGCTTGACCATATCGGTAAAAAACATGGCAGGGGTCATTTTGTTGAAGCCAAAGCGCTGATCGACGACGAAGGCCTTGTAGTAATCAAATGGTAACTCCACCAGGCTGCTGACGATCATGGCAGACAAAATGACGGCAGCGCCACGCAAAATCTCATGATTGGCCAATGCATCACGCCACAGGCTGTCTATCAGCTCCAGGCCCCCGCCCAAGGTTAACGCCGCCAGCAAGATGGCCTGCGCCACGCTCTCGCTCAGCATCAGCCGGGTTTTGGCCGCGGAATAGTCGGCGGCCTTCTGGTGAGCTTCAATGCTGATGGTTTGGCTGAAGGCAGCAGGTACGGCAATGCGGTGCGCAATGATGTGACGTATATGTCGACGGCCTAACCAGAGCTTGATGGCGGTGGTCAGAATCAACAGGGCGGAGAAGATTAGGGTGAGAGTCGAGGCCATAGTGTCGTGGTTTTTCAGTTAAACTTATAAGGTACTGCCGTATGAAGCATCGTTACGGCGAAGGTTCACCAAAGCGCGCTGCATTAGCCTATTTTAATGGAAATCATTATGTCACAAGATCAAAATAACCTCATCTGGCTGGATATGGAAATGAGCGGCCTGCTGCCTGATAGCGACCGCATTCTCGAGCTGGCGGCCGTCGTTACGGACGCCGATTTGAATATACTTGGGGAATCGCCCGTGCTGGTGGTGCACCAATCCGATGCCGTGCTAGATGGCATGGACGCCTGGAACAAGGGCACCCACGGAAAATCAGGACTGATTGACAAGGTCAAGGCATCGACGCTGGACGAAGTGTCTGCCTCGCAGCAGATGATAGAGTTTTTGAAACAGTATGTGCCTGCAGGCAAGTCGCCCATGTGTGGCAACTCCATCTGCCAGGATAGACGATTCATGGCGCGCTACATGCCTGAGCTGGAATCGTATTTCCATTATCGCAATCTGGATGTGAGCGTGTTCAAGGAATTGGCACGTCGCTGGAAACCGAGTATCCACGGTGGTTTCAAGAAGGCCAGCAAGCATGAAGCGCTTGCAGATATCTATGAGTCGATTGAAGAGCTGAAGTACTATCGCGAACATTTCCTGAAGCTGGATTAATAAATAGCGTATCCGGCATAAAAAAATAGGGTGCCCGCAGGCACCCTTTAAGTGAGGAGAAGTCAAGCTTTGGAAGAAGCTCACTCAAGGCTAAGCATGTTGTATGCCATAGGTTAAGACATCGCTGAGTGGGCTTGTGAAACTGAAGCTCGACGTCACTATAGATTGAAAATATGACAGCCAAATGAAAAAGCCTGATGGTCTTCATCAGGCTTTTTCATTTTAATGCAATGCGTGATGAGTATCAGGCAATGCTTTGATAAACATCAATATATTCTTTCGCACTTTGCTCCCATCCTAAATCCCGATGCATGCCATTTTGCTGAATTTTTTTCCAGTTTATTTGATCATGGAAGTAGTTGATTGCGCGTCTGAGAGTGTTATAGAGCTCAGTGGTATCGGCAGATTCCATGATGAATCCTGTGGCGGTTTGCGCTTGCAGGCTGGCTGGAGTGGTGTCGATGATGGAGTCGGCCAGCCCCCCGGTACGATTCACCACCGGTGGTGTCCCGTAGCGCATGCCATACATCTGGTTCAGGCCGCATGGTTCAAAGCGCGATGGCATGACGAAGATATCCGCACCAGCCATGATCTGATGCGACAGGGCTTCGTTATAACCAATGCTCACGCTGACCGAGCCAGGATGACGCTGCGCAAGCGCGCGAAAACCTTGCTCCAGTGCAGCCTCTCCGCCGCCCAGCAGCACCAGCTGGCATTGCTGCTCGGTAATCAGCGCATCGGCAATCGGCAGCAGCATGTCGAGCCCTTTTTGATGGGTGAGGCGGCTGACCACCCCCAGCAATGGCCGCTGCGCTGCTGGTTGCAAGCCTTGCTGCTGTTGCAATGCCAACTTGACCGCCTGTTTCGTTGTTAGCGTGTTTTCATCATAGACGTGAGCAAGATGAAGGTCGGTGGCAGGGTTCCACTCGTCCACATCAATGCCATTCAGAATTCCGCGTATCTCGTGTCCACGTTCTGCCAGCAAGCCCTGCATGCCAAAACCGAATTCTGCTGTCTGGATTTCCCGGGCATATGTCGGGCTTACCGTGACCAGCCCGTCAGCGTAAAACACACCCGCTTTGAGAAAGGACATCTGCCCATAATATTCCAGCCCCTGCATCTGGTAACTGTCGGGCGGCAAGCCCAGGCGGGCTACCCATTCCTCTGCAAAGCAGCCTTGGAAGGCTAGGTTGTGAATGCCGAATACGCAGCGTGCTCGGCTTACGCTGGGCCGGGCTCTGGTATGAAATTGCATGTAAGCCGGGGTCAGGCCAGTTTGCCAGTCGTTGCATTGCACGATATCGGGAATCCAGTCTTGCAACGGACTGTCGCTACAGCCGAGTCGGGCTGCAATCATGGAGAGGACGCCGAAACGTACTGGATTATCTTCCCAGTCGCGGCCCGTGGTATCCAGGTAGGGATTGCCTGCGCGCTGATACAGGCTGGGGCAGTCAATGGCCAGCACCTCGACGCCGGTATCGGGCATTTTTCCCTGCACCAGGCTGGCACGGCCAACGTAGGGCAGGTCTTGCAGTTCCAGCGCCTTTGCCTGGTCTTGCAGTTTTTTCATGACAGAGGGATAGCCGGGAATCAGTAATCTGACATCTTCACCTTGATCTCGCAATGCGGCAGGTAGCGAGCCACTGACATCGGCCAGGCCGCCAGTTTTGATCAAGGGGTGGGCTTCTGAGCTAACAAAAAGAATACGCAAGCGAGCGACTTTCATCGTAATAAATACAGGAATGCCATGAGCGAATTTCCTGGCGAGCAGGGGAGTGGCAAATCATGATACTGGCCCGTCCCCTGTACGGCAAGCTGGGGCTGAAGCGGCTAAAAAACGCACCGATCATGGCAGCTTTGCACTTGTTTAGAGCATGAAAAAACATACAATCGCCACCAGCGTGGGTGGCAAGGCGCCGAGTAACAATTGCCCTGCTCCTATGGAGGCATCCTGGAAACCATTTTTCAACAGGGCAACCCCGGCCGGATTAGGAGCATTGGCAATCACGGTGAGGCCGCCACCTGCGACGGCTCCGGCGACCAGCATATATTTCGACTCTTCTGAGATACCCATAATCAGGGAGCCCAGATAAGTGAGGGCGGCATTATCAGTGACAGCAGTCAGTGCAACCGCACCAAAGAACAGTGCGACCGGTTCAAGGTTTGCCACGATAGGTTGCAACCACCATTGCTGCATGCCGCCCAGCACGACCAGGCCCGCCAGGAAGAAGCCGACCAGCAGGCCTTCTTTCAGGATCAGCCGGTTCTGATGACGCTCGTAGGCTTGGGTAAAGCCCAGAAACAGCAGGAATAGGCCCATGAAGATGACCGGATGATGCGCAAACATGACCACGCCGGCCAGAAACAGAAAGTGGATGCTGGATACCAGCAACGGCGTTTTCTTGCCTGAGCTGGCTTTTCCGGCAGGCGCTTGACTGAGATGCTTGCGCAGTATGATGGTGATCATGGTGGCGTTGAATAGCACGGCTATTGCCGCTTTCCAGCCAAAGTGCGTCATCATGAAGGCGCTATCCCATTGCCAGGTGGCGGCGACCATCAGCACAGGCGGTGCTGCAAATGAAGTGAGCGTGCCGCCGATGGAAATGTTGACGAACAGCACGCCAAGCGCTGCATATTTCAACCACTCGGGAATGCCATGGCGAAAAATCTGTGGTGCCAGCATCAATGCGGCCAACGTCATGGCGGCAGGCTCGGTGATGAAAGAGCCCACCAGTGGCACAACGGCCAGGCAAAGCCAGGCCTGGGCCACGGCAGTATTGATCGGCAATAGCCGCGCAATCACTGCGATGATTTGCTGCACGGATTGCAAGATAGGTTTGGATGCTGCCACCACCATGACCACAAAGACAAACAGTGGCTCGGTGTAATGCCGGGATTCGGCATACTCAATGGCGTGATCACCACCTGCCATGACTGCCATCAGCCCAATCAATATAAAAGCCCAGAAGCCGAATACGACCTCTACTTCGCCCAATAAATGCAGTAGCCCGGCATGGCGCGGGGTGCGATGGGCCAGGCTCTCGAAGAATTTGGCGCTAAAGGTGTGAAGCAGGGCAATGCCAAAAATGATGGCGGCGGTGATTTGAATGGAAGTCGGGCTCAAACGGGAATCTCCGTTGCAAGTGGGCGTGGTTTTATTATAGAGGGAATTCTGTTGCATTTAGACGAGACTGTTCGCAATGACTAATTTGGATCGTTTATTGCTTCATCAGGATAAGCCATAGGAGTCGTGAATAAAGTGTTGATGGTTATTGGGGAGCATGGAATGACAAGCCGGATTTATAGCCATAACGAAAAACTGCTGCGTGAAAACATACGTTATCTCGGCCGAGTGCTGGGGGAAGTGATTAAAAGCAAAGAGGGCGAAGAGACGTTCGACCGGATTGAGGCGATACGAACAGCCGCCGTCAATTTTCACCGGCATGGCAATGCCAAGGCGGCCAAGAGTCTGGAAAAGCTGCTCAAGACATTGACGGTGGAACAGGCGATCCCCGTGATACGGGCTTTCAGTTATTTCAAGCATCTGGTCAATATTGCCGAAGATCTGCATGCCCATCAGCAAAGTCGTCTGGTGGAGGATCAAGCCGTACCGGGCATGCTGACGCATTCGCTGCAGAAACTGGCAGCCAGCGATCTGGCAGCTTCGGAGATTGGCGACTTTTTTGCGAATGCACTGATTTCGCCAGTGCTGACTGCGCATCCCACCGAGGTGCAGCGTAAAAGCATTCTGGATACCGAGCGGGCGCTTTCCATGTTGCTGGTTGAAAAGAGCAATGTGGTGTCCATCCGCGAGGCGGAGCGTAACGAACGCATGATCGTTGGCGCGATTACGACCTTGTGGCAGACCCGGATCCTGCGTTTCAGCAAGCTCACGGTGGCCAATGAAATCGAAAACGCGCTGAGCTATTACCGCATGACGTTCCTGCAGGTGATTCCCGAGCTGATGCAGGATTTTGAGAATGATCTGCGCCATGTGTTTGCCGACAAGTTGAGCCCGGAATACAAGTTGCCATCGTTTTTGCAGATGGGGAGCTGGATAGGTGGCGATCGTGATGGCAATCCTTTCGTCAATGGCGCCACGCTGGAGCAGGCGATTATTCAGCAGTCCGCCACCGCCTTTTCATATTATTTGGAACAGGTGGAGGCCTTGCGCTCGGAGCTTTCCCTGTCCACCCGCCTGGTGGGTGTGACACCTGCCTTGGTCAAGCTGGCAGAGGCATCCGGGGAACAGTCCCTGCACCGGCAGGATGAAACCTATCGCCTGGCGCTCAATGGCATACACGCACGTCTGGCACAAACGGCAAAATTGCTGGTGAACGAGCGGGGCGATGTGCGACGCGAGATCAGCGCCATCCCCTATACCAGCGCTGAGGCCTTGCTGGCCGACATGAATGTGATCGCGGATTCGCTGCAAAGCCAGCAGGGCGAGGCGCTGATTTATCCGCGGCTGGGCAAGCTGATCAAGGCCATCGAAACCTTCGGGTTTCATCTGGCTACGGTGGATTTGCGCCAAAGCTCCGATGTGCACGAGTTGGTGATCAAGGAGCTTTTTCTCAAGGCCGGGCAGGACTTCAACTACGCCACGCTGGATGAAGATGAGAAAGTGGAAGTGCTGCTGGAAGAACTCAAGCAGCCGCGCTTGCTGTTTTCACCGTTTCAGCAGTATTCCGAACTGGTGCAGTCCGAAATGGAGGTGTTGCAAAAAGCGCGCGCCATTCGCGCCGGATACGGCAAGCGCGCCATACGGCAGTACATCATTTCCCATACCGAGACCTTGTCTGACCTGCTGGAAGTAGCCTTGCTGCAGAAGGAAACCGGCATGTTGCGCGGCGTCTGGGGCTCGGCCAAAGTGCAGATGGACCTCAATATCGTCCCGCTGTTTGAAACCATTGCCGACTTGCGCCACGCACCCATGATCATGGGGCAATGGTTGAGCCTGCTTGGTATTCGCCATTTGCTGCGGCATCAGGGCAATGAGCAGGAAATCATGCTGGGTTATTCGGACAGTAACAAGGATGGGGGCTTCATCACCTCCAACTGGGAACTATATAAAGCTGAAATCTCGCTGGTGGAATTATTCCGGCAGGCCAATATCCGCTTGCGGCTGTTTCACGGCCGTGGCGGTACCGTCGGTCGTGGTGGTGGCCCGACCTACCAGGCCATCATGGCGCAACCTCAGGGCACGGTGGATGGTCAGATACGCCTGACAGAGCAGGGCGAAATCATCGCCAACAAATACTCGGAGCCGCGAGTCGGGCGCCAGCATCTGGAAACGCTGGTGGCGGCCACCATTGATGGTTCGTTGTTCCCGCCGGATCCCTTGCTGGCCAAAAAACGGCGCTCCTTCGAAATCATCATGGAAGGCTTGTCAGCCACGGCCATGACCGCATACCGTACCCTGGTATATGAAACAGCCGGGTTTGCCGAGTATTTTTTCAATGCCACGCCTATTTCCGAAATCGCCGAGCTCAATATCGGTAGCCGTCCTGCCTCGCGCAAGGCCACGCAACGCATTGAAGATTTGCGCGCCATTCCATGGGGATTTTCCTGGGGGCAATGCCGCTTGCTGCTGCCAGGCTGGTTTGGCGTAGGCAGTGCCATTCATGAGTATTTGTTCATTGAGGATAAACTGCAGCCGGCGCGGCTCAAAACCCTGCATGACATGCTGGAGCAATGGCCGCTGTTCCGCAGCCTGATCTCGAATGTGGACATGGTGCTAGCCAAGACCGATCTAGCCGTCGCGCAGCGTTACTCCATGCTGGTGCCGGACAAGAAGCTGCGTGAAGGCATCTTTGCCGCTATTGAGCATGAATATCAGCTGACGACAGAGGCGCTCAATCTGCTGCTGAACAGCACGGAACGCCTGAGCAGCAATCCGGCGCTGGCCAATTCCATTCAGAATCGCCTGCCGTACCTCGATCCGCTCAATCACCTGCAGGTTGAGCTGATCCGGCAATACCGTCAGGGCGCGACCAATGACAGGGTCAAGCTGGCAATACATCTCACCATTAATGGCATTGCTGCCGGGCTGCGCAATACCGGATAATGCCGTGTTGATAGCTCACTCCGAGTAATAAAGCCGCAAAAACATTGTCTTGGGGGTGGATACCCGCTATAATCGCGGGCTTTCCACCTTGCCTTACCGTTGTCGCAAACGGGAGGCTGCTAACCCAAAAGGAGTGTTTATGCGACATTATGAAGTAGTGTTCATCGTCCATCCGGACCAGAGCGAACAAGTGCCAGCCATGATCGAGCGTTACCGTACTCTGGTAACTTCCAACGGCGGCGCTATCCACCGTCTGGAAGACTGGGGCCGTCGTCAACTGGCTTACCCTATCCAGAAAATTCACAAGGCACACTACGTGCTGATGAATATCGAATGCAATCAAACCGTGCTGGAAGAGCTTGAGCATGCATTCAAGTTCAATGACGCCGTTCTGCGTCATCTGACCATTGCGACCAAGGAAGCCGTTGTTGCTCCATCCCCCATGATGAAGGAAGAGAAATCCAAGTCATTGCTGGGCAAGGATGAAGCCGCTCCTGCTGAGGAAGCTGCTGCTTAATTGAGTTCTACCACGCTGGAGGCTAATCAGTTAGTCATCGCGGGCGAAGTGGTGCAGATTGCAGAGCTTCGTTACACGCCAGCAGGAATACCGTTGTTGAGTTTTACCCTGCAGCATATCTCGGAAAAAACCGAGGCAGGCATGCAGCGCAGAGTCGAGTGTGCAGTGCCCGTGATTGCGATGGGCTCCATCGCAGAGCAGCACAAGCACCTCAAAGAAGGAACCAAGGCCCGTGTGGCCGGATTCCTCGCCAAGCGCAGCATGAAAAGCACACAGCTGGTATTGCACATTACTACATTAGAGATAATCTGAATTTAGAAAGAGGTTCATCATGGCACGTGATATGTTCAAACGCCGCCGCTACTGCCGTTTCTCGGCAGAGGGCATTAAAGAAGTAGACTACAAGGATGTAGATCTGCTGAAAGATTTCATCAACGAAAACGGCAAGATCATCCCTGCACGCATTACCGGCACCAAGGCCCGTTATCAGCGTCAGCTGACCACCGCCGTCAAGCGCGCCCGTTTCCTGGCGCTGCTGCCATACACCGATAAGCACTAAGGGGATACGTCATGCAAGTTATTCTGTTGGAAAAAGTCGTTAACCTGGGTAACCTCGGTGACATCGTTAAGGTAAAAGACGGCTATGGCCGTAACTTCCTGATTCCTCAAGGCAAGGCAAAGCGCGCTACTGAAGCCAACAAGGCTGAATTCGCTGCTCGCCGTGCTGAACTGGAAAAGCAACAGGCTGAACTGCTGGTGGCTGCCCAGAAGCGTGCTGAAGCTCTGGTTGAGTACGTATTGGCTGTGAGCCAGAAGGCTGGTGTGGATGGCCGTCTGTTCGGTTCCGTTACCAATGGCGACATCGCTGAAGCGCTGACTGCCAAGGGCGTGCAAGTGGCCAAGGCTGAAGTGCGTATGCCTAACGGTCCGCTGAAGACCATTGGCGATCACTCTGTCAGCATCGCGCTGCACCACGATGTTGTTGTCGATATCACCGTATCAGTGGCTGGCGAAGCTTAATTCTCCGCTAAGTGCTGAACAAAAAGAGGCTGCCTGCGGGTGGCCTTTTTTGTGTATGCTTTCCGCCGGGCTGCGCTTATTCATTGTTTATTGCGCCCGGACTGTTCAATTCAAAACAAAAAATAGTCATGGTAGGCTTGAGAAGCAGAAGCCTGAAAAATCAAAGGGGAACGTCATGAGTAAAAAGGTAATCAAAGGCATATGCTTAACATGCGCTCTGTTAAGCTCAAATCTCCATGCGGATGACAGTCCCTTGTCACCGGCATTTGTCCTGAAAGACAAGCAGTTGCTTTCTGCTACCAGCGTTGGCTATAGCAAAATCAACTTTGATCCTTATATGAGTATTATTGGTACTGGTCTATTTAAGGGTTCTGGCGAAGCTCATGGCGTATTCGCCAGCCAGACATTACGGTTTGGGCTGGCTGACGGCACCGAGCTTGCTGTCAGCGTGGACTATGACGATTTTGACCAGCATGGCAGCCGGATCGTGCAAATCGCCGATGGGTTCAGCAGTCCTACGTTTGGTGCGCGTCACACCTGGGGCAAAGATACAGCCGTGCGCCTTGCTATATGGGGCGAGGCCACGCCTAAAACGGCCGACCATGGCGTACGTGGTTTGCCTGCTGTTTATGCCTTGGGTGGTACTGGTACGTTTATCACGGAGAATGGTCTGGTTACCCAATTGCAGGCAGCGCGGACTTTGGTGGATGGCGACCAAGCCAACTCTACAGTCTTTGGTATTGCAGCTTACAAGGAACTAGGTCTGTATTCTTTGGGTGCCAACCTTGCTGTCAGGAGTTATGACAGTGCGAATACCTTGCAGTTTGACAGTAAAACTACATTGGGTTTCAGGCTGGGACGCAAGTTGTGTGATTCCATGTGGGCGCAGATTGCCTATGTATACACGGACAGCAGCTTTCAGGAACTGCGCCTTAGTGAGCTAGTCAGGATTGGCCTTTCTTCTTATGAAACCAACACCATAAGTGCTTCGCTTAATGTTCTGTTCTAATTGCTTTCACCACTCTTGCCATATCGCAGGGCGGTGAAGCCAAGCCCACCATGCGTGAAGCAGGTGGGCTTTAATTTATGTAACGGTCAGATTTTCGGTTGCTGACAGTGGAACAGCCGGGCCATACTAGCGCGTACATTGTTTCTGCAGGGTTAAGGCATGGCGCATCACATTTCCGCATGGACTTCGCTTGTTCAGCCTGATGAAGGCCATGGTTCTTTCTCCAGCCTCGTTGGCAGCATGGACAGGGCGTCCACGGTAGTATTCCCTGATGTCAAAAGCATGCGCGAACGCGATTGGCGCAGCAAAACTCAATACAGCTATGGCTTGCTCGGCACTCCTACTACGCGGCGGCTGGAAAATAAACTTGCGCTGATTGATGGCGTGAAGCATGCATTATTGCTGCCTTCCGGTTTGGCTTCTATCAGCCTGATTTTTCTGGCGCTGCTCAAAAGCGGCGAGCGCGTGCTGTTGCCACGCAATGCCTATCAGCCGGGCGCTGACCTTGCACGGATGCTGGCGGGACGTTTTGGCATTGAGGTCGATTTTTATGATCCCTTGCAACCGGAGACTGTGCCTTTTACTGACAACACGCGTCTGCTCTGGGTGGAAACGCCAGGATCGGTGACCATGGAAGTAGCAGATCTCAGGCAACTGTCTGAGCTTGCTCACGCACGTCACGTTCTGGTAGCAGCAGATGCCACGTGGTCTGCCGGCATAGCCCACAATGTGTTTGCGCTGGGCGCCGATATAGCTATGCAGGCGCTGACCAAATATCAGTCCGGGGGTAGTGATGTCATGATGGGTAGCGTCTCTACTGATGACGATGCGTTGCATGAGCAACTGCTGAAAACCCATATGCAGCTGGGTCTGGGCGTGAGCCCGGAGGATTGTCAGCTGGTGTTGCGCAGTCTGCCGCACTACCGCTTGCGCTATCTGGCGCAGGATATCGCGGCCCGAAAGCTGGCCGAATGGCTGTCATCGCAACCGGGTATTACGCGTGTCTTGCATCCGGCCTTGCCCGGTTGTCCTGGGCATGCAGTATGGCAGCGTGATTTCACTGCTGCTGCCAGTCTGTTTTCTGTCTTGTTCGAGCCCGAAGTTCCGCAGGCAAACATTGATCGTTTTGTCGAAGCCCTGGCGCTGTTTCATATCGGATATAGCTGGGGTGGGGCGGTCAGTCTGGCCATTCCTTATGATGTGCGTGACCGGTATCCGCAAAGTGGTGGCCTGGTGCGCTTTTATGTCGGGCTTGAGGACGTGGATGACCTCATTGCAGACGTTGAGCAGGCATTGGCGCAGACGATCAATCTGTAACATAAGCATGATTTTCACTCGTTGGCCGGGCCGTGCTTGTTATAATGCGGCATGGCTGACGATATCCTTGAATCCCTGAAATTACCCCCGCATTCGGTTGAAGCCGAGCAGTCTGTGCTTGGCGGCTTGCTGCTTGAAAACGAGGCGATTGACCGCATTGCAGACCTGCTAGGCCCTGCCGACTTTTATCGCCACGACCATAGGCTCATTTTTGAGCACATCGCGCGCCTCATCGAACGGAATAAACCCGCCGATATCGTGACCGTCGCCGAGTCGCTGGAAAACTCCGCAGAGCTCTCTGGCGTAGGTGGTATTGCCTATCTGGGGGCGTTGGCGCAAAACACGCCCACCGCAGCCAATATCCGCCGGTATGCTGAAATCGTGCACGAACGTGCCGTCATGCGCAAGCTGGTGGAAGTGGGGTCCGGCATTGCCGAGAGTGCTTACAACCCGCAGGGGCGCGATGCCCAGCAACTGCTGGATGAAGCCGAAGCCAAAATATTCCAGATCGCAGAAGGTGGACGTAAAACCTCGCAAGGCTTTCTGGACATGAAGACCATTCTGCCCAAGGTGGCAGACCGTATTGATTACCTCTACCAGCGAGAGAATCAGGGCGGCGTCACCGGGGTGCCTACCGGGTTCAGCGATCTGGACGAACGTACATCCGGCTTCCAGCCTGGCGACCTGATTATTGTCGCAGGCCGCCCATCCATGGGTAAAACAGCCTTCTCCCTGAATATTGCCGAGAATGTGGCGCTGGAAACCAAACTGCCAGTTGCCGTATTTTCGATGGAAATGGCGGCAACCCAATTGGCCGCCCGTATGATTGGTTCGGTAGGGCGCCTGGACCAGCACCGCATGCGTAACGGTAATCTGGAGGACGAAGACTGGGTACGCCTGACGACGGCGCTCGGCAAGCTGAATGACGCTCCGGTATTTATTGATGAAGGTGCGGGCTTGAGCTCCTTCGAAGTGCGGGCGCGTGCGCGCCGTCTGCATCGCCAGACCGGCAAGCTGGGCTTGATCGTGGTCGACTATTTGCAGCTGATGACGGGTGCAGCCGGTCGGCAGAGTGAAAACCGCGCCACGGAAATATCGGAAATATCCCGCTCGCTCAAGGCTTTGGCGAAGGAACTTGATGTGCCAGTAGTGGCATTGTCCCAGCTTAACCGCGGCCTGGAGCAGCGCACGGACAAGCGCCCCGTCATGTCCGACTTGCGTGAATCAGGCGCGATTGAGCAGGATGCCGACTTGATTCTGTTTATCTACCGTGACGAAGTCTACAACCCGGATTCGCAGGACAAGGGCACGGCGGAAATCATTATCGCCAAGCAGCGTAATGGCCCGATCGGCCGCGTGCGTCTTACCTTCATGGGCCAATTCACGCGATTCGAGAATCACGTCTCTGGCAGTTCCTTCCAGGACGAATATTAATTTCCTTTCTCCATGCGTCCCATTACCGCCACTATTCATCTTGCTGCCTTGCAGCACAACCTGCGCCGCGTTCGTGACTATGCCCCGCATGCGCGCACCATGGCGGTCGTCAAAGCCAATGGCTATGGCCATGGCCTGCTTAATGTGGCGCGCGGGCTGGTCGAGGCGGATGGTTTTGCCGTTTTGCGCTTGCAGGAGGCGCTGGAGTTGCGCGCGGCTGGTTATCGACAAACTTTGCTGCTGCTTGAGGGTGTATTTGAGTCTACGGAGTTGAATGCCGCTGCCGACGCGGGTGTGTCCATCGTCGTGCACGCCGATCACCAGATTGCCATGCTGGAGCAGGCAAGCTTGTCGGCCCCCTTGTCCGTGTTTGTCAAAATGAATACCGGCATGAATCGGCTGGGTTTCATGCCGCAAGCGTTTGCCAATGCGGTTGCTCGCTTGGCGGCCTGCCAGCAGGTCGGCAGCATTACCCTGATGACGCATTTCGCCACGGCCGATGAAGTCCTCGGCATTGCCACAGCCTTGCAGCGATTCGAAACAGGAGCCCAGGGGCTGGATTATCCGAAATCCCTCGCCAACTCGGCGGCCATCTTGCGGCATCCGGAGAGCCACGCAGACTGGGTGCGCCCTGGCATCATGCTCTATGGCGCGACCCCAGTGCAATCGGTTGCGGCGGCAAACTATGGACTGCAGGCGGTGATGCATCTGCAATCGGAGTTGATTGCCGTGCAGACACTGCCGCCGGGAGAGAGTCTAGGGTATGGCGCTACGTTTGTCGCAGAGCGCGAAACCCGGGTTGGGGTTGTAGCCTGCGGCTATGCCGATGGTTATCCACGCCATGCGCCTGGCGGCACTCCCATTGCCGTGGCGGGGCAGGTGAGCAAGACCCTGGGGCGGGTTTCCATGGATATGCTGTTTGTCGATATCACGGATATTCAAGCCGCAGATATTGGTAGCCCTGTTGAGCTTTGGGGGGCCGTCATTCCCGTCGACGCCGTAGCGGAAGCTTGCGGCACGGTAGGTTACGAACTCCTTTGTGCGGTGACTTCGCGGGTCAATTTCAAGGTTGTGCATGGCTAAGGCAAAAACTGTTTATACCTGCACCGAGTGTGGGGCATCCTCTCCCAAATGGCAGGGCCAGTGCCCGAGCTGCATGGCATGGAACACCCTGGTGGAAAGTATTGCTGAAGTGCCGACGGCCAACCGCTATGCAGCATTGGCGCAGACCGCTGGCTTGCAAAAGCTCGCTGAAGTGGAGGCAGCGGAAGTGCCGCGCCAGCCTTCTGGCATCGGCGAGTTTGATCGCGTGCTGGGCGGGGGACTGGTCGCAGGCGGGGTGGTGCTGATCGGGGGTGACCCTGGCATAGGCAAATCCACCTTGCTGTTGCAAACCCTGTGTCACGTTGGCCATCTGCGCAAAGCCATCTATGTCAGCGGTGAAGAATCCGCGCAGCAGATTGCCATGCGTGCCCGCCGACTGGGGCTGGATGCTGGCCCGATTGATCTCCTGGCCGAAATTCAGCTGGAAAAAATTCTGGCGACCCTGCAGACGCACAAGCCGGATATTGCCGTCATCGACTCCATCCAGACCATATACTCCGAGGCGCTGCAATCAGCCCCGGGCTCGGTAGCGCAAGTGCGGGAATGCTCCGCCCAATTGACGCGTGCTGCCAAGCAGCTTGGTATCACAGTGATCCTGGTGGGGCATGTCACCAAGGAAGGCTCGCTCGCCGGGCCGCGTGTGCTGGAGCATATTGTGGATACCGTGTTGTACTTCGAGGGCGACCCCAATTCCAGTTTTCGCTTGATTCGTGCGTTCAAAAACCGTTTTGGTGCGGTCAATGAACTGGGCGTATTCGCCATGACAGAGAAGGGCTTGCGCGAGGTAAGCAATCCATCGGCGCTGTTTCTCTCACACCATGCCGAGCAAGTGGCGGGCTCTTGCATTACCGTTACCCAGGAAGGCTCACGGCCGCTGCTGGTCGAGATACAGGCGCTGGTCGATGAGGCGCATGCACCCAACCCCAAGCGCCTTTGCGTGGGCCTTGAGCAGAATCGGCTTGCCATGCTGCTAGCTGTGCTGCATCGCCATGCGGGTGTCGCATGCTTTGATCAGGATGTGTTTATCAATGCGGTGGGCGGTGTACGGATCAGCGAGCCTGCAGTCGATTTGGCTGTATTGCTCGCTATAGTATCTTCCTTAAAAAACAAACCACTGCATAACAAACTGATTGTATTTGGTGAGGTTGGTCTGGCGGGCGAGGTTCGTCCCGTACAGCGGGGACAGGAGCGGTTGAAGGAAGCTGCCAAACTGGGGTTTACCCATGCCATTGTCCCCAAAGCAAACGCACCCAAGCAAGCCATTTCAGATTTGACTGTCATCGCTGTGGATCGCCTCGACCAAGCCTTGCAAAAGATAAAAGAAATATAATTAAGTATCAAATATAAGGCTATGAAAAATATAATTTTTGATCTTGACGGTACATTGATCGATTCGTCGAGCAGCATACTTGGCAGTTTTGCGGAGGCTTTTCGCCAACACGGCATCACGCCAGCCCGACCATTGACGCCGGAGCTCATTGGCCCCCCCTTGATGCAATGCCTTTCCTTGATTGCCGGACACGATGACGCGGAGACACTCGCTGCGCTGGCCCAGGCTTTCAAACAGCATTACGACAGTGAAGGCTACAAGCTGACCACGGTATTCCCAGGTATTGAACCCATGCTGGCGTTACTTGCCCGAGATCACCATCTTTACATTGGTACCAATAAGCGTATTTATCCAACCCGCCGCATTCTCGAGCATCTGGGCTGGGGGGCGTATTTCCAGGAAGTGTATGCGCTCGACTATTTTCATCCAGCGGTGCCGAACAAAGCGGCCATGGTGGGCAATATTGTTGCGGCCCATGGCATGAGTAAAACCGAGACCATGTATATCGGTGATCGCCTGGAGGATGGCATGGCGGCAGAGGCCAATCAACTGGCTTTTGCCATGGTCACCTGGGGCTATCTGGACCCGGCGTCGGGGGATATGCAGGCACATTGGCTAAGCTTTGACCGGCCTCAGGCGCTGGCAGAAGCCATTATCAAGCAATAGGCTGGTTTCAACTCACTCAATCAGTCTGTCAAGGCTCGGCGCGGCGATGGGTTTCCAGCGACTGCATCTGCCGGTCATGGTATCTGGACAAGCCCAGTAGTGCCACGATGGCGCCTATCATGGCGCACAACATATCGGATTGCGTGTCCCACACATCGCCCTGCGTGCCCAGAAACTCATCGGCGCCTTGCCCCATGGCAACGGCGGCGCCCCATTCAATCAGCTCATAAACCGCGCTGATGGCGAGCGCAATCGCCACGCACAAAAAGGCGGTCATGCGACGGCTGGTGAGATAGCGCATGCGCAGCAATATCTCGCGGGCGATCAATGCCGGCACGAAGCCTTGCATCAGGTGCCCCAGTTTGTCGTAGGGGTTGCGATCAAGTTCGAACCAATTCTGCACGTCAAAGCCGATAGGCACACGGGCATAGGTATAAGTGCCGCCGACGATGAGTACCAGCGCATGCAGTCCTATCAACACATACAGCATGTCCGTCAGACGGAATTGTCGATACGTCTTGATCAGCAAGGGCAGGGCGATCATGACGGGGAGTGTTTCCATCAGCCACGTGAGGCGATCATATGGGGTAATGCCGGAAACCAGGAGGCTTAGCAGCACGATAAAGGCAACGGCAAGCGGAAGTTTAGTGGAAAGCATGATGACGCTTAGTAAGATAGGTGTTGCATCATAGCCAGCCATGTGAGGTGAAGCAATGCCCGGCGCAGCTCGGTTGAGCATGGGCTACCCAGCACTGACCGCTTACGGTATATTGCATATAAAGCCGCTCACAAGCGGCTTTTCTCAAGCTGGCCTTTTCGTTTAAATCACTTAATGGGAGCGCAATGCCATCGCTTTACAAGAGTCGTGACGAACGTGTGCAGGATGTGATGTTGGCTTATCTGAATGTCGAGGAGTCCAAACGGTTTTCACTGACGCACGGCAATCGCTATCTGCCATTCACTGATCTGGAAAAAGAGATGATGCTGGAAGATAAAGCCTGGGCGATGGCGCGGCTGGTGATCGACAAGATCATGCGCTTGCCGCCCCCCATCCGCGCCAGCGATTATCCTGCTCCCAGGGTTTGACCTTCAATGCAAGGCGCTTTACGCAGTCTGCGCCTCAACAATCTGGCCGCTGACGCCAGCGCTGTCTTTCCCCATCAAATAGAGATATGCCGACATCAGGCTTTCGGCTGACCGTAAGGAGTCATGGACTTCGCCTGGATGGCTTTTCTTTCGTTGAGGGGATTGCACTGGGCCGGGTATCACGGCATTCAAACGCACATTCGGTGTATTTTCCAACTCAAGTGCCCAGGTTTTGACCATATGCTCAACCGCTTGCTTGCTGATGCCATGGCTGCCCCAGTACGCGCCAGCCTGATGTCCGGCAGTGGACGAGGTGAAAATAACCGAGGTGTCTGCACCACGTTTCAGCAATGGCAAACATGCTTTGGTCAAGGCAAACGGCGCAATCACATTCACCTTGAACATGCTTTCAAACTGTTCCATGGTCTGAATCTCCAGCGGACTCAGGTTATCGTAATGCGCCGCATTATGCAGAATGCCGTCCAGATGACCCAGTTGCTGATAAATGCCTTCCGCCATTGCCGCAAAGGATGGCTCATCGGTTTTGCTCAAGTCCAGAGGAAAAATCACCGCCTGCGGATATCCCGCCGCTTCGATGGCGTCGTAAACCGCCTCCAGCTTTTTTAGCGTGCGGCCACATAGAATGACAGTGGCTCCGTGACGGGCGAAGGCCAGGGCGGCCTCCCGCCCTATGCCCTGGCCTGCACCAGTGACAAGAATGACGCGGTCAGTTAACAGGTGAGCAGGGGCTTGGTAGTTATGCATGCGACTTCAATCTAGATAGAGATGGTGTTGGCGTTTTGAATGATGATGGCGCCCTGGCTGGGCAGCATCCATTCAATGATCAGGGTAAAGATGGCAATGAAAATACTGGCAAAAAATGCCGTCCAGAAGCCGGAAAGCTGAAAGCCTTTCACCAGCTTGGCTACCAGCATGATCATCAAGGCGTTGATGACCAGAACAAAGAAGCCCAGCGTCACCAGCGTGATTGGCAAGGTCAGGAAAAACAGGATAGGGCGGATAACGGCATTGGCAAAGCCCAACACCAATGCAGACACCAGCAGTGATGGCACGCCGCTGAACTTGATGCCGCTGAACAGGTAGCTGGCCACCCACAGCGACAGGCTCATGATGGCCCAATGGAGGAGGAAGTTCGAGAGATCTGCGTTCATCGGTGGCTTTCTTTGTCAGAAGTGAGAGATAGTTTTATGTGCTGGGCGCATTGTACGCCGCTGCGAATGGCGCCTTCAATGGTGGCTGGATAGTCTCCAGCCACATAATCGCCCGCCAGGTAAAGGTGGGGCAAACCGGCATGATGGCGGGGGCGAACCAAACCGACAGTGCAACTGAACGTGGCGCGTTTTTCAGCGATCACCTTGTACCAGTAGATGGGAGCCCGGAGTGCCGGGTAGTGGTCGCGCAGTTCGGCCAGCACAATCTCGGCCAAGGCATCCTGCCGCAAGGATTGATGCGCACCCTCGGCACTGATGACAACGGCAATCAGACCCTGTTGCCCATCCAGTTGTCCACGATCAAACACCCACTGGCTGATGCCAGCATTAAGGCCCAGCATGGGAAAGTCCAGCGCTACGCTGGTATCAAACTGGAAGTAAACCGTATAGATGGGCTGATATTGCAGGCTCGCCAGTGACTGTTGCAACGCCTCGGTGCCAGATAGGGCAGCCAGCAGTGGTGTCGCCCGGAAGGGCTGGCAGGCCAGCACGACATGCGTATAAAGCGCGCTATTCTGATCTTCGGTATGGAGTCGGTAACCATCCCCTTCGGCCTCTATCTTGTGCACCCCGTTGCGCAACTGCACTTCCCCTGCATGTTGCTTGATATCCTCCATCAGAGGTGCAATCAGCAGCGTGGATAAATCCTGCCTCGGGAGTAGCAGGTGGCTATCGTGCTTGTCGCGGGCAAAGCTGTCGCGCAGAACGTTGACGAATACTTGTGCGCTTGCCTGATCAATCGGCGTGTTGAGGGCGCCGAGGCATAGGGGCTCCCACAGACAACGGATCAATGTCGATGTCTGCTGGCGCTCATGAAGCAATGTCAGCACGGAAATGTCGCGTGCCAGTTTGAATCTGCGCAGCTGCAGCCAAGTCATGAAACGGATGGCGGAGAAGCGTTCGCTCCAAGTCAATCCTTTGGCGCGCAATAAACCCAGCAGTAAATGCAGTGGTGCTGGCCAGGCATCTGCCGCCTGCAGTTCAAATCCTTCTGCCAGCCGCAAATCCAGCGGCAAGCGCATCAGCGCCTGTGCTTCATCCACACCCGCTTGCGACAGCAGCGCCAGGGTTTGTTGATAGGCGCCCAGCAGGATATGTTGCCCATTATCCAGTCGGGCACCTTTCCAGTTCAGGCTGCGTGCGCGGCCTCCGGCCTGGGGGGCAGATTCCAGGACGGTGACCTTGATGCCCTGTCTGGTCAGGCTGGCGCCAGCGGCCAAGCCGGCACAGCCTGCGCCGATGATGCCGACATGCGCATTTGCCAGAGAGGAGGATGAGGTCGACACGGTGTTATAGGGTGTGCAGAGGAGGGAAGTGCATGGCGCTGATGCTCTAGTTGCGCAGCCAGGTGGTGAACGCCAGCCATATTTTGCGCAAACCACCGAGCGAAGTACGTGAATTCAGCACTTTTTCAGCACCGTCGGCTTTTATTTCGCGCAGCAGCGTGCGGTAAATGGCTGACATCATGAGGCCGGTGCGCTGGGTTTTGCGGTCTTCCTGTGGCAGCTCGCCCAGGGCTTTGTCGTAATAACGCTCGGCACGGGCAATCTGGAAATCCAGCAACTCCCGCACTTGCGGAGTTTCATGCCCATGCAGGATATCGATTTCGGTGACGCCGAATTGGGCCAGTTCGTCCTGTGGCAGGTAAATGCGGTCGCGTCGCGCGTCTTCCCCCACATCGCGAATGATATTGGTCAGCTGAAATGCCATGCCAAGATCCAGCGCATATTGCTCGGTAGCTGGGTTGCGGTAGCCAAAAATGGCGGCAGACAACAGGCCAACCACGCTGGCAACGCGGTAGCAGTAGAGCTCAAGCGCGGCAAAATTGGCATAGCGATTCTGCTCGCAATCCATCTCCATGCCCGCGATGATCTCAATAAAGTGTTGCTCTTGCAGCCGGTAGGTACTAATCGGCCCTTGTAATGCCTTGCTGACGGGATGTTGCGGATTGCCCGCATACAGGCCATGAATCTCCTCGCGCCACCAGGCAAGCTTGGTGCGGGCAATGCCAATATCGGTACACTCGTCAGCAATGTCATCGACTTCCCGGCAGAAGGCATACAGCGCGGTAATGGCATCGCGCTGCGGCTTGGGCAGGAAGCGAAAGCTGGCGTAAAAACTGGAGCCGCTGGCAGCGGCTTTGTTTTCGCAATATTCTTGTGGGGACAAGGGATGCTCCGGGTAATTATTTGGCGCGTACGGCCTTGTACAGCATCAGCGCCCAGTCGTGGGGCTTGAGCACAGGCCGCTGGGTGAACATGTCACCGCGTGATTTATGCAGCTTTTGCAGGATGCGCTCGCCGCCGGCAATGATGGTGCGCATTTCCAGGCCAGTGCGGCCAGATAGTGCCTTGCCTAGCGGCGCCCCCGATTGTAGCAGCCGACGGGCGCGGTTGATCTGGAACTCCATGAACAACCCCCAGGTGCCGCTGCTATCCGCATTGGCAATCTGCTTTTCCTCAATGCGATATTTGCGCATTTCGTCGAGGGGGAAGTAAATCCGGTCTTTCTTGTAGTCGATCTCGACATCCTGCAAGAAGTTAATCAGTTGCAAGGATGAGCAAATGGCATCGGAAAGCCCGATATTGCGTGGTGTGGCCGCCTGGTAAAGATGTAACAGCAAGCGCCCCACCGGGTTGGCAGAGCGTCTGCAGTAATCCATGACTTCGCCAAAGTTTTCGTAGCGGCTTTTCACTACATCCTGACTGAAGGCATCCAGCAGATCATAAAAAGGCTGCAGGGGCAGGGCATGGCGTTTGATGGTATCGGCCAGCGTGACAAAGAATGCGGTGTTGGGCGTGTTGCCCTGTGCTATCAAGTCCAGCTCCTGCTTGAATCCATCCAGCAGCGCCAGACGTTGCTCGGGGGTATGATCCCCTTCATCCGCAAAGTCATCGGCTTGCCGCGCAAACGAATAAATCACGCCGATAGGGCGTCTAAGCCGCATGGGCAGCAGCACGGATGCGACAGGGAAATTTTCATAATGCGCACTGGCGTGGGCCAGGCTTTCGGCAGTAACGGCTTGGAATGTATTCATGGCTGGGTGAAGTATGCCACAAAATGCCATGCTTAAAGCCTGTGGTGTGGCGCATCTGCAGAATTTACCATGCCCGCTTTGCGTTACAATCGCGGATACTTTTTGACAACCGAACGCTAGGAATTTTTTAATGCTGGGAATCATAGGCGGTACCGGACTTACACAGTTGGCCAACCTCAAGATCACAAGGCGGCAGCTTATACGCACGCCCTATGGGGAGCCCTCGGGGCCATTAACCTTTGGTGAACTGGGCGGAAAATCGGTAGTGTTCCTGGCGCGCCATGGCAGCGGGCATACCATACCGCCGCATGGCGTCAATTACCGGGCCAATCTGTGGGCGCTGCATTCTGAGGGTGTGCGTGACATCGTCGCCGTTGCCACAGTTGGCGGTATTCATGCCGATCTGGGGCCGGGCGCCATCGCCTTGCCGGATCAGATTATTGATTACACTCATGGTCGCAAAAACACCTATTACGATGATGTAGACAAGCCGGTGATCCACATCGACTTCACCGAGCCTTATTGTCCACGTCTGCGTAGCCTTTGCCTGCAGGCCTCGCGCCAGTCTGGCGAACCGCTGATTGATGGTGGCGTTTATGCTGCCATGCAGGGGCCGCGGCTGGAAACGGCTGCCGAAATCAACAAACTGGAACGCGATGGCGCCACTATGGTCGGAATGACAGGCATGCCGGAAGCCGTGCTGGCGCGTGAGCTGGAGATCAGCTACGCCGCCATTTGTCCGGTGGTTAACCATGCCGCTGGACGGGGTAGCAGTGCACATGGCATTCGTTACGAAGAGATAGGCGCCGTGCTGGACCAAACCATGGAGCGAGTACGTAACTTGATAGAACAGGTGGTGATGAATCATGCCGATTAGGCCTGTATTGCGGATGGGTGATCCGCTACTTCTGCAAAAGGCTGCGCCGGTGACGGCGTTTGATACTCCCGAGTTGCACGCCTTGATTAAGGATATGGAAGACACCATGGCCCACATGAACGGGGCAGGCATTGCTGCGCCTCAGATAGGGGTCAGCCTGCGGGTGGTGATCTTTGGTGTGGGTATAAATCCTCGTTATCCGGATGCCGAGCAAGTGCCATATACCGTTTTGATCAACCCAACCTTGCAGCCAGTGAATGATGATCAGGAAGATGGCTGGGAAGGCTGCCTTTCCGTGCCTGGCATGCGCGGTATTGTGCCGCGTTATGTGCGACTGCATTACACCGGGTTTGACCAGTATGGCAACCCGATAGACCGTCTGGTGAGCGGTTTTCATGCCCGCGTGGTACAGCATGAGTGCGACCATCTGGATGGCATCCTTTACCCCATGCGCATACGCGATCTGGCGAATTTCGGCTTCCAGGATGTGTTGTTTCCGAATGCTGATCTGGCGGATGACTGAATACGCTGCTATAATTTCGCGATTGTTTGCAGCGCGGTTGGTCATGCGCAGCGTGAAGCAAGCGTTTCCGGAAGAGTGGCAGAGCGGTTTAATGCAACAGTCTTGAAAACTGTCGTGGGTTCACGCCCACCGTGAGTTCGAATCTCACCTCTTCCGCCAAGGATACCCGTCAGCGGTGTTAAATTCATACCGATGCCATTTATTTAATTAAGGATTTAGACATGAGCCAAATCATTGTTGAGCACAACCCAAGCGAAGAAAAACTGAAGCAACTGGGCGTTTCCAGCTGGTCTATCTGGGAAAAGGAAGTTTCCAAGTTCCCACTGGATTTCGGCATCAAGGAAACCGCTTACGTACTGGAAGGCGAAATCATCGTTACTCCTAAGGGTGGCGAGCCAGTCCGTATCGTTCCTGGTGACCTGGTTGTATTCCCAGCTGGCCTGGACACTAACTGGGAAGTGGTTAAGCCACTGCGCAAGCACTACAAGCACGGTTAATTCCGGCTGTTTTGCCTGTCATACAAAAACCCGCGCAAGCGGGTTTTTTTCTTGCCTATTTCCTCCATTTTTTACTCTATTGTCCAGCTTGAGCTGACAATCCTTCCCTTCAAAACATGCAATCCTGCGCTTCACTTCAGGTCACAATGGCATCTTTACATCAAGGGAGTAACGCTCATGCAACTCGAACTGGATAACAAACTTGCACTGGTAACGGCATCGTCTGGTGGCATTGGTCTGGAAATTGCCCGCAGTCTGGCGGCGGAAGGTGCCAGCGTCATCATTAACGGCCGTAGCGCGGCGGTGGTGGAGAAGGCGATCGCCGAGATTCACCGTTCGCATCCTGCAGCAAAACTGCACGCGTTGGTCAGTGACAATGGTACCCAGGCGGGCTGTGAAGCGACGATTGAGCAATTCCCCTCCGTGGATATTCTGGTAAACAACCTGGGAATTTATGAGGCCGTGGGATTTTTTGAAGAAAGCGATGCCGACTGGCAGCGTCTGTTCGAGGTGAATATCATGAGCGGCGTGCGCCTTGCCCGGCATTATCTGGCTGGCATGCTGCAGCGCAATGAAGGGCGCATCGTGTTTATCTCCAGTGAGTCGGGCGTTTCGCCTGCCCCTGAAATGGCGCATTACAGTGCCACGAAAACCATGCAGCTGGGTATCTCCCGTTCTCTGGCGGAGCTCACCAAAAATACGGCGGTGACCGTGAATGCGGTATTGCCAGGGCCTACTCGTACCGAAAGCGTGGAGAAATTCATACTGGATGTATACCCAGGCTTATCCCTGGCGGAAGCCGAAAAGAAGTTCATGGCAGAGAATCGCCCGACCTCATTGATTTCACGCCTGATTAACCCCGCTGAGATCGGCAATGTGGTGGCCTTTGTATGCAGCCCGCGTGCTGCGGTGATCAATGGCTCCAATATTCGCGCAGAAGGCGGCCTGGTGAGGACGGCATTCTAGGGTTCAAAATACCCCAGTCTTTTGTTACTCAAAAGGGAGCGGCGCTTGTTTCTGTGTCGGATTTTCGCTGTCTTCCATCGGCATCAGCTGGCTGAGTTTTACGCCTAGCAGGCGTATCTTCTTGGTCAGTGGTGCCCGTTTGAGGCATTCCCCGGCCGCTTTGCGTATGGCTGCGGCATCGCTGATCGGGGAGGGGAGCGTCAGGTCTCGCGTGACGCTGGTGAAATCCTGATAGCGTAATTTGATGCCTACCGTGCCTGCCATATAGCGCTTGGCTTTCAAATCCTGGGCGACGCGCTCGCACAGGCTGGTGAATATTTCCCCAAGGCGGGCACGGTCGTGCCTGACATGCAAATCGCGCTCGAAAGTCGTTTCCCGGCTTATTGATTTGGGTTCGGAGTAGGTGGTGACCGGGCGATTGTCTTGCCCATTCGACACATTCAGCAGCCAAGCGGCATAGCTGCGGCCAAACGTCGATTGCAGAAGCCCCACCTCGGCTTGAGCCAGTTCGGCAATGGTATGAATATCTATCGTAGCAAGTTTTGCGACCGCTTTTGGTCCTATGCCATTGATTTTGCTGACGGAGAGTGGCCAGATGCGCGATTGCAGCGAGCTTTCGTCCAGCAGGGTCAGGCCGTCCGGTTTGTCGAGATCCGAGCCTATCTTGGCCAGTAGTTTGTTGGGGGCGATGCAGATGGAGCAAGTGAGCCCCGTGGCGCTGTAGACAGCATCTTTCAAACGCTGGGCAAGCGCCTGACTGGGCTCGGTATGGTCAGTGAGGTCGATATAAATCTCGTCTATGCCTCGGTCTTCCACATGCGGCGCAATATCCCGCACGGCTTGTTTGAATAGCCTGGAATAATGGCGATACGCGTCAAAATTGGCAGGCAGGATAATCGCGTCTGGCGCCTTGGCGGCCGCCTTCATTAATCCCATGGCAGAAAAAACGCCGAGCGCGCGGGCTTCGTAAGTGGACGTGGTCACCACGCCGCGACCGGCATAATCTCCCAGGCGTGCGAATTGCCAGCGACCATCAGCAAGTTGCCGTGGCATATCAATCGAACGGCCACCGACAACGACCGGGAGTCCCTTTAATTGGGGGTAATGCAACAACTCCACCCCGGCAAAAAACATATCCATATCCAGATGGGCAATGCGTCTGGGAGGGCTGAGAGGAGAAGGGCTTGTGGCGATAGACACGGAGCAGAAGTGCCCTGTTACAGCTGACGACTGAGATCTTCTTTGAGGTTTTGCAGGGCGCTATCCGTCAACGCCTGGCCAGACTTGCCTGAAATAAGGAACGTGTCTTCCGCCCGATTACCCAATGTGTTGATCTTGGCGGTGTGCAGGTGGATGCCATGGGCGAGGAAGGTATGCGCCAGCTGGGACAGCAAGCCTGGCCTGTCGCCCGCCACAATATCCAGCAGGTGATAGTTGGATTGGCCTTCGCGCTGCAGCTGGATGGTGGCGCTTATCGGCATGTGCTTGACCTGCCGGTTGAGGCGGCCCTGCAGCGGTGTTTCCAGCGGTTGTTCGGGCATGAGCTTTTGCGTCAGTTCGTATTCGATAAAGTTGAGCAGGTCACGGTACACCACCGACTTGCTGCTCTGGTCGGCCACCAGAAAGCTATCCAGGGCATAACCATGGCGACTGGTGTGGATACGGGCTTCCTGAATGTTGTAACTCATGCGATCGAAAAAACTGCAAATGCGGGCAAACAGGTCGTCACGGTCACGCATGTAAATCATGGTTTGAATGCCATCGCCTGCTGGGCTCAGACGGGCACGGACGATCGGTTTTTCGGTATTGAGATGGGGCAACAGCAAGCGGCTGTGCCATGCAATCTCCTGGCTGGTGTGCTTGAGAAAGTAGCTGGGGCCGAGTTGTTCCCATAATGGTTGGTAACTGGGCTTTTTGATGCCGTAATAGCTGAGCGTTTCTTCTGCTTGCTGCTGGCGCAGCTTGATCTCGATATTGCAGTCTGCATTGGCGCTGGCGTCACGCATCAGGCGCTGGGCGGCGGTAAACAGGTTTTCCAGCAGCTTGGCTTTCCAGGCGTTCCATACCGCCGGGCTGGTGCCGCGGATATCGGCCACGGTGAGCAGGTAGAGCGCGGTCAAGCGACGCTCGCTGCCCATCTGGCGTGCGAAATTTTCGATGACCAAGGGATCGCTGAGATCAGCTTTTTGGGCGGTGCTGGACATGATGAGATGCGCCTCAACCAGCCATGCCACTAGCTCGCTGTCTTCGCGATTGAGTCCATGCGCCTTGCAGAAACGTTTGGCATCGACGGCGCCTAGTGTTGAGTGGTCGCCGCCGCGGCCTTTGGCAATGTCATGAAACAAGGCACCCAGATAAAGCAGGTAGGGCTTGTCAAACTGCATGAAGAGCTGGCTGCACAGCGGAAACTCATGCGCCAGCTCGGGCAGTGCAAAGCGGCGCAGATTGCGCAGCACATTCAGGATATGCTCATCCACCGTGTACACATGGAACAGGTCATGCTGCATTTGCCCGACGATGCGGCCGAAGGCGGGAATGTAGTTGCCCAGAATGCCGTAGCGATTCATGCGGCGCAGGGCATGGGTGACACCGTCTGGCTGTTTCAGGATATCCAGGAACAGCTGTTTGTTGAGCGGGTTTTGGCGGAAGTCGCGATTTACCAGCTTTTTAACCCGATACAGCGTGCGAAGCAGCGTGGGGCTCATGCCCGTTAATTCAGGATGCTGCTCCAGCAGTAAAAAGCTTTCCAGAATGGTGGTCGGATTTTTTTGCAAAAGGGCGCTGTAACGCGCATCCAGCAAGTTGTTTCTGGCTTCGAAATGGTCGTTGATCAGCACCGCAGGAGCGGCATTCGGGTAGATTTTTTCGCGTAGCAGTTGCAGCAGGATCTCATTCATCAAATGAATGAATTTGGCGCTGCGGTAGTAGTTGTGCATCAACTGCTCACTGGCGCGTTTGCTGCGGCTGGTGACGTGATTGAGCTGCTTGGCCAGATCATTCTGGAAGTCAAAGATCAAGCGGTCTTCGCGGCGCCTGGCAAGATAATGCAAGCGGATGCGCAGCATCTGCAAATATTGCTCATGGCGACGGATCTGGCGTGCCTCCTGCGGGCTGATCAGGCCATGCTTGACCAGGGTGCTCCAGGCGCTACCCAAGCCCAGGCTGCGCGTAATCCATAGGATGGTTTGCAAATCGCGTAATCCGCCCGGACTTTCCTTGATATTCGGTTCAAGGTTATACGGCGTATGGTTGAACTTGGCATGGCGCTGGCGTTGCTCCAGCATCTTGGCTTCAAAAAACGCCTGCGTATTCATGTTGGCTGCGAATGCGGCCTGAAATTGGGCATAAAGCTGCTTGTGCCCGGCTAGCCAGCGCGATTCCAGAAGATTGGTCTGTACCGTCACATCTTTTGATGCTTCGTCGGCACATTCGCTGAGGGTTCGTACGCTGTGGCCTACAGCCAGGCCAATATCCCAGAAGGTGCCTACCAGCGCTTCAATCTGGTGATCCAGTGCCTTGTCATAATTGTCGGGCAGCAGAATCAGCAGATCGACATCGGAATGTGGAAAAAGCTCGCCGCGCCCATAACCGCCGACGGCGATCAGGCATACATCCTGGTTGAGGCCTGCGTCCAGCCAAAGTGCTTGCAGAAGCTGGTCTACGAATTTGGAGTGCCCTTTTAACAGGGCAGTGGTATTGCCGGACTGCTCAAAAGCCTCTTGCAAGGCATGTTGGCGCGCATGCAGTTGTTGGCGCCAGTCTTTCGCCAGGCTGGCGTGATGAGTATCCGGCAATGCTTGCGACATGCTTGCTAGATAAAGCTGGGAATGGCGGGCGAGCCATCAGAAACGGTGAGAACTTCATACCCGGTGTCTGTGACCAGCACGGTGTGTTCCCATTGCGCCGAAAGGCTGTGGTCTTTCGTCACGATCGTCCAGCCATCGCCCAGTTGCTTGATGTCGCGCTTTCCGGCATTGATCATGGGCTCAATGGTGAAGATCATCCCCTTTTGCAGTTTTACACCTGCACCGGGTTTTCCGTAATGCAGCACTTGCGGGTCTTCATGGAATTTTTTACCTATGCCATGGCCGCAGAACTCGCGTACGACGCTGTAACCGCTTTTTTCTGCATAGACCTGAATGGCATGGCCGATATCGCCCAGCGTCGCGCCCGGCTTTACCTGTTGTATGCCCAGCCACATGCACTCATAGGTAATGTCGCACAGACGCTTGGCCTGAATGGAGGGCTCACCCACCATGAACATGCGGCTGGTATCGCCATGGTAGCCATCCTTGATCACGGTAATGTCCAGATTCACGATATCGCCATTTTTCAACACCTTGGGCCCTGGCACGCCATGGCAGATCTGGTGGTTGATGGAAGTGCAGATCGATTTGGGGTAGGGCGTGTGGCCGTGCGGCGCATAATTGAGGGGCGCTGGGATGGTTTTTTGTTCATTTACCATGTAGTCATGGCACAGTTTGTCGAGATACTCGGTGGTTACACCAGCCTGGACATGTGGCGTGATAAAATCAAGCACTTCGGAGGCAAGGCGGCCTGCGATGCGCATTTTCTCGATATCGAGTTCATTCTTGATGGTAATTGCCATATTCACTACATAAAGCCGAAGCTTGTTTTTCCTTGAGTTCAGACAGTCGCTTATGTTAACATATTGCACCCGTTTAGCAGCTTAATTGGCTGTTGGCGGCCTTAACCAGCATGCGCTGAATGTTTTACCCGCATGCGAAATCTGCACACACGCCCCGTACAGGGTGTCCGTTTATACGGATGTTGGTTGGGCGTGTGGAAGCAATTAACCCTTACTGGAGACTTTTATGTCCGTAACTATGCGTCAAATGCTGGAAGCCGGAGTTCACTTCGGCCATCAAACCCGCTACTGGAACCCCAAGATGGCACCGTTCATCTTCGGTGACCGCAACAAGATTCACATCGTCAACCTGGAAAAAACCCTGCCATTGTTCGAGGATGCACTGAAGTATGTGCGTCAACTGGCTGCTAACAAGGGCCGTATCCTGTTTGTTGGCACCAAGCGTCAAGCACGCGACATCATGAAGGAAGAAGCTGAACGCGCTAACTGCGCTTACGTTAACCACCGCTGGCTGGGTGGCATGCTGACCAACTTCAAGACCGTCAAGCAATCCATCAAGCGCCTGAACGACTACGAAACCATGCTGCAAGATGGCAGCCTGGACAAATTCGGCAAGAAAGAAGCCCTGGGCTACAAGCGTGAAGTTGAAAAGCTGCAACGCTCTATCGGTGGCATCAAGGAAATGGGTGGCCTGCCAGACGCGATTTTCATCGTGGACGTAGGTCATGAAAGCGGCGCTGTTACTGAAGCTGCCAAGCTGGGCATTCCTGTTATCGGTGTTGTTGATACCAACAACTCTCCAGATGGCGTTGCTTATGTTATTCCTGGTAACGATGACTCCAGCCGTGCGATTCGTCTGTATGCCCGCGGTATTGCGGATGCAGTACTGGAAGGCCGCAGCCAAGCCATCACGGAAATCGTGAAGTCTGCTAGCGAAGAAGAATTCGTCGAGGTTGAAGAAACCGCGGCAGAGTAAGACCCTGATAAAAGGGGGCGAAAGCCCCCTTTTTTATACCTGTTATATGGCCTAGTCTGGCCGAAATCATCATTGAAGGAGCAAATAATGGCTGAAATTACCGCAGGCATGGTAAAGGAATTGCGTGAGCGCACTGATGCGCCCATGATGGATTGCAAAAAAGCACTGACAGAAGCCGAAGGCGACATGACCCGTGCAGAAGAAATTTTGCGTGTACGTTTCGGTAACAAGGCAAGCAAGGCTGCTGGCCGTGTTGCTGCTGAAGGTACCGTTGGCATCAGCATCAGCGCTGATGGCAAGACTGGCGCCATGGTAGAAGTGAACTCTGAAACTGACTTCTGTGCCAAGAACCAGGATTTTGTGAACTTCGTTAACGAACTGGCAGCTGTGATTGCCAGCAACAAGCCAGCCGATATCGCTGATGTTGCAGGCCTGAAGATGGGTTCCGCTACCGTTGAAGAAAACCGCACTGTGCTGGTTGGTAAGATTGGTGAAAACATCACCCCACGTCGCTTCCTGCGTGCAGATGCACAAGGTAAGCTGTACAGCTATGTTCACGGCAGCAAGATCGGTGTCGTGGTTGATCTGGTGGGTGGTGACGAAGCTCTGGGCAAGGATATTGCCATGCACATTGCTGCTGCCAAGCCCAAGTCGCTGGATGTGAGCGGCGTGGATGCAGCCCTGATCGAAGCTGAGCGTCGTGTGGCTATCGAGAAGGCTAAAGAAGCTGGTAAGCCAGACGCCATGCTGGAAAAGATTGCAGAAGGTACCGTGCAGAAGTTCCTGAAGGAAGTGACGCTGCTGAGCCAACCTTTCGTCAAGGATGACAAGCAGTCCATCGAACAATTGCTCAAATCCAAAAACGCCTCCGTTGCCTCTTTCACCATGTACGTCGTGGGTGAGGGCATTGAGAAGGTTGTTACCGACTTCGCTGCTGAAGTCGCTGCTGCAGCCAAGATCTAGGCTGCAGTTTCCCTGGTAGTAAAACCGCGGGGGCTTCACCCCTGCGGCTGTAATGATGTACTCGCTGCAAAACGATAATGTGATTTAATAACGCATTGTCGTTTTGCACAACTCAGATAGGAGCCCCATGACATCCCCCGCCTTTAAACGCATCCTGCTTAAATTATCTGGTGAAGCCCTCATGGGTGATGACAGTTACGGGATTAATCGTGCGACCATTTCACGGATTGTGAATGAAATCAAGGAAGTGGTGGATATGGGCGTGCAGGTGGCCGTGGTGATTGGCGGCGGCAATATCTTTCGTGGAGTTGCGCCTGCGGCTGAAGGCATGGATAGGGCGACGGCCGACTATATGGGCATGATGGCAACAGTCATGAATGCATTGGCTTTGCAGGATGCCATGCGTCACATTGGGCTGGTGAGCCGCGTGCAGTCCGCCCTCAATATCGAGCAGGTTGCCGAGCCTTATATTCGCGGCAAGGCGATTCGTTATCTGGAAGAAGGGCGCGTGGTGATCTTTGGTGCCGGTACTGGTAATCCTTTTTTCACAACAGATACTGCAGCAGCGTTACGCGGTATGGAGATGAATGCTGAGATCGTGCTGAAAGCCACCAAGGTCGATGGGGTTTATACCGATGATCCCAAGACCAATCCCGATGCCATGCGTTACAAAACACTGACTTTTGATGAAGCCATCATCAAGAACCTCAAGGTCATGGATGCGACGGCACTGACGCTGTGTCGCGATCAGAAATTACCTATTTCCGTATTCAGTATATTCAAGCAAGGCGCCCTGAAGCGTGTAGTCATGGGCGAAGATGAAGGTACGCGCGTATTGCCTTAAGGCATGCGCCAGGTTTAGGAGAGAGTGATGCTCAACGAAGTAAAGAAAAACGCAGAACAAAAGATGCAGAAATCCCTGGAGTCGCTTAAGAGTGACCTCGGTAAAGTGCGTACGGGCCGTGCACACACCGGCCTGCTGGATCATGTCATGGTGGAATACTATGGCTCCATGGTCGCAGTGAATCAGGTAGCGAACGTTACTCTGGGCGATGCGCGTACTATCAACGTGCAGCCTTACGAAAAGAACATGGTGGCCAAGATCGAGAAAGCCATCCGTGATGGTGATCTGGGCCTTAACCCCGCAACCAATGGTGACGTGATTCGTGTGCCCATGCCCATGTTGACGGAAGAGCGTCGTCGCGACCTGATCAAGGTCGTGCGTACCGAGGGTGAAAATGCCAAGGTGGCTATCCGCAATGTGCGCCGTGATGCCAATGATCAGCTCAAGAAGCTAACTAAAGACAAAGAAATCAGTGAAGATGATGAGCGTCGCATGCAAGATGAAGTGCAAAAGCTGACCGACCGTTTTGTGGCTGAGGTCGACAAGCTTCTGCAAGTCAAAGAAGCCGACCTCATGGCGGTGTAGTCTGCCGTGTTTGATTTGTCCTTAGAAACGGAGTCTTGATTGGCGCTTTTTTTCAGCTCCACGCAATCCATTCCCGACACCGCGGAGGTGCCACGCCATATTGCCGTCATCATGGATGGTAACGGTCGTTGGGCCAAAAAACGCTTCCTGCCGCGGGTGGCTGGTCACAAGCGTGGCGTGGAGGTTGTTCGCGATATCGTCAAGCAATGTGCAAGTATTGGTGTTGAATATCTGACGCTGTTTGCCTTTAGCAGTGAAAACTGGCGTCGACCGCAGGAGGAAGTCTCCTTCCTGATGGGGCTCTTTATGGAAGCCTTGCAGCAAGAGGTTTCCAAGCTTCATAAAAATAATATTCGCCTGGTGATGATAGGCGACCATTCGCGTTTTGATGAATCCTTGCGGGATCAAATCGCACGTGCGGAAGCGCTGACACGTGATAATACGGGGCTGACCCTGACCATTGCCGCTAATTATGGTGGACGTTGGGATATCCTGCAGGCGGTAAACCGCTTGCACGCTGAGCGCCCTGAGCTTGCTGGCAATTACAATGAAGAGCATCTGGCGCCTTATCTTTCCATGCATTATGCCCCAGAGCCTGATTTATTCATTCGCACGGGCGGAGAGCAGCGTATCAGCAACTTCCTCCTGTGGCAGCTGGCATACAGCGAGCTTTATTTTACTGATACCTTATGGCCTGATTTTGACTCGGCTGCTTTCGAACTTTCCATTGCATCTTATCGTCAGCGAGAGCGTCGTTTTGGCCGTACCAGCGAACAGTTGCAGCAATAAACCATGTTAAAAGCGCGCATTCTTACCTCCCTGGTACTCATACCACTTTTCTTGGCTGCGCTGTTCTATCTTCCCGAGGTGTACTGGGCATTGCTGATGCTCGTCATTATTACCATCGGTGCATGGGAGTGGACGAGCATGAATCGGCTGGGCGGTGGGCAGTTATATCCGGCGGTGACATTTGTCATTGGCCTGCTCGCGGTTGCTGTCACTGACACATCGTATGTGTTCATTCAACAGCATCTTCTGTTCTGGGGCTTGCTGGCTTCTGCCATTTTTTGGACCTTTTTTGTCCCCATCTGGCTATCCGGACGTTTCCGCATTCGAAACCAGATGGGGATGGCCGTTATCGGGTGGGTAATCCTTATCCCGACCTGGCTCGCTTTTGTCAGTTTGCACCGCATCAAGCCGGGGCTTTTGCTTGCCTTGATGGTTGCGGTATGGATTGCCGATAGTGCAGCTTATTTTGCTGGCAAGCGTTTTGGCCGCCATAAGCTTGCACCGCAAATCAGCCCAGGAAAAACCTGGGAGGGTGTGCTGGGCGCTTGGCTGGCCGTCAGCATATATGGGCTCATACTTTGCAGCGCATTGGGAATCACCCCCTGGATTATCCTGGGACTTTGGGGCATTACTGTGCTGAGTATCATGGGTGATCTTCTGGAGTCGCTAGTGAAGCGACATGCCGAAGTAAAGGACAGTGGTCGCTTGTTACCTGGGCATGGTGGCGTGCTTGATCGCATCGATGGCTTGACCTCAAGCTTGCCGCTGGCAGCGTTCTTTATTTATTTCCCGTTGTATTACCACTACGCCTATCCTTTGTGGGCAAGTGTTTCCCAATAGCCCTGGGGGCGAAATTTGTTACAGTCATCACCACAAAACATTACCATCCTCGGTGCTACTGGCACCATCGGGCTCAATACGCTGGATGTGATTGCCCGGCACCCTGATAAATACTGCGCATATGCATTAACGGCTAACGGTCGTGCCGAGGCCTTGTTTGATCTATGCAAGCAATATCATCCGCGATATGCCGTGCTGTTGCAGGAGGCCGCGGCAGATCGCCTGCGGCAGATGCTCCTCCAGGCGGGTATTGAAACGGAAGTCCTGTTTGGCATGGATGCCCTGGAGCAAGTCGCTTCTGCTCCTGAGGTGGATGCAGTCATGGCCGCCATCGTGGGCGCGGCCGGTCTCAGACCCGCCATGGCGGCTGCCCGTGCCGGCAAGCGCATCATGCTGGCCAACAAGGAAACGCTGGTGATGGCGGGCAGCTTGTTCATGCAGGCGGTGGAGGAGAGTGGTGCGACCTTGCTGCCTATCGATAGCGAGCATAACGCCATCTTTCAGGTTATGCCTTCCAAAAAACATCCTGACCTTCACAGCGGCGGTGTACGCAAAATATTGCTGACGGCATCCGGAGGTCCATTCCGCAACGCCAGTCGGGAGCAATTGCTGCAAGTGACTTCGCAGCAGGCGCTCAATCACCCCAATTGGGTTATGGGACCAAAGATCACCATTGATTCCGCCACCTTGATGAACAAAGGTTTGGAAGTCATTGAGGCAAAATGGCTTTTTGATGCAACGCCCGAGCAGATTGAGGTAGTGGTCCATCCGCAAAGCGTCATTCATTCCATGGTGGAGTATGTCGATGGCTCAGTGCTGGCGCAATTGGGTAATCCTGACATGCGCACGCCCATCGCCTATGCACTGGCTTACCCTGAGCGCATTGATAGCGGAGTGGGCTCGCTCGACTTGTTCAAGATCGCCACATTGAATTTTGAACGCCCGGATACTGGCCGTTTCCCATGCTTGCGCCTCGCTTTTGATGTTCTGAAGTGCGGTGGAACAGCGCCGGCGATTCTTAATGCGGCTAACGAAGTGGCTGTCGAGGCGTTTCTGCAGTCTCGCATAGGGTTCATGGATATCCCCGCTCTTATCGAGCGCGTGCTCTCACAGTCCACCATTCAACCCGTTACTGACATTCCTAGCCTGATTGCCGCTGACCAGGTAGCCCGCCAGCTGGCAGAGGAGTGGATGGTGCAATCAGCATGATCACCGTTATCGCGTTTATCGTTACGCTTGGCATCCTGATTACGATTCATGAGTATGGGCATTTTCAGGTCGCGCGCTGGTGTGGCGTCAAGGTCTTGCGATTTTCACTGGGCTTTGGAACGCCATTGCTGACCAGGCATATCGGCAAGGACAATACCGAATTTGTACTGGCGGCTTTCCCCTTGGGCGGCTACGTGAAAATGCTGGATGAGCGCGAAGCTCCAGTGGCTGAGCATGAGTTGCATCGCGCTTTCAATCGGCAATCTGTATGGAAACGGATGCTTATCGTGCTCGCGGGGCCCGTCGCCAACTTGTTACTGGCCATCCTGCTTTATTGGGTGCTGTTCATGCATGGCGTGATGGGCATCAAGCCATTATTGGGGGATGTTCCTGCGCAAACACCAGCAGCGATTGCCCAAATGCAGTCAGGCGAGCTGATTACCGACATCGCGGGCGAGCCTGTCGCCAGTTGGCAAGACGTGCGCTGGATACTGATGCGCCAGGCACTCTCTAACGCCCCGGTCTCAGTGGAAGGACGACTGAACGATGTTTCCCTGCATCACAATTTGAAGTTATCTGTGTTGGATAAAGATGATTTTGAAGGTGACTTCCTGCCAAAATTGGGCCTTGTGCCTTATCGCCCCAGTATGCCACCCATAGTGGGAGAAGTGATTGCGGGCGGGGCGGCACAAAAGTCTGGTTTGCAGCCAGGAGATAACATCCGTGTAATTGATGGGCTTGCCATTACTGCCTGGGATCAGGTGGTGGATACCATACGACAGCATCCACAAAAGCCATTGAGCGTTACCATTGTGCGTGATGGTCAATCTGTGGACTTGCAGGTTATTCCTGATAGTGTTCGAGAGAATGGCAAGGAAATAGGCCGGATTGGGGCGGCGTACAAGGCAAACCAAAACGAGCTGGATAAAATCATGACGACCGTGAGCTACTCACCAGGCGTGGCGGCTGGCAAAGCGGTTACCAAGACATGGGAAACTTCGATTTTTAGCCTTCAAATGCTGGGAGGCATGCTGACTGGTGATGTATCTTGGCGCGGCATGAGTGGGCCGGTGACAATTGCCAGTTACGCCGGGCAGAGTGCACAAATTGGCTGGAAAGCTTTTTTAGGCTTTCTGGCGCTCGTCAGCATTAGTCTTGGCGTGCTAAATCTGCTTCCTATCCCTGTGTTGGATGGGGGGCATTTGTTGTATTATATTGTTGAGGTTTTCAAGGGCAGCCCGGTTTCCGAGCGTGTCATGGAAATTGGTCAACGTATTGGACTGGCGCTGCTTGGGTTGTTGATGGCATGCGCTTTTTATAACGATATAAATCGATTGATAACAGGCTGATCTGAATGAATTTAAGCATCAAGCTTAAGCATATACCGTTTTTGGTATTTGGTATGTATGCAACATCAGCAATGGCATTGGAGCCATTTGTAGTGAAGGATATCCGGGTGGACGGGATACAGCGTACCGAGGCTGGTACGGTATTCAACTACTTGCCCGTCAAGGTCGGTGAGACCATGGATGATGACAAGGCGACCCAGGCGATTAAAGCGCTTTATGGCACCGGATTCTTCAAGGATGTGCGGATCGAGGCAGATCAGGATGTGTTGGTCGTTGTCGTTCAGGAGCGAGCAGCCATCGCTCAACTGAATTTCAGCGGCAATAAATCCTTCCCCAGTGACAAAATGAAAGAAGGTCTGAAACAGATTGGTCTGGCTGAAGGCTTGATTTTTGACCGATCCATGCTGGATCGCGCCGAGCAGGAAATCAAACGTCAGTACCTCTCCCAAGGCAAATACGGCGCCACCGTCAAAGCCGTTGTTACTCCTCTGGAACGAAACCGCGTAGCTGTACAGTTCAATATTGAAGAAGGTGCCATCTCCAAGATTCGCAGCATCAATATTGTTGGTAATCAGGCTTTTGATAGCAAAACCCTGCTGGAAACCATTTCATTGACCACGCCGGGTTGGATGACCTGGTGGAACAAAAATGATCAGTACTCCAAACAAAAATTGACCGCTGATCTTGAGACCTTGCGGTCTTTTTACATGAATCAAGGTTTTCTGGAATTCAATATTGAGTCTACCCAGGTCTCGATTACTCCAGACAAGCGTGACATTTACATCACCATTAATATCAGTGAAGGTGAGAAATACACCGTTACCGATATCAAGCTGGCTGGTGAAATGCTGCTGGCGGAAGAAGAAGCCCGCAAGCTTATCAGCCTGCAAACAGGTGAATACTTCAATCGTCAGAAAATTACAGAATCCAGCAAGGCCATTGGTGATCGTCTTGGTAATGACGGTTATGCATTCGCTAACGTGAATGCTGTTCCCGACGTTGATAAAGACAAGCATACCGTTGCCTTTACCTTTTTCATCGATCCAGGCCGCCGCGTATATGTGCGCCGTATCAACCTCACCGGAAACACACGTACCCGCGATGAGGTGTTACGTCGCGAAATGCGCCAGATGGAATCCGCATGGTATGGCGCTGACAAGATTAATCGTTCCAAGCAACGTCTGGAGCGTTTGCAGTTCTTCTCGGATGTTAACGTGGAAACGCCTGCTGTACCGGGAACGAATGACCAGGTGGACCTGAACATCAATGTCACGGAAAAATCCACTGGCAGCGTGATGTTCGGCGCCGGCTTGTCCAGCGCTGAAGGTGTGGTATTCGGGGTTACAGTGAACCAGAACAACTTCCTGGGTACGGGTAATCGGGTGTCTGCTCAGGTGAATACCGGTAAGGTTAATACCATTTACTCGCTGAGCTATACCGACCCTTACTTTACGCCTGATGGTATAAGCCGTACCTTCAGTGCCTATCGCCGTGATATTGATACTTCCTACCTGAGTACTGGTAGCTACAAGACATCCTCTTACGGTACAGGTGTGAGTTTTGGCATGCCATTGAATGAACGCGACTCGGTCAGTGCGGGTCTCACCTTCGACTTTACCCAGGTAGATTTAACCTCTAGCAGCCCGATTCAATATCGCCGCTATTGTGGCGACGCCAATGCCAATGGTTGTGACAACACTAGCGTATTGCTTAACTTGGGCTGGGCGCATGATACTCGCGATAATGTCTTGTTCCCCAACAAGGGCGTTTACCAGCGATTGAGTTCTGAAATTGGTTTGCCTGGGCTGGACCTTCAGTATTACAAGGTCGAGTACAAACATTCATGGTACAAGGACATCACGCCCAATATTACGTTTATGCTGAACGGTGAAGCGGGCTATGGTGATACTTATGGCGACAAGGACTTCCCATTCTTCAAGAACTTCTATGTTGGTGGTGTAAACTCGGTGCGTGGCTATCAGACCAGTTCCATTGGCCCGCGTCTGTATGACACAGTAAATGAACGCGGGTATGCTATTGGCGGTACCAAGCGCCTGCTGGGTAATGCCGAGTTGTATTTCCCTATTCCTGGCATGAAAGATTCGAAGCAATTGCGGCTAAGTACCTTTATTGATGCAGGTAATGTTTACACATCTGATGAGCGTATGGATCTTGGCGATTTACGCTATTCAGCAGGTATTGGCGTGAGCTGGTATTCGCCATTCGGGCCTATCAAGCTGGTGCTGGCAAAAGCGCTGAATGCGCGTAATGATACCGTCCAGACGGATGGCAAGACCTTGTATAACGATGACAAGACACAGATTCTGCAATTCCAGATGGGTTCGCAGTTCTAAGCTGTTTGTATGATTAAGTGTTAAATATTGGAGAATGAATTGAGTAAATTATTGAAAAGCCTGGTCTTGACAGCGTTTGCTGCTTTTACACTGAATGTGTCGGCAGCGGAGCTCAAGGTGGGTTATGTGCAAGTGGACAAAATTTTGCAGGAAGCTCCACAAACGGCTGAAAGCGGTAAAAAACTTGAGAAGGAGTTCAGCCCGCGTACCCAGGAGCTGGATCGTCTCCAAAAGCAGATCAAGGATATTGAAACATCGCTGGACAAAGACAGCCTGACCTTGTCAGAGACGGATCGCCGCAACAAGGAACGTGATGCATCCAATCTCAAAATCGAATTTCAGCGTAAACAACGCGAATTGCGTGAAGATGTGAATATGCGCAAGAATGAAGAGTTGGGCGCCTTGCAAGACCGTATCAACAAAGCTGTGACCTCGGTATCCGAGGCTGAAGGTTATGATCTGGTTGTTTATGGTGGCGTAGCTTATGCCAGCAAGAAAATCGATATTACCGACAAGGTACTGAAAGCTCTGGGCAAGAAGTAAACTCTGGCATTTGAAAGCGACTCTAGCCTGATGAAAGCGCAATACTCCTTAGCGGAGATCGTATCCAGGCTGGGGGGCGAGCTGGTCGGTGATGGTGACATTATCATTAGCCGTGTCGCCTCACTGGCCAATGCCCTGACTGGGCATATCAGCTTTATAACTGATTCCAAGTATCGCACTCAGCTGGCCGAAACGGCTGCGAGTGCGATTATCATCAGTGAACAGCATCGTGAATTAACGACGCTGCCGCGCATAGTTACCGATAACCCCTATGCCTATTTTGCACGCGTTTCAGATTTGCTGAACCCGCGTGTGGAGTATGTTCCCGGGATCAGTTCGAACGCCAGTGTGGCATCGGATGCTATCGTACCTGCTTCGTGCACTATCATGGATTATGCCGTGATAGCCTCGGGGGTTGAGCTGGGCGAAGGCGTCGTCATCGGGGCGGGTTGTGTTGTCGGTCGAAACGTGCATATCGGCAGTCAGACTGTACTGCAGGCCCATGTGACAATCTATGCAGACTGCCAAATTGGTGAGCGTTGCGTTATGGCGGCAGGCGTGGTCATTGGTGCTGATGGTTTTGGTTATGCCAATGACCATGGGCGCTGGGTTAAAATCCCGCAGGTTGGTAGGGTCATCATCGCGGATGACGTTGAGATTGGTGCTAATACCTCGATTGACCGGGGCGCGCTGGACGATACGATTATTGAGCAGGGGGTGAAGCTTGATAATCTGATTCAGATAGGACATAACTGCCGGATAGGCGCCCATACTGTGATTGCAGGATGTGTGGGCATTGCCGGTAGCGCAATTGTCGGCAAGCAATGCCGCATAGGGGGTGCCGCCATGATACTGGGGCATCTTGAGATTGCAGATGGAGTGACCATTTCGCCGGGTAGCATGATTACACGATCATTGCTGAAGACGGATACTTACACAGCGCTGATGCCGTTCCAGACACATGGCGATTGGCTCAAGACGGCGGCAAACATACGTCGTCTGGGCGATATGTCCGAGCGGGTAAAGCAGTTGGAAAATGAGTTGGCGCAGATCAGGGCGCAGCTGGACATAACAAATAGAAATTGAGGAAATGCCATGAATGATCAGGCTGTTACCAGCATGGATATCCATGAAATATTAGAGCACCTGCCGCACCGTTACCCGTTCTTGCTGGTCGACAAGGTATTATCACTGGAACTGGGCAAGGAAATCGTCGCCGTCAAAAACGTCAGCATGAACGAGCCATTTTTCCCCGGGCATTTTCCTTATCATCCTGTCATGCCCGGCGTTTTGATCGTTGAAGCCATGGCGCAGGCAGCTGCCATTTTGTCTTTCAAGACGATGGATACCAAACCGAATGATGAGTCTGTTTATTACTTTGCCGGCATTGATAGTGCGCGTTTCAAAAAGCCGGTATCGCCCGGTGACCAGCTTATCCTGAAAGTAAGCATAGACCGCATTCTGCGGGGCATCTGGAAATACAAAGGTCAGGCGCTGGTCGATGATGTTGTGGTGGCAGAAGCCGAAATGATGTGCATACTGAAGGCGATTGAGTAGGTCATCATGACGTCCCAGGTAAAAATTCATCCTACTGCCATTATTCATCCACATGCTGAGCTTGATAGCAGTGTCGAGGTTGGCGCTTATACCAGCATAGGGGCCGATGTACAGATTGGTGCGGACACCCGCGTTGGTAACAACGTGGTGATTGCCGGGCCAACTACCATCGGTCGCAACAATCATTTGTTTCATTTTTCCTCGCTAGGTGAGGCGCCACAAGATAAAAAGTACCGAGACGAACCCACTCGGCTTGAAATCGGCGATAACAATACTATTCGTGAATTCTGTACCCTGAATCGCGGGACCGTTCAGGATAAAGGCGTTACCCGTATTGGCAACGATAACTGGATCATGGCCTATGTACATATTGCGCATGATTGTCAGGTAGGCAATCACACGATTCTGGCTAACAACTCCTCGCTGGCTGGGCATGTCGATATGTATGACCACGCCATTCTGGGGGGCTTTACCCTGGTGCATCAATTCTGCAAAATCGGTTCGCATGTCATGACAGCGGTTGGTACGGTTGTATTCAAGGACATCCCTCCCTATGTCACAGCTGCAGGGTACGATGCCAAACCGCATGGCATTAATGCCGAAGGCCTCAAGCGACGCGGTTTTAGTGCCGATAGCATTACGCGTATCAAGCGCGCTTACAAGACGCTTTATCGTCAGGGTTTAACCTTGGAGGAAGCTAAAGAACAGCTTGCCCTGCAGCTCGCCGAGTGTCATGAGCTTGGCATTTTGCTGGACTTTTTGAATATATCTACTCGCGGCATTGTCCGTTAAGAAAGACCTGTAGCATGCCCATCATCGGCATTGTGGCCGGAGAGTCCTCCGGCGATCTTCTTGGCAGTCATTTAATTCGGGCCTTGAAAAAACATAGGCCAGATTTGCAGTTTGTCGGCATTGCAGGCCCCAAAATGCAGGCGGAAGGGGCGCGTAGCCTATTCCCCATGGAGCGCTTATCCATCCGTGGATATCTGGAGGTCTTGCGCCATCTGCCTGGTTTATTGAAACTTCGCCGGCAGCTTGCCAATGATCTTCTTGATGCTCGCCCTGCGCTTTTTATTGGCATTGATGCACCGGATTTCAACTTTGGTCTGGAGCGTAAGCTCAAGCGCCGTGGAATCCCTACCGTTCACTATGTCAGTCCATCCATTTGGGCCTGGCGCCGTGGCAAGATGTCAAAGATCAAACGCGCAGTCTCCCATATGTTGGCGCTGTTTCCCTTTGAGCCAGACTTGTATAAACAGGCGGGTGTCCCTGTCAGTTATGTCGGCCATCCTCTGGCCGATATCTTGCCCCTGGAGCCTGATCAGAAGCAGGCACGCCTGAATCTCAAGCTCAAGGCGGGACAGGTCGTGATTGCCATGTTGCCCGGTAGCCGTCAGAGTGAAGTGCGCCAGCTGGCCTCTTTGTATGTGCAGACTGCCCGAAAGATGCTGGAGCAACAGCCGGACATCCAGTTTGTTGTCCCGCTGATCACCCGTGAAACCCGCATGATTTTTGAGCAGGCCATTTACGATGAAAAGGCGGAGGAACTGCCTATCAAGATATTGTTTGGGCATGCCCATATGGCCATGGAGGCAGCGGATGCTGTCGTTGTGGCGTCAGGCACGGCGACACTGGAGGCCGCTTTGCTCAAGCGCCCCATGGTCATTACCTATCGCATGCCTTGGCTGAGCTGGCAAATATTGAAGCGCATGCTTTATCTACCGTATGTGGGGCTGCCAAATGTGCTGGCAGGCCGCTTTCTGGTTCCGGAGTTATTGCAACATAATGCGACGCCGGAAAAACTGTCTGAAGCCACACTTAAGATGGTCAACGACAAAACCCAGATGGAAGAAATAAAAGCTGAATTCACGCGTATTCATCAACTGCTGCGGCAAAATACCGAGGAAAAAGCGGCACGTGCCATCTTGGCTTGCTTGCCATGAATGAGCTGATTGTTTGTGGAGTGGATGAAGCCGGGCGAGGGCCTCTTGCTGGGGCCGTTTATGCCGCTGCCGTGATTCTGAATCCTGCCAGGCCTATTGCTGGTTTGGCTGACTCCAAAAAACTGTCGGAGAAAAAGCGGGATGCGCTGACACTGGAAATCAAGCAGCATGCGCTTGCCTGGGCAATTGCCAGCAGCACGGTGGAAGAGATCGATAGCATCAACATTCTCCAGGCCAGCTTGTTGGCAATGCGACGGGCGGTCGAGCAACTCGTCATTCAGCCACATAAGTTACTGGTGGATGGACTGCATTGTCCCCAGGTTTCGATGATGGTAGAAGCGATTGTCGATGGTGATAGCAAGGTTGAGGCGATTTCTGCGGCTTCCATTCTGGCAAAAACCGCACGCGACAAAGAACTGTACGCGCTTGATCAACAATATCCTCATTATGGATTTGCCAAGCACAAAGGCTATCCCACAGCACTGCATATGGCCATGCTGATTGAGCATGGTGTGTCGCCTGTGCACCGGCGCAGTTATGCGCCCGTCAGAAAACTCCTTTAGCGTGTAACGGCCGCCAGCAATAAGAATACCGTAGGCTGGCGGTGGATGTCGGGCAAGTCTTGCCGTTTCCATTCAGCCACGGTTTTGGTAGCAATACGTTCACTACTCAGGCTTATATTGGTGGCTACGCATAGTCTTGTTGAGCCATGGCAATGTGCCAGAATATCTTCCAGCATATGTTGGTTACGGTATGGCGTTTCGATGAATAGCTGGGTCTGCTGCCATTTCTGCGACTCTCGCTCCAGTTCTTTCAAGCGTTGAATACGCGCGGCCTTGTCGCTAGGCAAATACCCATGAAAACTAAACCGCTGACCATCGAGTCCTGATGCCATCAGGCTCATTAATATTGACGAAGGGCCTACCAGCGGCGTAACCCGAATACCTTTGCGGTGGGCAAGCTCAACTAGGCGTGCCCCCGGATCCGCAATACCCGGACATCCTGCTTCTGACATGATGCCTACATGCTGACCTTGCAATAGAGGTTTTAATAGATCCGGCAAGGCTTTTTCTTCGGTGTGCTCATTTAGGGTTAATAGCGTCAATTCGCGCACTGGCTTATCCGTTTTTATCAAGGACAAAAAACGTCGCGCGGTTTTTTCATTCTCAACCACAAATGTGCCCAGCGTTCTTGCGAGTTTCAATACCTCAGCTGGCAGCGCATTATCCAGTCGATCATCTCCCAGCGTGACAGGCAGCAGATAAAGCGTGCCGAAAGGGGATGACGTAATTGCGGCAGATGACGTTATGCTCATGAGATCAGTATTTCACCTGGGTTCGATAGGTTAATGTCGCTTGGCCTTCTGCTGGTATTTGTACCTTCCATGCATATAAATGGCTATTGAGCTTATTGCCTGGCTGGCTTTCTTTCACAATTTTCCAGTCGCCCGGTATCGGCTCCTGTACGACAACCGTAACAGCTTCTTTTTTCGCATTGCGCAGCACAATTTCGTAAGCGCTTTCTGTGGCTCTGCTCCCTTTGCCGGGGATGGGCAATTGCTTGAAGTCCGTTTGTTTCTTATCTGCATTAATGTCGAAGGCTTCGCCTAGCTTCAGCCTGACAGTTTCATTACGTGCTGTATGGTCAATATTGTCTTCACCAACAAACTGAGCGTTACCCTGGCGATCTTTTTTGTACACACGTAGCGTGCCCTTAGGCAAAGGCATGCCCAAGCGGTCTGCTTCCTTGTTATCAAATTCGATAAAGACACCAACTTTGAGTTTCTGGCCGATTTCATCCACGCTGGCACCGTAGTAATAATCCGCGCCTTTGAGCAACAGTTCTTTGCGAACCGGTACCTGGCTAGCGCTGAGAAGGGCAACTTGTTTGGATTGATTTTCAGCCAGAGTAGTGGGGCGATCCAAACTATAGAGGTGGTACTCCAACAGGGATTCTTCACTGACTGGGGCGGCGGCATCCAACGCCATTTCCGATCGCGCCATCTTCATGAGTATTGGTCTGGCTTGTGGCGCGCGATGCACATCGCCTGCTACCAGTTGCAATTTGGCATTGCGATACGTAGCGCCGCTGGTATTGTTAAGCGTGATCCAGGCTGACAGATCCAGCTTGTCCTCCGTAGCATTCAGTTCAGCGACATAGTCGGCTTTCCAGGATAAGCCACCTGTCAGGTAACTGAGTTCCACGGTTTGGTCCCCAGTCTGCTTGTTGCTGAGATGCGTAAGCAGGGTGGGGCGGTCACGCAGGTTGGCAGGCACATCGGGGTAGACAATTCGTCCGGCAATGCCGGTTTCAATGCGGTTGCCAATTTTGAGCACAGCGCCGTTATTCGCGGAGAGCACTTGTGCTTGCTCGCTGGTCTCGACACCCGTGGCAGGGTTTGTGCGAACCAGCTGAACTGTTTTTCCAACATATTTTTCCAGTAGTTTTTCTGGCGTCAGCAAGTCAAAGTCGAAATTTTGCTCAACTACGTTCAGTGTGTTGGGCGTGCTCAGGCTGCGTAAAAGGGCGGTCTCTGGACGCAACTGCGCGCTGACATCGCGCAAGGTCAATACACTGTTGCCCGTAGGCAGTCTGGTTTTTCGCTGGTCTTTGATGAGGGCAAGGTCATCATTGTAAATGGTGACAGCTACCTGGGTTTGATCCTGCAATGTACTCAGAATTTCTTCTGTATCAGCGGCCAGTACTTGGCTGGCGAACAGACTGCCCAGGCATAGAGCGAGAATACGGTTTTGCATGAAAATCTCCTTAGGGATGTGCCCGTTTAGATAATGGATAAGCCTTCGTTTTCCAGCATGGTAATGAGGCGGATCAATGGTAACCCGATCAGGGCATTCGGATCTGTGCCCTCCATGCGTGCAATGAGCGCAATACCAAGTCCCTCTGATTTTGCACTGCCCGCACAGTTGTATGGCTGCTCTTTATGCAGATAGTTTTCAATTTGGGCATCACTTAGCATTCTGAATTCGACCACGTAAGGGACCACATCAGCCTGCATGGCGCCGGTGACGGCGTTGTATAAACACAGCGCGCTGTGAAAGGTCACCTCGCGTCCGCGCATGCGTTGCAATTGCGCTACCGCATTTTCGTGGGTACCGGGCTTGCCAATTTGCAGTCCATCCAGTGTCGCTACCTGATCACATCCAATAATCAGCGCATGCGGGTATTGCTCGGCGACTTTACGGGCTTTTTCCTGGCACAGGCGTAAAGCTGTTTGTTCCGGCTGTTCATTCGATTTTGGGGATTCGTCAATATCCGGCGAGCAAGAGCTGAATGAAATATCCAGTCGCGCCAGCAATTCGCGGCGAAACGGGGAGGAAGATGCGAGAATCAATTCGGCAGACATAAGCTTTTTACCAATAAAAAAGCCGACAGATATTTAAGCTGCCGGCTTGTTATGGATGACGCTGTGGTTAAGCGGGCTGGATTTCCAGCAAGGACTCATCGGGCGTCACGCTGTCACCTTTGACAACATGAACGGCAACAACAATCCCGGATTTAGGCGCCTGGATTTCATTTTCCATTTTCATTGCCTCAATGACCAGGACGGCATCCCCAGCATTTACCTGGTCACCAGCCTTGACCTTCACTTCAACGATAGTACCCGGCATGGCGGTTGTTACACACCCCACATGGGATGGGCGAGGACGGCCAGTCGTGTTGCTTGCCGCGCTGGAGGCTTTTTTACGGCCGTTGCCATTTGTGTTGCCATCGCTGACTTCAATTTCACTGAGTGTTTCTACGACAACTTCTTCCGCCACGCCATCTACGGATACATAGAATGGGCGCTGATCTTCACCCGCATGACCGCTACCCGTCAGCTTGATGTGGAAAGTTTCTCCGTGCAGGGTGACGTTGAATTCATGAGGAGCATAGCGGGCTGCTGAGGTTGAGGCAGCTTCTTTGGTCAATAGTGCCTCTGGTTTTAGCGTCCCTGCATTACGTTCCTGAAGGAAGGTCTTGGCCAGATCAGGGAACATGGCATACGTCAGCACATCTTCCTCTGTTTTTGCCAAACCTTCGGATTCGGCGCGCAATTTATCCATTTCTGCATCCAGCAGATCAGCTGGGCGACAGGTAAGGACAGCAGCATCACCTACAGCCAAGTGCTTCACATCGGAATTGACCGTACTTGGTGCTTTACCATATTGCCCCAGCAAGTAGTTTTTCACCTCGTTGGTGATGGATTTGTAACGCGCACCGGTCATGACATTCAGTACGGCCTGGGTACCCACGATTTGGGAGGTTGGCGTGACCAGTGGAGGGAAGCCCAAATCCTCACGCACACGTGGAATTTCTGCCAATACTTCGTCCATGCGGTCGAGGGCGCCTTGCTCTTTCAGTTGATTCGACAGATTGGAAATCATGCCGCCCGGTACCTGATTGACCAGCACACGGGTATCAACACCGGTGAACGCGCTTTCGAACTGCCAGTACTTTTTGCGAACTTCACGGAAGTAAGCAGCAATTTCCTGCAGCTTGCCCAGATCAAGGCCCGTGTCATACTCGGTACCTTGCAGTGCAGCGACGATACTTTCGGTAGTGGGCAGGCTGGCGCCTTCGGCAAAAGAAGAAATGGCGCCATCTACAATCGATACGCCGTTATCAACAGCCCGCAGGATGGACATGCTTGCCAGGCCGGAAGTCGCGTGGGCGTGCAGGTGAATCGGCAAATTGGTTGCTGCGCGCAATTCCTTGACCAACTCACCAGTGATTTCAGGCGTCAGCAGGCTGGCCATATCCTTGATGGCAATGGTGTCGCAACCAAAGGAGGCCAGTTCTTTTGCCAACTCGACAAAATAAGGGATGCCATGCACCGGGCTGGTGGTATAGCTGATGGTGCCTTCGGCGTGCTTGCCTACCTTTTTGACGGCTTCGATAGAGGTGCGCAGATTGCGCAAATCATTCATCGCATCAAAAATACGGAAGACATCAACGCCGTTATCTGCGGACTTTTGCACGAACGCACGTACCACGTCGTCCGAGTAATGGCGGTAGCCAAGTAAATTCTGACCGCGCAACAACATTTGGATTGGCGTCGAGGGCAAAGCCTTGCGCAAGCTCTTCAGGCGCTCCCAAGGATCCTCCTTCAGATAACGCACACAAGCATCAAACGTTGCGCCACCCCAAGCTTCCAGTGACCAGAAGCCAATGGCATCAAGCTGTGGGCAGATGGGCAGCATGTCCTCGGTGCGCATGCGCGTTGCGATTAATGACTGGTGGCCATCGCGTAAAACTACATCAGAAACATATACTTTTGCCATATTCTTAACTTATCGCTTCACTATTAATACGGGTTCTATTAGATGCCTTCGTGCGCTGCAATGGCGGCTGAGATGGCGGCGGCGATCAATTCGCGTGGTAGTTTGGTTTCGTAATTGATCAGCTCCGGATGCGATTCAACGAAGCTGGTATCGAATTTGCCACTGCGAAAATCAGGATGATTAAGAATTTCCTGATAGTAGGGGATCGTGGTCTTTACGCCGTAAACTACCATGTCATTCAGCGAACGGCGACCACGCTCAATCACACTTTCCCAGTTGAGCGCCCACACCGTTAACTTGGCACACATGGAGTCGTAATAAGGCGGAATCACGTAACCACTGTACATCGCGGCATCCATGCGGACGCCTGGACCGCCAGGGGCATAGTAACGCGTGATTTTGCCAAAACTGGGCAAAAAGTCTTTCTTCGGATCTTCAGCATTGATGCGAAACTCCATGGCAAACCCGCGGTAGTGCACATCCTCTTGCTTGTATTGAAGTTTAAGACCATCGGCAATGCGAATCTGTTCCTGCACGATATCAATACCTGTGATGGTTTCGGTTACCGTGTGCTCTACCTGCAGGCGGGTATTCATTTCCATGAAATAAAAGCTGTTATCCGAATCGAGCAAAAACTCCACAGTGCCAGCATTCTTGTAGCCGACCGCTTTGGCAGCCTTGACTGCCAATTTGCCGATGTATTCGCGTTGCGCATTGCTTAATTGCGGCGAAGGGGCAATTTCAATCAGTTTCTGGTTGCGGCGCTGAATGGAGCAGTCGCGCTCAAACAGATGAATCACATTGCCATGGCTGTCCGCCATGATCTGGACTTCAATATGCTTTGGATTGACCACGCATTTTTCAAGGAATACTTCGGGCTTGCCAAACGCTTTGCTGGCTTCCGAAATAACGCGGTCATAGTTGCTCAGTAATTCTTTTTCGTCATTACAGCGACGAATGCCACGGCCACCGCCACCGTTGGTGGCTTTCAGCATAATGGGGTAACCAATTTTGCGTGCGAGGGCCCGAGCTTCTTCAAGGTCGGCCAGATTGCCATTACTGCCTGGCACACAGGGTATGCCTGCCTTGATCATGGCATTGCGGGCCTGAATCTTGTCGCCCATCTGGCGAATGACCTTTGCATCAGGGCCAATGAATTTGATGCCGCGGCGGGCACAGATTTCGGCTAGTTCAGGATTTTCGGACAAAAAGCCATAACCCGGATGCAAGGCGTCGCAGCCTGAAGCAACGGCCAGATTAACGATGTTGTGTGCGTTCAAATAACCTACCACCGGGTCTGAGCCAATGTTATAGGCTTCGTCGGCTTTCTTGACATGTAATGCGTGGCGGTCGGCATCAGAGTAGATGGCGACTGACTTGATTCCCATTTCTGAACATGCGCGAACGATGCGGACTGCAATTTCACCGCGATTAGCTATAAGTATTTTTTTGATCACGCTTTGAGACCTGATTTTTTGACACAGAAACATGCAAATTATATCATGCGCCCCTATGGCTGCACAGAACATCATCAATAGCATTGAGTTTGCGCGAAAAGCGCTTGAAATTCATGGTACAATTTCGGTTTCGCAATTTCCGCGCCTCCAGGATGCCTGTGCATCGGCCGATGGCGCGCTGAATTGGCGCTTGCTGGGGAATGTTAACGACGGCAAACCAACACTGCAATTGAAGGTGTCCGGGGATCTGGGTTTAACATGTCAGCGTTGTCTGGAAGCCATGTCATACAGCATCGATATTTCGACATTGTATGACCTGGTGCCTGATGAGCATGCTATTCCGTCAGAAGAAGAGGATCTCGATGACAGGGATTACCTGGTTGCTGAAACGCATATGCAAGTGTCGGAATTGATAGAGGATGAGGTGTTGCTGGCGATGCCGCTGGCACCCAAGCACGAAGAGGAAGATTGTGCCGTAAAGGGCAGTCGTCTTGAGCTGGGAAAACCTAATCCATTTGCGGTGTTACAGGGTTTGAAGTCCGGAAAACACCGGGATTAATTAGTTAACAGGAGTAGATCATGGCAGTTCAACAAAACAAGAAGTCCCCATCGAAGCGCGGTATGCACCGTTCGCACGATTTTTTGACTAACCCTCCATTGGCTGTTGAGCCAACGACGGGTGAAACTCACCTGCGTCACCACGTAAGCCCTAGCGGTTACTACCGTGGTCGTAAGGTTCTGCCTGCCAAGGGCGAGTAAGTTAGTTTCAAACAGATGCGCCGGTTCTGTTAAAGAATCGGCGCTTTGTTTTTATATAAAAGCCAATTAGTACATGGATATCACAGTTGCTGTGGATGCCATGGGCGGCGACCACGGCCCTCATGTCACCGTTCCTGCTGCGCTGCAAGCGTTGAAGCAGGATGCTGAAATCAATATCGTTCTGGTTGGATTGGCCGAGGTTATCGAGGCTGAGCTGGCTGCGCATCATGCAAAGGTCGGCCCCCGCTTGCGCATTCATCATGCAAGCGAGGTCGTCACCATGGACGAGTCCCCCCAAAGCGCGCTGAAGAATAAAAAAGATTCTTCAATGCGTGTTGCCATCAATCTGGTCAAGAGTGGAGAAGCCCACGCCTGCGTAAGCGCTGGCAATACGGGAGCCCTCATGGCGACTGCCCGTTTTGTGCTGAAAACCTTGCCAGGCATCGACAGGCCTGCTATTGCCGCAACCTTGCCGAGTCGCAAGGGCCTCACTTATATGCTGGATCTTGGCGCCAACGCTGACTGCACGCCAGAGCATCTGCTGCAGTTTGCCATTATGGGTGCCATGCTGGTGTCCTGTGTCGAGCACAAGGAAAGACCCACGGTGGGCCTGCTTAATATCGGCTCCGAGGATATCAAGGGCAATGAAGTGGTCAAGCAGGCTGGGGAGTTGCTGCGGGCGAGCCATCTGAATTTTTATGGCAATATTGAAGGCAACGACATCTACAAGGGAACGACAGACTTGGTGGTGTGTGATGGCTTTGTCGGCAATGTCGCTCTGAAAACCTCGGAAGGCCTGGCCCAGATGATGGGTAGTTTTCTTGGACAGGAATTCAAGCGCAACTGGCTGACCAAAATCATGGCCTTGGCGGCCATGCCTGTCCTGAAGGCATTCCGCAAACGGCTGGACCATCGTCGCTATAATGGCGCCAGTTTCCTGGGCCTGCGCGGCATTGTGGTGAAGAGCCACGGTGGTGCGGACACGTTTGCCTTTCTGCACGCCATCAATGTGGCAAGTGAAGAATCCCGTAGTGGCGTATTGAAGCGCATTACAGAACAGCTGGAAATAGAACATATCAAGCCAGCATCAGCGTCACAGCTAGCCGCTGAGACTACGAAAGAATTAGCATGACATATTCCCGTATCGCCGGAACTGGCAGTTATCTGCCCGAGCGCATACTGACTAATGCAGAACTTGAGCGCATGGTCGACACCAGTGATGAGTGGATCGTGACGCGCACTGGCATACGCCAGCGCCACATTGCTGCTGAAGACCAGTTTACCAGTGACCTGGCTTACCAAGCCGCATTGCGTGCCATCGAAGCTGCCGGTATTACCCATGAAGAAATCGATCTGCTGATTGTGGCAACCACGACACCGGATCGTGTGTTCCCGAGCACGGCCTGTCTGGTGCAGGCTCGTCTTGGGCTCGGGCCTTGCCCGGCATTTGATATTCAAGCCGTTTGTAGCGGATTTGTTTATGCCCTAGCGACAGCAGATAACTTTATCAAGTCGGGGGCCGCGAAAACAGCGTTGGTGATTGGTGCAGAAACCATGTCGCGCATTACCGACTGGACTGATCGCAGCAATTGCATTTTATGGGGTGACGGCGCAGGCGCCGTTATTCTCCAGGCTTCTGACGAGATGGGTATCCTGTCTACCCATCTGCATGCTGATGGCCAACATGCTCGATTGCTGAATGTGCCGACGGGTGTTTCTCAAAAAGAAGGCAGCAAGACCATCCACATGGAAGGTAATGCGGTTTTCAAAATGGCGGTCAATACCTTGGATGCCATCGTGGATGAAACATTGGAAGCCAACGGGCTGCAAAAGGCTGATGTTGACTGGCTGGTGCCGCACCAGGCAAATATCCGTATTCTCCAGTCCACTGCCAAAAAGCTCGGTATGGGCATGGAAAAGGTTGTTGTTACCGTTGATCGCCATGGCAATACTTCTGCCGCTTCCATTCCCCTGGCACTTGACGTGGCAGTGCGGGATGGGCGAATCAAGCGTGGCGAAACCCTTCTGATGGAAGCCTTTGGTGGTGGATTCACCTGGGGTTCGGTATTGATGAAGTTCTAAAAAATAACTCACAGAGATAGATATGACATTTGCATTTTTCTTCCCTGGTCAAGGTTCCCAATCCGTCGGCATGATGCAAGGCTTTGATGGTCTGGCCGTAATACGCGATACCTTTGTAGAGGCTTCCGATATTCTGGGGGAAGACTTCTGGAAAATGGCGGCTGAGCCAAATGACTTGCTCAATCAGACGGCGCACACTCAGCCGTTGATGCTGACGGCCGGGGTGGCCACATGGCGTGCCTGGCAGGTTCAGCATGGTCAAGCGCCTGCCATCATGGCTGGCCATAGTCTTGGCGAATATACGGCCTTGGTTGCTGCCGATGCACTCAGTTTTGATGCGGCATTGCCATTAGTACGTTATCGCGCCGAGATGATGCAAAAAGCGGTTGCAGAAGGCGTGGGTGCGATGGCCGCAGTTCTGGGCTTGAGTGATGAGGATGTGCGTGCGGCTTGTTCCGAAGCGGCCCAAGACCAGGTCGTTGAAGCGGTTAATCTCAATTCTCCAGGTCAGGTTGTGATCGCTGGTCACCGTGCGGCTGTAGAGCGCGCCATGGAGTCAGCCAAAGCCAAGGGCGCCAAACGCGCGATTCTTCTGCCGGTCAGCGTGCCATCCCATTGCGCTTTGATGCAGCCAGCAGCTGCTGAGCTGAAGAATTACCTGCAAGATGTCGCCATTAGCCCATCCCGTATTCCCGTCATCCACAATGCGGATGTTGAGTCGCATGACGATGTGGCCAAAATCAAGGATGCCTTGGTTCGTCAGTTATATAGCCCGGTTCGCTGGGTGGAAACCGTCCAGAAGATCAGCCAACAGGGCATCGGACAGAGTGCCGAGTGTGGACCAGGCAAAGTTCTTGCTGGCTTGGCCAAGCGTATTGTTCCCGAGTTGGCATGTGTTGCACTGATCAGCCAGACCGCGATTGACGAAGCTCAATCTCAATTTAAATCATAATTTATTCAGGAGTCGCAGATGCTTCAGGATCAAATCGCGCTAGTCACTGGCGCTAGCCGTGGTATCGGTGCTGCCATTGCCCAGGCCTTGGGCCGCAATGGGGCCGTTGTTATTGGAACCGCTACCAGTGAAGCTGGTGCTGAGCAAATCACCCAAGCGCTGCAAGCAGCAGGCATTAAAGGGCAGGGGTTGGCGCTGGATGTGAATAACACCGAACAAATCGATGCGGTGATTGACCAGATTGCCAAGTCTTATGGCGACATTGGCATTCTTGTGAATAATGCTGGCATTACTCGCGATACCTTATTGATGCGTATGAAGGAAGATGACTGGGATGCTGTTATCTCCACCAATCTTTCTTCCGTATATCGTCTCTCGCAAGCGGTGATGCGCCCGATGATGAAGGCTCGTCAAGGTCGCATCATCAGTATTTCATCTATCGTGGGACACACTGGCAATGCCGGTCAAGTGAACTATGCTGCCGCCAAAGCTGGCGTCAGTGGCTTTACCAAATCACTGGCCGCCGAGCTCGGTAGTCGTGGCGTTACCGTCAATTGTGTTGCTCCGGGCTTCATCGATACCGACATGACACGTGAACTCCCCGAAAAAGTGCGGGATGATTTGCTGGCCAAGATTCCCTTGGGCAAGCTGGGCCATGTGGATGATATTGCGGCGGCGGTTGTGTTTTTAGCTTCTCCATCAGCGGCTTATATTACGGGCGAAACCTTGCACGTGAATGGTGGCATGTACATGGCGTGATCGCCAGGTTTTTTGTATCAAGCAGTTTTTTGAATTCCTCGGGACTTTTGCTAGAATAGCCCGAGCTTTTGTAAGCAACATAAACTTGAAAGGGGTATTTAGATGTCTGACATCGAACAACGCGTTAAAAAGATCGTTTCTGAGCAATTGGGTGCAAATGAAGCTGATGTAAAGAATGAGTCTTCCTTTGTAGATGACCTGGGTGCTGATTCGCTCGACACCGTTGAACTCGTGATGGCACTTGAAGAAGAATTTGATTGTGAAATTCCTGATGAAGAAGCAGAGAAGATCACAACCGTTCAGCAAGCGATTGACTACGTCAGCGCCAACCTCAAGTAATTTCCCCCATCCATTCTTAATTTCTGGAGTTGCTTTTGTCCAAGCACAATCTGCAGAAGCGCAGAGTTGTCGTGACTGGCCTGGGCGTCGTATCACCGGTTGGTGTCGGTGTTCAGGCGTCCTGGTCTGATCTACTGGCCGGGAAATCCGGCATCACCAGAATCACCAAGTTCGATCCTAGCCCCTTCGCCTCGCAAATTGCAGGCGAGGTCAAAGGATTCGATGTCTCCCAGTACTTGCCTGCCAAGGAAGCTCGCCGTATGGATACCTTTATCCAGTACGGCATGGCAGCGGGTATTGAGGCAGTGCGTGATTCGGGTATTGAAGTGACTGAAGAAAATGCCGAACGTATCGGCGTTTCGATTGGTTCCGGTATCGGCGGCTTGCAGCTTATTGAAGAGACGGATGAGACGTTCCACGCATCCGGTCCAAGAAAAATTTCGCCGTTCTTTATTCCCGGCACCATTATCAACATGATTTCCGGCAATCTGTCCATCATGTACGGCTTTAAGGGCCCGAATGTGGCGATTGTGACGGCCTGTACCACAGGCACGCACTCTATCGGTGATGCTGCCCGCATGATCGAATACGGTGATGCAGATGTCATGATTGCAGGTGGTGCAGAAGCGGCCATTACGCAACTGGGCGTAGGTGGTTTTGCCGCTGCCCGCGCATTGTCTACGCGCAATGACGACCCTGCGACGGCTAGCCGTCCATGGGATCGTGATCGTGATGGCTTCGTCATCGGCGAAGGCGCTGGCGTCATGGTGCTGGAAGAGTACGAATCTGCCAAGAAACGCGGCGCCAAGATCTATGCGGAGTTGGTAGGCTACGGAATGAGTGCCGATGCGTATCATATGACTGCGCCAAATATGGATGGTCCGCGTCGTTCCATGCGTAATGCATTGAATAATGCTGGCGTAAACCCGGATCAGGTGCAATTCATTAACGCACACGGTACCTCTACTCCGCTGGGTGATACCAACGAAACCAATGCGATCAAAGCCGCATTTGGTGACCATGCAAAGAGTCTGGTGGTGAACTCCACCAAGTCGATGACAGGTCACTTGCTGGGCGGGGCGGGCGGTCTGGAGTCGGTATTTACGGTTCTTTCCATCCATCATCAGGTATCGCCTCCCACCATCAATATATTCAATCAGGATCCTGAATGTGATCTCGATTATTGCGCCAATGAGGCGCGTGATCTGAAGATTGATGTTGCGCTGAAAAACAACTTCGGCTTCGGTGGTACCAACGGCTCCCTGGTGTTTGCCAAAATCTGATCTCACGATCAGTCTTGTATTATGCTCAAAACTGTGCATGGCCTTGATGGTTATGCACAGTTTTGTTGCATTTGACAGGTCGATGACACAACGCAATACTTGAGATCGCTTTATTTTTTCAAGTTATTGATTTTTATCACAAAATTATTTTGTGCTCTTTTTGAGGCAAAATCAAAAAATCCAATGCCTAGCAGGACTTAGCGGCATTATCCAGCAATCTTCCACAAATCTATCCACAGCTTTTGTGGATGCAAGACTCCTTTGTAATGACGTCAACATGCTTTAGGATAACGGTGTTTTTAACGAGCACATGAGCGCCCGATGACGTATCCCTTGCCGGCATTGGTAAATGGTCGGCCCGACGCATTGATATCGCCTGCAGAGCGCGGTCTGGCTTATGGCGATGGCGTATTTCGGACCTTGCCCGTTATTCAGGGCAAGCCCCAGGTATGGCCTTTGCATTACGCCAAGCTGAATGGGGACTGCTGCCGATTAAGCCTGGCTTGCCCGTCCGCTGCTGCGTTGCTGGAGGATATTCAGCAACTTTATGCAGATCAGGGAACGGGTGTTGCGAAAATCATCATCACGCGTGGGGCAGGGGGGCGAGGCTATGCCATCAGCCCCGAGGTGCAATCCACCCGCATCGTCATGCGAACAGCCATGCCCGATTACCCGTCGCAGTATGGACAAACCGGAGTTCATTTGACGCTATGCAACTTGCGCTTGGCCCACCAGCCAAGACTGGCTGGCATCAAGCATCTCAATCGGCTGGAAAATGTACTGGCGCGCATGGAATGGCAGGATCCGGATATCTTTGATGGACTATTGCTCGATCAACAGGGATCTGTGATTGAAGGCACCATGTCCAACATTCTGCTTCGATTTGATGCCCGCTTGCTGACGCCAGATTTAAAGAACTGTGGTGTGGAAGGCGTTACGCGCGATCGCATTTTGAAGCTGGCGCCGGCCCTTGGTCTGCAAGCAGATATATCAGATATATCGCTGGATCAACTCATGCAGGCGGACGAGGTTATTCTTTGCAACAGCCTGTTTGGAGCATGGCAAGTGGCCAGCTTTAATGGAAAAACCTGGCAGTCTCAGCCGCTGGCGGAGCAGTTACGCAATTTATTGCAGGAACAACATGAAATTGATTAGGAATTTACTGCTACTGGCAAGTCTGGTGTTGCTGGTGGCAGGCGCATGGCTGTACTTCTACAGTACGACCCCGCTGGAGGCGCGCACGACGACAGAGGATGTGTCGTTAAAGGCTGGCAGCAGCTTACGCAGCGTTGGCCAGCAGCTGGTTCAGCAGGGTGTGTTGCCGGAGCCTTGGAGTTTTGAAGTATTGGTGCGCCTGTTTGGCAAGGCCAGCGAGATTAAGGCAGGAAATTATCAGATCGCGGCGGGTACCACGCCTTATCAATTGCTGGTTACCCTGACGAATGGCAATACCACACAGGCCAGCATCACCTTTATTGAGGGATGGACCTTTCAGCAAATGCGGGCCGCGCTGAATACGCATGAGTCAGTACGCCACATGACCATGGCATTTACCGACCAGCAGATATTGGCCGAGGTCGGAGCCACCGAAGAAATGGCTGAAGGTTTATTCTTTCCGGATACCTATTACTTCACGCCGCAATCAAGTGATAAGGATATCCTGAAGCGTGCTTACACTACCATGCAGCAAAAGCTTGCAGCAGCCTGGGTTGGACGAGATGCTGGTTTGCCTTACGCAAGCCCATATCAGGCCTTGATCATGGCTTCCATTATTGAAAAAGAAACCGGACGCGCCAGTGAGCGGCCGCAGATCGCGGGCGTGTTTCTCAACCGCCTGCGCCTTGGCATGCGATTGCAAACCGACCCGACCGTGATTTATGGGGTAGGAGAACGGTTTGACGGCAATCTGCGCAAAAAAGACCTGCTCATGGATACCCCATACAACACCTATACACGTGCAGGTCTGCCACCAACGCCTATTGCCATGCCTGGGCTGGGCGCGATTGAAGCCGCGTTACACCCCATGAAAACGCGCGCGTTGTATTTCGTCGGCAAGGGGGATGGCAGCCATGCCTTTTCCTCCACCTTGGCGGAACACAACCGTGCAGTCGTGCAGTATCAATTGAGGCCTAATCGTGCGCGGTAAATTCATCACACTCGAAGGCATGGATGGTGCGGGAAAGAGCACACACATTCCGGATATCCTGGCGCAATTGCAGGCGCGTGGCGTGGAGGTGGTGTCCACTCGCGAGCCGGGCGGTACAGTTCTTGGCGAGCAGCTTCGTGAAGTGCTGCTACATACCCCCATGGCGGCCGAAACCGAAAGTCTGCTCATGTTTGCAGCGCGTCAGGAGCATCTATCCACGGTGATTCTACCAGCGCTGGAACGCGGCGCTTATGTCTTGTCCGATCGCTTTACCGATGCCTCGTTTGCTTATCAGCATGGTGGCAGAGGGCTGGCCGCCGAACGCATTGCCCAGCTTGAGCAATGGGTGCAACAAGGGCTACAGCCTGACTTGACCTTGCTGTTTGATGTGCCGGTAGAGGTCAGTGTGCAAAGGCTGGCTGCTGCTCGTACGCCGGATAAGTTTGAACGCGAATCTGCTGATTTTTTTCGGCGCATTCGTACTGCCTATCTGGCGCGTGCGCAGCAGTTTCCTGCGCGTTTCCGCATTATTGATTCCAATCAGCCGCTGGATCAGGTAAAACTGGCTGTCAGTGCTGCACTGCGTGAACTATGAGCCAGGAGTCCATGATTTTTCCTTGGCAGCACGCTGTATGGGCAGGCTTGATCGCCCAGAAGAAAACCTTGCCACATGCCATGCTGCTGAGAGGTCCTGCAGGCATAGGCAAACTTCAGTTCGCGCAAGCGCTGAGCAAGGCCTTGTTGTGTCAACAGCCAAAAGCGGATGGGCATGCCTGTGGCGTTTGTGCCAGTTGCGGTTGGTTTGCCCAAGGCAGTCACCCTGATTTTCGCCTGCTGGCGCCTGAGCAGGATCAAACCGATGAGGATGCGCCAGCACCTGCCAAGACCACCGCCAAAAAAACACAGATATCTGTTGCTCAGGTGCGCGAGCTGGGTGGATTCCTCGAGTTATCCAGCCATCATAACGATGGTGTGCGCATCGCGCTGATATGTCCGGCGGAGGGCCTGAATGTGGCTTCTGCCAATGCCCTACTTAAAATGCTGGAAGAGCCGCCACCCGGCGTGATTTTCCTGTTGGTGGCCCATCAGCCGCAACGCTTGTTACCGACCATCACCAGCCGTTGCCGCAAAGTGGATATGCCGGTGCCGGACATGCAAGGGGCATTAGCCTGGCTCAGCGAGCAGGGCGTGGAGCAGGCGGAGCTCAGGCTGGCCTATGCCGGTGGTTCCCCCATGGCCGCACGCGACCAGGCGGAAAGCAAGCCGCTGGAGCTGATACTAGGGCAACTGGCTCGCGGGGCTGGTGCCGATGCTCATTCGCTGGCGACCATGCTCAATGCCCTCGGGATGGCGGAAGCCATGCGTGTGCTGCAAAAGTGGCTTTATGACTTGCTTGCCTGCCGGTTTGCCGTGCAGGCCCGATACCACCTCTTGCACAATGCCGCTTTGCAAGCCTTGGCCAAAAGCGTAGACTTGGCTCAAATGCTTGAATTACAGCGTAAACTTGACGATGCTTACCGCAGTGCGACGCATCCATTGAACAACGAACTGCAACTGGAAAGCCTGATGTTGCAGTATGTGCAGTTATTTTCCGTCAAAACCAGAACATGAGTACTAGCGCGCTTCCCAATGAACCCTTGATAAGCCCCCCAGCCAAGCCGGGAGTATTGTCACTGGCCATCAAGGAAAAGGCAGCGCTCTACGCTTCGTATATGCCGTTCATCAAGGGTGGCGGGTTGTTCATTCCTACCAATAAACCTTATCGCATAGGCGATGAAGTTTTCATGCTGCTCAGCCTGCTGGATGATCCTGTCAAGCTGAAAGTCGTGGGCCATGTTGTGTGGATTACGCCGGTGACGCAAGGCAGCCGCCCGCAGGGTATTGGTGTCCGCTTCAGTGAAAAAGATGGCGGGGTCGAGGTCAAGAACAAGATCGAAGGCTTGCTGGGTGGCGCCATGAAGTCCCCGCGGCCGACTTACACCATGTAGCGATACCCCAGATCCCAATGGGTATCGAATGCTGCTTCCCATGCGTTCGATGTTAAGTTGTCGCTATTCAAGTTACTGTTTTACTACATATTGTCGTTAACCCGGTTTGCTGCCGTTATTGTGAATACTCTCCATGCTTGTCGATTCCCACTGCCATATCAATTTTCCTGACCTTGCCAGCAATATGCCTGCATTGCGTGCGGCCATGGCTGAAAATGCGGTTGGCCATGCCCTGTGCGTTTCCGTTACCTTGAAAGATTTTCCCGCGGTGCTGGCGGTCGCCGAAGCCCATGACAATATCTTCGCCTCGGTGGGGGTGCACCCGGACTATGAAGACGAGCCGTTTTTCACGGCAGATGATCTTGTCAGGCTGGCGCAACATCCCAAGGTGATTGCCATTGGCGAGACCGGACTGGATTACTTTCGCCTCACCGGCGATCTTGATTGGCAGCGTGAACGCTTCCGTACTCATATCCGTGCGGCCATTGCAGCGGACAGGCCGTTGATCATTCATACGCGGTCTGCGGCTGAAGACACCATACGCATCATGCGGGAAGAAGGCGCTGAGCGGATTGGCGGCGTCATGCATTGCTTTACGGAAAGCCTGGAAGTGGCAGAGCAGGCCATGGCACTGGGCTTTTACATTTCCTTCTCCGGCATCGTGACGTTCAAGAATGCTGGCGCGCTGAAAGAAGTTGCGCGGCAGATTCCGCTTGATCGTGTGCTGGTAGAGACCGATTCCCCTTACCTCGCGCCTATCCCGTTTCGTGGCAAAACCAATCAACCTGCCTATGTAAAGCATGTGGCAGAGGAGGTGGCACGTCTGCGAGGCATCTCGCTGGAGGCGTTATCCGAAGCCACCACCCGCAATTTTTTCACATTATTCAGGCAGGCGCGTCCATGCAGCTAACCATGCTGGGCGTAGGCTCCAGCGCCGGCACGCCGGTGGTGGGCTGCCAGTGTGCAACCTGCTGCTCGAGTGATACGCGCAACAAGCGCACACGCTGTTCTTCGGCCATTACCTTTCCGGATGGTGAAGTGGTGCTGATTGATACAGGGCCGGACCTGCGTTTCCAAGCGCTACGCGAAGGCCTGAATCGCGTGGATGCGGTACTGTATACCCATACGCATGCTGATCACCTGCACGGTATTGATGATCTGCGGGCGTTCTGCCAGATACAACGGCAGCAGATTCCCTTGTATGGCAAGGCAGATGCCTTGGCCCATATTGCCGACAAGTTTGGCTATACCATCCGTGAGCCGAGCGACTTCTGGGATTTACCCGTGCTGGGGCTGAATGAGATAAAGGCGCCGTTTGAATTGTTTGGCAAGACCGTCACCCCGATACCAGTCAAACATGGCCATAGCGATATTCTGGGTTTTCGCATCGGTAACCTGGCTTACCTGACCGATGTATCCGAAATTCCCGAGGCTTCACTTGCATTGTTGCAAGGCCTGGATTTTCTGTTGCTGGATTGCCTGCGCTACAAGCCGCACTACACGCATATCAACCTGGAACAAAGCCTCGAATATGCTGCCCGAATTGCCGCAGGCAACACCTATCTGATCCACATGACGCATGAGATGGAATATGCGGCGGTGACTTCACTGCTGCCGCCCAAGGTGCATGTCGGCTATGACGGATTGCAATTACATTTTGAATGAGCACGAAGTGAAACTATCCTGCTGCATGTGCTGCCTAAAAGTGCGATAATCGCCCCCTCAAACGTGTATCGGAACTCACTATGCAACTGAATACCATGCAATTGACCAAGACTTTTTCTGCTTCTGTGCTGCTGGCGGCCGTATTTGCCGTGACTGCATTGCCTGCCATGGCTGCCGACACCGCTCCTGCCAAGGCTACGGCTGCAAAAAAAGGCAATTATTCAGAAACCGATTTCTTGCGTGCATTCAGCGGCAAGTCGCGTCAGGTCGTCACCGAGCGCCTGGGCAAGCCTGTGAAAAAAGAACAATCTGTTATGCCATCCAATGCAGCTGGCGTTGTGGGTAAACAGCTCGATACCTCCAAGCCAGTCAATGTGGAAATGTGGTACTACAACAATCTGGTCGAATATTCTCCTAAAAAGACCTACAAGGTGACCGAGCTGACTTTCGTGAATGACCGTTGCATGAACATCGCTTTCTTCAACAATCGTTGATTTTTGCATGTCCAGTAAAAAGGCTGCCCTTGGCAGCCTTTTTTATTATCCAGGAGTGCATTACAGCATTGTTGGCATCACGGATTCCTTGGCCATCTGCTCTGCCAGGTAATCAAACACAATGCGCACGCGGGGAGCGACCGGGCCGCGTTGTGGACGGTAGACATACAGGGTCCAGGGTTCCACGGTGTAATCTTCCAGTAGCGGGACCAGACGCCCCTCGCGTACATGCGGAATCGCCATGCAACTCCCGATTTGCCCGATACCAATCCCATCCAGCACGGCCTGCATTTCCAGCTGGGAATCATTGGTGAGCAACACCTGGTTATTGATCTGCAACTGCTGGCTTCGCGCAAACATCCATGGCCATGCCCGGCCACTGCTGGGAGCGATGAGTCCCGTGGTCGGCATATTGAGCAAATCCTGCGGCGTTAATGGTTTGCCTATGCGCTTGATCAGTGCAGGGGACGCCACACTCCAAAACGCCACCCGGCTTGCTGCTTTGGCAATAAAGCCGTTGTCTTTCAGCGTGGCGCCCACCCGGATGCCAATGTCGATCTGCTCGTCAATGACGTCCGCAATATTGTCCGACAGGCGTATATCAAACTGAATGCCGGGATAAGAGGTGGAGAGGTCACGCAGCAGGGGGAGCAGAAAGGTGCGCCCTATGCCCATGGGTACCGTGATGCGCACCAGCCCACCGAATTCGCTGGGCTTGCTGCCCGCACCCGGCGTGAAGAGATTATCGACATCCGCCAAGGCTTTCCGGGCTTCAAGGGCAAAACCGCGGCCAAACTCGGTGATGCGGATTTGCCGCGTATTGCGGTGAAACAACAGCTCACCCAGGGCGTATTCCAGATCCTTGATCGCGCGCGTCACGGCTTGCGGCGAGATACCCAGTCTAAGGGCGGCTTCCTTGAAACTGTTGGCATCTGCCGCCGCGCAAAATATCCGCATCATTTCCAGTTTGTTCGTCATGCATGCATTCCTGATGGTAATGCTTTGTATTATTCCACAATCTGGAATTCTAAAATCATGACTATGTCATTTATCTGGAAGTCTTAAGCGGGCATAATGAAATTCTTACACGCAAGTTTCATGTACCTCTTGTCTTCACACCTATGCCATTAGCGGGGAGCGCCATGGATAGCGTCGATTTTTCAGTATTCACCACGGCCCTTGAGTGGGCGCGAAAAAAGCAGCCATTGTGGCTCATGACCGTGGTTGAAACCTTTGGCTCCAGCCCAAGGCCCATAGGAGCCATGCTGGTTTTACGTGTGGATGGCCTGATGGTGGGCTCGGTTTCTGGCGGCTGTATCGAAGACGATCTCGCCGATAAAGCGCGCCTCGGCCAACTGCCGCAGCACAAAGCCGAACTACTCACCTATGGCGTCACCACGGAAGAAGCGCGTCGCTTTGGTTTGCCGTGCGGTGGTGTGCTCAAGGTGCTTGCCGAGCCTATACATGATCATCGCTGGTTACAGCAAATCCTGAGCCTTGTTGCGGAGCATCGCCTGGTATCCCGCACCTTGGTGCTGGAAACGCTGAATGTGGTGGTGAACGATGCGACTCCTGACAACAGACTGCAGCTCAGTGCTACCCACTTGACTACAGTTCATGGCCCCCGTTGGCGCATGTTGATCATTGGCGCCGGGCAAACCTCGGTCTATCTCGCCCAGATGGCACAAGCGCTGGATTACGAAGTGATCGTCTGTGATCCCCGCGAAGAATTCAGGCAGACATGGTCGGTCCCCGGCACCCACATCATCGGTGATATGCCGGACGATGCCATTTTGTCGCAGCAGGTTGATAGCCGCACAGCGGTCATCGCGCTGACCCACGATCCCAAACTGGATGACATGGCCTTACTGGAAGCATTGAAGTCGCCAGCGTTTTATGTGGGGGCACTGGGTTCGCATCGTACCAACCAGCACCGCCGCGAACGCCTGGCCATGTTTGACCTCACGCCTGAGGAAATTGATCGCCTGCATGGCCCGGTGGGCCTCAGTATTGGCAGCCGCACACCACCGGAGATTGCGGTGGCGATCGTGGCCCACCTGGTGTCCATACGCAATCACCCCCAATTCAATGCCGCCTCGTTTCAACAAACTGAGTTCAAGCAGCATGCCTGACATCGGCATGCATGAGATTAGCGCGATTGTATTGGCCGCCGGCAGTTCATCACGCTTTGGCGGACCCAAGCTGATGCAGCCGCTGACAGGGGATGCAAGTGCCATGTGCGTGCTTTCACATGCTTTGCAGCCTTGGCTGGCGAGTTTTCCCCATGTGCAGGTGGTGGTGCCACCTGAGCACAAGGCGCTGCGGACACAGGTCGAGCGCGAGTTGCACAGGGCTGATCGCATTCACTGGCTGGCATGCGAGCAATCAGCATTGGGCATGGGCCATAGCCTGGCCTTTGGCGTGGCACAAACCGCCCAGGCCGGTGCCTGGCTGATCGGGCTGGGCGACATGCCGGACATACAAGCCAGCACCTTGCAATTACTGGCAGCCAGGCTTGCCAGCGGTAACACCTTGGTTGCACCCGCGCATGCCGGCAAGCGTGGGCACCCCGTCGGGTTTTCTGCCCAGTTTCGCCAGTCCTTGATGGCATGTGAGGGTGATCAGGGTGCCAGAAGGGTGTTGCAGGAGCATATGCACCAACTGTTGACGCTGGATGTCGACGACGCCGGCGTGCTGTTTGATATTGATACCGTGGCCGACTGGCAACGCCGCATGTTGGCTGTTGCCACCCCCAGGTTTCTGCCTAGGGCAGATGTTGAATTTTCCCGCTTTGACTTTTAACTTTTAACAAGATGAGGTAACCATGATCACCTTGAATGTAAACGGCGACCAGCACGATCTGGATGTGACCGATGACACCCCCATTCTGTGGGCCTTGCGCGATGTAGTCGGCCTGACTGGCACCAAATTCGGGTGTGGCATGTCGCTTTGCGGCGCCTGTACCGTGCATCTGGATGGCAAACCGATACGTTCCTGCGTCACGCCGGTATCCGCAGCCAATGGCAAGGAAATCACCACGATTGAAGGCATAGGTGCCAGCGAGCTCGGCAAGCGCGTACAGGACGCCTGGATTGAGCAGGAAGTGGTGCAGTGTGGCTACTGCCAGTCCGGCCAGATCATGTCCGCCGTTGCCTTGCTGAAGGAAAATGCGACGCCGTCGGATCAGGACATCGATAATGCCATGTCGGGCAATATCTGCCGCTGCGCCACTTATGCGCGCATTCGTTCCGCCATCAAGCTGGCTGCCGGTCAGCCTGCCGCCAAGGAGGCATAACATGCATATGCTGCCCGAAACGCAAACACCCGATACCGCGCGCGGGGATGTCAGCCGCCGCGATTTTCTTAAACTTTCTTCCGGTCTGGGCATAGGCCTATTGCTGGAGTTCAGCCTGCTGGGCACCGCCTGCAGCAAGCTGGGTATTGGCGGCAAGCAGGAATTTACGCCCAATGCCTTTATCCATATTGATCAGGATGGCGTCGTGACCATCGTCGCGCACAAGGTGGAAATGGGGCAGGGGACGTATACCTCCATGCCCATGCTGATCGCCGAAGAGCTTGAAGTCGACGTCAGCAAGGTCAAGCTGCAACACGCACCGCCGGATGACAAAGCCTATGGCGATGCCTTGCTGGGCGCGCAGATTACGGGTGGCTCCACCTCCGTGCGCGGTGCCTGGAAGCCCCTGCGTGAAGCAGGCGCCCGTGCACGCATGATGCTGATCCAGGTGGCCGCCGATGAGTGGAAAGTCCGCCCCGAGACCTGCTATGCCGAAAATGGCGAAGTCGTCCATCAGCCAACTGGGCGTCGCGTGCCGTATGGCGATCTGGTGGAAAAGGCCTCGCGGTTGCCTGCACCTACCGCCGTCACCCTCAAGGATCCCAAAGACTTCAAGATCATCGGCAAGCCTGTGCATCGGCTGGATTCGCCGTCCAAAGTGAATGGCACCGCCGAGTTTGGCATTGATGTCAAAGTGCCGGACATGAAAATCGCCACCGTCAGCGCCAGCCCGGTATTTGGCGGCAAACTGGTGTCAGTCGATGACAGCGATGCCAAAAAGATTCAGGGCTTTCAGCAGGTGATCAAGCTGGACAATGCCGTGGCCGTGATTGCCGACCATATGTGGGCGGCCAAGCAGAGCCTGGCCGCCTTGAAAATCACCTGGGATGACGGCGAGCATGCCAGTTTCTCCAGCGCCAGTCTGCGCGAAGACATTGCCAAGGCTTCCGAAGCCAAAGGGGCCGTGGCCAAGAACACGGGCAATGCGCCTGGCGTGATTGCCTCTGCCGACAAGAAGCTGGAAGCGGTTTATGAACTGCCGTTCCTCGCCCATGCCACCATGGAGCCGATCAATTGCACCGTGCATGTACAGGACGATGGCTGCGATATCTGGGTCGGCACCCAAGTGCCCGTGGTTGCACAGATGGTGGCTGCCCAATTGACTGGCCTGGCGCAAGACAAGGTGCGGATTCATAACCATCTCCTGGGTGGTGGATTTGGCCGTCGACTGGAAGTTGACTCGGTGGCGCAAGCGGTATCCATCGCCAAGCAGGTCAACTTCCCAGTCAAAGTGGTATGGACGCGTGAGGAAGATATACAGCACGATATGTACCGTCCGTATTATTACGACCGTATCTCGGCTGCGATCGACGAGCAGGGCAATCCGCAAGCCTGGCAGCATCACATCACCGGCTCGTCCATCATGGCGCGCTTTTTCCCGGCCGCGGTGAAGGATGGCGTAGACCCGGATGCGGTCGAAGGGGCGACCGATCTGCAATATGCCGTGCCGAATGTGTATGTCGATTACGTGCGTCACGAGCCACCTTTGCCCACCGCTTTCTGGCGTGGTGTGGGCCCCACCCATAATATTTTTGTGGTGGAGAGCTTTATTGACGAGCTGGCCGCCAACGCAGGCAAGGATCCCGTGGCGTATCGTCTCGCCTTACTGAAAAACGCCCCGCGCGCCAAAGCGGTGCTGGAGCTGGCGGCAGAAAAAGCCAACTGGTCAACGCCAGTGGCAGCGCCTGCCAAGGGCAAGGCTGGCAAAGGCGTCTCGGTGCTGTTTGCCTTTGGCAGCTACATTGTCCAGGTGGTGGAAGTGGAAGTCGATCCTGATCAGCAGGTACGGGTGAAGAAGGTGGTCTGCGTGGTGGACTGCGGCTATACCGTGAACCCTGACACCGTGCGTGCCCAGATGGAAGGCGGCATCATGTTTGGTATTACTGGTGCGCTGTGGGGTGAAATCAACTTTGAGCAGGGCCGTGTGCAGGAAAGCAATTTCCATAATTACCGCATGATGCGCATGAATGAAGCGCCAGTGGTCGAGGTGCATCTGGTGCCCAGCCAGGAAAACCCCGGCGGTATCGGTGAGCCAGGCACGTCTGCCGTGATGCCTGCGGTGGCCAATGCCGTATTTGCCGCTACTGGCAAACGCGTGCGCAAGCTGCCGATTGCCAAGGCGCTCACGACCACCTGAGCCCGCAGTCAGACCTGAGATCCTGGCTTCCATCGGGGATGGGATTGCCGGGATGACAGGGCGGTGGTGTAAGTTTGCTGAAGAGGCCGACCTTAACCGGGTCGGCCTTTTTCATGCCGATGCATCAGGGCAGGCATGCCAACAGGCGCCTTTTCGGCATCACACTGTACCGATCAAATAGCGCCTGACTGTGCATTGCATAGTGCCGTGCTTATCCTTAGGATTTAATTGGAAATTTATCTGGTGTTAGCAGGGTCATATGCCCAGACAGCCAGAAAACCTGAGGATGCATCATGTCAGTTTTAGCGTTGGATCTTGCCCGCATACAATTCGGGTTCACCATCTCGTTTCACATCGTGTTTCCCGCCATCACTATCGGCATGGCGAGCTACCTGGCTGTACTGGAGGGCTTGTGGCTTAAGACCAAACAGGCCCATTACCTCGAACTCTACCGCTACTGGTCGCGCATCTTCGCCCTGACATTTGGCATGGGCGTGGTGTCGGGGCTAGTGATGGCTTATCAGTTTGGTACCAACTGGTCGGGGTTTTCCAATTATGCCGGCAGCGTGACGGGGCCCTTGCTGGCGTACGAAGTGCTGACGGCGTTTTTTCTTGAAGCAGGTTTTCTCGGTGTCATGCTGTTTGGCTGGAACAAAGTCGGGCCCGGCCTGCATTTTGTCTCCACACTCATGGTGGCGGTCGGCACCCTGATTTCCGCCACCTGGATTCTTGCCTCCAATAGCTGGATGCATACGCCACAGGGGGTGGCCCTGATTGATGGGCGATTGATCCCGGTGGACTGGTGGCAGATTATTTTCAATCCTTCCTTCCCATATCGCCTGATGCACATGGTGGTCGCCGCTTATCTGGCCACCGCCTTGCTGGTCGCGGCTGTCGGCGCCTGGCATCTCTTGCGCGGTACCGCCACCAAGGCGGTGCGTACCATGTTTTCCATGGGCATGTGGATGGCCTTGCTGGTTGCTCCGGTACAGGCGGTGATTGGTGACTTCCATGGCCTGAATACACTGGAACATCAGCCCGCCAAAATCGCGGCCATTGAAGGTCACTGGGAAAACAAACCCGGGGAAGCCACGCCGCTTATTTTGTTCGGCTGGCCCGACATGGCCGCAGAAAAAACCCATTTCGCCTTGGAAATCCCGCACCTCGGCAGTCTTATCCTGCGCCACTCCTGGGATGCGCCCATTCCTGCGCTGAAAGAGTTTGCGCCGGAAGATCGGCCGAATGCCACCATTGTGTTCTGGTCATTCCGCATCATGGTGGGCCTGGGCATGCTGATGATCTTACTCGGTGTGATCTCTGCCTGGCTGCGCTGGCGCGGTCGTTTGTATGACACCAGGCCCTTTCTGCGCTTTGCCCTCTGTATGGGGCCTGCCGGGGTGCTGGCTATCCTGGCGGGCTGGTACACCACCGAGATAGGCCGTCAGCCGTGGGTGGTGTATGGCATGCTGCGCACGGCGGATGCCGTTACGCCTCACAGTGCCGCAGAAGTCGGCCTGACGCTCGTGCTGTTTGTGCTGATCTACCTGCTGGTGTTTGGCGCCGGTGTGGCTTATCTGCTCAGACTCATGCGCGTTGCGCCGCAGCCTGACGAAACCCCAGCCAGCACACCCGATCTGGAAGAAGACCATGTCTTTACCCTGGCACCGGAATTCAGTGCCGACAAGCCCGGCTCAACCGAAGGAGGACGCTAATCATGGAAGCCAATCTACCCCTGATCTGGGCCGGGATTATCCTGTTCGGCATCATGATGTACATCATCATGGATGGATTCGATCTTGGCATCGGCATTCTCTATCCCTTTTTCAGCGACCGGCATGACCGCGACGTGATGATGAATACGGTGGCGCCGGTGTGGGATGGCAATGAAACCTGGCTGGTGCTGGGTGGCGCAGGCTTGCTGGCGGCATTCCCGCAAGCCTATTCCATCATCCTCAGCGCCTTGTATCTGCCGCTGATCTTCATGCTGATGGCGCTGATTTTTCGGGGTGTTGCCTTCGAGTTTCGCTTCAAGGCGCGCGATCACGAGCGCCATTTCTGGGATAAAGCCTTCATAGGCGGTTCCATGGCGGCGACCTTTTTCCAGGGCGTGACTCTGGGCGCCTATATCCGCGGCATTCCAGCCGTGAATGGTGTCTACACGGGTGGTGCGCTGGATTGGCTGACACCATTTTCGCTGTTTACGGGAGTTGGCCTGCTGGCGACCTATGCTTTGCTGGGCAGCACCTGGCTGGTCATGAAAACCTCGGGCGAGCTGCAGGCGACGTGTTACCGGCTGTCGCGCGCGTTAGGTTTGGTCTTGCTGGCGATTATTGCCATCATCAGCTTGTGGACACCTTTCATCGATAGCCGCATCGCCGCGCGCTGGTTCGGGCCTGATATGTGGACCTTGCTGCCGATTCCGCTACTGGTGCTGTTCTGTTTCTACCAGTTGCAAAGAGCGTTGGCACGCAAGGCCGAGGTGTGGCCCTTTGTCTTTACGTTAGCGTTGGTATTCCTGGGATATGTCGGTCTGGGCATCAGTGTGTGGCCAAATATCGTACCCCCTGACATCAGCATTCAGGCGGCCTCGGCACCCCCCCAGAGCCAGGGCTTTGCCCTGGTAGGCGCGGTGATCATTATTCCCATCATCCTGGTCTATACCGCCTGGGGATATTATGTGTTTCGGGGGAAAGTGCATGCCGGCGAGGGCTACCATTAAATGGAAGATAAATCTGAAAAACGCTGGGGACAGCGCCTCGGCTGGTTGTTCCTGATCTGGCTGGGCAGTGTGCTGGCATTGGGGGCGGTTAGCCTGCTGCTACGCCTCATCATGCGGGCAGTGGGGCTGACCACGTAAGCGAGCAGGGCACCTGCCTGGCTTGCGCCTGAGAAGTACCCCGCGTGCGCGTTAATGCACCAGCTTGCGGTTAAGCTTCTCCAGCATGCCTTTGCGATGCTTGTGCGCCAGCTCATAATCACGCAGGCGCCGAATTTGTGACAAGCTCAGCGAAGCCAGTCGCGAGGTGACTTCCGAAATGGTAAGCCCGGCGTATTCCTTTACCGACAGCCGCGGATTGCCCGTATGGGCCTTTGCCGATCTGCGTGAGGTGGCGCTGGTGTGCGGTGTGTTGCGCGTGGAAGAGCGACCTGAACCCGCAGCGCTGGCTGATTTTCCGGCGGAAGATTTGGTTTCGCCTGCCTCGCTACGCTGTTTGTTCACGATGCGCGCCGCCACTTCCTCTTCGCGTCCTGAGTAACGATGATCATGCTGAAACTGGTGCTTGAGCTTTTCAAACTCATGTTCCCGCTTGGGAGATGCGCCTCTAGGCATGATAAAACTCCTTTCCTTATCGTAAGGTGAAGTGTAAGAATGCATCGATTGTGCATTGTTTTTTATAGGTAATCGTCCGTAAGAAAAGTAGGAAATAATTGAAGGTGTTGCGGTCACCCCAGCACCATCTCTCATTTAAGGATTAGCAATGGCGACATGGATACAAGGCAGGGTAGTGGAGCACAAGCATTGGAATGCCTATCTGCACACCCTGTACATTGAGGCAGAGCTGGCGCCCTTTGCCGCCGGGCAATTCGTCAAGCTGGGGCTGGAAATAGAGGGCGAGGTGGTCGCGCATCCCTATTCGCTGGTGAACCCACCGCAGCAGCGGCCGCTGGAGATTTTTTACATTGAAGTGCCAGAGGGCAAGCTGAGTCCGCACCTGGTGCCCTTGAAACCCGGCGATGTTGTTCAGCTGTCGCCCACCGCCCATGGCTTCATGACGCTGGATGAGATTCCCGCCGCCCGCGATCTCTGGCTGATCGCGAGTGGTACTGGGATAGGGCCGTTTCTTTCCATGCTCGGTACTGAGCAGCTGTGGCAGCAATACGAGCATGCCGTGCTGGTGTACTCGGTGCGATATCAGCATGATCTCGCCTATCTGGAACGCATACAGGCCCTTATGACAGCGCATCCCGGCCGATTGCACTTTGTGCCGCTGGTGACGCGTGAAGCTTCCGACATCGGCTTGCCATGCCGCATCCAGCAGGCACTGCAAGATGGTCGTCTGGAACACCATGCCCAGACCGCGCTAAGTCCCGAGCATAGCCAAGTCATCCTGTGCGGTAATCCGCAAATGGTGGAAGAGATGCAAGGCCTGCTGGCCACCCGCGGCCTCAAGAAGCACAGAAGGCGCGAGCCCGGCCACATCACCACCGAGACCTACTGGTAATCGCTCGCGGTCATCCGCCGTCCTCCGCCATTCAGAAGGCCATTTCCTACAACTGAATGGCATCACGCCTACAGCCACAGCTGAGCTCGTGGCATATGCTGGTATTGAACGCATCCCCTTGCAGTTGCGGCAAAAGGAGGTTCAATGCACAGACACAATGTCATGTTGGTGAATGGATATCGCATCAGCCGATACGCACTGAGACAACTACTTGAAGCCACAGGTGAATTCACGGTCACTGAAGCTGCCACCAGCGCAGAGGCGGGCGCTCATACTGCCATTGCCCCAGAGTTGTTGCTGATTGATATCTCGAATCCGGCCAAGAGCGGCCTGGAAGCCCTGTGCGACCTGAAGCACGACTTCCCCGACTTGCCGTGCCTGATCGTAGGGGGGCTGGATGATGACACCTTGCGCAATCATTACCTGCGCCTGGGTTGCCATGCCTATCTTTCTCGTGATGCCAGCGATCAGGCCATATTGCAGGTCGCATGCAAACTCACTGCCAGAAAACATATATCTGGCAATCATGTCGCAAGTCAGCATTGCCTAACCCGGGCTGCTCCCGAGGTTCCACATATGCCCCACATCGATCTCTCTGCACGTGAGCGACAGGTGTTCTTCAAACTCACCTCGGGTAAATCCATACCCTCCGTCGCGCGTGAACTCCTGATCAGCGCCAGCTCCGTCAGCGTTTTTCGCTGCAAGATTCTGCGCAAGATGCACTGTAGCAACAACGCCGAACTGATCAGCTATGCCTTTCGTCACCGCTTAGTGAACGATTGAGCTGGTCTCTGATAAGGTGGCTTCTACGTTTGCAGCATTGTGTTTTTGTTTTCGACAAGATCGAATAACGCCGTTACACGTGCCTTTTCTGATGCATTTTGGGGAATCAGATAGGCCAATACCACATAGACGATGACATTCACGATAAGCGCGACTGCGCCTGACGTGAGGCCATATGCCCAAGGTGGATTGCCCTGATACATCAGCTCTAGCGTGACGGCCACGGCAAAGCCGATGGACATGCTGGTCATGGCGCCGTATTTGTTGCCGCGTTTCCAGAATATTCCCAGGAATTGCGGGATAGCTAGCTGAATAATCCCTTGGTAAGCCAGAACGGCGAGCGAGAATAGGGCGGGCAGGGCCATGCATGAGAGCCAGGATGCCAGCAGGGTAAGAAGCAGCATGCCGGTCTTGGAGATCACAATCAGTTGCCGGGTGCTTAGCGTGAAGTAATTGCCCAGCAGATCGTTGGCGATCTGTGCTCCTGTTGCCTGAATATTGCCATCAATATGGCCCATGGAGGCGGCCAGCAGGACCGTGCCTGCCAACCCCAGCAGTATTAATCCACCAGCTTCTTGCGATGCGATGAACCAGACAGCATCAGGGTGGCTGGTGGCAGAAGGCAGCATGCCAGCCAGCATCCCAAAAATCAGTAAGGCAAGACAAAAAATGAAGGATAGGGGGATCGCCAGCGAGGCCGATTTTTTCAGGCTGGCTACCCCGTTAGCGGTAAACAGGCGTACAAAAATATAGGGCCAGCACCATCCGCCCAGGGCTCCGGTCAAAACCAGGCTGAACAGGAACATAGGCCCTTCTTTGGAGCCGAGGCCCGGGAGAGTGAATCGGGTGGCATCAAGGCTGGAGAAACTGATGCCTTTCGCCACGATCAGCCAGGCGATCAGCCCGATCAGCATGGCTGTGCCTGCCAGATAAGCCACCATGCCTTGGTAGAAATCGGAAATCACGACGCCACGCATGCCAATACGCACAGTCCATATCTGCCGGATGGCGATTACAACCACCCCCAATATCACGGCCTGCGAAAACGTCAACGTGCCCAAGGAAAGGAAGCGGAACATTTCGCCCAGGGCCTGCATGCCGAGAATGAGCCAGGGAATGCCCGAGATGATGCCAATGACAGCAGCAATGGTGCGGATGTGGCGTGAGTTGTAACGCAAGGAAAAAAGATCAGGCTGCGTCTTCAGGTCAAAGGCTTTGCCCCACATCCATACTGGCTTCGCCATCATGTACATCAGCATCACCGTCAAAAGGCTATAGCTCAGCACGTAGAATGAAATAATGCCGCTCGCAGCTGCCATGCCGCCGAAGGCTGTGAACATGGCGCCCGGGTACCAGGTGTTGAGAAAGGACATGGCCTGGTAGCGTGCGCCAAAGGAGCGGTCGCCAACGGCATAGTTGGAAAACGAGCTATCGTCCAGCCTGATGCGCTGAAGTATGACAATCAGGCCCGCAAAGAACACCAGCATCATCCCGAACGTTATGATCATGATGTCAGCTCTCCGTTTGCAGCTTCCTGCCAGAAGGCATAGAGAATACTCAGGGTAATGGAGAGGCTGACCGCAGTGAAGTAGACAAAGGTCGCAGGCAGACCCAGGATCAGTTCGCGATGCTCGCTCGCTGCCCAGTACAAGGGCGGGTAGAGCGCTACGAATACATTCAGCAGGAACCAGGTCCTGACCACATAGACTTGCATGGATTTTTTGGTCGGCATTTTTTCTCCCGTTTATCAGTTGCCTGCGCGTTTGAGGATGGCTAAGCCAACTCCAGACAGGAGTATGGCGATGGGGATGCTGCGTGAACATCCTGCAAATGCAGGGGTAGGTGCTGCTTCGCCTGCAGGTCCACATAATTGATTAAGGGCGTGGATTAAGGGATGATCTGCGATAAGAGAAGGCTTTCACCACCTGCAGAAGGGGAGTGTTTGGAGATGGATTTCACATCTGGCAATGCGCTGTTGGCGGATTTGTATAAGACGGCCGTGACCGCGAGTCCCCGTGTCTTTCAGCAAGAAGCGCTCAAACATCTGGAGCGCGTGATCGGGTTTGATCGGGCCTGGTGGGGCATCATGTCGCCTGGCAAGGCCGGGTTCGATTTGCTGAGCTCCTACCGCCATGAGCTACCCTTGGCGTTCGAAGAGCACTGGCATGCGGTCAAGAATGACGATGCGCTCGCACACGATGTCCATTTTCAGCCCAGAACTACGGTGCATTTCAATCGGCAGGCTCTCCACTCAACCCCTGGGCTCGCCGACCTCAATACCGGGCATGATCTCAGTCAGGCCTTGTGTACTTCGGTATTCCTGCCAAACCGCACCTCTTTTCTGTTTATTTCTCTGTTTCGCTCCGGGAGCCGCGCCCGCGCCTTTAAGGCTGGCGATATCCGGCTCAAGCAGTGGCTCACGCCGCATTTGTATTCCTGCTGGCGCACCAATCTGCTGGCAGATATCGAGCGCACGCGCCTGCCGAATAAATGGCAGGACAAGGCGAGTGCATATGTTGATCGCCGTGGCAGCATTGTGTATGCCGACAGTGCCTTTGCCGAGTTTGTGAGCCAGGCATGGCCCGCCTGGCGTGGCGGTCGCTTGCCACATGCGTTAGTGGAGATGCTGGTTAGCAATCCGGCATCGTCTATCCATCTACCTATCGGCATCTACGTAAACCAGCAGCAGGCAGGCGGCCTGACACGGCTGGATATCGGGCGACCATCGCCACTGGACAAACTAACCAGACGCGAGCGCGAGGTGGCCCGAGGCTTTGCACAAGCGCATTCCTATAAGGAAATTGCGGCTGAGACCGGTTTGTCACCCGCCACCGTGCGCCATTATCTGCGGGGTATCTACGCCAAGCTTGCCATCAACGACAAGGCTGAGCTGGTCAGGCTGGTAGCCAGGCATGAGCTGGAGGTTGAAGTCCCGGTAGCGATCAAGGGCGCATTCACCCATGGGCTGGATATGGATTACTTGGGTAACGGGTAGGAATTGCGCAATTAAATAGCACATAATAAAACCGGCAAATGCCGGTTTTATTATGTATGAAAAGCTAGCTTGGAAAGCTTACAGCTTACAGCTTACAGCTTACAGCTTACAGCTTACAGCTTACAGCTTACAGCTTACAGCTTACAGCTTACAGCTTACAGCTTACAGCTTACAGCTTACAGCTTACAGCTTACAGCTTACAGCTTACTGGCGGTAATCCGCTTTGGCTTTGTCCTTGCAGCTGGACTTCACCTCTCCGGCGTAGCTATCGCATTTTTTCAGGGCCACTTCGTAGTCAGATTCCATTTTCTTCTCTGCGGCTTCCTGACGGGCTTCCAGTGTTTTGCGGGTTGCATCTACATTGGCCATGCCGGTGCTGCGCTCCGCTTTGGCTTTGGTCAGGCACAGATCCTTGGCATCGCCGTTGTAGTCGTCGCATCTTTCCTTGGCGACTTCATACGTGCCTTTGACCTTTTCCTCTTCTGCCGAGATACGGGCATCCAGCGTGCCTTTCAGGTTGGCATCCAGATCAGCCAGGCCAGCTTCACGTTTGGCGGTTGCCTCGGCCTTGCAAACATCTTCCTGATTGCCGGAAAGCTTGCCACAGGCTTTTTTCTCCTGGTCATAAACGGCGTTAACGCGGTTCTTGCCATCTTCATATTCAGCTTTGGTAATGACCTGAGACCAGGCCTGGCTGCTCATCAGCATGGCCAGCAGGCCACCTAATGCCATTTTGTGTGCGATATTCATCATGTTGCTCCAGTGATTAAAGGGGTAACGCAATCGTTAGGTGTTGCGAAACTTTTCGATCTGGGCTTCGGCTTCTTCTTTCGAGATGCCATAGAGTTCTTGCAGCTTGCCTGCGAGCATGTCCTTGTTGCCTTTGATCTCTTCAAGATGATCATCGGTGAGTTTTCCCCATTGCTGACGAACCTTGCCGGTCAGCTGCTTCCAGTTGCCTTCGATTTGGTCCCAATTCATGGTGATTCCTTTCGTTTATTGGATTTTTTAGCTGTTTTGGATCAATTGATCACTTGGCCATACTAGCCAGCACAGGCGCTTCAGGATGTCCTCAAATGGCTGAAACCAGCGTCAGAATGGGCTGTCAGCGAAAAAAAGCCCCCTTTGAAAGATTTCTCCTACAGGGGATTCAGAAAAATCTGTATGGCAGAAGGGGCAATATGGCCTACACTGGCGGTGTAGTACGTTTTTATTTCATCCCATCGTCATCGTTTGGCGATGTTTTTATCAAGTGCAGGAGACAGCAAATGGCAACAGGTACCGTGAAGTGGTTTAACGATGCAAAAGGTTTTGGCTTTATTACCCCGGACGATGGAGGCGAAGACTTGTTTGCGCACTTCTCGGCCATTGCCAGCAATGGCTTCAAGAGTCTGAAGGAAAACGAGCGCGTGAGTTTCGACATCACGACTGGTCCTAAGGGCAAGCAGGCATCGAACATTCAGAAGGCGTAATAGCCCTGAATTGAGAAACGGCCCTTACGGGCCGTTTTGCATTTATAGGCCTACATCATTCATGGGCGGGTCATTCGGGCCTGTGCGCGCTCCGCCAGCTTCCTTCCATACACCAAACATCTAGTGGCATGGTTGCCACATCGACTTATGTAGCACCTCGCATGCCTGGGGGCTCATGGCCGCAAAGGTCGTCAGCGCAGTTGCCTGGGTGTATCCTTGAGGCAGGCGTCACGCCATGTCCAAATTTGTATGGGAAGTACCATGTCGGAAGCGAATACCCCTTTAACCGAGCTTGATGTCGCCATTAGCGGCATGACGTGCGCTTCATGCGTCGCGCGCGTGGAAAAGGCCATCCTGAAAGTGGAGGGCGTAAGCGCGGCCAGCGTGAATCTGGCCACAGAGCGGGCCCATATCCGTTTTTCCTCCCCGGCCAGTGCCGAGCGCGTGGTACAAGCGGTCAGCAAGGCAGGGTATGAGGCGACGCCGCTTCAGGCCGAGGCGGCTTTTTCTGCGCCGCCGGAAATCCATAGCGGCTGGAAAGTGGCGACTGCCGCGGTGTTTACCGTACCTTTGATACTCCCCATGTTGCTGATGGTGGTCGGCATTCATTTCAATCTGCCTGGCTGGCTGCAATGGCTGCTGGCGACGCCAGTGCAGCTCTGGCTGGGAGCATCGTTCTATCGTTCGGCATGGCAGGCCGTGCTGCATCGTAGCGGCAATATGGACCTGCTGGTGGCACTGGGCACGACGGCGGCCTATGGCTTGTCGGTTTACATGCTGCTGATGGGCCATGAGCACCTTTATTTTGAAGCGGCCAGCGCGGTGATTACCCTGGTATTGCTTGGCAAATGGCTGGAAAGCCGTGCCAAGCGCCAGACTACCGAGGCCATACGCGCCTTGCAGGCCTTGCGTCCCGATACCGCGATTGTGCGACGCGATGGCAAGGAGCTCAGCTTGCCACTGGCGCAGGTGAGTCTGGGCGATCTGGTGATTGTGCGCCCAGGCGAGCGCATTGCCGTGGATGGCGTGGTGCAGGAAGGCGAAGGCCAAGTGGATGAAGCCCTGATTACCGGGGAGAGCATGCCTTTGCACAAGCGGGTGGGCGACCACGTGACCGGTGGCGCTTATAACCTGGATGGCCTGCTGTGTGTTAAAACCACGGCCATAGGCGCCGAATCCACCCTGGCGCGGATAATCCGGCTGGTGGAAGACGCCCAGGTCGCCAAACCTGATATTCAACGCCTGGTGGACAAGGTCAGTGCGGTGTTCGTGCCCGTGGTGCTGGTGATTGCACTGATCACCTTGCTGGGCTGGCTGCTGGCAGGCGCGAGCGGCGAGCAGGCCATTCTCAATGCGGTGGCGGTGCTGGTGATTGCCTGCCCGTGTGCGCTTGGCCTGGCGACGCCTACCACCATCATGGTGGGGACGGGCATTGCCGCCAAACATGGCATTCTGATCAAGGATGCCCAAGTGCTGGAGCTCGCCCATCAGATTAATGCCGTGGTGTTTGATAAAACCGGCACACTGACCGAAGGCAAGCCGCGCTTGATGGCCGCCAGGGCGGTCGATGGCGATGATCCTCAGCACACCCAAGCGCTGGTCAGGCTGGCGGCCAGCCTGGAGCAGGGGAGTCGGCATCCGCTTGGGGTGGCTTTGCTGACGGCGGCTGAGGAGCAGCAGATTACCCTGCCAGTGGTCACGCAACTGCAGGAAAAAGTCGGCCAAGGCTTGCAGGGCGAGGTGGAGGGCCGCACGGTGTATCTCGGCCATGGCCGCTGGATGCAGGCGCTGGGTGTGGATCTTGCGCCATTGCAGGCGGCTGCGGATGCCTTGCAGGCGCAAGGCCATACCGTATCGTGGCTGGCGACCGGCCATGTGGGGCGAGTCGTCTTGCTCGGGCTGGTCGCGTTTGGTGACCAGATCAAGGCCATCAGCGCCCAGGCCATTGCCAGCCTGCACCGGCTGAATGTCGCCAGTGTGATGCTGACCGGGGATAACCCGCGTAGCGCCCATTACGTGGCGGACCGTGTAGGGATTCAAACCGTATTGGCCGAGCAGACGCCAGAGACCAAGGCGGCCTGCATTGCGGACCTTAAAACACGCCATGCCGTGGTGGCCATGGTGGGCGATGGCATCAACGATGCGCCTGCGCTGGCAGCTGCGGATATCAGCTTTGCCATGTCCACCGGCACCGATGTGGCCATGCACGCGGCAGGCGTGACGCTGATGCGTTCAGATCCCGCGCTGGTGGCCGATACCATCGACATTTCACGCCGTACCTATGGCAAAATCAGGCAAAACCTGTTCTGGGCATTTATCTATAACGTGATAGGCATTCCGCTGGCGGCTTTTGGTCTGCTTAACCCGGTGATAGCGGGGGCTGCCATGGCATTCAGCTCGGTGAGTGTTGTTAGCAATGCCTTGTTGTTGCGTCGCTGGCGGCCGCCAACAACGCCAGGTCATTAACCATTGGAAACTTCGGGCATGCACTTTCATACACAAACCTTTCATGCGACTACCCCTGGGCCCAGGCTGATTGTATTGGGCGCAGTACATGGCAATGAAACCTGCGGCACGCAGGCGATTCTGCGCGTGCTGGATGAAATAGCAGCGGGCAGCATTTCCATACTGCGTGGCTCCGTGACCTTTGTACCGATCACCAATCCTCTGGCATACCAGCACCATCGCCGTAGTGGTGATCGCAACCTCAACCGCAATCTGTTTCCCACCGCCAAGCCGGTGGAGTTTGAAGACCACATTGCCAACTGGCTGTGCCCCTTGCTTGCCCAGCACGAGGTGTTGCTCGACCTGCATTCCTTTCATACCGATGGCGAGCCGTTTGCGCTCATTGGCCCGCTGGATAACAACGGCCCGCTGGAGCCCTTTGCCCATGCAGAAAAAGAAGAAGGTCTGGCCCGGCACCTGGGCGTGCAGCGCTTCGTGGATGGCTGGCTGGATACCTATGCGCGTGGCGTGGCGCGTCGGCAGGCCGCCAACCCGCAAGCCACGCCTGCCGCCGAGAGCGATTTGCGCTATGGGGTAGGTACCACGGAGTACATGCGCACGGTGGGCGGCTACGGCCTGACCCTGGAATGCGGCCAACATGATGACCCGGCCGCGCCGGAGGTGGCTTACCGCGCGATTCTCAACACGCTCGCGTATCTTGAGATATCGGGGGAGGCAGAACCACCCGCCGTCACCCAGACGGAATCATTGCGTATTTACGAGGTCGTAGATCGTGCCAGTGATCAGGATACTTTCGTCAAGGTCTGGCGCAGCTTTGATGCTGTGCAGGCGGGCGAGCTGATTGGTACGCGCGGCAATGGCGAAGACGTCTATGCAGAAGAGGGGGGCTATATCCTGTTCCCCAATCCTGATGCGGCTAGCGGGCAAGAATGGTTTTATCTGGCCAAGGCGGTGAAGCGTATCTGAAGTACCACGGTATCTGATCGCAAGCCTTACCCCATTCATCTGGTCGATCGGAGCCTTTCATGTCAGTTGTTCATTCCCGCTTCAACGCTGCATTTTTACCCTTGGCCTTGCTTTCCCTGGTCGCTTTTTCAGTGCCCGCGCATGCCGATTGGGTGCTGAATCCGCAGGCCTCGGACCTCAGTTTCGTTTCCATCAAAAAGAACAGCATCGCCGAAATCCATCACTTCAAGGAGTTGAGTGGCAGCATCAGTGATGCAGGAGCCTTCAGCCTCAGCATCAAGCTCGCCAGTGTGGATACAGGCATTGCCGTGCGGGATGAGCGTATGCGCAACATGCTGTTTGATACCGCCATGTTCCCCAGCGCCTCGGTCAGCGGCAAAACACCCGCCAATGATTACAGCAGCCTGCCTGCAGGCACCAGCCGCATTGAAAGCCTCAAATTTACGCTGGATCTGCATGGCAAGACCGTGGAGCTCAACAGCAAGGTGCGTGTTACCAGTCTCAGCAATAACAAGCTGCTGATCAGTACCATCCAGCCGGTGATTGTGGATGCGGCAAATTATGAGCTGGTGGCGGGCATAGAAAAGCTGCGTGAAGCCGCCCAGCTGCCTGCGATCAGCACCGCAGTGCCCGTTACCCTCAATCTGGTGTTTGATCGGCAATAACGAGTAGAATGCCCTGCCGGTGCGGTGAATAAGGCAGTAAGTTTGCATGCGTGCAAACCGATGAGCCGTCATTGACCTAGTGTGACTCTGCCGATATGGATTAGGCGCACCGGCCCTTCTGATCGCAATTTCAAGAGCGAACCCTCCATGAGCATGGTGATTCCTGAGTCATTAAAACGTCGTCCTCGCCTGTTGATAGCGCTGATCGCGGGCCTTGCCATGGGGCTGTTGCTGCCCTATGACTGGGATCTGGTCACCCGCCTGCTGGTGACCTGGAATGGCGTGGTGTGGTTTTACCTTATCCTGATCATCTGGCTGATATCCCACACCAGCCATGCCGACATCCGCCGGATTGCCGAGCAGGAAGATAAAGGCGCCATGGCGGTGCTGGCGCTGCTGTGCCTGGGGTCGATATTCAGTCTTGTCGCGATTGGTTTTGAGCTGGCTTCACTGGAGGATGTGACCCGTGATGAACGCGTCCTGCATTATGCGCTGACGGCGATTACGATTTTCGGCTCCTGGCTGCTGGTTGGCATGGTATTTACGCTGCATTACGCGCACTCGTATTATCTTTCGGACAAAAAACATCGCCCCCTGAAATTCCCCGACGACGCTGTGGAGCTGAGCTACTGGGATTTTCTTTATTTCGCCAGCACGATTGCCGTGGCGGCGCAGACCTCGGATGTGGCCGTGATGAATACCAGCACACGCAAGGCCGTCACTGCTCAGTCCATCCTCAGTTTCATTTTCAACGTGGCGTTTATCGGCCTGCTGATCAACCTTGCCGGAGGCATGATCAGCGGCAGTTGACAGTCTGGAATTGGCATAGCGCGGCGCCAGCCTATTTACAATGTCTTACCCCCGATTCGGACATGCGCTTATGTCGGCATCCCACCTGAGTCTCTAAGCTGAACGAACTCTCCTGTTGGAGAGTGTTTTTCAATCATCGCTTAAAGGAGACACATCATGGCTCAAAAGCAAAGCAACCGCGGATTTGCCGCAATGGACGCTGCCAAGCAGCGCAAAATCGCCAGCATGGGAGGCAAAGCTGCTCACCTGAAGGGTTCTGCGCATGAATTCACCTCGCAAGAGGCGAGGTTGGCCGGCCAGAAGGGTGGGCAAGCCGCCCACCGCAAGGGCACGGCTCATCAATTTGACTCCCAGTCAGCCCGGGAAGCCGGACGCAAGGGCGGTCAACATTAACCGGCAGGCTTTGCCTGTTTTCATCATTCACCCATCTATAAGTTAAATCAGATACTTATCGGTAACAGTCAGATGCCGAGTATCGAAGCCAAGCAGGGTTTTACCTTAACCCTGCAGAAGTGAAACCTGTGAGAGAAAAGCAAGGCACATGCCTTGCTTTTTTCATGTCCGCTTATCGCTCGCATAAAGAGAGTCCTACACCTGAATAAGGATTTCCTTATGCAGATGAGCTCGAATAGGGGCTAGAGTAAAACCATCTACACAACGTAAATACAAGGTCTTATGAAACACATTATTGTCGTGGATGGTTTCTCTGGCACTCGTAAGCTGTTGTGCCAACTCATCAGTAACACCCAGAAACAGTATGCCGTGGATCAGGCCATGAATGTGGTCGATGCCGAGGCCATCATCCGCCAGAAACGAGTGAATCTGGTTATTCTGGATATCTCCAAGCCCACCAAAAACGGCCTGGAAGCCTTGCTTGATCTCAAGCAGCTGTTCCCCAAAATCCCGGTGCTGGTCATCAATGGGCCGGACCATGCCAAATATGCTGATCATTTCATGGATATCCGCTGCGAAGGCTATCTGACCAAGGATGCGGATTACGCGGAGCTGTGCAAGGCCATACAGGCCATACTCGCTGGCGATTCGTATTTCCCGTCCATCCACCAGTCGAGCGCCCACCTGCCTGAAAAATCGCGCTACCCTAAGCGCTTGTCCTCGCGGGAAATGCAGATATTTCTCAAGACCATCAAGGGCATGACCACGAAATCCATGTCCAATGAGCTGAAAATCAGCTCAAGCACGGTCAGCGTTACCAAGTCCAATATCATGCGCAAGATGCAGTTGCGCGACCGGCGTGAGCTGATCATGTATGCCCTGCGGCAAGAGTGGTTACCGCCCAATTATATTTTCCAGCCTCGTTAAGTAGAGCTAGGCCCAGACCCCATATATTCTTACACGGGTTTGACGTGCATCCTGACAGCCAGCATGGCGGGTCTGAATTAAGCTGAATATTCTCATTCATTCAGCAGGAGATTCCGCCATGCCAACAGACAATCAGGTAGTAGAGGGCTCTCAGGGGCACGATCATCGCGAGATGCAACAGCCTCCGCAGCAGCAACACCAGCAGCCGGGCCGGGAAGAAGATATGGAGCCACGTCCCCAGTATATCGATCCCGCTTACAAGGCCAGCGGCAAGCTGAAAGGCAAGGTGGCGCTGATTACCGGAGGCGATAGTGGAATAGGGCGTGCAGTGGCGGTGCATTTTGCCGCAGAGGGTGCCAATGTGGCGATCATCTACTACACCGACGCCGAAGAAGAGGATGCCTACAAGACATTGGATATCCTGAGCGACTACGGTGTGTATGCCGAAGTGTTCCAGGGCGATATCAGCGAGGTCAGCTTTTCGCGCAGTGTGGTGAATCAGATACTGAACAAATTTGGCCAGCTGGATATCGTGGTGAACAATGCCGCGCAACAGTTTGAGCAGAAGAGCCTGGTGGATATTGCGCCATCGCAGCTGGAGCAAACGTTCAAGGTGAATGTGTTCGGCATGTTTTACCTGACGCAGGCAGCGCTGCCGCACTTGAAAAAAGGCGGCCGCATCATTAACACAGCCTCTGTTACGGCATACAAGGGCAACCCGGTACTGCTGGATTACTCCGCCACCAAGGGCGCCATTGTGGCCTTTACGCGTTCCCTGGCGCAGCAATTGAGCGAAAAGGGGATTACCGTCAACGCCGTCGCCCCCGGCCCGATCTGGACGCCATTGATTCCCGCCAGCTTCTCTGCAGAAAAAGTCGAGAAGTTCGGGCATGACACGCCAATGGGCCGCCCTGGCCAGCCGAGTGAAGTGGCCCCGGCCTATGTCTTTTTAGCCTCCAATGATAGCTCGTATATCAGTGGGCAAGTCATACACCCCAATGGCGGCACCTCGGTTAACGGCTGAGCTTTAGTGCCAAAAAGGGCGCCAAAAGAAAAGGGGTCTTGGCCCCTTTTTATGTTTTATAAATCTATAATAATCAATAAAATAACAAGTAAAGTTAATGTTTTTAAGCATTAGTGCGGCGGTTCCTTGAGCGATATTTCCAGCCGTTTGCCAGCCTCAAGATGTTGCTTCAGCATGGGCAGATATTGACTGGCAAATGCCTTCAGCTCCGGATTTTCCACCTTGGCAGCCGCCCTTTCGAATAACTCGACTTCATCCTGATGCGCCTCCACGCCAATATCTTCGATGAACGCCAGATCAAACGGTTTGCCATTCTTGGCAGACAGCAGATGCAATCTCAGCTTTTCCACCAGGCTAGGCTCTTCCTGCAGATCCAGCTCGAGCTTCAGAGCCATGCGCTTCAACTTGTCGCCGCACTTTTCATGATCTTTCAACACGCGTTGGGCATATTCCTTTACCGCCGGCGTTTTGCTGTGCACGACCGCCAGGCGATTAAACTCCATCTCCATCACGCTGGCTTTGGCTGCATTTTTCAAGAACATCTCATCCTGCATGGATAAAGCCGCAGCAAAACAAGGCATTGCGGCCATGCTCAAGACCAGAAGCGCCATAAAGCGCCTGTAACGCATTTTTTTCGCTGGCCTATACACAAGGCTCAACCACGCTTGAAAATTTGCCCATGAAAATCACGAAATCAGTGTTCCACGGCATTTTTGATCAACGCATCTGCTTCCAGGCAACGCTCGGCACATTGGCGGCATGCAGCAGCGCAATTATGGAATGTCTCATTATCCGAGTGCTCAATGGCATGCTGTTCGCATGCCGAAGCGCAGGCATCGCAGATTTCAGCGCACACATGGCACGTCATGAAGAAATAGGGCGACTTGCGCGACATGAATTTGATCGCCATGAAACAGCTTTCGGCACAATCCCGACACAAGGCCGTCATGTGCGACATCCCCGGCGTATCCATCTGTATACATTCCGTCACGCAAAGCTCACACCAACGCGCGCAGTGAAAGCAATCCTCAGTACAGGTCTTGATGTGCATGTCCAAGGGATCATTTGGACCGGATGTGGTTTTACTAAGAATGGAACCTAGCATGATGACCTCCAACGTATGTAATTACCCGAAGGGTTTACGCTAAACGACGCACGGCCGATGCGTTATAAGCCAATACCGCATTGACGGGTAGGACATCGTTGAGATGCTCTGCAGCGCCTGACTGCGCAATGACATTGGGGAGGTTTGGCTACATGACAATTATTTTCAATGATTCAGATCATCATTTTCTTGCATTGTATGATGGTCGTCATATATGATGGCCATCATGAAAAAAGCAACGACACCACGAAACACCATCAATCGCAAAGAAACAACGCATAAACGCATTGTAGAAACCGCGGCCCGCGCCATTCGCCGCAGTGGTTATGATGGCACTGGCGTAGCCGATATCATGAAAGAGGCAGGCCTTACACATGGCGGCTTTTATGCCCATTTTTCCTCTCGCGATGCCATGTTGGCAGAGGCAGCGGATCTGGCAGGCGCCGACACTCTTGCCATCGCAGAAGGCATATTTGCCGAGGCACCCCAGGACCAGGCGCTATTTGCCCTGATGAATGCCTATTTATCCAATGAGCACATGGCCAATATCGAATCGGGTTGCGCCTTAGCTGCACTGGGTTCAGAAATGCCACGTCAGGCGCCAGAAGTGAGAAAAGCGTCTACGCGCCGTATCAAGGAAATGATCAGCCTGGTTGAAAGCCGGCTGACAGGCCCCGATGCTCATGAGAAAGCACTTCTCGCCATATCCACCATGGTTGGGACATTGTTGTTGGCGCGTGCGGTTGATGAGCCCGAGCTGAGTCAGGATTTTCGGCAGGCAGCGTTATCGCACTACAAAGCCATCAAGTAATAGGGTTGTAAAGCAAGCGTGTATTTTTTTTGGCCCCTTAATATGACGATCATCATATTAAAACATATATATTTAATCGAATGACATAGGAGACAGGTATGAAAAAAAGAGTCGCAATCGTAACAGGCGCTTCATCCGGCATTGGTGAAGCGACAGCAGAATTACTCGCAAACTCGGGGTACAAGGTGTATGGCACCAGCCGCAAAGCCGATCAGGTAAGTAATCGACCCTACAAGATGATTGCATTGGATGTGACCAGCGAGGCCTCAGTCGCAGCCGCATTAAAGCAAGTCATTGATATCGAAGGCCAGATTGATCTTCTGGTGAATAACGCAGGCTTCGGCGTAGCCCCTGGCGGCGCGGAAGAAAGCTCCATCGAGCAAACCCAGCGGATATTTGATACCAACTTTTTTGGCCTTGTCCGCATGACGCGAGCCGTTTTGCCTTATATGAGAAAGCAGGGCGCGGGCAGAATTATCAATATCGGCTCTATCCTGGGCTTGATACCCGCACCCTACATGGCCACCTATGCTGCCACCAAGCACGCGGTAGAAGGCTACTCCGAATCCATCGATCATGAGCTGCGCACCCAGGGCATCCGAGTATCGGTGATAGAGCCTGCCTATACCAACACGCAATTTGAATCCAACACCCAGGAACTAGACTCCAAGCTGGCGGAATACGCGAAAGCACGTAAAGCCCTCGCCAAATTGATCAAAATTTCTGTAGCCGCTGGAGATGACCCAGGCGTAGTCGCCGAAGTCGTGTTGAAAGCGGCGACTGCCAAAACCCCCAAGCTTCGATATGCCGCCGGAAAGTTAGCGCGGCGCTTGAGCCTGCTGAGAAGATTTGCACCTGCAGCATTAGTGGATATGGGTATTCGCAAAGAAATGAAACTGGACTCACTCGACAGCATCGCCAGTCAGGCATAAAGCAATAACCGGCGCAGTGCCTTGGTGGGCTTGGTAAGAAGAGCCCATTAAGGCGGGCGCCGGATAACTTTTGGTTTAACCATATTATTACTTAACTGCGCATAATGTATATTATGTTAAATCAAATCGGGAGATGCCGGAGGCGGCAAATGAAAATATCTATTTATTACTACCTAAGTTGATGGAATAGCTTTGTTCGACGCTCTTAGAACATCTTGGGAAATTTTTAATAGAAGGAAATAATGCAAAGGAAGGCCAGCAAATTCATACAAAAATAAATTGCTTATTAACTCATCCTTGGGACGATCATAGCTATCAGTGGCTTTCTGTTTTGGATGAACGGCTCCATTTACAGATATACGCTTTATCAAATCAATCCTACTTAAAGAATGGATAGTGAAAATATTGTCTTTATCAGGAATGGATATTTTTATTACTTCGGAATGAAGCCATATATAAAAATTACAACTGGTTATTTGGACTTGTGATGCCACAGACGATAGTGGCTGGAGATCGAAATCTTTTACATAAATGAAATTTTTAAACTCTCGCGATCCATTAGAATTTACCCTAAAGGCAGCTTCGACCGTGGCAGTACCTTCTGGGTGGTAAGGAGCAGAAAAAAATAAATCAAAGTTATTAGCGGCGGAAGTAATTAATCCATCTGGCATAAATGCTATTAAAAATTTTTTACCTCTCAGTAGCTTAACTACCTGTTTTGAGGGCTTAGCTGTTTTAAAGTGATTTGGAAAGGCAAAAGACGGCTCCGCTTTACCCAATATATCCGTCATCTCACTCAAAACTCTCAGATTACCGATTAAATCAAGAATAATTGCAGGATCATATCCTATTAATGAGTCCTCATGATTCCTTCTAATGCGCCGCACCAGTAAGCTAAATTCACTCTCCCCATAGTTATGCATTAACTCCCCTTCCAGTTAGTTTTACAAGTCTAGTTTCATTTGAAAATTTTTTGAGTTTATTATTTTAAGAAGTCTTTCACCACTAGCTTTATCCAATTTGGCTAAATATCTACAAACAGCTAATATCTGCTCTTGGTTTATTAGCTGTTCAGCCAAATACAGTTTTTCCTTTTCTATCAATCTATAATAGCGCCTTCTTTTTGCTTTGTCCCGCCCCTCAACTCGTATATACCAATAGTAATTTTTAAGCTTGCTGGCCCATTCGGGAGGATCAATCTCACCTCGGTTATAAAATCCCTGCACTATCCGCGCCCTTTTCTTTTTATTGTGTCCTTGGCCGCAGGAATTCCGAATAGGAAAAAGCCACGCTGGTTGTATTGTGTCCGTAATATAAATCTAGACGGCGCTTCGCGCCGGACTGTCGTCTCGTCACGAAGACGCCATCCAGACATCCAAAAAAAAGCGCCTTTCGGCGCTGTAAATAACCATTCCAGCATGATCAACTGCCTGTAGCGTATGGCTGGGGTTGATTCGGGAAGCGGTTTTGAGATTGCGATTCACGCACTCGATTCGACGGGCTACGGGCTGATTCCTCATCCTCTTCAGGATAAGGAATCACGGCTACCGCCGCGGGCCCTACCGTCTCACCCTGCGGGCGCTTCGCGTCGCTCAGTGCGTTCTGATCCAGCTCACGTTTGTTAAGGCCGTATTGGTCTTTAGCGTACTTGGCCGAACCATCATCGAAATCCTGAAACATTCCGTTTTCGACAAACTGGAGACACACCGCCTCGTCCATGGCGATTTTTGTGCCCTGTTGAGTGTATGCGGTACACCTGCCGCGAATTAACACGGCAGCGGCGATTCTGGGGGCCATGACGGGCTTTGTTATTTCGTCATACTTGGGAGCCGTGAAGGGCAAATCGGGCACCCTTGGCCGCTGGGATTCGCCCCATGTATAAACGGGCTTTTCCGATCGGACGCCGTGCGATTCAGGGAAGGGCGCCCCGCCCTGCTCCATCGGCAACAGATCCATTTTATTTTCCAGAACATGCCCTTGCACGCCGCCATGCAGCACCGTGTAACCGTAGTAAAGGAGCGCAATGACAAGTAACGGCAGGACGACCATCAACACCAAGCGCATCGGGATGCGCTTTTTAACCGTATGCATATCGGCGGACTTATACCAGCTGTAGACCTCTTTCGGATATACAAAGTGGGTCTCTATGCTGTTTTTGGTGGACTTGTCGACGTTCTCCCGGACTTTGTGGAACTCGTGAATTTTCGACTTAGCAAAGCCAAAGAACCGCTCAACGTGATAGTGATAATTGACCAGGCGCCGCAGATTGGAATCGACCAGCATAGGGTGCTGGGTAATCAGATACAGATCATGCCCATCATGCCGATGTGTTTCGAGCTGGCTAACGTGTAATGGGACTTGAGAACCGACGGCACGCGGTCTGAAGGTGGACTGACATTCATCGATGACGATGATCGACCCCTTGGGACACTCTACCCATTTATCAGCGGATTCGAGCTGTTGCCAATCCAAGGTGAGTTCAGGAATGCCGTGATAGAACACCGGGCGCTGTTCTTTATCCGCCCTATCCTTGACCGTCTTTAATGTGTAAAGGCTCTTTCCAGAGCCGGGCAAGCCAGTAATCAGATGGATCATTTCGTCACCATCTTCGTGATACTTCCACCCTGCAGACCCATGATCGCGTACTTGGCCACCACGGCCGAGGCGATCACAGAGAGCGATTCACCTAGCCGCAGCATGCCGACCGCACCGATCAGTTGAGGCGGGACACTGGACAGCATGGACAGCGCGTCAGACTTGATTGAGGCAATGAGCAGATCAATGCCCTGATACGTGATAAAAGAGATACCCAATGCAACCAGAACACGGCCAACAAGGGACTTAATCGAGAGCGCCAGAGCGCCCCAAAGCATGGATATAAAGGCAGGCATTAGACAATCACTCCGGCAACGATACGAAGGGCGGCCATGTATGACAGGGCCAAGAAGATATAACCGAGCGCTTCAAAGAACGGGCACCAGTCAGAGACAGGCAATACAACCGACTGACCCAACAACGTCACAGTGACGTCAGTAAAGCAGCTAGCCGATATAGGGCTAGAACTATCGAGCGACGATTGAACATTCACTGTTTCCCGGTTCGAGCTGTCGGCAGGGTTCGGCGTGGCATCAGTGCCATCGGCCATGGCTTCACCAAGGGCTTTAGCCGTGGCGTTTTCCTTGAACCACTCACAGTTACGGCGGGCCTGTTCTTTCGCTATCGCGCACTGGATCGCATCGCCCTTGCAGGCAACCGCATCGCAAGCCCCGGAGATATCGGAATCTGTCGCCGCCTTGCATTGCGCCGCCGTAGGGTTCTCAGCGCAATAGCTGGTCTGGCTAACCGTTTTCGTTTCAGTCTTCGTTTCCTTGGTGCCGTCTTCATTGGTCTTTTCGGTGGTGGTGACGACAATGACGGTGCCATCACCGTTAAAGGTGGCGGTGGAATTGGAGGTGCTATTGCTGGAGCTGGACCCGGTGGTGTTGCCGTCCGCGTCTTTTGTAGACCCGCTGGAGCTGGAGGAAGAGCTGTCTTTTGTTTTGATGGGCGTAGACCCTTGCGAGCCAGCCGAGACACAGGACGTTACCCCACCGACACTGATAAAGCTTTTGCCTTGGCTCATACAGTTGGCCTCCGGCGTCAGGGCGGAGTTATTGGAAGCCGCCGAGCAAGACGCCCCGGTGCCATTGCCGTATGAGCCCACACAAGCGCCCTGACCGCTGGTCAAAGTAGCGCAGACGCTAACGGAAATAGAATAGGTGCAATTGTTGAGGCAATCCGTGCCGCCATCGGAGCCGAAATAGCTGGAACCTGTCACACCAGAGACATACCCCGTTTTGCATGACTCCTGACATACGCCCGTGTCAGGGTTACGCACTTGTCCAGCCGCGCATTGGGGAACAGAGCAGGTATGCTGGGTTGGTGTAGCGCCACCGGGACATATTTCGTGGGCGGTAATGTTGCCAATATTGCCAGCATTGCTATTGCAGAAGTATTTCCAATTATCGACCTTTGTGACACTGGCATAGCTTGCACCGATACTTGCTGTATAGGCTTGGCAGGACTCCTCAGGTGTAGGCTTTTTGGTGGCAGCAATACCATCTTTAGACCAGTAATCAATGATGGAAGGAATCTCTTCATTGGCTGCGTGAGCATAGCCACTCAGCAACGTAAGAAACAGGAGTATCAGGCGGAGAAAATTAGCCATAGCGCCCCCAACAAACCAAGCATTACTAACCATCCGTCCATATCCCCTACCCCCTTAAGTAAAAAGGCCCGGAGGGCTTAGAAGCTCCGGGCCGATTGGTCTCAATCGTGCAATTAGCCGCCGTGCACCATGGAGAACACTTTCTTGACCCCCCATACAGCCAAGATCGCGCCACCAATGGCGGTTACAGCAGCCACACCATCGCCCAGGGCGGTGACAGCAGGAGTTACATCGATAGCAGCTTGCGAGGAAGTGGCGACAACACCCAGAGCCAAGCCAGTTGCGCGTGCGTACATGTTATTGATCAGCTTCATTTGAATTTCCTTTACTTTTAAGTTGAGAGATAACGGCCCGGAATACCGCGCCAATTGCCCACAGTAGCGCTATAGCAGCCGCTATCTGTTGACCCTGTTCGACCGAGAGCGACCATGCGCCCGAGGTCAATTCTTGAGGCTGTGCGATCACATAAACACAGCTTGTTATGTCAGTTGGTTGAGGGCTGGCAACTTGGTACTGCCCTGCCCCAATATCTGTTAAACACTCAGCGGCATGCGCATCTGACATGCCCCAAGCAAATGTAAAAGCCGCTCCAAAAATCAGGCCGATGGTGAGAAATGCCAAAGATCGGATCAGCCGCATATCAAACCTCTTGAATGCCACGTATTACGAGCAAATCCATGCCCTTATTCCAAATGGAAATGTCACGGATGCCGCGTTGATAGGCCAATTGCGTCGTCATGGCAGCAGCAGCGCCAAATTGGGAATCTGAATCAGTGGCAGAAAAAGCACCGAAGAAAAACCGGGTAACCTTGGGCTTTTCTATGCCCCGGCTGCACTTATAGCGACGTTCACCTAACTCACGATCATGCTCAAAGGTCTTGCTGATGTACTTGGTGAGGTAGTTTGATAACTCTTGAGCACGATATACAGGGGACGCGCCGGAGAAACGCTTTTTACGGTATTGAAGGTCAACTTGGCCTTTTGTGTTTTCGCCTGTGTCCGTTGCATTGCCACCAATGGCGACATACCAGCATGAGCGGATATGGGCGAGGTCTTGTTTACCCACGCAGGCTACGTGCATATGGAGAGCGCCCCGCTCTTGATACTCTTTCACGGCAACATATTGCCAATCGGGGTAACGCTCACGCACCAGACGGATAAATCTAGTGAAATCACGGTTTAACTTGTCCGAATCCTGCATGTTTTCGCGGTAGACCAGCGTTAATAAATGGTCTGCACCGATGGTGCGAATGCGAAAGCTAACTTGTTGCCGTGCGCGGCGCTCTGCCCTTCTAAGGTTCTCTTCCTTAGCGGCTTCTATTTCCTCGTCAGTCTTAGGGACTGAAGGCCCCCTAAGTCCAAGGGAGCGGCTTTTTCTCAGTTCATCCATGGGATTAACTAGCCTTTGCACAATTTCAACAAGCCCTGATTTAAATTCCCGGATAGTTACTTGATAATCCGGTAAGGCGTTGTATTCATAAGTTAAATTACCGTGTAAAATGTCTTGCATGTTTCAGCGTTTCCTAACTAAACGTTGAGATTAGAAAGGCCAGTGAGGTGCGAACTCATTGGCCTTTTGTTTTTCTACGATTGCTTGCGCACTTCCTGTGCTGGGGTTGCAGGCGTAATGCCTGTAATCACAAACTCAACGCGACCGCGATCACCTGCGCGGGGGCTGACATCTACCATGTAAGAACCGGGCATTAATCCCTTAAGAGTGTCTTCATCTGCATAAACACTGTGATTGCCGGCAATTTCGCCAGTCCAAATTTGAAGGGTTCGACGGTGCCATGCACCACCGCTGCGGGCTGTACCGCTTTCAATCTCACCTACGCCGAGAACCTGTACTTTCAATTGTGTCGCCATTTTTAAACGCTCCTATGAGGTACCGCCCTTTTGAAATTAGGCCCCTTTCGTCGGCGGTTTAACGTGGGGATATGAAATTTCATACAAAGGTATAAGAAAATTCTTATCTTGTAAAGAAATTTCTTATATAAGAAGATTCTTAAAAAAGAGGGGGTAGCTATGAAATGGCTAATAGGCCTTTTAGTGGTTGTAGGCGCTGTAGTGACTATCAACCTATCAAGGCAACAAAGCGTTAAGGTGATACAAAAAACCAGCCACAACATGCAAGAAAGCATTCAGCACAGCGCTGAAGCAATGCGACAAAAAAACTATGACGCAGAAAAAATAAAGGTATTTGTGCCTGGAAGAGATTCGCGTACATGCATGGAAATCTTAGGCGTAAATGAAATCAATAACCGAGTAGTCGAATGCAATAAAGATCATTACGTTGAAATGCGACGAAATGAAGTTGCTGACTTTAAGAAAGAACAGAGGCTGCCATGAACTCATACGAGCTAGTTAAAATTGCAAAAACCAAGCAAGGTATTGAGAGCGATCGAGCATTCGCCATAAACAATGGCTTTACCGTTCAGAATATATCGGACTGGAAAGCAGGAAGAGCAATCCCTAATGCAAGAAATTTTCTGAAGCTTGCAACATGCGCAGAAATGTCTATCGATGAAGCTTTAAAATTTGCAGAAGAAATGGAAGCAGCTAGATTTAAACAGGCGGGATATTCAAACTTAACAATGATGGGAACCTTAACAGGGCTGTCATTACTTGCAGTGACACACTCCCCCGCTATTGCTGGACTTATCGCTGTGAGCGGCGCCGCGACTGTATATTATGTAAAATCAATGAAACGACGCCGGAAGCGGCAAACGATGGTCTATACGATGTCACCCTCACATTTTCAATAAGTGAATTAAAGTTCAGCGCCATATCCAAATAAACTGGCCATAAGAATAGGTACACCCTCATAGCCTTTATAAAATGCAAAGCAATAGATACCTACTGGGACTATCGCATCGATGAAATAGAAATAGATGCGTCTAAGAATAATCCTTGGGCCTAATCTTCTAAGTCTTTTTGATATTTCAGCGACATAATTAATAATTTGAAGATTTTGCTCAGAAGTCGAGTCATGTTTATTTATTAGGGTTCCAATATTTTCTTTTATAACCTCTTGCCTAATAATAATATCTGTCGCCTGTGATCTAAGAAGTGGTAAAAGCTCTGTCAATTGATAGTTTAAAGACTTCGATGTTTCAATGGAGTTTCCACCTATAGCAATTTCATATAACTCATCAAATTTAGTTATAAAATCTTCAAGCCCACTAGGTATCGTTTTATTCAAAGCCCCTTTTAGGAGTGTGTTCAGTGTGTCATTAAAGTGATTAGTGCTTTCCAAATAATGATCAAAAGAAGACAGCTCAATGAGTTCTGAGCCAGCATTCCAGGCTAGATAGTCTATGAAAGCATGAAATGAAAAACTTATAGCAAGGTAAGTTGATATGAGAAGAAAAAAAGATGCTAGAAGCATAGTCCCGACCTCTCCTTCGGGAAGCTGCGCACTAAAGCCATCATATGAACTAAATTTAAGATTAAAGGTTGAAACTGCTATGGTTATAAGGCACATAACCAATAGACTTTTTTTCAGCCGCCTGCTTTCCTCACTATAAGGATCGTTGAATTCCAATTTGTAACGACCACGGCTTAGTCTTGGCCTCAGTTGATTATCTTCCATCATTACTCCCCTAAGATTCAAAATCAAAACACAATTGCACGACAGGTGGTCTCTGGTAATCCATAAGCTTTATTGCACGGGATTTTTTTAAAGAGACTAAATACAAACATACCAGTTTAATTAAATTTTGATCTATATTTTTCTCTGCCAAGCGTAGTTTTTCTTTAGCAATCAGTCTGTAATACCTACGACGCTTTGCCTTGTCGCGACCCTCAACCCGGATATGTCAATAATAGTTTTTGAGGTTGTTAGCCCACTCTGGCGGGTCAAACTCACCTCGATGATGAAATCCCTGCACTATCTACGCCCTTTTCTTTTTATTGTGTCCTTGGCCGCAGGGATTCCGAATAGGAAAAGCTCACGCTGGTTGTATTGTGTCCGTAATATAAATCTAGACGACGCTTCGCGCCGGACTAGCGTCTCGTCCTGAAGACACCAAAAAAAAGCGCCTTTCGGCGCTCTCGATTCGTACAGCCACCCTATTTCATAGCAAATCCGCAATGCAGGCACTTAATCGTTGCCGCTCTTCCCCACCCAGCGATTTAATAGGCAATGGCAGGCTAGGTGTTTTCACCAGCCCTTTTAATTCGGCGATGGTGGCGATGACGCGCAGGCTGCCGTAGCGGCGGAAGAAGGCCCAGATGGGCTCCAGGGCGGTGGATAGGCGGTTGACTTCATCGATGTTGCCCTGCTGCGATGCTTTGACTATTGCCAGGATAGGCAATGGGAATAAGCCACCAAGTACGGAATACCAGGCTTCGCAGCCTGCGATCAGGCCTGTGGCACCGGAGTGGTCACCGCTGATGCCTATCTTCACGTGGGCGGGAATATGGGCGCGCAGGCGTGCAACGCGCTCTTTGGCTTCATCAATATGGTTTGAGAGCGGCGGGATTTTGATGGAGGCGATGTTGGGCAAGGCGGCGATACGGCCATGCAATACGTCGCTGAATTCAAAATGGGTGGTGGTGGGATTGTCATACACGCAGATCGGGATAGAGCTGTGTTGGCTGACAGCCTGATAATGCGCGAACACTTCGTCTTCGGTGAGCTTTTGGTATGAGACAGGGGCTAACAGCAGGCCGTTTGCGCCGGCTTTTTGAGCATCTTCGGCGAGTTTCAGGACATCTTTGGTGCGCAATGCGCCTATGCCAACCACTACGGGGGTACCTTGGGCGCTCTCCACTGCCAGCCGGGTGACCAGCTTACGCTCTTCGCGGTTGAGGTAGGCATAGCTGCCGGTGGACCCCAATACGCCTATGGAATTTACCTGGGCCTGGGCGAGCCTGTTTACCAACTGGCTGAAGGCGTTTTCATCTATGGATACTTCGTCCATGGGGGTTAACGGGAAGGCGCTCAAACCTGTAAACATGGCGAAACTTTCTATGCGCGTAAATGCGTCATTTTAGCTTTCTAAAACAAGTTTCAGGGGCTCGCGTTGCTAATTGGCCGGTGCGCCCTCCTCTGCTCCTAAAAAAGCACATTTAATTGAAAAAACCTTTAAAAATAAGTTGCTTAAATGTGATTTGTCATAGTGAAACGGAAATTTCAGGCTTATATTGAATGCTAGCTTCCGATGAAGGCAGCTAACTTATAGCCAGAGAGCGTATTGTCGAAATTTATCCAGGCAGATCATTAGACCTGAGGCGTGAGCGTCGGGGTCTATCCAAATCTGCATAGCTTCATGACAAGCTGAGAATTTTGAAGGGTTCAATATTGCAGGGAGTGCTGGTCCTTAAATGCGTTAAGGAAAGGTGGCTCTTATGAAACATGAGAGACAAGCACGTGATTCAAATGGTACCCAGAAACAGAGCTGGGGGTTTGCTGGGCCGATTTTTCTATTTATTGTCTTGTGCCTGATATTTTCACTACGCTGGATCTATTAGTCACATGTTGCAGGTCAACAAAAGCCCCATATTCGGGGCTTTTGTTTTGAGCATCAGCCTGGCGTGAGCACCACTTTTCTGCAGTCTTCTTCCTTGTTGTTGAATATCTCGTAGCCTTTGACGGCGTCTTCCAATGACATGCGGTGGGTGATGATGTCGGCCGGGCGCAAATCGCCATTTTCAATATGTTCCAGCAGCTTGGGCAGATAGCGTTGCACATGGGTCTGGCCCATTTTGAAGGTCAGGCCTTTATCAAAGGCATCGCCAAACAAAAAGCCGTGGATAAAGCCTGCATACACGCCAGGCACGCTCACTACCCCACCCCGCCTCACAGCGGCGATGCACTGGCGCAAGGCTTTGCCGCTGCTGCCTTCTATTTTCAGGTTGGCCATCACGGTTTCCAGCGTGCTGCCTTTGGCTTCAAAGCCTACGGCGTCGATCACGGCATCGACGCCGCGGTAGCTGGTGTTTTGAATAATGACTTCGGCGGGGTCGACGTCTTCAAAATTGATGCTGATCGTGTCGTATTGCGCTTCGGCATAGGCCAGGCGATAAGCATGGTGATCGACCATGAAGATGGTTTCGGCGCCCATCAGGCGGGCACTGGCAGCGGCCATGAGCCCGACCGGCCCTGCACCAAAAATGGCAACGCTGGAGCCGGGGCGTATGTGGGCGTATTCCGCTGCCTGATAGCCAGTGGGGAGGATGTCAGTGAGAAACAGCACTTGCTCGTCGGCCAGGCTGCCATTGATTTTAAACGGGCCCACATTGCCCTTGGGTACCCGCACCAGCTCTGCTTGCCCGCCCGGCACGCCGCCATACAGGTGGCTGTAGCCGAACAAGGCGGCTGAGGGCCGCAACTCCTTTTTGTTGAGGATGGCGCCACGGCCGGTGTTGGTGGTTTCACAGGCGGCATACAGCTCCTTCTGGCAGAAGAAGCAGTCGCCACAGGCAATCACGAACGGGATGATGACGCGGTCGCCCTTTTTGACATTGACCACATCCTTGCCCACATCTTCCACCACGCCCATGAATTCGTGGCCGAGAATATCGCCATCTTTCACCATGGGGATCTTGCCGCGGTAAATGTGCAGGTCCGAGCCGCAAATGGCGGTAGCGGTCACCCGCAGGATAACGTCATCCGGCTCCTGAATAATGGGGTCTGGCACGGTCTCGATGCGGACGTCTTTGCTACCGTGGTAAGTTAATGCGCGCATGGTGCTCTCCCGGAAGATAATCAATGCATGATGCTAATGGCGTATGCCGTCAGGCCCTGTAGGCGCCAACCGGGAGTTGCTGTAGGGTGAATTTGCACAGGCTGCCTGCCAACATGCCCTGCAGGCAGGCAATAAAAAGCTCGCCCATATAACCTGCATGAGCGAGTGGAGAAAACACTCCGCCATGTGCGGCGAAGAGTCTAGAGATTAATCGTCGGTGCTGGCTTCGAGCTTCTTCGCCTCTGCCAGATGGTGCTTCAACCCTGGCAGCATTTTGGTGGCGAATTGTTTCACATCGGCATCGTCGGCATTCTTCGCGGTTTTTTCAAACAGCTCGACCGTGTCCTTGTGCGCGGCCACGCCTATGGATTCGGCATATTCCTCGTCAAAATCCTTGCCATCCTTGGTGGAGAGCAGCTTGGCCTTGGCTTTTTGCATCAGGCTGGGCTCTGTGGGGATTTCCACGCCCTTGCTCTTGGCGAGCGCGCTCAGCGCGGCGTATGCCTCGGTATGATCCTTGATCATCTGGTCAGCAAACTTCAGTACCTGAGGATTTTTGGACTTGCTCTTGGCCATTTCACTGGCGGCGATTTCGGCTTTATTGGCCTGGGCGGCGTTCTCAAAGAAGTTTTTGTCGCTCATCGATACATCCGCGGCACAGGCCTGGTGGACTGTGCTCAACGTCAGCAGGCCAATCAGGGTCACTACCGAAAACAGTTTCATTCTGGTGAAGGTCATCTTGTTCTCCTTGGGGCTGTGTAGGCACGCTTTCACGGTAGTGGAGTTTTTAATTGAGGACGATCAGAGGATGTCTGATTCGCGTGTGGGAAAACCCTACGGAGGCAGTAGGTCTATTTAGAGAAAGTTCTTTGCATGCGTGACCAAACCGGCTTATCAATAGTTGGCATCGCGTATTTTGCTGGCATGCGGATATGATTTTAAATTCAAACATCATCGCATCTTATTGTTTTAATGTATGTTTAATTTTTAATGCATGTTAAAGCCACTCTAGTTCAATCACCACAGGCAAATGGTCTGACAACTTGCGGATGTCTTTGCCATAAATGCGATGCGCGGTGATTTTGATATCCGTGGCCTCGTACCAGACGCGATCCAGGCGCAACACGGGGCACAGCGAGGGGAATGTGGCTTTGCATGGCGCCGGTGTCAGATGACTATCCAGAAAGCGCAGCAAGGCCGAAGGCCGCTGCCATTCGTTGATATCGCCCATGAGCAGCAAGGGGCTTTTTACTTCTTCCTCCACCTCTTTTATCAGGCGTATCAGGTTGCGCGCTTCGCTACGGCGCTCGTAAATGGAGAGCGAAAGGTGGGTGCCGATGACACGCAGATGGCCGTGCGGGCCTTGAATCAGCGCATCGGCCGCCATGCGCGGCTCCAGGCTGGGCCGGGTTTCCAGGTTGTGAATCAGCCCGCGCACGATGGGGTAGCGGCTGACGATGAGGTTGCCATACCAGCCTTCTGCCTCGAGCATGCTGGGGCATAGCAGGTGAAACGGGCGCTCCGGGCCGGCCAGGTTTTCAACGTCATCCGGCAGGCCGCCGCGCGAGGGGCGCGTTTCCATTTCCTGAATCACGCCTACATCAATATCCAGCCGCTGCATGAGGTGGTGTATGCGTTTGAGGTCGCGCTGACCATCCAGGCTACGCCCGCCATGAATGTTGAAGCACAGCAACCGCATACGACTCATAGGCAAACAGCCCTTGCATGACATGCAGGCTGAGTGGGCCCACCATATTGGCAGGCGGCATCCATGGCGCGACTCATTTTGCTGCAGTCTGCCAGTGCCTGGCGGCCAGATGACTCAGCACGATGATCAGTATCCATGCCAGCAGCCCACCGCCTAGCAACAGCATGTTATGCATGTCCGGATGTTTCCAGAATGAGAGCGCCGATTGCCCCAATAACACGGAGACGGCAGTGCCGGGCAGCATGCCCAGTACCGTGGCCGCCATCAGTCGCCAGAAAGGCACATTCATCATACCGAGCGCCAGGTTGACCACGGTGTAAGGCGCAATCGGCACCAGGCGCAGCAAGGTGAGCCCGACCAGGCCGCCCTTGTCGGCGTAATGCGCAATATTTTTCGCATAGCGGCCGGTGAGCGCGCGCAGCGAATCTTCCCCCAGTTGCTTGCCAGCAAAAAAACCGATAATGCAGCTCACCAGCGAGCCCAGCATGGCAATCAGAAAGGCCTCCAGTGGTGGAAATACAATGACCACGGTGGCCGTCATGATCATGTGCGGAAAGAAAATCAGCGTGCCGACGATATAGGCCGCCATGCCCGCGGGGAATGCCCATGCCGTGTTTTTCACTTTTTCCAGCAAGGGGACGATTTTTTCCGGGGTGGCGTATTCGCTCAGCGGCGTGACTTTCCAGGCCAGCACCAAGGCGATGATCGCCAGCACGGCAATCACCAGCTTGGGCGGAATGGACGCCCTGAATTGTTTGCGTTGCCCACGCGATGTCATCAGGCTGGGCAACAGTGGATGCGCCGGATCGGCCAGCCAGGTGGCGATTCTGGCAAATCGCTCATGCCGATAGGCCTCGTCATTGATGCGCCGCAGATGCTGGCGGCTATGGGGGATGTCGTCCAGAAAAGTCTGCACGCTGGCGCCACTCTCAATCAGCTGCTGTATATCGGCGATTTCGCGACCGGTATGCTCGCGGATCAGGTCATTGCGCATGGCGGCAATCGCCTGTTGCGTAGTCTCATCATGGGCCTCAAACATGAGGTCGCATTCGGTATCCAGGGTCATGGAGCGGCGATTGATATTGCTGGAGCCCACGCGCAAGTAGGTGTCATCCACCACCATCAGTTTGGAATGAATGCGGATGGCTTTTTCTTCGCCCTGTTCATGGCTCACCGGATAAGCCATGACGGCACGATCCCCTACCCCGCCCGCCTCCAGCAGCTCTTTGAAGCGCACGCGCCCGGTATACATGGATTTACGTTCCATGATGCCTTGTGGCCGGTCGCAGCTGATCAGCAGTGCACGCAGGCCAGGACGCTCTTTCAGCCGTTTGTTAAGCGCACGGGCTATGTCTTTCTGCGTGAAAAACTGGTTTTCCATGTAAATGAATTGCTCGGCGCGGGCGATCATGTCCAGATAAAGCTGTTTGATCTGGGTGCGCACGGGCTGCCGCAGAAAAGCGGACTGCGTTAATGCGACGGCGGTGCGGATATTGGTCAGTGCAGGCTTGGCAAACCTGGGCCACGCAGGCGGCAAGGTATCACTGTCGGGCATTCGAGTGGGAATGGCGTGCTTGCCAGTGGCGTGATGCCATCGCTCGCGCACTAGCGTTGCCAGCGGCTGCACGACCGGCCCGGCCACCACCGCCTGAATATCATGGTACGGCCCGAATTCCTTTTTGGCGCCCATTTTGAGGGTGCCATCCGGGTCTACCCGGCGATCATCCTCCGTGTGGTGCTCGCGCTTATCCCAGCGGGCGATCGCGACATCCATGCCGCCACAAAAGGCAAGTTCATCATCCACCACCACGACTTTCTGATGATGGCTGGCGCCCAAGGGCAACTGGCTGTCGAATATAAAGTGGATGTTGTCGGCGTCCTGCCATTTCCATTTGAATTCGGAAAAGCTCTCGCGCTCGGCGGCCAGAAATACCGAATAATTCCAGCGGTTGAGGTAAATCTGGATGGCAGGGTTCTGCCCGGCTTTCCAGGTCAGCAGCTCGTACAGCATGGGCGGGCAGCGGGCGCTGGCGGCCTCTTCGCCGCGCAAGAGCTCAATGCGGCTGTCGATATCCCATCCCAGGATGAAAATGCTGTGGCGGGCTTCGCAAATGGCGTGATAAAGCGCCCGATAGTAATTGGCGCAATCTACCAGCAGCGCAGCGTGCGTGGCTTGCGCTGCATGCCAGCTATTGGCGGCGTCCAGGCGCATGGGCTGCGCTGGTTTGGCGTGTTCAGTATCCGGCAATTTGGTGTCCTCCCAGGCATCCACGGTCGGCTACGCCTATTGTTTGGTCGATGGGGTGGGCTGGTGAATATCTGCGCCGGGCTTGATGCTGCGATCTGGCTGGTCTTCTTGCGGCATACGCGGCGGCACAATCACGCTTTTGTGTTCTTGCGGGTGTACAGGGGGAACAGTCACGCTTTTGCTATCAGCGCTGCATGGTGGCTTGCTGGTAGCGGACGATTGGTCACAGGGTGGCAGCGTACTGCCCGCCGGGTCGGTGTCTGCATGGCTGATGGAGATCATCGCCATCAGGCACAACAATGCGGCAAACAAGCATAAACGTAGCATGGGCATGGTGGGCTCCAGTCAGGTGAATGTCATCAAAAACATGCCTTATGGCAGAAGCCATGCCTGTATGAATAGCCCGTGGCCCTACAGTTCCGCTTGCGCTTGTCAGACGATCTTTATGAAACTCCTCATGCGGCTCTTCTCAGCGCATGCCATGCGGCTGCCAGTACCTTGGCAGATGAGCTTATCAAGAGTACGGAGAGTGCCAGGCCCACTACCAGATCTGGCCAGGCGGCGTTAAAGAGCCACACGGCACCCGCGGCCACGATCACCGCGAGATTGGTGGCAATGTCATTACGGGAGCAGGCCCAGACCGACGACATGTTGATGTCATCACTGCGGTGCTTCCAGAGCAGGAACAGGCACAGGCTATTTGCCAGCAGCGATAGCACACCTATGCCGCCCATGGTGTCAAACAGCGGTAGCGCTGGAACAAACAGGCGGTAGATTACCTGCCCAAGCACAAACAGGCCTGCCAGCAGAATGAGGCCGCCCTTGAACAAGGCCACCACGGCTTTTTCCCGCGCACTGCGCGAGACCACATACAGGCTGAGTGCATAGGTCAGCGCATCGCCCAGATTGTCCAGACTATCGGACAGCAAGGCGGTGGAATGGGCCAGCAAGCCCGCGACAAAGACCACCACAAACATGATGGCATTGATGCCAAGCACGATCTTCAGGGTTTTGCTCTGGCGCTGCTTCAGCGCTTCAATCGCGCAGGATGTGTTGTGACAACAATCTGCCATGAGATCCCTCCTGTTAAGTCCTTAAGCTTGAGTTCATGCGCCCTGCCCAATCACGCTGTTCTGGGCGCAAACATGATGATGGCCATGCCGCACAAGGCTACGCCAGCTCCAATCAGGTCCCATCCACTCGGCCGTATGCCATCCACCTGCCACAGCCAGACGATGGCGACGGCAATGTACACCCCGCCATAAGCTGCATACACGCGCCCTGCCGCCGTAGGATGCAAGGATAGCAGCCAGGCAAACAATGCCAGCGATAGCGCCGCAGGCACCAGCAGCCAGATGCTTTTGCCTTTGCTCAGGTATAAATACGGCAGATAACAGCCGACAATCTCGGCAATGGCGGTCAGTACAAACAGCAGAAAGGTATTCAGCGGATGCATAAGGTTCTCGTGGAGTGAATCTTGAATATACCTGCATTTTGCCCGGCTTGCGGACAATAAAAAAGCGCCCGCAGGCGCTTTCAGGAGTATCAAAACCAGGAGGCTTACTTCTGGTTTTTGTTTTTCTGGAAGTTTTCGATGATGCCAGCGGCCCAGTCTTTTCCGCCCAGACCGAATGCAATCGCCAGCGCCAGGAAAATGGCACCGAATACGATGACGAATAGCGAGGTCAGCAATTGTGTGCCGATATCCAGCTGCTCAAGGGCCACAAACATGGCCAGGATCTGGATGCCATATTCGGCCGAGGTGCTGATGGCCAGCGCACCGCTGAACTTGATGCCATGCAGCCATGCGAATACCAGGCGGTTAACAAAGCGGGCCAGCAAGGTACCAAACAGCAATACCAGAATGGCAATGATGATCTTGGGCAGGTAGTTTGCCAGCTGATGCAGCATCACGGCCACTTCGTTCAGGCCCAGGGCATTGGCGCCGGTGATGACGAACAACAGGATGACCAGCCAGTAAACCACCTGGCTGATGACGCCGCTGAGCGTCAGGTCGAATTCGCTGTGCTTCAGAAAGGCTTCCAGACCTGATTTATCGGCGAATTTATCGAAATGGGTGAACTCAAGGACGCGCTTGACGCCGATGCAGGCGATTTTTGCCAGTACCCAGCCAAAGAACAGGATCACCATGACGGCTAACAACTTGGGGAAAAATGTCGCGACCTGACCCCAGAACTGATTGAGAGACGATAAAAAGATATCGATCTGAGTTTGCATTGGATCCTCCTAAATATGTATTGCGAGATACCTTGAATACCGCTAAGGCCGCAGCTGTGGAATGGATGTTGTGCTGCGTAGACTCAAAAAAGCCGAGCTGCATTTTGGCGCAATTAGTCCCATCTCGCAATAAACTTAGGGCTTGATCATTTCATTTTGCTTTAGGTTTTCATTCTATCCATATGTAAATATTGAAAATAAAAATATTAACATTCGCTTATTTAAACAAGCGGCGCTGTAGCAGGTGATCCAGACTGAGAGTGCCTGCCCCGCGAAATAGCAGTGGCAGAAACATGACGATATACAGCAGCGGCAGCTTGTAATTGCCCAGGCCATCACCGTTTTCATCAATGATGCGGTAGCCCGTGAGCAACTCACGGAGGCTATGCCATTCGGCTGGCCAATGCACGGCGGCAATGGCGACGATGGTCAGGATGATGAGGGAGAGACTGATAAAGCGAGTGGCCAGCCCCAGCACCAGTAGCGCGGCCCCACCCAGCTCAAACCAGGTGGCCATCTGCCAGCTGACTTCTGGCGGTAACAGGCTGAATGGAAAAGGAAAGCTCACGTCAGCAAACCAGTTGCTGCCCATGAGCTTTTCATAACCGGCTTCGCCGAATTCCCACGCCAGGATCAGGCGCAGCACCAATGGTGGCAAGGCATCGCCTATCCGGTTGCTGATATGTTTAAAGGATTGATAAACGCGTAAAGAAGTCGACATTGGGTTCCCCTTGTAAATGATGAGTGTTACAAGGCTTAGTCGAGCTGGTGCGTCTATCCTTACACCATCTGCCCTTTTCTTTTGCGCAGGCTGAACACCAGACGTATTGCCAGCAACGCCGCCAGCACCAAGGCATACAGCATGGGCTCGGTGATGTCTTTTTTCACCAGCCACCAGAAATGCAGCACCGCAAAGATGGCGACCAGATACACCAGGCGGTGCAAGGTTTTCCAGCGCTGGCGCAGGCGCTTGATCATGGCATTGCTCGATGTCAGCGCCAGCGGCACGCTGAGTACAAACGCCACGAAGCCTACCAGCACATACGGGTGCTTGATGATGTCTTTGCCAATCTCCGGCCAATCAAACCAGTGATCCAGCCAGACATAAGTGGTGATGTGCAGGCAGGCGTAAAAAAACATGAAAAGCCCGGCCATGCGCCGCAATTGCACGGGCCACGCCGTGCCCGTCAGCAGCCGTAATGGCGTGAAGGACAAGGTGACCAGCAGCATGACCAAAGCCCAGGTCCCCGTAGACCGCTCGATGAACTCGATGGGGTTGGCGCCAAGATCATCGTGCATGCCCAGCCACAGCAGGCGGGCCAGCGGAATGAGCGCGAGCAGGAACAGGCCGGCCTTGATCAGGCCCAGCTGTTGTCGATTGGGTGGGAGCATGGCTAGAAGTTCTTGCGCAAATCCATGCCGCTATACAGATGCGCCACCTGCTCGGCGTAGCCATTGAACATCTGCGTCTTGATGCGTGGCGAGAATACACTGCCACCGATGCGGCGCTCTGAAGCCTGCGTCCAGCGCGGATGGTCCACGGTCGGGTTCACATTGGCATAAAAGCCATATTCGCGGGGCCCGGCTTTTACCCAGGTGGTTTGCGGCATGGTCTCGCGAAAGCGGATTTTGACGATGGCCTTGGCGCCTTTGAAGCCATATTTCCATGGCACTACCAGCCTGATGGGGGCGCCATTCTGATTAGGCAGCACCTCGCCATAGAGACCGACCGCCAGAATGGTCAGGGGATTCATGGCTTCATCCATGCGCAGGCCTTCGGTATATGGCCAATCCAGGATAGGCATGCGGGCGCCAGGCATCCTGAGCGAATCTTCCAGCGTGACAAATTCCACGAACTTGGCATTGGCGGTGGGCTCGGCCCATTTGATCAGTTGCGCGAGAGGCAATCCTATCCAGGGGATCACCATGGACCAGCCCTCAACGCAGCGCATGCGGTAGATGCGCTCTTCCAGTGGGGCAATTTTCAGGAGGTCTTCGAGATTCACCGTGCGCGGATTTTTCACTTCGCCTTCAATGGCAACGCTCCATGGCGTGGGCTTGAACAGCTTGGAATGCTCCTCAGGATCGCTCTTGCTGGTGCCAAACTCGTAATAGTTGTTGTAGGTGGTGACGTCGTCATACGGGGTGAGCTTTTCATCCGCCCCATAGGCGGTTTTGGCATAACCCGTAATTTTTTTACGCTGCTCGGCGGCAGCCCAGGCATGTTGTGGAAGCAGGCCGTAACCTGCAGCTGCCGTTGCCAGCAGACCAAAGCCGGCGGCCTTGATGAATTGCCGCCTGTCCTGATACACGCTTTGCGGGGTGATTTCAGAAGGGGTGATATCGGATTTTTTGCCTATCAGCATCATGATGCTCCTGCGTAAACCTGCCTGTGAGTCGGAATATCGACCAGCATGCCTGCACCAGGCAGCCGGACTTATCCCTTAGTCGTACAGAATGCGAAGGCCTTACATTTTCATCAGGCCCACGTGAACATTTACGGCCGTGGCAAGCTTTGCTGGCTACGGGCAATCTCATCCCCCAGGCGCTCGGCACCAATGTCTTGTGTAATGTGCTGGGCATCAGCCAGCAGCTGACGGGCTTCTTCCGGATGCTTGCTGGCCACCTTGGCCTGTGCCAGGTAGTAATAGCCTTTGGCTTCCCAGTAGGCGCCGCCCTGATCCTTGGCGATCTTGATGACTTTCTGAATGTATTTTTCAGCGTTGGGGTAATCCTGTGCCGCGGTATAAATGCGGCCGAGCTCAAGGTTGGCATCGCAGAACTGGTCCAGGTCCCCTGCCCGCTCCTGCATCAGCACGGCCTTGAGCTGGTATTCCACGGCCTGGTCGTGTTGCTGCAGGCTACTGTAGGTCGAGGCTATGCGGGCAAAGCCATCGGCACGCTCATTGTCATTCGCCGCCAGGCCGCTGCCTTGCAGATAGTGCTGCAGGCCGCCCTTGAGGTCTCCGGAGGCCACCAGGGTATCGCCAATCAGGTTGAGATCAATACGCTGGAAGTTGGCATCGTTGGCGGTCTTGGCGAGGGCCAGACTCTGCTGGTAAGCCGCCAGTGCTTCGGGATAGTGCTGGGCGCTCTTTTGCACATTGCCGATCAGGGTGAGCGCGATGATGTGTTCCATGGGGGTGGTCGACAGTTTTTCAGCGGCCATCAGGGCATTGATGGCCTGGTCAAACTGGCCGGTGCCGCCGTGTGCACGGCCCTTGCACAGCAAGGCCTGGCGGTTGGATTTATCCTGTTTCAACACCTGCTCGGCAAAGGCCAAGGCCTTGGAAGCATCGCCTTCGCCTATGGCGCGGTTACAGGCGGCAATTTTCTCCGCCAGATTTTCGTCTCCGGCCTGGGCCAGCGTACTGGCGGCCACCATCACTGCAAACAAAAAGACTCTTAAACGCATCGTTATTCCAGATAAAGTTGCCAGGCATGCGGCGTGGCGCCACATGCGAAAAATTCAGGATTCAGCAGGCTTTCCTTGCGGTTATAGATCAGTCTGTTGCCTGCCATATCCACCAGATGTCCGCCCGCTTGCTCCAGCACGCACTGGCCGGCCGCGGTATCCCATTCCGAGGTCAGGCCCAGCCGGGGATAAACATCCGCCCGCCCTTCTGCCACCAGGCAGATTTTAAGGGAGCTGCCGATAGAGATTAGCTGCGGAGGTGAATAGTTCCGGCTGAGCTGTTCCATAAAATGTTGCATACGGACCTGGCTGTGCGAACGACTGCCGGCGATGGTGATATGGGGTAATGCCAGCGCACGCGCATGAATCTGTCGTGGCTCGCCATCGTTTGTCTGGCGAAAGGCACCCGCGCCCTGCGCCGCATGGTAAAGATCGCCCGTCACCGGCGCGTAAACAACGCCCAAGACCGGAATGCCCTCATGAATCAGCGCAATGTTGACGGTGAACTCGCCATTGCGCTTGATGAATTCGCGCGTGCCGTCGAGCGGGTCAACCAGCCAGTAATGCTGCCATTGCTGCCTGACGAAGTAAGGTGCCAGCACTGATTCTTCCGATAGCACGGGGAGTTGCCAGGGCAAGGCATTCAGGCCTTTTTCGATGACCTCATGGGCGGCCAGGTCGGCAGCGGTCACGGGCGATGCATCGGACTTGCGGGTGACAGCAAATTCGCCCTGATACACCTCCATGATCGCCTTGCCAGCCTCTCTTGCGATGCGGATGACGTCTGGAAGGAGCGCCTGCAAGGCGATGGGCGTTTCAGTCGTCATGGCTGGACTGATCGTCCTCCAGCAGTGTCAGCAGGCCGCTTTCGTCAATCACGGCAACGCCCAGCTCTTGTGCCTTGGTCAGCTTGCTGCCAGCTTCCTCACCGGCCACGACAAAATCGGTTTTCTTGGAAACACTCCCTGCCACCTTGCCACCCGCGGCCTCAATCAAGGCCTTGGCCTGATCGCGCGACATGGTAGGTAGCGTGCCGGTGAGCACCAGGGTTTTGCCAGTGAGCACGCCTTGCTGCGTGCCGGCGCCGTCGGATTCTGTCCAATGCAACCCGACGTCCTGCAGGTCCTGTATGACTTGCTGGTTATGCGGTTCGGAGAGGAACTGGCGTATGGATTCCGCGACGATGGGGCCGACATCCGGTACCTGTTGCAACTGTTCAATGTCTGCCGCCAGCAAGGCTTGCAGACTGCCAAAATAGCGTGCCAGGTCTTTGGCCGTGGCTTCGCCCACATTGCGTATGCCAAGGGCGTAAATAAACCGCGCCAGCGTGGTGGCTTTGCTGGCTTGCAAGGCGTCGAGTATGTTTTGGGCAGACTTTTCGGCCATGCGATCCAGCGACGACAGCGTAGCGAGATCCAGGCGGTAGATATCGGCCAGCGTATGAATATGCGCACCATCCACCAGTTGATCAACCAGCTTTTCGCCCAGGCCTTCGATATCAATGGCGCGGCGCGAGGCAAAATGCAGCACAGCCTGCTTGCGTTGCGCAGAGCAAAACAGACCGCCGGTGCAGCGCGCCACGGCTTCATCTTCTTGCCGGATGACATGCGAGCCGCACACCGGGCATTGATAGTTAATGGCTTCCAGCAAATGGTAGGCAACCGTGTTGGCTGGGCGCTTGTCCAGTACCACGGCCACGACTTCCGGAATCACATCCCCTGCCCTGCGCACGCTGACGGTATCGCCCACGCGCACATCCTTGCGATCGATTTCATCCTGATTATGCAAGGTGGCATTAGTGACGGTGACGCCGCCGACAAAGACCGGTTTCAAGCGCGCGACTGGCGTGATGGCGCCTGTACGGCCTACCTGTACATCAATGGCCTGCACTTCAGTCAGCGCCTCTTGTGCCGGGAATTTGTGCGCCACTGCCCAGCGCGGGGCGCGCGAGACAAAGCCCAGCTCGTTTTGCTGGGCAATGCTGTTGACCTTGTAGACCACGCCATCAATATCAAACGGCAGATTGGGACGGGCCGCGCCTATGCGCGCGTAATAGCTCAGCAACCCTTCCAGGCCTTGCACCGTATCGCGCTGGTCGCTCACAGGCAGGCGTAGCGATGCCAGATAATCCATGGCGGCTGCATGCGTGCTGAGCTGAGGCACGCCTTCGGCGATGCCCAGGCCATAGGCAAAAAACATCAAGGGACGCGTCGCGGTAATGGCGGGATCAAGCTGGCGCAAGCTGCCTGCCGCGGCATTGCGCGGGTTGGCAAACAGCTTTTCACCACGCCCGGCCTGCTGGCGGTTCAGTTTGTCGAAATCCCGTTTCAGCATGAGCACTTCGCCGCGCACTTCAATCAGCGCGGGGGGATGTTCCACTGGCAGACGCATGGGAATGGCACGTATGGTACGCAGGTTGGAACTGACATCTTCGCCGGTGTAGCCATCGCCACGGGTTGCACCTTGCACAAACAGGCCATTTTCATAGGTCAGCGTGATGGCCAGGCCGTCAAACTTGGGCTCAACTGCGTATTCCACCTGGGCAATGCCCAGGGCATCACGGATACGCTTGTCAAAGGCGGTCAGCTCGCTTTCTTCAAAGGCATTGTTGAGCGACAGCATGGCCTGCCGGTGCTGCACGCTGGCAAAAGCCTTGAGCGGTGATGCGCCTACACGTTGCGTGGGAGAATCCGGCGTGAGCAACTCAGGGTGAGCGTGCTCCAGCGCCTGCAACTCGCGAAACAGCCTGTCGTATTCGCTGTCCGGAACGCTGGGGTCATCCAGCACATAGTATTGATAGTTGTAGAGATTGATCTGCTCGCGCAGCTGGCGGATCTGGACCTCTGGCGTGGCAGAGGTCACGGTGGCTGGTGCATTGTCAAACAATGCTCCCTGGCTGGGGTCTGGCTTCGTCATAGGCAGGGGGCAATAAATGCAAACTCAGGAGAATAAACGGGCGGCCGTCTGGCCACCGGGCATGATGCCGCGGGTGATCATCTGCGCATGCAGCATTTTCAGCTGCTGGCGAATGCGGTCTATCTGCGTATCTGTGAGCTGACGGTAGTTGTCATCCACCAGATTGGCACTCAGGCTGTTGGACATCTGACGTGCGGCCAGGACCATCTGGTTGAATACCTCGGTGCAGTTTTTCACATGGGGGATATCCAGCTGGAACACCACGCCCTTGATCACGACGGTGCGCAGCATGTCGGCGTTGAAGGGGTTGCTATCCTGATTGATCAGCGAAAATGAAGTATGGCCCTGCTCATCGCGATAATGGAAAGCGCCATCGTTGCCAAGCACCAGGCCACTGGCCTCGGCCAGGCCACGGAATTTGGTGCCAGTGAACGGGCCATTACTGCCTTGCACGATATGCAGGCTGACCAGCTTGTCGACTTCGATACAAAACGCATCCAGCGCCTGGGCGTATACCAGCGGATCAGGTGCGCCCTGCCATTCCACTTGTGCGCCAAGATTAAGGGCAATATCTTCCGCTGCATTCTGAAAACGGATCAGCATCTCACGCGAGACCGAACCCGAACGGTCTGCCAGCTGCAGGCTGCATACACAGCGGGTAAACTCGCCCCGCTCCTGCTCGCGTGTCAGCAAATGCCACTCGCGGAAGGCATCAAGACCAAAGGCATACACCGGCTTGTCAATCTCGGAGAAGTTCAGGAACTGCTGGCGCAAAGCGGCGCCGCTATAGGGGCGCGGCAGGTAAAGAATCGCGCTAAGGTCGATTTGCGCATCCACATCAGCAGGCAGTGCGATGGATTCTGGCGCATCAGCAGGTTGCGATGCTTCAGCAACAGGTTCATCCCAAGGCGCCGTTGTCGAACCCAGTTTGACGGCGGGCTCTGCTGCCAACGCAGGTTCAATGGATTCTTCGGCGGGTAAATCACTTAAACTGGTTGCGGTATATGCGGGTGGTGCTTCTTCTTCTTCGGCATAGTCTTCTGTGCTATCTGTATTGACGGACAACTCTTTGACGGAAGTCTCGCTGAATGCAGATTCAGCCCTAACTTCAGGCTCTTCGACGCTGAGACTTGGCTCAGCAACAAAGGAAGGCGCCATTTGTGGCGCAGACTCGTCATCCTGTATGCGCACGCGAACCACGAATTCTTCTTCCTCAGGCTCTTCGCGTTTGTCACCCCGCAATACGGTGTGGGGATCGATGCGAAAGTCTTCGTCCATCAGCACATCGGTTTCAGGCTCGACAAAACGGCTTTCGGTTTCTTTGTGCAGCTTACGTTCTTGCCACCAGTTAAAAAGCACGACTGCGATGATGATCAGTGCGCCCAGGGCAATCAATGCTAGCTGTAAATCGGTCATGTGTTAATGCACTCTATTGGTGTTTACTTGTAAATAAAGCGGAATCGTTGATTTAGGCGGCCGACTCGTGCATCTGCAGCGCCATTTGCATGTCAACTTCCACCACGCGAGAAACCCCCGACTCCTGCATAGTGACCCCTATCATTTGCTGGGCCATCTCCATTGTTATTTTATTATGACTTACAAACAGGAATTGCGTGCGCTCCGACATTTTTTTTACCATCGCGCAAAAACGTTCGGTATTGCTGTCATCCAGCGGCGCATCTACCTCGTCCATCAAGCAGAATGGCGCCGGGTTAAGCCGGAACAAGGCAAATACCAGCGCCAGTGCTGTCAGCGCCTTTTCGCCACCCGATAGCAAGTGAATGGTGCTGTTTTTCTTGCCAGGTGGCTGCGCAAACACCTGCATGCCGGTATCCAGTATCTCATCGCCTAGCAGTTCAAGACGCGCCTGCCCGCCGCCAAACAGTGAAGCAAACAGCTCGCCAAAGTGACGGTTGGCTTCGTCAAAGGTCTGCTGCAGGCGGCTGCGGGTTTCGCGATCAATGCGTCGTATGGCATCTTCCAGCGTCTGTATGGCCTGGTCCAGGTCGGTCGCCTGGCTATCCAGGTACTGTTTACGTTCTTTTTCGCTTTCCAGCTCTTGCACAGCGGCAAGGTTGACCGGGCCTAATGCCTCTATTTCTTCATTCAGCGTGCCCAGTTTGCGCTCAAGATCGCTTACCTTGATCTGTGCGGGCAGGTTTTCGCCGAGCACGGCTTCATCCAGACCTGTGGCCTCCAGCCCTTGCTGGCACTGCTCAAATTGCAATCTGGCCTGTTGCTCCGCCAGGCGTGCCTGCTCCAGCTTGTCGCGCATAGGGTGCATCGATTGCTCAATCTGCATCCGTTGCTGCTCCTGCACCTGGAGGCCCTGCTCGGCGACGGTCATAGCATCCCGCGCCGCGGCCAACTCGGCTTCGCGCACCTGCTTGGCATTGACGGCCTGCTCAAGATTGGACTTCAAGGTGTCCATCTTGGCTGCAGCCAGCATGGCGTCTGTTTCCTGCTGGCGCACCACCAGAGCATCCATCTCTTCTGAAGTGGATTGAAGTCTATTATTTAAATCGTTGATATTATTGGTAATTAATTTGTTATTGAACACCTGCTCTTGCGCCTCACGCTCGGCTTTTTGCAGATTAGCGCGTGCCTGCGCCAACGCGTTTTCTGCGGTAAAGCGTTGCTGCTGTGTACGTTGGCGCTCTTCCTGAAGTTGCGTCACGGAAGCTTGCAAGGCTTTGATCGCATCCTGCTTTTGCTGCAACTGGGCTTGCAACTCGGCACGCCGCTCACGTAGCGTTGCCAGCTCATTAGCCAGTTGCTTGCCACGCTCCAGCGCATGCTGCCTTTGTTGCTGCAAGCGCTGAATTTCAAGTTGTCGCTGGTGATGCTGCTGGGTTTGCACGCGCAAGGCCTGTTGCTGTTGCTGGCTATCTTGGCGCAGGGTTTGCAAAGTGGACTCATGTGCCAGCAATGCCGCTTTGGCTTCGCTTACCTTGGCTGCCTGCTGTGGCAGCGCGCTGTTCAGGGCATCCAGCTCGCGCTGACGTTCCAGCACGCCGTTCAATTCGGATTTGGCCGCATGCAGGCTGACGCTATGACGCGTATAGATATCGCCGTGGCGGTTGATCAGCATTTCACCGGAACTCAATTCCGCTTGCATTTGCTCGGCCTGGTCGTCGTCTTCCGCGATATAAATCTGACTTAACCAGTCGGCGAGAACGCCGGCGGCACCGATATGTTTCAGATCGATACGGTCCAGCAGTCGTGGCCATGCGCGTTGCGTAGCCCCGGCGAGTGCCGTTGCTTCCGGCACCATCGCGCCCAGGGTTACCGCGGCTGGTGGCCTGGACGAGCGCGCCTGAGATATGCCGTTCTGCATCAGCGTATTCAACCTGGCCCCTAGCGCTGCTTCCACGGCGACTTCCCAGCCGTCGGCAATCTTGAGCTGTTGCCACAGACGTTCGCTTGATGCGATACCGCTATTTTTCAGCCACGACTCCAGCTGACTCTCGCGCCCCAGCGATTGCTGGATTTTGCTCAGCGAATTGATCTGGGCTTCTGTTTGCGTAAAAAGTCGCTCGCTTGCCAATAAAGTTTCGCGAGCCAGTCGCAGCGCATCTTGTTGCTCCTGTTCGCGCTGGCGCAGTTGCGCGATGCCCTGCTCAAGGGTGGTGATCGCCTGCTGCTCTGCGGCATGCTCGGCCTGCAGTTGGGAAAGTACGTTTTCATCGGGCACACTCAGCTGCTGACGATCCGTCTCCAGCTTGCGCTCGCGCTGGGTCAACTCGGCGAGGCTGCGCTCCATATGCTCAATGCTGGTGGTTTCAAGCCGGATGGATTGTTCGGCGTCGTTGAGGCTGCGTTGCGCCGCCGAGTGCGTATGCAAGGCCGCCTGAAATGCGCGCTCGATGTCAGGCATGGCCGCTTTTTGTGTTGCGAGCGCTGCGCTCGCCTCTGTTTCACCGGTAGAGGCCGTCAGCTGTTGCGCCTGCAGGGCGGCAAGCTGCTCCTTGAATGCTGCTTGCTGGCTTTCCAGCCGGGTGCGCTGGGCATCAATCTGCTGCAATTGTTGCTGCAGTCGGTCACGGGCTTCCTGCGTGTGTTTGACCTGTTGCTCCAGCCTGGCCAGCTCTGCATTGCTTTCGTAATACAAGGTCTGCACTTGCTGGGTGATGATGTTGGTTTCCTGATAGCGCTGGCGCAAGGTTTCGACCTCGCTTTCGCTATGGCGTAATGCCGCCATTTGCGCTTCCAGATCGTTGGCTACCCTTTCCACCTGGCGCTGGGTTTTCTCCCAGCCATTGCCCGCGTCACGTTTCTTGAGCAACCACAGCTGGCCCTGGCTTAGCTTGAGGGTTTTTTGCAGCTCATGGTATTGGAGGGTGACGACCGCTTGTGATTCGAGGCGGGTAATCTGCTTGACCATTTCCTGGCGGATGTCATCCACCCGCAGCAGATTTTCGCGCGTATCGCGCAGGCGCAACTCGGTCTCGCGGCGACGCTCTTTGTATTTGGATATGCCGGCAGCCTCTTCCAGAAACACGCGCATTTCTTCAGGCTTGGCTTCAATAATCCGGGAGATGGTGTTCTGACCAATAATCGCGTATGCCCGACCGCCCAGGCCTGTCCCCAGGAAAAGGTCGGCGACATCGCGACGCCTGACCGCACTGTTATTGATGTAGTAACTGGAACCTTTGTCGCGCTCGATCACGCGCTTGACGGAGATTTCGGCATACTGCGCCCACTCGCCGCCAGCGCCACCCAGACTGTTGTCGAAGATCAACTCTACGCTGGCACGCGAGATAGGCTTGCGGTTGGCCGAGCCATTGAAAATCACGGCATCCATGGAGTCGCCTCGCATTTCCTTGGCACTCGATTCGCCGAGTACCCAGCGTATGGATTCCATGACATTGGATTTTCCGCAGCCATTCGGGCCAACGACCCCTACCCGCTGACCATGGATATGCAAGGTAGTGGGATCAACGAAGGATTTGAATCCGGCTAATTTAAGGTGAGTGAGGCGCACTTTATAATGTGTTTTATCGTGAGGGCGAGCTTGTATAATAAGTGATTGTGCGATGTGAACCGAACACTCACGGGCGAGTCCACATCCAATCCATTCAATTTATACGGTAGCCCTTATGTCTAGTCAACCCACGAAAGCGCTTGAAACCTTTGAAAACCCGCAGCCAGGCCGTGATTTTCACATTCACATGGAAATTCCCGAGTTTACCTGCCTATGCCCCAAAACCGGCCAGCCGGATTTTGCCGTGCTTTATCTGGATTACATCCCCGATCAAAAGTGCGTGGAACTAAAAAGTCTCAAGCTTTACATGTGGTCTTTCCGCGATGAGGGCTGCTTCCATGAAGCGGTGACCAACCGCATTCTGGATGATCTGGTCGCTGCCACAGACCCCAAATTCATGCGCCTGACCGCCAAGTTTTATGTACGCGGCGGCATTTTCACCAATGTAGTGGCTGAGCATCGTCAACCGGGCTGGCAACCTTTGCCGCGGGTTGAACTGAGCCAGTTTGACGCGCAGTCGAATATTCGCGGTTAATAATACATATCCAGCATCAACATAATAAAGGCACGCCAAGCGTGCCTTTATTATTTATGCATGGGGATAAAGTCCCCTGCGTTAATACAGGCTGTGGCTAGCCAACCTCTGCCCGGGCAGCATCGCGCAGCTGTTTCACACGATCATGGTTGCGCTGCACGCCTTCAAGCTGACGTTGCACCACATTGCGGACGGTGGATGGCAACTCTTTCTCGATGGCTTTTTTGTATTTGGCCAGTGCGACATCTTCACCACGTTCGGTCTCGTTCAGCACAGCCACCGTATCATTACTGGTCAGTGCTGTTTTGAAATCCAGCCAGCGCCTGTGCAGTGCACCGGACACGCTGGACTCAGTCTCGGGTTGGCCGCCAAGGGTGCGAACCAGATCCTGAAGCTCATGAACCGAGGTTGCGACCTGTTGCGAGCGATCAAGAAAATATTCCTTGAGAGGGGTTACTTCTACATTCTCGGCAGCCTGACGAAAACCTTCTTCGCCGTCTTTGGAGATTTCGATGAGATCATTCAGTGTGGAAATCACTTCTTTATTATCCATAGCGTAACTCCTTGTTTTTAATTAATGGATGAACGCTCAGTTTCCCCGCCTCCATCTGGATCGGCTATAAGATAAACCAGCAAAACCATGTAAGAATTACCTTAGTGACGCGCATCTTTAATACTTGTCGAGTCTCACCGCCTGCAGGCTACGTGCCATTCTTGCTTTGCCTGGCTGAATCTCCTTGGCGAAGAGCAATTCAAATAAACCCTCAACTACTTATGCAAGCGCACTCAGGCTTTACACTTTGCCATACGCCGGACTATGGTGAGGAGCAGTGCAAAAACTGCAAACTTCAATCCCTTAGGCCCGAGCATTCTTGTCGGGCTTTTTTTTCGTTGATGCCCGCTGATTTGCGCAGTTGGAAACATGGTTGGAATCGGAAAAATTGAGATAAATCCCAGTGCGGCCGGTATTCATGTTTTTCATCATTGGCTTAGCTTTTGTTTTGCTTGATCAGCATCTCGGTATACCGAAGTTTTTTAGGTCATTTCGCTAAAAGTCGTTGACAGGCGCGGCTTCGGTCATTAATATGGCGCAACTTTTTCGGGGGTATAGCTCAGCTGGGAGAGCGCTTGCATGGCATGCAAGAGGTCAGCGGTTCGATCCCGCTTACCTCCACCAGTCTTCATTGACCGGGTTACGAAAAGTAAAAAAATGCTTAATTTAGAAGTTTGAATTAATGCAAAAGTAGTGTAGAATACTGCCTCTCTTGTCCCCATCGTCTAGAGGCCTAGGACACCTCCCTTTCACGGAGGCGACCGGGGTTCGAATCCCCGTGGGGACGCCAATAAAGCGTCCACTGGTTAGCTGAATAAGTTGGCCGGTAGATTCAAAAAAGACAGAGCCTCAAGTTGAAAAGCTTGGGGCTTTTTCTTTGACGCTGAATGGGGCTCGCGACTTGATACATTCGCACTCATTTCATCTTTAAATCCATTCAAAAAGTGCTTACCTGTACTTCGGTACAATATTCGCCATTTTTCTCGGCAAGTAAACTGCACGCACAATACAATACTTAAATAATAACGGGGAAATATCATGTTTACGAAAACAAAGTCTGCCGCTCTGGCACTCGCATTCATGACGCTGACTGCATCCGCTCATGCAGCAGTTGATTTGGGGGTTGCGGGAAAATTCAACGCATTCGTATTTTCCAATTTCAACAGCCAGTACAGTGACACTGAAGGCGCTGTTGCAGTGGGCGGAAACACAACCGTCACCGGTTACAGTGTTAACGCCAACAACAAGCCATATAACGGCTATGCCTTGGTGGTTGGTGGCAACCTCGACTACACCAATGGCTCCATTAATAATGGCAATGCCTATGTGGCTGGCACCAGCACAACCTCCAGCCTGGGTGGCGGGGCAACAATCAGTGGCGGTACGGCTCCTTTTTCATTCTCGGATGAAAAGACCGAGTTGATTGCCTTGTCAGCCTCCCTTTCTCAGTTGAGCGCCAATGGCACGGCAACTTATCAATATGGCGGCGTCACCTTTACTGGTGATGGCACCAGCGCTGTGCAAGTATTTAATGTGAGCGGTGCCGATCTGTATTCCGTGAACTATTCCAATTTTGCCCAGCTCTCATCCAACCAGACCATTATCGTCAATGTCAGCGGTGACGTGGCTGGTTTTCAGGGCGGCACACCCAATGGCTTCAGCAACTACAATGTGTTGTTCAACTTTTATGAAGCCACGACATTGAATTTCAACAATGTCGGCGTATATGGCTCCATCCTGGCGCCATATGCAACGGTGCAAGGTGGTGGTGGCCAGATTAACGGCAACGTGATCGTAAATGCCTGGAATTCCAATATTCAGATCAACGCCAACCATTATTTCACGGGTGCTGATATCACCATTCCAGTGTCGGCCGTTCCCGAGCCACAAAGTTACATGATGCTGTTTGCAGGTCTCGGCCTCATTGGTTTCATGGCGACAAGACGTCGTTACTACGTTTAACTGGTTGGTACAGCAAAAAGCCCCGCACTTGCGGGGCTTTTTGTTTTCCGGACATCGTATCAATATCCTTTTTTCTAACGCCAATGCATCTTTAGAACGTCTGCCAATCATCGCCATCCGTATTGGTGGCAGCCAGTACCGGTTTGCGGTTTACCAATGCTCGCACTGGTTGCGCGCGCGCCATATTCGACTTGCTCACGACGGCCAGACGAACTGCACTGCCAGATGCTGATGGATCCAGCTTGAATACGCTGACAGCAGACTTCAGCTCGTCCGCCTGCATCATGAGTGACTCAGCAGCAGCCGCAGCCTCTTCAACCAAGGCTGCGTTTTGCTGGGTGACTTCGTCCATTTGCGTCACCGCTTTGTTGACTTGGGCGATGCCCTCGCTCTGCTCTGAAGACGCCGCGGCAATTTCGCTCATGATATCGCTGACCCGCTTTACCGAGCTGACCAGCTCGCTCATGGTGGTACCAGCATGCTCCACCAGCTGGGTGCCGGCCATGGTTTTGTCCACCGAATCCGTAATCAGCTCCTTGATTTCCTTGGCCGCTGATGCAGAGCGCTGTGCCAACGTACGGACTTCGCCAGCAACCACGGCAAAGCCTCTGCCCTGCTCGCCTGCACGTGCTGCTTCCACAGCGGCATTGAGTGCAAGGATGTTGGTCTGGAATGCAATGCCATCAATCACGGTAATGATCGCCTCAATCTTATGTGCGCTTTCATTGATCGATGCCATGGTCTTGACGACATCGGCTACCACCGCGCCACCTTTGACCGCGACGCCGGACGCGGCCGTTGCCAATGTATTGGCATGCATGGCGTTATCGGCGTTCTGCTTCACGGTAGACGCCAGCTGCTCCATACTGGATGCAGTTTCCTCCAGAGAGGCAGCCTGCTCTTCGGTGCGTTGGGACAAGTCGACGTTACCCTGGGCAATTTCCTGCGCAGCGGTATTGATGGCTTCGGTGGCCTCTTTTACCGTAATGATCGGCGTCACTATCATTTCCAGTGTGGCATTCACGCCCTGCACAATTTTACGGAAATCCCCGGAGTGCTGATTGGCATCCGCCCGCACGGTCACCTGGCCCTGGCGCGCCGCATCCGCCAGCATGTCGGCATCCTTGACCAGGTTGTTAATAGCGAGGACGCAGGTATTGATGTTCTCCTTCAGTACAGCAAAATCGCCGGCGTATGGCTCAATAATCACTGGAGGAATGTTTCCTTGCGCAATACGGGCCACATAATCCGCGGCGACATTCAAAGGGCCAATCACGTTATCCAGTGTGACATTGATGCCTTCGATGACCTTGCGGTAATCGCCTTGGTGCTGGCTGGCATCGGCGCGGGCTGAAAGTTTGCCATCAGCAGCAGCGTTTGCCAGCATGCTGGCATCTCGCACCAGTCCCTTCACGGCATCAATACAGTCATTCAAGTTGTTTTTAATGATATTGAAATCGCCTTCATAGGCATCGGTAATCTTGGGGGGGAACTGCCCTTTTGCCAGATGATCGACATACGTCGCAGCGACATTGAGGGGCGTAATCACCGCATCCAGTGTGGCATTGAAGCCCTCTACCACACGACGGAATTCCCCTTGGTAACGCTCAAGGTCGCCGCGAACCGACAGTTGCCCGGCGACGGCCGCACGTTCCAGATGGCCAGCTTCGCTCACCAGATTCTGGATGGCCTCGATACAGGTATTGAGGTTGTGCTTGATCTTGTTGAAATCTCCGTTGTAACTGTCTGTGATAAGCGGCGGGATATCCCCATGCGAAATGCGGTCCACATAATTGGCGGCCACATTCAAAGGGATAATCACGGCATCCAGCGTCGCATTGACGCCTTCCACCACCTTGCGGAAATCCCCTTGATGCTGCTGACCATCCGCGCGGGTTGCCAGCTCTCCTGCGATGGCTGCCTGCGACAGCATGGTAGTGTCACTGATCAATCGCTTGATGGAATCGGACATCCCTTGCATGGCGGTCATCAGCTGACCAGTCTCATCACGGGTTTTTACCGACATTACGGCTGAGGTGTCACCTTGGGATAACTTGCGTGCAACATCTGCAGCCTGGCGGATGGGCCGGGAGATGGTGCCCGCCGCGAACCACAGGAAAAGAATACCAGCCAATGCCACACCCACGCCGGCCGCCACCTGGAGTATCGTGCTATGGGTCGCGCGCGAGGAAAGCTCCTGATCAAGCGCATGCGCCTTGGCCATGACCACTGCCGTCGGCACCTTTATCATCACTGCCCACGGTTTACCGGTGCGTCCCAGGTTAATGGGGGCGAATGCCAGCATCTGGCCGGTCTTGTCGTTGACGCTGACATTGGCTGCGCCAGACTGGATATTCGATAACTGCTCCGCGGCACCATCGCCTACTAGCGTGTTGAACGCCTGGCCGATCATACCGGGGTTTTCGCTATCGCCGACGATCAGGCCCATGTTGCTGATAATCGCGATCTCGCCCTTGCCTTCAAACAACTGTTTGTCAGCCTCTTCAGCCAGTTTCTGCACAAATGCCAGGTTGTAATCGGTACCGGCAACCCCGTAAAACTTGCCGCGCAGGCTGATGGGCACAGAAAGCGTGGTCAGCCATACCTGCTTGCCCTGCACGATGTAAGGGAAAGGATCGAGCACGCTTTCAGTGCCTGTGTCATGCGGGCCGATATACCAGCCACCTTTCATGACGCCATTCGGATGCTTGTCCAGCGTGTCGTATTCCACCAGTGGCTGCACGGCGATATTGCCTTTGGCATCACGATTCCAATATGGCGTAAAGCGACCGGTGATCGCATTGTTGCCATTTTTTCCGGTGCGGTGCTGGGCATCCTGCCCGTCCAGGGCATCGGGCTCCCAGCAGGAGTAGGTGCCGTTAAAGTCAGGGTTGTTTTTCAACACACTCAGCAGGATGGCATTGATTTGATCGCGGCCCAGCGGCAGGTTTTCGGCCGTGTCTTTGGATAGCACAAAGGTATGCGCCATAGTGCGTGCCGCATCCAGGGCCACATCAAATTTGGCCTGGATTTTGCCGGCTTCGGCTCCCGCCAGGTTTTTCAGGCTTTCCCGGGTATTCTGGTCAACCAGACCCGACACTTGCTCTGACACGACTTGCTGATTGTTTTTTGAAGAAATGAAGCCGAAGGTCACCAGGATGGCGGCACTTGCCAGCAATGAAATACCAGCAACAACGGCTATTTTTGTTTGTATGGATTTGAAATTTAACAGCATGTGAGCTCTCCCCTCGACCGGTGTCCGGACGGACGCCTTTTGGGGATAGCGAAAGACCCATGCCATATCACGATAAAAATTAATTACATAACAAGATCAATGGCTTGCGATTCACCTCATATCCAATCCTGCCATGTGGCACCACATGATATCTGTACCGAATCGCTACAGGTGTTCCATTGCTCAACACTACTGATTAACGTGTCAGCGACAAGCCCAGGCGTATTTGCGTGTCGTTATTACGGTTATATCCAAGCAAGGTTTCTCCGTAACCGGAAAACACCTGCAAATGGATGAAAGCGCCTGTCCGGTTGAATATCTTGTCGCTAATTGGATAAGTCACATCGACTTGCCCCGTGCTGTATCCAGCGGTGCCCTGACGATAGAGGCCATTCAGCATCAAGCCATCCTCACGGCCATAGCGCAACTGCCAGTCCACATAACCGCGATAGCGTTGTATGTCCGAGTTGCCGTCTTCCTTGTCGAGGTACTGATAGATTTTGGGCATGAAACTCAGACTGCGGCCACTTGGCATGGACCAGTGCCAGGCCGGGCGTACAAAAGCGATATTGATGGAGCGGGAGTCGACGCCGCCCTGCCCGTTTGACTCGTGCTCGACGCCACCTCGCCACTCATCCGGCATCAAGCCTATGCCACTCCCTCCCCACTCATAAAAAAGACTGGGGCGATAAGATGTATCGCGGAATGGGCTGGACTTCTCGCCAATATCCCAGATGGTGGTCTGGGTGTATCCAAAATACAGATTGGTCAGGAAGGGAGCAATATCTGCCACCTTGCCATCCGGGGCAAAGGGGCGATATTTGAAGCTGATCTGGAAGCGTGCATCCTTGCCCCGCTCATCGTTGGAGCCGAGAAGAAAATAAATGGGATCATTGGCCGTCAGCGCAGGCTCTTCCCCCGGCTTGGCAATCACCAGCTTGGGTGGCGCATCCGAAGATACAGGCTCGGCAACCTGAGATGGGCTGACCACCTGCATGGGTGGACTGCTGTCGCCATCCGCCGCCACCAGCAGAATGCGATTGGAAGTCCCATTGGCAATGTCGGCACGCACGACGCCTTTATATGCCGAGCGCACCAGCCCCGTGTATTGGCGCCGGGTACTGGTGCTGCTCGTGGCAGGTTGCAGCGCAAGGTCAACGGTTTCGCTGACACCGCTTCCTGACAATTTCAACTGCAAGGTCTGCGGCCAGTCTGCCAGACTGTCGGGCTTCACCACATCCAGTGTCAGGCTCTGGCCAGTGGTCAATGACTCCCCTTGACTAGCGAGTATCCAGGTATCCTCTGCAAACGCTGGCGTGCTGAATGCCAGCGCCAAGGCTAGCGCCAGCGGGTAAGGTAATGTTGTCATGCAGGCCTTTCTTGTTGTCATTGTTGAGCGGCAGTCACAAGGAGGCCTGGCAATCAGGCGTTATTTGCCTAATGCATATACCAGCACACTGTCGCCTTGTTTGTACCCGAAAATCGCGTTGCCACCAGCGGCTACCGCAATGTATTGAACACCATCGATTTCATAACTGATGGCGGGTGCATTCACGCCTGCATCCGCCTTCGCCTGCCATAGCAGCTTACCGTTGGAGGAGTCATACGCGGCAAAGTTTCCATTGCCCTCACCGGTAAACACCAATCCGCCCGCGGTTGCCAGCACGCCTCCTACCAAGGGCTGGACTGTTTTGTGTTGCCAGGTGATTTTTCCACTGGCAAGGTTGACGGCCGACAGCAGACCCCAGCGTGGCTCTTCAGCAGGTTCTGAGGAGGTGTAGCGCAATTGCTTGCCATCTGGATCTACCGACTCATGCAGGGTATACCTGATCGGTGCGTGAATGGCGGCGATGTATACCTGCCCGGCTGCCGCGTCTACTGCCACGGGGGACCAGTTGGCGCCCCCTAAAATGCCAGGGTAAAGCGTGGTGCCTTCTTTGGTGGCTTTTTGAAACAGGTTTTTTTGCGGTACGAACGCTTCAGACTTGAAAAGCAGACGCCCGCTAACGCGGTCATGTGCATAAAACCAGCCCGTCTTGCTGGCCTGGCCCACCGCCGGAATGATGTTGCCATTCTGTTGCCAATCAAACAGCACAGGCGGACTGGCAAGATCGTATCCCCAGAGGTCATGCGGCACCTGCTGGTAATGCCAACGCAGCTTGCCTGTCTCAATATCCAGCGCCACCAGGGACACGGTATAGAGGTTATCACCAGGCCGTTCAATATCATTCATCTGTGGAGATGGATTGCCTGTGTCAAAATAAAGCAGGCCCAGGGCCGGATCCAGCGCTGGCGTGCTCCATGCCGAGCCACCGCCGTAACGCCAGGCGTCCGGATGCTGCTTGGCCTGGGCTTTTTCGGCAGCCACATCGCGATCCAGCGTAATGCCATCGGCAGTCTTGACGGTAAACTGGCCAAGCCAGTGTTCGGGCGAAATCGTATCAAACTGCCATACACGCTTGCCGCTCTCGGCATCAAATGCCGCAATAAACCCCGGCCTGCCATAGCGCCCGGCCAAGCCAATGACAGCGCCCAGAGGTGCATCCTCACGTGGATTATCAATGTGCAAGCCGTAACCGACCCCGGTGATGCCCACCAACACCTTGCCCTTGTAAACGATAGGTGCCATGGCAATGCCGATGCCAGTGCCACCGGACACCTTGGCATGGCTGTTGGGGTCCTTGCTGTCCAGGGATGCCTGCCCCTCGGTTTCCACCGCCTGGTCGACCGCATCAATATCCCAGACCAGTTTGCCGGTCTTGGCATCCAGCGCGATCAGGCGTGCATCGACTGTGCCCATGAACACCTTGCCGTAGCCAACAGCCACGCCGCGATTAGCCGGACCACAGCACATTTTCCATTCGGGGCGGCGCTGGTGTTCATAGCGCCAGAGCTCCTTGCCCGTGCGCGCATCTAATGCCACCACATGGTTATATGGCAGGGAAAGATACATCACACCATCCGCTACGATGGGCGTTGTTTGGAAGCTGCCCACCACGCCAGACTTGAACTTCCATGCTTCGCCAAGTTGATTCACATTCTGGCGATTGATGATGGTTGACGGCGCAAAACGCTGATTAGTGTAGTCGCGACCAAAGCTTGGCCATTCGCTCTTCAGCGCCTGCTGAATATGCGTGTCAGTACTGTCGGCCTGCGCAGAAGCCGCAGCAAGCTGCATGCATAGAAAAAACACTGAAACTAATTGTGCAGCAAGGCTTTTGCCTCTTGTTGTCATAAGCGCCTCTTGATTAAACCCGGGACTGTTTCTAGCATGAGGCGGAGTATAAAGACTTATCAAATGCCATACCACCAACCATAAGATCAATAAGCATAATGGCCATTCCCCTGTTACTTCCCAACGAACCTCCCCTGTTGCCAGCCAAGACTTTGCAAGGCGGCCGGCACGCCTTTAGCAAACGCTACGATGCTTTCCGCCCCCGGTCCTTTATCAAGGCGAGCTCGCCTGGTTTTTAACGTGAGATGGGCTCCCTTGCACCGGGCAAATGAGTCTTGGCTCCCAGTTTTCGGCTTACTGCCTTGTGCACCAAGAGTTTATGCAGTCCATGCCCATGGCACTCTTGCGAGCCGATGTCTGTCCACTCTGCGCTGGATTCAATGCCCTTGCTTTCAGGCTGCGACATAGAGGACCACATAGCGGCCTCATGCCACTTCCCTGGATTGAATAAGCCTTTGTTGAATAAGTATTGAATAAGTATTTTTTGAATAAGTTATTGATGTATAAATAAATTAAACTTTTGCATAGGTTTTGAATCGAAATATAAGAAATGCTCATGTAGGCAAAAATAAAACAACAATATTTTCTTCTTAGGAGTCTTTAACATGCCTAATCCAGATGTAGACGCTTACCCAATACGTACCGTCTCGGCATTAACCGGGATCAATCCTGTCACGCTGCGGACCTGGGAACGCCGCTATCGCCTCATCGAACCCGTGCGCACACCCAAAGGGCATCGGCTGTATACCAAAGACCAGATTGCCATTTTGCACAGGGTGGTGGATCTGCTGGATAAGGGCATTCCCATCAGTCGCATTAATTTTTCGCTGATTTCCGGCGAAGCCAATACCTACAGCAATCAGGAAGAAGAGTTCTGGAACCGTCTGATCACCCGCATGACGGCGGCTGTTGCCAATTTTGATGAAGTGGTGCTTGAGAGCACCTATAACGAAGCGCTGTCGCTCTATTCCATTGAAATCGTGACAGACATGCTGCTGATGCCGATGCTGATCCGCCTCGGAGAGCGCTGGGAAAAAGGTGACGGTACCGTCGCCGAGGAACACTTCTTCGGCGTGTATCTGCGCAACAAGCTGGGAGCCCGCTTTCATCACCGCAAGCGTCGCGATTACGGCCCTGCCCTGCTGACGGCTTGCATGCCAGGCGAACGTCACGAAGCCGGCATTCTGCTGTTTGCGCTGAGTGCCTATGATCATGGCTACCGTTGCATTCTGCTCGGTACCGACATGCCGATGGAAGAGCTGCCAGCCGCCGTCGTGCAATCAAAATCGCGCGGCATTGTGCTGTCCGCCTCATTCATGACTGACGCTTCATTGATGAAACGTCAGCTGACGCATCTGGTGAATGCGACCAATGTGCCCGTGTTTGTGGGTGGTCAATCCTCCGTCACCCTGCATGATGCCATCAAGGATGCCGGCGCAGTGCCGCTGGGCATGGATATCGAGCAGAGTTTCAAACGGATTGCCGAGTCATTCAAGAACAAGTTCGCGCAAAGCCTGAATGTGGCGAGCGTTTAAGCAATAGCATCTACATTAAGGATTTTTCATGCGAGTGACAAAACTGGCGATTGACTGGTCTGAACGCGGACTGGTACCTGATTATGCGATACGCGCAGGTATCAGACGCCTGCTGGAAGTGCGACTGAAAGACATCGCCGCATCCGATTGCGCCGCTGCCGCAGATATTGAAACCACCTTTATCACCAGCATGCGGCAGGCGCCCATTGCCCTGGTGCCCGAACTTGCCAATGCCCAGCATTACGAAGTGCCGGCCCAGTTTTTCCAGCACTGCCTGGGCAAACATCGCAAATACAGCTCATGCTACTGGGATGAAAATACGCGCACGCTGGACGAAGCAGAAGCCTTGGCCTTGCAGCTGAGCTGTGAGCATGCCGATCTGCAGGATGGACAATCCATACTCGAGCTGGGGTGTGGCTGGGGTTCATTGACCTTGTGGATGGCCAAGCATTACCCGAATAGCCGGATCACCGCCGTTTCCAACTCCAAGTCGCAACGTGAGTACATCGTGTCTGAAGCCATGCGTCGTGGCCTGCCCAATATCCAGGTCATTACCTGCGACATGAATAACTTCAATACCGAAATACAGTTTGACCGGATAGTCTCGGTGGAAATGTTTGAGCACATGCGTAACTACCAGATCATGTTCAAGCAGGTGCATGACTGGCTGGTGCCAGGTGGACGCTTCTTCATGCATATTTTTGTGCATCGCATGACGCCGTATGCCTTTGAAGTGGCCGGGGATGATGACTGGATGAGCCGCTTTTTCTTCTCCGGCGGCATGATGCCCAGTGACGATCTTCCGATGCGCTTTCAACAGCACCTGCAACTTCGTCAGATGTGGCGTTGGGATGGCACACATTACGAAAAGACCGCCAATGCCTGGCTGGAAAACATGGATGAGCATACTGACGCTGTCGAGCCCATTCTGGCCGCCACGTATGGTGAACACCATGTTGAAATGTGGCGCAATCGCTGGCGCATTTTCTTCATGTCCTGCGCGGAACTGTTCGGCTACAACCAGGGCCAGGAGTGGTGGGTCACCCACTACCAGTTTGAGCGTCCTGCGGCTTGAGGTCGCCCCCATGTCGTTAAAACTGATCAATTTTGTGCTGTTTCAGCTGGGCTGGATGGCGTGCGTATGGGGCGGCGCTCATGCACTGCCATGGCTGGGCGTGGCATGCACGGTGCCCATCCTCTACTGGCATCTTCGTCAGGCACTGCTTCCCGGGCAAGAGATCAGGCTGCTCGCGCTCGCCGTGATCATCGGTGGCCTGTGTGATCAGGCCATGCTGACATTCAATCTGGTGAGTTATCCGGAAAGCGCATGGCCAGGTGATTTGCTGCCAGCGTGGATGCTATGCCTGTGGTTGCTGTTTGCATCCACGCTGAATGTCAGCCTGCGCTGGCTGCGCGGCTCCATGCCACTAGCAGCCGTATTTGGCTTGATCGGTGGCCCATTGGCCTATCTGGCGGCTAGTCGGCTCGGCGCCATCACCATTTCGCCCGGCCATGTTACCTGGCTGGTGCTCGCCATCAGCTGGGCCTGTCTGACGCCATTGCTGTTGTGGCTGGCTGCACGCTTTGATGGCTATGTGCCTGCATCCCATCACCAACAGGGGTGGTCGCATGTTTGATGGCAACATTTATCTGCAGGGGCTGGCCGCGATGGCGCTGTTTGGTCTGGCGGGCTGGGGTATCAGCGTCTATCGGCACAACGTCACCATTGTCGACAGCATGTGGAGCCTGTTCTTTCTGTTGGCGGCGTCTGTTTATGCCTGGCTGGGCGGCGTGGAGCCACGTACCTGGCTGATTCTCGGCCTGGTCACGATCTGGGCGCTGCGTTTGACCATCTACCTCAGCTGGCGCAATCGCGGCCCGCATGAAGACCATCGCTATCAGGCGATACGGCGCAACAACGAGCCGCATTTCTGGCTGAAAAGCCTCTACATCATTTTTGGGTTGCAGGCGGTGCTGGCCTGGCTGGTTTCCCTGCCCTTGCTGGGCAGTCTGCTATCAAGCGCTCCGCTCGGCTGGCTCGATGTGCTGGGCGTCGCGCTCTGGTTGAACGGGCTGGCATGGGAAAGCCTGGCGGACTGGCAGCTCGCCCGCTTCAAGGCCAGTGCACCCGCTGGTGCCGTGATGGATCGCGGTGTATGGCGATACAGCCGTCATCCGAATTACTTTGGCGAGTTCAGCATCTGGTGGGGGTTCTATTTACTGGCACTGTCAGCAGGCGCCTGGTGGGCATTGCCCGGGCCGCTGCTGATGACACTGCTGCTGCTCAAGGTCAGTGGTGTAGCGCTGCTGGAAAAAGATATAGGCGACCGTCGCCCTGCTTACGCCAACTATGTAAAAACCACCTCGGCGTTCTTTCCCTGGTTTCCCAAACCTCGCCTGCCCAAGGAGAAATAAGATGAAACTCTGGCACGTCAGCGGGATGGCTTTGGCCTTTGTTTGCCATAGTGCGCATGCGCAGGAGTGGCAATTTAATGTCTTCCTGGATGAAAAACCCATAGGCCAGCATCGCTTTGCGCTGGAAGAAAACGGCGCTCAGCGCACCCTCACCAGCGAAGCCAGCTTTGATGTGAAGTTTTTATTCGTTAATGCCTATCGCTATCGCCACACGGCCAAAGAGCAGTGGAATGGCAATTGTCTGAGTGCGATTGAGGCCCGTACGGAAGAAAACCGCGAGACCACCATCGTCAAAGGCGCTCTGGACAAAAGTACGGATAAAGCCGCCTTTGTACTGCAATCGCCCAAGCCCAAAACGCTGGGCGATTGCGTCATGACCTTTGCCTACTGGAATCCGGCCATGTTGAAGCAGGCGCGCTTGCTGAATCCGCAGACGGGTGAGTACCTGGACACCCGAATTACCGCGCTGGGCAAGGAAAGCATCACCGTCAAAGGCCAACCCACCGATGCCGAGCATTACCGGCTGGAGGCGCCCAAACTCAAGATAGATCTGTGGTATTCCAGTGATCAGCAATGGATGGCGCTGCGCTCTACCACACCGGAAGGCTACATCATCAACTACAGGCTACGCTAATCATGCAAAACTCCCGTTTCAAATCCCGCAGCCTGGCGTGTGTTGCCGCATTTGTCGCCAGCCTGCTTGGCGGCTGTGCGACACAACAGCTGCCACCCATCACGCCGGTACCCGAGGTTGATCTCGCCCGTTTCATGGGGCCTTGGTATGTCATCGCCGTGATTCCCACCGCGATTGAAACCGAAGCCTATAACGCCGTGGAGTCATATCAACTGGACAAGGATGGCACCATCGCCACGACCTTCACCTTCAATAAGGGGGCGTTTGATGGCCCGCTCAAAACCTATAACCCACGCGGTTTTGTCCGCGAAGGCACGCATAACGCGGTATGGGGCATGCAGTTTATCTGGCCGATCAAGGCGGAATACCTGATTGCCTATCTGGATAGCGACTATCAGCACACTATCATTGCCCGCAATGCCCGCGATTATGTGTGGATCATGGCGCGGCAGCCGCAGATTAACGAAGACACTTACCAGAAGCTGGTCGCCGAGGTGATTGCACTGGGCTACGATAGCCGGGCCTTGCGCAAGGTGCCGCAGCAAGCCCTGCCGACCCCAGCCAAGGGGGCGGATTGATGCCGCAGGCAAGACCCATACAGCAACGGCTGCTGCGCTGGCTGGACAGCTCTATTGCGCCTGCAAACGTGGATGCCCATGCCAGCAATCAAGTGGACTGGCTGCGCGCCCTGCCCTTTGTGGCCTTGCACCTCGCTTGCCTGGCGGTGATCTGGGTGGGCTGGAGCCCGGTTGCCGTGGTGGTGGCGGGCCTGCTGTACCTGGTGCGCATGTTTGCCATTACCGGGTTTTACCATCGCTATTTTTCGCATCGCGCCTTCAAGACCAGCCGTTTCATGCAATTTGTATTTGCCTTGCTGGGGGCAACGGCTGTGCAGCGCGGGCCGTTGTGGTGGGCCTCGATGCACCGCCATCACCACGCCAATTCAGACCGGGTGGAAGATGCCCATTCCCCTGTCCATCATGGCTTTTTCTGGAGCCATGTGGGCTGGTTTTTATCGGATGCGCATTTTGCCACCCGCACCGAGCGTGTGAAGGAGCTGGCCGCTTTTCCCGAACTCCGTTTTCTGGATCGTTTTGACATCGTGGTGCCCTTGCTGCTGGCTGCTGGCATTTATGCGCTGGGCGCCTGGCTGGAGAGCATACGGCCCGAGTGGGGCACCAATGGCTGGCAGATGCTGGTGTGGGGCTTTGTCATCTCCACCGTACTGCTTTACCACGCCACCTTCAGCGTCAATTCACTGGCCCACCACTGGGGCAGCCGTCGCTACCAGACCGCCGACCAGAGCCGCAACAATGCGCTGATTGCCCTGTTTACCCTGGGCGAAGGCTGGCACAACAATCATCACCATTATCCCGGGGCCGCGCGCCAAGGCTTTTACTGGTGGGAAATCGACATTACCTGGTATGGGCTGAAAGCCCTGCAGGCGCTAGGCTTGATTCGCGAGTTGCGCAGCATTCCCGCAGAAATACGCAATGCCCGGCGCGTAAATAGCAACGAGAACACCTTATGAAAATCGCCATTATCGGCGCCGGTATCGCCGGCAACACCCTGGCTTACCATTTGCAGCGCGAACACAACATCACCGTCTTTGAGGCTGGCAGCTACATTGGCGGCCATACGCATACCCATGACATCCAGCACGAAGGCAAGTCTTATGCGGTGGATACCGGCTTTATCGTGTTCAATGACCGCACCTACCCCAATTTCATCCAGCTGCTGAATGAGATCGGCGTGGGCTGGCAGAACAGCGACATGAGCTTCAGCGTGCGCTGTGAAAAAACCGGGCTGGAGTACAACGGCACCACGCTCAACTCGCTGTTTGCCCAGCGCCGCAATCTGCTGCGGCCCGCGTTCTACCGCATGATCAATGACATCCTGCGCTTCAACCGCGAGTCGCTGGAACTGCTGGAAGACGGCGAAGAAATCCCACTGGGGGACTATCTGGCGCGCCACGGCTACCGCCAGGATTTTATCGATTACTACATCATCCCCATGGGCTCGGCCATCTGGTCAACCGAACCGCGCCAGATGCTGGCGTTCCCGGCCCGATTTTTTGTACGATTTTTCCATCACCACGGCATGCTCACGGTTAATGACAGGCCTCAATGGCGCGTGATACGTGGCGGTTCGGCGCGCTATGCCGAGGCGCTGACCGCCGGTTTTGCAGATCGCATACGCCTCAACACGCCGGTGAGCCAGGTACGTCGCCTGGAAAACGCAGTCGCCATTACCCCGGCGGGTGGCACAGAAGAACTCTACGACTGGGTGTTTTTTGCCTGCCACAGTGATCAGGCGCTGCGTTTGTTAGCTGATGCAACACCCGCTGAGCGCGAAGTGCTGGGGGCGATTCCCTATCAAGAAAACAGCATTGTGCTGCATAGTGACAGGCGCCTGCTGCCCAAGCGCAAGCTGGCATGGGCGGCCTGGAATTACCACGTGACACCGACGCCGACAGACCGGGTGGCGGTCACCTACAACATGAACATCCTGCAGGGCTTGCAGTCCCGCGAGCCATTGCTGGTCACGTTGAATCACACTGCGGGTATTGCCGAAGACAAGATTATCAAGCGGCTCACCTACCATCACCCGGTATACACCACTGCCGGGGCGGCAGCGCAGCTGCGCCATGCGGAAATCAGCGGTGTGAATCGCACCGCCTATGCAGGCGCCTACTGGCGCAATGGTTTTCATGAAGATGGCGTGGTCAGCGCCCTGCGCGCGCTGGAGCATTTCAAACATGCCTGATCCGCGTCATTCTGACACCTGCAACAGCCTGAAGACGCCAAAGAGCGCGATCTACAGCGGCGAGGTGCGGCATCGCCGCTTCATGCCTGTGCTGCATGCCTTCCGCTACCGGCTGTTCATGATGTATCTCGATCTTGACGAGCTGCCTACGCTGTTCAGGCAACGCTGGCTTTGGTCATTCGCACGCCGTAATCTTGCATGGTTTAACCGCCAGGACTATCTGGGCGACCCCGCTGTGCCGCTCAAGACGGCGGTGCAGCAATTGGTGCATGAAAAAACCGGCATTGTGCTGACTGGCCCTATCCGGCTGCTCACGCATATGCGCTACTTTGGGTATTGCTTCAACCCGGTCAGTTTTTACTATTGCTTTGATGCGGATGGCATCACATTGCGCGCCATCGTCGCCGACATCACCAACACGCCCTGGGGCGAGCGCCATGCCTATGTATTGAACTGCGATAAGCCGCAAAAAGGCGGCTTTCGCTTTGCCATGCGCAAGGATTTTCATGTGTCGCCGTTCATGCCCATGGATATCGACTACGACTGGTTTTTTTCGGCGCCAGGCGCTGAGTTGAATGTGCACATGCGCAATCTGCATGCCGACGGCAAGATGTTTGATGCCACCCTGCAATTGCAGCGACAACCGCTGAGTGGCGTTCGTCTTAACCTGCTGTTGTTGCAGTACCCATTGATGACGCTGAACGTGATTCGTGCCATCTACTGGCAAGCGCTATGTCTGTGGCTGAAGCGCGTGCCCTTTTTCAGTCATCCGCAACCCGCCGATTCCCGACAACCCTAACTCTCGCTAACTAACCCATACATGAGCCTGAAACCCATGACATCCAAGCCTGCCCTGCCCACCGTTAGCCCGATCACCCGTTTGCCGCAAAAAGCTGGCTGGTTGCAATCGCTTGCCAGAAAGCTGGTGCTGCAACGCCTGGCCCGCCTGAGCCGGGGCGAGCTGATCGTGAGCGAGCAGCAGGAAACGCTGCATTTTGGTAAAGCGGGTTCGGGTTTGCGCGTGCATCTCACTGTGCTGGATGCCCGTTTCTATGCGGACATTGCTTTTGCCGGCTCCATAGGCGCAGGCGAGGCTTACATGCAAGGCTACTGGCAGTGCGATGACCTCACCGGACTGATTCGTCTCATGGCGATCAACCAGTCGTTAATGGATACGCTGGAAGGTGGCTTTGCCAGCCTGTTCAAGCCCTTGCTGAAAGGCTTGCACTGGCTGAACCGCAATACCGAGCAAGGTAGCCGCAAGAATATTGCCGCGCATTATGATTTGGGCAACGACATGTTCCAGCTGTTTCTGGATCCGACCATGATGTATTCCTCCGCCATCTTCGCGCGCGATGACATGACGCTGGAACAAGCCTCGCTGCACAAGCTGGAGCGTATCTGCCAGAAGCTGCAGCTCAGTCCGGCGGATCATGTGGTCGAAGTCGGTACCGGCTGGGGCGGCTTTGCCATCTATGCCGCTAGCCACTATGGCTGCAAGGTGACCACCACCACCATCTCGCAAGCGCAGTATGATCTGGCGCAACAGCGCGTGGCGGCTGCCGGACTCAGCGACAAGATCAGCATTCTGCTGACGGATTATCGTGAACTTGAAGGCCAATACGACAAGCTGGTATCGATCGAGATGATCGAGGCCGTGGGCTATCAGTTTTACGATACCTACTTCGCGCAGTGCGCCCGTCTGTTGAAACCGGAAGGCATGATGCTGCTGCAAGCCATTACCATCGCCGACCAGCGCTACGATGCAGCGCGGCGTTCGGTGGATTTCATTCAGCGCTATATATTCCCCGGCAGTTGCATCCCCTCCGTTACCGCCATGCTGCAAAGCATTACCCGGGCGAGCGATATGCGCCTGTTTGACCTGGAAGACATAGGCCCGCATTACGCCCGCACCCTGGCCGAGTGGCGCCACAACTTCTTCCGCAATGAAGCCGCCATCCGAGCGCTGGGTTACCCGGATGAGTTTATTCGGATGTGGGAGTTTTATCTTTGCTATTGCGAGGGTGGTTTTGCCGAGCGCGCGCTGGGCGATGTGCACATGCTGCTGGTCAAGCCGGAAAACCGCCGGGCGCCGGTGGCTGCGGCTTAAGCCTGGATCAGCCGGCCTGCTTGCGGGCGCAAATGCGCTGCATCATGGCGGGGCTCTGCTGCTTGAACAAGCCCTGCTCAAAGGCAAGCACCTCAAACCCTGGCGTGACCACTTGCCGCAGCTCATCCGGCTCCAGCAGAAAGTCCGGATTCTGCGGTCGCCCCAAGAGTTCCTGCCCACGCATAAAGGTCTCGTAGATCAAGAGACCGCCGGGCTTGATGCTGGATAACAGCGAAGGAAACAATGGCCGGTGCAGATAACGGCATACCACCACGGCATCAAACAGATGTACGCCATAAGGCCACGGATCAGACTCCAGGTCAGCACATAGCGCCTCGACATTGGCAAGCTTGCTGAGACCTATGCAGGCCGTGGCATCAATATCCACGGCCTCTACCCGAAAGCCCTGGGCTGCCAGCCAGCGCGTATTGCGGCCATATCCCGCCGCCACATCCAGCACATGAGCACCCGCTGGCATTCCGGTGAGATGCTGGCGCAGCCAGGCAGAGGCTTCATTGGTCGGTAGCGGCGTCATCTGGCAAGCGTGACGGGGAGAATGGGGATGTACAGGGTGCGCATATATCGTATTATACAGCGCTGTATTTAAAGACAGCTTTCAAGACAGCCACCCAGACTTCACACCTCAGCATGCAAGCCCAAGCCAGATACTCTACGCGCAGGAACGCCCATGATTGAATGGCGCGATGGCGAGCCCTACTCCACGGTTTACCAGGACGTATATTTCTCGCGGGAGAGCGGGCCGGATGAAACGCGCCATGTCTTTCTGCAACACAACCAGTTGCGTGAACGCTGGCTGGCCATGCATGGTCAGCCAGGGCAGGGAAATGAGGGATATCAGGCGCGCCATTTCACCATCGCCGAGACTGGTTTTGGCACCGGGCTCAATCTGCTGTGCGCCTGGCAGCTATGGGAAGAAACCGCCCCGCATGATGCCCGTCTGCATTTCATCAGCACCGAAAAACACCCGCTCAGTCTCAGCGATATGGAGCAAGCCTGGGCCAGCTGGCCCGAGTTTTCACGCTACAGCGCGGAGCTGTTAGCCCAATATCAATGGCTGGCCCCTGGCATGCACAGGCTTTCACTGGCAAATGGCCGCGTGATACTGACCGTGCTGATTGGCGATGTGGCAGAAACATTGCACAGCCTGCAAGCCTGTGTCGATGCCTGGTTTCTTGATGGCTTTGCGCCGTCGCGCAATCCGGAGATGTGGCAGGTGCCTCTGTTTACGCAGATGGCCCGTCTCTCGCATGCCGGGACCACCTTTGCCACCTTTACCAGCGCAGGCATCGTCAAACGCGGTTTGCAGGCAGCAGGCTTTGTGGTGCGCAAGGTGCCCGGCCATGGCCGTAAACGCGAGATGCTTACCGGGCAGTTTGGTGGTACGCCGCTCGAGCCAAGCGCTGGCAATTCCCCAAGTGCACCAACGATGCAGCATGCCACCGCCAAACTACATCATGCAGCGACCGCACGCCCCACCCGACCTGCACCAGGCAAGGCGATTGTCATTGGCGGCGGCATTGCGGGATGTGCGACTAGCCATGCCCTGGCTCAACGCGGCTGGCACGTCACGCTGATCGAACGTCACCCGCAGATTGCCGAGGCCGCTTCCGGCAATCCACTGGGTGTGCTTTACCCGCGCCTGGCCGGGCAAGACATCCTCCTGAGCCGTCTGGCCCAGCATGGGTTTTTACATAGCTTGCGCCTGTTACAGCAATTGCAACTGAGCGCAGCTGACCATGCGTGCTGCGGTTTGCTGCAGCTGGCGTACGACGCCCGCGAACGCGAACGCTGTCTGGCGATAGCCGCGCGTGATTTGCCGCCGGATCTCGTGCACTGGCTTTCCAGTGCTGAAGCCAGTGCGCTTGCCGGACAGGCGGTAGCGCAGGATGCCCTGTATTTTCCCGCTGGCGGCTGGGTGCATCCTCCGGCCTTCTGCCGCGCATTGGTGAACCATGCCAACATCCATCAGCGCCTGTCCACCCAGGCGCTCAACATCCAGCGCCAGGGCGACGAATGGCAGGTCATCGGCGTGGATGGCTTGCTGGAGAAGGCTCCGGTGCTAGTGATTGCAGCTGCCACTGATAGCGCGAACTTCAGTCTGACCGCGCATCTTCCCCTGCAAAACGTACGTGGGCAGATTACCTTGTTACCAGCCGCGGCAACTGAGCTGCCCTTGAATACTATCGTCTGTAGCGATGGCTACATCAGTCCCGCCGTGCAAGGTCGCCACTGCCTGGGTGCCACCTTTGATGCTGACGATGCCGATACCGGCGTCAAGGCGCAGGACCATGCCAGCAACCTTGCCATGCTGGCGCACACCCTGCCCGCCATGCATGCCAGCCTGCCATCACTGGATCTCAACGCACTTGAGGGGCGCACCGCGTTTCGTGCCGCCACACCGGACTACCTGCCCATGGCGGGCCCGGTACTCGATGCGGCAGCCTTGCAAGCCCAGCCACCGCGCCACACGGCCAACCCGGCGGACTTGCCATGGCTGCCGGGCTTGTATGTCAATACCGGCCATGGCTCCAAAGGGCTGATCAATGCCCCGCTGTGTGCCGAGATGCTGGCGAGTGCGATTGCGGGCGAGCCTGCACCGGTCGACAGCAAACTCCTCGCGGCACTGGACCCCAACCGTTTTCTTCTGCGCAGCATGGGGCTTAAGCGCCTGGTGCTTGGCCTCGCTGCCTATCCCTCGTAAAATCGGTTTATGTCACCCACGCAACTTTACCAACAGGCCAGCGGCGCCCATCGTGAAGGCCGCTTTCAGCAGGCTGAGCTTCTCTACCGTCAATTGCTGCAACATGCGCCGCGCCATGCCGATGGCCTGCATATGCTGGGCATCCTGTGCTACCAGACCGAGCGCGCCGCCGAGGCGGCTGAGCTGATCGCTCAAGCAGTTGCACTGGAGCCACGCAATGCCGATATGCTCATTAATCATGGCTTGACCCTGCGGGCGGCTGGCAAACGGCAAGAGGCCCTGAAAAGCTATGAGCGCGCCATGTTGCTGACGCCCAAGGATCTGGTGCTGCAAAACAACTTGGGCAACCTGTATCAGGAACTGGGGCAGTTTGAAGATGCCGCCGCCTGTTATCGCCGCGTATTGCGCGTGCATCCGGCTGAAGCCGAGGTGCGTGATGCCCTCGGCCATAGCCTGCTGGCTTGGGGCAATGCCTGTCAGGATGCCGGACGCTATGCCGAGGCCGAGCGCTGTTACGAAGAAGCGCTGACGCTGGCGCCCAACGATGCTGCCCTGCATTTCAACCTGGGCAATGCCAGGCGCGAGCTGGGCAAAACCGCGCAGGCCGCCGCCAGCTACCAGCGAGCCAGCGCGCTGTCTCCTGACGATGCTGATGCCCATAACAATCTGGGTAACGCCTTGCGCGAGCTGGGCCAGCTGCCAGAGGCGATGGCCTGCTACCAGCGCGCGCTGGCGCTAAAGCCTGATCTCTACCATGCCCGGGTGCACCTGATACACCAGCAGCAGCATGCGGCCGACTGGCGAGGGCTGGAGCAGCAGATAGACGAAGTGCGGGGTTGGTTGCATAGTGCGCCCACTGCGCAGATTTCGCCGTTTGCGTTTCTGGCCATGCCCGGCACCACTGCCGCCGAGCAGCGCCTGTGTGCTGACCGCTGGCTGGAGAATCGCTATGCCAGTCTGGCAGCACAGGCCAGGGAACTGGCGTTTACCCATGTCCGCCATGAAAGCCGGCAGCTTCGCATAGCTTATCTGTCGGCCGATTTTCGCCGTCATCCGCTGGCAGCATTGATTACCGAACTACTGGAATTGCATGATCGCGATCAGCTGGAGGTATTTGCTTATTCGTATGGCGTGGATGACAGTAGTCCCGAGCGGCAACGTCTGCAGCATGCGGTCGATCACTTTGTCGATATCCGCGCGCTGTCGCTGGTCGACGCTGCCAGACGCATGCATGCCGATGGCATTGATATTCTGGTCGACCTCACCGGCTTTACCCAAAGCAGCCGCACGGGCATTGTCGCTTTGCGTCCTGCGCCCATCAGCATCAACTGGCTGGGCTTCCCCGGCACCATGGGCAGCCTGCACGGCACGCCGCTGTTTGACTATGTGCTGAGTGATGCCTACATCACCCCAGCTGCCAGCCAGCCGGACTATGCCGAGCACTTGCTGTTGCTGCCGGGCAGCTACCAGCCCAATGACAGAAACCGCCCTATCGGCAAAACCCCGGCCCGCGTTGACTATGGCTTGCCGGAAGAGGCCTTCGTTTATTGCTGCTTTAACCAGAGCTTCAAGATCACCCCGGCAGTATTCGCCTGCTGGATGCGCATCTTGCAGCAGGTGCCTGACAGCGTGCTGTGGCTGCTGGAGAGCAATGCGACCGCTACCGGCAACCTGCAGCAGGCTGCCAAGGCCGCGGGCGTAGACCCGGCACGGCTGGTGTTTGCCCCGCGCGTTGCCATGGCCGACCATCTGGCCCGTCACGCGCTGGCCGATTTGTTCCTGGATACCCTGCCCTACAACGCGCATACCACCGCCAGTGATGCCCTCTGGATGTGTCTGCCAGTGCTGACCTGTAGTGGCGATACCTTTGCCTCGCGCGTGGCGGGCAGTCTTTTGCATGCGGTAAACCTGCCCGAACTGATTGCGCCGGATATGACGACCTATGAAGCCATGGCGATCAGCCTGAGGCATGACACTGAAACCCTGGAAGGATTGCGCGAACGCTTGCAGCAAGCCTCGGCAGACCTGCCGCTGTTTGATACCCGCCAGTTTGCCCGGAAACTGGAAGCGGTATATCAGGACATTTGGCGCGCGCAACGCTAGCGATTCCTCACGATGCAAAAAAGCCGGGCGGACTCTGTATAAGAGCCCGCCCGGCTTTTATTCAGATATGACTTAACGACTAGGTACTGCTCAGCATGGCCATGGCGGCAATGCTGATGTCGGCGACCAGGATGCCGGTCAAACGGCCATTGTCATCCAGCATGGGCAACGATACCGTCAGGCAGAAATCCTCGGTGGCGGTCGACAGGTAAATGCTGGAGATATACGGCTTGAGGCTTTGCAGCACGACGTTGGCATAGGCTTGCGGGCTTCTGTCCACCCCGGCGCCACCGGCCTTGATCTTGCCGTACATATTGGGGTTGATCCAGTTCGGATAGCGCTGCACGCCCTTGTCATCCAGCTCAAACACCACCTCAAAGAACGGATATTCGGAGAAGCAGCTATCCAGGCAGTGGGCATCTTCGCTACGGTGCCATGCCAATAGCGAACGCAAGGCTTCCAGCGCCCGGCCCTGCCAGTCGGAATAATCCTCGGTTTCCGGCAGTATCAGCTGTGGTGGCTCGTCTTCCACCACAATGATGCTGCCGATGTTGGACTTGCCGATTTTCTTCAACGTCGCCGCGCGCTCGGCGGCAGCCACACTGTTGGACAAACGTCCCTGCTTGCCATTGACCACGGCAATCGACACGCTCGCCACCGGATGCTCCTTGCCGTCTTCGGTCGTGAAGAAGCCGCGCTGCAAGTCGCTTTCGTCGTAAAGATGTATCGCCAGGGTCTGGAAATGATGGATGACCGACAGCAGCGTTTGTGGCAAGTCAGGATCGTAATGATCCAGAATCAGCACAAAGTCATCGCCACCGATGTGGCCGACCAGCATGCCAACCCGGCCCTGGAATTCCTGGCGCACGATTTCGGACAGCAGGCGGATCATGGCATCGCCACGGATAAAGCCGTAGCGGTCGTTGTAGGCCTTGAAGTGGTCAAGGTCGATATAGACCAGCTCGGTGGTCGGATTGTTACGCAGGCTGACATCCAGCGACTGACGCAGGGTCGGGCCCGTCGTCAGCTGGCTCAATGGGTGCAGGCTGCCGGTGCTGGTCTTGCGACTGATCAGTTGCGAGAGAATTTCCAGCGGCTGCAAAATGCCGATGTAGGTGCCGTCTTCGTGCACCATCACCCAGGGTTCCACTTCCCCGCGTTCCAGATATAAGCCGCGGGCCAGCATGCTGGTCGGCATGCGGTTGGTCACCATGCGTGGCAGCGGGTCACAGTAATTGCTGAGCGCCAGGTTGCGATAACTGAAGGCTTTGCCGCGCTTCAGCAGGCCAATCGGGCGTTGCCCATCCAGCACCACGGCCATGGCCACATCCGGAAACTCAAGAAAGGTCCTGCGGGCCTGGTCTATCGGGGTGTTGACGTCCATGGTCATGCCGCGCGTGACATATTCGGTAATGCGGAATTCATCCGGGATGTGCGAGCGGTGCGACTCATCGCGCGTGGGCAGCGAATTCACCGTGCTGACGGGTTTTTGCTGCGGCTTGGCGAAGTAATAGCCCTGGGCATAGGTGAGCCCCAGATCCTGACAATAAGTAATGTCCTCCACCCGCTCCAGGCCTTCGGCCACCACGGTGCAGCCCAGACGCTGGGCCATGGAAATGATCGCTTCCAGCAGGACCGTACGTACACGGCTGCCCTGCGCCTCGTGCACGATGGCACGATCAATTTTGATGAAGTCAGCACGCACGGCCGCCAGCGCACGCAGGCCATTGAAGCCTGAGCCCATGTCATCGAGCGCAATACGCAGGCCATGGGTGCGGATAATGTCGCAATACTTGGCAAGAAGTTCGGGCGAGACATCTTCGCTTTCCACGATCTCCACTACCACATCGCGCTGCTCAATGCCGAGCCGTGTCAGATTTTCCAGCAAAGGTGGCAACCAGTCGTCACGCATGATGGTTTGCGGAAGGACATTCACGAATACCGGGATGCCTTTGGCAATCGAATTGGCCTTGCCGGCCAGTGCCAGACGCTGGCAGACAATATCCAGTTCCATGGTGCGGCGCACCTGCCGTGCCAGCTGAAAGGCCTCTTCACCATTCAGCAGGTGACCATCCGGATCACGCAGCCGGCACAGGGCTTCATAGCCGAAAATCTTGCCATTCTGACTGAAGTCGACGATGGGCTGAAAGTGCATCTGCACGTGCTGCTCAAGATCGCCCAGCAACCAGGGATAACGCCGGCGGGCATAAAAGGTGCGAAATGGCATGATGTCTGCCAGGGCAGCTTCCAGGTTTGCCGGGCTATCGCTTTCTGCCAGGTAAACCAGGGCCTCGTCCAACGCCGAGGCGGGGTACTCATGGGTAATGGCTTCCAGCTGCGCCAGCAAGGCAGCTTCGTCCGCACATTCAAAGGACGCAATGGCTTTGCCACCGGTAGTGTTCAGGGTTAGATAGTGTGTGTTGAGATAAAGCTTCATAGATGAGGTCGTTGTCAATTCCCGGTTGGTTAATGCAAGCCTTGTGCCATCCCCGGCACCTGATTAATCGCCGTTTCAGGGTATTCATGACAGCATTTCTGCCAGCATCGCGTGCATGCCGAAGTATAGCGCACCATTATCGCGCAACTGCATTTTGTCATCTCGAATTTCGGCGGCTTCGGCTTATGGTAAAGTAGGCCGATCACATGCTCAGGGGAGGACTATGGCAGCCATTGATATCACGCCGGTATTGCGCTTTATGGTCGATAAAAACGGATCTGACCTTTTCTTCAGCACCGGTACGCCTATCCATATCGAAATCGAGGGAAAAACCCTGCCGGTGAACACGCAAGTAATGGCGCCAGGCATGGTAAAGGAAGTCGCCTATGCGCTCATGTCACCTGAGCAAATCAAGGAATTTGAAGCCACGCTGGAAATGAACTTTGCCTATAGCGTAGATGAAATCGAGGATGCACGCTTCCGCGTCAATATCTTTCGCCAGCGCGGCGATGTCGCCATCGTCATCCGCTGCATCAAGGCACTCATTCCCACATTTGAAGCGCTCGGGCTGCCGCCTATCCTGAAAGAGCTGATCATGAAGCCACGCGGGCTGGTATTGGTCGTGGGTTCTACCGGGTCCGGCAAATCCACCACGCTCGCTTCCATGATTGATCATCGCAATGAGAATGCTACCGGCCATATCCTGACGCTGGAAGACCCCATCGAATTCATCCACAAGCACAAAAAATCCATCGTGGATCAGCGCGAGATCGGTATTGATACGCTGTCGTTTGACAATGGGCTGAAAAACGCCATGCGACAGGCCCCGGATGTGATACTGATTGGGGAAATCCGCGACATGGAAACCATGAAACACGCCATGGCCTACTCTGAAACCGGACATCTTTGTCTGGCTACCTTGCATGCCAACAATGCCAATCAGGCCATTGAGCGCATTATTTCGTTCTTCCCGCCGGAGGGCAAAGCCGGTCTGCTGCTGGGGCTCGCCATGAATCTGGTCGCTATCGTCTCCCAGCGTCTGATCCCGGGCAAACTCACCAAACGTGCAGCCGCCATCGAAGTATTGATCAACACCCCTTACATTGCCGAACTGATTCAGAAATCCAAGCTCGAAGAAATCAAGGAAGTGATGGCCGACAACAACGATATCGGCATGTGTACTTTCGATCAGTCGCTGTTCCGCTTATACAGCAACGACAGGATTACCGAGGAAAATGCCCTGGCAAATGCCGATTCCCGCAATGATTTGTCCTTGCGCATCCGCTTTGCAGAGGAATCTGAAGCGCCTTGACCTCACGCACCAGTTTTACATTTTTTTGCCAGTGAGATAACCGCCAGAACAGGCAAGGCGCGCTATAGTGGTGCGCTCTGTCCATCTGGTTTTTTCACGCATGTCCTCTGCCCATTCATTTTCCGGTTTTCGCCGAAAGCTGCTGACAATGCTGCTGACCGCCCCATTGATGTGTCGCGCCATGTGGGCTGGTGCCAATAGCAATACGACATGCCTGGCCAAGCCAGAACGCACGGAAGGCCCCTACTTTGTCGATCACCAGCTGAATCGCCGTGATATCCGTCTTGACCCTGTCACGCATCTCTTCAGCCCTGGCTTACCGCTGATATTGACCATTGATCTGCTGAACCTGGCAAAGCACAGCTGCGGGCCGCTAGCAGGGGCCACCGTCGATATTTGGCATTGCGACGCACAAGGCGTGTACTCAGGGGTGAGTGACATGAATACGCTGGGTAAGAAGTTTTTACGTGGGTATCAAGTGTCAGACCAGGCTGGCAGAGTGACCTTCAAAACCATCTATCCCGGTTGGTATCCTGGGCGAGCGGTACATATCCATTTCAAGATACGTACCCAGACCAACACGGGGGGAATCTACGAATTTACTTCGCAACTGTTTTTTGATGACCGGCTGAGCGATGCTGTTTTCATGCATCCCCCTTACAAAAAGCCCGAGCCACGTGACACGCGTAATGCACGCGACATGCATTACGGCAAGGATGGGAGTCAGCTACTGTTGTCGCCGATAGAAAAGGCGGATGGCTATCATGCACGGATATCGGTGGCGCTAGACCTGAGTGATGACAAGGTCGGCGCTCCCGATGGATTCAGCATGCCACCTGGCCCCGATGGCCGCCCTATGTCGCCTCCGCCCGGGCTGCAGCCACCGCAGCGAGGATAATCAGCCCGCCACCCAGCCACTCGTTCCACTGCATGGTTTCACCAGCCCAGTAATACGAAGCCACCGCCGCCACGACCAATTCAAACAGGAAAAGAACAGACGCACGGGTAACGGGTATATGGGTGATGCCATATTGCACAAACAGGGTCGCCGCCATCAGCAACAGCGAAATCAGGCCCATGATCAGCCAGCTGGTGAGACTGAATGTTGCGGGTGCCGGGAATGCCAGCGGCTGAAACGGCAGAAACACCAGACACATGCCGATCACCCCCACCCATACCGCCATCGACTTGGCGACAATGCTCAAATGCGCCGACTTGCGCGTGATGACATTAGTCAGCGCAAAACCAATGCCCGAAGACAGTCCCAGCCAATCGGCGCGACTGCTCGGCAGCGGCCACTCTCCCGGCTGCCAGAGCATGATGAATGCACCGGTCAGCGAGACCGCTATCACCGCCAGGCGCTTGGCATCCACCCGCTCCTTTAACCAGAAATGCGCCAGAATCAGCGTCCACAAGGGCGAAAGATAAAACAGCAGCATCACCCTCATCACTTCGCCATCAATGACCGCCAGCACATAGCTGAGATTAGTCCAGCCAGCGACCAGGCATAACCAGAATATGCTGGCGGGCTGCTTGAAAAGCCCGCGCCAGTGCCGTCCGAACAAGAGCGCCGCCAGAAACACCGTCAGGGTATAAGTATAAAAACTGGAGGCGACGCCGGAGACACCGGCCTCCTGCATCAGCCGGTAGGGATACCAGACCACGCCCCAGCAGAGGGCGCCAAACAGCAGGCCTGCGCTGGCGATGGTTTGTGTTGTTTTTTGCGATACCACAGAACGTCTTTTCTTGAAGTTAACCCGCCATTCGGGCTGCTGGCGCAGCCCAAGCCCGGCGGACTTGCGTTAAAATATACGAATGAATCCAAACCTGAATAAATTACAGCCCTACCCTTTTCAGCGACTGCGCGACCTGTTTGCCGGCATCAAGCCCAACCCAGACTATAGCCCCGTCAATCTTTCTATCGGCGAGCCCAAGCACGCGACGCCTGCGCTGATTCAGCAAGCCTTGGTGGATAATCTGGCGGGGCTGGCCAATTATCCCACAACTCTGGGTATACCCGCCCTGCGCGAAGCCATTGCGGCCTGGTTAAGCCGTCGCTATGGCATCCCGTTGATGAATCCAGAAACGGAAATTGTGCCAGTCAATGGCAGCCGCGAAGCCTTGTTTGCCTTTGCCCAGGCGGTCATCGATAACAGCCGGCCAGCGCCGGTGGTGGTCTGCCCTAATCCGTTTTACCAGATTTATGAAGGGGCCGCCTTTTTGGCCGGCGCTGAACCGTATTTCCTTAATACACTGCCGGAAAACGACTTTGCCATGGATCTGGAAAGTGTGCCGGAAAGCGTGTGGCTGCGCACCCAGCTCTTGTATTTGTGCTCGCCGGGCAACCCAACGGGCAAGGTGATGTCGCTGGAGCAATGGAAGCTGGCATTCATGCTCTCGGATCGCTATGGCTTTACCATTGCGGCCGACGAATGCTACTCGGAAATCTATTTCACCGAAGGCGAAGCGCCGCTGGGTGCATTGCAGGCCGCCCATCTACTGGGACGGGATTTCAGCCGACTGGTGATTTTCAGCTCATTGTCCAAGCGCTCCAACGTGCCAGGCATGCGTTCAGGCTTTGTGGCGGGCGATGCCACTATCCTGGAGAAATTCCTGCTGTATCGCACCTACCATGGCTGCGCCATGAGCCCTGCGGTGCAGGCCGCCAGCGTTGCCGCCTGGAATGACGAAGTACATGTGCAGGAAAACCGGCGCCTGTACGCCGAAAAGTTTGATCAGGTCACCCCGTTGCTGCAAGGTTCGATGGAAACTTCGCGGCCAGACGCCGCGTTTTATTTATGGGCAAAGACGGACGGCAGTGATACTGACCTCGCGATTCGCTTGTATCGTGACCTTAATATCACGGTGCTGCCTGGCAGCTTCCTGGCGCGCGAGGCGCATGGCATCAACCCCGGCAAGGGCTTCATCCGCATGGCGCTGGTGGCCTCTTTGCAAGAGTGCCTGGACGCAGCCAAGCGCATACAATCGCTCAGCTAGTACCCAAGCACCTCACCTGATTCCGTATATTCGGGATCAGGTTCCCTCTGCAAGGAACTGATTTATTGCAGAAAGTACCTTGACTTCAATATCAGAAGCCAGGCAATCCATCTCGACCGTATCCTGCATGCCACGTAACCACGTCAGCTGGCGCTTGGCCAGTTGCCGGGTAGCCACAATCCCCTTTTCACGCATGGTGGCATGGTCGATCTGCTGATCCAGAAATTCCCACACCTGCCGATACCCCACGCAACGCATGGATGGCAGCCCGAGATGCAAGGCTGGATACTTCTGGCGCAGATGTTCGACTTCTGCGATCAGGCCTTGTTGCAGCATCAGGTCAAAGCGCTCGGCGATACGCGCATGCAGCACGCTCCGATCCGACGGCACCAGCGCCAGCTTGAGCAAGCGATAGGGAAACGAGCTGCCGTTATCGTCGACAAACAAGGCGGACATCGGACCGCCACTCAATTCGCAGACTTCCAGGGCACGCTGTATGCGCTGCGAATCCGTGGGTTTTAATCGAGCAGCGGTTTCCGGATCCAAGGTTGCCAAGCGGGCATGCATGGCCGGCCAGCCCAACACGGCGGCCTCCTCATCCAGGCGTTGCCTCAGATCGGCATCCGCTTGCGGCAGGTTATTAAGCCCGTCCTGCAAGGCCTTGAAATACAACATGGTGCCACCCACCAGCAGCGGTATGCGGCCACGCGCCGTGATGTCGGCCATCAATTGCAAGGCATCATGGCGAAAATGCGCCGCGGAATACGATTGCAAAGGGGAAATGACATTCAGGAGATGGTGTGGGGCCAGCTTTAAAGTAGCGGCATCCGGCTTGGCACTGCCAATATCCATATCCTGATAGACCAACGCGGAATCCACACTGATCAGTTCCACTGGCAGTTGTTGAGCAAGGGCGACGGCCAGACCGGTTTTACCGCTCGCCGTAGGCCCCATCAGAAAGATGGCTGGCGGAAGCGTCAGCGGCTCACTCATGCCAAACTACCCATGCATGCATGAGCATAGTGGCCAGGAATCTGGGGCAGATCATTAATTACAATCAACATGAACAAATATTCTTAACTTTTTGTTATTTATTTAATTTTATTTTCATTTCAACAGGAGAGAATCCGTGATTCATGGGCCCTGTACCTTGCCCCATCTTGACCGCAGCTCCTGCCGCAATCGCCTGCATCACGTAATCTCTGGCCGCGATCACCGCTTGCGGCAAGCTCTCGCCCAAGCCCAGAAAGGCGGCAATTGCCGATGACAACGTGCAACCGGCGCCGTGCAGATTCAAGGTGACGATACGGGGCGAGCGCATGACCAGCGGCTCGCCACCTTCCTCCTGAAAAATATCCACCACGTCGTGCCCCGGCATATGGCCACCTTTCACCAGCACCGCGCGTGCACCCAGCTGCAAAAGATCGGCGGCAGCCTGCAGCATGTCATCCTGCGTCAGCAATGGTCGTCCCAGCAGCATGGCGGCCTCGTCCAGATTGGGCGTCACCACGCTGGCGCGTGGAAACAACTCACGCACCAGGGTTTGCACGGCTTCATCGCTGATCAGCCGGGCGCCATTCGCCGCCGCCATGACCGGATCCAGCACTATCTGCGACAAGCCATGCTCATCCAGCGCCTGCGCCACGGTGATGACGACTTCAGGTGCATGCAGCATGCCGATCTTCACCGCATCCACGCCTATATCCTCCACCACCGCATCAATTTGCGCGCGCAGGATATCCTGCGGCACGCCATGAATCGCGCGCACCCCACAGGTATTTTGCGCGGTCAAGGCTGTAATCGCCGTCATACCATAGCAACCCAGCGCGGAGAAGGTCTTGAGGTCGGCCTGTATGCCCGCCCCACCACCGCTGTCAGAGCCGGCAATGGAGAGAATACGGGGGTAGGTGTAATGCGTTTTCAACATGAGGGATGATCTTTACCGGGTGAGGCTACACATAGGCCGCGACGGCCGTCATTTATGAAGAAGAACACGCAAGCCAGCAAGAGAAAAACCATGGCTTGGCTACTTGCCACGCATGAACATTTTATCGAGGTCGGCCATCGTCGCCTGAAACCAGGTGGGGCGCCCATGATTGCACTGGCCGGAACGTTCGGTCGCTTCCATGTCGCGCAGCAAGGCGTTCATTTCCTGGATGCTGAGGATACGGTTGGCACGCACGGCGGCATGGCAGGCCATGGTCGCCAGCAACTCGTTGCGGCGTTCAGTCAATACGCGGCTGCCTCCGTATTCGCGCAGGTCGCGCAATACATCGCGGGCCAGTGCGACCGCATCCGCATCCTGCAACATGGCCGGAATGGCGCGTACCGCGAGGGTCGATGGTGATAATTGCACAATTTCGAACCCGAGCTGATGCAGGGTTTGCTGGCCTTCTGGCGTCGACAGCTGCTCTTGTACCGTGGCGACTTCAAAGCGGTCAGCATTGAAGCTGACGGGCAGCAACAATGGTTGCATGGGAACGCTATCGCCATCCAGCGCGTTTTTCAGGCGCTCGTACATGATGCGCTCATGGGCGGCATGCATATCCACCACAATCAGGCCCAGGGCGTTTTGTGCGAGCACATAAACCCCATGCAGCTGCGCCAGTGCAAACCCCAGGGGGTACTCCTGCGTAGCTTGCTCCGGACTCAGGCCGGAAGAGGCTTGCGGTGGCGCCAAGGTAGCCTGCATGTCTGGCTGGTTGATGCCACTGGACACCAATGGCGATGACGTATCAACCGCCTCGCGAGGCAGTCCCCCGAACAAGGTCTGATAAAACCCCGGCGCTTCATTGGCGCGCAGATCAAAGCTGCCCTGCTGGCGCGGATAAGGCTGACCAGCCGGGATGCCGGAAGAATAGCTGATGGCAGGTGCGGCAACAGGCGGTGGTACCAGCCCATTGGCTGGCAAGCCAACAGGGGTCGCCAGCGCCTTGTGCAGCGCATGGAAAATGAACCGGTGCACGGCCTGCCCTTCGCGGAAACGCACCTCGGTTTTGCTGGGATGCACATTCACATCCACCAGCGTAGGGTCCAGCTCCAGGAACAAGGCGAAGGCCGGGTGGCGATCATGATGCAATACGTCCTGATAGGCCTGACGTATGGCGTGGCTGATCAGCTTGTCACGCACAAAGCGGCCGTTGACATACACATATTGCGTATCGCGCGCACTGCGTGAAAACGTCGGTTTGGCGGCCATGCCCCAGAGACGCAAGCCACCGGCAGACTCATCCAGTTCAAACGCTTCGGCGGAAAAATCCGGCCCCAGCACTTCGGTGAATCTGCGCTTGGCCGCGCCTGGCGCGAGTCGCATCAAGGCGCGGCCATTATGCTGCAACATGAAGCCGACATCGGGGCGCGACAGGGCAATGCGGCGGAATGCTTCTTCACAATGCCCGAATTCGGTTTGCTCGGTTTTCAGGAATTTACGCCGCGCTGGCGTGTTGAAATAAATATCCTGCACTTCCACGATGGTGCCGCGATCCAATGCCGCGGGTGACGCATCGCCCAGCAGGCCGCCATCGGCGGCAATACGCCAGGCGTGGCTGGCTTCAGCGTGGCGACTGGTAATGGAGGTGCGCGAAATCGAGGCAATACTGGCCAGCGCCTCGCCACGGAAGCCTAGGCTAGCAACGCTTTCAAGATCATCCAACGAGGCAATTTTGCTGGTGGCATGCCGTGTCAGCGCGAGGGTGAGATCGCCATGGGGAATACCATTACCATCATCCGTCACGCGCAGCAATTTCACACCGCCCTGCCCCAGTGTCACGGCGATATCCGCGCTGCCGGCGTCCAGGCTGTTTTCCATCAGCTCTTTCAAGGCGGAAGCGGGACGTTCTACCACCTCGCCAGCCGCAATCTGGCTGATGAGCTGGTCTGGCAGAAGTTTAATCAGGGACATGGATGAATAGGCGCAAACGGGGCCGGGTAATCATGGAAAGCCTATTTTAACCGCAGCCGGCCATGATTACCTATGCGATTTTAGCCATCCTGGATGGCTAAAAGTCAGAAGGAAGTTTGCTCACCATGCAGCGACCAAGCGCATTCGGGCAAGCAGCTTACAAAGCTTGGAGCTTACAAACCGTCGATAAAGCGCAGGCCGTATTTCTTGGTGTTTACGCTCTGGGCACCCGCCACTTCGCTTTCAGCACCGATCTTGGATGCCAGCAAATCCACCGGGATGATGACCGGCTGTTCCGCCAGCAGATCATCGGCGACAGCAAACAAGGCATCTGCCACTTTGCCTTTCAGGTGGCTATTGCGGCCATCCTCGCTGCTGAAGCTGTCAAATATACCGAATGCGGTATCGGTGAACTTGAGTGCATACCAGGTAATGGTTTCGCTCTCGGCCAACACCAGAGGCAGTGCATTTTTCAGGAACTCTTCTACCTCTTTCGCCTTTTCCGGTTTTGCCTCCAGGCGAACATATAACGCTGTTTTACTCATTTCCTATCCTTGGTCAGGTGTTACAAATAAACGATACAACTACATCATGCTTGGGTCGTGGCTATGGATCACAAATCCACGGACTCAAGATATTCAGGCACAGTCACATTCCATGCAAGCCGTTCCTCAATGCGAAGTCTGAGGGCATCGGCCGCAATTGGTTCGCCGTGCGTGATGAAGGTACGCTTCGGCTGTGCCGTAAAATTATCCAGCCAGTGCAATATCTCATTGTAATCCGCGTGTGCAGAAAAGCTTGAAATGAATTCCACCTCGGCATTAATGGGCACATAGCCGCCATGAATCTTGACGCTACTTGCGCCATTGATCATCGCCGCACCGCGCGTACCAGCGGCCTGATAACCGGCAAACAGAATGGTGTTGCGCGGGTCTGGCCCGAAAGCCTTGATATGGTGAACCACGCGCCCACCGGAGGCCATGCCGCTTGCGGCCAGGATGATCACTGGATGGTTGATTTCATTCAGCGCCTGCGACTCTTCCACGCTGTTGACCATGCGTGCGGTCCGCATGATCTCGCGGCACTCTGCGGCATTGAGTTTGTGTTCGCCTGCATGCCGCATGAAGATGTCCGTGGCATCCACGGCCATCGGGCTGTTCAGATAAACAGGAATATCCGGTATCAGGCCCTGCTTTTTCAGTTTGTGGATGTAATACAGCAACTCTTGTGCGCGACCCACCGCAAACACTGGGACAAGCAGCACGCCACGACGGCGCGCCGTACGGTTAATGATCTCGGCCAGACGCTCATCGGGTGTGGATTGATCATGCAATCTATCCCCGTAGGTCGACTCCACCACCAGATAATCTGCCTCAGCCACCGGCGTCGGTGGCAGCATCAGCGGATCATGCAAGCGCCCAAGGTCGCCCGAAAACAGAATGGAGGTCGCGCTATCCTTAAGCAGCACCAAGCTTGCACCCAGAATATGACCTGCGGGTGACAGCTTGATGGTCACCCCAGGCACGACTTCTACTGTTTCTTCAAATTCCACTGGTGTCAGCAAGGCCACCGCACGGGCGGCATCCTCCTGAGTGTACAAAGGCAAGGCGGGGTTATGTTTGGAAAAGCCACGCTTATTGGCATAGCGGGCTTCTTCTTCCTGCAGGTGTGCCGAGTCCGGCAGCATGATTTCGCACAAATCGCGCGTGGCACTGCTGCAATAGACGCGACCATTGAAACCATTTTTCACCAGCAAGGGCAGATAGCCGGTATGGTCGATGTGCGCATGGGTCAGCACGACAGCATCAATACTGGCAGGGTCTATCGGCAGCCTGGCCCAGTTTTTAAGCCGTAATTGCTTTAAGCCCTGAAACAGACCGCAATCGATCAGCACACGCTTGCTGCCACAGGTGATCAGGTATTTTGAGCCGGTCACGGTGCCAGTGGCGCCGAGGAAAGTGATTTTCATAAGCAGAATCGCCTGTTTTAGTGCTTATTTTTCAGCCATTTTAGGCTTGGCCAGGGCTGGATTGCTGGAGAAGTATTTTTTGATGCCGGTCAGAATAGAGGCCACGAGCTTGTCCTGATGATTTTCATCATTAAGCTTGCGCTCCTCTTCCGGATTGGTAATAAACGCCGTTTCCACCAGGATAGAGGGAATATCCGGAGATTTCAGCACGGCGAATCCCGCCTGCTCCACGCTATGCTTGTGCAAGTTGTTGATTTTCCCTACGTTATCCAGCACGGATTTACCGAGCTTGAGACTGTCATTGATGGTGGCTGTTTGCGAAAGATCGAGCAAGGTACGGGCAAGATAGGGATCTTTCACATCAAAGCTCACGCCGCCGATCAGGTCAGACTCGTTTTCGCGCTGCGCCAGCAAGCGCGCCATGGCACTGGTGGCGCCATGCTCTGACAGGGCAAATACCGATGAGCCCTTGGCTTGAGAGCTCAATGCCGCATCGGCATGAATCGATACGAACAGATCTGCTTGCAGCTTGCGCGCCTTGACGACGCGGCCATGCAAAGGAATAAAGTAATCGCCATCGCGCGTCAGCACGCCACGCATATTGGGCTCAGCATCCACTGCCTGCTTGAGCTTTTTGGCAATGGCGAGCGTGATGTTTTTCTCGTATGAACCATTGGCGCCCTTGGCACCGGGGTCTTCGCCACCATGCCCTGCATCAATGGCGATGGTAATCACGCGCCCACCCTCTCGACTCTTGTTGGGTTCGGCCTTGAGTACGGGAGCCGCCTTGCCGCTGTCAGGCGCTTTGGCTGTCTCGGGCATGGACTGCGCCATGGTCTGCTCAGGCTTGCCGGGCAGATTGATCTCTGGCGCCTTGCTGGTATCCAGCGGAGCCGCCGTTTCTGGTTGCGCCAGCACCTTAACATCCGGTTTCATTACCTGCTCAGCACTGGAGGCTGGTGTTTCACGCTGCTCCAGCATGGCCATCAATGGATCAAGCGCAGGATAAATATCCAGCACCAGGCGATGCTGGTATTCACCGGCAGGCAGCAGTGTGGCGAGTTCTGGGCGGATGTCGGTTTTCAGGTCGATCACCATGCGTACGACCCCGGGCTTGAAATTGCCAACGCGTATCTGGCGGATATAAGGATCAGAAGCCAGTACCCGATCGCTCAGGCTTTTGAGATTGGAGCCCAGATCCACATCTTCAAGATCAACCACCAGACGCTCCGGGTCTTTCAGCCGCAACAGGTTATAGCTGATGGGCTTGTTCGACTCCAGGGTGATGCGGGTGTAATCGGGGGCGGGCCAGACGCGGGTTGCCGTCACGGTAGTCGCGGCTACCGCCTGGATACTGAAAAATACCAGCAGGAATGAACATGCCAGTTTAAGCGTGCGCAAGAGATTCAACGACAGCTTCCCCTGTTTGACTATTGGCGCTGACGGTGATCTTGCGGCCGCCAGCGTTGGGTTTGAGATGAATATCAAGATCGGGCTGTGGAATGAGCTCACCAGCTTTTTCCGGCCACTCCACCAGGCAAATCGTGGCCGGATTAAAGTAATCGCGAAAGCCTGCCGCATCCCATTCCTCAGGATCAACAAAACGATACAGGTCAAAATGGTATACGGCTAGCGCATCCAGCACATAAGGTTCAACCAGGGTATACGTTGGGCTTTTGACTTTGCCGATATGGCCCAGGGCATGTAGCAGGCCACGCACCAGCGTGGTTTTGCCGGCCCCTAGGTCACCATGCAGGTAAACGGTTAAGCCTGGGGTGACGGCCTTTGCCAGTTGCGCCCCGAAATGCAGGGTGGCAGCCTCATCGGCCAGGTCAAATGTAATATCATGTGCCATATGCAATTTACTTCAGACAGCCCTGTGTTGCCCATTGATCTGCCAGCGTTGGCGCGGGATATCAAGCGCTGGGCGCAAGAGCTTGGGTTCAGCCAGCTTGGCATTACCGATACCGACCTCAGCGCCGCTGAGCCTGCCCATCAGGCCTGGCTGGAAAAAGGATTTCATGGTGCCATGGATTATATGGCAAAACATGGCAGCAAACGTACCCGCCCGCAGGAATTAGTCCCGGGCACCTTACGTATTTTGTCAGTCCGCATGAATTATCAGCCGCCAGCCACGCGCGACAGCTGGGAGGTCATGGCCGATGGAGAAAGCGCCTTTATTTCGCGTTATGCCCTGGGTCGGGATTATCACAAGGTATTGCGCAGTCGGTTGCAACAGCTGTGCGATCGCATTGCTGCCCACATTGCCCCGCTGACCGGCGACAGTTTTGATTACCGCGTGTTTACCGATAGCGCGCCGGTACTCGAAGTTGAGTTGGCACAAAAAGCCGGGCTGGGCTGGCGCGGCAAGCACACCCTGCTGCTATCGCGCGATGCTGGTTCCTGGTTTTTTCTGGGGGAGATTTATACCAACCTGCCCTTGCCGGTGGATACGCCCGGGCAAAACCATTGCGGCACTTGCCACGCCTGCATGGATATCTGCCCGACCCAGGCGATAGTCGCACCTTATGAAGTGGATGCCCGCCGCTGCATTTCGTATCTGACCATTGAACTCAAGGACAGCATTCCGGAAGCCCTGCGGCCGTTAATAGGCAATCGTGTCTATGGCTGTGATGACTGCCAACTGGCTTGCCCATGGAACAAGTTTGGCCAGCTGACCGCGCAGGAGGATTTTCACGTGCGCCACGGCCTGGACAATGCCAGCCTGATGGAGCTGTTCGGCTGGGATGAGGCCACGTTCAAGGATCGCATGGCAGGCAGTGCCATTTACCGTATTGGCCACGAACAATGGCTACGCAATATTGCCGTGGGCCTGGGCAATGCGCCGTCCAGCCCGGAGGTGGTCCGTGCCTTGAAGAAACGGCTGGATCACCCTTCCCCGCTGGTCAACGAGCATGTGCGCTGGGCGTTAAAACAGCATGAACATTTATCGGCGGCAGCGCTATAATGCCGCACCTCAACTAGTGCCATAAACTCAATTGTTTAATCCATCGGTTTTCCGTCGCCTGACGATTATTCTTCTGATAGCCCTTGGGCTTTTCATTCTGCTGACCTTTGAACAATACGGCATCAGTAATGATGAAGAGGTGCAGCATATTTATGGGCGCTTGCTGCTGGATTTCTACACCTCCGGATTTGCCGATCAGGACGCATTCCACTATCGCAATCTCTACCTCTATGGCGGCTTCTTTGATCTGGTGGCAGCCGTGCTGGAGAAATTCGTTCCGATATGGATCTGGGATCTGCGCCATCTGCTTTCGGCCGCATTCGGCCTGTCTGGCATCATTGCTTCCTATAAAGCTGCTCGCCTGCTCGGCAATGAGCGCAGCGGGTTTATTGTGGCGGTGCTTCTTGCCATTACGGGCGCCTGGACAGGCGCCATGTTTACCCATACCAAGGATGTTCCGTTTGCCACCTGCATGGTGTGGGCACTGTATTACTCCATGCGCTTATCGCGCCAGCTGCCAAAGCCCAGCCTGGGCTTGTGCATCAAGCTCGGCATTGCCGTGGGGTGCGCCCTGGGTTTACGCATCGGCGGGGTATTCTCAGTGTTTTATTTGCTGCTGGCGGTCTTTATTGGTGGCTGGCTCGCTGCCCCGGGCTTCCAGCAAAAATGGCAATACTGGCTCACCTCGGCCTGGCGCCTTTTGCCGGCAGGAATCACCGCCTTTGCCCTGATGGCACTGTTTTGGCCCTGGGGCGTCATGTCGCCAGAACATCCACTGCAGGCGGCTGAGGCCTTCTCGCACTTTGCCTTCAACATGCTGACCGTGATGGATGGCGAAGTAATGAAGATCGGCGAAGTACCACGGGAGTATCTGCCCTCTTACTTGTTGGTGCGTCTGCCTGAAGTCTTCCTGCTTGGGCTGCTTGCGATGATCATCATAGGCGCACGCCATATCCGCGAATGGCGGGTGCAGCATAAGCAATTCCTGCCGTGGTTGCTGGTGTGCGTTGCGGCGCTGTTCCCACTGATGTTCATTTTGCTGGACAAGCCAGCGCTTTATAACGGTGTACGACACTTCACTTTCCTGATTCCACCACTCGCCATACTCTCCGGGCTGGGCCTCAGCATGAGCTGGGATGCGCTGGCGAACTTTAGCAAACTGAGATGGCTGGCTGCCGGGGTGGTTACCGCTCTCACGGTGGCTACCACCGTCACCATGGTGCAGCTGCACCCCTATGAATATATCTACTACAACCGCTTGGCAGGTTCGATGCCCTATGCCGAAAGTCATTGGGAGGGGGATTATTGGTCAAGCAGCCTGCGTGAAGCCGCAGAGATACTGGAAGACAAGCTCCCCGAGCTGCAGTCCGTGGACAAGCAGGCTGGCGATGGTCTCAATCATGCACCTTATAAGGTGGCCGTTTGCGCAGAATCCATACAGGGCGATGCGTATCTGGATCATCGCTTCCAGATCACGAGTGACTGGGTCAGTGCGGACTTTTTTATTTCCAGCACCAATATGAACTGCGATAAAGTATTGCAAGGCAAGATTATTGGCACGGTGGAACGCATGGGCGCCGTTCTCGCAGTGGTGAAGGACAGGCGTAACCTGCATCCCAAGTACCGTTTCCCGCGCCCTGCCCCCCATTAACCCGGACTCATGAGTCGACAATTATGGTATTAGACCGCGCCTGCGCTAACCCACATATTACGGTGATTGTGCCTGCCTTCAATGAGGAAGCGGCCATCCACCTGACCCTGGAAAACATTGCCAACCAGCTGAACCAGCTTAGCCCCAATTGGGATATCGTTGTGATTGATGATGGCAGCCGCGATCGTACTGCGCAGATCGTGCGCAATATGCCGTCTTTCCTGAATACAACACTGGTCCGCTTTTCGCGGAATTTTGGCAAGGAATACGCCATCAGCGCGGGGCTCGAATATGCCACAGGCGACATCGTCGTCTGCATGGACGCAGATGGGCAACATTCGTCGGATCTGGTGTCCGACATGCTGGCGCAATGGCGCCAGGGCTACGACATGGTCTATGCAGTACGCAATGACCGCGCCGTGGAGTCCCGTTTCAAGCGCTGGGGATCACGCCTGTTTTATCGCGCCATCAGTCTTGGTGGTCAGATTCATATCCCGCGCGATGCAGGTGACTTCCGCCTGATGGATCGCAAAGTGGTGGATGCCTTGCGTGCGCTGCCCGAGCGCAATCGTTTCATGAAAGGCATGTATGCCTGGGTCGGTTACAAGTCGATAGGCATTCCTTACACCCCCTTGCCTCGCCTGCATGGTGAAAGTGCCTTTTCTCGCCTGCGTCTGATGAGCCTGGCGTGGACAGGCATTACCAGTTTTTCGGTCATTCCCTTGCGGCTCGCCAGCGCGGTGGGCGGCATATTGGCATTGCTGGCATTCATTTACGGCATGACGGTCGTGGTCGACAAGCTATTCCTGCATGAATCCATCCCTGGCTGGCCGACGACCATTGCCAGCATCATGTTCTTCTCAGGCGTGCAACTGCTGTTCATCGGCATTCTGGGCGAGTATCTCGCCCGTATTTACGATGAAGTCAAAGGACGTCCGCCCTACATCGTGGCCGAGGTGACAAGTCCACAAAAAGCGCAGTCGGCCCCCACCGAGAGCGAAGCTGCAGGCACAAGCGAGTAAGCCGTGATGCATCCCCTGGTCATCAGTGCCGATGATTATGCTTACCATCAGGCAGTCGATGATGGCATTCTGGGCCTGATTCGTCAGGGCAGACTCACCGCGACTTCGTGCATGGTGATGAGCCCACGCTGGCCAGAGGCAGCCAAAGCACTGACCAGCGATATCCGGCAAAAAGCAGACATTGGATTGCACTTGGACTTTACCGAGTTCGGCGAACCGGTGTGCCAGCCTCTGTCCAGACTTATTCTTCGCAGCTTTTTGCATAGCCTGTCGGCCGAGGCAATTCGGCAGAACATCAAGGGGCAACTTGCCCGATTTGAAGAAGCCCTTGGTACCAGACCGGACTACATTGACGGTCATCAGCACGTGCATCAGCTTCCGCAAATTCGGCAGGCACTGCTCGACATCCTCAAACAGCGCTACGGCCAGCATGGTCCCTGGATAAGAATTTCCAACCCGCCCCCTGCCGATGGCCTGAAAGGCCATATCATCCGCAGCCTGGGGGCGCAGGCACTTAAGCGGCACGCTATCAAGCAAGGTCTCCACTGCAGCAGCCGTTTGCTGGGCGTATATGATTTTAATGACAACGCAATGCCTTACATCGAGCGACTGCGTATCTGCCTGCAACAAGCGCAAAAAACCGATGGCATGCCTGTGCTGATGTGTCATCCGGCCCTGCCGGATAGCGCAGCGCCCGCCAGCGATCCGATTGCCCTCGCCCGTGGTGCCGAGTTTATCGCGCTGGCCAGTCCTGATTTTGCGGCGCGGCTCAATGCGTTTGCCATTACGCCGGTACGCGGAAGCACATACCCGCCAGCATAGATTCAACATCCACAGCCAATAAAAAAGCCCGGTATCTCCGGGCTTTTTTATTGGCTGGTACATGCCTTATTTCTTTTTGTCCTTGGGTTTTACTGCAGTTGCCAGCGGTGCTTTCAGCACGCAATTTTCACTACCGTAAACGCCGCCATTGTCATCGCCTTCGTAATACAGACGGCGGAAAGTCCAGTGACCTTGGGCATTCTTTTTCACCAAGGCCACGCCAGTGCTGTGATCCAGGTTTTTCTTTTCCGAAAAATTGAAGCTGATGGCAAGGCGATTGCCATCAGCGGCCACCTGGCCGCGGTAGGTGACTGAATTTTCAGTTTCGACTTCGTAATGGTATGCACCAAAGGTACCAGCACTGCTGACGTTATTGAGACGCAAGGTAGCGGTAACGGTGTAATCCCCTACCTGATCATTATTACCCTTGCATTCATACACTCCACTATAATTTTTGCCGGAAAAAGGAATTTTTGCTTGCGCAATACTGGCAACGCCCAGTAATGCGATGGCCAAAATGGTTTTTTTCATTGGGTTGTTTCTCTACCAGTCATTTACAATTCTTTGCTATTGTAACGCGAAGCCACGCGATTCAGCAGGTATTTACAGGTTTCATTTTGTCATCGGCGGCCTCCTGCATTATTATTCGGAAGGATCTGCTCGCCTTGGCGTCTATCTGCTTTCAATATCCGTTTTTACCAAGAGTCTATACATCTTACCGCTCGGGAACCTATGCCTAATGTCAGCACTCCACGATTGTGGATATACAGTATATTCAATTTAAGCCTGCTTGTTCTACTGGGTGCATGGCTCTGGTCTCAAAACAAACCGGTGAACCTGACGGAAGCCACGCTACCGGAAAGTGGCAAACTGCAATGCGTGTCCTATGCCCCGTATTACGGCAAAGACCAGACGCCTTTCATCAAAGGTACCGTGATCAGCCGTCAACAAATCGACCGCGATCTCGAATTACTGGCAAAGCGCTCTGAATGCGTACGCATCTATTCGGTCAGCCAGGGCCTGGACTATGTTCCTGAAGCCGCGGCGCGTTTAGGCCTTAAAGTATTGATGGGTGCCTGGATAGGGGCCGACAAGATCGAGAATGATCGCGAGGTTGCGCTGGCCATCAAGCTTGCCAATGAGTATCCGCAAGCAATCCGCGCCATGGTCATTGGCAATGAAGTACTGCTGCGCAAGGAGCAAACGGCAGAGCAACTCAAGGCGTACTTTGATCAGGTCAAAGCCGCCACGCATGTGCCGATTACCTACGCTGACGTCTGGGAGTTCTGGTTAAAGCACAAAGAGCTGGAAAGCTCAGTGGATTTTGTCACCGTGCATGTATTGCCTTACTGGGAAGATGATCCACAACCGATTGAGCGAGCCATCAGCCATGCCACTGGCGTGATGCAGCGCCTGCAAGCCAGCTTTAGCAAGCCGTTGCTGATCGGCGAAACCGGTTGGCCCTCTGTTGGCCGTCAGCGCAATGGCTCGAAGCCTAGCCTGCTTAACCAGGCTGAATACATCCGGGCGTTTGTCAGCACGGCGCAACACAATGGCTGGCAATACAATGTGATTGAAGCGATGGATCAACCATGGAAGCGTGAGCTGGAAGGCGCTGTAGGAGGCTACTGGGGGCTTTACACCACCGATCTTGAGCCCAAGTTCCCATTCAATGGCCCAGTCAGCGAGCGTCATGACCAGCCAGCCGAGCTTGCCATCTGGCTGGCGGTGGGTGCAGTGGCCCTGATTCTGTTTACCTTGCTGGCCGATGAACGTCGTCTGCCTGCACTGATCGGTTCCGGCCTGCTGGGTGCGCTTGCCGGGCTGTGTGCCAGGTTGCAATGGCAATACCTGATTGAAGCCTGCCGCAACACGCTGGAATGGAGCCTGCTCGGGGGCGTCACCATCGCGGGCATATTGCTGCTGATTGCGATACCCACACAGTTCAATCGCCAGTCGGACAGTGGAAACAAGCTGATCAAGCTTTGCATGTGGCTGATTGCCATCGGTGTATTTACCTGCTGCATGCTGAGCCTGCCGACGTTGCAGATCGTGAATATTTTCGGGCTGACCGATCCTTTTGCCACGCGCTGGCTGTTTGAGATTGATGGTCGCTATCGTGATTTCCCGCTGCCGCTGTATGCGCTGCCGGTTATCCAGCTGGCCATTGGCCTGACCATATTGAACATCAGCCGCAGCAATACATGGCGGCCTTACAAGGCACTCAACCTACTGGCACTGGCCGCCATGGTGGCCTGCATTGCCTTTGAAACAGAAAACCGTCAGGCCATCGCCTGGTTGCTGCTGGTGCTGGCGACGACCTATGCCACCTGGCCCCGGACTACCCTTTTACACAAACTTAAAACGCTGAACGCCTAATGACTATTGCCAAACGTTTTGTCACCCCGCTGCTGTTTGCAGCGGCCATCGCCGCTGCGCATTTCGGATTATGGGCCGCCACCAATGGCACGCTGGAGCTGATTGATGCCCCCCCGCTGGTACGCGGCTTTGCCTACAGCGGCTATCAGCTCGACCAGAGCCCGCTGGATAAAAAATACCCCAGCAGTGCCGAGTTGATGCGCGATCTGCGCATGCTGCACAACTATACCAATCGTATCCGTACATATGGTTCGCTGGAGCTGGCTGAAATCCCGGCACTGGCTTCGCGCCTGGGCATGAAAGTGACGGCGGGCGCCTGGCTGCAAGGGGATGATGCGGCCAATCGCCGCGAAATTGCCGCCCTGGAAACGCAAGTTGCCACCTACCCGCAGATCGAGCGTGTGATCATCGGTAACGAAGCCATGCTGCGCGCCGACCTCACCGTGGAGCAAATGATAGGCTATCTGGATGAGGTGCGTGAAAATGTCAATGTTCCGGTATCCACCGCAGAACCCTGGCACGTCTGGTTGAAAAACCCCGAGCTGGTGCGTCATGTCGATTTCATTACGGTGCACTTGCTACCCTACCACGAGGGCGTGCCCGCAGATAAAGCGGTGGAATATGCATTTCAGCGCTATCAAGAGTTGATGGAGAAGTACCCGCGCAAAAAGATTGTCATTGGCGAAATCGGCTGGCCTAGCGAAGGCCCTGCCATTGGCGCAGCCGTCGCATCCAAGGTTAATCAGGCGCAATTTGTCCGTGAATTCCTGGCAAAAACGGCTTACCAGAACTACGACTATTATCTGATGGAAGCCATCGACCAGCCATGGAAGGTCAAGGTTGAGGGCTGGGCGGGTGCGTATTGGGGCATGTTTGATGGCAAGCGCCAGATGAAATACTCGCTGCAAGGTGCTGTCCCCACCGACACCCGCTGGCTAATCAAGGCCAGCTGGGCCACGTTCCTGGGTTTCCTGCCCATTCTGTTCATTGCCTATCGTTTCCGGCATTGGGGTCTCGGCGGGCGACTGTCGATGGCGATATTGCTGCAGGCTTGCATCACCACCCTGGTGATCGCATACAACCTGCCGAGCGATTATTACTACAGCCTGCGAGACTTTATTGTGTTGATCGGCCTCATCATCGGTATGGCGCTGACCTCAGCTGTCTTGATGATCTATGGTGTGGAATTCAGCGAGGTGATGTTCAAGGGTGGCTGGCAACGTGCTTTCAAGCGTGCCAAGCCGCTACCAGCCGAGCAGGAAAAATTCGTCTCTGTGCATCTCGCCTGCTACAACGAGCCTCCAGAGATGGTAATTGCCACCATTGAAAGCCTGGGCAAGCTTGATTACACCCATTTCGAAGTCATCGTCGTCGACAATAACACCAAGGATGAAAGCAAGTGGAAGCCGGTGGAAGCCTACATGGCGAACATGCCGGACAACTTCAAGTTCTTCCATCTGCCGCAATGGCCTGGATTCAAGGCAGGCGCGCTGAACTTTGCCCTGCAACAGACTGACCCGCGCACCGAAGTTATTGGCGTGGTGGATGCTGACTACGTCGTCACCCCCGATTGGCTGGGTGCCCTGGTGCCGCATTTCAGCGAGGAAAAAGTCGCTGTGGTACAAGCGCCTCAAGCCCACCGTGAATGGGAAAACAATTTCTTCCGCCGCATGAGCAACTGGGAATTCGAAGGCTTCTTCCGCATTGGCATGCACCATCGCCACGAACGTAACGCCCTTATTCAACACGGCACCATGACACTGGTTCGTCATCAGGCATTGGTGGATGTGGGCGGCTGGTCCGAGTGGTGCATTTGCGAAGATACCGAACTCGGCCTGCGCCTGCTTGAAGAGCAATATGAGCTGCGCTACATCGATGAAACCTTTGGTCGCGGCCTGACGCCTTCTGACTTTAATGCCCTGAAATCGCAGCGTTTCCGCTGGGCGTTTGGCGCCATGCAGATCCTGAAACGTCACATGCCCAAGCTGCTGGGTTCATCCACCCTGAATTTTGGGCAGCGCTATCACTTCCTGACAGGCTGGTTTGGCTGGCTGGGCGATGCATTGCAACTGGTATTCACGCTGAGTTCCATCGGCTGGACCATGGCCATGCTGGCCTTCCCCAAATCCTTCAGTCTGCCGGTGCCTATCATGCTGACGCCAATTTTGTGCTTCCTGGTGGTCAAGGGCGCCTTGGGGCCAGTGCTGTATCGCAAGACCATGAAAGAATGCAAGTGGATGGATATCTTTGGCGCTTCACTGGCCAGCCTGGGTCTATCGCATGCCATTGCCCGCGGGATTATCGCGGGGCTGGTGCAGAAACGTGGTGTTTTCAAGACCACCGCCAAAGGCAAGGGCACAGGCAAACGCAGCCTGATCACCCCCATCCGTGAAGAAATCCTGCTGTTGCTGGCACTTATGGTCGCCGCTGCCGCCATGATTTACTCGCGCGGCATCGAGAATGCGGATGCCCAGTTATGGGTCACCATGCTGGCGCTGCAATCCCTGCCTTACCTCAGCACAGTGGCCTGCCAGATTCTGGCGCAAATGCCTGATCGCAAAGACAAGGTAACCCCGCCGTCAGAAGCCCTCCAGGCAAACTAAACACCTCAAGGCCCTTCGGGGCCTTTTTTCATGCCTGAGCATTTTCATTCCAGACTCAATATTCACCTACGTCCCTGTCAGAATCAGCTTATAGCCAAGCTCCATATTCCCTAGCTGAATTTAGGTAGCTCGCTGACAGGCGTTATTTGGCCCTGCTCATAGAATGATCCCACTGCACACACCGGGTCATCCGTGGACTGCATGAGGTACGTGTCAGCATGCCATGCTGATCGTGCTTTTCAAGATCAACAATATTCAGCTGGAGGAATACCATGGCAACGACACAAACCTATGATGAAACCACAACGGTACGAAGTGGCCCCTACCCTTACGCACCTACCTTTAAAACTATTTCCTGGTCCGCCATTTTTGCGGGTGTGGCGGTGACACTGACCGTCCAGTTTCTATTGAGCATGCTGGGCGCAGGTATCGGCCTCAGCACACTTGATCCCTTGCAAGCCAATGGTACGCCAACAGCAGAAGCCTTTGGCATGGGCGCTGGCTTATGGTGGGTAGTGTCCTTCTTTCTCTCCCTGGTTATTGGCGGCATTGTAGCGGGCGAAATGGCAGGCCTGCCTGCCAGAATGGATGGCGCATTGCATGGCATCGTGACTTGGGCAACCGCCACTCTGCTCGGCGTTTACCTGGTAGGCAGTCTGATAGGCGGCACACTGGCTGGGGTTGGTCATCTTGCCAGCTCAGCGGTAAGCGGCGCAGCGCATGGAGCCGCAGCTGCAACTCCTGATTTGATCAACAAAGGCAAGCAAGAAGTTGCAAACAGCAACTTCTCCTGGGAAACTGCCGAGCGTGAACTGCAAGGTCTGCTGGCGCACGCTGCCAATCAAAGTGGTCAGGCCGCTGCCAATCAGGATGCCGCCAATCAAAGTGAATCTGCCGAAATTTATGCCAAGGTAAAAACCCTGGTTGATCAAGGCAGCAATGCCACTCCGGAAGACCGTCAAGCCGTGGTTGACCTGATTGCCGAAAAAACCGGCATCAGCAAGGAAGAAGCTGCGCAAAAGCTGGATGCATGGGAAAAGTCTGCCAAGGATGCCCAGGCTGCCATCAACCACACTGCTGAAGTAGCGGGTGACAAGGCTGCTGTAGCCGCGGACAAAACTGCCCGCGTAGGTGCACACCTGACCTTGTGGGGCTTTCTGGCCTTTCTGCTCGGTGCTGTGGCTGCGACACTGGGTGGTATTGCCGGTAGCAATTGCCGTGCAACCCGTACAGTAGTGACGACCACCACCCGTTATTAATTCCCTCGCCTGCTCTACGGTGTAAGCCGCGCAGACACAGATATGGATAAACCAACGCCCGGGAAGAGCATCTCCCGGACGTTGGTCTTTTGTGAACCGTCAGCCGCCAACAGGCGATGGGCTATTTGCCACGGCGCTCAAGAAAAAGGCTGTTACCACTGATCTTTTTCGCCTGCTTCTTGGCAATGGTCATTGCCGCCGCTACTTCGTGATGACTCCTGAAGCCCACAGGATCAGCCCTGACGCTGCCGACAGACATGCTCACGAAAGGATAAAACAGAGGGTTCCCCTGACGGTCTTCGGCGGCAATCCCCCCACGCTGACGGTCTGCCTCATCATAGAAGGCTGGAATGGCCTGCGCCATGATATGCAAAACATTCAGGCAGCGCTGTTCCCAATCCTCGCTCTGGAAAATCAGGATGAAATCATCGCCACCGATATGGCCGACAAAATCCAGCTCATTGGCAATCTGCTCATTCAAGAGCTTGCCTGTGTACTGGATCAGCTCATCACCGCGCCTGAAGCCATAGACATCATTAAAAGGCTTGAACGAATCCAGATCACAATAGCAGGCATGAAAGGTAATGCCCGCCTGCAACAGGCGATCCATATGTTCGTTGATCGGGACATTGCCCGGCAGCATGGTCAATGGATTGGCATAGCGTGCGGCATTGATCTGCATCTGGGTAATCTCGCGCAATAAATCATGACCACTGCCCATGCCCAGATAATTGCCCGACTCGGTGATAATGAAACCATTGGATAAGTGATGTGGCTCCATATTGATGATGAGATCGCTCAGCGCTTGCAGACTCAGGCTGTTGTCGACGATCAGGGGCTGGTTGTCCATGAAAATGCTGCAGTAGCGCTTGCCGTAGAGCTCGCGTGTATAAGGCCGCGCCAGATGATCAATCATGTTGTAGCGGCTGATCAGCCCCACCGGGCGTCCCTGTGCCACCACGGGCAGGGAGTACAGCGAGGGCTGCTTTTCAAATATCTGATACACATCGTCATTGCTGGTCTGCGGGCTGACTGGAGACACATAACGAATCAGCTTGCTGATATTGGAGCGGGCCTGCACCGGCACGGCAGCGCTCTGGTAAACATGCACGGCATTGCGCTGCATCAGCTCGGCCGCTACCGGGCTTAAAGCCGTATGCAAGGAGGCCTGCGGTCGATTGATCAGATAGCCCTGCCCATACGGGATTTTCAGATCTTTCACGATCATGAGTTCGGCTTCGGTTTCTATGCCCTCGGCTATCACCTTGGTGCCCGAGTTGAGCGCAATCTGCTGGATGGAACGCACAAAGTCTAGCTTTACCTGATCACGGTCAATATTGCGAATGAAATGCTTGTCTATCTTGACGTAATCGGGACGCAATTCGGACCATAAACGCAGGCTGGAGAAGCCCTCCCCCAAGTCATCCATCGCGATTTCGAAACCCATGCTACGGTAGTGTTCGGCGGCATGCCGCAAGGTATCGTAATCAAAGGTAGGCGAGTTTTCCGTCAGTTCGATAATGACATCGTGCGGATCAAGCCCGAGCTGGTGTATGTAGGAAAGTGTGGCGCCGCGCGCAACGTGAGGTTGCAGCAGGGACGCCGGACTGACGTTGAGGAAAAGCTTGGCGTTGGCCCCCTGCTGGGCAAAGGATTCCAGCACCACCTGCCGGCTGAGATGCTCCACCTCAAGCAAGAGATGGTGCTGTTCCGCCTCATCAAACAGGGCAAGCGGCATGTGCAACCGGGTATCCACTGGCCCGCGAATAAGCCCTTCGTGCCCGAAAATGCTCGCCGTACGCAAATCCGCAATGGGCTGAAAGACCGCCGTCAGTTGGCGATGCTTGAGTATCTTGTGCAATTCCAGGGATGAAATGGCTGTTTCATCCTGAGCCGCAGCACGGATAGCCACTGCCGGCTGTAACACCACTCTGGCGCCCCAGCCATTCAAATGCGATTGTTGTACATGAACCTGTCTCATGATGCCCCCTTTTCGGAGGCGAGCTTAACAGCGGTACATGACAGTTTTGTGGCAGATTTACGGTATCTGTCTGACAGTTTTCAGGCAGATACGGTGAGGATCATTTCGGCCAGCGCTGCTGCCCCAATGATGCCGGCACGATCGCCGCTGGTGGAGCACTGTACGTTTAGCATGTCCTTCAGCACGGGGATCATATCCCGGTCCATCCGTGCAAAAAATGCCGATGCCATCAGATCCCAGGATTGGCTCACGCCTCCACCAATCACGATAAGGCCGACATCCACGGTCTTGACCACATGCGCCAAAGCCTGCGCCAGCGCAGTGCCGGCCACGGCAAAAGCATCAATGGCTGCCTGACCGCCAGCCCTCGCCGCTTGCGCAATCACATCCACTTCCACGCGTTGCCCGGTGGCGGCCTGATAACTGAGAGCAACACCGCTGGCCGAGGCATATTGCTCCATGCAGCCACGATTGCCGCAGCCACACAAGCGGCCATCCGGCACCACAATCAAATGGCCAATCTCCATGGCAACACCATGCTCGCCAGTAAATGCGCGACCTGCATAAATCATTCCGCCGCCCACACCGGTACCAAGACCGGCATATAACAGGCTGTGTGGCTTGGGATCACAGAGCACATATTCACCATAAGCGGCGGCCAGCGCATCGTTTTCCACCACGACTGGCAGGCCAATAGCTGCCGATAGATCGCCCGCCAGATCCACATTACGCAAGCCAGGCAGGTTGGGCGATTGCGCCACCGTACCGTGCACCGGGTCAATGAAACCGGGAAAGCCGATGCCGACTGCCTTGGCTTGCGGAAACTGCGTCAGACATTCACGCAAGGTCGCTGCCGTTGTTGCAATAATCTGGCGCCATGCCTCTTCAGGGCTATGCCGTGCACACAGGCCCGAAAAATCAGCCAGTGCACGTTGCTCGTGAATCAATGCATTGTGTTGCACCACCCCTACCCGCAGGTTGGTGCCTCCGATATCAACACCTAGAAACAAATTCCTATCCCCTGTTCAACATGCTCAACAGCATCAAATGGTTACTTGACATTGAGGTTGATCGTCAGCGGGCCATGCATCTGATTCAATGGCCAGCTCAGCTCGAGCGTCACCGCCTGCATGATCTTTTCAAATCCGGCTTCCGATTGCGAAACGCTGAAATGAGGATAGCTATTCAGATGGCATGGAATATTGACCTCAAGCTCCAGGCTGCCGCCCATCACCGCATCTTCCAGCGTCAGGCATCTTAGCTCTGGCCATTGCAAGGGCTGACCAAAGCCACCGGGGATATGATCACCAATGACAAAACGTCCCGCAGGACCGTCACAACTTGGCATGGCAAGATTGATCTCGACCTTGAAAACGCCATTGGCACTGGAGGTCACTTCATAGATGACTCCCAGAGACTCACCCTGCACGCTGATTTTCTTCTGGAACGTCAGTCCCTTGTAGTCAGACTTGTAGTGCAGAGCATTTTTAATGCCTGCGGCAGGCTTGTAGATCAGGGGGCTGAAACTATCAGCCTCGTGCATGACGAAGTCACAAAACAGCGCTTTGCGATACGCATCGGTGGCAAGGTCAGCCTGCGTGATCTCGTGCTTGAGGCTTAAGCGTTCATGCGGGTTGGCGATTCCCTCCCCGCTATGCGCATGCTCCGGCTGGGCATGTACTTTGCGGTGGTAATGTTCTTCTTGCCGGGTCAAGGTATCGCCAAAATTGTGGTGCAAGCGGTAGCTGTCAAATTCGCAGATGGAAGCTGTCCCGTCCTGACGAATCACTGCCTGCACTTCTCCGCTTTGCAAGAACACCTCGTCATGGCCATCCAGATCAATATCCTCCATGACTTTGGCAGGCCGGCTGGACACCTTGTCCAACAGGCTTTCCAGCTTGAGCATGGCGTTATAGACCGCCCGGCGCAAATGTGGCAGGTATAAGCCGCCAAACAAGCCATGCCAGTAGGCATCGTTTGCCTGCGATTCGTATAACGCCTGGCGCATGTCGCTGGTTTTCTTGTTGTCCGGCAGCTGATTGAAGCGTTCGGACAACGCCAGCATGCGCTTGTGCATCCAGTTCGATTCCGGATAACGCATGAAGAAGTTACGCCAGATACCACCCCGCACATAAGGTTTGGTGATTTCATAACGATTGTTGTATTTTTCCTGCCCGACCAGATCAGCATAATGATGAGCTGCCGGAACTGGTAGGGTCCATTCATTCATTTCGATATACGACGCCGTCGGCAAATAGACCACGCCACGGGTTTTTGCCATGGCATGGTAATCGATGTAGCGCATGGGCTTGATGATCGAAGATGCCAGTACGCCTTCAATAAAGTTACGCAGCCAGCCGCGCTCATACACCCATTCATAGGTTTCAGGCCAGATACCAAACTTTTCAATGTCGTCAAAATAAATGGCAGCGGCCTGCTTGCTGCTGTCAGCCAGGCTTTCCAGGTAACCGACGACTTCGTCGGCTGGTGAAAAAGGCAGGCGGTAGCGCAGCGATTCGGAAATGGGGAAAAGATCAATCTGGCGACCATCTTCTTCAGTGGTGTAATAGCCTTTGAGCGCATCACCGCCCCGGCCGGTGCACATGAAATGATAGTCATCGACCATGACGTAGCGGATACCGGAATCCGACAAGGCCGGCACCACGGTAGCCTCCCATACGCGCTCGGTCAGCCAGGCACCCTGCGGTGTCTGCCCCAGTTTTTTCTTGAGACAGGTGGATAGCATACCAATCTGCCCGATGCGATCACGGGCCGGAATGGAAGCCAGTACTGGTTCGGTAAAGCCCGCGCCGACCAGCTCCGCCTGATCGCGCGCCACCATTTCTTTCAGCAGCGCCATGTCTTCGGGATATTTGTTCAGCATGTATTCCAGCAGCCAGCCGCTGATATGGATGGCAAACTTGAATGCAGGATATTCATGCATGACGCGCAAGAAAGGCCCATAGCAGCGCACATGCGCATCGTCGAGCACGCTCTCGAAATTGCCCACGGGTTGGTGCGCATGGACTCCCAGCAAAAGTGCAACGGTCTTGGCCAAATTACGCTCCTGTCGCTTCAATCGTTAATATTGTATGAGTCATCGACTTAGGTCTCCTGCCCGCGCCGCATGGTGCCACCGACGGCCGGGTCCCCAGCGCCAACACTGATCGGGCTATTGAGCACATCCGGCGCGGGCAGCTTGAGCAAATGGTAGAGATTGCTCAGGTTACGTCGGTAAAGGCGATCAAAGCTGTCCACACTCATGGCCGAGTTGTAATCACCAAACCACCAGAACCAGTCAGATCCTTCGCAAATAGCCAGCTGCCGTTCACAGGCGGCGACCTCTTCCGGTGTAAGCAGGCCATCCTGCATGACGCGGTCATAACACTCCTTGGCATCACACAGCAGATCCCAGCCTCGGTTTTTTTCAGCGGAGCCTATCCAGGTGCTAAAGCTGCCATACACCCAACTCCCAGCCGCCACTTCAGGCAAGGTTTCCATGGCGACGGTGTTGCCAGGAAGGGCAAGAATATCGCTGAATGTTGCCATCTCGATATGGGGATGATCTACCAGCGCAGCATAAAGTTCGCTTAGAAAGTAATAGGCATTGTAGGGATAGTATTCCCAGGCATTTTCGCCATCGAGAATCACACTGACCACCGGGCACTGCGTGCGTGTATTGGCGGACTGAATCTGCTCCAGCGAGCGGATGAAATCGCTCACCGCCTCGCTGGCGTAGAGCTTGGAATATTCGAAGCCGATTTTGTCTGACAGCCCGTCATCACGAAAGAAGCACAGAATGTCGTGATGCCCATCGGTGATGCGGTATGGCTGATACAGGTAATCCTGCTTGGCCAGGCCAAACCCTTCAAACGATTTGTAAAGACTGTGCGTCAACACGCCTTCGCCGGTGGCTGCCCATTTGAGTCCATGCTGCGCCATCAGCGTCAGCGTGGCATACGATACCGCGCCTTCTGCTGGCCACATGCCGGTTGCCGGCTTGCCAAAGCGCTCCGCATGCGAGATTTGCGCCTGACGGATATGGGCGCAGGCGCGATCCAGCCCTCCTGGATAACGTGAAGAATGTGGCAAGGGTGCATAAGGCATGGCATCGCGCGTGGATTTGAAATCCAGCAACAAGGGCACAATCGGATGGTAATGCGGGGTGGTGGAGAGCTCGATGCGTCCCTGATCCTGCAAGGCTTTATAGCGCGGAATCAGCCCGCTGATGAGCTCGCCGATCAGGCGAAACAAGGCGCGGCGTTCTTCCAGGGTAAATTGCGTGCCCTTCTCCATGAGCTGCTGAACGAAGGTATTGTTGCGGCGGATGCTCTCCCCGGTCCATGCCAGGTGATACCAGACCAGCAGATCAGCCTTGTATTGGGCAGAAAGATAATTAAAGGCGGCACTGCCCTCGATTTGCAGGGCTTTGTAGATATTGTGCAGACGCTGGTAATGCGCAAACGGTGCCAGCATTTTTTCGTGATGGCTCTTGAAACAGCTATCTATAATGAGATTGCACTGCTCGGTGCTGATATTGTCCAGCGCCTCCTCTGCCAGCAAGGCCAATAAAGGATCGCGAATGTCGCCGGAGACAAACTGGTCTGCATAGTCTTCGAGCTGGTCCAGCAGGACTGGGACGAAATTGAATGTCACCCGGGCCTGCGGGTTGGCCTCCAGATGCCATGCCATGTCGGTGTAATCCTTGATGGCATGCAGGTAGGTCCAGGGCAGCACATATTGCCCGGTCAGCGTATCGCGATAGTCGGGCTGATGCATGTGCCAATAAAGATTAAGGTAAAGCTTGGGGCGTTTATCCGTCATGTGGCCTCTCAAGACAGCAGATAACTGCTGTACTGAACAATGAAAGTCCCCAGGCCAGAGCCCGGGAACGCCTATCTTGCTTGATGTATGGATTGCCCCAGCATATCGGGGGTGACCAGCGTGATACCTTTTTCTGACACATAAAACCGTTTGCGATCCTGCTCCGGGTTAACCCCGATTTCCATGCCATCGGGAATCCGGGTGCCCTTGTCGACCACCACACGCTTGAGCGTGACATACCGGCCTATGTCCACTTTGGGCAGGATGACCGAGTCTTCGATATTCGAGTAACTATTGACGCGAATATCCGAAAACAGGACCGAGCGACTCACTTTGGCGCCACTGATAATGCATCCGCCGGACACCAGGGAGTCGGTTGCCATGCCACAACGATCCGCATTGTCGAACACGAACTTGGCGGGAGGCAGTTGCTCCTGATAGGTCCAGATCGGCCAGTGACGGTCGTAAAGGTTGAGCTCGGGAATCACTTTGGTCAGCTCCATATTCGCTTCCCAATAAGCATCAACCGTACCAACATCGCGCCAGTAGTAGTTGCCGTCGGAGGCGCCGACGCAACTTTCCGTAAAGCGATGGGCATAAACACGATACTTCTTGATCATGTAGGGGATGATGTCGCGACCAAAGTCATGCTGCGAATGGGGAGCATCAGCGTCACGAATCAATTGCTCATAAAGAAATGATGCATTGAAAACATAAATACCCATGCTGGCCAGCACCTGGTCCGGATTATCTGGCAGTGGCTTGGGGTTGTCTGGCTTCTCACTGAAGTCGACGACGCGGTCTTCGTCATCAACCCCCATCACGCCAAACGCCTTGGCATCTTCCACGGGAACATTCACACACGCCACGGTCATGTCGGCTTTATTCTTGACATGCGAAGCCAGCATCTGGCCATAATCCATCTTGTAAATATGGTCGCCTGCCAGAATCAACACATACTCGGCACCCGTATTGCGCAAGATATCCAGATTCTGAAAAACCGCATCCGCCGTGCCTTTGTACCACTCTTCCTGAATGCGCTGCTGTGCGGGAAGGAGCTCGACGAACTCATTGAATTCACCGCGCAGAAACCCCCAGCCACGCTGGATATGCTGCATCAGGCTATGAGACTTGTACTGGGTGACAACGCCGATACGGCGCACACCGGAGTTCATGCAATTGGAAAGTGGGAAATCGATAATACGGAACTTGCCGCCGAATGGCACCGCCGGCTTGGCGCGCCAATTGGTCAGGTCTTTTAGCCGGCTGCCTTTGCCGCCAGCAAGAATCAAAGCGACCGTATTTTTGGTCAGGGCACTAATGAAGCGTGTAGAGGTCAAATCCTGGTGCATTATTACTACTCCTGAATTATAGTTGTAATTAGTGCGTGAAGGCCGCCGTTATGGACTCCGCAGCCTGTGTAGAGGCCGTTGTGACTCATTATAGTCACGATAATTGACGGATATCCAGTAGATTTAATTCCTTAATCCAGATATTTTTTTTCGATTGCCATTTTGCCAAAGCCCAATAAAAACGAAGAATTATCGCTAATACTTGAAGCGAAACATTACAACCCGCATAGCGTGCTTGGTTGGCATGTGCATGAGGGACAGCACAGTTATCGCGCATTTTTGCCGTTTGCCGACGAGGTATGGCTCAAATCAGGGCAGACATGGCAGCCCATGCCACGTGGCGATTCTGACGGTTTTTTTGAGTGGTCAGGCACCCAGCAGCCGGAAATGCCCTGCCAGCTTCGCATATCGCAGCATGGGAAAACCCATGAAACCTGGGACCCCTATTCGTTTAGCCTCATGCTAAGCAATGATGAGTTGTATCTGCTGGGCGAAGGCAAACTCAAGCTGGCATATCGCACACTGGGGGCGCATCTATGCACGCATCAAGGGGTGGCCGGGGTGCGTTTTGCAGTATGGGCGCCTACAGCGGAGCGCGTCAGTGTTATCGGGGATTTCAACCAGTGGGACGGCCGCGTACATGCCATGCATTGCCATGGCTCCAGCGGCGTATGGGAGCTCTTCATCCCTCAGCTCACCGAAAATCAGCTCTATAAATTCGAGATCCGCAATCGCAATACTGGCCAGATCCATATCAAAACAGACCCCTATGGCTTCAGCTTTGAACAGCTTCCAGGCACCGCCAGCAAGATCACCAGACTGGATGGCTACCAATGGCAGGACGAAGCCTGGCTGAAAGCACGCGCGGAGCGGGATTGGCTGCATGCCCCACTCAACTGTTATGAGGTGCATCTGGGGTCGTGGCGTCGTGATGAGCATGGCCACTTTCTCGGTTACCGTCAGCTGGCTGAGCAGTTAATCCCTTATGTTCAGGACATGGGCTATACGCATATCGAGCTTTTGCCGGTTTCCGAACACCCGCTCAATGAGTCCTGGGGCTATCAGACCACAGGTTATTTCGGCGTCACCAACCGTTTTGGCAGCCCCGATGATTTCCGTTACTTCGTTGATCGCTGCCATCAGGCTGGCATTGGTGTAATTCTGGACTGGGTACCTGGGCATTTTCCCAAGGACGACTGGGCGCTGGCACGTTTTGATGGCTCCGCGCTGTTTGAGCATGAAGATCCACGACTGGGGGAACATCAGGACTGGGGCACGTATATTTTCAACTACGGCCGCAATGAGGTTCGCAACTTCCTGATCAGTAATGCCTATTACTGGCTTAAAGAATTACACATTGATGGCTTGCGCGTGGATGCTGTGGCGTCCATGCTTTATCTTGATTACTCGCGCAAGGAAGGCCAATGGCTCCCCAACAAGTTTGGCGGTCGCGAGAATCTGGAGGTGATCGACTTTTTGCGGCAACTCAACATGATGGTGCATGAGGATTTTCCAGGTGCCCTCACCATTGCAGAAGAGTCCACCTCCTTCCCCATGGTATCGCGCCCGGTTTATCTTGGCGGACTCGGTTTTTCCATGAAATGGAACATGGGCTGGATGAACGACACGCTGTCTTACATGGCAAACGATCCGATCCACCGCCGCTATCACCAGCAAAAACTGACGTTTGGTCAGCTTTATGCCTATACCGAAAACTTCCTGCTACCCTTCTCCCACGATGAAGTGGTGCATGGGAAACGATCATTGCTGGAAAAAATGCCGGGCGATGCGTGGCAAAAATTCGCCAACTTACGTTTGCTGATGACCTATCAGGCCACGATATCAGGCAAAAAACTCAGCTTCATGGGCAATGAAATTGCCCAGAATCGGGAATGGAATGTCAATGCCTCATTGGATTGGCACTTGCTTGGTAACCCATTAAATCAGGGCGCTCAGCGCTTGTGTCGTGACCTTAACCATACCTATAAGAACCATCCAGCATTACATACCTTGGATTTTGAGCAGACTGGATTCCGCTGGATAGATTGTAACGACGCTGAACAATCCACCATCAGCTTTGTCCGGGTCGGCCAAAAAGGCGAGATTCTGGTCGTATTGCTTAACTTCACGCCCGTGCCACGCCCCCACTATCGTATTGGTGTTCCGCATGCCGGGGCATATCGCGAGCTGATCAATAGCGATGCCGAATGCTACGGTGGCAGCAATATGGGCAATGGTGGCCTCTTGCATAGTGAACCTGTGCCGTGGATGGGATGTCAGCACTCCATTGAACTTACCCTGCCTCCGCTGGCCGGACTCATATTGCAGCCGGAATCTGCATAAGGCCTGCATAACAATAGATGATTTATTAATAAAATGTTAATTAAGCCAGTCTAGACTGGGGTGGCAGTATCGAAATATCGTAAAAATAGTTAGACTAGTAGCCAAATGCCACGTAGCAAGTGCGCATCCCGCTAACAACACAACCTTCCAATACCGAATAAACTAAAAACTGCATGAGTAATCCAACCAATTTGCCTGTATGGCAACAGCTGCAACGACACTTCCAAGACATATTCCCTCTGCAAATGCGCGACATGTTTGCGCAGGACGACCAGCGATTTGAGAAATTCTCGCTGCAACTGGGCGATCTGTTGCTGGATTATTCCAAGCATCGAATCAATGCTGACACCATGTCGCTGCTGTTTACACTGGCACGCGAAACGGATGTTGAACAATGGCGCGAGCGCATGTTCAGCGGCGAGAAGATCAACTTCACCGAAAATCGCGCCGTGCTGCATACCGCGTTGCGCAACCGCAGCAATACGCCGGTGCTGGTAGATGGCAAGGATGTCATGCCGGATGTAAATCGTGTGCTCGCGCAAATGCGCAGCTTCAGCGAGCAAGTGCGTTCTGGCGAATGGAAAGGCTATAGCGGCAAGCGCATTACCGATATCGTCAATATCGGCATCGGCGGCTCCGACCTGGGGCCTGTCATGGTCTGTACCGCCCTCAAGGCGTACGCCAGTCCGGAATTGAATGCCCATTTCGTTTCCAATATTGATGGCGCGCACCTGGCCCAGGTTCTGGAGAAATGTAATCCTGATACCACCCTCTTCATCGTGGCGTCCAAGACATTCACCACCCAGGAAACCATGACCAATGCGCGCTCTGCTCGCACCTGGTTACTGCAGGCAGCTGGCGATGAAGCCCATGTGGCCAAGCATTTCGTTGCCCTCTCCACCAATGCCAAGGCCGTCAGTGATTTCGGTATCGATACCGCCAATATGTTCGAGTTCTGGGACTGGGTAGGCGGCCGCTATTCGCTGTGGTCTGCCATCGGCCTGCCTATCGCCATCTACATTGGCATGGATAACTTCGAGCAACTGCTGGAAGGTGGCCATGAAATGGATCAGCACTTCCGCAGCGCACCGCTGGAAGAAAACCTGCCAGTGATCATGGCCATGCTGGGCATCTGGTACAACAACTTCTTTGAAGCGGAAACCCATGCCATCCTGCCTTACGACCAAGGCCTCTCGCGCTTTACTGCCTATCTGCAGCAAGCGGATATGGAAAGCAACGGCAAATTCGTCAACCGCGCGGGCGAGCGCATCAATTACACCACAGGCCCGATTATCTGGGGTGAGTCCGGCACTAACGGTCAGCATGCGTTTTATCAGCTGATTCACCAGGGCAACAAGCTCATTCCTTGTGACTTCCTGATGCCGCTGCACAGCCATTACTCGATTGGCAAGGATGGCGATGAACATCACCATATTCTGATTGCCAACCTGCTCGCGCAAACGCGCGCCCTGATGCAAGGCAAATCCGCCAAGGAAGCCAAGATCGAGCTGGAAGAGCAAGGCCTGGATCATCACACCATCATGAACCTGCTGCCTCATCGCGTGTTCGGCGGCAATCGCCCTACCAGCACCATGCTGTTCGACAAGCTTGACCCGAAAACCCTGGGCAAGCTGATCGCGCTGTATGAGCACAAGATATTCGTGCAGGGCATTGTCTGGAACATCAACTCCTTCGACCAATGGGGCGTGGAATACGGCAAACAGATTGCCCAGAAAATTCTGCCACAACTCACCGATGGCAAGCTGACCTGCGATTATGATGAATCCACCAACAAGCTGATTGATTACATCAAATCGCAAAACATCTAGCGCAAGAACCTGCTGACCAAGCAAATAAAAAAGCCCCGACGAATATCGGGGCTTTTTTATTTGCTGTTAAGTTGCAAACGGCTGGGCCGTTCGCATCAAAACCATTAGTGCAACTTCATGCCGCTGAATGCACTACCCAGCACGGCATTTCCCATAGAGGCGCCAATACGCTTGGCAAACTTGTCTGCCAGGCCTTCGCGTGCAGTGAAGTCGACGATTTTCTCCTGCTTGATGATTTCACGTGCAACGTAATCGGAGCTGCCAAAACCATCTGCCAGGCCCATTTGCACGCTAGTCTCGCCACTCCAGAACAAACCACTGAAGGTGTCGTCTGTTTCTTTCAGGCGCTTGCCACGCCCTTCACGCACTACCGCGATGAATTGCTGGTGAATCTGGTCAAGCATGCTTTGCGCATATTCTTTATGCTTGGGATTCACAGGGGAGAATGGATCCAGAATCGCCTTGTTTACACCTGCAGTCAGCAACCGACGCTCTACCCCAACCTTGTCCATGATGCCAGTAAAACCAAAGCCATCCATCAGCACACCAATCGAACCTACAATGCTGGCCTTATCGACAAAAATCTTGTCCGCAGCCACGGCGATGTAATACCCCCCGGATGCGCAAATGTCTTCCACCACGGCATATACAGGGATACTCGGGTGCAGTTTGCGCTGGCGATGAATTTCATCATTGATAATGCCTGCCTGAACCGGGCTTCCGCCTGGGCTATTGATACGCAGAATAATGCCTTTGGTATGCTTGTTCTCATAGGCAGATTCAAGACTGCCTATGACATCATCCGCACTCACCTGATCATCACTGCCAATCACGCCATAAATATCGATAAGCGCGGTATGGTCGCTATTGGCGCTGCCATCCCCCCCCACCCAGTCCAGTGCATAGAACAGCAGCATGAAGAGATAGATAAAGGTGAGCGATTTGAACAGCACGCCCCAGAAGCGGTTACGGCGTTGCTCGCGAATGGCGGAAAATGCCAGCTTTTCCAGCGTTTGACGCTCCCAGTTCGGATCGTTTTGATTAATGTCAGACATGCTTCAGACTTTCAAGGTTAATGAAAACAAAGGAATCCCGTTCAAACACGGGGAGCTGCTTGAGGCTGCGCCCTTTGCACGGCCCCATGACACAATACCCATTATCAGGGATGAAATGGGCGCCGTGTGTGGCGCAGATAATATATTGCTGCGTCAGATCGAAAAAATCTCCCGGGTTCCAGTCCAACTCCACCGGCACATGGGCGCACTGATTAATAAAAGCACAGAGCTTACCCCGATATCGCACCACGAATCCGGTCACGTGAGGCCCGAGTTCGGGTAGATCAAAGCGCACACCCTGCCCTTTTTCAAGCAGTAAGGCACTTTCACAGATCAGGCGTTCATTATCAGCCATTGATTTAGTTTAGTAAAATCATCGAAATGGGCGAGCGGAGCGTGTGGCAGCAAGCGCTCGAGCGGGTGCGCACCATAGCTGACGCCCAAGCTGGAAACGCCTGCATTGCTTGCCATTTGCAGATCAAAACTGGTATCTCCGATCATCAATGTACGCTCGGGGCTGGCCCCCACCTCGTCCATCAGCTCATGAATCATCTGCGGATGCGGCTTCGAGTGACACTCATCCACGCAACGTGTCGCGTGAAAGTAATGGCCTATGCCGCTGTTTTTCAGGGCGCGATTCAACCCGGCTCGACCCTTGCCAGTCGCCACCGCCAATGCAATACCTCGACCGTGCAACTCTGCAACCGCTTCCGCAGCACCATCAAACAAAGGAATCTCGTTTTCACCACTATTGTAATAGAGGGCATATCGCGCCATCAGTTGCTGAATCTGCAACTCCTGCACCGAGCCAAACAGCTCAATCAAGGCTTCACGCAGACCCAAGCCAATAATTCCGCTGGCGGCTTCATGCGTGGGCAAAGGCAAACCAACGTCCACACTGCCCTTGCAAATGGCGTCGACAATAAGCTGGGTAGAGTTGGCCAGCGTGCCATCCCAGTCAAAAATAATAAGATCAAATTGATTACTACGCATGATGGACTCTTGCTTCTATTCAGGATTCTTGGTGGGTAGCGGCTTTTTCTCGAGGGTGGCAAGGAAGGCTTGCAACGCCGCAGGTAACGGTGCGATCAATTTCAGCTTGTCGCCCGATAGCGGATGGCGGATACCAGTTTCCGCCGAATGCAGAAACATGCGCTTCAACCCACGTTTCTGCAGGGCTTTATTCAGCGCGAAATCGCCATATTTGTCGTCTCCAGCAATGGGGAAACCCAAATGCGCCAGCTGAACACGGAGCTGATGCGTGCGACCGGTAATGAGTTGCGCCTCCAGCAGGGTGAATTCGCCGTAGGACTTTTTCAGATGAAAAATGGTTTCCGAGTTCTGCCCCTCATCTTCCACCGTGACCTTGCGCTCGCCATTGGCCGTCACATGCTTCTGCAAGGCCAGCACGACGCGTTTTTTCTTTTCTTTCCAATCACCACTGACCAGCATGAGATAACGCTTGTCCATATGATTCGCGCGCATGGCTTCGTGCAGGCCGACCAGCGCACTGCGTTTTTTCGCCACCATCAGCACACCTGAGGTTTCCCTATCCAGCCGGTGCACCAGCTCCAGAAACTTGGCGTGAGGCCGCTCAAGGCGCAATTGCTCGATCACCCCTCGACTAACGCCACTTCCGCCATGCACGGCAAAGCCAGCGGGCTTGTCGATAACCAGCATCGCGTCATCTTCAAATATCACGGATTGTTCAAATTTGGCGGTGACCGGCCGGGAATCGTCTGCCACGGGTTGCGGCTGCACCCTGATCGGCGGTACGCGAACCAGATCACCCAATTGCAGGCGGTACGTCGCGTCTATGCGCTTGCTGTTTACCCGCACTTCGCCACTGCGCAATATGCGATACACATGGCTCTTGGGAACGCCCTTGAGCGTTTTGGTGAGGAAATTATCAATGCGCTGACCAGCCGAACCTTCATCGACAGTCAGCATGGCTGCACTGTTGGGTCCGATGGTCGCGCCATTTGCATTACTTGCTTTGCTTAAATTAGTCATCTCACCTATACTACGAAAATCTCGAAATAGATGCGCTAAGCGCTTATTCGGGAATGAATTGATGTTTGAAAAAACACCTTGAAAAATACCTTGGTTAACTCGCTCGCCAAATAAAATATCGTAGCGATTTTCTGCAACATTACTAATTGCGCTCAAGCCGCTGCAAACCAAAATCGCTAATAAATGCGCGGCCAGGAATTGCTGGAACTAAAGAATTTTAGCCGATATGACGGCTAACCAGAGACAGAATTAAAGCACCGAGGTTTAAAGTAACCCGTTAACGAGATTTTTCGTGAACTAAATCAGTCTGATACATTAAAACGATCAGAATTCTTTTTTCCGCCATGCGACAAGAATCGCAACCCGTGCGATGAAAAAAGCGGCCTAACCGCCTGGTTTTACCTCCTGCAGCAAACTCTGCTCACGCAGTAAAAGTGCACTCATATACACTGTGATTCACAGGAGCACTCCCTGCCGGACATCAGCAATCCTGCTTGTCGTTGAAGCGACAAGGTCTGCCAGACCGCTTAGAGCGCGGGAGCCTTACAATGAAACGCATGCTTTTCAATGCGACACAGTCGGAAGAACTACGTGTCGCCATCGTCGACGGTCAAAAACTGATCGATCTCGACATCGAATCCGCTGGCAAGGAACAACGCAAGAGCAATATCTACAAGGGTATCATCACCCGCATCGAGCCTTCTCTTGAGGCAGCATTTGTCAATTACGGCACGGACCGTCACGGTTTCCTGCCATTCAAGGAAGTCGCCCGCAGTTATTTCCAGAACGATAGCGATGGCCGCGCCCGCATTCAGGATGTGCTGAAGGAAGGCCAAGAACTCATTGTTCAGGTCGACAAGGATGAACGTGGCAACAAGGGCGCCGCCCTCACCACCTTTATTTCCCTGGCAGGCCGCTATCTGGTCCTGATGCCGAACAACCCTCGTGGTGGCGGCGTATCGCGCCGTATCGAAGGTGAAGACCGCAACGAACTGCGCGACCTGATGGCCCAGTTGGAAGTGCCCAGCGGCATGAGCATTATTGCCCGTACCGCAGGTATCGGCCGCAATCTTGAAGAGCTGCAATGGGACATGAATTACCTCTTGCAATTGTGGACTGCCATTGAGGGCGCCTCCACCATGCAAAGCGGCCCTTTCCTGATCTATCAGGAAGGCAGCTTGGTCATTCGCGCCATCCGTGATTATTTCCAGCCGGACATTGGCGAAATCCTGATCGACACTGCCGATATTCACGAACAGGCCGTACAGTTCATGAACCACGTCATGCCGGGCAATGTGTCGCGCGTGAAGCTGTATCGCGACGAGATCCCCTTGTTCTCCCGCTTCCAGATCGAGCACCAAATTGAAACCGCGTTTTCGCGTGAAGTGCGCCTGCCCTCCGGCGGTGCCATCGTGATTGACCACACGGAAGCCCTGGTATCGGTCGACGTCAACTCCGGCCGCTCCACCAAAGGCAGCGATATTGAGCACACTGCGTTCAATACCAACCTGGAAGCCGCCGATGAAGTAGCGCGCCAATTGCGTCTGCGCGACTTGGGTGGCTTGGTGGTGATCGACTTTATCGATATGGAAAACCAGCGCAATCAGCGCGAAGTTGAAAACCGCCTGCGCGACGCCCTGCATCATGACCGTGCACGCGTACAAACCGGTAAGATTTCCCGCTTCGGCCTGCTCGAGCTGTCACGCCAGCGCCTGCGTCCAAGCCTGGGCGAATCCAACCATATCCCATGTCCACGTTGCCATGGCACAGGCCATATCCGTGGCATTGAATCCACTGCGCTGCATATCCTGCGTATTACGCAGGAAGAAGCCATGAAGGAAAACAGTGCCATTATTCAGGTACAACTGCCAGTTGAAGCAGCGACTTTCCTGTTGAATGAAAAACGGGCGGAAATTCACAAGATTGAGCAACGCTCAGGCGTGCAGGTCGTACTGATCCCCAACATTCACATGGAAACCCCAAACTACAACATCTCGCGTATCCGCAGTGATGATGTCAACGAGGAAACCAGCCGCGCCAGCTACCAGATGGTGGAAATGCCAACCGAAGGTGAATACAACCCGGCTGCGCAGCAAGAAGTCAAAGCAGTACGCGTCGAGGCCGCGGTCAAGGGCATTACCCCCGCATCCCCAGCCCCTATCGCGACTGAAAAAGCCGTTGAAGTAGCAGCAGCCCCGTCACTGTTTGGCCGATTCAAGAACTGGCTCAGCAAGATCACCGAAACCAAGGAAGAAGTTGTTGCGCCTGAAACCACCAAGCAGCGCAATGATAGCAACCGTAACAATCGCAATCAGCCACGTAATGCGCGTAACAACCGCAATGGTCGTAATGGTGAGCGTGGTGAACGCCCAGCCACAGAACGCAATGCCGAACGTGGTGGCGAGCGCAATAATGAGCGTGCCGAACGCGGTGAACGCCCAGGCAATGAGCGCAGCGAACGTCAGGAACGTGGCAACCGTCAGGAGCCACGTCAACAGGAAGGTCGTGAACCACGTCAGCAGCAAAACCAACCACGAGCCGAGCGTGGCGAGCCACGTGAAAAACCCGCCATTGCGTCGCCAGCGCCAGCAGCACAACAAGCCAATGGCGAAGCTGGCAATGAGCCACGTAGCCGTCGTGGCCGTAATGGTCGTCGTGAACGCCCAGCGCGCGAGCCTCGTGAAAACCAGGCACGCAAGGCAGCAGATGATGCCGCTATTGGTGCTCCGGTAGCAGAGGAAGTGGCTCAGCAAGTCGCAGCACCAGTTGAAACCGTTACACAAAATACCAGTGTGAGTGAAGCCCCTGCTGTGGTGGAAACGGTTGCAGCGACAGCTGTCGTTGAGACCAGCCCCGCAGTCGAATCTGCTGCCAAGGTAGTGGAACCTCAACAAGCGGATCTGGCGCTGGTCAGTGATACCCCAGCTCCAGTAGTGGCAGCAGAGCCTGTAGCCGTGGCGTCAGAGCCTGTAGCCGATGCTGAACCTGTTGTGGTGGCAGAAAAGCCAGAAGCCACTGACAAGCCAGAGAAAAAACCTCGCGCACCACGCCGGCGCAAGGCTGAGGCAGAAACCAAGCCTCTGGATCTCGCAGCAAGCGGCTTGCAACTGGTGGAAACCAAAGCCGATGCGCCGGTAGCAACTGCGTCAGTGGAAGCAGAACCTGCAGCACCACGCAGCCGTAAGCCAGCCGCATGGCAGCAAAAAGCGACCAGCGATGACAGCGCTGAGGCGCCACTGGTATTGATCGAAACACAGAAGTAAACATGTAACTATTGGCAACCATCAACGGTTGCCAAATAAAAAGCCCGTTCCGAGTTGGAACGGGCTTTTTTATGCCTGGCACTGCAATGTGGTTAAGCTACATCATCCCAAGCCACCTCTTGGGCAGTGGCTTTGATGCTTCAAGGCAGAATATCGGGAACATCTGTTCCGTAGAATTTGGCCTTGAGTTTTTTCAGCTGGTCACGGAATTCTGCTGCTTTCTCAAACTCCAGATTTTGCGCGCTGTCATGCATGGATTTTTCCAGGCGCTTCATTTCCTTGATGATCTGTTTCTCGCTCAAGGCTTCATAGCTAGCCTGATCCTGCGCAGCCTGTCGCTCGCGTTTCGCGTCATCCTTGTCGTATACGCCGTCAATAATATCCTTGATGCGCTTGGTCACGCCCTTGGGGACAATGCCATTGGCTTCGTTGAACGCCATTTGCTTGGCGCGACGACGCAATGTTTCATCCATCGCCAGCTTCATGGAACGGGTAATGTTATTGGCGTAAAAGATTACCTTGCCATTGAGATTACGCGCAGCGCGCCCTGCCGTTTGAATCAGCGAGCGTTCCGACCGCAGGAAACCTTCCTTGTCCGCATCCAGCACGGCGACGAGGGACACCTCGGGAATATCCAGCCCCTCTCGCAGCAGATTGATACCCACCAGCACATCAAACTCGCCAAGCCGCAAGTCACGAATGATTTCCACCCGCTCCACGGTATCAATGTCCGAGTGCAGATAGCGCACCTTAACACCATGTTCAGAGAGGTAATCCGTCAAATCCTCTGCCATGCGCTTGGTCAGGGTCGTTGCCAGCACGCGCTCGCCCACGGCCACCCGCAGCTTGATTTCGGATAGCAGGTCATCGACCTGGGTATCTGCCGGTTTCACCGTGATTTCCGGATCAATCAGGCCAGTGGGGCGTGCTACCTGCTCGACTACCTGCTCCTGATGTGTGGCCTCATAGTCGGCAGGCGTCGCGCTGACGAACACGCATTGCCGCATGATGCGCTCAAACTCTTCAAATCGTAGCGGACGGTTATCCAGCGCCGATGGCAAACGGAATCCATAATCCACCAGGTTTTCCTTGCGCGCGCGGTCACCTTTGTACATGCCGCCAATCTGCGGAATGGTCACGTGACTTTCATCAATGATCATCAAGGCATTGTCAGGCAGGTAATCAATCAGTGTCGGCGGCGCATCGCCTGGTGAGCGACCGGTAAGATGGCGGCTGTAGTTTTCAATCCCCTTGCAGAAACCGATTTCATTGAGCATTTCCAGGTCAAAGCGCGTACGCTGCTCTATGCGTTGCGCCTCAACCAGCTTGTTGTTCTTGATAAAGAAATCCACGCGATCGCGCAGTTCCTGCTTGATGGTTTCCATCGCCCGCACCGTCGCTTCCCGCGCCGTCACATAGTGACTTGAGGGGAAGATGCGGAAATTGTGGATCTTGTTGAATACCTGCCCAGTCAAGGGATCAAACAGCTGTATGGTTTCGATTTCATCGTCAAACAGGCTGATACGCACCGCGGTCTCGCTATTTTCCGATGGGAACACATCGACTACATCGCCGCGCACGCGAAAAGCACCGCGCGAGAAGTCGAAGTCATTACGATCGTATTGCATCGTAATCAGCTTGTTCACGATATCTCGCTGACTTACCTTCATGCCCTGATGAATATGCAGCACCATGCCATGGTATTCGCCCGGATCCCCAATGCCGTAAATGGCCGATACGGTGGCCACAATAATGCTGTCTTCGCGCTCCAGCAGTGATTTTGTCGCTGAGAGTCGCATCTGCTCAATGTGATCATTGATGCTGGAGTCTTTTTCGATAAACAGATCGCGCGAGGGCACATATGCCTCAGGCTGGTAATAATCGTAATACGAGACGAAATACTCCACCGCATTGTTGGGGAAGAATTCGCGGAATTCCGAATACAGTTGCGCAGCCAGCGTCTTGTTTGGCGCCATCACCATAGCCGGCCGCCCGGTACGGGCAATGACATTGGCCATGGTGTAGGTTTTACCCGAGCCGGTCACCCCCAGCAGGGTCTGATAGCGCATGCCCTGCTCTATACCGGTAATGAGTTTTTCTATGGCGGCAGGCTGGTCGCCGGCGGGAGGGAAAGGCTGATGAAGCTGGTATCGACTATTGGGGAAAGTAACAATCACATCAAACACCTATAAAAGCGAATAGGTATTCTAGCAGTTCAAATCTATTACGCCGAACTCGATTATTAATTAAATGTCTTTCTGGCAGGCTCACTTACAAACAAGACGGCCTTAGGCCGCAACAATAATGACATTATGGAGAATGACACATGCGCTACCTGCTGACCCTGCTCACGGCATTTACCTTTATCCCCGCTGCGCATGCGTTTGACCGTGCCAAGCTGATGGATTCCTTTTTCTCGATCGTCATGATCCGTGGCTATAACCAGAATGGCAGCCTGGCCTATGGTTCCGGTGTCATTGTGGCGCCCAACAAGGTGCTGACCAACTGCCATATTTTTCGCCAGACCAAAGAACCATGGATATCGCGCGGCGAAGATACTTACACCATTGCCTCGATACAGGCGGACCGCTGGCATGACCTGTGCCTGATAACGACAGACAATTTGCCATTCAAGCCCGCCAAGATAGGCAGAGCCTCCGACATGAAAAAAGGCGAAGAGGTGATTGCCATTGGTCACTCCAGCGGCTCCCCTGCTCCCGTCACGTCACTGGGCACCGTCAAATCAGCATACCCACTGGATGATGGCATCATCCTGCGTAGCACTGCCCGCTTTGCCCTTGGCGCCAGCGGCAGTGGCTTGTTTAACCAAGAAGGTCAGCTCGTGGGCATCAACACCTTTAAAACCATAGGTCGAGTGGCTTATTTCTATGCCGTACCGATTGAGTGGCTGGACAAAGTAGCTCAACAACCCGCCGAAAGCGTCATGCAAATTACGGGTAAAGCTTTCTGGGAAGAGGATGAAGATACCAAACCCTACTTCCTGCGTATCGCTGTGCCAGAGCTGCAGGAGGACTGGCTAAAACTGGAGCAGATCGCCCAGGGCTGGACTCAGGCCGAACCCAACAATACCGAGGCGTGGTACGAATTGGGATGGGCTCAGGAAAAACTTGCACGCACGGAAGAAGCCGAAAAACACTATCGCAAATCGCTGGCGCTGGATGCCAGCAATACCGATGCCTTATTCCGAATAGGTGTGATCGCTAACGACAAAGGTGACAAGCAGGAAGTGCATAAAATCAGCGTGGCGTTGCTCAATCTGGATAAAAATATCGCAGAGGAATTCGGCGATACCGTGGGCTGCAAGCTGGAATGCTGAAACGCCAAGCACGAATTTCATGACAGGCGCATGAAAGAACAATCAAAAAAACGCGCTGCCAGTTCCGCAGGATGGGTTTTGTGAGTAAAATTAGCGCTTTATCACTCACCCCCATTCAAGGAAGTTACTTTGGAGCCCTTAGCTTTACCGCTCTCGCAGCGCGTTCAAACCATCAAAGAATCCCCCACTCTGGCTGTGACAGCACGTGCAGCCAAGCTAAAGGCTGAAGGCCGCGACATTATTGGTCTGGGCGCTGGCGAACCCGATTTCGATACGCCACAACACATCAAGGATGCCGCCAAAAAAGCCATCGATAGCGGCTTCACCAAGTACACCCCGGTCAGTGGCATTCCTGGCCTGAAAAAAGCCATCGTCGCCAAGTTCAAAAATGAAAACGGCTTTGACTACACCGAAAAGGAAGTGATTGTCGGCGTGGGCGGCAAGCAATGTATTTTCAACCTGGCGCTGGCTGTGCTTAACCCAGGCGACGAAGTCATTGTGCCTGCACCTTACTGGGTATCGTACGCCGACATCGCCATGGTGGCAGGCGCCAAGCCAGTGATTATTGAGTGCGGCATTGAGCAAGGCTTCAAGCTGACTCCTGCTCAGCTGGAAGCTGCCATCACGCCACAAACCCGCATGTTCATGATCAACTCACCCTCCAACCCTACAGGGTCGGTTTACACCCTGGCCGAGTTGCAGGCGCTGGGCGAAGTGCTCAAGAAGCATCCGCAGATTCTCGTGGCCACCGATGATATGTACGAACACGTCAACCTCACCGGCGACAAATTCCATAACATCCTGAATGCCACTCCTGAGCTGAAGAGCCGTTGCGTAGTGCTGAACGGCGTATCCAAAGCCTACTCCATGACGGGCTGGCGCATCGGCTATGCCGCAGGGCCTGCTCATATCATCAAGGCCATGGAAATTCTGCAATCGCAATCCACCTCCAACCCGACATCCATCTCGCAAGTGGCTGCGCAAGCCGCGCTTGAAGGCCCCCAGGAATGCATCACCCCCATGGTAGAAGCGTTCCGCGAGCGTCACGAGTATGTGGTAAACCGCTTTAACCAGATGCCAGGCCTCAAGTGCATCAAGGCGGGCGGCGCGTTTTACGCTTTCCCCGATGCCCGCGTCGCTATCGCCAACCTGCACAAGGCAGGCGTAATTAGCGATACCACCGATATGGCATTGTCAGAATACCTGCTTGAAAACGTCGGCGTTGCCGTGGTTCCTGGCTCGGCATTCGGTGCAGAAGGCTATTTCCGCATCTCGTTTGCCACTTCCATGGAAAACCTCAGAAACGCCCTCGACCGGATTGAAAAAGCACTTACTGTTTGATTCTAAAAGCATAAGATCAGGCGGTTTTTAGCCATATTTTTCAGCAAAAAAACAGTCCGTTTTACACGCTGTTTTTTGCACAAAAATGTTGACCGAAGCCCGCCGAGTCTTTATAGTAGCGCCTTCATCGATTCCCCGATAGCTCAGTCGGTAGAGCAACGGACTGTTAATCCGTGTGTCCCTGGTTCGAGCCCAGGTCGGGGAGCCAAATATGAAAAAGCCCACAGGAATGTGGGCTTTTTTTCCGATGAACTTAACCGAATATTCCCCGATAGCTCAGTCGGTAGAGCAACGGACTGTTAATCCGTGTGTCCCTGGTTCGAGCCCAGGTCGGGGAGCCAGATGAAAAAGGCCAGTGCATAAGCACTGGCCTTTTTGTTTCATGTATACAGCGCTCAATCTGCCCCACTTTCCACAAAAGGATTAACACAAGCACGCCATGTAACATTTGGCTTGATTATCTGGCAATCAATGTGAAATGCCGCAGAAGCTTTCTTTCAGATCATAAAACTCAGGATATATTCAAGAGTAAAAAAGCCCACCAATGCGTGGCCTTTTTGCTGAGATGCCATTATGAGCCGTTTACTACTGGCACTACCGCCCTTACATCCGGATTCTTAAACAGCCATTGATCTTTCGTCTCGCAAGTTTTCGTTTTTATTTCAAAGGCAATCAGCAAGGCGCAGAACAAATCATCATGACTTAGGGGCGAGTCTTCGTAGGGCTTGATCATGCTGACCGGGTAATCAAAGTGCTTACCGGCCCAAAATACGGCGGGAACGTGGGTTTGCTCTATCGGTGCCGTGGCATAAGGTGCTGCATGTAGGTATACCCCCTTCTCTCCTAACGATTCGCCATGATCACTTACATAAAACATGGCGGTGGCATGCGTATTATCGTAATTCTTTAAAAAGTCGATGATGCTGGCCAGAAAGTAGTCGGTATACCGAACGGCATTGTCATAACCGTTGTTGATTTCTTCGGGTGTGCAACTCCGCAGTTCACCTGTTTTGCATACAGGTTTGAAGTACTCAAAATCCTTGGGGTAGCGCCGGTAGTATTCCGGTCCATGGTTACCCATCTGATGCAGAACAATCAGTATGTCTTTACCTTTATGCCCTTCGATATATTTATCCAGGCCTGAAAGCATGCCAATATCGCGGCATTCCGTGTCGCATTCAGGGTTAAAGCTGGGACTTTTGAAGTCTTCATACTGGACCCGGGTGGCCACGCCCTTGGAGTCAGAGTTGTTATCCCGCCATAGAACCTGAACCCCCTCTTCTGACAATATATCCAGGGCATTTTTGTATTGCGCGGCTTTCTGCCTGGTGAAATGCTCACGACCTAACGCGGAGAACATGCAGGGTACGGATTCACCAGTGGATGTTCCGCACGAACTCACATGCTTAAGGCTGATAACATCGCGTTTTTCCAGTTCAGGATTGGTCGGTCGATGATAGCCATTGAGCGAAAAACGGTCAGCTCTGGCGGTTTCGCCCACGACCAGAATGATAAGCTCACTCTCGCGATGTTTGCCCACCTCCTGAGCGTCTGCCGCGGCTTCATGCAGCACAGTACTCAGGGTTACCGCTTTCGCATACTGATGGACATAGGAAATTGTCGAGTAAGCCCAACCAGTTGGGTTGACATACAGGCGCGTAATTTTGTGCTCTTTGACAAAATTACTGAAGTTGGCGGGGGCTACAGCAATAGCGAGCGTTATGCCAAGCAATAGCCATACTGAAAGTTTGATCCTGGAAGCCAACTCGGGCCTACGACCTTCAGATAACGGCCAACAGCGAATGATGAGCACAACTGGCAGTAAGCCAAGGAAGAATAGACGCAACAGCATGCTGGTGTTGATCAGGCCTGCTATTTCCTGGGGGTCAGTTTCAAACAAGTTGTTGATCATGACGACATCAATCACCACACCGTAATGATCCATGTAATACGCAACAAGTGACGAGACGAATACCAGGGCAGCCAATATCCATTTGCCAGCCTTGCCATGACACACCCATAGCATGAAAAGCACAGTACTTAAGGCAAAAAACAATCCGATACTGACTAAATGCAGCAAGTTGATACCGAACGCAATATCCAGCGGATATAGTGCAAGCAAATTCGCCCACAGGGAAAGATTGGCAGCAAGCAACAAGAAGAGCGAAGCAGTCGCGAGAAATCGGGTTTGGCGGGTAAAAATGGGGATCACCTTAGTTGTTATCCTGAAGCTGCAAAAACGAACGACACGCGTGGCTTATCCACGTCTACCACTACTATATGTCCAGGCCATAGCTTTAATTCAGAACTAAACAAAAAGCCTGCAATATGCAGGCTTTCTTACATGTTATGAGTAATTAAATTTGTTTTACTCAGCGGCAATTTGTTGCTTGTGCATCAATCGCTCAAGATATGCAATATAACGCATCAGGCGGGCTTGCGTTTGCGGCTTGACGTCCACATACGAAAAGCCGGCCCTGAAATGGCGTAAGGAAGTGCCTTCATTCATTTCAAGTACATTTCGCACCAGCATGGTGACATTGATCTCGCCGAACTCGGGGACGACAAAATTACAGTCGTGGTACGTTGCCCCAACTTCGAGCGTGCTGTGCTTGCTTTTAGGTAACACCAAAGCCAAGCCTGCGATGCTGATGTCAAGCACCGGAAAAGATGGGGCACTTTCCGTCATGGGGATGGTACAGAGCAGCCCCGGCGGCGGGATACGGAAAAATTCACGCTGATTGTGTTCTGGATGAATCATGGTTTTTTATCATTAATTTTAAAGTTATTGCCAAACCGAAAGTCGTTTGTGCAACATGAACTGCCGCCCAAAACGATAACCCTTGAATAGGATTCTAGCAGGTATTTTTCGTACCTGAATGAAAAATGCCACGCGAATATCCTGCGTGGCATCTCTTTTACATTTCAACTTCTATTGTTATTGAGCCTTACGAAACTCAGCGGCCCCCTCTTGTGCCGCTTGCTGAATACGCTCTTGCACGGGGACCAGCAATTTCTGGCTTTCCATAATGATTTGCTGGGTAACAGCTGGCATTTTATTCATGGATGATTTGCCAGCAGGCGTTTTGTAAAATGCGGTCAGTGCGTTGACTTCATCCTGAGTAAAATTCTTTTTGTAGAGACTGGTATATATGCTCTGGAAGTTGTCCCAAGTCATGACTTCCGCCATGATATTGGAGATTTTTTCCGACGTGGCATTCAATACCTTCTCCTGCTGAGGGTTGAGTTGTCGGCCGCCTAATTGCCCCAGAATTGAGGCCTTTACCGAGGTGGCGTTCTGGGCTCGGATCTTTTCCAGCATCTGCTTGGCATTCATGGCGTCGAGCAGATTTTTAATGGACTCGTCGGTGGGTGCACTATCTGCTGCCAGCGCATGCAGAGAGATAAACAAAGCAAAGATACATACGATAATACGTGTCACGTGACCTCCTGTAGAGTATGTCGTTTAATAGCAAAAAGCCCGCTAGAGGCCACAATTGAACATAAATCATACTCTAATGCGCCTCACTGAGGTATGCACTTAGTTAAGAAGTCATCTTTATCAGAACCGTACGCACTTCTCCCCATCATTATCGACCATGCACGGCTTCAAGCCTGCTCTTCATGTTGACAACCTCACTCTCGCATACATCGGAGCGCCAGACGACAGAATCGCCCAGCGCTCCCTAAGAGCTAACGACCCCTTGATATTGATCAAGAAATGTTTTCTTAATGCCTTGCCCCGGAAATCATGAAGTCACTCGCCATACGGCTCAGCGCCTCCGGATTTTTTACGATCAGACGCATGTTTTCCTTTGCGACTATCCCTTCGCTTACCAGCAAGCCTAGCGCACGCGATACAGTTTCACGGCTGGTGTTGACCATGATGGCGACTTGCTGGTGGGAGGGAAAGTGTTCGACATACGCCTGATTACTTGCCATGCGCGAGATCAATAAGAAAACCCGGCTGTAAGCGTTAGGTATGCCTAGCAGGCAACGAAGATCCGTTACCATGCGCATGCGATGGCACATGTCCTTCAACATGCGCTCCGCGATCTTGGGTACGTGACTGACCAGACTATTGACTTTGCTTTTGGGTAGAGCAGCAATCAGCGATTCAGAAACAGCGACAATGGAAGCCGCTCGCGGCAAGTCATCAAGCACTGAAAGCTCACCAAAGTAATCGCCCGGAGAAATAAAACTGAGCCCTGTCTGCCGCCCCTCTGCCGAGATGTCCACGACCATCAGGCGTCCGCTCAACAAAAAGAATAGTTCGCCAGCCTCATCACCCTTGTGACAGACGAAATTCTTTTTCTCAATCCGGAACATTCTGAAATATCGGTAATACTCTTCCAGCAATGGCTGGGGCAGCCCCTGAAGTAAAGGCAGCGCTTTAACTTGTGTAATACTCATATGAACCCCTATGGATGCTTGGTAAATCTGCTTATAGTTATTTGCGTATCCTGCCAGCAGATGGCTGCTGGTGAATGCACAACCCGGTAAAACATTCCTTCATCAATTTTTTATTTTGGCTTTGCCATACATTTGCCTAAGCAGGTCTGGGCATGAAGGCGCCCGGCAGCATTGCTATCAGCAAATGCAAGGCTAGCAGCAGATTTTCACCTCAGCTATTGGCTCAAGGTGCTATATGAGGATGGTGCAAGCTAGGCTTTATCAGCATATTTATGCAGCACCGGCATGATTGAAAGACTTAACACGGTCGCAAACAAAACAAATTAACCACATGATTTTATTTGACTAATCGAAAGTCATCGTCAAAATTCAATGTGGTTTGCAATGTGCAATGGACTAGCAACCTGAGATATCCACAACGTGGAAAAATCTGGCTGTATTGAAAATATTGCAGGTAATTGAGGGGCGTTGATTAGTGCCGAAAGCACTAAGGGATGAGTACTATCTAATCCAGATAAGGCAGCTGGACAGAGATTTCAAAGCCAACAGGGGAAATATTACGGGCGGATATTTTGCCACCATGCATCTCGACCACTTGCTTGGCCAATGCAAGTCCGATGCCATGGCCATCAGACCCTAGCCCGGAGTTTGCACGGTAAAATGGCTGGAAGATCGTTTCCAATTCGTGGGGAGCAACCCCCATGCCTTGGTCGCGTATGCGAATGAACACAAGGTGTGCATCAGGGTCACTCGTGACATCAATATCCACATCACTACCATCTGGGCCATATTTGAGGGCGTTACGTATGATATTTTCCAGAGCACGATGCAGAAGGTCTGGCTGAGCTTCAAGTACAAAGTCATCGTGGGGCAATAATCGTACTTCTATCTTACGATCCTTGGCTTCAAACTGGGCGTCTTCCGCCAGAGTGAACAGCAGATCACTAAGCTCCAGGCGCTCTTTGTGAATATTGGTAACACCAGATTCCAGTCGTGAAAATGCCAACAGCTCGCCTACCAGCTTATCCATTCGCATGGACTCACGCTCAATACGCTCCAGCGAACTACTGACTTTTTCAGGACTTTGCCGGGCCAAGCCAATCGCCATCTGCATGCGTGCCAGCGGTGAACGCAATTCATGGGAGACATGATGCAGAAGCCTTGATTGTCCCTGTAGCAGAGCCCCGAGGCGCGATGCCATCGTATCAAAATCACGCCCAAGGTCGCTAAGCTCATCACGGCGATGCCCCATGGTGCCAGCCACGCGCACTTCGAGATCCCCGTCAGTCGCGGTAATGAAAGCCTGCCGCAAACTGCGTATGGGTTTTGAGAAATACCACGCCAACAAGGCTGCAAACACCAGACTGGCGATCACCCCGGCTGATAGAGGCACCAAGGGAAATACACGCCAGAAGCGCGAACGCATACCACTATTTTGCGGAGGTGGGGGCGGCCTGTCATCAGATAGCTCACCCGGAGGTGGCTGGCGCATGCCGGATGGATCATGCATGTCGGGGGGCGGTCCCTGCGGCCCTTCCATTCCATCATTGAACGAGGGCTGCCCCCCACGCGTACGCGCCGGCACAAACAGAAGATACTGATGACCATCATTCGCATGAATACTGCGTACCGCCTCGTCTTTATCAAGTTCCGAGATCGCATGCTGCAGCAGCTCGGGAGCCACCCTGCGCTGCAACAGATCCTCACCCGCTTCGTTAACCACAAAAACCTGCGGCATGCGACGTTGCGGCCAGCCCTCCAGCATTTTGCGTGTCGCTTCGACACCGCCATGCTCCAGCGTGGCAGATACTGCCACCAGTACCGACATGGCAGGAGGGCTTGCTTCAATGAGGGATTGAGAGTTTTCCTGGCTGCGGTTGTGCGCCCACACAGCCAGCCCGACACCGAATACCGATGTCAGCTGCGCGAACAGGAAAAAGAAAAAGAACTTCCAGTAAAGCCGCCCCATAATTATTCGCGGACGAGCTGATAACCCATACGATAAACCGTTTGTATGTAGTGGCGCCCATTGGCATAGGCGTCAATCTTCTGGCGGATACTACTGAGGTGAACATCAATGCTGCGATCAAATCTGGCCAGTGGGCGGCCAAGACCTTGCAGGGAAAGGTCACTTTTGCTGACGACGCGGCCCGCATGGCGCACCAGCACTTCCAACAGGTTGAATTCGGTACTGGTAAGCTCCAGTACATTCCCGGACCATTCGGCGCGCCGCTGTTCCGGCCACAATGTTAATGCCCCGACCGTGATCTGCACGGGCTGAGTGTTATCCGCAGGCTGGGTTCGACGCAAAATAGCGCGAACGCGCGCAACAATCTCTCTAGGGGTACATGGCTTGGGCACATAATCATCAGCTCCCAATTCAAGCCCGACGATACGATCAGCATCCTCGCCCTTGGCCGTCAGCATGAGTACCGGCGTATTTTTTTCAGCCCGGATGGCACGCAAGGCATCAATGCCATTCATCTTGGGCATCATCACATCCAGCAGGATCAGATCATAGGTATCGCGCAGGGCTTGTTGCGAACCTGATTCGCCATCATAAGCGACTGTTGGCTCAAAGCCTTCCTGCTCAAGGTATTCCTTCAGCATTCCTACCAATTCAACGTCGTCGTCAATCAGCAAGACTTTATTCATGGCGTAAACATCATTCCTATTTTTGATCATTCGGTGATGATAACGAGCGACACGGGCATGAGACAACGCTACACCCGGTGTTTTACCTATTTTTACATACAAAACCCGGTATTGGTTTACCTAACTTAACCTTTATTTAACAGAGGTTTACAGGCACATTCGGCAGAATGTCAGTGCACTTGCCGGCCATGATGACCGGCATGACTATCAGCCCAGGAGAGATCATGAACACTAGCACATTATACAAGCTAACATTAGCCGCTGGCCTGATTGGCCTTAGCCTGCCATTGTTACTTCAAGCACAACCATTGTTGCAGGAGCGCCCAGGCCCTGCGCTGGAGCGTCCTATCAGCCCACCCATGCCCGACATCAAAATGACGCCAGGACTCCCCCCTTACTTGCGCGGACTGGATTTGAGTGAGGCGCAGGAGGATCAAATATTCGCATTGATGCACGATCAGATTCCCGCCTTGCGCGAGCAGCAAAAGCAACGTCGTCATGCGCTGGACGATCTGGAAGCCTTATCCAAGGCTGGCAGCTTTGATGAGCGCAAGGCTCAACAACTGGCGGAAAAGTTGAGTGAGATCGAAAAGCAGTTCGTACTGTCACGCGCGCGCAATGATTTCAAGATCAATGGCATATTGACCGCCGATCAGCGCAAGCAATTAGAGGAAACAAAAGCGCAATTCGGTAAACATAAAGCGCAAGAGCCCGTAAAATTCACACCTCAGAAAAGCCAAAAGTCAGCATTAACCCTGATTTAAATTACCGTTACATTTTTCAAATACCCGCTTTATCATGCTGATTTAGCGGGCTTTTCTCCTTAACATTGTTTTACCCAACTTAACACTTTCCGCCCACAAAAAACACAGTAATTTGACCGATACTAGTTCATGTGGGCTCGGTATTGCTCGTTCTATACTCGATGCGACCACATTGTTCCGGGGGGAGCAGCAAAATAAAGGAGAAAAATGATGATATCCAGCATTTCCACGTCACAAATTGCCAGCAGCCTGTTTTCCAAGCTGGACACCAAAAGCCAGGGCTACATTGAAAAAGCTGACCTCGAAACAGCATTTTCTTCAATCAGCTCTGATTCCGACTCCAGTAGCGTCGATGAGTTGTTCACCGCACTAGACAGTGACAGTGATGGCAAGGTCACTGAAGATGAAATGTCCTCAGGCCTTGATACCCTGATGAGCCAGCTTAACAGCCAATTCGACAGCATGCGCATGCAGGGCGGTGGTCAAGGCATGCCACCGCCCCCACCTCCGTCTGAAGGTCAGGATGAAGGTTATACACAGGATGAGCTGACCAGCATTGCATCGAGCACCGATGACAGCCAGCTCGCCAGCCTGATGACGGAAGTCGCGGAGAATTTTGAGGAAGCTGATACCAATCAGGATGGAAAGGTAACTGGACAAGAGGCCATGGCTTATAAGGAGTCCAGTAGCGAAAGCAGCAGTTCAACAACAAGCAGTAGCAGTAGCACTAGCACTTCCGCCTCCAGTAGCAGCTTGAGCCAGATTGCCCAACAGATCCAACAGTTGATCACGGCCTATGGCTTGGATTCCAGCAGTTCTTCCAGCCTGTCTTACACCGCCTGATCATAAAGTCAGAAAAAAGGCGCACTCACTGGGTGCGCCTTTTACAGTTTGGATACCTTTACAAAGGCGTCCTGCTTTAAAACCTCTGGCTCAAAGACTTTCAAACGCCTCACATAGCATGCTGAGCATGGTACCGAATATCGGCATTATGTCATCTGGACTGAATGGTGCATTTTCATCCGTCCCCGCCACGACAAACGCCACCACGGCTTTGTCCAGATCCTGCCTATAGTTCATCCAGTGCTCGGCCTCTGCATCCCCGATCAGTTGATATTTATGCTGACCGGACTCGATAATCTCCAACCACTCATCTTCGCCCAGCTCGACAAACAATGATTTGGCAATGGTTACAGCCGTTTTCTGGAAGTCCGGCTGCACGCCTTCATCGCCTAGCGGCAATACGAGATAGGTATATACCAGCATGGCATAAGCCTGATAGACACTCAGCATGTCAAAATTTTCAACGCGCTCGTCCGCCGGGGAGCGCTCTGCCAGCTGGATTGCCCTGACAGTCAGATAACAGGCCAGAAAATGCGCGGCATCCTGCACATCACCGTCGTCCACGCTGATGGACGCGGCATCGCCGCCCATTTCATGGAGCGCAATGCCGTAGAGCAGATTCAATCGTTGAGAATATTGCATGGTGTTTTTCCGTTATTTCAATTATGTAATGAGTCAGCCCAGGCTTTATGCCGCAGGCATGCTTTCCAACTGTGCCATGACCTCCAGCCAGCGTTCTTCGGCAGCCTCTATCTGTTGGGCCAGCTCGGCCTGCTTTTTCAATAACTGCTGCAGCTCGCTCTTGTCGCTGGCACTATAAAGCTCGCCATCGGCCAAGCGCGCCTCCAGTGCCACTTTTTGCTCTTGCCATTCCGCCATCCGACTTTCCAGCTGCTCGGCTTCTTTGGTCAGTGGACGGCGCTCAGCCAGCCTGGCCTGACGCTCTGCCTTGTTCTGGGCCTTATCGTTCTTTTTCGCAAGTTCGTTTTGTAGCGGCTGCGCGCGCAATTTGTCCTGCGCTTTTTGCTCAGCGAGCCAGATTCGGTAATCCTCCAGATCGCCATCGAATACTTGCGCCTTGCCATCGGCGACCAGGACAAAGCGATCACAGCTTGCACGCAACAACGCTCGATCATGAGAAACCAGCACCACGCCGCCCTCATAAGCCTGCAAGGCCACCGTCAAGGCATGGCGCATTTCGAGATCAAGATGATTGGTCGGCTCATCCAGCAGCAAAAGATTCGGGCGAGTCCAGATCAAAAGCGCCAGCGCCAGCCGTGACTTTTCACCGCCAGAGAACATCCCGCAAGGAGCACTGGCCATGTCGCCGCGAAAGTCAAAGCCACCCAGGTAATTGCGATGCTCTTGCTCGCGCGTTTGGGGGTCAAGTCTCAGCATATGCTGCAGTGGAGACTCATCGGCCCGGAGCTGCTCAAGCTGATGCTGGGCAAAATAGCCTATGCTGAGCTCTTTGCCTTCCACCCGCTTGCCACCCAGGGCAGGCATGCTGCTGGAAAGGAGTTTGATCAGGGTGGATTTACCCGCTCCGTTGCGACCCAGCAGGCCAATACGCTCACCGGGCCGTATGGTCAGGGCTATATCATCCAGCACGGTCTTGCCTGCGTAACCAGCCGCCATGTCGTCCAGTACCAGCAACGGATCTGGGGTCGCCAACGGTGCACGAAATTCGAAGCCAAACGGACTGTCCGCATGCGCCGCACTGATCAGCTCCATGCGCTCAAGTGCCTTGATTCGACTCTGGGCCTGCCGGGCTTTGGTAGCCTTGGCGCGAAAACGGTCAATATAGCTTTGCAGGTGGGCGACTTCGCGTTGCTGGCGCTCATACACAGATTGCTGTTGTGCCAGACGCTCGGCACGCTGCCGCTCAAAATCCGAATAACCGCCACGATAGAGCGTGAATTTCTGCTGCTCAATATGCGCGATGTGATTGACAATCGCATCCAGAAAATCGCGATCATGCGAGATCAGCAATAAGGTGCCCGGGTAACTTTTCAGCCAGCTCTCCAGCCAGATAACCGCATCCAGGTCCAAATGGTTGGTGGGCTCATCCAGCAAGAGCAAATCAGAGCGACACATCAATGCACGCGCCACATTCAGCCGCACGCGCCAGCCGCCCGAAAAGTCCGATACCGGACGCTCAAGGTCCGCCGAAGTAAAGCCCAGGCCATCCATCAGCTCGGCAGCACGGGCCCGCGCCGCATAAGCACCAATTTCACCCAGGCGCGCATGCAATTCGCCCAGCCGCACACCGTCTTGTGCCTCTTCCGCTGCTTTCACCTCATGCTCCAGGCGACGCAATTCCGCATCCCCATCAAGTACAAACTCGATGGCCGCATCCGGCAGCGCAGGGGTTTCCTGCGCCACATGCGCGATCACCCAGTGAGGAGGAATATCAAGGTCACCCGACTCGGGGTGCAACTCACCCCGCAACATGGCAAACACACTGGACTTGCCCGCACCATTGGCGCCAGTCAAACCGACTTTATGGCCGGGATGCAACTGGAAGCTGGCATCTTCAATCAGCACTTTTACGCCACGTGTAAGGTGGAGATTCTTGAATTGAATCAATCTGGTCTCTTTATCTGCTGTGCCTTGTCAAAAGGCCAAAGGCGTCATTTTAAATGAATCGGGGTATTCACGCTTCCGCCTTATCCAACAAAAGTGGCGGAAACCCGCTGCCAATGGCCAATTTAATCGTCTAAAGCGTTGACCAATCTGCATTGAAAATGAAATACTCACAGGTTGTTAGCACTGCGGCGCACCGCTCCCTCTATACGTACCGGCTAACAGGTACGGCTTTGAAAGATTATGGTCAAAAAGTCTCTGTTTTGGGTTTACCGATTTACCCTGCTCACCTTGTGGCTCGCCATCTTTGTATTTGCGGCTGCGGTTCTGAGCATGCGTTATCTGGTGTTGCCCAACATAGACAAATACCGGGCGGATATCGAAGCACGTGCCACCGCCGCGATGGGCCAGAAAGTCAGCATCGGTGAAATCAAGGCCAGCTGGGATGGCCTCAACCCCCACCTTAGCCTGTATAACGTGGATATTCATGATGCGGAAGAGCGCCCCGCCCTTAGTCTTGGACATGTGGAAGCGAGCTTGTCCTGGCTCAGCATTCCTCTTTTGGAGCCCAGGCTTTCCAGCATCGAGATATACCAACCAGCGCTGACCATACGCCGCGACGCGCAAGGCACCCTGTATGTCGCCGGCATCGCAATGGGCGGCCCTTCGCGCCCACAATTTGCCAACTGGGCATTGCGCCAGTCGCGCATTGATGTGCTGGATGCCAGCGTCATATGGGAAGATGAGTTGCGCAAAGCCCCTCCTCTCAGCCTGACCCAGCTTAATCTGCGCGTGGTAAGCCCGGCCTGGAAAGGCCTGATCGGCCATCACATGTTTGGCCTGCGTGCATTGCCTTCTGCAGGCTCATCGGCCCCTATCGATATTCGCGGCAATCTGTATGGCAAAGACATTAGCCAGCCTGAAGACTGGAATGGCACCGTGTACGCCAAGCTGGAAGGCACGGACATCTCGGCCTGGCGGAAGTGGATTTCGTATCCGTTTGATCTTTATGAAGGCTACGGTGCAGCCCGTTTCTGGCTGCACCTGGACGAAGGCAAGCCCAGCAATATTGTCAGTGACGTCATCCTGAGCGATGTTAAAACGCGCTTGTCGCCAACCAGCCCACAAGCCACGCTCAACCATTTGTCTGGGCGCCTGAGCTGGGACAAGCATAAAGACGGGCAGGAATTCACTGCCGAAAAGATCAAACTCAACACGCCCGATGGCCTGGATATGCAAAACGGCAATATCAGCCTCCGCGAGCGCTGGATCAAGGACAAGCAATGGACTGAAGGACGCGTTCGGCTGGATGAGATTTTACTCGATACGCTGAATACCTTCGCGGGCTATATCCCACTGCCAAACAACGTGCAGCAAAATCTGCAGGACATCAGTCCCACTGGCAAACTGGAAAATGTCGATATCAGCTGGCGTGGTAGCGAAACCATTCCGCAGGAATACAGCTTGCGCAGCAAGTTCAGTAACCTGGGCATGCGGCCATTCCGGCAATTCCCCGGCTTCAGCAACCTCAGTGGCAGTGTGGATGCAGATGAGGAAAACGGCACGCTGACGCTGAATGCGCGCAATGCAGCGATTGAGCTGGAAAAAGTCATGCGTTGGCCCATTCCTGCAGACCGCCTGAGCGGCGAAGTGAAATGGATCCATCGCAAAAACGGCCTGGACATTCGCGTAAAGAACTTCGCCATTGCCAATCCGCATCTGGCAGGAACCATCAATGCCAACTACCTGATGAATGGCATCAAGGGTGGCTATCTGGACCTGAATGCGAAGTTTGGTCAGGCTGATGCGCAATATGCCCGCTTCTACTACCCCAAGATACTGGGCGAACACACGCTGGCCTGGCTGGATAGCGCGATCCTGAAAGGACGTGGCCAGGATATCAATGTGACGGTCAAGGGCAATCTACATGACTTCCCTTACCCGAATAATAAAACCGGCCTGTTCCGTGTGACAGCCAAGATCAATGACGGTGAACTGGACTACGCCCCGGGCTGGCCCAAAATCCTGGGTATCAAGCTGGATATGTTGTTTGAAGGTAATCGCATGGAATTGAATGCCTCCGACGGCACGATCCTGGGAACCCGCATTACCAAAGCCAATATTGCCATTCCTGGCTTGCATGTCCCTGAGCCCATCCTCAACATCACGGGGGAAGCCAGCGGCCTGGTGAGTGACGGTATACGATTCATCAACAACAGCCCCTTGCTGCATCTGGCGGAAGGCTTCACACCTACCCTGGTGACATCGGGTGATGGCAAGCTCAATCTGCAACTGACCATTCCCTTGCATGACCCCAATAGCACCAAGGTAAAGGGCAGCTACGCCATCAAAAATGGCAGCATGAGCGACAAAGAGATTCCCGAGATCACCCGCATCAATGGCAAGCTGGACTTCACAGAAAATGGACTGCATGCGCAGAATGTCAGCCACTGGATTTATGGCGGTCCAGCCGTGCTCAACCTGGTGACCAACAAAGACCATTCCGTTCATATCACCGCCCGCGGACGCATCAACGATGCTGGTCTGCGCCAAGCCTTTGGGCCGGGCATGGCAGATCGCATTTCCGGAAGCACCGACTGGAATGGGGATATTCATATCCAGAACAAATTACTGAATGTGACGGTAGATTCCAGCCTGGTAGGCATTACTTCCTCGTTGCCACCACCACTGAGCAAGTCACCGGCGGACATCATGCCTTTGCATGTTGAAAAACGGCAAACTACGCCAGCTCAGGATAGCTTCAATGTTGCGCTGGGAAATTTCATCACCGCTAAAATCCTGCGCTCCGAGCTGAATGGAAAAATGAAGATAGACCATGGCGACATAGCAGTAAATGCACCAGCAGAGTCGCCTAGCCAGAGCGCGCAACCGGGCATTACGATACGCGCCGTACTGGAACAGCTGGATGCCGACGAATGGCGCAATCTGGCCGACAAAACCTCCGCCGGCACAGGCACCAGCAACACTCTTAGCCTCAACGGTACAGCAGCACCCGCGGCCACCGTAAGCAGCAGTACGGCCATACCACCGATTGCCAAGGTGGATTTGACAGTTAACCGCCTGGATATTTTTGACAAACGCATCAACAGTCTCAAACTGAATGCGCGTCCCATTAGCGGTGGCTGGCAGCTCAATGTACAGAGCCATGAGATGAATGGCGACATCCAGTGGCTGAGCGCAGGCAATGGCAAGGTCATTGCGCGACTGAAAAATCTGATTTCCCCCAGCTCTACTCCTAATACCGCTGAACTGCGCACCCAGGGCGATTTCAAGCAACAGGCGCAGCAATATCCAGCACTGGACATCGTGGCGGAAAATTACGAAATGGGTAACAAAAAACTTGGGCGCCTGGAACTACAGGCCAGCGAGCAAAATGACGACTGGAGCATAGAAAAGCTCAAAATCATCAACCCGGATAGCACCTTGACTGCCGAGGGCGAATGGCACAACTGGAAGCGCAGCCCCAACACACGCATCACGCTAAGCTGGGATATCAAGGACTTGGGCAAGACCCTGGAACGCTTTGGCTACCCCGGCACCGTCAAGGGTGGCGAAGCCGACCTGACTGGTCAGCTGAAATGGCCAGGCAGTCCACATGAGTTCAACTCTGCCGGCTTGAGCGGCAACTTGCAACTGGATGCGCGCCATGGACAGATTCTGAAAATTCAGCCTGGCGTTGGGCGTTTGTTCAGCATGCTGAGTCTGCAAAACCTGCCGCGCCGCCTGACGTTTGATTTCCGCGATGTCTTCAGTAGCGGCTTTACATTCGATAAAATTGGCGGCAGCGTCAAGATCGACAAGGGCGTGATGCGCAGCGATGATTTCCGCATGGAAGGTCCGACAGCGCGCGTAGATATGCGTGGAGAAACGGATCTGCAAAAAGAAACGCAGCACCTTTACATCAAGGTGACGCCTTACCTGAGCGACAGTCTCTCCATTGCCGCACTGGCCGGTGGCCCGGTAGTTGGCGCTGCTGCCTATGTTGCACAAAAACTGCTGAAAGATCCGCTCAACCAATTGGCGGCTGACGAGTATGAAATCGGCGGTACATGGGATAACCCGCAAGAGCTCAAAGGAGATAGCCGGACACGTGCCCCTGCCACTCCGGCGGTGAGTCCGCTCGGCAAATAACCTGGCAGCCTGGCTTACGTCTATCCTGGATGGGCGTATCCTATGTATCACCCATGAAAAAGCAGCACCTATAAAGTATCATCCATAAAAAACGATAATATTGTTCGGAATCAAGATGGCTATCAAATCTCGCGCAAAAGTAGTGAAATCCAGCAAACCTGCAGCGCCTACTCCTGGCATCGTCCGGGTGGCAGCCATTCAGATGGCCTCGGGGCCCAATGTCTCCGCCAACCTCAGCGAAGCAGAACGGCTGATTGAAATCGCCGTCGGCCAGGGCGCCAAACTGGTGGCCTTGCCGGAATACTTTGCCATCATGGGTATTCGCGACACTGACAAGGTGGCCGCTCGTGAAAAAGAAGGCAGCGGCCCGATACAGCGCTTTTTATCCAAAATCGCCAAGAAACACGAAATCTGGCTGATCGGCGGCTCTATTCCACTGGAGTCCTCCACTGAGGATAAAGTCCGCAACGCCTGCCTGGTGTTTGACGATAAAGGCAAGCAAGTCGCTCGCTACGACAAGATTCACCTGTTCGGCCTTGATCTTGGTAATGAGCATTATCGGGAAGAAACCACCATAGAAGCCGGCGACAAAGTCGTGGTGCTGGACTCCCCATTCGGAAAAATCGGCCTTTCCATCTGCTATGACCTGCGCTTCCCTGAGCTTTACCGGGCAATGAAAGATGTCGATATCATCGTGGTTCCATCGGCGTTTACCGAAACCACCGGCAAAGCCCACTGGGAAAGCCTGGTACGGGCACGCGCCATTGAAAACCTGAGTTACGTCATTGCTCCGGCGCAAGGCGGTTACCATGCCTCCGGCCGCGAGACGCATGGCAACAGCATGATCGTAGACCCATGGGGCGTCGTGCTCGACCGCTTGCCACGTGGTTCCGGCGTCGTGATTGCCTCGGTGAACGCAGGGTATCAGGCCAGCCTGCGCGGCAGCCTGCCAGCGCTAAAGCATCGCACCCTGTAAAACAGTCGGTCCCACCACAGACTGCGCTTTAAAGACTTACCGCTACAACTTATCGCCTGAGCACAGGCTTTAATGAGTCACAATTGCAGAAAATACGTAACAGGGGAACTCTGCTCCCCTGTTATATTCTGACCTATAGTCCCTTAGAGAGTAACGGCCATGAAGCCTGACCAGATACCCAGCAGTTCCAGCCCCTTAGCGGGTAGCCATTTTGATACCGCCACCGAAACGCTATTGCAGCCGAGCGGACTTGATGTGGCCGCCCTGCAAGGCGTACTGGGCAATATGATGTCGCACAAGGTGGATTATGCCGACCTCTACTTCCAGTACAGTCGGGCTGAAAGCTGGGGTCTGGAAGAAGGCCAGGTAAAATCCGGCAATTTCAGCATAGACCAAGGCGTAGGCGTACGCGCCGTCAGTGGTGAAAAAACCGCCTTTGCCTACTCGGATGACATCAATCTGCCCGCCCTGCAGCAAGCCGCCAACGCCACCAAGGCCATTGCTGCGATAGGCGCCGAGCAATCAACTAGCGCGATCCAGCGGATTGACGCACCGCAGCTCTATATTCCGCAAGATCCGATTGCCTCATTGAGCGCCGAAGCAAAAGTAAAACTACTTGAACGCCTGGAAGGCTATGCACGCAAAGCCGACCCTCGGATCACACAGGTCATGGCCTCCATCGCTGGCGAATATGAAGTGATCATGATCGCCCGTCACGATGGCATGATGGCCGCCGATGTACGTCCGCTGGTGCGCCTGTCGATTCAGGTCATCGCAGAAGCTAACGGCCGGCGCGAGCAAGGCTCGGCTGGCGGCGGCGGTCGTTTTGACTATGCCTATTTCACCGATGAGGTGTTGCAGGATTACGCCCAGAAAGCCGTGCATCAAGCCCTGGTTAATCTGGAAGCACGCCCGGCTCCCGCTGGCAGCATGACCGTGGTGCTGGGTTCAGGCTGGCCTGGCATCTTGCTGCACGAGGCGATTGGACATGGCCTGGAGGGTGACTTCAACCGCAAGGGCAGCTCCGCCTTCAGCAACGCCATTGGCCAGCAAGTAGCAGCCCGTGGTGTAACGGTGGTGGATGATGGCACCATCGCCAATCGTCGTGGCTCGCTCAACATTGATGATGAAGGCAACCCAACCCAACGCACCGTACTGATTGAAGACGGCTTTTTGCGCGGCTATATTCAGGACAGCCTGAATGCCCGCCTGATGGGCATGCCGATGACGGGCAATGCGCGCCGGGAGTCCTACGCGCACATCCCCATGCCGCGCATGACCAACACCTACATGCTGAATGGCAATATGGCACCGGAGGACATCATCAAGTCCGTGAAAAAGGGCTTGTATGCTGCCAACTTTGGCGGCGGTCAGGTCGACATTACCAGCGGCAAATTCGTGTTCTCAGCCGCAGAAGCCTGGATGATTGAAGACGGCAAGCTTACCTACCCCGTCAAGGGCGCAACGCTCATCGGCAATGGCCCTGAGGTGCTGAAGCGCGTTTCCATGATAGGTAACGATATGGCGCTCGACAGCGGCGTGGGTACCTGCGGCAAGGAAGGCCAGAGCGTACCGGTAGGCGTAGGCCAACCCACCCTGCGCATCGACGGCTTGACGGTAGGCGGAACGCTTTAATATGATGGAGGCAAGGCTTACCCGCCTTGCCTCCAACGCAGCGCAAACGCTGCATGCATCATGGAAGTCCCTCTTAACGAAAGGAACGGAAATGGCTGTATCGAAATCAAGCGAAGAAAAGAAACCTGCCGTAAAAAAAGCGACTGCTGCCAAAGCAGCAGAAACGGCGGTCAAAAAAACCACCCCTAAAAAAACTGCCACAGCCAAGGCTGCTTCGGCAAAAACCAAATCCTCACCCCGCAAAATCAGCGCAGAAGAGCGCTACAAAATGACCGAAGTTGCCGCCTATTTCCTGGCGGAACGCAATGGCTTCAAGGGTAACCCTGTCGAATACTGGGAGCAGGCAGAAGCACAGATCAGCCAACTGCTAGGCTAGTAGCCCCCTGGCCGGGTCAAGCCGAGCAGTCTGGTTTAGAGCAGGTTGCATTAAGGATAGATGCACTGGGATTGCTGCGTCACCGTTCGCCGCAGCATTTCCCTATGCTTAACTTTCCATCCAACACATACGCATCGTGACTGTGTTCTGGTCTTGCTATTCCGTATCGGAGCCTTTGTATAGTGCCGCTTGCATAGCCGCAGCTTGCCGCAAGCGGCTATAATGCATTTGTTATTCATTCATTTGCGGTTTTTTCATGCAGTTTTCCCTGCCCATCCCGGCGTCTGGCTCCTCCGAACGTATCAAACCTTTGCCAACCGGTCTCGACAGCCTGGCTCTGGCACAGCTCGCGCGCCAGCTTAAGCAAAAGCCTGAGCGCACGCCGCTGGTGATCCTCTGTGCGAGCGCATTTGAGGCGCAGTGTCTGCTGGAAGAGATGCCCTGGTTCGCAGCCGACCTCAGCGTGCATATGATGCCGGACTGGGAAACCCTGCCGTATGATCATTTCTCACCGCATCCTGACCTGATTTCAGAGCGCCTGGCCACCTTGTACCAGATCAGCCAGAACACCTGCGATGTCATTATCGTGCCGGTATCTACGGCCCTGATCCGGGTGCCGCCAAATGCCTATCTGGCTGCACATACCTTCATGCTGAAGAAAAACCAGCGCCTGGACCTGGAAGCCTTGCGCACCCAGTGTGCAGAAGCGGGCTATCACCATGTCAGCCAGGTGATGAGCCCGGGCGAATTCAGCGTGCGGGGCGGGCTGGTGGATCTGTTCCCCATGGGGAGCAGCCTGCCCTACCGTCTTGATTTATTCGATGATGAAATCGAGACCATCCGCACCTTCGATGTCGATACCCAGCGCAGTGTTTATCCGGTTAGCGAGATTCGGCTGCTGCCGGCACGCGAATTTCCATTGGATGAAGCTGGCATCAGCCGCTTCAGACAGAATTTCCGCGAAACCTTTGAAGGCGATCCATCACGTAGCCGCATTTACAAGGATGTGAGCAAAGGCATCGCCAGCGGTGGCATTGAGTGGTATCTGCCACTGTTTTTTGAGGAGACGGCGACGGTGTTGGACTACCTGCCAGCCAGCGCGATTCTCTGCATGCACGGCAATATCGACCATGCTGCCCAGGGCTTCTGGCGCGATGCACAGTCACGCTACCGCCAGCTGGCGCATGATCCTGAGCGGCCTATCCTCCAGCCGGAGGTATTGCTGCTCAAAACCGAAGATTTTTTTGCCCGCACCCATGCCTGGGGCCGAATTCAGCTCACCACAGAAACCGCCAGCGGTTTGCCGGCGCTGGAAATCGAGCGCCGCGCCGATCATCCGCTGCACAAGCTGCAGGAATTCATCAAGAAATATAAAGGCCGCGTTCTGATTGCCGCTGAAAGCCTGGGTCGCCGCGAGACCATGGCCCAGCTATTCAGCGATCATCAAGTGCCGTTTTCCGCCTGTGGCGATGGCCATGGCAACTCCTGGGAAGAGTTTCAGCAGGGCGATGCACGTGTCATGCTGGGCGTTGCGGCATTGCACGGCGGCTTCGTCGCCGATAATTTCTGCATCATCACTGAAGCTGAGCTTTATGCGGCCACCGTGCGCCAGCAGCGTCGCCGCGAAAAAGAAAAATCACGCAACACCGAAGGCATGCTCAAGGATTTATCCGAGCTGCGCGAACAAGACCCCGTGGTACACGAACAGCACGGCGTGGGCCGCTACAAAGGCCTGGTCAATCTCGACTTTGGCGAGGGCGAAACCGAATTCCTGCTGCTGGAATATGCAGGGGATGACAAGCTTTACGTGCCGGTTTCCCAGTTATTCCTGATCTCGCGCTACTCGGGCGGGCCACCGGAATCAGCGCCCCTGCACAGACTGGGCAGCGGTCAATGGGAAAAAGCCAAGAAAAAAGCCCTCAAGCAAATCCGTGATACGGCGGCTGAGCTGCTTAACCTGTATGCCCAGCGCGCCGCACGCAAGGGCCATGCGTTTACCCTCACCCTGCAGGATTACGAAGCTTTTGCTGAAGGCTTCCCGTTTGAAGAAACACCGGATCAACTCTCCGCCATTGAGGCAGTCATCAGCGACATGCAATCCGGCAGGCCGATGGATCGCCTGGTATGCGGCGATGTGGGCTTTGGCAAGACCGAGGTCGCCCTGCGCGCCGCGTTTGTCGCCGTCATGGGCGGGCGCCAGGTCGCCGTGCTGGTGCCGACCACCCTGTTGGCCGAGCAGCATTACAACAACTTTGCCGACCGCTTTGCCGACTGGCCGATCAAGATCGCCGAAATCTCGCGTTTCCGCACGGCGAAAGAGCAAGCAGAAGCGATCAAGGGGTTGGAAGACGGCAATATCGACATCATCATCGGCACGCACCGCCTGATCCAGAAAGATGTGAAGTTCAAGAACCTTGGCCTCGTCATCCTTGATGAAGAGCATCGTTTTGGCGTGCGCCAAAAAGAACAGCTGAAAGCCATGCGCGCCGAAGTGGATGTACTAACGCTGACGGCCACCCCTATTCCCCGCACGCTATCCATGGCGATGGAGGGGCTGCGCGAGTTTTCAGTTATCACCACGCCGCCGCAAAAGCGCCTGGCGATCAAAACCTTTGCCACGCACTATTCCGAAGGCATTATCCGCGAAGCCGCCATGCGCGAATTCAAGCGCGGCGGCCAGGTGTACTTCCTGCATAACGAAGTCGATACCATTTTCGTGATGAAAGAAAAGCTGGAGCGCATCCTGCCAGAAGCCCGCATTGGCATTGCCCATGGTCAGCTGCGCGAACGTGAACTCGAGCATGTCATGCGCGACTTCTACCAGCAACGGTTCAACCTGCTGCTCTGCACCACCATTATTGAAACCGGCATTGATGTGCCCACCGCCAACACCATCATCATGAACCGGGCCGATATGTTCGGCCTGGCGCAGCTGCATCAGTTGCGTGGCCGCGTCGGCCGCTCACATCATCAGGCCTATGCGTATCTGCTGACCGACCCCGACCGCAACATCACACCACAGGCGCAAAAGCGTCTGGATGCGATTCAGTTACTGGAAGATCTTGGCGCTGGTTTCCACCTGGCCATGCATGACCTGGAAATCCGCGGCGCTGGGGAACTGCTGGGTGACTCACAAAGCGGCGAAATGCAGGAGATCGGATTTTCCCTCTACTCCGACATGCTGAACCACGCGGTAAAGCAATTAAAGGCTGGCAAGGAACCGGACATCAATGCCCCGCTGGGCGTCACCACCGAAATCAACCTGCATACCCCCGCCCTGCTACCGAATGATTACTGTCCCGATGTGCACGAGCGACTGGTCCTCTATAAACGCCTCGCCAACTGCGACAACGACGACGACCTCGACACCATGCAGGAAGAACTGATCGACCGTTTTGGCATACTCCCCGAACAAGGCGAAGCTTTGATCGCCTGCCATCGCCTGCGTATCGCCGCCAAACCACTTGGCATTACGAAGATTGATGCCAGCGATAGCGCGGTCCAGTTGACGTTCAGCCAGACCAGCGAGCTTGACCCCACCAAACTGGTCAGCCTATTACAAAGGGACCGCCGCTGCCGTATGAACGGGCCTGATAAGCTGAGAGTGAATGTGCTCACAGCAACCATCTCGGATCGTTCTGCTGCGATCACTCATGTTATGCGAGCTTTAACCACGGGATGATGATCCGAGAAGTATGCAGCTTTACCATAAAACCTTTCTGGTAAAGCTGCATACTCCGATTACGTCAGGATGGAATGCCAATCAACATTGGCATGTTTGCTTAAAAATGCTATCTGCCAGCCATTAGCGGATTAATGCCATGTTCAGGCGCCAACAATAAAGTCATCCACTGTCAGCGTGCCGCTCAGATCTGCAAGTGTCGCAAATTTGACCGCGACTCCTGCACCATTGCCATCCTTGTCGTAGTAAAGGCTGCCGTCAGTGGCGTCAAATATCAGATAGTCATTGGCATCCAGCGCCTGTGAACTATTGTTTGTAATCAGCAGATTCTCATCACTGACACCACCAGCTACCGTAAACTTGCTGAAGATAGTTTTGCTTAATTGCAACTTGTCCACGCCTACTTCGAAGTCGTCAATCGTATCTACATTGGCTGCGCCCAGCTTGCTGTCAAACACAAACACGTCGGCACCCTCCCCACCAGTAAGCGCATCATTCCCCAACCCGCCATACAGCGTGTCTGCACCGTCGCCGCCGTTCAGGCTGTCATTGCCTGCCAGACCCCGGAGGATATTATTGGCATCATTACCCGTGAGTGCATTATTGGCTGCATTGCCCGTCAGGTTCAGCCAGCTATCCCCCGTACCACTCGCATCCAGATGCTCAAGACCCGATGCCAGTGTCAGCACTGTGGCTTTGCTGAGTCCGCTCACTGTGCCTTGTAACGTTAGCGTGTCATCCCCGCCACTGGCAGTGGTGGCTTCGCTAATGCTGTCTTCCAGCTTGGCCACCGTCTTGCTGCCAGAGCCACTGGAGATCAGGTTAACCTGGTAGATGTCGTTACCCTTGCCGCCCTTCAGCACATCAACTCCGGCCCCTCCGGTTAATACGTTATTGCCTTCGTTACCAATCAGGGTGTTGTTCAGGCTGTTGCCGGTCGCATCGATATGGGCTGTGCCGGTTAATGTCAGGTTTTCAAGATAGTCGCCCAGGGTGTAATCGATAGAGGCATTAACCAGATCGGTGCCTTCGTTTGCCAACTCGATGACGTCGTCGCCAATATCATCCACTTCGTAGATGTCATTGCCGGCACCTCCTTCCAGCTGATCGGCGCCCAAGCCACCGATCAGGGTGTCTGCACCAAGGCCACCGTACAGGGTGTCATCCCCTGCACCGCCATCCAGCCGGTTGGCTCCGGTGTTGCCTGTGATGACATTTTGCTGGTCGCTACCCGTACCAGAGAGGTTTCCCTTGCCGGTCAATACCAGGTTTTCTACCCAATTATTAAGGGTGTAATTGACTGCGCTTTGCACAACATCAATGTCCGCCCCCCCCGTTCCGCTATCGGCAATCACATCGCCTGTGGCATTAACAAAGTAAACGTCGCTGCCTTCACCACCGTCCATGGTGTCATTGCCAATCCCGCCATCCAGCATGTCATCGCCAGCGCCACCCAGAAGACTGTCATTGCCTGCAGCTCCCAGCAGGCTGTCATTGCCGATGCCACCTTCCAGCGTGTTAGCCGCGGCATTCCCGGTCAGGGTGTTATTCAAATCATTGCCAATCAGGCTGAAGGCAACGCTGTTGGTCAATACCCCGTTCTCGACATGATCACCCAGGCTGTAGCTGCCGCCCTTGGTGGCGATCGCAATACGGATGGTATCGGTACCTTCATTCTCGGACTCCGTTACCACGTCCCCAATCTGATCCACCAGGTAGGTATCATCACCGTCACCGCCCTGCATGGTATCGGCACCTATACCACCATTCAGGATATTCGCACCGCTATTACCAATGAGGATATTCGCCAGGGTATTGCCCGTCGCATTGATATCCAGGCTACCAGTAAGAGTGAGGTCTTCGATGTTGGACCCCAGGGTGTAGCTCACCGAGGACTCGATGCTATCAATACCCAGGTCTTTGCCCTCCACCACTTTATCTTTGATGGAATCAACAACATAAAAATCATTACCTGCGCCGCCCACCAGACTGTCTGCGCCAACGCCTCCATCCAGCGTGTCAGCACCATCACCACCCCGTAGCGTGTCGTTGCCGGCCTCTCCGGCCATACTGTCATTAACACTTCCGCCAACGATGCTGTCATTGCCCACTTTGCTTATCGCATCAAACAGCAACGCCACGCTACCGGTATCTTCGGTCAAAGCATCAAATTCGCTATAGCTCATCGACAGACCATTGGCAGAGAATGTATCTACGCCATTGCTTAACGACACTCCGGTCACGGTTCCAGCCGTAATTTCTGACGTAGTATCATCAAATGTGAAATTGCCACTTACCGTCAGGGTAATGCCACCTGAAGTCACCGTGAAGGAAGTTAATTTGGCGCTCGCAAACTCAAGTTCGCTATTCAGCTTGAAACTGCCTTGGAATTTAAACGAAGTGGCACCATCACTACTGGTGTAAGACATCGAGGTAATCGTTCCGCCAGTATTCAGATTCAGATTTCCGGCAAATGAAAAACGCGTGCTATCCCAATTCACCAGTGAAACACTGCTGATGGTTATTCTGGATACGCTCCCGCTCTCAAAGTTACTGCCTTTGATTGTGGCATCCCAGCTTCCCCAGGATGCATCAACCCTGGTATTGCTATAGCTATAGATATATACCGTTTCATCGTCTAGCGCCTCCAAGGTAGAGCCAAGGTTGTCCAAACGCGTGCCAGCCGCTTCCAACTGGGCATTAATTTCAGAAAAGCTGAATGCCGACAAAGAGCTATAGGAAATATTAGCCAAGATAAACCACCCTTAAGAATATTGTTAATTTTTGTTAAGCGAGACTATGCCAACAGATTATTACAAACACAATATTCCAAATGGACCAATACTTTCCTGCGTTAATTCAGAAGCCCCGCCGACCCCCTTAAATCTGCGTTAGCCACGCTTCGGGAAAATCTCCCGAGATTGATGAGATGCCTGAAAATTCATTCACACTGTTTTGTTAATGCGCTTGAAAGATATTTGCTAAAACAACAAAGGCCGCAATTGCGGCCTTTGTTGTTTTAAGTAATGCTGGAGTTTGATTAACTCTTGCGCAAAGAAGCGACTTTAAAGCCTCTTTTTATATCTACGATATCCAAAAATCATGGCAAGGCCCATCAGCAACAATATAAGCGGATGAGGCTCTGGTACGGTGCTAGGGATAACGGGGGAAGTCGCCACCTCAAATGCATTGAATGTATCATTTGCCAACGTCAATGAATTGTTCCAGCTATTTGCCACCACGGTACCCGTGACATTACCACCACTGCCCGTGATCGTGGCATCAACCGCCAGAATGCTGGCGGCAAAGCTAATGTTGCTGAGGTTCACTGTCGTCGCATCGTAGAAATTGAACAGGACGTTATAGTTGCTGAAACCGGACCATCCACCAGTAAGGCTGATGCTGCTACCTGAAACATTGATGATTAAGGTAGCGCCCGCCAGCACATTGGCAAAATCCCAATTGGTAATGCTGGAGAGATCGCTTCCGCTCAGCGAAAAATATTCAACACTTGAACCAGTACCGGTCAAGGTGCCATTTGTACCATAGCTGTAAGCTGCGCTACCCGTCGCAGTCGTGGCTGCCAGGGTATCGGAAAGGCTGGTAAGAGATGTTTTCGCCGCCACAAAATCAATGGGGGCGGTATCAATGGAATAACTGTTGTAAGAGTCCCACTGTGGTTTGCTAACCGTCCCGCCAACCCAGGTAGTGCCATTCACGCCACCATAGGTCTTGGTAAGGTTGCCTCCAACCACCAGACCATAAGCATTGGCAGCCGAGTTGGCGATACTCGATGAGGTAATATCAGCATTCCCGCCAACGGCAACTGCACCGCCGATAGAACTCCAGCCTGTGCTTTTATAACTATCGAACACAAAGACGTTATAGTTGCTTGCCACACCAAGATCAACTGTTTCGGCGACTGCATGCTGTGAAAAAAGCGCAGCTACCATAAAAACCATACTTAAGAATTTCATTTCACTCCCCTTCGCAATTACCCTTTGGGCGTCACTCGTTTACTCATTACAGCAAAAGCAATTACCATACCATGTTTGATATGTAAATTTTATGCATAATCCATTTACACGTTCCCGGTATGATACAAGCTCCAAATTTAAAACGATGTTAAGGCCCTCACACAATGTTCGAAAAACTTATTGCCATGGTGGCGTCATGGATCATTCTTGTCATTTCAACACTGGGCTATGGTGGCGTGGCTTTACTGATGGCCATTGAATCCGCATGTATCCCCCTCCCCTCGGAGATCATCATGCCTTTTGCGGGGTATCTGGTTTATACAGGGGAGCTGACTTTGTGGGGGGTGGCGTTGGCAGGCGCAGTGGGATGTGTGATTGGCTCTATCCCAGCCTATTATCTGGGCATGTATGGCGGCCGCCCGCTGGTGCACAAGTATGGCAAATGGCTGCTGATTTCGCACCATGATCTGGCATTGGCTGACCGCTGGTTTGAAAAGCACGGTGAAATCACGATTTTCATCGGCCGCCTGCTACCGGCCGTACGGACGTTTATTGCCTTCCCAGCAGGGATTGCCCGCATGAATATGGGCAAATTCATTTTCTACACTTTTACCGGCTCTGTGCTTTGGTGCGGTCTTCTGGCCTATGCCGGCATGAAGTTTGGTCAGCACTGGGATCAGCTAAAGGTGTATTTCCACGAGTTTCATATCGTACTGGTCATCGCCGGAGTTATTTTTCTGGTGTGGTATGTGCGCCGCCACTTAAAAGCCGTGCAGCGTGTGCACCAACATCATGACTAAAATCCCACTTTGCAGATCAGAGTGTGGGCGAACTTGAACCACATTCTGATATGTGCCCGACTCAAGTCTGGTAAAAGTCGTTTAATTTAGAAAAGCTGATTCTCAGCAGCCAGTTCCACCAGTCTCCCCAGCGCCAGGAAGAAAATAGCCTTGCGGACCAGAATGCCCTGATCGGCGAACAGACTGGCGTAGTTATCCAGCTGCAAACGGTAGCGCGCCACTTGCGCCCTTAACTGTTCCTCGCTGATGTCAGCCGCTAGTGCCACGGATTTGTAATCGATAATCCAGCGCACGCCATTTTCCACAAATGTACGATCCACCACATAGCGCTTCAGCTCGCTGGCATCGGCATAGCTCCAGGCAACTTCGGCATCTGCGCCCTCGCGTGCCTGCAATACCCACTGACCATCCGCGCTGCGCAAGGTCGTCAGCAGTAATTGCACCACCACTGCGGCGGCATCTTGCGCTGGTTTTTCGGCATGGCCTTGCTGTTGCAACCAGCGCTGCATGGCAGGCTTCGCCTGGTGTATGCGCGTCTCCGGCCAGGCAGCCAGACCTTGACGCGCCATGAGCTCAAGGTAACGGTGGGCCAGTGTGCCAATATCCGCCTCCAGACTGGCAGCCAGGCTGAGCGGTTCGCTGGCTTCGCCCGGATTCCATAGCGGTGTAAACGGCGTGGCGGTTTGCAAAATGGCGGGCATCTGCGGCTGTTGCAACCGAACCAGCGGCGGCACAAAATCGGCAAGCGTGGCTTCGGCCTGAGGGCTGGTCTCGCTAACGCCCTCTGTTGCCAAGACCTCGGCAAACTGCAGGGCCACTTGCGGCCACAGCAATTGCAAAAAGCTGCCAGACGCCGGACGTGGCTCGCCCTTGGCATTGATCGTGGCGGTGGCAATCAGATGCAGACGGCGTTCGGTACGCGTGGCAGCGACATACAGCACCCGGGCATCTTCGTGCTCAGCGCGCTCTTTCTCCAGCAGCCGCAGGTAATCATAAGGGGTTGGGCCGTCATCCAGCCTGGCACCTTTCGGTACAAAAGGCGCGGCAACCAGTTCGACGCTGCTGCCCTGCTCGTCATCCGCAATCGCCACTTCTTCCCACAGCAGCAAAGGGCTATCCTGATTACCCGTCTTGCGCTCAAGGCCAGGCAAAATCACGGTATCAAACTCCAGCCCCTTGGATTTGTGGATGGTCATCAGTTGCAGGCGACCATCGGCCCCCTCGTCAGCAGCGGCATAGAGCTTCTCGACTTCCTCCGCCAAGCGCGTTGGCGTGAATTGCCCCTGATTGTCCAGCTTGTCCACCAAGGCAAAAAACGCCTGCACGTCCTGCACATCGCCCGGCTCCCACAGGCACCAAGGCCCGCCCAGCATCAGCCAGGCACTATGCAACCAGCGGCTTACGGGCAGCCTTCCCTGTTGTGCCAGCACTTCCTGCAAAATGCTGCGCACATGCAACGCGCGCTGACGGCCATCTTCGCTCATGGCCGCAAGACGCGCATCCTGCTGCAATAAGCGCCAGATGGTGCTGCGATGATCACTCGCGGCCAGCACATGCATGTCCGCCAGCGTGAGCCCGCACCAGGGCGCGCGCAAAATAGCCAGCCAGTTCACGCGGTCCGCGCGATGATGCAAGGCATGCGTGAGCGCGAGCAAATCCTGAATGATCTGGCGGCCGGCCAGCGCTTCAATTTCCACCGCCTGAAAACGAATATCGCGATGATGACGGCGAATATCTGCCACCAGGTGTTCCAGATGGCTGCGAGCGCGCACTAAAACCGCGATGTGGCGCTGCGGATGGGTGGCCCACTCTTCGCGGATCAGCTTGACCATCAGTGCCGCTTCACGCGTGCGCAACTGTTCATTGCTCTCGTCCACACCTTGAATGAGCGGATGCATGACGACACCCGTATCGACCTCGTCCAAACGCGTGGCGACAAACGGGCGATAGCGAATGGCGCCGCGTGCGATGCTGTCCTCTCGCGGGAATACCTGTGCAAACGCATGGTTGATCCAGTCCACCACCGGCGGGCATGAGCGGTTATTGCGGCACAGCTGCAATGGCGTCAGGTGAATATCGCCTATGCCCTCACGCGCCACTTCCAGAAACAGGCCGACGTTGGCCTTGCGGAAGCGGTAAATGGATTGCATGGGATCACCTACGGCAAACAGGGTGCGGCCATCTCCGGCTTCCCAGCCTCGCGTCAGACGCTGCAGCAGATGCACCTGACCAGGGCTGGTGTCCTGGAACTCATCGACCAGCAGGTGCTGGATACGGTAATCCAGTCGCAAGGCAAGATCGCTGGGCGCGTCCGCATCATCGGCCAGGGCATTCAGGGCACGTTGCGATATCTCGACAAAATCAACCTCCCGCGCCTCCTGGAATACAAACCAGAGCTGGGCCACGGCCAGATTAAGCAATTGCGCCAGGGCAGATATTACCTGCCAGCTTTCCTCCCCTGCACGTAACTGAGGCAGGCACCGCAAGCGGCACAACGCGGCATCGGCACCCGCTGTGGCTTGCAGGGCGGCGGTCAGTTCCGCCAGCTGTTCCTTATAAGGTTTGGATTCAGGGACCGCCGGAAAGCCAGTATTGACGTTGACGGTTTTGCGCCAGCTGTCCTGCCCGGTAAATAGGAGCTCGCAGGCGGCCAGCCACATTGGCAAGGCATTCGGGGTGGCGGGCATGGGGGTTTCCCAATCGCGCAGCAGGGCAATCGGCGCTTCGCATGGCAGGTTGGTGGCGGCATAGCGCGCAATCGGCATCAGCACCTGCTGCAGTCGCACCGGGAAAGCGGCCAGCGCTTCCTGCATGTCCTGGGTAATCAGGTGCTGCAAGGCGGCCTCGGCCAGCTCACGGGTATCGGTGCGATTGGCATAAGGCAGCCACTGATCGCGCTTGGCCAGCATGTCCGCCAGCAACTGGGTGAGCCGCAAACTATCGTTATCCACATAGCGCAAGGCTTGCGTCACCGCATCGCTACGGCCATCGGCCATATCCAGCGTGCGCTCGGCCGCCAGCTGGTAATAGGCGGAAGCATCTTCTGTTACCGCAGGTTGTGCGCCAAAGCGGCTCATCAGCGGCATCTGCCGCGCAAGATGGCTGCTCAGCGAATCAATGGTAAAAATACGCAGGCGCGCCGGGTTTTCCAGCAGATGCCAGCCGCGCTCCGCCGCGTGCTGCAAAGCATCCTGACCCAGCGCAAAGGTCTTCTGCTTGTGTGGCTGGGGCGGGCGTTCGCCACTGGCCGCCATCAGGAGGCTATCGAGAATACGCGCCCGCATCTCGGCTGCCGCCTTGTTGGTAAAGGTAATGGCGATGATTTCCTCCGGCTCGCGCACGGTGGTCAGCAGTTTGAGGTAGCGCTGGGTCAGCAGCTCGGTTTTACCGGCACCCGCCGGAGCCTCAACGATAAAGCTTTCCAGTTCCAGGGCACGACGACGGCTTTCGTCATCCTGCGCGAGTAAATGCTCTTGCAGAGCGACTTCGTCATTCAGCATGTTGTCACTCATGCGCGGCTCTCCCCTTGCTGAGCCTGCAGGCGCTCAAACTGCAGTTGCCGCTCGGGCAAACGCAGCAAGGGCAACACTTCGCAATAGCGCAGCTGGACGGGATCGGCCACCCGCACCGCGGCCTCGCCGGATTTGAGCTCGCGGGCAATCGCTTGCAGGCTTTCGCGCCAGTGATCGAGCAAGGTATGCCAGTCGGCAAAGCGTTCGGCATCAAAAATATCGCGTGCCTTGCGATCATCCAGCGTCATCAGCGCAGGCAGGATTTCCTCACCGGCAATCCCGGAAAACGCATGCTCTTCGGTGCGCACCATGGCAAAGCTGACCGCCGCCACCTCGCCATCGTCGAGGCTGAATGCGGCATAGACCGGCAGTTGCGGCTCGGTAATGCGCGACTCTGCCCAGTTGCGGATATCTGGCTTTTGCCCGGTTTTGTAGTCCATGATGAGTACGCGCCCATCCGGCAGCTGGTCAATCCGGTCCAGTACCAACCGAATCTCCACGCCCTCAATCATTACCTTGGTGTCGCGTTCGCAATCCAGTACAGTGAAATCCACTTCGCGCGTTTTTTCAAACGCCAGCCAGGCACTGACCAGCTTGATCAGGCGTTCCTGTTCCAGCTGGCAAAACGCAGGCGACAGGGTTTCGTCGCGTTCAGCTGCAAAGTCCTGCAAGGCCTGTTGTGCGGCTTCAGCCAGCGCCGCATTTAAGGCTTCGGCATCCAGTGCCTGCAAATAAGCCAAATCATGCCCCTGCCAGAAGTGTTGCAAGACGCCGTGCACCAGCGTGCCGCGCTCGGCGGGCTCAAGCCCGTTCACCGGGGCTTTGAGCTCACGCGCGCCAAGGCGATATTGGTAATACGCCCATGCCGGGCAGATGGCCTGCGCTTTCAAGAGGCCAGTGCCGCCAGACACATGCTCGCCCTCGCCCACCGCCGGCGCCATGTGGTCATCCAGCACTTGCAGGCGGGCGTGTTCGCCATGCGCCAGTTGTTCAGCCAGCGTCTGGGCTTTGGCCCAATCGCCATCGAACACGGAGATATCGCTCAATATCGGGCTCGCGCGCAATTGCCGCTCGCCATCTTTCAATGCGCTGGAAAACACGATCGACGGTGCGGTATGCAACAAACGCTGCTGAAGAATGCGGGCAAACGCCGTTTGCACGGCACTATCGGCATTGGGTACACCGGCGGCGCGCTGTACCGTGGCAGGAATAAGGGGATTCGGTCTGGGGGGGGGTGGCCAGACATGATCATTCATACCCATCACCCACAGCGCATCCAGCGGGGCAGCAGCGCCTTCCAGCATGCCCATTACCTGTACGGGCGGATCGCCACTGACTTCGGGCTGGAATATCTGCTCGCGGCAGAGCTCGCCCAAGCGCTGCAATGCTTGCATGCCATTCAGCGTGTCACCAAACACATCCAGCCGCGCCAGAGCTTGCAAACTGCGCGAGAAAGCGCGCTGCGCCTGGAACTCATGGCTCGAGATACTGCGTTCGCCCGGCCATTGCAAGGCTGCCAGCAATTGTTCAAATGCCGCCGCCCACAGCGAAGGCAATTGCCGACGCGGCTGCACCTCACGCACGGCCCAGCCTGCCTGTAAATCCTGCAGCAGTTGACTGATAGGCAGCGGGGTTTCGCCTTCCTGCAGGCGCTCAATCAGGCGTAACAAACGCATCATGCTGACCGTTTGTGGCAGCCATTGCCGCATGCGGCTATCCAGTTGGGCGCGGGCATCCGCCTCGCCCAGGCTGGCAGACCAATAGGGATTGAGCAGCAACACGGAAAAATCCTGTTGCTCTATGCGTTGCTGCCAGAAGATGCGCAGCAAGGCCAAGGCCGCATGCACCACCGGCTGTGTGTTAAGCGGCAAACCCAGGGAAAAGTCATAGGCGCGATCCGCCTCCACCAAGCCGGGACGCACGGTAACGGGGTGCAGCACCTCATCCAGCAAGGCGGCAAGCCGCGTACGCAATTTACCCAGCTCAGGCACTACCAGCCCCAGCCGCGCTTGCGGATGTTCATTTAACTGCTGCGCAACCCAGGCGACGGCGGCGCGGCATTCAGCTTCCTGTGTATCCAATATGGCATGCTGGGCGTATCCGGGCTGCGCCAGCAAGGTGGCGTGATTGCTGAGTGCCACCCCGCGCTGTTGCAACAAATGTTGCAAACGCTGCTCCTGCGGGCCCAGCCGGTCAAATCCGGCAAAGGCGATACTGGCAGGCAAAGGCAGTTGGCCGCGCTCCAGACAATCCAGCTGCCATGCCATATAGCGCACAGGCTCCAGCCAACCGGACTGGCGGCAACGCTGTACAAAATGCTCGCGCCAGTTCAGGAACTGGCGACTCTCTTCCGTGTGGCCACCCGGCGGAATCTGCAGCTGCCATTCAAACATCAGGCGATGCGCCTCCATGGCCGCTTGCGCCATGCCGGGCACATCAAACAAGGCGGCGGCATTGTCGTTCGCCAGCGCCTCTTCTATCACCTGCTCCCACAACATGCGTTCCTGCAGCTCACTGAGTACACCCTGCGGCGCCGTGGCAACATCCACCTCGCCACTGAGTATGGCTTGTTCGGTGACATCATCCAGCCATTGCTTGAGCGTAAGGGTGGGAAGAGGCTGCCATACCGACAATCCGCTGGCATGCTGACGGCGGTCATGATGCAAACGCAAGCTGCGTGCGAGGCGTGCCGTGGAGCAAAGGATCAGGGCGGGAGAATCGTGCATGTAAAGATAGAATCAGATGGGCAATTAACCGGACTCAAGGTTAACATATAGGCCACTTAGATGGCGCGAACCGATATGGCAGACCAGAAAAATTACATTACGCCGGAAGGCTACGCCACCCTCAAGGCGGAATTCGAACAGCTTTATAAAATTGAGCGCCCCAAGGTCGTGAGCGATGTCTCGTGGGCGGCGAGCAATGGCGACCGCAGCGAAAACGGCGATTACATCTATGGCAAACGACGCCTGCGCCAGATCGACTCCCGCTTGCGTTTTCTGATGAAAAGCATGGACCTCGCGGTGATCGTCGACCCCAAAGATCAACAATCGCTGGAGAAAGTCTTTTTTGGTGCCTGGGTATCGCTTTACTCCCTGGAGCGCGACATCGAACATCATTACCGCATCGTTGGCCAGAATGAGCTGGATCCCACCCGCGGCTATATCAGCTGGATTTCGCCGCTCGCGCGCGCCATGCTGGGCAAGCAGATCGGCGACGTGGTTCGCGCGCAAACGCCCGCCGGTGAGGAAATCTACGAAATCATCGATATCCGTTACAGCCCGCCAGAAAGCTGAGCGGATACGCACGCATGACAGACAAGCGACAACGCTGGGATATCTTTTGCCGCATCATCGACAATTACGGCGACATTGGTGTCTGCTGGCGCCTGGCACGCCAACTGGCCCATGAATATTCACTGGATGTCAGGCTGTGGGTTGATGCCTTGCCGGTGGCACAACGTCTGCTGCCCGCGCTGGATACACAGCGGGCCGAGCAAGTGCTGGATGGCGTCACCATCGCGCACTGGTCGCCAGAATTTCAATTTGACCGGATAGCCGACGTGGTGATCGAGGCCTTTGCCTGCGAGCTGCCCGAGTCTTATATCAACGCCATGGCCGCGCAGCCGCCGGTGTGGATCAACCTGGAATATCTCAGCGCCGAGGCTTGGGTGGAAGAATTCCACCTGCAACCCTCCCCTCACCCCCGACTGGCGCTCAAAAAGACATTTTTCTTCCCTGGCTTTACGGAAAATACCGGTGGGTTATTGCGCGAGCGCCATTTGCTGGACGACAGGGATGCCGCGCAAGCGGACCCCTCTGCGCGCTTACGCATGGTACCAAGGTCCGCCGATGCCTTGCGGGTTTCACTTTTTGCGTATCCGCAAGCCAGCATACCCACATTACTCACCGCCATGGCGAATGGCGACAGACCTGTAGTGTGCCTGATACCGGAAAGCAGCCTGCTGGCGCCTGTCAGCCAATTTTTTGGCGCAGACAAACTCCAGCCTGGCGATCATTACTCGCATGGTTCACTTAGCGTCCATATCCTGCCATTTCTCAGCCAGGCGGAGTATGACCAGCTATTGTGGTCGTGCGATCTCAACTTTGTGCGCGGTGAAGACAGCTGGATTCGCGCCATCTGGGCAGCACGCCCGTTCATATGGCAGCCATATTTCCAGAGCGAAGACACGCATCTGGTCAAACTGGAAGCGTTTTTGCAATGCTACCTGCCGCCTTTGGAAAGAGATGCGGCAGATGCCTGGGCCACGTTTCATCAGCAATGGGCGCAACGGCAGTTGGCAGCCGGCAGCTGGCCCCGGCTGGTGCAGGCCTTGCCCGCCATTCAGCAGCATGCCAGGCAGCAATCGCAAGCCCTTGCTGCACAAGACGATCTGGCGGCCAAGCTGGTGATTTTTGTGAGAAATTTTCAATAATCTAGGGTATAATTCGCGGCTTTTTACACTTCACCCTTTTTAAGGTCGCAGGACAACACATGAAAACAGCTCAGGAACTTCGCGTAGGCAACGTATTTATGGTGGGTAACGATCCCATGGTCGTACTCAAAGCCGAATACAGCAAATCGGGCCGCAACTCTTCCGTGGTCAAGATGAAATTCAAGAATCTGCTCACCGAATCCCCGAGCGAAGCGGTTTACAAAGCCGATGACAAGTTTGATGTTGTCGTGCTGGAAAAGAAGGAAGTGACTTACTCCTACTTTGCTGACCCGATGTACGTGTTCATGGATACCGAATACAACCAGTACGAAATCGAAGCCGAAACCATGGCCGATGCCCTGAACTTCCTGGAAGACGGCATGCAATGTGAAGTGGTGTTCTACAACGGCAAGCCGATCTCCGTTGAACTGCCTAACTCAGTTGTTCGCGAAATTACCTACACCGAGCCAGCCGTCAAGGGCGACACCTCCGGCAAGGTAATGAAGCCAGCCCGTATCTCCACCGGTTTTGAACTGCCAGTGCCCCTGTTTTGTGACATCGGCGACAAGATCGAAATCGACACCCGTACGCTGGAATACAAGAACCGCGTCAAGTAAGCGATACGCTGGAAAATCATGGTGCGATTCACCATGCAAAAAGGGAGCCTAGGCTCCCTTTTTTTATTGCCCATGCGCATCCATCACCCCCGTCAATCAGGCTTGCGTTTGTAGCCGACAATTTTCCGCCTGGGCGCTTCGGGTGGCCGCTCCAACATGGCTTGGGTACGCGCCCCCGCCTCCGCTATCAACTCTTCAATCAGCTCGGCTTCGGGCAGGTTGTGCCAGTATTTCTTGGGCATTTCCTTTTGCATGGCCTTGAGCTTGAGCCGCGCCGGATTGAAGATATGCCGGTAATAACTCAGCCATAGCGCCTCACTGGCATCCTCTTCGGGCAAGGCCTCCGGCATGCCACCAGGCAAAAATTGCAAGGCTTTGCCATCCCAATGCATGCCTATGCGTGGGCTCATGATGGTCCAATCCATGCTGATGAATCTGCCAATAAAGAAAGGCGCGATCGCCGCCATGATGTGATGTTCCGGCTCAAACCAGGCCAAGTAGCGTGGCCGCCCTTCCACAACGGTTTCGCGAAAGCGGACAAAGGCTTTCATCTTGTGCTTGTCGCGCCCCACCGCTTTTGCCATGGCATGCAGGCGGGCAACATCGGCATCGCCCGTCAGCCGCATCAATCCGCGCTCACGTTGGCAACGCCAGAGCACCCGGTAAAGCAAGCCAAACCGGTCTGTCGCACAATGCAAAATAACCATGCGCGCAAGCTCAACAAACTGCTTTGACACCATCAGCTGCTGGCCGTCTTTGGCTGGTGGCGCCTGCGTGTCAGGTACTGACTCAGCGGAGGGCATGGCAAATATTTCCCCCTGGGCGATGGACTCTTCGGTCGGCCGCACACACCAGTGCACATCGTACGGGGCCACGCCTGCCAGAATCAGGCGGCGCGCCGCATCGCGCCAGCCATCCATATCCGTTTCATGGTGGAGATAAACGGTTTCCATAGCGACTATAGAAATAATCCCAATTGCTGCGGCATGGCAGGTGTTTCTTTCAGCTGGGCAGGCAGGCTGGTCGCATCCAACGTGGCACCAGGGTGATGGTCAGGCAGTTGAATGAACGGCAGCATGCGGTTGATGGGCGCCCGCATGCGCACCAGATCATCCAGCCGCACGGCCCTGACGCGGCGTGCCGACAGAATGCGTTGCACATTGCGCACGCCCAGGCCGGGCACCCGCAGCAAGGTAGCCTTTGGGGCGCGATTGATATCGACCGGGAACATGGCGCGATTCTGCAAGGCCCACGCGGTCTTCGGGTCCATGTCCAACGCCAGCATGCCTTGCTCACCGGTAATGATTTCATGCGACTCAAACCCGTAAAACCGCATCAGCCAATCGGCCTGATACAACCTGTGCTCGCGTACCAGCGGCGGTGATTGCAAAGGCAACACCGGGCTGGCATCGGGGATAGGACTGAAAGCCGAGTAATACACGCGCCGCAAGCGATACTGACCATAGAGATCCGCGCTGGCATTCAGGATGGTTCTGTCATCCGTGGCATCTGCCCCGACGATCATCTGGGTGCTTTGACCTCCGGGTGAGAAGCGCGGCGGGCGTTTGCCCGTATGGGTTTTATCTTTGCTCGCATCAATCCGCTCACGCAATCTGCCCATGGAAACACGAATCGCCACGCCATCTTTTTCCGGCGCCAGAGACGACAGACTCGCCGCCGTGGGCAGCTCAATGTTGATGCTGAGCCGGTCGGCATAACGCCCGGCACGCGCCAGCAATTCGGGGCTGGCATCGGGAATGGTTTTCAGATGAATGTAACCGCGAAAATCATGCTCTTCACGTAGCACGCGTGCCACTTCCACCACCTGTTCCATGGTGTAATCCGGGCTCTGAATAATGCCGGAGCTGAGGAACAGGCCTTCGATATAGTTTCGGCGATAAAACGACAAGGTCAGCTCCACCACCTCATCGATACTGAAGCGCGCACGGGGCACATTGCTGGTCACGCGATTAACGCAGTACACGCAGTCATACAGACAAAAGTTGGTCAGCAGAATTTTCAGTAGTGAAATACAACGGCCATCCGGCGCATAGCTGTGGCAAATGCCCATGCCCGTGGTAGAGCCTATGCCATTGCCATCACGCGAGTTGCGCTGCTCGGTGCCGCTGGAGGCACATGAGGCATCGTATTTGGCGGCATCCGCCAGTATCTCCAACTTCTGTTTTAGCTGCATATATGCATTGTACGATCGTTCAGTTCGCATGCATACCAGATGATTAATTGCATCACCTTGCACTTGGGCAAATGATCATTTTTTGTGGAATTGCTGATTAGAATACTGGCCGAAACCGGAATAAAAACGGCAAACCTCCCGCTCTTCAAAACAAGCAGGCACAAGTTTTGCTATATATTTCTAGGCGCCGTACCCATACAAGAAAGTGAGCTCCCTATGCCTACCGATCAAATCCCTAGCAGCCACTGTCACATGATAGACAGCATGGTCAGTCTTAACCGTTATCGGGATGGCCTGCAGCAATTGCAGAATGTATGGGACAACCTTTCGTTGCTGAGCCAACTTTCGGGCACGGGCACCGACATGACAGAAACCCGCCAGGCCTTCAGCCAGGTCACCAATGATGTGCTGAATAGCCTGGCCGAAGAAACCCTGGACAAGACAGTCACCTCCCTCACCTCCAAGGCCCAGGTGACGGTGGATATTGTGGTGCGCAATCTGTTTGAGCGCACGGCAGATATTGGATTCCTGGCGACGGATGACGATATCCGCGCGTTTCTTGACAAGCATTTCAGCGGGGCAGCCTATCCGTCGGATGTGGATGCACTGCGCCATCGCTTTCGTGAATACGTCAAAAAATACTCGGTGTATTCCAACATCATCCTGCTCGATACCGATGGCCATGTGCTGGTACAGATGGATGAAAAAAACCCCGTGTCGCAAAGCCAGGATGCCCTGATTGCCGAGGCGCTGCAGACCACGGAAGCTTATGTGGAGGTGTTCCGTAAAACCGACCTGCTGCCCGAGCAAAACACCAGCCTGATCTACGCTTACCGCGTTACCACCACTAATCAGCGCGTGGCTGGCGTGTTGTGCCTGTGCTTCCGCTTTGAAAATGAAATGGAAGGTGTATTTGGTGATCTGATCGCGCACCAGGATTGGGCCGTGGGACTGTTACTGGATCAAAAAGGGTGCGTCGTTGCCAGTAGCGACAAGTACCAGATTCCCATTGGCGCCCCGCTTGAAGTGGCTGCCGATAAAGACTATCTGCTGACCCGCTTTGCCGGGCGTGAATACATCGCCGTCACCTGCAAGACCAAGGGTTATCAGGGGTACATGGGCCCAGGCTGGATAGGTCACGCCATGATTCCGCTGGAGCATGCCTTTGATGGCGACATCGCAACTTCCGTCGCCGGCATCGACAAAAAGCTGCTCGCCAAGGTCATGCGTAGCCCCCTGCTCTTTTCGCAAACACTGTTGGGTATCCCCAAGCAGGCATCCACTATTCAAAACCGGCTCAATCAGTCGGTATGGAATGGCAATATCTGGCAAAAACGCGAGTCTGGCCAGACCGCGCACCAGTCCAGCTTTTCCAAGACCCTGCTATGGGAGATCAGCAATACCGGCTTCAAGACTCAAAATGTCATTGAGACTACCGTATCCGATCTCTATCAGACCGTGGTGTCAGTCATGCTGGAAAACTCGCGCTTCTTTGCCTCGCTCGCCGTCGACATCATGGATCGGAACCTTTATGAGCGCGCCAACGATTGCCGTTGGTGGGCATTGACCACGACCTTCCGTCAATTGCTGAGCCACAGCAACCGCTCCCGCAGCGATGTCGCCGCCATTGAAAAAGTGCTGTCGTATATCAATGGCCTGTATACGGTATATGCCAATTTGGTGGTGTTTGATCGTCAGGGCGAGATTATCGCGGTTTCCAACCCCGCCTATAACGAATGCGTAGGCACATTCATCGAAGCCGAATGGATGTCACGCCTGAGAGGTATACGCAACTCGCAGGATTACGTGGTATCGCGCTTTGAAGCCACGCCACTGTATAAAAACAAGCCCACTTATATCTACGCCGCCGCCATCCGCTCCGAAGATGACGTCAGCATTGTGGGTGGCATAGGCATTGTCTTCGACAGTGCGCCGCAGTTTGCTGCGATGCTGACGGATGCCCTGCCGCGCGACACGGCAGGCGAGCCCATTGCTGGCAGCTTTACACTGTATGTGGATGGTGACCTACAGGTGATTTCTTCCACCCTCCCTGCATTTGCCGTCGGCAGCACCTTCACCATCCAGCCCTCCCTCTGCAAACTGGCTGCCGGTGAAGCCGCATTTGATATCCTGCTATATGAAGGTCAGTATTATGCCGTCGGCGCCCGGGCATCCTCGGGCTATCGCGAGTTCAAGGGGCCAAATGACCCCTATCAGAATGCAGTGACGGCACTGATCTTTATTCCATTGGGCAACGCGGCAGATATTGACGCCATGATCAGCTCGGATAATACCTATCAGCACACTCAATTCAAGCCGACCTCCAGCGGTAGCGCGGTGGCCGGAGCGGAAGAATATGCCACCTTCTATGTGGGTAATGAATGGATGGCACTGCCTGCTGGCCAGGTACTGGAAGCGGTGCAACCGGAAAACATCAAGCAACTGCCGGAAAGTGCCCACATCCTGGAAGGCGTCATGCAGCATAGAGGCGGCGTGATCCCGGTGCTGAACCTGGCAAAACTGATCAATACCGAGTGCCACACCGCGCCTGAGAATCGACAAGTGATTGTAATCGAAGCCACGGAGGAGTCCCCACGCTTTGGCATACTGGTCAGTGCACTCGGCGAGATTCCCTCGATTGTGCCAGCCAACATTGAGCTGATTGCAACGATATTCTCCATAGGCAACACTCCTGCCGAGGGCGTCACCCGGGTTAAATCTGACAGCGGCAAGGACAACCTGCTGATTGTGTTATCCACGCAAAGCCTCTGGAAGAAAATACACAACTACCAGCAGGCACTGGAAAACAATGTCGTGCAGATTGCGGCTTGATTGCCCTTACATTCGGTACACATCGCAAGACACTACGCACAAGCGAGTATGATGGCGGCTTGAAATCCGCGCGAGATCATGAGCATGCCTAAGGAATACCTCACGCCTGGCGTGTATGTGGAAGAAGCATCCTCGACTCCGCCCGCCATTGAAGCCATGGCGAGTGGAGTACCGGTATTTATCGGATATACCGAACTCGCTGGCACTTCCCAGGAACCGCTCACCCTCGTCCCTCGCCGCATCAGTCATCAATGGGAATTCATCCAGCTTTTCGGCAGTGCGTATCCCGAAAGCGGCTTTGCAATCTCCATCAAGGCCGATGGCACCGCTACAGCCCAGGTGCAATCCACCAGCCCGCACGTGCTGCATGACAGCCTCGAGTTGTTTTTTGCCAATGGCGGGCAAGATTGCTGGGTAATTTCCATCGGCAGATTCAAAACAGTCGATGAATCTATGCAATTGACGGAGTTACAGGCAGGCCTGAATGTCGCGGCCAACATGCAGGGCATAGACCTCATCGTCATCCCCGAAATGCAGGCACTCAGCCTGGATGACTATCGCACTCTGGCCGATGCAGCCTTATCCCATGCCGCTACCTGCCATGACCGATTTGTGATTCTCGATATGTTCTTCAAACCCGCCACAGGCAATGCCATCAGCTTGGCGCAGCATTTTCACGAGGGCGTAGAAATCTATCGTGAACAAGCCATCGGCCAGCAGCATCTGGCCTGGGGCGCAGTGTATGCACCCCATCTATTGGTCAGCCTGCCGCGCCGACTGGACGAAGCCAATATCCGCGTTACCCTTGCGGATGGCAGAGTCGTTTCCCTTGCAAACCTGTTTGCGCATCAGCGCCCTTTGCATACCGCCGTGATTGCTGCCATTCATGCCCAACCGCGCATGCTGCCACCATCCGGGGCCATCGCCGGATGCTATGCGGCCCAGGATCGCAATCGCGGCATCTGGAAAGCCCCAGCCAACATGACACTGGCGCTGGTAAACGCCCCTGCCGTGGAGCTGCCGGTGGCGGATTACGAAACCATGAACGTGGATGTCACGCGTGGCAAGTCCATCAATCCCATCCGGCTTTTCACGCACAAAGGCACGCTGGTATGGGGTGCCCGTACGTTGGCGGGCAATGATAACGAATGGCGCTATGTACCCACGAGACGTTTATGTACCTGGATAGAAACCTGCATCCGGCGCAGCGCCGGCTGGCTGACATTTGAAGAAAACACGGCTGCCACCTGGCAAAAACTGCAATCCAGCGTCGAGATATTTCTGATGATGCTATGGCGCAACAGTGTGTTTGTGGGAGATAAGCCTGAGCAGGCTTTTTTTGTTCGCGTGGGTCAAGGGCTAACCATGACCCTGCAGGATGTGGCAGATAGGCGCATAAGGCTTGAGATAGGCCTCGCCACGCAACGCCCATCAGAGTTTGTTCATATGCAACTGAGCTTCATACTGGGGGCAGATACCTAAAATAGGCCTGAGGTAAATCAGGCCTGCGATTTCACGTGACGTTTCATGAGCGAATTCTGCTCCATCTTCCAATCACGCTCTTTCTCCGTCTGGCGTTTATCGTACTGCTTCTTGCCCTTGGCCAGCCCGATCTGCAGCTTGATGCGTCCCCGAGTGTAGTGCAGGTCCAGCGGCACCAGCGTATAGCCAGCCCGCTCCACCTTGCCGATCAGTTTGGCAATTTCTTCAGAATGCAGCAGCAACTTGCGGGTACGAATGGCATCCGGCCGAACGTGCGTTGACGCAGAGCCCAATGGCGTGACATGGCAGCCAATCAGGTAAATCTCCCCGCGCTGGATGATCACATAGGCCTCTTTCAACTGGATACGATTATCGCGTATGGCCTTGACTTCCCAGCCTTCCAGTACGATACCCGCTTCGTATTTTTCCTCGATGAAATAATCGTGAAATGCTTTTTTGTTCTGTGCAATGCTCATGTCTATCCGTTCCGGTGATGCATCACCCACAGACCATGTCACCATGGTCAAAGTTTATGGTGCCGCACCGGGAATATGGCTTAAAATTGCCATTTTACTCCAGTTGCAAAGCTCCGATGGCTCAGGTTGAAAAAACAGTATTGGTCCCGCACTCCTGCGAGCGCATGTATGCGCTGGTGGATGCCGTCGAAAACTATCCTGCCTTTTTACCGTGGTGCGGCGGCACCGAGGTGATCCAGCGCGACGAGGAATCCACCACCGCCACTCTGCGCATTGATTATCACGGCATCAAGCAGCACTTCACCACCCAGAATATCAAGACCTACCCCACCGTCATGGAAATACGGCTGAAAGATGGCCCTTTCCGCCATCTGGAGGGGGTATGGCGCTTTATTCCGCTGGCAGAAGAAGCATGCAAGATCGAGTTCCGGCTGAACTATGAGTTCTCAAATGGCTTGCTGGAAAAGCTGATTTCGCCGGTATTCAGCCACATTGCCAATACCTTCGTCGATGCCTTTGTCGTGCGCGCCGACGAGGTTTACCGCTAGACAGCCGTCCATCATGGATTCCAACCCACATATACTGGTTGAAGTTGCTTATGCCGAGCCTGACAGGCAACGCATTATTCCCCTCATGGTAGAAAATGGCGCAACGACTGAGGAGGCCATTATCCGCTCCGGCATCTTGACGGAATTCCCCCAGATTGACCTCGCCACGAACAAGATTGGCATTTTCGGCAAGGCCGCTAGCTTGCAAACGCCTTTACGCGCCCGTGACAGAGTTGAGATTTACCGCCCACTGATAGCAGACCCCAAAGCGATTCGCAGAAAGCGGGCTGCCGAAGGCCGGGACATGAAAAAGCGTTAAAAAAAGCGGTGGTTTCCATCACCACCGCTTGCGCATATCTGTAAGACCAGCCTTATCTATTTGCAGTATTTATCGACCTGTTTCTGGGCCTCCTCCAGCCCTTTGTCAATCGCGTTGTCATCCAGATACTCGCGCTCGCCATCCGCATTCATCTTGTAGATACGGCCGCCTTGCTGATAATTGGCAAGATTGCCACGCGCCGCAGCACAATTCTCCTGCTTCTGCTTGTCCGCAGCCTGTTTGAGCTGATCCTGCTTCTTTGAGCGCTCCGCATCATCTCGACGACGCTGGGCATCAATTTCTTTCGCCAGCCGGGGATCCTTGTTAGATGCACCTTCTTCTGCAGGTGCCTTGGCAGGGGTTGGAGCAGGTGCGGCGATCTTGCCCCCACCTACAGTTTCATAAGGCAGGTTTTTGGGAGGAATATCAGAGTAGCGTGTGGTGCCATTGGTATCTTTCCATTTATAAACATCGGCCATCGCCACCAGTGGCAACAGCAATAAAGCGATAGCGAACAAGCGCGAATGCATCATGAAAATTCCTTGGCTAAGATTGAGGCTAGCGTAAAACCAGTGGCGCTTCCCGTCAATGCACACCTGACCAATGCTGCTGGCAACGGGCTGCGCCTGACCGCACGTGCAAGGATCATTTAAAGCAGTCCTGGCAACGGCGCCGGTAAAAATAAGACCGTTTGCTTACACCAACGCATGATGGTCGTTTACCGAAATACGGCAAATCGGTATAATTAGCTTTTGTCGGAAAGAAATTATATGCGTCTGTTGCAACAAGCGCTTACCTTCGATGACGTATTACTGGTACCGGCACACTCCAATGTGCTGCCACGCGAAGTAAGCCTCGCCACCCAGCTCACCCGCTCTATTCGCCTCAATATCCCCGTTGTGTCTGCAGCCATGGACACCGTGACGGAAGCCCCACTGGCGATTGCGCTCGCCCAGGAAGGCGGCATGGGCATTATTCACAAAAACATGAACATTCAGACGCAGGCTGCCCATGTGGCTCGCGTCAAGCGTTTTGAGTCCGGCGTGGTCAACGACCCCGTCACCATTCAACCGCACATGACCGTGCGCGATGTTCTGGCCTTAACCCGCCAGCACAAGATTTCCGGCCTGCCCGTCGTGGATGGCACCAAGGTAGTCGGCATTGTCACCAACCGTGACTTGCGCTTTGAAACCAATCTTGACCAGCCTATCGTCAACATCATGACGCCACGCGAGCGTCTGGTCACCGTACCAGAAGGTGCCCCACGTGAAGCCGTCATGGCGCTCCTGCACAAGCACCGCCTTGAACGGGTGCTGGTCGTGAATGATGCCTTTGACCTCAAGGGCCTGATCACGGTCAAGGACATTCAGAAATCGACGGATCACCCCCTGGCCTGTAAAGATGCCCATGGTCGCTTGCGCGTAGGCGCTGCAGTCGGCGTGGGCGAAGGCACCGAAGAACGCGTCGCCGCTCTGGTAGAAGCCGGCGTTGATGCCATCGTGGTCGACACCGCCCACGGTCACTCTCAGGGCGTGCTGGATCGCGTCAAATGGGTCAAGCAGAACTTCCCGCAAGTGCAGGTCATCGGCGGCAATATCGCCACCGCTTCCGCAGCACTGGCATTGGTGGATGCAGGCGCTGACGGCGTCAAGGTCGGTATCGGCCCAGGCTCCATCTGCACCACCCGCATCGTGGCCGGTGTAGGCGTTCCGCAAATCAGCGCCGTATCGAATGTTGAAGAAGCATTGCGTGGCACGGGCGTTCCGTTTATTGCCGATGGCGGCATCCGTTACTCCGGTGACATTTCCAAGGCGATCGCCGCCGGTGCTTATTCCGTGATGCTGGGCGGCATGTTTGCAGGTACAGAAGAAGCCCCAGGCGAAATCGAACTGTTCCAGGGCCGCTCTTACAAGTCATACCGTGGCATGGGTTCGGTTGGCGCCATGCAAAAAGGCTCCAGTGACCGTTACTTCCAGGACAACGAAGGCAATGCCGACAAGCTGGTACCTGAAGGCATTGAAGGTCGCGTGCCATACAAAGGCAGCGTGATTGCCGTCATTCACCAGCTGATGGGTGGCCTGCGCGCCTCCATGGGCTATGTGGGCTGCAAGAGCATCAACGAAATGCGCGAAAAAGCCGAGTTTGTGCAGATCACCTCGGCCGGCATGCGCGAATCGCATGTACACGATGTGCAGATCACCAAAGAAGCGCCGAACTATCATATCGACTAACATCAACCTGCATTGATGCATGGGCAAACCGCTTTGATACTGATTAAAGCCGTTTGCCCTTCATCATTTTAATGGCACTCAATACCATGGCTCACCAGAAAATCCTTATCCTCGACTTTGGCTCCCAGGTCACCCAGCTCATTGCACGTCGCGTACGTGAAGCGCATGTTTATTGCGAAATTCATCCATGTGATGTTTCCGATGATTTTGTGCGCGACTTTGGCGCCAACGGCATCATTCTCTCCGGCAGCCATGCCAGCGTGTACGAAGAGGAAACCGACCGTGCACCGCAAGCGGTGTTTGAGCTGGGCGTGCCCGTGCTCGGCATCTGCTACGGCATGCAAACCATGGCCCAGCAGCTCGGCGGCAAGGTGGAAGCAGGCACCAAGCGCGAATTCGGCTTTGCCGAAGTCCGTGCGCGCGGCCACTCTGCCCTGTTCAATGCGATTCAGGATCGCACCAACAGCGAAGGCCATGGCCTGCTGGAGGTATGGATGAGCCACGGCGATAAAGTCACTGAGCTGCCACCTGGCTTCAAGGTCATTGCCAGCAACGACACCACGCCGATTGCCGCCATGGCCGATGAAGAGCGCAAATTCTACGCCGTGCAGTTCCACCCCGAGGTCACGCATACCCGCCAAGGCCAGGCCATGCTGAACCGCTTCGTGCTGGATATCTGCCAGACCCGCGCTGACTGGATCATGGGCGACTACATCAGCGAAGCCGTTGAGCGCATTCGCCAGCAAGTGGGCGATGAAGAGGTCATTCTGGGCCTGTCCGGCGGCGTGGACTCCAGCGTTGCAGCCGCATTGATCCACCGCGCCATCGGCGACCAGCTGACCTGTGTGTTTGTTGACCATGGCCTGTTACGCCTCAACGAAGGCAAGATGGTCATGGAAATGTTTGCAGGCCAGTTGCACGCCCGCGTGATCCATGTGGATGCCACCGCGCAATTCATGGGCCAGCTCGCTGGCGTCAGCGACCCGGAAGCCAAGCGCAAGATCATCGGCCGTGAATTCGTTGAAGTGTTCAAGGCTGAAGCCGCCAAACTCAAGGCTGGCACCGGCGGCCATAAAGGCGCCACGTTCCTGGCTCAAGGCACGATCTACCCGGACGTGATTGAATCTGGCGGCGCGAAATCCAAAAAAGCCGTCACCATCAAGAGCCACCACAATGTAGGCGGCCTGCCGGAGCAATTGGGCCTGAAGCTGCTGGAACCCCTGCGCGACCTGTTCAAGGATGAAGTTCGCCAGCTGGGCGTAGCCCTCGGCCTGCCGCCTGACATGGTGTACCGTCACCCCTTCCCCGGTCCCGGCCTCGGCGTACGGATTCTGGGCGAAGTGAAACAGGAGTTCGCCGACCTGCTGCGTCAGGCAGATGCGATTTTCATCGAAGAATTGCGCAGCACCATAGACGACGTCAGCGGCAAAAGCTGGTACGACCTCACCAGCCAGGCCTTTACCGTCTTCCTGCCAGTCAAATCCGTCGGCGTCATGGGCGACGGCCGCACCTACGACTACGTCGTCTCCCTGCGCGCCGTCATCACCAGCGACTTCATGACTGCGCATTGGGCCGAACTCCCCTACAGCCTGCTCGGCCGCGTCTCCAACCGCATCATCAACGAAGTCCGTGGCATCAATCGCGTCGTCTACGACATCTCCGGCAAACCACCGGCAACGATTGAGTGGGAATGAAATCAGGATTCACTTTCTGATTTCGTAGTATCAAGGCTGGAGTGTGATTAGCTTCGAAACACACTCCAGTACCCAGACAGAATGCCTAATCCCGGTTGTCTGCAAAATCGCGAATGTATTTCCCTTGCTTGCTCAAGCTCCTCAACACGCATGCCGTATGCCCACACATAAAATCCGCCAACGGATGCCCGACAGGAATGCCTGCCATCGAGAGATGTCCACTTAGCTATTGCGCATAAATTGCCTACCGCAATATAATAATGATTCTCAATTGCAACATGGGCCCATCCAGGAATTCCTCGTGTCGAAGCCGGACCTTACCCTGCATCAAGAAGTCCATGCTTTATACATTGACCACTATGGTTGGTTGCAAGGCTGGATACGCCGTAAATTGGGCAATGCGTTTGATGCCAATGACATGGCGCAGGATGTATTCATGCGCTTGCTATTACGCAAGCAGCCCGTTCAGGCCCATCAGCCCCGCGCTTTTCTGTCCACGATTGCCCACGGTTTTGTGGTCGAGCACTGGCGGCGGCGTGAACTGGAGCTGGCATGGCAGGAAACGCTGGCAAGCTGGCCAGCCCCCGAGGCACCCCCGCCTGAAAGTCGCCTGATATTCCTGGAAACGCTCATTGAGATTGATCGCACGCTTGATGCTCTCAAGCCCATGGTACGCAATGCTTTTCTGATGGCGCAGCTAGATGGCTTAACGTGCCCGCAGATTGCTGAACAAATCGGAGTCTCTCTGGCAACCGTAGAGCGCTACATAGCTAAAGCCTTACGGCATTGCTATGCCTTGCGTTTTGAGCCATGAGCACCGCAATGCATTCCACATCTGCCGCCAACACCCAGCCCCAGAATGACAATCCCGACATTCCATCATCAGCCGCTCTGCCAGACGACATTATCGATGCCGCCATCACATGGTCGATCAAACTCGACTATAACGAAGCCAACGAAGACATAAAACGCAGATTTGAAGATTGGCTGCGGGCAAACCCCATGCATGCTGTTGCCTGGGAACGCATTCATTCACTACGCCATAGCTTTTCGGACACAAGCGCACCTTCTGCCATAGTAATTTCCGCCATGGAGCATGCCGATCAGCAACGTCACCAGAGCTTGCTGAAGCGGCGCAAAACAATACAACTGCTGTCACTGGCAACCCTTGCCATCGGCACGGGCTGGCTAATGCGAGCCCAATTGCCCTGGCAACGCCTTACCGCCGACGCCAGCACCGGCATAGGCGAACAACGCACATTGCAGCTTGCCGATGGCACCGAGCTGATACTGAATACCGACACGGCCATTCGCACAGACCTGTCGGGAGAAAACCGCATTATCCTGTTGCTCCGTGGCGAAATCATGGTGAAGACCGGCACCGATATGCACCATGCAGAAAAGCGGCCTTTTCTCGTATACACCTCGTTTGGCAAAATGCAGGCACTGGGAACACGCTTCACGGTCAGGCTGGCAACAGAAGGTGCGCTCATTAGCGTGCAGGAGCATGCCGTAGCGCTGTATCCAGCGCAAAGCAAGGCATCCTATGTCGTAAAAGCAAATGAAAGCCGCTGGTTACGGGAAAGCGGCACGGAGCCCGCCAACTTGCAAGGCATGGATGCCGGCAGCTGGGTCCATGGGGTCATTTCTGGCAATAACATTCGGCTAGCTGATTTATTGGCAGAGCTCGCCCGTTATCGCATGGGGCATATCAGTTGCGCGCCAGAGATTGCCGATTTACGAGTGTCGGGGCTGTTCCACATCAAGGACACGGACAAAACACTGCAGTTTCTCGCCCATACCCAGCCCATAAGCCTCAGTTACCGCACCCGCCTGTGGGTATCCGTCGGACCTGCAAACACGGATAGCGACGCCCTGTTATAAGGTCTCGCAAAATCCTCATAAAAAATTTCAAATAATTTGAGGGGATTTTCCATCTCAATCGGCCTACTTGGTAGAAGCATTTAACCTACCTCATGGAAAGACCGATATGACACCTGATCATTACCATCGACTAAAGAACGCACACTCTCTGCGATCAAAGCCTTCCCGCACCATACTCAGCCTTGCTGTTCAGGGCGCCCTGTTCAGTATCGCGATAGGCGTGACCACGCTGCCACAGATCGCATGGGCAGCCGAAGAGTCTGGCAAGCAGTTGCCGCAGAATTCGAGTGAATTCAACATCGCGCCAGGCCCACTGGATGCAGCCCTGATTCAGTTTGCCACGGCAGCAGACATCAATCTGTCCTACGATGCAGCAGCGCTGGACAAGCTGAATACAAAAGGACTGAAAGGTCGTTATACCGCGGCGACTGGCCTCGCCGCATTGTTGCAAGGCAGCGGGCTGGAGGCGACGCCCAAAACAGGAGGAGGCTATGTCTTACAGAAGGCAGCTGTCAGTCAAAGCAAGCCTGATGAGAGCGTACTGCCGGAAGTCAAGGTAATAGCATCCTCGGACACCTCCTCCAGCACGCTGCCCAAGGACTATGCAGGTGGCCAGGTTGCGCGCGGCGGACGGGTTGGCTTGCTCGGCAATAAAGACATGCAGGATACCCCATTCAGTGGAACCCAATACACTGCCAAACTGATCGAAGACCAGCAGGCAAGGAGTATAGGCGACATCCTCATCAATGACCCCTCCATTCGCAATACATACTCGCGCAGTTCAGGGCGCGATGAATTCAATATCCGCGGCTTCACCCTGTTTAATTACGATGTGATGTTCAATGGCCTCTATGGGGTGTCCCCACGCAACACCAGCTCCCTTATCGGGATTGAGCGCGTTGAAGTCTTGAGAGGCCCCAATGCCTTGCTGAATGGCATGGCGCCGGCAGGCTCGGTTGGCGGGTCTATCAATCTGGTCCCCAAGCGCGCAGGTGCCACCCCACTCAACCGCCTGACGCTCTCTTACATGGGAGATAGCGTATTGGGAGCCCACGTGGACATAGCCCGCCGCTTCGGTGCAGAACAACAGCTGGGCATACGACTGAATGCCATCACCAGCTCCGGCGAAACAGCCGTCAACAACGTCAGAGACAATCTGGATGCCATTGCGATTGGCATGGACTTTCAGGGTGAACGCGTTCGTCTGGAGGGCGACTTTAACTACCAGCACAACGTTACACGAGGTCGAGGGGCGTTGTTATTCGCCCCCGAGGCTGGCGTAAAGATTGGTCATGCGCCAGACGCAGACAAGAACTTCATTCCCAAGTGGACATACTGGGCAAGCAATGAGCTATCTGGTGCCATGCGGGCCGAGTTTGATGTAAACAAGAGCTGGACCATCTATGGCGCAGTTGGCGGCAAAGAATATGATTTCAATAGTTTGCAAACCAGCATGCAATTGCAAAACCCACAAGGTGGGCTATTTTTAAGACCTTCCCGCCTGAACGAGTCCATCAGCGCGCTATCGGCCGAAACCGGCATCAGAGGCAAAGTCACCACCGGCGCCCTTGAGCACGAGGTGGTTCTGAGCAACAGCACATTCTCCCAGGAGAACAGGTTGCTAAGACTGATTGGCAGTGTCAGTGCTTCCAGCATTTACTCTCCAGTCACTTTTGCTGAGCCAAGCCTGACACTGAACGGCCACCTGCCCAAGGTAAGTGAGGCGAGGCTGAACAGCCTGGCTGTAGCAGATACCATTTCAATGATGGATCGCAAGGTGCAGCTCACCCTGGGCGCGCGACGCCAGCAAGTCGAAACATCGAACTTCAATGGTACGACAGGCGCCAGAACAGACCATTACGACAAATCCGATGTCACGCCTGCCGTAGCCCTCGTCATCAAGCCCGGCGATCAGCTGTCTTTTTATGGCAACTACATTGAAGCGCTAAGCCAAGGTGACACCGCACCAAGTGGTGCCAGCAATGCCGGACAAATGTTCGCGCCACAGGTATCCAAGCAACGTGAAGCTGGTCTGAAGTATGACTTCGGGCGTTTTGCCTCGACCCTGAGCGTATTTCAGATCGAGCGGCCTGCAGGCTTTATCAATCCAGCCACAAGCCGCTATGGCATGGATGGCGAGCAGCGGAATCGGGGTATTGAGTTGATTACCCAGGGAGAAGCTACCGATCACGTTCGTGTACTGGGTGGCCTGGCATGGACGCAAGGCAAGCTGACCAAAACAGAAGCGGGTACCAATGATGGCAACACGGCACCCGCCGTACCCAAGCTGCAGTTCAACCTTGCAGGAGAGTGGGATCCCCTTGTACTGCAAGGGCTGACACTAACAGCCCGCATGGTACATACCAGCCCGCAATATGTGGATGCCGGCAATACGCAACGCATCCCGACCTGGACGCGTTATGACCTGGGAGCCCGCTACGCCTTCATGGCCGGGAAAACGCCCATCACGGTCAGAGGCTCCATCGAAAACGTATTCGACAAAAACTACTGGCTATCTGCAGCACGCGACGGGCTGACTGTTGGGGCACCTCGCACCCTCCTGCTGTCAGTCTCCGCGGATTTCTAGGGGCAATGCCGTGCTGATAACGGCCGCCAAGAATGACATAGCGGCCGTTATCAACATCTTTAAAATTCCCCCTTCACCCAAGGCCTCATCTCTTTGCAGAAGCTAGTCGAATTATTCAGATAAGTCGCCTCAGATTCCCCGACCAGCTTCAAAGCCAAAGCGCCTCTAGTTGAGTTATAATTCAAGGTTTTATGGGTCATGCGCCATGAGCCGTGGATTTGTAAAAGAGGATGACCTGGAGCACGCTGGCACGGATTTGCCAGAACGTCCGCTCAGCCCACATCCCAACTACGTTACGCCAACCGGCCTCAAGCAACTGAAACAACAGGCAGATCAACTCGATACAGAGCGCCTGCCGCTTGTCCCGCGCAAAGAAGATCCTGTCGCGCAGCAACAGCTGGCGATGATAGACCGCGACCTGCGCTATCTGCATGCCCGACTGGAATCCGCCATGCTGGTTGACCCGGCAAAACAGCCTACAGATACGGTGTTGTTTGGTGCTACCGTAGAAGTGGAAGACGAAGTCGGTGAAACCCATGTGTTCATGATCGTCGGTGAGGATGAAGCCGATATCGCCAGCAATCGCGTCAGCTGGGTATCGCCCCTTGCTAACGCACTGATCGGGCAAAAGGTTGGAGACAGTGTCACATGGCACCGTCCGGCAGGTAACCTTGAGCTGGAAATTATTGCCATCCACTATTGAGGATTTTGTAACATGAACGTAAGCCAAGCCATTGAAACCCGTCGCTCGATCAAGGCGTTTGACTCGCAGCACACGATGAGCGAAGCCGAGATCGAACAGCTGATGTCGCTGGCCATGCTCTCCCCGACCGCATTCAATATTCAGAACTGGCGTTTTGTACTGGTGCAATCACCAGAGGTGCGCAAGCAAGTGCGCGCAGCCAGCTGGGATCAGGCGCAAGTGACCGATGCCTCATTGCTGGTCGTTCTGGTGGCGGACCTGCAATCCTGGAGCAAGCAGCCTGATCGTTATTGGGCAAATGCGCCGGAAGCGGTGAGAAATTATCTGGTTCCGGCCATCGGCCAATATTACGCTGGCAAGGAGCAAGTGCAGCGCGATGAAGGCATGCGCTCATGCGGCATGGCTGCCATGACCTTGATGCTGGCAGCCAAGGAAATGGGCTACGACAGCTGCCCCATGGATGGGTTTGATTTTGATGCGGTGGCTAAGCTGCTGAAACTGCCCGCAGACCATGTGCCTGCCATGTTTGTAGCCATTGGCAAGGGCATCAAGGAACCATGGCCACGTGGCGGTCAGCTGCCCATGAGCGACGTGGTTATCCGCGACACGTTTTAAGTTGCCAAGCAACCGCTAAAATTAATTAAACACATCAACAAAATTACCCAATCCATTGTTTATATATTAAATAATGGATTGAAAGATTCAACTTTCTGGACTTATACGTAATGCTTATAGCAAACAATATCACCATGCAGTTTGGCGCCAAGCCACTGTTTGAAAATGTCTCCGTCAAGTTTGGCGACGGTAATCGCTACGGTCTCATCGGCGCCAATGGCTGCGGAAAATCGACCTTCATGAAGATTCTCGCTGGCGTGCTGGAGCCCACCGCAGGCAATATCTCGCTGGACAGCAATGAGCGCATGGCCTTTCTGCGTCAGGATCAGTTTGCTTACGAAGATCAGCGCGTCATCGATGTGGTGATGATGGGCCACGAGCAGATGTGGAAGGCAAATGTAGAAAAAAACGAAATCTACATGAACCCGGAAGCGACCGAAGAAGACTACATGCGTGCCGCCGAGTTGGAAGGTGTCTACGCGGAATATGACGGCTACACCGCCGAAGCGCGCGCAGGCGAACTGCTGCTGGGTGTGGGTATCCCCATCGAGCAACATACCGGGCCGATGAGCGCAGTGGCTCCCGGCTGGAAACTGCGTGTGCTGCTGGTGCAGGCCCTGTTTGCCAATCCTGATATCCTGCTGCTGGATGAACCGACCAACAACCTGGATATCAACACCATCCGCTGGCTGGAAGATGTGCTGAACAATCGTGACTGCACCATGATCATCATTTCGCACGATCGACACTTCCTGAATCAGGTATGTACGCATACCGCCGACATGGATTACGCCAAGCTGACGGTTTACCCCGGCAACTATGACGACTACATGGAAGCCTCAGCCCAGGCCCGTGCACAGCAAGCCAAGGACAATGCCAAGGCCAAACAACAGATCGCCGACCTGCAGGAGTTCGTTCGCCGCTTCTCGGCCAATGCCTCCAAGGCCAAGCAGGCTACCAGCCGCGCCAAGCAGATCGACAAGATCAAGATTGAGGAATTCAAGCCATCCAGCCGTCAGTACCCGTTCATCCGTTTTGAATACGATGATCGTGAAAAACTGCACCGTAACGCTGTTGAGCTGAAAAAGCTCAGCCATGGCTTTGACCGTCCCCTGTTCAATGACATCGACCTGATTTTTGAAGCAGGCGAAAAAGTGGCGATCATTGGTGAAAACGGCATTGGTAAAACCACCTTGCTGCGCTGTCTGGCAGGCGACCTGCAGCCCAACCATGGCGAAGTGAAATGGGCAGAGAAAGCCAAGCTCGGCTACTTTGCACAAGACCATGAATACGAGTTTGAAAAAGACCTCAACCTGTTCGACTGGATGTCCCAGTTCACTCAGGAAGGTGACGATGACAACTCGGTACGCAGCATGCTAGGCCGCCTGTTGTTCTCGGGTGAAGATACCAAGAAGTCAGTCAAGGTGCTTTCCGGCGGTGAAAAAGGCCGCATGCTCTACGGCAAACTGATGCTGGCACGCACCAATGTCCTGCTGATGGATGAACCAACCAACCACATGGACATGGAATCCATCGAAGCGCTGAATACCGCGCTGGACAAGTACAAGGGCACGCTGTTTTTCGTGAGCCATGACCGTGAGTTTGTGAGTTCGCTGGCGACCCGCATCATCGAAATCAAGGCCGATGGCATCAGCGATTACACCGGCAATTACGAAGACTACCTGGCAAGCCAAGGCGTCGAATAAGCATTTAATCTCACTTAAAATACGAGCTAAAACAGGCCATTGCATGGCAGCCTCAGCGCTGTTATTCAATGGCCTGTTAAATTTTGTAAATTCACCCGCAATTTTTGAACGGCTTGCGTGCCTTTACGTCCATATCAGCGATAATTGTGTCCAATCACTATAAAGCGCTGAAAGTAACAGATCACATGTCGCCCCTTGCACGATCCGGTTTCACCGCCTCGCCATACGCTGCACTGCCTATCTGCCTAAGTCTGATCACCTTCACAAGCGCCCTGCCCGTACAGGCCGAGAGTTCCCTATGGTACAAAGATGGCAATCCGCTTGATGTGACTGTTCCTGCCGCGATTCCCAACGGCTATGTGGGCAATACCGCGTGCGCTGCACCTAATCTGCAAAATGCACTCACCCTGGGCGAGGTTGCGGATGCGGCACTCTGCAACAATCCGCAAACCCGTGAAGCCTGGGCCAATGCCCGCGTGCAGGCAGCCCAGGTCGGCATTGCCCGCTCGGCTTATCTGCCCAGCGTTACAGATACCGTAGGCACCAATATCAACGTGACCAGTCCGGAACTGGCCACACGCAACAACGCCTACAGCAATCTGAGCAACAGCATTGTGGCGTCTTACCTGCTGTATGACTTTGGCAATCGCGATGCCGCCCTGGAAAGCGCGCGTCAGCTACTACAAGCAGCCAGCGCGACCCAGGATGTCACCGTGCAGACGCTCTTGTTATCTGCCGTGCAGGCCTATTATCAGGTGCAAGCCAATATTGCCGCGCTGGATGCCAGTCGCGAAGCCGAGCGTGCCAGCGAAGAGAGCTTCAAAGCCGCAGATGCGCGCTACAAAGCCGGTGTTGCCACCCCCGCCGATAAACTGCAGGCGCAGACCGCGTATGCCCAGGCCACGCTCTCCCGCATTACCGCCGAAGGCAACTTGAAAACCGCCTATGGCACGCTGGCCAATGTCATGGGAATACAGGCTAACCAGCCCCTTCGGCTGGTTAGCAATAGCAACTACTCCACCCTGCAGCCAGTGAGTGATGATATTGACGCCTTGATCGAGCAAGCCCGCAATCGCCGTCCCGACCTAATGGCGAGCGAGGCGCAGGTAAAAGCGGCGCAAGCCAGCATTGATGCGTCAAAAGCAGCCGCCAAGCCTACGGTTTCGATTGCCATGAGCAATAGCCAGCAGGACGGCAGCAGCCTCACTTCTGCCAATACCTCAACGTTAGGCCTCACGGTTTCTATTCCGTTGTTCAGCGGTTATGCCCCGACGTATCGCATACGCTCCGCCGAAGCCACGCGCGAAGTGCGGGCAGCCCAGCGTGACCGTATCCGCCTGCAAATATCGCTGGATGTGTGGAATGCCTACCAGAATCTGCGCACCGCCAATGAATCGGTGATTGCTGCGCAAGTGCTGGTGCAAAGCGCCGAAGAATCATCCCGCGTCGCCCTCGGTCGCTACAAGGCGGGTGTGGGCAACATCATCGACACACTGAATGCCCAGAGCGCACTAGCATCAGCCAAGCAGCAATTGATACAGGCCTATCTGAATGGCAATGTGGCACGGGCAACGCTGGCGCAAGCCGTCGGCGTGTTGGACAACGCCATGATCCAGACCTTGCCAGACCAGAACAATCCATAACCAACCTTATGCATGCATTTATGCTGAAAGCACGCTCATGAGTACTTCCTTCAAAAAAATCGGACTTAGCCTGGTACTGCTTGCGGTAGCAGGTGGCGGCTACTATTTTTATGACAAAAGCCATCAACCCAAACCCGATGAGCTTTATCGCTTCAAGGAAGTAACCCAGGGCGATGTGGAGCAATCCGTCTCCGCCAATGGCACCCTGAATCCCGTCACGCTGGTGAACGTCGGTACGCAGGTGTCAGGTCGTATCAGCAAGCTGTATGTGGATTTCAATGACAAGGTAGAAAAAGGCCAGATATTGCTGGAGCTGGACGATGCGCTGTTCTCCGCCCAGATTGCACAATCAGAAGGCAATGTCCGCAATGCCCAGGCATCGCTTGAGCTCGCCAAGGCGAATGAAGCCCGCATACGTTCGCTATTCCAGCAGGAGTATGTATCCCGCCAAGAACTCGATCAGGCCGTGCAGGCCCTGAAGTCCGCCCAGGCTAACCTGTACACCATTCAGGCACAATTGCGGCGCGATCAGACCAATCTCGGCTATTCCATCATCCGCTCCCCCGTTTCCGGGGTGGTGGTGGATCGCGCTGTCGACGTCGGCCAAACCGTCGCCGCCAGCCTGCAAACCCCCACCCTGATCACGATTGCCCAGGACCTGTCCAAGATGCAGATCAACACCAGCTTTGCCGAGGCGGACATAGGCAACATCAAGGAAGGTCAGGCCGCGAAGTTTGCGGTGGATGCTTTTCCTAATCGCAATTTTGAAGGGGTGGTCAAACAATTGCGCCTGAACCCGACGACAACTTCCAACGTGGTCACCTACAACGTGGTCATCTCCGTGGACAATCCTGATCAAACTCTGCTCCCAGGCATGACCGCTTACGTCAATATCGGCGTCGCCAAGCACGACAATGTCATGCTCGTACCGAATGCCGCCTTGCGCTACAAGCCTAAGCTTGATGATGACGATACCAGCAACATGCCCCCGAATGGCGCAAGGCCCGATGGCGGCAAAGGCCCTGGCGAGCGCAATCATCGCGGTGGACCAGATGGCAAGAAGCCGCGCGGCGACATGGCCAAAGGCAAGGTATATGTACTGAAGGGAGACAAACCGGAGGCTGTCAATGTCCTGCTCGGCATCACCGATGGTAAGCTGACCGAAATCCGGAGCCGTCACCTGAAACCCGGCGACAAAATCATTGTGGGCGATCTGCAAGGTCAGAACAATCCACAACAAAATGCGCCCGGCCCCAAGATGCGGATGTTCTAGCCATGCCTGGCCATGTGATCGAGGTAAAAAACCTCTACAAGGATTACCAGACCGCCGCCGGAAAATTCCCGGTGCTGAAGGAGGTCAACCTGGAAATAGATGCGGGTGACTTTGTGGCCATCATGGGGCCCTCAGGCTCCGGCAAATCCACCTTCATGAATATCCTGGGCTGCCTGGATCAACCCAGCAGCGGCGAGTATATGTTGAACGACCAACCGGTTGCGCGTCTGCAGGGTGATCGCTTGGCTAAAGTCCGCAACCATACGATTGGTTTTGTTTTCCAGGGCTTCAACCTGCTGGCGCGCTCCAGCCTGTTGGACAATGTCGCCCTACCCCTGGTCTATGCCGGGATAGACAAAACCGAACGTCATGCCCGCGCACGGCTATTGCTTGAAAAAGTCGGCCTGGCGAATCATGTGAACTCGCACCCCAACCAGATTTCCGGCGGGCAACAGCAACGTGTTGCCATCGCACGCGCCCTCATCAATCGTCCCAGCCTGATCCTGGCTGACGAGCCGACTGGCAATCTCGACAGCAAAACCAGTGAAGAAATCATGACCTTGTTTGGCGAGCTCAACCGCGAAGGCATCACGATAGTGCTGGTCACCCATGAATCCGATATTGCCGAGCATGCCAGCCGTCAGGTGCGCTTTCTGGATGGGCGAATTGTGGAAGACACCCGAACATCGCCTATCGCCGTGAAAGGAGCGCCTCATGTTTAGCGCCATGCTGGGAGAAGCCTGGCATTCCATGGGGGCCAATCGCCTGCGCACCTTTCTTACCATGCTGGGCATGGTAATAGGCGTCGGTGCCGTGGTACTCATGATGGCGATTGGCCAGGGGGCGGAACAAGCTGTCAAAAAATCCATACAATCCATGGGCAGCAATCTGTTTATCGTGTTGGCTGGACCACCCAACATGGGCGGCGCCCGCTCCGCCACCGGCAATGCCCCCTCGCTAAACGTCAAGGATGCCACCGCCATGGAAGATCTGGAAGGCGTGAGCAATGTGGCCCCGATCAACATGGGCAGCGCCCAGGTGATTTACGCCGGGAACAACTGGAACACCAGTATCATCGGTACCACGCCCAGCTATCTGGATGTGCGCTCATGGAACCTGAGCGACGGCTATGTATTTTCAGACTCCGATATCCGGTCAGCAACCCGCGTCGCGCTTATCGGCAAAACCGTGGTGCAGAATCTGTTTGGTGATGACGATCCGATCGGCAAAACCATCCGCATCAAGGATAGCCCTTTTATTATTCTGGGCGTGCTGGATAACAAGGGGCAAAGCCTGGATGGCCGTGACCAGGATGACACCATCATCATCCCGCTTACCACCTCGCAAAGACGCGTCTTTGGCGCCCAATTTTCGGGAAGTGTACGCCAGATCATCGTGCAGGCAGACTCGGACAAAGTCATGCCCATGGTGGAAGACAGCCTCAATAGCCTGCTGCGTCAGCGGCATCGCATACGCGAAGGCATGGATAACGACTTTTCCGTGCGCAACCTCACGGCCCTGGCCAACTCCGCTGCTGAAACCACCAAAACCATGTCATTGCTGCTTGGGGCCATTGCCTCGGTATCATTGCTGGTGGGCGGCATCGGCATCATGAACATCATGCTGGTATCTGTCACCGAACGTACGCGCGAAATCGGCATACGCATGGCAATAGGTGCACGCGAACGCGATATCCTGATGCAGTTTTTGCTGGAAGCCATCGTCATTTCCATTGTCGGCTGCCTGATTGGCATTGGCATTGGTGTTGGTGGCGCATTACTGGTAAGTCACCTTACCGCAGCCTCAATTGTCATCTCAAGCCAGTCCATCCTGACGGCGTTCATCGTCGCTGCCAGCGTTGGTGTCTTTTTCGGATTCTACCCCGCGCAAAAAGCGGCGCAGCTGAACCCGATCGAAGCATTGCGCTTTCAGTAATCCGCTTTTTCACCGACGTTCGCTGCATTTCACCGGCCTTGCATGGCATCCCATGCAAGGCCCACCAGGCATTTTCTGCCGACGGCATTTGTATTAACTGCGCACACCCCATCCAAATTTATACAGGTTAGTATTTTCAATGACTTAGGATAAGCCTCGCAAGCTATTGATCGGAATGCTTTCTTTCTCCAATCAGTTAGGCGTATAGTGCAACGCACGGGTATTCCCATCAACTGCGCAGGAGGATTCAAGATGCATCCGCTGACGTTATTCAAGTTGTTTTTCACCCCCGTGGCTGGCTGGCAATCCTTGCTTCAAGGCCAACCATCCATACACCGCCTCTACCTGTTACACGTCATTCCGTTTTCCCTGATTCCCGCGGCCATGCTCTACATTGCGGGCTCCGCCCACAGCTTTGCCTTTCTCGAACTCATGCCTGGCAACAAACTGCTACTGGTGTCGATTGCCTTTTTCATTGTGCAACTCGTGGTGGTGCCCATCATGGCAAGCATTGTGCGACAACTGGCAGAAGTCGCTGACATCCATCCCACCTATCGCGAAAGTTTCATCCTGGCCGCAGTTGCACCGACGCCGCTGTGGATGGCGCCCATCTTTTTGCTGGTTCCGGACATTTACGTCAACCTTGCAATTGCCACCCTGGCGATGATGGCGTCTGCCGGATTTATTTATTTTGGCATTCCCACCATTTTCAACATCCGCGACAGCGGACAGTCGGCACTGTTTTTCGGTGCCGTCTTCATGGCAGGCGTGATTGCATGGGGCTTTCTCATGATTTGCACGCTGGTGGTCTGGGGCAGTATCCAGAATCTGCTGGTCAATTAATCCCGGACTTTTCCAGAGTTGACCCAAGCCATTTTTACACCAGGGCTACGCAAGCAAGAATTTTTTATGTAGACTCGCCCTCATTCGCATTCAAAAGTCTCACTTGAATACGGATCAGGCAAGTCAATCAAGGTTATACGTTTTACAAGTTTCAAGATCGTCCAAGTAGTCTTCGCATCAAAAACCGTTCGTCAGAAACGGGGCAATTTGAGGAGAAGCAAGATGGCATCGAACTTTGTAGAAGTAAGCTTTATTGCACGTCCCAACTGCGCCTTGTCCCTCAAGGGCAAGTTCAGCGTTGTTGCGTCCATCGCTCTCCTCTCCCTCGTTATCGCACTTGTATTCACCATGGCTGGTGCATGGCTGGTATTGCCCTTTGCCGGGCTGGAACTGATCGCTGTCGCCTATGCGTTCCATTTCATCCATCGCCATGCGCAAGACTATGAATCGATTGTGATCAACGAAACCCACCTTGCGATTGAAAAACACGACATCCACACGCATCACCAGATCGTCATGCAGCGTTACTGGACGCAGGTCCAGCTACGCCGCCGGCCTTATGGCGAGCAGGCATTGTTTGTCAGATCGCATGGAAAGGAAATCGAGCTCGGGCGCCACTTCATGAACAATGAACAGCGCCTGCAACTCGCCCACCAACTACAGCAAGCCATTCAGCATGGCCGCTAATCCAATGGGAGCAGGCATGGCAAGGTTACGCATAACAAGAATCTGGCAATGTTTACTGGGCGCTCTTTTGCCCCTGACAGCACATGCGGACTACGCATGGAATTTTCCAAAACCTGTCACACCGATGGCGCTGGATACCCTGCAAGTGCACAACAAATTCATGATCATCGTCATGGTGATCTTCGTTGTCGTGCTGGGAATCATGATCTATTCCATCGTCATGCATCGCAAAAGTCGTGATTACCAGCCCGCCGGCTTTACCGGCCCCAGTACCCGCTCTCAGCTCTTCTGGACGCTGGTGCCGTTCGCCATTCTGCTTTACATCGACTTCATCCTGATGGGGATTCCCGCGTTTCATAGCGTAGTCGCCATGGAGGACACCCGCACCGACGCCGACATGGTGATCAAGGTGACGGGGTCGCAGTGGCGCTGGCAATACGAATATCTGGACGGCCCAGCCAAAGGCATCAGCTTTGTCAGCAACATGACGACGCCGCAAGAGCAGATCAATAACCAGGCGGCGAAAAATCCCGAATACCTGCTTGAAGTAGACAATCCACTTGTGCTGCCAACCGACAAGAAAGTACGTGTCCTGCTCACCTCCAGCGATGTCATCCACAACTGGTGGATTCCGGCCTTTGGTGCAGCGCGTGATGCGATTCCCGGCTTTCTGCGCGAGACCTGGGTCAAGATTGAGGAACCAGGCACCTTCCGTGGCCAGTGCAAGGAACTCTGTGGCAAGGGCCATGGCTTCATGCCTGCGGTCGTCATTGCCAAAAACGAGCAGGATTTCAACGCCTGGGCCACCAGCAAAAAAGCCGAGCTGCAAGCCGCGGCTGCAGGCGCTGACAAGGAATGGACCAAGGAAGATCTGATTGCCAATGGCAAGGGCATCTACGATAAAAACTGCGCTGTTTGTCATCAGGTAGGCGGCCAGGGTTTGCCACCGGCCTTCCCCGCCCTGACTGGCAGCAAGATTGCCACCGGCCCGATTCTGGACAAGGACAACAAGATGGTCAAAGACGGGCATCTTGACCGGGTAATGAATGGCAAGGGCGTCATGCCGGCCTGGAAAGGGATTCTCAACGATACCGAAATTGCTTCCGTGATTACCTATGAGCGCAATGCGCTGGGCAATAGTGTGGGCGATATGTTGCAGCCCGCGCAAGTAAAGGCAATGCGTTAGCCATATTCCTTCTGCATCAAGGATTTAAAGGAGTTCGAAAATGAGTTACAGCACCACAGTCGACCATGAAGAACATCACGATCATCCAAGCGGAATGCTGCGCTGGCTGACCACCACCAACCACAAAGACATAGGCACCATGTATCTCACCTTCTCGCTCATCATGTTCATGGTGGGTGGGGCGATGATCATGGCGGTACGCGCTGAACTGTTTCAGCCTGGTCTGCAGCTGATGCACCCCGAGTTTTACAACCAGCTGATCGGCGTGCATGCCCTGGTGATGATTTTTGCGGCACTCATGCCCGCGGCCACCGGCTTCGCCAACTGGATGCTGCCTTTGCAAATCGGTGCACCGGACATGGCCTTGCCGCGGCTCAACAACTGGGGTTTCTGGTTGCTGCCCCCCGCCGCCATTCTGCTTACGCTGCCCTTTACCCTGGCCTTGTTTGGCATCGGTGATGGCGCGATTGCCACGGGCTGGACCTTTTATGCACCGCTCTCGGTACAAGGTGGCATAGGCGTGGATTTTGCGATTTTCGCCGTACACTTGCTGGGGATTTCGTCGGTGATGGGGTCGATCAACATCATCGTCACCATCTTCAATATGCGCGCCCCTGGCATGACGCTGATGAAGCTGCCGCTGTTTGCCTGGGGCTGGCTGATCACCGCTTTCCTGCTCATCGCCACCATTCCTGTGCTGGCCGGGGCCGTCACCATGCTGCTGACCGACCGTCACTTCGGCACCCACTTCTTTGATGCCGCTGGCGGTGGCGATCCCATCCTGTTTCAGCATCTGTTCTGGTTCTTTGGCCACCCTGAGGTGTATATCCTGCTGTTACCCGTATGGGGCTTTATTCCACAGATACTGTCCACCTTTGCCCGCAAGCCTATCTATGGCTACAAAGCGCAGGTATATTCACTCTGTGCCATCGGCGTTCTTTCGGTGGTGGTATGGGCGCACCACTTCTTCACTGCCGGCATGCCAGTGCCTGCGCTGCTTTACTTCATGTACAGCACCATGGCGATTTCCCTGCCATTGGCGGTACTGTTTTACTGCTGGATTGCCACCATCTGGCGTGGATCCATGACCTTTGAAACGCCCATGCTGTTTGCCATCGGCTGGATCATCCTGTTTGGCATCGGTGGCCTCACCGGCCTGGTGCTGGCGGATGTGGCGGCGGATGCGCAATACCACCATACGTATTTCGTGGTGGCGCATTTCCACTACACACTGTTTGCAGGCGGCATCATGGGCATCATGGCCGGCGTGTACTACTGGCTGCCGAAGATGACCGGCCACATGTACAACGAAAAGCTGGGCAAGCTGCATTTCTGGCTGACCGCAATTTCGTTCAACCTTACTTTCATCCCGCAGTTTTTCCTGGGGTTGGCAGGCATGCCACGCCGCATTCCGGATTACGCCCTGCAGTTCTCGGAGTTCAACATGATCTCCTCGATTGCAGCGTTCACCCTGGGGCTCACGCAGTTGCTGTTCGTCTACAACATTGTGAGTTGCGTGCGCGGCGGCAAAAAAGCCACCGACAAGGTGTGGGAAGGCTCCAACGGCCTGGAGTGGACATTGCCCTCGCCCCCGCCTTATCACACTTTCAATGAACAACCGGTCATCCGCTAAGCCATGTCACTTATTCCCATGGCAGACGATATGAAAAACGCCCAGGACAAACGTCGCCGCAGCCGCATGATTGCGCTGCTACTGGCAGCCGTTGCCCTGTTCTGGTATGCCCTCGGCATGTGGATGCTATGGAAAAGATAAGCGCCATTGCCAGCCTCAGCCAGCTAAATCGCCAGCTCGGCTACAAGCTGCTGGTCATTGTCGCCATGGCGCTGGCATTTGCTTACGGACTGGTGCCGCTGTATGACGTGCTTTGCCGCGTCACCGGCCTGAATGGCAAGACGGAAAATGTGGCGGTAAGCGCGCAGTCACGGGTGGATGCCACGCGCTGGGTAGAAGTGAGCTTCACAAGCAATGTCATGCCGGGGCTGGCGTGGAGCTTTCATCCAGTGCAATCCAGCATACGTGTGCATCCAGGCAAGATAGAAACCGTGACCTTCATTGCCCGCAACATGGCCAATGAAACCGTCGCCGGGCAGGCTGTCCCCAGCGTCAGCCCGGGTAAGGCATCGGAGTATTTCAAGAAAATCGAGTGTTTTTGTTTTCAGCGACAGGATCTGAAGGCGGGCGAATCCCGTGAAATGCCGTTGCGCTTTTACGTGAGCCCGGATATTCCGGACGATGTAAAAGCCCTCACCCTGTCGTATGCGTTTTACAGTGCAATCAAATAGCCGCACAAGAAATAGCAACCAACGTCAGCAGCATGGAAACAGCATCAGCATTAAAACAGAAGGATTAATTAAACCAATAACACAGCATCATCTGGCTAACAGGAGCATATGGATGTCCACTCAAACGCACGACAAATACTTTGTCCCCACCCCCAGCCTTTACCCGGTGATCTTGTCCGGTGGGCTCTTGCTGCTTACCATGGGCTTCATCTTCAGCACCAACAGCTATGCCGCTGGCAAGTGGTTGATGCTGCTGGGCCTGGTGCTCATGATCAGCATGATCTTCCGCTGGTTTGCCAAAATCATTGCCGAAAGCCAGAGCGGCATGTACCGCACATGGGAGGACAAGTCATTCCGCTGGGGCATGATTGCCTTCATCTGCTCCGAGATCGCCTTCTTTGCCGCATTTTTTGGGGCGCTGTTTTTTGCACGCATTATCTCGGTACCTGAGCTGGCCAGCTTTGATCCGGCCTTTACCATGTACAAGGATTTTGTCGCGACCTGGCCTTCCGCCGGGCCTGGCGGTCACGTGCTGGGGCGCGATTACCAGCCAGCGCAATTCACCCCCATGGGGGCATGGGGCATCCCCGCCATCAACACCCTGATCCTGCTCAGCTCCGGCGTCACGGTCACCTGGGCACATTGGGGCCTGCTCAAAAACAACCGCAGGCAGCTGGTATGGGGCTTGTTTTTCACTATTGCCTTGGGCTTGGCCTTTATCGGCCTGCAGGCCTTCGAATATCACCATGCCTATACCGAGTTGGGGCTGACCCTGGGCGCCGGTGTATATGGCAGCACCTTTTTCATGCTGACTGGCTTTCACGGCTTTCACGTCACGCTGGGGACGCTCATGCTGATCGTGATCTGGCTGCGCAGCATCAAGGGGCACTTCACGCCCGAGCATCACTTCGGCTTTGAAGGCGTTGCCTGGTACTGGCACTTTGTGGACGTGGTGTGGCTGGGGTTGTTCGTATTTGTTTACTGGCTTTAATACGGCCTGCTTTTATACCGGGCAGCTTAATGCCCGATCACCCCGGTATAAAAGCCCAGCATCAGCAAGAGAAACAAACCCAGGGAAAGGGCAATGCGCAAAGTGAGCGCCTTGATGGTGGCCTGCCCTTGCCCCTTGTTTCTCACCAGTGAAAACAGGGCGTAAAACAGGCTGCCAACGATAAGTACCAGCATGACAACGATAGCGAGCTTAATCAACATGGCGATGTCCAGGTCAGGTTTTAATCAGTATGGATGGGGTCAGCTTATTTTGCAATTTCCAATAAAAACAAGGCAGCGCTATCGTTTTTCTCCGCGTATTCCCGGCGCATTGATCACTCTTTTCTGCATGGCGATATGCATCAAGCTCGGCCTGTGGCAATACGATAAAGCCCAGCAAAAACAGGCATTGCAGGCCTTGTACTCACAATACCTTCATGCCGAGCCTGGCCCATTGCCTTTGCATCTGAAGAATGCCGAGGAATTACGTTACCAGCGCGTCACCGTCGAAGGCGAATACGAGCCGCGCTATCAGATATTTCTGGACAATCAGGTCAGCCATGAGCAGGCGGGTTACCACGTCATCACGCCGCTGCGCATTCATGGTAGCCAGCAATATGTGCTGGTCAATCGCGGCTGGATCCCGGCCATGGCCGAGCATAGTGAATTACCACAGGTAAAAACGCCCAGCGGCCTGCAACAAGTGACAGGGCAAGTATGGGTGCCTGCCACCCGGTATTACACCCTGGGGAAAAGCGACCCCATGCACTGGGACGCCGTGTGGCAAAACATGGACATGCAACGCTACGCCGCCCTGGTACCGTTTGCCATCAGTCCGGTGATCGTCCGGCTCGATGCGGATAGCCAGGCCGGGGGATTTGACCGCGACTGGCCGCAACCGGCAGAACGCATCGGCATGCATTTGAGCTATGCCTATCAATGGTTTGGCTTTGCATTCGCCGCCTTGGCCATTTATCTCTACCTCAGCGTGGTACCCGTCCGCTCACCAACTCCACCACAAGAAAAGCCAGCCTCATGACCATGGCCAAGACCTCGTTCGATTCTTCGATAGCCAACACCTCCAGCCAAGCTGTTTCAGGATGGTCGCAAGGGCGCAAGATGCTGTTCTGGATGCTGGTATTTTTCACCCTGCCCCTGCTCGTGGTGGCCGCCATGTATGGGCTGGACTGGCATCCCAATGGTCGCAGCCATGGCACTCTGGTCTCGCCATTAAAACCGTTGCCGCCCCCCGCTGGCATACAGGATATGCGCGAGGCTGCGGTGCCAGCCACCCTGTGGCGCGACAAATGGAGCATGGTCTACATTGCCGAGCCATGCCGCGAGGCATGCGAAGAGCGCTTGCATCTCATGCGGCAAATCCATGTATCCATGGATAAAAACATGGGGCGGGTACAGCGTATCCTGATTTCCAGCGACGCCAATCTGCAGGCGATGCAGGCCCGCTACCCCGACCTCATCATTCTGCATGCGCCATCCAGCGCCATTCAGGCTTATGCGCAGCACTTCCAGATCGCTGGAGCCCCATCGACAAACCATGAAGCGCCAATCACTGATGACAACACGATTTATCTGGTCGACCCACTGGCGAACCTGATGATGTATTTCCCCGCCAGCCTGGCGCCACGGGATATTCGGGCCGATATTGCCCGCCTGCTCAATTATGCGTGGGCGGGCTAAGGCATGGTCGCCGCACTCTGGTTTAAACGTTTGATATTGCTGGCCCCGCTGCTGGCGCTCACCGTGGTCGGCCTCGGCGCCTACGTTCGGCTGTCAGATGCCGGCCTTGGCTGCCCGGACTGGCCTGGCTGCTATGGGCAATTAAGCGTGCCGCAACACCCGGCCGATCTCGCGGCAGCCGCCAGCGCCTATCCGGACAAGCCGCTGGAGCAGCACAAAGCCTGGAAGGAAATGCTGCATCGCTATCTGGCAGGGACATTGGGGCTGGTGATACTAGGGCTGTGCGTGCTGGGCTGGCGCGGGCGCGTTTATTTATCGATCTCGCCATGGCTAGCCACACTGACAACTGCTTTGGTGGCGTTACAAGCCATGCTGGGCATGTGGACCGTGACCTTGCTGCTGAAACCTGCGGTGGTGTCCGCTCATCTGCTGGGTGGCATGCTGACATTGGCGCTTCTGGTATGGATGGCGCATCGGCATTGGGGACGTATCGCCAGCTCGCAAATCACGGCCTCCTCTCGCTGGTGGATCAGGGCAGCGGTGCTGGTCGTACTGGTGCAGATCATTCTCGGTGGATGGACCAGCGCCAACTATGCCGCGCTGGCGTGTACGGATTTCCCAGCATGCCAGAGCAACTGGATACCGTCACTCAACTATGCAGATGCCTATCATATGTTGCGCGAACTCGGCCAAGGGCCCGATGGTGGCGCATTGTCAGCGGATGCGCTGGTAACCATACAGTGGACACACCGGCTAGGAGCCTTGGTCACCCTGCTGGTCTGCGGCACGCTGGCGCTCAGCCTGTTGAATAAAGGCACGCTTACAAAAATCGCGCTGGTGCTGCTGCTTTTGCTGATCTGCCAGATCAGCCTGGGCATTGCCAATGTGTTGCTACGGCTGCCCTTGGTACTGGCGGTCGGCCATAATGTATTCGCCGCTTTGCTACTCAGCACGCTGGTCGTGCTCAATTCCACCATCACCCCACTCAAACAGCCTGAGGAGACATGACATGGCCCATGCTATCGCATTGAATATCCAGGAAATCCGCGTCAGTCTGCGAAGCTTCTTCATGATGTGCAAGCCGCGGGTGAGTGCGCTGATTGTATTTACCGCCATGATAGGGATGTTCATGGCGACGCCGCATCTGCCACCGCTGGACGTGTTGATCGCCGCGACGCTGGGCATCGCCATGACATCGGGGGCGGCGGCAGCCTTCAACTGCATCATCGAGCAGAAGATAGATGCCCGCATGGCCCGCACCCGTCACCGACCTCTCCCCACCGGTCAGGTCAGCACGCGGCAAACTCTGGTATTGGCTACCTTGCTGGGGTTCGCCGGGCTGAGCCTGCTTTATGCCATGGTCAACCCGCTCACCATGTGGCTGACCTTCGGCACATTGCTCGGTTACGCCGTGATCTACACCGTGTTTCTCAAGCCCGCCACCCCGCTCAACATTGTCATCGGCGGCGCATCCGGGGCCATGCCGCCCATTCTGGGCTGGGCCGCCATCAACAATGTCATTTCGCCCGAAGCGCTGATCATGTTCCTCATCATCTTCGCCTGGACCCCCCCGCACTTCTGGGCACTGGCGCTGTATCGCCGCGAAGAATACGCCAAGGTCGGTATCCCCATGCTGCCGGTGACACATGGTGTGCAGTTCACCTTGCTGCATATCGTGCTCTACACCATCATTCTGGTCACCATCACCTTCATCCCTTACAGCATGGGCATGAGCCACCTGATTTACCTTATCTCGGCCGTGGTGCTCAATCTGATCTTCATGGTGTATGTGGTGGCGCTGTATGCAGAATACTCGGACGCGCTCGCCAAACGCACGTTTCGCTATTCCATCACCTACCTGACACTGCTGTTTGCCGCACTCATGCTCGACCATTACTGGGTGCTAGAATGGTAAATTATCTGTTTTGAGGAAGTCGCCAATGCTGGTCAGAGCCCTGATGCTGTGCCTGATGCTGGCATGCCTGAGTGCATGCAAACCACAGCCGAAAGAAGCCTTTGAAGCAACGGATATCACGGGCGCCGACTTTGCATCCGGCCTCCATTTAACTGACCACCACGGCAAACCGGCCAGCCTCAAGGACTTCAAAGGCAAGCTCGTTGTGCTGTTTTTTGGGTATACCCACTGCCCGGACGTCTGCCCCACCACCATGTCGGATCTGGCGCAGGCCATGAAACTGCTGGGCAAGGATGCTGACCAGGTGCAAGTGCTGTTTGTGACACTGGATCCGGCACGCGATACGCCGGATGTACTGGCGAAATATGTGCCCTATTTTGACCCGCGCTTTTTAGGATTGTATGGCAGCGAAGCCGACATTGCCGAGACCGCCCATCACTTCAAGATCAGCGCCAGCAAGCAACCGCCCGATGCCCGCGGCAACTACAGCATAGACCATAGCGCTGGCACCTATGTCTATGATAAACAAGGAAAGATAAGACTTTATTTCAACTACGGCGCCTCGCCAGCCATGATGGCGCACGATCTCCGCCTCTTGATGTAAACCGCTGGCTTCAATCATGGCTGTTTCAAGCCATGCTGATCAAGGCCGCACCATGCGGCGCACCTGGCAAGTCAGCGTTCCCACTTTGTAGCCTGCAGATTGCGGCGCCACCGGCACAAACGCATCCTCGCCCTTGCCCTTGTTCAGCAGCTCGCCCTTGACGCCGTAATACATGAACTCGCGCAAGCGGAAGGCATGTTTCACACAGTCAAACTCAAAGCGCGCGCGTTTTTCCGCATACTTGATACCCGCTGCAGCACCCGGCAGCTGTAGCGCAGGTTTGTACAATGTCTTGGTCCATATCGACGAGTACACATCGTCATCCGCATACGAATCCGTATCCACCCAAAGCTCGCTTCCTTCAGCGTTGCTGATGGACTCCCAATCAGCAGCCTGTGCGATGCCACATCCCCAGACCACGGCAGCTATCACTAGCGCAAGGTTCACCCCAATACGTTTACAACCACTCATAGCGTTCATGCCAATCCAATGCGAGAAACCGTAGTGTACACGGCGCAAAAGCCGGTCTGGCAACGTGCCGGAAAATTTTGCATGGCGGATGATGAGCCTGATTTATGCAGCCGCACGCCATGCTGACTGCCGCATCCCGCTGCATCATGCCGCCCCCGTCACACTTTGTTGACTCCCCATTTGCCGTAAGGCTCAAGTAAGCATCCCGCATCAAACTAGCTTCCATAGCACAGCCTGATTGCCATTGCATGCAAAAAAAAAACGCATTCAAATCAGCAGGCTGGCGAGAGTTCTCGCAGATATGGAAGCACATGACTTTCGCATAACGAATATCAAAATGGACGTTTGCATAATGCTGTTTATTGTGGATTTTGACGGCACGATCTCGAAGAAAGACACGATCGATGCCTTGCTGGAAAAGTTTGCCCCCGCGAGTTGGGAGGATATCGAGCAATCCTGGTTACGCGGCGAAATAGATGCCATGGAATGCATGTCACGGCAGATTGGGATGGTGCGCGGTAACCGCGATGCACTGGATGCATTTTTCCGGCAGATCGAGCTGGACCAGGGCTTTGTGCCTTTTTATGAATATGCCTCGCGTTTTGGCGAGGTGATTGTCGCCAGTGATGGTATCGATCATGCCATCCACATGGCGTTCCGGCACTCCGGTTTCCCAGCTGTCCAGATTTTTTCCAATCGCCTTGATTTTACGTCTGAAGGCATTGCCATCCGTTTTCCCAATCGCCGGGCCGATTGCCAGGGCGGCAACGGCAATTGCAAATGCGCGATTGCCCGTGAACAGTCCGCCATCTCCGGCGGCCCGGTGATTCTGATCGGCGACGGCAAATCGGATGCCTGCATTGCGCGGCAAGCCGATGTGGTCTTCGCCAAAGGCAAGCTGATTGATTACTGCCAACAGCAGGATATTCCCTATCACCCCTTCTCCACTTTCAAGGACGTTCTGGAGGCCCTTCGTAGCTGGCCTTTGGAGCACAACGCATTCCCAACCGCTATTCACGTTAAAGGATAACCACCGCCATCATGGAAACCAAGATCATCGAAATCCTGGATAAAAACAGCAAGTACTGCTCTCACGGGGATACCGTCAACTATGCCGACCCACCCAAAGTGTTCGAAGGCTGTGACGGCAGCTTTTTGTTTGATGAGCGCGGCACGCCCTATCTGGACTGGCAGATGTGGTATTCCGCCGTCAACTTTGGCTACAAGAACAAGCGCATTGCCGACACGCTGAAAAAACAGATTGATACGCTGCCTCAGCTTGCCAGCCAGTATCTGCACCGCGAGAAAGTCGAGCTTGCCGAAATCGTATGCAAGTACATGGAAGACAAATACGGCGTCAAAGGCCGGGTGCACTTCAATGTGGGCGGTGCGCAGGCGATTGAAGATTCGCTCAAGGTTGTGCGCAACCATACCGGCAAAACCCACCAGTTTGCCTTCATGGGCGGCTATCACGGCCGCACCCTGGGTGCCTCGGCCATTACCTCCAGCTACCGTTATCGCCGTCGCTTTGGCAATTTTGCCGATCGCGCGCACTTCGTGCCCTACCCTTACTGCTTCCGCTGCCCGTATGACCTGAAAGTGGAAAGCTGCGATACCTATTGCCACAAGGAATTTGAAAAACTGTTCGATACCGAATACCAATCGGTGTGGGATGAAAAATCCAAACAGTGCGAATTCGGTGCCTTTTACATCGAGCCCATGCAAGGTACCGGCGGCTACATCATCCCGCCCGAGGGCTACATGAAAAAGCTGCAGGAATCGCTGAAGAAACGCAATGTGCTGTTGGTGGCGGATGAGATTCAGATGGGCGTCTATCGCACCGGCAAGCTGTGGTCTTGGGAAAACTTCGACATCGTCCCCGACATCTTCGTCTTCGGCAAAGCCATCACCAATGGCCTGAATCCACTCTCCGGCATCTGGGCGCGTGAGGAATTGATCTCCCCCGAGAAATTCCCGCCGGGCTCCACCCATTCCACATTTGCCTCCAATCCGCTCGGCACCTCGGTCGCGCTGGAAGTGTTGAAGATGACGCAGGAGGCCGACTTTGAACCGCATGTGCGGCAACGCGGCGCCTATTTCCTCAAGCGCCTGCACGAACTCAAGTCGCGCTGGAAAGTGGTGGGTGATGTCAGCGGCCTGGGGCTGGCACTGCGTATCGAACTGTGCGAGAAAGACGGCTTTACCGCCAGTCGCGCACTTGCCGACCGCATGTTCAATGAAGGCCTGAAGGGCGACCTGATGGTCGACGGCAAACGCTATGGGCTGGTGCTGGATATTGGCGGCTACGAGAAAAACGTCATCACGCTGGCGCCATCGCTCATGATTTCGGAAGAAGAAATCGACCTCGGCATTCAGCTGTTTGAGCAGTTATTGCATCGTTGCGGAGCCGAGTAATTGCAAGCCGACCTCCACATGCAAGCCCTCATGCCCCGCCTCCAGGCGCATGCTGAACAAGGACATGCAGCATGAGTCTGGAACAGCTGATCGGTGAAAACGGCTTTATCGAAGGCAAAGGGCAGGATGCCGTGCTGCTGGTGCACGGCCTCACCGGCACCCCGGCCGAGATGAAGCATTATGGCAAAGTGCTCGCCCGCAAGGGCCTCACTGCCGTCTGTCCGGTGCTGGCCGGGCACTGCGCTTCGATCAAAACCCTGACCGCCACCACCTGGCAGGATTGGGTAGCCTCGATCGAAGTCGTATTTCTGGACATGCGCAAACGTTATCGCCAGGTGTTTATCGCCGGGCTTTCCATGGGAGCGCTGATCGCCCTCATGGTAGCGGCGCGTTATAAAGAGGCGGTGGCAGGCGTCATTCTGCTATCGGTCACACTGTTTTATGACGGCTGGAACATGCCGCCATTCAAGCAACGCTTCCTGCTGCCTATCGTGTTGTATACCCCGCTCAAATATGTCGTGCATTGGGAGGAAACCGCGCCCTATGGCATCAAGTGCGAACGCACCCGGGCACTGGTCGCGGCGATTCTGGATAACAAGGATGCCCAGACCTCCGAGAAGATCGGCTATTTCAAAACACCCGCCACCGTGATTCTGCAAAGCGTGCGCCTGATCCGCCAGGCAAAGAAGCAATTGGCAGAAGTGGTATCGCCAGTGCTGATCGTGCACTCCACGGAAGACGACATGGCCAGCATCAAAAACGCCCATTACGTGGAAAAGCGTCTGGGCTCGCGTGATATCCAGACCATGTATATCAGCGACACCTACCACGTATTAACCCTGGACAAACGCAAGGATGACGTCGCCAAGCGCAGCGCCGAGTTTTGCCTTGCCCTCGCTCACTGAACCGATAAGGACCATCATGGAAAACACCTTTGAAACCGTCAGAACCCTGATCGCCGAGAAACTGGAAATCGACAAAGCCACGATCTCTCCCGACAGTGTGCTCACCGAGATCGGGCTGGATTCGCTCGACACCTTTGACATCATTTTTGATGCCGAAGACACCTTCGGCATCAAGGTGCCCACGCCCAAGGAAGAAATCAAGACGGTGCAGGATGTAGCAACTCTGCTGGACCAACTGCTGCGTGAGCAGGCGCCAGAAGGTCCAGCCACGCCAGCACAGGCACAGCGGTAAACATCATGGCAAACACGCGTCGCGTCGTCATTACCGGCATGGGCATCGTCTCGCCGCTGGGCAATACCGTGGAAGAGTTTGGGCTGAACCTGATGCAAGGCATATCCGGCATCAAACGTCTGGAGACCGACTTCAGCGATCAGCTGGAAATCAACATCGCCGCCAGTGCCGACTTCGATGGCGCTCAGCACTTTTCCAAAAAAGAGCTGGCGGTGCTGGATCGGGTAAGCCAGTTTGCACTCTATGCCGCCCAGCAGGCACTGGACAATGCCGGGTTGGACGCTGACAGCATGGACACCAACAAAACCGGCTGCTATCTCGGCACCGGCATGGGCGGCGCCGCCTCTACCGAAGAAGGCTACCACCGGCTGTTTAAAGAAGGCCAAAGCCGCCTGAAACCATTTACCGTGCTGATGGCGATGAACAACGCCGCCGCCTCGCACATTGCCATGCATTACGGCCTGGGCGGCCCCAACCTCACCTACACCACCGCGTGCTCTTCGTCTGCCATTGCCATTGGCGAAGCGAGCCGGCAGATCGCCTACGGACACTGCGATTACATGCTGGCGGGCGGTAGCGAAGCGCTGCTCACCTTCGGCACCATCAAAGCCTGGGAAGCGCTGCGCACGCTGGCAAAGGTAGATGAGCAAAACCCGGCCGCCTCCTGCAAACCATTCTCGGCTGACCGCAGCGGGCTTGTATTGGGCGAAGGCTGCGCCATGTTTGTGCTGGAAAGCTACGACGCCGCCATGGCACGCGGCGCCACCATCCATGCCGAAATCGCCGGCTACGGCACCGCCAACGACGCCAGCCATATCACGCAGCCCTCCGTCGCCGGACAAGCACGCGCCATGCAAGCCGCGCTGGATAATGCCGGGCTGGCGCCGGAGCAGATTGACTACATCAATGCGCATGGCACTGGCACACCGCTGAATGACGCCACCGAAACCGCCGCCATCAAGCAGGTATTCGGCCCCCATGCCTACCAACTCGCCATCAGCTCCACCAAGTCCATGCATGGTCATCTCATGGGCGCCGCAGGTGCGGTTGAGCTGGTGGCCACCACCCTGGCCCTGCAAGCGCAATGGCTCCCGCCCACCATGCACCTGCAGCAGCCTGACCCGGAGTGTGACCTCCACTATGTTGCCAACCACGCCACCCCGCAGCACGTGCGGTACGCCATGAGCAATTCATTTGCTTTTGGCGGCACCGGTGGCGTCATCATCCTGAAAAAGAGCTAACGCCATGCAACCTGACTTAAGCCATTACCAGCCCGACACCCTTTCCGCCTTTGAAGTCGAAACCGGCTTCAGCGCCGCCAAGTTCCTCGAAGAAAACTGGAAAGCCCTGCTGCAGGACGACATTGAAGGTTATCGCCTGCATCTCGCCTTTGATACCGGCCACACTCCCGGTTTTAAAACCGGCTATATCGGCATCCGCAAAAACCAGGTGCTGCTGTGCATCGCACCCTACTTCGTCACGCAATATGCGCTCGAAAGCAGCCTCAAAGGCACCATGCAGAACATCCTCACGCAGGTAAAAGAGCAGCTGCCCAGCCTCATGACCGTCAAGATGCTGTGCGTAGGCTCGCCGGTCACCGACTCCTGCAAGCTCGCCATCAGCCGCGAGTACCCTTTCGACCCCGCACTGATTCAGGTGCTGAACCGCACGCTGGCCACCATCGCCAAAAAAGAAAACGCCACCTTGATCGCCTTCAAGGATGTGAAAGACGTGGATTACCAGTTATACGGCTCGGCGCTCAAAGACCTGGGCTACAACGCCCTGCCCAGCATGCCGCTCGCCATCAACAAGATCACGCATGGCTCCGTGCAAGACTACCTCGCCAGCCTGAGTACAAAGCTGCGCACCGACATCCAGCAAAAACGCAGCGCAGCCCGCGACATTCGAATAGAAGAGCACCAAGGCATCCCGCCGCACCTGGACGATATCTACAACCTGTACCTCGAATCCCACGCCGGCCAACAGGCGCAGTCCGAGCTGCTCACCAAAAAATTCTTTGAGTACGTCGCCGGCCTCATGCCCGAGCAAACGCGCTTTGTGCTGTATTTCAAGCAAAACACCCTCATCGCCTTCAACCTCCTGCTGCATCATCAAGGCGTCATGCTGGACAAATACATCGGCATCAACTCAGCCGCCAACGTCCAGCACCATATCGATTGCTTAAGCTGGATACACAACATCGAGATGTGCATACGCGATGGCTTTCACACCTACCAAAGCAGCCGCGAGGTATACCACACCCGCAACACCATGCCCGCCAAGCTGCAAGACACGCACACTCTGCTCAAGCTGGCCTGATCGCAGGGCTGGTGAAACAGGATAGTGACGGGACGATGGCAGAGGGTTGTTTCAGCAAGCCCCTGCCCGGCCCGCAAGCAAGTGCCCCACAAAAAGTACAGCATCAAAAGCCGATAATGGTAGAATAGCGCCCTCATTAGCTGGGCAATCCAGCAACCGAGTCGCGGAGAGGTGGCAGAGTGGTTGAATGTACCTGACTCGAAATCAGGCATACGTGCAAGCGTATCGAGGGTTCGAATCCCTCCCTCTCCGCCATTGATAATTTATTGTTTTAAAACCAATAACTCGGATGAAGTCATGATTTACAGGTGTCACGGTTTGTACTTCACCAGCTCCACATGATGGAGCTCACCTGTGGCTATGCGGTCTGACACGTATATGCAAGCTTGGCTTCAGGTACAAGGCTGGCGTGTTCTGGGCGATACACATATTTCTTACATTAAAAAAGGATATCAGCCCATTTTTGAATGGGTCTAATATCCCAGTAAAGAGTTCGAATCTTAAGCGGAGTGATGTTTTCTTCTACGACCGATGTAACCCAGTAAGCCAATACCAAAAGCCATCATCGCTGACGTCTCAAGTTCTGGCACTGCCGATACATTGTTTGCGTAGATTGGAATGGCCGCAAAGTAATATGTAACTGGGTTAGCGTTATACACGCCCACAAAGTTCGTATTATCTGGATCTGTCAGATCAAACGCGCCGTAACCGAATAAAGCAGCTGACCCAATAAGTTCAGGAGTAAAGAACTGATCACTGAGTAACGCATCTGTAAAAAGGATATTGTCCGTATTAGTACGCAATTTCTGTGTGCCGTTGGCAAACTTGAAATTTGCATCGGACAGGGTAAGCTCAGCAATCACCGAAGCTGGTCCACCACTGTTATAGATCGCAAACTGGACGAAGCTTAGTGGACCTTTCAAGTTATGCATTGTTGCGGTTACGAAACCATTCACGAAAAAGTCAGATTTTCCTAGTATTTCACCTGTCCCCCATACACTCTCAGATACATAAGCTTCGACAATGTCATCACCGCCAAACGTTGCAGTCAAGGATGTCGCGCTTGCTGTGTTTGATAAAACCAAAGCCAAAAAACCTGCAAGTAAACCCTTCATGATAGTGCTCCCCTTTTGATAATATGAAATGGTGAGCAAATTACAGCATTTACAACTGTTAAGGTCTATTCCACAAATGAGGAATAATCAATCTTTTCTGAGGCTTCCAAATGCATTCGATGGCAAGTTCAATAGCAATCTGATGAGCTCCGGCTGTCTATTGGTGGAGGTTTTATGATAAATGGACTGTAACTGTTTTCTAATAGTGTCAAACTGTACGTCCAGCTTTCTGGCAATCTCTTTTAGAGAACACCCTTCTGCCAAATAAATAGCGATTCGGCATTCAGCAGGACTCAAGCCGAAAGCGGCCGTTAATAAAGAAGGATCAATGGTGGTGTCTGCTTCAGGATGATAGAAGAACACCATAATCAATGGCCTCAGACCAAATGTCCCCATCATCTGCTCAGGGATGAGCATCGTTATAAAAGCGTAAATACTATCCGTCTGTCCATCAGCCTTCGTATAGCGCACCTTTAGAGTAGTAAATTCCGTTCCTTTTGATCCCGCTGATAATGGTGGGCGAAAATTCTCTTGTTCCAAACGATGACAAACTTGGTAGAACTCTTGATCGTAAGGAAATGGGAATTGCAATTTATTATTGCTGATATATACGCCGGAGCTCTGCCTCAACAAGGTGGAGGCTGCTTCATTTATATGAACAACATCTCCAGTGGTAGTCGCGAGCACCACCGCTTGCCTAAGCTTATTAATCAGAGCATGCCCAACAAGCGCCTGGGTTGAATAAACATAATTTTTAACTGTTAGCCTACAGACTCTTGCCAGGTGTGGCATCAGGCCGTCCAAAAATGACAATGCCTCATCAGGAAGTGGCCCTTGCTCCGGTTTGCGGAGAGTGGAGAAAATAATGATAGCGTTATCATCATCTACCACTTTGCACGCTGACATGTATCGCAGCCCGTATGGGATCAGAAACTCCTGATAGAAAGGATTATTGGCGACGAAGACTTCATCAAGATGTTGATGGCAATGGACCCATTTCATTGTTTCCGTTCCAAATACAATCGGAACTCTGGGATCAATTGAGTGATAGTTCTGGATATATGTTAATTCCCCATGTGCTGGCATGTTTGCCCCATCGCTATAGGAAAGGGCTGTATGTTTCTTATCTACACCAAGCATGTGAACAATATTTACATCAATTGCTTGCGCGACCTCATCGAAAAACTTCTTCCAAACCGTATTATCTTCAAGAGTTTGATAGAGGATGTCCACCAATTGATTGAATGACGATTCTGAAAGATCCAAGATATTCCCCTTTATATGTGATATCCCACCAAACGTAAGGCACTAATTTTTATAATCATTTTTATATCCAGCTTAATTGGAGCTGGATTTAACGCAATAGCACTTTAGGACTAGTCGATATTCATTAGTGTTACAAGAAGCCAAGCAATGAAAGGATGCGTGGGACTGCAATATGGACTTCACCCGGTCTGCTACACAAATCAAGCTGTCTAAAACAGTCAAAAGTCGGATTGGGAGGTATAAGAGATCCGGACGACTTTAAGTCTAAAGCCCTCAAGTAAATAAAAGAACGCGGTCATGGCGTAGCAGACGTGTCGCAATGTCTCGAAAAGCTTCTATAAGTGGAAGCCCCCCTTCCGTTCTAAATAGGCATTAAATCTGGCCTTCCTGTTGCATGTGTTTGTCTATCACTCGCCCCTCGGCGACGGTTGCAACTACTTCAACAGCATCACGGCGCCAATACCCACTCAGTCCAATGACCCGATTGGCGTAGCACTGTGGATATGAAAGCGCAGCTATAAATTAAGCTTCCTCTATCAGAAAGCCGGAGTTATGCTGGGCGAAATAGTGCAGAGAGGCGAGCAACAGAATGATATGTTCGGCTCAACTGCCGAAGGGGAGAAGTCAGCCAGACTGATGGCTGCCTTGGACTCGATGAATAGGAAGATGGGGAAAGGTGCGCTGAGGTCAGCATCGCAGGGGCATCAAGCTCCTTGGGCGATGAAACAGGGGCACAAAAGCCCAGCCGATACTTCCGATTTGGCATCTATTATAAGAGCGAAGTAAGAGTGAAAAATGCTAAAAGTAATTGACACAAATCTTCTCAACAATGATAGCAAGGCATACCCTCTATTTTCCGAATATTTTGAGGACATTAATAATTTCGGATGTATCTCAGCAATATCGTTCTCTGAAATTTTCAACTGTACTTTACATGACCCAATTATCACTAATGGATATAAGAGAGTTTGGGATAAACTTTCAGTAATAAAGGATTTTTCAGATAGGATTTACATCTCGAATTCAGGCATAGACCTTTCTAGGAATATATTTGCAAGACTCGATAAAGAAAATTTAATTAATAAAAAAGCCAATTTACCTTTATTCATAAAAGAACTGGAGAATGCAGCTGAAAATGGGACCCGCTCTCAAAGATTTGAAGATTTTTTTAAAAGTGCATATATAGATACCAAAAATTTATTTGAATATCTTGATAATCAATGTAAAACAGTAGAATCCGATATAAGAAAGTTTGACTCCTATTTTTCGGATAAAGAATTACGGGAATTTTGCCAAGACAAAATTTCTAATAAAACAATTTATAAAATTTGTAGCATTTGCAGACAAGAATCAAGAGCATTTTTACCTACAATAGACTTCATAAAAATGGTCATGCCTGATTTTGACTGTAATTCAACATTTATTTTTCAGTCAAGATTAAGTAAATTTTCCGCGTATACTTTATTTAAAAGGGGGAAAATTCCTACGAAAATTAAAAAATTGAGGGCTTGGGAAATTGATACCCAAAATTCCGCATTAGCGTTATGCACTGATGGATTAATCTCTCATGATATAAATTTCAACAAGGTCTTCGCAAGAGCAAAGGAATGGCTTAAATTATCTGATATTTCAGCCACCTTCCCTACCGTTTAAAACCCAATTTATTAAATATTTATGTTTGGCCCCACATCGCTCCCAAGCCGTAATCGAGTCCTGACGGCCATTCAGCACATCACTCAGAATATTGAAACTGTCCGGCCCGGCTGGGTTAGTTCGGATGGCGTGACCGGTCTCTTTATCTTTGTCACCGTTCTTATTTCCACTGCCGGTGATTGAATCTTTTGAGCAGTTATTCCGGGGCAAGCACTCAAGCTCATCAGGAACAGGCTGGCAGATGCCAAAACCTAAAACAGACTAACCTCTTTCATTCCCAGCCCAATATTCCAACTGGACAAACCCCAAAAACTTGGCGAAACTTGGGCCGATGCGCAAATTCCTGACCATACTGCTGGCCCTTCTTTGCTCGGCCTGCGAGCAATCTGGCGACAGCCCCGCCCACAGGCCGCTTACCAAAGAATTGATTGTGGTAACGCACAACGGGCCGAATACCTATTATGTAGATGACGAGAACCAGAACGCGGGGTTTGAGTATGATCTGGTGCAGATGTTTATGAAGGATCTGGGGCCGGAGTACAGCGCGAAGTTTTTGGTGGTGGGGAATATTTCACAGGTAATACCGACGCTGCTTAAGGGTCAGGCGCACTTTGCGGCGGCGGATTTGAGCATTACCAAGCTGCGCCAGCATCTGGTGAAGTTCAGTGTGCCTTATCAGACCACGCAGCAGAAAGTCATCTACAACGATTCGCAAAGCAAGCCGCCGAAAACGGTGAATGACCTGATCGGAAAGCGTATTGCGGTGCCTGCAGGGACAAGCTATGCCGAGCGCCTGCGCGAGATGAAGGAACACACGCCAGCCCTGCATTGGGAGGAGCTGAAGCGAGCCAGTGCGGATGAATTAATGGAGCAGGTGGCGGATGGCACGCTGGATTTTACGGTGGCGGATTCGCATCTGGCCAATATGCTCAAGAATTACTACCCTAATCTGGCGGATGGCATGAGCGTGGGCAAACCGGAGCAGGTGGCGTGGGCTTTCCCCAAACGCGGGCAGAGCTGGATTTCCCAGCGGGCGAATGCATTTATCGAGAAGATCAAAAAAGACGGGCGCTTGCGCAATCTGGTTGACCGCTATTACGGGCACAGCGAGCGGCTGAACCCGATGGATGTGACGAATTTTCTGGTACGCACGCGCAATGTGCTGCCGCAGTATGTGGGGCTGTTCAAGCAGGCGCAGGAGCTGACAGGGCTGGATTGGCGCTTGCTGGCGGGGGTGAGCTATCAGGAGTCGCATTGGGATAGATTCAATACCTCACCAACCAATGTGCGCGGCATGATGATGCTGACAGAGGCTACGGCCGACCGCCTGGGTGTAACGGACCGACTGGATGCGCGGCAAAGCATATTGGGTGGCGCACGCTATATTGCAATGCTCAAAGATATGTTGCCGGAGCGCATACAAGAGCCTGATCGCACCTGGCTGGCGCTGGCGGCTTACAACATTGGCTTTGCACATCTGGAAGACGCGCGGATTTTGACCAAGCGCCTGAAGCTGAATCCGGATAGCTGGGCGGATGTGAAAAAAACCCTGCCCCTGCTTAATCGTGCCGAACATTACTCCACGCTGAAATACGGCTATGCCAGTGGCGGAGCGCCGGTGGTATTTGTCGAATCCATCCGCACCTATCACAAGATTCTGGAGCGCTATGAGCCCAAGCACCAGCCCATATTGCCGGATTTCAATCTGGTGAATGCGGGCATGACAACGGGGATAGCGCCCTACCAACCTGTACCATGATGTTCGACCAGTCAGACTAACCATGCACGCACTCTCTTTCATACAGGATCTCGCTGTCATCATGCTGGTGGCGGGGTTTGTGACGGTCGTCTTCCAGCGCATCAAGCAACCGGTGGTGCTGGGTTACATCCTCGCCGGGCTTATCATTGGGCCGCATACGCCACCATGGCCTCTGATTCATAATCAGGAGACGGTGGAAACCCTGGCCGAGCTAGGCATCGTCTTTCTGATGTTTTCGCTGGGGCTGGAATTTAACCTGCGCAAGCTGCAAAAAGTCGGCGCCACGGCGTTTGTGGCGGCCATTACCGAGATTGTGGTGATGGTGTACATAGGCTATGAGATCGGCCAGTATTTTGGCTGGAAAGTCATGGACTCGATTTTCCTGGGTGCCATGCTGGCCATCTCGTCCACTACTATTATCGTCAAGGCACTGGAAGAGCTGGGCATGAAGCGGGAGCGCTTCGCGCAGCTTATTTTCGGCATTCTGATCGTGGAGGATATTCTCGCCATCGGCATCATCGCCCTGCTCTCCGGCATGGCGGCCACCGGTACCGTCAGCACGGGCGAAGCCGTGGGCACCATAGGCAAGCTGGTGCTGTTTATGGTGGTGTCGCTGGTCGTGGGCATCCTCGTGGTGCCGCGCCTGCTGGATTACGTGGCTTCGTTCAAGCGGCATGAAACGCTGCTGGTGAGTGTGTTGGGCTTGCTGTTTGGCTTTTGCCTGCTGGTGATCAAGATGGATTACAGCATCGCCCTGGGGGCTTTCATGATCGGCGCCATCATGGCCGAAGCCAAGCAGATACGCGCCATCGAACGGCTGATCGAACCAGTGCGCGATATGTTCAGTGCCATCTTTTTCGTGACCATCGGCCTGATGCTGGACCCCAACGCCATCGTCGAGTACGCCGTGCCCATCATGGTAATTTCGGCAGCGGTGATTCTCGGCAAAATCATCTCCTGCGGTACGGGCACGCTGCTGGCAGGCAACGATGGCCGCACTTCGCTGCGCGTGGGCATGGGGCTGGCGCAGATAGGCGAATTCTCCTTCATCATTGCCACGCTCGGCCTCACGCTGAATGTCACCAGCCATTTTCTTTACCCGATTGCCGTTGCCACCTCGGTCGTCACCACGCTGCTGACACCCTATCTCATCCGCGCGGCTGACCCACTTTCCAACCGACTGACGCAACGGGTTCCTGACAAGATCGCCCGCTTTTTTGACTGGTACCAGGGCTGGCTGCAAGGCGAAGGCAACGCCGAAGACCGGGCATTGCTGGCAGGTCTCTACCGCAAGCTCATATTGCAGATATTCGTTAATGTATGCCTGGTGGCGGCGCTATTTGTTGCCGCTCGCCATTTGCTGGCGAGCCCGCTCCTGCACTTGCCGGCCTGGGCTGGGGAAATCGATCTGAAGAAATCCCTGATCTGGGGCAGCACCCTGCTGCTTTCAGCGCCTTTCCTGATTGCGGCTTTTCGCAAGCTGCAAGCATTCAGCCTGCTGCTGGCCGACCATGCCACGCAGACACTCGCCAGCGCGCAGGCCGACAAGGTCCGGCGCATCATCTCGCGCGGCATACCGGCCATTTCGCTGGCATTGCTGACCATCGTGCTATTAGTACTGAGCTGGCCGCTGATTCCCAGCCTGAAGCTGACATTGGCCGTGGCGGTGATTGTAGGCCTGCTGTTTATCATTCTGCGCCGCTGGTTTGTGCGCATGCATTACCTGCTGCAAATCTCGCTGCTGGAAACCTTGAACCAGAAGAAAGACGAGCACTAGCAGGCAATAAAAAACCACCGGGCTCGGTGGTTTTTTATTTGGTCATGCCTGTGATTGTCAGCCCGGCATCAGCTCGGGCTTTTCACGCTCACCATTCCGCCCTCATGCGCCCAGGCGTTCCAGCCCGCCCATATAAGGCCGCAATACTTCAGGCACCACCACACTGCCATCGGCCTCTTGATAGTTTTCCAGCACAGCCACCAGAGTGCGGCCTACGGCCAGGCCGGAGCCATTCAGGGTATGCACCAGCTCGGGCTTGCCGCCTTCATTGCGGAAACGCGCTTGCAAACGACGTGCCTGGAAGGCCTCGCAGTTGGATACGGATGAGATCTCGCGGTAGGTATTCTGGGCGGGCAGCCAGACTTCCAGATCATAGGTCTTGGCGGCACCAAAGCCCATGTCGCCAGTACACAACGACACCACGCGATACGGCAGGCCCAGCGCCTGCAGGATATGCTCGGCGTGGCCAACCATCTCTTCCAGCGCCTCGTAGCTTTTTTCCGGATGCACAATCTGCACCATTTCCACTTTGTCGAACTGGTGCTGACGTATCATGCCGCGCGTGTCGCGGCCATAGGAGCCTGCCTCGGAACGGAAGCATGGCGTATGGGCAGTGAGCTTGATGGGCAGGCTTTCCGCTGCCAGAATCTCGTCGCGCACGGTGTTAGTCAAAGTCACTTCCGAGGTCGGGATCAGGTATAGCGCTTCGCCCTCGCCTTCTTGCCCACCTTTTTGCGCGGCAAACAGATCCGCCTCGAACTTGGGCAACTGGCCGGTACCGCGCAGGCTGTCCGCATTCACAATATACGGTGTATAGCACTCGGTGTAGCCGTGGCGCTCGGTTTGCGTATCCAGCATGAACTGGGCAAGCGCACGATGCAGACGCGCAATCTGGCCGCGCATCAGCGTAAAGCGCGCCCCTGCCAGCTTGGCGCCGGTATCAAAATCCAGCCCCAGCGGCGTACCCACATCGGTGTGGTCCTTGATCTCGAAGTCAAAACTGCGTGGCGTGCCGACCTTGCGCACTTCCACGTTATCTTCCTCGGACTTGCCTTGCGGCACGCTGGCGTGCGGCAGATTGGGGATATTGAGCAGGAACTGCTGCAATTCAGCCTGAATCACGCCCAGGCGCTCTTCATCCGCCTTGAGCTGCTCGCCGAGCCCGGCCACTTCGGCCATGATGCTGCTGACGTCTTCACCCTTGGACTTGGCAATGCCGATCTGCTTGGAAGTGGCGTTACGCTTGGCCTGCAAATCCTGCGTGCGCGTCTGCACCAGCTTGCGATCACTCTCCAGCGCTTCAAATCTGGCGGTATCCAGCGCAAAGCCACGGCTCGCCAGGCGGCTCACCACGGTGTCCAGTTCATTGCGTAATTGTTGTATGTCTAACATAAGGCTTCCTGATCGTTATTTCTGCTTGATAGTTTATTTCTTCTTGGGGGCACGCAGGGCTTGCGCATCCAGCTCGCGCAGCCTTGCCAGTTTTTCGGCAATCTTGCCTTCCAGTCCGCGCGGCGTGGGCACGTAAAACTGAATGGCTTCAAGATCATCGGGGAAATACTGCTCGCCCGCGGCATAGGCATCCGGCTCGTTATGCGCGTAGCGGTATTCCTTGCCGTAATCCAGCTCTTTCATCAGCTTGGTTGGTGCATTGCGCAAGTGCAAAGGCACATTGCGCGATTTATCCTGCGCGACAAAGGCTTTGGCCTGATTATAGGCCATATAGGCGGCATTGCTCTTGGGCGCCACGGCGCAGTAGATCACCGCATTCGACAATGCCAGCTCGCCCTCTGGCGAGCCCAGCCGCTCGTATATCTGGCAGGCTTCCAGCGTCATGGTCTGCGCACGCGGATCGGCAATGCCGATATCTTCCACCGCCATGCGGATAAGACGGCGACCTAGGTAAAGCGGGTCGGCCCCGCCATCAATCATGCGCAAAAACCAGTACAAGGCCGCGTCAGGGTTGGAGCCGCGCACCGACTTGTGCAAGGCGGATATCTGGTCGTAAAACGCTTCGCCGCCCTTATCAAAGCGGCGCAGCTTGCTCGCCATGGTGCTTTGCAAAAACTCGGCATTGATCTCGGTCAGGCCACTGGTCAGCGCCGCATTGAACAAGCCTTCAACAAAGTTGAGCAGGCGCCGCGCATCGCCATCAGCATAGGCCAGCACCTGTTCTTTCACCTCATCGCTCAATGCCATCTCAGGCGCCATATTGGCGCGGGCACGTTCCAGCAGTTCGGCAAGGTCAGTTTCAGACAGGGCTTGCAGCACAAACACGCGCGCCCGGCTCAGCAAGGCGCTGTTGACTTCAAACGACGGGTTTTCGGTGGTGGCGCCGATAAAGGTAATCAGGCCGCTTTCCACAAACGGCAAAAATGCATCCTGCTGGCCTTTGTTGAAGCGATGCACCTCATCGACAAACAGAATGGTGCGGCGACCGGATTGCTGCAAGGTGTGCTGGGCGCGCTCAACGGCTTCGCGGATGTCCTTGATGCCGGAAAGCACCGCCGACAAGGGGATGAATTCTGCATCGGCCGTATTGGCGATCAGGCGCGCCAGTGTGGTTTTGCCGACACCAGGCGGGCCCCACAAGATCATCGAGGGCAGCTTGCCGGACTGAAACGCCAGCCGCAAGGGCTTGCCCTCGCCCAGCAGATGCTTCTGGCCGACCACATCATCCAGCGTGGCTGGGCGCAGACGCTCGGCTAAGGGGGCATCGGGGGTATTCGGCTGAAAAAGATCGCTCAAAACAATGTCCGCTGGGGAAAGGCTATTCGCCTACGACGTCCGCACCGGCAGGCGGCACAAACCGGAATGCCTGGGCGGCCAGTGTCGGGTTGCGCTCAATCTGGCTGAACTCGATGAGCGTGCGGTGACCAAAGCTGTCCAGCAATTCCATCTGTGCCAGCTGATCGCCCTTGAAGCCGATCATGATCTGCTCGAAGCCGCTTTCCTTTTCGCGTGGCGTCGCCTTTACCCACTCCAGCCCACCCTGGTTACCACCATCCTGCAGGGCAAAGCTTTTTTCCATTTCCTTGCTGCCGGCCAGCATGGCAGCCGGGCTGGAGCCAATGGCCTTGCTTAGCGAGCGCACCGTCACCTGATTCAGCTCGGGGTCATACAGCCAGACCTTTTGGCCATCGCCGACGATTTCTTGCACATAGGGTTTCTGGTAATCCCAGCGGAATTTGCCGGGGCGTTGCAATTGCATATTGCCGGTCACTTCCTGCACCTTGCGGCCTTGCGCATCGGAGACGGTCTGCTTGAATTGCGCCTTGAGCCCGACCGTATTCTGGTAAAAGGCCTTGAGCCGCTCGGGGCCATCGGCCTGTGCCAACGCGGGGGTCAGCATGCTGGCGCTGGAGAAAGCCAGCAGAAGGGTATTCAGAAAAGATCGCATCAGTTACTCGCTATGGCTGTTAGGGGCTAAAACTTCACGGTTACCGTTGCTCTGCATGGCAGAGACCAGGCCCGCACGTTCCATGTCTTCAATCAGGCGGGCAGCGCGGTTGTAGCCTATGCGCAACTGGCGCTGCACCGAGGAAATGGAAGCACGGCGCGACTTGAGCACAATCGCCACGGCCTCATCGTACAGCGGGTCCGCTTCACCGCCACCACCCCCTTCGCCGCCATCCCCCACATCGCCACCTTCTTCGGTGGCACCGGTGAGGATGCCTTCAATATAGTTGGGCTCGCCCAGGGTCTTGATGTGCTCGACCACGCGATGCACTTCCTGATCGGACACAAACGCACCATGCACGCGCTGCGGATCGCTGGTGCCAGGTGGCTGATACAGCATGTCACCCTGCCCCAGCAAGGCTTCGGCGCCCATCTGGTCAAGAATGGTACGCGAGTCAATCTTGCTGGATACCTGGAAGGCAACCCGGGTGGGGATATTGGCCTTGATCAAGCCGGTAATCACATCGACCGACGGACGCTGTGTCGCCACGACCAAGTGGATGCCGCAGGCACGGGCTTTCTGCGCCAGACGGGCAATCGGTTCTTCCACCTTTTTGCCTACGACCATCATCAGATCGGCCAGTTCGTCGATGATGACGACGATGACCGGCAGCTCGTCCAGTGGCTCGGGGCTATCCGGCGTGAGTGTAAATGGATGCGGAATGCTCTTGCCATCCTTGGCGGCATCGCGGATTTTCTGGTTGTAGCCCGCGAGATTACGCACGCCCAGCACCGACATCAGCTTGTAGCGCCGCTCCATTTCCGCTACACCCCAGTTCAGCGCATTGCCGGCCTGGCGCATGTCGGTAATCACCGGGGCCAGCAAATGCGGAATGCCGTCATACACCGACAGCTCCAGCATCTTGGGATCAATCAGAATCAGACGTACCTTGCTCGGCTCGGCCTTGTAAAGCAGGCTCAGGATCATGGCATTGATGGCAACAGATTTACCCGACCCCGTCGTACCCGCGACCAGCACATGCGGCATCTTGGCAAGGTCAGCCACTACCGGCTTGCCGGAAATATCCTTGCCCATGGCGATGGCCAGGGGCGAATTCATGTCGGCATACACCTGCGAGCCGAGAATCTCGGACAGGAATACCACCTGACGCTTGGGATTCGGAATCTCCAGGCCCATATAGGTTTTGCCAGGGATGGTTTCCACCACGCGCACGCTGATCACGGACAAGGCTCGCGCCAGATCCTTGGAGAGATTGGCCACCTGGCTGCCCTTGACGCCTGCGGCTGGCTCGATTTCATAGCGGGTAATCACCGGGCCAGGCAAGGCCGCAATTACCTTGACCTCAATACCGAAGTCCATCAGCTTGCGCTCGATCAGACGCGAGGTGAATTCCAGAGTCTCGGCAGACTGCACTTCCACCACGCCACTGGGCTCATCCAGCAGATGCAATGGTGGCAAGGGTGAGTCCGGCAAGGTTTCAAACAAGGGTGACTGGCGCTCTTTTTCAATACGGTCGCTCTTGGGAATTTCCAGCGCGGGCGCCTGAATCTGGATAGGCGGCCGATCTTCGGTGCGCTTGCGCTCGTTATCGACAAATTCGGTACGCAGCTGCTCGGCCACCTTGCCCAGCTTGCGGTCCTGGCGGTCCTGCCATTTATTGCGCACATAGGCATACGCCCACTCCAGGGCACCACCCAGCTTTTCAGTCATCATGATCCACGACCAGCCAGTAAACAGACTGAAGCCCACCGCCATCATGAGGAGTAAAGCCATGGTCGAGCCAGCAAAACCCAGCATGCCGCGCAGCAGGCCATCCACGACGCTGCCCAGCATACCGCCGGGAGCCAGCGGCAATTGCGCAGGCAAGGCCAACAGATGCCCATATTCCAGGCTGGCAGAGGCCACAAGCAACAGACCAAAGCCTATGAAGTTAAGCAGCAACAAAGGTTTGCGGCTGGCCGCGACGACTTCAAGGCGCAAATACACCAGCCAGATGGCATAAAACGCAAACACCGCCAGCCACCATGCTGAAAACCCAAACAGGTACAGCAGGATATCCGACAGCCATGCACCCACAGTACCGCCCGCATTGTGTGTTATCGCGGCATCACTGGCAGTGTGTGACCAGGAAGGGTCTTCGCGCTGGTATGTCGCCAGAATGATGGTCAGATAGAGGCCAACGACCACGAGCCCAAGCCACCAGGCCTCTTTGACGATACCCGGAGTTTCCGGACGAGGCGTCTCGCGCTTGCTGTTTAAAGGGAGATTTTTTTTCTGGAAGAACAAGATGATCAGGCTATCCGGACAGTGGTTGAGCAACAATAAATCATTAACGGTTATTATATAAATAACGAGAGAATTATATCAGTTATGGCTGGTACTGCTTGTATTCCTCACACGCCGGTTAGCGATACTTATCAGGCAAATTTACAGAATCAATTTGCACTATTAATTTCGAGAACCTACCATACATAAAAATTGTCTGGCATAACGTTAACCACAACAAAAGAAAAGGATGGATACACCTCATGGATATCGGCATCAACGAAAAAGATCGCAAGAAGATCGCTGAAGGCCTCTCCCGTTTTCTGGCAGACACTTACACGCTCTACCTCAAAACCCATTTCTTCCACTGGAACGTCACTGGTCCGCAATTCCGCACCTTGCATCTGATGTTCGAGGAACAATATAACGAACTGTGGCTGGCAGTTGATCTGGTTGCCGAGCGCATTCGTTCGCTGGATGTCTACGCACCTGGCACCTACAAGGACTTCGCCAAGCTGACTTCCATCAAGGAAACCGATGGCGTGCCCAATGCGCAGGAGATGATCCGCGAACTGGTCGCCGGTCACGAAACCGTGGTGCGTACCGCCCGCTCGATTTTCCCTGTCGTGGAAAAAGCCTCGGACGAAGCCAGTGCAGACCTGCTGACCCAGCGCCTGCAATTGCACGAAAAAACCGCATGGATGCTGCGCAGCCTGCTGGAAAAATAAGCCTTACCGCAATACCGACCTATAGAAAAAACCGTACTCAGGAGTCTTAACATCATGGCAACAAAACACGCCCATCTGCTCATTCTGGGCTCTGGCCCTGCGGGCTACTCAGCAGCCGTTTACGCGGCGCGCGCCAACCTGAAACCCGTACTCGTCACGGGGATTGCCCAGGGTGGCCAGCTGATGACCACCACCGAGGTGGACAACTGGCCCGCGGATGCCGATGGTGTGCAAGGCCCCGAGCTGATGGCGCGTTTTCAGAAACATGCCGAGCGTTTCAATACGGAAATGATCTTTGATCACATTCATACCGCCAAACTCACCGAAAAGCCTATCCGGCTGATCGGCGACTCTGGCGAATACACCTGTGATGCCCTGATCATTGCCACCGGCGCTTCGGCACAGTATCTGGGCTTGCCCTCTGAAGAACAATTCTCTGGCAAGGGTGTATCTGCCTGCGCCACCTGTGACGGTTTTTTCTATCGCAATCAGGAAGTCGCGGTTATCGGCGGTGGCAACACGGCCGTAGAAGAAGCGCTGTATCTCGCCAATATCGCCAGCAAGGTAACGCTGGTGCACAGACGCGACAAGTTCAAGGCCGAAGCCATTCTGGTGGACAAGGTCATGGAGCGCGTGAAGGAAGGCAAGATCGTGCTGGAACTGCACTCCGTGCTGGAAGAAGTGCTGGGCGATGATAGCGGTGTGACCGGCATGCGTATCAAGAACAATGAAACCGGTGCCACTAAGGATATCCCCTTGCAAGGCGTGTTCATTGCGATTGGTCACAAGCCCAACACCGACATCTTTGCTGGCCAGCTGGAAATGGAAGGTGGTTACATCGTGACCAAGGCAGGCCGCAATGGCAATGCCACCGCAACCAGTGTGCCTGGCGTATTTGCGGCGGGCGATGTGCAGGATCATATTTACCGTCAGGCGGTCACCAGTGCAGGCAGTGGTTGTATGGCCGCACTGGATGCCGAGCGTTACCTGGATCAACTGAAGTAAGGCATCGCGGCGCAAGCCACCATGCGCGCACGGCAACCGGCTCCGGCCCTGCCGTGCGTTTTTGTTTGTGATATTGCCGCTTGAGCACAAAAGCGGCTATTGTTTAACTGATTCAGTTGCTTACCTGGTAAATTCTTGTGACTGACAAACCAGCAGATGACCCATTGGACGACGACGAGCTGCTCTTTCGCGAGGCAGTGAAAGGCGCTCGCCCCCTGCAATCGTCCAAGGTCACCTTTACGCCACCACGCCCCAAACCCATCCCCAAGCAATTCATTCGCGATGAGCGCCAGGCCCTGATCGACTCGCTCAGTGACCATTACATCCCGGCGCACGAACTGGAGAGCGGCGAAGAGCTGCTCTATCTGCGTGAAGGCCAGTCCCCCGCTATTTTGAGCAAGTTACGGCGCGGCCACTGGGTGGTGCAGGCAGGCATTGATCTGCATGGTCTGGTAGTGGATGAAGCTAGGCTTTACGTCGCCGAGTTTCTGGCGGACTGCAAAAAACGCGGCATACGCTGTGTGCGCATCGTGCATGGCAAAGGGCTGGGTTCGCGCAACCGCGAGCCCGTGCTCAAGCACAAACTGCGCAGCTGGCTGATGCAAAAAGACGAAGTGCTGGCCTATGCCCAGGCGCGCGCCACCGACGGCGGTAGCGGCGCCGTGATCGTACTGCTCAAGGCCTGATTCGCTGACGCAGCTGTCCTGCGCCACCTCTCCCGACTATTCCCCTTCACTTCAGGCCAAGTCGTATAGCCAAGCACTGAGGTTTTTTCACATGTTTAAAAGTATTTTGCAGTTGTAAGCAAACCATAAGGTTGGGTGCTTAGCATGCGCAGCATGTCATCAGAAAAAGATGGCTATTGACCTTTCAAATAGCTGCAGGAAAGTGCCCATGAAATACCGTTACATCGTATTGCTGCTTTGCACGCTGGGCTTGGCATCTCTTGCCCATGCGGATGAAACATCCGAATTGCAACCATCGGATCTGCAACACTTGAGCCTCTCTCAGGCCGAGCGTCTTTTACAAACCAATAATCGCGAAGTACTGTTTGCCCGTCGAGCACTGGAAGGCTCGCAAGCCGACAAACTCAGCGCTGGCCAGAAACCCAACCCCGTACTGAGCCTGAGCAGCACTAATTTCAAGCTGCATGGTAACAATGGCAATGGTGGCCTGCAGGATAAAACCCTGGACAGCATTGTGCGGGTTGACCAGTTGGTAGAGCGCGGCGGTAAACGGGAACTGCGTACCGCCGTGGCGGAAGACGCCATCAAGGCCTCCCGCTTTGACCTGCAGGACAGCATGCGCCAGCAAACGCTGAATCTGCGCTCAAGTTACTATGATCTCCTGCTGGCACAGCAGGCCGAACGCCTGCAGCAGGAGAATCAGGCCATTTTTGACAAGGTATTGCAGTCCGCCGAGCTACGTCTCAAGGCAGGCGATATATCGGCCACCGATGTGGCGCGTATCCGCGTTGACGCCCTGCGCGCCAAAAACGATGTCCGCCAGGCACAGGCGGACCGCGAAAAAGCGCAAGCCATTCTGGCTTACATGATCGGGCAGGAAAAAAATGCCTCCAGCCTGTACCTGACCGATGAATGGCCTGCGCTGGCGAATGCGCCGGATACCGGCAATACCGATATGACCTTGCTCGATCAGCGTGCCGATATTCAGGCCGCCTCCGCGCGCACCGAGCAGGCCATGGAAGCGCGAAAACTCGCCGAGTCGCTGCAGACTCGCGACATTACCGTAGGCGTGCAATACGAACATTACCCTGACGACAGCCGCAATACTGTGGGCGCAGCGGTCAGCATCCCATTGTTCACCAATTATCAATACCAGGGCGAAATCGCCAGAGCCGAGGTCAACCTGACAACTGCCGAGGAAGCCCGGGATCAAACCCAGGCGATGGCCCTGGGTGAAATCGCGCGCGCTCGTGCTGATCTCAATGCCGCCACTGATAAAGTACGTCGCTACGATGAGCAAATGCTGGCGGAAGCCAAGACCGCTGCCGACGCGGCCGAATTCGCCTACCAACATGGCGCCATGGGCGTGACCGATCTGCTGGATGCACGCCGTGTATACCGAACCCTGCAACTGGATGCCGCCAATGCGCGCGCCGACTATGCAAAATCCCTGGCCGCCTGGCAGGCAGCCACCCAACCACAGGAAGCTCCGTAACATGAACCGCAGCATTATTTCTCTCAGCCTGATCTGCCTCAGCGTCGCCACTCCTGGATTTGCCGCCGACAAGCCGCGCAGTGCCAGTCCGGCACCTTCCTCGCAGGAGGTCGTGTTAAAACCAGGCTCAAGCCAGTTTTCCAGCCTGAAAATGGAAGCGGTTACGGCGATTCCCGCCCCGGCCAGCGAGCCATTGAACGGCAAGATTGCCTTTGATGAAAATCACACTGTACGCATCAGTTCCCCCGTCACCGGCCGCGTGGTCAGCATCAGCGCGCAGCTGGGTGATACGGTGAAATCTGGCCAGGCACTGGCGGTGCTCGACTCCCCCGATTTGGGCACCGCCTTGGCAGATCACCGTAAAGCGCAAGCCGACCTGCAGCTCAAAAAACAGGCGCTGGAGCGCAGCCGCCTCTTGCTGGAGGGCGGCGTCATCGCGCGCAAGGAGTTTGAAAATAGCCAGGCCGACATGGCCGAATCACAGGCAGAAGCCGCTCGCACCTCCGCCATGCTGAGCAATCTCGGCACCCACGGCAGTGTGAATGGCGAGAGCTTCAGCTTGCGCAGCCCGATCAACGGCATGATTGTGGATCGTCAGATCAACCCTGGCAGCCAGGTACGGCCAGACGCTGCCAGCCCGCTGTTCATCATCAGTGATCCAAACTCCCTCTGGGCATCGATTGATCTGCCGGAGCGTGATTTGTCCAAGGTATCCGTCGGCCAGGCACTTTCCATCGAAGTAGATGCTTATCCTGGCGAAACCTTCAGCGGCCGCGTCTTGACCATAGGGGGCATGGTGGACCCGGCCACCCGGCGCATCCAGGTGCGTTGCAGTGTAGATGGCAAAGGCCGCCTCAAACCCGAGATGTATGCCCGCATTACCCCGCTGCAAAGCTCTCAGGAGAAGGTCATTCGCCTGCCTAACAGTGCGCTCATCACCGAAGGCTTGTACAGCTATGTGTTTGTGGAGACCTCCCCTGGCCACCTGCAAAAACGCCGGGTAGAACTGGCCACCCAGGCCCGCGACTTTGCCACCGTCAAAAGCGGTCTGGCATTGGGCGAGCGTGTGGTGACCTCGGGTGCCATTCTGCTCAATTCCGAGCTGGCTGCAGGCAAATAAGGCGATCTCACCATGTTGGAAAAACTGATTACCTTCTCCCTCCAGCAGCGCGTGTTTGTGCTGCTGGGTACCCTGGCCGTGATTATTTCGGGCTATTTTGCCGTTCAAAACCTGCCGATTGAGGCATTTCCTGATGTAGAAGATGTGCACGTGGGCATCGTCACCCAGGCGGCCGGGCTCGCCCCAGAAGAAGTCGAACGCGTGGTCACGCTGCCGATTGAGCATGAGATGAGTGGCGTGCCACACCTGATGCAAATGCGCTCGGTATCGATTACCGGCCTGTCTGTGGTCACCCTGACTTTTTCCGAGCATACCGATGATTATTTCGCCCGCCAGCAGGTGCTGGAACGCTTGCAGGGCGTAGGCCTGCCTGCGGCTTACCAGCCTACCCTCGCACCGCTAACCACAGCCGTGGGCGAAATCTACCGCTATCTGGTTGAAGCACCCAAGGACATGCCACAACGTGAAATCCGGGCGATTCAGGATTGGCAGATCATCCCCATGCTGCGCACCGTGCCCGGCGTGGCCGACATCACCAGCTTTGGTGGCGCGGTCAAGGAATATCAGGTGCGGCTCGATCCTTATCTGCTGAAGAAGTTTGATATCAGCATTGATCAGGTCAACCAGGCACTGGGCAATAACAGCAGCAACGTCGGTGGTGGCCTCATGCATCGCGGCGACGAAGCGCTGGTGGTGCGCGGCATAGGCCTGTTCAAGAGCATTGATGATATTGGCCAGACCGTGATCACCTCGCGGGATGGGCGGCCGATTGTGGTGAGCGATGTGGGGCAGGCCGTGATTGGCGACAAGACCCGCTCCGGCATTGTGTCCTATAACGATCGCGATGACGTGATCGAGGGCATCGTGCTCATGAACAAGGGCCAGAATCCGGCCAAGGTGATTGAAGCGCTACGCGAAAAAGCCAAGGAAGTGAATGCCAAGCTGCCACCCGGTGTGCGCATTGCCCCCTTCTATGACCGTACCAGCCTGATCGACCACACCGTGCATACGGTGACAGAAAACCTCATTGTGGGTGCCCTGCTGGTAGTGGCGATCCTGATCGTGTTCCTGCGCAACTGGCGCGCTGCGCTGATTGTCGCCAGCGTGATTCCCTTGTCGCTGCTATTCGCCTTCATCATCATGGATATTCGCGGCGTATCGGCCAACCTGATTTCGTTGGGCGCGGTGGACTTCGGCATCATCATCGACAGTGCGGTGGTGCTGGTTGAAGCGCTGATGGTGAGGTTAGCCATCACCGAGCTGGACAAATTCCCGCAGCAGGCCAGTTATGGCTGGCGCATCCATACGCTGAAGCAGACCGCTATTGAGATGGGCCGTCCTATCCTGTTCTCCAAGCTCATCATCATTCTGGCATTCCTGCCCATCTTCACCTTCCAGCGCGTAGAGGGCAAAATCTTCTCGCCCATGGCATTTACCCTGAGTTTTGCCTTGCTGGGCGCCATTTTGCTGACGCTGACGCTGGTGCCGGCCCTGCTCTCTTACACCATGCGCCGTGAAGATATGGCGGAAAGCCACAGCCCATGGCTGGAGAAAGTGCAGCATGCCTATCGCCACCTCCTGGTTCGCATGGGCACCATGCGCAAGCGTGTGGTGATTGTTTCGGTTGCCCTGCTTGCCATCTCGGTACTGCTGGCGCCACGGCTGGGTTCCGAGTTTCTGCCGCGGCTGGATGAAGGCAATATCTGGCTCACCATCAGCCTGCCGCCTTCCACCAGTCTGGAAAAAACCAAGGAAGTGGAACGGCATGTGCGCAAGATATTGCTGGGCTATCAGGAAGTGCATCTGGTAGTGAGCCATGTGGGTCGTCCGGACGACGGCACCGACCCCAAAGGTCCGAACAACATCGAGATCCTGGCTGACCTGAAACCCAAGGACACCTGGAAGTTTTCCAGCAAGGAAGCCTTGATCAAGGACATGTCGGCCAAGATACACACCATCCCCGGCATTCCCACCAATTTCTCGCAGGTGATTCAGGACAGCGTGGAAGAAGCGCTCTCTGGCGTGAAAGGGGAAATTTCAGTCAAGATTTTCGGGCCCGACCTCGGGATTCTGGAATCCAAAGCCGACGAGGTAGTGGATGTCTTGAACAGCATCAAGGGCGCAACCGATGTGGCGGCGATCCGCATCTCAGGCAACTCGGAGCTGGATATTCAGCTGGATCGCGCGCGCATGGCCCGCTATGGCTTGCAGGTAGGCGACGTCAACAGTACCGTGCAAACGGCGCTGGCTGGCAATGCCGCCAATACCTTTTACGATGGCGACCGCCGCTTTGATGTGACCTTGCGTCTGAATGAGGAATATCGCGATGCTGTTGATGACATTGCCGAACTGCCGATCGCGCTACCGAATAATGCAGGCAGTATCCCGTTGAGCGAGATTGCCGATATTCAGGTAAAGCAAGGCGCATCGCGCGTCAGCCGTGAAGGCGTATCGCGCATTGTGGCGATCAAGGCCAATCTGGTAGACCGCGATCAGGGCAGCTTTGTGCAGGAAGCCATGGCCAAGGTCAAACAGCAAGTGCCATTACCACCCGGCTACAGTATCACCTGGGGCGGCCAGTTTGAGAATCAGCAACGCGCCATGCAACGGCTGGAAGTGATTGTGCCTTTATCCCTCATGCTGATCTTTGTGCTGCTGTTTACCGCCTTCAAATCGGTACGCAATGCGCTGCTGGTGCTGATGATGATTCCATTCACGCTCATCGGCGGTCTGGGTGGACTGTGGCTGGCAGGCTTGCATTTATCGGTGTCGGCAGCAGTGGGCTTTATCGCCCTCGCCGGCATCTCGGTACAAAACGGCGTCATCATGGTGGAGCAGATCAAGCGCCTGATACTGGATGGGGTAAGCGTCAAGGATGCCGTGCTGGATGGTGCCGTAGCTCGCTTGCGGCCTATCCTGATGACCGCGCTGATGGCGGGCCTCGGCTTGCTGCCTGCCGCACTGTCACACAGCATAGGCTCTGAGACACAACGTCCATTTGCCGTGGTGATTGTGGGCGGTCTGGTGACAGCCACCTTCTTCACCCTGCTGTTGCTGCCCTTGCTGTTCCCTGCCTTTTCGGATGAGGCACGTAGCAAACCCTGGCGCAAAGAGCAATAAGCCCAGCTTTCAGTAGCTGGCAAAGCCGATAAAAAAACGCCCGGACAGCAATGCCCGGGCGTTTTTTATTGTGCGGTCATAATATCGCGGATGGCACGAATACTAGATCTGGAAGCGTTGCAATAGACAGACCGCTTCCGCCGCAATCCCCTCTTCACGGCCGACAAACCCCAGCTTCTCGGTGGTGGTGGCTTTTACGTTGATCGCATCGCGCAACAGGTTGCAATCCTCGGCGATGTTGGCGCACATCTGGTCGATATGGGCAGACAAGCGCGGCGCCTGCGCCATGACCGTGGCATCGATATTCACAATGGCGTAGTGCTTGGCTCGTATGAGTTTGACGACGTGGCGTAATAGCTCGCGCGAATCAATGCCCTTGTAGCGCACATCGGTATCCGGAAAGTGTTTGCCAATATCGCCCAGCGCCGCCGCGCCCAGCATGGCATCGCAGATGGCATGCAGCAGCACATCGGCATCCGAATGCCCGAGCAGGCCTTTGCTGTGCGGAATATCCACGCCGCCGATAATGCAGCGGCGCCCTTCAATCAGTTGATGTACATCAAAGCCATGGCCTATACGTATCATGCTTGTTCTCCTTGGGTCTGGTCAGCCCGCAGAATGGCTTCGGCCAGCCAGAGATCCTGCGGATAGGTGATTTTAAGGTTGCGCAGCTCGCCTTGCACCAGCAGTGGTTTAAGGCCCAGCGCCTCGACGGCTTGCGCTTCGTCCGTCGGGATATAGTCAGGAAGCTGTTGGGTATGCTCCAGTGCGCGCTTCAGCAAACCATGCGGAAACATTTGCGGGGTCTGCGCCTGCCAGAGCGTATCGCGCGACTCGGTGCGCTGTACACGCTGCTCGGGATCAGCGCGTTTAAGCGTATCCGCCAGCGGGATTGCCAAAATCCCCCCTACGCTATCCTGCTGCACGGCATCGATGAGGCGCTGCAACAGTTGAGGCGTCAGCATGGGGCGGGCAGCATCGTGCACCAGCACCCAGTCCTGCTCATCCACCAGACGCTGCATGGCGCGAAGGCCATTCAACACGGAATCAGAGCGCGTGTTGCCGCCCTGGTAATGCACATGCAAGCGCTCAGACCTTGGCAAATCTGGCTGGGTGGCCCAGATATCATCCTCCGGATTCAGCACCACATGCACACTGCTGATACAGGGACTCGCGAGAAAAAGATGAACGGTGCGCAGCACGACGGATTGCCCGAGCAAGGGCAGATACTGTTTGGGAAGAGAGGCCTGCATGCGGCTACCAGAGCCACTTGCCGGGATCAGGACATGACTTTTTTGCATGCCCAGATTCTAGCATGCCGACTTGGCAGAAACGGATGAGGGTTGAAACAGAAGAGGACTGTTGACTGAGAGCAAGAGCGCCGACAGTCGAACGCCGCATTTCAACCAGCTGGCAAACAGGCTAAACCAGCTGTCCCACATGCTGGCGCACAGCATCGGTGACTATCGCATCCAGTCCCTGGCCTTGCTTGTCATTCACATGACTGACCAGTTGCTGGCGCATGTTGTGCGCCCAGAAGCGTTTGATATGGCTGACAATTTCATTTTTCGCCAGCTCGCGGTCAGGATATGCAGAAAAAAACGTGCCAATCTGGTTGGCCATGGTAATCAGATGCTCAATATTCATGTCGACTCTTCAAAATGCCCGTAAATAATCTTTTCTGCGCCTGCATACACCACATGCTGATGGCTACGAGTAAACCCGACCAGAGCAATGCCACTATTTTCTGCCACACGAATGGCGAGACCAGTAGGCGCCGAAATCGCCACCAGCATGGGAATCCCGGCTGTCACGGTTTTTTGCACCATTTCATAACTTGCCCGGCTGGTCGTCAACACAAAGCCACGCCTGTCATCCCCGGCGCGGGCAATCGCCCCTATCAGCTTATCAAGCGCGTTGTGCCGGCCCACGTCTTCGCGCACCATGCGTATATCACCTTCTGGGCTTACCCAGGCACTGGCATGGGTAGCGCCGGTTAGCGCTTGCAAGGGCTGGCTTTTCTGTATGCTTTCCTGCGCCCGCAATATCGCGCGGTAATCAAACCTAAGGTCCGATGCCACCACTTTTTCGGGGATACGCAGTGCCTGCTCCAAGCTCTCAGCCCCGCACAAACCACAGCCGGTACGCCCTGCCATGCTGCGACGTCGCTCCTTGAGATTGGCAAAGCACTCGCTGGCAATCTCCATGCGCAGTTCAACGCCTTTTTCCTGCGGCACGATATCGAGCCCATATAAATCGCTGGGCTCGCGCAAGATGCCTTCACACAATGAAAACCCGAGGGCAAAATCCGCCAGGTCATCCGGCGTTGCCAGCATCACCGCATGCGAAATATCGTTGTAAATCATGGCGACTGGCATTTCTTCTGCCACGCGATCCTGCAACGCCGTTACGCCAATTTCTTTCCCATCATCGCGCCACTTTCTGACGGGATAGAGACCGGTAATATCCAATCCGGTCTCGGCATTCACTAATTTTTCACTCACACATCTCTACTCAATCCGCGCCTCTTTAGCTGTGTTTTGCGCAAAAGCGATCTGCTCTTCACTGAACTGCCGATAGCTGCGCTGCCAGTCGGAAAGCTGTGAAACACGGGTGACCTGCACTGCCGTTACCTTGAACTCGGGACAATTGGTCGCCCAATCGGAGTTATCCGTGGTGATCACGTTGGCGCCGGATTCCGGATGGTGGAAGGTGGTGTAAATGACGCCAGGCTGCACACGCTCGGTAATCTTGGCGCGTAGCACCGTTTCACCGGCGCGGCTGGCGATCCCCACCCAGTCACCTTCACTGATGCCGCGATCTTCAGCATCATGCGGATGAATCTCAACCATATCCTCAGGATGCCAGGCCACGTTCTCGGTACGTCGTGTCTGCGCGCCTACATTATATTGCGAAAGGATACGGCCCGTGGTCAGGATCAATGGATACTTGGCATTGACCTTTTCCGTGGTCGGCACGTATTGCGTAATGAAGAACTTGCCCTTGCCGCGCACAAACTCGTCGATGTGCATGGTCGGCGTGCCATTCGGGAACTCCTCCGTGCAAGGCCATTGCACGCTGCCCAGTTCGTCCAGTTTCTTGAAGCTGACGCCGGAGAATGTGGGCGTGAGCGCCGCAATTTCATCCAGAATGTCCGAAGCATGCTTGTAATGCATGGGGTAGCCCAGCGCCGTGGACAGCTTGGCGGTGATTTCCCAATCTTCATAGCCATTCTTCGGGGTCATGACGCGACGGACTGGGGAAATACGACGCTCGGCATTAGTAAAGGTGCCGGTCTTTTCCAGGAAAGAGGCACCAGGCAGGAATACGTGGGCGTACATCGCGGTTTCGTTCAGGAACAGATCCTGCACGATGACGCATTCCATGGATTCCAGCGCGTGGGTGACGTGTTGGGTATCGGGATCCGATTGCGCGATATCCTCGCCATTGCAATACAACGCCTTGAAGCTGCCTTCAATTGCCTGATCCAGCATATTGGGAATGCGCAAGCCAGGATCAGCCGACAGCGGACGGCCCCAGGCCGACTCGAACAAGGCACGGGTAGCATCGTCCGACACATGGCGATAGCCGGTGAACTCATGTGGCATGGACCCCATGTCGCAGGAACCCTGCACATTGTTCTGGCCACGCAAGGGATTAACGCCCACGCCTTCACGCCCGATATTGCCTGTGGCCATGGCCAGGTTGGCAATCCCCATGACGGTAGTCGAACCTTGGCTATGCTCGGTCACGCCCAAGCCATAATAGATCGCCGCATTGCCGCCCGTAGCGAACAGGCGGGCTGCTGCCCGCACCTCGGCAGCCTTGATGCCGAGTTCGCTTTCAAGGGCTTCAGGCGAATTTTCTGGCTTGGCGACAAAGTCGCGCCACATTACAAAAGAATCCCACTCGCAGCGGGCTTTTACGAACGCTTCGTCAACCAGGCCTTCCGTCACGACCACATGCGCCATGGCGGAAATCAGCGCCACATTGGTACCTGGGCGCAGCTTGAGGTGGTGATCTGCCTTGACGTGTGGTGAAGATACCAGATCAATCGCACGTGGGTCGGCCACGATCAGCTTGGCGCCCTCACGCAGGCGACGCTTCATTTGCGAACCGAATACCGGGTGACCATCGGTGGGGTTGGCGCCGATCACCATGATGACATCCGACTTCATCACCGAATCAAACGTCTGGGTACCAGCAGATTCACCCAGGGTTTGCTTGAGGCCATAACCGGTTGGCGAATGGCACACGCGAGCGCAGGTATCGACGTTATTGCTACCGAACACAGCACGCACCAGCTTTTGCACCACATAGACTTCTTCATTAGTGCAACGTGAAGAGGTAATGGCACCCACCGACTCCTTGCCATACTTGCCCTGAATACGCTGAATCTCACTGGCGGCATACGAAATAGCCTCGTCCCAGGACACTTCCGTCCATGGATCGCTAATGCTCTTGCGGATCATGGGCTTGGTAATGCGGTCCTTGTGTGTAGCATAGCCCCAGGCAAAGCGCCCTTTCACACAGGAGTGTCCATGATTGGCGCCGCCATCCTTGTTCGGCACCATGCGAATCAGCTCTTCGCCTTTCATTTCGGCGTTAAACGAGCAGCCAACGCCGCAGTAAGCGCAGGTAGTGGTCACGCTATGCTCGGGCTGACCATGCTGTATGACGGACTTTTCCATCAGGGTGGCGGTCGGGCAAGCCTGTACACAGGCACCACAGGACACACATTCGGATTCCAGGAAATTGTTCACGCCGGAAGCGACTTTGGATTCAAAGCCGCGGCCCTGAATGGTAAGCGCAAACGTGCCCTGGGTTTCTTCACATGCCCGCACACAACGTGAGCAGACGATGCACTTGGAAGGATCAAACGTGAAATACGGATTGGAGGTGTCTTTTTCAGCACGCAGGTGGTTTTCACCTTCGTAGCCATAGCGCACTTCGCGCAGGCCCACGGCACCTGCCATGTCCTGCAGTTCGCAATCACCATTGGCGGCACAGGTCAGGCAATCCAGTGGGTGGTCAGAGATGTAAAGCTCCATGACGCCACGGCGAATATCCGCCAGCTTGGGGCTTTGCGTACGGACTTTCAGCCCGTTATCGACCGGCGTGGTGCACGAAGCAGGATATCCGCGGCGGCCTTCGATTTCCACCAGGCACAAACGGCAGGAGCCGAATGGGTCTAGGCTGTCGGTCGCACAGAGTTTGGGGACGCTCACGCCAGCGACCATGGCCGCATGCATGATGGAGGTGCCAGCAGGTACCGTGACGTCGGTGCCATCAATATTGAGGGTCACTTGCTGATCGGAATGGCTGGCTGGGGTACCGTAATCTTTTTGGTGTTCCATGGCTATCTCCTAAATACTGCTCAGGCCGCTTGTGCTTTTTTATTAAGGCCGAAATCTTCTGGAAAATGGTTGATCGCGCTCAAGACCGGGTATGGCGTCATGCCGCCCAGCGCGCAGAGGGAACCATTCAGCATGGTGTCGCTGAGATCGCGCACCAGGGCAATGTTCTGCGCGAGGTCACGCCCCTGCATGATCTTGTCCATGACTTCCACGCCCCGGGTTGAACCGATGCGGCATGGCGTGCATTTGCCACAGGACTCAATGGCGCAGAACTCAAAGGCATAGCGAGCCATTTTGGCCATGTCCACGGTATCATCAAACGCCACAATGCCTCCATGACCAAGCACCGCCCACAATTTGGAAAACTCTTCGTAATCCAGTGGCGTATCAAACTGTGACTCCGGCAGATAGGCCCCCAGTGGGCCGCCAACCTGCACCGCCCGGATAGGGCGCCCTGTAGCGGAACCACCACCAAAGTCATACAGCAACTGACGCAAGGTGACGCCGAAGGCTTTTTCCACCAGGCCACCATGTTTGATATTGCCTGCCAGCTGAATAGGCAACGTGCCGCGAGAACGGCCCATACCGTAGTCACGGTAAAAGGCGCCGCCTTTATCCAGAATAATCGGCACGCTGGCAAAGGAAATCACGTTGTTGACCACGGTCGGCTTGCCGAACAAGCCTTCAATCGCGGGCAATGGTGGTTTGAAGCGCACCAGGCCACGCTTGCCTTCCAGGCTCTCCAGCAGCGAGGTTTCTTCACCGCAGACATATGCCCCAGCGGCACGACGCACTTCGAGTTCAAAGGCATGGCCGCTGCCGAGTATATTCGGGCCCAGGTAATGTTTTTCGCGAGCGTGCTGAATGGCTTCGTTGAGTACAGCCAGCGCATGCGGATATTCGGAGCGCAGGTAGATATAGCCTTGCGTGGCGCCTACTGCCAGCGCCGCAATCGTCATGCCTTCAATCAGGACAAACGGATCTCCTTCCATGATCATGCGATCTGAATAGGTACCCGAATCGCCTTCATCGGCATTGCAGACAATGTATTTCTGGTCGGCCTTGCAGTCGTGCACGGTTTTCCACTTGATGCCAGTCGGGAAAGCCGCGCCACCGCGGCCGCGCAGGCCAGAATCCGTCACCTGCTGCACGATCTCGGCAGACTGCAGAGCCAGGGCGTTTTGCAAACCGCGATAGCCATCGTGCGCAAGATAATCGGTGAGTGATACAGGATCGGTAATGCCTACGCGGGCAAAGGTCAGTCGCTCCTGCTGCTTGAGCCAGGGCAATTCCTCGGTCGCGCCCAGCTTCAGGGCATGGGCACCGCCATTGACAAAGTCCGCAGCAAATAGCGATGGCACATCGGCGACATCGACCGGGCCATACGCAATCCTGCCAGCAGGCGTTTCAACCTCTACCAGCGGCTCAAGCCAGAACATGCCGCGCGAGCCATTGCGGATGATTTCAACCGCCACATTATGGCGTGCTGCGTGCTCGGCAATCGCCTTGGCGACTTTTTCCGCCCCCAGTGACAAGGCACTGGAGTCGCGGGGAATATAGATACGGGTCATCACGCCACTCCCTTCGCTTCGGCAATAATCGCATCCAGCCGCTTGGGGCTTACGCGGCCATATACTTCTTCGTCCACGGTAATCGCCGGTGAACAGGCGCAATTGCCCAGACAGTACACCGGCTCCAGCGTGATGCTGCCGTCAGAAGTAGTCTGATGGTAATCAATGCCCAGCGATGCTTTCGCATGCGCTTCGAGTTCGGTGGAGCCCATGGACTGACAGGATTCGGCGCGGCATATCTGAATGATGTGACGGCCCGGTGGATGGGTGCGGAAGTGGTGGTAAAAGGTGACGACGCCGTGAATTTCGGCCACTGAAAGATTCAAGGCTTTGGATATGCTGCCATAGCTCTCCTCCGGCACATATCCCACGTCGTCCTGTATGGCATGCAGTAAAGGCAACAACCCGCCAGGCAGCGCCTTGTGTGCAGTAATGTGCGCGTCTATACGCGCTGCTTGCTCAGGTAACACAACATCTCCTCTACTACAAAACAACTTGGTTTTTATTATTCGAGTTCGTTGAGACTGCCTGTTTACATTTTGATACAATTTTAGAAAGCGTGTCAAATCACAAGTTCATTAATTTTTCATGTGCTGACAAGTGGAATGTCAAGCTTGTGAATCAGACCTGTGAATTAAGTCGCGCCATCAGAGTCGGAGTTGCATCAGTTCAGCTTCATTTAAAAATGATTTATGTGGGATAGGCCTAGCCAGAAGCCATGGATTGTGCCTACACTAGTCAATTAACCCCACAAAAAATCAGGTTAATAGCACATGCTGATGCAAATGGGTTGGGCTGTACAGTGTTTTTTAAGTCGTTATAAAAATATGTTTCATGTGGTTGTTTTGTAATATTTTTCAATAACTCTTGGAGGAGTTGCTATGAGTCTGGAAAGCTTGAAGGGCCTGGGTGTTGAGATTCCATATCAGGCCAAATATGACAATTACATTGGCGGCAAGTGGGTAGCTCCAGTGGATGGCGAGTATTTCGACAACATCAGCCCGGTCACTGGCAAAGTGTTCTGCAAGATCGCCCGTTCCACTGATAAAGATGTCAATCTGGCACTGGATGCTGCACATGCAGCCAAAGAAGCCTGGGGTAAAACCTCGACAACAGCTCGCTCCAATATCCTGCTGAAAATCGCCGACGCGATGGAAGCCAACCTCGAAAAAATCGCCATTGCCGAAACCATCGACAACGGCAAGCCTATCCGCGAAACCATGGCGGCGGATATTCCCCTCGCCCTCGATCACTTCCGTTACTTTGCCGGCGCGGTGCGTGCCCAGGAAGGCGGCATCAGCGAAATCGACCACGACACCGTGGCCTATCACTTCCATGAGCCATTAGGTGTGGTCGGCCAGATCATTCCTTGGAACTTCCCTATCCTGATGGCGGCATGGAAACTGGCGCCAGCCCTGGCTGCTGGCAACTGTATCGTCATGAAGCCTGCCGAACAAACCCCGGCTTCCATTCTGATCGTCATGGAGATCATCGGTCACCTCCTGCCGCCTGGCGTGCTGAATGTGGTCAACGGCTTTGGCGTGGAAGCAGGCAAAGCCCTTGCAACCAGCCCACGCATCGCCAAGATCGCCTTTACCGGCTCCACTTCTGTGGGTCGCCTGATCATGCAATACGCATCGCAAAACCTGATTCCCGTGACGCTGGAACTGGGTGGCAAATCCCCGAACATCTTCTTTGAAGACATCATGGATGCTGACGATGCTTACTTCGACAAGTGTCTGGAAGGCTTTGCCTTGTTTGCACTGAACCAGGGCGAAGTCTGCACCTGCCCTTCCCGCGCATTGATTCAGGAATCCATCTACGAAAAATTCATGGAACGTGCACTGAAACGCGTCAAGGCCATCAAGCAGGGCAACCCGCTGGATGCTTCGACCATGATCGGTGCGCAAGCATCGAGCGAGCAGGTCGAGATCATCATGTCCTACATCAAGTTGGGCAAGGAAGAAGGCGCGGAAGTACTGACCGGCGGCAATGTCACCAAGCTGGCTGGCGAACTAGGCGAAGGCTATTACATCGAGCCTACCGTGTTCAAGGGCCACAACAAGATGCGCATTTTCCAGGAAGAAATCTTCGGCCCCGTGCTGTCGGTGACAACCTTCAAGGATGAAGCCGAGGCATTGGCAATTGCCAATGACACCATGTACGGCCTGGGTGCCGGTGTGTGGACGCGTGATGGCAGCCGTGCCTTCCGCATGGGCCGTGGCATTCAGGCTGGTCGCGTCTGGACCAACTGCTACCACCTCTACCCTGCGCATGCCGCCTTCGGTGGTTACAAGCAATCCGGCATTGGTCGTGAAAACCACAAGATGATGCTCGATCACTATCAGCAAACCAAAAACCTCTTGGTCAGCTATAGTCCGAACGCCTTGGGCTTTTTCTAAACCCCTGCTGTTTTAAGCGGTCTTAAGGCGAGAGCGACGGAGCATTCCCCGTCCTCTCGCCTTTTCATTTTTTATTTATGCTACGCTCAGTGGCGCTTGAACAGGAGTTACCTATGACAGCAGCACGCATTGTGGCCACCCCCGCAGCAGAAGCGCTCATCGACGAGCTGAAAGCCAGACACGGCAAGCTCATGTTCCATCAGTCCGGCGGTTGCTGCGAAGGCAGCGCACCGATGTGCCTGCAGGAAGGTGAATTCATGATAGGCGGCTCGGATGTCAAACTGGGCGATGTGCATGGTGTACCTTTTTACATGGCGAAATTCCAGTTTCAGTATTGGGAGCACACGCACATGACGCTGGATGTGATTGCCGGCCATGGCGGCATGTTTTCGCTGGAACAGGCAACCGGCAAACATTTCATTATTCGCTCCCGGCTCTTTACTGACGAAGAATGGCACCAGCTTGCCCCGATTGAGACCTGTAGTTAGCCACAGCAAGGTTTAACCGTTACCCTACCCATACATATCGTTTTTAATCAATGACAGCACAATAGCAACTGCTTAATTTCGACTATTCAATCGCATACGGTCTTAATTAAACACGGCTCAGCTTCCTTTGTTTAGTGTGATTTAAGCAGCCAAGCCTATGGAAACCGATGAAACTCTTTAACCGACAATTGCGCTATGCAGCCATTCGCATCCCCTTGATTTATTGCGCATTTGCGGTCCTGTGGATCATGGCTTCCGACCAGATACTGGCATTATTTCTTCCCGAAGCCACCCAGATAACGCATTTCCAGACGATCAAAGGACTGCTGTTCATCCTGCTCACGGCAGGCCTGCTTTATCTCCTCATCAACCGCCAGCAATTACTCGCCTCGCGTTACAACAGCCTCACCGTGCATGCCAACGACAGCATTTTGCTGTTCGATCACCAGGGTAAGCTGGTAGATGCCAATGACAGGGCATTGCGCATGTATGGATACGCACGCGAGACCATGCAGCAAATACATGCTCGCCAGCTTTTGCCCGACGGGGCAAGTGATTGGCGTGGCTGCTTCCTGGCAGAAGCTGAGCATGACGGCATTATTTTCGAAACAGAACATAAACGCGCTGATGGAACCACCTTTTCGGTCGAGGTCAGCGCTTGCCCGCTGAACATTGGTGGCAACACTTACATCCAGGCCATCGTCCGCGATATTACCGAACGTCTCCGCGTGCTCGAAAAATTACGCGAAAGCGAACAATTGCTGACGGATATGTCCGCGATCGCGCATATTGGTGGCTGGGAATTTAACGTTGAAACAGGCTTTGGAAGCTGGACGCGGGAAGTTGCCCATATTCATGGCGTGCAATTCAAGGACAATATTTCTATTGAGTTCGGTCTTGGATTTTATGAAGCAGAGTCCCGGGAAAAGATTGAGGCTGCCATCAAGAATGCCATCGAACATGGAACACCTTACGATCTGGAATTAGAGCTGGTCACCGCGCGCGGTATCCGCAAATGGGTACGCAGTGTGTGTACGCCTCAAATTACCGCTGGCCGCGTGGTCAAGCTGCAAGGCTCTTTTCAGGACATCAGCGATCGCAAGGTAGCCGAAGACAAGATGCGTTTGGCCACCCTGGTGTTTGAAAACAGCAGCGAAGCCATCATGGTAGTAGATGGTAATAGTCAGATATTGTCAGTGAATCCCGCATTCACCGACATGACCGGGTACACCGCACAGGAAGTGGTCGGCAAAACCCCTAAAATCCTCGCTTCCGGCAAGCAGGACAGAAAATTTTACGAAGAGATGTGGCATTTACTGGATAGCAATGGCAAATGGCAAGGCGAGGTCTGGAACCGCCGCAAGAATGGTGAGAGCTATGCTGAATGGCTGACCATAGACACCATTTATGACAAGAGTGGCGAAGTCATCCGCCGGGTGGCTTTATTCTCAGACATCACAAAAAACAAGCAGAATCAGGAAGTGATCTGGCGACAAGCCAACTTTGACCAATTAACTGGCCTGCCTAACCGGCGCATGCTGCACGACAGGCTGAATCAGGAAATCCTCAAGGCGGATCGTAACAAGCAAAGGCTGGCGGTGCTGTTCCTGGATCTGGACCGATTCAAGGAGGTGAACGACACCTATGGTCACCTGATGGGCGACCAGCTCTTGCAGGAGTCTGCACAACGGCTGCAGCACTCGGTGCGCGAATGCGACACGGTGGCGCGCTTGGGCGGTGATGAGTTTGTGGTCATCCTGTCCAGCCTTGACGATAAAGATGTGGTGCAGGATATCGCCCAGGCTATCCTGAAAAAATTTGAGGCGCCCTTCCAGCTGGATAATGACCTGACGCATGTCTCGGTCAGCATTGGCATCACAATTTACCCGGAAGATGGCAGCGTCGGTGATATCCTTTTCAAAAATGCGGATCAGGCCATGTATGTGGCAAAAAGTAATGGGCGCAACCGCTACTCCTACTTCACCGCCTCCATGCAGGCGCATGCTCAAAACCGCATGCGTCTCAGCAATGACTTGCATCTGGCGCTGCCTGGGCAGCAATTTGAGCTGTACTACCAACCGATAGTCGACCTTGCCTCTGGACAGGTACACAAGGCCGAAGCCCTGTTACGCTGGCAACATCCCACGCGCGGCATGATTCCTCCAGATAGTTTCATCCCTTTGGCAGAAGAAACCGGGCTGATTGTTGACATTGGCAATTGGGTATTTTACGAAGCAGCCCGCCAGGCCAAGCGTTTGCAATCGCTGCATCACCCGGGCTTTCAGATCAGCATCAACAAATCTCCCGTGCAATTCCATAACGAGACCAATGGACATCAGGCCTGGATAGAGTTTTTGCTGATGAACGGTCTGCCTCGGCAAAGCATCGTGGTGGAAATTACCGAAGGTCTGCTGATGCATACCGATGAAAGTGTATCTGCCCAGCTGCTGGGGTTTCGCGATGCCGGCGTGCAAGTGGCACTGGATGATTTTGGCACGGGCTATTCGTCCTTGTCTTACCTGAAGAAGTTTGACATTGATTACCTCAAGATAGACCGGATTTTTGTGCGCAACCTCAGCCGCAACTCCAGCGACATGGCCTTGTGCGAAGCGATAGTCATCATGGCGCACAAACTGGATATCAAGGTAGTGGCTGAAGGTATTGAAACAGAAGAACAACGTGAATTGCTTCAGCAGATAGGCTGCGATTTTGGACAGGGTTATCTTTTCTCCCCGCCCCTGCCAGCCCCGGCATTTGAGGCCTACATCAAACCTTAAAGCGCCAACACCGATCAGGAAGTGATGCTGAGAACGGTCTTTATCCTGCAGGTTTCGTAACCCGTACACTTGCAGCCAAATGCAAGCATCGCAAAAAATGGGCAAAAAAATACCCGCCATCGGGGATAACAGCGGGTATAACAGGCTCACTCATCAGAGAGAGTCACAACATTAAGAGTCAGGAAATGTTGTGAATTCATAATACAAGGTCTTCCGGTTTTCGATCTGTCGGCATTTGTCTGATATGCATGTCAGACATACGGCCTACCCGCATGGAGCAGAGCAAACCCTTGAATTCCTCATTCGCTCGGCATACCCTTTCAAAAAACACAGAATGAATATCCTCGTCCGGCATCAGCCGCCTTCAGGCCTTTGCTGGCATTGGTATTGCTAGGATTAACTGAGCAAGATCAATGGCATGCTGAATTCTGTATCGCCCCTGCTCGTTTGCTGTCATTCAGGGGATACGCGTTCATCCAGTTCTTATCGATGCTTAACCGTGGCGCCCTGCTGCGCCACCTTAGTCATGGGAGTGAATGGTTGTGCACAAGCTAACAGAAACAACGCCGTTTTTTCATCAACCATCGCGCCCGCAGCCTGAGCCGCCGCAAGTGATACGCGATCTTCTGGCCGATGTCGGGCTTTCCATCAATGGAAATCAGCCATGGGATATCCAGATCTACGATGAAAAAGTCTACCGGATGATTCTGTATAAAGGCTCGCTGGGATTTGGCGTGGCCTATATGGAGGGCTTGTGGGAAGCCGAGCAGCTGGATGAAACCTTTCATCGTCTGCTGAGCGCAGATCTCGATCGCAAATTGAAAGGCTGGGCCCGTGTTCGCTTATTGGCTGAAGCCGTGCGTCATCGCATCTTCAATTTGCAATCGCAAGAACGTGCATTTACCGTGGCGCACAAGCACTACGACATTGGCAACGATGTCTTCGAGGCCATGCTGGACTCCTCCATGAGTTACTCCTGCGCCTACTGGGAGCGTGCCGACAATCTGGAACAGGCCCAGCAGCACAAACTGGACATGATCTGCCGCAAACTGGCGCTAAAGCCAGGCGAACATCTATTGGAAATCGGCTGCGGCTGGGGCGGCCTCGCGCGCTATGCGGCGGAGCATTATGGCGTGAATGTCACCGGCATTACTGTTTCCAAAGAACAACAAGCATTGGCCCAGCAACGCTGCGCGCACTTACCCGTTGAGATCAGGCTCATGGATTATCGTGATCTGCGCGGGCAGTACGACAAAATTGTTTCAGTCGGCATGTTTGAGCATGTGGGGCCCAAAAACTATCCGGTTTACTTCCAGAAAGCACACGATCTTCTCAAGAAAGATGGACTGTTTTTGCTACATACCATAGGAAACTATGTCACAGCGCCCAACACGGATGCATGGATAGATAATTACATTTTCCCTAATGGAAAAATTCCGTCCGCGGCCGAAATTGCACAAGCCATCGAGGACAAATTCATTCTCGAAGACTGGCACAACTTTGGTCAGGATTACGACCGCACGTTGATGAGTTGGTGGCAGAACTTCAACGAGGCATGGCCTACCCTTTCAGCGCAGTATGGCGAGCGTTTTTACCGCATGTGGCGCTATTACCTGATGTGTTGCGCTGGCTACTTCCGCTCGCGGCAAGGCCAGCTATGGCAGCTGGTATTGAGCAAACGTGAAAAGAGGCAGGTTTATCGCTCTGTCCGCTAGCGCATACGCGTGAAAAGCCAGTAGAATCAATAGACAAAAAAATACCCGCCGTTGGGGAAACGACGGGTATATAACGAAGGGTTGTGCAATACTTCTATTAGGGAATGAAAATATTGCAGAACCAATGGTATATATTTCCCGCTCATGCTCTCAGACGAGTTTGTCTGTCGGGCTTGTAGGATTAGTCCTACAAGCGTTGACTGCCAATAAAACGCCGTTTGAGAGCATTTATTTTTTTATGGATTATCAATTACTTAATAAGTAATGCTTACTATCCACATAGGGTTTGATAGCTAATTCTATAAATGTAACAGTTTGTAAAAGTTTTAAAATCCCGGCGCTCTCCACTAGCTCGTCTCATTTTTTATTAAAACCGCCTGCTCCATTGCACGGAAACAATATTGACGTCGCTGTCATAACTTCCGGTAATACGGCCATTAAAGCCGGCAGATGCACTACTCTGGTTGTCATCTATACGCGCATCCCTTAAAAACAAATGTGCGTAGCCGACATCCAGACGATCCTTTTCTGAGAAGTCCCAGCCTGCTCCCAGCGTCAGCCAAAGCCGGTCATTGCCGGGAATACGCGTTGTGCGGTACTGCTCACTCATGGCTTCCTCATCATAGGCTACGCCAGCCCTGAGCTTCCATTGCGGGTTGTAACGATAACTGATGCCCAGCGAATAGCGCATGGTGTTGTGCCAGTTTTCCGGGGTCAGGCTAAGCACAGTTCCGTTGCTATTGAGAATCCGCAATTCATTGAACTGGCTCCAGCGCGTCCAGCTGATGTCGCCCAGCAGCTCCCATTGCGGATTCAACTGATGAATGGCGCTTAAGGACAAGGATTCCGGCAGATCCAGATTGGCGCTGATCCTGCCGTTATTGGCCGCCAGCGCCTGCCCAAACTTCACCGTCCCCTCCAGATGCTGAACGACACGGGAGCGGTAAGCGAGGCCAATGCGCGTATCGCTGGCTGGCTGATAGATGGCGCCAAGGTTAAACCCATAGCCCCAATCATCGCCCGAAATATGCGCCGTGCTCTCACTCGAGACCAGGTTGACCGCGCGCGTGAGTTCGGCATCCGCATACATCACCGACACACCCAACCCCAGCGACAGGCGATCATTCACTCGAAATGCCATAGCGGGGTTGATGTTGTAGGTCTTGAGTTCCGACTTCACGGCCTGAAAGCGGCCTATCCAATCCTTGTCATATTCTGTCTTCAGGCCAAAAGGTGCGTTCACAGAAATACCCAGCCGTATATCCGGCGTTACCACATGCGAGTAATACAGATTGGGCACCACCGCCCAACTGCCGAGGTCGCCGCCCTCCCCATTACCGGGACGGCCCAGGGCATTTACCGAGCCCTCGTTGTTGAAATGCCCTGATGGGCGAATGGCATGGGCCCCCACCACCAGTTGCGATTGGGACAAGTACACCATCCCAGCCGGATTGAAATATACCGTGGAGGCATCCTCCGCACTGGCAGCGGCGCCTGCATAAGCATTGCCCATGGCACTGACGCTTTGCTCGATAAGAGAAAACCCCGCGCCATGGGCCGTCGCGGGCAAGGTGATGGGAATAGCGACCAACAAGAGCGCCCTGAACAGAAGATGTATCGCAACATGGTCATTCCGCATAATCCCCCCTTTATTTTTATTTTATTGAATTGCTCATTGTTTAAAGGGCATGCTCAAATACTGATAATTCAGTCGGCCTGCCGTATAAATAGCCCTGATAGGCATAACACCCCACCTGCTCAAGAAAAGCCTGTTGATAAGGCTCTTCTATGCCCTCTGCAATCACGTCCAACCCCAGATTTTTGCTCATGGCGACAATGGTTTGCACGATCACGGCGCTGTCGTTTTCAGGCGCGTTATCCTCAATCTCGCGCACAAAGCTCTGGTCTATTTTCAACGAATCCAGCGGCAAGCGTCGCAGTAGCGAGAGCGAAGAATAGCCAAGCCCAAAATCATCCATTGAAAGCGAAACGCCAATATTTTTAAGCGCCTGCATCTTGCTGACGATGTCATCAATATTTTGAATCACCAGACTTTCTGTCAGCTCGAGCACCAGCAACTTTGGATCGCACCCGCTTTCAAGCAAGGCATGGCGCACCTGCTCGACAAAGTCAGCCTGACCAAACTGCATGGCACTCACGTTGACCGACAGCCGCAAGTGGTGGGTTTTAGGATACTGGCTCCACTTCCCCAGCTGCATACAGGCCTGCTGCAACACCCAATTGCCGATGGGGATAATCAATCCCGACTCTTCCGCCAACGGAATAAATTCCCCGGGCGGCACCATGCCACGTTCCGGATGATGCCAGCGCAGCAACACCTCAGCCCCCGTCGTCTCTATCTGGCGATTTACTTGCCGCTGGTAATACAGCTCAAACTGCCCCAGCGAAAGTGCAAAACGCAGATCATTTTTGAGACTGGCACGCAAATCGATCACCGGCAGCATGCTTTCATCAAAGAAGCGGTAATTGTTGCGTCCCGCCCGCTTGGTTTCATACATGGCAGCATCTGCCCGCTTAAGCACCTCTTCCACATGCATGCCTTGGCGCTGGAACAGGCAGATTCCAATACTGGCGGAGCATTGATGCTTATAGTTTCCCAAGTCAACCGGCAGGGCGATATCTCCAAGAATTTTTTCCGCGATATGGCTGGCCGTCTGGATAGCCGCTTGCTCATCCCGCCCAATATCCTCCAGCAGCAGAACAAACTCATCCCCACCAATGCGGGCTACGGTATCGTGGTTTCTGACTGCGCGCTGCAGCCGCGTCGCCACCTCTTTCAGCAGCAAATCACCAAACGCATGGCCGCGACTATCGTTCAGTGTCTTGAAGTTATCCAGATCAATAAACATCAGACCGCCAATGCGGAGGGAGCTTCTGCTATTGTGAAGCGCCTGCGAAAGCCGCTCCATCAACAGCCGTCGATTCGGCAGATTGGTCAAGGCATCAAAATACGCCAGGCGCTCAATCTCATCCTGTGCCTTCTTGTAGGCCGTCTCATCCTGAATCAAGGACGCAAATCCGATAATGCGATTCTGGTCGTTCTTGATCGCGGTATTAAACCATTCGCAATGAATCACCCGGCCATCCCGCCGCACATTGTCATGCTGCCAATGCTGGCCGCCAGCCTCATGCGCCAGCTTGTTGATGATGTCCTGGGCCATGGTACGGCCATCCGGCGGCACAATAAAGTTGATGTGCTGCCCGATGGCTTCCGAAGGCGGATAACCGAAAATATGCTCCGCAGCTGCATTCCAGGAAGTCACCCTGAAGCCTACATCCCACTCAATGACAGCAAGCGGCGTATGGTCGATATGCAACTTTTGCCGCTGTGCCATGGCATTGATTGCCTCTTGGCTCTGATGCGCCGTAATGCGCAACGCAATGTTTTCGCGTAAACGGTTGGCCAATTTAAAGCTGGCAATCGAAACATATAAAATGAAAAGCAGCAGATTCACTGCCATCAGCATGGAGAAGTGATTGCCATCCCAGAAAAACCGCGGCAGCCCCAGCAGCACCAGTCCGCCAGCAAACGCAAACGCGGTAGGCTTATCAGTCGCATAGGCCATGACCGCTCCGCCACACACGCCCGCCAAGGCAAGCGTCAAAAATGCCTGATGCGCCGTATCGTCAGGATAGAACAGAAAAATGCCGGACAAGCCCCAGGCAACCCCGCATAGCCCGGACAAAGCACGGAACCAGTTAAGCCAGAAAACAGGATGATAAGAATGCGCAGGCGTGTGCAGGTAAACCCAGACCAAAGCCTTGCGCAGGATGTAGGCAATCAGAAAAAAAGTGATCCAGGCAAGGCTGACGGACAATGGAATCACGTCCGACTGTACATACACCAACAAAATCGCCACGATAGTCGCAAACACGAATGACCGTGTGCTACTGGCGTAGAGCATCTCCACAATTTCCAGCGTCAGATCTGCATGCTTGCCCGAATACAGAAAATCCTCTGGCGACGGCTGATATCCATTCCCTGACATATCCTCTCCGTACTGCTCTTATTATTTTTACCCTTTATTAAGGTATCGTCGCATGCACCTTTTTCTTTAATTTTCCTCATGCGGACAAGCACATGCTACTCCTCTATAGCCAATGCAGCACGAGATTGCTCCGGCATGTAAATCTGCACAACATGGTTTGCATAAGCACACGGGAAAGCCCAATTGCACTACCATAAGCAAACATTGCATATCCGAACCACCAACCAGACAGGACATCACAAACACATGAGCAAGATCATCGTTGAACATAACCCCTCAAAAGATCATCTGGAAAAGCTAGGGGTCACCAAATGGGCCACCTGGAAAAAAGAAGTCTCCGTATTCCCATGGGTATTTCCTGAACAAGAAGTTGCCTACCTGCTGGAAGGCGAATGCATCGCCACCCTGGAGAATGGCGAAACCGTGAAATTCGGCAAAGGCGATCTCGTCACCTTCCCCGCTGGCCTCAAAATTCAGTGGGAAGTAAAACAGCCCCTCTACAAACACTACAAACTCGACGGCAACGCCCTGACCCAGGTCTTCAGAAGAATCCTGCTAAAAATCAAAGGCTAATCCCTGGCGTCAATAGCCTTGGCCTGCAGTTAGTCAATAAAAAAGCCCCATGCAAGCATGGGGCTTTTTTATTGGAATACTCCTGAGTGTAATCAGCGATGCATTACCTCAGCGCTTGATCTGCACGCTGCATCGGATCGCAAAGTGATACTCAAGCAGTCCGGACTTAACTTAATGTTTTCTTCTTGCTGGCAACCTTCTTCGCTGGCGAGTCTGTTTTTTGTACCGCAGACGTTACCGGCTCTTTCTCAGCCACAGCCTTCTTGACTGCTGCTTTGACGGCAGCAGGCGCTTCTTCCACCGCTTGCTTGGCTGATTTAGCCTTCACCTTGGGCTCGGCTTCTGCCTTGCTTTTAGCCTTGATCGCATGCATGCGGGCACGCCACTCATGCAGCTGCTCATCCTCGATTTCCAGCTGAATCGCAAGGGCCTCTTCCTTACTGAGCTTGTCTTTTTGCAGACGGCGCGGCAATTTACCTGCCATTCTGGAAAGCAATCGCTCCTGCTCTTCCGCACTCAGCTTTTTAGCCTGCTCCAAATACTCCGGACTACTCATCTTCATAATCGCTCCCATTTACATCAGAAATTCACGGGCTCAAGTCTATAGCAAGGTGCTACAGGCATGCGTTACAGTTTTGCGTCAAATTGATGACAGGGCAAAATATATCGCCAACAAAAAAGCCTGAATAGCTCACACAACACGGTAAAATCTCCTCATGAATGGAACCACCCTACAAGCACTTCGCCTGTCGCTAGGCTACACCCCGCAAGAAGCTGCCTACATGGTCGCCGCCGTCCCCCTCGCCACCTGGAAAAACTGGGAAAGCAACGCCCAACCCATTCCCGACGAAATAGAAAACACCCTGCGCAACCTCGTCAGCTACAAACGCCAGCTGATCGAAGTAGCCCGCGGCCAGCTTCTCCACATCTGCAATGTGCAAGGCATGCCAGAGTCGCTCTCACTCACCTACTACGGCACCGAAACCGACTGGCTCACACAACAAGACGCCACCGCCGTGCAATGGAAACCCCACTGCATGGCCATGGCCGCCCTCGCTGAAGAATTTCCCGTGATTGAGTTAGTACTGTTTGACAACAACGCCTACCAAAGCTGGCTCGATGGTCGGCTGGATAGCCAACTGATGCGTGATCAGTGGGCGTCGGTGGTGACGCGATAGTTTGAGTAACTGAGCGATATTTGATTATCGAATGGATAGTTAAATAATTATAAATAAAAAACTGTTCACGAATATCAGACTAACCATAACTGGCATTCACTGTTCCCACCAGACAACAACCACATTCAGTTTTATGGCCTTCAAGGGCTGCTGGAATACCATCAATCAAGCAATTGGCTTCCCCTTCAACAATAAGGTTTACTCCGTGCGGTGAACCATCAGGATACCTCTTAGGGCAATCAACCTTATCCCCCAATCTGGCAACAGGCTTGCCATTAATGGTATGTGTAGGCGAACCACTAACTACCTTGCCTGCATGATCTGTAGGATCCCCGACAACGATAAATTTGCGTGCCATTAGCGTATCCCCCACAACTCCATCTGCAACCCCGGGAAACGGGTTGCAACATGCAAACCAATACCGCCATGTTGTAGCATATGTTCCCAGAGCGGCCCTTGCTGATCGACTTGGAAATATATGTATCCTGCATTAAATGGAATTTGACGTGGTGGCACAGGAAGCATTCGTAATGCAATGCCCGGAAGATGCAAATGGACGAGCTCGGGCAGTCTATCCGCAGGAGCCAGCTTGCCATGGGCGGGAAATTGCTGAGCTAGTAGCTCCCCGGGCATATTAGCGGTTACTGCCAAAACCATACTGCTAAAGCTTGCGATCTCGGCAGGGTCAAGGCTGGCAAGGTACATGCCGTGTGGCTTTTGAATTAATTGAATACTTTGCGCACTGCGAACAAGCAGATTATTTAGTAGTTCTCGCACGTCTTCGACCAATGGTTTGAATGTACCGTAAGCATGTCAGCGGCCAAAAGAGTTTTATCTGTATTATCAATACTAAAATAATCAGCATCGGCGAAGACTGCTGAGTCTTTTAATTCGTATATTCTTACTTTTATGGGTGAGGCTCGTCCGGTCTGATCTGGATTCACATCACCAGAAGCCTCTAGCTTAAGTATCAGTCGAGTAGGCTCTTTGACTTGGTCTGCCTGCCCATAGAAAGGCAGCATTAATACAATCGCAGCAAAAACCAATAAAAAACTGTTGAAAAATATTTTGCTCATGAGACCCGTGACTCATTAGGAGTTGCAACAGAAGTTGCTGACGACACATAAAACATCGGTTTTACTATCGTCAACAACTCGAGCAGATCAAAAGAATGACAAATCGCCATTCCCTGTCTTGTTTAGCAATCAAGCTTCTTTATTCAGCTTGATGTCATAGCCTGCCGTCACTGCGCCACCAGAGCCACCTTGTTGGTTCTGAACGGTGTACTCCTGCTTCACTTTTGCGAAAGACAAACTGACATCCTCGACGATACGCTCATCTGAGCTTGAGCCTGACGGCATCACATTGGTAATAACCACGTCAGACATGGTGATCTTGAGATATTCGAGAGGACTACCGCCAGCCTTGCGAACTACAAGAACAGCCTCTTGAATATGTTTTCCAGTCAGGCAGAATTTCATGAGATTAGGACTGGAACGATCAACATAGTGCGAAAAATTGAGATCCTTGACTGTTGCCTTGCCAGCGCCCCCACCAGAGCCAGCATGCATGTTGGATTCTTGTAATATTTGCCAATCCCATGTCAACACTTCAATTTCGTTTTTATGAGACGAATCCTGACTTTCACCATCAATACCGTTGATTTTCAAAAATATGTCTTGTGCCATGATGTTTTCCTTAAAAAAATTGCGTTGAGGGAGGTAATTACGCGGCTGCTTTCACAGAAGGCAATTTAGCAACCAGCCTCAAGCTGACCGTCAAACCTTCTAGTTGAAAATGCGGACGCAGGAAAAATTTCGCGCTGTAGTACCCAGGATTACCTTCAATATCCTCTACCACGACCTCAGCAGCAGCTAATGGGCGACGCGCCTTGGTTTCCTGACTGGAATTGGCAGGATCAGCATCCACGTAATTCATGATCCATTCATTGAGCCAGCGCTGCATGTCTTCGCGTTCTTTAAATGCGCCGATTTTGTCGCGCACGATAGACTTCAGATAATGAGCAAAACGAGTACTGGCAAACAGGTAAGGCAGGCGTGCTGACAGATTGGCATTTGCAGTTGCATCAGGATCAACATACTCCTGCGGTTTTTGCAGAGATTGAGCACCAATAAATGTTGCATGATCAGTGCCTTTGCGGTGTACCAATGGAATAAAACCCGCTTTAGCCAGCTCAGCCTCACGGCGATCAGAAATGGCAATTTCGGTAGGACATTTCATGTCGAAACCACCGTCATCCGTTGGGAATGTATGGCAAGGAAGGTTTTCTACTGTGCCCCCAGACTCCACACCACGAATCATGGTGCACCAGCCATAGAGTTTGAAACTGCGATTGATATTAACCGCCATCGCATAAGCCGCGTTATTCCAGACATAATTGCGGTGATCTGCGCCTTCGGTTTCCTCTTCAAAATCAAACGCATCAACTGGATTGGTTTTGGCGCCATATGGCAGTCGCGCCAGGAAGCGAGGCATTGCGAGGCCTATATACCTTGCATCCTCAGTCTCGCGAAGGGAGCTCCATGCGGCATGCTCGAGGTTACCCGTAATTTTTGCGAGGTCCCTTGGATTAGCAAGCTCCTGCCAAGAATCCATTTGCAAATTGGAGGGAGCAGCACCAGCAATAAATGGGGCGTGTGAAGCAGCGGCTACCCGGATTTTTTGCCAATGTCTGTTTGGCGCTGGTCGCCTCCGGTTGCTCGGAAACCGGAAATTTGAGGCCAGAATTCAATAGCACCGTGGTTTTACCAGCGCCTGGATTGCCAATGATCATGTACCAGGGCAACTCATAGAGGTATCGCTTGCCCTCAACCACCCTGCGCAACATCCGCCAAAACGAGCCAGTCCCCCCAGCCATGGTCATATGCATCTGCTTCAATTGAGAAACAGCTTTGCGTGCAAGCTGGCCTATAGCCTTTACTTCATTCTTAGCGGCCATTTGCGCGCCATCATCTCGTCGCATCTTTATAGCGAATACCTCGTCGCTAAGCACTAGCGGCCATAGTTTGTACAAGCCCCAAGCGACATACAAAAGAAAAATGAACGAAATGACGGTAGCCCGCACCCAGACAGGACTAAGAGGATGCACAAGGCCAAAGGAAAAAAAAGGCCCCGCGTGCCAAATCAGCAACGATAATGCAGCAATACCAACCAAGGTCTTGGGCCATTCCATCAAAAACAGAACAACCAGAACACCCAGTAACAAAATGACCGTTACCCGCATGGAGAGGGATGACAGGCCGTTTGTTTGTTCTCGGTGTTGGTTACTTCGTAAATGATGGCTTTAACGACGACTTCACCTTGTGGCTTATCAATCTGGACTAGCAGCGCCTGGAGCTGGTCTATTTCCTTTTCTGTGCCATAAAAAATGAAGGCGTCAGAATCCTTTGCAATCTGCGAGTAAGCGTTGGTGCCTGTATCAAGGGTGTTTGTATTTCCTTGCGTCACTGAAGAACCGGGAACAGATCCACTCGATACATTGGTTGAAGCTGTATTTGAAGTGCTTTGCACCTGGCGCTGAAAGGTGAAGCGGCCATTGGTAAAAATACTGGCGACCAGATCGGATATGTAGCGCACTGACCTGTAGCGAGGCTGATAATAAAAGGGGCGCTTGTCCCCTACTCTTTCCGGGCCGTCTGACTTCTTGCTGATAAATAGGGTTTTGCCGATATGCTCCAGTTTGTAGCCATAAACATCCAGCAGCAGGTTAACGGATTGCTTGAGCTCTTCTTTCGACATGCTGGCAATGCGGAAGGTGACGGCACGGGAATCATTGATAAATGCGTCATCGGCAATGTAGCCCGTATTCAGCACTTCGGTGTAGCCGATTTTTATCAGCTCGCTTAATCGGACCGCATCCAGCTGGACGTTGATTTTTTCTTCATCGGCTGCAACAGCTGACATTGAGAATGCCAAGAAAATAAGAAGAAAGATTCTCATGGCTGAGGCATTTTTGCGCGATCGGCGTTTTCAGCGCCTGACCAGTTGGAAAAGACTTCATCGCCCAGGACGGCACCAACATCAAGACCCACCATGCGGATATTGGGAGGGCTGACTACATACCGGTGCGTGCCGGCATCGTTACGCAATACAAGGGTGAGTGTATCGCGGTATTTATAAAAGCCTGCGATACGCCATTTATCCGTCGGTGCAGGTGGATTGCTTGCAGCGGGCGCCGGATTGTTTACGGCAGGCGGTTGATTGGAGGTCTGTTCAGTATCGGCTTTAGGTTGGGCGTTTGATGCAGGGTGAAGAAATTTCCAGACGAAAAACAGGCTGAATAATGCAATGGCGAGCAGCAGTGGGATGAAGAACAGGAACAGTTTTCCAGAGAGGATATTGCCGCGTTTGTCGATATTGGTTTCCCTGGCGCTGGCGTCGCCTTCCTTTTGCTGGCTGTTGGAGGTGTAGAGGGGAAAGTATTTAGGCTCGTATGCACGTTGCAAAGAGCGTAGCGGCGTTTTGACGATGCGGGCTCGCTTGAAAATATCGACACGGTAGCGACTGGATAGACCGACGGCCGTCAGCTTTTCCATACGGTATGTTTCCTCGATGACGGCCCGCACCGAACGGTGAATGTCCATGACATCTTGGGTAATGATCGCGACGTCGCAAGTGACTCCGGTTTCAGGATGTGGGAAGTGGCGATGCATCCGGAAAAAATTCATGACGCGGGCCGGACGTGGCAGGCCGTTTTCATCCTTGAGGGCGAAGCCATCCCAGAACCGCCAGATTTCATCGAGGGCTAGCAAATCACCGGGTTGAATGAATGCCTGTATGCCCTGCTCTTCATCTTTATCCGTACGCCAGAAAGCAGGGTCTTTCACCTGGTCATGCGTGACATTGACCAGCTGACCAAGCGCTGATTCCTCCAGCCCTTCGGCCACGAGGAGTTTTTGCATTTCGTCATAGTTCAGGCCTGCAATGTTGGACACTACACGCCTGCCCTGCCGGATGGCATTCAGGATGACAACCGTGACCACCTCATAGGTTTTACCGCTCCCCATGATGCCGACATACGCTTTGATTGCCATACGTTAACCAATGAAGGGAATGCGACGAATAAGAAACCGGGAGATATAGGCACCGATGACGACGGGCACGCCATAGGCAATATTGAGCAGATTGAGGAAATACCAGATAGAGGGATGCAAGCCTGAAAAGGCTGCAATTAGGGAGCTTGACGATAAGAAGCCAGCCAACAAGGGCGACAGTTCAGAAACAGCGAAACTCAGGAGCACCGTGAGGACGGTTGCAATGACGGCCTTAATCTGAGCTACGCCAATCAACCAGCGGAGAGCAAGAAGAAGCCAACGCAGCATTTAAGCCCCCAATACGATAAACAGGGCCGCGAGCGTGAACAGCACGGTAAAGGCGGCGCGAATAATGGCGAAATTGTTTTCTATGAGAACGCATGCCACATGGAAGGAATACACGTGGTTGAACAGTTCAAATTGAGCATCAAAAGGACATACCCCGGTGTATGCGGGCACCTGAAAGGCTGACAGCGAAGAAAACATATCCGTTAACGGGCTGGATGTTGGCATGGTGGATGCCATATCCGAACTATCGCCTGGATTAAGCAAATCAAGCCTTATCTGATCCAGGCGGGAATTGATCGTATTTGCGGCTTCAAGAGCCTCACCAGATCGGGCGTAATCATTGGGGAATTGGACTTGATTATTGTTGGTGCCAGAGCCTGAAGAACTGGAGCCATTGGTATATGTGCCGCCAGCACCGCCGCCTGTGAGTGAGCCAGCGGAGCTTGAATTGGAGGAGCCCTGATAAGCGCCAGAAGATGAAAAGCTGTAATTGGTGGTTTTTATGTAGGAGTTGCCGTTGCCATCGGTTGTATTTGTTTGAATCTGGATGTTGGTGCCGCTGGAAGTCGCTGAGGTAATTACCTGGTATGGATTAGAGGTAGAACCGCCTCCGAATACGACCTGATTGGACGAAGGCTGATTATAAAGAGAGTCCATAAAATCAGCGTCAGAAAGAGGCGTATAAACGGGGGTGCCATTGGCATTGGATAATGAAAAATCCATATTGCCGTCGGTTTTAGCAAGGCGGGCATCCTGTAAATAGCACTTTGCGTCATTGGATTCATAACCCTCCGGGCATTTGGTGCTTGTAACCGCGCCACCGCGCTGGTAATACCAGCTCCCCCCAGAACAATATTCGGCAGATGCATCGTAATTGCCTGGGCAGGCGGCAGCGCACGCCTCGGCCATCGTATCGCCCGTTGCCTTGGGCGAAAACTCACCAAATCCGTATGTCGCAAAGTAGCACTCATACTTTACTTGCAATTCAGGATCAATCACGGATGGAGCGTCAGGAGCCTTGGGCTGTTTGGACGGATCCGTTGTCAGCGGGATGCGCAAGGTGGTGCCGCCTTTGGATAGGTTTAATTCCGTTGGTGTGGTGGTATTGCCCTGGGGAATTTCGGCGACGGGGGTGCCGTCTTCGCCGCATAGGACAACATTGGGGCCAGCGCCACAGCTTTCGACGGTGACTTTGTATGCATACGCGAGGGTTGCGCTCAACAGGAGCGTTAGACACAGTAAAAGGCGCTTGAATTTAATCATCGCTTAGCCCTTTTATGACGGCCCAGGCGCATAGCAGCCCCATTTCAAACATGAGGAAATTGAGGAGGTCACCTGGTGAGAGTGTTGCAAGCATTGGGGTGGATGGGCTAGCCCCGAAAGACTAGCCCGGTTGCAGATTACAGACCGCGAACGGCGGAGATCACCATACGGGCGCCCTTCCAGGCGACGTATACACCAACCATGATGGCGGCAACGGCCAGAATGGCGGTGATGACGGTGCTGAAGTCTACCGAGGCAGTGAGGGTGCTAAAGTCAACGGGCGAAGTTGCCGCATGGACATTGCTTGAAGCAATACCCGCTACACCAGATACGGCAGCCAGTTGCAGTTTTGCGCCGAAGCGCTTTGCTTGGTTCATCAATTTCATGTTTAAAACTCCCAATTTAAAGCGTGGCTTGCCCCACGCGGCACTAGGGAACAGTACCCCTAATTCTTTTTTACCATCGGCGCACAGCGCTGATGATGGCCCCGGCGTTTTTGGCGACTAGCCAGAGCAGTAACACGTTTGTAAATGCGAAGGCCCAAAAAGCGGCGGCCTCGGTGTAGTCGTATTCAGTGGTAGAACCAGACCCATTACCGGAGCTTGTCCCACTCCCGGCCACATACGTGCATGTGCCGTATACATTCAATGGCGCATTTAGTGTAGTCGTCGGGTTGGAGGCAGTTACAGGGTTATAGATAGTTAATTTCCATATCCCGGAATCCTTGATGTAGGCCATGCGGTAGGAGTTAGTGCCCGAGTTACCCACCACCAGAATATGCTGCGCACTGTAAAAAGCATCAATCGCTTCCTGCGATGAGGACCAGCAAACGCCAGCTGCCAAATAGCCTTCGGCCCTAGCAAGGCCGGATAAAAGCAGTAGCGTGAGGAATAAAAGATGCTTTTCCATTTCAGTGTTTTTTACCAAACCCCGGCCATGCCGCCGAGTTTATCCAGCGTTAATGAGCATAGATATGAGGCGGATTCGGCATATCGCGGGTTATTTCGGAGATTCAGAAAGAAGCCAAAATTGGCCCGCTGTATACACGTGCGCATAGGCACAAAATCTTGACTCATGGCACTTCCTTTCGCTTGGTAAAAAGCGAAATCATGTGCCGAAGCGCGTAGTGAGGAAGTTGTCCCAATCACAGAAAATAGCGATTGGTTGCAGGTTTCGAGGGCGTTATATGCTGAGTCACACACTGGCATTGATTGTCCCTCTCAATATGAGCAAATCGAGGTCTTTGGTGGCCCATATCTGGTAATCAAAGACGCCCATCAAGTCAGCGATGCCCAGGGTATGTTTGGTGGCAACGGGGAAGGTCTGCTCTTTATGAATGGCGGCGAATGCGCCCAGGTATTGGCGCATGACCTTGGGGGCTGGTATGCCACGGCTCGATTTATAGCGGCGTTCGCCCAATTCGCGGCTATGGGCGAAGGTCTTGCTGATGTATTTGCTCAAGTACGCGGCGAGCTGCAAGCATGTGAAAATCGGCGATTGGCCGGAGAAGCGCTTTTTACGGTAGCGCACGTCTATCTGACCTTTGGTGTTTTCTCCAGTGTCATTGGCGTTGCCACCGATGGCGATATACCAGCACTTGCGGAGGTGGTGGACATCCTGTTTGCCGACGCAGGCAATGTGCATGTGCAATGCGCCGCGTTCCTGGTATTCCTTGACGGCGACATAGAGCCAATCAGGGTATTTTTCGCGAACGAGGCGCACGAAGCGGGTGAAGTCTTCGTTGAGCTTGTCGCTGTCGGTCATGTTCTCGCGATAGACCAGCGTCAGGAGGTGATCGGCCCCGATGGACTGGATCAGAAAGCGGACTTTTTGCCGGGCGCGGCGTTCGGCACGGCGGAGGTTTTCTTCTTGAGAGGCTTCGATTTCCTCTTCGGTTTTTTGGCGTGGCAGGCCCCTGATCCCGTGTGAGCGGGATTTCCGTAGCTCTTCCATAAAGTTGACACGCCTTTGTATCATTTCCACCATTCCTGAGGCGAACTCCCTGATTGTTAAGTGATAATCGGGGAGTTCCGTATATACATGATCCTGATCTAGTGCTAAGCTTGAACCCATGTTTTAGCCATCCTCACTATGGTTAAAAATAGAGAGCCCTGATTGGTTGCCGCCTTTCAGGGCTTTTGTTTTATGCCTTTACCTGTTCCCGTGCTTGCTCTTTTGCCTGGATAACGGGGGTGAGTTTTTCAATGCGGGGTTGTAGCCGCCCTTGGTAGTTACTCCAGCCGATGGATGCCATATAAAAGCCAGCCTCTGGCTTGAAATCCGGGTCATAACTTGGGATGACGCCTACTACCTGATCGACGAAGCATTGCAGATCGTGGCGGACGTATTCCCCGCGTTCGCTTTTGCCAGTGCGTGAGTTGATTGCCAGTACTTGAATTTTGAGTTCCATGGTGTGTTTCCTTTAGTGATTGAGTGCTTATGTACCCGCTGCTTGGGTGTTAAGCCCCTACGGTGCGGGCGTGGCCGAGGGGAGTCTTATTCATAAAAGGATTGCTCTAACGCGTTTTTGGTGACGAGCGCGAGGTTGACCAGGCGGTATTTGCCGATCTCGACCACGGGGAGATAGCCCTTATTTATCCAGCCTGTCACGGTGTCTTCGGTGACGCCGACGTGTTGGGCGAATTTTGAGCGTGACATGACGGGGACGACGGTCAATTGACTTGCGTCGAAGGGAGTGTCCATAATGCGTTAGGCTCCTTTAGGCTACATTACATTACTATGTCCATACTTGGACATACCATAAGCAAATATAACCACGAATGGACATACCGTGTCAACAGTTGGAGAGAAAATAAGATTGATTCGAGAAGGCTTAGGTATGGGCCGACAAGAGTTTGCGGATAAGACAGGAATTGCCAAAGGAACATTAATACGTACCGAGCAGGGGCAAAACTCCCCACAGGTAAGTGTCTTATTGAGAATTGCTGAGCTCTGGCCTGAGTTTGCGGCCTATCTTCTTACGGATCAAACAGATATTAAGCAGAGGAACCCTGAGCGGGAAGGCCTGGCTGAGGACTTACAAGGTCAGAGAAAAGCGAGTTAATCGCTCGAAGAATAAGAAAAAACTGGTTGGATAGATAAGGGGAGATAAATGGAAAATTTAATTAAAAAATACGGATGGATCGGATGGGCATGTACGGCAGTAGTGATAATGTTACTCGATCTATACATTTACTTTTCCCGGTTGAACCCTTCCATGTCCACAGACCTTACGGCAACATGGGGCCAATTTGGAGATTATATGGGAGGGACGTTAAATCCTATTCTAAGTTTTTTTGCGTTTGTCTTTTTAGTTAGAACTTTGGCTTTGCAACAGCAAAGTATACAAATCCAGAAAGATGAGCTTTCTCTCACCCGAGAGGAAATGAAAAAAACAACAAGGGCTTTGGAGATACAGAATATTGAGGGAGTTTTTTTTCAGTTATTAAAAAGAAATACTGAGTTGCTAAATAATATTGCATTCAGTACAAGCACCAATGGAAACGGAGTTCAAACACTTTATTTGGTATTACATCCATTAATTAATTTAGAAGCTCGAGATAACGAATCTGTAATTAAAGGATTTCTCAATTCAATTAAGACGATTAAAGTTTCGGCTGGACCATACTTATCAAACTTATATTTGATCATTGATATGATTGATAAAAATAACGAACTTGATTTTGTTGATAAGAATAAATATATAGATATAGTAAAGTCTCAACTAACTTCATGGGAAGTTGCCTTTTTATTCTACTATGGACAATGTGAGGAAGGGTTTCATTTCGCTTATTTTATAAATAAATATGGTTTATTTAAAAATTACGACCCCTCCTTAATAAATAATAAATTGACAGAATATGATCATTACGATGCATTTGCTTTTAAGTAAGAATTATCTATGTAGTCAGCCCATTTTTGCATCATATCCTTTCTTTGCTCAATGAACTTTGTACGATTGTAGGCAGCGCCTAGAGCGTCAGGTACTTTGTGGGCTAGCTGATGCTCGATAACGTAAGGATCAAAGTTTAGGCGTTCGTGCAGTATCGTTCGGGCCATGGCGCGGAAGCCGTGGCCTGTTATCTCCGTTTGGGTGTTGTAGCCCATTCTCTTTAATGCGGCATTGATTGCCGCTTCACTCATTGGCTTTCTGGGGTCGTGTCCGCCCCTAAAAACCCATTCCCCATGCCCAGATATAGGGTGAATCGTTTTAAGCAGTTCTACGGCCTGCGTTGAGAGCGGGACAAGGTGTTCTGTTTTTGTTTTCGTAACCATGTAGCGCCACTCTCTCGCTTCCAGGTCAATGTCAGCCCATCTTGCTCGCCTTAGTTCACCTGGACGAACGAAAACGAGGGGAGCCAGCTTTAGGGCGATCTGGACAGTAAGAGAGCCTTTGAAGCCGTTTATTGCTTTCATGAGTTGGGCGACGTCTTCCGGCTCTGTCATTGACGCCATATGGCGTGTTCTGGCTGATGGTATGGCCCCTCTCAAATCGGCGGTGATGTCACGCCCCGCCCTGCCTGTTCTGACAGCGTAGCGGAATATCTGGCTAGTCACCTGTAAGACTCGGTGCGCAGTTTCCAGTTTGTTTTGGTCTTGTATGAGTTTGAGAGGTTTTAGGATATCTGGAGGCGTAAGCGTTGATATTTCCGCTTTGCCGATCCATGGGAACAGATACACCTCAAGGCGGCGCATGGTTCTCTGATGGTGAGTTGAGTTTACCGCTGGGCGGTAATAGGTCAGCCATTCGCGGGCGATATTTTCGAAGGCGTTTTGCACAATTGCTTTTTGTGCGGTCCTTTGCTGTTTTTTATGGGCGGAGGGATCGATTGGGGGTTCCTGAGCCAGCAGTCTTCTTGCTTCTAGGTGCTTTTCTCGGGCCATAGCCAGCGTAATAACCGGATAGATGCCTATGGCTAGGGTCTTACGGGTACCGAAGTAAGCATAATCATATCGCCAGTATTTGCCCTTCTCGTTTACGAGAAGGTAAAGCCCGTGACCATCTGTCATGCGGTAGGGCTTAGGCTGGGGCTTTGCTTGTTTTATTTGTAGTTCAGTAAGTGGCATTTACAGTATCTCAATACAGTATCTGAAATCAGAGATTCGAAGATGCTGCTCAAAATACTGTAAAAAATTATGGACTGTCAATGCTGAACATTGGAAATCATTAGGCAATAAAAAAGCCCAAGTGGCTGTAACCATTGGGCTTTTTATCTTACGTCATCTTGCTTTACATTGCTTTAGACTACTATACAACCTTAAATGGTGGAGCCGGGGGGAATCGAACCCCCGTCCGCAAGCCCTCCACAGACAGTTCTACATACTTAGCTGTGTTGTTTGATTTAACTTGATACACACCAACGAGCAAGCAAATATCAAGCGAGTTACCTTGGATTTAATGCGTTATTAAGTAACCCAATAGCGCACGATCCTCTCTATATGACGCTGCTGCGGGTTTTACCCCGCCCGACCGAGAGGCTCTTCGGTGCAGCGTTCAGCCGGGATTAAGCGGCTAAAGCGTAAGTTTCGTCGTTTGCGACTATACTTTTTTCTAGTTTATTTACGAGGTGACTAGGCCTCGGTATGCCCTGCACTGCTTTGCAACCCACGTCGAAACCTGGTCGGCCCCTGTTGGTTTTGCATCTGCAACACTATGACAATGGGGATTGTCATTCGGTTTGCAAGAGTGCAATTATACGCGTTAATCGATGAATCCCGCAGCACAAGCTGAATATCGGCTTGGCCTCAAGCCTCGCTTCACTTACCGGAGTACATGAATGCCCTCACTGGATGCCCTGTTTGACCGTTTGCAACAGTCGGCTTTTCGCCGTCAGTTCAAGCTTGGGCTTAAGGAGCAGGCGTATTTGCGTGACAAGGGCTTGCCACTGGTGATGCAGCACGCGGGGGAGATCGTGACGAACCGGTTGGCGGCGGCACTGCCTGCGCGTGATGGCAAGCAAACGCCGTTCCGTGGCCACCCGGTGTTTATTGCGCAGCATGCCACGGCGTGTTGTTGCCGCGGTTGTCTGGCGGAGTGGCATGGCATTGCCCAGGGACGTGCGTTAACGACGGATCAGCAGGCGTATATTGTGCGCGTTTTGGTGCGATGGCTGGAGCAAGCGGCTGGCAATCTGCCGCCAGTAGTAGAGCCGGCCGTTCGCCCGGCGGCAATACCCAAGCCTAGGCGAAACACTGACAAGCATCTCGGACAACTCCCGATACTGTTTCCGGATGAGGCTGAGTAGTATGAATCACGCGACATGACCTCTCTCACTTCATGTCGAAATACTCCGCAAGGGGTTATACCTGGCAGCGGTAACGTTGCCAGGTATTTTTATGCCCGGCGCAAAGAGGCGTGCAACACCAAGCCAGCCAGCAATACCAAGGGCACCACCAGCGCGTAAAACGAGACATAGAGAAACGCATACGCGCCTGTGACCACGCCCGCCATAAAGGCAAAGATGGCGGGGCCGATGATCTTGAGGCGCTTGAGGGCGGTATCGCGATGCGTGACATCACGACTGAGGATATCGACCATATCAATCACGGCCTGGGTGATATTGCCGGTCATGATGGTGGTGGGCACCTGACCCGGGTTGATGAGGCGCGCCTGCGCATTCTGTATGCTCATGGCGGCTACTCCCATCATGCCCGCGAGAATCGCCATGGGGGCATCTGGATCCGTGATCGGCAGCGCAGAAAGGCCGACCACCATGAACAGCAGCAAAAACAGCATTTGCGTGCAAAACAGCAAACGCCAGCATTGCTGACCGCGGCGCTGGTAATACAGCACCACCAGGCGGCACAGCGCCACGCACATCACAAACACAGGGATCGCCAGCAGCTTGGGGATCAGGCCATCGGCATGGGTGGTCAGCAGGCCCCCTATCATCACGATATTGCCCGTCACGTGATTGGTAAACAGCCCAAACAGCGCGACAAACCCCAGTACATCCACAAACCCCGCGACATACGAGAGCAGATTGGACTGGCAGATAATGGCGAACTCATCGCGCGCAATCGGGCTGATTTCGGGCTCTAATGGATGGTCTGGTAGTTTCATGCGTTATCCGGCGGTAAATCTCGTGCGAGGGCAAACAAACGGCGCTATTGCCTGCGATAGTAGCATGCAACTGCCTCTGGCTTATACCGCATGCCTGCCCCGCCCATTTGACTTCCCGTCCCCACAAGCATTAGCTCACTCTTGCGGATTGGTCTTGGTCGATTCGTTCCAGCCGCCCCCTAGCACCTTATACAGCGTCACCTGATTGGTTTGCGCCGTCAGGTTTACGGTGATCAGGGTTTGCTGCGCGGAATACAGCGTCCGCTGGGCATCCAGCACCGCCAGGTAGCTATCAATCCCGCCACGGAAGCGGGCATCGGACAGCTTGTAGCTTTCTTGCGAGGCTTCTACCAGCGATTGCTGGGCTTGCAGCCGCTCGGTCAGGTTCTCGCGGATTGCCAGTGCATCGGCGACTTCATTGAAGGCACTCTGGATGGCTTTTTCATACTGGGCCACGGTAATCTGCTGCGCCACCTCGGCACTCTTGAGTTTTGAGCGGTTACGTCCGGCATCAAATATCGGCAATGTCAGCTGTGGGGCAAATGACCAGACCTTGGAGCCCGAGGCAAACAGCCCGGAAAGCTGGTTGCTGGCGCTACCCAGCGTGGTGGTCAAGGTAATGGTAGGGAAAAACGCCGCCCGTGCTGCGCCAATATTGGCATTGGCTGCTTGCAGGCTGTGTTCGGCCTGCAGAATATCCGGCCTGCGTTGCAAAACTTCCGAGGGAATGCCTGCTGGCAGATCCGCCACACTGGTGACCTGGAGCTGGTCAGGCTGCGATTGCGGCAGCAGATCCTCCGGCACGGGCTGCCCTACCAGCAACACCAGCGCATTCTGGTCCTGCTTCACCTGGCTGCGATAATTGGCAACATCGGCGCGCGCCGTATCCACGCTGATTTGAATCTGGCGTAGCTCCAGCGCGGAATACACACCAATATCAAAGCCCTTTTTGGTGAGATCGTAAGAAGACTGCTGGCTCTGCAGTGTCGCCTGTGCCAGCTGCAGGCGCTGCATGTCGGCGGCCAATGTCAGCCAGGCCGACGCAACTTCAGACACCAGCGAAATATGCGTGCTGCGTCGCGCCTCTTCGGTGGCAAAAAAGCTCTGCAGGGCCTGCTCATTCAGACTGCGTATACGGCCCCAGAAATCCAGCTCATAGGCGCTGAAGCCCACAGTGGCGCGATAGCTCTGCGAGACAGAACCGCTTGAGCTTGATGTCACAGCCCCTGTCGTGGCACTTGTACTGCTGCTACTGCTGGCACTGCCTAGTTGCGCAGTACGGCTGGCAATCACATTCACCGTGGGGAACAAGTCAGCACGCTGCACCTGATACTCCGCCCTCGCCTGCTCGATATTGAGGGCGGCTACGCGCAAATCGCGGTTGTTTTGCAAGGCCAGCTCAACCAGCTGCTGCAAGCGCTTATCCAGCAGAAACTCGCGCCAGCCGATATCCGCCGCTGGCGTGCCTTGGTTCGATGCCTGCGCGGGCCATTGCTCGGCAACCGGCGCTGCCGGACGCTGATAATCCGGCGCCATGCTGGCGCAGCCTGCCAGCATGGCCGCCAGTACCGCCTGGGTAATCAGGGAATACTTCATGATGTCTGCTCCGTCGCTTCCGCCTCGGGTGCTTTATAAGGGAACCAGCCCCTGACCAGCACAAAGAACAGCGGAACAAAAAAGATGCCCAACAAGGTGGCGGTCAGCATGCCGCCCAATACCCCGGTGCCAATCGCCTGGCGGCTGGCGGCACCCGCGCCACTACTAGCGGCCAGCGGCAGCACCCCGAAAATAAAGGCGAGGGATGTCATCAGAATAGGCCGCAGGCGCTGCTGCACTGCTTGCAGGGTGGCCTCCATCAGGCTCAGGCCCTGCTCTTGCAAATGCTTGGCAAATTCCACGATCAGAATGGCATTTTTTGCCGCCAGCCCCACCGTGGTCAGCAAGCCCACCTGGAAGTAAACATCACCAGAAAGTCCGCGCAACGTGGTTGCCAGCAAGGCACCCAAGATACCCAGCGGTACCACCATCATCACCGAGAACGGCACTGCCCAGCTCTCATAGAGCGCAGCCAGACACAAAAACACAAACACTACCGAGACCGCATACAGCATAGGCGCCTGCGCACCCGACAAGCGCTCCTGATAAGACTGCGCTGCCCATTCATAGCCGATGCCGGTCGGCATTTCCTTCATCATGTTTTCCACGCTATTCATCACGTCGCCAGAGCTGGCGCCTGGCGCAGACTCCCCCACCAGTTCAATGGAGGAGATGCCATTGAAGCGCGATAATTGCGGTGCGCCATAGGTCCAGCCGCCCTGCGAAAATGAGCTGAATGGGACCATGTCGTTATTGCTGTTGCGCACATACCATTGCCCAATATTCTCCGGCTGCATGCGGTATGGCGCATCGGCCAGCACATACACGCGCTTGACGCGGCCACGATCAATAAAGTCATTGATATAACTGCCACCCATGGCGAGCGACAGCGTGGAATTGATATTGCTGGTGCTCAGGCTGTAAGCACCAGTTTTCTGGTCGTCTATCTGCACGTTGTACTGCGGGGTGTCGTCGAGGTCGTTGCTGCGCACCCGCGTCATGCGGGTATCCTGTCGCGCCAGCTTGAGAAATTGATCTCGTGCCGCCACCAGCGCCTCATGCCCCAGACCAGCCAGATCTTTCAGCTCTACAGTAAACCCGGCACTGGCACCCAGACCACGCACGCTGGGTGGCTGGGTCACAAAGATCATGGCATCGCGGATCTTGCCCAGCTCGCGTGTTGCCTTGTCGGCGATTTCTGCGGCACTCTGCCCGGGCCCTTTGCGCTCATCCCAATCCTTCAGGCGGATGAAAATACGGCCGGTGTTCTGGCTGTTTCCACTCACCCCCAGGCCGGTGAAAATATTGATCGCCACAATATCTGGCTCCTTGAGCAGGTAGTCCTGCACCTGATCCATCACCTTTTGCAGACGCTGATCGGTAGCGCCGACGGGCAACTGCACCTGCGCCATCAGCACGCCCTGATCCTCGGTAGGGATAAACGAGGTTGGCAAGCGCATGTACAGGGTGACCATCACCGCCACAATCGCGCCGTATACCAGCATGGCAAGTGCTTTACGCTTGAGGATACTCTGCACGCCGCCATGGTAACGGCGCGAACCACGCTCAAAATTGCGGTTAAACCAGCCAAAAAAGCCACCACGGGGGGCATGGTCGCCCGCCTTGAGCACCGTGGCGCATAGCGCAGGCGTAAGGGTAAGCGCCACCAGCACCGACAGCAGCATGGCCGAGACGATGGTAATGGAGAACTGGCGGTAGATCACGCCGGTAGACCCACCAAAAAAGGCCATGGGGATAAACACCGCAGAGAGCACCAGGGCAATGCCGATCAGGGCGCCGGTAATCTCATCCATCGATTTCCGGGTGGCCTCACGCGCCGACAGCCCCTGCTCGCGCATCACCCGCTCCACGTTTTCTACCACCACAATCGCATCGTCCACCAGCAGGCCAATGGCCAGCACCAGGCCAAACATGGTGAGCGTATTGATGGAGTAACCAAAGGCCGCCAGAATCCCAAACGTCCCCAGCAGCACGACCGGCACGGCCACCGCCGGGATAATGGTCGCTCGCCAGCTCTGCAGGAAGATGTACATGATCAGCACCACCAGCAGGATCGCCTCAAACAACGACTTGACCACCTCCCGGATGGAAATGCGGACGAATGGCGTGGTGTCGTAAGTGACCGCCGTCTTGAGCTTGAGGCTGGGCGGGAAATAAGGCTCCAACTCTTTCACTTTCGCCAGCACGGCCTCGGATGTCTTGAGCGCATTGGCCCCAGATGCCAGCTTCACCCCCATACCAGCCGCGGGTTTGCCGTTGTAGCGCCCGGCAATCGCATAGTTATCACTGCCCAGCTCCACTCTGGCAACATCGCCCAGATGCACCACCGCACCGTCGGCCGAAGACTTCACCACGATCCTGCGGAATTGCTCGACGGTCTGCATCTTGCTGCGTGCCGTGATGGTGGCATTGAGCTGCTGTTCCCCCACGGCAGGTAACGTGCCCAGTTGGCCTGCGGAGACTTCGGTATTCTGCGCTTCCACAGCTGCAGTGATATCAGACGGGATCAGCGCGTATTTCTGCAGTTTTTCCGGGTTAAGCCAGATGCGCATGGCATAGCCACTACCCATGGTCTGCACATCACCCACGCCATCTACCCGGCTCACCTGATCCAGCAGGCTGCTGCTGACGTAGTCACCAATATCGGTAGTAGTGACCTTGGGGTCGTCGGAGTAGATCGACATCACCATGAGGAAATCGGTGCCGGTCTTGTTCACCGTCACCCCCAGGCTCTGCACAATCTGGGGCAAGCGCGGCAAGGCCTGCTGCAGCTTGTTCTGCACCTGCATCTGCGCCACATCGGGGTCGGTGCCCGCATCAAAGGTCAGCGAAATGCTGGCGCTACCGGCACTGCTGGTGGAAGACATGTAGGTGAGGTTATCAATGCCCTTCATGTACTGCTCGACAATCTGGGTCACCGAGTCTTCAATGGTTTTGGCCGAGGCGCCGGTATAGGTGGCATTGATGGAAACTCGGGGCGGCGCAATGTCCGGGTATTGCTCCAGTGGCAGGGTCTCAATGGCAGCGAGACCTGCCAGCATGATGACAATGGCAATAACCCAGGCAAAGATAGGGCGGTTGATAAAAAAGCGAGCCATGCTTGCCTCTACTTTCCAGCGGCCACAGCTGGCGCCTGCGTAGTGCTAGTGGCACCTGGGGCAGCCACTTCCACCGCCTTTACCGTATCGCCAACCTTCACTTTTTGCAGGCCTTCCACAATCACTTTTTCACCCGCGCTCAAGCCTTTGCTGATCAGCCATTGATTGCCAATCGCACGCTCGGCAGTCAGAGTACGCAGCTCCACTTTGTTCTCGGCATCCACCACCAGCACAGTACCCTCGCCGCGATTATTGCGGCTCATGGATTGTTGCGGAATCAGGATGGCATGGGTATTCACCGCCTCCTGCAAGATTCCTCGAACATACATGCCCGGCAGCAACAGCCCCTCAGGATTAGGCACCACAGCGCGCAACGTCACCGCGCCCGAACTCTGGTTAACGGTTACCCCCGTCACGCTCAGCACGCCATCGTGGGCATATAGACTGCCGTCTTCCAACACGACTCGCATGCGGGTCGCGTTTTCACCGACCTTTTTGAGCGCGCCACTCGCCAGCTGCCTTTTGAGTTGCAGCAAGGCGCTGCTGGGCTGGGTGATATCGACATAGATGGGATCCAGCTGTTGCACTGTGGTCAGCGCGGTCTCCTGATTTGCCGTGACCAGCGCACCTGGCGTGACAGTGGACGTCTCCACCCGCCCGGCAATCGGCGACACAATACGGGTATAGGCGAGATTGATGCGCGCCGTTTCCAATGCTGCCTTGGCAGATGCCAAATCCGCCTCCCCCTGGCGCAACGAAGCCTGAATATCATCATTATCCTGGCTGCTGACGGCGTTGATCTTCACGAGTTGTGCGTACCGTTCCGCCTTGAGTTTCACGGATGCGAGGCTGGCATCCGTTTTCTGCAGCGCAGCCTCTGCACTGGCATAGGTCGCCTGATAAGGCGCAGGGTCAATCTGGTACAACAAATCTCCCGCCTTCACATTGGCGCCTTCGGTAAAAGCGCGCTTGAGGATAATCCCGCCGACCTGCGGCCTTATCTCCGCCACCATGTGGGCGGCAGTACGGCCTGGCAGCTCCGTTTCCATCGGCTGCGATTGCAGTTGGATGGTCATCACACCGACTTCAGGCGCAGGCTTGTCCTTGGGGGATTTATCGCCAGACTGACAAGCCACAGTTAACACAGAAATAAAAGCAAGCACGGCGATGGATGCCATGTGCTGATGAGAAGTTGTTTTCATTTATTCTCCGCTTTCCCGTTCTTGTGTGTCGGGAAATACGTACAGGATCAATTCAATCATCAAATTCCATACGAAAGGCATGCTGGGCAGGCTCTGCATTCAAACATGGGACGGAAATTCAGCCAAGACTGGCATTCAAGCACGGAAGAAACCGGGCAGCGCACAAGCATAACATTGGCATTATTCAACGTCATGTGCAGATACACATAAAAACAGGACGCAGTCTTTTCACTGCGCCCTGCTTTATCTCGCGCCCAAGGAGCACGCATGCTTGTGGCAACGGCTATCAGGCGACAAGCCCATCATGACGGGCACTACTCCAGCGCTAAGGATAACAGGAGGGGTAGTTAGAGAGATGGGAAGTGGATGCTATTTACCCACGATCTTCCGGTTTTTTAGGCCCACGTTCTGGCCTGTCATTCCACTTCTGCTTTTGCTCTGGCGTCAGCAAGGCGTATATCTGATGCGCCGTATCCGTGCGCAATACAATCAGGTCCGCCTGAATCTTCGCCTGCTCGCTCGCCGCCGCCTGCACCTTGGCAGGGTCATAGGGCTCAGCCTTCGCCAGCGTTTGCAGATTCTTCATGCCATCATGCAAGGCCTGCATCTTCTGCTCACGCACTGCCTTCTGCTTATCCATAATCTGCTTCACCTGCGCCTTCTGATCCGCCGTCAGATCCAGCCCACGCAACCCGCGATGAAATCCATCCTCTGCATCTGGGCCGCCCGCACGTGCATGTTTGCCATGTGGGCCCGCGCACGCCTCATCATCCCCCGCATAACTCAGTGCCGTACCAAATGCCGCAAGTGAACCCACCAGCAACAGGCCTGGCAGAATAATGTGTTTATTGATTTTCATGTTCTCGCTCCTTTAACTCACTCAGTATTAAGTGTTACGCAGAGTAAGACGCCGCGTGGAGCAAAAGGTTAAAGGCGTTTGAATCAAAGTATGTTAACTGGAGTAAATAGTTGTAAAGAATCTCAGACCTCGCGGAGAGTCCGATGGTATGGATATCGATTCGAAATTGGGTGAGTGCATCGAAAAGTCTGACGTTTAAATGCCGTAGTTGGGTGGATTAAGATTTCTGATCACAAAACTTTCCATAAGGGGTCCGCTTGGTGAGCGAGTTAGCATTCGGATTGGATGAGCGTAACTCGCGCGCCTCCGAGATAACTTTTTCACTGCTTTCGACATCCCCAATTTGCTTGAGTGCTTCACTGTACTCGCCTAAAACATCCGCATACCCAATGGGGTCTTGCGCCATTAATTCTTTAGGCGTTGCAGCAACCCCAGACCGATAATAAATGGAGGCTTCTTTAAATAACTTTTGGTCAAAATGCAGTCGAGCCAACTCAAAGTAATCCATGATAACGGCGCCGTTATTTGCCTTATCCAGTTCCAGGGATTTTTCCAAGGCTTTGTTGGCTTCCGGATAGTCACATATCACTCCTGATGCACGACCATATTCATACCACAAAACAGCAATCGCCTGCGGATTTGCACCGCCAAGCTCGGCATTAACCGCAGCTCTACCGCAAGCTTGCCTGGCCTTCCACCACTCTCCCTGATGCTGAAACTCCAGGCACCCTTGAGCATAGCGTTGAGCGGTGTTGAGATTGATTGGATTGGCACATGAAACAAGCATTAACGCAGACATCATGAGCACAGCGGTAGTTTTCATAACAACCCTAACGTTTATCATATGTAGCACCTTCAGGAATTCCACTTAATGAAATACAGGGTTTAAAAACTCATTCAGTGTTCAACCTTCGAAGATGCCGAATATAGAGCGCCTTCCCTGTTTTCATATCTACCAAATTGAGGATAAGGTCGCCAGGCAAAAACTCCGGCTTCTCTTTTGGAAAAGCCTCTGTGACGTAGAGAACATCCCATAATTCCAAGTAATTCTTTACATCACTTCGTGTTACAGAGATCAATGATGGCTGTTGGGTAAGCTTTGCAGCTGCACTGTGCTTCCATGAAATGATGGCTGGGGTGTTTTTCATGGCTTCGCTAAGGCTGGCATTGGATAAATTGCCACATGGCTCACGAAGCTTTTCGATAGTTTTTAAGCTGCCATCATCGTAATAAGCAAACCACTGACACATTGATGGCCAAGGGTCCGGCGTAATCTGATGTGGTTTTCTGTACTCGGCCACTGGTATCAATCGCCAAAAACCTACAATTTCGTCTTTATTCGCGGGGTGATAGGGATATTCCTGCGCGAGTGCCTGGAGTGTTGAGCATAAAAATGAAATAGTTACCAACAGAAGGGTTAATAGTCTCGGCATAACATCCTTGATATAAACGTTTACATGAAATACGCACTTCAGCCCGTCCCGCCTGATGCATAGGTTTATGCACAGCAATAGTATTACGATGAGCCTAATCTAGCTATTGCGCATACAAATCCCAACAAAGCCAAGAACCAACCAAATAGCCAAATCATTATGGCTCCCACTACGGGATTGGCTCTAGGGTGCTGGAGAAAAGCAAGTAATAGATCAAAGGTAATAGTGCGCATTGGATCTTTATTGAATAGTTCACGATAAAGCTCAACCGCATTTCTTATGGCTAACCTGCCTACATATATTAAAACCCCACCCAAGCAACTTACTGCAACAGAACCGTTAAAGGTATCAATCAGAGCCATATATGCCTAATTTTTTGAATTGAAGGACGACTGGAATCTGTGTCACTTGAAATAAGAGGTTAGCCATTATCCTAGTAAGCTCAATCATCCCCCAACGCACTGAGCTGCGAAGTCGCCGGAATCTTGTGAATGCTTAGATCAGCGCCCATATACTCCTCCTCCTGCGTGAGGCGGATACCAACCACCGCCTTGAGCAGGCCATAAACCACCAATCCGCCCGCCAAGGCGATCACCACACCCAGCGCAGTGCCGATCAACTGCGAAACGATGTTGACGCCGCCCATGCCGCCCAGGGCGTGTGATCCGAAGATGCCAGCGGCGATACCACCCCAGGCGCCACACAGGCCATGCAGTGGCCATACGCCGAGGACGTCGTCGATTTTCCAGCGGTTTTGCACCAGGGTGAAGGTCCAGACGAACAACACGCCGGCAACGCCACCGGTGACCAGGGCGCCCAGGGGATGCATGACGTCGGAGCCTGCGCACACGGCGACCAGGCCAGCGAGCGGGCCGTTGTGTACAAAGCCGGGGTCGTTGCGGCCGAGGATGACGGCGGCGATGGTGCCACCAACCAGTGCCATGAGGGAGTTCAGCGCGACCAGGCCGCTGACGGCGTTAAGGGTTTGGGCTGACATCACATTGAAGCCAAACCAGCCGACAGTGAGTATCCATGCACCCAGTGCCAGGAATGGGATATTGGATGGCGGAAATGCATGCAGACGGCCATCTTTGCTGTAGCGGCCATGGCGGGCGCCTAGCATGATGACGGCGCCGAGGGCGATCCAGCCGCCCATGGCGTGGACCACGACTGATCCGGCAAAGTCATGGAAGGCAAAGCCGAATTGCTGGGTGAGCCAGGCCTGAATACCGTAATGGCCGTTCCAGGCGATGCCTTCAAAGAAGGGATACACCAGCCCGACCAGGGCAAAGGTGGCGGCGATTTGCGGATTGAATTTGGCACGCTCGGCAATGCCGCCGGAGATGATGGCGGGAATAGCCGCAGCGAAAGTGAGCAGGAAGAAAAACTTGACCAGCTCATAACCATTTTTGGCGGACAGCACATCGGCGCCGTGCATGAAATCCACGCCATAGGCAATGCCATAGCCGATGAAAAAATAGGCAATGGTGGATACTGAAAAATCCACCATGATCTTGACCAGCGCATTCACCTGGTTTTTGCTGCGCACCGTGCCCACTTCCAGAAAGGCAAACCCGGCATGCATGGCGAGCACCATAATCGCCCCGAGCAATATAAAAACTACATCATTTGCTGACTGCACTGTCTCCATTACTTACTCTCCTGTGAAATTTTTGTTTGGCTCAGAAGAGCAAAATTCAAGCCAATACAGCAAGTTATTGTTTATTCAGGATTTCAGTTTTGGGACATTTTTAATTTTGCACGATTAAAGTGCATTTATAAGTGCATTGCACGTTTACTGTGCATTAAGAGGATTTAAGCTTAAGAATATGGCTTCCGGCCGCGATATCGCGCCTGAAAATGGAGCATCAACACTTTGCCTCATACCAATGCTGACTGCGATTCACCAGTTGCACGATGAGCAGCATGACGGGCACCTCGATCAGCACACCGACCACGGTGGCCAGTGCCGCGCCGGAATGAAAGCCGAACAGACTGATGGCGGTGGCCACGGCCAGCTCGAAAAAATTGCTGGCCCCAATAAGAGAAGAAGGGCCGGCAATCGCATGCGACTCGCCCACCTGACGATTCATCCAGTACGCCAAGCCAAAATTGAAGAAGACCTGCACCAGAATCGGCACCGCGAGCAGCAGGATCACCAGCGGCTGCGCCATGATCGCCTGCCCCTGAAAGGCAAACAGCAGCACCAGCATGAGCAGCAAGGACAGCATGGACCATGGCCCGGTTTTCTCCAGCACGGCATTGAGCCGGGGCGTGCCTTGTTGCAGCAGGTATTTGCGCCAGCCCTGGGCGATGATCACGGGGATCACGATGTAAAACAGCACCGACACCATCAGGGTCGTCCATGGCACATGGATGGACGATAACCCCAGCAACAGCGCCACAATAGGCGCAAAGGCAATCACCATGATGCTGTCATTGAGCGCCACCTGCGAGAGCGTAAACAGCGGATTGCCATTCACCAGTCGGCTCCAGACAAACACCATGGCGGTACAGGGTGCAGCGGCCAGCAGAATCAGCCCGGCGACATAACTATCCAGCTGCTCTGCCGGTAAACACGAGGCAAACACCTGATGGATGAACAGCCAGGCCAGAAACGCCATGGAAAAAGGCTTGATCGCCCAGTTGATGAAGAGCGTGACGGAGATGCCTTTCCAGTGCGATTTCACTTCGTTTAAGGACCGAAAATCCACTTTCATGAGCATGGGAATGATCATGACCCAGATCAGCAGGCCCACCAGCAGATTGATTCCCGCCCACTCCAGGCCAGCAACGGCTTCAAACCACGCGGGCAGCCATTGCCCCAGCATGACGCCGACCACAATGCACAAGGCCACCCATAACGAGAGATAGCGCTCGAATATATTCACGAGGTCTGCTCCTGTTGTTTTTGCCCTATCGCTTGCATGTGGTGCCGAATGGCATCGGGGGTAAGCTGGCTCAGGGGCAACGCCACCAGTTGAGCAACGCAGCTTTCTATCTGCTGAAAAATGCGCTTAAACGCGGCCCGCTTTTCAACATCCGTGCCCTGCACGGCCGCCGGATCTTCGAATCCCCAGTGCGCGGCGATGGGCTGCCCGGGCCATACCGGGCAAAACTCGCCTGCGGCGTTGTCGCACACCGTGATGATGAAGTCCATTTGCGGCGCATCCGCCCGGGCAAACTCATCCCAGCTCTTGCTGCGCAAGGCGCTGGTGTCATAGCCTATCGCCGCCACCTGCTCAACGGCATACGGATTCACCTTGCCATTGGGATGGCTGCCTGCGCTGTACGCCTTGAAACGCCCCTGCCCCAGTATATTGAACAAGGCTTCCGCCATGATGCTGCGGGCGGAGTTTCCCGTGCATAAAATCAATACCTTAACCATGTTTTCACTCATGTTCGTGCCGTCCAGATAATCAGCAACAGCCGGGTTTGGCGTCTGCAGGTTTCGTTGCTTTGCCTATCATGGTGATCGGCACACAGCATTCGCCCTGCGTGGCAGGTTCCGCCGCTGGCGCGCCAAATACGGGGATAGCTTCCAACGTATGGTAGGTTTCCCAGGGCACGCCCTGGGGATCCGTCACCCAGTATTTGTCTGACTTGGCATAACAACAGGCCGCGCCCAGCTCAGGCTTGATCTGCGCTGCTGTTTGCTGCTCTATCGCCTGCAGGCGCGTGTGCATCTCCGCCAGCTCGCCTTCGTTTTCGACTTGTATGCCCAGGTGATTCAGGCCAGCAGGCGCGTTGCGCATGGAGATAGCAAAGTTGATGCGAGGATCATCCAGCATCCACTTGGCATAATCGGGCTTGAGCACCGCGGGGGCCACATTGAACAGCGCCGAGTAAAACTGGACATTGGCATCAAGGTCGTCCACCGCGATATGGATATGCATGCGTTTCATGGTTGAGCTCCTTTGCTTGAGCAATCGAGGGAGATGCAGGCGGTTCCGCCGCAACAGTTTTCAGTGAGGAATGCCAAGAGATCATTCATGCGATCAAAGTTAGCGGAGTAAATGACAAAACGCCCTTCTGTCTTGGCGCTCACCAGCTCGGCATGCGCCAGCTCCTTGAGATGGAAAGACAACGATGAAGGCGGGATAGAAGCCAGCTCGCTGATCTTGCCAGCCGCCAGCCCCTGCGGCCCGGCCTGAACCAGTAGACGAAATATCCCCAGGCGCGATTCCTGGGCCAATGCGGCGAGTGCTTTGACTGCTGAGGTAGTTTCCATATTTCAATAATAGTCGAAATATGGAAATGGTCAACCCTTACTTTTTATATGCTGAATCCGATATGGTGAGCCTGAGTCATCAAACTTGCACTTGCCGCCACACGCCATGCAGCCGCGCACCAATACATCAAAAAATTCAATAATAAGAAGCGGAGTGCAGGCAAGGAGCCAACGCGCTAGATTGGTACTCCCCAGATTCATTGAGCGTAAAATCATGTGCAGTTCCCTAACAAGTGCGCCCTACCTCATGCCCTTGATTGATCCCCGTTGGCAACAGATTCAGCAACGCGACCCGGCGGCCGAAGGCCGCTTTTTGTATGGCGTACGGACCACAGGCATCTATTGCCGCCCGACCTGTGGCGCGCGTACGCCCAAGCCGGAGAATGTGCAGTATTTCAGCTCGGCGGCGGAGGCCGAGCTGGCGGGGTTTCGCGCATGCAAACGCTGCAAGCCAGGCCTGACAAAGGCAGATGCGCAAGCACCTCATGTTGAAAGCATTGCCCAAGCCTGCCGCCATATTCAACATGCCGAGCATGTACCCAGCCTGCAGGCGTTGGCGGAGACCGCCGGGCTCAGCGTTTCCCACTTTCATCGCCTGTTCAAGGCAGCTACAGGCTTGACTCCCAGGGCCTATGCCATGGCACACCGTAGTCAGCGGTTACGCGAACATCTGCAAGCCAGCCAGAGCGTGACTGACGCCATGCTGGAGGCTGGCTTTAACAGCAGCGGCCGCTTTTATGCGCAATCTGATCACCTGCTGGGCATGACGCCTACGCGCTACCAGCAAGGCGGGCGCGGCATGCTGATACGCGCAGGAATAGCGCCATGCAGTCTGGGCATGTTGCTGGTCGCCGCCAGCGAGCGTGGTGTGTGTGCCATTGCCATGGGCGATAATGCCGCCACGCTGCTGCACGAATTACATGCCCGATTCCCTCATGCCAATGTCGTGGAACAAGATGCTACGCTGGAACAGCAGCTGGCATCGGTATTGCGCTTTATCGAGACGCCTGCGCTTGGCCTGGATTTACCGCTGGATATTCAGGGCACGGCATTTCAGCAGCGAGTGTGGCAAGCATTGCGGAACATTCCTCGTGGCAGCACCATCAGTTACCGCCAGCTCGCCGAGCGCATAGGCGCGCCCAAGGCCATCCGGGCCGTGGCAAGCGCCTGTGCAGCCAATATGCTGGCAATGGCGATTCCATGTCACCGGGTGGTGGGCAGCGATGGGCGTTTAACCGGCTATCGATGGGGAATTGCACGCAAGCAGGAATTATTGAAGCGCGAAGCCAGTCAATGAAGAGATAACCGTGTCACATGCCTGTCGACTTCGCGGGTATACACTGGAGTCCTCATTCTTAAATACAGTGCCATGGCTGCCAGCGCCATGACCTTATCATCGGAGTCTCTTAGCCATGTTTGAATCAGCCGAAATCGGCCACAAGATAGAACGCGAGGAATATAAAAAACGTCTGCCCGTTCTGCGCGAGGCCTTGCTCGATGCGCAATACGATCTGCTACAGACGAGCAAATTTCCGGTGATCGTGCTGATCGGGGGCGTCAATGGCGCTGGCAAAGGAGATACCGCCAACATCCTGAATGAATGGTTTGACCCGCGGCATATCAACACCGTTGCCTTTGGCCCGGCGACCAGTGAAGAAGGCCAGCGCCCGCCCATGTGGCGTTTCTGGCAATCGCTGCCGCCCAAAGGGGAAATCGGCATTCTGTTTGGCTCCTGGTACACCGACCCCATCAGCGACAAATCGCTTAGCAAGATCAAGAAAAATACGCTGGATAAAGCGATTGAAGACATCGTGCGGCTGGAACGCATGCTGACTGATGAAGGCACCCTGCTGATCAAGCTATGGTTTCACTTGAGCAAGGATCAACAGAAAACCCGCATCAAAAGCCTGCAGAAAGATCCCGCCACGCGCTGGCGCGTTACCGACCAGGACATGGCCGAGCTGAAACTCTACGACAAGATCAAGAATGTGAGCGGCCATGTCATCCGCGAAACCAGCACCGCGTTTGCGCCATGGGTAATCGTGGAAGGCTATGACGCCAATTACCGCAACCTGACGGCGGGCCAGGTGATACTGGAAGCCATACGCAACCGGCTGGATAACAAGCCGCGTCCACCCAGCGCACTGGCTGCGCCCTTCATGCCACCCCTGGATCAACTGCGGGTGGTGGACACCCTGAATCTGGATCAGTCGCTGGGCAAGGAAGAGTACAGCCTGCAACTGGAAAAAACCCAGGGCAAACTGAACCAGCTGACGCGTCATCCTGCCTTCAGGAAAATCTCGGTCGTGGTTGTGTTTGAGGGCGTGGATGCCGCGGGCAAAGGCGGCAGCATACGACGCATTACGCAGGCGCTGGACGCCCGCAGCTACAACGTAGTGTCGATTGCCGCCCCCACGGAAGAAGAACGCCAGCATCCCTACCTGTGGCGTTTCTGGCGGCATCTGCCCCGCCGTGGCCGCATTACCATTTTTGATCGCAGCTGGTATGGACGGGTATTGGTGGAACGTGTGGAAGGCTTGTGTGCCGACGCCGACTGGCAACGCGCCTATGCCGAGATCAATGACTTTGAAGAGCAGATTGCCGACCATAAAACGCTGGTAGTGAAATTCTGGCTGCAAATCAGCCCGGAGGAACAGCTGGCGCGGTTTGAAGCACGCGAAAAAACCGCCTTCAAGCGCTTCAAGATCACCGAAGAAGACTGGCGCAACCGCAGCAAATGGGATGCCTACCAGGATGCTGTGTGCGACATGATAGACCGCACCAGCACCGGTCAGTCACCCTGGACGCTGATTGAAGCGAATGACAAATACTTTGCGCGCATCAAGATACTGAAAACGCTATGCACGCGACTGGAAGAAGCCCTGGAAGAGCAGGAAAAGACGAACGGCAACAAGAAGTAAACGCGGAATCTGGCGATACCGGCCATTATTTACTGGCCAGTATCGTCTGCAGGCAAGGGCTAACCCAGCACAATGTGGTTAAGTGCGTCGGGATCGCCTATCCAGAAGTAATAAAACTCCCGCACCACCACCAGAAACAGACGCCGGGTTTCTTTCATGTCAAACAGGGGCAAGGTGTTGTCCACCGCCAGACGATACAGCTTGGCATCCTGCGTGGGTGCATCGCGCAGCCTCACCAGCAGCAACTTCACCAGTTTGATGCGGGTTTCCACCACGTCCAGTTCGGCGCCTTCCTGACGCAGCGCATGGCGGTAGGCTTTCAGTGGCCAGTTTTCAGCAGTGCTGAACTGGGTTTGATCGAGGCTATCCCACAAGGCTTGCAGGCTCTGTGCCAGCGGCTGCCAGGAAATGGAAGGCGGGGTAAAACCGGCATCGGCGTTCATGGCAGCCACCGCCTTGATATCCTGGATCCAGAAAGGGAAGTATTCGCGTGCCACCGCCAGCAGCACAGGCCACTCGGCCCGCGGCAGCTGCTCCAGATGCTTTTCAACGACATCGCGATAAACACTGCTATCGGCTGGCTGGTTCGCCAGATCTACTGCCAGCGCCTGTAAAAACCGTTCGCGATGCTGCAGGGTAGCGGCATCCACACCTTTGGCTTTCAATAAATTGAGGTAGGCCTGACGGGCCTCTTGCTCACGACTATTGCTCATACATGCACTTGACAATGGAAAGCCTGAATTCTGACGAATCACTATAACTGATAAGCGCTGCAGAATGAAAGTGTATGCACGTGAGCCACACATCCACACGCTTAGTCACGACGGCTCTTTAAAAGCGGGCTGTCAGCCCCACCTCTAATTTGCTTTTCAGGGCATGGTCTCCGTGCAAAAATGGGCAAGGCCGCCATGGACATGCATATCACCATGTTCCTGATGGGCATTAAACCTTGTTCACTATAAAAATAGTCAACTTAAAAAGTAACCAACCTAAAAGTCCTGACCGTGGAAATTTTATTGATCGTTATTCTGTTCGCCAGCGCCTGGTTCTGGCTGGACAGCATTGGCAGCCGCGAGGCCGCCATCCAGCATGGCAGCGCCCTGGTGGCGCGCACCAACCTGCAACTGCTGGATGAGACCGTGGCGTGCACACGCATACGCGTTGGCCGCAACAGTCGCGGCCGTGTGCAATTGCTGCGCACCTATGAGTTTGATGTCAGCGCCCATGGCAGCGACCGCATGGCCTGCCAGCTGCAGATGCTGGGGCGCCAGTTGCATGCCTGGCATATTCCGCCCTATCTGCAGGCCGTGCATTAGGTCTCCATCCGCATGCCCTATCGCGGCCGCTTTGCCCCATCCCCTACCGGGCCCTTGCATTTCGGCTCCTTGATTGCCGCCACGGCGAGCTACCTGCAAGCGCATGCCATGCAAGGCGAATGGCTGGTGCGCATGGAAGACCTTGATACGCCCCGCACCGTGCCCGGTGCCGCTGATCATATCCTGCGCACGCTGGAGCACTATGGCTTTGAATGGCACGGCCCGGTGATCTACCAAAGCCAGCGCCAAGCGGCATATGAAGCCGCGCTGGCCCAGTTGAAAGATCAGGGTGCCATCTATGGCTGCGGCTGCTCACGCAAGGAAATTGCCGATTCTGGCCACCACGGTATTGATGGCGTCGTCTACCCCGGCACCTGCCGCAATGGACTGGCGCCGGGAAAATCCGCCCGGGCATGGCGCATCCGGGTGGGTGATCTGACTATCCGTTTTGAAGATGAAATACAGGGGCCGCAGCAGCAACGTCTGGCAGATGACATCGGCGACTTTGTGCTGAAACGCGCTGATGGCCTGTTTGCCTACCAGCTCGCCGTGGTAGTGGATGATGGCTGGCAAGGCATCACGCATGTGCTGCGCGGCGCTGACCTGCTGGACTCCACCCCCAGGCAGATTTTTTTGCAGCAAGCACTGCAGCTGCCGCAGCCCGACTATGCCCATGTACCGGTTGCCACCAATGCCGCAGGCGAAAAACTCAGCAAACAGACATTGGCCCCCGCGCTGGAATGGCAGCATGCCAGCGAACAGCTCTGGCAGGTATTGCGGTTTCTGCAGCAATCGCCGCCGGATGCCTTGCGGCAGGCATCGCTTGCGGAGCTATGGGCCTGGGCCCGTGAACACTGGCAATGGCAGGCCATCCCGCGCACCCGGCATATCCCCACCTGATATAGCCTCTTGCAGCAGTTTGCGCGAGCCTGCTTGCAAAGCACCGGCTGAGCCTCCATGTTAAAATGACACCATGAATACCTTATCTCTCCAGCACCAAGATCTCCTGCACCGCTTCGTTTTCGACAACACGCCGATACGTGGCAATACCGTGCATCTCGACCGTACCCTGCAAAGCGCGCTGCAACACCAGCACTGCCCACCTGTGCTGAGAAGCGCCCTGGGCGAGTTGATGGCCGCCAGCGCCCTGCTCTCCGCCACGCTCAAGATGCAAGGTGGCGCACTGGTACTGCAGATTCAGGGGCAAGGCCCGGTCAATCTGCTTGTCGTGGAGTGCACTGCGGAACTTGGGCTGCGTGCCACGGCCAAATGGACAGGCGACCTCGATGGCATGAGCTTTACCGAACTGGTCGGCAATGGCCATTTTGTCATTACCCTGGACCCCAAGGATGGCGGCCAGACCTATCAGGGCATTGTGCCGCTGGAAGGCGACAACATCAGCGAAATCCTGCAGAACTACATGCAGCGCTCGGAGCAGATTGCCACGCGCATCTGGCTGTCGGCCAATGAAAACAGTGCTGCCGGTATGCTGCTGCAAAAGCTGCCAGACCAGCCTGAGCAAGACCTGGATGCCTGGGACCGCATGGGTTTTCTGGCCGACACGGTCAAGCCTGAAGAGCTGCTGGGATTATCCGCCGAACAAATGTTGCAGCGGCTGTTTCATCAGGAAGATGTACGGCTGTTTGAGCCACAGGCAGTGAATTTCCACTGCAGCTGCTCGCGCACCAGCGTGGGCAACATGCTCAAAATGCTGGGCCCGCAGGAAGTGGCCGAGATACTGGAGGAACAAAGCACCATTGAAATACATTGTGATTTCTGTAACGCCGAATACACCTTTGACAAGGTCGACACCGAGCAGCTGTTCAGCCCGGATATTGTCATGCCTGCCACGCAAAGCCGCCACTAGGCGGCGTGGCCTGAGCCCGAGCGGATCATCAAACTGTCACGAGGGCCGTGCTAATCTGCACGCCCTCTCAGCTCAGGCATAAGCATGGCCTTCTCATTCAAGCGGTTCCAGCAGCACATTCCCTGCCGCGATACCATCCTGGCCTGGCGCTGGCTGAGCCCATTCCGCACGCAATTGCAGGACCGGCGCCTGTGGCGCCTTGAGCGCAAGGCCGTAGCGCGCGGCGCGGCCATCGGTATTTTCTTTGCCTTCATCATTCCTTTCGGGCAGTTTTTCGCTGCCGCGCTCACGGCGCTGTTCATGCGCGCCAACATCAGCATTGCCATGCTGGCGACGCTGGTGACCAACCCGTTTACTTTTCCACCGGTGTACTGGCTGGCTTACAGCATAGGCTCGCTATTGATCGGCCAGCAGGAGATTGCGCCGTTGCTGGAGCATGCCATCGAAGCTGAACCCATGATGGTGGACATGCATTGGATAGACAGTAGCCTGGCCTGGCTGAAAAGCGCAGGTTTGCCACTGGTGACGGGATTGGCCACGCTGGCCGTGGTCGGCTCCACCGTGACCTATGTGGGCACGCTGGTGATCTGGAAGTGGCGGCAGGATCAGCGGCGTGCCAAACGACGCAAACCCGCAGCCTGATACGCGGGTTTAATCCCGCCAGTTTCCCCAGCCAGACCTGAGAGGCTTGACCAGGCAAGCCTAGTTCAGATTTTGCCGCAAGCGCTCAAATACGCAGATCGACGTTGCGGCGGCGGCATTGAGTGACTCCACCTGCCCCTGCATGGGAATATGAATCTTGCGGCTGGCCGCTGCTTGCAGTTTCAGGCTGAGGCCGGCGCCTTCATTGCCGATGAGGAATGCCACGGGCTGACGCAGATCTTGTTCGTACAAGGACTCTCCCTGCATGACCGTCGCCAGCGTCTCCCCTGGGAAATTCCCGGTCAATGCCAGCAAGTCCGAACGCTCCACCACGGGCAACACAAACTGCGCGCCCTGCCCACCGCGCAGCGCCTTGGGCGACCACGCCTCGGCACAGCCTTCCGACAAATAAACCACCTGCACGCCCGCGGCGGCGGCGGAGCGCAACATGCTGCCCAGATTGCCCGGGTCCTGGATATCTTCCAGCATCAGCACAAACTCCAACGTCTCGGGCAAAGGCAGCTGGGGGGTATCCACCAGCGCCAGGATACCGGTCGGCGTTGTCACCGGCGATAACTCGGCAAACATCAGCGTGGTGACCATCAGTGTGGGAATATCCGCCAGCTCTTGTATCAGGCCATTCACCTCATTGGTGGACTGCCCTTCGGCAATAATGAGCTGGCGCGGCGTACCGAATACCGCCATGTAATCCCGCAGCAGATGCGGGCCATCCAGCAGGGTTTGACCCAGCCGACGGCGCTCGCGGGAAGACTCCGCCAGTTTTTTCAGTTGCTTGAAGACAGGGTTGTCGCGCGAGGTAATATGTTTGAAGCTCATGGCAGGTTCCATAGGGGAATGCCGGCATTTTACCCGATTACGCCAACAGGCCGTAGGCAAGCCAGAGACGAGGTTTGCAAAAGATGGCGTTCGGGGTAATACTTTTGCACCCGGACCTGTCGCCGGCATGGCGCTTGATCATCACCGATCGACACCATCAGCCATCCGGCTACGCCAGCACCAGCCTAAGGAGTATCCAATACGTGAAGACTGATTTCATTCTGGCGGCGATTGATGCCGTCAATTCCGCCATCCTCAGTCATGAGGCCGATATCGAGGGTCTGGACCGCGACATTGGCGATGGCGATCACTACATCAACATCAAGCGCGGTTGTGCGGCAGCCGCCGCCATGCGGCCAGAGCTGGAGAACCTGACTCCGGATGCCGCGCTGCAGAAAATCGGCATGAAAGTGCTATCCAGCATAGGCGGCGCTTCCGGCCCGCTGGTCGCGAGCTTTTTTCTGGAGATGGCAAAAGCCATCAAGCTCAAGGAGCCGATTTCGCTGGCTGATCATGCGGCGCTGTTTGCGACTGGCGTTGCTGGCATACAGCATCGTGGCAAAGCCCAGGTGGGCGAAAAGACCATGATGGATGTTCTGATACCGGTGTCGACCCTGCTCACCCAGCTTGCCAGCACGCATAGCGAGCTGGATGCAGATGCTATCCATGCCATCAAGGCCGAAGCGGAAAAAGGCATGCTGGCCACGCGCGACATGCTGGCGACCAAAGGCCGGGCGGCCGGGCTGGGAGAACGCGCCATTGGCCATATCGACCCGGGTGCAAAAAGCTGCCAGGTGATGATCCATGCCGTGTGCGACATGCTGCTGGGCCAGGCTCATTAAGGCATTGCCCAAGCATTGCCCTGATTCAAATAATAGCCATCACAAAAAGCAGGAGGAGACCCCATGAAAAAATTCATGAACCAGCCCGACACCATGCTCACCGAGAGCCTGCAAGGGTTTGCCGCCGCGCATGCGGATCTGGTGACACTGCATCTCGACCCCAATTACCTGGTACGTGCCAAACAAGCCCAGAACAAGGTCGCCGTGATTTCGGGCGGCGGCTCCGGCCACGAGCCGCTGCATAGCGGTCTGCTGGGCTATGGCATGCTGGATGCGGTGTGCCCCGGCTTTGTGTTTACCTCGCCCAGCCCGGATCAGATGCTGGCCGCCGCTGAGGCGGTGGAATGCGGCAAGGGCGTGCTCTTCATCGTCAAGAATTACGCGGGCGATGTCATGAACTTTGAAATGGCAGCAGAAATGCTGTCCTGTGAAAGCGCCACTGTGCTGACCAGCGATGATGTGGCGGTGGAAAACTCCACCTACACCACGGGCCGTCGCGGCGTCGCAGGCACCGTGATCGTGGAAAAAGTGGTTGGCAGCCTGGCAGAAACCGGTGCCGACTTGGCCACCTGCAAGGCGCTGGGCGACAGGGTCAACCGGCGCACGGCCTCCATGGGCGTGGCCCTTACCAGCTGCACGGTACCGGCGGCGGGCAAACCCACATTTCAGCTGGGCGAGCAGGAGCTGGAAATGGGCGTCGGCATCCATGGCGAACCCGGCCGTCGCCGCGAAGCCATGCGCCCGGCAGATGAGATTGTGGCTGACCTGGTCAAGGCGATTCTGCATGATCTGGCGCCCGCCTCCGGCAGTGAAATCCTACTGCTGGTCAACGGTTTTGCCGGTACACCGCTGATGGAGCTTTATCTCTTGTACAACAGCGCCGCACGTTTGCTGCAATCGCATGGTCTCATCATCAGTCGCTCACTGGTCGGCAACTACACCACCGCGCTGGATATGGCCGGCGCGTCGATCACCGTGTGCCTGCTTGACGATGAGATCAAGCAGCACTGGGATAGCCCGGTACATACCGCCGCCCTGCGCTGGGGTATGTAACGCTGTGCTCACTTCCCAATAAACGCCTCATCACGCTCACACGAAAAGGAGCAGCATCATGAACGACAAACAACTGGTAGCCGAGCATGCCGCCAGCCTGGTGGAAGACAGCATGATCGTCGGCCTGGGCACCGGCTCCACCGCCAATTATTTTATCGAAGCGCTCAGCCGTCGCCAGCGCGACGAAGGTCTGCGCATCACCACGGTGGCGAGTTCCACCATCAGCGCCATCAAGGCAGCCGAACATGGCTTGCCCCTGCTCGATATCTCGCAGCTGGGGCATCTCGATCTTTATGTGGATGGCGCCGATGAAATCACACCGGGGCTGACTCTGCTGAAAGGCCGGGGGCAGGATCTGGTCATGGAAAAACTGCTGGCCCGCGCCGCCGAGCGTTTTGTGGTGGTGGCGGACAAAAGCAAGCAGGTCAGCCGCATAGGCGAGAAATTCGTGATTCCGGTTGAGGTGATGCCCGCGGCCTGGAAAATCGTCCGCCACGCGCTGGAAAAAGCCAATGGCGAAGCCGAACTACGTCTCAACGCCAGCAAGGATAACGTCGCGGTTACCGCGCACGGCAGCTATGTGCTGGATGTACGCTTCCCCGATTGGCTGGACGATGCCGAGCTGGACATTCTGCTCAACAACACCCCTGGCGTGGTTGAGCATGGCGTATTTCGTGGCCTCGCCAGCCTGGTCCTGATTGCCGACCAGGGGCAGGTGGATGTGGTGCAGGCTTGAAGGCGCCATGCGCTGAGTGAGGCATAGGGTTGAGGCTGGAGTTTAAGGCTGATTTTTTCTGGAATAACGTTGCTAAGGATACATGTGCCAAACATTCGATGTTCAATCAAGGCCCTTCCGCTAACTGTTGGTTGGCAGTTGGGAGCAGGACTGATACTTGGCCTGAGTCTGCTCGCCAGCCACCCCGCGCATGCCGCCGATGCCCTGCGCCCGGGATTATGGGAAACCAGCATCAAGCTCAAACTGCACAATATGCCGCAGATTCCCGATGAGCAGCTGCAACAACTGGAGATGCTCGGCATCCAGCTGCCTGTCGGCAACCAGCCCATGACCGTGCTGCAATGCCTGACGCCCGAGCAAGCCAGGCTGGACAAACCCATCGTACCGGCCAATGATCAGGGCTGCGTCATCCGCAATTACCGCCACGCGGGCAAACAGGTCAATGGGGATGTGGTATGCTCCGGCAGCTTGCAGGGAACCGGCAAGTTCAGCATGCAGGTGCAGAGCGATACGGCATTCACAGGGCAATTGACGGCGCAGGGCACCAGCAATGAGCTGGGGCCTATCGACCAGACCACCGACTTCAGTGGCCGCTGGGTACAAGCGGCCTGCAATGCAGACACCCCCACGTTTCCATGATGTCGGTGCATAACCGCCCATCCGGCATCTGACATCCTTAACCCTGGCCTTTAACCCGCTAATCAACGAGTCTTCATTTCATGCATCTTGAACGCATCCTTCACGCGCAGGGCTTCGGCTCCCGCAAAAACTGCCGCATCCTGATCCGCCACCATGCGGTGACCGTCAATGGCGAGCCTTGCGATAACCCCTTTGCCGACTTTGACACGGACAAGCTCGCATTCACCGTGAACGATGAGCCATGGGAATATCGTGAAAAGGCTTACCTGATGCTGAACAAGCCTGCCAATTACGAGTGTTCGCACAAGCCGCAGCATCATCCCAGCGTGTTTGCCCTGCTGCCGCACCCGCTGCTGGAGCGCGGCGTGCAATGCATAGGGCGGCTCGATGAAGATACCACCGGCTTGATCCTGCTGTCAGACGATGGTCAGTTCATCCACCGCATGAGCTCGCCCAAGTGGAAAGTGCCCAAAATTTACGAAGTCGGCGCCAAACATGCCGTGGATGCCGATCAGATCCGCCAATTGCAGGAAGGCGTGCAACTGGTGGATGAGCCCGCCCCTATCGCCGCCCTGGCTTGCGAACAGATCAGCGATCAGGTGCTGCATCTGACATTGGCCGAAGGCAAATACCATCAGGTGAAGCGCATGCTGGCTGCCGTAGGCAATCGCGTGGAGAGCCTGAAGCGCATCCGTATCGGCGAGCTGGTATTGCCAGACGACCTGGCAGAAGGCCAATGGCGCTGGCTCACGGAGAGCGAACTCGCCTCGCTGAACGGTGCTGCACGCGCCTGATTAACTTGGCGAAATTATCTTGGCGAACTCAAAAAACAGCCGACAAAATCGCGCCGCTGCGGGTGCAAACATCATCCCCGGCGGCGTCCGCTGCAGCCAGATATCAACAGCAGACTGGCAAGTTTGGGCAGGGAACCGAATCTCATGCCGCAAGTCCCAGCCATATACCGTATAATGCGGGTTCCTGCGCTTCACCAATGACCGCAGCGTCCCTCACACCACCCCATCTCGTTGCCTGAATTGGTATGCTCACAAAGCAATAGGCAGCTGCAGGAGTTTTAATCTTGTCTACCGTAGTTGAAAACGCCGCTGGCTTTGCCCAGCTCGGCCTTGCCGAACCCATTTTGCGTGCGATTGCCGATGCTGGCTACACCACGCCCACCCCCATTCAATTGCAGGCCATCCCCCAGGTATTAACCGGGGGAGACCTGCTGGCTGGCGCCCAGACCGGCACCGGCAAAACCGCCGGTTTCACCCTGCCGCTGCTGCATCTGCTGCAAAGCCGTCCCGGCAAGAACAAGGCCGGACAGCCACGCTGCCTGATCCTGACGCCCACGCGCGAGCTGGCTGCCCAGGTAGAAGAATCCGTACAAACCTATGGCAAATACCTGCCGCTGAAATCCATGGTGATGTTTGGCGGCGTGGGGATCAACCCACAGGTCGCCCAACTGAAAAAGCCACTGGATATTCTGGTGGCAACCCCTGGCCGCTTGCTGGATCACGCCAACCAGAAAACCGTGGACCTTTCCGCGGTGGAAATCCTGGTGCTGGACGAAGCCGACCGCATGCTGGACATGGGTTTTATCCGCGACATCAAGCGCGTGCTGGCATTGTTGCCAAAGCAGCGGCAGAACCTGCTGTTCTCGGCTACCTTTTCCGATGAAATCAAGGCACTGGCCGATGGCCTGCTGCATAACCCGGGCTTTGTGGAAGTGGCACGCCGCAATACCGCGTCTGAACTGGTGGAGCAAACCGTGCATCTGGTGCGCCAGAGCCACAAGCGCGACATGGTCAGCCACCTGATCAAGCAGAACAACTGGCAGCAAGTGCTGATTTTTACCCGCACCAAGCACGGTGCCAACCGCCTGGCCGACAAACTGGTCAAGGATGGCATTCCCGCTGCCGCCATTCACGGCAACAAGAGCCAGTCTGCCCGTACCAAGGCACTGGCGCAATTCAAGGATGGCAGCCTGCCAGTACTGGTCGCCACCGACATCGCCGCGCGCGGGCTGGATATTGACCAGTTGCCGCAAGTGGTCAACTTTGAGCTGCCGAATGTGGCAGAAGATTATGTGCATCGTATAGGCCGGACCGGCCGTGCAGGCGCAACAGGCGCTGCCGTATCGCTGGTCGATGAAGAAGAAATCAAGCTGCTGAAAGGCATTGAGCGCCTGATCAAGCGCGAAATTCCACGTGTAGAAGTCGAAGGCTTTGTACCATCGCCGGTAGACAAATCTGCCGCCAGCGAAGAACGCGAGCCACGTGCTCCGCGCCCACGTCAAGGTCAGCCGCGTCAAGGCCAACCACGCCAGAATCAAGCCCGCCAAAGCCAGCCGCGTGATTCGCAAGCAGCACCATCGCAACCGCGCCAGCCAAGAGAAAATGCAGCCCGCCCCGGTGGTCAGCCACGTCAGGGCAAGCCGGGGGGCGCCAACGCCAACGGCTCACGCAACGGCGCCCAGCCGCAAGGCCAACGCCGCCCACAGGCTGGCAAGGCTGGCAAGGCTGGCGGCGCCAATGGCGCCTCGCAAGGCAACCGCAAACCGCAGGCAACTGCTGATGCAGGCAAGCCATTATCTGAAGCAGCCCGTCATCAGGCCCTGCCGCAGACACCGATATTTGCCCCCAAGCCCGGACCACGCCACATGCCCAAGGGTCCACGTAACGGCAGTGGTGGCGGAGGTGGCCGCGGCCGATGAAGATATGGGTAGACGCCGACGCCTGCCCGGTCGTCATCAAGGAAATACTCTACCGTGCGGCGGAGCGCTGCCGTCTGCCTACGGTGTTTGTTGCCAACAAGCTGTTGCGCCTGCCGCCCTCCCCCTATCTGCAAGCCATGCAGGTGCCGGGCGGGTTTGATGTCGCGGACAATGAAATTGTAGACAAGCTGGAAGCGGGCGATCTGGTCATCACCGCCGATATTCCGCTGGCCGCCGCCGTGATCGCCAAGGATGGGCATGCGCTCAACCCGCGCGGTGAAATGTACGACAAAGCCAATATCCACGAGCGGCTCAGCATGCGCAATCTCATGGAAACCCTGCGTAGCAGCGGTGTGGAACTCTCGGGGCCGGCCACACTCAACCAGCAGGACAGGCAAGCCTTTGCCGCATCGCTGGATCGCTTCCTGGCGCGCCTGCCGCGTTCCTGAACTTCATCCAAGGAATCATGACATGCTTCATAGACTGTTCGTAATTGCACTGCTCAGCCTGCTGACCGCCTGTATGGGCGTGCCACCCGGCGCCGAACCTGTCACCAAGGTAGACGCGCAGCGTTATCTGGGGAAATGGTATGAAATCGCTCGCCTGGACCACAGCTTCGAACGTGGACTGGAGCAGGTATCTGCGACCTATTCTCCTCGTGAAGATGGCGGCATCAAGGTCATCAACCGTGGCTATGATCCGGAAAAAGCCAAATGGCAGGAAGCCGAAGGCAAAGCCTATTTCCTGAAGCCGGCCGATGCCGATGGGCGCTACCCCGGCATGTTGAAAGTGTCTTTTTTCGGGCCATTTTATGGGGCTTATAACATTCTGGTGCTGGATCCCGACTATCAGCACGTACTGGTCAGCGGGCCGGATACGTCTTATCTCTGGGTATTGTCCCGCACCCCGCAACTCCCGCAAAAAACGCTGGAGCCCCTGCTCGCAAAAGCGGAAAGCCTGGGCTTTGCCACCGACAAGCTGATCTACCCGCCTCAGCCTGAAAAGCCATAAGCAGCATGCCATGCCTGCATAAAAAAAGCCGGAGCATGCCCTCCGGCTTTTTTTATGCATTGCGCTTGAGCGCTAGCGTTTTACGATCAGGCTATTCTTCACGGAGATGACGCCTGTGGTTTCCCTGGCAAGGCGCTCGGCCGTGCTGACTTGTGTCTGCGCATCAACAAATCCACTCAGCAGCACCACTCCACGATGCGTTTCCACACTGACCTGCAGGCCCTTGAACCCATCTTCTTTCAGGATCGCTGCCTTGATGCTGGCAGTAATCACGCTATCATCCGCAATACGTTCCACCTCTTTGTTTTGTTCGGCAGATTTGTAATTCATGTACTCCTGCTGATCCAGCGTGCCGCTTTTGTTGAGGTCTGCCTTGGCAAAATGCGTGGTATTGAACAGGGAATCCTTGCCTGCTTCTTTTACACTGAGCACGCCATCCTTGTTCACGTCCAGCTTTTTGAATGCCTCAATCTGGGGATTTTCCGTGACATCGTCGGGTCTGGCCATGGCAGACGAACTGGCGGCCATGCCTGTGAGCGCCACCGCCATGAGAAGATGTTTCATAAACGCTGTGTTCATACAAACTCCCTTCCATTGCTGATGAATATGCATTCAGTCTACAAGTGCCACGCGAGCTCAGCCGTCGGCAAGCGCCACTTTTTGATGTCGGCTTCAACCTACAACAGCTTTGTTAACACCATGCATGTTTGATGCCAGCCATAAAAAAAGCGCCCCAGGGGCGCTTTTTGCTATTCAACCGCTGTTACCCATCAGCTGCCCAACGCGAAGAGTAAGATTGGATATTTTTAAATCAACAGGCTATTATTCCAGTTATGAAAACCGTTCAGACAGTGAAGATCAATGAAGCGGAGATTCTTCGCATGAAGCGCGAGGGTCAGGCACGGTCACGCCAGCTAGTAAAGGATGGTATTCGCACTCAGGAAAGCATGTTCCTTATACGTCCAGCAGTGGCAAAAGCATCTAAAGTTCGTTATAGAGGCTTTTAGCCCTACTCCCCCATGTCTTTTTAGTAACTCATAACGACATATTGAGTTGTGACAACATTTTATTTTATGACCCGAAGTGCAGCTTTCGTTGCGCTATACGCAGTTGATTCCCATGTAAGTTTCGAGCTGAGCTCCCGTCGAAGATCATTAGCATCTGCAAATGACTTTTGAGTATCACCAAGGCGTTTAGCACACTCTTGACTCCAATTTTGTAGAATTTCAGGACCGTTTGGATGAGTGTCAATTACACAATCCTTGGCTATCCGCCTTAAATCGCTGCTCTGAAACTCATTAGACAAATTGAGAATTGTTTCTCCAAGACCACTCTGGGCACTGATAATCACTGGTATTCCAGCTGATATGGCCTCTAAACCAGCTAGTCCAAAACCCTCTGTTCGGGAAGGCATCAAAAATAATGAAGCCGACTTAATATCACGCATTAGAGCTTTTTCGTCTGCTGTGAATGGTTTGGGATGAATATAAGGTGAAGACACATTATTTAACTTTTTAAGTCTTTCTATTTCGAGATCCATTGTTTCAACTTTAAATCCCCGCATAACAAATAGAGTGCCATTGAGATGTTTTGTGGATGGATTCGAGTAGAAATCACCTGCCACTTGCATAAATAGATCTGCGCCTTTTAATGAAGCATCTATCATTCGCCCTGTGATAAGGCAGCATGCCTCGTACTGATATGCACTGCGGTTGTAATCTAATAAGTCGATACTTAGCCCAGGAAGAATTGAAACAATTAAATCCTGCTCCTTCTCATCCACCAACCTTCTTCTTATAGATTTCTCAAGCTTTGGTCCGACAGTCAATACAATATCAGCAGCTAAACAAAGTTCTGCCTGAGTTTCTCCTTTATCATTGCCTACAGAATAGGTAATAAGGCCACTGGTCGCCTGTTCAGGTCTAGTTTTGTGAGGCTCAATTTCTTCAGGACTGGTGTGAATTAAGTGAATATAAGGGCATTGATATTGTTCTCTTGCCAAAGCCAAGGCAGGGGAACCTGTTATATGGTCGTGTCCAATGACCACATCAGGTTTGATGATTGTTTTGGGGCCTCTAGCTAACTGGGATTGCAGATCTAAGCCAGGGTAAGAGTTGGCAGTTAATATTTCTACATTTTGCTGTGCTGCTTGCGCAATATCTTTTTCTGTTGCATTCGGAATAAAGCAAAATACTTTATGACCATAAGCCGCTAATGCTATGCATAGATTGCGATTAAAAGTAGACACCCCACCATGTTCAGACCCCCATTCGGTCCCTATCAATAAAAAACTAAGCTTTTCTAGTTCCGGTCTGCTGACAACTGCTTCCTGCTCCTTCAGAGGGGTATATTCGGAGACAGCTTCACTCAGCCCAACTTCAATCAGCAAACTTTCAGAAGGCTGCACAGCACTGTCTAGTATTGTTTCCTTGTCGCTAATTATTGGCAAACTAATTTGGACTGCATTAATCTGTTCAATAGCGTCTCTAGGTGCTAGTGGCTTCCATTCCACTCGTCTTTGATTTTCTTTCGCATCGGTTAATGAGTATTTCAACCAATCAATTTCGGGAAGTTGAGTGAGTAACCAAGCAATTGCATCAACGCTCTCTGATGTTCCTTGCGCAACTAATCTTCTAAGAATATTTTCCTGAAAGGAAAACGCATGATCAACAGAATTCAATACCCGCGGGCCACGAATAGATTCTCGTCTTTCAAACAAAGACTCTATCCAAACATATAACTGAGCTAGATGCATTTGAGTGAGAACTGAAGATGGCGCATCATATAGTTTATTTGTTAAGTGTTTGATTAACTCACGGGCGACTTCTTTATTCGTATCAAAAAGATGAGTTAAAAATTCCCATGTTTCTTGAGGTTTTAAAGCAATGAGTGTGGACGCTTTTTCTAAATCACCGTCTATATTCTCTGGATCTAAATTGAACTCAATAGACTTCAATGACTTATATGCTTGATCTAACGCTGGAGGAAAGTTATTGTTAATTAACTCTTGAAATGCAACCCTTTCATTTTGACCAGTCGGTTTGTAACTTACAACCCAATTCCATATTATTTCTAAAAAACTTTCATCAATGAAGTCTTTAATTAAGCCGACTGCATGATAAGCATTACTTGTTATCTCTAGATACTTTTTGAAAGCGGTCAAAAATTCATCTTTAGCATTACGAGCACAATCTTTGGTAATTTGACGGTGCTTTTCTCTTTCAATCTCACTATCATTACTACTGAACGATATAATTGATAAGCTCCAGGACGCCCATACATTCGAGGGTATTTGGGCATATGTATCTGGACTCTCAGCGAATATCAATCTGAAAGCCCTGTATCCTGCGGCAGAAGGTCTATGATGAATGTCTGGTTGAAGAAAGTTCTGATCTAATAAGAACTCATATAGGTAGTGTTTGGCCTCTTTAACTACAACTGATCTTTCCTGATCTGACAATAAGTCCCAGCCAGGACTAGGCGCTAGAACACCTGTAAACTCATCGATTCGGTTTCCTGAGGTCTCAAGTAACGCTAAGTTTAGCCTCCAAAATGCATCCAGATTATTGTTATGACATTGATTCAATAGATCAACAATGATCGATTTTAGAGAGGGTTTAAGAGGTTGTGAGTCTTCTAATTTTTTTGTCTGTGCTTGTTTTAAATTCCATTTTGCAAATTCCGAGTCTAGATTGACTTCGGAGACTTCTTTTAACGCTTCTTTTAATGCAAGATGTTTTTCTGCCTGATTTAAAACGTATTCATTTTCGGGAGAATACTCCCAATTTATTAGACTGATTATTAACTGAATTAACCAACCTTCAGCTTTGATGCAGGTTTTACTAATCAAGTCATCTACTAACCATTTCAGGTCCTCAGCCTTTAGTAAACTCCATGGTTTAAAAAGTAGTGATCGTGGCATAGCCCAATCGGAGGGAGCTACTTTAAAAATAGTATGTAATAAGGCTTGTCTTTTAGAAGGCGAGTCGCTTAAGTAGTGCTTTTGAAATTGTTCTATTTCTGGTTCATTTCGAAGTTCGAAGAATATGGCATTAACTTCAAGAACAAAGCTAGCTAACTCATTTAAAACCTTCTCATCAGTGGCTGAATTCCAAATTTCTGTAAGGAGCCTACCTGTTAACCTAGTGAATGAACGACTGTCATCATTATCAGCTGCTCTTGATTTAACCCATCTGATTGCTGCTAAGGCTTCATTAGGAGTCAACGCCGTAAATTTCAAATCATAAATAAAAAAAGCGTATGAACCGATCAATGAATGATTATTTGGTTCGTTCAGTGTTGATAAAAGCTGTTCAAACGTCAGATGATTTGGCCATAGTGCAATCAGCGCCAACCCTTTGATTTCATCATCTACGTCATTCTTTGGAGTTAGCGCAAGCGGCAATAGCTCAGTAAGTTGATCTTCCGGAAGCAGCAAAGTTAATGCATGCGTTGCTTCCGCCCTTATGTGGCTATCTTCGTTAGCGTCAAATGCTAGCGCTTTTAAATCCTTTGTAAGCTCAATTAAAGAGCAAGTTTCCGTAATATCAATTGCCGCTCTTCTAACAACTTTATGTTTGGAGTGGTCTTCTATTATTGGCCTAAGCTGATTGGCTAAATTTTTATGATTTAGTCTCTTATATAAGCGTCGCCATTCAACCTTATCGTAAGTTTCAAGAGTGTCTAGTTTTTGCAACAGCGCTGAGACTAACAACTCCTTTTCATTATCAGAGTTCAACGTAATATCGCTGGACATAAGTAGTCCAGGCTCGTGCACTACCAATTCATTCCAAATACTTTTATCGAAAATACTTAGCCATGCAGCGACCTCACGTAACTGAGGGACTACATAGGTATTTCCGGGAACATGAGATCGGATTAAAGAAAGAATGCTGCCAGAAGATGGAGCACGCTGTTTTATGTAATACGCTGCCAAATATTCTGAAAGCGTTTTATGGCTCCACTTATATGAGTTTGAGCTTATTTGAACAAATAGACCTGTCCTCAGAGTTTCTCTTACTTCTTTTACGCCAACTTTCAACTCTTCTTTACGAACTAGCTCAAAGCCACCTGCAAGTTCATGAATAGGAATTGCATGTTCGGGTACAGTCTCAGAATACAATCCATCCCAAATTACCATCTTTGTGGATAGTTCAGTTGCAGCAGCAATTCGCCCAGCAACTACAAATCTTGCATCAGCCTCTAAAGTGCCGACTGCCCCACTCAAGCGCCTAGCTTGGTTGGACTCTTCCAATAAAGCAAGTATGCCTTGTCGATAAGTTGAGGATCTATCACTAAGTTGAGCTGGGTTTGGTGTTTGTAGAATATTCAAATACATTCTTAGAGTTACTGGCCGGCTTAAAAGCACACTTTCATCACTATCAAGAACTGTTTTTATGGGTTCAATAGCGTCGGGAGACTGTGCTACAAAGAAATCCAAGACTTGTGGCTTGCTAAGTGGCGCCAACTCAAAGACAAGTACAGAGTTTTCACCCAATATCTGTTTTAATTGTTTTTCAAACTGTTCGGACCAGTCTGCGGTCCTGCTACTTATGCGGAGATACGTTTTTTTATTGGAACCTTCTGTCTTTGCATTGATTTTTCGAGCCAGCTTAATTATCCAATTTTGAGTAACTGGAATCGATACTGGTGACTCGTCCAAGGCGTCAAGGAATATTAAGGTGGTTTGATCTTCATTAGAGTGTTCGTTAACAGCATTAATTAGCTCTTCTTCGCTGTATGTTGAAGCTAAAGAAATAAATTCAGTTGAGTATCCTTTTCTAATTGCTTCTAAATGAGCATTATTGAATTCAGTAGACTTTCCTATCCCTGGAGGTCCCAATAGAACTATGCAAGGAATTTGACTGTTGACGCTATCAACTAAGCTAAAGGGATTTTTGCTTGTGTCAGGGTCATAAAAACCCGTAGATAAATCCTCGCTGCCTCTGCGGACCCAGTATCTTTTAGCAAAATTATTATTTTCATTTTCCATAATGAGTAATCCAGCACATTATTAATTTATTGAGATTCTTAGTCCGCTTTTAAATGCACCGGGAATCTGCGCTTACGTATAAATGAATCAGTCTTACAATCTTTGAAATCGCTCTCGTATGGCTTCAATTATTTCAGGTTTTTTCATTGAGAGCATGCAAATTAATAAATCAGCATTTATCTAACTTTGGCCCTACTGATTAGGCTGCTTTGCATCTTCAACGCGTTGAATCATCAAGCTTGCAAGAATTAGATACTGAGCCGCTCTTTTGTTTGTTAAGGCATGATCTAGAGTGTGTGCGTTTGGATTTCGAATGCCCTGATAAGCGCCTTTAAAAATCTGAATGAATCCTTTTTGATCGCTCCGTCCTGATTCAGTATCAATTTCACTGAAAATTAAATACGGTGACTCTAAGGAAAAAACCTTTCCAATAAGCCGATCACCATCTTCATCGGCAATTTCAGTTCTTTGCCTAATTACGTCGAAAACAGCTGTCATAGAGTTAAGTACAGCCTCTCTTAAATGGCCACTTTCAAAAAGCTTCAAAGACGACTGAAGAATTCTTGGATGTAACAAGAAAGTGAAATCAGCTAAATTTTCCTGTTGCACATCGCTATGTTGAAAAGGCTTAGGTGGCTGAGGTGGATTTCTCCACGATTTAACAGTATCAATTACATCATATACAGACTCATATTTTAAAACTGACTCGCTAGGTGTTATAGAAGCGTTCACCTCATTTAAATCAGTGGAGCAACCACCAAAAATAGGTAAATTGAGTAAGTACCTTACTAAGCGAACCAACTCATCGCGAGGTGTCTCAAGCTCAATTTCCAGTTCGCTTAAAAGCAGTGATGAGTCTGGATCATTACGATATGTCTTTTGTAAGAGTAAAAAAATGTTGTTAATTTCATGCAGAAAAAAATCGACCAAAGGGTCATAATTAGAAATCAAATCCAACGATTCAATTTTTAACTCGTAAAGATTATCGTTTTTAACAATGTAATTATTGTTTTCCAGAAAATCCAATGTCTGAAGATGCTCGAACAAAGCCACCCTAAATCTTTTAGCATTTAAGGGACTTCCGCTTCTTTCGTTCTCAAACACCTCGATTAAAACTTTCCGCTGATTTTTGTTTAGATTTACGCTGTTCATATTATTCTGGAATGTGAATGCTAGTTGCATTATAAAGTACAGACTTAGATACTGGCCACCTATAGTGAGGATAGTTTGATATGAATCGCCCCTACTATGCTAGACAGTCGCCAGCCCCTCGAAATAACGCCTCTCATACTCTACTGGCGATAAGCCATTATTGAAACTGTGCCGACGCCTAGGGTTATAAAACATCTCGATGTAATCAAATACATCCTGGCGGGCAGCTTCTCGATGCTCGTAAATCTTGCGACGTATCCTTTCCCGCTTCAGCAATTGAAAGAAGCTTTCTGCGACCGCATTATCGTGGCAATTGCCTCGCCTGCTTATGCTCGGTTTGAGACGATGCGCTTTTAAAAATGCTTGCCAATCATAACTGCTGAACTGACTACCTTGATCCGAGTGGACCAGCACCTCACCTTCTGGTCTCCGCCTCCACACGACCATCAGTAGTGCGCTGATCGCTAAGTCACGATCCATCCTGGGTCCCATTGACCATCCTACAACTTGCCGAGAGAAGATATCCAGTACAGCAGCCAGGTATAACACCCATACTGTGTTGGGGGGTGGTCACGTCGAATTGGCGCTGCAGATGATTTGGGGCAACCACAGCTGGCCGCCCTCCAAGCCGACCAGAGCGACGCCGATAGCCAGTTTGAGAACGTAACCCTTCTTGACGCATTAATCGCGCAACACGGTGCTTGCCGCAGATCTCCCTAGGGCTCGAAGATCATCTTTGATCTTGCGATAGCCATAGACCCCGCTACTCTCCAGCCAGGATTGCTTGATGTGGCCTAACAATCGCGGGTCTTCTTGCGCTCTTGCAGACTGAGGTGCCTGTTGCCAAGCGTAATAGCCAGTGGGATGCACATTCATCATGCGACAGAGACGTCGGATAGGGTGAGAGCATGCGTGCTCTTGAATAAATGCGTACTTTACCCGGACAGCTTGGCAAAGTACGCGGCGGCCTTTTTTAGGATGTCTCGCTCATCAGTGACGCGGCGCAGCTCCGCCTTAAGGCGACGGATTTCTGCTTGCTGGTTGGAAGAATGCTGTAGTTCGTCTTCAGGGGCGCTGAATCGCTTGATCCAGGCATAAATGCTATGGCTTGAAACACCCAACCGCTCAGCGACCTCTGCCACAGAAAACTGTCGCTCAGTGACTTGCTTGACGGCTGCTTGTTTGAACTCTTCGCTATAACGTTGTTGCTTGCTCATGAATCCTCCTCAACTTCTCTAGTTTGAGGCTCTTGAGCTGTCTAGGAAAGTGGGGGCGATTCATGTGAAAGATTATCACTCGTGACCGCCAGGGTTAATGGCATCAGATGGGTAATAGCGTATTCAACATCAGACCTGTCAGGCAGTGACTTTTCGCACGCGCGTAAACGCATTGTTTTCAGCCTTGGGCTTGAGGTTGAGAATTTCCTTGTCCGGACTCGCTTGATGCAGATAGCTGCGATCGAAGTCATCCTGTCTGATGATATTGGCCTGGCTATGCGTGGTAGCAGATTGCCTGATCTCGGGAGCAAACAAGGACACGCTGCCCACGACGGCAAAAAGAATCAGGCTGGATGCGGCGAGGTTTACTAGCCAGTGGTATTGGCCCTGATGAAAATTCTGATGTTTGTGCATGATGCGTCTCCCTGAAATCATGTGGTGAATATGGCTTGCCGGGCTCTCGCTTTAGTAACCATTGTTAAGTTGCGATTGTTGGCCCGTGCAAGTGATAAACCAGTAATGGCATTGTAGGAGTTGGTTCCCTTGCTGTCCGTCCGCCGGGTTCCTGAATTAGCGTAGGAAAACACCTACAACGCTCTCCTCATAGTTTTTAGTGATAGTTGCATACCAGCCCGTTATACACTGCCTTGACGCCTGGTACGGTCACCGCATGGCGGTAAGCGCAGGCGATTTGGTCGTAGTTGCCGAGTTGGCCTTTCAATACGACGATGCAGCGCTTGGATTCCACCTCAATATCAAAACCCTTGAAATACGGATCGGCAGACAAGCGCTGCAAGACGGTGTTGCGAATCTGCTCATCCTGCGTCAACACCACAGGAGGCTCAAGCTTACGGGCTTTGGCGATGTTGTCAGGCATGCGGGCTGGAGGCGAGAGGGTGAAACTATCAGCAATGTAATCTGACATCGTGAATTCGGCGGACAAGTCATCCATGATGAGCTCTCTTTCTGTTCAAACTTGAGGAAGGACGCTGGTCTTGCCGGGGCGACCTTCGCAGAGGGTTAACGAAGTAAGGGCATGATAATCAAGGCTTATGCAAGCAGCAGTCGGTAGCATGCTGATTGTCGTGTCAGTCAGTTCCGACGCGGATATGGGAGAAACTCACAAGCGGAATTCAGCTGCGTTAACAGGCGAAATCCAGATGGTTTGAGGGAAATGAAAAGGTGAATAGAGAACAGCTAAGGGATATGGCAGCTGCAAGCAACCATTGCAGACGATGTACTATCAGATGAGGATCACACCCGTAGTGGGTGGCAATTCTGCCGGAGCTTCCTGAGGCGTATGCTCGGTAGGCAGCTCGACGGAATGATGTGTTTTAGGGGATGCAGCTTCCGAATTGAGGTGCGGTTGTTTGATAAACCATCCCACCATGATCACGCTGGAACTGAAAGCAAAAATAATGACACTGAGGGCGGCCATGTTAATGAGCCGCTCGTGTTTTCTTACCTGCTTCATGTCGAATCGCATGCTATTCATGATGCATGGCAATGCGGGTCACGCATGCCGGAGTTGGCAGCCGTTTTGTACCGAGCGCACGCCTGCCACGCCACGCGCGATTGCCATCGCCTCGGCGATATCGCCATAGGAAGCAATCTTTCCGCTCAGATACACCACACCATGATGTGTCGCCACGCCCATGGTAATGCCCAGAAAGCCAACCTCTCGTAGCAGGCTGGTTTTAACGCGTAATGTCGTCATTGTATCTTCCAGCATGCTCGAGAGATTCATGGTCTAGCCCTTTACTATCAGACTGTTATGGACGGATTTCACACCTTCGGTACCAGCGGCAATTTCCTTGGCGCGCTCAATCTGGGCCTTATTTTCAACAAAACCACTTAATTGCACGACGCCGTTGTGTGTTTCAACGGAAATTTCCAGGCCCTTGAACCCTTCATCCTTCAGGATGTTGGCTTTGATCTTGCTGGTAATCACGCTGTCGTTGATCACGCGCTTGGCATTCTTTTGCTGGTCTTTCGACTTGTATTCAGAGTATTCCTTCTGATCCAGTGTTCCGTCACCGTCCACATCTGCTGCCTTGAAGTGTTTTTTGGTGAAGAGCTTGTCCTTGGAGGCTTCGGCGGGCGTCAAAAGATCATTGCTGTTGGTATCCAGATTGCGAAATTCGGTCGCCAGAGGACTCTGATCAACGGTATCGGCGGTGCCGAAAGCCAGCACGGAACTTGAGCTGAACCCGATGCCAGCAAGTAACGTCAGCGTGGCGATAGAGGATGTACGAATTTTTTTCATGATTTCTCCTTGTTTTTGTTCGGCATCGAAAGACGCCGGGGACAAATTTGCCAGCAGAAGCTCTACTGGCATTGGAGGCATGCTACGGGATACCTGAGCGACAGACAGTCAGCGCTCTTCTTTAATTGATGTCAGATGAAGACTACACCTGAAAACGCCCTGTCTGCGGGCATGCGAACAGGACGCGCCAGTGTGGAGGAGATAGCGACAGAGTCAACTATGTTTGATTGATTTCCAGCGGAATCAAGGCCCGGGTAAGCATGCCATGTCCAGGAGAGGACTGAATTTCGAGATTGCCGCCAATCGCCATGACGCGATGGCGCATGCCAGATAGACCATGGGTGGTACCACCGCTGACACTAAGATCCGCCCCCACCCCATTGTCCTCGATTTCAAGCTTGACGAAGGCCAGCTCGGTCATCAGGTGTACCGATACTTTGGTTGCCTTGGCGTATTTACTGGCGTTGTTCAGGGTTTCCTGCACCACGCGGTAGACAATCAGGCCTATGGTATCGCCGAACTTGACGCTCTCATCCGGCAATACAAGATTAAGCTCCCACTGGTTACGCTCGGCCATATCCGAAATCAGCGAGCGCAAGGCTGCCCAGAAACCAAATGTCGCCAGCATGGAGGGATGCAGATCCTGCACCACTTGCCGCTTGAACTGGATGCCCTGATCAATGTAGCGCATGGTTTTAACCAGCTTGTCTGCCACATCCGGGAAAGTATCGCGCGTTTTGCGCGTCACCCAGGAAATATCCATCTTGGTTGCCGTCAGAATCGACCCCAGCTCATCATGCAGCTCACGTGCGAGCTTCTCGCGCTCTCGCTCCACATCCGACTGATAACCCAAGGCCAGCGTACGCAGCAACTGCGTGCGCGAGTTCAGTTGGGTTTCATAGATATGCACTTCTTCTTCCAGACGCTGACGCAATTTGTCGCGCATGGACATTTCGTTCAATAACTGGCGGATAACCAGAATCACCAACACCAGCAGCACCAGCGAAGTACCGACAATGGCAATGCGGGTATAGAGCACACTGTTGCGGCGCTTGCTTATCAGTTTGCTCAAGGCATCGTTTTGCTGGTTCAGCAATGTCATGATGTAGCCATTCAGCTTCATCATCTCCTGTACGCCCTGATCCAGATCAACCACGCTATTGGCTTCCAGTGTCCGATCGGCATGGGCCAGCGCCATGGTGAGCTTCATTTCGGCAGCCTTTGCCTCCAGCGTCCCGCTCACCGTCATCAACCAGTCTTTTTCGTTGTTGACTGACATGCGATCGCTGTCTTCCGTTACGAGGCCACGCAATTTGCGTATATCCACCCGCGCGGCGGCGACCGCATTATTGAAGGACGTGGCATACATGTCCTTCTTGGTCAGCAGATAGCCACGCTGGGCACTCTCCGCCTCCGTCACGCGATAACGCAAGTCAGACAGGGTCGAGATATTGTTGCGGACGACAAAGATATCCTCCGCCAGGCGGTTGATCGAGACGATCCAGCCATCGGCAATTACGACAGCCAGCAAGGTCAGTGTCATGGCGGCGATGAGGGTGGCAACAACGCGACCACCCAGCTTTTCAATCACACGTTCCGTCTGGGTCCAGATTTTTTTCATTAAGGTCATATATGAATTTTGTAAGCGCTCTCTTACAAGCGTTTCAGAGTATCCCCTCTCATGGGGAACGCCCCAAGCATTTAAGCTGGGATCACTTTTTAGCCAAGCAAGGAAAACGCAATGCTTAACTATTCTATCGTGTTTTTGGTTATCGCCCTGATTGCAGCCTTATTTGGGTTTAGTGGAATAGCTGCCGGTGCGGCCGAAATTGCAAAAATCCTGTTCTATATCTTTCTGGTGATCTTTGTCATCTCATTATTGACAGGATTTTTCTCAAAGTAATCAATTATTTCAATTAATTTTTTAAAACAGGACAGCCACCATGTTCAGTACATCCAAAACGCAAGATCTGAAACAAAAACTGGAATCTACCGCCGAAGACGTCAAAGACAATGTAACCGACATTGCACAAGATGCAAAAGTTGCCACCGAAAAATTAAAAGACAAGCTGCAGGACAAATCCAATGCGTCCAAGGATGAAATTCTGGCCTTGCTCGAAAATGTAAAAGCGCTACTGGAGTCCAAGGACCCTGGTGAAAAACTGGAAACGCTGAAGGATACGTTGAGCACGCAACTGAGTGATTGGAGCGCGACATTGCGCGGTGAGGTCCAACAGGCCATTAAAGTCGGCGAAACGCGCTCCAGGCAGATTGTGCGCAAACGCACCCTGCTGAGCCTGTCGGTGGTCTTTGGTACAGGTGCCGCGCTGGGCTATCTGCTTGGCAGTCATCACAGCGAGGAAGAGTAAGCGCCGCATTGCCAGCGATGAATTTGCCAGCCAACGATAAGGAACATGATCATGGATGAAGTAACGAATCCTGCCACTGCAAACCCGTTATTTAAACTGGATATGGCAGCCATACGGAAAAACGCCCGTCAAAGCGTAGAGGAAGGAACCGAAGCACCTGGTTATGAAGCCAATCGCAAAGAAGTGATCATGCATCTTAACTCGGCGCTCGCCACCGAGCTGGTATGCAGCTTGCGCTACAAGCGCCACTACTTCACTGCCAAGGGCTTGAATTCCGAAGGTATCGCCAGGGAGTTCAATGTTCATGCCCAGGAGGAACTGGAGCATGCGGATCAGATTGCCGCACGTATCGTACAGTTGGGGGGCGAGCCGGATTTTTCCCCAGAAGGTCTCGCAGGCCGCAGTCATGCCGATTATGTGCCATGCCTGAACCTGCGCGAAATGATCAAGGAAAATCTGGTGGCAGAACGCATCGCTATCGACACCTATCATGAACTCATCCATTATATTGGCGACAAAGACCCAACAACCCGCCGCTTGCTTGAAGGCATTCTGGCGACCGAAGAAGAGCATGCCGATGAGTTATCCGACTGGCTGGCTCGCTCCTGACAGTGTTAACTTACCCTTAAGAGCAGACATATAAAAATCATGAAAAAAATATTATTGGTGGACGATCACAGCATTGTGCGGCAAGGCCTGCGCAATCTGATCGAACTGGAGTCCGACCTGGAGGTGGCTGGCGAAGCCGCTTCCGGCGTCGAAGCGATCAAACTGGTACGTAACAACACCTATGATGTGGTCGTGATGGATATCTCCATGCCGGATAAAAACGGGGTGGACACCTTGCACGACCTGAAGCATGTCAATGCGGATCTGCCCGTGTTGATACTAAGTGGTTATGCGGAAGAACAATATGCACTCAACCTGATGCGGAACGGTTGCAAGGGCTATTTATCCAAAGATGCAGAGCCTGAGGAAATCATTTCGGCGATACGCGCCATTGCCAATGGCAAACGCTACATCTCCTCCGAACTGGCCGAGCTGATGACCAACGAGCTCAGCCATCCGACCGAAAAGCTCTTGCATGAAACCTTGTCAGACCGCGAGTTCCAGGTGTTTTTCAAACTGGCCGGCGGCCTGAGTGCCACCGAGATTGCAGATGAACTTTGCATCAGTGTAAAAACCGTCAGCACATACCGGACGCGCATTCTGGAAAAGATGAGTTTGAAAACCAATGCGGATTTAACGTATTACGCTATCAAGAACGGCTTGATCACATGAAACGGAATCACGATGACTTCGAAGCTTTGTCAGCGCTTGTAGGACAAGCGCGGATAGGAGCGATTCCCGAATTTCATTATCATGCCACGAGTTTAACCAAGGAAAACAATCCTTCCAGCAGCATGGATTAACAATGTCTGTAGCCAATGCACAACTTTCTACACAGCAGCCCTACATGAGAGTCTTGCTCATTGAAGATTCGGCGTTGTTGCGGGAAACCATTATGGAGACCTTGTCATCTTGTGATGGCCTGGTGTTTGATGGAGTCGCCGCCACCCAGTCCGAAGCCTTTAAAATCCTGCGAGACCGTCCATTCGACTTTTTGCTGGTCGATATCGAACTGGCGGAGGGCAATGGATTTGAAGTTATTCGCATGACCCAGCGCGAAGACTTCCCCTACCCGCGTCCCAAATACATGATCCTTACCAATCATGCTCATGGGCATTATCGTCAGGAGGCCAAGGCGCTTGGCGTAGACTATTTCTTCGATAAATCAATGGATTTTGATAAAGCCATTGATACGCTGGAAACGGAAGTCAGGAAATTTTTTCCTAAAAACGACTAGGCTGGCGCTCAGGATTCAGCGTCAAGCCCTCAGTAAGTCTCGTTATATAATCCACATTCCATCATCCAGCGCAGGGACGACCCTGAGCATGCATTTTATTATCGGGACGACCCGGCAAAGGGTTCTATGTCCTGGATATTACTCATAATGGCAGGGCTGTTTGAAATCGGCTTTACTACCTGCCTCAAGCTCTCTGATACCTTCAGCAAACCTTGGCCTACACTAGGGTTTATCGTATGTGCCGGCATCAGCTTCTGGCTGCTGATGCAAGCCACGCGCGATATTCCACTGGGTACCGCTTATGCAGTGTGGACGGGCATTGGCGTGCTTGGCACCGTCATTATTGGCATCGTCATGTTCAACGATCCGTTAAGCCCCCTGCGCCTGTTGTTTCTAGTATTATTGATTGGCGCGATCATCGGCCTCAAAGCCGTCTCTTGAGACGGCTCTGGCGCGCCGCCGCATTCCTTGATCAACCCTTCGCTAGAGCTGGATAGAACAACATGTCACTGGAAACCTGGGAGTTATTGAGCTACGTTGTTACCGTATTCGGCTTGCCGCTGGCAATCTTTTCCTTTGTGCTGGAACAGCGCAAGGAACGCGAAAACGAAGAGGAAGAGGTTTACCAGGAGCTGTCTGACGCGTATACCGACTTTCTCAAGCTGGTGATGGCGAACCCGGACCTCAAGCTGCGCTCACAGAGTGCCAGCCAGGAACTGAGCGAAGAGCAGCGCGAGCGCAAGCTGGTCCTGTTTGAAATCCTGGTATCGCTGTTTGAACGTGCCTACCTGCTGGCATATGAGGAAAAGATGGTCGGCAAGCAATTGCGGCGCTGGCGCTCGTGGGATGACTACATGCGTGAATGGTGCCGACGCGATGACTTCCGTAACACCCTGCCCCGTCTGCTGCATGGGGAAGACCCGGATTTTGCCGCGTATATCCGCAACCTTGCCTTGCAGGAAACCACGCGCCTGCCGGAAACCACTGTGTCTACTTAAGTATTTCCTACTTCAGCCGCTTCAGTTTGTAACCAGCCTGTTGCAGTTGGGCCAGCAAACCGCGCTTGCCTGCCAGGTGGGCTGCACCGACTGCGACAAACACCGACTTTTCCCGCGCTTCTGCATCAATGCGCGGCGCCATGAGATCATTTCTATCATCCAATAGTTTGGCGCGCAGCTTGGCCCACAGCGCCGGAGGCAGCAGATTGCCGGTCATGCGCGTATCAATGTCAGCAATCCTGGCCGGATCGCCTTTCAGATAGGCTTTCACCAGCATCTCGTAATCCCGCTCCTTGTCACGCTGACTGCGCTTTAATACCGCTCGCAACATGCCCAGCTGCTCGTCCTGGCTCAGGCTGTCCAGCAGGCCGAAGTGCTCCTCCGACGTTTCCAGTCCTTTGACATCCCGCCCCAGATCACGAGCTTTGGCATAGAGCTGAATGTCCTGGGTATAGGGCCCCTGCGGCCGTGGCAGATCAAACACCACCGCCAGCAGCCACGGCTTCATCTGCATGGCGATACTGCCTATGGCATGCACCTCCGCCAGCGCCCTCACTTGCTCCAGTTCGCTGGCAGTCAACATGTCCTGCAACTGTTGGTCGGGATTGAGATAGACGCCTTGATCCTTGGACGGCAGGGTTTCCATCATGAATACATCCACCTCGCCCAGCGCCTTTAACACGGCAGGGGCAAAATCATTCACCCTGGCATCATCCGTATGAACAGTACCAAACAGATAGCTCACCTTGCCGCCTGGCGCCTGCAGTTGCCACAGCAAGGGGCGATCAGCCGCCTGGGCTGACACGCCAGCCAGCAGGCTTAGCCCGAGCAGCAACCTGGCAGTGAGGGAAATGGAATACGATGTGAGCGACATAATGAAACACCAGAACCAGAGGTAAACAGGTATCCATTCTCGCATTGATATGATCTGGGAAGCAGCCTGCATTGCTTTGAACATTTGCAGGGTGCTTATAAAGACCAAGAGACTAAGAGATCGACAGGATTCAGGCGCATGCCTGAATCACTGCGGAATTAACGCGCGGTCTGCTTTTGCTTGAAAGGCGTTTTCTTGGCGGGCAAGGCACGGCCTTTCATCTCGGGTCGACGGGATTTATTGACTGCGGGCACGATAGGCTGGAACGCAGGCACCAGGTGTTTCTTGCCATTGCCTATCAGGTCTGCCCGGCCCATTTTCTTCAAGGCTTCCCGCAGCATCGGCCAGTTGTTGGGGTCGTGGTAGCGAATGAACGCCTTGTGCAGGCGCCGCACGCCACCGGCCTTGGGGATAGGCACGGCTTCACTGTCCGCCGTCACCTTGCGCAGCGGGTTTTTGCCGGAGTGATACATGGCAGTGGCCATCGCCATGGGCGTGGGGGTGAAGGTCTGGACCTGGTCGAGCTTGAAGTCGTACTTCTTGAGCCATAGGGCCAGATTCAGCATGTCTTCATCCGTGGTACCAGGATGGGCCGCAATGAAATACGGGATCAGGTATTGCTGTTTGCCCGCTTCCTTGGAGAAGCGCTCAAACATTTCCTTGAACTTGTCATAGGCGCCCATGCCCGGCTTCATCATCTTGGACAGCACGTTTTCTTCGCTATGCTCAGGCGCAATCTTGAGATAACCGCCCACGTGATGCTGCACCAGTTCCTTGACATACTCAGGGGATGTCACCGCCAGGTCGTAGCGCAGGCCAGAGCCGACCAGTATCTTCTTCACGCCCTTGATATCGCGCGCCTTGCGGTAAAGCTGAATCAGGGCCGAATGGTCGGTATTGAGGTTTTCGCAGATGCCGGGATACACGCAGGACAGCTTGCGGCAGGACTGCTCGATCTTTTCGCTCTTGCAGGCCATGCGGTACATATTGGCGGTCGGCCCACCCAGGTCGGAAATAATGCCGGTAAAGCCTTCGACCTTGTCCCGGATTTCCACAATCTCGTTGAGGATGGATTCCTCAGAGCGGCTTTGAATGATGCGGCCTTCATGCTCGGTAATCGAACAGAAGGTACAGCCGCCAAAGCAGCCACGCATGATGTTGACCGAAAAGCGGATCATCTCCCAGGCCGGGATGCGGGCATCCTGATACACCGGGTGCGGCTTGCGCGCGTAGGGCAAGTCGTAAACGTAATCCATTTCCTTGGTCGTGAGCGGAATGGGCGGTGGATTAAGCCAGACTTCGCGATCGCCATGGCGCTGCACCAGCGCACGGGCATTGCCAGGGTTGGCTTCCAGATGCAGCACGCGCGATGCATGGGCATACAGCACCGGATCCTTGATCACGTCTTCATAGGCGGGCAAACGCACCACCTGCTTGCTGCGGTCGGCCTTGGGTTTGCGCACGATCTGAATGGCACTTACGCCTTCAGGCAAGGCGGGCTTGGCATCAATCTTGTCGTCGGTTTCGCAACTGGAACCCGCGCCCATTTTCATTTCATAGGGGTCCACATGCACATCGACCTTGCCGGGACGATCCAGATTGGTTGATGCAATTTCATCCCATCCTTCGGGGATACGCTTGCGCAGGAAAGCTGTGCCGCGAATATCCGTGATGTCTGCAATGTTGTCGCCACGGGCGATGCGGTGACTCAGCTCAACCAGCGCACGTTCGGCATTGCCATAAAGCAGGATATCGGCCTTGGAATCGACCAGAATGGAGCGACGAACTTTGTCGGACCAGTAATCATAATGGGCGATGCGGCGCAAGCTGGCCTCGATGCTGCCAATGACCAGCGGCACATCGGGATACGCCTCGCGGCAGCGCTGCGAGTACACCAGCACTGCGCGGTCCGGGCGCTTGCCGGCCTCGGCATTGGGCGTATAAGCATCATCTGAACGTATCTTGCGGTCCGCCGTGTAGCGATTGACCATGGAGTCCATATTGCCAGCGGTCACACCGAAATACAGATTGGGCTTGCCTAAAGTTTTGAAGGCATCGGCCGATAACCAGTCAGGCTGGGCGATAATGCCCACACGGAAGCCTTGAGCCTCCAGCAGACGTCCTACCAATGCCATACCGAAACTCGGGTGATCAATGTAGGCATCACCCGTCACCAGAATAATGTCGCAACTATCCCAGCCGCGGGCATCCATTTCAGCACGGGTCATGGGAAGTACAGGGGCAGTACCGAAGCGTTTTGCCCAGTACGGGCGATAAGCGTTGATTGAGCGTGGTGTTTCCATAGTTGACTATTTTACTCTGGAAACAAAAAATCGTCGCGACTGTATAACTATATGCCACTGTTTTCGGCCAAACTATCAAGAACACAAACACCGGACAAACCGGGAACAACGGGACAGACAAATGGGAGTATCGCAATTTGCAGGGGGTCGCCTGGCGACCATGGTGATTCTGGCGACCTGCAGCCTGCCAGCGCATGCCACCAATGGATTCAATCTGATTGGCTTTGGCGCCGAATCCACGCTGATGGGGGGAGCCGATGTCGCAGTCGCCCGCGACCCATCGGCACTCAACACCAACCCAGCTGGTCTTGCCCAGATTCAAGGGCGCATGTTCAACGGCTTTGCGTCACTGCTGCGCACCACGGACCTGCGACATGAGGACCAATGGGGCAATGACGAACATGCCGCCAATCGCTACACCGGCCTGGGCGGCGGCGGCTATGCCCAATCGCTGGACAGCCTGCCATGTACAGCTGGCGCGGGCATGTTTGCCCAGGGCGGCGCCGGCGGCGTGTTCAAGAACATCACCACCCCGGCAGGCAACGAAGACAAGTTTTCTGCGCTGTTTGGCATCGCCAAGTTTACGGGCGGCCTCGGCTGCCAGGTGACAGATAACCTGGCGCTGGGCGGCAGCTTTGGTCTGGTATATGCGAGCCTGGAGCAGAATCTTTATGGCAATACCACCAATGGCATCAAGATAGAAGACGTCAGCACCATACGCCCGACCTTCAAGCTGGGCATGCAATACAAGCTGACGCCGCGCATTGTGCTGGCGGCGGCGTATACCGGCAAAACCGAATTGCCAATGACCGATGGCGAGATGAAGTTCAATACGGGTTCCGGCTACATCACCTATCACGATGTCAGCTTCAAAGGCTTTGCCTTGCCACGGGAAATTGCCATAGGCGCGGCCTTTCGGCCAAATGATGCATGGCTGCTCTCGGTAAAGCTGAACTGGCTGGAATGGTCGGACGCCCTGACCTCCAGTACCTTGCGTGCCAGCAATCCGGATAATCCGCTTGCGCCCACCATTACCCAAACCAACAGCCTGGACTGGAAAAACCAGTGGGTGATTGCTACGGGTGCCGCTTACACGCTGAACGACCGCACTACCCTTTACGCTGGTTACAACTATGGACGTAACCCTATCCCACGCGGCAATACCACCCCATTCATCGCAGGTATTCTGGAGCATCATTACACCATGGGTGCCGCTTACAAATGGAACGAGAAATGGACGGTGATGGGCGGCATCGAATATGACGCCCGCATCCGCGTCAAATACAACAACGATGAATTGCCTTTTGGTAACTCTGCCCTCAGTAATGAGGCGGTATTTTTCCACTTCATGCTCACGCGCAAGTGGTGATAAACCTGTGCTAACAAAAAGGGCTCCCGCGGGAGCCCTTTTTTAATTTGGAACCATGGCTATTTCCTGGTATTCGGCGTCAATTCGATATCCGTATTGAAGCCAAACAACTGCCCCGCCCAGATAAACACCACCCACACCAGCACGCCAAATGGCAGATAGCCAAAGTAACCCAGCAGTGGCATTTCGGCAAAAATGTGAATGACATTCACGTAGGGAATTTCATAGATCCAGTAATTTGGATTGGTTTGCAATTCCGGCATGGGATGCGCACTGCCGTAATTCCAGATTTCCCAGAAAAAGCCATTGAACAGCGATGCCAGGGCCACCAGCAGCAATGGGTTCCAGTTGCCTTGTGCCAGCGCAGTGAATGGGCTGCTCACCTGCTTGCGTATCAGCTGGCCGCTCAGTATCACCAGCGGGCCTATCCACACCACCCAGAACAAGGGGTAAGGCAGAAACACCATGGCAAAAATCGAGATATAGCCTGCCAGCATCATGAGGTTGCCGGGCAAGGGCAGCTTGGGACCATTGCTGTAGCGGTTTGCCAGCTTGGGGCAGGTCTTGAGCAGGGTATACCACTCAAAAATGGCCGGCCACACCGTGGTATAGGCAATCAGGAACAGCGCTACGATCATTGCATGGCTGAGTTCGGGCATGGTGCCATTGGGGTAATACCAATTGCCCAGCACAAAATAATCGTAATACTCGAAGAACAACCAGCCGAAAACGGAGACGAAGGCGCTGATCGCCAGCGTCTTGGGTTTGGAAGACAGCAGGGACACCCCGTTATTGCGACTGTATACCAGACCATCCAGTGCGAGGATAAAGCCCCACCACAAAGGTGAAAACGCATAGTAAGCCCATGGCACTACCCGGCCCCACATCAAGCCCAGGAACACGACAGCAAAGGCCAGACCAATCCAGAACCAGACCGGCAAGGCTGCTTTGGGCACAGGGGGCGGCGGAGCAACAGGCTTGAACCCGAACCATTGTGGAAACAGCAGAAACGCCAGAAATACCAATTCAACAGCCAGCACGGCCAGAAACACGAGCAGATTGAAGCCGGGATCCGGCTGAACGTATTGCGGTGGAAAGACACCAAAGCCAGGCGGCAGGTGATCAGGATAGGCAAACCACGCCGCGATTAACGGCAAGGCCAGGCACAACAGGATAGGCCAGATAAAACTCCATTTCTTGGACATTGCGTACTTCCCCCCCTTTGGTTGATGGAACAACATTTTTTATTTGTATTTTTGTTGGCCGCATGTGCGTCATTGCGACGCGCGGTCAGGACGACAGGCTGCGCTTCTTGCGTTGGCGCTTGTGCTCATACATGCGTGTATCTGCCAGGTGTTTGAGCACATTCCTGTCCGCACTTTCACTCACCATCGCCACGCCATAGCTGATACCGGAAAAATCAAATCCCTGGGCATGTACCGCCTGCATGGCCGCATGCAGCTTGGTCTCGATGGACGTCAGATCCCCGCTGGGGAAAGTAATTGCAAACTCGTCGCCACCTATGCGATGCAGGGCCCCATATTTCATGAGCTCACTGCGAACAGCCGATGCAAAGGCGCAAAGCAGTTCATCGCCACGCTTATGACCAAAATTGTCGTTGTAAAACTTGAGACCATCCATATCCACAAACACAAGCAGACCACTCTGCGGCAGATGCTCCAGCTCTTTGTCCAGTGCATAGCGGTTGGGCAAACCGGTCAGGGCATCCGTATACGCGATCTGCAGGTTATGTTCGGACTGGTTGAGGGCATACTCTTTTTCATAATGCAGTTGGGCAAACTGCCGTGCCAGCACCAGGGCCAGCAAGATCATTTCCACGGTCACTGCGAGCAAGCCGATGTGCTCGATGTAAATGGTATAAATCCCTTCCAGCCCGGAATTGGTGATGGCATAAGCGCCGATCGCAAAAAAAGCCACCACGGCCACCAAGTACATGCGCGCCGTACGGTTGCCGCGATATGAGCAAATCACCCCTGCCAGCAGGCCGTAAGTCATGATCACACCAACGCCATAGCGGTCCATTTCCATGGACCAGTTGGGGAACAGCAAGGCAACAAGAAGGAAGATTCCCAGGAAGCCCAGCGCCCAGCGCCTGAAAGCATGCAGTTTGCGATAGACATGCCGTTTGATGCCCAGCAAGCTGGAGACAAACAGAATGTAGGCAAAATTGGAAAACAGGATGGGAATGCTGACCAGGTAAAACCAGTGAACGCCGAACAAATCGGGAGCCACCAGCATGGCCATGCTGTTGTAGACCAGGTTGCCTGCAATAAAAAGTGCGTACATGGTGTCGGTGCGCTGACCGCGTACATAGCCGAGCACCGAGTAATAGACCATCAGGATCAACATCGCCCCGACGCAAATAAGCACAATGGCATTGCCGGCCTTGATGGCCTGGCGATAGTCATCCAGCGTATCAATATAGGGCTGAGGCTGGGCCAGGTAAAAGGAAGAGTAAAGCTCACTGATGATGCGGTAGTGTCCGGTCGGCAATTTGATTTCCCGCCCATGGCGCAGCATGAAGGGATTATCTGTCGCTGACGAGATGCCACCCGTCAGCTTGAGCACCAAATCGCCATTGTCATCAAACACATAATGGGTAAAACGCTCAATAACGCTGGAGTTCTTGAAATCGACGACATACGTGCTCTTGCCGTCCAGATTGATATCGGCCTGATGCAGGAATACACCACCGGTGTTTTTGGTATGCGCCACCTTGGGCAGGCCGGTTTCCGACATGTCGTATTGCAGCTGATAATCCCAAACCTCAGCGGCCTGATACCACTCCCCCTTTAGCTCCAGCGGAGTCGCCGATACCGGCATTGCCAGCACTAACAGCCAGATGCATAAGCAGAGGTTTACAACCGTGCGAAACGTCATATTAGTTTTATGCAATTTTCTTGAGCCTGACAAACCTTGAATCAAAGCTGAAACTCCCCCTCAGCTCCCTGAACCTCCGGGGCATTAAACCACATCATAATACATAAAACATATCTGACAACGCCCATCGATTTATACCACTGGGTATAGGCTGCCCAGCCTTGTCAGACAGGGGCGATATTATTTGTTACTGCTTGCCATGGCGCTTGTCAGCAGTGATATGATTTGTACAACACTGTGCGTGAATCAACATCTGAATATATAAATTCACTCCTATGAAGAGAATCAGTACCGTACAGAGGTTCCTGCTGCCGATCGCCATACTGATCATTCTGGCGGCGGTATTGCAGGCCTATTTTGAATACCGCAGCAAACTGGCTACCGTAGAGCAGGATGCACAAGCCCAGACCCGGGCCAGCATACAGCTGCTTCAAACCACCGAAAATCTGGTGCACTCCCAAGTTCTCGCCTCCATGCGGTTGCTGCGTCAGAATGCGCTCAGCCTGGGTCTGCCTGCCATCAGCAGCAGCACCTTGCTCAACGGCAAACGCATTCCCAATCTTGTCTTCGGCAATCACCCGCAAACCGGCAATTTCACCGTAGTGGACGAAGTGACCCGCATTAATGGTGGCACCGCCACCCTGTTTGTCCGGGCGGGCGATGACTTCATCCGCATATCGACCAATGTGCACCAGCTGGATGGCAGCCGGGCCATCGGCACGGTGCTCGACCCCAAAGGCCGCGCTATTGAGGCGCTGCGTGAAGGCAAACCTTTCTATGGCGTAGTGGACATTCTTGGCAACCCCTATATCACCGGATATGAACCCATGTTTGATGCCGAAGGAAAACTGATCGGCATCTGGTATGTAGGCTTTCAGGCAGACATGGATGCCCTGCGCACCACCATGGAAAATACGCGTTTTCTGGAAACGGGCTTTGCCGCCATGCTGGACAGCCATGATCACATTCGTTTTCTGTCTGCCCATATCAAAACCGCCGCAGCAGAACGTCTGATCGCCGAGCGCCCGGCTTCATGGCAACTGATCAGTCAGGATGTGCCCAGCTGGCGCTTCAAGGTGGTATACGCCTACCCAAAGAAGGAAGCCGCCGTCCAGGGCTTGCTCAAAGCCCTGTATGTTCTGTTAAGCGGCTTGATTGGCCTGGGCGCGCTCGCGCTGATTGTGCAATCGCAACTGACGCGACTCGTCATCAAGCCCATAGGCGGCGACCCCGAGCTGGCGGTAGCCCTGGTACGCAAGATTGCCAGCGGCAACTTGCAGGATGATGGACTGACCGGACAGCCCAATACGCTGATTTCTCATATGATCACCATGCGCAACAGCTTGCGCAAGATGATGGATACCCTGCGCTCCAACAGTGAGAACCTGAGCCTTGCCGCCAGTGTATTCGAACATGCTGGTGATGGGATTTTCATTGCAGATGCGCGCTTGTGCATTGTGCAGGTGAACCCATCTTTCGTGAAAATCACCGGATTCAGCGCGGAAGAAGCCAAAGGCAAAAATCCGCAAGAGCTTTCGTTTGCCGTTCATGACCCCCAGTCCCTGCTGGAGATGATTTATTGCGTGAAAAAAGACGGGCAGTGGCGCGGCGAACTGCAAAACATCAACAAGCGCGGAGAAACTTATCTGATTTCGATTGATGTCTCCAGCGTCTCCAATCAGGACGGCCTCATCAGCCATTATGTAGGCACCTTTTCCGACATAACCCTCATGAAGCGCCAGCAGGAAAGCCTGCAGCACATGGCGTATCACGACACGCTCACGCAACTGCCCAATCGGGCCCTTTTTGCCGACCGCTTACGACAGGCGTTGGCCCGCACCTCCCGCACTGAAGAAACAATCGCGGTGTGCTATATGGATCTGGATGGATTCAAACCGATCAACGACACCCTTGGCCACGAAGCAGGTGACGAGCTCTTGATCAAGTTGTCAGAGCGGGTCAAGGAAAGCCTGCGCTCCGGCGACACCATTGCACGCATGGGGGGCGATGAATTCGCCCTGCTGCTATGCAACCTGCGCTCAGGCGCCGAAGCCCGTGAAACGCTGGATCGCATTTTGCAGAACATCAAGCACCCTTTTCAGGTCAAAAATCACGAAGTGTGCATCAGTGCGAGTGCAGGCATGTTCCTGAATCCATCTCCCAACCATGATCTCGACTTCATATTGAGCCGCGCAGACCATTGCATGTACCTGGCAAAAACCAGTGCAGAGCTGGATTTTTATGTTTATGACCCGACCATGGAGCCATTGAGGCCCGTCTGAGCCCACATGCGTGAACCTGAACCCGGCATCGCCGTTTTAGCACAGGCACTTGACCCATCAACATGAGTTACGCTTATTACCAGCTTCCCGGTGGCCGTGTGGCGGCGCTGGATATTGATTCCCCCTTCCCTGCTCCTGAATTCGCGCTGAGCGAGCCCAACGGGCTGCTGGCGATTGGCGGCGACTTGTCGCCAGAGCGTCTGCTGAGTGCTTACCGGCAAGGCATTTTCCCGTGGTTCAGCGAAGGGGAACCCGTGCTGTGGTGGAGCCCGGATCCGCGCATGGTGCTTTTCCCTGAGGAATTAAAAGTATCGCGTTCACTGGAAAAACGCTTGCGCAAGCCAGACTATGAAGTGCGCTACAACACCCGCTTTCTGGAGGTGATGCGCCGCTGTGCAGAAATTCCGCGCGCGCACCAGGACGGCACATGGATTACCGAGCAAATTGTGGCGGGCTACCATGCCTTGCATCAGATGGGGCATGCCGTGAGCGCGGAAACCTGGATGGAGGGCGAGCTGGTAGGTGGATTATATGGCGTGCGGCTGGGATCCATGTTTTATGGCGAATCCATGTTTCATGCCAGAACAGATGCCTCCAAAATAGCCTTTGTGCATCTGGTACGGGACTTGCAACGGCGGGGAGTAAGGATGATAGACTGCCAGATGAAAACCGCCCATTTGGCCTCGCTAGGCGCCCGCGAGATTCCCCGTGCGGAATTTTTGTCACGCTTGACTGGACTCATCGCCTCATGACCTTGCCTAATGACATTCCGCTGCAAAACATCCAGTTCTACACGACCACGCCCTATCCATGTGGTTATCTGGAAAACAGATCGGCGCAATCGCTGATTGCGGCACCGCACCATCTGATTAATGCCAATATCTATAGCGGCCTCATCCAGCTGGGGTTCAGGCGTAGCGGCAAGTTTGCCTACCGCCCCCAATGTGGCGAGTGTCAGGCCTGCATCCCAGTACGACTGCTGGTCGAGAAATTCAAGCCCAACCGCAGTCAGAAGCGCGCATTCAAACAGCATTTTTCCCTGCAAGTCACCATCCAGGATCTGCATTTCAGCGAAGAGCATTTCCATCTATACCAGGCCTATCAGATAGCCCGCCACAGCGGCCAGCAGGATGGCGAAACGGAGACGGAAACGCAGGACCAGTACCGTAATTTCCTGGTACAAAGCAACGTCAACAGCCGACTCATTGAGTTTCGGCAAGATGGCGTCCTCAAGATGGTCAGTGTGGTGGATATCGTCCATGATGGTATTTCTGCGGTATATACCTTTTATGATGCCAGCGAAAAAGGCAGCAGCTACGGTACCTTCAATGTGATCTGGCTCAGTGCCTGGTGTCATTCGCTAGAACTGCCGTATCTCTACCTTGGTTACTGGATCAAGCAAAGCCCGAAAATGGCCTACAAACAGAATTTTGCCCCGCAGCAAGCCCTGATCAATGGCGAATGGCAGGACATGCATTTTGAGTAATGCATTTAAATTCTGCGGCCTCTGAACTTTTTGCATAGCCCTCGCTCTTATTCAATGTCATCTCCATCGCAAGCGGCATCCCACATGAATTGAGCCTTATGTCGGGATGTCGTTTTTGCATTCAGGCCCCCGCTTCATGCCGCATGTTACAATGCGCGCTTTAATAAACTTCGGCATTCCCCCTTGAACAAGCTGGTTATTTTCGGTGTTGGCCTGATCGGCGGCTCTGTCGCGCTGGCCCTCAAACAGGCACAAGCCGTCAAGCACATTGTGGGTATCGGCCGCGACGGCGATCAGCTGCAAACCGCCCTGGAGCTTGGCGTGATTGATGAGGCACAAACCAGCCTCGCGCACGCGCTGGATCAGGCAGATGTGGTATTGATTGCAGCGCCTGTCGCCCAGACATTTCCCATCCTGCAGGCCATTGCAGCGCATTTGCCGCCTGACACTATCGTCACCGACGCTGGTAGCACCAAGTCCGATATCGTCGCTTACGCCGAAACCGCGCTGGGCGATCGCCACCATCAGTTTGTGCCCGGACACCCGATTGCCGGCGCTGAGAAAAGTGGCGTCACCGCCGCGCGCGCCGATCTTTTCAGCCAAAAAAATGTCGTTCTCACGCCATTCAAGTCCACGCCAGCCTCGAATATCGCCAAAGTGCAAGCCATGTGGGAAGCCTGTGGCGCCCATGTCATCCAGATGACGGCCACCGAGCATGACCGTATTTTCGCTGCGGTGAGCCATCTGCCGCATCTGCTGGCATTTGCCCTGGTCAATGAGCTGGCCAGCCGCCCCAATGCGGATCAGCTGTTTGATTTTGCTGCCAGCGGATTCCGCGATTTCAGCCGTATCGCGGGTAGCCACCCTGAAATGTGGCGCGACATCAGCCTCGCGAACCAGACTGCCCTGCTTGATGAAATTGATGCCTACCAGGCGCAACTCAGCCATGTGCGCGAGCTGTTGCAACAGCAGGATGGCGCAGGCTTGCAGCGGTTGTTTGAGCGCGCCAGCCAAGCCCGCAATGCCTGGGCACGTCATAAAAAATATTGAGGCTATCGTAATGCACACCCTGGACCTTGCTCCCATCCACCATGCCCATGGCGACATCGTATTGCCAGGCTCAAAAAGTATTTCCAACCGTTGCCTGCTGCTGGCTGCCCTTGCCGATGGCACCACCGACATTCGTGACCTGCTGGACTCGGATGACACCGCTCGCATGCTGGAAGCCCTGCAAGCGCTAGGGGTTGAAATGGATCAGCTGGCGGCGCATGACTGGCGCATTACGGGGTGTCGTGGGCAATGGCCAGTGCGACAAGCCGATCTTTTCCTGGGCAATGCCGGTACGGCATTCCGTCCCCTGACGGCCGCGCTCGCATTCTCCCAAGGCGAATACCGCCTGTCAGGCGTGCCCCGCATGCATGAGCGGCCGATTGCTGATCTGGTGGATGCGCTCAGGCAAGCCGGGGCCGATATTCACTACGAAGGCAATACGGGCTTTCCCCCCTTGCACATTCTTCCCGCACGCATCACCGGACAGCACACCCTGCAAATACGCGGCAATGTCTCCAGCCAGTTCCTGACTGCGTTGCTGATGGCTTTGCCACTGCTCAACGAGCAAACACGAATTGAAGTTGTCGGGGAGTTGATCTCAAAACCTTATATCGAAATCACGCTGAATCTGATGGCCAAATTTGGCGTCAAGGTTGAACGCGAAGGCTGGCAGGCATTTACCGTGCCCGCGGCCAGTCAGTACAGCAGCCCTGGCGAATTGTATGTGGAAGGCGATGCTTCATCGGCGTCCTACTTCCTGGCAGCTGGCGCGATTGCCGGTGGCCCGGTGAAGGTGCATGGGATTGGCCTTGACAGCATTCAGGGCGATGTACGTTTTATTGATGCCTTGCGTGAGATGGGGGCCGTGATTGAACACGGGGATAACTGGATCAGTGCTTCCGCTCCGGCCTCGGGCAAGCTGAAGGCGCTGGATATGGATTGCAACCATATTCCGGATGCCGCCATGACGCTGGCAACCGCCGCGCTGTTTGCCGATGGCACTACCCGCTTGCGCAATATTGCCAGCTGGCGCGTCAAGGAAACGGATCGCTTGCATGCCATGGCGACTGAACTGCGCAAAGTAGGCGCAACCGTGGAGGAAGGGCAGGACTATATTTGCATTACGCCGCCCGCCAGCCTGACGCCAAACGCGACGATTGATACCTATGATGACCACCGCATGGCGATGTGCTTTTCGCTGGTTGCCCTAGGCCAAACCCCGGTAACGATCAATGACCCCGGGTGCGTCGCCAAGACATTCCCGGATTACTTTGAACGATTTGCCGACATCACGAGCGCCGGCGCCTGAACATCCCGCCAGCGCCGTTTAAACTAATAAGCGTTATAAAGCTCGATTTCGGGGCCATTGTTACGCTCAATACGCTGCCAGACTTTTTCATGGAAAAAGAAAGCCACCGTATTGCAGGCAGGCTCAACAAGCGCAATCGCACTGCCCAGCGCCCAGCTGCCGGTCAAAGCGTAACCTACGGAAAAAGCAACCGTGAAGTGAATAACGGCAAAGGTAAATGTTTTGGTCATGATGCAATCCCCTTGGGCTGATAATGGTGTTACGGCATCATCGCGCAAGGTATTGAATCAATCCAATTGATTATAGAAACCACGTTGATAAATTAATTAAATATGACTATCCCCGTAATTGCCATTGATGGGCCCTCCGCTTCTGGCAAAGGCACCGTAGCCCAGCGCGTTGCAGATAAACTAGGCTTCCATTATCTCGACTCTGGCGCACTGTATCGCATCGTGGCCTACGCAGGCAGGCAATACAACATTGCCTGGAATCAAGGTGAAACACTGGCCGACATGGCAGCAAAACTTGAAATCCGCTTTGAAGACGGCCAGATTTACCTGAATGGCAACATCATTACTGAAGAAGTAAGGTCTGAAGAAATCAGTCGCGGTGCGTCTGAAGTCGCCGTGCATCCGGCTGTGCGCACGGCCCTGCTGGCCTTGCAGCACAGCTTCCGGCAAGCCCCTGGCCTGGTGGCGGATGGACGTGACATGGCCACCGTGGTTTTCCCCGATGCCATTGCCAAAGTCTATTTAACCGCCAGTGCTGAGGTACGTGCAGAGAGAAGGTATAAGCAGTTGATGGAAAAAGAAATCCATGCTAATCTGCAGGATATTTTACAGGATTTGCAAAACCGCGACACTCGCGACCAGCAACGCGCTACAGCGCCCCTGCAAAAGACAGATGATGCCATGCTTTTAGTCACTGATCAGCTCTCCATAGACCAGGCGGTTGAAAAAGTTCTCCAGCATTATCGACAGGCGTCGCAACACCTGGCGCCACAAGCGTAAAAGCAACACCTTTAATTATGCAGCACCCGTGCTATGAGCCTCGTGGTTCATGGCTTTTTTAACTTTACCCCGCTGCCCGGCGGGTTTAATCAGGTAATTTTATTAATGGCTAACCTTTCCACCCCTACCTTTACCGAAAGCTTTGCAGCTCTTTTCGAAGAAAGCCTGGCTCGCCAGGAAATGCGCTCCGGTGAAGTGATTACTGCAGAAGTAGTTTCCATCGACGATGACTTTGTTATCGTCAACGCCGGCCTCAAGTCGGAAAGCGTCATCGCAACCAGCGAATTCCGTAACGACCGCGGCGAACTCGAAGTGGCTGTTGGCGACTTCGTGCAAGTTGCTATCGAAACCCTGGAAGACGGCTACGGTTCCACCAAGCTCTCCCGTGAAAAGGCGAAACGTCTTGCTGCATGGCTGGATCTGGAAAACGCCATGAACGAATCCCGCATCATCAAGGGCATGATCAATGGTCGCGTCAAGGGTGGTTTGACTGTTATGGTTAACAGCATCCGCGCCTTCCTGCCAGGCTCCCTGGTTGATTTGCGCCCTGTTAAAGACACCACGCCTTTCGAAGGCAAAGAGTGGGACTTCAAGGTTATCAAGCTGGATCGCAAGCGCAACAACGTTGTGGTATCGCGCCGCGCTGTTCTCGAAGAGAGCATGGGTGCCGATCGCGAAGCGCTGCTGGGTTCACTGAAAGAAGGCGCAGTTGTTAAGGGTATCGTCAAGAACATTACCGATTACGGCGCATTCGTTGACCTGGGCGGCATTGACGGCCTGCTGCACATCACCGATCTGGCATGGCGTCGTGTTAAGCACCCATCCGAAGTGCTGACTGTAGGCGAAGAAGTTGAAGCCAAGATCCTGAAGTTCGATCAAGAAAAGAACCGTGTATCGCTGGGCATCAAGCAACTGGGCGACGACCCATGGGTTGCTCTGACCCGCCGCTACCCAGTAGGCACCCGCCTGTTCGGCAAGGTAACCAACCTGACCGACTACGGCGCATTCGTTGAAATCGAGCCAGGCATTGAAGGTCTGGTACACGTTTCCGAAATGGACTGGACCAACAAGAACGTACATCCTGCCAAGATCGCCCAACTGGGTGACGAAGTAGAAGTCATGATTCTGGAAATCGACGAAGACCGTCGCCGTCTGTCCCTGGGCATGAAGCAATGCCAGGTTAATCCATGGGATGAATTTGCTGCCACCCACAAGAAGGGTGACAAGGTTAGCGGTCAGATCAAGTCCATCACTGACTTCGGCGTATTCATCGGCTTGCCTGGTGGCATCGACGGCCTGGTTCACCTGTCCGATCTGTCCTGGAATCAAACTGGCGAAGAAGCTATTCGCAACTTCAAGAAGGGTGACGAAGTCGCTGCTGTTGTTCTGGCTATCGACGTTGAAAAAGAGCGTATCTCTCTCGGCGTTAAGCAACTGGACAACGATCCATTCAGCGCCTACACCACCACCAATGACAAGGGCGCCATCGTAACCGGCACCGTGAAGTCTGTGGATGCCAAGGGTGCTGTTATTACCCTGGACGGTGAAGTTGAAGGTTATCTGCGTGCATCTGAAATTGCTCGCGAGAAGATCGAAGACGCCACCACCGCACTGAAAGAAGGCCAGGAAGTGGAAGCTCGCATTCTGAACATTGATCGCAAGAACCGCTCCATCAACCTGTCTATCAAGGCTAAGGATATCGCTGAAGAAGCGGATGCCATGCAGAAGTACAGCAACGATGCTGGCGCTGCAGGCACCACCAACCTGGGCGCATTGCTTAAAGCGAAACTTGACGGCAAAAACAACGAGTAAGGCAGTCACGCCATGACCAAATCTGAGCTGATTGCCAATCTGGCTGCGCGTTTTCCGCAACTGGTGGTCAAAGATGCCGAGCTTTCTGTGAAGGCCATCATTGACTCCATGGCGGATAACCTGGCCAGTGGAGAGCGCATCGAGATTAGAGGGTTCGGTAGCTTCAGCCTGAACTATCGCCCTCCTCGTCTCGGACGCAACCCCAAGACTGGCTCAAAAGTGCAGGTACCTGAAAAATACGTACCTCACTTCAAGGCCGGTAAGGAATTGCGTGAACGCGTAGACCTCGTTGAGTAAAACTTGACGTCACTAGCAGTACAAAAAGCAGCATCTTCGGATGCTGCTTTTTTTATGTAGTTAATCTTAATGATCGGCTTACTCTCTGTTATATGATTTAAATTCGCCACATCAGAGCGGCTTAGGTAAAATCATTATCATGCGCTATATATACATCCCTTTAGGCACCCTGCTCTTCATCATGTTGCTGGGGTTTGCCCTCAAGAATTCCCAGCCCGCCGAGTTGCACTACTATCTCGGCCTGATTTGGCAGGCTCCACTCTCCCTCATGCTGCTGATCACTTTCTCAATAGGTGTGCTTGCCGGCATTCTTGCCTGCGTCGGCGTGATGATCAAACAAAAGCGCCAGGTCATGAGCCTGCGTAAAGAACTTAAAACACTTAACAAAAGCACTCAGCAGGAACCTTGAATTAATGATGGAATTTGAATATTGGTGGCTATTGGCCCTGCCCCTGTTTTTTGCGTTGGGCTGGGTAGCCGCCCGAGTCGATATCAACCAGCTGCTTTCTGAATCAACCACCCTCCCGGCCGCCTATTTCAAGGGTCTGAACTTCCTGATCACCGACCAGCACGACAAAGCGATAGAAGCCTTTGTCGAGGCGGTGGAAGCCAATGCAGACTCCCTGGAACTGCATTTCGCGTTGGGCAGCTTGTTCCGTCGACGTGGCGAAGTGGATCGGGCGATTCACTTGCACCTCAATCTGCTGGATCGCAAAGAGTTGCCCGAACAGCAGAAACTCGCCGTGATGGCAGAGCTGGCTCAGGACTACCTCAAGGCAGGTCTGCTGGATCGTGCCGAAGAACTCTTCAAATCCCTCGATGGCAGCCGCTACAAACAGCCAGCCTTGCGCTCACTGCTGGAAATTTATGTACGCGAACGCGAGTGGGAACGTGCGATCAAATGCGCGACCGAACTGGAACGCATCTCTGGCATCCCTTTCCGCAAGGAAATCGCCCAGTACTACTGTGAAATGGCGGTTAAATCCATACTCAACAACGACGCCCACACTGCGCGCTACGAGCTGGATATGGCACTGGATGCCAACAAGGCGTGCGTGCGAGCCACCATCATGCTGGGCGACATGGAAGCCGCCGCGGGAGATCACAAAGCCGCCATTGCCATCTGGAAGCGCATTGAATACCAGGATGCAGAGCGCATCAGCCTGGTGGCAGCCAAACTCCTGAAGAGCTACCGTGCCCTGGGCCAGAGTGAGGAAGGCCTGAATCTGCTCGCGAGCTACCTGGAAAGCTACAAGCTGCCGACCCTGCAAACCGTGGTATATGAAGCCACCATGGCAGAAAAAGGCCCGGAGCCTGCCGCCAAGCTGGCACGCACCGAATTGGCCAGAAAGCCCAGCCTGCAAACACTGGATCAGCTGTTACAGGCAAGAATCGCGCTGGAACCTCAGGATCAGCAAGAGACCCTGTTGATGCAGCAGACCATCCGTCGCGCCATAGGCAATCGCAATGTGTATTGCTGCGACCAGTGCGGCTTCAAGGCCAAAAACTACCACTGGCAATGCCCGGCATGCAATGCCTGGGAATCGCTCCCCTCCGAACCGACCGAAGCACTCTAAATGACCACGCACGACCCCAAGATCGTAGTTGCCCTTGATTACGCCGACGCCCCAAGTGCGCTCGCGCTGGCAAACCAGCTTGACCCGAGCCAATGCCGCCTCAAGGTCGGCAAAGAGCTCTTTACCGCGGCAGGTCCTCAGCTGGTGGAAACGCTGGTTGATAAAGGCTATGGCGTCTTTCTTGACCTGAAATTCCACGATATCCCCAACACCGTGGCCAAGGCTTGCGAGGCCGCTGCCAAACTCGGCGTGTGGATGCTGAATGTGCATGCCTCGGGTGGACAGCCCATGATGGAAGCTGCCAAAGAAGGAGTGGCCAAAAGCGGACATCAGCCTTTGCTGATCGCCGTCACCATCCTCACCAGCATGGATCAGAGCGTCATGCAGAGCCTGGGCATTCCAGGCACGTTGCAGGATCAGGTATTACGTCTTACCCACCTCACGCAAGCCGCAGGCCTGGATGGCGTGGTGTGCTCAGCGCAGGAGGCGCCCGTTTTACGTAACGCCCTGGGCGAAAACTTCTGCCTCGTCACCCCCGGCATACGCCCACGCAACGCCAGTCTGGATGATCAATCCCGTGTCGTCACTCCGGCCGATGCATTGCGTCAAGGCTCAAGCTACCTGGTGATTGGTCGCCCCATCACGCGCGCGGCGGATCCGCTGCAAGCCCTTCGTGACATAAATCACGAGATCAGTTTGATTTAAAAAGGCTTTTTTCAGCGCCAGAGTAATATCCCATGAGGTCACAAAAGCATGTGACCGGATTTTCAACATCATCATGGGAGTTAGGTAATGAAAAAAAGTTTGCTTATCGCACTGGCCACCCTTTGCTTTGCGTTGAGTGCGCATGCTGCGGTCAACATCAATACTGCCACCAAAGAAGAGCTTGAAACCGTCAAAGGTATCGGCCCCTCAAAGGCCCAGGCCATCATTGATTACCGCAAGAAAAACGGTAACTTCAAGACAGTGGAAGATTTGAACAATGTGCCTGGCTTTGGTGACAAGTCGCTGGCAAAACTCAAGGGACAAGTCTCTGTCGTGGGTAAATCTGCTGCTGGCACTGTTTCGACCAAAGAAAAAACCAGCCCTTAAACATCCATCCCATCCATAAAAAAGCCCCGAACTTGCGGGGCTTTTTTTATTGTGCGAGACATCAGCCTTCGGTTTGAAAACCAAGCAGCGTCGGTTTCACCTCAGGCTTACTTGACGCGCATGCCTGGCGCGGCACCACTATCCGGACTCAGAATATAAGGCCCGCCACGCTCATCAGACGCCGCCAGCACCATGCCTTCCGACATGCCGAACTTCATCTTGCGTGGCGCAAGATTGGCCACCATCACCGTCAAGCGGCCTTGCAAGGTGGCTGGGTCATAAGCTGATTTGATGCCAGCAAACACTTGGCGTGGTTTTTCTTCGCCAATATCCAGCTCAAGACGCAGCAGTTTCTCAGCGCCTTCCACATGCTCCGCCGTCACAATACGGGCAATCCGCAGATCCACCTTGGCAAAGTCATCAATACTGATGTATTCAGCTTCAGCAGGCGCGCTGGCTGCAACGGGGGCCGCGGCGGCAGGGGCAGCAGCAGGCGTTGCCTGCAGGGATTCTTTATTGGCTTCTATCATGGCTTCTATCTGTTTGGGGTCAATACGGGTAATCAGATGCTGGTAAGCGGCAATCGCATGGCCTGCTGGCAAGGCATTGTCCACTTGTGTCCAATCCAGCACGGCAATATTCAGGAAGGCTTCAATCTGACCTGCCAGCTTGGGTAATACGGGCTTGAGGTAAAGTGTGAGCAGGCGGAACATTTCCAGCGCAGCGGTACAGACCTGATGCAGCTCCGCTTCACGGCCAGCCTGCTTCGCCATATCCCACGGCGCGTGCTCGGCAACATAGCCATTGGCTTTATCAGCCAGCGCCATGATTTCGCGCAAGGCACGGCCATAATCGCGTGTGTTATAGCATTCGGCAATACTGCTTGCCGCCTGGCGCAACTCCGTGATGACAGCATTATCCGCCAGCGCAGCCAGCTTGCCGTCAAAGCGCTTGCTGATAAAGCCTGCGGTGCGGCTCGCGATATTGATGTATTTGCCGACCAGATCGCTGTTCACACGTGCCGTGAAATCATCCAGATTGAGATCGATATCTTCCATCGAGCCATTCAGTTTGGCGGCGTAGTAATAGCGCAGGTATTCCGGGTTTTTCACATGCTGCAGATAACTGCCAGCAGTGATGAAGGTGCCGCGTGACTTGGACATTTTCTCGCCATTCACCGTCAAAAAGCCGTGCGCGAAAATCTGCGTCGGCTGGCGATGACCAGAATACTTCAGGGTCGCAGGCCAGAACAACGCATGGAAATACAGGATGTCCTTGCCGATGAAATGGTAAAGCTCGGTCTTGCTGTCGGCTTTCCAGTATTCGTCAAAATCCAGCCCCAAGCGGCTGCACAGATTCTTGAAGCTGGCCATGTAGCCGATAGGTGCATCCAGCCAGACGTAAAAATACTTGCCAGGCGCATCGGGAATCTCAAAGCCGAAATATGGCGCATCGCGCGAAATATCCCAATCGGACAAGCCCGACGCGAACCACTCGCCCATTTTGTTGGCGGCTTCAGCCTGCAAGGTGCCAGAGCGGGTCCACTGCTGCAAAAACTCGCCGCATTCAGAAAGCTTGAAGAAATAGTGCTCGGTTTCCTTGCGCACCGGCGCCGCGCCAGACACGGCAGAGTATGGATTGATCAGCTCAGTCGGGCTGTACGTCGTGCCGCAGACTTCGCAGGAATCGCCATACTGATCCTTGGCATGGCATTTGGGACATTCGCCCTTGATAAAGCGATCCGGCAAGAACATCTGTTTGACCGGGTCAAAAAACTGCTCAATGGTCTTGGTGGCAATCTTGCCGTTTTTCTTGAGCTCCAGGTAGATACTGCTGGCAAGCTCGCGGTTTTCCGGGGCATTGGTCGAGTAGTAGTTATCAAACTCCACCAGAAAACCCGAGAAATCCGCATAGTGTTCGGTATGCACCTTGGCAATCAGCTGCTCAGGCGTAATGCCCTCTTTTTCAGCGCGCAGCATGATGGGGGTGCCATGCGTATCATCGGCACAGACATAATGCACGGTATGGCCCTGCATTTTCTGGAAACGCACCCAGATATCGGTCTGGATATACTCAACCAGATGCCCGAGGTGAATGCTGCCGTTGGCATACGGCAAGGCGGAAGTAACCAGGATTTTGCGGGATGATGCGGACATAGTGTTTTTGTAATCGGCCTGAATGCTTGAATAGACCTGCATTTTAACAAATCGGCCCGGCTTTCACATGCGTTAACTTGGCGCATGCGTTAAAATTTGTTCTTTCAGATGCCCACCCGCAGGAAGCTTCGCCATGGCCTTGACCGAATCCGATATCCAGAATGTCCTGAAAACCATCACCGACCCCAATACCGGCAAGGATTACGTCAGCAGCAAATCCGCACGCAATATCCAGCTCAAGGGCAATGACCTGTCACTGGACATCGTGCTGGGCTACCCAGCCAAGAGCGTGATCAGCGAGATTCAAACCCAGGTAAAAAGCGCGCTGGAGCATATCCCCGGCATCGGCAGTGTCACCGTCAATGTGGGCAGCCGCATCGTCTCGCATAGTGTTCAGCGCGGCGTGCAACTGCTGCCTGGCGTCAAGAACATCATCGCCGTCGCCTCCGGCAAGGGCGGCGTAGGCAAATCCACCACCGCCGTCAATCTGGCTCTGGCACTGGCTGCCGAAGGTGCCAGCGTGGGGATACTGGATGCCGATATCTACGGCCCATCGCAACCGCAAATGCTGGGCATCAGCGGCCGTCCGGACAGCGCCGATGGCAAGAGCATAGAACCCATGCAAAGCCATGGCATACAAGCCATGTCGATTGGTTTTCTGGTGGATGTGGATACGCCCATGGTCTGGCGCGGCCCTATGGTCACGGGCGCACTGGAGCAACTGCTGCGCGACACCCGCTGGAAAGATCTGGATTACCTGGTCATCGACCTGCCGCCTGGCACGGGCGATATTCAGCTCACGCTCTCGCAAAAAGTCCCGGTCACCGGCGCTATTATCGTGACCACCCCGCAAGACATCGCCCTGCTGGATGCTCGCAAGGGACTCAAGATGTTTGAAAAAGTCGGCATCCCTATCCTAGGCATTGTAGAAAACATGAGCACGCACATTTGCTCAAACTGCGGTCACGAGGAGCATATTTTCGGCGCTGGCGGTGGCGCGGCCATGGGCAAGGATTACAACGTCGACCTGCTCGGCAGCCTGCCGCTGGATATCCGCATCCGCGAACAAGCAGACGGCGGCACACCCACCGTGGTGGCCGACCCCGACAGCAAGATTGCGGCCACCTATCGCAGTATCGCGCGCACCACGGCCATCAAGATCGCCCAGCTGGGGCTGGATCACAGCAGCAAATTCCCCAGCATCGTCATTCAGAACACCTGATTCTGGCGACACGTCAGGCCATGCCATTGCAATAGCGTGTGAGCTGTAGCAAGCCATAAAAAAAAGCTCCTGTTTCAGGAGCTTTTTTTACTTGCGGGCTTACGCCCCTATCTGCTGCATCAGCTCAGCGCGGCTAATCCAGCGCAACCCCAAACACATACACATCCACGCCATTCGCTGGCTTGATCACTGTGGCAGGAATCGCCACGCCACTGCGCCAGTTATTCACGGCTTCCTGCTTGCCAGCGCCCGTCACCAGAAAAATCACCGCCCGTGTATGACTCAAGCGACGCGCACTGATGGAAACGCGCTCCGCAGGTGGCTTGGGCGAATTGTAGACGGGGAACGCATCCACGCTGTCGTCCCACACATGGCCGGGAAACAGGCTCGCCGTATGGCCATCTTCGCCCAGACCCAGCAGCACCAGGTCAAACTCGCCCACGCCGTGCAAGGTGTTGGCATACTCAGCAGCACCTTCCACGGGGCCACGCTCAGCGGGAATATCGTGTATCTGATCCGCAGGAATCGCCACATGATCCAGCCATGCCTGGCGCGCCATCAGGCTGTTGCGCTCCGGGTGATCCACAGGCAGGCAGCGGTCATCATTATGAAAAACATGCCACTTGCTCCAGTCAGCCTTGGCATGACGCAGCAACTCATACACTTGTTTTGGAGTATTACCGCCCGCCAGCACGATGGTAAACGCCCCGCGTGCAGCTATTGATTCTTCTGCCAGCGCTAAAATCTGCTGCAGGGTTGCTTCATTAATCGCCTGTTGTGATGTAAATGTGTGCCAACGACTGATTTGTCCATTTAACACTAAACTTTGGGTGGAGTTTTTCGTCATACCTGAAACCTTTGCTATACAATAATGGCCACATACAAGAGCTCATAAAGCGCTCGTATGTAAGTAACATATCTCAACAAGAGATGATGACACATCATCCCGATCAAGGAAAATCAAATGAAAATTGCAATGCTAGGTTTGGGCAAAATGGGCGGCAACATGACACGTCGTCTTCTGAAGAGCGGTATTCAAGTTGTGGGCTTTGACTTCAGCCAGGAAACCGTCAATCAGATTGCCTCAGTCAATGGCATGATCCCTTCTACCTCGGTAGCAGACGCCGTTGCCAAACTGGATGGTGAATCCCCTAAAATCGTATGGCTCATGCTGCCAAGCGGCGACCCTACTGAAAATCAGATCAAGGACCTCGTCCCCCTGCTGAACAAAGGCGACATCATCGTCGACGGCGGCAATTCGAATTACAAGCACAGTCAGCGCCGCGGTGCCTGGCTGGCTGAACAAGGCATAGGCTTCATGGACTGTGGTACCTCCGGCGGCATCTGGGGCCTGGAAAACGGCTACTGCCTGATGACCGGCGCCACCCCTGAAGTTGCCAAGGTACTGGAGCCTGTGATGAAAGCCCTGGCGCACGAAGACCGTGGCTGGGCACACGTAGGCCCTGTCGGCTCTGGCCACTTCACCAAGATGCTGCACAACGGTATTGAATACGGCATGATGCAAGCCATGGCTGAAGGCCTGGACCTGCTGAAAGGCAAAGAAGAGTTCAACCTGGACCTGGCACAAATCACCGAACTGTGGCGTCATGGTTCCGTCGTCCGCAGCTGGCTCTTGGACCTGACCGCTGAATCCCTGAAGGTTGACCAGACCCTGGAAAACATTGCCCCTTACGTGGCTGACTCCGGCGAAGGCCGCTGGACCGTGGTAGAAGCGGTCGAGCAAGGCGTAGCCGCCCCGGTATTGACCGTGGCACTGCAAGCACGCTTCAGAAGCCAGGACTCCAAGGGCTATAGCTACAAACTGCTGTCCCTGATGCGTAATGCATTTGGCGGCCACGCTGTTAAAACCAAGTAATCGGGTTTAACCAGCAGAACAAAAGGGCATCCGCCACAAGCGGTGCCCTTTTCGTTTTTTTGCAGCATCCCGTTCGCAGTCGGGACAAATCCGCCTCAATCACGGTAAAATCACGCTAATTCATTAATTTGCTATCAACGGAAGCTTTGAACACATGAAACAAATCGATCCTTGTACCCTGGTTCTGTTTGGTGCCAGCGGCAATCTGTCCCGTGTCAAACTCATGCCCGGCCTTTTCCGCCTCGACGCCCTCGGCCGCCTGCCTGAAAAAATGGCGATTCTCTCCGTTGGCCGCAGCGAAGTCAGCCTCGAAGCCTGGCGTGCCGACATCAAGGGCATGCTAGATGCCAAATTCAAAAAGGGCTATGACCAGAAGGTCTTCGAACGTTTCATCGCCCGTAACTTCTACCACGCCAACCCACCGACCGACCCCAATGCCTTCGCCAAAATGAAGGACAAGCTGTCGGACGAAGCCACCTTCCCGCAGAACCTCGCGTTCTTCCTGTCGGTGCGCCCATCTGACTTTGCGCAAGTGGTAGACCAGCTGGCCGAAGTCGGCCTCACCAATGAAGACAAATACTGGCGCCGTGTAGTGATCGAGAAGCCATTTGGCACCAACCTGCCATCCGCCAAGGAGCTGCAAGCCTCCATCAGCAAGCACCTCAAGGAAAGCCAGATCTACCGTATCGACCACTACCTCGGCAAATCTGCCCTGCAAAACATCCTGCTGCAGCGCTTTGCCAACACCGTGCTCGAGCCAATCTGGAACAGCGAATACATCGACCACGTGCAGATCACCAACACCGAAATGCTGGGCGTGGGCGACCGCACCCAGTTTTACGATGCCACCGGCGCCCTGCGCGACATGATTCAGAGCCACGTGCTGCAAACCCTGGCGCTGACCACCATGGAGCAGCCCAAAGACCTGAGCCCCGACGCCGTGCGCGCCGAGAAGATCAAGGTACTCGAAGCCATCCGCCCGATTCCGGTCAATGACATTGAGCACCACGCCTTCCGCGCCCAATACGCCGCAGGCGAAATCAACGGCGAAAAAGTCCCCGGCTATCTGGAAGAGCTGGGCGACAGCAGCAGCGTGGTCGAAACCTACGCCGCGCTCAAGCTGTTTATCGACAATCCACGCTGGAAAGGTGTGCCGTTCTACATCCGCACCGCCAAGCGCCTGCACGAAGCCGACACCCGCATCTGCATCCGCTTCAAAAAAGCCCCACTGCAAATCGGCAATGGCCAGCATCAAAACTGGCTCATCATCGGTATTCAGCCACGCGAATGCATCAAGCTCGAAATCGAATCCAAGATTCCCGGCCTGGACATCAACACCCGCACCATTGAGCTCGACGCCGCCAACCGCCAGGACGGCGACGAAACCGTCGACGCCTACGAGGCCCTGCTGCTCAACCTGATGGAAGGCGACAACTCGCAATACCTGCACATCAGCGAAGTAGAAGCTCAATGGCGCCTGGTAGACCCCGTGATCGAAGCCTGGGCCAAGGACCGCAAGCCTGTGCACCAATACCCGGCTGGCAGCCGCGACCCAGAAGCCTCCAAGCTCATCTTCGAGCACGAAGACCAATTCTGGCGCTACTCCATCCAGCTGGGCGGCGACGCACATTAATCCCTATAACGGCACAAAGCGGAGCCCCGGCTCCGCTTTTCACATATTCAAGAGAACCCTATGAGCATCAAATCCGATAAATGGATACGTCGCATGGCCGAACAGCACGGCATGATCGAGCCCTTCGAGCCCCAGCTGGTCCGCGAACTCAACGGTGAAAAAATCGTCTCCTTCGGCACCTCCAGCTACGGCTACGATATCCGCTGCGCCGACGAATTCCGCGTATTCACCAACATCAACAGCACCATCGTCGACCCCAAGAATTTCGACCCGCAATCCTTCGTCGAAGTCTCCGGCAAAGGCTACTGCGTCATCCCCCCCAACTCCTTCGCCCTCGCCCGCACCGTAGAGTACTTCCGCATCCCCCGCAGCGTACTCACCGTCTGCCTGGGCAAATCCACCTACGCCCGTTGCGGCATCATCGTCAACGTCACGCCTTTTGAGCCTGAGTGGGAAGGCTACGTGACCCTGGAATTCAGCAACACCACCCCGCTCCCCGCCAAGATTTACGCTGGCGAAGGCTGCGCCCAGGTGCTGTTCTTTGAATCCGATGAAATCTGCGAGACCTCGTATAAGGATCGTGGTGGGAAGTATCAAGGCCAGGTAGGCGTCACACTGCCTAAGATTTGATGGGAACACGCCCGGCATAGCAACATCTGCCAAACTGGACATAAAAAACGGGAGCCTAAGCTCCCGTTTTTTATTGCATCGCCGTCATCGTGATGATGACAGCCAGTCACCTGCGTTTAGCGATTGCAAACGTACATGGTGACTTCAAAGCCGAAACGCATTTCAGTAGCTTCTGGTTTGGTCCACATGATGCTCTCCTTGAATATTGATTGGGTACTGCACGGTTCCCATCATAGGGCCATCCGCTGAACTGCACAGCGGTAATGATCATGAAACTGCACTCAGTAAAATCATGATGCCCGCCAGATATGCACAGCTCAAAGAGGCGCCATTTCCGTTATCTGGGACTCCACTTGTCCGGGAACAGGCGCAGGCTCGTCTTGCGCAGTAAATCGCATCGGCAACCGTAGTCGGGCTTGCACTGGCTTGCCCTTTTGCAAGGGCGGGGTAAAACGCCAGCGCACAACAGCCGTGGCTGCTGCCCAGCCAAATTCGGCTTGGTCCGCCTCTACGATACGAGGGAAATGCACTGCCCCCTTCTCATCCAGCACAAACTCAATGATGGCCAAGCCCGATTTATTCTCTTTTTTGAGATTGAACGGGTAAGCAGGCATGGGCTTGTAAAGCGGCACTGGCAAGGCATCGAGGTCCGACAACTTCACCAGAAGCGAAGGATTCTTTTCACTAGCGCGCAGCAGGCGCAGCGCATCATCATCTATCCAGGAATCCCGCTCATCCTCATCAAACACATGCTCCATCTTGAAAACGCTGTAAATCGGCTGCCCCTGACGCATCGCTGGCTCAAATTTCCACGATTGCATCATGGCCTGTGTTGCTGCGCCAAAGTCCGCATGGGTCGCACTTACTACCTCGGTTTGACGGACCCGCCCATCAGGATCAATCATAAAAAAAATGGTCGCCTTGCCCTTTACTCTCTGTTTCAACAGCTCATAGGGATAAACCGATGCGCCCGCCACCTTCACCACTGGCGGCTGGTCATATTGAAACGCAGGCTGAAGTTTTTCACTCGGCTTCGCAGGAATCTTGAAAGGCAATACCCCCTCAAACGCCAACAAACTGCCAGGGGGGTTCTCGAGAGAAAACGATAGAGGCTGGACCGCTCGCACTTCAACAGGCTTACCCCTGAGTTTTGCGGGCTCCCAGAGACTTTTGAGAATAGCGCTTACCGCAGCCGCTTCAAGCAAAGGGTGCGCAGAAGAAAGTACCTGGATATCCTTTACGGTGCCATCCTTCCTGATAACAAAGGAAGTCTTGACCGTCCCGACATTTCCATACTTGCTCAGCGCCTTCGGGTAAGCAGGCTTGATGAGCTTCACATTTTTTGCCATCTCATCAAAGCCTTTGTTAAACACAATTGGCATCAGAGCCTTACGTTCTGCCGGGTCACCCTCATTTGCTGGACTTAGGCGGTACCGCTTCACTGCATTCAATGCAGATTGCTCAAAAACCGGGTGTGATGATTTCTCCACCTCTGCTGCAATCACATTTCCAGCAGCATCCACCGTTACAAGCACGACAACTTTCCCAGGGAGCGTGGCAAACTTAAGTTCTGGAAAATCATCAAGATCAAGATTGGGCGTCTCCAGAAATTTCATTGGCGACACAGGCGCATCTTCAGCCCTCACCACCTGCGACGGCACAAACACCCCCAGCCATAATGCACAGCGGAGGCAAGCCATTATTGAATTTGCCTTCTTTTTCATCACCACCCCTTTGATTCGATGCCTGGCAAATGGCTTGGCGTTATATGTTTTCATTCAGTCGCCCAGAGGCAAAAAAACGGCCAGCGATTGCGCAACGCGCAATAACTGACCGCAGGATACTACCCCTGAAACAAGATAGCCGTCTAGCTGGCAAAGTCCCCATCACGGGTGCCATCCGTGTATACCCCATCGACATACGTACCACCGGAGTAAACACCGCCCTGCCCCTTCAGAATCGAGAAACTGCCTGAGTCACTGTCAAACACCAGATCATCCAGGCTGATGTTCTTCAGCAAGACATTGCCACCATCGGCAAAGCTGATCAGCACGCCCTTCAGGCTGCTGTCGGGGAAGCTGCCCACTTCAAAATCACTGGTGTCAAAGGTGGTCGACTCATCCACATCCGCGGTATCCGCATCGTCTTCCCCAAAATGCCCTGTGATCTGCAAACGATCGCTCGTCACCGTGACAACGCCAGCGGTTTTGGTGGAGGTGGTGGAGAAGTCGGTGATGATGTCAAAGCCAACGCCGTCATCGCCAATCAGGAACAGGTCATTGCCCTTGCCGCCGGTCAGCTGGTCGTTACCGGCGCCGCCCAGAATGGTGTCGTTGCCGTCACCACCCAGCAGGGTATCGCTGCCACTGCCACCAGCGATGGAGTCTGCGCCAACACCGCCATCGACACTGTCGTTGCCGTCGCCCGCGACGATGGAGTCGTCTCCAGCTCCGCCAAATACCTTGTCGTTGCCAGCACCCGCATCAATGGTGTCGTTGCCGGCATCGCCCAAAATGGAGTCATTGCCGTCTCCGGCGCTGACGCTGTCATCGCCCATACCGGCATTGATGGTGTCAGCACCAGCCCCGGCGGTCACAGTGTCATTGCCTGCGCCCAGCGTGATGGTGTTATTGCCATCGCCTGTGGTCACCTGGTCGGCACCGCCAACCGTATCCTTGGTTTCGTCCGTCACAATGGTGTTGTTGCCAGCGCCAACGGTGATGGTGTCGTCGCCATAGCCCGTGTAAATCTTGTTGGCACCATCCCCCGCCGTGACGCTGTCGTTGCCACGGTAGGTGGTGATGGTGTTGTTACCGTCGCCCACCTCGACAGTGTCGGCGCCGCCCAGGGTGTCACCTGCCTCGTCGGTGACGATGGTGTTATTACCATCTTCCGCAGTGATCGAGTCATCCCCATAGCCCGTGTAGAGCTTGTAGGTTCCGTCACTACCCACAATGGTGTCGTTGCCGCGGTAGGTGTAAACGGTATAGCTCCCGGACGGGATACTATCCACATTTCGACCCAGGCGAACATAATCATCGCCATAGGTTGTTGTATCTTTTGCGTCGTCGGCGTAGATCACAGCGGAAACTACGTTCGAAACAGAGGTTCCACTTGTACCGGACATGCCCACTTTGATGGTATCTGAACCTGAGCCGCCGTATACAGTGACCTTGGCATTATTCGGACCACTTCCGTAAGTTCCATAACCACGCGCATAAAGGTAATCGTCTCCAGCTCCACCATATAGAGTGTCACTTCCAGCATGAGAAGATATCGAGTCATTCCCGTCTCCGCCACGGATCAAATCGTTTCCACTAGAGGACGTTATTGTGTCATTCCCATCACCACCATCGACAGAGTTGTTTCCTGCACCGGCAATAATCCTATCACTACCCAATCCACCTAAAATCGTATCATTCCCATTGCCAAGTGAAATAGTGTCATCGCCATCTCCCGCATCCACATAATTACCGGAATAGGTTTCTGCCGATGAATCCAGAGAAACACTGTCATTGCCTGCCCCCAGATACAGCTTGTTGGCACCCGCACCGACCACTACCGTATCCACGCCAGCCTCACCGTAAATGATGTTCTTGCCATCGCCCACGGTAATCGTGTTGTTACCTTCATCCGTCGTCAGACTGGTGGTTTTGTTATCGCCACCATAAATGGTGTTGTTGCCACTGCCTGCACTGATGGTGTCATCACCCAGACCGCCAACAATGGTGTTGTTACCGGTGAGTGCGGTAATGCTATCCGCGCCTTCGCCACCCAGAATGCTGTCGTTGCCACCACCGCTGAATACCGTATCGTCACCGCCGCCTGCATCAATCTTGTTGGCAAACAGATTGCCCAGCAGGATGTTGGCCTCATCATCCGCCGTGATGGAGGCCGTTTTGGCGGCCGCATTCAACACCGCATCGTTGTAGCTGCTATCCATCACAATCGCCTTGGAGGACACCGCCACCTTGCGCGTGCCGTTGTCATAGATCACGGCATTCGCCAGCGAGGCGCTGTCGTCGATCAGATCTTCGCCATCCTCCAGATAGCTGAGCAGCGTCTGCTCGGCATACACGGCGGCCTCAGCGCCTGTACCTCCATAAATCGTATCTATAATCCCTTGAAACTCGGGCCGTGTTATTGCCATCTCTCTCATCCTTTCGTGCGTTTTATCGTGTCACCACGGCGGGTCTGGTTGTCGCGTCCGCAGCGTTGGTAATTGCCAGGCAATTCCGCTGGTAACTGCTCAACTAAAGTCCCCCTCACGGGTGCCATCCGTGTATACCCCATCGACATACGTACCACCGGAGTAAACACCGCCCTGCCCCTTCAGAATCGAGAAGCTGCCTGAGTCACTATCAAACACCAGGTCATCAATGCTGATGTTCTTGAGCAGCACATTGCCACCATCGGCAAAACTGATCAGCACCCCCTTCAGACTGCTGTCGGGGAAGCTGCCCACTTCAAAATCACTGGTGTCAAAGGTGGTCGACTCATCCACATCTGCGGTATCCGCATCGTCTTCCCCAAAATGCCCGGTGATCTGCAGGCGATCACTCGTCACCGTGACAACGCCAGCGGTTTTGGTGGAGGTGGTGGAGAAGTCGGTGATGATGTCAAAGCCAACGCCGTCATCGCCAATCAGGAACAGGTCATTGCCCTTGCCGCCCGTCAGCTGGTCGTTACCGGCGCCGCCCAGAATGGTGTCGTTGCCGTCACCACCGAGCAGGGTATCGCTACCACTGCCACCGGCGATGGAGTCTGCGCCAACGCCGCCATCGACACTGTCGTTGCCGTCGCCCGCGACGATGGAGTCGTCTCCAGCTCCGCCAAATACCTTGTCATTGCCAGCACCCGCATCAATGGTGTCGTTGCCGGCATCGCCCAAAATGGAGTCATTGCCGTCTCCGGCGCTGACGCTGTCATCGCCCGTACCGGCATTGATGGTGTCAGCACCAGCCCCGGCCGTTACAGTGTCATTGCCTGCGCCCAGCGTGATGGTGTTGTTACCATCACCGGTGGTCACCTGGTCGGCACCGCCAACCGTATCCTTGGTTTCGTCCGTCACAATGGTGTTGTTGCCAGCGCCAACGGTGATGGTGTCGTCGCCATAGCCCGTGTAAATCTTGTTGGCACCATCCCCCGCCGTGACGCTGTCGTTGCCGCGATAGGTGGTGATGGTGTTGTTACCCGAGCCCACCGAAACGGTGTCGGCGCCGCCGAGCGTGTCATTCGACTCGTCGGTGACGATGGTATTGTTACCATCCGTGGCTGTTATGGAGTCATCACCATACCCGGTGTAAAGCTTGTAGGTGCCTTGAACACCCACAATGGTGTCGTTGCCACGGTAGGTGTAAACGGTATAGCTCCCGGACGGGATACTATCCACATTTCGACCCAGGCGAACATAATCATCGCCATAGGTTGTTGTGTCTTTAGCATCATCTGCATAAATGACAGCTGAGGCTACCCGCCAAGCACTGTTACCTGTCGTGCCAGTCATGCCAACTTTTATCGTGTCTGAACCTGCGCCGCCGTATACCGTGACCTTGGCATTATTGGCGCCGTTTGAATTGGTCTCATATCCCCGCGCATAGAGGTAATCATCCCCTGCGCCGCCGTAAAGTGTGTCACTACCAAAGCCGGAAGATATCGAGTCATCCCCCTCCCCCCCACGGATAAGGTCATTATTACGCGCCGAAGAAATCGTGTCGTTACCTTCACCGCCATCTACAGAGTTGTTACCTTCATCAGCATATATTTCGTCATCCCCCGCCCCCCCCAAGACCGTATCATTACCATTGCCAAGTGAAATAGTGTCATCGCCATCGCCCAGATCAACATAATTCCCGGCAAACGTTTCCGCCGATGAATCCAAAGAAACACTATCATCACCCGCCCCCAGATACAGCTTGTTGGCACCCGCACCAATCACTACCGTGTCCACACCCGCTTCACCGTAAATGGTGTTCTTGCCATCGCCCACCGTGATGGTGTTGTTACCTTCATCCGTCGTCAGGCTGGTCGTCTTGTTATCGCCACCATAAATGGTGTTGTTACCGCTACCTGCACTGATGATGTCATCACCCAGGCCGCCAACAATGGTGTTGTTACCGGTCAGCGCAGTGATGCTATCTGCACCCGCACCACCCAGAATGCTGTCGTTGCCACCACCGCTGAATACCGTGTCATTGCCCGCGCCTGCATCAATCTTGTTGGCAAACAGATTGCCCAGCAAAATGTTGTCCTGCGCATCTGCCGTAATAGAGGCCGTTTTGGCGGCCGCATTCAACACTGCATCGTTGTAGCTGCCATCCATCACGATGGCCTTGGAGGATACAGCCACCTTGCGGGTGCCGTTGTCGTAGATCACGGCATTCGCCAGCGTGGCGCTATCGTCGATCAGATCATCGCCTTCCTCCAGGTAGCTGAGCAGGGTTTGCTCGGCATACACGGCAGCTTCAGCTCCCGTGCCTCCATAGATGGTATCGACGATGTCTTTAAACGCTGTGCGGGTTATTGCCATTGTTAATCTCCTGATACTGGTAAGCGAAAAATTTCCATTCGGCCATGCTCGGCTGCTGGCAGCGAGAATGTCAGCTTTCTGGCGTAATCCATTTCATGCAAAGCACAATCATCTGAATAACCTCGATCACACATATCAGCACCCAAAGCAAAACAGCCAGTCGTACAAGTCCGCCCAGCAAAGTGCTTTTCACACCTGCCAGAATGGCCGGTAAGCTCCTGAGATAACCAAGTAACCATGCCATCGTCATGCGGCTTCTTCTGTTAGCAGTTCACGCAGTCATTCCCGGGTGAGCCTGAGGTAATCATTCAAATGAAATGGGCAAGCCCGTTCTGCAAAAGGGTCAAAAAAACATCCCCATACCTACGTGACTGCTACAGAAAAAAAACCCTGATGTCGCCACCAAGGTTTTTTATGATTCCGGGTGAAATACCCGGCAAAAGGAGAGATTTTCGGGAATAAAAAACAGCTAGCGGGACATGGCAATGCGCTCCTCGCTGACTATCAGCCAGCGTCCATTACGCTCCTGCAAGGCAACGGCCTTGCGCACCGTCTGCGGCTGGCTGGCCACCATCTGCGTCTGCGTAAAAATTCCATACACCTTGTTGTTCTCTACCTCGATGGTCAAATCCGCAATATGCATGGCGGTATTGGCGCCCTCCTTCAGCTCGCGGCGGCGCTTCTGCTCCCACTGGCTGCGCGTCAGTCCCTCTTCGTTCACATAGTCCGCCGCATAGCTGTTGAAATACACCTGGCTGTTGCCATTCAGCATGGCGTTGATCCAGTTATCAATCGCCACCTTCACCGCTTGCCGCTTCTCCGCATCCGCCCGTACCGCAGGGTCCGTGCTCTTGAGGTCGGCTGCCAGCAGCTCGTCCATCAGGTCGGTGTTCTTCGCTGTCATTGCCTGGCTGAGTCGGGCAATGTCACGGTCGGTGGCCTGCACCGCACGGGTGGCCTGTTGCCGCACCAGGGCAGCTGCCTTGCGGTAGCTGGCTTTCTTCTCGTAACTGGGCCCCTGGTCAAAGTCGTAGCGCAGCATCAGGGTCATGGCCTGTCCGAAGTATTGTTCACGCAGCTCGGCATCCAGGCTCGCCAGCAGGGTCAGCTGGTCATTGGCATCACTGCCGGTGAGCCGCACGCTGCTGCCCAGCACCAGCGTGTCACGGGCGGGGCGAATGCCGGGGCTGTAGAACACCGGGCCGCCATGCGTGAACTGCGCCACGCTGTTGTTGGTGAGGTCGCCAAATTCCCGCACGAACTGGGCACGCAGTTCCACCCCGGCGTTGTAGTCCGGCTGCTGGATATTGAGCAGGACCTTGCCGCCAAAGCCTGCCCGGTAAGAGTCGTAAGTCTTGCGGCCTATGCGCAGGTTGATGGCGCTGTCGGTACTGGTCATTTCCCCCGGAGTGTAATAAGTCGCCCCACTCACATCGTAATCGCGGCCTTTCTCGGTATAGCCATCTTCATTGATCCGGTTGTAGCTGAGCATACCAATGGGGACGACGGTCAGGAGGTCATTCACCATCAAGGGCCAGCCGGCATCGACCTTGGCGCTGAACTGCCAGCTTTCGTGGTTGGCTTCAGCGCTCTGCCCCAGCGCAATACGCTCGGTGGCGTAGGTGTTGCGGGCCAGGCCCAGTGCACCGTTCACATACCAGGGATCGGCATTCCAGGCGCCGTAGACCAGGCCCATGTAGCTGTTGACGTTGGTGCGGTGCGCATCGGTGTAGCCGCGGTTGTCGATGTTGCCGTAGGCGTACGCACCCGCGAAGCCTGCGCGCAGGGTGTCGCTGCTACCGACCAGGCGGTCCATGCCGGCGGCCATGCCGGTGGAGGTGCCAGTGTAGCCATCGACGTTGTTGCGGGTGTCCTGGGTACCAATACCGCCAAAGCCCTGGAACCAGATGCCCGCGCCGCTGGGTAGCTTGCCGTCGACCGGCACGCGGGGTTCGCCCTTGACCTGGGCAAGGTAGGTGTCGAACAGGTGGCTTTCGACTAGCCCCAGCACGCGGTCGCTATGTTGCAGCGTCATGCGCACCAGGCTGTTGTTAACCTCCGGGCGCAGCCGTTCGGCAGCCCGTTTGAGGTCTTCTGCGCCCAAGGCCTGAATCTCCTGCTGCAAGGCCACCAGACCACTATCACTCCCGCTGTAGTTCATCAGCACGTTGACGGCGTTATTGCCGGCCGTCGTGACATTGAGGTAATCGGGTATACCGACGCGGGCGGTGAGGATAATGTCACCAGTGCTGTCGCTGCTGCTGAGGTTGACGATGGCGCCAGGGCCAATGATGATGGGGTCACCGCTGCTGTTGGTGGCAATGGTGAAGGTATCGCCAGTGCGGAAGTAATAGTCCTTGGCAGAGACCACCACGGTGCTGTCACTGGCAAAGGTGCCTTGACCACTGATACTCAGCCCGCCGTTACCGGCGCTGTTGATACGCAGATTCAGCACCGAGCCGCTGTTGAAGGTGGCATCGCCGTTTACGGTCAGCGTCGCATCCCTGATCACAATACTGCCGTTGTTCACCAGGTGACCCGTGATCGTGCCTATGCTGTCCTGGTTAACGACGTCCGTGCCCGAAGCCAGTATGCCCCTCAGCTCACCATTCACGATCACCTCATCGGCGATCATGCTGCCACCAAAAATCACCCGATTGGAAGCCAGGGTAATGGTGCCGCCGCTGACATCAATCACCTGGCTAGAATCAGAAAAATTCCAGGTCGTGCCGTAGGCGTTAAGTTCACTCAGCCCGATCCAGTTGCCGCTGGCCGTGCAGCCTGATTCGTTAGCACCACAATAGATATTGAAAACATTGCTGCCCAGACCGTTAGTCGTGATGTCGAAATTGGGGTCACTGGTTCCGCTCGATGGGCCTGTAGTATATCCGGCATAAGCATTGATGGTATTGACCGACTCGGCCACATCGTTGATGGTGATGCTGCCTCCAAACTGCCCCATCTGGTTAAAGGTAAACGTCCGGCCACCAGCGATCAGATATTCAGTAGTGGAGACCCCACCGCTGACACTGGTCACTGCAGTGGCGCTCTGGTCCACGTAGATATTGCTGTACATTGTGGCCGCACCATCCTCAACCAGGATTTGTCCATTGTTGAGCACATGGTTGCCTGAGCCCAGGTAAATATTGCCGTATATGCTCCCAAGATTATTGATCACGCTATCGCGCGGCCCGACATCACTGGCGCTGTAGGCCAGCACCAGGCTGCTATCCAGCGCTTGCGCGGCCTTGAGCAAGGGGTCGCTGTCCACCACCAGCAGACTGCCGGTGATCATGCCGTGGTTATTGATTACCGTCATGCCCGCCGAAGTCACGGTGGCATATTGCGTGCCGTCCAGCACCGAAGGGGCGGTATAGGTGGCACCCCCATAACTGGCAATCGCCCAGTGACCCGCCGTATAACTTTCGTCAGCGGCCCCGGTAAAAATCGGGGAGGAGGCATTGCTGATATCGTTGTAATTATTGATGACCAATTGTTGCATGCTGCCGTAAATGGCCGCAGAAAACTCGCCGCGCCCCTCTATCACGCCTCTGCGCGGGTTTACTCCGGTCATGCCATCATAAAGATAGGTGTTATTGATAGTGAGTTTGCTGGTGCCCGCATCCCCATAGATGGCGGCATCCACGCCGGCTGTACTGCCGTTGTTAAGCAAGGTTCCATCCGCCGCTGCGGTGAAGAGGATACTGGTCGGGTTTTGCTCCGTGTAGGTCACGGAAAAACTGCCAAAGTCTTCGGTCGTGGTGTAATAGCCGCGGGCGCTCTGGATGACACCGGTATTGTTGATGGTGGCTTCCCCACTGCCCCCCGTCAGGCTCACCGTATGGCTGGGCCCGGTATTCGCCAGAGTTGGGTCATTGCTGATCAAGGTCTCCACCGCCTTGTCCACGCTGGTATTATTCAGCACCACATCGGCCGTGCTATTGTCCAGCACGGTCAGGCCGACCTGATTGCCCGTGTTTTCTGAAGTCCCGCTGCAGCTGAACGTCCCATCGCCATTGTCGGTGCAGGCCGCGTACCCGGCAGCGGGCAGACTGAAAAAGCTGATGGCCAGCAGCGCACGCCAATGCTTGGGTGACATACATATCATGGTTTGGCATCCTTGCTCAGGCTGAGAATCCGTACCGGCACTCTGTTTTCGTGAGCGGGTATTTGCGAAGTCACGATAGGTGCCATGGACTCAAGCTCATCCATAATGCGCCACTGCCCGCCCTCCTGCGCCATATCAAGCGAGATGCGTACAGGCTTGAGACCACTGCCATCAGCCACCTGCCTGGTAATCAGCACACTCACCCCCTTGTTATGCGGAGCCACAACGACATCCCCGATCTGCCAATGGGAGGGATGGCCCGTCAGCAATTGCAGCTTGCGCTGCTCAAGCCATGCCTCCCGCGACATATCCTGGGGTTTGAAACGCGCGCTGTAGTAACTCAAATACGCTTCAACATTGCCCTGATTCATCGCCCGCTGCCACGCATCCAGGGCCGCACGCACATCCTCCTTAACTTTGGCCAGCATTTGTCTGGATTTTTTCAGATCCCGTTTCAATACAGGCACTGTTTCTGCATTGTCCAGCGCCTGCAACAAGGCCTGCTCTTCCGCTGATAGCGGCTTTTGCACGGGTGCCAGCGTACGGTCAGGGTCGGTCATGATGTCGCTGCTGGATTTGGGCGGTTCAAATTTCTTGCTGGCATCAAAATCGTAGCTGATGCTGAACCACACCCCGCGCGGTGCACCCGCCGAAATAAATTGCGTCGACAGCCATTCGGAAGAGTTGTAGTTGAAGCCGCTGCTGCCAATCGCTCCATAGGTGGAAGGCGCAAAAGGTGTCAACCCCAGACGCCCGGCGCTGTAATAGGTTTTGTCCAGCAGGTTGTTGATCAGCATGCCTGCCGTCCAGCCCTTACCCAGGTCATAGCTGGCCCGCAAGTTGAAGACGGCATAGCCCGCTGTCTTGCCTGAGCTGGTGTAATCAGGGGCTGCCACCCAAGTTTTTGCACTGGTGCCCAAATCTTCGTTATAGACATATTTGTAGACGCCAGGATTGGGGCCGGGCGTATGTTCATTGTTTTCATTGCCCCGCACAAAGGCATCGCTATGCGCCACCATGGTGAGGCCAACCTTGAACTCAGGTGTCAGCTTGTACATCCAGCTGAAGTTGAAATTATTGAGAGGAACACCCGGCATGCGATCCCCCGGCTCTACCTGAATCATGTTGTAGGAGCTCCCATCCGTGCTATCACGCCCGACAATCGCGCTATTGTTGGCACTCAGCATGCGGAACAACGATTGAAAGGTAGCTTCGGTGAGGGAATAATTGGCACGGAACTCATGGCGACCATACGCCCCCTGCAAGCCAAATTCGATGCCCTGACGTCGGGTATCACCTATGTCTTGAAAAAAGCTCAGCTGCGAGTTGGCGGCCACCATGTAGAGATCATCCCGCAGCATGGTGCGGTAGGCCGTGACATTCCAGTCCAGCAGGTCCTTGAATTTGCCACGCACCCCGACTTCATAGGTCTGCGCCCGCACCTGCGGCAGATAGGGGTCGCCTGACAACACCGATGGCAGGCTGCAGCTGCGGCCATCAATCAGACTGCGGGGACCCGTAATGTTAGATACAGGATTTCCGTTGATATCGGTCAGGGGCACAATAGTGGCATCGTAGGCACAGCCCAGCTCGATGACCGACGGCGTACGTGTGCCCTGGTTCCAGTTGAAATACATATTGAGTCGCGGCGTGGCCTGCCAGGTTGCACCAATCGCCGGATTCAAGGAGTAATAATTGAATTTCTCGGTAATCGGATCACCCAGATACGAATATCCTCTGCCCTGCAAACGTAACCACTCATCGGCGGGTACCATCTTGCTGGGGTCGTAACTGCAATCGCTGACGCTGGTGCCACTGCAGACGACGTACTCCAGAAAATGATTCATCAACCTGGGATCCGTCAGGTCCGTATATTTGGCCTTGGGCGCCAGGGTATTCCGGATATGAGTGGCGTTGTAGCGTGCGGAGAACGCCAGGTTGAAGGTTTGTGTGGGCGACCAGGTTTCGCTGAAGTAAATGCTTTTGGTGGTCTTGTCGCCATCAAAATCATTCACCGGCACATCATGGCTGGCAGCATAATATTCTTCCCCAATATTGGCGGGGTCGCTGTAGACATTGCGCTGGCTATCCAGCAAGCCAAAGCGCTGCGAGGCAAAATACTTGGCACCGGCCTTGTCCAGTGAGACACCCACCATGAATTTATGCGTATCCAGATTCCAGTTGAATTGGCCACTGAAGCCCTGGCCAGTCTGGTCAATGACCGAGTTGGTAATCACGGCCGTCGGCGTGCCCTGTATATAGCCTGTTCCGGTTCCCTCTGCCCCAGCACGGCCACTGATAGCCCCGTCACGATAACCTACACGATCGCCATTAGCATCCAGTGCATAGAGCTTTGTGCCATCGCCGCTCCTTGCTACGCTATAACAACCCTGATCTGCTGCAGGAGCCGGTATGATGTTGTAGTGGGTATAGCTCCCGTCCACATTTTTTACCGTAAATGCAGCAAAACTATAACTCGCACCATTTGCTGCCTCCAGAACGGTGCTCACTTCATCAGTAAAATAAGCATAGGATCCAGCCGAGAACCGCTGGGTTTGACCAAGACTATCCGTAACATCAAAAGATGCAGCATCGCCGGTCTTAATAAGTGCTATGGCTTTCTGCAAAAAACTCTGAGGAATGGTTCCACTATTCATCGCTCCAATCAGTGAATAATCTGGACTATAAGTCCCTGTAGCAACTTCCTGATAATGCGCCCGTATATCCTGAATAAACGCACTGGTCAGATTGCCATTGGCATCCTCGGTCAATTTGTCCAGGTAATAATTCGGGAACCCATCCCCATCGGCATCCAGATAGGCACAGCTGATCTGCTCCCCGGCATTGGCGCGCCGCGTGGCATAGCCCAGTTCACGAAAAGTATCAATATCAATAATGTCGCCCGTGTTGGAGGTGCGCTTGCTGCTGCGGTCATACACCATGCCGGTCAGGTTCATGGTGTCGTTGATCTCAAAGGCACCGCTGATCTGCATCTGCAGCAGGCGGTTGCGCGTGACGTCGGGTGAGGTAAACACCGCAGTGGGGTCTTGCTTGTAGAGTTCGGTGGGGACGGTGCCATTGCCCACCAGTTTGTTCACCACCGCCAGCGTGGAGAAGGCCAGCGAGGCACGCTCGCCCTGCCATTCGATCTTGCCAAAGGCCTGGTTGACCTTGCTCGGCGAGTTGTCACGCCAGCCGTCTTCCATGAAGAGGTTCACGGCGGCAAAGGCGGCCACGCTGCTGCCGTTGTTCCAGCCGGCCGAGGCTTGCAGCTGCTCGCGGCCGTAGGAGCCTTTGAGTATCTGCGCGGACATGCCGGGCGAATCAAAACCGCTCTTGGTCTTGATGGAAATGGCACCGCCCAGGGTGTTCAGTCCGAACAATGGATTGGAACCGGGGAAAACATCCAGCCCGGCGATCGCATTCATGGGGATCATGTCCCAGTTCACCACGTCACCAAACGGTTCATTGACGCGGATGCCGTCAAAGAACACCGACAAGCCCTGCTGTGAACCGATCTGCGGACCGGCGGTAAAGCCGCGGTAGGTCAGGTCCATCTGGAAGGGGTTGCCCTGGTAGTCGTTGACGTTGACCGACTGCAGCTTGCTGTTCAAGAGATCGGTAATGCTGAGCGAGTTGGTGGCCTTGATTTCTTCGGCGGTCACGCTCTGCACGTTGCCAGGGATCTGCTCCTTGGTCAGGTTGAGCCCGGGCAATGGGCCGATGTCCTTGAAGCGCTTGGCGGTGACGTTGATGGTGTTGAGATTGAGCTCAAGGTCTGGCAGTGACGACTTTTTTTTTACATTGTCCGGCGAGGGGAAGTCGCTACTGCGCTTGATATAGAGAATGTTGCCTTCGCGGGAAGCCACCAGCCCCGTGCCGCTCAGCATGCGTTTGAGAGCGGCATCGGCTTCATAGCTGCCCTGCAGTGGCTGTGCATTCAGGCCGTTCAGCAAGGCACTGTCAAACGCCAGCGTCAGCCCAGCCTGACCGGCAAATTGCTTGAGCGATGATTCGAGCGGCTGTGCGGGCAGATTAAGCTTTACCGGCTCTGCCCATGCGGGCAGGCTCAAGGCCCCCCATGCCATGGCTATCCACCAGCGTCTTTGCACACCCATGCTATTTCGTATCAGTACCTTCATACTGACTTGACCGGTGACATGCAAAAACCCTGATGTAGGGGGCGGTTTTTATTTCGCGCCCAGCACGGTTTCACCAGCAAGATGCTTGACCGTGACAGGGGCTATTTTCGGCATGGCGTTCAAAAAGGACTCGATGTCATTGATTTTGACCACCGCCGTGATTTTGGGGGATGCCCCGGCGCCATGCGCCACATGCACGGGCGTTCGGCGATACCGGGTAAAGGTTTCTGCAATTTCATCGAGCGAGGCTTTTTCAAACACGAGCTGGCCGCGCGTAAAGGCAAATGCATCCATGGCATTCACCGCCAGACGCTGCGGTTTTTGCTCTGTCTGAACTTGTGCCACCTCACCATTGACCAGTATGACCGCATCAAGCGCCATGTCCGTGCCAGGGTTCAGCTCCTCCACCTTGACCCGACCATGATCGACACTGACGATGACTTTGCCCTGGATGCGATTCACAGAGAAGCGCGTACCCAGCACGGTGATGCGGGCAATGCCCGAGTCCACCACAAAGGGGCGTTTTTCATCCCGCGACACCGTGAAAATCGCATGCCCGCGATCCAGCCGGACAAGCCGGCGATCACGATAGTACGTAATGTCGAGCGAGGTATCCGCATTCAATACGATCTCGCTGCCATCGGTGGTTTTTTGCGTCATGATTTGGCCAATGGCCGTGGTACGCACCAGTTGCTCCACCGGCTGCTCATACCAGTCGCGCACCCCAAAATAAAGTACACAACTGATCGCCAGGGTGGCGATGGCCGCTGCAACCCGCCCCACCAATTGCGTGCGGCGCCCGCTATTCTGCAGCTCCTGGGTTTTCTTGCGCTCGACGGCATCGGCCAGCGCCTTGACTTTATGCGGGGTATCAAAGTCCTGCCAGGTATCGGCAATGGCAAGATAAGCATCCGCATGCGCCTGGCTGGACAAAAGCCATGCCTCAAACCGGGCACGATCAGGGTCGTCCACCTCCGCATCTTTCATGCGGGTAAACCAGCGGGCAGCCTCGGTGCGAATGCGATACGTCATGGTGACAGGCAGCGCTTAATCGTTCAGCAGATCACGCGCAACACTCAGATCCACCAGCGCGCGAATCACATGACGCTCGACCATATTGAGGCTGATACCCAGCCGCGTTGCAATATCACGCTGCCGCAAACCCTCAATGCGGAACAACCAGAACACCTCGCGACAACGCGCAGGCAAACCGCTGATAATCGTCTCAATCGCCGCAATGCGCTGTTGCAAATCCGCCAGATACTCCGGCGACACCGCAAAATTTTGCAGCATAGCGGCATCCGCATCGCCATGCCCCGCCTCCTGCCGCTCAAAAAAATCATCGGACAATGACACCAGCCGGGCGCTGGCATTGAAATGATCCGAAATGATATTGCTGACGATCTTGCGCATATAGGCATGCGGCTCATCCACCGAGTCGCGATGGCGCGCCAGCGCAAAACGGATCATTGCATCATGCAAAAGATCATAAGCCGTATGCTGGCACCGGGTCTGGCGAAAAATGCTCGCCAGCAAATCGCGATAAGCCCACCCCAGATCAAGACCGTACCACATTAGCGGCCCCCTTCCTGTCTGCAAGCAAGCGCGGATCGGAGGGGTGCGGATGGAGCTTGAAAATGTGTCATGACGCATGGCTACAAAGAATGGGGTTATGCTTGATTCAGCAATTTCCATACCCCCACCAAAAAACAAACCAAGCGATTGATTTTTAAATACAAAGACTAGCGCTGGACTTTTTACACCTTTCAAGACTGGTTATTTACAGCCACCACATTGGCTGTAAACAACCGACATGCTGGTTAAATGAACAGCCAAACGGTCGTGAATGTCGGATGTAAACACTACCCCGCCTCCCGCCTTGTGGGCATCTCCCAAAGCGTGACAATTTCGAGATTGCCCCCGGCCAGACTGGCGAAATTGAGCGGGAGATGCTGGATAACATCATCAGAGGATTTACTGGTGCCTATAGACCGTACAAAGCAAACCTCACCTGACCTAGGTCAGGTACGAATTCGCAAACCCCACAACGACTTACAGAACTCCGCCAAGCCTTATTGATGCGCTTTCACATACGCATAACCTTTAATAACGCTCCATGCTATTAAACTTTATTATGTTATGCTTTAATATAAAAACAGCTAATTAAAGGATCATCGTTCAATGAACAGACAAGACCTATCACCAGACAGACAAAAAAGACTTGTCCCGGTGGAGGCACACCCAGGTGCGCTGGCCCTGATTCCGCCGCCGATTCCACAGGAAATATCCATGCGCGGCGTTGAGCGTGACACCATGGCCGCGCACGAGGCGCTATCCAAAGCGCAGTCTGTCGCTGCGCACCTGCCCAACCCTGATCTGATCACGAGAACGTTGTCACGTCGCGAAGCAGTTCAGAGCAGCAACATAGAAGGCACGCAATCCGAGATTGGCGATGTGATGGAGTTTGAGTCAACTGGCGATGCCGAAGGGCTGCCAGCAGATGTGACGATCACGCTTAATTATGTGAAGGCGCTCGATACGGGACTTGCCGAAGTCAGAAAGCACGGTGCTGCGGCGCTGAACACAAGCATGATCCAGACACTGCATCGCGAACTCATGCAAGGCACGGATTATCGTGATGTACCTGGAGAATTCCGTCAGACGCAAAACTGGATCGGCGGGCTACGCATTTACGACGCGAGATTTGTTCCGCCCCCACCGGCCTACATGGCAGAGCTTTTAGCCGATCTTGAACGACACTTGAATTATCAGCCGGAAGGCAATGCCTTCCTGTCTATCGTGGCACGCATGGCAATGGCCCACGCCCAGTTCGAAACCATCCACCCTTTCCGTGATGGCAACGGTCGTGTTGGCAGGTTGCTGATGCCCTTGATGCTGGCGGCGGAAGGATACCCCCCTGTTTATCTGGCCGGATTCCTGAAATCCAACCAGCGTTTGTACTACGACAGCTTGCTGAATGTTCAACTCCAGGGGAAATGGACAGAGTGGGTTTCATTTCTGTCACAAGCCGTCGTTGTTAGCTGCAATGAATCGATTCAGATCGCAAACGCCTTGCTGGCTATGCGCAACGCATGGGAGCAAAAGCTCTCCCACACTAGGCGCGACTCATCCTCCAGAAAACTGGCGAATCTGTTGATTGGCTACCCGGTGATGACGGTAAACCGGGCCAGCGAGCTGCTTGAAGTCTCATTTGTCGCGGCAAACAATGCAATACGCGATCTGGTGAACCAAGGCATACTCAGTGAACCACAATCAGCTCGCAACCGAGTATTTGTGGCGAGGGATGTGATTGACCTGCTTAATCAGCCAACCAGTAATGAATAAGCCGCCAATATGCAAGCAGCACCAAAACCTGACAATCCGGGAATAAGATGATTGGCAGCTATTCCAAACTGCGCAGCATCACCCCGCTGCCCGCCAAGATTTACGCTGGCGAAGGCTGCGCCCAGGTGCTGTTCTTTGAATCCGATGAAATCTGCGAGACCTCGTACAAGGATCGTGGTGGAAAGTATCAAGGCCAGGTAGGCGTCACACTGCCGAAGATTTGATGGGAATATCCCCGGCATAGCAACATCTACCGGACTTGATATGAAAAACGGGAGCCTCAAGCTCCCGTTTTTTATTGCAATGCGGTCATCGCGATAATAACTGACGATATCAGTGGAACAATTTCGTCTGTTGAACTGTGCGTGGACCGCGACCATGAGGAACAAGTTTGTTCTTCCGCATCCAGTCCAGCCAGGTCTGCAGTTGCTCCGGCTTGAAGCGCTGTTTCTCGGGTGTCCAGTTTTCGCGCACCTCGCGAATAACTTCAGCATCATCAGGCGTGTGGCCGTCAATCAGGAAGTCGTTCCAGGCAGCGAAAAGAGTAGCGATGATTTCGGTCTCTTCGGTACTGAGGTCAGCGAAAAGCTTGAGCAAACGGTCAAGCTCCGCCACTTGGCTTGCATCGAGCAGTTCATGCACCTTAGCGGCTTTCGCAGCGAGGCCTGCTTTCGGTAGATAGCGCACCTTCCCGCGCTCGCCCTGCGCCTCCTCATGTGAGAACCAGGCCTCTGCCTCGGCAAGCTCTTCAAAGTGGTATATCCATATATCAAACGGACCAGCAGCGGCTCGCTCGGGCACTGTAGCAATGTCCGCTCCAATATGCGTATCGCTCAGATAGATCACTTTCATCAGCTTGGTGCGGCCGAAGCTACGATGGCTATTTAATGTCGCAACTGTATGGCAACCGATGGCATGACGACGCGCTTCGCGGGCGGCGGCGTCCGGAAATGGAATGATTTTTCCTGTGCTCGGTTTCAGCGCAGCCTCGGTAATCGAATCGGCCAGCTTAAGGCGGAGTTTCTCCGCTGCGCTCAAGCGGGCTTTCAGCTGGTCGCAGAGCGCTATCAGCTCGAACACTTTACAGGAGATTCGTACGATCTCTTTTCTTGGTGGAATAGGTATCAGCACTGATTCAAGAATTTCAAGATTGATATTCTTTTGTGCGGTTGCCGGGGCAAACTTTAAAAGTTCTGCGCGAGCTGTCTTCATGAACGTCAGTAAATATCTTGCGTCATCTAATGGTTTAAGCGGAACAAATCCAACAACACTATCCGGAAAACAAGCATCAAAACCCAGCAATGCAGAGTCTGCAATATTTGCCGCTATCGTGATGCACAGTGTTCCTGCTGGCCACATCTTGCTTTGCAACAGGCCTAAGTCGCTGTACTTCGAGTGATACTCATTGATAACTCCGTTTGCTCTAGCCACCTCACCAGTCTGCACTAGAGGATAGATGCCAAGATCAAAAAGCTTAGGGTCGTTTCTTGGCCGATGCTTCGACTTACCTCTACCGAATTCGCCAAGCTCCGGGAATCTTGCCCATGCCCATCCTTTCGGCAACTCAAACGGCTTCTTCTCGTCGCCAACTGGCGGAAGTGGCTTTTCCTTCTTGATCTTCCCTTCCTTCACCAGCTTCGCCTTCTCGGCGGCGATCTTCTTGAGGAGTTCGCTGGCGGGTTCGTCCTTGGGGTCCTGTGAGACGAGCTTGCCCCTCACGGCGAGTTGCAGGATAGTTTGCTTGAGCTGGGCTATGCTCTCTTCGGTGGTGAAGAGGGAGTCGAAGTGCTCGCCGATGCGCTGCCAGCTGCTGGCGAACTGGGCGTGGTCAGCAGCGCTGGTCAGTGCGTTCAGCAAGGTTTCCACCAGCGTCTGATGGGCGCTGAGGCTGGCGTCGGTTTGTTGCTCCAGCTGGTCGCACAGCGCCATCAGTTCGTCGACTTTGGCGACGATGCGGTGTTGTTCCGCTAGTGGAGGTACAGCAATTACCGATTCAGCGATTTGGCCTCCAGAGAGGTGGTCTACGGTTGTGTATGCCTTGATGCCCTGGAGTTCAAGTAGCCGAAGTTGCAATGAGTCTGCGACAAACCGTTTGGCAGCATTCGCTTCGTAAAAAATCAGCCTGCTGACCCGTTGATTCAACAGAGCGGTCTTCCCTGTCCAACGGGCAACACGGAAGTTGCCGTCCATGCTGATAAGGTAGTCGCCTTCCTCGACCAAGAATTCTTCTCTGTAATCTCCACTGTAATAGGTCCCTGAAAATGGTTGCCCGACGTCCCGAATCCTGATGAGTGGAAGTCCATCACCTGTTTCATTGAAAAAATTCGCCTTGAAGGCGAATCCTGCTTGGGACTGTGCCAAGTCAGCCAGACGAGACCACGCCCATCCTTTTGGTAATTCAAATGGTTGTTCCTCTGCGCTGATGGCAGGCTGGGGTTTTTCTTTCTTGATCTTCCCTTCCTTGACCAGTTTCGCCTTCTCGGAAGCGATCTTCTTGAGTAGTTCGCTTGCGGATTCGTCGTTGGGGTCTTGCGGCACCAGCAGGCCGCGCACAGCCAGTTCCAGAATTAGCTCGCGCAGCTTCTTGATGCCATAGAGCTCTATCTTGCTGGACGAGCCCCGGCCTGCGGTGGATCGCCGCTTGATGGCAGTGGTCCACAAGTCGAGGTGCCGGGTGATGAGTTGCTCAGCAGCCATGCTCAGTTCGCCCCGGTGAGCGCTGCGGACAAAATTCCCTTGAGCTGGTCGCGAAGGGTCTGGATGTCTTGCTGTTGGGCCTGGTATTGCGCAAGCAGTTCGGCGGGGTCATGGCTGATCTGTTCGCCGACGTGGGGGTTCTTGATATCGAGGTTGTAGTGACGCGCAGCGATGTCTTCGAGGCTGACTTTCCAGGCCTGCGGCGTTTCCTTGCGGGCCCTGAAGCCATCGGCTTCATCGCCCCACCAGGCGCATTCGGTCGCGAACTCTTCGAACTGCATCGGGCGGGTCTTGTTGTAGCTGGTAACGCCCTCGGGATAAGGGTGGTCGTAGAACCATACCTCTTTGGTCGCGGGCCATTCAGCCTCGGGCTTCTTGGTAAAGAATAGGATGTTGGTCTTAATGCTGGTGTAGGGGTTAAAGACGCCATTCGGCAGCCTTATGATGGTGTGGAGATGGCACTGCTCCAGCAGCATCTGCTTAAGGCGGGTCTTCATGCCTTCGCCGAAGAGGAAGCCATCTGGCAGCACGACGGCGGCACGGCCATGCACTTTCAGAAGCTTGACGACAAGTGCCATGAAAAGATCGGCCGTTTCGCGGGTACGCAGGGTTGCGGGGAACTGGTTTTCGACTCCGTCTTCTTCCATGCCGCCGAAGGGCGGGTTGGTGATGATGACGTTGACGCGATCGGCCTCGCCGTAGTCCTTGTAGGCACGGCGGCTGAGCATGTTGTCGTGCTCAATCTGAGTGGGCGTATCGATGCCATGCAGGATCATGTTGGTAGTGCACAACATGTGCGGCAGCGCTTTCTTTTCTACACCTTGAATGCTAGCGACAAGCAGGGCTTCGTCGGCCGCGTTCTTCACGTATTTATCGCGCTTATGGTCGATGGTGCAGGCAAGGAAGCCGCCAGTGCCGCAGGCGGGGTCAAGTACGCTTTCAGCGAGCTGAGGGTCGATACGGTCGACAATAAATTTGGTGACTGCGCGGGGCGTGTAGAACTCGCCTGCATTACCCGCGCTTTGCAGGTCTTTGAGGATTTGCTCGTAGATGCTGCCAAAGGTGTGGCGGTCTTGCGTATTGTTGAAGTTGATCTCGCAGATTTTGTTAATGACCTGCCGCATGAGGGTAGCCGATAGATGATCTGGAAGGTGGTGTATGTTTTGCCCGTGCCGGTCGCCATGACCAGCAAAAGGCGCTTTTCACCTTGTGCCACTTTTTCAATGACACGGTTAATAGCTTCAGCCTGGTAATAGCGAGGCTCTTTGCCACTACCGTCATCGTAGTAAGGTTCGATGACTAGCGCTTCTTCCTGATCGGTAATGCCTCTAGAGCGCTTGTATCGTTCCCACAGCTCATCTGGCGAGGGGAAAGCCGTCAGCGCGAACTCGGTCTCGGTGTCTTCACCAACGAGTGCGGCCTTGTTATGGCTGGCAAACCCGTCACCATTCGAGCTGAAAGCACATGGCACATCAAGCAGCTCCGCGTAACCCAATGCTTGCTGCAGACCATGGCTAATAGTGTGGTTGTTATCTTTTGCTTCGATGACGGCAACGGGTACGCCCTTCTCTTTTTGCAGGACGTAATCGGCGAATTTCTTTTTCTTCTTGTTCCTGGAAGATAAATTCCCCCTTACAACCACCGGCCCAGGTGTCAGGGTGACTTCACGGCGAATCTGCGTCATCTCATCCCAGCCACTTTTGATAATGGCTGGGGTGATGAACTTCGCCTTGATATCTGACTCGCTTAGTTCTTTTTTTTCCTTTGGGTCCATCGCGGCCTTAGTTCGAGAACTCTTATAATTAGTGCGGAACGGGTTGCTTGGCCGATTGTACTCTATGCATGGACCTCATTTGAAGAGCTAATACTCCCGCTGAAGGATAGCCCTGATGAGGTCAATTGCCCTCACCTAATCCCAACTCAACGCCCCACCCGTCTGGTATTCCGTCACTCTGGTCTCAAAGAAGTTTTTCTCTTTCTTCAAATCCATCATTTCGCTCATCCAGGGGAAGGGGTTGCTGGCGCCGGGGTATAGGGCGTCGATGCCGATTTGCTGCATGCGGCGGTTGGCGATGAAGCGGAGGTATTCCTTGAACATGGCGGCGTTGAGGCCGAGCACGCCGCGGGGCATGGTGTCTTCGGCGTAGCGGTATTCCAGCTCGACGGCTTGTTGCATCAGGCGTTTGATTTCTTCGCGGAATTCGGGGGTCCACAGGTGCGGGTTTTCGAGCTTGAGGGTGTTGATGAGGTCGATGCCGAAATTGCAGTGCATGGATTCATCGCGCAGGATGTATTGGTATTGCTCGGCGGCGCCTTGCATTTTGTTCTGGCGGCCCAGGGCGAGTATCTGCACAAAGCCGACGTAGAAAAACAGGCCTTCCATAATGCAGGCGAAGACGATGAGCGAGCGCAGCAGCTGCTGGTCGGCTTGCGTGGTGCCGGTTTTGAATTCGGGGTCGGTCAGCGTGTTGATGAAGGGGATGAGGAAGTCGTCTTTATCGCGGATGCTGGAGACTTCTTGATAGGCGTTGAAGATTTCGCTTTCGTCCAGGCCCAGGCTTTCGACGATGTATTGGTAGGCGTGGGTGTGGATGGCTTCTTCAAAGGCCTGACGCAGCAGGTATTGGCGGCACTCGGGCGCGGTGATGTGGCGATAGGTGCCGAGCACGATGTTGTTGGCGGCCAGCGAATCGGCGGTGGTGAAAAAGCCGAGGTTGCGTTTGACGATCAGGCGTTCGTCTTCGGTGAGCGCGCTGCTGTCTTTCCACTGGGCAATGTCGCGGCTCATGGAGATTTCTTGCGGCATCCAGTGGTTGGCACAGCCTGCCAGGTATTTATCCCATGCCCAGTGGTATTTGAATGGCACGAGCTGGTTGACGTCGGTTTGGCCGTTGATCACGCGCTTATCCACCGCTTGCACGCGGCCCGTGGCGCTGGGCTGGTTGGCGGCGCTGTGGGCATTAGCGATGGCGGCGACAGATGGCATGGCGGGTGCTGCACTTGGGGTGGCGGCAGGCGCTGCAGCGGGAGCAGTCAAAATATCTTCTTCAAAATTCAGCATGGTGTTTCCTTAAAATTCAGCGGTGAAGGTGCGATCCACCTTTAGGGCAAGGCACATCATGTGCAGCCAGCGTGGGTGGATCGCAGACAATCAGAGGGTTATTGGCAGGCTTCGCAGTCCGGGTCGTCGATCAGGCATTGCTTAGGCTCAGGCTCGGCGCTGGGGCTTGCCGACGCTACGGGCAAGCCGGACGACACCGCATTGAGCTCCCCGCCCTGCCCGGTCGATTTCTCGGCCGAGGTGGCGCCCAGCGAGCGCAGGTAATACGTGGTTTTAAGGCCACGCAGCCAGGCCAGCATGTAAACGTCATTGAGCTTTTTGCCGGAGGGCGCGGCGAAGTAGAGGTTGAGCGATTGCGCCTGATCTATCCATTTCTGGCGGCGCGCAGCGGCCTCGACCAGCCACACCGGGTCTACCTCAAAGGCCGTGGCGTACAGCTGCTTGAGGTCCGCCGGCACGCGCTCGATGGCGGCCAGCGAGCCATCGTAATACTTGATGTCGGCAATCATCACTTCATCCCACAGGCCACGCGCTTTCAGGTCTTGCACCAGTTGCTCGTTCACCACGGTGAATTCACCCGAGAGGTTGGATTTCACATACAGGTTCTGGTATTCCGGCTCTATGCTGGCGGAGACGCCGACGATATTGGAGATAGTCGCCGTCGGCGCAATCGCCACGCAGTTGGAGTTGCGCATGCCCACGCGCTGTATGCGCTGGCGCAGGCTATCCCAATCCAGCGTGCTTGAGCGGTCGACTTCTACCTGGCCGCCACGCGCTTCGGATAGCAGATTGAGCGTATCCAGCGGCAATATGCCTTGATCCCACAGGCTGCCACGGAAGGACGAATACGCGCCCCGCTCTTCTGCCAGATAGCTGGAAGCGAGGTAGGCGTTGTAGCACACGGCTTCCATGGCGTGGTCGGCAAACTCCACCGCCGCAGGCGAGGCATACGGCACGCGCATGGCATGCAGTGCATCCTGAAAGCCCATGATGCCAAGGCCCACCGGACGGTGACGGTAATTGGAATTGCGCGCCTTGCCCACGGCGTAGAAGTTGATGTCGACCACGTTATCCAGCATGCGCATCGCCACGCGGATAGTCGCAGCCAGCTTGGTCTGGTCCAGCACGTAGCTGTCGCCCTCGCGCTTCAGGTGCGCCATCAGGTTCACCGAGCCCAGGTTGCACACGGCGATTTCCGTTTCGGAGGTATTCAGCGTGATCTCGGTGCAGAGGTTGGAGCTGTGCACCACACCCACGTGCTGCTGCGGCGAGCGGATATTGCACGGGTCTTTGAAGGTGATCCACGGATGCCCGGTTTCAAACAGCATGGAGAGCATCTTGCGCCACAACTGCACGGCGGGCACGCGCTTGAACAGCTTGATCTCGCCATGGTCGGCGCGGCGCTCGTAATTGGTATAGGCAGCCTCGAAAGCCTTGCCGAACAGATCATGCAGATCCGGCACATCAGACGGTGAAAACAGCGTCCAATCCGCATTGGCCTGCACGCGCTGCATGAAGAGGTCAGGAATCCAGTTGGCGGTGTTCATGTCGTGCGTGCGGCGGCGGTCGTCGCCGGTGTTCTTGCGCAGGTCCAGAAACTCTTCTAGGTCCAGATGCCAGCTTTCCAGATAGCCACACACCGCGCCCTTGCGCTTGCCACCCTGGTTCACCGCCACGGCGGTATCGTTGACCACTTTCAGGAAAGGAATCACGCCCTGGCTTTTGCCATTGGTGCCCTTGATGCGCGAGCCCAGCGCCCGCACTGGCGTCCAGTCATTGCCCAGGCCACCCGCAAATTTTTGCAGCAGCGCGTTTTCCTTGATCGCCTGGTAAATGCCATCCAGATCATCGCTGACGGTGGTGAGGTAGCACGACGACAGCTGCGAATGGCGCGTGCCGCTGTTAAACAAGGTTGGCGTGGAGCTCATGAAATCAAAGCTGGACAGCACATGGTAAAACTCGATGGCGCGGCTTTCGCGGTCAATCTCGTTGATCGCCAGGCCCATGGCTACGCGCATGAAAAACACCTGCGGCAGTTCGATGCGGCGCTCTTCAATATGCAAGAAGTAGCGGTCATACAGCGTCTGCAAGCCCAGGTAGCCAAATTGCAGATCGCGGTCGGCCACCAGTACGCTGGCAAGGCGGCTGAGATCAAACTGCGCCAGGCGTTCATCCAGCAATTCGGCGGCAATGCCGGTCTTGATGTATTGCGGAAAATACTCGGCATAGCGCTGCGCCATGGCGGTATGGCTCACCGCTTCGCCCAGCACCTCGGCCCGCACCAGGTCCAGCTGCAAGCGGGCGGTGACGTAGTTGTAAGCAGGCTCGCGCTCGATCAGGCTGCGTGCGGAGAGGATCAGCGCGCGGCGCACTTCATCAAACGGCATGCCGTCGTACAGGTCGCGCATGGCCTGCTCCACAATCACGGCGGGTTGCACCGCATCACCCAGATTCACGCAGGCCTCGGTCACCATGCTCAGCAGCAACTGCTGGTCCAGCGGCACGCGCTTGCCATCTTGCAGCACATGCAGGGTGGGCGCAGGCGCCTGCTGGGCGGCACGCTCGGCCGCACGCTTTTCGCGGTACAGCACATAGGCGCGCGCCACGTCATGCTCGCCGGAACGCATCAGCGCCAGCTCCACCTGATCCTGTATGTCTTCAATATGAATAGACCCACCGGCTGGCTTGCGCCGCACCAGGGCGGCCACCACGGTGTCGGTCAGCGCCTGCACCTCGGCACGCATGTGGCTGGAAATGGTCGAGTGCTCGCCCGCCACCGCCAAAAACGCCTTGGTCAGCGCAATGGAAATCTTGTCGGCGGCAAACAGCACGGCGGCACCATCACGGCGTATGACTTGCAAACTGGGGAGTGCAGCATTTAAAACCGGCTGCGCGGTATTGATATCATCCATCTACTTGGCTCCTATCAGGAGCGGGAGTCGGCAACCGACATACGCAGGCGCAATGACATTGCATCGCCGCTGTACATCCACCACCAGGACCAGCAAGGGAGAAGGCGCAAACCTTCCATCTGCCGAGGACACCCCGCCTCAAACGTGTTGAAAAAATCCACGGCAGGTCTCCTGGCTCCCGGCCTTACGCTTGGCGCCTTCCCGAACCCCGGCAGGTTCAGTGGCTTCAGATGCCTTGCGCTATCAGACTGACATGGCGTCAGCCCGATGGCTGGTTACAGTTGCGGGGGCAGCCCCGGCGTTGCATATCGGCGAGATAACATCTGCAGACACACGCACCGGATTCCCTTTTAACTCGCGGTTTGAATCAAACCTTGAGGACCGTAGTGCTGGCAATGTAACACAATAGGGAGTGGTATCGTCAACAGGGAAATACAAAATATAGAGGACTAAGGGATAAATAGGCATGTCAGCAGCAATGCGACTGGAGCCCGTCGGGGTGCATGACTTATAGTGGGGTTCGGGCAGGCCATTGCCGCATTTTTCTGCATTGTGTTTATCATCAAATACCACACACTCAACCTGCCGAATCTCAATAAAGCTCAATCATTTCCCTTGAAAACCCGCCTGAATCTGGCTGCACCCATAATGTTGTACTTAAACTCATCCAGCCCATCTCCCAAAGCGCCTGCCATGGAGTCGTGCACAAACCAGTCAAACAAGAAGTCGATTTCAGGCGTCACCCGTTCAGGCTGAATATACCGCGCAACTTCCATACGCTGCTTGCCCTCAGCTGTCATTTGAAGGCCAAGCTCAATGTGCTTTCGCTCAAAAAGCTGGGCTGCAGCAACGGGCGAAATGCCAGTCTTGTCAGGAGGTGTCACACCAAAGGCCATTGCCTGCAAAAACCGGTTTTGCACTTTGAGCAAGCTCTGCTGCTCGGCCGCCGTGCGTGCATGCCGATACGCCATCTTGCGGGTGGTGAACTCATTGCGCCATTTATAACGGTAGCTGTGGTACAGCCCCATGTGCTGGCGATGCATTTCATCTACTGGCCCGGCACTTACACCACAGGCATTCAGATAACCGTTGTAGGCGCGGATGAGCTCATTTGAAGGTAATAAAGACTTACGAATGTCGGGGTCTAAATTGTCCCATAGCACCATGGGCACCCCGGCAATCCGCGCTGCATGGTACATGTCCTGCCCGGCAAATACACTCAGGTTATCCCCCATGCGCGGGTATACCCCGATAGCCCCCGGCGCATAGCCACCGCCCACATCCGAGTGCGCTCCGGGGTACATGATCTCCTGTACGTTGCCAGGGTACTGACCATGTACTCGCGCGGAATCCAGCGGGAAGGAGGCTCTTACCTCGTGCGCTGCCACCATGTGCACGCAACGCCTCACGGCTGGGTGTATCTGCAAGGTGTTATCCGCCCAGCTCATATGGCCGGACGCCGTGGTATCCCCCATCGTATTTGCCAAGCCCACTGAGGCTACCGTGTCAAACAGCCCCAGGAACTGCACATTGAGCTGTATGCCGCCGAACAGCCAGCCGTTGGCAGTGCGTTCACACACCTCCATCAGCCAGTTTACAAACACGCGCGCCTCGGCAGCGCCACGGCTAAAGCCAAATACTGATACATTCAGCGTGGTGATCTTCGGCTTATAGGCATACAGGGTGTTCTGGAGCTCGAATTGCCACCGTTTGAACTGGGCAACGCGCATGGCCGAGGGTACGCTAATCGGTGCCAATTTATCACACCAGACTTTGGCTTCAGCATCGGGAAGTAACGGAAAATTCCCCCTCTTTACATAGCGTTGCGGGGCATTCAGCAGTTGTATCATCGCCCACAAAATGCGGTGTTCGCCCTTGTCACCGAACATGGCCCCCGTGTTGATAAATTCATCCTTATTATGCGTATCGCCAATTTCAGGGAATGGAGTACCGATGCCTGGAATATAGATCGGGAAGTAGCCTTCCGGTTTTGCATCGCGAAATGCTTGATACAGTTTTACAACATTGGTGTGCTTGCGTTTTTCTGGTGGCGGCACCTCAAAGTCCAGATGCATGTTGTTGCCCGTGCCATCGAAAAAGATGCCGACATAAACTTGGCTTTCACATTGCTTGGGCAAGCGGCCGATATTGGGGTTAGCAATAGCGTGCGCTTCCGCCTGTTGCAACATGTCGTCAAAGCTCGGCTTGCGTTCGCCCGACGTTGGAAATTGGTTCGGAGATTGTGCACTCATTGCGCATACTCCTTCGCCTGATACGCTGCGTCTTCTGGTGTTTCTTCCTCCCATTCCAGGTATTCGGAGGTACTGGTGAGGGCTACCCGCACCTCGTCGTTTGGATAGAAAAAGACGTAAAACGCCCCCTCACTGATATATTGGGGAATGGGTACGGTGCGGGTTTTCCATGGGGCTTCAATTAACAAAGGTAATCCGCTATCTTCGTAAATTACCTTTCCCGCGGCATCCGTAGCCCAATGACCTGCCTCACGCCACTTAATCGTCGCCGTTAGCCCCGGTCGCCAGCGTTGCGGGACGATAACGCAACATATGCCTGGGGTTCCAACGGTATGGGGTGTCACATGTAATATCCCGCCCTCGCCATTAATGATGATGGAGACGATGGATTTATCGGTATGGTTAACCGCGCCATACGATACTTCCCAGGTGGGCTCTTCGATGTGGATATGCATGATGGCAAATGTGCCGCCGCCCAGACACAGGGCCATCACCACCCCGTGCCAGGGGAAAAAGCGGCGAATTTTCATGTCATAGAGGCAAAAAATGAAAACACAGAGGGACGCAATCAAGACGATCCAGTAGAGGTTACGTTGCAGCGCAAAAACAGCCTCCCAGAACAGGGGGCGCAGTATGAAGAACCATAAAAACTGGCCGACCGGTCCGAGCATCAGGATGACAGCGCCAAGAATCATCAAACTGATCATGATCCAATCACGCTTTTGAGGAGGCTTTTTCATGACATGAACTCACTTGCATAAACGGGGAATAATGGAAAGGCGAAGGCGTCAACCATGGCCGGGCATGGCTTGGCTGCGAATGGCGTTCTTGCGGTTCTCAGACGACATTTCATGGCAGCCCTTTCTGAAGCAGGGTTTGCTGCAGTTGACCAGCCTGGTAATCTCGCCCGGCAAGCAGAAAGATCAGGCGCTCGTCACTAAGGGCCTCGCCACGTGTTGCGAAACTTAATTTGATGAGGCTTAGCAGGTCTGGATGCTGGTTGACCGCATACCGTGTGGCAAGCTCGACTGCACGCACCACCTCGCTGTAGACCGAAGATGCGTGTTGGCCGGGAGGCAATATCTCAGGAAGTTCAGTGGCTATGTGGTGCAAATAGCCATCAGGCTCTGCGGCACTGGCGATAGCGTTTATCTGATCATCATCCAGTTGTATCGGGGATGCGAGGCTCTCGACATCTGGATGGCTGCCCACGGATAGTGGCTCCAACAATCCTTCGCGTGAAATGATGAACCAATGTGCCAACGGTCTGGTAATCGCCACCCATTGTTCGGGGCGTAGCACGTTCGCAAGCGTGACAACACTCCGTGTATCAGCGAGCCGCAATAGCATGCGCTCATCTTTCGCGGCAGTAGCCCACGAGAACTCCCGCAGATGCGCAGCGACATCCGCTGCACGATGCACCGTTGCCATAAAGCTCAGCATGGGGCGGCCGCTTGCATGATCCATCCACGGCGTTATGCGTTGTATGGCTGCTTGGGTGTTTTCGCCGGGGCTGTAAAACGGCATTAGCCATGGCGCATAGGGCCGAATGCGCTCAAGACCAGCCGCGTCATACATATTGAAACCACCGTATGGTGCGGGCGGCTGGAGATCATCGGCAGCATCAAAAGCACTATCGCACCAGAGATACCAGTTCAGGCCCGGATGCGTTTGGATTGCGTGCAAAAGCGATTGTTGGATGGAATCGATTTGGGTTGCGTCTTGACCGTATTTCATCACACTCTCGCAAACGCCGAGCCGGAGGTAAGTGCTCTCAGCAAGCACTCAGGGCAATTGGCTTGAGGTGGAACGGGTATCTCAACTGGCATACTCTTGGCCTGCGGCATGCTTTGCGATGCGGAATACACAGACCATTTGCCCAAGGTGGCGCTCTCAATACTGGCGGCGGTCCAGTGCGTGCTGCTGCCACCGCCGTTGATGACGATCTCTTTGTCGGCGGCGAGGTGGATGCGGTTGGCGTGGTAGGTGATGTTGAGTTTGGAGAAAAGCCGGATATTGCGTTGCAGGGCTTTGAATTCGATATTCATGCCTGCGGCAATCAGGCGCAACCCGCCGTTGTAGACAAATAATTTGATCGCCTCTTTAAAGCTGCCTATCAAACTGCGATTGGCACTCAGACTGACATTGCTGCCCGTGGTAATGGCATGGTCTTCGCCGCTGTGCTGATGGGTGCTGCCGGGGGTGGTGCTGGCGATGCCAGCGGGGCTTGCCATGACGAGGTGCGGTTGCTGCAGTTCGGGGAAGGCGGTGTCGGGGTTGGTTGAATTGCTGGCGGTGTTTGTATTGCTGCTGTTGTTTGAATTGCCGGTAATACCGTCATTCTGCCCCTGCAGCCGTTCGCTCACCCTAGGCTGATCGTCGTTGTCCTGCGCCTGGTGCTGGCTGGCCAGTTGGCCCAAGTCTGCATGCTGGGCTTGTGCCTGGCTGAGGCGTGCCGTGGTCTCGCTGAGGTCGGTGAGGTGGTTCTGCGCTTCTCTTCTCGCTTCGGTGGTGAGGATAAGCCCTTGTCTGGCTCGGATCGCCCCATGCCCATCGGTACGGAGTTCGAGCCCTTCGCCCCGGTAATCTAGCCGTCCGGCATGGCCGTCGATGCGGGTGATATGCCCCAGGCTTAAGGAGGAGCTGTCATGGTCGCTCTTGAGCTGTAGCTGGATCTTGCCATCGGTGTCATCGAGGATGAGGTGATTGCTGCGCCCCGCTGCGCCATTGCCCCCACCGGGGATGAGCTCGCGGGAGCGGATGCCGCTCAAGGCCTGCTGGGCCGGGAGCTGCCACGGGGGCAGGTTGAGCTGGTTGTAGAGACGGCCGGTACACACCGGTAAATCCGGATCCCCGCCCAGGAAGTCAATCAGCACTTCTTCGCCTATGCGTGGCAGGTGCATGGCCCCCAGCTGGTTGCCTGCCCAGGCTTGCGATACCCGGACCCAGCAACTGCTGTGCTGGTTCTTCTGCCCATAGCGGTCCCAGGGGAACTGCACCTTGATGCGGCCGTACTGGTCGGTGTAGAGGTTGCTCTCGGCGGTGTCGCCGGTGGGGCCGGTGACGAGTGCAGTCTCCGGGCCATGGGTGCGCGGCTTGTGGCCCGGGGCATGCGGCAGCAGGACATCGGGGCGCAGCACTTCGCGGCTGGGCTGGCCGCTGAAGTGGGTCTCCATGCGCCAGGTGCCGGTGAGTTCGCCTGTCATCGCGCCACTCACTCTATCCAGGATGGCAGACTTGATGGCGCTGAGCCCAGCGCCACTGCCCTGGCTTCCATTCCCCCCTGTCTTTCCGACGGTCTTTCCAACCGTCTCTTCCCCCACATTCTCAATCAACAAAGTAGTGCTGAGGATCAGGTACTCCTGATTGGCCTTTGCTCTGGGATGCGCTTTGAGGGTAAAGGTATGGCCAGGCACGACGCCACGGATATGGCCTTCGCCCGCCACCCGGTGACCGGGCTGACGCAAGGCTTCCATACGCAGCCTGGCCAAGAGCTCACCTTGCGGCTCGGTCTGGTTGGCTTCGCGGTCCATGCCGGCATTGGGCTGGCTGTAGTCACTGCCATGGTCGGTACGCCATTGGTAGACCTCGCTCTCGGCATGGGCAGTGTTGCGCGGCTGGGCATTACGTGCGGCAAGCTCGGCCCGGGGACGGGTGTAGTCGTAATCGCGGCTGGCATAGGCACCCGAGGTCAGTTGCTCAGCATCGCTGAAGTGGTGCAGGTACTCTGCATCGGTCTTATGGTCTGGCGGGTAATAGGCAATGGTGTGATAGCCACTGGCCGGGTCATCGGGCTGGAATGGCGTATAGGCGCCATTGTGATCGGCCAGTACCAGGGTATGGCGCCCGTCGTCATGGCGGAAATGAAAGCTGATGCCCCATTCCCGCCACAGGCGGGTGAGGAAGGCGAAGTCGGATTCGTTGTATTGCACGCTGTAGTCCCGGGCGGGATAGCGCTCGATCAGCCGCTTCTCCAGCGCATAGGGGTAGTCTGCCAGCACCGCTTCGGTGATCTCGACCACGGTCTTGTCCTGAAACACCTTGCAGTCGGTGGTGAGGGTGGCGAGGTGGAGCCAGGGCCTTAGCGTGATGACATAGAGCGCATGGCGGCTGTCTTCGGCCACATGGCGCATGTCGGTGATGAGTCCACTGACATACCGCATCCCCGCTCCCTGGTTCGCCATGCCGAGATCGCCCAGCGCGCCGGGCAGGAACTGGCCGTGGCCTTCGAGGCTGATGCCGCAGGTCAATACTTGACCCATCAGCGGACCAACGTCCAGATCACTGCCGACTTCCCCCAAACGGCTACGCACGGTGAGCTGGTAGTCAAACAGGGTGTTGATGCCCTCTCCCCCGGCAAGACGGACAGGCTCCAGCCCATCGGGCAGGATCTGATGGAGTGCGGGACATTGCAGGGTAAGCAGGCGACGGGAGGAGAGCAGCGAGGAAAGCATGACAGGGAATCCGTGGCTAAAGGCGGGTTCGATCATGCACAGGATTGCTAAATCAGGGAATTGCCCTTAAGGGCGAAGCTGCATGGCAACTCGGGCTTTACAAACAAGCAAGGAGAGGTGCTTCACCCATGCGGCAATAGCCCTCATAATATCGTCTGTTGCCAGTAGAAATCGGCCCTCGCCTTGCTTCTGTCACCATGGACAGCCCGTCCGCCTCGCCACTCAGGCGCTCATTCAGGCAATAAACTCAAAGTAAAAGGTCGTCTCTTAGTGGAAATCGCGTTCGTATTTGGCAGGCTGGTGTTTTCCATCCTGTCCAATGTCTATCAGAAAAAACTGTCGCAGCATCCGCTGCACCCCTTCTTCATGGTGGCGACCAGCTATGTGGTGTTGAGCGTACTGGCGCTGCCGTTGGTGCCTGTGGTGCATGCTGCCAGCCTGCCGCAGGCGTTCTGGGTGAATGTCTTGCTGGCGGCCTTGCTGGATGTGGGTGGCTGGATGTTCATGGTGATGTCGCTCGCCAAAACCGATCTGTCGATATTCGGGCCGCTGAATGCCTACAAGGTGGTGATCTCCATGCTGCTCGCCATTGTGTTTCTGGGCGAGGTGCCTACCCTGCAAGGCTTTGCAGGCGTGGCCATCATCGTGGTGGGCAGTTTCTTTCTGATGCCTGCCAACGGTCAGCGCGAGGCCAACCGCATGCTGCTGTTGCTGAAGGAACGCGGCGTGCAGGCGCGCTTTCTGTCCATATTGCTGTTTTCCATCGGCACGCTGTTCCTGAAAAACGCGGTGACGGATGGCGGGCCGCTGGCCACGCTGGTGTTCTGGTCGCTGCTGGGCTTGCCGCTGGTGATGCTGGCGAATCTGCTGTTCATTCCGGCGGATGTGAAACAGGGCATGAAAACCTCGCTGTCGCATTTGCCGACAATTGCCAGCATAGGCACCATGATTTTCATCATGCAGTACTGCACGCTGGTGCTGCTGTCGCACATGCTGGTAGCGTACACGCTGGCGCTGTTTCAGATGAGCATGGTGCTGCAGGTGTTGGTGGGCTATCAGGTGTTCAAGGAAAAAGACATTCTGCGCAAGCTGATCGCCGCCATCGTCATGATGCTGGGCAGCTTGCTGGTGATTAGCGCCTGACCCAAGCCGGGCATTAAAAATGCCAGCGGCCCACGCATGCCTTGATACGTGGGCCGCTGGCAAGGTTTACACGAGCGATAATCCCGAGATCACGCCGCCTTGTGATTCAGCTTCTCGTGCCGGAGCTGACGCGCTGCAGCGACCATGTGTTGCAGGGCGGCGATGGTTTCCGGCCAGCCGCGGGTTTTGAGGCCGCAATCCGGATTCACCCACAGGCGATCTACCGGGATCACCTCAATCGCACGCTTTAGCAAGGCAGTCATGGCTTCCACACTCGGCACACGCGGCGAGTGGATGTCATACACGCCGGGGCCGATGTCGTTGGGGTAATCAAACTCGCCAAAGCCATCCAGCAGTTCCATCGCCGAGCGCGAAGTCTCAATGGTAATCACGTCGGCATCCATGGCGGCAATCGACGGCAGAATATCGTTGAACTCCGAATAGCACATATGGGTGTGTATCTGCGTGCTGTCTTCCGCCACGCTGGCCGATAGCTTGAATGCCCGCACCGCCCATGCCAGATACTGCGCCCACTTGGCCTGCTGCAAGGGCAGCCCTTCGCGGAAGGCAGGTTCGTCAATCTGGATGATGGCAATGCCTGCCTGCTGCAGATCGGCCACTTCATCGCGTATCGCCAGCGCCAGTTGCAAGGCGGTGGTTTCGCGCGGCTGATCATCGCGCACAAACGACCATTGCAGCATGGTCACCGGACCTGTGAGCATGCCCTTGACCGGCTTGCTGGTGAGCGACTGCGCGTAGTGGGCCTCCGCCACGGTCATCGCCAGCGGACGGTGCACATCGCCATAGATAATCGGCGGCTTGACGCAACGCGAGCCATAACTCTGCACCCAGCCGTATTGGCTGAACACATAGCCTGCCAGCTGCTCGCCAAAGTATTCCACCATGTCGTTGCGCTCGGCTTCGCCGTGCACCAGCACATCCAGATCCAGCGCCAGCTGCTGCTCAATGGCGTGGCGTATGTTCTGCTGCATGGCCAGCGTGTAATCCTCGGCACTCAGATCGCCACGGCGAAACGCCGCCCGGCTGGCGCGTATATCGGCGGTCTGCGGAAAAGAGCCTATGGTGGTGGTCGGCAGCAAAGGCAGCCGCAAGCGCTTTTGCTGCGCCAGGCGCCGCTCGGCAAAGGGGCTGCTGCGCTCGGCGGATAACTGCGGCAGATGCTGCAAGCGCTGCTGCACGCTCTCGTTATGCACGCGCGGCGATGCGCCGCGAGAAGCTATGGCTTTGCGCGCGGCCTGAAACTCGGCAGCCACGCTATCCACTCCATGATTCAGCGCCTGCTGCAATAGCTGCAACTCACGTAGCTTTTCATCGGCAAAGGCCAGCCAGGAGCGTATTTCCGCATCCATAGATGACTCCTGCGCCAGCGAGACCGGCACATGCAACAGCGAGCATGACGGTGCGATCCACAGGCGATCTCCCAGCTGCTGCGCGACCGGCTGCAACAACTGCAAGGTCTTGTCGAGGTCATTGCGCCAGACATTGCGGCCATCGACGACCCCGGCAGACAGCACCCAATGACTGGGCAAGGCCGCGAGCCAGGCGGCGAGCTGTTCTGGCGCCCGCACCAGGTCGATATGCAGGCCATCCACCGGCAAAGCAGTGACCGCGCCCACATAGCGCGCCACGCTTTCAAAATACGTCGTCAGCAACAGCTTGGGCCTGTGGTCGCGTATGCGGGCATAGGCATCGGCAAACGCCGCCAGCCAGCGCGCATCAAGGTCCAGCGCCAGCACGGGTTCATCGATCTGCACCCAGGCAATGCCGCGCAGCTTGAGCTCACTCAGCAAGGCGGCATATTGCGCGCACAAGGCCGGCAGCAGGCTCAGGCGGTCAAACCCGGCATCGCGGCTCTTGCCCAGGTACAGCCAAGACACCGGGCCCAGCAATACCGGCTTGAGCTCGGCGCCGGTGGTCAGCGCCTGGTCTATCTGCAGCAAAAACGCATGGGCGTTGATGGAAAACTCGGTCTCCGCGCTCAGCTCCGGCACCAGATAGTGGTAGTTGGTATCAAACCACTTGGTCATTTCCAGTGCGGGCTGCTCGGCATTGCCGCGGGCCAGGGCAAAGTAGTCCTGCGCCTGCAATGGCCGCCCGGCAAAGCCGAAGCGCGCCGGCGTGGCGCCAAACAACACGCTGTGGTCCAACACATGGTCGTAGCATGAAAAATCATTCACGCTGATAAAGGCCAGACCGGCGTCTATCTGCTTTTGCCAATGCGTCTCGCGCAACTGGCGCGCGGTCTGCTCCAGCACTGCTTCATGGCGGGCTTCTTCGCCGGGCGCACTTTTCCAGAATGCCTCCAGCGCAACTTTCAGTTCACGGTTGGCCCCGACGCGCGGGTACCCCAGGATATGGGCTTTGATCATGACAACTCACCTCTGAATAACGAAGGCCGCAGTTTGCGTGCTATCATCGAATTAATAAAGCGAGTTTTTTTCCATTAAACTTGAATTAAATTCATATCATGATCGAAATCCGACATCTCAAATCCTTCAAGGCCATTGCTGAAAGCGGCAAGCTGGCGCTGGCCGCCGAGCGCGTTTACCTGACGCAATCGGCGCTCTCGCATCAGATACGCTCGGTGGAGCAGTATTACCAGATCACGCTGTTTCAGCGCACCGCGCACGGCTTGCGTTTTACGCCCGCAGGCGAGCGCCTGCTCAAGCTGGCGGATATCGTGCTGGAAGCCACGGCGCAGGCGGAGCGAGATCTGGAGCGGCTGAAATCCGACCAGTCCGGCGAGCTGCGCATTGTGCTGGAATGCCACACCTGCTTTGACTGGCTGACGCCGGTGATGGATGCCTTTCGGCGTGCTTGGCCCGAAGTGGAGCTGGACCTGGTAGCCGGGTTTCATAGCGACCCCTGGAGCCTGATCAAGGAAGGCAAGGCGGATTTTGTGATTGGCGGCCTGCCGGGCAAGATGAAGATGCTGCAGCACGTACCGCTTTTCACCTTTGAAATCATGGCGGTATTGCCGACAGATCATCCCCTGCACACCCGCCCCTTTTTGCAGGCCGAGGATTTCAGCGGCAGCACGCTGATCACCTATCCGGTGCCGGAAGAGCGCATCGACCTGATACGCGAAGTCCTGCATCCGGCCAATGTGGCGTTTGATCGACGCACGGCCGAGCTGACTGTCGCCATCATGCAGTTGGTGGCGAGCCGTCGCGGGCTGGCAGCGCTGCCCAGCTGGGGCATACAGAGCTATCTGGAGCATGAGTATGTGATCGCCAAACCCATCACGCGCAAAGGCCTGTGGTCTGAGCTCTACGCCACTGGCAATACCGAAATCATGGCGCGGCCTTATGCGGTGGATCTGGTGCGGATTATTCGCGAAACCTGCCTGGATACGCTGGCAGGCATACGTTTGCTGTGAAACAAACGATTGATTTAATTTAACTAATTAATCCAGGCCTGGTAGTGCAAATGACAATTTGACCGAACTTAAGCCAGAACATGGGGTTCTAACCCTGACAAGCAAGCCTAAATGAAAATGACCAAAGGAGAATAATCAATGATGAAATCATGGCCGAGCTCCCTTATTACCATTGCAATGACCGCTGCATTGATGACCGCCTGCTCAAAACCTGAGCCTGCGACCCCGGAAACCGCAGAAGCCCCCGCTGCCACCACCCCGCCACCGGCTGCTGCCCCTGAGGGTGCACCTGCTGCCCCCGCTGCGTCTGGCAAGGCAGAACCCGGTGGCTATGTGCCCGCTGAGCACGAGAAAGTCGCCCCCGCTCCTGAAGGCACCGAGCCTCACACGGCAACACCAGACGAGCCCAAGACCGAATAACTCTGGTCGCATGACTTAAGCTTTAAGGTTGTCTGGCTTCATGTAACAAGGCTTTCATAAGCTGCCCGTGGGTGACCAGGCATTTTGCTGGTCACCCACGTTGCTTTTCGCCTGTCACTTTTAGCTTTTTACTTTGGCCGAGGGTTTGACGACCACCGAGCATGTCATGCCGGCCACCAACGTCAGGCCCTCTGGAATCGCATCGATATGGATGCGCACTGGCACCCGCTGCGACAGCCGCACCCAGTTGAAACTGGGGTTCACATTTGCCAGCAGCCTGACGTCGGTGGGATTGTCGCGGTCAGTGATCCCCATGGCGATGCTTTCCACATGGCCCGGCAAGCGGCGGCCAGTGCCGAGCAGCTGTATCTCGGCGGCATCGCCCACATGCACCAGCGGCAGCTTGTGTTCTTCAAAGTAGCCGTATACCCAGAAGGAATGCTGATCAATGATCGCCAGCTTGGCCGCGCCCACCTGGGCATAATCGCCTGGGCGTACCAGCAGGTTGGACACCCAGCCATCCACCGGTGAGCGCACGGTGCTACGCGTGAGGTCGAGCTGGGCTTTTTCCAGGGTGACCAGCGCAGCCTCGTAGTCGGCTTTGGCGGCCACGGCGTCGAGGTCGGTGTCTTCGCGGTTTTCACGTGAAATCACTTCGTCATCCAGGCTGGCACGGCGCTGGGCCTGATTCCGTTTCATCTGCAAGGCCGCCTTGCGTTGATTCACGATGGCATTGGCTTCAGCCACGGCATGGCGAAAATGCTCAGGGTCAATCTGAAACAGCACATCGCCACGATGCACAAACTGGTTGTCGCGCACCGCCACCTTCACCACCAGCCCGGCCACATCCGGCGCGATATTCACCACGTCGGCCCGTACCCGGCCATCACGCGTCCAGGGCGAATCCATGTAGCGCACCCACAGTTTTTGGGCGAGAAAGACCGCAGCGGCAGCGAGGGCCAGCGTGATCAGTATCCTGAACAGGCGTTTCAGATAAAATTTCATGGCAAGTTTCCTTCACAAATTCGGCGCGCTAATTCCATTACAACCGTCACACTTCAAATTCCTGCGTCATCACTGGTAAATCCATAACCCCAGACCTGCAAACAGACACCCGAATACCGACAAGCGAAACAGCGCGGGGTACCAGACCAGGCGATAAGCCCCGAGCCAGGCAAACATACGGTCCAGCACCAGGGTGCCAACCGCCGCTGCGATAAATGCCAGCAGCAAGGTGGGCACCAGGGCATCGAGCAAGGCAAATTCACGTGGCATGATCAGCGTCCTCCTGCCGGGCTAGTCCGCGCGGGCATGGTGGGGCCGAATGCCAGCACCGAGGCTTCATCCAGCAGGGTACTGTGTACAAAATGCAGCGTGGTCAGCAACTGGTGGCGCACATGCAGTGGCATCTCGCTGGCGGCACTGGGGGCAGCCAGTGCCAGCGCCTGATCAACGGCGTCTGCTGCGTGTGCAATGGCGGCCTTGCCTGGCGCCTCGTAAAGGCTGGCAATCTGCGCAATGGCGTGTTGCAGGGCGCGGGCCGTCTCAACTGGCACATGCGGTAACTGCTCGCGCAAGGCGATCACGGCATGACCAACTTCCAGCGCCGAAAACAGCCATTCGACCACTACCTGATCCTGCGCCTCGCCTACCCGTTGCACGCTGCCGGAGCGCTGCACCAGATCCCGCGCGCTGGCTTCAAAGCGGGCACGCCGCAGCGGGGTGGATTCGCGGCAGGCGGCCACCACCAGGTTGCGCAGGGCGTTGGATACGCGCCGCCGGGACCAGGCGCTGCCGCTGAGGTCGATCAGGCCATACATGGTGCCCGAGACCAGGATCGCCAGCAGATCGGCCACAGCATCGTTGAGAAAGGTGACCGGATTGGCACTGAACACGGTATTGAAGCCGATGTGCAATAGGTAAACCACGGAAGCCCCTGCCCCGATAAACGCGGTAGCAGGCCTGGAACCCAGCCAGCTGGCAAGCAGAATGCCGGGGCTGATGGCGATGATCAGCGTCCAGAAATCATGCGCCTGGGTCAGCCACCAGAAATTGCTGAAATACGCGAGCACGGTGCCAATGACAGCGCCCGCCATGAAGTGGCGTATGGTTTTGCTGGGCGATGGACTGTTCGCAAACAGGGTGCTGGTGATGACGCCGATGGTGATGGCCTCGATACCCGAACGCCAGTCGGTGAATATCCAGAGCCCGGCCAGTATCAGCAGCGTGATACTGCCGCGCAGCGCGGCCAGCGCCACGGCCAATGGATCAAAATGCATCTCCAGCTGCGCAGGCAGCTCCTCAGCATGCCCCTGGTCGGGCGCACTGCCCGTGGCAATCGAGCCGTAGGTGCGGCTATAGACATACAGCTCTTCGGCTAGCCGCAGCAGATAGGCGGCCCCGGTGTCAAAATCCAGCAGGTCCCTGGTTTGCAAGGCGGCTGGCAAGCGATGGCGGGCCGCTTGCAGGCGCAGTTTGAAGTCTTCGCGGAAGGCTTTCAGCTTCTGCACAATCTCCAGGGTTTCCTGCTCGGTCTGCGCGCTGCGGTGTTGCACACTCACCGCGTCTGCCAGGCATTGATAGAGCTGCAGCAAGGCCTCGCGCACCTCGGCACGGCTGTTGTTGCGTTGCCGCTGCAACAGCCGGCTGAAGGCATGGAAGGTCGTGGAGACTTCCATGAATTCCTTGTTCAGATGACTCAGGCGATGGCGGTGCCCACGCGATTCATCCGTCTCCAGACCTGAAGAAGCCCGAAAGGATTCCAGACTGAAAATGTCGCCGATGAACCGCAGCATGTGGGCCTGCAAGGTGGCATGTGCCACGCCTTCGCGCGCGCTGATGCGCAGCAGGTCGCAAAAGTCGGTGTAGCGCCGACGTACCGTCTGCAGCGTGACATTCCACATGCGTTGTGGAAACACAAGATCACTCACTACCGTGGCGCACAGCAGGCCCACCAGGATTTCGGACAGGCGGGTGACGCCGATATTGAAGGTCAGCTCGGGCGCCAGCGTGGCGGGCAGGCCGACGATGCACAAGGTGTAGCCCGCCAGCACAAAGGCATAGGACTGGTGATTGCGAAAGATTACCGAGCCCGCCGTGCACAGGCCTATCCAGATCGTCATGCACAGCAGGAACAGCACGCGCTCCTGCGCAAACATGGCGACCAGCAGGAAGGACGCGATAATGCCAAAGATGGTGCCGATCAGCCGGTAATAGCTTTTGGTCAGCACCATGCCTGAGCGAAACTGCATGACGATCGCCACCGTCAGCAGTGCCGTGCGCGGCTGGTCAAACTCCAGGCGCAGCGATATCCACACCGCCAGCACACTTGCCAGCAGGGCCTTGAAAACATAGGCGATGACAGAGGCATCCAGCTTCCACCACTCGCGTGCGCCCAGGCTAGCCCCCATGCCAAGCGCACGCGCCATTGCCGACATGCCATGCCCAACCCGGCCGATGTGCCGTGTGCACGCCAGAGCGCACAGGCGCAGGTGCACGTGGGCGCGCAGTAGCGGCCGCCTCATGCTCGCAGGTGACCACACGTTCATGGTGCGCTCCCTGCCCTGCCTTTTTTCGTGGCATCGCTATGATGGCGGCTGGCATCGGAGATCACCTGGCTGGCCTTTTCGTCATTCAGCCCGCCACCCAGCGCCAGCATCAGGCCGGCATGGGCATCCAGCTTGTCGGCTTCCAGTTGCAGCATGGCTTCGCGTTGCGTCAGCACCACCTCATGCGTTGCCAGCACGTGCTCATAATTGGTGAGGCCAGCCTTGTAATGCCTGAGGGCGAGCGCATGGGCTTTTTCAGCCGTGGCCAGCGCTTCCTCAGCACTCTTGATCTCGCGCGCATTGGCATTCAGCAACACCAGCTGATTCGAGATGCTTTCCAGGGCTTTCAGTACGATGGCGTTGTAATGCTCCACGGCCATGTCGTAGCTGGCGGTTTGCGCGCTGAGGTTGGCACGGCGGCGGCCGCCATCAAAAACAGGCAGCGAAATGGCCGGCCCCACGCCGGCAATGGCAGCGGCATTGCTGAACAGCTTGCCGAAGCCCAGCGCCTGAAAACCAGCAAATGCCAGCAGATTGATATTGGGGTAAAAACTGGCCTTGGCGCTGGCGATGTATTCCCGCGAGGCCTCAATGCGCCAGCGGCTTGCCAGGATATCCGGACGGCGACCGATCAGGTTGGCAGGCAGCTGGTCGGGCAGGCCTATGGTGGTGTCGTCGTGCAAGACGGGGCGCTGGATATGTTCACCCGCACCGGGACCCTGACCCGACAAGGCGGCCAGCTGATTCTGGATCAGGGCAATGCGTGCTTCAATCTGCTGCACCTTCATGCGGGCCATGGGCAATGGCACTTCGGTTTCGGCAACGGCCAGCTCCGTAGTCAGACCCGCCGACAGTGCCCGGCGGGCAATCGCCACACGGTGCTCCACTTCATGCACATGCTCTTCGGCAATATCGCGCAGCTGGTATTCAAACCCCAGGCGGATATAGCTCCTCACCACGGCATTGACGAGTTCAAGCTGCACCTGTTGCATCTCGGCTGCCGACGCATGGGTTTCGTCCAGCGCGGCCGCCCACATGCCCTTCTGCTTGCCCCACAAATCCAGATCGTAGGCCAGCGATGCGGTGGCGCGGTTGTTCCAGTCGGTATGCCCGGCCCAGGGCGCAGGAATGAATTGCAGCTCGGTAAAACGCTCGCGCGTCATCGTGGTGTCACCACTCATGGTCGGCAAGGTCTGGGCGTGCATGCTGTCCGCATACGCCTGCGCCAGCCCTATGCGAGCTTGCGCCGCCTTGAGATCGGGATTATCGGCAATGGTCTTGGTCACCAATGCATCCAGCTGGGCATCGTGATAGTCCTTCCACCAGGCGGCATTCGGCCATTCGATTTTGGCGGCACTGATCACGGTATCGCCAAGTTCAAGCTGGTTGGCCTGTACCGTCGTCGCCTGCGGGGTAATGCCACGCATGCTGATACAACCAGGCAGTGCAACGAGACTGCATGCGAACAACACGACAAACAGCCGCCGATATGGCAGTGACTGGCCGTTAGCGACAGCATCAGGATGCGCTATGGCATGCGCATTTTGCGGAGTTGAGTCAGGCAGCATGGCAGTCAATTAAAAATATGGAACCATAAAGTATGGATTCAAACTAAATATTCAAAAAAAATGAAAGCAGCTTATTTCATGACATCCACATGCTCGGCCAGCGTTCTGGCATGCGAGATCAGGACATCACGTTGCGACTTGCTCAGGACATCCATCAAGAGCTTCACCTTGTCTATGTAGTCCGGCATCACTTCGTCCAGCTTTTGCAGGCCAGCGGCGCTCAGGCGGATCAGGAATTTGCGCCTGTCATCGTTATTGATCAGGCGCGTGACCAGGCCTTCCCGCTCTAGGCCGTCAATAAAGCCTGTCATGGTGCCTTTGGTGACGCCAGCCTTCTCCGCCAGATCAGAAGGCGATGAAGTGAAATCCTCCTGGCGCATGAGCAATACCAGTACCCACCAGCGGCCTTGCAGCAGGTCATGCTTGCCCAGCAGCTTGTCCAGCGCATCGGAAATATCCGCCGCGGCCCGCAACAAGGCGACAAAATCCGAGATGGCCGAAATATCGGTTTGCGGATAGCGCTGAACAAAACGTTCCAGGCTTTTGGAGGTAGGAAGTTCTTTGAGAAGTAACATGAGGCCATATTAGTATGGCTCCATATTAAATTCAATAAAAATCTTTTTGCTGCCGAATAATTGGCCGCAGTGAATGACGCCCTTGTCTGCATAAATGCATTTACACAGGGTGTGATGGAATGAAAAACGGGAATGCACAGACCACCTGGAGCATGCACAAGCCTGGCACCCATGCCTGCCGGACAGGAGGCATGGGCGCGCGAGATAGAACATCAGGAAAGATCAGCCCAGGCTTTATCCAGGCGTTTGACGGAGACCGGGAACGGCGTTTTCAGCTCTTGCGCAAACAATGAAATACGCAGCTCTTCGATCAACCAGCGGTACTCCTGCAAGGCAGGCGGCACCGGCTGGCCGCTCTTGCGCAAGCTCACCACGCGCTCTTCCCAGCGCTGCCAGACCTGTTGCACCGCTTGCCCATTGCGCGTGTCGCGCTCAATGCCGCCGGGGTATTTCTCCAGCCGCAGGCGCAAGCCTTTGAGATAGCGCGGCACGTGCTGCAGGCGCTCCCACGGCGTCTGGCTGAAAAAGCGCTTGTACAACAGGCGTCCCAGTTGCTCTTCCACTTCTTTTTTGAGGCGTGCCATGGGGCCGGGCAGGCTGCCCAGCTTTTGCATCAGTGGCTGGTATTCGGCAGCTATGGCGGCAGCCAGGCGACTGGCGCCCTCCACCACCGCAGGCAATCGGGTGCGGGCACGCTGCTTGAGATTCATGAAGTCGGCATTGCTGCGCGGCAAGTCGTCCTCGCCGATAAAGGCGCGGTCGGCAATCGCTGTCAGCATGTCGTCGCGCAGTTCATCCGGTGTCATCAGGTTGCGCAGCAGCAAGGCGTATTGGGTAAAGCCCGGCAGGCCTTTCTCCAGCTGCTTCATCTGCTCTTTAAGCTCAAAGCGCATCAGGCGGCGCACCCCGGCGCGGTGCGCATCTTCGGCCGCAGTGGACGTATCAAACAGCTTGACCGCCACACTGTCCTGCTCGTCTTCTATCGCCGGGTAGCCGGTCAGCTGGCGCCCATCACGACTGAAGGTCAGGGTCTTGGGCAGGTCGCCAAAGTCCCATTGCTTGAGCCCGCTCTTCTCGATGGAGGGCGAACTGCTGCGGAAGGTGAGCTGGGCGGCCTGCCCCAATTGTTGTTTCAATGCAGTCCAGTCGCGGCCCATGCCCAGCTCGCGGCCCTTCTCATCCACCACGCGGAAATTCATGTGCAAATGCGCAGGCAAGGCCTCCACATTCAGCTCATCGGCTGACATCTTGAGCCCGGTGCGCTGCTGGATGTAGGCAATCAGCGCGGGAATCAGGGGCGAAGCACCGATCTGCGCCTGCTCCAGAAACCCCGTCACAAACTCCGGTACCGGCACGCACACGCGGCGTAGCGTCTTGGGCAGGGCCTTGATCAGCGCGGTGAGTTTCTCGCGCAGCATGCCGGGCACCAGCCATTCACTGGCAGTCGGGTCCAGCTGATTCAGCAGCGCCAGCGGCACGGTGGCGGTCACACCATCCAGCGGATGCCCCGGTTCAAAGCGGTACTTGAGGACGATCTCGGTGCCATCCAGCGGCATGGATTCGGGGAACTGCGCTTCGGTGACGCCTGCCGCGCCGTGGCGCATCAGCGCATCACGGGTCAGATAAAGCAGACGCGGATTTTCGCGCTCGGCCTCTTCGCGCCACTTTTCAAAGCCTGCGCCATTGATGATGCCCGCCGGGATAATCGCATCGTAAAACGCGAACAGCGCGTGCTCATCCACCAGCACATCCTGGCGGCGTGCCTTGTGTTCCAGCTCTTCGATGTCGGCAATCAGGCGGCGGTTGGCTTCAAAAAACGGCGCGCGCGTGTCGAATTCCATATTCGCCAGCGCTTCGCGCACAAAAATCTCGCGCGCTTCCTGCGGGTTGATCGGCCCGTAATGCACACGTCGCTTGGGAATCACCGTCAGGCCATACAGGCTCACGCGCTCCCACGCCACCACCTGCGCCGGCTTGCGATCCCAGCGCGGATCGGTGTAATGGCTTTGTGTCAGGCTGCGTGCCAGCGGCTCTATCCAGTCCGGCTCGATTTTGGCCACACAGCGCGCATACAGCTTGGTGGTTTCCATCAGCTCGGCCGCCATCACCCACTTGGGGCGCTGCTTTTTCAGGGCCGAACCGGGGGCGATATTGAAGCGGATGCCACGAGCCCCCTGATAGCTTTCCGACTCGCCATCCTTGAAGCCGATATTACCCAGCAAGCCGGACAGCAGCGCCCGGTGTATCTGCTCATAAGAGGCTTCTTTGTCGTTGAGCTTGAACTCCATGTCCTCTGCGATTTCCAGCAGCTGGAAGTACAGCTCGCGCCACTCCTTCATGCGCAGGAAAGACAGGAAATTCTGATGGCACTTGCCCAGCAGCTCCTTGTTGGACTTTTTGGTTTTCAGCGCCTCGTCGTAAAACGCCCACAGCTTGAGGAAGCTCATGAAATCGGACTGCTCGCCAGCAAACTTGGCATGCGCCTGATCGGCGGCTTCGCGCTTGTCCATGGGCCGTTCGCGTGGGTCCTGTATCGCCAGTGCACTGGCGATGATCAGCATCTCCTGCAAACAGCTTTCCTTTTTGGCGGCCAGGATCATGCGGCCCACGCGCGGGTCCAGCGGCAAGCGTGCCAGCTGGTTGCCCAGCTCGGTAATCTGCCGGTCGGCATCCACCGCACCCAGCTCCTGCAACAGCAAGTAGCCATCGGCGATCAGGCGTGAACTCGGTGCCTCGATAAAGGGAAAGTCATTCACATCGCCCAGCCGCAAAGCGGCCATGCGCAGAATCACCGAAGCCAGCGAGGAACGCAGAATCTCGGGGTCGGTAAACTCGGAGCGATTATTGAAATCCTCTTCGTCATACAGGCGCACGCAGATGCCGCTCGACACTCGCCCGCAACGCCCTGCGCGCTGGCGTGCCGCGGCCTGCGAGATTTTCTCGATCTGCAGCTGCTCGACCTTGGCGCGGGCACTGTAACGATTAACCCGCGCCAGGCCGGTATCGATCACGTATTTGATGCCGGGCACGGTAAGCGAGGTTTCGGCCACATTGGTCGCCAGCACGATGCGGCGGGCGCCGCCAGAGCGGAAAATCTTTTGCTGGTCCTCAATCGACAGCCGCGCAAACAGCGGCAGGATTTCCACATGCTTGAGCTTGGGCGAGCGGCCCTGGTATTTGCGCAGATGGTCGGCGGTATCGCGAATCTCACGCTCGCCAGGCAGGAAGACCAGAATATCGCCCTCGCCCAGCCGCATCAGGTCATCGGCCACATCCAGAATCGCTTCTTCCATGGCCTCTTCGGCATCGTCTTCTTCCAGCCAACGCGATTCCACGCGCGGCTTGCGCTTGATGCCCATAAGATCCTGCCCCAGCAGTTCCAGGTCGTCTTCGTCTTCCTGCTCGGGAGGATTTTCCTTGGCAGTAAACCCCGCCTTGCCCAGCGGGCGGTAGCGGACTTCCACTGGATAGGTGCGGCCGGAGACTTCAATCACCGGCGCGCCATCAAAGTGTCGCGAAAAGCGGTCGGCATCGATGGTGGCCGAGGTGACAATCACTTTGAGGTCAGGACGCTTCGGCAATAGCTGCTTGAGATAGCCCAGCAGGAAATCGATGTTCAGGCTGCGCTCGTGCGCCTCGTCGATGATGATGGTGTCATAGGCATTGAGAAACCGGTCGCCCTGCGTCTCCGCCAGCAAAATGCCGTCCGTCATCAGCTTGATATAGCTGCTTTCGGAGAGCTTGTCGTTGAAGCGCACCTTGTAACCCACCGCCTGGCCCAGCGGCGAATTCAGCTCCTGCGCAATGCGCGAGGCCACCGAGCGGGCTGCAATACGCCGCGGCTGGGTATGGCCGATGAGGCCGCTGACGCCGCGGCCCAGCTCCAGGCAAATCTTGGGCAACTGGGTGGTTTTACCCGAGCCGGTTTCCCCGCAAACGATCACCACCTGATGTTTCTGTATGGCGGCGGCAATATCGTCCTTTTTGCCAGAGACCGGCAACTCGGCGGGATAATCCGGCCGGGGCAATGCAGTCTTGCGGGCCTGCAGGCGCGCGACGGAATCGCGCACGCGATTGGCCAGCTCGGCCAGCAGCTTGTCAGGGGATTTTTGCTCAGGCTTCTGCTGATCCAGCTGCGCACGCACCTGCTGCAGGCGCCGACGCAAAGGAAAACGGTCGACCAGCATGCACTCGGGCAGCAGTTTCTCCAGCTGGGTAATGACGTGACGGGGGTTGGTGGTGGTATTCATGGCGGTGTTCATAGGTTGGCGCGATTTTAACATGCACGCCCGCTACCCGGCCGCTCAAGATGGCCGCGCGGGTTTCGCATTCGGCGCAGGCATGGCCTCGCGCAGCATGGCGCCCCGCACCTCAAAGCGTGAAGACTCGCGCAATTTGCCGCTGGCGTCATGCAGACTCAGCACATGGCGACCAGGTATGGGGAACCACGCATAGCGCAGGTCTGCCGTCTGCGAAGTATTGGCAGGCTGTAAATTTTCACTTGCCAACTGGCGCGGCGATGCCAGCTTAAGCGGCGCGACCCGTTTGCCATCCAGCCGCCAATGCCAGCCTGCAGGCAAGGCCGGGGTGGCCTTGAACACCACCCGCTGCTGCGCGGGCGGAATTTCCGGGTCCAGCGCGATAATCGCGCCCTGGCCGGGGTAGGCAATGCTTACCAGCGAATTATCCGCCTGGGCACCCCGCTTATCCTGGCCCAGCTTGCTCGAACGCACATCATCCCCGTCATTGCTCGCCTGCACCAAGGCAAGCTCGGTGCCTTTCAGAAACCACTCCTGCCGGGCCGGTTCAATCGCGGGTTTAAAGCGCACCTGTTGCTGCAGCAGCCCCGCTGGCGGCGTGCGCACGACTGGCGCCAGCAAACGGCCATCGGGATGCGTATGCAGATAATCCATGACTGCACGCCAGACGGGCGCCGCGCCGCTTACGCCAGAGACATCGTGCATGGGCGCGCCATTGGCATTGCCCACCCACACACCGACGGTATAGCGTGCCGTGTAGCCCACGCACCAGTTATCGCGCATATCCTTGCTGGTGCCGGTTTTCACTGCGCTCCAGTAGCGTGTCGCCAGCGCTGAATCCATGCCAAAGGTATGCGCACGGGCATTGTTGTCGGCCAGGATGTCACTCACCACATAACTCGCGGCGGGCGAAAACACTTGCATGGGCTTATCGGCCTTGCCTTTGCTGGCGGACTTGGCCCATTGCATGCGCACCCCACTGTAGCGGCCCTGGTTGGCCAGCGCCCGATAGGCATTGGTGAGGTCGAGCAGGCGCACATCAGCCGCGCCCAGCGCCAGGCTGTAGCCGTAATAGTCCACCGACTCGGTCAGCGTGCTGAAACGCAATTGCTGCAGGCGCGCAAAAAAACGATCCGGCGTGATATGCAGCAGGCTGCGCACGGCGGGCACATTCAGCGAGCTGCCGAGCGCCGTGCGCAGGCTGACCGGGCCCATGAACTGCTTGTCGTAATTCTGCGGAATGTAATCGCCATTGCCGGTACGTATGCGTACCGGACTATCGTCCAGCAGCGAGGCGGCGGTCAGCGCCCGCATGTCCAGCGCCGTAGCATATAAAAACGGCTTGAGGGTAGAGCCCGCCTGGCGTTGCGCCAGCACGCCATCCACCGCGGGTGCGGTCGACAGGGTATCGCTGGAGCCCACCCAGGCCAGCACTTCCCCTGTGCGATTATCCAGCACCAGCACCGCGCCATCCTGCACATTCTGGTTTTCCAGCTGCAGCAGGTTGGCACGCAATTGCCGGGCGGCGTATTGCTGCAGGCGCATGTCCAGCGTGCTGCGCAGGCGCTGCCCCGGCTGCCGCAATAACTGGCGTGCCAGATGCGGCGCCAGGTTGGGCATGGCAGGCTCGAAGGGCGCCACCAGTTTGAGGCTGGCAAACCCTTCCAGATCAGCGCAGGCACGTGCCTGCTGCATCTGCTTCAAAAGCTGGCAGGCACGCTCGGCCACGCGGGCGGGTTTAGCATTGGGTGCGCGCAGCAGCACGGCAGCCATCGCGGCTTCCCGCGCATCCAGCGCCTCCGGGCCTTTGCCAAACAGGCCCTGGCTCATGGCGGCAACGCCTTGCAGCTCGCCACGAAACGGCACCAGGTTGAGATAGGCTTCGAGGATGTCGGATTTTTTCCAGGCATGGTCGAGCTGCAAAGCATCGGCCGACTGCCCGAGCTTTTGCACCAGGCTGCGACGACCATGCATGGCATCCTGCTCTAACAAACCAGCCAGCTGCATGGTAATGGTACTGGCGCCTCTGGTACGGTTATCCCACAGATTGCGCCAACTGGCCGAGGCGACCGCCAGCCAGTCTATGCCCGCATGCTGGTAAAAGCGCTGATCTTCGGAATACAGCAGCGCTTGCAACAAGGCGGGCGACATGGCTTCCAACGGCGTCCACTGCAACCGCCGCACCTGATGATCCAGTCGTAATTGCTGCAGCACCTGCCCATCACGCGCCAGCAGCCAGGCATCGGAAGCCCGGTATTGTGCCTTGACCTCGGCATAGCCGGGCAAGGCCATCGCCATGCCCGGCAGCAGGCCAAGCAGCAAACCGAGCGTGGCAAGCAGTGCCCGCCGACGGGGCTGTCGCTGCGGCTTTGTCTTTTGCCAGGTCAGGTTTCGCATCGTCACGACCAGTGTCATGCGGCCCTAACGCACATCCAGCTTGGCATTGGGTAGCTGACCAAACACCTCGGGTGCATACATGGCCTCCACCCGCGTCGGCGGCAGGCTGAACGTACCGGGGTTATTGAGCCGCACGGTGTATTCGTACCAGAAGTGCCCCTGCGGTGCGAACGCGTAATACGCCCGGAAAAACGCCAGCCCGCGCTCGGTGTAGCTCGGTGCCAGACTATCCTCATTGGCCTGGTTTTCACCAGCCTGGGCAATGCGCGAATCCCGCGCCGTGTTGCCGAGGATGCTGGCGCCAGCCGGTATCGGATCAGTCAGCACCACCCAGCTGAGATCATGCTGGCTATCGACATCCACCCGGATACGCATCAGGTCACCGCGACTCCACTGCCCCGGCACTTTCTGCTCAATCGCCGTCACCCGACGCTGAATGCGGTAGCCATTGCTGGCCGGTTTATCAGGGATAGCCGCCGTCACCAGCAGATTGAGCCAGGGCTTGCCGGTGCCGCTATGCGTCACTTGCAGATTAGAGGTCGGCGCAGATGCCCATGGCAGGAACAGGCTGGCGGCCGTGGCATCCGGGCCGGTTGGCGTGCCCTGGGGAGACCAGTCATAACGTTTTTGCTGTGCGCCCAGCGTGGCTTCCGTCAGCCCGCTGACCGGCTCGGACTCAAATTGCCGGCTGAATTTCTGCAAGGCCAGACGGCCCCAGGCATTGGCCAGCGTGGTATGCCAGTGGCCCTTCTGCTGGCGCATCAGCGCACCGCGCAGCATGGCAGGCATATCCGCCTTCCAGGCCGGGTCATCCATCAGCAAGGCGGTCAGGCGCGTGGCATTCACTTCGCCATCCACCATGGCCCACCACCATGCGTCATTCTCCTCGCCATCAAAGCTCAGGCGGCCGCCCACATTTTGCAGGCGGTTGCGCAACTCGCGCGACACCTGCTGCAGACGCTCATCGCGCTGGCTGGCATCCAGCACGTGACGCAAGATGGCATACCAGTCGATCAGGCTGGTGGTCGGCATCTGGATGGGCTTGAACTCAAACGCCTCGAGCGAGCGGCCATGCACACTGCCGGTATACGACAAAGCCGCCAGCGCCGACAACCGACGCTCGCTCAGGTAACGGTTGCTACCGCCATGCGGCTGGCTGCGCCCCTCGACAAAATCCAGCAGCGCCTTGCGCATGCCTTGCTCCACCGATGGCGGCAGAGACACGCCATTTTCATAGGCCATGGTCAGCACATAGGCCGTGAGCGCATCACTGCCGTATGGCATGCCAGGGAAATACGCCAGATAGCCCTGGGTATCCTGATAGCCCGCCAGCTTGGTGGCGATATTCTGCCAACGCGTGGCGTCCATGAGACCAGTGGCAATCGAGGTCTGCTGTTCCAGGCAGCTGAACGGGTAAGCGTTGAAGTAACGCTCGATGCCTGCGGTCTGCTGCCCCAGGCTGGCGCTGAGCTTGAGTTGCAGCCCACCCTTGCCGGGGATGGCCCCGGCAGGTAAGGCAGTCGGCAGATTCAAGGGCTGCTCAAGCTGCATGAAGCTGGCCTGCTGCACCGTCACCGGCACGCGTGGCAATACCTTTTGCGGAATCTCCAGCCTGTCCAGCGGCTTGCCTTGATCGTCCAGCGCTTCTATGGTCCAACGCTGCGAGGTGCTGTTATCCGGCACCTCCACCGGCCAGCGCAGCTCCTGGGACGCCCCGGCAGCCAGCGTCACCGCTTGCGATGTCCACTGTTTTTGCTCGGTGCGCGCATTGAGTTTCAGCGACATCGGTTTGGCGGTGGTGTTGCGCAGTGTGATGATGGCCTGATAGCGATCACTTTCACGCACCATGGGCGGCAGGCCGGAGGTCAGTTGCAAGGCCTGCCGACTGACGATTTCTGCCTGCCCGGTACCAAAATAACCTTCGTTCACATCGGCAATCGCCACCACCTTGAATGCGGTCAAGGCATCATTGACGCGGAAACGCACCGTGGCCATGCCCTGGCTATCGAGCTTGACGTGCGGGTTCCAGTACAGCAGCGTGTTGAACAGCTCGCGCGTGGCGAACTTGCCGCCACCGCCACCTGCAGGCAGGGCCTTCTTGCCATAGTGACGCTTGCCAACCACCTGCATCTGCGCGCTGGCCGTGTTGATGAGATAGGCCCGCTCGTCCATCATGTTGTCCAGCAGGCTCCAGCTGTTATTGGGGGATAACTCCAGCAAGGCCCTGTCCACCGCCACCAGCGCCACTTCAGCACCTGCGGGCGCCGGTTTGCCATTGGGCAGCCGCACCTTGATCTTGGCAGTCACCATGTCGCGTGGCCGATACTCCTGCTTGTCGGTCTGCACATCGACATTGAGACGAGCGCCATCCGTCCCCACCGCGATATGGGTCAGGCCAAACTTGAAGGCGGGCTTGCCGAGATCAACCAGCGCCGTGGGCTGCGGCATGCCATCGCGCCACGCCTGCCACCAATCCACCGGGCTATGCCAGCCCCACTGGAAGAAGCTGTACCACGGCACCTCGGTCAGGCGACCGCGCACCGCCAGCACCGAGACATACACATTCGGTCCCCAGCTGTCTTCAATCGGAATCTCCACCACAGCATTGCGTCGATACAGCGGACGCACCATGGTCTTGATGATGCCCTCGCGCTCCACCGCAATCAGCGCCGTGGCCTGATGAAATGGCGTGTGCACATGCAAACGGGCGATCTCGCCAACCTTGTATTCACGTTTTTCCGGGATCACTTCCATGCGGTCCTGATCGCCCTGCGCATACCAGATATCGGTGGCATCGCTCACCCAGAAGCCGCTCTCGGCCACCATGGGCCGCCCGGCATCATCCACCGCGCGTGCCGTCAGGACTATCTGCCCGCTGCCCTTGATATCCACCTGGCATTGCACCAGGCCTTTAGCATCACTCACGCCTTGGCACAGCGTGCCAAGGTCTTCGCTGCCCTGCTCGGTTTCGTAGCTGTAAAAGCCGCCGAGGATGCGCTTGCGATGCACAAAATCCCACTTGCGCTCGCCGTGCAGGGTGACCTTGACGCCGGCCCTGGGTTTGCCTGCGGTATCCAGCACCACTGCCTGCACCTTGCGCCTGGCCTGCATGCCTGCCCAATCCTTCACCTGCAGGCCCAGCGCCAGACTGGCAGGCCAGATATCGGTACTGCCCGCCAGCGTCTGTATCTCGCCATTGGGGTCGGTAAAGGTCATTTCCGTCTGCAATTGCAACGGCTGCCCGGCGGCATTGCCCACGGCAGTCACCGGCACTTGCAGGCGACCGCTGCCCAGGCGGTCCAGCTTGACGGCCTGGCGGTCGAGCACCAGCTTCTGCAGCGGCTCGCCACGTAGCTGCGCACCGAAACTGAAGTCCGGATAGGCAGCAAAGGAGTACTGCCCGGAGTTCAACATGGCAGATACCTGCACCTGCTGGCCGCTGGCCGCGCCGCCATTCAGGTAATTGAGCGATAGCCGTACGGGGATGGCACTGGCGCCGGCGTAGCGCATTTTTTCAGATTGCACGCTGCCCTTGTAAGCGGGCAGGCGGAATTCGGACACCCGAAACTGGCCGACATAATCCCACTGCCCGGCCATCTTGATGCCATAACTGCCGATGGGGGCATCCTCTGGAATCTGCCATTGCGTGATGGCATCGCCACGTGCATCCCATTCCAGCGGTATCTCCACCGAGTAATCGCCGCCGATCAGCTCCAGCGTCACACTGTCCGGCAAGGACTCTTGGGGGTAACGGAAGCCACGGAAATCCTCCATCCGCGCGATATGCTTCATGGACACGGTTTCGCCCGCACGCAGCATGGTGCGGTCGAGGATGGTCTGCATCTTGAGGCCTTGCTGCGGGGCCCAGGTGCGCACATTAAAGCGCCATGGCTCTATGCCACGATCCCAGTCGGACTGCACAAAGGAAAAATCCTCGCCCAGTTTTGCAGTGGCAAAGTACACCCAGGCGCCGGGGCACTTGTGATGCTCCGGCAGGGCCTCAGGGTAGCCCGCAATGCCCTGGGCATCGGTTTTGCCCTGCCAGAAGCGGTGGCCCTGGCAATCCAGCAAGGCAACGTCAGCGCCTGGAACCGGCTTGCCGCTGGAGAGCGAGGTCACCCAGACCAGACTGTTGTCGCGGCCGGTCTTGAGGTGCACTGCCATGTCGGTCACCAGCGCCTGACTGCGCACATACATGGGCTTGGCCTCGCTGAGCAGTGCATTGCCCAACACCTGGCTGCGAATTTCCACCACGTAAAAGCCGGGCTTTTGCAGCGGAATACCCACGACTTCAAACGCCTTGCCATTGGCCGGTCTGGGCATGGCACGTTCCGGCGCAGTATCGTAACGGCCTTCCAGGAAAGACAGCTCACGCGGATACAACATATCCGTGTAAGGCCTGAATTCTTCGACCGTATCGCCATCGAGCGTGCGCTGTTTCATGCGGGGCGAGGGTTTGTTGACTTCACGAGTCTGGCTTTCAAAGCGCCGCAGATCCGCCATCACCTGCAAGGCCACTTCCGGATCCTGCTGGCGCAGCACGCGCATGCCGATGCGGCTTTCCATATTGCGGATGGTGACCGGCAGAACACCGCCTTCCTTCAGCTCCAGCACGCCAAAATTGGCAGCAAATTTGGCCAGTGGCGGCAACAGCGCCGTGCGCAGCTTGAGCGGAAAGCTGCTGACATTGCTGAGCGTGCGGCCGCTGGCATCGCGCAGATTCCTGGGCAGAGTCAGCTCATAGGCCGCATCTGGCTTGAACGGGCCCTTGAACAGCACGCTGATAAGCTGATCCTGCTCTGCCACCCGGTAGGAAGACGCCGCGCCGGGGTGCTGGGCATTGAGTGCCTTGGCACGCGCCGGGCTGATCTCCACGGGCGCCTGGGATTTGCCCGCGCCAACCAGCCGTATCTGCTCCAGCTGTGCCAGACTGACCGATTCACTGAAACGCAGCTCGATATCCGATAACGGGGAGCATGGCGCGTTCGGCTTTTCGCGCGTGCAACTCAGCTCGGCGCGAAACACCGGCCGCACCTGGTAGGTCACCGACTCGCGCTGGGTGGACTTACCGCCCGACATACTTTCGATGCCGGCATCCCACACCAGCTGCATGCGACTACCCGGTGCCAGGGGGCGCTGGCAACGCAGGCCCAGCGCGTTTGACGACACGTCCAGTTGCAAGGTTTGTAGCGCGGTCTTCAGCTGGGCCGCCGACAATGTGCGCACGGGAATGCGCTCGCTCACGCCCTCGGGAGCGCACCAGGCATGCTGCTCCACGCTTTGCGGCTTGATGGCAAACGGTGTCTCGACGATGAACACCTGGTCTTCTTCAATCGGGTTGTACGACTCCGGCAGCACATGCTTCAGCCACGGGCCAGCCATGAAGAAGCGGAACGGTGCCGTCCCGGTGTATGCCTCGCCATCCAGCGACTTGAGATCGCGGCGCGGAGTGAACTGGCACTGCGCACCGGCGTCCAGCTTGCCGCTAAGGCGATAAACCCAGGTACGGCTATCCTGCCAGCGCCCTTCCCCTGACACTGGGCAGTCAATATCGAAGGGGACGGCCGCTTCCGCATCGCCCATTTTCACCATGTCCACATTGAAAATCGCGGTGGCCTGGTTCACCTTGCGCACCTCGCCCTGCGGTGAAAAATCACGCACCTCAACCGCGGCTGAGGCCAGACCGTGCATCAGCAGTCCACTAAGCAGGACAAACATGGAGGAAATTTTCAGCATGAGCAAGGCTCTCCTGACGAATAGATAACGACAACAAGCAAGGGCTTATTGTCCAGGGTGGTGGTGAATTCTGTGTGATATTAAGACGGGCGCCCCGATATCCAGCGCTTACTTGATCACGCAGTCTTCAAGCCCGGTGTTGCCGCCCTTGAATTCGGGCTCGAAATAGAATTTGTGAAAGCGCCATTTGCCCACTTTGGTCTTCTTCATGACGGCAATCCCCGTGCCGTAATCATGCGTGGTCGGGTCCTGCAGGCCAAAGTGCATGGCAACATGGCGGCCGTTGGCAGCGGCGTGACCAAGGTAGGTACCGTAGTCAGGCACTTCCAGCTTGAAATCATAGCTGGCATAGCTGCCGCGGCTATGTTCGGGCTTGAGCGTCATGGTGACGGTACCGGTATAAGCTCCCTCGTGTGCATCATCGCCTGTGCATTGGTATACCCCGCTGAAATCCTCGCCGGTGAATTTGCCTGCCGGAGCCTTGGCCTGGGCCTGCAGCGGCAATGCAATGGAAACCAGAAGCATGAGACTAGCCAATGAAAAACGCGACATACCTTCCCCTTTTTTGAAAAATGACGATGAACCTGCATGGCCACTTGGCCAGATCCAGGCGCAGTGAACACAGCGGAACTCACTGGCTGGTGCATTATCGAATTATCATACCGCTACCTGCATGAATAATCTGTAGCCACCCTCTGTTACCACCATGGGAGTCCTCTTTGCATTCTGTTTTCAAACCTTTTAGCTCGGCATTGCGCTATCTCAATTGCATGCGCCAGCTCTTCACCAGTGCCATCGTCGCCTGGTTTGCCCACCGCGCCACCAGCAAGGGCGCGGCCCTGGCGTTTTATACGATTTTTTCGCTGACGCCTATTCTGGTGCTGGTGATTGCGGTAACCGGTTATTTTCTGGGCGAGCAAGCCGCCCAGGGCCATGTGATTGACGAGTTGTCCATGCTAGTCGGCGAAAGCGGTGCACGCGTGATCAGTTCGCTGCTGGCAGCCTCCAGCAACCATACGTCGGGCATGATTGCCTCGGTGGTCGCGGCATTGCTGATTTTCATCGGGGCTACCACGGTATTTGCCGAACTGAAGGCCAGCCTGGATGAAATCTGGGAAGTGGAGAAAGCCGTCGTCAGCAATAAACATGCATTCAAGCAACTGCTGATCACGCGCCTGACCTCGTTCGGCCTGATCATCATCCTCTCCGCCTTGTTGATGAGCTCATTGCTGGCAAGCGCCGGGCTTGGCCTGATCGAGCATTACGCCAATTATTTCCTGGGGGGCTATCTGGATTTCCTGCTGAAGCACATGGCGATTTTCAAATACATTTCGACCCTGCTGTCGTTTGCGGTAATTACCGCCATGTTTGCCGTCGTCTACAAGATGCTGCCGGATGTGCGGCTGTCGTGGTCGGATGTGGTGGTAGGCGCCGTGCTGACGGCCTTGCTATTTGGCCTGGGTAAATTGCTGATCGGCATGTATTTGAGCCGCAGCGGCATTTCATCCAGTTTTGGCGCGGCGGGCTCGCTGATCGCGCTGTTACTGTGGATTTATTACTCCGCGCAGATTTTCTTTTTCGGCGCCGAGGTCACCCGGCAATTTGCCCTCACTTACGGCAGTCTGAAAGAGCAAAACGACCAGCTCTAAACCTCAGCCGGCATGAAGCGGGAGCGCAAATCCTCCAGATTGAGCTCCTGCAGTATCTGCGCCAGCCGCTCACGCGCATTGCGCCGCGGATTGTTCTTGTAACGGGCAATGATCAGCTCGTTTTTCATGGAATGCTCCCAGCCGACCAGTTCGGTCACCGTCACCTGATAGCCATGCGCCTCAAGCTGCAGGCAGCGCAGCACATTGGTGATCTGACTGCCAAATTCGCGGGTATGAATCGGGTGACGCCAGATTTCCGATAGCGGCGTTTTGCCAAAGGACTCATTCTTGCGCTTGCGCAGCACCTCGGCCACTTCGGCCTGACAGCACGGCACCAGCACCATGAATTGCGCCTGCTTTTGCAGGCCAAACTGTATCGCATCATCCGTGGCGGTATTGCAGGCATGCAAGGCGGTCACAATCTCCACTTTCGGCGGCAAGGCCGTCGACCGCATGGCTTCTTCCACCGACAAATGGTGAAACTGCATGCGATCAAATCCCAGCTCCGATGCCAGCTGACGGGATTTTTCCACCAGCTCGGCACGCGTTTCCACGCCCACTACCTGCCCGTCCGCCTGCTGTTTCATGAAAAGGTCGTAAAGAATAAACCCCAGGTAGGATTTGCCTGCTCCGTGATCCACCAGCATGGGCGAGGGATTGCCCTGCATGACTTCCTGCAGCAAAGGCTCAATGAACTGGTAGAGGTGATACACCTGCTTCAGCTTGCGGCGTGTGTCCTGGTTGAGCTTGCCGTCGCGCGTCAGGATATGCAACTCCTTGAGCAAGGCGATGGATTGATGGGGGTGGATTTCGGGGATGAGCGTCATGGCGGCATTTTATCATTCTCTTGTCGCGACTTTCTGTCATCGCAACTTTAGTCCCCGTTGTTTGCTTGCGACACAGTCGTCCACCACTTTGTAAATAGAATGTAAATGTCATTTTCCCAATCTTGAAAACAAGAACTATTCTCAAATATAATAATAACCATAAATAAAAGAGTGTTAATACACACAATAATGGTATGCAACACATGCCGCCTCATCATCAATCGTCAGGAAAAATTAATGAAGATCAATCGGGTTGTTTTATTTACATTGGGCGCCCTCTTCGCCATGAGCCCTGCAGTACAGGCAGGTGAAGGCAATTTCGGCTGGATTTATACGCTGGATTTGCAGCCCAAGGGCAGCTATGAATTTGAGCAGCGCATGCAGTGGAACCATCGTCAGGAAGGTGGTCGTTACGAGAACTTCGACATGCGCAGTGAAATCGAATATGGCTTGTCGGACAATGTGCAGATTGCCGGTTACGTCAATACCAACTACGTCAATGCCAACCAGAATGACCGCTTTGGTGAGACCGCAGGCTCACGCATTCCAGAGAGCATCGACACCTCGAGCAGTTACAGCAAATTCCGCTACGAGAGCGTATCGACCGAACTGATCTGGCGCATCACCAATCCGTACACTGACTGGATTGGCATCGGCCTTTACTTCGAACCCACACTGGGCTACGACAACAAGTCCTTTGAGTATCGTCTGCTGCTGCAGAAAAATCTCATGGATGACAAACTCATTCTGGCCAGTAATCTGGTCTTTGAAACAGAACGCGATGAGGTTGCCTCCAATTCGACCCCGGAAAAAGCCTCGCACGCCGATTTGCTGATGGGTGCCAGTTATCGCTTTGCCCCCAAATGGTCTGGTGGCCTGGAGTATCGCTATCACAACGACTACGCGGGTTACTTCTATCAGGATGTCACCCAGCATGGCCATTTCATCGGCCCCAACCTGCATTACGGAACGCAGAAATGGTGGGCCACCGTGGCCTGGCGCCACCAGCTCAAGTCGGGCTCATGCATGAACGCTGGCGAATTTGAATGCTCCAGTGGCTATGTAAATGATGATCATGGCCGCGACGAATTCATGTTCAAATTCGGCATTCCCCTTTAATTTTCTCATGGGATAAGGGGCTGACCTGCATGCGCATGCGGGTCAGCCCGCCCATTAACCTGTTCAGGGACATCCATCATGTCTTCCAATCGCCTGCCATTGGCCCTTTTTGGCGTTTGCCTGGTTGCCTCGCAATCTTCGTATGCCGAGGTATTTTTCACGACTGAGACCGTACAAAAAGCGCTCTACCCACACGCCTCCCGCTTTGAAACAAAACACCTGAGTCTGACGCCCGAGCAGATCAAGAAAGTGGAAGACAGCTCTCCCACCAGCACGCCCATCCCCAATCATCTTTTTGAGGTATTTGAGGGAGACAAGCATGTGGGTTACCTGGTCATCGACAAGGTGTTGGGGCGGCATGAGTTCATTACCTATGCGGTTGCCATCAATCTGGCAGGCGAGGTACAGGGCATAGAGGTGATGGAATATCTGGAAAGCTACGGTCAGCAGATCCGTAATGAGAAATGGCGCGCGCAGTTCACCGGCAAAAAGAAAAGCGATAGCGTCAAACTCAACGGCGACATACAGAATATTGCCGGCGCCACCTTATCCTGCAAGCACATTACCGAAGGCATACGCCGCATGCTCACGCTCTATGACGTCGCCATTAGAAAAACATAAACGGGCCACCATCGCGCTGGGCACGCTAGTAGAGGTCAGCCTCTGGCTTGCCCCCGGCAGCGATCCCGCCCCCTTTTTCCAGACGGCTTATCAAGCCATCCGGCAAGTGCATGCATTGATGAGCGTGCATGACGACCATAGCGACCTCGGTCGCTACCGTCTGGCAGCGGCTGGTCAGCAAGTGACCATTGATGCCCATACCTGCCAGGTACTGGAATTTGCAGAATCCCTCTGGCAACTCAGCGATGGCATGTTTGATGTATGCATTGGCGATGTGCTGGCGCGCGAAGGTTATCTGCCTGAAGAATGGGGCCACCCTCATGCACCATCTTCCATTTCACGCCGACAAACCCTTGAAATAACAACGAATGAAAACGGTACTGCCAGTCTCAGGAAGCAGGCCGATACCCTGATTGATCTGGGCGGCATCGCCAAAGGCTATGCGATAGACTTGGCGATCACGGCATTGGAGGCGAGTGGCGCTCCTTCCGCGCTGGTCAATGCTGGCGGGGATATGCGAATTTATGGTCCGATAGAGGCGCCGATACACCGCCGCCAGGATGAGATGTATGTACCGCTGGGCCATCTGCATAATCAGGCGCTGGCCACCTCCGGGCAGCCGAGCAATCGTGACAGCGCACCGGACAAGCTGCCGATTGTCGACCCCAAGACCCGGGAATGCCTCCCAGCACTCATGCACCCGATCAGCATAGTGGCCAATACCGCGATGGTAGCCGATGCCCTGACCAAACTGGCATGGTTAAATGCATTGAATCCCCCCATGCTGGAGCGCTATCATGCCCGCCTCATCCACTGATTGTGCAAGCTGATGCGTCCTTCCCGATTTACCAAAAAAATACTGTATCCATCCCTGCTCCTGATCGCGGTTTCTGGCATCACCTGGCTGATCGGGCATTATTTTATGGAAATCCAGGGCGAGTTCGGCCCGGAAAAGCACCCGCTTGAAATCTGGTCGCTGCGCTTGCATGGTTTTTTTGCCCTGTTTGGCCTGCTCTGCCTGGGCATGTTGCTGGAGCATCACATCAAGACGTATCTCAAGCATCGCAAGCGCTGGTGGACAGGCCTGCCTTTGCTGGCAGTGTGGGTTTGGCTGATCATCAGCGGCTATCTGCTGTATTACCTTATTGATGATCAATGGCACAATACATTCAGCCTCGGGCACTGGATCATTGGTCTAATTTCGGTTTTGGCGGCATACTTGCACATTGTTGGCAAAAAATACTAGCCAGCCTTCATACAACACATCCTTAAAACCGCACGCTGCCTGGCGTGCGCATCATCATTGGCGGTTCTGAATAATGGCAATACAGTGGTTTCCCGGACATATGACCTCGGCAAAGAAAAAAGCAGCCGAGACCATGGAGCATATCGATATCGTCATCGAGGTGCTGGATGCACGGGTGCCGGAAGCCAGCCATAACCCCATGATTGAAGAGCTGCGCCTGTTCCGGCAGCGGCCCAATCTCAAGATTCTGAACAAGGCTGACCTGGCCGACCCCGCCGTCACCCAGGCCTGGCTGAATTACTTCAACAAGCAGCCTGGCGTCAAAGCCGTGGCGCTCTCCTGTAAAAAACCGGGTGACGCCGGCAAGATTCCGGGACTATGCAAAGCCCTTGCGCCGCACCGCGGTACCAACCTCAAGCCCTTGCGCATGATGATCATGGGCATCCCCAACGTCGGCAAATCCACGCTGATGAATGCGCTGCTGAATCGCCGCATTGCCAAGGTCGGTGACGAGCCCGCCGTGACCAAAAGCCAGCAGCGCTTTGACCTGAACGACCAGATGAGCATCACCGACACCCCCGGCATGATGTGGCCCAAGATTCAGTATGAGTCGGATGGCTATATGCTGGCTGCCAGCCATGCCATCGGCCGTAATGCAGTGATTGATGAGGATGTCGCAGTGTTTTTGGCTGGATTGTTGCTGGAGCGCTACCCCGCCCTGCTCAACGCCCGCTACAAAATTGACGTCAGCGGCATGGATGCGGTGGATGTGCTGGAAGCCGTGGCAAAGCGCCGGGCTTACCGGCTTAAAGGCGGTGAATTTGACATGGAAAAAACCGCCATGGCCTTTCTGGTGGACTACCGCTCAGGCGCTCTCGGCCGTATCAGCCTGGAAACGCCAGACACGCGCCAGCAGATGATGCAGGCGGCAAGGCAAGCGCTAGAAGATGCTGCCACAGAAGCCGCAGAAGCCAAGGCCCGTCGTTTGCAACAAGACGGGCTCTCCGAAGAAGACAACAGCCAGGAACCCTGACCCCTGAAATTCAGGCAAAAGGTGAGTTTCGTACTCAGCCCTGCGCAAACACCAACCGGTTCTTGCCGTTTTTCTTGGCCTGATACATCGCGCGATCAGCCGCATCCAGTAATTCATCCGCCTCTTGACCATCCATGGGATAACAGCTGATACCAATGCTGACGCCCAGCAGCTGGTGCTGGCCATCAATCGTGAATGGCTGGTTGATGTAGCGAATAATGCGATTGCCCAGGCCACCGATTTCACTGACCGAGCGGTAGTTGTGCACCAGTACGACAAACTCATCGCCACCCAACCGCGCAATAAAATCAGACTCGCGCAGGGCATTTTTGAAGCGCTCGGTGGCAAATTTCAAAGCCAAGTCTCCACCATCATGCCCATGCTTGTCGTTGATTTCCTTGAAGCCATCAAGATCCAGGTAAAACAGCGAAAATGGCTGGCCACTGCGTTTGGAAAGAAAAATCTGACGCCGGAAATAGCTTTCAAAATAGCGGCGGTTGGGCAAGCCTGTCAGTGAATCATGATAGGCATCGTGGCTCATCTCTTCCGCAGTGGTTTGAGAGGTGGCAGCAATTTCAAACAGCTTGACCGTCTTGTAATAGGCCCCGGTAAACAGGCCAATCACAATCAGCAACAACAAGGCTGCACCGCCCATGGTCTGCTTGAGCGCGCGTCGGGACGCATCACTCAACTCGGCTTTACGTTGCTGCAACAGGACATCCACATCCTCAAGCTGGGCATCGATTCTTTCCATGATGTTGATGCCGATCTTGGACGAGTTGAGGTGAGGTGCATACGCTCCTTCATTGATTTCCGTCTGAATAGACGCTTCCGTCACCCGGAGCTTGATCTCGACCATTCGGCTGACCTCATCAAAGCGGCGCTGGATATCGGGAAGTCCGGCCATTTGCTGATTCAGTGTATTGGTGATGCGCTTGATATCCGCCTTACCCTTACGGTAATGCTCGAGAAAACGCCCGTTTTGCGTCAACAGGTAGCCCCGCTGCCCCGTCTCTACTTGCACAATCGCCTTGTGCAGTTTGATCGCCTCGATACGCAACACATCCGTCTGCTCGGCGAGCCGCGAAATATGCACCAGATGAATAGCGGCAAACAGCAAGGCGGCCAGCGCTGCACTAAGCAGCAGTGACGCCAGGATAAAGGGCCGGATAATCTGTTTTTTATAATCGAGCACGTTGAATAGGTCTGCCGTTAAGGGTTGCTCTGTTGTGTGTCACGGTCGACGACTCCGCGGGAAATGACATTCAGATCACAAGGTGGAATATGTGATGATCAGATGCTGCATTAATATCGGCTGCATCCCCTATAAACTTGATGCCGATGGACATCCTAAAGTGGCTGCCAGTCATGGATGCAGGCCGCCTGCCCCCGATACACCCCTGCCTCGTCATGCAGATTCCAAACGGTGGCACGGCTGATCATGAAACGTTGGCCATCACGGGCAATACGAATCCCGGCGTAATCATCAACAAACCCATCGCGCGCAACGCGCTGCAACAGGGCTGCACGTTCATCCCGCAACATGGGCTCGGCCGATAACCTTGAGGCCAGACGGACAAAGCTGTCCCAGTCATAACCAAACAAGGCCTGGGCCTGCAGATTGGCATAATTGAATACCGGATCTGCTGCCGTATCGTGCGACAGTACTGCCACCTCTGCACGATATAGTGATTCAGCCAATCGCATGTCATCCATCTGCAGTGCCGGCGCCGCATTCATCAGCGCTTTGCCCGTCAACTGCTGGTAACTGGCACACAGCAAGCGGCTCTGCGCAAGAATAAAGGGGGTAGCCGCAAAAGCAGACATCCGGTCAGGCTGCCTGAAAATTGAGTCCGGACAAACTGGAGTACGACACTCCCTGGTTACGCCCGGCTTTTTTGGCGGCATACAAGGCAGCATCGGCGGATGCCAGCAGACTGCGGAAATCGTATCCCGCGAGTCTGGCACAGGTAATACCCACACTTACCGTGAACCGCAGGGTAGCATCTCCCTGAGGAATGCTTAGCGCCTCTACCGCCTTCCTGATGCGTTCGGCACATTGTATGCCTTCTTTTTCAGTCGTTGCCGGCAATAGCAGGCAAAACTCTTCGCCACCATAGCGAGCAAGAATGTCCTCCTGCCGGGTCAGAGCCTTGATTTGCTGTGTGAGCTGGCGCAATACTTCGTCCCCTACCGGATGGCCCCAGCGATCATTGATATGCTTGAAGAGATCAATATCCAGCAGCAGCATGACCAGGCCACTATCGTTACGCCGTCCAAAACTGGAGAGGCGACGGGCGGCCTCCTCCAGTCCGCGCCGGTTCAGTATCCCCGTGAGCACATCGTAATGCGCGTACTGCTCAAGCTCGGCGGATTTGCGGTAACTCACCATCATGACCAGGCCAAAGGTCACAAACATCTGCAACATACTGCCGATCAGCAAGGTGAGCACATTGGGATACCAGCTCATGGGATGATCGAGGATGGCCCCTTCGGCAAAAAGGGCGGTAATGGCGCGATAGATCATCAAGAGCGCCATGCTGGAGAAAATGAACGCCGTGACCTGGCATGCCGTACGCTCGGCCGGAGCACGCTCAGGTTTGATTGAAAACTGGTTCAGCAGCCATGCCGAGCCAATATGCAAACAGGCGATGCCCATGGAATTGACAAACACGGTGAGCGGCTGATTGTTGAGAATAGCCAGCGTAAACACATTCAGCAACAAGAGGCCGCCGACCATCAGAAACGGAAAATAATAGCGGACTTTGTGTCCAACGTAGCGCCGTATCCCCAGCAGCCGCACGGATTGCCCGAACACCATCAGCGACAGGATCAGCGAAACCCAATGCTCAACATCGTCATAATGGAACACCACAAACAGCATGGAAAAACTGATGAAGAGATTTCCGGTGGCCCAATACTCCGGACCACGAATACCATGAAAACGCATGAATATAAGTAGTGCCGACATGCAGAATGTCAGCAAGGTAGCCATGACAACCATGGTCTTGAAATCCAAGCCTAACATTACGGATTCAGTGTCCTTTAATAATTTTTTTATATACATGACACTATGCCACAAGCAATGCTGGCTGGCATCAAAACCCGGTTAAAGCTAAACTTATGCATCTTTGGAAGTACGCGCGGCCTGTCATCAACGGCATCCTCATTCCTCCTGAACCGAATCCACCTGGTGCATGTTAAGCAAACTCAATTCCCCGCAACGTGAAGCGGTCAAATATCTGGACGGCCCTTTGCTGGTGCTCGCCGGTGCGGGCAGCGGCAAGACCCGCGTCATCACGCAGAAAATCGCCTATCTGATCGAGCAATGCGGCTATCAGCCACGCGAAATCGCGGCCATCACGTTTACCAACAAAGCGGCACGTGAGATGCAGGAACGGGTGGGGCATCTGCTGGAAGGCAAGTCGGCCAAGGGCCTGACCATTGCCACCTTCCACTCGCTGGGCTTGCAGATGCTGCGGCAGGAAGCTGCCCTGCTCGGCTACAAGCCGCAGTTTTCCATTCTGGACTCTTCCGACAGCTACAAGATACTGGCCGACGTGCTGGCCACCACCGACAAGCAGCTGCTGCGCCGCACGCAATCGCAGATTTCACAGTGGAAGAATGCCTTCATCAACCCGGACCAGGCCAAGGCCCAGGCCGACGAAGAACTGACGCACGCCGCCGCCAAGGTGTATCAGCTTTACCAGCAAACCCTCAAGGCCTACCAGGCGGTGGACTTTGATGACCTGATCAAGCTGCCGGTGGAGCTGTTTGAACAGCACCGCGAGGCGCTGGAAAAATGGCAGCGCAAGCTCAAGTACCTGCTGATTGATGAATACCAGGATACCAATGCCTGCCAGTACAAGCTGGTCAAGCTGCTGACAGGCGTCGAAGGCCGCTTTACCGCCGTGGGTGACGATGACCAGGCGATTTATGGCTGGCGTGGCGCCGATGTGGAAAACCTGCGACAGCTGACCGAAGATTTCTCGCGGCTCAAGGTGATCAAGCTGGAGCAGAACTACCGCTCCACCGTGCGCATCCTGCGGGCGGCCAACCAGGTGATCGCCAACAACCCCAAGCTGTTTGACAAGAAACTGTGGAGTGAGCTGGGCACGGGTGACCTCATTCAGGTTAGCGCTGCGCGCGATGAAGACCACGAGGCAGAGTCCGTGGTCATGAAGCTGATGGCGCACAAATTCGAGCACCGTACGCAGTTTTCCGATTACGCGATTCTGTATCGCGGCAATCATCAGGCGCGCATTTTCGAGCAGCAATTGCGCAACCACAAGGTGCCTTACACCGTCTCTGGCGGCCAGTCGTTCTTCGACAAGGCCGAGATCAAGGATCTGGTGGCCTATCTGCGGTTGATCGCCAATGAAGACGATGATCCGGCGTTTATCCGCGCCGCCACCACCCCGAAAAAAGGCATAGGCAACACCACGCTGGAACGCCTGGGTGAATATGCCCGCGACCATCACCTTTCGCTATTTGCCGCCGCATTTGAGGGCGACTTTCAACGCGAGCTGGGCGCCCGCCAGCTGGAAGATTTGCTGACCTTCTGCCAGTACATCAACCGCGTGCAGGAGCGTGCCACGCGCGATCCGGCAGGCGAGATGCTGAACGACATGCTGAATGCCATCCAGTACGAAGCCTTTCTTTACGACAGTGAGGAGCCACGCGCCGCCGAAAGCAAATGGAAAAACGTGCTGGACTTTACCGGCTGGCTCACCAAAAAAGGCAATGAGGACGAGAAAAACCTGCTGGAACTGACGCAGATGATTTCACTCATGAGCATGCTGGAAGGCCGCGAAAACGGCGAGCCGGACGCGGTCAAACTATCGACGCTGCATGCAGCCAAGGGCCTGGAATTCGGCCATGTGTTCCTGATCGGCTGTGAGGAAGGCATATTGCCGCACCGCGAGAGCATAGACACCGACCGCATTGAGGAAGAGCGCCGCCTGATGTATGTGGGGATTACCCGCGCGCAGAAGTCGCTGAATATTTCCTGGTGCCGCAAGCGCAAGCGCGCCGGCGAAACCGAGAGCTGCGAACCCAGCCGTTTCATTGCCGAGTTGCCGCACGATGACGTCAAGCATTTCGGCATGCCAGCCAGTGACCCGGCCGCTGCCAAGGAAAATGGCCGCGAACGCATGGCACAAATCCGTGCCATGCTGGCCCAGGCCAAGGAATAGCCAAGCCCCGGGCAGAAATTCAGGCCTGGCAAAGGCTTGAACAGGTTGGAGAAAGCCCGGCCATTGCGGAGTTCAGCGTCCACAGACGACTGCTCTCTTAATCATGATTTAACTTCAGGAAACCACCCCATGGGTCTTTGGATGCTGGCGCTGGCCGCCGGTGCATTTTGTATAGGCATGACCGAATTTCTGCCCATGGGGCTATTGCCGGATATCGCCCGCGATTTGCAGGTATCGATTCCGGCGGCCGGTAATCTGGTCACCGTGTATGCCATGGGCGTCGTCGTGGGCGGGCCGCTGGTGGTGGCGCTCACCATGCGCTGGCCGCGCAAGGCGACCTTGATCGGGCTGATGGGCATATTTACTCTGGGTAATGCGCTGTGTGCGCTGGCCCCGAACTATGAATTGCTGGCCTTCGCCCGGATTTTCAGCGCATTGAGTCATGGTTCATTTTTTGGCATAGGCGCCGTGGTGGCCATTTACCTGGCGCCACCGGGGCAAAGCTCGCGCGCACTGGCGCTGATGTTCAGCGGCCTGACGCTGGCCAATGTGCTCGGCGTGCCCTTGGGCACCCTGCTGGGCCAGCTCACCAGCTGGCGCCTGCCGTTCTGGACCGTGGCCGCCTGCGGCCTGGTTGCCATGGCCGCCGTGTGGCGCTTTATCCCCGACATCACCGCCATGCCGCGCGCGAACATCCGCGATGAAATGAAAGCCTTGCTGCACCCACAAACCCTGCTGGCGATGGCGATTACCGCAGTGGGCTTTGCCGGCGTCTTTACCATTTTCACCTACATCACCCCCATTCTCGAAGACCAGTCCGGCCTGAGTCCGCACGCCGTCAGCCTGGTGCTGGTGTTGCTGGGTATCGCCGCCACGCTCGGGCTCAATATCGGCGGCAAGATGGCGGACCGCTGGCTGCTGCCGACCATTGCCGGCTCGCTGCTGGGCATGGCGCTGCTCAGCCTGCTGTTTGCCTGGAGCATGCAATTTACCTTGCTATCCGTCGCTACGGCGTTTATCTGGGGCATGATTGCCTTTGCCGTCGGGCCGGGCTTGCAGACCAATGCCATGCGGCAAGCAGGCGAGGCGCCACTCATGGCTTCCACCGTCAACCAGAGTGCGTTTAACCTGGGCAATGCCGTCGGCGCATTTCTCGGTGGCGCCGTGATTCATTTCGGCCTGGGCCTGCAAGCGGTGCCTTTGGCCGCCGCCGTGGTCGCCATTGCCGGTTGCCTGCTTACGCTATTCAGCATGCGCCGCGGCTGATCCCGCCTAGCACTCCGCTCTAAGCACCGCCTGCGGGCGGTGACCGCAAACGCTCAGGCACTGGCGCCCTGCTGGTGCCTGAACGCTACGTTTTTACAGCATTTTTACACCCCTCTCCCGCTTCATTACGCCATCTTTACATCGGCCTCAGTAAGCTCACGCCATTCACTGGATCAGGCTGATGACTCCGATGGACATTCTCAACACCTTGCTGATTCTGCTGTACCTGCTGACCAGTTATCTGGTGGCCGCGTACTGCATCTACCTGGGAGCGAAACCATGAAATGGCTTTATGTACTGAGCGGCGTACTTGCCCTGCTGCTGCTTGCTTATCTGTTATACGCCTTATGCAAACCGGAGAAATTCTGATGAGTACGAACGCCTTGCTACAAGTGGCGATCTATCTGGCAGCGCTGTTGCTGCTGACCAAACCCATGGGCCTGTATCTGCACCGCGCCATGGAAGGCCGCCTGCCGGTACTGGGAAAACTGCTGGGCCCGCTGGAGCGGCTGCTGTATCGCGTCTCCGGGGTAAACCCGCAACAGGAGATGGGCTGGAAATCCTATACCTTCGCCCTGCTGCTGTTCAATGCGATTGGCGTGCTGGCAGTATTTTTGCTGCAACGCTGGCAAGGCAGCCTGCCGCTGAACCCGGCGGGCATGGGCGAGATCAGCCTGGACTCGGCCTTCAACACCGCCGTGAGTTTTGTCACCAATACCAACTGGCAAGGCTATGCCGGTGAAAGCACCATGAGTTATCTCACCCAGATGCTGGCGCTGGCGGTGCAAAACTTCCTCTCCGCCGCCACCGGCATTGCCGTGGTGATCGCGCTGATTCGCGGCTTTGCCCGTCACTCGGTCGCCACCATTGGTAACTTCTGGGTGGATATGACACGCAGCACGCTGTATGTCTTGCTGCCGTTGTCCGTCTTGCTCGCGGTGCTGCTGATGGGCCAGGGCGTGATCCAGAATTTCAACCCCTACCAGCAGGTAAATACCCTGGAAAGCGTCACCTACAGCCAGCCCGCGCTGGATGCCCAGGGCCAGCCCACGCTGGATGGCGATGGCAAGCCAGCGCAGGAAACCATCACCAGCCACACCCAGACGCTGGCCATGGGCCCGGTCGCCTCGCAGGAAGCGATCAAGATGCTGGGCACCAATGGTGGTGGCTTTTTCAATGCCAATTCGGCGCATCCGTTTGAGAACCCGACACCGTTCAGCAATTTCCTGGAAATGCTGGCGATTTTCCTGATACCAGCCGGGCTCTGCTACGCCTTTGGCCTGATGGTGGGCGACCGTCGCCAGGGCTGGGCAATCTGGACGGCGATGGCACTGCTCTTTGTAACCATGACCGCCGTCAGCCTGTGGGCTGAACAGGATGGCAATCCTGTACTGGCAAGCCTGGGCGTAGACCAGACCAGCAGCGCGCTGCAATCCGGCGGCAATATGGAAGGCAAGGAAACCCGCTTTGGCATCACCACCTCGGCCCTGTTTGCCACTATCACCACTGCCGCCTCCTGTGGTGCGGTCAATACCATGCATGATTCGCTGACCCCCCTGGGCGGCCTGGTACCGCTGTGGCTGATGCAGCTCGGCGAGGTGGTATTTGGCGGCGTGGGCTCCGGGCTCTACACCATGCTGATCTATGCCGTGATTGCGGTGTTTGTGGCCGGGCTGATGATAGGCCGCACACCGGAATACCTGGGCAAGAAGATTGAAATCTTTGAAATGAAAATGTCGGCCGTCATCCTGCTGGTCACGCCCATTCTGGTGCTGGCAGGCACTGCGATCACCGTGATGCTGTCGGCCGGACTCGCCGGCATTGCCAACCCCGGCGCGCATGGTTTCACCGAGATCCTTTATGCCTTGTCGTCCGCAGCCAATAACAATGGCAGCGCATTTGCCGGCCTGTCTGCCAATACCCCGTTTTACAACCTGTTGCTGGCAGTGGCGATGGCGGTGGGACGCTTCGGCATCATCATCCCCATCCTGGCGATTGCCGGGGCGCTGGCAGCTAAAAAACGCATCACCCCCGGCCTCGGCACCCTGCCTACACATGGCCCGCTGTTCATTGCCCTGCTGATTGGCACGGTGGTGCTGGTCGGTGCCCTGACCTATGTACCCGCGCTGGCGCTGGGGCCGGTCATCGAACATCTGCAAATGGTGGCTGGCCACTAATCGTGGTGCCTTCCTACCCTACTCAGGAGTCTTTCCGCATGCATTCCCCCAAAGGCCTTTCCATGTTCGATACGCAGCTGATACTGCCTGCCATCGCACTTTCCTTCAAAAAACTGGCGCCGCAGGTGCAATGGCGCAACCCGGTCATGTTCGTCGTTTACCTGGGCAGCATGCTCACCACGCTCATGTTCATCCAGGCGCTGGTGCTTGAATCGCATGGCAGCCATGGCGAAGCCCCGGCAGGCTTCATCCTGGCGATCAGCATCTGGCTGTGGTTTACCGTGCTGTTTGCCAACTTTTCCGAAGCCCTGGCAGAAGGCCGCAGCAAAGCCCAGGCAGCGGCTCTGCGCAGCGCCAAGCAGAATGTCCCCGCCAAAAAACTGGCCAGCGCCTCACGCCAGGCGGCCATCAGCATCACCGATAGTCAAAGCCTGCGCAAAGGCGACATTGTGCTGGTAGAAGCCGGGGACATGATCCCGGCCGATGGCGAGGTGCTGGAAGGCATTGCCTCGGTGAATGAAGCGGCCATCACGGGTGAATCGGCCCCGGTGATCCGCGAATCCGGCGGCGATTTCAGCGCTGTCACCGGTGGCACCCAGGTGTTGTCGGACTGGCTGGTGGTGCGCATCAGCGTCAATCCCGGCGAAGCTTTTCTGGATCGCATGATCGCCATGGTGGAAGGCGCCAAACGCCAGAAAACCCCCAATGAAATCGCGCTGACCATACTGCTGGTAGCGCTGACCATTGTCTTTCTGCTGGCAACCGTCACCCTGCTGCCTTTCTCCCTCTTTAGCGTGCATGCAGCCGGGGCAGGCGCCCCTGCCAGCATTACCGTGCTGGTCGCACTGGTGGTATGCCTGATTCCCACCACCATTGCCGGTTTGCTCTCGGCGATTGGCGTGGCGGGCATGAGCCGCATGATGCAGGCCAATGTCATTGCCACCTCGGGCCGCGCAGTGGAGGCCGCCGGTGATGTGGATGTGCTGCTGCTGGACAAGACCGGCACCATCACACTGGGCAACCGGCAGGCATCCATGTTTCTGCCTGCACCCGGCATCAGCGAGCAACAATTGGCCGATAGCGCGCAGCTGGCCTCGCTGGCCGACGAAACGCCAGAAGGCCGCAGCATCGTCGTGCTGGCGAAAAACCGTTTCGCCTTGCGCGAACGCGATCTGCAGGGCCTGCAAGCCGAGTTCGTGCCATTCTCGGCACAAACCCGCATGAGCGGCGTCAACCTGGGCGCAAGACAGATTCGTAAAGGCGCTGCCTCGGCGATTCGTAGCTGGGTGGAATCGCAGGGCGGAAAATTTGCCCATGAGGTCAACCAGATGGTGGACGATATCGCCCGCCGCGGCAGCACTCCGCTGGTGGTGGCCGACGACGGTCGCGTGATGGGGGTGGTTGAGCTGAAAGATGTGGTGAAAGGCGGCATCAAGGAACGCTTTGCCGAGCTGCGCAACATGGGCATCAAAACCGTGATGATCACCGGCGATAACCGCCTCACGGCCGCCGCCATTGCCGCCGAAGCGGGTGTGGATGACTTTCTGGCCGAAGCCACGCCGGAAGCCAAGCTCAAGCTGATACGCGAGCATCAATCGGCGGGCAAGCTGGTGGCCATGACTGGCGACGGCACCAATGATGCCCCCGCACTGGCGCAGGCCGATGTTGCGGTCGCCATGAACACCGGCACCCAGGCCGCCAAGGAAGCCGGCAATATGGTGGATCTGGACTCCAACCCGACCAAGCTGATTGAGATCGTGGAGATCGGCAAGCAGATGCTGATGACACGCGGCTCGCTTACCACCTTCAGCATTGCCAACGATATCGCCAAGTATTTCGCCATCATCCCGGCCGCATTTGCCAGCACTTATCCGCAGCTCAATACGCTGAATGTCATGCACCTCGCCAGCCCGGAGTCGGCCATTCTATCGGCGGTGATTTTCAATGCACTGGTCATCATGTTTCTGATTCCGCTGGCGCTGAAAGGCGTGCCCTATCGCGCCGCCAGTGCTGCCAGCCTGCTGCGTGGCAATCTGCTGATCTACGGCGTGGGCGGGGTGGTGGTGCCTTTTGTCGGCATCAAGCTTATCGACCTGTTGCTGCAAATGCTCTAGCCCCTAGCTCCATGCCAGGCATTACATTTTTTGAGGAAACATCATCATGAAACAGCATTTACGCCCTGCCCTGTTCCTGTTCGTCAGCCTGAGCCTGTTGACCGGACTCGTTTATCCGCTGCTGGTCAGCGCCATCGGCCAGACGGCCTTTGCCAAGCAGGCCGGGGGCTCATTGCTCACACGCGATGGCGAGATTGTCGGCTCGCGCCTGATCGGCCAGCACTTCAGCAGCCCGGGCTATTTCTGGAGCCGCCCCTCGGCCACTGCACCCTATCCCAATAATGCCGCTGCTTCATCCGGCTCCAACCTGGGGCCGCTCAACCCGGCGCTGAGCGATGCCGTCAAACAGCGCGTGGCCGCCTTGCAGACCGGCGCCGCATCGCCTTCTGCGGTGCCGGTAGACGTGGTAACCAATTCCGCCAGTGGGCTGGACCCGGATATCAGCCCGGCCGGCGCCTATTTTCAGGTGGCGCGCATCGCTCATGCCAGGCATCTGACGGCCGATCAGCTGAATGCGCTGGTGACGGCGCATATTGAAGGGCGCCAGTTCGGCGTGCTGGGCGAGCCGCGTGTCAATGTACTAGAACTCAATCTGGCGCTGGACGCCCTGCAACCACAGCAGCGGGGTCAATAAGATGGGAATGCGTGACATGAATATGCACATCCCCCCATGCCCGCGATGCCTTGCATGCTGCCCTGCGGACGTCACCACGAAATCGCCTATACTGCGCACATGAGCCATACGCGCCCTGATCCCGATGCGCTGCTGGAAAAACTGCAGCAGGAAGATGCCCGCCAACAACGCGGCAGGCTCAAGATTTTCTTCGGCAGCTGCGCCGGTGTAGGCAAGACCTTCGCCATGCTGACCGCCGCGCATGCCCGCATGCAGGAAGGCGAGGATGTGCTGGTCGGCGTGATCGAAACCCATGGCCGCCGCGACACCGAATCGCGTCTGCAAGGCTTGCCACAACTGCCTCTCAAAAGCCTGATCTACCGGGATAAAACTCTGCACGAGTTTGATCTGGATGCCGCGCTGGCACGCCGCCCCGGCCTGCTGCTGGTGGATGAGCTGGCGCATTCCAACGCCGAGGGCTCCCGCCACCGCAAACGCTGGCAGGATGTGGAAGAACTCTGCTCGGCGGGCATCGACGTTTACACCACGCTCAACGTGCAGCACCTGGAAAGCCTGAATGATGTAGTCGGCCAGATTACCGGCATCCGGGTATCAGAAACGGTGCCGGACAAGGTGTTTGACCTCGCCGATGAGGTGACGCTGGTCGACCTGCCGCCGGAAGAGCTGCTGCAGCGCCTGCAGGAAGGCAAGGTCTACATGTCGCAGCAGGCGGAGCGCGCGCGCCGCCATTTTTTCCGCAAGGGCAACCTGATCGCCTTGCGCGAGATGGCGTTGCGCCGCACCGCAGATCGCGTGGATGCGCAGATGCGCGAGTATCGTACTGACCAGAGCATTCAGCACGTCTGGCAAACCCATGAGCGCATACTGGTGGGCCTGGGCCCAGGCCCGGAGGCCGAGCAACTGGTGAGAACCGCCGCCCGCCTCGCCATCAGCATGAAAGCTGAATGGCTGGCCGCCTATGTGGAAACGCCCGCCCTGCAAAAGCTGGGGCACGCCGAGCGTCAGGCCATTCTTGACAACCTGCGGCTGGCGCAAACACTGGGCGCCACCACCACCGCCACCCTGAGCGGCGATGAGGTTAGCACTGTGCTGCTGGACTATGCCCGCAGCCGCAATGTCTCGCGCCTGGTGGTAGGCAAGCCGAGACGGCCTTTGCTGATGCGCCTCTTCGTCCCCAGCGTAACGGATCAACTGGCGAAGGAAGCCACCGATATTGACTTGCATGTGGTGGTGCGCCAGCCCAAGCCACGGCACAAGCCAGCACCACAGCACAGCCTGCAAATGGCGGCCAATGCCCATTTATCCGGCCTGAAAAAACGTGGCTACCTGTGGGCACTGGCCATCAGTGCGGCCACCTCGGTCATCGCGGGCATGCTGCTGCAATACTTCGAATTATCCAATGTCATCATGCTCTATCTGCTAGGCGTCATGCTGATTTCCATCCGTTACGGACGTGGCCCAGGCATTCTGGCGTCGATCCTCAGCGTATCGGCGTTTGATTTCTTTTTTGTGCCGCCCAAGCTGTCGTTTACCGTCTCCGATACGCAATACCTGCTGACCTTTGGCATCATGCTGTCAGTGGCGCTCGTCATCAGCAACCTTACCTCCAGCCTGCGTTATCAGGCTGTGATCGCCAATTACCGCGAACGCCGCAGCCTGGCCCTGTACGAAATCGGCAAGGAGCTGGCCTCCACCATGACCACGCAGCATATTGTTGAGGTCAGCGTGCACCATATCGCCAGCCTGTTCCAGAGCCGCGCTGCCATTTTGCTGCCGGATGCCGATGACAAGCTGCGGGCACCGGAAGCGGATGCCGGGCATGGGCATACCCTGGCCGATGTGGATCTCGGCATCGCGCAATGGACCTTTGATCATCAGGAACACGCTGGCCTGGGTACCAATACCCTGCCCTCCAGCCCGGTGCTGTATGTGCCCCTCAAGGCGCCCATGCGTACCCGCGGCGTGCTGGCCATTGTCCCGGAAAACCGGGCCGCCATCTTTTTGCCGGAACAACGCCAGCTGCTGGATACCTTTGCCGCGCAGATTGCCCTGGCGCTGGAGCGCAAACATTACGTTGAAGTGGCGCGCGATGCGCTGATTTCCATGGAGTCAGAGCGCTTGCGCAATTCGCTGCTGAGTGCGATTTCCCACGACCTGCGCACCCCGCTGACCTCGCTGCTCGGCATCGCCGACCAGCTGCGGCAAGCCCCGGGCATGCCCGCTGACCGGCATGCCCAGCTGGAAACCCTGTACGACCAGGCGTTTCGCATGCAGCAACTAGTGGTAAATCTGCTGGACATGGCACGCCTGCAGGCCGGCAGCGTGCAACTCAACAGCCAGTGGCAGGTATTGGAGGAAGTGCTGGGCAGTGCCCTGCGCGCCATGCAACCGGTCAGCCAGCAGCACCATATTGAAGTCACGCTGCCGCCCGACTTGCCTCTGCTGCAGTTTGATGCGGTACTACTGGAACGCGTGTTCTGCAACCTGCTGGATAACGCCTGCAAATACAGTCCGCCGAATACCACCATACGCATTTCTGCCCAGCAGCATCCAGGCGAGGTGTGGATCACCGTGGCCGATGAAGGCTGGGGCCTGCCTGCCGGGATGGAAACCCAGATATTCCAGAAATTCACCCGGGGCCAAGTCGAATCTTCGCAACCTGGTGTCGGTCTGGGGCTTTCCATCTGCAAGGCCATCATTCAGGCGCATGGCGGCGCGCTATGGGCAGAAGCGCAACAGCCGCATGGCACCCGGTTCATTTTTTCCTTACCATTGGGCGAACCACCCGCCCCCCCACTCGCCGAGGAAACTCCCGCATGAGCAGCACGGCCACCATCATCCTGATTGAAGATGAAGTCCAGATTCAGCGCTTTGTCCAGGCGGCGCTGGAAGATGCCGGGTTCACCGTACACAGCACGCCCAGCGGCAGGCAAGGGGTGATTGATACCGGTACACGCAAACCGGATGCCATCATTCTTGACCTCGGGCTGCCGGATATGGATGGCATTGACGTCATTCGCCAGATTCGCAGCTGGAGCAATGTGCCAATGATAGTGCTCTCGGCCCGCACGCAGGAGGCGCAGAAAGTCAGCGCACTGGATGCCGGCGCCGATGATTACCTGACCAAACCGTTTGGCACTGCCGAGTTGCTGGCACGCATACGCGCGCAGTTGCGACGACACTCCCAGACGGGCAATCCGACACAGGAGAGCGTTTTTACCATGGGGGATATTCGGGTGGACCTGGTGAATCGCCAGGTGCATCGCGGCGATGCGCTGGTCAGTCTCACGCCCATCGAATTCAGGTTATTGGCAGCGCTGATCCGCTATGCCGGGCGCGTGGTCACGCAACGCCAGCTCTTGAAGGAGGTCTGGGGCCCCAGCCATATCGAGAGCGGGCATTATGTGCGCATCTATATGGGTCACTTGCGGCACAAGCTGGAGGCTGACCCGGCCCAACCGCGCTACCTGCTGACGGAGACCGGTGTGGGCTATCGCCTGCTGGCAGACGGAGACTGAGGGCCATTCGGTCTGGCGCGGGCTAGCGGCTGGCAGATTGCGGCTGCGCCTCAATACTCACATTGGATTCACCTTGCTTCCATGGGCATTTGCGCCCAGACTCGCGCCTGCATTCCATCGCCAGAGCTCTCGCCTTGCAACACAGAGCGGTGAACTTGTCGGCGTTTATGCTTTCCATTTAAACATCAACCATTGAATAAGAACCGCATGCCACCGCTATTTTCACGCCCGCTGTTTCGTACTTTCTGGATAACGCTGCTTCTGCTGCTGATTGCACTGGGCGCATGCGAGCTGGCGGGCTGGCCGTTTCTGCGGGCGCCGGCACAGCAGTTTCTGAGTGAAAAGCTGGAGCGCAAGATCGTCATCACCGCGCCGTTTGAGCTGCATCTCCTCGGCGGGCTTTATCTGCGTGCTGGCGGGCTGAATGTTTCAGCGCCGGATGCCTTCAAGGTGCCGCATTTTGTCGATGTGAAAGAAGCCGAGTTGCGGTTGCGCTATCGCGATTTGCTCAAGCTCCAACCTGGCGATGCCTATCGCATCAAAAGCCTGCGCGTGGAGGAAATTGATGCCAGGGTATTGCGCAACCGGGATGGCATATCCACCTGGCAGTTCAAGCAGGATGACCAGGAACCGCCACGGCCCTTCCCCATTTTTGAAAATCTGGTGATTCATAACGGCACTGCGGTGGTACGCGATGCACTCTCGGAAGCCGATCTGGATCTGCGCTTCAATACGCAGGAAGGCTCGGAGCAGACCCCCAGCAAGCCCGCCAGCGCCGCCATGCAATCCAATGTGGATATTGAGGGCAAACTGCGCAAACACGCACTGCGCGGGCATCTTTCCACCACCGGCTTTTTGCCGATAGCCAGCCTCAAGGAAAACAATGACACCGTGCGATCCAAAGGCTGGGTGGAGTATGGTGGCCTGCGTGCTGACTTTGATGGACAGGTGGCGGATGCGCTGGGTGAGCAATCCATCAAGGGCACCCTGACGGTAAAAGGCCCATCGCTCAGCCTGTTTGGCAATCTGGTCAGCACGGTATTGCCCACCACGGCCCCGTTTACCTTGACCACCACCTTGCAAAAGGAAGGTGGCCTGTGGCTGGCGAATGTCACCTCGGCCCATATCGGCAGCAGTGACCTCACAGGCAAATTCAAATACGACTTGCGGCCGGCAACGCCGCTGCTCACCGGCGATATTCGCGGCAAGCGTTTCGTACTCGCTGACCTCGGGCCGGCCTTTGGTACCGCCACTGAAACAGAAGCCGATGACAATGCGCCCCGCACGCGCGCCATTCCAGATACACCCTTGAATCTGCCCGCGCTGAACAAGATGGATGCCCGCATCAGTCTCCTGATGGATTATGTGGACCTGGGCTCGGCGTTCCAGCGGCCGATTGCACCGCTCAAAGCCACCCTGCAACTGGAAAAAGGCAAGCTTGGCCTGGCCGATATAGACGCCAGCACGGCAGATGGCAGCCTGTCCGGCATGATCTCGGTCGACGCCAGCAAACTGAATGGCCTGGAAGCCGATGTGAAAAAGCTGCCGCCCGACGCGATTCCGGTCTGGCGCGCAGAGCTAGCCTGGAAAAACATTGATCTCTACAAATGGCTGAAAATCTCGCAAACCCAGCGCGAAAACGCCAAAAAGGAAAACAAACCCGAACCGCAGCCTTACCTTACCGGCCGCTTAAACGGCAAAGCGAAACTGGATGGCAAAGGTCAAACCACCGCCGAACTGCTGGGCTCGCTGGACGGCAATGTCTTCATGACCGTGCGCGATGGCTCGGTCTCGCATCTTATCGTGGAGGCACTCGGGCTTGATATTGCCCAGGCGCTGGGCGTGATGATCCAGGGCGATAGCCCGGTGCCCCTGCAATGCGCCGTGATCGACATGCAGGCAACAGACGGCATACTAAGCCCCCGCGTGGGCTTGATGGATACGCCGGTGACGCGCGTGCTGACCGATGGCCATATCGACATGGGTAAAGAGCTGTTGGACCTGCGCCTGGTGGCCAAACCAAAGAATGTATCGCCGTTGACCGTGCGCTCCCCCATCCATGTGCAAGGCAGCTTTTTGCAGCCCGAGGTCTCTATCGAAAAAACGCCGATTGCCCTGCGCGTGATTGGTGGCATTGCCTTGGGGCTGATCAATCCACTGGCAGCCATCCTGCCGTTTGTCGACCCTGGCAATGGCAAGCAGGCCAGTTGCGCCGAGGTCTTGCAGCAGCTCAAGCAGGAAGCCGCGCCAGGCAAAACATCGTCGCGATAGGCGCATGCGCGCTGCAACCTGTTAAAATGCGGCATGCCTTATATCACGCTCGACCAAGCCAGCCTGGCTTATGGACATTACCCTCTTCTTGATCACGCCGATTTTCAGCTGGACCCCGGTGAACGTGTTGGCCTGATTGGCCGCAACGGGGCTGGCAAATCCAGCCTGCTGAAAGTCATTGCTGGCGACAGCAAACTGGACGACGGCACCCTGTGGCGCGCCCCCAATGCGCGCGTGGCCTATGTGTCGCAGGAACCAGTACTGGAGCCGACCCACACCGTATTTGAAGCCGTGGCCGAAGGCCTGGGCGACCTGCAGAAAATCCTGCTGGAATACCACCAGGTATCGCACAGCATGGGCAACCCCGATGCTGACCTCGATCAGTTGATGGCCCGCATGCAAGTCTTGCAGCACGAACTCGACGCCCGCCAGGGCTGGCAGTCGCAGAGCAAGGTAGATGCTGCGCTGAGCCGCCTGGAGTTAGACCCCGATGCCTTGATCTCCACCCTCTCCGGCGGCTGGCGCAAACGCGTGGCACTGGGTCGCGCCTTGGTCGCGGAGCCGGAAGTGCTGCTGCTGGATGAACCGACCAACCATCTGGATTTTGCTGCGATTGAATGGCTGGAAGAGCTGCTGCTCGGCTTTCAGGGCAGCGTCTTGTTCATTACCCACGATCGTCGCTTCCTGGATCGTCTGGCGACCCGCATTGTCGAGCTGGACCGCGGCCATCTCACTGATTTTATTGGCAACTACACCCAGTATCTGGTGAAAAAGGAAGAGCTGTTGGCGGTAGAAGCCACGCATGCAGCCAAATTCGACAAGGTACTGGCGCAGGAAGAAGCCTGGATACGCCAGGGCATCAAGGCACGCCGTACCCGCAATGAAGGTCGCGTGCGACGTCTGGAACAGTTGCGTCTGGAGCGGGCTGCGCGCCGCGAGCGCCAGGGCAACGTCAAGCTGACACTGGATAGTGGCGAACGCTCGGGCAAACTGGTGGCCGAGCTGGAGCATGTGAACAAAGCCTATGGCGACAAGGTGCTGGTCAAGGATTTCAGCACGCGCATTCTGCGGGGCGACCGCATCGGCCTGCTGGGGCCGAATGGGGCGGGCAAATCCACCCTGCTCAAGATGATACTGGGCGAGCTGGAACCCGATAGCGGCACCATCCAACGCGGCACCAACCTCAACGTGGCGTATTTTGACCAGATGCGCGAGCAACTGGATGAAGAAGCCACGCTGGCCGACACCATCAGCCCTGGCTCCGAATTCGTGCAGATCGGTAATGAGCGCAAGCATGTCATCAGTTATCTTGAGGACTTTCTGTTCCCGCCGCAGCGTTCGCGCTCGCCGGTGAAATCGCTCTCCGGTGGCGAACGCAACCGCCTGTTGCTGGCGCGCCTGTTTGCGCGCCCGGCCAATGTGCTGGTGCTGGATGAACCCACCAACGACTTGGATATCGACACGCTGGAGCTGCTGGAAAACCTGCTGCAGGAGTTTGAAGGCACGCTGTTCCTGGTCAGCCATGATAGAGCCTTCCTGGAAAACACCGTCACCCAGGTGATTGCGTTTGAAGGCCATGGCGTACTGGATGAGTTTGGCGGCGGTTATGACGACTGGTATCGCTACAAGCAACAGCAGGCGGCCAATCTGGCTGCCGAGAAAACCCGGGCCGCCAGCGCGCCTGCCGCAGCAAAACCGGCCGCGGCCAAACCGGCTGCCAATCGCCTCAGCTTCAAGGAAAACCGTGAACTGGAAGAGCTGCCCGGCCGCATTGAGCAGCTGGAAAAAGAACAGGCCGAGATCAATGTTTCGCTCGCCAGCCCGGATCTTTACCGCGAAAATCCCGAGCAGGTCAAAACCCTGCAAGCGCGGCTGGATGAGCTGAGCTCAGCCATTGATGCCGCCATGCAGCGCTGGGAAGCGCTGGAAAGCAAGCGTTAAACTCAGTGCAGTGTGAAGGCAACAAAAAAGCACACGTTGCAAAGCGTGTGCTTTTTTTATTGGCAGGCCATTACGCCTGCCAGAAGGGAACACCCGATCAGAAATTGTAGATCAGAGTGGCGCGCGCCGCCGTGGGTGAACCCGGCGTGATGTTGTTATTGTTGTGGGCGTAGAGGTAATACTCCTTGTTCAGGATATTCTCGATATTGACCTGCAGGCGCAGGTTTTTATCGAGCCTGGCGTAAACCGCGCCGTCAAACCGTGTGTAGCCTGGCAGCAGCACGGTGTTGTCAAACGAGGTGTACATCTCGCTACGGCTGATCGCGCCCAGCGCGACACCCCAGGTATCATTGATGTCGTAGCGGTTCCATAGCGAGAACGTATTGCGTGGCGTATTGGGGGCGCTGGCACCATCGGCGCCGACGCTGGTCGTGTCCACCAGCTCGGCTTTTTGCAGGGTGTAGGCGCCAATCACATTCCACTTGTCGGTAATCCGGCCCAGGGCACTCAGCTCAAAGCCTTTGGTGTCCTGCCCATCGACCAGCGCTGATGTCGTGGCACTGGTCGAAACCGCGACATTGGTACGCTCCAGCTTGAACAAGGCGGCATTGATCTCCAGACCGCGTTTTACCTCCCACTTGGCACCAACTTCAGTGTTCTTGAATTTTTCCGGATCAAAGGTGCTGGTCACCATGTTCAGCGAGGTCAGTTGATCACCAGCGCGTGGCACATACGACTGGCTGTAACTGGCATATAGCGACACAGGCTCTACCGGCTTGTAGATCAGGCCCGCGCGTGGCGAGAAAAGGTCATCGTCTGTTTTGATTTTCAGGCCGGATATCTGATTCTTGAAATCCACATCAAATTTATCCAGACGCGCCCCTACGATCACCTGCCACTGTGGGTTCAGAATAATCTGGTCTTGCAGGTAAAACGCGGCAACATCCACCTGACTGCGATTACGGGTTTGCAGGTTGGTAAAGCTGATCGGGCCAGTAAATACAGGATTCTGCGCCGACTGAGTGTTGGTCAGTGTGCCGCTGGAGTTAGGCCTGTAGCGCACGTTATCGGTGTCCTGCCGACCAAGCTCCATGCCGACCAGCAGCTTGTGGCTGACTGCGCCCTGCTTGAGGGTATAGAGCAGGTCGGTCTGGTTGAACAGGTTTTCGCGCTGGGTATCATCGCGATAGGCGGAGACAGTGTAATTGCCGCTGGCATCCACAGCGCTGCCGGCAAAGACGTTCTGGTAATACTTGTCAAAGTCGGAGTAGCGCGTGCGGTTCCTCAGCAGCACACCATTGTCAAAGCTGTGCTCGATCAGCGCACTGTAGTTCTGGGCTTCAATTTCAGTGGGGCTCTTGGCAGCATTGCCGAAGAAAGTGGATTCATTGGTGGCAAAAGGCCGGCCATTTTGCGAAGGAATACCCCGGTCAGCCGTGCGGTGGTCGGTGAAATACTCCGCGCTCAGCACGACTTTGGTTTTCTCTGTCGGGAACAAGGTCACGGTCGGATTGATGCCATAGCGGCGCAATGACACACCATCGCGATAACTATCCGCATTTTCCACCATCGCATTCAGGCGGAATGCGGCTGCTTCATTGATGGCCTGACCAATATCAATGCTGCCGCGACGCTGGCCATACGAACCCGCTTGCAGCGAAATCTCACGCACAGGATCCCAGCCAGCCTCCTTGCTGACGCGATTGACCACGCCACCGGCGCCGCCACGACCGAAGATCATGCCATTGGCGCCGCGCAATACCTCCACGCTTTCAATGTTGTAGAAATCCCGGTAGTACTGCACATCATCCCTGACGCCATCGAGGAAAAAGTCGCCCGTGCTGGCATTGCCACGGAATACGACGGTATCGCGATTGCCCTCGCCCTGCGCCATGCCAACCCCTGGCGTATATCGTATGGCATCTTCCATGCTACGTACCGCCTGATCCTTGATTTGCGACTGGCTGACCACGGACACGGACTGCGGCACATCTTTCAGTGGGGTATCGGTTTTAGTAGCCGTGGTGCTGGACTTGGTGACATAGCCATCGGTCTTGGCAGGTTCGGTGACCTTGCTGGAGGTCACCTCAACCTGCGGCAGTGTGGTGGTTACCTCTTCAGCATGCGCCATGGCAGGCAGTGCAGCCAGCATCAGGCAAATGGTTTTAACGGGGAATGAAGGAATAGCGTAAGAATGCATGCGTGAAATCTTTTTATGTTTTCGCTCCAGTCCTGCGAGTTTCATCAGGCCTGAATTGATAGTGAGAATAATTTACAATTGTAAATTATAGTAAAGATTTTACCTTTGGCAATTCTGTTATCCCTTGCATCGCTATGCCTGAACAAGTCCTTCAGCTTGCGGCCAAAAAAAAGCACATATCTGCGATCGATATGTGCTCTGCGTTTGCCTGGATCAGCTTGCGAATTACAGCATGCCGAGCGCAGCCCAGATAGTCAGCACAATAGAAGTAGCGATCAGGCCTGTCATGACCAGGCGTGATTGACGCATTTTGGTCCACAGCAACACACCCGTTATTGACAGTACAATCATGGCCCCGGCGATGGTATCGGCCAGCAATACCCAGGCGGTATTGGCCCCCACACCTTTGTGCATGTTCATGATGTAAGCCCAGGCATTCGCATCTTCGCGATGTATGGTCGCAAACTGGTTGCCCGCCGTATATTCCGCACGAATTCTTACCTGCGGCATGCGAAATTCCACCTCCCACTTGGCTGGCTGAATCATTTCACGGCCCATGAAATGCGCATCGTGCTCGCCCGTCTCCTTCATCACCGGGGCCTGCACCGCTTTTTCTTTGGCGCCTTTGCGCGGTTTGCGCTCAAGAGGATCATGGCGGATATCCAGCGCCTGCTGCACGAAGGCCGCAAATGCCTTGGCGTCTTGCGGATAAGGTTGCGGCATACTCAGCTGGATTTCACTCTCCTCCATCTGGGCAGCCGGGATCTTCATGACGGCACGATGGTTCAGCAAAAACCCAGTCACACCGAACAACAATCCCAACACGGCACCCCACAGTCCCAGCCAGCCATGAATTTTTCTTAATAGACGCAGCGTACGGCCACGTTGAGCATTTTGTTGCGCAGGTGTTTTTTGCATATTGAACAAATCAGTAAAGGAAAAGATGCTTATGCGGCAGTCTTACAGACCATCAGCGACAGTACTTTGAGGCATATCATAGTTTTACAATTATTTTCGCAAAATCATGCTTCTGATCAGATTCTTGCCCTGAATTCTGGACATGACCATCACCCCAGCCAGGTGAATAAGCACCAGCGCTTGCAGCAAAGACGACAGGCTCGTATGCAGAAACACCGGCCAATCCTCCCCCCAATAAGCATCTGTTCGACTTAGCCAGCCGGTAAAAGCGAGCAATATCACCAGCAGCCACATCAGGTATACCGCCAACTGCCCCAGAGGATTATGGCCGACATGATACTCGGGTTGGCCGTGCAAAACGGATTTCAGATGTGCCACCAATTGACGAGGCTGTGGCCAGTAGAACTGCACAGCAGGGAGGGTGGACATCATGCCATAGACGACCCTGATCGCCACAACCCCTGCTCCCATATACCCCAGCATCCGGTGCCAGTCACCTGTGTCGTTAATCCAGTTAACCATGATAATGGTGGCCAACCACCAATGAGTGAGTCTTACCAACCAGGGCCACATGACCGACGCCTGCAGACTATCGCTCAACTTCCGCTTTGATAATGGCAAAGGTCTTCATGTCGAAATAGATTTCAACTTTTTTACCCTGCTTGTTCCAGCCATAGATTTCGTAGCAATTACCATCCACCTTGAATTTCTTGATTTTATAGCCTTCCTGAGCCAAGGCTTCCTTCAAGGTGTCTTCCGATGCCCACTCTTCTTTGGGATAAGCAGGACAATCGGCCCCGGCATAAGCATTAAAGGACGAGACAAACAACAGGGCACCCAAGCTGTATGCGTGTAGTTTCATATTCTTTTACTCCTAAGTATCCGCCCACATCCGGATCAGATTGTGGTAATTGCCAGTTAATCGTATGACCGCGGCATTATCGCCCACTTGCTCGCGCAAGGTCGCAATCGCAGCATCCATGTCAAACAGCAGCGTCCGCTGGGCATCCTCGCGGATCATGCTTTGTATCCAGAAAAAACTCGCCAGGCGCGCGCCCTGCGTGACAGGCCGGACATGATGCAGGCTGGTACCCGGGTAGAGCACCATATCGCCCGCTGGCAGTTTTACCATCTGATGCCCATAGGTATCTTCCACGACCAGCTCGCCACCTTCATAACTGTCCGGGTCAGCCAGAAACAGCGTGCATGAGATATCGGTACGCACATGCATGCCAGACATGGCATGCGTTCTCACAGAGTTATCAATATGTGCGCCAAAATCCATGCCTTCACGGTATTGGTTAAATAATGGAGGGTAGATTTTCTTGGGCAAGGCCGCCGAGAAAAACAGGGCATTGCGACTTAATGCCCGGAGAACAATCTGCCTGGCCTGCTCGGCTTCGGCAGAGGTTTCCGGCAGTTGGATATTGCGCTTGACCTGCTCAGACTGTGTGCCTGCGGTCACTTTGCCGTCCGCCCAATTGGCAGAGGCCAGCAGCTTGCGCAACTCAATCAGCTCAGCAGAATTCAGCACTTGAGGGATATGTAATAGCATGATTTCCGCTTAATAAACAAAAGGCCAGGCCATGATACCCATGACCTGGCCCACATTCAAACCACAACGCCTAGAACTTGATTTCCGTGGTCAGGATCGCGATACGACGATTGCCGGGAACCACCAAGCCACCGTTGTCATACAAGGCATCGTAGTACTCCTTGTTGAACAGGTTCTTGACATTGAGACGCACCGCCCAACGCTTCTCTTCATAGCTCACCATTGCATCCCAGCGAGTGTAGCCGGGGATGGTATTCGGGCGGAATTCGCCATCGACAAATGGTCCAGTGGCAGAGGAAGGCACATAGCCATAGCGCTCGCCCTTGGCTTCAAAACCACCGCCAAGACGCCAGTTACCGAACAATCTGTATGTCGTCCAGAAATTAGCCGTCATTGGAGGTGTATTGCGCGAACGCTGCCCCTCAAAGCGCGGGTCACCTTCTGTCACAACACCGCTAATCGCATTCGTGTTTTCCGCCACCTTGAGGATGCGGGAATCCATGAAGGCCACGCCACCGAACACCTCCCAGTTATCTGTTACCCGGCCGGCCAATTCGAATTCTAGACCGTCCGTACGACGCTTGCGCGTCAGGATAGAGGCCGTTGACTCAAGATCGGTGTTGCGTTCCCAATTTTTATCAGAGCGGTATAGCGCCGTGCGGAATGCAAGGTCACCATCAAAAAACAACCACTTAGCACCCAACTCCGTTGTACGGCTCTTCTCGGCTGGGGCAGGGGCCACCGTAAGCTGATACAAATCAGCCGTTGGGCTGAATGCATCGCTGTAGCTCAGATAATAGTGCTGTGTCGGGCTAGGTTGCCAGGACAAGCCAGACCGGTAGCTGTTTTCGCTATAGGTCATATGCGATTTCAGATCTTCATATTCTGCCGGATTGGTTGTATTTACCCGTGTGTTGCGAAGGTAATCTGCACTCATGTGGTCACGACGGATACCCAGCAAAAGCTTCCAGTTGGGAATGAATTCAATGGTGTCCTGTGCAAAAAACGCATAACTGTCACTCTTGAATTCGTTCAGACCCGTATTCCCAGTCTCCACCACAGCACTTGATGTGTAATCAGGATTGGTGGTAGTTCCGAGATTGCGCAAGCTTTGACGATAAGAATTTTCGTGCAGATACTCCACGCCAGTGACGATCTGGTGAGTAGTCTTGCCAATGGTAACCTCGGACGACAAATCCGATTGCAGTGTCACTGTCTGATAATCCAGTTTACGAGCGATATTGCCACCAGTGCCTGCAGATGCCGTTGGCAGTGCGGGGTCTTCACCAGTGGGGGGCGTTTTCACCCAATAGGCGCGCTCATAAGAACCATGTCGCAATTGTGTACGCCATTGGGTTTTATCATTGAACTTGTGAGTAAAGATGGCAGTGGAAACTCGCGTATCGCTATCATCAAAGTTGGACTTGTTGCCCCAGTATGTGCCATAGAACTTGTCAACAGGCTTGGTATTGAAAAAACGAATACCATAATCAGGTGTATCACGTGTTTGGGTATACACATGATTCAAGAAAAGTTCGTTATCGGTACCGATACCCAGGCCGAGGCTCAATGCGATACCTTTGCGATCCAGCTCAGGGCGGTCGTCCGCTGCCTTGTTCTTGCGAGTTGCCTCCTCGGAGCGATCCATGACATTGATACGTAATGCCACCGTTTCGCCCAGTGTCTTGTTGATATCAGCCGTGGTCTGGTTATAACCGTAATCACCCAGGCTAGCTGTCAGCTTGTTTTCATCTTCCAGTTTGGCCATTTTGCTGACCTGGTTAATCACCCCACCAGCCTGGCCACGACCAAACAACATGGCCGCGGATCCGCGCAGCACATCAACCTGCTCAAGATTGAATGTCTCGCGATTGTATTGAGCAGTATCACGGATGCCATCAAGATAAATGTCGCCAAAAGTATAGAAACCTCTGAGCATCATGTTATCGCCAGCGCGACCACCCTCGCCCGCATTAAAGGTCAGGCCAGAAACATTGCGCAATGCTTCACGCAGGGATCCAACCTGCTGGTCCGTCATCAGGCTGCGAGTAACTGTCGTTACCGCTTGTGGGACATCCTGGGGATCCTGCAACACTTTGCCAACACGGGTCTTGGTAGCCTGATAGCCATCTTCTTTGGCTTTTTCCCTGGAGGCGCTGACAGCAACCTCCGGCAATACTTGCTGCTCTTCAGCAGCCTTCTCTTTTGTTACCGATGTATCAGAAGAGGCAGCGTCAGCTGCATAAGCACCAGAACTAAGAAACAAGGCAGCAACGATGGCGCCCACAGGAAAAATCTGGGATGCGGCACACGGCGGGACAGCCATTTTTGTTCCGGCCAAATGCGACACAATCGGCTCTTTTAATGAAAGCATAGAGTCAAATCCTAAATATAGTAATTTTTATGGAGGTGATCGCTGGCTTGAATTGTCATCATGGCTTGCAATTTGACGCTAATGATAACGATTAGCATTTGTTAAATAAAGTAAAGATTTTTGCGATGTTGCGCAGATGCAACAAAAAAGAAAACTGCGGAAGGTGCGTCACGACGTGTATGTTCGGGGATGCCAAGGCCGTCGTTGCCTAAATACCACACTTTCAAATGTCCTTTTCTGTCCTACATGGACATAGGATAGAAGCCTATAGGCGCAACCCTGGCTTGCGCCTATGATGACTGACACCAATACATAGAAAAAAGGGGAAATAAATGAGCAGCATCATCGGATTACTGATTTTGATCGCCGACATTTTTGCCATCATCAAAATTGCGCAAAGCTCGGCTGATACGGTCGCTAAAATATTATGGATACTGGGAGTGCTGGTATTCCCGGTATTGGGCCTGATCGTCTGGTACCTGGCTGGTCCTGGTGGCAAAAAAGTTTAATCCTCAGCGCCATGCGCCATAAAAAAACCTGAGACACATCTCAGGTTTTTTTATGAGCACAACGATTATGGGTGGCAGCGATGACTTATACCGCGTACCTGAGTGAAACCACCCCAATTTCAAGGATGTCAGCCAAGGTCATTGCCATCCAGGCTACGGTCATGGTGACCGCAGCGCCGACCTTGGCCACGCGGGGTTTAATATCAAATGCCACGCAAATGCGCTCTTCATTGGAGTTGAATGGAATGGTGCGATGAAAGAGTGACGACGGGAACAGCACGATGTCGCCCACCTGTGGCGCAATCACTTTCACTGGGAAATCATCATGTTGCCGCGGGTATTCGTCACCATCGGTACTGAACTCAATGCTGCCGTCATGCTCGCCCTGCTTGTCTTTGGGAATCGCCAGGTAAACACAGCCGCTTAGCCAGCCGATCTCGTGTATATGCGAAGTCAGATGACCGCCTTTTTGCATTTTCACGTACCAGGAGCTGGTGAACTCAATGTCGTCGGGGAATCCTTCGATCAGTTCGCAATCCTGTCCGGCGTAGTGCTCGCGAAATGCCTGCACCTGCTGCTTGATTAGCTGCGCAAGCGTTTTGAAAGATGCCTCGGAGCGTTTGAACAGATTGCCCGCAGACTGTATGCCATGATGCAGCCGGCCCTGCTTACGCTCGGCAATTTCGGTGAGGGTAATGTCTTTCAGCAGCGCATGCAGCAAAGTGCTGTCTTGCTCGGCCAAAGGTGCAATGCGGCTATGAAATACATAATCCATGGGTTGCGGGCAAAATCGATAGGAATCAGGCACACCAAAGTTGGTTGAATAATGCGTAGATAAGGTCGCCAGGAATGGCGACGCATGGGTATCGCCCATGGCGTGAGGCAAGCGGGCCTTGAAGGCATCAAACTGCCCGGATTTATAAAGACAGTACAGAATACGCTCTTGCCAATCGCCCAATTGAGAACGCTCAAAATACGGAATCGCCTGCGCGTATTCAGCCGCAAGATAAAGGAATTCGGCCAGATTGTAGTTGGCGGCAGGATGTGCGACAGCAAGTTGCAAGGCTTGTTGATAGGCTTTGACCGCCTCATCCATATTGCCCTGATCCCGCAATGCCTCACCCAGGTTGTTCCATGCATCTGCATAGTCCGGCTGCATGCGTAGCGCAGCACGATATGCGGTCACCGCATCCTCCAGCTGTCCATGGTCGCGCAATGCGGTCGCCAGGTTAAAATAACCGCGCGCATCGGCATGGATGTCGAGCGCTTTGCGGTAGCTGGCGATGGCGTCTTCCGTCTTGCCTTGCTTCTGCAATACGGTGCCAAGGTTGCCATGCGCTTCGTAAAACGTAGGCTGCATGGCTGCCGCTTTGCGATAGCTGGGAATGGCCTCTTCATAACGGCCCAGGGTTTGCAAGGCAAATCCAAGGTTGAAATACGCCACCGCGAGGTCAGGTTTGAGCGAGATGGCTTTGCGATAAGAGGCGATGGCTTCTTCCATACGGCCAAGATGCCCCAGCACCACGCCCAGGTTGAAGTGTATTTCAGCGATTTTGGGCTCAAGCGCAATCGCGTTTCGATAGCTTACCGCCGCATCAGCATACTTTTGTTGCGACTCTAATGCGATGCCCAGTACATTGTGCAACATGAGCGTCTGCGGATACTGCCGTAGCATGGCTCTTGCTGTCGCCTCCGCCTGCGGCATGTGTCCCGCATTTAAAAGCCCGATTAATGCATGCATCTCACTCTGGCCAGGCTGTCTCGCCTGTTGAAATCCGGTTTTCATATCTCATTCCCTTGTACTTGCCACGTCAGGCACTGGGTAAACCGTCCAAAGATTAGCGCAATGCTGTCATTTAGTCTAGACAGTATAGTCTAGTCGCTATACGTCGTTATAAAGGGAATCGAGCTACGGCAGACAGCTTATAAAAGCTTACGTGAAGACATGCATTTTCCAGATCAACCACGAGTGAAAAAGCCACCCAAAGCTAACGCCACATCACATTGCTGTTGTTCTGTTGCGCCGATTCGAATAGCGCAATCAAAGGCAATGCACGCATCTTCAGACTAACTCCGGCGCTTTCGCCACTGTCATCGCCATCATCGTCCCCTGCAATCACTTCGGTATCGGACTCACTGGCCTGCTTCAGCCGTTGCAAAGCTGCTGGCACATCTTCCGCCAATATGGCGCCGGGTACCGAGCCACTATGCCCAATCATGCTTAACAGTTGTTGGGCCACATCGTTAAACATGCTGATATCACTATAACGATCTGTCGAAAAAGTTATCATTCGGCTTCACCTTTTTAACTATTTTTTGTTTATGCCTACCATGAACCAGCACCCCATGTGGCGAGTAGCATTATTTTTCTGGGAAACTGGCCCGAATGCTTAAAGCGATACGGAAGCCACAGTAGCACGCTTACGCTGCTTTAATGGCTTCATTAGGTTCGATCGGGTATTCAATATCATGGTACCCGCCACTGTCACCTCAACAGCCACCCTGGATGCCAGGGCGCGCGAACTCCATTGCCCGAGAACCTCCATGACGTACGCGCAAGGTGCCACGTCCAGATCGATCAATATGCATTTCTGCTTGGCGGCAGCTTCGGGATAAATTCGCAACAACCGTGGATCTGTTGCCACGCGCAGATAATGTGCCATCTTCCTTTGCATGGCGAATGCATCGAGCTCATCAAGTCTTTTTTTCTCGTAAATCCCCAGCCGAAAAACATGTTCGCAACTCATTACAAAATCAATGACATCCTCGCGCGAAACTCCGGACTTTGACATGCTAACCCCTAATAAATGTGGATGAATCAGCAGACAGCTGGCGCGAGCCATTATCTGGACTGGTTGCACAGATTATTACTTATGCAAGCGATGGGGCTGATCGGTTAAGTCCTGATTCTGATGTCAGAAAGCACTGACAAAAAAGCGCCTGGACAATAATTCCTACATGGAATTAAGCCATTACCGGATGCGGACATTCGCGTTGATGTCTTAACGTGAAGATGCACCAAGCAATAATTACAAATATCCAATTACAAACAATCGAAGGAGATCGTCATGAAACTTATTGTGAGCACGCTATGCAGCCTGATGCTGCTACTCGGCAGCCCATTTTCATTCGCAGAAACCAGTTCCGGCAATTCCGCCACCACAACACCGCCGGAGCAAATGGAAAAGCCACATGCCACGCACCAGAACTCCAAACAACATTCCCCGGATGGCGCAACAACGGGCAGCGAAAATGATATTCAAAAGCTGAAAAAGAAATCCGAAACGGAAAGCAAAGCCAACAAGTCACGTGACATGCAAAAGGAAAGTAGCGGTGGCAGCTATTAAGGCAGGCTGAAAAACGGAAGGCCACCACCGCCAGCTCTCATCACAATGGGAGGGTGGCAAAACAAAAAAGGCTCCTGCAAGGAGCCTTTTTTATTGATGCATGATGCCGATCAAGCTTGCTTTTTAGCCTTGCGACGAGCACTGAAGCCAACAGCGGCAATGCCTGCCATCATCATGGCGTAGGTCGATGGCTCGGGTACTGCCGAAATGCAATGCAGCACGTAGTCGGATTGGTTGTTGCAGCTACCGCTACCACAAAGACCCGTCACAGCGGTGAACGACAATCCACTCACTTGCTTGTTGCCGAAAGGATTGGCAATCGCCCACAACGCGCCTTCGCCGTAGCTGGCTTCGCTGATGTTGCTCACGGTGCCAGGACCAGACCAGGTAGCCGTCGTCAGACCAGTAGCCGTCAGGAAGTAATCGGCTGTTGAACCATCCATGAAGGTGGCCGTGATCTTGGCGGTTTCGTTTACATCGCCGTACTCAGGACCATCAAACAGCAGACCCAGCGTGATGTTGGTGATGATGATGTCATTGGTGAAGGAAACATCAATTCTTTCGCCGATATCAATTTCACCAGACGTCTTGCCGGAAATACCTACCCCGGTATAGCCATCTTGAGTCTTTTTCTGGAATGTACCGCCGACAGCCGTGAAAGTCGCATCAGTATCCGGAATGAAGTTCTTGAAGGTTTGTGTAGTTTTGCCATCCTTGAAATCCGAACCGAAAATACTGTTGTCAGGATCGCAAACAGAACAACCATCATGCGAAGTGCTGTACTTGCCGTCGCGGTCATGGTTGTCGCCCTTGCCATACTTGAAGCTGGTAGCAGAGGCGTTCAGGCTGAATACAGCCAGAGCGACCATCACGCCGATTTTGAATTTATTCATGATTTTCGTTCCCCGTGTTGTTGAATGATTGTTGGAAGCCATTCTAGGGAACGAGCGATAAGGCGACCATTGTACCGTGGTACACCTGTACTTCAGTACAATACGACACCTGGCGAATTATTTACTGCCACGCGCCAAGGCGCAGTGCAGCTTAGTTAGCACCTTCAATTTTCAAGAGACGATCCTTTACTACCTGAGCCAGATTGGCCGCTGTGCGTATGGTCGTGTTGCGATCCGTCCAGGAGCTTTCCAGTTGCGAGGATTTGGACATGAGCACCTGATGGGTTTTGATATCCACCAGCAGCACCCGCGGGTAAACAAAGAGATAAGTAGGCTTCAACGCCACGCCAATCAGCAGATAGTCTGCTCCGCTCCCCTCCGCCAGCCGCGCTGCATTCTCGACATTGTTGTAAAGATAGGTGGCGGACTGGCTCGCCATGGCCGCCGTGATCGCTGCATTTGGCGGGACAAGGTCAATACCCTTCTCGGCAAGCTTCTCATGAAATGCCGACGATAAAAGCGCAATGCGCTCCAGTTCTTCCGGAGCATTCGGAATATCCGTCATATCATTCAGCTGAAAATCCAGCGCCATGACCTTGGGGCGAGGCTCTGCCTGGGCGCTGCTAACGGAAAGGCTGATACAACAGCACAAGCCGAGGACAGTCAAAAAACGCTTCATGTGGGAATACCTTAAGAAGTAACTGCGATGGAAAAACGAGGAGACAGGTGCTTACCTTGCTAGGACTGCGCTGAAGGATATAGGTTGCGCCTCACCGCAACAAACCCCGCTGACAGTCCCCAGCGGATCAGGACGACGCGAGCTTCAGGCACATGCCCAGCAGGCCTGATGTCAGGATGACCGGTATGACGCCGACCTTGAAACGAAAAATGGCGATAACAGCTGCCAGTGCCAGCATCACGGCAATCCAGTCTACCGTTGCATCCAGCCCTTGTGGCCACATCACGTGATACGCAAAGAACACCGCCAGATTGACAATCACGCCGACCACCGCTGCCGTAATTGCCGAGAGCGGCGCGGTAAATTTCAGCTTGCCATGGGTAGTCTCGATAAACGGCCCACCCAGCAGAATGAACACAAAGCTGGGCAGAAAGGTAAAAAAGGTCACTATGCCTGCCGCCACAAACGCAGAAGCCACGGTGGCGCCAGCCCCGAACACCTCGCTTACCCATCCCCCCACAAAGCCGACAAAGGTCACCACCATGATGAGCGGCCCTGGCGTGGTCTCGCCCAATGCCAGGCCATCCATCATCTGCGGGACGGTAAGCCAGTGATAATGCTCCACTGCCCCCTGATAGACATAAGGCAAGGCCGCATACGCACCACCAAAGGTCAGCAGTGCAGCTTTGGTAAAGAACCACCCCATCTGCGTATACGCCCCATGCCAGCCATACGCGGCAATGAGCCCACCCATGGCAAGCAGCCAGATGGCCAAACCAGTCAGCGCCACCTTCCAGAATCTGGCCCAGCTGAATATCGCATGTGTGGGGGCAGGCGTATGGTCATCAATCAGTGCGGGCCCCAAATTTCCCCCGCCAGAGCCATGGCTGCCCCCCACCTTAAAATATGTCGGAAAATAGTTGCCGCCCAGATAGCCGATCAGCCCGGCAGAAACAATAATCCAGGGGAACGACAGTTTGAGCACAAATATCGCCAGAAACGCCAGCACAGCAATGCTCCATAGCACCCGGTTTTTAAGGGTGCGCAGCCCTATGCGATATGCCGCAAACATCACAATCGCCACCACCGCAGGCTTGATCCCGTACAACACCCCCGCCACAGCAGGAACAGACCCATACGCCATGTAAATCCAGGCCAGACCCGTCAAAATGAAAAACGATGGCAGCACAAACAAACCACCGGCGACAATTCCGCCCCAGCTACGATGCATCAGCCAGCCGAGATAGGTCGCCAGCTGCTGCGCCTCCGGGCCGGGCAGCACCATGCAGTAATTCAAGGCATGCAAAAAACGCTGATCAGAAATCCAGCGTTTTTTCTCCACCAGATCGTGATGCATGATGGCAATCTGACCTGCGGGCCCGCCAAAACTGATAAACCCCAACTTGAGCCAATACCAGAACGCCTGCGCCAGAGAGACCGGCTGAGGCGCGGGAGTTGTGGGGTATACCGGAGTGGTTTTAGTGCTCATGCCACCTCAAGCCAGAGTCGAGCGTGTTTGAATGCAAGCCCACATGCGGGAGCCATTTCGTGCCTGGTCAGTGAGAAATCTGGCGACAACCATCAATCCACATTCTGCCCAATACGCCAGAGAACACCCGCGGGGTCAGTCAGGCAAAAATCCCGCATGCCCCATGATTGCGTCTCCATCGGCCAGATCTTGACCGCGTATTTTTCCACGACACCGCTATCCTCAATATGGCGCCACCAGGCCTCCACATCCTCCACCAGAATATGCATCATGAAATTTTCAGCAAATCCTTCCGCACAATAATCCTGCAGCAGAAAGCTCACCCCTTCAAAATGAAAGTAGGCAACACCACCACCCTCGGAGGCCATGGTGAACCCCATATCGGTATAAAACTGCTTCGACAAGGCAAAGTCTTTGGAAGGAACGAAGGCTTTGATTTCGGTAATGTGCAGATTGGACATGATAAAAAATGAATGTCTACAGGATTAAGAAAGGTCTGATTTGCGGCAAAAGCACGTCGCCGCGTGATCGTTGACGATCCCCACGGCCTGCATCCAGGCATACACAATGGTTGGGCCCACGAACTTGAAGCCTTTTTTCTTCAACTCTTTTGAGATTCTTTCGGAGAGCGGCGAACTCGCGATCCAGCTTTGGCCATCGCCCTCTATCACCTTGCCGTCAGTAAACGACCAGCAAAACTCACTGAAACTTTCCCCACGGCTTTCCATTTCGCAGTAAATCTGCGCGCCTCGAATCGTCGCCTCGATCTTGGCCCTGGCGCGGATGATTCCGGCGTCTGCCATCAACCGCAAAATATCACTTTCCCCGTAGTGCGCGACCTTCGCCGGATCAAAGTGATCAAACGCCTTGCGGAAGGCCTCACGCTTGCGGAGCACAATGATCCAGGCCAAGCCTGCCTGAAAACCCTCGAGCATCAGCGTTTCCCACAACAGGCGCGAGTCCCGGATCGGGATAGCCCACTCTGTATCGTGGTAGGTTTGCATCAGAGGGTCGCCTTCAGCCCACGAGCATCTGGTAATTAGTCCACTATCGGTCATATTTGCAGCATCCAGTTTGCTATCCTTTTGCCAGATCATGTTTCATTTGAAAATATTAAAAAGACATTAGCATTTCAAAGAAGCATATCCAAAATTTAAGGAGATGATTCGAAGAGGATAGTCCTTAGAGCATCGTCTTCAACATGGCCGCGATCCTTTGCTTGCATGTCAATCAAGATAATTGGACTACATGAGACATCAACATCAGTAACTTATTATTTTTTATTGGTGTTACTGGACCATATTGGATGTCAGGAGATGATCAGATGGTGCCCTCGACAGGAGTTGAACCTGTGACCCTTCGCTTAGGAGGCGAATGCTCTATCCACTGAGCTACGAGGGCAAGGGCGTTATTTTCGCACAAAAAACGTTGCAGGAAATTTGCAAATACAAAATCCCGGTCAGGCTTGTTATGATGAAGATCTTTGTTTCGCGGGCTTTACCAATGAAAATCCTTCTTGCGTCTGCTTTTGTGTTTTTCGGCTTTTTGCTTTACCGCTCGTTTGCCATGGCGAGCCCTTTGCCACAGGTGGGTCAGGCCGCGCCGCCTTTTTCGCTGACGGGCATCAAGGGCGATGCGCATCGCTTGCAGGATTATCAGGGGAGCTGGCTGGTGCTGTACTTCTACCCCAAGGATGACACACCGGGCTGCACCAAGGAGGCTTGCAGCTTTCGCGATGACATGGTGCAGCTGGAAAAGCTGGGGGCGAAGATTGTGGGGATCAGCGTGGACGACACCGAGTCGCACGCCAAGTTTGCAAAAAAGTACAACCTGCCGTTTCCACTGCTGTCAGATACTGATGGCAAAGTCGCCGCGAGTTATGGCGCGCTGACCAATCTGGGCATCATCAAAATCGCCAAGCGTTATACCTTCTTGATTAACCCTGAGGGCCAGATTGCCAAGGTCTATCAAAGCGTGGATACTTCGCGCCACTCGCAGGAAATTATCGATGACTTGCGCCAACTCAGCGCGCGGTAACAGATTTGCCCACTCAAGCTAAAAGGAACCACTTCATGAAAAAATTACTATTAGTCGCCATGCTGGCATCGCTTTCGGCATGCAGCACACCGAACGCGAAACCCAGCCGCGAATGGATCAGTGTGAACTGCAACGGCTTCTCGTCCTGGGACAAATGCAATGAAAAAGCCAAAGCTTATTGCCCCAACGGCTTTGATATTGGCAGCAAGGAAGAAAGCCTGATCGAGCAGAAACGCATCATGCAGTTTGCCTGCAAGCCTTAACGGGCCGGCCTGAAACGCAAAAGAGCCATCGATGATGGCTCTTTTTTTATGCCTTGCGCTGTCGTTTTACTTTTTGACGGGTGCCGGTACGCTGCAAGCGCTATAGGTATTTTCCGGCGTCACCATCAAGCTTGCCTCCTGCCCTTGAATGGTCAGGGTGGAAACGCCGTTGGTGAACGTGCTGCCTGATTTTGCCAGGGCAAATTCGCGCTCAGGCAAGATCACCCAGGCCGTGGCGCCGTTATCCAGCATGCGCACAAAGAATTTCTTGTTCTTTTCGCAGAAATAGGCCGTTGAGTTGGCGGGCGCGCCGGGCACGCTGGCCACTTCATCGGCACCAAATGGCCAGACCTTCATGCCGCCACATCCGTTCAGCATCAAAACAACCGCAGCAACCGCTAAAGACTTGTAATTCAGATTATTCATAACCCCACCAGCACGTTAAAACCAAAGTCTGCCATATTGCCAGTTGCACCCCGGGCTTACAAGCCAACAAAATGGCACGCGAACGGGGATTGGAGGATGAAAAGCATGGAAACAACGAGATTGCGGCCAGCAACAAACTGTCTGCCGGCCGCCGCTTTTGTGAGAAAGCTGACTCATCATAGGGACGAAAAACACGCCGAACAATCAAGGGTGACAAGAATTGTCGGCTGGGCATGCGCCCGCTGAGACCGGCCCTCCCCATCGCTTTGTTCCTGTTGGTTGCCAAATTTGCTGCCTCCATGTCATCAAGCTTTCATGCCAGGTTTGTATGCTGGTGCCATGGTCCACGTCCCCACTTGCATTTGCCTGCTCTGGTTGTTGATACCTGCCTATGCGCAGGCCGATATCTACATGCAAAAAAATGACACTGAGGAAATTCACCTCACCAATCTGGAAGCGCAAGCATCAGACCCCGCGAACACGTATGTGGTACTGGTCGCCGATGCAGAGTCCGGCCAGGCAAAGAACACGGCAAGCCCTGCAGCAACTGCGCCGACAGCAAACCTGCCCTTTGCCGCGAGCGTCAGCCATGCCGCAAGGCTTACCTCGCTGGAGCCTGCCCTGCTGCATGCGGTCATGCATGTGGAATCAAACGGCAACCGCCTCGCGGTATCGCCCAAAGGCGCCAGAGGCTTGATGCAGCTGATGCCTGCGACCGCCAGACGTTACGGCGTCACCAACAGTCTGGACCCGGCGCAGAATGTGCTGGCAGCCGCCCAATACCTGCAATGGCTTAAGCAGCAATTTCATGGCGATACCTCTCTGATGCTGGCCGCCTACAATGCGGGGCCGCAAGCCGTCATCCGCCATGGCTACCGCGTGCCGCCTTATGCCGAAACCCAGCGCTATGTTCCCAGGGTATTGCGCAAATATCGCCAGTTGCAGGATAGCCTGGGCAATTGAACATCGCACACTGCGCTGCCAGGAGACATTCACCCGCGCCATGATCGCGGGATTACGGCTTGGAAAATCCGATTTGCGGCGTCTCCGGTTCCAGCAGCTCCTGACCGAATACCCACTTGCGATAGCTGCTGGCGCCTTTGAACCCACGATCATCCGGCGCAAACCCGGCCTGCTTGACAGGTTTATCGCGCGACAGGCTGTAAATGCCGATAATGCGGCCCTGCTGCCGGATCAGCCCCCACTCCGCACTGCCCGTGATGGGATCATCGTACCGCTTGCGCAAATGACGCTTGATGTTGGGGTAGCGTTTATCCAGCAAAAGATCATCCAGACTGGCCGGATAGACTGGCGGGCCAGTCGGATTGGCCGCCTGGTAGCTGGCAATCGCCGCGCGGTACTGATGCCCGACAAACAACAGCTGTTTTTCTTTTTCTGCGCGTAGCTGCTGATGCCAGCGCATGCCGACTGCCGCCAGGCCCACCCCCGCAATCGCGATCATGAGCAGCAAGCCGATATAGCTGAATCCGCGCTGATCAACCATCCCCATGCCTCTACCAGTCGGCATAGGCCGTTCCGTCGCGCGCGGTGCCCGGCGCGCCACTCCTGATGTCATACACGGCGCTGTCACTGTTCGCCTCCACGCCATTCACATTCAGCTCGGGCGCGATCAGCACCCAGGTCTCGCGGGAACCGGTGATCGGATCTGGTGGCACGGCGCGAATGTAATGCTTGCTGACCAGCTCTTCCAGCGAACGAGGATACCGCTCGTGGTCTCCGTAAAACTTGTCGATCGCCTCGCGCATGATGTTGAGGTCCTGTCGCAGCGTGGATTCCCGGGCCTTGTCCACACTATGAAAATAGCGCGGTACGGCAATCGCGATCAGCAAGGCGACGATGGTCATCACCACCATCAGTTCGATCAGGGTAAAACCCTTGCCAGGCTTGCGGCCACCAAGGCATTTACCAGTCACGGTACCAGCTTCCGTTGATGGCCTGCTCCGGGCTTTTGGAATAGACATCGTAGACATCCTCGCCTTCGCTGGGCGCATCGGCCTCGCTCTGGTAGCTGCGCTTGCCCCAGGTCTCGGCCGGGGCAAGCGTCAGATCATGATTAAGCGGATCGCGTGGAATCTTGCGTATGAAGCGAATGATCTTCTTGTCTGGCCGGGTCTGGTCCTGCACGCCGCGCTCCAGCACGTCCAGGCTGGGCGGATAGCCGGACTGATCAAGCCCGGGCTTGATCTTGCCTTCGTCATAGGCTTGCTTGTAGGCATCAAGAGCCTCGCGAATCTGGCGCAGGCAGGTGCGCAACTCGGCTTCCTTGTTACGCTTGAGCGTCAGCTGCATCACCGGCATGGCCGCCGCGGCGAGGATGGACACAATCACCACCGTGACCACCATTTCGATCAGTGTGAATCCGGCGCGAGACTTCATCGCGACAGGTCCACACCTTCCACTGCCGGTTGTGGCGCAGGCGCCGGGGCAGCATTGACTGGAGCCGCAGGCACCGTCTGGCTGGCATTGGCTGCTGCGGGATCAGGCTGGGCAATCATGGCATCTTCAGAAGAGACAGCACTAGCATCCGCTGCGGCAGCTCCAGAAGTGGATTCTACGGCAGGGCCACTGGTAGACGAGCTGCCACTCCCGGCGGGGGCCGCCAGCTGTGGCTTGTCCGAAATGCCATTCTCGGTGCCTGACCAGTATTCAGATATTTCCGCGTCGGGGCGCCGGATGTTACCCAGGATGTGTGGCGTGATCGCCAGTACGATCTCGGTCTTGTTCTTGCGGTCTTCCTGATTGGAAAACAGCCGCCCGAGGATGGGAATATCGCCGAGCGCAGGCAGTTTGCTGGCATTCTTGCGCTCTTCATCCTGTATCAGCCCGGCCAGTATCTGCATCTCGCCATCCTTGAGCCGCAACAGGGTGCTGGCATTGCGCGTACCTATGGTATACACCGTGGCGCCATTGCGCGTGGTGGTGCGGTCACCCAGCGAGCTCACCTCCAGGCCGATCTTGATGTTGACGAAGTCATCCAGCGTGATGCGCGGCTCCACATCCAGCTTGAGGCCGACATCGATATAGGTCACGTTTTCCGAAATGCCGACATTGGCGGTGGAGGTGGTGGTGATAATCGGCACCTTGTCGCCCACCAGTATCTTGGCCTTCTCGTTATTGCGCACGCGTATGCGCGGGTTGGAAATGAGATTGACGTCGCCCGTGGTTTTGCGGAAGTTGACTGAGGGATTGGGCGAGACATCAAAGCGGCTGGAATTGAGATTGAGCAAGCCTTCCAGCGTCAGTGGCGAATCAGTGGCGACCGTTGAGCTGACGGCAATCCCCGAGCCCGTCGTGGAAGTCGTCACCGGAATGCGACTGTTCACCGAAATCTGGTTGGGGTAAGCAATGCCCAGTTCCTGCAAGCGGCTGCGGCTGATTTCCAGCACCTCGATTTCCAGCATGACTTCGGGGTCCGCCAGGTCATTGGCCGCCACCAGTTTCTCGGCAATATGGATCACCTCCGGCGTATCGCGCATGACGAGCATGTTAAGCCGCTCGTCCACCACCACATCCTTGGTCTTGAGCACGGTTTTCAGGGTGGACGCCACCTGCTTGGCCGAGGCATTGGTCAGGTAAAAGCTGCGTATCATCAGCTCCTTGTAGTCTTTTACCTTCTGCGGCGTGTTGGGGAAAATCAACGCGCTGGTTTCGGTGAGCGCTTTCTTCTGCAAGCCATTGGTCGCCAGCACCATCTCAATGGCATCCTCAATCGAGGCCTTGCGGATATACACCGTGGCCTTGGCATCGGCGCGAATATCCTTGTCCAGGATGAAGTTGATGCCGGTCGCACGCGACAGCGCCTCGAAAACCATTTTGATATTGGCATCGCGAAACTCCAGACTCACCGGCTTCTGAAATGGCGGCTTGAGGCGCGGCGGCTCCGCCTGCGCCACATCGCGGCTGGCGCGTATGCTGGCCTGCAACTGCTGCGCTTCCTTGTTATCGGGGTTTTCCATCAGGATAGTGCGCAATATCGACCAGGCACCATCGCTATTCTGGTTATCGAGCATCGCCCGCGCCTGATCCAGCCGTTTGCTGTGGGCATATTCGCGGGTGATGCTGGCCTTGCCAGCAATGGCCCTTACATTGTTGGGTGCCAGTGTGATCACGCGGTCATACAGCGCATTGGCTTCGACAAAATGCCCGGCACTGCGCTGCTTTTCCGCCTCAGTCAGCAACTCCTGCACCGCCTGCTCCTGGGTGATCAATATATCCTTGCGTGGTACGGCGGCTTCGGGTTTGGCCTGCAGGTTTTCCTCTGCGCTGTGTACCCGCGTTTCGGGAGTATCCCCCTTGACCTCGGACTTGGGCCAGGGCGCAAAGGCGCAGGCATTGAGCATCGTCAGCATTAACAGGCTGCAGAGCGTTGAAAGGCGAATAGGCTTCATTGTGGGTTTCATGGATGGGATCGCGTGGCTAGCGGTCGGTCGGTTGATCGTCAGGCGATGGGGCAAGTGCCACCACCGGTTTGGCTGTCTTGCTCAGCACCACGGTGCTGTTCAGTGGCAGATAGGTCAGGTACAAGGCCCGCTGGTCCACATTATCCAGCCGCCATACTTGCTCTATGGTCTGACCGGGGCTGACGCTGAATACCCGGTTGCGCGATGTCAGAAACACCAGATTGCCGCCGGGTGCATCATCCATTTGTCCCATGTACTGATAAGGCAAGGGCGGCACCACCGGCAGCGCGGGTTCTGTTGACTCGGCACCGCTGGCAACATTGGAAGACGGGGCGACAGGCTCAAGCCTGGCCTGCCATAAATCGACGCCCACACCATGGGCATCCCCCTGGTTGGCAAAGGCGATTTGCCGGGCGCGACTGCGCGCCAGATCTGGCAAGGCGTCGTCCCCGGCCAGTGCAGCTTGTGCCGTATCCGGCCTGACAGACGGCAAACGCAAGCTGGCTTTGCGTGGGGTGGCGCGTGGCATGGTCAGGTCTTCATCGCCATCAGGCGTATCCACCAGATACATCGCCGCCAGCGTCAGCAGCAAGGCGCCACCGAGCAACAGCCTGCGCGGTTGCATCCCGTTCATGCGCCCTCCCCCTTCAGCAGCCAGACATACATCAGCCTGACCTCGGCCTCACCTTCATTCACGGCATCGCGCTTGATGCTGATCTCGCCCAAGCCCAGCGTGGGAAAACGCAAGGCTGCCTGATCAAGAAAGCGGCGTAACTCCCTATAGCGTGCCCTGACCGGCAAGATGATCTCGTAGCGCTGCAAGGCTAAGGCATTGCGCTCATGCGACAGCTTGTATTCGCCCAGCACCAGCTCCACTCCGCACTCCTGCGCCAGCTGGTGCAAGGCCCGCAGCAATTCGGATAGCTCCATCTGTGATGGAAACTGCGCATAAAACTGTTGCAACTGCTGGGCCTCGGCCAATACTGGCGCTGGCTTGGCTGCCGCTTTGGGCTGCGCTTGCAGCCACGCCAATTGATCGCGCTGGGCGTACAGGCGGTGTTGCTCAGGCAGAATGATCGCCAGGCTGAACAGCGCAATCGCCAGCATCAGCAATACACCCGCCTGACCGGCCATGCCCAGCCAGTGGCGTGCCATTTCCAGCACTCGCAACAGGCGCATCATGGAGTCGACTCCGGCAAAGGCTCTTGCCAGGTCGCGGTGAGCACCACGCGCCAGGGCTGCTCAGGGGCATCCTGCTGTTTTTCGTGTTTGAGCAGCACGACTTGGCTGATCTGGGGCGTGGCTTCGAGGCGTTGCATGTAATCAAACACGGCATCGCGACTGCTGGCTTCCGCGGTGAGCTTGAGTTGGCGTTTGCGTGCATCCGGCTCTATGTCCAGCAGGGCAAGTCCGGGGCCGGTAGCGGCTTCCAGCGCGGCGAATAGCGAGCTCCATGGAATCTGCAGAAACGCAGCCGTGCTGCGTGCATGTTGCATGGCCTCCTGCGTCGCCGGGCTTGCAAGCACGCGTGCTTGCCGCGGCTGATCCAGCCCGGCCTGCTTTCTGGCCTCCTGCAGTTGCGCTTGCACGGCTTGCGTCTGCGCTTGCATGGCGGACTGCCACTGCCATGCCACCATCGTCAGCACCATGGCGCCCGCCAATAGCAGACGGCCAGGCCAGGCAGGCTGGTTGGCGGCAATAAAATCGACCCGGAGCATAGGCATGACTCAGCGACTCCAGGCAGGAGTGGTAAGCGATGTTGCCGCAGATGACGCTGGCGCATGGGTGAAGATGGGTACCGCCTGCCAGCCCATCTCGGCCAGTGTGCCCTGCAACGCAGGCCAGGCAGAGGATAAGGAAATGGGCGAGGCTGCATGCAGGAACAGGCTGCCGGGCAGCTGGGGCGCATCGCCTAAACGCAAGGTTTCGCGCTGCAGCAATGCCACGAGATGGCGCGGCCAATCCTGCGCGTGACTGGCGCAGGCACTGAGCGCCAGCCAGTGTCCATCGCGCAGCACGGCCAGATGAATGCGGCCGGGCTCGACCTGTACCAGACAGCTCAAGCCGCGCTGCTGACGATAGATCAGGTTATACGCCTGCATCATGGCAGGCTGTACCGATACCAGTCGGCAACCCGACTGCTCCGCCATGGAGGCAATCGCCTCCAGCAAGGCCTGATCCATGGCGCAGGCAAACTGGCTATCGCCCCTTGGCAGCGGTTCAAGCTGAATACGCCAGGTTCCGGCGGCATCGCCATAGGTTTCCATGAACATTTCTCGGGCAATCGCCAGGCTGGCCGCCTGCGACTGCATGGGTGGCATGGCGGGCAGCAGTTTGTATCGCAGCCATTGATTGCTGACCACCACGCTGAGATTGCTGCCTGCCGGCAGCTCGGCCAGCAAAGGCTGGCAGACTGGCATGACCGCCTGCCAGGAATGTCCATGGGCACGCTCGGCGCCCTCCGCCATGTCCCCCTGCTCCACCTCGCGCATCGTCAGGCACTGAGCCGGGCCAACGAGAGTGGATGTGGAAGGCGCAAACCGCCGCTTCCAGCGTGCCAAGGCCCATGCAGAATGCGGCTGGCAGAGCGTAACGCTGGCCGGAAACAGGCTCAGGCTGTAACTAGGCCGTGACGAAGGTAACACGATTGATTTCTTCCAGTGTGGTTTTGCCCTGCGCCACCGCTTCGACGGCGGCCTGGCGCAAGAGGCGCAGGCCCTTGCGACGCGCGGTGTCCTTGAGCTGACGTATGGGCTGGCGCGAGACGATCATCTCGCGGATTTCATCGTCCAGGATCAAGAGCTCCGCCACTGCCATGCGGCCCTTGTAACCGCTGCCACGGCAATGGCCGCAGCCCTGCCCTTTGCGAAACTGCATGCTGGCGGCCTCGGTCTCGCTGATCATGGAAGCCTGCAGCAGCTCGGCATCGGGCTGGTCATCGACCAGGCAATGCGTGCAATTCAGGCGCACCAGCCGCTGCGCCAGAATGCCATTCAGCGCAGAGACAAAACTGTAGGTATCGACGTCCATATTGATAAAGCGGCCGATGACATCAAACACGTTATTGGCATGCACGGTGGTGAATACCAGATGGCCGGTCAAGGCGGACTGCACGGCAATCTGCGCGGTTTCCGAATCGCGGATTTCGCCCACCATGATCTTGTCCGGGTCGTGCCGCAGGATGGAGCGCAGGCCACGGGCAAAGGTCAGGCCCTTTTTTTCATTGACCGGTATCTGCAGCACACCGGGCAGGTTGTACTCCACCGGGTCTTCGATGGTGATGATCTTGTCGCGGCCGGTATTCACTTCGGAAATGGCCGCATATAGCGTGGTGGTCTTGCCGCTACCAGTAGGCCCGGTGACCAGCACCATGCCGTAGGGCTCACGGGCCAGGGCACGAAATTGCTGGCGCGTCAGCGCATCGAGGCCGACATTTTCCAGCGTGAGACCACGCGACTGCTCGGTAAGCGATTTGCGATCCAATATGCGCAGCACCGCATCTTCGCCATAGACGCTGGGCATGATGGACACGCGGATATCCACCTCGCGCTGCTGGATATGCACCTTGAAACGGCCATCCTGCGGGATACGGCGCTCGGCAATATCCAGCTCGGCCATGACCTTGATGCGCGACACGATCTGCTCCGCCATGTCCACGCCCTGAATCTGGCCCACCGCATCCAGCACGCCATCAATGCGGTATTTGAGTGCCAGCCCGTTCAGCGTGGTTTCCAGATGAATATCGCTGGCGCCTATCTTCATGGCGTCATACAGCGTGGAATTCACCAGGCGGATCACAGGGCTGCTGTCTTCCGAAATACGGCTGAGCGAAAGCTGTTCTATTCCATTTCCAGATCCACTCCCGGGCACATGCTCATCATGCGCTTCGGCGGATGAGTGGCTGCCCAGCACCCTGTCCATGGCTTTAAGCGTTTCTTCATGACGCGAGAGAAAAGCACTGACATCGGCATAATGCGCGAGATACAGCTCAAACGGCTCCGGCATCACTTCCAGCAACCACGCCTGCACATCGGCCGCAAACGGATCGGCAATGACGATCAGCAGCTGACCATCGTCTCGGCGTAGCGGAATGCATTCACGACGGTAAGCCTGGGCAAACGGCATCACCTCAAAATCGGGGATGAGCTCGTGCATGGCGCGGTTATCCATCACCGGGAAATGACATGCACGGGACAGCTCGGCCACAAACGCCTCATGCGGCATGGCGCTCTGGTCTTGCAGCACCTCAATCAGGCGGCGGCTGGACTGCGCCGCCAGTTGCCGGGCACTGCTGATGCGCTGGGCGTTGATCAGGCTCATTGGATGCTGCCTGCCAGATCAAAAATCGGCATGTACAACATCAGTACCACAAAGCCGATGACAAAGCCGATGACCAGCATGAGCAAAGGCTCAAACAGTTTGGTGAACCAGTCGACCCAGCGCGCGGTTTCCTCGTCGTAAAAAGCGGCAATGCGGCCCATCATCTCGCCCATCATGCCGCTGCGCTCACCCACGCGCAGCATGCGCAACGCCACCGGTGTCGACAGTTCGTTAGCTTCCATGGCGGTCGAGATGGCCTGCCCCTGGCGTATCTGCTCGCTAGCCAGCTGCATGCGCGAACGCAAGGCTGGGGCCAGCAGCCCCGACACCATGGACAGCGCGTTCAGAATGGGAATACCGGCAATCAGCAACATGCCCAGCGAACGATAAAAACGCGATAGCTGGTAAATGCGCATGCGTTCGCCTATGGTCGGCAGGCGCCACAGCCACTGCATCATCGCCGCCCGCACCCGGCGCAGGCTGAACAGATAGCCCAGCGCGGCCGTGAGGCCGAGGCTCGCCAGTAGCAAGTGCGCGCCATGGGTTTCGATAAAGCCGCCCAGCGCCAGTAACAGTTGCGACATCAAGGGCATGTCGCCATTCATGTCTTCATAAATGTGCGCAAACTTGGGCACTACAAACCCCATCAGGAACATCACCACCAGTCCGCCGACGATGATCAGCATGGCCGGGTAAATCGAGGCTGAGATGACCTTTTTTTTGACTTCTTCCACCTGGGATTGGTAGTCGATATAGCGCCGTAACGCCTCCGGCATGCCGCCGGTTTTTTCGCTGGCGCGCAGGGCCGCCACATACAGCGGCGGGAACGCCCGAGGATAAGCTTCCATGGCCAGCGAGAGTGGCTGGCCTTCATTGAGCAGACGCAAGGTTCCTTTGAGGGTTTCGCGCACCGGCGGGCGCTGCTCTTTTTCGGAAAGCGCCTCAATGGCTTCGATCAGGTTAAGCCCTGCCTCCAGCAGCGCCAGCATCTCCTGACTGAACAGCATCAGCGGAAATCGCTCACCTCGCGTCCATTGCAGCTGCCAGTCACGGGCGGCTGTCGCCACCGAAAACACGGTGTAGCCCTGGGCCTTGGCGGCTAACGCTGCCGCCTTTTCATTGGCCGCTTCCAGGCGCAATGAGCTGTATTGTTTGTCGCGCAGTACGCTGAGTTTATAAAGCATGCCTACCAGCTGACGATGTCAGCCATCTCGTTGCTACCACCTGGCTGGCCATCTTTCCCGAGCGAATAAAGATCATATTCCCCGTGTTCGCCGGGCGCTTTGTATTGATAAGGATGGCCCCACGGATCGTCAGGCACGTTCTTCTTGAGATAGGGCCCATCCCAGCGGGCATCGTTGTCCGGCTTGACGGTCAGCGCGGCCAGGCCTTGTTCGGTAGAGGGATAGTGCCCAGTGTCCAGGCGATATTGATCCAGCGCTTTTTCCAGGGAGTCGAGCTGGGCGCGGGTGGCCTTGATCTCGGATTTGCCAATCTGGGCAAAATACTTGGGACCGACATAGCCTGCGAGCAGACCGATGATGACCATGACCACCAGCAGCTCCAGCAAGGTAAAGCCGGAATGACGGACTCGCCTCCTGCCAGAATGATGAATCGAGGCCGGACGCGGGATATAAGAGGCATAAGAGGATGTATTCACAGCCCAGATCATAGGCGCTGTTTTTTACAGTAATGTTGCATTCTCAAGACACACCATACTTTTGTGACAACGACACTTGCATGTCCGGCGCGGGTTTCATCATTCCGCCGCATTAACATCTTTTAACGTTCATCAATCTGAAATTTTTGCTCCCTATAGTGCACGCACTTGCTGCAATCCCGACAAAGAGGAAGACAAAAATGCACTACTCCCGCGCCATCATCACCAGTCTTTTATTGGCCCAACTGGCCTTGCCACAACTGGTACAGACAGCCTCTGCCCACGAAGCCGGGCACGAACATGCCCAGCCCCCCATGAGTTCCGCCCTGCAGGTCAATGGGCCACTGCCCGCTCTGCCCGCAGGCGTTACCGAGCTCAAGTTCAGCGAAATCTACAAGCTGCCTGTTGGCCCGCGCGGCATGGAGCCGTCAGCCAAACTCCTGAGCCTGAATGGCAAGCAGGTGCGACTGGTGGGCTATATGGCAAAGCAGGACGAAGCCACGCCAGGGGTTTTCATCCTCTCGCCATTGCCGGTCCTGATGGGGCATGAAGATGAGAGCTTTGCCGACGACATGCCAGCGAACTCCGTGTTCGTGCATTTGCATGATGCCCAGCAGATCAATGGCTACGTGCCGGGCCTGATCAATCTCAGCGGTGTACTGAGTGTGGGCGAGTGGCACGAGGTCGATGGCCGCATTTCTTATGTGCGCCTGCAACTGGATGCCGTGCAAAGCGCCCAGCTGGTGCGGCCGGAGACGACCGCCGCCCTGCATTCAACAATCAAGTAGTTCATGTTTTTGCGTCACCCGTAATCGCTGTACCTGTCATTTTCTGTTTTTGATGATAGCCAACCCTTTGTATTGATTAATTAGGAGCTTTTTCAAATGAAGTCACCCCGTTTTGCACTTAACTGTGTACGCGCTGTTGTGGCAGCGACGCTGGGCGTCGTTGCCAGCGTCAGTGTTGCCGCCCCTACCGTTACACGCCTGACACCACCGAGCGAACGTTTCGCTACCGGCGTGAATGACCCAAGCGCCCCCATGATCGCCCGCTTCCTGCCAGGTCAGCGCTTTGACCTGCAAGCGACTATCCGTCCTGATGCTGGCGCCACCATCACTGGCTTCCAGTTTGCCGTGGATGGCGTGACTGTGCCTGTTACCGCCAGCACTTCCGGCATCGTCACCACTGGCCTGAATGCCGGCCTGCCAGCAAATACCGCCGTGGTTTCCAAGCGCGCTTACTCCAACAATGTACCTGGCGTCCACACCCTGACAGTGAAAGCCACGCAAAGCGATGGCCAGACCGTGACCGCCACTGGCAGCTTTGAAGTGGTTGGCATTACCAACCAGGGCCGCCCTGCCAAGAACATCATCATCATGCTGGGCGATGGCATGGGTGCCGCGCACCGCACTGCGGCCCGCATCATGGCCAAAGGCTATGCCCAGGGCAAGGCCAAGGGTCATCTCGCCATGGATACATTCCCCTATACCGGCATGGTGATGACATCCTCACTGGATACCATCGTCACTGACTCCGCGCCTGGCATGGCCAACTATGTGAACGGCAACAAGCAGGCTTCCGGTCAGGAAGGCGTATGGCCAGATGACACCAGCGACGCATTCGACAATCCACGCATGGAATACCTGTCGGAATACTTGCACCGCACCAAGGGCAAATCGCTGGGTATCGTCACCACCGCCGATGTATTTGACGCCACACCTGCTGCCAACGCCGTGCACACCTCCAACCGTGGCAACGGTACCGGCATTGCCGACCAATACCTGGATGACCGCAAGCTGACCGGCCTGACCGTGCTGATGGGTGGCGGCCGCAAGTGGTTCCTGCCCAATGCATCCAATAGCGTCAGCCCGCAACCGGCCAATGGTTCGCAACGTCGCGCTGCCAATGATTACGTGCTGAGCAGCGACATCGTCAGCGGCTGGGGTGCTGCCGTCGGTGCCAAGGATCCAGCGCGTGACCTGATCAGCGACTTCAGCGCTGCCGGTTACACCTATGTTTCTGACAAATCTGCCCTGCAAAGTGCAGGTGTGCCAGACAAGCTGCTGGGCCTGTTTGCCTACTCCAACATGAACGTAGCGTTTGACAAGATCAACGGCCGTCGTGGTGTTTCCAGTGTGGTGAATGACTACGGCTTCCCTGACCAGCCCATGCTGGAAGAGATGACCGACAAGGCCATCAAGGTGCTCGCCAAGAACCCGGCTGGCTTTGTGCTGACCGTGGAAGGTGCTTCCATCGACAAGCAGGCCCACTTGATGGATAGCGATCGCTGGATTGAAGAAGTCATCGAGTTTGACCGTGCTGTGCAAGTCGCCAAAAATTTCGCCACGGCCAATCCGGACACGCTGGTGATTGTGACGGCCGACCATGAAACCGGCGGTGCTTCCATCCTGGGTGCTTCCAAGGTGACCAATGCCGAGTTGCAAGGCAAGGCCAACACTGTGGCCAGCATGCGTAATGAAGTGGTGGGTACTTATCAGGATGCGAAATTCCCCAAGTACACCATTGCCGCTGATGGCTACCCTGCGACTACCGATATCGACAACAAGATGCTGATCGGTTACGGCGCCAATGCTGACCGCTACGAAGCCTGGATTGCCAATGCGCAACCTACGCAGGATAGCCAGCAGCCATTCGCGGGCACTGCCCCACTCAACACATATCCAGCCAACCCAGGCGTGCGCAATGCCAGCACCGGTTACCTCGTGACTGGTCAGGTATCCGGCGATCAGGCTGTGCACACCGCGACTGATATTCCATTGTCCGCCTTCGGCCGTGGCGCTGCCCTGTTCACTGGCGTGATGGATAACACCGATGTGTTCTTCAAGTTTGGTCAGGCTGCCATCGGCGGCGTGAAGTAAAGATAGCCCACAACACCGGCGCTGCGGCAGCTGCCGTGGCGCCCGGTTTGATGACGAAAGCGAGATACCATGAACACCGTAAAACTTCTGATGAATGCCGCCGTGATTGGCCTGGCAAGCTTTGCTGCCAATGCCCACGCCGGCTACAACTTCAACTTTGACAACGCCGCCAGCGGCACCTCTGCCAATGATGCCGCCGTCAACCCTTACAGCAATGTGCAGTTCCTGAGCGGCTTTGTCACCGCCGATCTGGATGCCGATGGCTTTGAAATTCTTGATCCCAACGGCCAGACCATCCCCGGCTATACCCACTGGGAAGCCTACTCAGATAGCGATATCCGCGTGCGCGACCCACAAGAGTATGGTCATGGCGATGCTCCATCCGTCTCCAATGCACTGGACGCCATGTTTGACCAGGTGCTGATCAGCTTCAGCAGCGCCCAAAACCTGTCGTCGTTCTCGGTGCAGCTGGATAACAGCATGTTTGGCGACTTCAATTCCTCCATCCTGTTCCTGGATGCGGCTGGCAAAACCATCTCTACCCTGTCGTTCGACCAATACGCCAACCCCGGTGCCATCATCACGGGCGGCGCGGTCTCGGGTGTATACGGCATCGTGCTGAATGCAGGCAAGCTGTATGACAACCTCAGTATCACCACGGTCAGCGCCGTTCCTGAAGCCGAAACCTACGCCATGATGCTGGCGGGCCTGGGCATGATGGGCTTTGTTGCCTCGCGTCGCCGTCGCTAATCTACTCCTCGCTTCATACTTGCGGGCACGCCCGCCGCAAGTGTCTCCCACAAAAAAAGCACATCTTCATGTGCTTTTTTTGCGTCTTCAACAAGCCATCGAAACAGCTTGCCAAAAAACCCGGGCAAAACCCACACGGCTATCGCCTTATGGTTAGGGGGCCCTGGGTTTCAAGGCATTAGCTCTTTTTGTGACTTTGGCTACCCGCTTTCACATGCTGCTCATGCGAGCCACCACGGGTGCCGCCTTGCTGGCTCTTGTTAGGACTGCCAGCCTGCTCCTGTTGCTTGTTGGCGCCGCTTTGCGCCCCGCCCTGCTGCTGATGCTTGTGACTTTGCGAACCAGCCTGAGCGTGTTGCTGAGAGGTACCACCACGCGTGCTTCCTTGTTGTGTAGCCATCATAATCTCCTTGTATGGATTGAATGTTAGCGTTACGCAAGGTAACGGCTTCATTGTGCAAGCCATAGGCAGGTCTCGCGAGCCGGCGGGGTCTGAAAAATATGTAGGAGATTGTGTTAGACGCCAGGCTGGCGATGGCTGATGAAGCGCACTTCTAATCGGCAAAGAAAGCCAGTTTGTCTGCCTTTGCCAGCCTCTTGAGCCTGGCTTCGGCGATGGAGGCCGCTGACCGGTCAGCGTATGGCTTGCTGGCCAGTATTCTCAGCGGCGGGTTTGCCCGGGTATAGCGCGCGCCCTTGCCTTCGACATGCGCTTTATAGCGTGCTTCAAGATTGTTGGTGATGCCGGCGTAATAGCTGCCGCCTTTGCACTCCAGCAAATAGAGATGCCAATGCGATGTCCCGTTTTCTTCGCTCACTGATGATCCTTAACCCTTTGCGTTGCCCATGATGGTCGTCATTTTTAATGTGGGGGCAAGCCGTGAATTCAAGCCCGCATGGTATAGGAAACCCGCAGTGAATGCTTTACAGGGACGCGATTTGTGCAAGCGTTTGTTCCGCCTGCTGGCGCAAGGCCTGCTGGGCCTCGGCAGACATCTTGTCCCAATTGCGATACACCATGCTCAGGCGATGGTTGCCACGCAAACGGGTCTCGTGCCTGGCAAAAAAATCCCAGTAAAGCGCATTGAATGGGCAGGCACGCTCGCCTGTTTTGGTGGACTTGCTGTAGTGGCAACCCTTGCAATGGTCGCCCATGCGATCAATGTAAGCGGCACTGGAGACATAGGGCTTGGTGGCAAGCAGGCCGCCATCGGCAAACTGGCTCATGCCCAGGGTGTTGGGTGCCTCCACCCATTCAAAGGCATCGATATAGATGCCCAGGTACCAGCGATGCAGAGCTTGCGGATCAAGCCCTGCCAGCAAGGCAAAGTTGCCGATGACCATGAGCCGCTGGATATGGTGGGCGTAGGCATGCTGCAATGATTGCGTTATGGCGCTTGCCACACATGCCATGCGGGTCTTTCCGGTCCAGAACCATTCCGGCAGCGGCCTGCTGTGCCCAAGGGCGTTGGCCTCGGTGTACCCGGGCATTTGCGCCCAATACACGCCCCGCACATATTCACGCCAGCCCAGTATCTGCCGGATAAAGCCTTCAGCAGCGGCCAGCGGCACGTTTCCCTGGCACCAGGCGGCTTCTGCGGCGGCCACCACTTCACGCGGGTTGAGCATTTTCACATTGAGCGCAAACGACAGCAGGGAGTGAAACAGGCGCCAGCCACGCGTGGATAAGGCATCCTGATAATCCCCAAACAAAGGCAAGCCCTGGCTGATAAAGACCTCGAGCTGCGTCAGGGCCTCCTCGCGGGAGAGCGGCCAACGCAAAGCCTCGGCCTGTGGATCGCCAAAATGCGCCGCGCCACTGGCGACGATGGTTTGCCACAGGGTCTGATGATCATGTTGTGGACGCATATCGGCCGGCAATGGCTGCGCAGCAGGCAGCGCCTTGCGATTGTCGTGATCAAAATTCCACTGGCCGCCCTCGGGCTGATCGTCTGCTGTCATCAATACCCGGTGCTGACGGCGCTGGGCCCGGTAAAAATGCTCCATCAGCCATTGCTTGCGGCCTTTGAATTGCGCAGCGACGGTTTGGCGCGTGGTGTAGAAATGCTCGCTATCCACCATGTTCACTGGCACCGGGCTGGCCTCGGCCCAAGTGGCGAGCTGATCATCCAGCCGCCATTCATCCGGCGCCTGATACTGCATCGCACTTGCCTGATAATGGGCGATCAGCGCATCGAGATTGGTCGTGAGCTGTTGGCGATTGGAGGCGTCATCAATGGCGATGTAGCGCACGCGATGTCCAGCGCTTTTGAGTTGCTGGGCAAAATGGCGCATGGCGGCAAATATCGCCAGCATCTTTTGCGCATGGTGCAGCACATAATCCGTCTCCTGGCGGATCTCCATCATGACGTACACCACATCGGGGCTGACATGGGCAAACCAGGAATGCTGGGGATTGAGCTGATCGCCCAGAATCAGGCGCAAGGTCACCTTTGAATTGGCCTGCCCCGGCAAGGTTGATGCCGCGGAGCTCATGTTGCCCTCGCCCATAATGCGCGGTAGCTGCCATCCGCATCGTAATCCTGCGCCTGCTTGTCCGGATTAAAGCGCCTGCCCTGCCGCGGATCGGTGCCGCGCCCACTCAGATAGAGCCAGTTGCCCTGATTGCTGTACACATCGTAATCCAGCAGCTGTGATTCAAACCAGGCCGCGCCGGCACGCCAGTCGCAGCCCAGGTCATGTATCAGATAACTCGCGACATTCTGCCGCATGCGATTGGAAAGATACCCGGTCGCCGCCAGCTCGCGCATGCCGGCATCAATAAACGGCTGCCCGGTTTCGCCACGGCACCAGCGGGCAAAATGGTCTGGATCATGCGATGGCACAGGCGCCTCGCCCAGGCCCCGAGCGCGATACAGCTTTTTGCCGTGTTTGAAATGCAGCCAGCGAAAGTGATCGCGCCACAGCAATTCAAACCACAGCCAATAGGTGCTCTCATTGGCACCGTGCTCCGCTTCAAATGCCTGAATCGCCGCCCATGCCTGCCGTGCCGACAAGGCACCCGTCGCCAGCCAGGGCGACCATTTGCTGGAGTAATCGACCCCGATGAGCCCATTGCGGGTGGACTTGTAACTATCTGGCAATCGCCGTTGGCAATACTGCTGCAGATGCTGCAGGGCACCCTGCTCACCGCCATCAAACCCCGAAGAGCCAAGCGGAAAAGCAGACCGGGCGTCATCCGGCCATGGCTCGCTGGCTAGGACATGATCAGCGCCCCCCCTCTCCTCGTGACCAACCGTTATCGCATTCAGCAAGGCATGAGATGGCAACGGCGCCAGCCGCTTGATGGGAGGCAAAGGCCGCGTCGCCTGCACATGCTCACGCTCCAGCGCATGGCGAAATGTCGTAAAGGTATCTGGCACCGCCTGAGGATCAAATGGAAGCTCCTCCAACGCCACCAGACTCGATTGCCAGATGGTCTGCACGTTCACCCCCGACGCCAGTAGTGCAGCCACCACTGCCTGCTCCTCAGGCGCCGCAATCTCCTCGCACACCAGCCATGGGTGGCCAAGGGTGCGCACCAACTGCACCAAGGTATCGACGCTATTCCCGCGCAATTGCACCAGGTCACTGCCAAGCACGCGCAATTGTGCCGCCAGCGCATCCACCGCGCTCGTCAGCCATGTACGCCGGTGCGGCGCCATTCTGGTAAAGCCCCAGCGCGTCGGGGCTGATTCGGCACGATCATGAATGAATACTGGCAGCAACCAGCGCCCCTGCTGCTCTGCACGCTGAGCCGCCGCTACCAAGGCGACTTGATCATGCAGTCGCAGATCGCGGCGAAACCAGAAAATAATCCCGGTCGCTGCCGTTACATGCATCACATCTCTCCTACGCTGACCATGCCACAAGGCATGCCATGAAGGTTGCCGCTAAAGGAGAAGTGAAAGATAAATGGGCTTGGGCAATGAAGAATAGCGGACTTTGGCATAGGTTAACTTTGGTTCAAGCGCGTATCTTAAAAAAATGCCCGCATTTTCTCCATGACTGCAGGCATTTCCGCAGCATGCATAGTTAATGTGTGCACACCATCACTCGCGCCGTTCCTAACGCCAAGCAGATCAGGGCTTGGGTTATACTTTTGCCGTGCCAAAGAGCACATCAAAATACTTAGGGAGTAACAATGAAAAAAATAGCATTACTTAGCTTAAGCCTGCTGCTGTCCGCATGCTCTACGATGACGCCCGCACGGTACTCCATGTCCGTGGACAACAATCAGGCACTGAAGCAATTCCAAGGAAGCAAAGTCAAATTGATCGCATTGAATGCGCCAGTGAATTTTGACGCCAATTGCAGATTGATGGGGCCTATTCAGGCATCGGATGGCATGACGATTCCGCAGTTCGTTGAAAAGGCGTTCAATGATGAACTCAAGTTTGCCGGTTTATATTCTGACGAGGGCATCAAACTCAGCGGTGCACTTAATCGTATTGAATTCTCCTCCACCTCAGGACTGACGAATGGGTACTGGCTTATAGGAATGGAACTCAAATCCAGTAACGGAAAAAGCTTGATTGTCGACAATCGTTATGACTTCAAGAGTGGGTTCGATGCCATAACCGCCTGCAATCAAACAGCTCAGGCACTGGGACCTGCTGTACAAGACCTGATCAAAAAAGCGGTCACAAATCCTGAATTTGTTGCATTGATTCACTAACCGTCGTCTCCATCATTCCTCAAATTTTATTTTTGAGGAATGATGGACATGTCCAAGACATGGAAGACAAATGACGGACTGAGACATAAGAAGAGTTCTAAAGGGAGCTGTTTAGATCAGGAAATACTTGATTAGAATCATGGTGCCCGGAGCCGGGGTCGAACCGGCACACCATTACTGGCGAGAGATTTTAAGTCTCTTGTTAAACCCAGTAATAGCAATATTTACATCAATATATTAATATATATCCCACACTTACACCACACCACACTCATGGCCACGATCCGAAAACGTGTTAATGAAAATTTTGTTAGCTACGAAGTCCAAGTAAGAAAAAGAGGCCAACCAAGGCAAACAAAGACATTCAGAAATCGTGCCGATGCTGAGAAATGGGGGCGGATGATTGAAGCTGAAATGGATCGAGGCGTGTTTGTTGACCGTAGCGAGGCAGAAAGCACTACCTTAGCTGATGCATTAAATCGCTATCTTCGAGAAGTTACTCCATCCAAGAAGAGTGCCACAAGAGAAGCGTCCAGGATCAAAAAATGGCTGCAGGATCCACTCGCGAAAAGGATGCTTTCCACAATTAAAGGTAAAGATATTGCTGAGTTTCGTGACAGCCAAAGACAAAAACTTCTAGCTGAAAATACAATTCGCCTTGATATTGCCTTGCTTTCAGTAGTCTTTGAAACCGCTCGAAAAGAATGGGGTATCGAAAGTCTAATCAACCCATGTCAACTTATAAAACTTCCTAGCAGCTCAAATACGCGTGAGCGTCGTCTAGAACCCAAAGAAGAAATATATCTGCTAAAAGGTCTCGATGCTCATTGCAGAAACAAACAAATAAAATCTGTCGTTAGATTTGCGTTGGAAACGGCGATGCGTCAATCAGAAATTTTAAGACTTGAGTGGAGTGATATTAATATCCAAAAAAGCACGGCGAGGGCTCGAGATACGAAGAATGGGGATGATCGCTTTATACCTCTGTCTTCAAAAGCTATTGCACTCTTAGCAGAGCAGCCAAGAAGCATATATGGAGGGAAGATATTCAACGTCAGCCAAGACGCCTTAATAAGGGCGTTTCAACGAGGCTGTGAAAAAGGAGCACATCTTTATATTCAAGATCATCCAAACCTCCCCACAAATGAATTTTTAAAGAATCTTCGCTTTCATGATCTTAGGCACGAAGCGACTAGTCGACTATTCGAGCTTGGAACACTAGATGTAATGGAAGTAGCATCGATTACAGGCCATAAAGCACTGCAGATGCTTAAAAGGTATACTCATCTAAAAGCAGAGAATATTGCCAAGAAATTAGCCTAAAACTCTTATCGTATGCAAGCTGTATATAAATATATCGATCAACTTTACAGAAGATTGATTGAATACGTTAAATTTTATAATTCAATTGTATATGTCCACAGCCTTTTTATTCCTTCACTCGTTTCACGCGTATAACCTGTACACTCAGGCAATATTAAGCTCACAGCGCCACGTTGCTTTCCCTCTAAAAACCAATATAGAGCGAAACCCATTGCTTGCACTTTTGTTGATAAAGGTGATATGTAAATATTCGCATTAGAAAATTTACGATCGATTTCGGATACAACACTCTTCAACGCTTGAGCAGTGGAAAAAGGATCGTTGGCTGGCGCAAATTTTCGATTAGTGATCCATTCACCCGAGATAGCAGCGTCCCCACCTAAAGATGCAGCGATTGCACTTTGCTGATACATATCAGGGCTCAATGAGGGAAAAGCAAATAAAGGATAGACAACCGAATTATCTTTATGAGTAGTAACCTCATTTATCAACTTGCTATCGTACCCAACGCCGATAATCAAAAAGTCGCGGCTTTGAGAATGATTACTTCCGGCCATACCTCTCACTGGACGCACATTACCAGAAGTTGAGTTAGTGAATGTTGTATTTTCTTGCTTCTTATAAAATAAAGGTTCTGAATAGAGTGCAGTAAACTCCTTCAACCCAGCGTATGCCAACATTGGTATCATGAAACATAAGGTATGTCGCATGAATCCAGTAATATCAATGTAAACTTTTTTATTATGCAACATCCCAACCTCGTCTAATAGAGCTCTAAGCTGAAGCGCCTCATCGAGTTCATTAGGAGCGACAATGGGATATCCAGTAGGATACTCCAACGGTTTGTATGCATATTCTGGTTGTATAAACCAGAACTTCTGTTTTGCTTGAACTTCCTCAAATATCTTCTGCACCCGATCACTTGAGTTAAACGCTGAAATAAAAATATCGCATTCCTCAAGCTCTTTATTAATCCTATCTGTATTGATAGGGCGCCGATAATAAATTGAATAGTCAATCATAGATCAAACAGCTCATCCTGATGCTCAACTTGGCCGAATTTTTTCCTAAACGGGTTATTCCATTTCGAATGAAGTTGCTTAAGCGAATGGTCGAATGCCTCTTTCTCATTAGGATCAAAAATGGCATTCACCAATATTGAACTTAAACCTAAGTCACCTCTACGACTTATCGGAAGCCTCCATCTAGGAGAAAGCATAGGATTAAGTTGAAATTTACGATTAACTTGTTGGCTGTTTCTATCTGGCCTTCCACCGTGAATCTCAAACAATAGTGAATAATTTAAACAAATCTTAAGTGTAGTTCGAGAAACTGGAGATAGATCATTTTCAGAGAATGAAACAGCTAAAGGAGAAACCTCTGGAATATTTAGTGCATATCGGGCAGTTCTTAATAAGCTTGCCAAGCGATCTATTGCAATCCTTGCCATATCAGAGTCAATACCTAAATTGGTATCAATTTCAAACATAAACTTTGCCGCCTCGAAAGCCGCCTCAGTCTGAAGCTCTATTGACAATTTTGGTCCGCGCAGAAAATCGATGTCCCTGAATGAGGCTATAGAATATGCCTTACCAAGAATTAATAATAAATTTCTTGGATTCCCAGATGACATTTTTATATATGTATCTAAGCCAGCATATGGGCAATTAATTTCTTTAGGAGACTCTCTGCAAAGCTGCGCATAAAGATCAGATGAGTAATGGTTATATGCGGTACTATAACTACTCACATCCTCACCTTTTATAAAATCTAAAGAAGATTTATTGATTTCATTTGCCAGATCAATAGATGAGTTTTTTTTCTTGTATTTTTTGCAAAAAATCAAAATATTTAATTTTTGGATAAGCAATGAAAAACCTGATGTTAATTTTCCATATATAAAATCAACGTCTTCCTGCGCCTCCACAGATCTTAACGAGTCTTTAAAGTATTTAAATGTTGTAGGAATCTTATCTTCAAATCTTAAATCTGTTATAGCATTGACATAATTATTAGTATTATCGATTTCCTCAAAAAATAAACTCGGATTAGCTAGCTTTCTCTCGAACTCAGAGTCAACGATTCCAATTGAGTGCAACCTCTTCCGTATAAAATTTTTAGCAAACTCAGGAAATTTATCAAGATTTCTTAGAATATCGTCTAGAACAATAGTTTTGTACTCCGACCCCTCTCTGTTTTCTTCCCCGGCGCCCATAGTTTTTGTCGTCTTTAAACCATAGAGCCGCCCTGTAACACGAAAAGTGGCATTACTCTCTCCATACCTTATCAGTGTATTAAGAACCTCTTGCTGTTGTTCATTAAGATTTTCTATTTCGTCAATTAAATATATAAGTGGCACATCTTTAAAAATTGGGTGCCATGCATGAAGAGCTCTACTGACTGGAATACATATTGATCCGATTGAGAATGGTATATGGACATCAACCTTTCCCGAAAACGCTGCATTATTAACCGCCTCATCAATTTTTTTTCTTTCATTCAAAACCCAGTCGTGAAATCCCTCTACCGAAACTACATCATTAAATGACTGATCAGTTATCGATTCATTAATTACTCTGATGAAGGCCAAATCATCAAAACCAACTGAAGAACTAGTACGCTTAATATCGCACAGGCTATGTAATAATGCTTCTATGAGTTTTAATTCAAAGTAAATCCCAAACAACTGCTGACTTCCCTTCAAGAAATCACCCGCCATTACAAATCGGGATGCATCTACACCAGTTGCTCGCAGAAATACTGCTAGGAATTTTTCCTCACTTAATATACTAAGTCCTGTTGAATTTGGCTTTCTTAACCTTATCACTGGATAGGAAAAATAACGTAAAAGATGCGTCTTTCCAGTTCCTTTCCCGCCCAATATAAACTTTGATGACTTGGCCTGTGGCTCAATTATTGCGTTTATAGTTGATAAGCCTATCTCAACCCAGAGCGAATTAATCTGCTCATCCGTGTAGTCGGAAGCTTTAACTAGAGCAAATGGGTTTGTATATTCCATATTATCAATATTTCTTTTCGAATCTGACGCATACTGGGTTCCAAGGAGTCACATGCCCCTCTGCCCATAGAACTGGAAGAGTATTATCCGGAGTATTGTGAGAGAACCCTAATAACAATTGATTACTTCTATGCCCAAGGGGTGATCTTGGATAAATTTTCCTTCCATAGGAAGAACATATTTGTTCAAGTTCATTTTGGTTGAACCAGGATGGCGAGTGTTTAAAATACCTTGAGTCATTCCCAAAAGCTTTATATGTTGAGTCTAATTCAAAAAGGCAAGAGACTCTTTCTCCAAACATATCGGTATCCGAAAGTTTGCTAAACCCTTTACTAGTAGAGAATAATGACATAAATCTTAATTCTAATTTTTTATTCGATTTACGAATTTGTGCGAGTGTCGTTTTTAGGTAAAGTTCAACCTGATCTCCTGAACCTACTAGGTCATCAAAAAAAACATACCGCGTTATGCTTTGATCCCTTGCCACCATTTCTATTTCGTTACTAATCGGATTAAGAACAGGAGTAAATGCTGCGCCAATATCTACAAACAAACTCTTTGATAAATAATTTACTTGTCGAAAAAAATAGAGAAGATGGGCTCCACTTTCTGCGGGGTTACCCACTCCAACAAATCTTGTTGTTGCCAATTCTTTTTCAAATAATCCATTTAGTAGTTGAATATCTTTTGTATCTTTGTTATTTCTTCGAATCCGCTGAATCAAAGGGGAGCGAAAGTGGTCTTCATATAAAACGCGTAACATTTCTCTAATAAGGCGTTTACTGAAGTACATAAATCGAGTCAGCATAAATAAGGCATACAGCTGCTCCTCATCCTGTGCAAAAACATCGCCAGTGAAATTGTTAGCCCAAGCATTCATATCATGCCACCGGATCTCCTCATCCCATGCATGGGTTGCTAAGACCAGTAGTTTATTTTCTATATCACTTCTATTCATCTTGTTTCTACTTTAGAGAATACAAGAATAGTTTCCTTGGAAATTATTGACGCAGTCTTATTCCTTTTTGTCATGAGGCCTCTCGAATGGATTCCGTCAACAAGTGAAAGCTCCAACCTAAACCCAATTTCATTTAACACATCAATAACAAAATGATCATTTCTTACGACTCGCCCACTCACACTATTATTTCCTAGAACTAGCACAATATGACCACCAGGTGCGGTCACTCTTGCTATTTCATAAAGTGCATCACTCATCTCACAAAAGTAAGTTTTTGTAATAGCGGCTCTCTCTGAATTCACTTCAGATATTTCTTCTACTAATCTTTGATATTTCACCGGAATTATTCGGTTAATTTCATTCCATTTAGTATAAATATGCTCTCTTCCTATCGACTTTCTATCTAGAATAGCCAGATCACTGACTGACGCCAGACCTAACCAATTTAGAGATAGACTAGTAGAACGAATGTATTTTTGAGCACTCCCATATGGCGGGGATGTAATAGTTAAAAAGATCGAATTATCCGCAAGAGATGTATTCTCAATTTCCTTCCCAAATCCTTTCAAATTCCTCGCGTCCTCTCCAACATTCCTCACTTCAACTCTGTCGGGAAACAAATGATTAGTAATTTCTACTCTATATATATTTTGCTCACATATTTTATAAAACTCATCCGTCACATTTGCTATTTCTATCCATTTAATCCGTTCTTTTATTTTATTGTTTACATCTACAGAAAATGCGCTCTTTTCCTTCAACCTTACCGGGACTGAGATTGCAGGATCCGCATTACTAAATTTTCTAGCTAAAATTGAGAAGCATACATTGAAGAAATCCTTATCCTCAATCGAATCCAACTCCTGAATAGCTCTAAATATTAACTCCAGCCGCTTCTTTCTTTGCGGGGAGTACCATAATTCAGAATTAACAATATCTATTTTAGGAGCAACCCTATATCTTTTTGCCTTATTAATAATCTTTATAGTTACGGCACGCAAATGAGTAGGATCATATGGATATGTTTTGACCTTAGTAATTAATCGTGCAAGAGGATTTGCGTCAGCCACGCATGGAATTTTTCCAGCCAACGAAGCCTCAAGAGCAACCGTACCGGATCCGCAAAAAGGATCGAGAATGATCTCTCCTGGCTTAGACAAACATGACGCATTCGCGAAAAAATGTACTATATGGGGTAAAAGTTTGGCAGGGTAAGGATGTATCTGATGCGTTAACTGATCACCTGGCTTAACCCAGCTTGCCAGAGCTCTAAAACTAACGTTGAGCTCCTGGCCGGTCTTTGCATACTCCCTCTTCAATTCCTCATACAGTAATGAGGTGTCAACTCTCCCGCTATTATGTCCGCCCAAAGGACTGCCACTAGCTGATACTATTTTTAATTTTTTCATTACAGTTTTTTAATAATATTTAGTAATTATTCTACGCCCAATAAATCGATTTTTTTCACCCCTGTATTATAAATACCGGCGAGAGCCTATCCTGCACTAGGAAGGAATATTTTAAATGCGTTGATAATATCAACACCTCTGAGGTCCTGCGCCAGCCTCTGGCGCAGATATTTGTAAGCAGCAAAAAAAACCTGCATTGCCCTGCAATGAAATTGGTGAGTAAAGCATTTGGCGGGGAGGATGAGCACAGGAGATGCTAAGCATGCAGATTCACCATCGCTGCTATATCGTTGCTGATGCAGCCCAGCACCTTCACCTTGAGCACGACAAGTGCGTAGAAATTTTGGTCTTACGTGTGAAGATCTACGTGGTTCTAGTAATCATACTGCCTTGGATTGCCTAAATCGCTCCAGGGCTTGCGCTACGGCCTCCTCCGGAGCCTGTGGAAGGATGTTCACGGGAATAACTACTTCACAGTTAACCGGCTCAACACCGTCGATAACAAGCTCTACAGTGCGATTGCCTATGACACTATGGAAATAACGCGTGAAGTCTTCAACGTCCTCCTCGGTAATATCTAAGTCGGCTCGCATACCACTTTCATCGAGCTGAGTATGCATACGTCCTGCCGCGACATCCATGGCGAATCCCAACACAATCGTTTCTCTCTCGTTTACTGCAAACAGTTTCACTACTCCATTACCGCCTCCCACAGGTAGCAATTTCATATTTTTGAATTGCTTAGGTGACTGATCCGGCCATAGACGAACAGAAACGTTGGCGCCATTTAGGGCACCCAAACTATCAACATCCTCGACAACCCGCCCGCTTTTGAGTGTGGCTAACGCTTCTGCTGTTATTAATGCATGCCAAGGTTCCGTCCGATCCCGTATTTTGTAGAGATCACGTTCATCAGGAACGCCCGCAACGACTTTTAGATAGGGGTCGTCTCAGAAAACGGAAAATAAAGCACGCTAAGCCGGATGCAGTGGTCGCAGCGGCCGGAACTTGCCTGCGCCGATCTTGGCGCTGCTGCGCCAGAGGTAATCGCCGGTCAGGTTGATGTGCTCCCAGCCGAGCGGCGACAGGTATTTCAACAGGCCGTCATCGACCGCTTGACCGTGGCCGCGTAGTGCGTTCGCTGCCCGTTCCAGATAGACCGTGTTCCACAGCACGATGGCGGCCGTCACCAGGTTGAGGCCGCTGGCTCGGTAGCGCTGCTGCTCGAAGCTGCGGTCGCGGATTTCACCCAGGCGGTTGAAGAACACGGCGCGGGCCAGCGCGTTGCGGGCCTCGCCCTTGTTCAGCCCGGCATGCACACGGCGGCGCAGCTCGACGCTTTGCAGCCAGTCCAGGATGAACAGCGTGCGCTCGATACGCCCCAGCTCGCGCAGGGCCACGGCCAGGCCGTTCTGTCGCGGGTAGCTGCCGAGTTTGCGCAGCATCAGCGAGGCCGTAACCGTGCCTTGCTTGATCGAGGTGGCCAGCCGCAGAATCTCGTCCCAATGGGCGCGGACGTGCTTGATGTTGAGCGTGCCGCCGATCATCGGTTTGAGCGCGTCATAGGCGGCATTGCCCTTCGGGATGTAGAGCTTGGTGTCGCCCAGGTCGCGGATGCGCGGCGCGAAGCGGAAGCCCAAGAGGTGCATCAGTGCGAAGACGTGATCGGTGAAGCCCGCCGTGTCGGTGTAGTGTTCCTCGATCCGCAGGTCGGATTCGTGGTACAGCAACCCGTCGAGCACGTAGGTCGAATCGCGCACGCCGACGTTGACCACCTTGGTGTGGAACGGCGCGTACTGGTCGGAGATGTGGGTGTAGAACGTCCGCCCTGGGCTGCTGCCGTATTTCGGGTTGATGTGGCCGGTGCTTTCGGCCTTGCTGCCGGTTCGGAAGTTCTGGCCGTCCGACGATGACGTGGTGCCGTCGCCCCAGTGCTCGGCGAAGGGATGCCGGAACTGGGCGTTGACCAGTTCGGCCAGCGCCGTCGAATAGGTTTCGTCGCGGGTATGCCAGGCTTGCAGCCAAGCGAGTTTGGCGTAGGTCGTTCCGGGGCAGGACTCGGCCATCTTGGTCAGGCCGAGGTTGATCGCGTCGGCCAGGATCGTGGTCAGCAACAGATTCTTGTCCTTGGCCAGATCGGCCGATTTCAAGTGTGTGAAGTGGCGGGTGAAGCCCGTCCACTCATCGACTTCGAGCAGCAGTTCGGTGATCTTGACGTGCGGCAGGATCATGGCCGTTTGGTCGATCAACGCCTGCGCGGTGTCGGGCACCGCTGCATCCAGCGGCGTGATCTTCAAGCCCGACTCCGTGATGATGGCGTCGGGCAGCTCGTTGGCCGTCGCCATGCGGTTGACGGTGGCGAGCTGCGTTTCCAGCAGCATCAGCCGGTCATGCAGGTACCGGTCGCAGTCGGTGGCCACGGCCAGCGGCAATTCGCTGGCCTGCTTGAGGCTGGCGAATTTCGCGGTCGGCATCAGGTAGTCCTCGAAGTCCTTGAACTGGCGCGAGCCTTGCACCCAGATGTCACCGGAGCGCAGCGCATTCTTCATCTCCGACAGCGCGCACAGCTCGTAGTAGCGCCGGTCGATGCCGGCGTCGGTCATCACCAGCTTCTGCCAACGTGGCTTGATGAAGTCGGTCGGCGCGTCGGCAGGCACCTTGCGGGCGTTGTCGCTGTTCATGTTGCGCAGCACCTCGATGGCATCGAGCACGTTCTTGGCGGCAGGCGCGGCCCGTAGCTTGAGTACAGCGAGGAATTCCGGCGCGTAACGGTGCAGCGTGGCGTAGCTTTCGCCGATGCGGTGCAGGAAATCGAAGTCCTCAGGTTGCGCGAGCTTCTGGGCTTCGGTGACGCTCTCGGCGAAGGCATCCCAGGACATGACGGCCTCAATGGCGGCGAACGGATCGCGCCCCGCCTGCTTGGCCTCGATCAGCACCTGGCCGATGCGCCCGAACAGGCGCACCTTGGCGTTGATCGCCTTGCCGGACGCCTGGAATTGCTGCTGATGCTTGTTCTTCGCGGCGTTGAACAACTTGCCCAGGATGCGGTCGTGCAGGTCGATGATTTCGTCGGTGACGGTGGCCATGCCTTCGATGGCCAGCGCCACCAGGGTGGCATAGCGTCGCTGGGCCTCGAACTTGGCCAGGTCGGCGGGCGTCATCTGGCCGCCCTCGCGGGCGATCTTGAGCAGCCGGTTCTGGTGTACCGACCGCTCGATGCCGGAAGGCAGGTCGAGCGCCTGCCACGCCTTGAGGCGTTCGATGTGTTCCAGCATGTGCCGCGAGTTCGGTTTGACGGGCGACTGGCGCAGCCAGGCCAGCCAAGTCGTCTTGCCGTTGTCGCGGCGCTTAAGCAAATCGTCGAGGCGATGCCGGTGCACGTTCGACAACGGCCCGGACATGGCTTCGTAAATGCGTCGGTTGGCGCGGGTGATCGCCTCGGCACAGACCCGCTCGATGGCGTTGAGCGCGGGCAGAATGATCGACAGCCGCCGCAGATGCTCGATCAAGGCGCTTGCGAGCACAATGCCCTTGTCGGTCTGCATGGCCAGCTCGGTCAGCGTGTGGACGGCCTGCCGGTAGTGGCTCATGGTGAAGGGCTGGAAGCTGAACACCGTTTGCAGTTCGACCAGGTGCTCGCGCCGGGTCTGCTCCCGCTGTCCGTACTCGCCCCAACTTTCGATATTGACCTTGATTTGGTCGGCGACCAGCTTCAACAAGGGCGGAAACGGTGGCTCATCGACGCCAAGGATGACACCAGGAAAACGCAGGTAGCAGAGCTGCACGGCGAAGCCCAGCCGGTTGGCCGGGCCGCGCCGCTGCCGGATGATGGACAGGTCGCTTTCGCTGAACGCGTAGTGACGGATCAAGTCATCCTTGGTATCCGGCAACGCCAACAGGCTTTCCCGCTCGGCGGCGGACAGGATGGAACGACGCGGCATCTCTATTGATCCAATCTCAAGTACTGATACAGGGTCTCCCGGCTGACACCAAACTCGCGGGCCAACTTCGCTTTTTGTTCGCCGCCGGCGACACGCTGCCGCAGATCGGCTACCTGTTCGGGCGACAGCGCTTTCTTGCGGCCCCGATAGGCTCCACGCTGCTTGGCGAGCGCGATGCCTTCCCTCTGACGCTCGCGGATCAAAGCCCGCTCGAACTCGGCGAACGCGCCCATGACGGACAGCATCAGGTTCGCCATCGGCGAATCCTCGCCAGTGAAGGCCAGGCTCTCCTTGACGAACTCAATGCGCACGCCGCGCTTGGTCAGCTTTTGCACCAGGCGGCGCAAGTCATCGAGGTTGCGCGCCAAGCGATCCATGCTGTGAACCACCACGGTGTCGCCTTCGCGCACGAAGGCGAGCAGTCTTTCCAGCTCCGGACGCTGGGTGTCCTTGCCCGACGCCTTGTCGGAAAACACCTTGCCGACTTCGACGTGTTCGAGTTGCCTTTCCGGGTTCTGGTCAAAGCTGCTGACCCGGACATAGCCAATGCGTTGACCTTGCAAGATGCCTCCCAAGACGAGAATGTCAGGAAGAAATCTATGACCTTTTGCGGCATGTGTCAATAAATAACACACTGGACTCTATACTGACGTTTCAAGGCGGGCCGCCCTGACATCAGGTTAGGGTATAGATCAGGTTGACGCCCCAACTCTGGGTTTCGGCTCCCGGCCAGAAGCTGTCGTCCGGTAGGTAGCTGTGAAAGGCAGGTCTAGGTTGATCACAGTCAATCAAGCACTGTGAAATTTGCGACAGATGTCGTTAGCCATCACTGTTGACGGTGCTTAACTTGCGCACAGGCGTCGTCTGCAAGCACCCCATACCTTCCAAGGCGGCCTCCACCGCCTCATCCAGCGGCGTATGCGGCTCATGCCCAAGCGTCGAGACCAGCTTGGCGTTGCTCATCTTTACCCGCGTGCTCCACAAATAGCGCATCTGACATAGCTCTCGCAGGGTCGGTACAAAGGGCGCAGCAAGCACGGTAAGCCACCAGGGGAAGGCTCTCACTTTGGGCTTGACTCCTCCGCGCTTGACTACCACGCGGCAGATCGCTTCCGCCAACTGGGTGCCGTCTGCGTCCCAATGACCGGCCGTGTGGAAGGCGGCAAAGGGATCCAACGTGCTACGCAGCTGCAACAGCTCCACCATAGTGCGGGCTACGTCGGGTAGGTAAGACCACTGGTGGCCCATGCCGGGTGCGTTGGGCACACTAATAGACTTAACCGGCTGACCGGGCTTTAGCATGCCCTGCGAGAACCAGCTACTGCCCAGCTTGGGTCCGAAGAAGTCCCCCGCACGCACCAGGAGCACTCTGCAGTTCTGGCTGCTGGCCTGCTTCAGACGCTGCTCCATCTCCACACGTATGCTTCCCTTCCGGGTGATGGGCTGCTGCGGTGAATCCTCATGTAACGTGGGAAAGGAGCTGGGACCGTAGTTGTAGACTGTGCCAGGCAGCACGATAGTAGCTCCGTTAGCATGCGCGGCGGCGATGGTGTTGTCCAGCATGGGCAGTACCAGCTCACCCCAACGACGATAACCGGGTGGGTTGACTGCGTGCACTATGACGGAACAGCCTTCTGCTGCTGCCAGCACGTCCTCGCGGTTCATGGCGTCGCGCCGCTCAATTTGCTGCTCACCGCTTCGGCGCAATGCACGCACTGTCCAGCCAGCATCGCGTAATTGCCGAGCCATTTCGCCACCAATGCCGCCGGTGGCTCCTAGAACCAAGGCCGTGTTGCTTTCCATTCATTACCCCCGGATGTGTTGCGATGGCAAGGAGTTTCTAGCGGGCACTGCTATTAAGCAATTGACCAAGATGTGATAGTCGCCATACATTTTCGTATGACCATCAACAACACCGATATTGGCTGGGAGCTGTATCGCACCTTTTTGGGCGTACTGGAAGAGGGCTCGCTGTCCGGTGCAGCGCGCTCCATGGGAATTGCCCAGCCCACCGTGGGGCGGCATGTCGACGCACTGGAAACAGCATTGGGCGTGACGCTGTTTACCCGTTCGCAAACGGGGCTACTACCCACCGAGGCGGCGCTAGCGCTGCAGCCGTTTGCCCTGACCATGTACAGCGCTGCCGCTGCGCTGAAGCGCGCGGCCGAAAGCCAAGGCTCAGGTATCCAAGGCACAGTGCGAGTTACGGCCAGCGAGGTGATAGGGCAAGAGGTATTACCACCTATCCTGGCGAAACTGCAGGACACACACCCGGACCTGACGGTAGAACTGGTGCTGACCAACAGGGTGCAGGACCTCCTGCAGCGCGAAGCCGACATCGCCGTGCGCATGACACAGCCCAGACAGGAGCAACTAATTGCCCGATGCGTTGGAGTGATGCCACTTGGCTTTCATGCGCACAAACGCTATCTGGACAAGCACGGGACTCCCAGCTCTCTGGCTGATCTGGCTCAGCACGCGCTGATTGGCTTTGATGAAGAGACGCCGTTCGTGCGTGCCGCACGCAAGGCATTCCCAATCTGGAACCGCGAAAACTTTGCGGTGCGTACCGACAACGACATGGCACAGATTGCGCTGATCCGAGCTGGCTGCGGTATTGGCGTGTGCCAAATGCATATAGCGGCGCGCGACCTGAATCTGGTGAACATATTGCCTGGCAGCATTCCGCTGAGCCTGGAGACCTGGCTCACCATGCACGAAGATCTGCGCAATAACCCGAGCTGCAAGGTGACATTTGATGCACTGTTGAAGGGGCTACAAGACTACGTGACTCCCTAGCAAGTCGACATCGATCTGACCAGATGAGGTTGCTTGCCAATGACTGAAGAACCTGACTTAGTTGACGGTGTGAGAAAAGAGCCTTGGCGTCTACCAAGGCTCTTTTTCATACTTCCGGCGCTTTTACTACGCAGGCAGGGCGACCAGTGGGTTTCCGTACATAGGGTCATCCTTTTTTGAGGCCAGTGCCTTTTCAAGGTTGATGCCCAGGGCCTTGGCTACGCCTGCACCGTATGCAGGGTCTGCGGCGTGGCAATTGCGGATGTGACGGAACTTGATGAACTCTGGAGCGTCGCCCATGGCTCTGCCGGTGTTGCCAAAAAGCGCTTCCTTCTGACCGTCGTTCATTAGACGGAACAACTTGCCAGGTTGCTCGAAGTAGTTGTGGTCATCTTTGTCGTAGCTCCAGTGGGCTGCATTGCCGGTGAGCTTGAGCGGCGGCTCCGAGAACTGCGGCTGGCCCTGCCATTGGCCAAAGCTGTTGGGTTCGTAGTGCGGCAAAGCACCATAGTTGCCATCGACCCGCCCCTGACCATCGCGGTGGTTGCTGTGCACTGGGCAGCGAGCCTGATTGACAGGGATCTGGTGGTAATTTACGCCCAGTCGATAGCGCTGAGCATCGGCGTAGTTGAAAAGGCGTGCTTGCAGCATACGGTCCGGACTGACACCGATACCAGGTACCAGATTGCTAGGGGAAAAGGCCACCTGTTCAACGTCGGCGAAAAAGTTCTCGGAGTTTTTGTTCAGCTCGAACTCACCAACTTCGATGAGCGGATAGTCGCCCTTGTACCAGACCTTGGTCAGATCGAACGGATGCAAGGCGTACTTCTCCGCATCAGCCTCTGGCATGACCTGAATAAACATCGTCCACTTGGGATATTCGCCACGTTCGATGGCTTCATACAGATCGCGCTGATGGCTTTCACGATCCTGGGCGACCAATTCGCCGGCCTCTGCATCGGTAAGGTTCTTGATGCCCTGCTGGGTCCGGAAATGCATCTTGACCCAGAAACGCTCGCCGGCCTGGTTCCAGAGGCTGTAGGTGTGCGAGCTGAAACCGTGCATATGACGGTAGCTGGCAGGGATGCCGCGATCGCTCATGACGACAGTGACTTGGTGCAGAGCTTCGGGCAGAAGCGTCCAGTAATCCCAATTGTTGGTGGCGCTGCGCAAGTTTGTGCGAGGGTCGCGTTTGACGGCCTTATTCAGATCAGGGAACTGGCGAGGATCGCGGATGAAGAACACCGGAGTGTTATTGCCCACCATGTCCCAGTTTCCCTCTTCGGTATAGAACTTCAGAGCAAAACCACGGATATCGCGCTCGGCATCGGCCGCACCGCGCTCCCCAGCTACCGTAGTGAAGCGGGCAAACATCTCCGTCTTCTTTCCTACCTCGCTGAAAATCTTAGCGCGGGTGTACTTGGTGATGTCGTGCGTGACCGTGAATGTGCCGAAGGCACCCGATCCCTTGGCGTGCATGCGGCGCTCTGGGATGACCTCGCGCACAAAACCGGCCAGCTTTTCATTCAGCCAGACATCCTGAGCCAATAAGGGGCCGCGAGGACCTGCAGTGAGGCTGTCGCGGTTAGTGACCACGGGGGCGCCGAAGTCAGTAGTCATGTGGGTTACGGGGCACTTTTTGGTGTCGTCGCTCATGAATTTCTCCTAATTGGTTGTGGGGCCATCAACAACTATAGACTAGGTGTTTGATCGCAAGTTTTGATGGTGCAATATTTTACCTTGAATAGAAGGAAGCACTATGGGCCAGATTCTGCACGGAAGTGCCACAACGACAAAGGTTGTCCGTCGATCAATACAAAATAGTCAACGCTTTCTGCGCGCCATGAAATCAACCTGAAAACGATAGTGAGGTGGAAGAAACGGACCCCGATCACAGGTCGGCCTATAGGGTCGCATGACTGCTTAGGGTCGATAGCGCCCTCCTGCATGTCATGCCTCGCAGGTGCAGACTTGCACTGCTGCTAGGTAAAAGCCGTCGCGCGCCTTAGCGTGCTATTTTTCCCGTTTTCTGAGACGACCCCTAGATAGCGATATGCCAAGGCGTCCATAATGTCCAGGTCAGCGGTGATTCGCTTGCGATCTGCCGGTATATCCGGATCTATGATGTTTCCATCTATGCTGGCATGTGCAACGGCACAGCGCCCTGAATCGTATAGATGCTGGCTAACATTTACGTTCTGTGCCTGCAGTTCATTGATGCGCGCCAGAGCACGCCCTTCATTGATCTCATCCAGATTTTGGTTGATCCAGGCAACTCGTTGCTGAGAGGTATCGAACTGGCTTTCCAGTACTTTAAAGAAAGACAGAAATGAATAAGGCTCATGCACTCTTTCGAGCCGTCTTCCCTCACGAAAGAAGGCAAGCGCCTTGCGTATCCTCTCATCCTCAATAATGGGCATGTGATTACAACTGAATGCCTTGTTCCCGGCTTGCAAGAGCGTCGCGACGGTATCAGGACCAGCGCCAAAGCGATTCATATGCGTGCCCCACATCCGTCCCGTAATATCTACATAGCCTCTCTTGAAAAATCCCAAGATGGATGTAAAGCGATACAAGCGGGAGAGTGCTTCATCGAACTGCTGTTGGTTTGCAGCTGGTGTACTAATTGCCGGAGCAATCATATGCCCCCCTTCCTGCCGTGTTCCATGAAGTATGTACTCCATACCGTCGTACTCGACCAACACATCTTCCTGAGGCCATGCAATAGAAGAAGCCACACTAACAGTAGCCCAGCCTATGCGGTTGCCGGTTTTCTCCCGGACGTCGGCCCCAAAAAAATGTGGAACATAAGGGGTCTTCATATCAGCATGCCAATCTTTCAAAGAGATAGTGAAATGCCAAAAATGGCGGGGCTAGCCGGAGAAGATGAGTCTCTGTGCGAACAGATTTACCCAAATCGATAGAAGAGTGTTTATTTTTAGCTGTGACACCAGCAAGCTGATATTGCCTGCTGCGCGTCGTCACAATGAAAATATTGCTGCGTTTTAAACTACTCAAATCAGCTCCTCTCCGACTAGTGGGCTATCTAGTCCATCCCAGCCAGATAAAACCGGCCCAGGAGACTGGGGATCACAGCGAGCCAGCAAATCTCCTAACGTAGAACGTTTTTTAAGCTTTGCCTGCGTAACAACTACTGGCAAAGCATCAATCAATTTCTTAGCGTCACGTTTTTGATTTCTTGTTTTCTTGGGCATGATGGATCTGCGTCGATTGGGCAATAATAGCTCGCTGCATATCTGCAACTCTAGTTAAAGCTCGTTTAGTAACTTCTTCATATATGCCCTCCTTTTTCAGGAAAGCATCAAAATCACTGCCCTGATGGGGGTTCTTTGTGCCGGCCATTGATAGTCACCCCTTCTTCAGCATTTCTATAATGCGAAGCAATAATTTCTGATGCTCTACGGGCTGTTGCTGAGCATCCCAGACTTCACGGACATCTACGCCTAAAGCCTCTGCAACCATTAGTGCGCCTTTAGCTTGGAACAGTGTCAATAACCCTTCGGTAAGCGCTCCAAGCTCACCCTCCTCTTCTAATGCATCAAGGTATCCCTTAAAGTCCTCTTTGTCAGTGATATATTCTGCAGGGTTAAAATCTCTAAGAGATGCCACATTGATTTTTTCGGTCATAAGCCCATCCTTATTAAATGCTTTGTGAAAAGCGTTGATATTATCAACGCGCCTTGAGAGAGATTATTGGTATGGCCGCAGGATGACCTCGCACGCACTGGATTTCAAGACTTTCCAATGCTTACGTCTTTCACCAACCAATATGCTTAATGCAAAAAAAAGCATGACGTTCAGCAAAAGGCCCGTTGTTACCGCGAAGAATGATGGCGTATAAATGTTCACGGTTAAGACAACTGCAGACAAGCCTAAAATAGCCGAAGAATAAGCAGCATCGTTGAACCCGCAGATGTGTTTCGTATGCCTATACCAGCGGAATACTCCCGCAAGACCTCCCCTTCGATATACCCAGAAATGGCTCACGATTATCCATAAGGCACATGAAAAAACCACAGCAGAGACCACATAGTTCAAACAGCTGTCGAGAAAAATTCCAAATTCTTGTATCGCTTGCAACATGTCGTACTCCTCACTTTTTCATGATGTCATCACGTTTTTTAGCCATCGCTTTAATGCGTTCAACATTGGATTGACTCGACGTCATAGGTTTGGCTTCCCCTCCAGAGGATGGCCCCCATCCATTTTGCATATTCATGGCTGCCTTCTGCCTATATGCTGGATTGAGGGCTGTATTACCCCTCGCAATATGAGATGCACGACTCGCATACTCTTGCTGACCGGTGACGGCATTTGTTCGAGAAGACTGACCGTTGAGGTATCTCATTGCTGAAGTGGCTGGGTAGCCTGCCATGCGGGCTGCAGCCATGATGGGATTGCTTACGGCTAGCGCCACGCCACCGGCCAACTCGGAGGCAAGTGATCCTGCGCTCCAGATTAACAATCCACATACAACAACAGCAATGAGCAACTCCCAGGCAAAGGCCAGTGGTTGGGCTGCGTCGGTATAACCTGCCGCGACCCCACTGAAGATATCTAAAGCAAAGCCCAGCACCATGGAGATAACAAGGATGTAGACAATTCGGTTGAGAACCGTCGTTATAAATGCATCGAAAATTTTGCGGGTAGCTGGGAACATGGCGCAAGCAATGGCGATCTGGCCAAAGGCCAGTGCAATAGCAAGATTTGCTTTTGCAATCATGATTGATCCAGCCGCCATAGTAGTTAGGATGACGGTTCCGCCATAGATAATCAGCGAACCCACTGCCCAGCCATAAAAGGTCTCTAACCCCGTAATGGAGGTCTCATGGGAAAACTCCGTTGCCAAATCTAACCCTCTTTGCAATGCAGCATCAGCCGCTTTGTATGGGGTGGTTTCAAGCCCGGAGACCGCACTTAAAAGTGCATTTTGAAGCGCGTCAAAATCGTTCAGGATTTCGACCTGGTATATCGATGAGCCAAAAGCAATGGCTGCAAGAAAAGTGATTGCGCCACATCGCTCGACAACATTAATAAATGGCGCCTGCAGCCTTCCAGAGATGGTCTGGAAGCCCATGATGGTGAGCCAGACTAGGATGCCACTTGAAACATATGGAAAAATGGCCAGCGCTAATGCGGCCGAATGCTGACTTGCATAATGCTGGGTTGCACTTTCAAGTGTTGCCCCAAGCACTTCAAAAATATTGGTCATGATCTGCTCCTATACCAAAAATGGTATTTACTTGCCTGGTTGCCGAATGGTGAAATCAAAGTGCGTCCCCACAGGCTTCAATGCATCCAATTGGGGAATAAAGTGCAGCTCTTCAGCAGACAGATCCTTGCAAGCAACTCGCCGAGACACGCCTTTGGGCGAGGCACATGCCATGATTCTTTTCTCAGTAGCATTCAGCTGACTACAAGCGGCTATCTGTTTATTTCCATCCTTGCCAAATGCACATGTAGCGATCTTGTCCACATCCACCTGATCGACTATGGGCTCCTTACCGCAAGCGCTCAAAACCACTGCAGCCAAGATGGCAATATATAAATTCAGTTTCATTTCGTACTCCCTGCTCGAATTTTGGGATGCAACATCACGACCAGCTGATCTACCCCTGGCACCATCCTCATAAACTCGACAAAGGACTCACCTTTGAATAACGCAGGGGCCGAATCACCATCCATCACATAAACGGATCGTTTTTTATTTTTTGCGACAAGCCGCACTCCCAATTGGGTTTGTATGCCAATCAATTCCACCCCGACAGGCGCGCCATCCCTCATCAAGTCATTGATAGTTATTAATCTCATCTGTCCACTCCCTTGTCTTTTTGCTTGTTATTGATCTGCGCTCGCAATTGCTGCTCCAAACGTTCGCCTACGCTCTCAACTGGAGGCAGGGCCTCGACAAATGCCTTTACCTCTTTAGACAGTTGGCCTTCTCCTTGGCCCTGCAGGGCATGGCCAATAGCGTTCCAGCTGGCCACCACGAATTGCCGAGTGCGTAGAATTTGAGGACGAAGCGGATTAGTGATAGGGCTACCATTCCGGATGAATGCAGTGGCAGCCTGTGTCAAAGCTTCGCGATAGTGAGACTTGAAACCTCTTTTTTCGAGATGCACCACCGCCTGTTTTCTGGAGCGTTTGGTTACACCTCTCACAGGACGCCTGGTTGCATTCGCCTCAATACCATTTGCGCGAAGTCTATCTGCGAATATCTCTCTCCATCGCTGAAGATCAGCTTTGCGAGGATTAAGCCTTACACCATCTTTACCCATTGCTTTAACGCATAAATGCACGTGAGGGTGCTTTTCATCATCATGCGTAGCAAATACATAACTGTAATTTAACCTAAATTCCTGATGAGCAAATTCTCGTGCAGCTAGAGTTACAGCTGCTCGATCCGTTCCAGGTGGCATGGAGAGAATAACGCTGTAAGCCTGCTTGGAAGTATCTTCGACGATCGGATAGCCGCCGTAGCGCCATTGATCCTGTAGGTCCTTCAGCTCGTCTTTCCCGGTCCAAATAGCGCCGTCTTCCGATTCAAGCGTCAGTTGCCCATTACGCGAGATATACTCAAGATGCGCTTTGATATGTGCCATGCCTTTCGGCCCTCCACTTATTTTGACCATTACTTCAACGGCTCTACGGACTGTGAAAACAAGCTTTCTCTGGATGTAATGGACGTCCCTCTTGGCGGGCTGATGCTTGGGCAACCGAAAAACGCCTGTCATGGTCCTCCGTGGCATTTGTTTTATCGGCCTCACAGTCTCATAGAAGAGACGGTCACCAATTTCTTTAAGCACGCCATCAATCACTACTGGATGATCAATACTGGCCATGTTATTTAACCTTCCAGCGTTGAAAATTAGCCTGGATAAGCATGGCAACAGAACGTGTATGGTCCTTGATATGGCTGCTGATATCACTCATCAGGTCAACCCTAGCAAGGTCAGTCTCCAAGGGATTGCGATTTATTGCCCGAGCAATTTGATTGAGGTTAGAACCAATTTTCATTAGCTGGGCAGTTGATTCCGTTACTGCATCTAGCTCATATTGGTGAAACTGTGGGGCTTGCGTCAGGTGGCTCCGCAATAAATTAGCCACGTACCGATTAACATTGGCCCCCGTTACCTCGGCCAATACCTTGGTCGCTTCATATTCGCTGGCACTCAACCTTAGTTCCAGCCGGACTTTAGAGGTATCCGGAGTGTTGACGATTTCTTGAAAATTTTGTGGGCGGATATTTTTACTGAGAAGATAAACAACGACCTCTTTCAATGCCGTTGATGACCGTACATTTTGAGACTTGCAGTGGGCATCCCACTGCGAGCGTAAGGCGTTTCCCAAATAAACCGATAGCACTGGAGAGGTCATTTTGCGTCCCTCCTTAGCGCGGCCCTCATGGCTTCCCGCTCCTTACGCCTCGGCTCACACCGCGCTTCGGTAGAAGGTTTCTTCTTGAGGTTTTGTTTTGATTTTGCCTGCTCGGCTATCCGCTGCTCACGCTTTGATTGCACTTCTAAAGCAAGGTTTGGAGTAAATTTTCCTTGATGATAACTATTCAGCAGTCCTTTTAAGACCGAAATCGGCGTTACCTTAATACGTTTTCTAAGCGCTATGCCAGACAGCTCATCCAGCAACAGCTGAGCAAGCTCTAAATCAAGACCATTCAGCATGAGTAGAGCTTGCGATCGGATAGCCTCTGGAAAACTATAAAAAAATTCGAGCTCAGAAAGGGAGGTGGGTTTGGTAGCTTGTTGTAGTGGTAGTTTAATAAACTCTGTATTGAGTGGATTTGTTATATCTATATCGGGGCTTTTTTCATCGATGGATGAGCCATCGATGGCTTTTCCATCCATGGCCTCCCCCCCGGTGGATTTATGATCTTCCTGGAAGCTTTCACCCTCATTCGGTTCATTAGCTTTTAAAGCGGAAGTCGGAAATACCGTGAAATGCCAATCCCATGTCCCGTTCAAGTTTCGAGATTGGCTGCGCTTGATATATCCAGCGTCTATTAGCTCTTTGAAAAGGCGTTTTCTTAAATCAGGCCCCACGTGAAGAATCTCTCTTTCGAGCGGCCCGATCCGAATTTCCCAATCATTGGGCAGAGATAACATTCTTACCAACCCGCCTAGAGCGCTAAGAGACAGCCTGGAGTCTTGCAATGTCTCGCGAGCCAATAACTCAAACCCTGTGTCAAATTTGGCCAATTTCACGATACTCATGATTGGCTCCTTAAGCTTCTGTGCATTTTTTCTTTTTTACTTGGTCTTCCAGGACGCTTTGCTACGTACGAATTGGAAGCAGCCTCTTGAAACTCTCCTGTCTCGATGAAGCGAGCTATATCTACGATGGAGCAACCGAGCTTTCCACCTAAATCGATGGTGCGGACAGGAAATCGGCCCCGCGCACGGGCGGTATATGCAGTTCTAATGTTATTAAATTTCAGAAGCCTTGCCGCTTCATCAAAGGTTAATGCGGGGCCATACAGAGATAGCAGCTCACTGAGAAGGGAGGTATTGCTTGTTTTGAGGGTCATACTGACCTCCTAATTTTTGGTTTTAGGACAACTCAGCCCGTGCGGGCTCCAAAAAAAGAGGCGCTGCTTAAGACCGGAAGGACAAGGGAAGTGAGGGGATAGGCTTTAGGACGCCGAGAGGAATGGAGAATCTAAGTAAAACCGTGCTATTTGAAAATAAGTCAAATAGCCTGGCGGGTAGATTCATCACAAAAAGAAATACTTGGGACAAATGCATTACTGCAGCTGAGATGATGCGTTGATAATGCCCGGTAATCAAAGCGTCGAGGTCAAAAACTGGTAAGCGAACATCAGTAGCTAAAAAAGCTAAGGAAAAGCCCACCAGACATATTCCAAGACCTTGGATAAGAAGAGAAATATTGCTCTGCTGCATGAATGCAGAGAGCCCTAAAATTGAAATGCCGATCATAAACACAACGAGATAAGGCATCATCCAACTGTTCTGTTCAAGCCGCTCTTTGATTATCTCGCGATGATTAGAGATCACTGCACGCAAAGAGCCCCCAAAGGTTGGCAGGAGCCGTTTGCCCTGGTCGCCTCTTTTTGTAGGTAATCTCAGCATACTTGGATTCAAGGTTGTAGATTCGTAATGGTTGATAGCTTTTGTTGAGGAAACAATACATCAAAGGACGATGCGATGCAATCCCACACATACCCCACACAGTAATTGAAAAATCATGAAGACTGGTGAAGATTCAAGAAGCCTAATGAGGACTTAAATTATTGATATATATGGTGCCCGGAGCCGGGGTCGAACCGGCACACCATTACTGGCGAGAGATTTTAAGTCTCTTGTGTCTACCAATTTCACCATCCGGGCAGAAGCGAGACGCTAGGGATGCGGACCAGGGGTCCGACGGGCGAAGGGCGCTATTCTACCATCCATAGAGACTGAATTGCCACTTTAACTAAGCGCATTCTCCACCTTCAGGCTGAGTGCCGGACAGGCATCTGGTTCAGAAGCTCAGCGCGAGATGGTAGTGAACAGGATGTGATTGAGAACCGCCAGATGCTGAAAACCCGACAATGTTGTCGGGTTTTCATGGGCTTGCTTCTGAATTACTTGCTGGTTTCTTTGGTAATCAACCAACGGTTATTGGTTTTTTCCAGTGTCAGATACTTCATCGTATCGTCGCTGTATTTACCAGATGCATAGTGCTGCATGAAAGAAACAGTGGCCTGGGCGGTACCATCCATGCTGACTTTCAAGTCTTTCAGTTCCACCACAATCGGCGTAGGCGCAGCAAGGCGTTGCTTGCGTTGCTGCAGCCAGGCGGCACGGGTGCCCTTTTCAGGGACAAAGCTGTCGGCATAGAAGCCAATGTAGCGGTTGTAATCCTTGGCTTGCCAGGCAGATGCCCAGTCGTTAACCGTGGATTTCACCAGGTCAGTCTCGCCAAATTTCACTTCTACTGGTTTGACAGGTTCGGTGTTGAGCGGACGCGCCTTGGCGAGCAGAGCCACCTTGTCGATCTTGAGCACCTCTGGCGCTACGGCCTGGCAAGTCGCATAGGTGTTGTAATCGGTGGGGGTCAACTCAGGCACATCGGCGCGAGTCACGTTCAGCTTTTTCAGGAGCTCGCCCTGGCTGGCGTATGTGCGGGCATACGCGTTATACAGATCGCGCTCGGTATTGGTGTAGGTGCGGCGAGCCTGGAAGTATTCGTTTTCGGTATCCAGCAAGTCGAGCAGCGTACGTTGACCGATATCGAACTGGCGGCGGTAGGCTTCACGTGCTTTTTCAATCGAGAGCTGATGCTGGTCGCGGAAATCAAGCTGGCCTTTGAGCTGGCTGATATCGTTGTAGGCAATCACCAGTTGCTGACGGGTATCCACACAGGCCTTGTCGCGCAGGTCTTGCGAGGTGTTCAGCTTTTCAACGGATTGGCTAATCAGCGATTTGTCAGTGAGGCCGTTGAACAGGTTGAATGTCAGCGTCAATTCCAGGTAGTCGGCAGCGGCGGTGCTGTTACGGCCGTCGGAGCTCACATCCAGGCTCTTTTTGCCTTGCAGGTCCAGCCGTGGGCTGTAGCGCGCCTTCTTGGTTTTGACTTCGTCTTCGGTGGCGATGATGTTTTCAATCGAGGCCAGCAAATCGGGGTTCTGGTTATAAGCCAGTTTCAATGCATCAGATGGGCTTTGCTCCACCCCTGCCTTGAAGTAATCCACATCGGACAGCGTATCGGCAGGCAAATCGCCTACCAGACGCTGGAAGCGGGCTGTCACATCGTGCAGGTTGGTGGTTTCGGTCAGCAGATTGGCTTCCGCCAGCGCCAGACGGCCGTTGGCTTGTTCCAGATCCACGCGGCGACCAACACCAGCGCCCACGCGTTCTTCAATCTTGTCGAACAGCTGCTTGTGCACGATGTAGTTGTCTTCTGCGTAGGAAACCAGCTGGCGATAGCGCAATACATCGTTATAGGCTTTGACGGTTTCCAGCGCGGTGTTCTGCATGGAGCTCAGAAGCTCGTAATAGCGCACGCGGGCGGCATGGCCCAGGCGGCTGACTTCATTGCTGGTTGCAAAACCATCAAACAACATCTGCTTCAGCACCAGTTGGGTCTGACGATCAGGAATGTTGGTGTTGTTGGTATTGGAGAAGACTTTTTCCTGGGTGCGGATACTGCTGATCAAATCTACCTTGGGAAAGAAACCACCGCGCGCTGCGTTCTGTTCTTGCTCAGCGGCCTTGTAGTTATGGTATCGGCTCTGCACTTCCGGATTGTTCGTCACGGCACTTTCGACGATTTCCTGCAGAGTAGTTGCTGGTGCTGCCATCCCTGGAGTCGCTGCGGCAATAGCAGCCGCAACAACCATACTTTTATAGATTGCTTTCATTCACTTCACCCCGGCTTGTAATTTAGTTATATTTTATGTCCTCAATAATACCTTATCTTTCATCGATAAGTTATTATGGATATGAGGTTTTTCCGGGTGCATGAATTTAAAATTTAAATCACGCACCGAATTTACAATAAAGAAGTGTACGCAATTGTCGTGCCAAACCTTGTAGGTTAGAGTCATCATCGCTCATTCGCTAACATCTCGTGCAAATCGCAAATGCCTGTGGGTGCTCTGCACGATAGCGGGCTTGTTGCTGGGGATATGGATTCAAGGAATTCAGGCGGCCACGGATTTCAGCAAGCTGCGCACGCTGGCCGAGCAGCGCTATGGCGACCGGGCTAAAAACACCATCATTGAGCTGGAGGCCTTGCTCAATAGCCTGCGAGACGCCCCGGATCAGGAAAAGCTGGAGAAGATCAATCTCTTCGTCAATGACAAAATCCGGCGCTTTGATGACGACATCAATATCTGGGGGCAATCCGACTACTGGGCTACGCCATTGGAATCCCTCGGCCGTGAGGCTGGCGACTGCGAGGATTACAGCATTGCCAAATATGTGTTTTTGCGCGAGCTGGGTATCCCCAACGAAAAACTGCGGCTCACCTATGTACGAGCCAAGATAGGCGGCCCCAACAGCCGCATTTCACAGGCGCACATGATTTTGAGCTACTACCCCACGCCAAATGCAGAGCCACTGATTCTGGATAACCTCATCATTTCCATCCGCCCGGCCTCGCGTCGGCCGGATCTGGTACCAATTTTCAGTTTTAACAGCGAAGGGTTGTGGACGGGCACATCCACCACACCAAGTAGCGACTCGTTGAGCCACTTGTCACGCTGGCGCAACGTCCTCGCAAGAATGCAAGCCGATGGTATTGAATAAAAGATTAGGTCAAGGGGGAACACCATGTCGTTGATTAAACAGTTATGGATCGCTATCAGTCTGCTCATGCTGCTGGTATTTGCGGCCTGCGTCATTGCCAGCATTGAGTCCAGCAAGCACACGCTGGAACAGCAGTTGCAGATGAAGAACATCGACAATGCGACCTCACTGGCGCTTTCGCTGTCGCAGATCGACAAGGAAGACCCGGTAAACGTGGCCCTGCTGTTATCCGCCCAGTTTGATAACGGACATTACCAGCGCATCAAACTGGTCGACCCTGAAGGCAAGCTGATCACCGAACATTACAACGCTGACATACAACCCCATACCCCCAGCTGGTTTAATCGCGCATTCAGTATCGAGGTGCATCCCGGCGTGGCGCAGGTGCAAAATGGCTGGTCGCAATACGGTACCCTCTCGCTGGAAAGCGATGCCACCTTTGCCTATCAGGCCTTGTGGGATGGCTCGAAGAAAATGCTGCTATGGAGCGTGGCTATTGCCTTGCTGGCAGGTGTACTGGGCTCCTGGCTGCTACGCATCATCACCCGCCCGTTGAGCGAGATGGCCAACATGGCGGAAGCGATTGGTGATCAGCGATTCATCACCATTGCCGAACCGCGCGTCACCGAATTCAAATCGCTGGCACAAGCCATGAACCGTTTGTCCAATCGCATCCGGAAAATGCTCAACGAGCAATCGCAGCTGCTGGAGCAACTGCGCTTTGAAGCCAACTACGAGCCCATCTCCGGACTCATGAACCGCAAGTATTTCACCAGTCGCGTATCGGCCTATCTGGATAATGAAGACAACTTTGAAGAAGGCGTCCTGGTGGTCTCGCATATTGCCGAGCTGGCCGAGATCAATGCCAAATTTGGCGGCACCGGGACCGACCAGATACTCAAACGCATCGGCCACGCCTTGACCGAACTGTGCCAGCCTGAAAATGTCATGTTTGCCGGACGCCTGAGCGGCGCTGACTTTGCAGTCTTTAGCGCCAGTCAACAAAACCGCGAGCTGCTGTGCCAGCAGGTAAAAGACGCCATCATCAGCGCTGCCGCCATTGAAGACAGCTTCCCTGAATTCGCCCCGCGCACCATCGCCAGCAATATCGGCAGATCGCAGCAGCTGGATAGCCTGAAAGACCTGATCGCCGTGATTCGCGAGCGCAACGACCTTGCGCAATTGCAACTGGAAATCGATGACCTTGCCCAGCAGGCCACCACGCAGCTGACCACCACCCGCACCGAGAGTGAATGGCGCGCGCGCCTGGATAACGCCATCATGTCCAAGCGCCTGCGCCTGGCGAGCTTCCCGGTGATCAGCCCGGCCAACACCCTGATCCACAACGAAGGCCCGATGCGACTGCAGCTGGAGCCCAACGGCCCCTGGCTGCCTGCCGCCGAATTTATCGGCTGGGCCATCAAACTGGACCTGATTACGGAAATGGACGATTTGCTCGTGCAGATTGCCATTGAGGATCTCAAGAATGGCAAGCCCGCCATTGGCCTGAACATCTCCTCACGCGCAGTCAGCAATCCGGCTTATCTGGAACATCTGCGTACACTGCTGCAGGCCAATCCGCAAGTGGCCGACAAGCTATGGCTGGAGGTGCCGGAAGATGGTGTGTTCCGCCATATGGAAGCTTTCCGCAACTTCTGCCTCACACTGAAACCGCTGGGCTGCCATATTGGCGTGGAACACGTGGGTGCGCAGGTGGCGCGTCTGGGCGAGCTGCATGACCTTGGTCTCAGCTACATCAAAATCGACGCGTCCGTGATTCGCCATATCGACACCAATACCGGCAACCAGGCTTTCCTGAAAGGCCTGTGCCTGATCGTCCATTCTCTGGGCATGATGGCGATTGCCGAGGGCGTGCAAACGAACGAAGAAATCGCCGCCCTGCCCGCCTTGGGCATCGACGGCATGACCGGCCCCGCTATCCAGACACCAACGGTGTAAGCGTTTCGGTTAAGGTGGGCGCAGACTTCACTCGGCCCATCCCACCCCGGGTTAATAAACGTCCAAGAACAAACCCCATCCAGTACGGATGGGGTTTGTTTTTTCTACGCTGCCGATGACCTAAATCCCTTCAGCATGGCTTGAGGTTATCGGGTCGGCGCACGACTTAAATCACCGGCTTTTCATCATCGACCAGCAAGTCCAGCCCTTTGCCCTGAGTACGCCAGGATTGGCGCTGCACCAAGCGTTTCTGGGCAGCATCAGGGAAGTCGGTGAAGTGAATCACATCGCGCTCGATCAATAGCAGGATCAAATCTTCCAGTACCCGCGCAAGCTGAATGTCACTCTCGCGAAACGCATTCTGATCCTTGAGCGAGCTTTCCAGATACTGCAGATACTCTGGCGATTTGCCATCCATGGGCTCCCAGCCTGGGGAGTCCATGGCCTCGCGACTCACCGCCTTGATATTGCCAGCCTGATCGCGCAATACGTATGGCATAACGCCCTTTCGGATAATTTAGTCGGTAACCAGTTTGTTGTTGTTTACCAGGTTGGCGATGATCGCGGCATCGGTATTGCCTGCCGTGGTCAAATCCACGCCCGCCAGCACAATGGTCTGGTTTTCAGCAGCACTGTTGAAGCTTGCGCCGACCGTGTGACTATCCGCCGAGAAACCGCCAGTGGAGCTGATATGCACGATGGTATCACTGCCTGATTTTTCAAAGTGCAGGTAGTTTTGCAGGTTGCTGGAGTTTTCACCGGTCAGCAAATCGCGCAAGTCGAGTTTATCGCCACCAGAGGCTACCGATGCCTTGTTGAAGTCAGCCACCGTATCCACCGCAGGTGTACCTTGCGTACCCGCATCAGCCAGATTCCACTTGAAGGTATCAACCCCGGCACCACCACTCAGCGTGTCGTTGCCAGCACCGCCCACGATGGTATCGTTGCCATTGTCACCATACAAGCGATCCGCACCGCCACCGCCCAGCAGCATGTCATTGCCATCGCGCCCCATGATGAGATCGGGGTGATCCGAGCCGGTAATGGTTTCAGCGGCTGTGGTGCCGACCTGTACATTGGTCTTGTCGACGTTGATGGTCACCGTGGAGCTTGCGGTATCGCCATCATTATCCTGCAAGACGTAATCCATCTTTTCGGTAACGGCAGCGGTCAAGCCATCTGGCGCCTTGTAAGAATAACTGCCGCTGTCCATGTCCACCACAAACTGACCACCATACTGCGTGGTCACGGTGATTTCGTGCGTTGTACTGTTATAGGTACTGTTATTGGTACCCACCACCTCAATCAGACCGGTCTCGGCATTGAAACGGTACTCGGTACCTTCCACCGAAATGCTGCCGACGAAACCACCATCGGCTCCCACGCCATTGCCGATGATGTTACCGGTAATGAGCTCGCCTGCGGCCTGATTCTGGATGGTACCTGCCAGCACAGCATCCAGCTGGGTGAAACTGGTGACCAGAATGCCATTCATGTTGGTGTTGGTCTGACCGTCATAAGCCACTGGATTCAGGGCGTTTACACTGTTGATGTCGCTGCCCACACCAATTGCATACGACTTGATCTGGTTGGCTTCCAGAAAGGTCTTCCAGGCAGCTTCCTCTTGTGCTTGGATACCGGCATCCGAGAGGGTGGTGTTGGTGTTGCCAGCCAAGCTGGTACTGTTGCCACTGCCGGTATTGGGTTCGCCATCGGAAATAAAGTAAGACACATTCTGCGCATTAGTCAGTTTGCCTGGATCATCAAAGGCATCCATCGCGTGCGACAGTGCACTGTCGTAATTGGTACTGCCGCCGGCGCCGTTGGCCAGAATCAGATCCAGCTGCGCCTTGGCTTCATCAATCGTCATCCAGTCACCGCCAGATTGTGAAGCTGCCGTGGAGAATATAACCAGACTGACACGGGTATCGCCCAGCGCATCGTATTTATCCAGCAAGACCTTGATCGACTCAATGGCACTTGCCAGGCGTGTGGTACCGTCCACGCCATCCTGGGCCCGCATGCTGCCGGAGATATCCAGCGTGATCATCAGATTGGTATCTGTCGTCGCCAAATCGGCCGAAATCGGATTGGCGACAGGCGAGTCATCTTCCACATTCACGGTCAGATTACCTACCGAAGTAACGCCATTGGCAGTCGCACTGACGCCCACATTCAGGGTCAGCACGTCTTCTGTCGTGGTGTCAGGATGATCCAGCGGCTTCAGCAGATTGACATCGTACTCGCCAGCGTTATTGATGCTGATGGTCAGCACAGGCTCACCACCGGCAGAGCCGGTCAGGGTGCCAGTACCACTGCCGGTCCAGGTAATCAGCTCACCACCGGAGTAATAGTCACCGGTAGGTGCTGTCAGCACCACCGAGGTAATCGCATCGCCATCCGGATCGCTGATGGTGATAGTGCCATGCGTGCTGGCGCTGTTCGTCATATCCACGGTGCCGCCACTGTCTGGCAGGCAGCCTGGCAATCCTTCTTCAGACACATATGCTGTTGACGAGCCGACCGTTGGCGGGCTGTCATCTTTTGCGCCATCAATGGTAATGGTCAGGTTTGCTGAGGCCGTGGTTCCATCGCCATCGGCGATGGTGTAGCTGAACACATCCTGCAGCGACTGGTTGGCATTCAGCGCATTCACCGCCGGATTGGCGTTGTTAAGCGTGTAGGTATAGCTGCCGTCGGCATTCAACACCAGCGTGCCGTACAAGCCAACAAACGTGCCAGTTGTCGTCACTGGAGTGGCATTGACGTCCGCGCCGACGGTGTCGTTATCCAACACGTTACCGCTGACATGGTCAGGCGATGCATCTTCGGTAATGCTGTTGCTGTCATTCTCCGCAGTAGGTGCGCTGTCGGTGATCACAATATCCAGCGGCGAGCTGGTCGACACGCCATTGGCATCTGTCAGGGTTACGCCAATGCTGTCTGTCACATCGGAGTTGCTGCTCTGAACATCAGGGTCATAGGTGTAGCTGACGACACCGGTAGTGGCGTCATAGCCCGTCAGTACCAGCGTGCCACGGGCCGTGGTGATGGTAATCGGGTCCGTTGCCAGATTGTTCAGTTGTTCCAGGGTCACGACGTGATCCGTGGTACCACTGATGGTGATGCTGCTGATGCCAGCTTCGGCTTCCACCAGGAAGCTGCCTGGGGTAGCGTCAGCCGTTTCAGGCAGGGTGGTACCTTCAACCACCAACCCTGGCGGGCTGTCGGTATGACCATTGATGGTGATGGTCAGATTAGCTGTCGCTTCGCTACCGTCTGCATCCTGAATGGTGTAGCTGAATACATCCTGCAGCGACTGGTTGTCGTTCAGCGCATTGACGGCCGGATTGGCGTTATTCAGCGTGTAGGTATAGCTGCCGTCGGCATTCAATACCAGTGTGCCGTACTGGCCAACAAAGGTACCGGTGGTCGTGACGGGATCTGCCTTGACATCCGCGCCAATCGAGTCGTTACCGAATACATTGCCGCTAACAGTATCAGGCGTGTCATTTTCGGTAATGCTGTTGGTGTCATTCTCCGCAGTAGGGCCGGTGTCGGTAATATTCACATCCAGCGTATCCGTGGCGGTCTGACCGTTGGAGTCAGTCACGGTAATTGGCAGGCTGTCGGTGACCGTCGTGGCACTGGTCTGTACATTAGGATCGTAGGTATAGCTCACCACGCCCGTGGTCGCGTTATAGCCCACAACAGTCAGCGTCCCCTTGTCCGTAGTAATGACAATCGGAGTGGTACCGGCGTTGGTCAGCTGCGTCAGGGTAACAACGGTGGTGCCGATGGTGATGCTGGCAAGACCGGCAGGCGCCGTCACGGTGAAATCACCAGGAGTGGCACCATCAGTTTCTGGCAGGGTCATTTCGCCAGCTTCAACGCCGTTGTAGTCCGTCAACTCAATCGAAGGTGGGGCTGCAGGTGTGGCCGTTGCGCCTTCCGGGTCAGAATAAATGAAGGCTTCGCGCACGAAATCGATCACAGGAGGCGCACTGACCGGGTATTCATAGCTAAGCGGGGTCACGCCTTCCACAATGCGCAGCAGGTTCACAAAGGTGGAGCCGTGCTCATTGCCCGCAGCGCCGATCAGACCCGCAGCGGTTTCTTCCAGCACCTCGTTAATGTCGCGGCCTTGTTCAATGGCCTGGATAACAGCTTGCACGGTGGCTTCGCTGACGGCACTTTCGGTGCCTTCAGGGGCGATGAATTCAGCCAGCTCAGGGGTGAATTTCACCGTCTGGTCAGCTGAAATCTCGATTTTCTGGCCTGTGGTCAGGAGAATATCAACGACAACACCTTGCGCCGTCGTGACGACTTCGCCTGGCTGTATGCTGTCGCCCACCTTGAGCATGCGGCGTTCGCCACGTTCATTCACAGCAAATGCATTGCTGCCGCCATTGATTGCTACTACGGTACCGATCGCTGCCATGGTGTACCTGACCTTTCTACAAAATTACTGATGGAGCGATTAAACCCCATCCATGCATCAAAAAATATTGTACCAAGGTACTAGACCCCCACTTTTCGTCAGCCCTGTCGATCATTCAACATCAGGGCAAGCTGCAAGCGATCCCGTATCGCCAGCCGCTCAAAGATGGCCGTGAGGTGAGCCTTGACCGTGCGCTCGGTAATATCCAGCTCGCGCGCAATCAGTTTGTTGCTGAGGCCTTCTGCCGCCTTGAGCGCCACTTCGCGCTCACGCGGGGTGAGCTGATCCAGCGTGGCATTGATCTTGGTCTGGCTGGTGCCGGTCATGGTGCGGCCGACGGTGATCAGACGCTGCAAGACTTCCGGCCCCAGCCAGACTCCGCCCAGCTGCACCACACGCCGCACCTCGCGCAGCACATCGGCTGAACTATAAGCGTGGCAATAGCCTGCGGCGCCCTGCTGAAAAGCAGCCACCGCTTCATTGGTATCCGGCGCATTGGCCAGCACCAGCACGCGCGCCTGCGTAAAGCGGCTTAGCAGGCCTGTTACATCCGTCAGCATGCTGGCCGTGCTGTCCGCATTCACATGCAGCCAGATCAAGGCCTGACCAATATCGGCATTCAATGCGGCACTTTCCCTGAATACCGCCCCCTCGGGGCAAGCCTGCTGCCAATCCGCCAGCAAGCGCCCTCCTGCAGAAATGAAGATATCGCGCATGGTATTGTTATCGTTCCGTGAATGCGTATGAGCGAGCCTTGAGCACCGGCTTCAAGAGATAGGAAAGCACTGTCTTTCGGCCGGTCATGATATCCACCTGCGCCACCATGCCGGGAATAATCGGCAGGCCCTTGCCCAGGTTGGAGCGTATGGTTTTGACGCGGACGATATAGAACGCGTTACCTTTGTCGTCTACCACCGAGTCGGCGGAAATGCTTTCCACCTTGGCATCCAGCGTGCCATAGATGGTGTAGTCATAGGCCGTCAGTTTCACCGTGGCCGGCTGCCCAAAACTGATGAAGGCAATGTCACGCGGCTGGATTTTGGTTTCCAGGATCAGGGCGTCGTCGGTAGGCACGATCTCCATGACTTCCTTGCCAGGCTGGATAACACCTCCCACCGTATTGATGAACAGACGGCTCACGGTGCCCTTGACCGGTGACTTCAGCGTGGACTGCACCACCTTGTCATTCAACGCAACGCTGGTTTCCACCAGACTATTCAGCTTGGCGGTGGTATCCGACAACTCGGTGCGCACCTTGCTGCGGAAAGATTGCTGCGCCTCGCTCACCTTGCGCGAGGCTTCGGAAATCGCCGCCTGTACGCGACCGATCTGCGCACGGGCCTGATCGCGGTCGCCACGCAATCGGGCGGTATCACGCTCCAGACGCAACAGATCCACTTCAGAAACCGCACCGGTGCCCAGCAAGGGCTTGGTCACGGCCAGTTCACGGCTGCTCAGCTCCAGACCGCGCTCAGCCTGCTCCAGCTTGGCTTGTATTTCCATCAACTCACGCTGACGCTGGGTAAGCTGTTCGCGTGCAATCGCCACTTGCGAGGCCACTTCGTCCTTGCTGGCAAAATACAGTGCCTGCTCCTGCGAATACACCGATGGATTTTCCTTCATCACTTCCGGTGGCGGCTGGAAGGCGGTATCGTCCGCCAGCGCACGCAAGCGTGCCTGCTTGGCCACCAGCGACAGATATTGCGAGCGGTTTTCACGCAACGAGGAAATGGCGCGGGTTTCATCGATGCGCACCAGCGGCGTACCCACATTGACTGACTGCCCTTCATGCACCAGCAGCGAAGTGACAATCCCGCCGTCCAGTGACTGGATCACCTGCACCTGTTTGGAGGGGATCACCCGGCCTTCACCGCGTGTCACTTCATCCACCTTGGTCAGCGCCGCCCAGATGAGCAGCAGCACAATCACGCCAGCCACCCAGTACAGCACTTTTTTGGCCCGCAGGGTTTGCTGTTCCAGCATGGCGAGCTCGGCTTCTTCCTGCCATGATGCATCTTCCTCGGCCTTGGCTGGCGTCCATTTGTCCAGCATCCAGCGCACGGGCTTGCTGAGCAGGCCAATGCGATTGAAAAGCCCATGAATGGCACCCAGTGCCTTGAATAAAAGCTGGCTCATGCGGCTTTCCCCACTTTACCGGTGCGCAAGGCATCAATGACCAGATCCTTCTGACCATCTGCCATGATCTTGCCGCCGTCTATCACAATAATTCTATCCACCATGTCGAACAGCGATGATCGATGGGTAATCACCAGCAGCGTCCTGCCGCTGGAGGCTTCCGAAAGGCGTTTTTTCACCGCCTCTTCACCCGAGTGGTCCATGGCGCTGGTCGGTTCATCCAGCAGGTAGATCACCGGGTTGTTGATCACCGCACGGGCGATGCACACGCCCTGGCGCTGCCCGCCAGACAGCGTATCGCCACGCTCGCCCACGGGCATGTCAAAGCCTTGCGGATGCGTATTGATGAACTCATCTATGCCACCCACATGCGCGGCATGCAACACCTGCTCACCCGTGGCATGCGGGGCGGCAATCGCAATGTTGTCGCGCATGGAGCCGAAAAACAGATGGGTATCCTGTTGCACATAGCCAATGGCACGACGCAGCTCAGCGGGGTCTATCTGGCGTGAATCAATGCCGTCGATCAATATCGCCCCTCCGGTAGGCTGATAGAGCCCGAGTATCAGTTTCTGGATGGTAGTCTTGCCGGAGCCCATGCGACCGAGGATGGCGACATGCTCACCCGCTTTGATCTTGAAGGAGACATTGCGCAACGCGTTGGCCTCGGAGCCCGGATAGTTGAAGCTGACATCGCGAAACTCGATATCGCCCGTAAAACTGGGGCGTGACAAAAAGCGGAAATCCACCGGGCGCTCCACCGGCTTGTTCATGACTTCTTCCAGCGAAGTCAGTGAGGTGGCCGCATTGTGGTATTGCGTCATCATGCCTGCCGCTTGCGAGATCGGCGCCAGCGCACGCGAAGACAGCATGGTGCAGGCGATCATACCGCCCATGGTGAGGTCCCCATTAATCACCAGATACACGCCCAGCAACACCAGCGACACTGTCACCAGTTGCTGCAAGCCCATGGCGCCATTGTTGATGGAGGCGGACAGCAGCTTGAGCTTGCTGCCAACCTCGGTCAGGTAAGTCGCGGTTTTTTCCCAGCGACGCTGCATCTGGCCTTCAATCCCCAAGGCCTTCACGGTTTCCAGCCCGACCAGGCTTTCAATCAGCGTGGCATTGCGAATGGAGCTGGCGCGGAACATGGTTTCGGAAAGCTCCTGCATCTTGGTCTGCGCGCTGAAGGAATACACCAGCAGAATCGCCGCGCCCACCAGCACCGGAATCACCATGGGCCAGGAAATCCAGGCCATGACGCCAATAAAGATCAGGGCAAACGGAATATCAATCAGCGTGGTGATGGTGGCGGAGGTAATGAAGTCGCGCACGGTTTCAAAGGCGCGCAAATTGGCAGCAAACGAGCCCACCGAATTTGGCCGCTGCTCCATGCGCACGCCCAGCACCTGTTCCATGATGCGGGCCGACAGCTTGATATCCACGCGATGGCTGGCCCAGTCCAGGAAATAACCCCGGATGGTACGCAGGGCAAAATCCGCCAGAATGATCAGGCCTATGCCAGCGGCCAGGACCCACAGCGTTTCCACCGAGCGGTTAGGCACAATGCGGTCATACACATTCATGGTGAAAATAGGCATCGCCAGCGCAAACAGGTTGATCAGCAAAGCGGCCAGCATGATGTCGCGGTATACCTTGCTGTTTTCTGCCAGCGTTCCCCAGAACCAGTGGCGCATGCGCACATTGCCGACAGTGGGTGCGCGTTTGTCGAAGGTGAATTTGGGCTTGGCAACAATGGCGTAACCACTATAGCGCGACAGCAGCTCCTCTTCCGAAATGCTGACTTCGGCATCACCCAACTCGGGGAAGATCATGCGCAGATGCTGGCGCGACTCATCCCAGCCCACCAGCACACAGGCTTCGTCGTCTTCCAGCAGCAAAATCGCGGGAAGAAACTCGCGGCGTATATCACCCAGCGGCTTTTTGATGACCGTCGCCACCAGATTGGCACGGGCCGCCGTACGGCGCACCAGGGCTGGCGTCATTTTGCCATTGCGTAGCGGCAGGCCGGCACTCAGAGCATCCCGGGTGATGGCCACGCCATGGAAACGACACACAATCAACAGGGCTTCCAGCAGACTATCCTTGACCTGCGCTTGTGCCCCTAAAAATTCCTCATCACGATTCATAGTCACACTGTCTTTGCAATAACCCGGCAACTGCACTTGCCGCGGACATACCTTTGTTAATCATGCAAACACGAGGCCTGCGCCAGCATACGCAAGCGCATGGCATCGCCTTTGTGCCCGGCTGCGCGCCGCACATGAAAAAAGCCCGATCAGGATCGGGCCGGAATTTATTATTGGGGAGAAGCTGAGAGACAGCTTTTCATGAACGCCTTGCGCGCGTCGCCAGTCAGGGATTTGGCACTGGCATCCGCATTACAGGTTTTCATTTTTTCTTGCTGCGTGGGAGGAGTCGCTTTTGCACTCAGACAACCCTTCATGAAGGCCTTGCGTTCATCCCCTGTCAGCGACTTGGCGCTGGCATCGGCGTTGCAGGTTTTCATCTTGAGCTGCTGCGCTGACATGGGGTCAGCACTGAGGCAGTTTTTCATGAAAGCTTTGCGGGCATCACCAGCCAGGGACTGGCTGCTTGCCTCATCGTTACAGGATTTCATTTTTTCTTGCTGGGTACCGGCGTAAACCGTTGTCATACCCATGCAGATCAAGGCCATGGCGGCCAGTGTATTCTTCATGCTTCCCCCGTTATTGTGTTCGGCGCATTACTGCTGCTGTTTATCACAACACCCCGTGCAGTAGTATGCCGCATTTACGATGGCAATCACCATCGGCATGCGCCTGTGACTGAATATTAACCGAAGCATGCGGCAATACACAATCGGCGATCATGGGGAAATGGGAGTGCGGGAACCGGGGCGTAAATGCAAAAAGGGGAAAGCATCTCTGCTTTCCCCTTTAATCTGGAGCGGGAAACGAGTCATGCACTAGAGCGCTAAGTCTCTGTTTCCCAATCAATTTCTCCGCTGTGGTGAGCAGCGAAGGCCTGAATTCTAGCCTTGTTTTTTTTCCTCGTCAACAAAGTTCATCCACCAACTTCCATCAACGTCCAAGGACTGCCATTCCATTCTCTCGCCACGGACGCAGAACACGTCGCTACCAGAGGCCCACCACTGCCGCGCCGTCGCCGTTGGCACAACCTGGTCTCCTTGCGTCAGAAATGGCAACAGCATCGAGAGTTGAGACCGTGCTTGGGTGGATGCCGTGTGGACCACAGCTCAAGGTTGCTCGTGGCGAAGGTCACGCGGCGAGCGAGGAGAGATGGGGGCGTATGTTCACATCGCCTGGTCGGCTGACGACCGAGTCGGAGCGACGCACAACAGCCTCAAACTAGCCACAGCGCATCTTCGCTCGATGCTATGTCGATATATCAGGATGCCGAAACGAGCATGACATGCGCGGATTTCTCTACGTCCCTCTGGACGTGGAGCAGCGGATGCAATCCCCTGCGCCTTGTGAAACCGTGGGGATATCAGACCATATCGAATCGGTCTTGATGTGCTTGACGCACCCCATGACGCTGGCACCGTGAGCGCAATTGTCGAGCGTGCTTCTTCCTTATTACTCGACGGGCCGGCAACTGGTCAATTCTTGCATATCGAGCAAGAGAGAACCACCTGTGACGGGTGCCATGATCTCTTCCGTCCATGTTCCAGGGCATCGCCCCAGGCATCAGCCACAGGCATAACGAAAAAACAGCCCCTTGGTGGGGCAAGAAAGGAGCCGGTGATGTAGCGCTTCCGAAAGGAGACGAAAACATGCACAAGGAGCCACCACTATCAAAGGTGTTCTATCGTCCCATCGAAGCTGCCATACGGTGGGCTGGGTTGTTGCGGTACGAAGCGACGATCGTCGCATCGATCGCATCACCGCGTTGTCTGCCGCAGATGTTGGACTGCCCGCGATGGAACGAGTGTCGGCTGTACTCGGAACGCATCTACGACGGTATCCTCAACGCCGAACTGCCCTTCGGCAAGAACGGGATCACACTTAATGACCCAGATCTGGTGAGTTCACTCGATCTGACCGTCCGCCATGTCGATCTGAAGCGGTGGATGCGCACCCACTATCCCGAGCATCGGCCGGGATTTCTGTTCAGTCGCGGCGAGCGCATGGTGCATCCCTTCATCACCATCGAGACAGGACAGGCAATCCTGCTGGAACGGCTGGCTCTGCAGGCCGCGCTGGATCATAGCCGACGCGAGATGCGCGAACTGCAACAGCAACACGAAGTCTTGCTCAAGCAGTCCGCCGTACTGCTGGCTCCCAAGCAGAGCGTGATCAGTGATCGAGCGGAAACCACATACCTCAACATCATCGGCGGCATGCTGACGCTGATGCTGAGCCAATCCCCATCCGGCGTGCCGTACTCCAGCTTCAAGACACAGGAGGCCATCGTCACCGCATTGCTCGCCCACTATGGCGGCACCATGGGCATCACGGAGCGAACCTTGAACGGCAAGTTCGCCAATGCCAGGAAGAATGTCCGTAGCGCAGCCGCGTGAATTCTTCCATCTTGTATGTGCAGTCGCGGAGATTGCATTTGCAATGTTTTTCCGCAGCCATGTCTATTGAATAGAGGTCACGCCAACAAACGCCACTAAGCGTTCAGGAGTGACCGCCATGTCGCAAGTACCTGTACTGCCACCGCACGAGCGCCGCATCCTGCGGCTCGATGAAGTTGAAGCGAAGTCCGGCTTCAAACGCGCCCACATCTACAACCTGATGAAAAAGCGCCAGTTTCCACAGGCGCTGCGCCTCGGCGTGCGCGCCGTGGGCTGGGATTCGGTCGAGATCGACCAGTGGATCGCCGAACGCCTCAACAACCGGACCTGACCCGCTCCCCCCTCGATTTTCCCATCGCCAAACGGAGAGCGCCATGCAGGTCGTATCCATCATTTCAACGAAAGGTGGCGTCGGCAAGACGACCACGGCCGCCAACCTCGGCGGCCTCGCCGCGGACGCAGGGCTGCGTGTGCTGCTGCTCGATCTCGACGTGCAGCCGACCTTGTCCTCCTATTACGAACTGGCACACCGCGCTCCCGGCGGTATCTATGAGCTGCTGGCGTTCAACGAACGCGCCCTCGATCAGTTGGTGTCCCGCACCATCATCGCGGGCCTGGACCTGGTGCTCTCGAACGACCACCGGGGTGAACTGAACACGTTGCTACTGCACGCGCCAGACGGACGCCTGAGACTGCGGCACCTGCTGCCGGCGCTGGCGCCGCTTTATGACCTGGTGCTGATCGACACCCAGGGTGCACGCTCGGTGCTGTTGGAGATGGCGGTGCTCGCCTCTGACTTGGCGCTGTCGCCCGTGACCCCGGAAATCCTCGCGGCTCGCGAACTGCGGCGCGGCACCATGCAGTTGCTGGAAGACATCGCGCCATACCGACACCTCGGCATCGAGCCGCCGCCGCTGCACCTGCTCATCAATCGTGTCCATCCCGTATCCGCCAATGCGCGGCTGATCCAGAAGGCCCTGCGGGACCTGTTCCAGGATCATGCCGGCATCCGCGTGCTCGACACTGACGTGCCGGCGATCGAGGCATATCCGCGCGCCGCGACCCGTGGCCTGCCGGTGCATCGAGTCGAGCATCGCCAGCCACCGGGCAGAGTTGCGCCCGCCGCGCTCGACACCGTGCGCGCGCTCGCTGGCGAATTGTTCCCTCAATGGCAAGACAGATTTGCCCACGTTTCTGGCCGTCCTCCACGTTCTATTGAAACCGGGAGGTCGCATGGCGAACGCACATGAATTGGCCCGCGGCCACAAGCGGCTGCGCGCCCTGATCGAGTTTGCTGTGAGCGAAGGTTGGCACGTCAAGCGCACACGTGGCGGACACCTCAAGTTCACCAAGGCCGGCTGCGCCACCATCTACACCAGCTCGACAGCGAGCGACCACCGTGCGGACCTCAACGCCCGTGCGCAGATCCGTCGAGCCGAGCGCATGGCCCGGGCCTCCAACGCCGAGGGATGCGGCCATGGCTGAGATGACCTCCCAGGACATGGCCGGCAAGCTGCTTGCCGCCGGGTTCGAGCGCAGCGGCCCATCGGCCACGGCCCTGAGCGACCCCATCGCCGACACGCCGATGGTCGTGACACTGGACCAGTTGCGACCCTACGACCACGACCCCCGCAAAAAGCGCAACTCGGCCTACGATGAAATCAAGGCTTCCATTCGAGAGCGCGGCCTGGATGCGGCGCCAGCCATCACACGCCGTCCAGGCGACGCGCACTACATCATCCGCAACGGTGGCAACACCAGGCTGGCGATCCTGCGTGAACTCTGGGCGGAGACGAAGGACGAACGCTTTTTCCGCATATCGTGCCTGTTCCGGCCGTGGCCTGCGCGCGGAGAGATCGTCGCCCTGACCGGGCACCTCGCCGAGAACGAACTGCGCGGCGGCCTCACGTTCATCGAGCGCGCCTTGGGCGTCGAGAAGGCGCGCGAGTTCTATGAAGAAGAAAGCAGCACCACCCTGAGCCAGTCCGAGTTGGCCCGCCGCCTGGCCGCCGACGGCTTCCCGGTCCAGCAGTCGCACATCAGCCGCATGGCTGACGCAGTGCGCTACCTGCTGCCCGCGATCCCGACCGTCCTATATGGGGGCCTCGGCCGCCACCAGGTCGAGCGGCTGTCAGTCATGCGCAAGGCCAGCGAGCGCACGTGGGAGCACTATGCCAAGGGCCACTCCCTGTCGCTGGACTTCGACAGCTTCTTTCAGGAGGTGCTGTCGCAGTTCGACGTCCAGGCGGACGAGTTCTCGCCGCAGCGTGTACAGGACGAGTTGATCGGTCAGATGTCCGAGCTGCTGGGCATTGACTACGATCTGCTCGCCCTGGACCTGACCGAATCCGAGAGCCGTCATCGCGCCCTGGTCAGCGACCCAACCCCGCCTTCGGCGCCGCCGACATTGCCTGAGCCTGGGCGCATCGCACGGCCGCCGATCGAACCGGCACCGTCCCCCGCTACACCAGCACCTCCCGCAGGCCATTCCGAGGCCGTACGTACAAGGCGTGAAAACGATGCGGCCCCGAGCGAGGCATCCACGGCGAGCCCTGCAGCAGCGGCTGGCGATCTGCTTGCCGAGCACATCATCTCCCCGGCACCCACGACGGAGCGGCTCCAGTCCATCCAGCGCATGGTCGCCGACCAGTTGGGCGATGCGCTGCCACCCGACTTCTCGGCCAACGTATTGCAGTCGATACCCGTGCAGGCTGGTGGCCTCTATCCCATCTCGGACATCTGGCATATCGACCCTGGCCTCGACACGCCTGACCGGTTGCGCATCCACATCGCGCAGTTCGCGCGCGAGATCGCGGGCGAGGCCGACCTGGACGAGTGCGTCGAGGATCGACCTGACGGCATCGGGTTCGCGTGTCGTACCCCGACTCAAGCTTCGTCGCCACTGGGCCGCGCTGTGCTCGCGCTGCTGGTTTCCCTGGCCGGTCAGCAGCCAGCCGGCGTCGGCTTGGACAGCGGGCAAGTCGCCACCGATCTGCCAACGCTGTTGCACGGCCACAGCCATCGTCATGACGACCGGGCGCAGCGATTGAGCGACACCGCGCTGGTCAAGTTGTTCCGGCTGCTGCGACTGGCCCGGCGCTTGTTGGATCTGGAGCCCGGCGCTGTCGGTCCTGGGACCTGAGCGAGGGAGACCAGCATGTCCGCACCGAACCCACTCAACCAGGCCGTCATCGCGCAGGCGCTCTACGACCTGCGAAACGGGCAACTGCGTCGCTGCAAGGCGATGGGGTTCGGCGAGGAAGAGTTGGATGCGCTCAAGCATCCGGCGCTGATCAGCGTACTGGCCAATGCCAACGTCTCCTGGTGCTCTGTCTCCGTGAACCGGGAGGTGCTCCGGCGATTGCTCAAACAGGCGCAGGACGTGGAGAAGGAGATCGCCACCGTCGATCGCATGCTGCGCCTGGGCGCCAGCACGGAAATGGTGAGCCGTTTCTATGGGTTGACGCATCAGGAAGTCGCGCTACGGCGCGAAGTTCTCGGCCTGCCCAAACGCAAGGGGCGCCATCCGGTTCTGGACGAGGAGCAGGACACCGAGCTGTGGCGGCGCTGGAAGGCCGTGACCAGCAGCAGGAATGTCGAGCTGGAGGATGAGACCTCGGTTCTTGATGCGGCAATGGACCTCGCCGAAGGCATGGAACTGCCGCTGTCGGTGGTCTGGGCTGCGATCAAGAACTGGATCGATCAGGGATTGGGTTGAATCATGGCCGTGGACGACGCTGCACCACGAGCACCACGCCAAGGTCCGGTCGCCCTCGCTGATCTGTTCGACAGCGCGCTGAAAGACCTTGCACCGAAACCTCGCCCACTCGCACCGGCTCCCGCCTTCGCATCCGCGACGTCTCCTGTGTCTGCAACCGGCGACGGTTTCCTGTTCAGTGGAAATCGGCACGAGAGCGTGCCGCGACGGCTGTTCCTCGACCGACGCCTGACGCCGCTGGAACGCAATGCCTGGCAAGTCTTCCGGATGATGCTCAACGAGGATGGCGTCACGGCGTTTCCGACGTATGAGCAACTTCGCCCGTGGCTCGCGTCAATGCCCTGCGCCGGACAGGCCTCCCACGAGACCGTGGCACGGGCGCTGACGCTGTTGCGCCTGACGCGCTGGTTGAGTCTCGTGCGCCGCAGGCGCGACCCCAAGACCGGGCGCATCCTCGGCAACCTCTACGTCCTGCACGATGAGCCCCTGACCCCGTTCGAGGCGATGCAGCTCGACCCGGACTACCTGCAGCTCGTCAGCCAAGCCCTGGGCCATTCGGCCAGGGCCGTTCAGGTCGTGGGCTTGCACACGCTCAATGAGATCGCCGAAGACCCGCTGCTGTCTGGCCGCATGCTGCCCTCGCGGCTGCAGGTCCTTGCCGAACGCCTCGCAAGCCAAGGCATTGGGTCGCAGGAGAGTTATCCACAGGAGGACACGGTTCACGATTCCGAAGAAGGGGCGCCGAGCCTTCTTCGGAATTCTGATCGGCCCTCTTCGGATTCCGAAGCAGGGCCAAAACACGCAGCAGACGGCGCTCTTCGGAATCCGAAGCAGGACCGTACTGTACGTAGTAGTCGTATTAATGAAGTACGTACTACCGCGCGTGAGCGTGGGCAGGCGCGCGCGATGCCGGGAGTTCGTCTGCCTGATCGCTTTCTCGGCTTGAAAGATGAACAGCAGGCCGGCGCCATGGTGGCATTGCAGCAGGTCGATGCCCCGCTACGCCAGGCCGTGCTGGACGAATGGGCGGATCGCTGTCGTGGCAGCACCATCCGCAACCCGGCAGGCTACCTGTTCGGCATCATCCAACGTGCCATCCGTGGCGAGTTCAACGCATGGGCCAGGCAAGCTGGGTCAGCACCGCCACCTGCCCCTGCACGAGATGCACCGCCTGAGCCACCGCGCAATGTAGTTCCGCCCGAGGTAGCCCGGCAGCACATCGACCGGCTGCGCGACCTTCTGCGCAGTAGCTGAGCGCGACGAGCGACAAGGGCGTGAAGCAGACGCCCGTGGCCGTCAGTAGAGCTATCCCCTGGGGATAGATGTGATGCAAGGCGTAACACCGAAAGACACAGGCTGGGTGCTTCTGTCCACGGTGCTGCAGTAGCGTCCGGTTCCTGAGCGCACCCACCATCTGCGCGAGCAGCGCTCTGTGGCGTTTGATGGAGCTATCCCCTGGGGATAGCTCGCATTGCGGGCCGCCACCACCACGACAACCGGGGACCAGTTCATTTCGGTTTGTTGACTGACTGCCTTCCGCTGCATGCCGATCCTGACCGCTCCTTTTCCCAAGCGAGCGGACACCATGGCAACCAACGAACCTCTGCAACTCAATCTCGGCTCTTTGCGCAGCGCGATGTCGCTGACGCTTCACACCCACCACGCATCGCGCATCTGGCATGGCCGCGCCGCCGCCGAGGGGCGACCCGGCATCGTCGGCCTGAACGGCTACATCGCCGTGATGAACAAGATGAAGCGCGGCTCGGAACAGGATGACCCGTACAGCGACTGGTGGATGTTGCGCATCGAGGAAAAGCTCGACCAGGCCAAGACCACGTTGCAATCGCTGCGCGAGCAGGTGGACCAGGCATTGGCCGGCGTGCCAGCGGCGTTGAGCCTGGGCGAGAACCTCAACGTGCAACCGGTGAAGCTCCCCTTGTTCGTGAACGCGCAGCTCGGCTTTGCCGCGGTCTATCTCCTGGCCGACTATGACGACATCGCCCGCAAGCTGATCCTCGCCCATCACACCGCGCTGATCGATCGCTCGACATTGGAGCGCTGGCTCAACGAAGGCGCTCACACGCTGCGCAGCCTGTTCAGCCTGGCCCAGCAGTACCGCTACTCGGGATGCACCCGCGACGACTTCGCGGCCAAGAACGCCGCAGCGCGGGCGGCGCTGGAGAAGTTCGGCGACTTGCCGCAGGACGTGCTCGAAGGCGCTCGCCGCTCGAAGTTTGCGCCGCCCGTCGTGCGCCGCGGCCTGCAACAGCGCAGTGATAGCGCTGCCGCAGCCGCACCTCCCAGCGACGAAGGCCCTGCCGCCGATCCGGCCGAGGCCAGCACCGGCGAGGACGAACAGGCATGAGCGACCCGAACCGCGAACCTCGCTACTTCCGTGGTCTGGAACAGCCAGCCTTCATGCGGCTGGAACACGCGGCCTCTCTAAAAGGCCTTTTAAAGCCTTTTAAAGGTAAAGGGGACTTCGAGGCCTGGGCCAGCCAGTGCTTCGCCATGCGCGACGAGTTGATTGCCCTGGCGCAGCGACAGGTGCTGCCACAGGCGTGCGGGCATCCCTTCCACCTACTTCCCGTCGAGCTGGCCCAGCAGATAACTGGCGCGGGAACGACGTTCCTTCGCTGGCGCAAGCACGACCGCTCGGCCATGGGCGTGGCGCTGTGGCAGGAACTGGTGGCGAGCACCAGCACGCCGGTCAACCTGCTGGCCGACCTGCACGCGATCGAGTTACAGCGCATCACGTTGAACATGCAGATCAGCCTGCTGCACACCTTGGGCAGGCAGGCGCAGGAATGCGCCAGCAAAGCGGCCGAGGCGGACAACGCCTACCTGCGCCGGCTCAAGTCCACCCCACCCGCAATGCGCGATCGGTGATTGCGCCAGACATCCCAGCACGCACCCGGCGCCGATGAGGCACGGGTATTTCAACCACCACGGAGATCACATCATGAGCACGCATTTTTCTGGCGAAGGCAATATCGGCTCGCCACCGGAGTACCGCGAATTCCCCAATGGCAACGACGAGCCCAACCGCCTGCTGCGCCTGAACGTCTATTTCGACAACCCCGTTCCCAAGAAGGATGGCACCTTTGAGGACCGTGGCGGCTTCTGGGCGCCGGTGGAAATCTGGCACCGCGACGCCGAGCACTGGCAGCGCCTCTACCAGAAGGGTATGCGGGTGCTGGTCATCGGCCGCATGGAGCGCGAGCCCTGGACGGACAACGAAGATCAGCCACGCGAGACCTGGCAAGTCAATGCGCGCAGCGTAGGCATCTTGCCGTACCGCATCGAGTCTGTGGTCCTCAGCCCGAAGCCACAGGAGGCAGAACCGAAGCCGCAGGCCGACCAGGAATCGACCGCGCCGAAAGAGACGAAGCGCCGGAAGTGACCCGGCATGGAGGGCGGCTGCCGCAGCGCTTCGCCGCCCTCCATGCGCCGCGAGCTATCCCCAGGGGATAGCTCCATCAACGTCCACCGACTTCCACGCGTTCCCGCGAATCGCCGCTCCCGAACCGCATACCTCCGGCCACTCGCCATTCCCGCACAAGCCCTTCCATCCCGTGAAAGCGGTCGCCGCCGCGTGCCGCTTGTTTGCTGCTGCCCCCGGTGGTGCTCGGCATCCTCGATCCCAGCAACTCCATGAACCATGGGAATCGGATGAACGGATATGCGGCTGTTCTTGTGCGAGAAGCCCTCCCAGGGCAAAGACATTGGCCGGATTCTCGGCGCCACACAGCGCGGTGAAGGCTGTCTCAACGGTTCCGGCGTCACCGTCACCTGGTGCATCGGCCATCTCGTAGAAGCCGCTGCGCCCGAAGCCTACGACGAGCAGTTGAAGCGCTGGTCCATCGAGCAGTTGCCCATCATTCCCCAGCATTGGCGGGTCGAGGTCAAACCGAAGACCGCCACGCAATTCAAGGTCGTCAAGGCGCTTCTGGCGAAGGCGACCCAGCTTGTCATCGCCACCGATGCCGACCGCGAAGGCGAGTTGATCGCCCGCGAGATCATCGAACTGTGCGGCTACCGCGGCCCCATCGAGCGGCTGTGGTTGTCGGCACTCAACGATGCGTCCATCCGCGCCGCCCTCGGCAAGCTACGGCCCTCAGCCGAGACGCTGCCGATGTACCACTCGGCGCTGGCGCGATCCCGTGCGGATTGGCTGGTGGGCATGAACCTCAGTAGGTTGTTCACGGTGCTGGGGCGGCAGGCCGGCTACGACGGCGTGCTGTCGGTCGGCCGCGTCCAGACCCCGACGCTCAAGCTCGTCGTGGACCGCGACCGCGAGATCGCAGCCTTCGTGTCCGTGCCGTACTGGGCCATCGTCGTGTCCCTGTCCGCAGGTGTCCAGGCTTTCACCGCGCACTGGGTTCCACCCAATGCCTGCACCGACGACGCAGGCCGCTGCCTGCAGCAGCCGGTCGCACAGCAGGCCATGCAGCAGATCCGCGCTGCGGGCAGCGCCCACGTAGTGTCGGTTGAGACCGAGCGCGTGCGCGAAGGCCCGCCGCTGCCGTTCGACCTGGGCACCTTGCAGGAGGTGTGTTCAAAGCAGCTCGGGCTGGACGTGCAGGAAACCTTGGAGATCGCCCAGGCCCTGTACGAGACGCACAAGGCCACGACATACCCCCGCTCGGATTCCGGCTACCTGCCCGAGAGCATGTTTGCCGAAGTGACCACCGTTCTCGACAGCCTGCTCAAGACCGATCCCTCGCTGCGCTCGATCATAGGCCAGCTCGACCGTTTGCAGCGCTCGCGCGCCTGGAACGATGGCAAGGTCACGGCCCACCACGGCATCATCCCGACGCTCGAACCGGCGAACCTCTCCGCCATGAGCGAGAAGGAACTGGCCGTGTACAGGCTCATCCGGGCGCATTACCTAGCGCAGTTCCTCCCTCACCACGAGTTCGACCGTACTGTGGCCAAGCTTTCGTGCGGTGGGCAGAACCTTGCGGCCACGGGCAAGCAGGTTGTCACGCCGGGCTGGCGCCAGGTGCTGGCCGAGCCGCAGTCCGAGGACGGCGATGGCGATGGCGACGGCGACACCGCGGCCCGCGCCCAGGTGCTACCGGCGCTGCACGAAGGTCTGGCATGTCAGGTGGCCGATATCGATCTGAAGGCACTCAAGACGCTGCCGCCCAAACCGTACACGCAAGGCGAGTTGGTCAAGTCTATGAAAGGCGTCGCCAAGCTGGTGTCCGATCCCCGCCTGAAGCAGAAGCTCAAGGATACGGTCGGCATCGGCACCGAAGCGACCCGGGCCAACATCATCGGCGGCCTGATCGCCCGCGGCTACCTCGTAAAGAAAGGGCGTGCCATCCGCGCCTCGGATGCGGCTTTCACCTTGATCGATGCCGTGCCTGCGGCGATTGCCGACCCCGGCACCACCGCCGTCTGGGAACAAGCGCTCGACATGATCGAAGCCGGGCAGCTCACGCTGGATGTGTTCATCGGCAAGCAGGCCGCATGGATTTCGCAGTTGATCGCGCAGTACGGCAACGCGTCCCTGTCTATCAAGGCTCCCCAAGGGCCGACATGCCCGCAGTGCGGCGCACCCACGCGCCAGCGCAGCAGCAAGAGCGGCCCGTTTTGGTCGTGCAGTCGCTACCCGGACTGCAAAGGCACGCTGCCGGTCGAATCCGGCAGCTCCAAGCGCGCCGCCTCGCGCCCGCGCCGTACCGGCCGCAAAGGCTCCTGACCGATCCCGTTCCCCGTGAGCCGTGCCCGCCTTCGGCGGCGTGGCCCGTGTCCCGCATGCCCTGCGGGACGCCCAGCGCGCAACGCCTTCTTGATTTGTGTGCGCGTCCCGCCCAGCCGTCCCCGGCCGCGGGACCTGAAGGTAGCTTCTCTGCGAGCCGCACCACGCGCGTTCTGTTGATCTGCGTTTCTTCCGCCCTCTGCGAAGGGTCTCCCGGTGGCTTGCCAGCGTGCACGAGCCACCGGGAGACCCTTCGTGGTCAGCGGTAATCGGTGCCGGTGCCCGCCGGTGCAAAAACGGGCTCCCTTTGTGCGCGGATGTGCGCCAGACGATGCCGGCCCCAGCCACGACATGGGCCGGGTGTGATTGCTGAGAGCAGACGGTTCTAGCGACGACCGGGCCTGCCAATCAGCCCACGGGTGGCTCCTCTTTCCTCCCGAGCCGAAGGCCGCAGGGCCTTCGGCGCCTTTTTCCTGCCCATCAACGTCCCGGTCCGGCCATTGGCCTGGGCCACACGAACAGGAGAGATGACATGCACCCTCAATATTGCGCGCAACTGCTGTACGGCAGTGTGTGCAGCGGCATCGATCCAGCTTCTCCTACCCGTCCTGACAGCCCCGCACTTGCTGCGGGGCTTTCTTTTTCCACGTTCGCCAATCGGGGCTGTAGCAGGTGCCGATTTCCGGCTGACGTGGCTCGACTCGCGCACGAAGCTGCCTGCATGTGTCGCTGATCCGTCAGCACCATGCCAGCAGCCAGGGTTTCCAGGCTGCCGCGGATTCTCTCCGCGCCACCCGCCAGTCCGCCATCGCATCGAGTCTGCGGACGCGCGTCCTCGTGACGCCGATGCTTTTTCTCAACCGCATGCGGGAGCTGCCATCCCGTGAGGGACAAGGCCCTCGCTTCTCCAAGGAGCCCATCCATGTCCCAGCAAGCCTCTTTCGGCCAGTTGGCCTTGATCCATTGCGGCAAGTTCCTGCCGCTCGAAGTCCTGCATAGCGCCGCCGGCCACTACATCGGCACGCGCGATACCGAAGGTCCCGTTTCGCGGGAATCCAGCGAGTACTTCCGCAGCTATGTCGCGGCTCAACGTGCCCTAGAAAGAGGCGGCTGGTCCCAGCTCGCCACGCCCTGATCCAACTGGAGGAATCACGTCATGAACCAGCTTTTGCCACAGGAAGTCGTCGATCAGATCATGCGGGAAGAGCAGCATTTCGCCGCCGCGCCCCAAGCCTTCTTCGAGGCCTGGAAGCGCGGTGTCGAGATCGCTGGCCCGCAATGGTTTGGCGACGGCACACGCGAAGGCCTGAACCAGGCCAAGAGCAAGTGGGATCTGCGTCCCGACATGCTGCGTGCCAACGACGCTCTCGGCGTCCTGAGCAGCGGAGAACGCATGTTCCTGTCCGCCATGTTCAGCTTCTACAACGCGCGCGAGGGCGGTGCCATGCTCAAGCGCTGCCACTTCCAAGGACTGTCGGACTTCGACGGTCTCGATCTGCAACGCCGCAAGGTCATCGCCGACCTGCTGGTGAACTACAGCGGTTGGTGAGCCGGCTTCCGGAATATCACCACCTTGTCGTTCGCCACCCCATGAGGGACATGCGCCCACCAGGCCATGTCCCTCAATTTTCCCTCCGTCAGCCAGCGCCGATTGGCCCAAAGCCATCGATCAGTGCCGCCTGACGCTTTTTCGACTTTCAACCCACCGGGGTCCAGTTCCCGGTGGCGGGGATTGGCTCCATTATTCAATCTGGAGAAATCCTATGACCCAGAATCCCAACCCCTTTGTACGCGGCTACTGGAATCTGAAAATCGTCCGAACGCTGTGCATCAGCTACGAAGACGGAAGCCCGCATGTGTGGCGAAACATCCACGCGAGCCAACAGCACCTCTCCGACGAGGAGCTGGTTTCTTCCCCCTGCATCGTCACCAGCGACTTCGCGGTGGTCAGGAATGGCACTGTGCCTGTCAGTGCCGAACTGATGGCCGAATGCGATGCCATTGAAGGCGTCAGCGGCGAAGGCGTGGTGGGTGCGGTGGTTTATGCCATCCATGGCGACGACCTGGACGGTCGCCCGGTCCACGTCGGTGATACCTATTCGGCCGAGGCCGCGCGAGACGTGGTGCAGCGGTTGAGTTTCGAGACCGGCTATTACAGCCGATGCTGGGAAATCAGCAGCGCGCACATCAGCCAGGAAACCGGCCAGTACCTGGCCAGCCTAGCGGACCTTGCGACACCGGAGGCCTTTCTGTTCATCGCCTTCCGGGTTCCATACAGCCCAGCGATCGGCGTCAAGCTGATTTCCACGCCCTGGACAGACAAGAACCTGGAGTATGCCGAGGGCATCAGTGCGGAGCAGCTTCGGCAGGAACACCGGGACAAGGGCATGCCTGACGACCTGGCGAACATTCTTGAATTGGCCGGCCAGGCCGATGTGCGCATCCTCATCCTAGATGCTGACGCACCCGCGCTACTGGGCCTGCCACTGGCCGAGATCTAGCAGACGCGCGACGCGCAAGCCTTCCCCTTTATCCCCCACATGCCAGCCCGCCTCCCACCAGGAGCTGGGCCGGTTCAATTCCATAGGAGCAATCTCATGTTCCCCGATCTCATCTCGCCTACGCCTGACTTCGAGAATCAGCTTGGAGCCTGCGTTAACGCCATGAGCCAGAACGACGCCATCGGCCAGATTCTGGTGTTCGAGCGCATGAGCGGCACGCTGCACATGCGCCATATCGACAGCGCCGATCTGATGGACACCGACATTGACGACTACGAAATGGTCGTGTTTGACGGTGGCAATACAACCGGCGACACGTGGAAACACGTGTTCTTCCCACGTCAGCGCGAACACTATTTCGTGTACGAAGCCTGACATCTCCAGCCCCTTTCGAGGGGCTTTTTCTTGCGCTGAACCGGGCTGCGTGGACAAAGGGAAACACCCGGATGCCAATTGATTGCTGCCGCGCGCGCAAGGGCCGCCCATGCTGACCCCATGCCTGCTGACGTTGTCAGCGACATGCCAGGCAATCATCGGTCTTCGAGGTTGCGGCGCAGTTTCCACTGCGTGACCGAGCCAGCTCGCACCGCATCCATACGCGAGCGGCCACCAGTCTCTGGTGGTGGATGCTTTCGCCTTATCAACCCACCGCGGGGTTACGCACCTTTCCCCGCATGTGTGGGCTCGGTGTGTCTCCGCTTTTCCCAATGGAGATTCACCATGAACACCACGTCCAACCAGAAATCGTATTTCGACCTCCACACATCGGGCATCGGCTACATCCAGCGTGTCCGTGAAGTGCCCGTCAGGGGCGGCCGCCGTGCGCAGCCCTTCCTGGCATGCACCATCGCCGCGCTGGTCGGCCCCGCCAGGGACCCCAGCTACCGCTACTTCGACGTCAAGGTCTCGGGTGCCGAGGCCAAGAAGCTCGTTCAGCGCTACATCGGCGTTGACGATTCCAAGCAGCGCCCGCTGGTGCGCTTCCGCCTCGGCGACCTTTGGGGCGATGCGTACATACGCGACAAGGGTGAAAACCAGGGCAAGGCCGCCGCGTCCCTCAAGGCGCGACTGCTCAAAGCCGAGCTGATCGAGCGGGCCGAACTGGCTTCGATCGAGCAGCACGAACTGATTACCCGTGGCATCGGCTACCTCAACCGTGTCAAGGACGTCACCCCGAAAGCCGGTGACGCGTTCCTCTCTTGCACCGTCGCCGCGCTGGCCGGACCTGTCGATGAACCGGAATATCGGTACTTCGACACGATCGTCGTCACCCCTGAAGCCGAGCATCTGGTTCGCCGATGCGTGCAGGCCATCGAAGGGGATCGCAAGGTGCTGATCGCCTTCCGTCTCAACGACATGAAGATCGATCCGTACATCCGTACCAAGGGCGAGCACGCTGGGGAACCGGCCGCAAGCCTGGAATCGACGCTGATCCACATCGGTCTGATCAAAATCGATGGCACCCAGGTCTATCCGACGAGCCAGGGGCAAGCCGAGGCGCCAACGGTAGAGGACGCACCCGCGCCCGAAGCCGACAACGCCATCGACACTGCCGCCGACGCCGTTTCCGACCTACCCGTCGAGTCCGCCGAGCGCGAGCCCGAGGGTGAAGTCGAGGAGCAGGAGCCGGCCTTGGTCGCTTCGTTTTGATCCGGCATGGCCCCTCATGGGGCCTTGTCGCTTCTCCTCCCCCGCATCCGCCGCGTCCCCAAGACGCCAAAGGTGCTTGCGTCTTTTCATCCCCCGAGTCCCGCGTGGTCACACGACCGCGCGGTTACCGCATTTCTCAAAGGAGATCAGCCATGTCTCTGGCATCCCGTTTTGCTCCGCAATCCCCGATCCTGCGCTCCGATCGCCCACTCTCGGACGACCGTATTCGTGCCGTTGTTCCCTCGATCTTTGCCGACGCTCCACATGGGAGCCGGTCCGATCGGTATGCCTACATACCGACCTCGGTCGTGCTGACCAGGTTGCGCCAGGAGGGTTTCGAGCCCTTCATGGTGTGCCAGACGCGCGTGCGCAACGAGGATCGGCGCGAGTACACCAAGCATCTCATCCGACTTCGCCATGCAAGCCAGATCAACGGCGACGAGGCGAACGAGATCATCCTGCTCAACAGCCACGACGGCACGAGCAGCTACCAGATGCTTGCCGGCATGTTCCGGTTCGTCTGCCACAACGGCCTCGTCTGCGGTGACACCACCGCTGACATCCGCGTTCCTCACAAGGGCGACGTGGCAAGCCAGGTGATCGAAGGTGCCTACGAGGTTCTCGAAGGCTTCGAGCGCGTGCAGGACGCGCGCGATGCGATGCGCACCATCACCCTCGATGAGGGCGAAGCGGAAATCTTTGCGAACTCCGCGCTCGCACTCAAGTACGACGACCCGGCCAAGTCCACGCCTGTCACGGAGAGTCAACTTCTGGCGCCTAGGCGCTGGGACGACCGCAAGAACGACCTGTGGGCCGTCTTCAACCGCGTCCAGGAGAACCTCGTCAAAGGGGGACTGCATGGGCGCTCGGCCAACGGCCGCAATCAACGCACCCGCCCGGTGCAAGGAATCGACCAGAACCTGCGCCTGAACCGAGCGTTGTGGCTGCTGGCCGAAGGCATGCGCCAGCTCAAGGCGTGATGCCAAGCGGACCTCGCCCAGCTCGGGCGAGGTCCATTTCCTCTCATCCACCGGGTGCCGTCGGCGGCCCCGCTATTCATCATCAGGAGAACCAACATGGCAACCACATCGGCGCCCGAGCAATCGGTGTCGCCCATCATTGTTCCGGGCCAGCTCACGCTGCGCACCATACGCGGCAAGAACGGCCCGTTCACCGTCGGCCGCCTTGTCACCCCCATCGGCAAGTTCGCGGTCAAGGATGCGGAGCTGGAGCAGTACCCCGAAGGAAAATACGACGGGGAATTCATCATCCGCTACATCTTTCCGAAGTCCTATCCGGTCGGCGACGGCATGCGGTTCGAGATCCGTGCCAACTTGGACGGAATGACGCTCAACGGCATCGACAAACTGAGCCGCGACGAAGCCCGCAGCTTCGCCACCCAGGACGTCGATCCACTCGATGAAGAGCTGGGGACGCAGCCTGCGGCAACGCCGGCCAAGCCCGCCAGAACGTCCAGGCCCGCCAAACCTGCACCCTTGCAGGCGTCCGCTGACCCGCTGGTCGATACCACGCCCTTCGGCGTGGATGCGCCACCGCCCGCCGCGACCGCTGCCCCTGGCAGCATCGAAGACGGCGACGCCGCGCTGTTCGGCCTGCTGTGGCCGCTGGGCGAGTCCGTGAAATTGGATTCAACCATCGACCGCCGCGCCCTGCGCACACAGATCGCCCGCCTGGGCGAACTGGGCTACGCGCTGGACTTCAAGACGCAGGAATGGAGCCGCCAGGCCGAACTGCAACCTGCGTGATCGCAGACGCCGCATCCGCGGTGTTCTTCATCCACCCGCCGGGGTTCCTTCCCCATGCGGGGGAGGCCCCGGCTTTCTTCTGGAGGTCTTCATCATGTCCACCATCGCTTGCGATACCCCCCGTTCAACGCTGGATGAAACCGCGTGGCGGGCTCTTTGCAGGACGGCTGCTGAACACGCCCAGCATGGCTGCGGCCTGTCCTACGACCACTACGTGACGCTCTTCAGTTCGGAGATCGACACGCACGCCAGCCGATTGCCGGATGACCAGCGCGTTCAAGCGCTAGAAATCGCAGCCCAGGAATGGGATTACGCAACGCCTGCCGAACGGCAGGAAACCCAGGACTGGAATGCCGCAAACGGCTATTGCTCGCATGGCATCGAACTGGGCTGCTGCCCGGCCGGATGCGGTTCATAGGCCGCACTGGGATTGATCGCCGCACACGCGGCATTCCACCACCCGCTGGGGGTTCTTCCCCGCGGGGGAGGCCTCCGGCTCTACTTTTTCAGGAGGCCTCTCATGGGCTGGTATTTCTCTCACCAATCGCGGTCCGAGCTGATCGCGGAACTGATCGCACCGCAAGAGACCGAGCGCGCAAGCGCGAAAGTCATCGCCCACACACTGCGCGGCAACGTGCTGTGGTCCGTGGTCGAAATGACCGCCAAAGTCGAAGGCGTGCATCGTGATCTCGCACCGGGCCAGTCCCTGCGCTACATCCGCTGCGATCTGCTGGAACGCAGCGGCATCCAGTGGGGCTACAAGCCGCTGGAAGAGTCCATGCACCCGTACTATTACTCGTGCCCACTGTCCTATCTGGACCTCGCACCGGAGCAGTCCGCCGACTGGCGTGCAGGCGTTCGCGCTTACCACGCACGGCGGCGCACACCCACGGCTGTCACGGCACCCGCCGCGACGCTGTTGGCCTGAGCCAGGAGGAACCGACATGGACCTGATCCTGGCTGCGCTCTCACCCTCGCTGCTGGCACTCGTTGAAGGAAGTTTGTCCAACGACGAAGTGTCCTCCGACGAGGAGATGCTGGAGTACTTCATCAGCAACGGCCTCACCGAGGAACAGGCGCGGCAGGCACTGACCTGCCGCGACCAGTACCTCAACAACATCTACCTGGACGGCTTCACGCCGATCACCGCGGTGGACGAGGCGCTTCACTTCAACCCGCACACCCGGCAGTTCGAGCCGGACTGAGCGGTTTTCTTCCACCCCCAGGGGCAGCACTTGCCCCAGCGGGCGGTGCTGTTCCCGTTCATCCGAGGACACCACCATGCTCGCACACACTTCTTCCACCACGCTGTACCGCATCGACGAATGCCCGGATGTGATGGCCGACGCCTGCGTCGGCGACGACCAAGGCAACCTGATCTTCCTGTCGATCTGGGCGCGGGACACCGCCGTCCAGCAGTTCCTCGCTCGCCTGACCCTCGGGCGCGACGAGCAGGGACTGGACCAGTTTCACGTCATCACCGACCAAGGCGGCAGCGTCCCGGTGTTCATCGGCAACGTCGATCGCTTGGAAAAGCGCATCACGCGCGCCTACCGGCGAACGCTGTTCGGTTCGCTGTCCAACGTGTGGCTGTTCGACCGGCGCTGCGTCAAGCCCGACAAGGCCAACGCCAGCGCGCTGGCATTGCTGCCACGCGACAGCGCCCACCGGCTCGACCGCCTATGGACGCTGGTGCGGGACACGTGCCCGTTGCCGCTGCTCGACCACTGGCGCGAGACCGTGCTGGAACTGCTGCAAAGCCGCGAGATGCTGGGCCGCCTTCCGTTCGCCCTCGGGCCGCTGGAAGGCCATCGGCTCGCCATCGACGTGCCGACGCTGACCCTGGCGCTGGGCTCCCTGATCCGCAGTGACGTGCTCACCGCCTATCCATACCCGGCCAAGATCTGGACGCCGGAAGTGGTAGCGGCCTGACCCACCCTCGGAGGCACGCCTTGGCGTGCTTCCGTCTTTCATCCCCGCCAACCAGGAGACTTCCATGGCCCTCATGTTCCCGCGGCTTGCCCGCAATTTCGTGAAGAACGGGTATTTCCCGACTGATGAACCCACGCTCGAAAGAGCCCTCAACGCACTGATGCCCAGCGACGGGCCGATGTGCATCCTCGATCCCTGCGCCGGCGAAGGCGTGGCGATCGCCGAAGCCGCCCACGCCCTCGGGCGCGAGCAGGCCAAGGCGTTCGCCGTTGAGTTCGACGCGGAGCGGGCACGCCATGCCCGTGGCCTGGTCGATCACTGCCTGCACGCGGACCTGATGGACACGATGGTCTCCAAGCAGTCGTTCGGACTGCTCTGGCTCAACCCGCCGTATGGCGACCTGTCCAAGGACGTCAACGGCAACATCGGCTATCAGGGCCAGGGTCGTGCCCGCCTCGAAAAACTGTTCTACCAGCGCAGTTTGTCGTTGCTGCAATACGGCGGCGTGCTGGTCTTCATCGTCCCCGGCTACGTGCTCGACGCGGAGCTGGTCGGCTGGCTGACGCGCCACTACACCGACCTGCGCATCTACCGAGCGGTGGAGACGCAGTTCAAGCAAGTGGTGATCTTCGGCCGGCGGGTGCGCCAGCGCGAGCAGGCCTCGGATGGCGTCAAGGCCGTGCGCAATCTGCTGCTGCAGGTTGGGCAAGGCGAGATCGAAGCCGACGAACTGCCGAGCGAATGGCCGTTCTTGCCGTACATCGTCCCCGCCAGTCCGGCCGAGCCGGAGCATTTTTTCCGCGTGACGATGGAGCCGGAGCAGTTCGCCGAAGAGGTTGGCAGGCTGCAAGGCCTCTGGCCGTCGCAGGACACGCACCTGGGGGCCGCGCAGCAGTCGCTGCGTCCACCGGCGCGGGCCTTGTCCCACTGGCATCTCGCCCTGGCTCTGGCCGCAGGCGCGATCTCGGGGGTTGTGCGCTCCAAGACCGGGCGCGTGCTCGTCGTCAAAGGTGACACCCACAAGGACAAGACGCTCCAGCGGGAATTCACCGAACGCGAAGACGGCTCCATCGCCGAGACCCGCATCCTCACCGACAAGTTCGTACCTGTCATCCGCGCGTGGGACATGACGCCTGGCTCCCAGACACGGGGCGACGTCTTGACCATTCGTTAATCCACCGGACGCGCTGCTGTCCTGCTGTACCACATCGAAGGAGAAACACCATGTTCCCAAATCTGTTCAAGCGGCCCGCGCCGCAGAAGCAACCGTTGTTCGCACCGGGCTCGCTGAAGTTGAGCGAGAAGGTGCATTGGCTGGCCCGCAAAGGCCTGATCGACCCTTTGACCTATGTCCAGCGCCATGTGCGCGGTGACTGGGGCGAGATCGACAAGGCCACCCGCCAGGCCAACGACGTCGCACTCCAACAGGACAACCTGATGATCTCCTACTACCGGATCACGCCGGAGCTGGTTCTGATCGTCAAGACCAGCGAAGACCACCAGACCACGGTGGTCCAGCTTCCCGAAGAGCGCGACATGATCTGAAGTCACCCATCGTCATCCCAGTCACCTGACGGAGCCACTTCACTCCGCCAGGGGTGTCGTGGCTCAATGAATCCATCAAGGAGGAATCCATGGCATCCCGACACATCGAAACCTACTGCCAGGACCTGCTGTTTCCGGTAGGTGCACTCATCCTCAGCGAAGGTATCGACCGCCTGGTCCGCGCCGGTCGTCTTGACCCGATTCCGTACTTCCGTCGCCATGTCCGTGGCGACTGGGGTGACGTCAGCGACGGGCAATGGCGAGCCAACGGCATCGCACTTCAATCGGGTGCTTTGCTGGAATCGCACTACGTGATTCATCGTGCGCTGTGCATTCGCATCGTCACCGATGCGGAACGCCATCTCACATCCATCGTGCTGCCGTCCGAAGACTAAGCACATTTCACCAGTAGGCCGCCAGCGCCTGCGTTTTCCATCCACCGTCGGCCGTATGCCGATTGATCTTCCCACCCTGGGGCATGCCATTGCCCCGTTGGGGGTGGTGCATGCCCCATTTTCTTTGGAGCATCACCATGTCCCTAGATCTCGAAAACACTACCGCCGAAGCCACGCCCGTACAGGGCGAACTGCTCGACGCGGAATCCAATCCTCTGACCCTGAGCCTTCAGGATTTTGTCGGCGAGTTCGGCGACGAACTGCTCGACGCCCTCAACAGCGCCAATCCGCCGGTCTATACCGGCCAGCCGCAGGCGCATCGTCAACTCGTCGTCGCCAGCCTCAAACGCAAGCTATTCCAAGCCCAAGCCGAAGTCGTCCATGCCGCCGCCGAGCTGCTGATCGACCGTGGCGAACACGCCGCGATCGTCAACGGCGAGATGGGTTGCGGCAAAACGACCGTTGGTATCGCCACCGCCGCCGTGCTCAACGCCGAAGGCTATCGCCGTACCCTGGTTCTTTCTCCACCGCACCTGGTCTACAAGTGGCGGCGCGAGATCCAGGAGACGGTGGCAGGCGCCAAGGTCTGGGTTCTCAACGGCCCGGACACGCTGGTCAAGCTCATCAAGCTGCGCAAGCAGTTGGGTCTGCAGGCCACGGGCCAGGAGTTCTTTGTCCTGGGGCGCGTCAGGATGCGGATGGGATTCCACTGGAAGCCCGTCTTCACCACGCGGCGCACCCGCCATGGCGACGTGGCAGCGTGCCCTGACTGCGGCACGGTCATCACCGACCTCGACGGCGAGCCGGTCAACCCGGTCGCGCTCGAAGCCGAGGAGTACCGCAGAAAGTGCAGCCACTGCGCTGCGCCCCTGTGGACGCTGATCCGCCCGCGCAGCCTGTCCGGCAGCGACCAGTCCTCGGCCGTGCTGAAAGCCTTGAAGCGCATTCCCACTATTGGGGAAGTCACCGCGCAGAAGCTGATGCAGAAGTTCGGCGATGGCTTCTTGGCCTCGATGCTGGGCGACAACATCCACGAGTTCATCAACCTCATGGATGGCAACGGCGAGCTGGTGTTTTCCGACCGTCAGGCCACGCGCATGGAACGTGCGATGGCCAACATGGAGTTCGGCTTTGGCGAGGGCGGCTATCAGCCGTCCGAGTTCATCAAGCGCTACCTGCCGCAAGGCACGTTCGACCTGCTCATCGCCGACGAGGCGCACGAGTACAAGAACGGTGGCAGCGCCCAGGGCCAGGCCATGGGTGTATTGGCGGCAAAGGCGCGCAAGACCTTGTTGCTGACCGGCACGCTGATGGGCGGCTATGGGGACGATCTGTTCTACCTGCTGTTCCGAGCCCTGCCTGGGCGGATGATCGAAGACGGCTACCGCCCGACCACGAGCGGCAGCATGACTTCGGCCGCGATGGCGTTCATGCGCGATCACGGGGTCCTGAAGGACATTTATTCCGAGAGCACCGGCACGGCGCACAAGACCGCGAAAGGCACGAAAGTCAGTGTCAGAACGGTCAAAGCTCCGGGCTTCGGCCCCAAGGGCGTGCTGCGCTGCATCCTGCCGTTCACGATCTTCCTCAAGCTCAGAGACATCGGCGGCAACGTTCTGCCGCCGTATGACGAGGAGTTCCGTGAAGTCGCGATGGACACGGCGCAAGCCGCGGCCTACCGCGATCTGGCGGGTCGGCTGACCGCGGAGCTGAAACAGGCTCTGGCGCGACGCGATACGACCTTGCTGGGTGTGGTCCTCAACGTGCTGCTGGCCTGGCCGGACTGCTGCTTCAGGTCGGAGACCGTGGTGCATCCGCGCACACGCAATACCTTGGCGTTCGTCCCTGCTCAGTTCAACGAGTTCGAGATCAGCCCCAAGGAGCGTGAGCTGATCGACATCTGCAGGGAAGAGAAAGCACAGGGCCGCAAGGTTCTGGCCTACACGGTCTATACCGGCACGCGCGACACGACTAGTCGGTTGAAGGTTTTGCTGGAGCAGGAAGGCTTCAAAGTGGCGGTACTGCGCGTAAGCGTGGATGCCAGCCGCCGCGAGGACTGGATCGCCGAGCAGTTGGACCGTGGCATCGACGTGCTCATCACCAACCCCGAGCTTGTGAAGACGGGACTGGACCTGTTGGAGTTTCCGACGATCGTGTTCATGCAGTCGGGCTACAACGTGTATTCGCTCCAACAGGCGGCACGCCGCTCCTGGCGTATCGGGCAGAAGCTGTCCGTGCGCGTGATCTACCTCGGCTACGCCAGCTCCTCGCAGATGACCTGCCTTGAGCTGATGGCCAAGAAGATCCTGGTCTCGCAGTCCACTTCGGGCGATGTACCCGAATCGGGGCTCGATGTCCTGAACCAGGACGGCGACTCGGTCGAAGTGGCACTAGCCAGGCAACTGGTCGCTGCATAAGACAAAACCATCCAACGCCGGTGACCAACAGGTCACCGGCCTTTTTTTGGCATCACCAATCTTTCCAGAGCTTAGCCGCTGCATCGAGAAAAGCGTCGCACTTGGCAGGTTCCCAGCAAGTATGGGCGCTGTCTCGGAGGAGATAATATTGCTCGTTCGCGCAGACGAGCTTAGTCTTGTCTGCATCGGTTACTAGCCAGTTGAAGGCGTTAACAAAAGACGCTTCATAACTGCTCCCGAACTTCTCAACCGGCACGTTATATAACAACCCTTCGATGTAATAAGAAGGCGCCACGCCGGCTTCAATTTTTCCATCTTCGACGAGCTTGGTGCGCAAATTCTTCCAGATCCGCACCATTGGCTTGAGCCATTGATTTGTAGCTTGATGGCGAGTCGTCAGGTTCGCGGAGTGTTGCTCAGGATAGTTAGCAATACACTCGCCCGCTGCATTGTAGAAACATATTCCCTCGTCGTATCGCTGATCGTGCAGGCCATTGAACTTGTAATATCTTCGATACTGTATCGCAGGGATAACATCGGCCTTCCTTCGCGTGCCGCTCGCGTCGATAGAAATTGCCTTATCGCCGACATTTACCTCGTTGCCGTAGGCATCCACCAAGAGGGCAAGAACGTCCCTCTTGAAGTCCGCATGGGTATAGGTCGCGTCGTGATGAGCGCTTCTCCACGCTGCCTGCTCCACCTCACTGAGGCTCTTCCGGTCGCTTTGAAAGCAGTCCTTCAGGACGATGACAATGTCTACGTCACTTTCGGAATAGATATTCGTATCATTTCCATACGACCCCTGAAGGAAGACCTCCACATTCTTTCCGGCATATGCGGCATCCTTACTCTCCAACTTTGCCTTTATCCACTGATAAGTAGAACTCGAACCCTTAATGGCTCCTTGATGGGACCATGTTTCCAACTGTGCTTCGGGAATGGGCATATCGACGCCTTATAGTAGGAATTCTCTCAACCTGGCCTCTCTCGATGCGAACGATTCGCTTCCTCGCTGACGCAGCAAATTGAGCTTTGCCAAGTTGTGTTCCATCAAATCCGTGGCCATTTCGGGCCGTTCGAAGGTGTCGCTTATCCTGATTGTGGGCACTTCACGGAACAGCACCTCTCGGAGTTGATCCATCGACTGCGTATTGATTTCAAGTGTTTTCTGCAGTAGCTGAACGCTCACGAGGTACTTCTTCGCGAACCACATCTTCAAACTGGGCTTGGGCTCAGGATAGACACCGACACCTATGCTGACGACCCTCAGATCACTATGTGCAGCTCTCAATGCCAGCACTGCGTCTGCGATGGCATAAAGAGTGGGGTTGTTAGCGCAATAGCCACCATCAATCAGTTCTATCTGGTCACCTGCCGAGGTGACTACGAACTTTCGCTCAAAGAACGGATATGCAGAGCAAGAGGCTTGGACGGCATCCGCGATCCTTACCCCGAACCCTGGGACAAATGTCCCCTTTCGACCATGGGCCTGGGCATCATTCGACTTGAAGATCATCGGTTTTTCTGTCATCCATCGTGTCGCCACGATGCCAATGCCGGTTTTGACCTCATCGAAGGTTCTCTCTCCGAATACCTCCGCAGCCAGTTTTTCAAGCGCTGCGGTCCTGGCCGCGGGTGAGCGCTGCGCCATGACCGTCGGCACATGCGTTTTGTACAAATCGTGGATCTGCTCGACTCGATAGCCCAAAGCTAGCAGAGAGGCAATGATCGCACCGGTACTGGTGCCGAATATCAAATCGAAGCACTCGGAAAGGGGGCGGGCAACCATCGCTTCGATTTCGCGAAGCACGCCGAGCGTATAAAATCCTTTAGCTCCACCTCCGTCTAACGACAGAACCCTACAAACCTCTTTCGGTTGTTCACTTGCCGGAATTTTCTGAGGGTTAGGTGCATCGGCCATGCTTGCCTCCAATTATTTTTTGAGTGTATCAGTCGGCTGGAGATGGATTTTGCGGCGGGGAGATTGAATCACTGGGCGTCGTGGGGGTGGCGCCCCGCTCGGATGTGCGGCGCATATTTTCCTCTCGCCATTTTCTTTCTTCTTCCGCTAGGTCGATCCCATCGACATCGAGAAAGAATTCGCGCTGGCTGAAGCGCCTTACCTTGACATGCTCAGGATCGTGGCGACATGGCATGCTGAGATCCAAAGGCTCAGCCCCCCGCGCCTCTACCGTTGCAGAGAGCACCTCTCCCAACTTGGTCCAGGCTTCGAATGCGACGTCCAAGAGATCCCGCCCCGGAAATTCCCTTATGAGCCAAGTGCGCCATATCGCTGGCGCCGAGTCACAATCTGGGCCGATCAAGCTTCGCATCATCTTGTCGGTACGACAGACCTCCTTGTAGCGCATGTAGGCTTCATTGCTGCTTTCCCAAGGGTGGACCCGGAAAGGAAAAGATATCTTAACTTTGTGTCCCTCCGTGGTGCCCGCGCTCCCGCGGCTTTCAAGGTCCAGCATGCCTCGATGCACCAAGAAGTTTCGCTTGGTAGTCAGCACCCTATACAGGTCACTATCGCGAAGGGCCTTAAAGACGGGTTCAATTGCACTCTTCAGATCGGAGTGATTCTGAATTTGCATTGTCAGGAGTTGAGGCACCTCTTTGAAAGCACGAATGAAGCTATTGAGCGCGTATCGGAATGCGTCAGGCTCATGGTAGCTTGCCTCCATTTGGTGCAAATGCCAGTGGCATTCCATCCACCTATCTAAGGCTGGCTCCACAAGTGTGTGAGGGCACTCCATATATACGATCTCCCTGGCAAATGGCATTCGTGCATCTAATGAGGCGAACGGGACAGCGAAGCGCTAGGGGGCGCAGTTACCGTCAATTATGCCCGGCGGCGTCTGTCTACGGGATCTCTGGGAGCGGTCTTTCAACAGGCCACACTGACCAATACCCCACGATCAATCTCTACGGCAAGCCGACGTAACTGCAAATCTCGCCGCGAACAGGACGCCAAGTGGATGTTCCGGCATCTTCCATGGCTTGCCAATGAGGGACGAGGAAGCAGCGAGAGTAGACACAGCTCAGTTTTAAGTGCGCGCGGGACATGCGCGTGCAGTCGCGACATCCTTACGAAATCCGGCAACCCGCAGTTCGTATTCCCGGCTGACTCCGCGGCAGCCCGTGGTCAAGGTATCGGCTCATCGCAACCATAGAGCCGAGCCATGCCCGAAAACCACCCATACCTGCGTCTGGTCGGCGCCGGCCTACTGGCCGCAGTCCTAGCCAGCGGCTGTGCGACCACCGCTACGCCGCTCGCGCCCGATGCCATCGAGGAAGTCTCGGCCGCGCCCGAACCCGAGACGCCCGAGTACATCCCCGTTGTGCGCTACGGTCGCTACACGCTGGTCGAGCTAGCACCCACGGCGGCGCAGCGGGACCTGCTGTTGCAGACCATTGACGTGTCCATGCCCGAAGATGCCCGCGCCACCGTCGGCGATGGGCTGCGGCATGTGCTCAAGCGTAGCGGTTACAGCCTGTGCCAGACGGCGCACGCGGTAATCCAGCTGTACGCGCTGCCGCTGCCGGCGGCGCACCTGCACCTCGGCCCCATGACCTTGCGCGATGGCCTGCTCACACTGGCTGGCCCGGCCTGGGAACTGCACGCGGATGATCGCGCACGGCAGATTTGCTTCGAACGGCCCGCCGACAGCGCGGTCATCGAACCCGCATCCGAGCCACCCGCCGCCGAGGCGGTGCAGACGTTCCCGCTGGAACCTTCGGTTTCGGGAGGCCGGCCATGAGCGCCCCACAGTCTGCCCGGCGCCCGGCCGCCGTCGTGGTGGTGCAGAGCCTTCTGTGGCTCTGGCTGATCGGCCTCAGCGTCTTCGTAGCCTTGGGCTACCAGACCATGAACGACCAGGCCGATCAGGAACGGCTGGATTCCCGCCTGCAACGCCTGGAAGCCCGGGCGGCGGGCCTGGTCGAGTCGATCGAGGCCATCCAGCAGCGTCCGGCCGTCGCAACGGCGGCAGACCTCAAAGACACCCGCCAAGTCTTGGAAGCACGCGCTGCCCAGGTTGAGAAAACGCTGAGCGGCTATGCCGCTGCCGACGACTTTCAGGCGCTGCGCGCGGAGGTCGAGCAGATCAAGGCGCGCCAGACCGCTGCGCCCGTTCCACGCGCCGCAGCACCCGCCCAGCCGCGCGCATCGGGCAAGGCCGCCGCCAAGCCCGAACCGCCGCCGCTGCCGTTCCGCGTCGTCGGCGCCGAATTGCGCGCTGGCCAGCGCAGCGTGTCCGTTGCGCCGAGCAGTGCGGACTTCACGCCCGACCAGCTTCAGGTGCTGCTGCCAGGTGATGCGCTCGGCCCGTGGCGCTTACAGGCGATTGAGGGCAACACCGCCGTGTTCCAGGCCGGCGACCAGACCCGTCGCGTGGCGATTCCCTGACCGGAGCACACCACATGAAGCCGTCGATCATCCTTTCCGCGCTCCTGCTGGCATCCGCCCAATTGCCCGCCTGGGCGCAGCAGCCGGTCACCGCCCCGGCCCGCAATGCGCAGACCCAGGAGCGTCCGCTGGTCGCCCGAACCCCGGACGACCAGGTAGCAAGCGACTGGGGCCTCCAACCGCAGGAATGGGCGCGATACCGCGAGCTGATGGACGGGCCTCTGGGCATCTATTCGCCCAACCTGGACCCTCTGTCTGCCCTGGGCATCGAGGCCCGCACCGACGAGGAACGGCGGCGCTACGCAGAACTGCAGGTGCAAATCGAAGCGCGCCGCGTCGAGAAGCTGCTTGCCTATCAACGTGCCTACGACGAAGCCTGGCAGCGCCTGAACCCCGGCATGCAACGGGTGAACCTGCCTGACGACAAACCCAGCGGCGGCGAAGTGCGCGGCGGCGGCCGCACGGCGGTGTTCGTCAAGGACGGCTGCGCGGCCTGCGGACAGCTCGTGCAACGCCTGCAATCCTCAGGTACCGAGTTCGACCTGTACATGGTCGGCAGCCGCCAGGACGACGCGCGCATCCGCGACTGGGCCAAGCGCGCACAGATCGACCCGACACGGGTGCGCGGCGGCAGCATCACGCTCAACCACGACGGCGGCCGCTGGCTGTCGCTGGGCCTGCCCGGCGATTTGCCTGCCGTCGTGCGCGAAGTGAACGGCCAATGGCAACGCCAACCCTGACGGCGCCGTTGCGCGCACTGGTGCTCGCTGCCGGCCTGTACGCCTGCGCCGCCCAGGCCCAGGAGCTTCCGCCACCGGCCTACCAGTTTGCCGCCCAGCGCGCGGGCATTCCCTCCACGGTGCTCTACGCCGTGGCCTTGCAGGAGAGCGGCATCCGGCGCAACGGACGCATCGTCCCGTGGCCGTGGTCGCTCAACGTCGCCGGCCAATCGCGCCGCTATGCGACCCGCGCCGACGCCTGCGCCGGTTTGCAGCAGGCGATGCGCTCCACGCCGCACACGCGCATCGACGCAGGCCTGGGTCAGATCAACCTCGGCTACCACAAGCAGCGCTACGCCAGCGCGTGCGACTTGCTCGATCCGTACCGCAACCTCGCCATCGCCTCCGAGATCCTGAAGGAGCAGCACATCCCGGGGGAGAACTGGCTGCTGGCGATCGGCCGCTACCACCGCCCCGCGGGGGGCGAGCCCGCAGCCCGCTACCGGCGGAGCGTTTCCCGCCACCTCGCCCGCGTGCAGGGCACGCGCCCAACCGCCGCGGTCCTCGCCGCGCGCCAGGAGACCACCCCATGACGAAATCCCATCTGGCCCATCTCGCGGCGAAAGGCCTGCTCGTGCTGCTGGCGGGTCTGCCGCTGGCCTCGCGTGCCGGCGAGCCGCTGATCGTGGTCGAAGACCGTGGCGGCACGTCGGCGCTGCCGTACTACGAAGCCCTGAGCCTCCAGCCGCGCGCCAACACTCCGGCCCGATCGCCCATCCCTGCGACTCAGATCCCGGCCACGCCGGCGGATGAGGCCGCGATGTTGCCGGTGCGCAGCGCCAAGCTCACGCCCGGCACCGTCGCGCGGCGGGTGATCGAGGCCCCGGGCCTGCGTCCCTTCGTGGTCGTGGGCGACGACGAGGCTTCCCAGGCCTGGTTGCGCCGCCATGCAGCCTCATTGCGCGAGCGCGGCGCGGTCGGTCTGGTGGTCAACGTCGAGACCGTGCAAGGCCTGGCGCGGCTGCGCGCACTGGCGTCCGGCGTGCCGCTTGCGCCCGTGTCCGGCGACGACCTAGCCGAGCGCTTGGGCCTGCGGCACTACCCGGCGCTGATCACGGCCACCGGCATCGAGCAATGACGCCATGTCGGGGAAACAGCCGGTCGAGGTTCTGCTTCGCCCAGCGGTGGAGCTATATACCGTCGCGGCGTGTGCAGGCGCCGCGTTTCTGTCCCTGGTGGCCCCGTGGTCGCTCGCGCTGAGCCCTGCCATGGGCGTCGGCAGCGCACTGGCGTTCGGCGCCTACGGCGCGATCCGCTACCGCGATGCCCGCGTCATCCTTCGCTACCGACGCAACATCCGCCGCCTGCCGCGATATGTGATGACCAGCAAGGACGTGCCGGTCAGCCAGCAGCGTCTGTTTGTGGGGCGCGGCTTTTTGTGGGAGCAGAAACACACCCATAGGCTCATGCAGACGTACCGGCCAGAGTTTCGGCGCTACGTCGAGCCGACGCCGGCCTACCGACTGGCGCGGCGCCTGGAGGAACGGCTGGAGTTCGCGCCGTTCCCACTGTCACGGCTGTCGAAACTCACCGGCTGGGACGTGCCTTTCAATCCGGTGCGGCCGCTGCCGCCAGTGGGCGGCCTGCCGCGCCTGCACGGCATCGAACCCGACGAGGTGGACGTCAGCCTGCCGCTGGGTGAGCGCGTGGGCCACTCCTTGGTTTTGGGAACGACAAGGGTGGGCAAAACACGTTTGGCCGAACTCTTCGTCACTCAAGACATCCGCCGGAGGAACGCCGCGGGCGAGCACGAGGTCGTGATCGTCATCGACCCCAAAGGAGATGCCGACCTCCTGAAGCGGATGTATGTCGAGGCCAAGCGCGCGGGCCGCGAAGGCGAGTTCTATGTCTTCCATTTGGGCTGGCCGGACATTTCGGCACGCTACAACGCCGTAGGCCGATTCGGTCGCATCTCGGAAGTCGCCACCCGCATCGCGGGGCAGCTCTCCGGCGAAGGCAACAGCGCAGCCTTCAGGGAATTCGCGTGGCGCTTCGTCAACATCATTGCCCGCGCCTTGGTGGAACTGGGGCAGCGCCCGGACTACATGCTGATCCAGCGGCACGTCATCAACATCGACGCGCTGTTCATCGAGTACGCCCAGCACTACTTCGCCAAGACCGAGCCCAAAGCCTGGGAGGTGATCGTCCAGATCGAGGCCAAGCTCAACGAGAAGAACATCCCGCGCAACATGATTGGGCGCGAGAAGCGCGTGGTGGCGCTGGAGCAGTACCTGTCACAAGCCCGCAACTACGACCCTGTGCTGGACGGTTTGCGCTCTGCCGTGCGGTACGACAAGACGTATTTCGACAAGATCGTCGCCAGCCTCTTGCCTCTGCTGGAAAAGCTCACGAGCGGCAAGATCGCGCAGCTCCTGGCCCCGAACTATTCCGACCTGGCCGACCCGCGCCCGATCTTCGATTGGATGCAGGTCATCCGAAAGCGCGCAGTCGTCTATGTGGGCCTGGACGCGCTATCCGATGCCGAGGTCGCCGCAGCGGTCGGCAACTCGATGTTCAGCGATCTCGTTTCGGTGGCAGGCCATATCTACAAGCACGGGATCGATGACGGCCTGCCGGGCGCATCGGCTGGCACGCGCGTGCCGATCAACGTCCACGCGGATGAATTCAATGAACTGATGGGTGACGAGTTCGTGCCGCTGATCAACAAAGGCGGCGGCGCCGGTCTGCAGGTCACCGCGTACACGCAGACGCTTTCGGACATCGAGGCCCGCATTGGCAACAGGGCCAAGGCGGGGCAAGTCATTGGCAACTTCAACAACCTGTTCATGCTGCGCGTGCGCGAGACGGCCACCGCCGAACTGCTGACCCGGCAATTGCCGAAGGTCGAGGTCTATACGACCACCATCGTCTCCGGCGCGACCGACAGCTCCGACATCCGCGGGGCGACGGATTTCACCAGTAACACGCAGGACCGCATCAGCATGTCCAGCGTGCCGATGATCGAGCCGTCGCACGTTGTCGCCTTACCCAAGGGTCAGTGTTTCGCGTTGTTGCAGGGCGGCCAGCTTTGGAAGGTTCGCATGCCGCTGCCGGCACCGGACCCCGATGAGGTCATGCCGCAGGATCTGCAACAACTCGCGGGCTACATGCGCCAAAGCTACAGTGAGGCCACGCAGTGGTGGGAGTTCACCAACTCCCCGGCCTTGCAGGACGGGGCGTTGCCCGACGACCTGCTGGATGATGTCGCTGCGGCCGAGCCTGGCCCGGTGGCCACCGACGACAGCGCGGGCAACGAGGCCTCGCCATGAAGGATGCCGCCTCGACCGCGCAGCGGGAGCAGAACCAGCGCCAAGGCCTGATCGTCGGCACCATCACCTTGCCGTTCCGGCTGCTCGGGGTGCTGATAGGCTCGCTGCTGTTCTCCATCGTCGTGGAATGCGTCGGCATGCACCTGTTCTGGAAGGACCAGGGCTGGCGTCACTCCCAGCAGATGTTGCAGTACGAGCTGGGGCACCTGTCCAACCACTTCACGCGCAGCGTGGTCGTGCAGGAGCCGGGGCGCACGGCGCATGAGCTGGTGGATACCGGCTACGAATGGGTATTCGTGCGCTCGGGACTGCTGGAACGCATGAGCCAGACCGCCGAGCGCACCCGTGCGCCCAGCCACGGCCAGACGCGCAACTTCCGCTATTACGTCAGCCAGGTCTATGTCTGGACCGAGAGCTACCTGATCGCCGCGGCCTTCACGACGCTGACCTTCCTTGTGCGCCTGCTCGTTCTAGTGCTCACGTTGCCGCTGATCCTCACCGCGGCATTCGTCGGCCTGATCGACGGCCTAGTGCGGAGGGACGTGCGCCGGTTCGGCGCGGGCCGCGAATCGGGCTTCATCTACCACCGCGCGAAAGCAAGCCTGATGCCGCTGGCCGTTCTGCCCTGGGTCACGTACCTGGCCTTGCCGATCTCGGTGCATCCACTGCTGATTCTGCTGCCGAGCGCCGCCTTGCTGGGGCTGGCCGTGAGCCTGACCGCGGGCAGCTTCAAGAAATACCTTTAGGCGAATGCTGTCCCGCGTGGCTGTAGTGCTCATCGGTTCTGCAGAACATCTAACGCAGCGTCCAACGCCGTAATCGATTCGACAATGACTCTCACTAAGGAGCGGTCGAACTCGTGGTCTCGCTGGGAATCGTGGACACCGCTGTTGAGACACCCCCATTCAATGCTTCCTGCACCAACACCAAGCAGCCGGGTCAAAGCGACAACGACGTCTGGCGCGCCAGCATGCTGCGCGGAGATGCGATCGACGGCTGATCTCAACTTTGCGCATTTGTTGTTCAATTCCCAGGGGGAGCGTGGCCCGCCTAGCTTGAGTTCGATGCGCCCATCTGCTCGCCGGCCCAGCCAAGTCCAGAGACGGTCAGTCAGACTCTCCAGCGCGGGCCGCGCCTGGCGCAGCGCCTCACGCTTCTCATCGGCTGCCAACGCCTGCTGGGCCAACAGGACGTAGTTCTTCGTCGGTGGATCGCTGTCAACGCGCAGCTCATGCTCGCCCTGGTGCGGGAGGAACTTGTAGCGCTTGATGGACCCGGCCCGCCGGGCGCCCAATTCCTGCTGGATCCGGTGCAGAAACTCCTCGGCGTGTGAGGTGAGGATGACCTGCTTGCCGACGAGCAAGCCATCCTCGAAGAAGGTACGCCAGATTCCGTCACGATGGTCATCGTCGATCGCGTTGACGACGTCATCGAAAATGACCACGGGGCACCCCTGCGCGATGTTCTTCGCCAGCAGAATCGCCAGACCCAGGCACTTGATATGCCCTTCGCTGAAGACCACCAGCGCGTCATAGCGCACGCCAGGCTCACCGGTGAACTCTACTTCGATCTTGCCGTTTTCGGCGACAGGCAGCCACAACGCGTGCAAGAGGTCGCCAGGCGGATCAGCACGATTGAATGCGTTGTACAGATTGCGTGCCTGTTCTCCGAGGCCCTGGAGCAGCACGCCCGGCAATGCCGCCAAGTAGGCTTGGATTTCGGGCAAGAAGCCGTCGTAGGCGGCCTTGACCCGCAGGTGGTGCGCGACTACCGGCACTTCGGTTGCGACCGACTCGATCAACTCACGGTTCGCCTCGTCAAATTGGGCCACGGTCTGGCGGGCAGCGGCCATTTCTTGGTCGGCTGTCATGCGTATGGTCCGCAGCCGTTCGATCTCCAGCCGGTGCTGGTCCAGTGCGTCCCGCTCCCGGGCCAGCGCCCCGCGCAGGGCATGCGCTTCGCGGGCTTGCGCGTCGGCGCGCTCGATGATTTCCGTGACCTGCAGCAGAGCGTTCCAGGCACGCCGGTCGCCATCGACCCATGCGCCAAGCCAGGCGCCTGTCGAGGTAGGCGGCAATGGAGGCAGGCCTGCTGCCTGCAACTGTGCAGGACAAGCGTTTGCGCCAACCGCGACTACCCGACGCATCTCGTCCCACAGCGCCCGCACCGCCTCGCTCAACTGCGTCCGTAGGCCGGCTTCCTGCTGCTGGAGGGTGGCCAACTGCGCGAGCTGCTCCAGGCCCGTGCGGGCCTTGGCGAAAGGATCCTGTGCGACAGCAGCCAATCCGGTTCCGCATGCGGGACAGGTGGTCGCCCCGTCAGCCAAGGCCAGCACAGCCTCGTAGAGCTTAGCGTACGACACTTCCCCAGCACGCGCCGAAAGCTGTCCGGTGGCCGCCTGCCACAGGCCTTGAAGGTGATAAGCCTCATCCAGCAGCGTCTGCAGCCGCGCTTGGCTCACCTCATGAACGGCAGGTGGGACGGCAACCAGTTGCGCCTGGACGTACGGCAGCCGCCCTTGCTGCTCCGGTGTGCCGAGCAGCCAGTCAACGCAAGCCTGGTACGTCGCGCCGGGCGACATGCGTTGCGCCAGCGCTTGCTCGGAGTTCTCCACCGTCGCGATCTTTTGCGGATAAGCAGCGATCGTCTGTTCAGAGTTCGCCAACTGCAAGCGCCGCTGCGCGAGTTGAGTAGCCTGGGCGCCGACGAGCATCAGGTCTTGGTCGAGCGCGGGATTGAAGCCGCGCACGAAGTCGCTGAACTGATCCACGCCGAACAAGGTAGCGATGAGCTGCCGCTGATCGCCCGGAGTACGCGCCGCGATGCGGGCGAAGTCATCGAGGCGGTTCTTTTCGATGAAGCAGAAGCGGTACTCCGCTTCGTTGGGCTGCACAGCCTGGGCCTGGTCTGGTGCTCCGGAAGACAGGACGGGCGCGACATGGCGACGCAACCGGGCATTGTTGCAGTATGTCCGTTGGTCGACCCGCTTGACTTGGGCCTCGCTGATGGAGCCGAGCATCGCCACTTCCAGCGCCTCGCAGAAGCTGCTCTTGCCGGTACCGTTGGCGCCATAGACCAAAGTGATGTCGTGGCTGAGGTCGAATGTCTCTTGCCGCATGAATCCGCGAAACGGTCCCACCTCAAGCTGGCGCAGGCGCCCCAGCGCCGGCCCGACTTCGGGTCCGTGGCCACCTCCCTGGTACGCGACCGGCATCTGCGCCAAATGGGCGACTGCCAGTGGCGCCATGCGGGTGGAGCGTCCACGGCGCGCTGCACCAACTTCAGCCAGAGGTTGCAGGTGATCAAGCACCAGATGCGCGAGCCGGCACACGTCGTCATGCACCTGGCGTTGCGCCAAGTGCGCCAAGAAGCGGTGGTACTCCGAATGAATGCTTGCCATGCAGCCCCCTCTACACAGGAAGACGCTTCGATGGCGTCCTTGATGATGTTGATCGGTCGCCAGCGCAGTAGGCACAGGCGGGTCATGCTTCCATTCGCTATTACGGTTTGTGGAAGTTCTCAGCAAAATAGTCGATGACCTGCCCCGCTTGGGATCCCTGACGGAAACGCTTTTGCTCCTCGAAGTCGATCGAGGGCAGCATATGGATCAGTTGATGATCGGCGTACAGCGCCATGACCTTCTCGGCATCCAGTACCCCGGCGCGTTGTCCGGTAAGCGTATTCGCCGCTTCGAGGGCCGCGCCGATCATCACGTCCGCCACTTGCACTGCAGGACTGTGCTTTGAATCGATCTGAGTCACGGACTGAAGCTTGAGCGGAAAGGTGATGCTGGCGATCTCCGATTGACGAAACGTGATCGGTTTCTCATGGCGGATGTACCGCTGCAGCAGGTCGTGATAAGTGAGCAGGTTCTTGGACTGATCGTGCTCGACCCGATACGGGCCGTCAGCCATGATTTCCATCCGACTGACCAGGGACTGCAGCACCACGAAAGCAGCATCGGTGTTGACGCCCGGCGTGACGATCGCCTTCAGGCATTCAGGGGCAGCGAACTGCGCAAGCGGGCCAAGCGCTTCCGGCAGTTCCCACCAGCGCGATGCGCACGCCGCATCGATCAGGTTCCCAAGCGCCTCCGAGCTCTTTTCCTTCACCGCGCGCTGGAAGCTGACCAACAGCCGGTCGAGCGCGCCTTTGCCGAGGAGCGTCGGTCCAACCGTATACAGCAGCGACGCAAGCGAGTAGTTCTGCCCGTCTTCGTAGAAGTCCATGCCGCGCTCGTAGTAGAACGGCTCGACCGCGTAGTCCAGGAACATCAGCAGCAACAGGTAGCGCTTGTCGCAGACGTAGGTCACGCACTTGTGGTCGGTTAGCAAGTCGCGCTGCAGCGCCATCAGACGGGGGTGATTGGCTGGGCGCCGAGCCAACGCCCGGTACTTGAGCTCGTCCGCCTGAAGCTTGGGAAAGTGCTCCCGGATCAGGCGCCCGGCCTCGTCATCCTCAATGGCGATGGCCGTCGCTCCTTGGAACCGCTGCTCAGGGTTCATCAGGTCAAAGCCGGTATAACCACTTTCATCGATCCGGAAGCATTCCATTCAACTCTTCCCCTGGACAATGGACACTCCGATCCTGTCGGCCAATTCGAGCACGGCATCGTAGGCACCGACGTCGTTGTGCGAAGGCTCAGACGCGGCCGAGGATGGTTCACTAGGTGGCTCGCCATCGGCGGGCAGATTGGCGCATCGCTTAGTCATGGGTCATTTCAAGAATTTCATCCACAGCGGCCGCGATGACACGGTCCGGTGCCGAAGCGAGTAGATCCTGGGGACGATTTCCACCCAGGAAGCTGTTTTCGGAGCGGAACCAATAAGCCATGCCCCAGCCGTCTTTGTGTCCTTCGAAGGTTTCAATCACTTTGGCCAGCGATTTCAGTGGACGGAAACCAGCGTCACGATCCAGCCCGTAGTCCGGAAAGTAATCGATGCCACCGTGGTTGATAGCGAAGATTTGGCGTTGCTTCTTCCACTTATTGGGCTGAGCGCTCGGGTTCCGGGTGCTCAGTTCCGCGAGTTGTGCGATGTTCGCGGCGGTCAACCAGTCTCCACTTTCCAACACCGCCTTACGCGCCTGCACCAGCAGGCTCGCTTCCTTCAGCAGCCGGGGCGACAGCGGATTGCGCGGCACAAGCATTTCTGCCAGCCGTTCGAGCGATTCGCGGTCCTGACGTTCAAGCAGCACCTCGAACATGGATGAAGCGACGTTGGTGAAGTTTTCCGCCAACGCCGCGAAAACACTGGGCTTGATGTGGTCGAACGCCACCACCAGCACGTGGTCAGCCTGCGACCGAGCGAGTTGAGCCTGAATCTCCTTGGGCGTACCCACAAGGGTCGACACGCCGAGACGGTCTGCAACGACGCTCATGACTGACTCCTCAAATGGGTTATTTACGCTATTTGATATTACTATATCGACCATAACCTTCAATGCCCAGACACTTCGGATTCTTGGGACCTAAGGAGCACACCGTGCACCCCACCACGCTTTATGTAGTCGGCAATGGATTCGACCTGTGGCACGGCATTCCATCGGGCCTCGGACAGTTCAAGGAGTATGTCCTGGCCACAGACCGGGACATTCATCGCGAGGTCGAGGACTACCTTCCAGCCGGAGACGACTGGTGCGACTTGGAATTAGCCCTGGCTGAACTGGATGCCGATATGCTGGTCGACAACTTGGGGCACTTCATGGGGGCCTATGGTGCCGAGGACTGGAGTGATTCAGGGCACCACGACTTTCAGTACGAGGTGGGGAACGTCGTCGAGCGACTGTCCAAGGGGCTTCGGACGCGCTTTGCCGAATGGATCCGAGACTTGCCCATCCCGACACACGACACCGCCCCGCGACGGCTTGCGACGCTGGATCCACAGGCGCTGTTCCTGACCTTCAACTACACGAGCACGTTGGACACTCTCTATGGCATCGATCTGGCACGTGTTCTGCACATCCACGGCCGATCCGATGCGGCAGACGATGAGTTGGTCTTGGGCCACGCCTGGAATCCCCAATCCCGCCCCTCGCTCAACGACCGTCCGGATATCGAGGAGATCGATACCCGGGTGGCTGAAGCCAACGACATCATCGACGACTACTTCTCAGCCACCTTCAAGCGTTCCGAGGAACTGATCGCCCAGCATAGGACGTTTTTTCAGGCGTTGGGAGCCATCCAGAAGGTCGTCGTGCTTGGCCACTCTCTGTCCCCCGTGGATGCGATCTACTTCCAGGCGCTCCTTCAGCAGCCCAGCGTTGCCGCGGCGCGATGGACAGTCGCATGCCGCAGCAAACAAGAGTGGCCTGATAAGGAACAACGGCTCGTCGCCCTGGGTTTGTGGCCTGGTGCTGGACAGCCATCTTCTTGGGACGCACTGTAGAACAAAGCGTCGTTCGCTCCTGTATTTGCGGATCGCTGCACACCTAATCCGGTCGGCCCCAGTTCCTATTGTTTGTGGCCTAAAGCAGCCCTGATCTCCACGATCAAGCCATTGCTGATTTCACAGGAATGGCGCGATGTTGGCTCCGATCTGGCTGCGCGCCGCGCATCGCGGCGTGCCCACTTTTCTCGTGACGGCCCTCCTGCTGGGCCAGTCCCCGATGGCGTTAGCCGAGCCCCCCACGCAGCGCCAGGAACTGGTCGCGGCGCTGCGCCAGCTCGACGCGCTGGAGCGCACCGTCGCCGACAGCGCCGCGCATGCCCCCATCCAGCCGGGAGAGCGCTACCACTTCGATTACCCGCGGCTGCTGGCTGACCTAGCGCGCGTGCGCGCCGGTATCCAGGCCCACCTCTCACCTTCGCGTGCCCAGCCGCGCGACCCCTCCGAACTGGCCGGCGACTACCGCACTGAGCGGGCCGTCGAGCCATCGCCGACGACCGCGGAGGTCAAGCCATGAACGGCGCCCAGGTCTCGGCATTTCAAGCCAACAGCGGCATCGCGCCTTCCGCGATGGCGACCGTCTTGGTCGGCGTCGTGTTCGCGGTCCTGCTCGTCTGGGGCGTCTGGGCCATCCGAACGGCCTACGTGGGGTGGTCCGAGAGCCGCCTCAACCAGCGCCAGTTCCTCGGCGTCTGCATCCGCTTCGTCGCGATGTACCTCGTCCTGAGTTTCTTCCTCCTCTCCTGACCTGAAAGGCCTGACCATGCAAAACCGCATCCTCACTTCCCGTTTTGTCCAGCGCGCCGCCGTGGCCCTGGGCGCCGCCGCGCTGCCCGCGCTGTCGTTCGCGCAGGGGCTGCCGCAACTGGAGAACCCGACCCGCGGCACGGGCAACGGCATCATGGAAACGATCAGGAACTACGGCTACGACATCATCATGCTCGTGGCCCTGCTGGTCGTGGCGTCGATGTTCATTGGCGTGTGCTACCACGCCTACGGCACCTACGCGGAAATCCACACTGGTCGCAAGACCTGGGGGCAATTCGGCCTCACGGTCGCCATCGGCGCGGTGCTGCTCGTGATCGGCATCTGGCTGCTCACCGAAGCCACCGGCATCCTGTAAGGCGAGGCCGGTATGTCCGAGCAGCAGCACGTCCGTGCTGACGGGACGGTCACGTTCCTTCCGCACCGGCTCAACCGCCATCCCGTTGTTGTGCGCGGCCTCACCGCAGACGAGCTGTGGATTTGCTGCGGCCTGTCCGGTGCCGCCGGCCTGCTGGTCGGCGCGCCGCTGTCCTGGGTGTTCCGCACGATCGCGCTCGCGCCCACGTTCGTCGTGCTGGGCGTGGCCTTCGGCGTGTTCATCGGGGGCGGCATCCTGCGTCGCCTCAAGCGTGGGCGTCCCGACACCTGGCTGTATCGGCAACTCCAGTGGCGCATCGCCACGCGCTATCCGCTGGTGGCGGGCTGGGTGGGCGGCCAAGTGCTGATCTCACGCTCCGGCTTCTGGACCACCCGAAGGTCTGCTGCAAGGGGGGCACGATGAGCCGCTACAAGAACGAGATCACCCATCTGCAGGCGCACATCAAGACGCTTCGCCTGGGTGCTGGCGCGCTGGTCATCGTCGCCCTGGTCATGGGCGGGGGCTGGTGGAGCGCTCCGCGCGACCTGACCATCCACGTCCCGCCTGATCTGCGCTCCGGCAGTACCCGCAAGTGGTGGGAAGTGCCGCCCGAATCGGTCTATGCGTTCACGTTCTACGTGTTTCAGACCCTCAACCGCTGGCCGACGAATGGCGAAGAGGACTATCCGCGTAATCTCCACACGCTCTCGCCGTACCTCACCCCATCCTGCCAGGCCTTCCTGCGGGCGGACTACGACTACCGCCGCTCCACGGGCGAGCTGCGTCAGCGCGTGCGCGGCATCTACGAAATCCCCGGTCGCGGCTACGGTGACGACCCCACGGCGCGCGTGCGCGTGGTGTCCGACCGCGACTGGGTGGTGACGCTGGACATCACCGCGGACGAGTACTACGGGGCGGAACAAGTCAAACGGGCCTTGGTGCGCTACCCCGTGAAAGTCACGCGGGTGGACGTCGATCCCGCTCGCAATCCGTTTGGCCTGGCGCTCGACTGCTACGAGGGCGCGCCCCAGCGCATCAGCACACCGGAGCCGTCGCGCCCGGCACCTGGCGGCCTGACTCCGCAAGCGCCTCAAGGAGAAACCCCATGAAGCACCTTGTACTCGCACTGGTGGGGCTGCTGGCCGTCGCCTCGGCGCCTTTTGCCCAGGCCGTGGAGATCCTTCGCTGGGAACGCATGCCTCTGGCCGTGCCCCTGCGTGTTGGGCAGGAGCGCGTCGTGTTTATCAACCGAAACGTCCGCGTGGGCGTGCCCGCAGGCGTCGGCGAGCGCTTGCGGGTGCAGAGTGCGGGCGGCGCGGTGTACCTGCGCGCGAGCGAGCCGATCGAGCCCACACGGCTGCAATTGCAGGATGCCGACACGGGCGCGCTGATTCTGCTCGATATCGCGGCCGAGCCGCCCAAGGACGGCGAAGCCGAGCTGGAGCCGGTGCGCATCGTCGAGGGCGACCGCACCCCGACGCGGTATGGCGATCAAGGCGACGGAGCAGACGACGCCCCGGCGCGCGCCCAGGACCAGGCAGGCGCGCGGGCAGCGCGGCGTGAAACCCCGGTTCCGGTCGTGCTGACGCGCTTCGCCGCGCAGAACCTCTACGCACCGCTGCGTACCGTGGAGCCGCTGCCGGGCGTCATGCGGGTGAACTTGCGCCGCGACCTCGACCTCGGCACGCTGGTGCCGACGCTGCCGGTGCGCGCGGTCGCGCTCGCCTCGTGGCGTCTGGAAGACCAGTGGGTCACTGCCGTACGCCTCACCAATAGCAGCGGCGGCTGGATCGCCCTCGACCCGCGCGTGTTGCAGGGCGATTTCCTCACCGCCACCTTCCAGCACGAAGCACTCGGCCCGCGCGGGACACCAGAGGACACGACTGTCCTGTACTTGGTGACGCGGGGGCACGGCCTCGCGCAATCGCTGCTGCCGGCAATCAACCGCTTCGACCCAGCCGCGCATCTGCCGCAGCCCGAAGCCGAGTCCACCGACGTCAAGGAGTCCCGCCATGCGCAGTAACGGACTCCTGAAGTGGTTGATGATCCCCGTAGCCCTGCTGGTGCTGTTCGTCGCCATCCGGCTGTTTTCGGGTGGAAGCTCGTCGGCGCCGCCCGCCGCGGATGCGGGCGCCAAGCTCACGCCGGAGGAAATGAAGGCGCTGGGCATCGAGGGCGATACCCCCCGCGATACCGTGGCGACGCTCGTGGCGCAAGTGAAGCAGTTGCGCACCGAACTTCAGACGGCGCTGTCCGACAACAAATCCCAGCGCGAAGAGAACCAGCGCCTGCGCCAACGCGAGAACTCGATCGACCAGCGCATCAATTCGGCCCTTGAATCCGAGCGCTCCAGCCTGCGCCGCGACCAGCAGCAGGCGGCCAGCGAGCGCCAGCAGACCGAGGGGCTGCTCGCCGACCTGCAGCGGCGCCTGGAAGGCATCGGCGGGCGCGGCGGCGGCCACGCCGATCTACCCGTGGGCCTGGGGCTGCATGACGGCGACGAGGCAGGCATGGAAGGCGGCGTGCGCTGGGTCGAGCCGGACGACGCGAAGCCCACTGATGGGCGTAACGGCAGTCGTGGCACGGGTGGCGGCATGAGCTTTCCGACGAGCTTCGGCCCCGCGCAGAGCACGCTGGAAACCACGGCACAAACCGTGACGAACGCGGGCGCCCGTGCCGCAGGCGTCAAGAGCGCCAAACCGGTCTATACGGTGCCGACCAACTCGACGCTGATGGGATCGGTGGCGATGACGGCGCTGATCGGCCGCGTGCCGATCGACGGTACGGTCAACGATCCGTATCCGTTCAAAGTCCTGGTCGGTCCCGACAACCTCACGGCAAACGGAATTGACATTCCCGACGTGGCGGGCGCCGTGTTTTCCGGCACGGCCTCGGGTGACTGGACGCTCTCTTGCGTGCGCGGCCAGGTGCGCAGCATCACCTTTGTGTTCCATGATGGGACCATTCGGACGATTCCCGAAGACCGCGAGGGTAACCAGCAGAACAACCAGCAGCGCGACGGCCTGGGCTGGATCAGCGACCCCTATGGCATTCCCTGCGTCAGCGGAGAGCGGCGCAGCAACGCCCAGCAGTACCTCGGTTCGCAGGCGCTGATCACCGCGGCGGGTGCTGGCGTGGCTTCGCTCATCGACAGCGACAGCGGCCAGATGTCCTACGTGGGCGCGGACGGTTCAATCGGCAGCGTCGGCATTTCCAGCAACGAGGCCGTAGGTCGCATCCTGGCCGGTGGCGTGCGCGACATGGCCGATTGGGTAAACAAGTTGTACGGCCAGGCCTTCGCCGCCGTCTATGTCCAACCCGGCGCGAAGGTCGCCGTCCACCTCGAAAAGCCGCTCGCCATCGATTTCGATCCCGAAGGCCGCAAGGTCGATCACCGCGCAGGAGAAAGCCATGCTCTCGAACTTGAATAAGGGCCTGGTGCTGGCCCTTGCCGTCGCGGTGCTCGGCGGCTGTGCCACCAGCAAGGAAAAGCTGCTGCCCCACAGCGACAGCACGATGATGGACATCTGGCAGCAGAACGCCGGTGACGGCGGCGGTGGTGCCGGCCAGGTGGCAGGCAGGCAATTGCTCGATGCGCGCCAGAGCCTGCGCCGGCCGCTGACCGAAGCCGACGTGCAGACCGCGCCCGTCGAACAGGTGCGCTACACCCGCACGGCGCGCAACGAGGTCTATCGCCAGTTCCAGCGCCTGCCCAACCCCGATCTGGTGATGTACGTGTTCCCGCACCTGGCGGGCACGGACCCTGTACCTGTTCCGGGTTACACGACGGTCTTCCCGTTGTACCAGCGCGTGCAGTACGCCATGCCCGGCGAGCGCGTGGAGGACTACTGATGCGCTGGAAACTCCCCTGGCCGAAGCTGACTGCATCCGACGCAGACGATGACGAGCAGCCGGACGGCTGGCAGCGCCACGTCAAGGCCCTGCGTCAGGCCGGCATCCCCGAACCCGGCACGGCGGTCCATGGCCACAGGCCGGCGACCGTGGCCGACGAGCAGGCGCTGTACGACGTTGCGCCGTCGTTCGCGGAATTCCTGCCCTGGGTGGAGTTCCTGCCCCAGTCGAAGTCGATGCTGCTGGAAGACGGGCAATCGGTCGCGGCGTTCTACGAGCTGGTGCCGCTGGGCACCGAGGGCCGGGAACCCGGCTGGCTCGCGCATGCCCGCGACGCCTTGGAGAACGCGCTCCAGGACTCGTTCGATGAACTGGACGAGAACCCCTGGGTACTCCAGCTCTACGCCCAGGACGAACCCAGCTTCGACCAGTACATGCAGACCCTGCGCGACTACGTGCAGCCGCGCGCCCGCAATACGGCTTTCACCGAGTTCTACCTTCGCTTCTTCGGACACCACCTGCGCGCGGTAGCGAAGCCGGGCGGGCTGTTCGAGGACACGGTGGTCACGCGGCTGCGTTGGCGCGGCCAGACGCGGCGCGTGCGCATGGTCGTCTATCGCCGGGCCACCGGGCAGGCGAGCCGCCGCGGCCAGACGCCCGAGCAGATGCTGAACATCGTCTGTGATCGCCTGTGTGGCGGGCTGGCGAACGCCGGCATCCAGGCCCGGCGCATGGTCGCGGCCGACGTCCATGACTGGCTACTGCGGTGGTTTAACCCGCGTCCCACGCTGCTCGGCCCTGGGGTCGAGGACCGCGAACGCTTCTATGCGCTGGCACGCTACCCCGACGAGACAGAAGACGGTGAGATCGAGCTGGCGAGCGGACGGGATTTCAGCCAGCGGCTTTTCTTCAGCCAGCCACGTTCGGACGCTGAGCACGGCACCTGGCACTTCGACGGCATGCCGCATCGTGTGCTGGTCACTGACCGGCTGCGCATGCCGCCCGGCACGGGGCATTTGACTGGCGAAACTCGCAAAGGCGATGCGATCAATACGCTGTTCGATCAGATGCCCGAGGACACGACGATGTGTCTGACCATGGTGGCGACACCCCAGGACATCCTCGAATCGCACCTGAACCACCTGGCGAAGAAGGCAGTCGGCGAAACACTGGCATCGGAACAGACGCTCAAGGATGTGCAGGAGGCCCGCTCGCTGATCGGCAGCGCGCACAAGCTGTACCGGGGAACACTGGCGTTCTATTTGCGCGGCCGGGATGAAGCCGAACTGGACCGGCGCGGCCTTGATCTGGCGAACGTGATGCTTAACGCCGGTTTGCAGCCCGTGCGCGAGGACGATGAAGTCGCGCCTTTGAACAGTTATCTGCGCTGGCTGCCGTGCTGCTACAACCCGAGCCAGGATCGACGGAACTGGTTCACCCAACTGATGTTCGCCCAGCACGTGGCGAACCTCTCACCGGCCTGGGGCCGCAGCCAGGGCACGGGCCATCCGGGCAATACGTTCTTCAATCGAGGCGGCGGGCCGATCACCTTTGACCCGCTCAACCGCCTGGATCGGCAGATGAACGCGCACCTGTTCCTGTTCGGCCCCACCGGCTCCGGCAAAAGCGCAACGCTCAACAACCTCTTGAACCAGGTCACGGCCATCTACCGGCCGCGCCTCTTCATCGTGGAAGCCGGCAACAGCTTCGGCTTGTTCAGCGATTTCGCCAAGCGCCTGGGCCTGACTGTGAACCGGGTCAAGCTGGCCCCAGGCTCGGGCATCAGCCTGGCGCCGTTCGCCGACGCGCGTCGGCTGATCGAAACGCCGAGCGACGTGCAGACGCTGGATGCCGATGTGCTGGACGAGGACATGCCACCCGATGCATCGGCCATGGAAGCGGACGAGCAGCGCGACGTACTCGGCGAGTTGGAAATCACCGCACGGCTGATGATCACCGGCGGCGAGGATAAAGAAGAGGCCCGGATGACGCGGGCCGATCGCTCGCTCATCCGCCAGTGCATCCTCGACGCCGCCGAGCATTGCGTGGCCGAGAAGCGCACGGTGCTCACGCGCGACGTGCGCAACGCGCTGCGCGAGCGCGGCCAGGACCCAACGCTGCCAGAGATGCGGCGCGTGCGGCTGCTGGAGATGGCAGATGCCATGGACATGTTCTGTCAAGGCACCGATGGCGAAATGTTCGACCGCGACGGCACGCCGTGGCCCGAGGCCGACATCACCCTGGTCGATCTGGCGACCTATGCCCGCGAAGGCTACAACGCGCAGCTTTCCATCGCCTACATCAGCCTGATCAGCACGGTGAACAACATCGCCGAGCGCGACCAGTACCTGGGCCGCCCGATCATCAACGTGACCGATGAAGGGCACATCATCACCAAGAACCCGCTGCTCGCGCCCTACGTCGTGAAGATCACGAAGATGTGGCGCAAGTTGGGTGCCTGGTTTTGGCTCGCGACGCAGAATATCGACGATCTGCCGCGCGCCGCGGAACCCATGCTCAACATGATCGAGTGGTGGATCTGCCTGTCGATGCCGCCGGACGAGGTGGAGAAGATCGCCCGGTTCCGCGAACTCTCGCCCGCGCAGAAGGCGCTGATGCTTTCGGCGCGCAAAGAGGCGGGGAAATTCACCGAGGGCGTCATCCTCTCCAAGAGCATGGAAGTGCTGTTCCGCGCCGTGCCGCCGAGCCTGTACCTCGCGCTCGCGCAAACCGAACCCGAAGAGAAGGCAGAGCGCTACCAGCTCATGCAGCAATACGGCTGCACCGAGCTGGAAGCAGCTTTCAAGGTCGCCGAGAAGATCGACCAGGCACGCGGCATCGAGTCGCCGGCCTTGGAACTGTCGTAAGCCGGAGAACACCATGGAGCAGAAGCGTCCTTCCATTCCGATACAAGTCCAGGCGTTCCGCCGTCGCCACAGGCGGCCCCGCTGGCCTTGGGCCTTGACTGCTGCGCTGGTCGCGCTGCTGCTGATCTGGCTCGTGTCCCGGTCGCCCGGCGAATCCTCATCGCAGTCGCCCACGCCGGCTAGCACGGCGCAGATGGCCGGGCCGCCCTGGAAAATGGGCAACCCCGAGGGCCGTTTCACACTGACGCTCTATGCCGATCTGGAATGTCCGTTCTGCCGGGAGTACTTCCCGCAGCTCAAGCGCTGGGTCGGCAGCAACGCCGACGTGACCCTGCAATGGCACCACCAGCCGCTGGCTGCGCACGAGCCGGCCGCGTTGGCCGAGGCGCGTCTGGTCGAGTGCGTCGCCGAAGCCGGCGGGCATGCTGCCTTCTGGCGAGCCGTCGAGTGGGTCTATGCCCACACGCGCAGCGACGGCCTGGGACTGCCCGATGGCCTGCGCTACCCCGAATCGACGCCGGCCGTCGAGCAGTGCATGGCAAGCGAGCGGGTCGACGCGGCCATCCGCGCCCAGGCCGCGGAAGCCACGAAAAGCGGCGTGACGGCCACGCCGTCGCTGCGCCTGCTCGATCGCCAGACGGGCCAGTCCATCCTGCTGCAGGGACCGATCGAAGGCGATGCCTTGTTGTCGGCCATGGACATGCTGTCCGCTGATGAACCACCCGCCACACCCGCCACCGAAATGCCTGCCGACGTTGTCGGCGACATGCCCAGGTAGCCCGCGGTCCTTGAGGCTACGGCGCAGTCTTCTGCGCTGACCGCTCCCCGTTCGCTCCGCATCCTGGCCGCGAACAATCACCGCTGCGTGGTGGTGGATGCACCTTGTTCCGTTGTTCTCATCCCCAGGAGGGCTTGCCCTCCCAGGGCGTGCGCCCTCTGATCTCATCATCCGGAGGTTCGCCATGTCTCTCGTCGTCAATGACTCCTGCGTGGAGTCGCTTTCCGCTGTCGCAGCCCAGCATGAGGACTGGATCATCCAGCAGGCTATCGCGCTGCTGGAGAGACGGATCTTCAAAGTCGGACCGTGCCTCAGCCGACCGGCCGCCGTGCGGGACTACCTGCGTCTAAAACTGGTCGCTGAGCCCAACGAGGTATTCGCAATCGTTTTCCTGGACAGCATGCACCAAGTGTTGGCCTACGAGCCGATGTTCAGGGGCACGATCAATTCGACTGCGGTCTATCCCCGTGTCGTCGTGCAGCGTGTATTGGAGCTGAAAGCCGCCGCAGTGGTCTTCGCGCACCAGCACCCCTCGGGTGTCACTGAGCCGTCGAGCGCCGATCGTGCGCTGACCCAGCAACTGCAGGCAGCGCTGGCGCTGATCGATGTTCGGGTACTGGATCACATCATCGTTGGCCAGGGGATTCCGTACTCCTTCGCGGAGCACAGCTTGCTGTAGCGCATCGTTCATTGATCACAACGGGGGCTTCGGCCTCCGTTTCTTCCTTGCCTCGAAGCAAGCAGGTATGCGGGGTGTCCGCGATGCGCATTGTTTGTGGGGCTGCACCGGATTCGGCGTTTGACTATGGCCCTGATCAACTTCCGGGGCACGTGTCATGCCAGCATCTTTTCCCAGGTTCGCGCCAAGCTGGCGAGCCCTTGGCCTGGCCGGTGCACTGCCGGTGTCCTTGGGTGTCTTCAGTCCGGCCACATTCGCTGCCGATGTGCTGGTCATCACCGACAGCCGCCATCCGGTCAAGACCATGGGCGGCGAGCGGCTGATCGAGCTGGACGAAGCGCACCGGATTGAAGCGGAGCTTTCTGCGGAACTGCCCGCCGAACCCGAGCAGGCGACCGCCATCGTCAAGCGCCGACTGAACAGCGGCGGCACCGATCTCCAACGCCGCATCGCTTCCGCCTACCAGGGCGTCACCGACGCATGGAGCCTGGGCATCACCAGCATCCCGGCCGTCGTGGTGGATCAACGCTACGTCGTCTATGGCGAACCGGATGTGGCCCGCGCAGTCGCTCGCATCGAGCAGCACTGGAGGGCCCAGCCGTGACCCGCCCATTCGACCTGATGCGCCGCCTGCGTGCTGGCGTGGCGTCCGTTCTGCTGCTCAGCGCCACGGGCAGCTACGCGCTCAACACCGCAACCATCGTCGGCTCGGTGGCATCGCCAGACTGCCTCGAATACCGCGTCGTCGGGATCTGCTACTGGCTCTACTGCACCTGGACGGGCTGTACGGTACGCACGTCCATCAAGGTCCGCCACTACATCCCCGATGCGGTCGTCTCCAGCTACAGCAACACCGGCGAAAACCCCTGGATCGAAGTCCGGCCGATGAGCACGCCCAACCCATCCGCCCAAGCCGGCGGGGACGGAACGACGAACGAGGACCACGAAAACAACCTCGCCAAGTTCAAGAACGCGGACGTCATCGGGCACCCGGGCGTCGAGGTGTTCAACCAGTTCGTGTCGTCCTCGGGCTACTTCTGCGAGGGTGCGGGCACGGCGTTCATGCCGTACTTGCTAGGCACCCTGGACACGCTGGCCTGGCGCTACAACGTGCCCGAGATGGCCTACCCGGAGGCGCTGATTCCCGGCATGCGTGAGGTCGGCGCACGCACCACGATGAACCTCTGGGGCAACGTGTATCCCCGCGGGGGTTTCCTGCACCAGACCGACGACCACAAGGCCAGTGCAGTGGTGGCCCAGCGCGCAGGCGATGTCGTCACGCGCCGGGGGCAGATCCACGTTTATCAGCCGCTGCTCGCCAACTCCCGCGATGGCTACTGGCCGGCTGGCGCGCTCATGGAGAGCGATGCCTCGACGGGCAAGTGGCAGGAACTCACGCCAGTCCTGTCCTCGTCCTGCTCGGTCTTCCCGCGCAGCGGCGCCCTGACACAGGCCCGGCAAGGCGATTACGCCTGGGCGCTGTGGCGGCCCTATGCGTGCTGCGAACGCCGGGGCCAGGTGTTTCTCGGCAGCGTCGATTTCCTCTGAGGTGGTGCCATGAAGTTCCGTCCTGCATTCAATCCGTTCTCCCGCCGGGTACGTCGCACGAGGATCGTCCTGGCGGTGGCCGGTGCGCTCGCGCTGACGAGCGGTGTGGCCTGGAGCCAACTGGGCTACCAGACCGGCGGCAGTGTCATCGGCGATGACGTCATGTACTCGATCGGCGGCGGAAACGCCGTGTCGATGGGACGTGCGGCTGGCATGCGCTCTCTCGGGGTCGGCGTGGGCTGGAACAGCAACTTGATCTGCGGTGACATGAGCATCCAGACCACGTTGAAGAATCAGCTCAACGGCGTCACCAACGGCTTCCAGCAAATCATGTCATCGGTGATCCAAAGCGCCACCAGCGCGGTGGCGTCGCTGCCGGCACTGATCATTCAGCGGGCCGATCCCGGCCTCTACAACCTGCTCACCAATGGCGTGCTGCAGGCACGGCTCGATTTCGACCGCTCCAAGCTGACGTGCCGTGCCATGGCGGAGAGGATGGCCGAGACGGCGGGCGGGCAGCTCGGCTGGAGCCAGATGGCAGAAGGCTTGGCGCTGCGCGATGCGGTGTCGAGCACGGATGCGGTCTCGGCCATCGAGCAGGCCGAGACGCGCCGCGGCAATGACGGTGTGCCGTGGGTCGGGGGCAGTAACGCGGGAGGCTCCGGCCAGCCCGCGATCAAGGTTGTCGGCGATGTCACCCGCGCCGGTTACAACCTGGTCAACGGCCGCGGCGTGACCGATACGTCGTCCATCGCACCGACCAGTTGTAGCAGTCTCTCGTGCCAGACCTGGACCTCGCCGCAGGCCGCCGTCGAGTGGGCCACGCGCGTACTCGGCGAGAAGGAACAGCGCACTTGCGATGCCTGCACCAAGACCGAGACGACGCCCGGCGTAGGGCTGACGCCGTTGATCCAGGAAGAATACGACGCCAAGCTGCAGGCGCTCCAGGATCTGGTGTCCAAGGCGAAGAACACGACGCCGGAGAACCTGCGCGAGGCTGGCAGTGCATCGCTGCCCATCACCCGCGGCGTGATCGAGGCGCTGCGTGACGAGCCGGACCAGCACCTGCTGTCGCAGCGCCTGGCGTCCGAGGTCGCGCTGTCCTCCGTGCTGGAGAAGGCGCTGTTGCTACAGCGCACGCTGCTCACGGGCAAGAAAGAGCCCAACGTCGCGGCCAACGAGCTTGCGGTGGAGGCCGTGAACAAGGAGAGCGATACGCTCGACCGCGAGATCCAGAACCTCAAAACGGAACTGGAACTGCGCCGCGAGCTGGCCAACAACTCGCCGATGGCCATCATTCAGCGCCATAGCACGCGCGCTTCGGGTTCGCGCGGCATCTACGAGGGCGATCCGGTGCCCGACCGTCTCGACCAACTCCAGAAGGGCAATCCGGGAGGTCGGCCATGAGCGAGGCTCGCATGACTTGGCGTCCACTACGCTGGCTGTTCAGCCGGCACGCGGCGAAAACCCTGCTATGGCTTGTGCTGGTCGTGGCCGCCGCCGTAGGGGCCAACGTCGCGGGCATTTACCTGGTCGGCAGTGTCGCGGCCTGGGAGCGGTGGGTGGCGGCATCCGCAGGGTATTTCTTCATCTGGCGACTGTGCCTGTACGGCGGTACGGCCTATGGATGGGTCTGGATGCGCCGTCGGCTGCTGGCCCGCGAAGACAGCACGCAGGCGCGACGTCGGCTGATCCGCGCAGAGGTCGCCGGCGTCCTTGCCATTGTGGCGCTCGAAGCCAGCCTGTTGATGCAGGCCGCTTGAGGGGAGATCGAGGCCATGACGCTTTTCACGACCGACTACCTGGAGTACTACCTCACCCTCGTGTCCTGGATCGTCAACAACGGCATCTGGGCCGTGCTGGTGTCCAGCGGGGTGTTTGCGCTGCCCTTTGTGGCGATCGTCATCCAGGAATGGCTCAAGGCCAGAGCGGAGGGCGCCGACGAAGGCAACAAGGGCGTGCTCTCGGCGGCGCGCATCGAGAACCGAGTATTTGTGGCCATCGTGGTCGTGATGTTCGCCGGCATTCCGTTCATCGATGTCGACCTCAACACTATCCAGTACGACAGCTCGCGCTCGGCGCAGTGCCAAGTCAGCGTGCCGCAGCCCGCGCAAACTGGCTGGTCGCAGTCCTTCAGCACCATCAACAACCAGTCGGCGAAGGTTCCGGTCTGGTGGGCTTTCATGCACGCGCTTTCGCGCGCCGTCACGAGCGCCTCGGTGGCTGCGATCCCGTGCGGCACAGATCTGCGGCAGATGCGGATGGAGATCGATGCGACCCGTATCGACGATCCGGTGCTGGCTCAGGAGGTGGCGGATTTCTCTCGGGACTGCTACGGACCGGCGCGCGCCAAGCTGTTCATGCAGCGCCCGGATCTCGATGAGCAGCAGATGCACGACGTGACCTGGATTGGCTCGCGCTTTTTCACGGACACGGGTGGCTACTACGACAGCTACCGCTCCAGTACGGCGCGCGAGGCGTGGCCTTATGACGACACCCGCGATGCTGGGCTCGCGCAGGTTGCCAATGGTGGCGGCTACCCGACCTGCAGGCAGTGGTGGTCCGACGGCAGTAACGGACTGCGCGCGCGGCTGCTGGGGCAAGTGGACCCGAGCCTGCTGAATCGCCTGGCGGGCTGGGCTGGATTCCTGAGCCGGGCCGAGGTGGACGACTCCGTGATCCGCGCCATCGCGTCACCGCGGCAGCAGAAATTGAACCAAGGCAGCGTCTATACGGACTACGGCGGTCAGATCGACAAGACATTGCCCAATGTCGTCAACCGTGCCACCAGCGATGTTGGCTTGGCGGTTGGGGCTCTCGCCGCCTTCCCGGCAATGGACGTAGTGCGCCAAGCACTGCCCATGGTGCTCGCGCTGCTCAAGATGGCGCTCGTGATCTGCATTCCGCTAGTGCTGGTCGTGGGCACCTATGACCTGAAGATGGTCGTCACCGTCAGCACCGTCCAGTTTGCGCTGTTCTTCACGGACTTCTGGTTTCAGCTCGCACGCTGGATCGACAGCACCATCCTCGATGCGCTCTACGGGTGGGGCTTTGGCTGGAACCGGCCGCATACCAACTTCGACCCGCTGGTGGGGCTGAACAATGCCTTCGGCGACATGCTTTTGATGTTCGTCACCGGCACGATGTTCTTGGTCCTGCCGACTTTCTGGGTGGCAGCTCTTGGGTGGGTCGGAGTAAAAGCCGGGGTAATCGCTCAGAACCTGGCTGTCGGTTCCAAGGAAGCACGCGATAGCGCGGGATCAGGCGTGAACAAGGTTACCGGCAAGGTGCTTTGATCGGTCGCCCATTTCAGTCATTGAACGGATCGTTCGGGTCGTGCGGGTCGATCCGCTGACCGCTGGACGAATACAGGCCAAAGCCTGCCTCGCCGTTTCGCAGTTCGTCCGGTTGCGTCCAGCGATCATCATCGACCGTCGAATTGCTGGCCGTCCATGCTGCGGCAACCCCAACCAGAAGCACCAACGCCAGCCAGAATGCGGCGTAGAACAGCAATCCCAGCGCGACCAGCTTCACTACCCATACGAGCACGGTGGCCCCGGCAAGCGGCATCCCCTTGGAGGCGAGCCAACTCGACAACCTTCGCTCGCCGCGCGCATAGGCGCGCCATCCACGGCCAACGCTGCGGCCGAGGCGTTCTGCGGTGCTGATGCGGGTTGTCGTGTTCATGGTCGTCTCCTGCTACATGAGGAATGCCTATTCCAGTTTGCTCCAATCCTGCTTGCTTGCCTGCACCAATACGTTCCAATCGTCTGGCGGATTCCCACGCCCGAGCATTTTCTCGAACACGGTATAGGGATCTGACTTGCTCCCCGAAGACCGCAAGGTCTGCTCATCATTGACCCAGGCGTACACGATGACCTTGGCCTTCGAGTCGTACCGAAAGAACAACCGGAACCGCCTTCCGATCTTGGCCCTTCGCCAGTGCCGGTGGGCCGGCCCCAGGGTGTTGCCCTGGCGGTACTCGTCGCGTGCCGGATCACCGGGCACCACATCTAATATCAACTGGTTCAAGGCCCGGAAGAGCTTGACGTTGGCATTGGACTCGAAGCCCTCCGGGTCGTTCTCCTGCGCGCGCCGTGCGGCTGCGTGCAGCTTCTGCAACTGCTCGATCACACAGTCGTGGAACAGCAATGCCCAGCCATGCCGTTGCATCAGAGTTCCACTTCGCCGTCGATTTCCTCGTCCAGCTTCACGCCGTGACCCGCTTGCTCCAGCATGGCGCGAGTTAGATCCTCGGGCAGGCCATGGACGTTCCGGCCCGCCTCGATGTCGCGGGCCAGCAGACTCAGGAACGCACCGATGGCGGGGTCCTCGTGTTCAGCGTCGGCACGGGTCACGATGACTTCTCCGTCACGCAGGTCGAACGCAACCTTGCCGCCGGCATCGACACCGAGCGCCTGCCGGATGGGCTTGGGCAGCGTGATCTGGCCTTTTGAGGTCAGGGTGGCAATTTCATGAATGGCAGGCATGGCCGTTCTCCTAATAGCGATGCCTCGATGGTAAGGAATATTCCTTACCGTGTCAATATGGGGTCGCATGGCGTCCTCCCGAGTCCAAGAATCGGCCCATCGTAGTGCGGGAACACCAAGCCTTCACGCATCAATCCGGCCCGCCGAACCCCGCATTGGCCGTGGACGGTCAATGCCCCACGCCCTATACCCAAATGGTTAAAGGCCAAAGGGCAGAAAGGGCAAGGGAATGGGGTGCAAGGGGAAAGGCCCTACCTCGAAAAGGCGAAAAGGCCTCCCGGTCGGCCCGCCACCAGGACACTTACATGCTCTCACTGTTCCAGCGAAAACGGCCCCCGGTCGCTGCCGCTCCGTCGCCAGCGCCCGCCACCGATCTTCCGAAAGGGTTGTTGCGGCCCGAGTCGGCTGCATCGCTGCTGGCGACGCCGCGCCGGCAGAAGCTGCTGGAGCACATCTGGCATCGCACATCGCTCTCGCGCAAACAGTTCGCCACCCTGTACCGCATACCGCTGGAGCGCTACGCCGAACTGGTCCAGCAGTTCCCCGCCTCGGAAAGCCACCACCACTCCTACCCGGGCGGCATGCTCGATCACGGCCTCGAAATCGTCGCTTACAGCCTGAAGCTACGGCAATCCCATCTGCTGCCCGTCGGTGCCAGCCCCGAGGACCAGGCGGCGCAATCCGAGGCCTGGACCGCCGCTGTAGCCTACGCCGCGCTGCTGCACGACATCGGCAAGATCGCCGTCGATCTGCATGTCGAGCTGGCCGACGGCAACACCTGGCATCCCTGGCACGGCCCGCTGCTCCAGCCATACCGCTTCCGCTATCGTGAGGATCGCGAATACCGCTTGCATAGTGCTGCAACAGGTCTGCTCTACCGCCAACTGCTCGATCGGCACGTCTTGGACTGGCTCAGTGGCTACCCGGCGCTATGGGCCCCGCTGCTCTACGTCTTGGCCGGACAGTACGAGCATGCCGGGATCCTGGGCGAGCTTGTCGTGCAGGCTGATCGCGCTTCTGTGGCGCAGGAGCTGGGTGGTGATCCGGCCCGCGTCATGGCCGCGCCCAAGCACGCACTGCAACGCAAGCTGCTCGACGGGCTGCGTTATCTGCTCAAGGAAGAGTTGAAGCTGAACCAGCCCGAGGCCTCTGATGGCTGGCTCACCGAGGACGCACTATGGCTGGTGAGCAAGACGGTTTCCGACAAGCTGCGCGCGCATCTGCTGTCTCAAGGCATTGACGGCATTCCCGCGAACAACACCGCCGTGTTCAACGTGTTGCAGGATCATGGCATGTTGCAGCCCACGCTGGACGGCAAGGCGGTCTGGCGCGCCACCGTGACCAGCGCGACCGGCTGGTCCCATTCGTTCACTCTGTTGCGTCTCACCCCCGCCTTGATCTGGGACGCGACCGAGCGGCCTGCGCCATTCAGCGGCACGATCCAGGTGGAGACCGTTACAGCGACGGAGCCACAGATAGAAATAACAGGCGAGTTTGCAGCAGGAGGTGGCGCGGGGATGCCAGCGCCCGCTGCTCCGGCTCAATCCATAACGGCACCATCCGCTGACGGCGTCGATGTGCTGCTTGGGTTGCTAGGCACTGACATGCAGCCCATTACGGAGAGTTTTGGATCTGCTCCCGCAGCATCGATCGGGGATGCGACGCCGCAGATTGTTGTTTCGGAGCAGAAGGTCACTGTTCCGATCATAGCCCAAGTGTCTGGTGAACACTTCATGGGTTGGCTCAAGAGGGCCATCCAAAGCCGCAAACTCATCATCAACGACACACGTGCGCTGGTGCATACCGTGGACGGCACGGCCTTTCTAGTCAGTCCTGGGCTGTTTCAGCGATATGCCCAGGAACATCCGCAGGTTGCCAGACTGGCAGGGCTGGAGAACGTGGTCGATTGGCAGTGGGTTCAAAAACAGTTCGAGCGGTTGCATCTGCATCGCAAGCAGGCGAGCGGCCTCAACATCTGGACGTGCGATGTGACCGGCCCGCGCAAGGCGCGTCGCTTGCACGGCTACCTCCTGGATGCCCCTGCGGAGCTGTTTGAGGAACTTCCGCCAGACAACCCATACCTGTCGGTGCAGGTACGTTCGTCGCGTATCTGACCCGCTTCCAGAGCGCGATCGATGAAGGCTTCGAGACGGCCTGGAAGCATCTCCGGCAGAGGAGTAGCGGAAGTCGAGGACTGATCCGCGTACACAGAATTCTCAATCCGAAGCCTTCAATGGAAATCTACAATCCTCCGAGAATTAGATACTATTCTCTGAATTGTCAGACTTCTTGGAGCAAGGATAGCCAGTATTGTGTAAATTGTGATGGCACATTCCTAGACTAAAATAGTATGGATCTACTAGATCACAAAACACCGCTGACCTCCCGGGAGGCCATCTCCAGTGAGCTCGCTTCGATCGTGGAGCGCTTCTCGCCCATTGATGGCGAGCATCGCGTTGCGATCCCATCACTGACGTTCTGGCGCTTCTCCGCACCATCCAAGGAGGAGTCAGCCTTCAGCAAAGTGGCACTTATCTTCGCCGCGCAAGGAGCAAAGACTGTTACTGCTGGCGATATGAGCTACGACTACGACTCTGAACGCTGTCTGGTCACATCGATTGATATCCCGATCATCGGTCGAGTGACCAAAGCGAGCCGCGAAAAACCTTACCTGTGCTTCTCCTTTGAGATTGACATGGAAAAGGTCGCACATCTGGTTGCTACACGTGAACTACCCCTCCCCGATGAGACCCCGCTCGGGCTCGGCATCAGCGTAGGGGATCTATCGCTGGATTTGCTGGATGCCGCATACCGGCTGGCGAGACTCCTTGACACGCCCAAGCACATCCCAGTACTGGCGCCGTTGATTGAGCAGGAAATCATTTATCGGCTGCTGATGAGCAGTCAGGGGATGCGCCTGCGTCACGCTTTAGTGGCCGACAGTCGCGCTTTCAAAGTGGCCAAGGCTGTCGAGTGGATTAAGGCTCACTTCGATGTACCTATGAGGATCGACGATCTGGCAGAGCACGTAAACATGAGCGTTTCCTCATTGCATCAACACTTCAAAGAAGCGACGGCACTGAGTCCCCTGCAATATCAGAAACGGTTGCGACTCTTCGAAGCGCGCCGTCTTATGCTGAAGCGCGCAAGCGATGTGGGGATCGTGGCTTCGATGGTAGGTTATGACAACCAGTCGCAGTTCCATCGCGAATATAAGAGACTGTTCGGTGCGCCCCCTATGCAGGATGCGATGAGACTTCGAGCGGAGTCTTGAAACACGTCATGCCAACGTGCCAATTAGTCTACTACTTCTCGACTGAGACGCATCTCCAGCTTGCCAATCAGAGTCATGATCTTGAAGCGCGTAGAACCTTGATTGGCCTCTACTCTGCCCAACAGCTGCGCTGCCGGCATAGCACGATCGCAGTTTGGGGCTAGATCTGCCCCATTCCTCCGTCGACGCAAAGGTCCACGCCTGTGATGAAAGAGCTGTCGTCCGATGCGAGGAACAGGGCCGCTTTTGCTGTCTCTTCGGCGTTGCCGAACCTGCCCATCGGAATCTGTTCAAGGATGTACTTGCCGTAGCTCTCGGCCTGCTCGGCCGGGATGCCCATCTTGCCCGCCAGTGGCGTAATGGTCGGCCCTGGGCTGAGGCAGTTCACTCGGATGTTGCGGTGCTTCAGATCAACGGTCCAGCTACGGGCAAAGGAACGGACTGCAGCCTTGGTGGCCGCGTAGACGTTATACCCAGGTGTGCCCTTGAAGTGCGCAATCGATGACGTGAGGATGACCGAGCCACCGTCTTTCAGCAGAGGAAGCGCCTTCTGGACCGTAAAGAAGACCCCTTTAGCGTTGATGTCAAACTCGCGGTTGAACTGCACTTCGGTGATGTCCTCGAAAGGTGCGAGGGTCAGGGCGCCAGCGTTGGCGAACACGATGTCTAGGTGCCCAAGACGCTTGCCGATCTCGCTGTAGAGCCGGTCCAGATCCGCGAGATTGGACACATCGCCCCGCACGCCCATGGCCCGTTCCCCGATTTCCGCGAGCGCTACATCAATTGCGGCCTGGTCACGGCCAGTAATGACGACCTGAGCACCTTCCGCCACGAAGGCCTTGGCGGATGCGAGGCCGATCCCGCTCGCGCCGCCGGTGATGAGTGCGATCTTTCCTTTGAGTTTTCCCATTTTCAACTCCATCGATTTCAATAGACAGAGATTACGAGCAGCAGTACTGTTCCACAATCCAGCACACAGAGAACGGGCTGTTCAGATGCGCTTACCAATGGAGCGGAGTCACCTAGATGGCCTAGTGGTGTTCGTAGCCGTGGCCGAACTCCATGGCTTTCGCGCTGCTGCGCGTCATTTGGGCATCACACCGTCTGCGGTCAGCCAGACCATCCGTGCTCTTGAAGAGCGCGTCGGTGCGCCGCTGTTGTCCCGTTCGACACGCAGCGTCGGATTGACGGAGGCAGGGGCACGCCTGCTCGCCCACGCGCGGCCGGCCATCGAGATGCTGGCGTTGGGCCTGGACGCAGCGGCCGGGCTGGCGGGAGAAGCCAGTGGTCGCTTGCGCATTAATGTGCCTCGTCCCAGCCTGCCGTTGTTGGCGAACCGTCTGCTGCCGGAGTTCCTGCAACGCTATCCCCATGTGCAATTGGAACTGTTCGGGGAGGACGGTCTGGTTGACATCGTCGAGAGAGGCTTCGATGCAGGGATCCGTCTGGGGCAACTGCTCCAGGCTGACATGGTGGCAGTTCCCCTTTCTCCACCGTTGCGCATCGCGGTCGTCGGCGCTCCAGCTTTCTTTCGCAAGCACGGCCTGCCCGATCATCCGAAGGATTTGCACCGGTTTCCGTGCATTCAACTGCGAGGTTCCGAAGGTGCCATTCACCCTTGGGAATTCGCGCTCGACGGCCAGCGCATGAAGGTGACGGTGGACGGGCCGCTGATCGTCAACGACGTGGAGATGAGCATCCATTCGGTACTCAAGGGAATCGGTCTCGCCCAGATGCCGCTGACGCTGGCGATGCACTACATCGCCAAGGCGGACATGCAGACAACGCTGGAGGACTACGCCATCGAAGAGCCCGGGTTGGTGCTCTACTACCCCAGCCGCAATCACGCACTGCCGAAGTTGCGCGCCTTCGCCGAATTCGCTCGCGAACGGATGAGGCGCCCCTTCGGTCCGGATGACTATCTTCCGTCTCCGCATCGAACGTAAGCGATGTCAGAGGCGGCAAGCCCAGCATGGAAGCACGGCACCAGCGCGTGCCCGGAGCCAAGGAGATGCCGGCGAGGCAGCTCTCGGTGCCGGTCACCGAGAGCGTACTCGACAAAGAGGTCGTGCACAGTGTGCTGGCATCCCGGCCAACTCCAGCTAAGTGACCGCACCACTGCTTCAAGGAGCGCAGTCCGACAGAGCGATGACCGGCTAGATTCTCGATGTCCGAAGGATCACTGAATTTCTCCAGGTATCCTGGCGTTGCACAGATGAGCCGTTCGAGGAACGACACCCGCCTAGCGCAGATGTCCCCAGCGTAACGCGCAGTCCACGCCCTCCTGGACCAGGTCGGTCCACCCAGTGACCGATATCGCTCATCGGAAGCTCGATATCCGGGTAGCAGGCTAGGAAGTCCGGCAAGCCTGACAACAGGAAACTTCGCGCCAACGTGCGCTGAACCTCGATTTCGTAGTAAACCCTTGGGCAGCGCACCGCTGAAGGCGCCTTTAGTCTGCGACTTCTCGCTGGCGACTCTCGCCGGGGGGGCTTGACCGGTTGACTGCACGTGGGGCGTTCACAGAGAGCGCCACGTAGAGACAGGCACTCAGCGGGACGCGCCACGCGTCTTGAACTCATTGCTTGCCCAGTCGAGGAACACGCGTACGCGTGGCGACAATTGCCGGTTGCGCGGATAGACGAGCGACACTGGCGCCGACGGCGGCGGCCGTTCACGCAGCACGGCGACGAGGCTGCCGCGCTTGAGGTCTTCATCGATATGGAAGCGCGGCATCTGCGCTAGACCGAAACCAAGCCGTGTGCTGGCCAGATAGCTTTCCGGTCCTGTCACCGATAGCGTGGCCGGTAGCGTGATGCTTTCGTGCGCCTCGCCGCCGGTGAATTCGAGCGGCATCAAGTTGCCACTCGAAATCAGGCGGATGCCCACCATACGATGCCCGGCGAGGGAAGCGACATCGGTCGGCGTGCCGAACTTCTTCAGATAGCCGGGCGTGGCGCAGGTCACGCGTTCCAGCATGGCCACCTGCCGCGCGACGAGATCGCTGTCCGGCAGCCTGCCGTAGCGCAGCGCGCAATCCATACCTTCCTGCACCAGATCGATCCACCGGTCGCTTTCGCTCATCGAGAGTTCGATGTCCGGATAGTGCTCGAAAAACGATGGCAAGCCGGGCATGAGAAAGTGGCGAGCAAGAGTACCCTGTACTTCGACACGCAACTGCCCCTTGGGTTGCGCGCCAAGAAAGGCTCCTTCCGCGTCCTCCAGGTCGTCCAGGATGCGGACGCATCGCTGGTGAAAAGCCTCACCGTCAAGCGTCGGACGCACCACGCGTGTGGTCCTCTGTAGCAGCCGCACACCCAGCCTGGCTTCCATCTCGGCGACTACTTTCGTTGCTGTCGAGCGAGGGATTTCCAAGTCGTTTGCCGCCAACGTGAAGCTGCGCCGCTCCACGATGCGCACAAAGAGCCTTAGTGCATCCAAACGATCCATGACATGTTCCCCAGATTACCCATTGTTCGTCCTCAAGAAATAGTGATGTGCACTTTACACCGATTATCTCTGGCCGGGGAGATCGCATAGTTCTTCTAACGCCGCGATCCCCGCGGCCTGAAAGGAGAACTTCCATGACTACCCCTCAAGAGAAAATTGCCCTAGTGACGGGCGCATCGCGTGGCATCGGTGCGGCCATTGCCCGACGTCTGGCCGCGGATGGCTTCACCGTCGTTGTCAACTACGCCGGCAATGCGACCGAGGCCGAACAAGTGGTCGCCGATATCGAGAAGTCCGGCGGACGCGCGATCAGTGCCCAGGCCGATGTCAGCGACGCGGCCGCCGTGTCGCGCCTGTTCGACGGTGCCGAAGCGGCCTACGGCGGCATCGACGTTCTCGTCAATAACGCCGGCATCATGAAGCTCGCGCCGCTTGCCGATAGCGATGACGCGTTGTTCGATAGCCAAGTCGCCGTCAACCTGAAAGGCACCTTCAACACGTTGCGCCTCGCATCGCGCCGCCTGCGCGATGGCGGCCGGATCATCAACTTCTCCACCAGCGTAATCGGGTTGAGGCTGGAGAACTATGGCGTCTATGCCGCGACCAAGGCTGCCGTGGAGACGCTGACCGCCATCCTGTCGAAGGAGCTGCGCGGCCGTTCGATTACGGTCAACGCCGTGGCACCTGGTCCGACCGCGACCGATCTGTTCCTTCACGGCAAGTCCCCTGAATTGATCGAGCGCATGTCGAAGATGAACCCGCTGGAACGCTTGGGTACGCCGGATGACATCGCACATGCGGTGGCCTTCCTGGCCAGTCCGGCCGGCGGCTGGATCAACGGCCAGGTTCTGCGCGCAAACGGCGGGATGGTCTGATCACGGGTTTCCCCCCACCCGAATTCATAGTCTTTCCTATCAGGAGAACCTTCATGAGCAAGATCATCCTCATCACCGGCGCTTCCAGCGGCTTCGGCCGCCTGACTGCCGAAGCGCTGGCTCGCGCCGGCCATACCGTCTATGCCTCGATGCGCAACACCGCCGGCCGCAATGCCGCGGTGGTCGAACAGATGTCCGCCTTCTCGAAGGACAACGGCGCGGACTTGCGCACGGTCGAACTGGACGTGCAATCGCAGGACTCGGCAGACGCCGCCGTGGCGCGCATCATCGCCGAGGCCGGTCGCATCGACGTGCTGATGCACAATGCTGGTCACATGGTGTTCGGTCCGGCCGAAGCCTTCACGCCCGAGCAGTATGCACAGCTCTACGACGTCAATGTGCTGAGCACGCAGCGCGTCAACCGCGCCGTGCTGCCGCACCTGCGCCGGCAGCGTGATGGGCTGCTGATATGGGTATCGAGCAGCAGTTCGGCCGGCGGCACGCCCCCTTATCTGGCACCTTACTTCGGTGCCAAGGCGGCGATGGATGCGATCGCCGTGCAGTACGCGCGCGAACTGTCGCGTTGGGGCATCGAGACCTCGATCATCGTGCCCGGTGCCTTCACCAGCGGCACCAACCATTTCGCCCATACCGGCACGCCAGCCGATGCGGCGCGCGCGGCCGAGTACGAGGCCGGTCCGTACGCGGGCTTTGGCGAACAGGTGCAGAAGGCCTTTGCCGAGATCGTGCCGGCGGATGCCGATGCGGGCCTGGTGGCCGAAGCGATCGTCAAGGTCGTTGATACGCCGTTCGGCAAGCGTCCGTTCCGCGTGCATATCGATCCGACCCAGGACGGCGCAGACGTCGGATTCACCGTGCTGGACCGCGTGCGTGCCGAGATGTTGCACCGAGTAGGACTTTCCGACCTGCTCAAGCCGCGGACCAATTGAACGGTCGAACCCCGAATGAGTTCGCCGATCGCTGTTGCCTTCCTTGGGTGCGCGACCGGTGACTTGCCCAATGAAACCCTTATATCTTGGAGCATCCCATGAGCCACGCTCGCCAATCTCCCACTTCTTTCATCATTACAACTCTCATTGCCGCTGTCACGGCCGCCGTCGCGGCAGCGAGCAGTGCGGCACTTTCGCTGCCCGTCTGGGCCATGTTCATCGGCTGGATTGCATTCTTCACGCGCGGCATGAATACGCGAAGCGCCTTTGAAAATCTCGCTTGCGTCGGACTGGGCCTGACGATTGGTGCGATTGCGGCATTCAGCCTGCCGCACGTGGGATCTATCGTTGGGCCACGCTTGGCACTGCCTGTCGTAGTGTTTGTCGTCGCACTGCTCGTGGTTGCCATGCGCGGCATGCCAATCCTAAACAATCTGCTGGGCTACTTCCTCGGCCTGGTCGCGTGGTTCGCCGCACACCTGGAACCGTCCACCGAAAGCCTGGCGCATCTCCTGGGCGCTAGCACGATCGGCTCGGCGGCGGGATGGGTCTCGCACTACATGCCAGCCAGAATCGTGAAGCCGTCCTAATGGCCGCGGCCATCGTGAAAATATTCAGTATGCCTTCGGCAAGCGGTTGCTTCGCTTGCACATCGATCCTGCTTAGGACGGTGCGGACTCGGGCTTCGCGCTATTGGGCCTCGTCCGCTCATAGAACTGCATCGGATTGGACTGTTCGACCTGTTCAAGCCGCGCCTCAATACGTAATAAGCCATCAACCACGCCACCTCAAAAGTGGGCGTGGCTGACGATCGGTATCGACAAACCCTGCGTTGGAGCACAGCCATGCCATCCGTCGACACGTTGTTGCCCTTTGCCGGCATCTCGCTGCTGCTGGCGCTCACGCCGGGGCCAGACAATCTCTTCGTCCTCGTCCAATCCGCCCGCTACGGTGTGCGCTCCGGTCTTGCCACCGTATTGGGCCTATGTACGGGCCTGATGGCCCACACTGCTCTGGTGGCCGCGGGACTTGGCGCCGTTCTGACGGCCTCGCTCACGGCCTTCACCATTCTCAAGGCCCTCGGTGCCGCGTATCTCGCCTTCCTCGCGTGGCAGGCGTTTCGTGCACCAGTGGGCGTCACCGAGACATCGAAGCTGGAACTGCATTCCGTATGGCAATCGTATGCCAAGGGTGTCGCCATGAACCTAAGCAATCCTAAGGTGATCGTGTTTTTTCTGGCCTTTCTGCCGCAGTTCGTTACCGCCGAGCGGGGCCAAGTCACGCTGCAAATCGCCGTGCTGGGGCTGGTTTTTGCCGTTGCAGCCCTAGCGGTCTTCGCTGGCATTGCATGGACAGCCGGCGCAGTCGGTCAGACGTTCATGCGCTCGACCAGCCTGCAGCGCTGTTTGAACTGGTTCGCAGGAACAGTGTTCCTCGCACTGGCAGTTAAGCTCGCCGTGACCTCGCGTCGCTGAAGCCCCATAAGACGTTCAATCATGATGCGCCGCTCTCTCGCGATCTTTCTTTCCCTGCTCACGGTCGGGTGTGTTCTGTCCGTGGCACCGTGCCACACCACCCAGGCCGCCTCCACGATGAAGCCCTCCGTCACCTACTTGCACCTCTTGCGTCATACCCCGTTCTTCACGTCGCTCAATACATCGCAATTACGCTGGACAATCGACCATTCGCGCGAATGGGAGACCGACCCAGGAGCAGTTATCGCATCCGGACCAGGAGATTCTGCGATGACCGATGACTCGATCTGGATATTGCTCGACGGACGCTGGCAGTTGGAGGAGAACGGCCGCTCGCACCCGGCCGGCCATGCCGATCCAGGAAAGTGGTTCAGTGCGAACGAAGCCAGCGGCACTTGGCGGCTAGTCACGACTGAACACAGCTACGTTATGCGGATCACCCGCGAGGACATGGACATTATGTTGGCAAAGAACTTCACATTCGACTCGCATCTGCGCGATGGCAAGGCCTACTACAGGATGTTGTTCGGGCCGGCGGCGCCCCGCCCATAGATGCCAGCAGCCAGATGGCAGAATTCATGTCCTTAGCTAGCTGTCTCGTCCTCGCTCGTAAATTACCTGATCACCGTAATGCCGCTGACTTCATGAGGTGTATATGGCGCCTCCAAGTCCTTGATCTCTTCATCGGTCAGTTTCACCGACAGCGCGGCGACGGCATCCACCAAGTGTTGCGCGCGGGTGGCGCCAATGATCGGTCCCGTGACACCCGGTTTCTGGAGTAGCCAGGCGAGCGCGACCTGAGCTCGAGGAATTCCGCGCGCCTGCGCGATTGCTCCGACTCTCTCAACGATCTGAGCGTCGCTTTCGACATAGAGTGATCGTCCGATCTTGTCGGTCTCCAGTCGACTGGTGGTCTCATCCCATGCCCGAGTGAGCCGACCGCGCGCCAAGGGACTCCATGGGATTACCGCCAGCTCCTGGTCGCGGCAGAACGGCAGCATTTCGCGCTCCTCCTCGCGGTACAACAGGTTTAGGTGATTCTGCATGCTGACGAAGGGCGTCCATCCATTGAGGCGAGAAGTGTAGATTGCCTTGGCAAATTGCCATGTCGCCATGGAAGATGCCCCAATGTATCGAGCTTTACCTGCTTTCACCACATCGTGCAGTGCCTCCAGCGTTTCTTCGATCGGTGTATCGAAATCCCAGCGATGGATCTGGTACAGATCCACGTAATCAGTGCCCAGCCGTCGCAGGCTGTTGTCGATCTCCGCGAATATCGCCTTACGTGACAGTCCGGCACCGTTCGGGCCAGCGTGCATACGCATGAATACCTTCGTTGCCAGTACGATCTCGTCGCGCCGAGCGTAGTCCTTGATCGCCCGACCAACGATTTCCTCCGACGTACCGTCGGAGTAGGCATTCGCCGTATCCAGAAAATTTATGCCAGTCTCCAGCGCTTGTTTAATGATCTCCCGACTGGCGGCTTCGTCCAGTGTCCAGGCGTGATCGCCGCGCGAAGCATCGCCAAAGCTCATGCAGCCGAGTACCAAGCGCGACACATCCATTCCCGTCCTGCCGAATTTCACGTACTCCATATCTGTATCCTTAAAGATGTGTGGCGCCTTAGATGACTAGTCAGGCCGTGCCTGGACGCCAGGGGTTGATCAAGCGCAGTTCCCGAAAGGAGCGCGCGAAAAGTGCTCAAAGACTTCACGCACCAGATAGACCGAGTGGACATGATCCGCTCCTGGACGATTGCGGTGTTCGTCTAGGAACGGTTTCATGCAATCGACGGGGACGGCAGCGCAGCCACGATACTTCGCAAGGTGTACTCGCCTCGGCCGTGGTGCGCTCATGCCGTTGTTCACGACCGCCCACTGAATGTCTGGATCTGTACCGACCGCCCCTGAAGCCACCAGGCAACCTGTGTGGGCCACGAGGCAAATGGGGCTTTGGGATCGACAGTGCCAAGTTCGGCTTCGGCATGTAGAGCGAAGTTCGGATCGGCCAGCGCCTCTCGGCCGATCGCGACAAGATCTGCCTGGCCGCTTTCCACGATAGCTTCCGCTTGACGACCATTGACGATCAGACCGACCGCAGCGGTGCCGATGCCTACTTCGCTGCGCACCTTCTGAGCATAGGGAACCTGGTAGCCATAGCTCGACGGGTACTCGTAGCGCGGGGCGATACCTCCCGACGAGCAGTCGACGATGTCTACACTGAGCGCTTTGAGACGACGGGCAAAGACTATCGTGTCCTCGATAGACATGCCCTCACGTAGGCCATCGACGGCAGAGACCCGCACGAAGAGCGGCTTATCCTGCGGCCAGATCGCTCGCACTGCCTGTACGACCTCCAAGGGAAAACGCATTCTGCCTTCGAGGTCGCCGCCGTACTCATCCTTTCGGTCGTTGGTCACGGGCGACAGAAAACTGTTGAGCAGGTAGCCGTGCGCGCAATGCACCTCGATCACATCGAAGCCGGCTGCGTCGGCACGTCGCGCCGCGTCGACGAAAGCCTGTTTAACATCGGCCATTGTCGCGCTTGTCAAAGCCGTAGGCTTTAACCAGCCATCGGCATACGGCTTGTTGGAGGCAGAGACCACCGGCCACGGCTGCTCGCCGCGCTGGAAGTCGCTGTCATCGAGGGCGCCGTTACCTTGCCAAGGCCGCTGGCTGGCCGCCTTCGGCCCGGCATGCGCGATCTGGATGCCTGCCACGGCGCCGTACATCTTGAGCGCCTCCGCAATGCGCCGCAGGCCGGGGATGTGATCGTCCGACCAGAGGCCGAGATCGCCATGGGTGATACGGCCCTCGGGAACGACCGCCGTCGCTTCGACCATGATCAGGCCAAAGCCCCCCATGGCGAATCGCCCAAGATTGATGAGGTGATGATCGTTAACATAACCCTCCTGCGCCGAGTATTGGCACATCGGGGAAACGACCAAACGGTTGCGCAGTGTCACGTCGCGCAGCGCAACAGGTTCGAAGAGTTTCACTTTTCCGATCCTTTTTAGTGAGGTTTTAAGTTGCGCTGGTTATCCGGCGATATTGGTGACCATTGAGCAACGGCGCAGATCCATTTCACCTTCCAGCACTTCAGGAAGTGCCGCGACGAATGCCTTCATGTAGGGCTGCTCGAAATGCAACGTCAGATCAGCTTCTTCCTTCCAGTTTTCGTAGAGCACCCAGACATCCGGATCGTCATTCGAACGATGCAGGTCGTAATTGATGTTGCCAGCCTCGGCGCGCGAGGGTTCGACCAGGGCGCCGAGACGGCTTCCCAGTTCGTCACCGAGACCGGGCTTGGCTCGAATGAATGCGATGAGCGTGAGTTGTACGCCGTATGTCGGCGCCGGCGTGGCGAGTGTGGATTGTGCGGTCATGATTTTCTTCCGAATCAGTAAAATTACGCTGCGTGCCGACCAGGTAGCGGCATCCTGCAGCCTTTAGCCAGGGCAACGCGCGTGGGTGTATCCAGCTTCCCGGATGCGCTCGTCCCTGAGCTCAACGGCATTCGGCGACAGAAGTGGGGTCCGTCGTCACGGGCGCTGGGCGCGGCGCCGGGGCGAGGTCGGCGACGAAGTTCAGGCCGCCCGCGCCTTCCGTGAGCGGACGCGCCAGGTTCTGCTCGAACATCGCGAAGAGCGCCTTGGTATAGGGACGCTCGAAGTGACTGTCCAGAGCCTCCTTGTTGCGCCAGATTTCGTAGAGAACATAGCTACGCTCGGCACCGAGAACCTTGTGGACATTGAAAGTCACGTTGCCGGGCTCCAGGCGAGAGCAAGTGACTGAGCGCTGGAAAACCTTCTCGAACTCGGCTTCGGCGCCCGGCTTCACGTCGAAGTTGACGACGAGGGCAACTTCGCCGGTAGGCCCTGCCTTGATATCAAGGGCCAACGCGCTTTGCGACGAAATGATTGCCGTTGCGGCGACGAAAGCGCCCAGGATGTATTTCTTGAAGTTATTCATCAGATTCTCCTAAAAGGTTTGAGTATTCAGCGGCTTATCCCGGAACGGGATGACGTTGTAATCGGGATAAGCACCGCCGGATGTCTGGCAGGTCGTCTTCGATCAGGCGATCGAATAGCCGGCGTCGACCAGCAGGCCGTGGCCCGACACGAACGACGCATCATCGGAAGCAAGGAACGCCACCACGGTCGCAACCTCTTCCGGCAAGCCTGCCCGACCGGGGACGGTCGAGGCCGCGAAAGCGTCCTTCGCTTCAGTGCTCGGCCAGATGCGGTCCTGGAACGGCGTGTCGATGATTCCAGGATTGACGGCGTTGACGCGCACGCCTTGCTTGAACAGTTCGATCGATGCGGTCTTGGTCAGCCCTAGTACTGCATGCTTGCTGGCGATGTAGAGACCGGCGTTTGCAAAGCCGATCACGCCGCCCATCGACGCGTTGTTGATGATGGTGCCGCCGCCTTGCGCCAGCATGGCCTTCGCCTCGTGCTTCATCGACCAGAAGACGCCACGGACGTTGGCATTGAAGATCGTGTCGTAGACCTCGTTCGACTGCTCCACGAACGGCGTGAACTCGCCTTCGGTACCAGCATTGTTGAAAGCGACGTCGATCCGGCCATAGGTCGAGATCGTCGTGGCGACCAGATCGATCACGTCCTGCTCGATGTTGATGTCGGCAACAGCGGCCGTCGCTTCACCGCCTTCGTTCCGGATCTCGGCGGCGAGCGCTTCGATTTCAGGACGACGGCGCGCACTGACGACTACTTTGGCGCCACGGCGAGCGAGCTCGATGGCAGTAGCTCGGCCGATGCCGGAGCTTGCACCGGTGATCAACGCAACCTTCCCGGAAAGCGTCCGGGGCGAGACTTGAATGCTCATTTTTTTCTCCAGATTCAAATGGTTAGACCGTAAAGAAGCGAGATATAGGACTCCTACTCCTTTCTTTGACGGTATTCTGGAGCGTTCGATTGATATGATAAAGTAGCCAATATTTGTTACGATGATGAATGAGGCTCAACAATGGAGAACGCAGAACTCGCCGAGTTGGCCGTATTTGCGTCAGTTGCAAGGCACCTGAGCTTCCGCCAAGCAGCTACGGAACGGGGGACGTCCGCTTCGGCGGTAAGTCATTCGATACGCAGCCTCGAGGGCCGCGTGGGCGTGCGTCTTTTTCATCGCACCACGCGCAGCGTGTCTCTGACGGAAGCGGGCGAAGCGCTGCATGCCCGGTTGCAGCCAGCACTAGCTGACATGCGGAGCGCCCTGGATGGGTTGAACTCGTTCCGTGCCACACCGTTCGGCACTATCAGGTTAAATGTTCCAAACTCGATCGCGCCCTATGTGTTGGGGGATGCAATGGAACTCTTGGCCGCCAACTCTGGGCTGAAGTTGGAAGTCGTTGCCACCGACGCGCTAGTCGATATCGTGCAGGAAGGTTTCGATGCAGGTATTCGCTTCGGTGAGCGCCTGTCGCAGGACATGATCGCGGTGCGAATCAAGCCAAAGTTTCGATTTACCGTCGTCGGTTCACCAAGCTACTTCGAGAGGAAGCCACCTCCCATGGCACCTCACGATCTGCATGATCACGATTGCATTCGATATGCTTTTCCGAGCGGGACTACCTTTAATTGGGAGTTCGTCAAGGAGGGCGAGATAGTGAAGGTCGAGGTCGCTGGTCCCCTGACGGTCGATAGCCAGGAATTGATGGCGGATGCGGCAGCAAGGGGGCTGGGCCTCGCATACATATGGGAGGATCGCGCCGCTCCGTATCTGCGCGACGGCCGACTGCGCCGCTGCCTCGAAGACTGGTGCACCACCGACGAAAGCGTGTTTCTCTACTTCCCGAGCCGCAAGCACCAATCGGCGGGGCTGAGAGCGTTGGTTGAGATCATGAAGGCGTGAGGTAACACCGGATTCGATCGGCAAATGCAGGGGTCGATACCGCGAGATGGGCCAGTTCAAGCAATCTAATGGAATCGGGTGCCGCAGATCACCTTGTTTCGTTCTAGAAAAAAAGCGAGAGACGGATGGAATTTATTCAATTAATGCGTGTGTTCTCGAAATTGGCAGAGCTCGGAAGTTTCACGAAGGTCTCCGATGCGATGGAAATTGGTCGCCCTCAAGTGACGGTTGCCATTCAAGAACTTGAAACGAAGCTCGGCGTCCGACTTTTCCAAAGAACGACAAGAAAGGTCAGCCTCACCCAGGAGGGAGAGAGTTTTTACGAACGAGCCGAAGAGATTCTTCGGAGCGTATCAGAGATTTCGACGATGTTCGGTACTTCCGGAGCACCGCCTGCGGGCAGGGTACGCTTGAATATTTCTGCCGCGCTCGCACAACAAAAATTCATGGATCTATTGATGCAATTCCACAGGCTTCACCCTGGGATTGAGCTTATCCTTGGCGTGACCGATCGTGCGGTCGATTTGATTTCTGAAGGGGTGGACTGTGCATTGAGGATTGGCGAGCTACGCGATTCCAGCATGGTGGCGCGGAGGATCGGCAACGCGGTAATGGTGACTTGCGCGTCGCCAAGCTATTTTGCGGAGTTCGGAAGCCCTAGTTCAATCGAGGATCTTCCGAGCCATCGAAGCGTAAGTTTCGTGTCTGGTATGAGCAACCGCCCGTTGCCATGGCACTTCAGCATTAACGGAGAAGATCGTACCTATACCGGCCGCGGAAGCATAAGCGCCAACGAATCGAAAGCGTATATTCGATGTGGTTTGGCTGGGTTCGGCATCATTCAAGCCCCCGGCATCGCCGTTGATGAACATCTTGCCAGCGGGGCTCTCATTGCGATTCTTGATGATATTAAACCAGCGCCCCGGCCGATATCGCTCATTTATCCGACACGAAGCTATTTAGCACCTCACCTTCAAATTTTCTTCAACTGGTTAGTGGAGAGATTTGTGAGCATCGACGATATTTGGATAGAAAGCCAAACTTAGCCGCTCTGGCATCCTTAGACTTGTCTTAACTTCCCAAGCCCCTTTGCCCCGCCTCCTAGCGAGTGCGCGGGGAGACGGGGTGAAAATTGGCAGCGAAAGCTGAATTTCGCAATTCCAGTAATGAGGAACGTCAGATCAGACAATTCACCCTAAGAGGCGGATGAGTTATATGGCTAGCTCATCCACCACTTCGGCAACAGTCTTGATGCGACGAATGTTTCCAATACCTGTTCCGAGCGAAATATAGCCGTCGTCAGTATTGCCTTCCAGCATACCAATTCGCAAACCACGCAGCCCGCCCATCAGCTTGCCAAGATCTTCGTTGCTGGCGCCCGCTTTATCCAACTCTACTAATTTATGCGCCAGTTTTCCGGGCAGGGATCGGTAGTAATCAGGCATTGTGCGGAAGAGAAGCAAATCAAGCCCGTTGGAAGAGACAATCTTGTCCTTTACAGATTGAGGAACGCGGCTTTCCACGGTGCTAATAAACGCGGAACCCACGGAAACTCCACTGGCACCCAAGGCGTGCGCTGCCCGAGCCGTGCGCTTGTCGGAGATCCCACCGGCGGCCAAGACGGGTACATCTCTTGCCGCATCGACGATCAGTGGAACAATAGAGAAGGTGCCAAGGGCCGTGCCAGGCAGAGTACCACCTTCGTCAAAACCAGTAGCAACAATAATATCAGCACCAGCATTCTCGGCGAGTCGAGTGTTTTCCGGCGTAGGATTAAGGTCGCGGTAGATGATTTTGATCCCAGCCTCCTTTAATTCGTCAAACAATTTGGGAATTACCGCTCCTTCACCGTAGCCGGTGTATAGGGTCGCTTTGACACCCTCTTCCTTCATCACTTTCAGGATATGCGGAGTCCAAATGTCGTTCTCCGCCATCGGGATCAAGTTAACGCCAAACGGCTTATCTGTGAGCGCTTTTGTCTTTCTGATTTCGTCGCGCATCTTTTCGGCGGTCTCCTCCGGAGTCGATACTGCGGTCTCGGCAGTTAGTCCTGCGTTGGGGCCGAGGACTCCCAGGCCACCGGCATTGCCAACAGCCGCGACTAGACGCGCGTCAGTCAACCAAGAGAGAGGAGCCTGAATAACAGGCTTTTCGATTCCGAGAATTTTACAGATGCGATTGATATGCATGGCGACGTTCCAGTGTAGATTCAGTAAAAGCAAAAAATTGGGCGCTTCGGATAATCGATGATCCTTGAACGAGAGGCTACGCCAAGTGGAGACGGAAAAAATTAGCCCGTCGGATAAAACACTGTTATTGATTTTCTTAACAAGCGGCTTCTCGATATTCAAGACGATACTTTCTTCTTTCGACTGAACATGCTTGAGGTGCAAGCGGCTCCGATGCGTCTTTAGTAAGTCATTTATGACGAAATAAAATCTAGATAGGAGAATCTCTGCCGAGAAGTGGCCAGCACGTCGGCACGCTCAAATATGGCAACCCGCGCGACCACCATTCCGCACACCTGCCCGGATGGGACGGCCTTCGTGCCGTATCAGTAAGTCTGGAAAGTGCGGGCGGGGGATGACCGCTGGCCCACAACGCGCTGGCGCTCACGCTGCGGTACGCGGTCTACAATCCGCATAAGCTGGCGTAGTTGGTCAAAAGCACACGTGTGTCTGCGGAAACTGTGTGAAAAAAAACCCGCCGCGAGGAGTTGCGGCGGGTTCGATAACGACAGCACCCTGTGAATCTATCCGTGGTTGCCGCCATCTATACATCAGGTCTGCTAGCGGACTTCAGGAAGTTCCTATAGGCCGAATCACTTGTCAGAACGGGTAAGTTCCCTTGTTGTGCTGGATCGTGACCCAGTGGTCTCTTGTTAGTTCATGGAGAATCCACTCACCACCGAAGCGCCCAAGACCGCTGTTCTTTTCGCCGCCAAAGGGGCCTGAGCGTGAATCGTCAACACTATGATCGTTGATGTGCGTCATTCCTGCTTCGACGCCCAGCGCGAACCGGACTCCTCGATCTTGGTCTTGGGTGAACACTGCGGACGATAATCCGAATTCCGTCTCGTTGGCGACGCGCAAAGCTTCCTCATCACCGGAAACTTTGATAATCGGCGCGATTGGGCCGAACATTTCACTTTGAGCAAAGGGGGAGTCGTTATTGACATCGACGAATACATGGGGTGGCAGCACCAGACCTTGAGCATCTCCTCCCAGTAGCTGCTTAGCGCCGGTATCTTGGGCGAGCTTCAGCATGGCGAGATGTGCGGTGAGCTGCTTTTGGCTAATTACGGGCCCAATCGCCACAGCCGGGTCGCGCGGGTCGCCATATTTGAGCGTCCTGACGTGCTCGACAAATTGCTCCACGAATTCATCATGCACCCTCGCGTCGACAATGATTCGGTTCGAGCTCATGCATATCTGACCCTGATGCAAGAATCGCCCGACGACAGCGCTACGAACAGCATGCTCCAAGTCGGCATCATCAAGCACAACGAGCGGCGCGTTACCGCCTAGCTCAAGCGCAACGCGCTTTATCCGTGGCCCAGTCATAGCGAGAGACCCGACCCGCCTGCCAACCCGCGTCGAGCCAGTAAACGAGATCATTCTGGGTACGGGATGCAAAGTAAAAGCATCTCCAATCTCTTCGGATGGACCAATGACGACGTTGAGCAGGCCGCCAGGTAATCCTGCTTCCTCAAAGATCTTCGCCAGCAGCAAAGCCCCAGTGACAGGGGTATATTCGGCAGGCTTCACAACAACAGCGTTTCCCAGAGCCAACGCCGGCGCCACTGACCGCTGGGTTAGATAGAGAGGAAAGTTCCACGGGCTGATCACTCCCACCACGCCGAGAGGCTGACGATACGCGCGACTCTCTTTGCTAGGCGCATCAATGGGCAACAGACGTCCCTCGGTCCTGTATGGGAAGGTCGCAGCTTCTTGGGTGATTCCAACAGAGACCTGCCACTCCATTTCAGCCTTGGTTCGGGTGCTGCCCGCCTCGCTGATAAGCCAATCCACGATTTCTTCATGTCGGGAAATCATGATGTCCGCAGCACGGGTCAGGACTCGTGCCCGCTCGTGCGGCGCTGCGGTACCCCATTGACGTTGAGCCTGCTCTGCTGCGCGATAGGCCTCGTCCAGATCGCTGGCGTTGGCGTTTGGGATTTCAACCAAGGTCTCGCCTGTATAAGGATCGGTATCCATCCGCACAGTGCCAAGCCTTCCCGTCCGCCAATGGCCTGAGATGTACTGATCCGCAAACCCTTCATAGCGCCGCGGTGCGGTCGCCGCAGCGGAAAATTCGACATGAGACATGATGTTTTTCTCCGGTTAAGAAGCAGCCAATGGGTGCGGCAAGGTCGGGGATAGCATCTGGCACAACTCAAACCGAGGGAAGGACCTAGATGACAAGACTGATGGCGCAACGCGCCATTGGAGATGGGTTGGCGCTAGAGATATCGCCGCATCTTCAGCGGTCTTGGGGATGGGAATATTTCCCTTTGACTCGCCAATAGGCCTGCCCGCCCCTCGTATGCACCCCACTTAATCAGGGAAGTCAGTTGCGTCAGATACTTCGCGCCAGGCCGTTAGATCTTTTTCCACTGCTGCCAATTTCTGGAATGCAAGATCGTTTGCAATCTTTCCCGCGAACAGATGCAGGGGAGGCTCAGCCGCACCTGCGGCTTGGATGATCAAAGAAGCGAGCTTGTTCGGGTCGCCCGCTTGCTTTCCGGCCATTTCATCCAGATGCACGTCGAGCAATGTTTGTGCGGCGGTGTATTCCCGGATGCTGTGCTGTGCGACTACCAGCGAACCGGACGACAGGAACTCGGTACGAACAGGCCCCGGATAGACCAAGGTTGCCTTGATACCGAATTCCGCGACTTCGGCCGCGAGAGCTTCCGTCAGTCCTGCAAGTGCGAATTTGGTAGCCGCGTAGATTCCCCATCCTGCATACCCGCCCTGAAAGCCGGCAATCGAACCGACATTGAAGACGTGTCCACTGCGCTGCTGACGCATATGAGGTAGCACGTGGCGGAGGACATGTGCTGGTGCAAAGAGGTTCACTTCAAAGTTGCGACGCAGTTCTTCGTCGGATGTCCCCTCTATGGTGCCCTGCAGACCATAGCCTGCGTTGTTGACAATCACATCGATTCGCCCGAATTGAGCGATGGCTTGAGCGACACAGGCCTGCACGCTGCGCTCATCGACGAGATCGACTTGTACGGGCAAAAACGTATCGGACGCAGGCCCAATCAGATCGACGAGCGAAGCCAATGTACGCGACGTAGCGACCACGTTGGCACCGCTTTTCAGAAGCTCGCGCACTAGCGCCAGACCGATGCCCTTTGAAGCACCGGTGACAAGCCATGTTTTCTCGTTCTTACTCATGATGATCCTCTAAGTGGATGGATAAAAGCGATGCAAGCCGCAATGGTCATCGTGCGGCAGTGTCGCTGCTGGCCGCACTTGCGGCGTGGGTTGATTGATTATCTTCTCCACCATATCCACCGATGTGCACGATCAGGGATTAATGATGCATAAAAGTCCGAATCTTCCCTGGGGCCGCACCTGACGCTCGTAGCAGACGATAGTCTTCACTGACTTGTTCGCATCGACCTATCTGCCGGGTCAAAATTCGGATTTTTATGCACTAACTGTGGAAGAACAGACAGCCCAACTTCGCTGCTTTACCCGATAGTAAACGCAGCTACTGAGGTTGGAGACACCACATGTCGAGTCCACTTGGGCGACTAATGGCGATACCTCTCCAGCGCACGCTCCGGTTCGACTACCACATCTATCGAGGATTGATATGAAACACGCCTTAGTTATTAATGCATTTCAGTTGTATGAAGGATTCTCCAAGGGAGAGCTCAATAAGACGATGGCCAGCGTAATCCAGGAGGAGTTGGAGCGCAGGGGCTACGAGGTCCGAACGACGAATATCGAGCAGGGCTACGTCGTACAAGAAGAAGTCGAAAAGCATCTATGGGCGGACGTAATCATCCTGCAGACCCCAATCCATTGGTTTGGCGCCCCTTGGATCTACAAGAAGTATGCCGACGAGATATTTACGGCAGGACTACTGCAGAAAGTTCTGATCGTGAACGATGGGCGTGTCCTAGGCGATCCCTCCAAACAGTACGGCACTGGCGGCTTGATGCAGGGCAAGAAGTACATGCTGTCCTTGACCTGGAATGCCCCGCGCGCGGCTTTTGACGACAAAGGCCAGTACCTCTTCGAGGGAAAGTCCGTCGACGACGTCATGGTCGCCAACACCGCCAACTACCGGTTCTGCGGCGCAGAGGTTCTCCCTTCCTTCTCGTCTTTCAACGTCATCAAGGACCCGCATGTGGCCGAGGACATCGTGCGGCTTCGCGAACACCTGGCGCAGCTCTTCCCGATCCCTGCAGCGGACGGCGGAGAAGAGACGGCGGCATGGCATGCGCAAGCAGCAACTGCCTGAGCGGGGGACCACGATGCGCCGGCTTGAAGCGTCAAAGACCTACCGGATACTTGAATCTGGCCCCATCGTCATGGTCTGCACAAACGATGGCGCACGCTCCAACATCATGACCATGGGTTTCCACATGATGGTTCAGCACGCGCCACCGTTGATCGGATGCGTCGTCGGCCCCTGGGATCACAGCTTCACCGCGCTCCGCGCGACCGGCGAATGCGTTCTCGCAGTGCCCGGTGCTGACCTGGCGCGCACTGTCGTTGACGTCGGAAACTGCAGTGGCGCGGAAGTGGACAAGTTCGAACACTTCGGCTTGGCCACCTCCAAAGCTGCGAAGGTCAAAGCTCCGCTATTGAGCGACTGCCTCTATAACATCGAGTGTGTCGTGCACGACGACACACTGGTCGACAAGTATCAGCTTTTCATCCTCGAAGCTGTTGCTGCCTGGTCCAACGATTCGCGCAAGGAACGCCGCTTCTTGCACCACCACGGCGACGGCACGTTCACTGCCGACGGGGAGCGCTTCGATTTGCGAGACCGCATGACGCTTTGGAAGCAATTCCAAGTTGACCTGTAAATGCGTACACCTTTGGAGTTTCGGATATGGACCATACCAAGTACGCCTTCATCATCAAGGCACCCGGCTACCGCCGGAACACGCACAAAGCACACATGAAATCGCCTGCGTTCGACGCAAAATTCATCGGTGTGGAGGACTTTGACGAAGCGCTGGCTGCCATCGAAGACCTTGCCGGTGCAGGTACGCAGGTTGTCGAACTTTGCGGCGGCTTCTCGGCGCAGGAGGCGACAAAGCTGCGTCGCCGTTTCCCCGACTGCGAGATCGGGCGCGTGACGTACCCGTAAGAGATCCCGCCCTACGGGCAGCTTTTTTCACTTCATTCCTATTGGAGATCCATCATGAAATACAAGACTCTAGGCAACACCGGCCTTCTCGTTTCCCAACTGTGTCTCGGCACCATGACGTTCGGTGACGGTAGCGGGATCTACAAGCACATCGGCGCCGCGGGACAGAAAGACGCCGACGATCTGGTCAAGGCTGCACTGGACGCAGGCGTCAACTTCTTCGATACCGCCGATGTCTACTCCGACGGCGCCAGCGAACAGATGCTGGGCCAGGCCTTCAAAAATCTTGGCATCGCGCGCAAGGATTTCGTTCTCGCGACCAAGGTGTACAGTCGCATGGGAGAAGGCCGCAACGACGTGGGCGCGTCGCGTGGGCACATCATGGATGCCGTGGAGGCGAGCCTGAAGCGCCTGCAGACCGATCATATCGACCTGTACCAGATTCACGCCAACGACACGGTGACGCCGGTGGAGGAAACGCTGCGCGCCCTTGATGACCTGGTCCGACAAGGCAAAGTCCGCTACGTCGGCGTCTCGAACTGGCAAGCCTGGAAGATCGCTCGTTCGCTGGGAACCTCCGAGCATCGGAATCTGGCGCGCTTCGAAACGTTGCAGGCTTACTATTCGCTGGCCGGTCGAGACCTCGAACGGGAGCTCGGCCCGCTGCTGGAAGCGGAAAAGATGGGCCTGCTGGTATGGAGCCCGCTTGCAGGCGGCCTGCTCTCGGGCAAATTCACTCGCGACAATCAGAAGCCTGGTGATTCGCGTCGCTCCGAGTTCGACTTCCCGATCGTCAACCGAGATCGCGCCTGGAACATCATCGACGTTCTGCTGCCTATCGCACAGGCCCACGGTTGCAGCCCGGCGCGCGTCGCCTTGGCGTGGCTGCTGTCCCGGCCAGTCGTCACCTCGGTGATCATGGGGGCCAAGCGCCTGGACCAACTCCAGGACAACCTCGCAGCTATCGACCTGATCCTGACCGAGGATGAATTGCGCCAGCTCGACGAAGTCAGCGCACTTCCGCCTGAGTACCCGGGCTGGATGTTGAATACCCAGGGTGCCGACAGGCTAGGCACGGTCGATCTGTGGTCGGCAGCTAGCACTTCCTGAGACCGGTAACGAGCATCTCGCCTAAGTCTTCTGCCGTGTCCGAGTCGCCTGCGGTTCGGACACGGCTGCAGCAAGGAAATCCCAATCATGACCTCTATACAAGGCAAGACCACTATTGCTACTGGCGCAGCCAACGGCATCGGACGAGCGGAAGCCGATCTGCTCGCGCAGTCGGGTGCGTACGTCGTCTTCACTGACCTCGACGAGGTCAACGGCACATCGGCAGCCGAAGCATTTGGCGGCCATGAAATTTTGGTCCGCCACGATGTTTCCTCCGCGTCGGATTGGGAGCGAGTGATCGACGCTGTCTTCAACCGCCTGGGGTGCCCGGGGGACATCGCGTCACTGGCGAGGTACCTGATCTCGGACGAAAGCTCCTTTGTGACCGCTGCGGACTTCCTAGCTGACGGCGGCTACACCCTTTGAAGTACGCGGTACCAAGTCGAGCATTCGACCACCGATGGCTCGGCCTTGGTGGGCTGCAGCTACGCTTCTCGATAAGGGACGAAACGGTGTTTGACGGATTGAGCCAGGAGGGCGGCCTTTGGAGCTACGACATCTTCGCTACTTCGTAGTCCTCGCCGAGGAATTGCATTTCACGCATGCCGCAGAGCGCCTGCACATCGAGCAACCACCTCTATCCCGTGCCATCAAGGAGCTTGAGGACGAACTGGGGGCGGTGCTTTTCGACCGAAACCGCCGTGGCACTGCGTTGACCGCAGCGGGTGCCATCTTTTTGAAGGATGTTCGCCGTCTGTTCACTGTGTTGGACCAAGCACGAGAGAATGCCAAGGCCGTTGGCTCCGGCTTGCGAGGCAGCTTGCGCATCGTGGTGTCCGACGGAGCTATCGATCCTCGGCTGTCATCGTTTCTCGCTCGTTGCCGCGCAGAGGAACCTGAGATCGAGATCCGCCTCTCCGAACTGCCGCTGTCCGAGCAGTTGCGCGGTCTGCGGTCGGGTGATTTCATGATCGGGTTCGCGCACACTGCTGATGTGGGTGAGGGCATTGTTGCCGAACCCATCTGGCAAGATCCGTTGGTGATCGCCGTGCCAGCCCGGCACGCATTGCTCGCCCACAAGGCGGTTCCACTCCACAAACTCGGAGGGCATCCACTTGTCTTGTGCGATCCGCACGCATGCGAGGGCTATTGCCGCGAGCTGGGACGCATCTTGCAGACGGTGGAGCACAAGCTGAACGTCGTGGAGGAAGTATCCTCGCTGGACATGATGCTCACCTTGGTCGGTGCAGGCTATGGTGTCGGCTTCATGACGAAGGCCAAGATTCCGGTCTCCCAACGGCCGGATGTGGTGATCCGCCCCCTGGCAATGGATTCCGCAGTGATTACCACCTATCTGCTTCGGCCCGACAACAGCAATTTATCGGCTTCGCTGGAGCGGTTTATCGTCCGCCTACGCGACTCTTCGGTTGGCTGACGAAACCCCGCAGGCCGACACCTTCCGGCATCATCAGTTAAGCCGCGATTATCCTTAGCGCCGTAGAAATTTTCAGTATGGGGGGGGGAAGCGTGGGCACGTGCTCGTCGATGCGCTGCATTAGCAACTGATCGGTCTGGCTGACAGGTTGAGCCCGATAATACGCGCTCGATCTGGCAATGCCGACAAGCTTCGCTTGCCTCGATACCGGCAGCGGGTGCGTACGGTCGATCATCGCTTTGCGCTCAGCAAGCGCGCCTTGGTGAGCGCGCCCTCTAAAAATCATTTTCCAGCGTCAACTGGTCAATCTTGGCATGTAGCGCCACGCGATTGTTTTCTAAAAATAGAAAATAAATTAGCGAAAATGTGTCTTCATTTTCATTTTAAGAAAGAACAAACTGTCGTCAAGCCAGAGCCCGACGGACGATGGTAGGTCCACAGCATTCACTTCGAAGTCCTCTTAAGGAGAGCAAAATGAAATACAAGACACTAGGTGATACCGGATTGCTCGTATCGCAGCTTTGCCTGGGCACGATGACCTTCAGTGGCGGCAGCGGCGTCTACAAGCATATTGGCAATGTCGATCAGGCTGGTGCCGATGAACTCGTTAAGGCGAGTATCGAGGCTGGCATCAATTTCTTCGATACAGCCGATGTCTATTCCGGTGGCGAGAGCGAAAGCACACTCGGCCAATCGTTCAAGAACCTCGGCATCGCGCGCAAAGACTATGTGCTGGCCACCAAGGTGTATAGCCGCATGGGTGATGGTCGAAACGATGTCGGCGCGTCGCGCGGCCACATCATGGATGCTGTCGAGGCGAGCCTCAAGCGGCTGCAGACCGATCACATCGACCTCTATCAGATCCATGCCACCGATACGCTGACCCCGACAGAAGAGACGTTGCGCGCGCTGGACGATCTGATCCGCCATGGCAAGGTCCGCTACATCGGCGTGTCAAATTGGCAGGCATGGCGTATCGCGACCGCACTCGGGATTTCGGCCCGCCTGAACCTCGCACGATTTAACACGCTGCAGGCCTACTACTCAATCGCGGGCCGTGATCTCGAACGTGAATTGGGTCCATTGCTCGAAGCGGAAAAGATGGGCTTGCTCGTCTGGAGCCCCTTGGCCGGAGGTCTGTTGTCCGGAAAATTCAACCGAGAAAACCAATCGCCGGAAGGTTCGCGCCGCTCGGAATTCGACTTCCCGATCGTCAATAAAGAGCGCGCCTGGGACGTGATCGATGTGATGCGTCCCATCGCCGAAGCACATGCTTGCAGCCCAGCTCGGATTGCACTGGCGTGGCTGCTTTCGAAGCCGATCGTGACGTCGGTGCTGGTCGGTGCCAAGCGTCTGAGCCAGCTCGAAGACAACATCGCGGCAGTGGACATTGCACTCAGCGAAGAAGAAATCCGCCAGCTCGACGCAGTCAGCGAACTGCCCGCGGAATATCCAGGCTGGATGCTCGCCACGCAAGGCGCAGATCGCCTCGGCCCAGTCGATCTGTGGGGCGGCAAGGTGTCGTCCGCTTCCTAACCGTCAGCGGCGATATAACTGCTATTCCAATAGGAGAACGATCATGAGTCATCGACTGCAAGAAAAGGTCGCCGTTATCACCGGCGCTTCGAAGGGCCTGGGCGCCGCCATCGCGAAACGCTTTGGAGCCGAAGGTGCATCGGTGGTGGTGAATTATGCAAGCAGCAAAGGCGCAGCCGATGATGTCGTGAACGAGATCGTCAAAGCCGGCGGCAATGCCATTGCCATCAAGGCGAACATGAGTGACCCAGCCGAAGTCGAGCAGCTCTTCGCGCAGGCGAACCAGGCTTATGGCCGCGTCGATGTGCTCGTAAACAATGCCGGAGTCTATGACTTCCAGCCCATCGAGACCCTCACGCTCGACTTTTTCCGCAAGCACTTCGAGCTGAACGTTTTCGGCTACATGCTAGCCATCAAGGAAGCGGTCAAATACATGCCGATAGGCGGCAGCATCATCAATATGAGCTCCACCGTCACGCTCTTCGGACCGGAAAACGCGTCGGTCTACTCTGCGACGAAGGGCGCGATCGACGGGCTCACCCGTGCATTGTCGAACGAGCTCGCGCCACTCAAGATACGCGTGAATGCGATCAAACCGGGCGTGGTCGCAACCGAGGGCGTTCAGGCAGGCGGGTTCTTGGAGTCGGAATTCGGTCGCGAGACCACAGCCAAGACGCCGCTACGCCGGCTCGGCGTACCCGATGATATCGCGCCCGCCGTCGTCTACCTGGCCTCCGACGAATCGAGTTGGACCACGGGCGAATTCATGGTGCTCGCTGGCGGACACCGCTAATCAGAACATTCACGTTTGCCTGCCTGAGGGGCGGCAAGGAGAGTTGAGATGGCAACGACAACCGACATGACGCCCGGACAGGTCGTCAAACACTACCTCGACACCTTTTTCAAGAAGGACGTTGATAAAACCCTCGAGTGCCTGACCGATGACGTCGTCTGGAAGGTGCAGGGTGCCCCCGACGTGCCGACGATCGGCGTACGGTACGGCAAAGAGGAGGTTCGCGCGTGGATGGCATTGTTTCCGGTCAACTTCCAGCCGCTCGACTTCCAGATCGAACGAACCTTCGAGAACGGCGATCAGGTTGTCATGACTGGACACTTCAAACACCGCATCCTGAGCACGGGCAAGGAGTTCGGAAGCGACTTCGCCGCAATTTGCTCGGTGAGAGACGGCAAGGTCAGCGCATACAACTTCATTGAGGACTCCTACGCTCTCTGGCGCTCGTTCCAGCATGACTAAAAGGCCGCCTGTACGCAAAAGTCTGAGTCTCGCGGACAAAATCAATCAACGAAATACTAAGAGGCCCCTATGACAAGGACCATCACGCTTACCTCCAGGATCGACGGTTTTGAATTTACCGCCCTGCACGCTCAGCCGGAAGGGACGCGCCGTGGCGGGGTCATCGTCATCCAGGAGGTCTTCGGGATCGATACAGCGGTGCAACGTGACGTCGCCCGTTGGGCCGCACTCGGCTTCGAGGTGATCGCACCCTCCATGTTCGATCGTCAAGAGCGCGGCTTCGTTGCAACGCACGATGCCGAAGGACTACAGGTTGGCCTCAAATACGCAGGTGAGAACGGCGAGGACAATCCGATCTCAGACGTCCAGGCCTGCATCGATGCCTTGAAAGACAAGGGGCCGGTGTATCTCGTCGGCTATTGCTACGGAGGAACGATCACGTGGCGCGCAGCGGCGCGCACGACAGGACTGACAGCTGCCTCAAGCTACTACGGCGCTGGCGTGGCCGCATCAGCTACGTTGCAACCGTCTTGTCCGATCATCTGCCACTTCGGCGGCAAGGACCCTTACATCCCTGCCACCGAGAGCGAGGCGGCGGTGAAAGCGGCGCATCCCGATCTCCCCGTCTACATCTACGTAAACTCGGGCCATGGCTTCAATAATGAGGGACCGGATGCCGATCCCGCCGACGTGAAACTGGCACGTCAGAGAACGCTCGATCTCTTCGAGAAAAACGTGAGCAGCAGTTGATCGCAATCCAGCGGCTTCATTCATCGCTTGGAAGAACCTGCGGGCAACGCATGACCTTCCGACAATTATCAGGAGCTCTTCATGAAATACCGCAATCTTGGTCAGGGTCTCGAGGTGTCGGCCATTGGCATCGGTTGTATGCCGATGATCCAGGACGGCAATATCACCTACGGAAAGGTTGATTTAGGCGTTGCCGAGCGCACGATCCACGAAGCGATCGATCTCGGAATCACCTTGTTCGACACCGCCGAAATGTATGGACCATTCACAAACGAAGAGCTTGTCGGTCGTGCTATCAAGGGACGACGAAATGGGCTTGTCATCGCGACCAAGTTCGCCATGCGCTGGGACGGCAATAGGCCGACCGGCATCGATGGAAGCCCCGAGAACGCACGGCGCGCCTGCGAAGGGTCTTTGAAACGGCTGGGCATCGACACGATTGACCTTTTTTACCAACATCGTGTCGATCCCAATGTGCCGATCGAGGAGACAATCGGCGGGATGGCCGAGCTCGTGAAGGAGGGAAAGGTCCGCTACATCGGACTCAGCGAGGCCGCGCCCGACACGATCCGCCGGGCGGCAAAAGTCCATCCGATCGCAGCACTCCAGACCGAATACTCAATCTGGGAGCGCGATGTGGAGGCAGAAATTCTGCCGATCTGCCGCGAGCTCGGAATCGGCTTCATTCCCTATAGTCCGCTTGGCCGTGGATTCCTGACCGGTGATATCCGAAGCCTGGACGATTTGCCAGCCAATGATTGGCGGCGCAACGATCCACGCTGGTCACCGGAGAACTTCCCCAAGAACATGGCGATCGTCGAAGCAATTTCCTCGATTGCGGCCGCCCATGGGGTCTCCAACGCTCAGATCGCGCTCGCCTGGCTGCTCGCTCAAGGTGAAAACATCGTTCCAATTCCGGGCGTGAAGCGACTCGAAACCATGCGCGACAGTGCAAAAGCGCCGGGCGTCGAGCTGAGCGCGATCGATCTTGCCGCGCTGTCTTCTGCCGCGCCTGTCGGCGCAACCGCTGGGCCGCGTTACGCTGCGGCTGGGATGGCTACGGTGAAACGCTAGGGGTTACGGGTTCAGCGTCAAGGGGCGGTCTTGCGCGGCCTCCTGACGCTCATTAGGTCCCTTGCCCGGCCCAGGAAAATTCGCATGTTGCCGTGTTGCATATAGCGGCCTCGCGGACATGAACGAGGCGCGAGGGGGTGCGCACCGGCGCGAACCCAACAGCTTTCGATCACCGCTAACGATCACGAGTGAGATCGGGATTGGCATTTACCACTTGTTCGGCAAGGAAATCGCCAACGACGCGTATCCGCGCCGATGCAACGAGGTCCGCGTGAGTCACCAGCCACAACTCATTGCTGAATACCTGATCCGATGGGACAACACGCACGAAGTCGTCGCCTACCGCGAGGAAGTCGGGAATGACGGCCAGCCCGAGGCCAGCTCGAACCGCCGCAATCTGCGCCGGCAGGCTGCTCGTGACCAGCGCGGCTCTATATCCGGGATGCTCCCGGGCGAGCCAGGTGGCGGCGGGCAGATGCGCATGGCTTTCATCCCAGGCGATGAATTGGCGCCCGTCCAGCGGCTGGCCCGGCACCGCAGGATTTTCCTCGAGATATGCTCGGCTACCGTAGACCGAGTAGGTCATATGACCCACCCGTCGGATCTTCAGATTTCCGCGAGCAGGCCGGATCACCCGTAGGGCGATGTCGGCCTCTCGCCGACTGAGTTCTGCGGTGACAGTGCTCGTGATGAGTTCAAGGCAAATACCAGGATATCGCTTCCTGAAGGAAGGCATGGCAGGAATGATGAGGTCCGTTGCAAGATTCTCCGACGTCGCTAGCCTGACTGTTCCCACAGGCGTCCTGTCCAGCCCTGCTACGCCGCGCTCAAGCGCCATGACGCGGTCTTCAACCTGTTCGGCATGCTTCAAAACCTCACGGCCCTCATCGGTCAGGAAGTAACCGGTCTGACTCCGGACGAAGAGGTTGCTTCCGAGGCTAGCCTCGAGCTCTCCTATACGGCGGCTGACCGTGGATTGGCTCACATTCAGGTCCCCGGCCGCCTGAGTCAGACTGCCGTGACGGGCGACGCAGAGGAAATACCTTAGATCATTCCAGTCCATACGGTCTTCGATTCTTCGGGATGAGAACTTCATTATCTTTTAATTCAATCTTCCTTTTCACATTTCATTAATCGCTCATTGACCCGTCCATCATTAATCATGGCGGCCATGCGGATATTCGACCAGGCGAAGCTCACCATACCCGATCTCCAGGAATACCCGTTCTATCGCTGCTGGCAAGCAGAGATTTGCCCACCGCTGGTTGAGAACCTGAGCTATCTCATGCCGGAGGATCAGGAGAACATCCAGCGGGTGACTTCTTTCGAGATGATGGCACCATGGGTCGCAGCCGGATATGGCGTCGGGGTGTCCGCGATCACGCATCAAGCGTGCCCATGGGCGGGGGATCACCATGCGACCGCTCGCCGATGCCCCCTATGAAATCTGGACGTATTTGCAACGACCTCGCGCACAAGCTGAATCAGCTTCGGAGCAGTTGGTGAGCAGAGCGCTGCAAGTTGCCAGGACGTGCCCCCCTATGGCCGGAGCCATCACCCCGGCCATAAGTTGAAGTACAGGGGTTACGCCCCCTCAAACACCACTGCGCCATCCACCAGCCGACGGACGCTCTGCCGCACATTCTCGGGGATGGGGCCCAGGGCAACGGTCTCGGGCACATCCACATGGCGCTGGTAGTAGTCGCCCATGATGACCCGAATGATCGCAGGCACGTTAGTCGGCGTGACCACATCAATGGGCGCGCGATCACCCAGGTCAGAGTGCGGCTGGGTCAGCATTCGATACAGATCCCATGAGTCCGCATGCGGGCACTGGTTAATGAGTACCTGCGCCAGCCTGTGCTTGAGCGGCACCAGTTGCCAGTCGGGAACTCGCTGCCCCCGGTTACCCAGGCTGATGGAAAGCAGCTTGCCCGCCTTCAGTTCGCGGTTGATCTGGTCCTTAGACTTCCCGGCTAGCTTCCCGAACAGCGGGACCGGCAGATTGTTCGGTGACTCGTAGATGGCCAGCATTTCCTCGCGCTCGCGTTGGATCGCGGAGACTTCCGGTTCCGGGGCATGCGTCGGAAGCGGCGGCACCTGCGACAGTCGCTGGAACGTCATCCCGCCGCTATTCGGGGTCACGACAATGGGCGTGGCGCCCACGGGCGGGACGTCGGGGGCAGTTGGCTCGACCACCGTGGGGGCTGCCTCCGCCGATTCCTCCACTTCCGCCATCGCCGGGACTCCGTCGATACGGATGGTCAGGTGCGCGCTCGCAGCCTCCACTTCGCCTTGTTCGAGCAAGTCGAGGCGATCGGCCCAGTCCTGCATCATCCGACGGCGCGGTTCCACGTACTTGGCGTGGTTGTATGCTGAACTCACCTTGTTGGGGTCGGAGTGAGAAAGCTGCGCATCCACCCAAATCTTGGGGTAGCCGATCTCGTTGAGCGCCGTCGAAATGGTCCCGCGAATGCCGTGGCCAGTCAGTTGGTCCTCGTAGCCCATCCGCTTCAAGGCGGCATTCAGGGTGTTCTCGCTGATGCGTTTCTTGAGTTCGCTGCGGTGCGCCAGCAGATGGCGCTGGGCCGGCCGCATCACCCCCAGGAGGTAACGCACGATCTCGATGGCCTGGAGGGATAGCGGCACGATGTAGGGCGGCACGTCCTGCGGACGCTTGCCGGCCTTGCGCATCTCGTCCTGAAGCTGCTTGACGATCTGCGGCGGGATGATCCACAGGCCGCGGCCCAGGTCGAACTGATCTGGGGTCGCCAGCCGCAGTTCGCCGGTTCGTACCCCGGTCAGGAACAGCAGCCGGATACCAAGCTGGGTCTGCCAGCCACGCGGGTTGTAGAGCCGGAGTTTCTGGAGAAATTCGGGCAGCGCGGACAGATGCAGGTACGGGTTGTGGGTCACCGGGGGCTTGGGCTCTGCCACCACATCCAGGTCGGAAGCCGGATTGGCTTCCAGCCCCTCGACGATCACGAGAGCATAGCGGAACAACTGACTCAACCAAGTACGGACCTTTTCTGCCGTGGTGAAGGCCTTGCGTTCCTCGATTCTTGCCAGAACGCCCAGAAGCTGGGGCCGGCGAATGTCGTAGATCGACATCTTCCCGAGGGTGGGCAGCACGTCCTTGCCGAAAATCCGAAGAATCTGCGAGAGGGTGCTTTGACGGCCTTCCTTGAGTTCCTTGCGCCGATGCTCGACCCAGGCATCGAAGACCGCCTTGAACGTGTAGTCGGCCGCCAACTTCACGGCATGGCGCTTCTGCTTGCGGTCGGTGTGAGGGTTGACGCCCTTGGCCAGGAGTGCACGGGCCTCATCGCGCAAGGTGCGCGCTTCACGCAGGCCGATCTCGGGATAGTTGCCCAGAGAGATGCGCTTTTGCTTGCCGAGCCAGTAGTAGCGCAGGTGCCACGATTTGCCGCCGGTAGGGGCGACCACCAGGCCGAGGCCATCGGTATCGGGGAGGTTGTAGGTTTTGTCAGCGGCCTTGGCTTGCCGCACAGTCAGATCAGAGAGTGCCATCATCGAAGCTCCTAAGTCTTGGACTTAGGCCCGATGCTGCTGGTCATCCCGATCCAACCCCAGCAACAACCCGGAACCGACACCACCCGCATTCTTTGGCCTTGTTTTTGGCCTCAAAAACGCTGGCTGTCAGTGGATTCCAGTGGCTTTTGCTGGAATGAAAAAAGGAGCCGAAGCTCCTCTTTTCAACGACTTACAGACCCCAGTGGAAGTCTGTAGATCATAATTTGGAGCGGGAAACGAGTCTCGAACTCGCGACCTCAACCTTGGCAAGGTTGCGCTCTACCAACTGAGCTATTCCCGCATGTACTGGAGGCGCGAGCCGGAGTCGAACCGGCCTAAACGGCTTTGCAGGCCGCGGCATAACCGCTTTGCTATCGCGCCATCGCGCCGGAGTTCAATCCGGAGCAAAAAAGGGAAAGCATACATGCGCTGCTTTCCCTTTTTTTAATCTGGAGCGGGAAACGAGTCTCGAACTCGCGACCTCAACCTTGGCAAGGTTGCGCTCTACCAACTGAGCTATTCCCGCATCGAAAGAAGGCGCCATTTTAAGGATTTTCGGGGTTGTGTCAACACCCGCCACGCCTTATTTTCTCTCTTTCATGCGGGGCCAGGCCGCCTTCAAATAGTAAGCCATTGACAGCAATGTCAAAAATGCCGCGATCCACACCAGCACCGTGCCGACGAGTTGGATGTCCAGCCCGGCGATTGGGTCGTGATAAAGCAAAAACAGGATGGCCGCCATCTGCACCGTGGTCTTGAACTTGCCGATTTGCGCCACAGCCACACTGCTGCCTTCGCCCATGCCCGCCATCCATTCACGCAATGCGCTGATGGCGATTTCACGGCCAATGATGATAAAGGCGATCACCGCCCCCACGCGCTCAAAATCCACCAGCACTACCAGCGCGGCGGCCACCATCAGCTTGTCGGCTACCGGATCCAGAAATGCGCCGAAGGCCGAGGTCTGGTTGAGCTTGCGGGCGAGGTAGCCATCAAACCAGTCGGTCAGCGCTGCCAGCGCAAACAGCACGGCAGCACTGAAGTTCACCCAATGTGCCGGGATCACGCTGACCGGCATATAGAAGATGCCGACAAAAATCGGAATCATCAGGATGCGTGTCACGGTAAGCGTATTGGGTATGTTCCAATGCATGAATGGGGTCGCCTTTTTTCTGGTCAGATAATGCGTTGTTATTGTTAATGTAATTCGTCGTATATTTTTTGCGCCAGCGCCGGGCTGATGCCTTCCACCTGCGCCAGCTCATCGGCACTGGCATTCTTGACGCCATCCAGCCCGCCAAACCGGGTCAGCAGGCGCTGGCGCCGCTTGGCACCAATGCCTGTGATGTCTTCCAGACTTGAATGCATGCGGGCTTTACCTCGACGCGCACGGTGGCCGGTAATGGCAAAGCGGTGCGCTTCATCGCGTATCTGCTGCAGCAGATGCAAACCCGGGTGATCATTGCGCAACCCGACGGGAGTATCGCGATCAGGGAAGAACATTTGCTCAAGGCCCGGCTTGCGCTCCTCGCCTTTGGCAATGCCCACCAGCTGGATGTCCGGCAAGCCTACTTCATGCATGACTTCCACCGCAACCCCAAGCTGCCCTTTGCCGCCATCAATAAACACCAGATCCGGCAGCAGCCCCTCGCCTGCCGCGACCTTTTTATAGCGGCGCGTCAGGGCATCGCGCATGGCGGCGTAATCGTCGCCCGGGGTGATGCCCGTAATATTGTAGCGGCGGTATTCTGAATTCTGCATGGCGCCACGATCAAACACGACACAGGAAGCGACGGTGGCCTCCCCCATGGTATGGCTGATATCAAAACACTCAATACGTTCCGTCGTTTCTGGCAAATCCAGGGCCTCGCGCAGGGCCACCAGACGCGCCTGCTGATTGGCATTGGCAGCACTGCGCTGCTCCAGGGCAAGTTCGGCATTGGTTTGCGCCATCTTCAGCCACACGCGTTTGTCGCCGATGGGGTTGGTATTGATCTTGACCTTTCGCCCGGCCTGTTCGCTCAACACTTCTTCCAGCTCTGCCGTCTCCATGCCTTCGACCCCGACGATAATCAGGGGCGGCGTATTCTGCGGCATGTAATGCTGTTCCAGGAAAGCTTCAGCCGTCATGCGGGCATCCGCGCCTTCAGCGTTCTTGGGGAAATGACTCTTGTCCCCCAGATGGCGACCGCCACGTATCATCACCAGATTGACACATAGCTGACCATGCAGCTCGGCGCAGGCAATCACATCGGCATCGCTGATGGTAAAGTCGCTGACGAACTGCTTGGCCTGCACCTGCCGCAGGCTTTGCATGCGGTCACGGTAAACAGCCGCCATCTCGTATTCCTGCTCCTCGGCCGCCTGCATCATCTTGTGGCTGAGCTCATCCATCACCTGCTGTTCACGCCCTTGCAAAAACAGGGTGGCATGACTGACATCGCGCCGATAATCCTCTTCCGAAATAAAGTTAACGCAGGGCGCGGTGCAGCGCTGAATCTGGTATTGCAGACAGGGGCGCGAGCGATTGGCGAACACCGTATTTTCACAGGTGCGCAGGCGGAAGACTTTTTGCAGCAACTGTATGCTCTCGCGCACCGCCACCGCATTGGGAAAAGGGCCAAAATAGCTGTTGCCCTTGCGCTGCGTGCCCCGATGAAAAGCCAGGCGCGGGAACGCATCGCCAGTCAGGGTGATATAGGGATAGGACTTGTCATCGCGAAACAGCACGTTGTAACGCGGCATGAAGCTCTTGATGAGATTGTTCTCAAGCAGCAAGGCCTCCGCCTCGGAGCGGGTGACGGTAGTTTCGATGCGCTCGATTTGAGACACCATCATGCGCGTGCGCGGGCTGGGCAGATTCTTCTGAAAATAGGACGACACGCGCTTTTTAAGGTCGCGCGCCTTGCCCACATAGATCACCGCATCCTCGGCGTTGATCATGCGATATACGCCCGGCAGATTCGGCAGGTTTTTCAGTATGGGTTTAGGGTCAAACATAGGGTTCAGGTAAGGGCCAGCCTGGATGGGTTAAGCAGAGACAGTTGAGCCCGCATGGTCACCAGCGGCAGGCGTCACGCCCCTTATATGGGGCAGCGCTCACCGCTGGCAGTGTGTGCCGGGCGATTACGCGTCGAGCAGTTTCCCGGCGATTGCCCAGTCTTCATATTCCACTTCATCAAACGTGATGTAGGTATAACTGGCAGGCTTGTTCGCCACGCGCTCCATGGTCTTGGTCACTTCTTCGGCAATTTTTGCTTTTTGCTCGCGGCTCAGTGGGCCGGCATGCTTGATATTGATATAAGGCATTTTATCCTCCTGTTGCGTGTTGAAGATTCGCGGTGACAGGAGGAAGCCCTCCCGTCCATGGCCAATGACAGCTCAGGCTGGCTGCCCGGCCTTTTTGGTCAGCCAGCAACCCACCTTGCCCGCATTGAGCGCTGCCACTGTTTCGGGCTGCAAGGTGACATGCTCGATATCAAAACGGTCATGCAGTAAGGTGCGTATCGCATTCAAGACTTCATGCCATTGCTCCATATCATTCAGGACAATGTGTGCCGACAAGGCACTCACCTCGGAAGACAGCGACCAGATATGCACGCTGTGCACCTCTTGCACTTCCGGCACACCATGCAGGGCGCGCGTCACTTCCTGAATTGATATATGCGAAGGCACGCCTTCCATCAGCACATGCAGCACTTCGCGCAACAATCGGAAAGTGGAGAACAGAATCAGGGCTGAGATCAGCAGCGACAAAACCGGATCAATCATCATCCAGCCGGTGAAGTAGATCACGGCACCTGCCGCGAGCGCCGCCACTGAGCCCAGCATATCGCCCAACACATGCAGCAGCGCGGCTTTATGGTTCACGTTATCCTGATGTTGATGCAATTGCCTTGCCACCAGCAGGTTGACCAGCAGACCGACAAAGGCGATGGCCATGACTTCGAGACTATGCACTTGCTGCGGGTTCTGCAGGCGCTGGATCGCCTCGAGAACGATGGCCCCCACAACCGCCAGCATCACCAGGCAGTTCACGAAGGCCACAATGATTTCGGCACGCATCAGACCATAACTATGCTTTTGTGAGGCAGGTTTGGACGCAATCCAGGTGCCAAGCCAGGCCAGGCCGAGCGCAGCAGAGTCAGAAAACATGTGCCCGGCATCGCCCATCAGGGCCAGTGAACCGGAGTACCAGCCGCCCACCGCCTCGATACAGGCAAATGCCAGGGTCAGCAACAAGGGCCATTTGAGACTGTTACCTGCGTGGGAATGGGCGTGTCCATGATGGTGATCTGAACCATGCGCATGGTCATGATGGCCATGTCCCTCGTGATCATGTCCAGGAGCTTGGTGTGCGTGGGTGTGATGGTCGTGTTTCATAGAGTTGCTATGCTAACAGCCTGATATGGCAAATCCAATAACAAAAAGCCCCTGGCATGGCTGACGCCAGCCGTAAGGCAGGTTGAACAGTCAAATCACAGCCCCAGCTGGTATCGATCAAGGCGCAGGCGGCGCGGTAAGCTCGCCGTCTTTTGCGCGGATACGTGCACGAAATTTCTCCTTGGCGGATGCCTTCTCGGCTGGGTCAATGAACCCATCCTTGTTACTGTCCATGCGCTTAAACACTTTTTCTGAAGGCTTGAACTCGGACTCACGAAACTCCTGCAAGCTGATGCGACCGTCGCCATTGGTGTCTGCCCGCATATGGTGCCTTTTGGGGGATGCACCATCTTCAGCAGCATGCGCCAGGCCGATTAACAAGACCATGGGAGGAACTATCCAGTAACCATGTTGCATGCTTCAAAATCTCCTTGTGAAATGGAGGGAGACCACGCCAGGTAAAAACGTACAGGCCTCATATACATAGCATATACCTTAGGCAAAATGAACCTGCCGTCAATCGCGTTGACCAATTCCTCATGCAAAATTGCCAGCACCACGCTGACACCGCCTTATAATATAGCCATCCATCGCCAAGGAGTCCGCCATGAAAATCGTCACCTCTGTATTAACCGCCCTTCTGCTATCCAGCCTGCCCGCACTGGCGGCTGAAAAAATCGTCGTGGTGAATGCCATCAGCGACAATGGTGTCGGCAAGATCATCGGCACCGTCAAGCTGAGCGATAGCGAAAAGGGATTGGTTATAGACCCCGACCTGGGCGACCTCAGCCCCGGCGAACACGGCCTGCATGTGCATGAAAATCCGAGTTGTGAAGCCGCTGACAAAGATGGCAAAAAAACTGCCGGTCTTGCTGCAGGCGGTCATTATGACCCCACCAAAACAGCCAAGCACGAAGGTCCGCAGGGACACGGTCATGCCGGTGACCTGCCTGCATTGCAGGTGAAGGCCGATGGCAGCGCTACCCAGATACTGGTCGCGCCCAATCTCAAGCTTTCTGACATCATTGGCCGCAGCCTGATGGTGCATGCCGGTGCCGACAATTACAGCGATCAGCCAAAACCATTGGGCGGTGGTGGCGCCCGTGTGGCTTGCGGCATTATTGAATAACAGGGAAACAACAAGCACATGCTGAGTTATCGTCACGCCTTTCACGCGGGGAATCATGCCGACGTGCTTAAACATTTTGTACTCATGCAAGTGCTGCAGTACACCGGCCAGAAAGGCAAGCCTTACTGGTATATCGACACCCATGCTGGCGCGGGAAAATATGCACTGGATACCGGCTACGCGACACAAAATGCCGAATTTGAAAGCGGCATTTCGCGCCTGTGGCAAGCCACCGACCTGCCCGCCCCGCTGGCGGAATATGTGCACCTGATCCGACAGGAGAATCCGGATGGCAAGCTGCGCCTTTACCCCGGCTCTCCCGCGGTTGCCGAAGCCTGCCTGCGCGATGAAGATCGCATGCGGCTATTTGAACTGCATCCGAATGACTTCAAGCTGCTGCGTCAGACCTTTCAACATGGCGGGCGCAAGGTCATGCTGTTTGCCGATGACGGGTTTGCTGGCATCAAGGCCCTGCTGCCACCACCACCGCGGCGGGCCGTGGTGCTGATAGATCCGCCCTACGAAGAAAAACAGGATTACCAGCGCGTGGTGACCGCCCTGCAGGATGCCTTGCAACGTTTTGCCACTGGCACTTACATCATCTGGTATCCCCTGTTGCAGCGTGCCGAGCCCCAGCAGATGATAGACAAACTCAAGCGTTTGCAACTGCCCAGCTGGCTGCATGTCACGCTGACGGTGCAACACCCATCGGAAGAAGGCTTCGGCATGCATGGCAGCGGGCTGTTTATTGTGAATCCACCCTGGACGCTGCCTGCCACGCTGCAAGAAACTTTACCCTGGCTGACCGAGTCTCTTGGCCAGGACAACGGTGCCGACTATACCTTGGAGCATCTCATCCCTTGAACCCATCTGCCGAGAGGATTCATCATGCATAATGTCTGCATCCTCTCGACTTCAGGCAGCAAGACCCATACCGATTTTATTTTGACGAGGAACCTTCATGGCGACCGCTAGCAATACCCGCAATACGACGCAAAAGATGCACCCGATGGCTACCATCCTGTTCGGTAGCCGCTGGCTGCAATTGCCGCTCTACCTTGGCCTGATTGTGGCGCAGGGTGTGTATGTGTTTCACTTCATGGTCGAGCTCGTGCATCTGGTGCAAAAAGTACCCGACATGCATGAAGCCGACATCATGCTCATCGTTTTGGGCCTGATTGATGTGGTGATGATCTCCAACCTGCTCATCATGGTGATCGTGGGCGGCTATGAAACCTTCGTCTCACGCCTCAATCTCAAAGGCCACCCTGACGAACCTGATTGGCTCTCGCATGTGAATGCCAATCTGCTCAAGGTCAAGCTGGCCACAGCCATCATCGGCATTTCCTCCATCCACCTGCTGAAGACCTTCATCAACGCGCCCAATCTGGATGAAAAAACGCTGATATGGCAAACCATCATTCATATGGCCTTTGTGCTGTCGGCGGTATCGATTGCCTGGATAGACCGCCTGATGACGCACGCTGACAATAAGCATTAAGTACCTGATGTATCTCCTGCAAGCCGCCCACGCGGCTTGCAATCCATTTGCAGATCAAAAAACGCGCAGCTTCGGGTAACAGCTGCCACCACGCAAAGGAAGCTCCATGACGCCACAGGAAAAAATCGCGTTTGCCGACGACTTTCTCACGCTTTATCTTTCCATGGGCTTGGGTAGCCTGCCCAAGCGCGAGATTGATCTGTTTGTGTTTCATGCCCTGATCCAGAGTGCCGAGCACAGGGGCAAATCCAATTACGAACTCGCCAATACCTTTGGCATCCCAGAATCACGCATCAAATCACTCAAGCTCAATGCCGCCTTGCGCCATCAGGACATCAACCCGCGTGCGATATTGGCTAGGGTGGTGGAGCGGCTGATCGGCAGCCAGCAATTTGCCGAGCTGAGCGATGGCAAAATTGATATCTCGCTTGAAGACCCGCTGGAACGACGCGAGCTGGAAAACTTTTTGAAATCGCGCGGGCATCACGCCGAATACACCTTGAACCGTGAAGTCTTGCGCATCTCAGCGGCACGCTTGCTGGAGCTGATCATGGAGCACGCCGAGCGGGCGGGCAGCGAGTTTGACGAGATTATCCGCAGCCAGATCAAGGATCAGGCGGTCTCTGCCCGCATTCTGGCAGGCGCGCCTTCGCTGAAACAAAAACTGGATCGGCTACGCGCTGAAAACCTCAACCTCGCCACCCTCAAGTCGCTGATCGCCAAGGCATTCACCCTGTTTTGATGCTTATCTGGATGGCGAAAATTCGCTCGCCAGCCAGTCATTGATCAGCGCTTTTTCATAGCGCAATGCATCGCTGTCCCGCGCTACTGTCGTCATCTGAAACCCCAGATTGCGCAAGTTTTTCTCGCCCTGCCCAAGGATATGCCCATCGGCATCGCGCCATTCATATTGCAACTTGATGCGTGGCGGATACACATCGCGCACAATTCGCACATCACGCTCCGGGCCGCGCCAGGGTTCAAAACTACCGGCAAGATCGATATCGGTAATTCGGATGCTGAGCTGCTGCCCCGGCTGCAAATAGCGCAGAGCCGTGCGTTCTATATATTTTCGTAACGATGCCAATATGGACGCGCTATATCCGCCAAAACTGTCATTACCCGCATCGGTAAACTTCTCGGGCTGAACGAACTCCACCGCCACCGCGCCCGCTGGCGGCTCCGCATACGCATTGGTCAAGCCACATACCAGCATCGCCATCGCGCCACATCGCATGCCCATCACTCTGAAATCCATCTTACACATCCATGTATGCAATATGGCATATGACGCTGAATCTCCATATAAATTCTTGTTACATCGGGCGATAAAACTGTACCAAGCGTATGCCTCCATGAAGGAATAAAGCGCCCTGAGGCGCTTTATTCTTTTGATACTGACCTATTAACTTTAATCTTTTTGATAGAGCGGCGATCGTGGGCCATATAACATGCCATTGGGTTGGCCTGCTGCCAATAAACGATTGGCAGCAGCCGCTGCGACAGGCGTAATTTGATCAGTAAGATTGCTTATCACCTGGTTAATTACTGCATAAATCAGCACACCCACCAAGCTGCCCTGGCTTTGCTGCCCCTCCTGGTTGGAAGCCCAAGACTCGCCCTCCCACAGCAGCTTGCCCGATCTCAGGTCCACCAGCTTTGCCTGAGCCTTGACATTGGTATAGCTCGCAATCACTTTATAAGACGTGCCGTACTCTTTCACATCAATATACAAAACGGCATCCGCCCCAAATAGCTCCCGCAGTTTTGCGATAGGCAAGCCATGTACATCTGTTGGATTATTCAAGCCATTCTGCTTGAAGGTTTCAGCCGTCACTGCCACTGGCATGACATAGTAGCCAGACTCGGCCAATGGAAAGGTCACCTGCGCCAACATACCGTCGCTTGCTGCGACATCCACCGAGCTATTCAGCGGCGGCAACACCAGTATGGATAATGGCCTGGCCTGGCGATATTCAGAATAATCATAGCCAGCCTTAGTCGGGGTCGCGCAGCCTGAGAGCAAGAGCGCGAGCAGCCACATGCCACCGGCCACCCCATGGGCGAGCATCCTCATCATTGAGCGTCCCCCTTCAATCTTTTCAGCATCAAGTCCATGAATACGGCAGACTCTGGGAACTGTTTTTTCTCGTTATTAAATGCCTCAGCAGATTTTCCAGCATTGCCAATGGAAGCATATAAAAATCCTATGTGGGCCAGATAACCAGGCGGCGGCTTCTGCCCCTTGACTTGCATTTTGGCAAGCTCAGCCTCAAGCTCGCCAATCTGCTGTTCAGGCGCTGAATCTGCTTTGAAATAATGGTTAAGCTGCGCTTGATATCCACCCCAGCCATAAAGCGTTTTGGGCTCAGTGGCGCAACCACCCAGCAGCAACAGACAGGCGGCAGGCCATATAAACAAAATAGGTAACTGCATGCGCTATTCAACGGGTTTCCAACTGCCGTTTTGAACGCCCGCAACCAAGTTATTTACTGCTTCACGAATCGCCAGGTCCAGCACCTTGCCATTCAGTGTGGAATCGTAACTGGAGGTACTTCCAAACCCGACAACTTCGCGATTGTTTAAGGTGTATTCACCCGCACCTTGCACCGAAAAATCCACTTGGGAAGTTTTCACATTCACAATATTAAGATTGACCTTGGCATACGCTACCTGGGATTTTCCCCGGCCAAGAATGCCAAACAACTGCTGGTCACCCACTTCTTTGCGGCCAAATTCGCTGACATCCCCTACAACCACATAATGCGCGCCGACGATGGCTTGAGCTTGCTGGTTAAACTTGGCTTCCTGGGCTATTTCAGCCAGATTGTCCCGTTCCACAACATTAAAATACCGGGACTGTTGAAGGTGGGTAAGCAAAATGGTTTTGGCCTGCCCACCCAGGCGATCTACGCCATCAAAGAACAATCCGCGCAAAAAGCTTGAGCGGTTGTCAAATTTACCTATGGCCAAGGTAGTTTTCTGCCCACTATAGTTAGTGTCGCTAGTAGCAACTTTGGCCACAGGTAATGTCCTGGAGGTTTCATGGGTCGAACAGGCGCTGATGATTAAAGCGCTTAATGTGAAAAGGGCTATTTTTTTCATACCGTTTCTACACAATTTGGGGTTGAACAAGATGGGGATAATCAACACGACGAATATACTGATGGCCATGTCGCCCTATGCGAGCTAGCTACAAGGCCGGACTATATAACAACGGCCATATGCGCAATGAATGACGGCTTACTTTCTGTGTTTTCCATCACCAGACGAGGGTGCCAGCCTTTATTTGCGGTGTTGATATGATCGGAAACGGCTCAATTGCGGCAAATAAAAAAAGCCGCTTTCGCGGCTTTTTTTATTTAACTTCACCAACGTGCTGCTAGATAACCTCGGCAATCGGGATGATCTTTTTGGTGTATTCCGGCATCTGGTCAAAATTAAGGTATTTGTAGATGCTGTCGGCGTTTTTGCTGAGCTTGTCGCCCACGGTTTCCAGATACTCGGCAGGCGTCGGCATGCGGCCCAGACGAGCACACACAGCGGCCAGTTCGGCGGAACCCAGATATACGCGGGCATCCTTGCCCATGCGGTTATCAAAGTTACGCGTACTGGTGGAGAACACAGTCGCCTTGTCGGCCACGCGCGCCTGGTTACCCATGCACAGCGAGCAGCCCGGCACTTCAGTACGCGCGCCCGCTACGCCAAACACGGAATACACGCCTTCATCTCGCAGCTGGTTCTCGTCCATGCGCGTAGGCGGCGCAATCCACAAGCGTGTTGGAATGCCACCCGAACCTTCAAGCACCTTGGCGGCAGCACGGTAGTGGCCGATATTGGTCATGCAGCTGCCGATAAACACTTCGTCTATCTTGTCGCCTACGACGGCAGAAAGCGGCTTGATGTCATCAGGATCATTGGGGCAAGCCACCAGCGGTTCCTTGATTTCATTGAGGTCGATTTCCAGCACATAGGCGTATTCGGCATCGGCATCCGGCTCCAGCAGATGGGGGCTGGCGAGCCAGGCCTGCATGGCTTCAATACGGCGTTGCAGGGTACGGGCGTCAGCATAGCCGTTATCGATCATGTTCTGCATCAACACGATGTTGGACTGCAGAAACTCGATCACTGGCTCCTTGTTGAGCTTGACGGTGCAGCCATTGGCCGAGCGTTCGGCGGAGGCATCGGCAAACTCGAATGCCTGTTCGACCTTGAGGTCAGGCAGGCCTTCAATTTCCAGAATACGGCCGTTGAATACATTTTTCTTGCCTTGCTTGCCTACAGTGAGATCACCCTTCTGAATGGCGGCATACGGAATGGCATTCACCAGATCACGCAGGGTAATGCCAGGCTGCATTTCGCCTTTGAAGCGTACCAGCACCGACTCCGGCATATCCAGCGGCATGGCGCCCATGGCGGCGGCAAACGCGACCAGGCCAGAGCCTGCAGGGAAGGAAATCCCGATCGGGAAGCGGGTATGCGAATCCCCACCGGTACCGACGGTGTCAGGCAGAATCAGACGATTCAGCCAGGAGTGGATCACGCCATCGCCAGGACGCAGGCTGACGCCACCACGGCTGGACATGAATTCAGGCAGGCTGTGCTGCAGCTTGATATCCACCGGCTTAGGGTAAGCAGCGGTATGGCAGAAGCTCTGCATCACCAGATCTGCCGAGAAGCCCAGGCAGGCCAGCTCTTTCAGCTCGTCACGGGTCATGGCGCCCGTCGTATCCTGCGAACCCACGGTCGTGATTTTCGGTTCGCAATAGGTACCAGGGCGCACGCCCTGCCCTTCTGGCAAGCCACATGCGCGACCAACCATCTTCTGGGCCAGGGTGTAACCCTTGCCGGTATCCTTGGGGGCGATGGGCTTGATGAACAGATCGGATGGCGGCAGACCCAGCAACTGGCGGGCATTGGTAGTCAGGCCGCGGCCGATGATCAGGGGAATTCGGCCACCAGCACGGACTTCATCCGGCATGGTCAATGGCGCCAGATCAAAGGTGGAAATCACCTCGCCAGCGGCATTCAGCACTTTGCCTTCATAGGGTTGGATGATGATTTCATCGCCGGTATTCATCTGGCCAACGTCACACTGGATGGGCAACGCACCCGAGTCTTCTGCGGTATTGAAGAAAATCGGGGCAATCTTGCCGCCGAGCACAATGCCGCCACTACGCTTGTTGGGGATATTCGGAATGTTGTCACCCATCAGCCATTGCACGGAGTTGATAGCAGATTTGCGTGAGGAACCGGTACCGACCACATCGCCAACATAGGCCAGCGGCAGGCCTTTTTGCTGCAGGTCCAGAATGGTCTGCAAGCCATTAGGCATCTTGTTGACCAGCATGGCCTTGGCATGCAACGGAATATCTGGACGTGACCATGCCTCTTGCGCAGGCGACAAGTCATCGGTATTGGTTTCGCCAGGCACTTTGAACACAATGGCACGAATCTCCGCAGGCAAGGCCGGGCGGTTGGTAAACCACTCGCCAGCTGCCCAGGATTCAACCAGCTTCTTGGCATGCGGGTTGCCCGCTTTCATTTTCTCGGCCACATCATGGAAGGCATCAAACATCAGTATGGTCTTGGAAAGCGCCTTGACTGCATCTTCGGCCATGGTGCCATCCAGCAGCTCCACCAGTGCCTGCACGTTGTAACCGCCCAGCATGGTGCCCAGCAGCTCTACTGCCTTGGCCGGGCTGACCAGCGGCGATGTGGCATTGCCCTTGGCAATGTCTGCCAAAAAGGCAGCCTTGACGTAAGCCGCCTGGTCCACTCCGGCCGGAATGCGGTTTGCCAGCAACTCAAGCAAGGCGTCCGCCTCACCGGCTGGCGGATTCTTCAGCAGGTCCACCAGCTCGGCAACTTGCTCAGCGGTAAGGGGTAATGGAGGCAAACCGGCATTGGCGCGCTCGGCTACATGTTCACGGTAATTTTTCAGCATGGCACTCATTCGAGGATAAGTAATAGATGATGGGATTATACAGTGCGCTGCAAGCGCTATAAATCGTGCGGGCAGCAACATGCAAACTATATGCAATGACTGTGCCTGCCTTGATGCGGCATTCACATTTCAAAGACGAGCCACAGCCACCCGGGCAAGCACGCGACCAAGGACTCGCCAGCGTGGCTGCCATGGCTCCAGCATGAGGACTACGGGAGGAAGCGTCCGGCGCGATTGAGCGGCACCAGTCCTCCCCAGCCGGGACTATGCCCCAAACTGGTGCCCGCGCTTAGGCTCGGAACTTGCCGAACTTGAAGGGCATGACTTTGCCCACCACTTCCACGTCTTTTGCGTTTTCTGCTGAATAGACTTCGATAGGGAAACCACCATCGTTGTCATATTTGATGGCGACGCTGCCATCCAGTCGCACCTGCACCCGTTTGATCATGATGCGTCCGTGCTGGCGGATGGCATACAGGGCATCCCCATCGAAAGCATTGCACCGAATATCAATGAACACTTCATCACCATCGCTCAACAAAGGCTCCATGCCATCGCCATACACATGCACGAGCTTGAGGTAGCGCGACGGCACGCCCCCCAGCCCGGAATCAGCATTGAGCTCTACCTTTTTGATCAGATGATTTTCATGAATCAGCAGCTGACTCGATGAGGCATGGTCCGCACAATAGCGCTCCACGCATAAACTTTCATCATGAAAAACCTCGACCATTTTGACGCGCGGGGCGGACCCAAAAAAATCCGGACGAGACTCGAGAAATACGCTGATGGCTTCAGCAAGCTCAGGAGGAGGCAAATATTCATTCAGAATGCCATTGGGGCCGCCCTTGCCGTTGACTTGACGGGAGGGCCAACTCTCTCTTTTTGCTTTGTCTCTGCAGCCGCGAATGGAGTTCGGCAACCTCACCACCAAATGCTGAGAGAGTAAAGCCAACTCGGATGCGGAAAACCATTGCTTAATGCCCATATGGATTCGTCCCGGTTAATAAAAATGTTGGGAAAATGTTAGGCATGCGTATTTATTTAACTATATGTTTTTTATATATATTTATTGATATTGGTTTTTATTCGTAAAAATTCACAAGATCGTGTTGACAAGTTGAGAAATATTTCCTAACATTGCCTCACAACCAAAAACGCTTTGATTGCTCACGCAAATCAAGCGAAATTAAAACCGTACAAGGGGGTGCAATTGCTTTCAGTCCGCGTCTGGATTTAGCGCTTATCGCCAAATCTACTCGCATCGGCTGCTTCACGTTCACTCCCTCAGTTCTGCGGCTTTAGTAACTATTCAACCCGGCTTCCCGCTTCGATTGGGCAGCCCTTGATGAATAACCTTGCAACACTTATGGATGCAAGGCGGAATAAATTTACCAATGACTGCCATTGGATTAAGGGGGTACCACCATGCAGATTGACTTACTGCAGTTGTATTACCAATGCCTGCCTGGCAAACAAGCCCCCTTTGGCCTGACTTCGTACCTCATCATACTACCGCCGCAGCCCGCGCAAGCCAAAGAGATACAGGCATTTCATCCATCTGTTCCACGCCTCCTTTCAGGCAAATATCGAAAACGGCATCGCTGACCTCGCCATGCGCCTCCAGCCCTTGATAAACCACATCGCCATTTTCAGCAAATCAGGCCATGATGAAATCTAACCCACCGCTAGAAATAATCAAGTGCTCCAGGGGCGCACATATCAGAAAAAGCCTGGATGGCATCATTACTGGTTGGGATCAGCGCGCAGAAGATATGTTTGGCTACTCGTCACTAGAAGTCATTGGCCAACCATTCAGTGCCTTGTGCACACCAGATCAGCAAGCCCTGGAGAAAAACCGCCTTAGCAAGCTGCGTGAAGCCAGATGTATCATGCACTTTGAGACTGAGCAAGAGCATAAGAATGGCAGCATGCTGCTCATCCTTAACACCCTCACCCCACTTTGGGATCTCCTGGGCAACATCATTGGCGCTTCACGTGTCGTACATGACCTGACGGAACACAATCGCATACGCGATGCCCTTCAGCTGGAACAGCAGCGTTGGCATACCACGCTGTCAGCAGTGCGGGACGCCGTCATCATCACAGACCATCGCGGCCATATCGAGTTTCTGAATGTCGCAGCCGAGAAACTGCTGGGGCAAGCACTCAGCCATGTTGGCGGTCAGCCTCTACGTCACTTTATCAGTCTGGCAAAGGGTAGCCCGTCGGCAGCGATTGATGACGCGCTGCAAATCAGCATGCGAGAGAACCGCCGACTTGACCTTCCGTTGCGCCTGCTGGCTCGACAGAAGCATGAGCAAGACATGATGAGTAGCACCATCACTCCTTTCAGGCCAGAAGATCGACAGAAAGCAGGCACCATCATCGTAATGCAACACTGGCACGCAGCCTCTTTCAGCCATTCGGAAATGGACCCGCTGACCGGCATTCACAATCGCATCACTCTTGAAACCCGCCTGCAAGCCGCGCTCACTTCTGCGCATACGCAGGGCGAGCGGCATATGTTCATGTATCTTGATCTGGACCAGTTCAAGATCGTCAACGATACCTGCGGTCATGCCGTTGGCGATGCTCTACTCAAGCAAATCGTCAGCATCATACGGGGCTGCCTCAGCGCAGACGCCCTGCTGGCAAGGCTGGGCGGAGATGAGTTTGCCATTCTGTTGCTATGCTGCGACAGCGATGCCGCTGGCAAGATTGCCGATGACATATGCAACAGAATTGAAGCATTCCGCTTTGCGCATGAGCAAAAACGCTTTCATGTAAGCGCCAGCATAGGCTTGGTCAGAATAGATCACCAATGGCAGGATATCAGTGCCTTGTTACAAATCGCCAACGCCGCCTGTTACACCGCCAAGCAGGAGGGACGTAACCGCACGCATCTTTATCGCGATACCGACTTCGCCATCAAAAAACATCATGAGGAAATCCAGTGGGTAAACCGGCTGGAGCTCGCCCTGGAAGAAAACCGCTTCAGCCTGTATTGCCAGCGCATTCTTCCGCTCAACGAAAACAGCGGCATGCATGGCGAAATCCTGTTGCGCCTGCCAGATGGCAACGGCGGCATGATCCCTGCTGGCGCTTTCATGCCAGCGGCGGAACGCTTTCACATCACCTCCCGCATTGATCGCTGGGTAACCAAACGCGTGCTGCACTGGATCATGGAGCATGAGCATGTGATCGACCATATTGATGTGCTATCCGTGAATCTCTCCGGACAATCCATCGGTGATCGGGCCTTTCATGAATATATGCTGGAACTGATCGTTTCCACGCCAGCCACTTACTCCAAATTATGTTTTGAGATCACGGAAACCGCCGCCATTACCAACCTGGCCGATGCCAACAGTTTTATTGCCTCCATGCGCCGCTTCGGCATTCGCTTTTCACTAGATGATTTTGGCAGTGGCGTATCCTCGTTTGGACACCTCAAGAATCTGGACGTGGATTACCTCAAGATTGATGGTCAGTTCATTCGTGCGATTGATAGCAATGTGATTGATCAGGCCATGGTGCGGTGCATCTGCGAAATTGCCAACGGCACCGGATTAAAGACCATTGCAGAGTATGTCGAAACCGTAGAAGTGGAAAACCTGCTGCGCGGCATGGGCATTCACTATACGCAGGGCTACCTGCGCCACAAACCGGCCCCACTGGATGACATGCTGAAGCACTGAGACTATGAATGAGGAGGGCTTGTCACCAACGCAAGCTCAAAGGCTGACAAGGGGAAAAGCAACAAAAAATGCGGTATCCGTTGGAGAGTCTCTAGTAAAACGAACGGGAGAATGGCGAACCGCAGCTTTTACTGTTAGCAGCCGACACCATTTCGTCCATCACCGGCTTGTTGAAATCCTTGCCATGCACGGTTTCGATATAGGCGCGCACTTCATCCACCGTCACCATACCATCATGGTCCTTGTCCATTTTCTGCAAGCGCTCTTCCACCGTGATAAATGGCGACTCGGCGGCGGCAACCGGAATAGCACAGGCGGCAATGGCAAGCCCGGCCAATTTCCACATGTCGATCTTCATGATGTCCATTTTGATTCCACCTTCGTTCCCGATTGCATGAATGGCCTTCATCGCCATTTGAAAAAACAAAATTTTCATTGACGCCAAGCGGATTGCGGCACACGATTGAAACACCTAAGCAGACCGTTAGCTGCTTGTTATTTAACCACATAAGCCCTTGCCCCGGATACCATTCATGATCATTACCCTGTATGGCGCTGATCGCTACGGAAAGCATGATGGATCACACAGCCGATCAATCTCAACCGTGCGAGCCTCAATCCTCTGACCTCGTCATCGGCATGACATTCCAAATATTTCATGATCAGATTTTTGCCCACCCTCGATGTAGGGTAAAATCTTGTTCTTTTTACAATTGAGCAAAGGCTGCTGATGGAACTCACATCACTCAATGCACTTTCACCGCTTGATGGTCGTTATCAAGCCAAACTGGATCCGTTACGCCCTTTTTTCAGCGAATATGCGCTGATCCGGCATCGCGCCCTGGTGGAAGTCGAATGGCTCAAAGCACTGGCGGCTGAGCCTGCGCTGGCAGAAATCGCGCCATTCAGCCCGCAAACCATTCAGGATCTGGATGCGGCCATCGCCAACTTCGGCGAAGTGGAAGCCTCACAGGTCAAGGCCATTGAATCGCGCACCAATCACGACGTCAAAGCCCTCGAATACTGGCTCAAGGAGCAATTCGACGGCAACAGCGAAATCCGCAAGGTGAGCGAGTTCATTCACTTCGCCTGTACTTCTGAAGACATCAACAATCTCTCCCATGGCCTGATGCTGAAGGCAGCCCGTAACCAGGTCATGCTGCCCATGCTGGAGCAGATGATCGCGCGCCTGACCGAGATTGCCCATGACCTGGCCGATGCACCCATGCTGTCGCACACGCACGGGCAGCCTGCTTCGCCCACTACCCTGGGCAAGGAAATTGCCAATGTGGTTTATCGCCTGCGCCGTCAGCACAAGCAACTGGCTGAGGTAGAAATTCTGGGCAAGATCAATGGCGCCGTCGGCAACTTCAACGCCCACCTGTCGGCCTATCCTGACTTTGACTGGGAAAACTTTGCCCAGAAATTCGTCACCGCGCTGGGGCTGACCTACAACCCCTACACCATTCAGATTGAACCGCATGACTACATGGCCGAGCTTTATGACGCCCTGTCGCGCATCAATACCATCCTGATCGATCTGGATCGCGATGTCTGGGGTTACATTTCCCTGGGCTACTTCAAGCAAAAGGTGAAAGAAGGCGAAGTCGGCTCTTCCACCATGCCGCACAAGGTCAACCCGATCGACTTCGAAAACTCCGAAGGCAATCTGGGCCTGGCCAATGCCGTGCTGCGCCATCTGGCTGAAAAACTGCCGATCTCGCGCTGGCAGCGTGACCTTACCGACTCCACCGTGCTGCGCAACATGGGCGTCGCCCTGGGTTACACCTTGCTAGGCTACGACTCCTGCCTCAAAGGCCTGAACAAGCTGGAAGCCAACCGTGCGCGCCTGCTGGAAGACCTGGACAACAACTGGGAAGTACTGGCAGAGCCAATCCAGACCGTGATGCGTCGTTATGGCATCGCCAACCCCTACGAACAGCTGAAAGCGCTGACACGTGGCAAGGGCGGCATCAGCAAGGAATCCCTGCAGGCATTTATTCAGGATCTGGAAATTCCGCAGGATGCCAAACAATTGTTGCTCGACATGACTCCCGCCAGTTACATCGGCAAGGCGGTTGAGCTGGCCAAGCGCATTTGATCGAGCATGCCATGATCACCGACCGGAACAATCCTCGTCTGGCTGTACTGATAGACGCGGACAATACCTTCAAGGTGATCGACATCATCGACGAGCTGTTCGAGGAAATTTCCAAGTTTGGCGATGCCAGCGTCCGGCGCATCTATGGTGACTGGACGCAAAACCAGCTGAATCGCTGGAAGGAAATCCTGCCCAAGCACGCCATACAGCCGATACAGCAATATGCCAATACCAAGGGCAAAAACTCAACTGACAGCGCGTTGATCATTGATGCCATGGACCTGCTGTATACCGCCCCGCTTGATGGCTTCTGCATTGTGTCCAGCGATAGCGATTTCACGCGTCTGGCGATCCGTTTCCGTGAATCCGGAAAAATGGTGTACGGCTTCGGTGAGCAAAAAACGCCTGAGTCGCTGATGGCGGCATGCAATCAGTTCATTTACATCGAGATTCTCTCGCAGAACAAGCTGGCAGATAGCGCTCCCATCGAGCCGGAACCAGCAGCGCAGGAGGCTGCCAAAACGACCAAGGGCAGAACAGCAAAGGTTGCAAGACCTTCTGCCGTTGAGCCTGCCACCGCCCCCGGCATCCGCAAAAGCGCCAAGGAACTGGCGATGGATACCAAGCTGGTGACGCTGATACGCTCGGCAATTGAAGCCCTGTCGGACGATGATGGCTTCGCCCATATGGGCGAGGTCAAAAAACACATCGTGAAAAACTTCTCGGCATTCGACTCGCGCAATTATGGCTATGGCAAATTCAGCGACTTGATCAAGGCCACCGGCCTGTTTGAAGCCGACACGCAAAAGCAACGCATCAAGGACAAGCGCAAGAAATGAGCGACATACTGGTCTTGTATTACTCACAGGGCGGCGCCGTGCGCGACATGGCGCAACTGATAGCCCGCGGGATTGATAGCGTACCGGGCATGCAGGCGCGACTGCGCACGGTACCTAAAGTGTCAGCCAATTGCGAAGCGACCGAGCCGGATATTCCGGCATCTGGCGCCCCTTATGTTGAACTGAAAGACCTGGAAGAATGCGTGGGCCTGGCCCTCGGTAGCCCCACTCGCTTCGGCAATATGGCAGCCCCCATGAAATACTTTCTGGATGGCACCACCAGCCTCTGGCTCAAGGGTGCACTGATCGGCAAACCTGCCGCCGTGTTTACGTCCACCGGCTCGCAACATGGTGGCAACGAAAGCACATTGCTGACCATGATGCTGCCCTTGCTGCACCACGGCATGCTGATTGTCGGCCTGCCCTATTCCGAGCCAGCCCTGGCATCCACCACCAGCGGTGGCACGCCTTATGGCGCCAGCCATATCGGTGGCGCCAGCGATGACCGGCCAATTACCGAAGACGAACGCAAGCTGTGCATTGCCTTGGGCAAGCGCCTGGCCACCACCGCAGCCAAGCTTATCGCCTGATTCAAACACCATGGCAGCCAATCCGATACAAAACCTGACGCATGAACCTCAGCACTGAAGCCCGACAATTTCTGCATCGTTCGCGCAAGGGCGTGCTATCCACGCACTCGGCGCGCTTTGCGGGTTACCCCTTTGGCTCCATCGCGCCTTTTGTGGTGGACCATACCGGCTGCCCCATCATACTCATCAGCACACTGGCCGAGCACACCAAAAATATCCTGCAAAACCCGCACGTTTCGCTGATCGTGCTGGATGATGCCGATGACATGCAGGCCAATGCGCGCCTGACCGTACTCGGGCAAGCGCAGGCGGCTGACAAAGCCGATGCCGATCTGCGTGCCCGCTATTTGCGCTACTTCCCCCAAGCCGCGGGCTATTTTGATATGCATGATTTCTCGTTTTATCGCATTACGCCGGTGCAAGCGCGCTACATCGCGGGCTTTGGCAAAATGGGCTGGGAAGCAGGCGCTGCGCTCACCACGCCGTTGCCGCCGCTGGCACAGCAGGAAACCGGCATCATCGAGCACATGAATACTGACCACGCCGACAACCTGCGTGCGTATTGCCAGCACGTTCACCAGCTGGATACCGAACAGGCCGAGATGATAGGCATAGACAGCCTGGGGTTTGACGTACGTGCCTCCAAGGCACACCAGCCGCCCACCATACTGCGCTTTGAATTCGAGCAACCCATTCAGGATGCCATGCAAGCCCGCCAGGCACTGGTAGCGATGGCAAAGGCGTGCCGCCCATGATCAAAGGTCTGCGACTCGGCGCCAGCATCAGCCTGATTGCCCTGATTTTATTGTGTCTGGCCTGGGAAGGCTGGCTCGCGCCCTTGCGCCCCGGGGGCTCCATGTTGATCTGGAAAGCCGCCTTTCTGCTGCCGGCGCTTTTCGGCGTATTGCGCGGCAAGCGCTACACCTATCAGTGGGCCTGCATGTTTATCCTGTTTTACTTTACCGAAGGCTGCGTACGCGCATGGGCAGATCAGGGATTATCCGCGAGACTAGCCCTGCTGGAAGTCGCGTTGACGCTGGTGTTTTTCACCTGCGCGATTTTTTATGCCCGTCTTACTCGCCCCAGCCAGATGGCTACTGCAGCCAATAAAGCGTCAGCGCAAGGCCAAACCCCAAGCTGACCAATCGCGTTAAGCCTGCCCCAACGCCGTCATTATTCCCTTATAATAATTGCATGAGAATTCTACTATCCAACGACGACGGCTACTTTGCGCCTGGCCTCAGCATTCTGGCCGAGCACATCAGCAAGATCGCCGAAGTCGTCGTGGTCGCCCCCGAGCGCAACCGTAGCGGCGCCAGCAACTCACTGACACTCGATCGCCCACTGACCGTGCGCAAGGCGCTTAATGGTTTTTACTATGTCAACGGCACCCCCACCGACTGCGTGCACCTTGCCGTGACCGGCTTGCTGGACCAGTTGCCCGACATGGTGATTTCCGGCATCAATGATGGCGCCAATATGGGCGACGATACGATATACTCCGGCACCGTGGCCGCCGCCATGGAAGGCTATCTGCTGGGCGTGCCCTCCTTTGCGTTCTCCATGTCGCAGCATAATCCGGCCCATTTCGAGACCGCCGCCCGCGTAGCCGTTGAGCTGGTGCAGCATATCCAGAAAAAAGACATGCCGCCGCCCATGCTGCTCAATGTGAATATTCCCGATGTGCCTTACGATGCCCTGCAAGGACGTGTGATTACCCGCCTGGGCAAGCGCCACAAGGCAGAACCGGTGATCAAGTCGACTACGCCGCGTGGCGAAACCGTATACTGGGTAGGTGCCGCAGGTGGCGCGCAGGATGCAGGTGATGGCACCGACTTTTATGCCGTTGCCAACAACCGTGTCTCCATGACACCCCTGCAGATTGATCTCACGCACTACAACCAGCTGAGCTCCCTGAAAACCTGGCTAGACTTCTGATCAAGACCCATGAGTAGCGTAATCCGTGGCATAGGCATGACCTCTCTTCGTACGCGTGAGCGCATGCTGGCGCGTCTGCGTGAGCAAGGCATCCGCGATGAAGTCACCCTTTCTGCCATGGGCAGCATTGCCCGCCATATTTTTGTCGATGAGGCTTTGTCTTCCCGCGCCTATGAGGATGTGTCGCTGCCTATCGGTTTCGGTCAGACCATCTCCCAACCGTATATCGTCGCCCGCATGACGGAAATCCTGCGTGCTGGCAAACCGCTCGGTAACGTGCTTGAAATCGGCACCGGCTGCGGCTATCAGACCGCGGTCTTGTCCAAAGTGGCAAAAGAGGTCTACTCGGTAGAGCGCATACGCCCCCTGCTGATGAAAGCCCGCGGCCACTTGCGCGAGCTGCGCATGAGCAACATCAAGCTCAAGCATGCGGATGGCACCATGGGCTTGCCCGAGATGGCACCATTCGACGGCATTATTGTCACAGCGGCTGCCAGTCATGTACCACAAGAGCTGCTGGAGCAGCTGGCGGTAGGGGGACGCATGGTGATCCCGGTGGGCACCGAAGAACAAATCCTCTACCTGATTGAACATGTTGCCACCACCAATGGCAGCGAATACCGGCAAACCAAGCTCGAGCCGGTGAAATTCGTCCCTCTTCTGGGCGGAACGAATTGAGTGGAAACCATCATTTGAGTATACAACCTGTTTTTCGCTATCTGACGGCTGCATCCGCACTCGTGCTGGCAGCCTGCGCCACCCATGAGCCAGCACCTGTCATAGACCGCATGCCTCCGACCAGCAAGGCACCCACCGTAAAATCTTCCAGCTCTGCTGCTGCCAGCCAGCCCGGCAAAGACTGGCGCCCTGATCGCTACACCGTAAAAAAAGGCGATACCCTGTTCAGCATTGGCCTGGAATACGGCTATGACTACAAGGAAATCGCACAGGCCAATAACATCCCGCCCCCTTACATCATTCGCATCGGCCAGCAGCTACAGCTGAAGTCGCTGGACAGCAAGGAATCGACCGATACGACAACGGGGGTGGTAACAGCGCCCCTGGGCAGTGGCGATGGCAATGTCGTGATCCGTCCCTTGGGCAGCGACAGTAGCGCTCCCGCCTCCGCCACCAGCCCGGCCACTGGCATTCCGGTGCTGAGCGAGCCCAAGGCATTGCGTGTGCCATACAGCGAGCAAGCCATGCAGGTGGCGCCGGTCAAACCAGCGGTGACGCCAGTGCCCGCCGCCGCACCAAGCGACACAGCAAAGGCACCCGAGACCAAACCCGCCGACGCGAAGCCTGCCGATACCGCCGCCAAAACGGATACTGCCGCTGCTGGCAACGACGAATCCCTGGAATGGATATGGCCCACCAACGGTAAGGTCATCGGCACCTTCAGCGACACAGGCAGTGGCAAAGGCATTGATATTGCAGGCTCGCAGGGGCAGCCCGTAGTGGCAGCCGCACCTGGCAAGGTGATCTACAGCGGCTCAGACCTGCGTGGCTATGGCAAGCTGGTCATTATCAAACACAACAAGACCTATCTCTCGGTTTATGCACACAATAATCAGATTCTGGTGAAGGAAGGCCAGCAGGTGAGCCGCGGCCAGAAAATTGCCGAGATGGGCAATAGCGATACCGATAAGGTCAAGCTGCACTTTGAAATACGCCAGCAAGGCAAATCGGTCGACCCCGCCAAATACCTGCCCGGCAGCAATCCGTAACCGCGATCTCATGGGAGTGTCTGCATCATGAAAACCAGCCAGCCCGAAAAACCGGATTCATTGAAAAGCACTCTGTTGGCAGTAGCCAAAATCGGCATCATGCTGCTCGGTATCGTCGGCCTGGCGGTGGAGATTTTTCGTGACAACGGCCTGCTGAAGCAATTATTCACAAAAATGCTGGATTCCCCACTCGGGATATTCTCCATCCCGCTGGCACTGCTGGCGCTCTATCTGTTCAACCGCTGGCTCGGCACGGCCACGGATGGCAAATCCTCAACACGTGGCGATCTGCCCATGTACATCATGATGGGCATAGGCGCCTACTTTCTGTATCGCCTGATGACAACCGGAAGTTTATGAGCATGGCGGCGAACGCCGCTATTGGGATGGCGTCGGGTGCAGCACATGCTCAAGACATGCTGTACCCGATCCAGATGGATGTAGTATCCGGGAATTACTTGGCGGCAGCTTCTTTTGCCAGGCGGGCGTCTTCTTCCGCCAGATAAGCACGTACCTGCGTCATATCAAAATCGCGCGTCCATTCAATCAGCTTGTCCAGCGCGGGTGCACCGATCTCGCCAATTTGCGCATGAATGCCTGCCTGCTCGCGAATCACCAGAATGCCAGGTACTTTTTTCACTTCGAAGTATTCGGCAATCTCGGGCTGATCATCCGTATCCACCATGCCAAACACGATGTCAGGATTTTTCTCGGAAGCCGCGGTGAATACGTCGGTAAAGTTCACGCAAGGCTCACACCATGGCGCCCAGAAGTCGACAATGACGATGGCATTGTTGACGATTGTGTCTTTGAAGTTACTGCGATTTAAGGTTACCACTGCCATGATCCGACCCCTGCTTTTATAGTAAATAGGCTGCGATTCTAGCAGATGAAAAAGCGTTCTGGGCACCCAAAGGCGCCCCGAATCGATATCCAGCCTGCGACAGAATCAAGTCCGGCTTATGCTACTGGCTTGGCCCAGGCCCCATCAAAAAAGATATCGCCCAAGGCTTTGCGCGCACGCGGAGCCGTTTCCCGTTCCAGAATGTCACCGGAAAGCGTGGAGACATCTGCGGCATAGCCCACCGAAATCATGGCCATCAATTGAAATTGCTCAGGGATAGCGAAGACTTCCCGCGTCTTTTTCGTGTCAAACCCGCCCATCTGGTGCGCCATCAGGCCCAGTTCTTCCGCCTGCAGGCACAGGTTTTCAGCGGCGGCGCCCGCATCATAGCTGCCCCAGCGGTTTTCCTTGCCATTGTGATCAAATAGCGTATTGGCGGTCACCAGCAACAGCACCGGCGCATTGCGCACCCAGGACTGATTGCCTTCAACCAGACACTCGAAGGCTTGCTGCCAGGCGCCGGCATCATGGTTGCGATCCCAGACAATAAAACGCCATGGCTGGTCACCAAAGCAGGATGGTGCCCAGCGCGCGGCTTCCAGCAAACTGATGATCTGCTGGCGGCTAATGGCTTTGGCTGCGTCATACGCGCGCCCACTCCAACGGTTGGCGATAATGTCAGCAACAGGGACTTGCGTGGTAGCTGGCTTTTTCATGTGTACTCCTTAGTTCTGATGAAAATCAGCCCTGATCAGATCAGGGCTGAAAGCGATAGATTATGCTTGCTGCAGTGTCGGGTAATCAGTGTAGCCCTTTTCCGTGCCACCGTAGAAGCTGGCCTGATCCGGCGCATTCAATGGCGCATTCTGGCGGAAGCGTTCCACCAGATCCGGATTGGCCAGAAAAGGCACGCCATAGGCAATAGCATCGGCATGTCCGCTGGCAATCGCTGCGTTGCCCTTTGCTTTGTCATAAGCCAGATTGGCGATGTATGGGCCCTTGAAGTGTTTGCGCAATTCATTGAAATCAAATGGCGCTACCTCGCCCCCGCCCATGCCACCTTCTACGGCATGCAGATAGGCAAGCCCCAGCGGGCTCAATACGTCGGCCACATGATTGAACAGTGCCTGAGGATTGGAATCCGCCATGTCGTTGAACGGATTGAGTGGCGAAATACGCACGCCCACCTTGTCTGCCCCCGCCACGGCGACCACCGCGTTCACCACTTCCAGCAACAGACGGCTGCGATTTTCCAGGCTGCCACCGTATTGGTCCGTGCGCTTGTTGCTGCCATCGCGCAGGAACTGATCCAGCAGATACCCATTGGCGGCATGCACTTCCACACCGTCAAAACCCGCTTCCAGCGCATGTTTGGTGGCGGCGGCGTAATCAGCCACGATGCCGGGCAACTCGGCCAGCTCCAGTGCTCGCGGCGTGACGAAATCCTGCAGTCCCTGATAGGTAAAGGCCTGCCCGGCAGGCTTGATGGCAGAGGGGGCCACGGGCAAGGCATTGTCCGGCAGCAAGGAAGGATGCGAGATGCGGCCTACATGCCAGAGTTGCAGAACGATCTTGCCGCCTTGGGCATGCACGGCCTGCACGACTTTTTTCCAGCCTTCTACCTGCGCCGGGGTATGGATGCCAGGCGTTGCTGGATACCCATGGGCCATGGCGGAAATAGGCGTGGCTTCGGTGATGATCAATCCAGCACTGGCACGCTGCTGGTAATAGAGCGCATTGAGGTCGGTCGGCACATTGCCGGTGCCGGCACGGTTACGGGTCAATGGCGCCATGACCATGCGGTTTTTGAGTTGGATGGAACCCAGGCTTACCGGGCTGAATAGATCCGTCATTGTGATATTCCTTTACGTTTTAAATACAAATGGCGTGCAAGCACGCCAAAGTTGAGGATCAGGAATTACCCTACTTTTGCTTCACTGCTTCAATCAGCAGATTGACTTCAATATCGTCACCTACCGGGGAGCCGACCTTCTGGCCCCAGGTGTAACCATAATCAGAAGCCTTGATCACCGCGTAGGCTTCGATCCCGGTACGCTGGCCACCCCATGGGTCATTGCCATAACCCAGCACCTGGAATGGGAAGGAAATTTCCTTGGTCACGCCATGCAGCGTAAATTTACCGGTAATCACACCCTGAGTTTTGCTTTTGGCTTCGATCTTGGTGCTGACAAACTGGATCTCACTGAAGGCGCCAGCATCCAGATACTCAGGCTTCTGGATATGCTCATCGCGCTTGGCCAGGCCGGTGCTAATGCTTAATACGTTGATGCGGGCGTCAACACTGGAATTCGCCAGATTGTCCGGGTCCAGCTTGATCACACCCTTGATGTCATTGAAGCTACCTGCAGTCTTGGAAACCACGTGGCGAATCTTGAAGTTGGCAAAGCTGTGTGCGGTATCGATGTTGTAGGTATCGACAGCGGCAGATGCAACGCCAGCAAAGCTTACGAGCGCCAGAGAGGCGATGATGTGTTTCATTGAAATCCCCATGAAAAAATAGAGCTATAAATTAAGAAGTCTGCAAACGCTTGGCAAGCTCGGCTACGCGTTCACCCAGATGTTCGGCAGTCAGCAGATCACTTTGTATAGGCGCCACATCGGCACCCTGGTCGCTATTGGCTTGTGCCATTGCGCCCAGAAAACTGCCCAGTCGATTTAAATCGTTTACTGAGCCCTGACTATGATTATTGCCGGGCAACAGCCCCAGACTGACCCAGAGCATGCCATGCTGAGCGGCAAACACGGACAGCTGGATCAGACTATCCAGCTTGTCGCCGCTCTGGCTGGCAGACGTCGTAAAGCCAGCGGCAAGCTTGTCTTGCCAGCCACGCTCGTACCAGATCTTGGAGCTCGCTTCCATGAACTCCTTGAACTTGGCCGACACCGAGCCCATGTAAGTCGGACTGCCGAAGATAATGGCATCGGCCCCTGCCAAAAGTTCCCATTGCTGCTGAGCCTCTTCGCTGGTCAGCAAGTGAACTTGCGTACCGGCGGATTTGCCTGCACCGCGTGCAACGGCCTGAGCTTGTGCGGCGGTGTGGCCGTAGCCACTGTGATACACGATTGCAATTGTTGCCATAGGGTATGCTCCTGATGCGTTAAGTGAGATAGACAGAAAAGACCTTAGAACGACTGCGTTGCGGAAATGTGATGGGCAGGCAGATCAAACAGAAGCACCTCTGCTACGGTGCCTGCCATTTTTCCGTACGACGTTCTCCGCTTGATCATGAATGATTGATTCAATTATATTGAATGACTTTAAGCATATTAAACCTAAGGCAAAGCCGACATTAGCAAATAATTTTGCATATCTCATTCAAAAAATATGAACACCTCTCTCACCATGGATGCACTGGAAGTGCTGGATGCCATCGCGCGCAAGGGCAGCTTCGCGGCGGCCGCAGAATCGCTGTTTCGCGTGCCATCGGCCATCACCTACACAGTTCGCAAGCTGGAAAGTGATCTTGGCATTGCCATTTTTGATCGCAAAGGCCATCGGGCGGAGCTGACAGAAGCAGGCGCCGAGCTGCTGCGTGAAGGCAGACGCCTATTGCAGGCGGCGCAGGAGATCGAATCCCGCGTCAAGCGCGTGGCCACCGGCGTAGAGACCGAACTCGGCATTGCCTTGAGCGATCTGTTTACCGTCGCGCCGGTCTATCAGGTGCTGGAAAAGTTTTATGCGCAAGGCTTTGGTACGCGCATCCGGCTGATGCGCGAGGTGTATGGTGGCAGCTGGGATGCCCTGGTCACCGGGCGTGCCGACATTTCCATAGGTGCGCCGGGCGATGGTCCGCCGGGCGGCGGTTACATTACCCACACCATGGGCACGGTGGAGTTTGACTACGTGGTAGCCCCGCATCATCCACTGGCCGCGCTGCCCGAACCCTTGCAAAACCAGGATATCCAGCAATACCGCTCCATCTCGGCCGCCGATAGCTCGCGTGACCTGGCTCCGCGCACCTCCGGCATTCTGCAGGGGCAGGATGTGCTGACGGTATCCGACATGGCATCCAAACTTCTGGCCCAGCAACGCGGCCTGGGGGTGGGTTACCTGCCCCGCTCCATGGCCGCCAGACACGTTGCCAATGGCACGCTGGTGATCAAACAGGTAGCCGAACCCAAACCAGAAGTTCCGTGTTTCCTTGCCTGGCGCAGCGATGGTGGCAAAGCCCAGGCCTGGTTGATTCGCGAATTTTCCAAACTAGCACTGGATGAACTGCTGATCTAGTGCCAAAATCCATGGTGTGTCCATAGTGCCTCCTATCAGAGAGCGCACAACACCAAGGGCATGGCCGGGGGAAGGCCATTTCACTCACCAACATCCATCAAGAGTTGCCATCATGATCAGAGAAAAACCAGAACAATTCGACAAAGTGCATATTCCACGCGAGCTGTATGCCGTTAACCGCTATGCCGTCAAAGCCATGGTATGGCTCAATGGCTTTGCCCACATCATTATCGGGCTGGCACTGGCCGTGGCTGTGCTGATGTTTACCTGGCTGTTTTATGTAGACGTTCGCGATGCGGCCTCCGCCCACAATCTGGTACATGGCTTTTTGCATGCCCTCGGCACCCTCATGCTGCTGTGGTCCATCTCGGCGCTGATTACCGCGGAGATCCGTTACCTGCGTGGCAGCCAGCTGGAAGTGGAAGCCTTTATCGAAGTTGCCATGATCGTGGTCCTGCGCAAGCTGATCGTCATGCCAGTAGAAGATGGCTCGCTGATCCCTTCCGATGTCGCCCTGTGGGTTGGCGCGGGCCTGATGCTGGGCATCATGTATGTGCTGGTGCGCTGGTCCAACAAATTCGGCAAAACCAACTAAGCCTATGTCCAGCCTGCACCCTGTTGCCGCCCAGATCATCCATGCCACTTCCAGCATCATTCTGGGCAAGGAGCAGCAGATCAAGCTGGCGCTGGCGTGCATTCTGGCGCGCGGACATCTGCTGATCGAAGACTTGCCCGGCATGGGCAAGACCACCCTTTCGCATACCTTGGCGCAGGTGCTGGGCTTGCAGTTCAACCGCGTGCAATTCACCAGCGACCTGTTGCCTGGCGATGTGCTGGGCATCTCAGTGTATGACCGCAATATCGGCGCCTTCACGTTTCACCCCGGCCCGGTCTTCACTCACGTGCTGCTGGCCGACGAGATCAACCGGGCCACACCCAAAACCCAGAGCGCGCTGCTGGAAGTCATGGAAGAAGGCCAGGTCACCCTGGAAGGCGAAACGCGCCCGTTGCCAACGCCCTTTTTCGTGATCGCCACACAAAACCCCACCCACCATATCGGGACGTTCCCCCTGCCGGAATCGCAACTGGATCGCTTCCTGATGCGCATCCGGCTGGGCTACCCTGATCCGCAATCCGAGCGCGCCTTGCTCCAAAACAATGGTGGCCGGGCCCATGTTGGCGAAGTCGAAGCCTGCATCAGTGCGGTCGAGTTGATGGCCTTGCAGGCCGAAGTAGACCACGTGCACCTTTCAGATGCCCTGCTCGATTACCTGCAAGCCCTGCTGCAATACAGCCGGCAAGCGGTGGATTACACCGCCGGGCTATCGCCACGCGCCGGACTCGCTTTGCGACAATGCGCGCAAGCCTGGGCACTGATGCACAACCGCGACTTTGTCATTCCGGAAGACATCCAGGCCGTGCTTCCCGGAGTAGCAGGCCACCGCCTGCAATGGGCCGTCGGCATGGAGTCGCATGCGGATAGCGGGCTGCATTTGTTGAACGCGGTCGCCATCCCCTAGCGCGGCCAGCCCAACGCCTGTGAGCCGCCCCACCGCTTTTATAAAACATTCCCTGAACTGGACACGCTGGCTACGCACTGCACGCGCGGATGCCCGCCGCGGCCCCGTTCTCACCACGCGCCATATTTACATCCTGCCTACTCGCGCTGGCGCCATTTACGGCACCATCATCATTGCCATGCTGCTGGGCAGCATCAATTACAGCCTGAGCCTGGGCTTTGTACTGACCTTTCTTTTGGCTGCACTGGGCATCGTCTGCATGCTGCATACCTGGCGCAATCTCGCCTGGCTTGAAGTCAGCCACTGTCAGGCCAGCCCGGTCTTTGCCGGCAAAGATGCCGCGCTGGAAGTCCGGCTCAAGGAATCCTCCGGCCGCATGCGCCATGCCATTTATGCCTCTTGCGAAAGCTGCCTGCAGCCGCAGAGCACCGACGTCCCCCCCAGGCAATCCGGTACGATCACGCTGATTTACCCCACCACCCGGCGCGGCTGGAGCGAGCCCGGGCGCCTGACCCTGTTTACGGTATTTCCGCTGGGCCTGTTGCAGGCATGGTCGTATGCCGACACGGATTGCCGGGTACTGGTTTACCCGCGCCCGGCAGCATCTGGCAGCAGTCATGCCACCAGCACGGATCAGGCAGGCAAAGGCAGCCGGGACAGTCTGCTGGGGGATCAGGATTTTGCCGGACTGCGCCATTATCGTCCGGGCGACTCGCCACGCCGCATCGACTGGAAGGCCTCTTCTCGCGAGCAAGGCATGTACAGCAAGCATTTTCAGGGGGAGCCCGTTTCCAGCGCCTGGCTGGACTGGCATGAAACCAAAGGGACGGATGGCGAAGAACGCATCTGCCAGCTGGTACGCTGGGTGATGGAAGCGCATCAGGGTGGCGGCCGCTATGGCTTGCGTTTGCCGCAGCTCACGCTGGCGGCAGATCGCGGTGAAGCACATTACCATCGCTGCCTGCAAGCCCTGGCGCTGATGGAATTGCCCACATGAGCGTCACCCGCCACGCCTTGCGCAACTTCACGCCGCAGCGCCATGATGTGATCTGGCTGCTGCTTTCCCTGCTGGCGGTATGGGGCTTGCACATCGCGCATTTGCCGCTGTGGATCAATGGCCTGATGGCCCTCATCTTCGGCTGGCGCTGGCTGATTGAGTCACGCAGCTGGTCGCTGCCGCGCATGCCAGTGTTGCTGCCGCTAACATTGCTCGGTATTGCCGGCATCGTCGCCAGCTTCGATGGGCTGTTCGGGCGCGATGCCAGCGTCGCCCTGCTCACGCTCATGCTAGGGCTGAAGCTGCTGGAGTCCCGTACCAGCCGCGATTTCATGCTGGTAATCTTCATTGCCTATTTCCTCACCGTCAACGCCTTCCTGTTCGGTCAATCCATGCTGGTCGCGGCTGGCATGTTGATCCCGGTGACGGGCCTGACAGCTGCCCTGATCGGCCTGCAGAAGCCGCAGGCGGCCTCTGACCAAGGCCTGCAGTTACGCCTTGCGCTCACCCTGCTGGGGCAGGCCATTCCGCTGATGCTGGTGTTGTTTGTGCTATTCCCGCGCCTGCCGGGGCCGTTGTGGGGCGTACCCAAAGATAGCTACAAAAGCATGACCGGTCTTTCTGACCGCATGCGCCCGGGCGATATCAGCGAACTCAGCCTGTCTGGTGCCACGGCGTTTCGGGTCAGCTTTGCCGGAGCGCCACCCATGCCCAGCCAGCTTTACTGGCGCGGGCCTGTGTTTGGTTATTTTGATGGCCGGGAATGGCGTGCCGATGCTCGCGCTGCTTATCTGCCAAGGGAATCGCTCTCGGTGCGTGGAGAACCTGTCCGCTATAGCGTGACGCTGGAACCGCACAACCAGCCATGGATGCTGGTACTGGACATGCCATCGCAATTGCCCGAAGGCGCCCTGGCGAGCCCGGATCTTCAGATTCTGGCGCGGGAACCGGTACGCACCCGCATACGCTATGAAGGCGTATCGCATCTCGAGTACACGCTGGCGGATCAGTTATCGCCTGTGGCAGAACGCTACCTGCTGCAGTTGCCGCAGCAGGGCAACCCCAAGGCGCGCACCCTGGCCGAACAATGGCGTGCGCAACTGCCAGACCATCAGGCCATTGTAGAGGCGGCCTTGCGCATATTTCGCCAACAGGACTTCTATTACACGCTGACCCCGCCGCCATTGGGCGCAAATAGTATCGACGACTTTCTGTTCAACTCGCGCCGCGGGTTCTGTGAGCACTATGCCGGGAGCTTTGCCTTTCTGATGCGGGCCGCGGGGATACCAGCACGGGTGGTCACGGGTTATCAGGGCGGTGAGTTGAATCCGGTGGGCGAGTACATGATCGTGCGCCAATCTGACGCCCATGCCTGGACCGAAGTCTGGCTGCCCCATCGCGGCTGGGTGCGGGTAGACCCCACGGCCGCCGTATCGCCATCGCGTATCGAAGCGGGCATCGCCAGCGCCATTAGCGAAACTGCCAGCCTGCCGCTGCTGGCACGGCGCGATTACCCCATGCTGCGCAAGCTCTACCTCAACTGGGATGCCATCAACAACGGTTGGAACCAGTGGGTGCTGGGTTACAATCAGCAAAAACAGGCTGAGTTGCTATCCCGGATTTTTGGCGCGTCTTTTCCATTGTCGCTACTCACGGCGCTGTTTATCGCGGTGACGGCACTGGCGCTAGGCCTGATTAGCTGGGTACTGCTGCGAGACAAAACAACGCGCGACCCGCTGCAACAGGTGTATACCAGATTTCTGCGAAAAATGGCGCGCGCAGGCTTGCAGCAAGCGCCCGAGGAAGGCGCACAGGATTTCAGCCGCCGGGCCCAACAGCAGTTGCCCATGCAGGCAGCGAAGATCGCGGCGATCACGGCGCTTTATCTGCAATTGCGTTACGGCCGGCCCTCTGCGGCCTCGCTGCAAATGCTCAAGCGCCAGATCAGGAATCTATAAGTATTAACAACTTACAAGTCTATAACAGTTATAACTCACTCATTAGCAAACCATTTACTCATGACGCCGCCAACACCTCTCACCCCAGACGAACAGCTCGCCATCGACCAGGCCTTCATGCAACAGGCACTGCAACTGGCGCAAGCCGCCGCTGACGCTGGTGAAGTCCCTGTCGGTGCGCTCGTCGTGCTGGATGGGGCTATCATCGGGCGCGGCATGAATGCCCCCATAGGCCGCCACGACCCCACTGCGCACGCAGAAATCCAGGCCATGCGCGAGGCCGCCGCCGCCATTGGCAACTACAGACTGGTAGGCTGCACGCTGTATGTCACGCTGGAACCCTGCGCCATGTGCAGCGGCGCCATCCAGCATGCCCGCATTGCGCGGCTGGTATACGGCGCCCGCGACCCCAAGACCGGCAGCTGCGGCAGCGTGATCGACCTGATGGCAGAACCCAGGCTCAACCACCATACCGAAGTGGAAAGCGGCATTCTGGCCGAAGAATGCGGCAGCATGCTGAGCCGCTTTTTCTCGGCCCGCCGTGCCAGCAAAAAAGCGCTATCCAGCAAGCCGGATACCGCCGAATCCCAATAAAGCTCAATCATTTCCCTTGAAAATCCGCCTGAATCTGGCTGCACCCATAATGTTGTACTTAAACTCATCCAGCCCCTCTCCCAAAGCGCCTGCCATGGAGTCGTGCACGAACCAGTCAAACAAGAAGTCGATTTCAGGCGTTACCCGTTCAGGCTGAATATACCGCGCAACTTCCATACGCTGCTTGCCCTCAGCTGTCATTTGAAGGCCAAGCTCAATGTGCTTTCGCTCAAAAAGCTGGGCTGCAGCAACAGGCGAAATGCCAGTCTTGTCAGGAGGTGTCACACCAAAGGCCATTGCCTGCAAAAATCGGTTTTGCACCTTGAGCAAGCCCTGCTGCTCGGCTGCCGTGCGTGCATGCCGATATGCCATCTTGCGGGTGGTGAACTCATTGCGCCATTTATAACGGTAGCTGTGGTAAAGCCCCATGTGCTGGCGATGCATTTCATCCACCGGCCCGGCACCCACCCCACAAGCATTCAGATAACCGTTGTAGGCGCGGATGAGCTCTTTCGAAGGTAACAAGGCGGACGATACAAAGTCAGGAAGCTTCTGCCAAGGAACAAGTGGCACCCCTGCAATCCGCGCTGCATGGTACATGTCCTGCCCGGCAAATACACTCAGGTTATCCCCCATGCGCGGGTATACCCCGATAGCCCCCAGGGCATAGCCGCCGCCCACATCCGAGTGCGCTCCAGGGTACATGATCTCCTGCACGTTACCGGGGTACCGACCATGTACCCGCGCTGAATCCAGCGGGAAGGAGGCTCTTACCTCGTGCGCCGCCACCATGTGCACGCAACGCCTCACGGCTGGGTGTATCTGCAAGGCGTTATCCGCCCAGCTCATGTGGCCTTCCAGCGTGCCACCCCCCATCGTATCCGCCACGCCTACCGAGGCTACCGTGTCAAACAGCCCAAGGAACTGCACATTGAGCGGTATCCCGGCGAACAGCCAGCCATGCGCCGTGCGTTCACACACCTCCATCAGCCAGTTCACAAACACGCGCGCCTCGGCAGCGCCCCGGCTGAAGCCAAACACTGATACATTCAGCGTGGTGATCTTCGGTTTATAGGCATACAGGGTGTTCTGGAGCTCGAATTGCCACCGTTTGAACTGGGTAACGCGCATGGCCGAGGGTACGCTAATCGGTGCCAATTTATCACACCAGACTTTGGCTTCAGAATCGGGAAGTAACGGAAAATTCCCCCGCTTTACATAGCGTTGCGGGGCATTCAGCAGTTGTATCATCGCCCACAAAATACGGTGTTCGCCCTTGTCACCGAACATGGCCCCCGTATTGATAAACTCATCTTTGTTATGCGTATCG
>NZ_JAJAVG010000005.1 GCF_020531915.1 Methylovorus mays
TGGTCAATGATCTGGAAGCCTTCAAGCAACAGGCGGATGTGATCGTCTCCAACCGCATGGACAAGGCATTGGCCGATGTGGCTGATAAGGTGTTTACCCGCGATTTGTTTGGTAGTGATTAAAAGTTCCTGAAACTTACCACTCAACAAAGAAGCAATTTAATACTTAGAATGTTACAAATGACAAAGTCAAAAATGTGGAAAAGAGCAGTAATTACGATCATTGTTTTGCTATTAACGATATCGAGTACATATTGGGTATCATCACACTTCGAAAAGGAATCCCAAAATCCGAGCAACGAATTATTGGCCCCATTCCAACAGCCATCATCAAACAACACCTTCTCGGATTACAAGCATCTATTTGAGTATTTCTTAAACGGATTTATCGCCCACAAAAGTGTAGGTTATTCAAGAGCCTACTATAACGGCGATCCAATGGTACAAGGCCCTGAGATGGCCAGTCTGGAGGGGTTTACAAGAACTGCGCCTTTATTTGCCGCCTGGATATACGGTCAGCATGGCACACAATACACCTTGAAAAATGGGCATTCCATAGACTTGGTTAATTTGCTGAGGACCGGCATTTTAAACGGGACAAACCCTGAGCATGCCGAATACTGGGGAGCTATCCATGACCATCAACAATCCATTGTTGAAGCTGCTGATGTAGCTCTAGTGTTGTGGTTAACGAGAGAATATATCTGGGCTACCTTAGAAGAAAAACAAAAAAACAACATTACAGCATGGCTGCGGCAAGTGAACGGCAAAAAAATCCCAGACAGCAACTGGCACTTATTTGTCATCCAAGTGAATGTAGTACTAGCCTCTCTTGGTCAACCATACGATGCAGAAGTCATACAAAACAGCTATCAGCGGATCAAATCTTTCTATGTAGGTGATGGCTGGTTCAAAGATGGCGATGCGGAAGATCGCAGCACATATGATTTCTATAATGCATGGGCATTTCATTACCATCTCCAATGGATCAATAAAATCCACCCCACACTGGATGAGACATTTATACGTGAGAGCCTGCAGGCATTCTTAAGCAACTATCAATATCTGATTGGCACTCAAGGCATACCCATCATGGGGCGCAGTGCGTGCTATCGCTTAGCCGCCTCGGCCCCACTTATTTTCGGCCAATCCATTGATCAACAATCCATTTCAAGTGGCGTTGCCAAGCGCTCGCTTGACGCCACTTGGCAATATTTTATTCAACAAGGTGCTTTGAGTGATGGGAATATTACACAAGGTTACTGTGGAAAAGACACCAAAATACTGGAACCATATTCCGGCCCGGCAAGTTGCTTATGGTCTTTGAGATCATTGATTGTGGCTTTTTCTCAGCCTATCGATAATGCGTTCTGGCAATCCCAACCGCAGTTATTGCCCATTGAGATTAGTGACTATAAAAAAACCATTCCTGCCATTGGGTGGACAGTAATAGGAAACAAGAAAAACGCTGATATTACGATACAAGTAGCGGCAAATAGCTTGGATAAAACTAAGCTGACTTTAAAAGAAATAGGCTTTTACGATCGTATGATGGAAATAATTACTCAAAAATCAAGAAGGCCCAAAAATTATGAGGTCAAATATAATTTGAAAGAGTACTCATCCTCAGAGCCTTACTGCAAATGCAGAAAAATGTAAGGCACTGAATTACTATAATTTCTGAAATACTGTCAGCGTTTTTTCATGTTCTTCGTTATGCTTGTATGAGTAATTCAAACGGTCTTTCTAGATTAATTTGCCTCGTTTCAATTCTTGCTAATTCCCATGCTCAAGGAGCAGCCCATTCCCTGGACAGGGAGTGGGCAAGCCCCAGAAAAGATAATTTCAATCAAGGATATAGCAGACTCGAGCAGATTAATGCGAGTACCGTCGACAAGCTCAAACTCGCCTGGACCTTCTCCACCGGCATCACCCGCGGCCATGAGGGCTCTCCCTTGGTCGTCGGGGATATCCTCTATGTACATACCGCTTTTCCCAATAACGTCTACGCGCTGGACTTGAATCACAACCAGAAAATCCTCTGGTCTTACTTTCCCAAGCAATCCGATGATGTACAGGCCATCCTCTGCTGCGACAACGTGAGTCGGGGGCTGGCTTATGGCGATGGCAAGATTTTCCTGCAGCAGAACAATGGCATGCTGGTCGCGCTGGATAGTCACACGGGGCAAAAGGTATGGGATAAGCAAGTCAACGACCCCAGGACTGGGGCAACCAATACCAATGCGCCCTATGTGTTCAAAGATAAAGTACTGACGGGTTGTAGCGGCGGCGAATTTGGTGTGCGCTGTTTTCTGGCGGCGTATGCCATCAAGGATGGGCATGAAGTCTGGAAGGCTTACAGCATGGGCCCGGACGAAGATGTACGCATTGGGCCCGATTTCAACCAGGCCAATCCACATTACAGCGCCCTCTCCGTTTATGAGGATGTGAATGGCGGAAATAAGGAAGGTGGTGCTTTTAAGGCGTTAAGCAAAGACCGTCTGGTATTCCCGGAAAAGGATCTGGGCGTGCGCACCTGGCTGAAACCGCAAGCTGCGGGGAATGGCTGGGAGCATGGCGGCGGACCGGTGTGGGGATGGTTTTCGTATGACCCTGCGCTCAATCTGGTGTACTACGGCACTGGCAATCCTTCGGTATGGAACCCGGATGTGCGGCCTGGCGATAACAAATGGGCGATGACCCTGTTTGCCCGTGACCTGGATACTGGCATGGCGAAGTGGGGCTACCAGCTCACCCCGCATGATGAGTGGGATTACGACAGTGTGAATGAAGTCATTTTATGGGATCACGGCAAGCAAAAGCTCGCCACGCATTTTGACCGCAATGGCTTTGCCTACACGCTGGATAGGCGTGATGGCACGCTACTGGTCGCCGCCAAAATGCATCCCTTCGTGAACTGGGCAACGCATGTGGATCTCGCCACTGGCGTGCCACAGAAAGACCCGCGCTACTCCACCCATGAGGATCAGGAAACGACCAATATCTGCCCGGCTGCACTTGGCACCAAAGATGAGCAACCAGCGGCTTACTCTCCCAAAACCGGGCTGTTTTATGTGCCGCTCAACCATCTTTGCATGCGCTATGAAGCCGTCGAGGCGAAGTATGTCGCCGGGCAACCCTGGGCAGGCGCCAGCCTGACCATGTTTCCCGGGCCCGATGGCGTCATGGGTGGCTTCATGGCATGGGATGGACTGAAAGGTCAGGCCAAATGGTACATCCGTGAGCCCTACCCGGTATGGGGTGGTGCGCTGGCCACTGCCAGCAATCTGGTATTTTATGGCACGCTGGATCGCTGGTTCAAAGCGCTGGATGCCCGCAATGGCAAGCTGTTGTGGCAATTCCAGGTGGGATCCGGCGTGGTAGGAAATGCGATGACGTATGCGCACCATGGCAAGCAATATATAGGGGTATATTCCGGCATAGGCGGCTGGGCGGGCATTGCACTTAATCAAGGACTGACCCAGGAGTCAGACGGCGCAGGAACAGCTGGCGCTTTCAGGGATCTCGCGAAATACAACGCCGCGCCCGGCGGAGGCGCGCTGAATGTTTTTGGGCTTTAACTCAACAAATTACCCAGATAGTCGGTTTTGCCCAACTCCACCCCGTTGTGTCTCAAAATGCCGTAGGCCGTCGTCATGTGGAAATAAAAATTGGGGATCACAAACGTGAAAAGATAGGCCTGCGCAGTAAAGGTCACCTCACGTCCACGCAACTTCAGCTGAATTTCCCGCTGTGCCGCCGCCTCCATGTGCTGAGGTTTTACCGTCTCTATAAACGCGATGGTTTTGGCAATGCGCTGTTGCAACTCGTCAAACGTGCTCTCCGTATCTTCAAAAGCAGGAATCTCAATCCCTGCCAGCCGGGCGGCACATCCCTTTGCGGTATCGGTCGCGATCTGGATTTGCCGCGACAAGGGAAACATATCCGGCGCTAACCGCGAGCCAATCAGAACGGCTGGATCAATACCGCGAGCCTGAGCGTAAGTCTCGGCTTTTGCCAGTATGGCACTCAGGTTATGGAGTCCACGCACAAACAAAGGGATAGATGCATCATAAAAATTGAAGGACATGATATTTTCCAATCTGAAGAAGATAAAGAGTTGGCCTATGCAGACCGTGCCCCATAACATAGACGCTTGTGTGGAGCTCAGCAAGCCAAGGTCTCAATTTAAAAACACATCATCAAACAGCTTCCTGGCGCACATGCGCCAGGCAGGCAGACTTGCCGAACAACATAAGCTTGTATACCCTCAGCATCTCATTTTGGGAACCAAGACCATGTCAGACATCACGATTTATCACAACCCTCGCTGCAGTAAATCCCGCGAGACACTTGAGCTTATTCTGCAAAGCGGACAAGAGCCCACCATTATTGAATATTTAAAGTCGCCGCCAGATCGGGCTACGCTTGAGAAATTACTGCGTGACGCACGATTGGAAGCCAGGGATTTGCTGCGCAGCAATGAAGATATTTATCAGCAACTGAACCTGGGAAATCCGGATTTATCCGATGAGGCGTTACTGGATGCCATGGAGTCACATCCAGAACTGATTAATCGACCTATTGTGGTCTCACCCCTTGGTACCCGTTTGTGCAGGCCCGCTGAGAAAGTATTGGAAATACTCCCCAACGCAACCCCTCCCTTAAAGTAGCGTTTTTAATTTATACAAGGCCTCCAGCGCCTGCTTGGGCGTCAGATCATCGGGATCAAGACGCTCCAATTCGGCAAGCGCGGGGGAAATTTCGACTTGAGGCTCGGCAGCAGCCTGATGGCTGAACATATCACCCTGTGGGCCAGCTTGTATATTCTGCTGTTCCAGTTGCACCAGCTTGCGTTTGGCTGCGTTCACGACAGACCGTGGAATACCTGCCAGCTGGGCGACCTGCAGGCCGTAACTCTGACTGGCAGGTCCCTCTTGCACAGCATGCAGGAAGACAATACCGCTGCCATGTTCCACCGCATCCAGATGCACATTGGCGGCTTGCTTAAAATCTTCGACCAACCGTGTCAGTTCAAAATAATGGGTAGCAAACAGGGTGTAGCTGCGATTGCGCTCCAGCAGTTGGCGGGCGACGGCCCAGGCCAGCGAGAGGCCGTCGAACGTGGAAGTGCCGCGCCCGATTTCATCGAGCAAGACCAGGCTGTACTCGGTAGCGTTATGCAGGATGTTGGCGGTTTCCGTCATTTCCACCATGAAGGTGGAGCGGCCGCCAGCCAGGTCATCCGAAGCGCCTATGCGGGTAAAGATGCGATCTACCTGCCCGATACGCGCAGCCTTGGCAGGGACAAAACAACCGCAATGCGCCAGCAGCACAATTAAAGCAGTCTGCCGCATATAGGTTGATTTACCGCCCATATTGGGCCCGGTAATCAGCAGCAACTGCCGGTAAGGCGTGAGCTGCACATCGTTGGCGATAAAGGGTTGTGCCAGTTGTTCCACTACCGGATGTCGGCCTGCCGTAATCTGGATGCCCGCTTCTGCGCTAAATTCAGGTTGCACATAGTTCAGTGCCTGGGCACGCTCGGCAAAAGTGGCGATGACATCGAGCTGAGCCACGGCGTGGGCATTGGCCTGCAAGGCTTGAATATAAGGCGCAAGTGCCTCCAGCAGCGCTTCATACAAGGCTTTTTCGCGTGCCAGCGCACGCTCATTGGCAGAGAGCACCTTGTCTTCAAACGTCTTGAGCTCTGGCGTAATAAAACGCTCGGCATTTTTGAGCGTCTGTCGGCGGCGGTATTCAGGGGGGGCATGCTCGGCCTGCGCGCGGCTGATTTCAATGTAAAAGCCATGCACGCTGTTGTATTCCACCTTGAGGTTGGCTAGGCCGGTGCGGGCGCGTTCTTCTGCTTCAAACTTGAGTAAAAATTCCCCGCAATTGCTTTGTATCCCACGCAGCTCATCCAGCTCGGCATCATACCCATCGGCGATGACACCACCTTCGCGCAGCACGGATGAGGGCTCGGGACGTATGGCCGCAGCGAGCAAGGATGTCACGTCCGCGGGCGGCTGTAGCAAGGCCATCGCCTGCTGCAAAAGCGCTGATGGCAAGCCGGCCAGCGATTGTTGAAGTTCAGGCAATTGCTGCAAGCTATCGCGCAAACCGGAAAGATCGCGTGGGCGGGCGCTTTTCAAGGCCACGCGCGCGGTAATGCGCTCGATATCGCCAATATTATTGAGCAAACGCCGGGGTGCTTGCAGGGCATCGCCCTCCAATAGCGCAGCGACGGCCTCCAGGCGTGCCTGTATCGCCGCATGATCGCGCAAAGGGTGATGGAGCCAGTGCCGTAGCAAGCGTGCACCCATGGCGGTGCGGCTAGTATTCAGCAGCGAATAGAGAGTGGGCGCTGGTTCGCCGCGCAGGGTTTGGTCTATTTCAAGATTGCGGCGGCTGGCGGCATCGAACTGAATGTACTCACCGCTTTGCTCCACCGATAAAGCATTGATATGTGGCAGGCTGCTGCGCTGGGTGTGACGCACGTAATCCAGCAAGGCGCCTGCGGCCGAAATGGCTTGGGTCAGGTCGGCAGAGCCAAAGCCCGCCAAGTCATGCGTATTGAATTGCTGCGTCAGCAATTGCGTCGCGGAGTCGAGATCAAATTGCCATGGCGCCAGGCGTTTTTTCGGGCATTTCAGCGCTTCAATGCTGGGGTGCTGGTAGCCATCGGCCAGCAGCAATTCAGCGGGAGAAATACGCTCCAGCTCCTGCGCAAGCAGGCCGGGGGCAACTTCAGTGAGCACAAGCTGGCCTGCTGCCAGATTGATACGGGCCAAGCCAACAATCCCCTCCCCGGCGGATATGGCGACCAGCAGGTTATCGCGGGTGTCGTCCAGCAATGCACTATCAGTCAAGGTGCCCGGCGTCAGGATGCGTGTGACTTGCCGCTCCACCGGGCCTTTGCTCTTGGCAGGGTCACCAATCTGCTCGCAAATCGCAACGGCCTCGCCCAGCTTGGCAAGCTTGGCCAGGTATTGTTCAGCGGCATGATAAGGCACACCGGCCATGCGGATGGGTTCGCCATTGGAAGCTCCGCGCTTGGTGAGGGTAATGCCTAACAGCCTGGCGGCTTTCTCGGCATCATCATGGAACAATTCATAAAAATCGCCCATGCGATAAAACAGCAACATGTCAGGATATTGCGCCTTGATCCCCAGATATTGGCGCATCATGGGCGTATGATTCTCGGCAGATGGGCTTGGCGTATCGACAGCAGTGGTGGTCATGGGTTGAGCAGTGATTCCGTAGCGGAGTTAGTGCGCTGTTAAAGCCGCATTTTCTTGTTAACATGCAAAGCATGCTCTCTGAACTGGCAATATTTTAAATCTTATGCAGTTTATTTGCAGATTAAACATGGCGGTTTCCGCCCTTTTTATCTCTGCCCTGCCTGTGGCATGGGCAGGCGAAGGTGCGTCACATGAGCCCATCGCCTGTGGCGCGACGACCCCCTATCAATTGCAGCCCTCTGCCGATGCACTGGCCCAACAGCGTCAAACGCTCTCCGCCAAGCCACATGCCAAATCCATCCTCTCCGCCGCTCGCAGTTCCGGGCTGGATCCATGCCTGGTACATGCCTTGATCTCGGTGGAGTCTGGCTATCGGCAGGATGCCATCTCCAGCAAAGGCGCCATGGGCTTGATGCAGGTATTGCCCGAAACCGGCAATCGGTTTGGTGTAAAAAATAGTGCAAGCTCGGTCAGCGCCAACCTCAAGGCTGGCACGCGCTATTTCAGCCTGTTGCAGAAGAAATATCCCGGCCGGCTGGACTTGGCGATTGCAGCCTACAATGCAGGTGAAGGCGCGGTGGAAAAATATGGTAACGAGATTCCGCCCTATGCAGAAACTCAGGCCTATGTGCCCAAGGTGATGGCGCAATATGAAAAGCTGAGCGGCAAGTCCATCAAAAAACAGCCACAAAACCAGCCCCGAAAATACATCGAGGGCACCACATTGGCGCCCTCGACCTTGAAAAGTTACCGCATGACGTCGCAGCGGTAAGCTATCGCATTACTTCTTTTTGCCAACCAAGCCTTCAGCGGCAATGGCTTCCAGCAGGGCACGCAAATCCTTACCGCACTCAGGGTGCTTCAGACCCAGGCGCACAGTCGCTTCCAGGAAACCAGACTTGGAGCCGCAATCGTAACGCGTACCTTCAAAACGGTACGCCAGAATCTGCTCTTCGCTCAGCAGGCTGGCAATCGCATCAGTCAATTGCAGCTCGCCACCGGAACCGGCTTGCAAGTTTTCCAGATGGTGGAAAATACGAGGCGTCAGGATATAACGGCCCACCACACCCAGGTTGGAAGGCGCTTCTTCTGGCTTTGGTTTTTCCACGATACCCGCCACCTGCTCAATACCATTGCTCATCGGGTGGGTTGCGACAATGCCGTAGCTCTTGGTTTGATCGCGCGGCACTTCCTGCACGCCCAGCAAGGAGCAACGGTAATACTGGTAGGCATCCACCATTTGTTTGACCACAGGCACTTTGGCATCAATCAAGTCATCGGCCAGAATCACGGCAAATGGATCATCATTCACCACAGGCTTTGCCAGCTTAACCGCATGGCCCAGGCCCAGCGCCTGATTTTGACGGATATAGATGCAGTTCACATTCTTGGGAACAATATTCTGTACAACGGAAAGCAATTGCTTCTTGCCGTTACGCTCCAGCTCATTCTCAAGCTCATAGGCCATATCGAAGTGATCAGAGATGGAGCGCTTGTTACGGCCAGTAATGAAAATAAGGTCGGTGATGCCGGCAGCAACAGCTTCTTCCACCGCATATTGAATCAATGGCTTGTCGACGACAGGCAACATTTCCTTGGGATTGGCTTTGGTAGCCGGCAGAAAACGCGTACCCAGGCCCGCGACCGGGAAGACTGCCTTAGTGACATTTTTTTGACGCATTTGAGTTTAATCTCCCAACAGGTTGGATGATCGCTGAAAAGGGGTTGCGATCATCGTGATAAAAATCATTAATGTAATGTACACCAATGACCGAAATATTAAATAGCCCTTAAGGACCAATCAAACAGGCTTGCCAACTGTTTTGGACTCCCACTGCCAGGCGTGCTGGATGATGGTTTCCAGATCCGCGTAAACCGGTTTCCATCCCAGTTCACTGCGCGCAAGTGAGGCATCCGCCACCAGTCTGGCCGGGTCACCTTCACGGCGTTCACCTTCCGCCACCTTGATCGGCTTGCCCGTCACTTTTTGCGCCGCGGCAATGACTTCCTGCACAGAGAAGCCTGCGCCATTGCCCAAGTTATAACGGCGGCTGATGTTGGTTTCCATCAATTTACGCAAAGCCAGCGAATGCGCGCTGCACAAGTCGACAATATGAATGTAATCGCGGATGCAGGTACCGTCTGGCGTATCGTAATCGCGACCAAACACCGTAATGTTGTCGCGTCGTCCGGAGATCGCCTGCAACACCAGCGGGATCAGATGGGTCTCAGGCTCGTGCCGCTCACCGAGCTGGCCTTCAGGGTCTGCCCCCGCCGCATTGAAGTAGCGCAGGCAAACCGACTTGATGCCATAGGCGCGCTCATAATCGCCCAGCGCCTGCTCCACCATCAGCTTGGAACGGCCATAGGGATTCAGCGGGTTCTTGGCATGCGCTTCATCAATCGGCACATACTCCGGCTCACCGAAAACGGCCGCAGTGGACGAGAAAATAAAGTAATTCACCCCATGCTTCACCATGGCATCCAGCAGATTCATGGTATTGGTGAAGTTGTTGAGATAATACTTGTCCGGATGCCGCACCGACTCACCTACCTGGATATACGAGGCAAAATGCATCACGGCATCTGGCGCGTATTTCACAAACACGTCATCCAGTGCAGTCTTGTCGGCCAGGTCTGCCTGCACAAAGGTGCCGCCCACCACTGCATCGCGATAGCCAGACGACAGATTGTCAAACGTAATGACCTCATGCCCCTCGCCCAACAGCATCTTGACCATGTGCGAACCGATATACCCGGCCCCACCTACCACCAATACTTTCATTGCCTTCCCTTCTTCATTTTTAGCTGTATAGCGCAGCGCTCTTTAGCGCTAATCGCAGTATTATTCAATCCAAACGATAAGCCATTTTTAACGAATTCGTAATCACGGTATCGCCGAAATGCGCTTCCGTCATCGCTGGCTGGATCGCAATCTCAGGTCGAAACCGCACCGCTGCCTGAGCAACGCCTGCCACATCCTGACTGACGGCAACATAGCCTTCAGGCAAAGTCTCTGCAGCCCATGTCATGAATGGCGTTTCCATGGCGATTACATGTTTTTTCAATGACATCGCAAAAAAGAAGGTACCACTCACCACGACATTCTCTTCTGCGTGGCAAATAATCACTGCCTGAGACTGCTCCACCACTAGCTTTGCCTCGTCATCCGAGAGCTCTCTGGCCGCGAAATAAATATTGTCCGACGCTTGCGCACGCAACTGTTGTACATAGGCTTCGTCCCCAACGATGCCCGCAATCAGCAGGTTCATATTGGCTGGCCATACCTTCATCAATTCATGCACATTCTTGTAGGGCATGATGCGGCCAAACACGATGAAATAGGGCTTACCCTGCAAAGGCGCTAGTTCGGGCACTTGCAATGATGGTGAGCTGCTCTTGAACTGATAAAGCGGATGGGGCACGTACTCATAGCGTCCAACATCCGCGCCCGAATGCGAAATCACCACATCGGACAGTTTCTCCATCAGACGCATAAAGCGCAGAATCCTGGGAATATCCGACTTGGCGGCACCATGCGGATAGTAGTTATGCACCACCATGACAATTTTTTTTGTCACCACTTTTAGCACCAGCAGCTTCACCAACAAGCCGCCCGCTCTGGCCAATGAAAATCGTTTGGTGGAGCGATCCAGGCATTCGGTTTCGAGCCAGTTGATCACGGAAAAATCATTGCGTTTGAATCCACGGGCAATCAGGGTTTTGAGCGCTTTATAAAAGCCCTCAAAAGGGACGACCTCCGCGAAACTGGAATGAAGCTCGATCATCCGTTCCGTGTACTGATTACCCGTATGGAAATATGGATAGTAAGTGATGCGTGGCAATGTATGTTGTGTCAATTAATTAGCCCGTATTACGCTTTTTATTGTTCAAGCCACATCAGCTGCGGCCGTATGTATCTTCAAAACGCACAATATCGTCTTCACCCAGATACCCACCAGACTGCACCTCAATCAGATGCAAAGGCAGCTTGCCCGGGTTTTCAAGGCGATGTGTTGCGCCAATCGGGATATAGGTCGACTGGTTTTCACATAGCATTTCAGCCTCACCATTTTTGGTGACGATGGCGGTGCCACTGACCACCACCCAGTGTTCTGCTCGATGGTGATGCATCTGCAATGAAAGCTTTTCGCCGGGCTTGACCATAATGCGCTTGACCTGAAAACGCTCAGCCGCGTCAATGCCTTCATACCAGCCCCAGGGGCGGTATACGCGGGAGTGATATTCGTGTTCCTTGCGGCCCTGTGCTTTGAGGTAATCAACGATTTTCTTCACGTCCTGCGCAGCATCCTTGTGTGCCACAAGCACGGCATCGCTGGTTTCCACGATAATCAGGTTTTCAACACCCAACGCGGCAACCATACGGCCTTCGCTACGCACCATGGAGTTCTTCACGCCATTGAGGTAGACATCGCCCACCGTGACATTGCCTGCCTCATCCTTGTCCAGTACATCGGCGAGCGCAGTCCAGGAGCCTACGTCACTCCAGCCAATATCCACAGGCACCACTGCTGCGTTGCGCGTATGCTCCATCACCGCGTAATCGACCGACTGCGATGGGCATTCCTTGAAGCTATCCTCATGCAGACGCACAAAGTCGAGGTCTGTGTAGCTTTGTTCCAGCGCATCCTTGGCCTTGCTGGCAATGTCAGGAGCATACTGGGCAAGCTCCTCCATGTATTGCTTGGGGCTGAACAGGAACATGCCACTGTTCCAGTAGTAATCCCCAGAAGCGAGATATTGTTTGGCTGTATCAAGATCGGGCTTTTCAACAAACCGGGATAATTCATAACTGCCAGGACAATTGGCCAGCGCTGCACCGCCATTGATATAGCCGTAGCCGGTTTCTGGTACGGTAGGCTTGATACCAAAGGTCACCAGACGGCCACTTTTTGCCGCTTGTGCTGCGACGGCAATGGCGGCCGAGAAGGCTACCTTGTTTTGGATGACATGGTCGGCAGGTAATACCAGCATGAGCACATCATCCGCACTCTCCTTGAGCAAGCAGCTTGCTGCGACGGCAATGGCAGGCGCGGTATTACGACCAATGGGTTCAAGCACGATGGCCTTAGGCTTGCTGCCTATTTCCAGTAATTGCTCTGCTACCAGAAAACGATGGTCATTGCCGCACACCACGATAGGTGACTCCATGGCATCCACTCCGCCGAGGCGCAGCAAGGTCTCTTGCAACATGGAGTGCCCGGAAGTCAGGGGTAACAATTGCTTGGGCAAGGCCTGCCTTGATAATGGCCACAAGCGTGTCCCCGACCCACCCGACAAAATCACTGGCACTATTTTCATTTACATTCCCCCAAATCAATTTTCGACATTATTCAATCGCTCCAGCCCCATGTTAGCAGGGCTTGCTCAATCCTTTTTCAACCATTCTTTCAAGAATAGTCGTGGAAACACCACGGCATCATTCAGATACCGGGATACCAGTCTTTTCGGCTCAGAGGCCATGCGGTGCAGCCACTCCACCCCGCATCGGCGCATCCACATTGGAGCACGTGGTTTCTCACCGGCCAAAAAATCTATCGTCGCCCCTACGCATAAAGCCACCTTCACTTTCAACGCGGACTGGTATTTGGCAACCCATAGCTCCTGCTTTGGTGCTCCCAGACCGATCACCAGCAAATCAGCTTCCGTTTGATTGATCTGGGTGCAAATCTTTTGGCATTCCTCAGGGCTTTTTTCGAAACCCATGGGCGGGCTATACAAGCCCACCACGCTGACATTGGGCCACTGTGCATGAATATGCTTGGCAGCCCGCTCGGCCACGCCAGCCCCTGCGCCAAGCAAGTACACCCGCAAAATCTGGTCTTTACGAGTTTGAACATGGGAAAACACGGCTGGTACCAGATCGCTACCCGGCACAGTTCCCGGCAGTGGCTTCCCCAGAAGCCTTGAAGCCAGCACCACTGGCTTGCCATCGGCAACCACCAGCGAAGCCTGGTCATATGCGGCTTTGAAAGAGGTGTTTTCACTTAGCTTGACCACATGGTCAACATTGGGTGTCACCACATACCGGCAATCGCGCGCATCGGCGTCAAGCCAGGTGAATATGCGAGCCACGCTGCCAGCCATATCCAGCACGTCAATCTTGATATTAAAAAGCTGGATATGTTTCATCGGTTCATCTTGATCATTAAGGCGAGTTTGCATGTGTTGTCGGTTATCAGTTAAGCAAATAGCAGGCCCGAATTATCAAACAAGCCTGAAATTAAATACGGTTTATAAACAGTGGCCTTAAATCGGCCACAGGAGCCACATCTCAGCGATTGTCTCAAAATGACGACGGATATAAAGGGGCAAAAAAAATAATGTTTGCAATCAAGTAACCCAGTGAAACGCCGCATGTCTCCAATCAGAGACAATGGTTTAATAAACACCTTGTCTTAATCGCGCTGCGAGCGTACCCACTCCACTTGGCGCTTGACCAGAAATTTCAGATACAAGGGAATTTTCTTGAGCGCGTAAAAAGGGGCATACGCCAACATCCACAGAGGAATGGCATGCCGCCCAAATTTAGTCCACGCAGCCATCACGGCGAAGATCAAAAGCATCAGCATAGCGCCACCCAACACCAATGAACCAGAATAGCCGAATAAGGCGATGACCGCTGATATCACGGTGTATGCACCCAAAAACATGACGAGGAGTGCCAAGGGAGGAATACAGATATCCAAAGCCATTGCGACAAGCGCCGTATTGCGGGTGCGCAAACCTTTTAGTACGAGAGGTAATCCTGTATTGAAAATCATGCTGATATGGCCATGTTCCCATCGTGTGCGCTGGGAATCCGCTCCGGCCTCATTCGCGGCAAATGCACTTTTGACGAGCGCCTCATGGCAAAAAACAGGTGCATGCCCCGCATTGGCCGCATCCAGGCCCAGCTTCATGTCTTCTACCAAATGACCATTGGCGAGGTCGGCTTTTGCGATAAACGCCCATGGAAACGCCATGCCTGTGCCCATTAGTTGACATGGGCCTTGCATCACTCGCAAGCCCAGCGGACGAACCTGGTTTTTAACGACCCAGGCAAACTCGGCCAAGCGAGTCTTGAGGGCACTGGCATCCGGCGAAACCATCAAGTAAAGGGCCTGCACGGGCCGCTGACGCATCATGGACGATTGTGCGAGCGTGGGGATTGCGTTGGGCCCCACCCAGCAATCAGCATCCACGATCATGACGATCTCTGGCGGCTGCAGGGTGTTTTTGAGGTATTGCATGCCATAGTCAAGGGCAAATCCCTTGCCTCGCTTCAGATCATCATGGCGTTCAATGACAGTGACACCATACTGGCGAGCAACTTCCGCCGTGTCATCGGTACAATTGTCGGCAATCACGATAATGCTCTGGGGCAAGTCAATTTGGGCCAGCAGGGATTTGAGCGTGACGCCAATGCCATTGGCTTCGTTATGGGCAGGCACCAGTATCGCCAGTGAGGGAGTGGTGGCAGGCAGAATGGACATTTCTTTCGAATGAAAGAACGCCATGGCAATTTGCAGGCAGAAATAGCTGGTCGGAACAAACAGGATGACGCCGACGATGAACCATAAGAGATCAATGTATTGCATGAATCAGTATCACCTCAGTTAACCTCGGTCAAAAAACAAGTAACGGCCTAGCCTGCATTCGCTCCGCATTAATGCTTGAAAATGTATCGGCTGGCCAAGAGATAATTAAGCAGCAGTCCGGCGCAGCTTCCTAAAAACACCGCAATCAAAGGATACGTTGCGGCGATGGCAATATGGTGAAACGCCCACAATGACACCACCGCATTCATCACGGCACCAGGCAGCTGGGAAAGCATGAAGGCGCCACACTCGAACATGAAGTTTCGGCCTGGCTTGCCCGCCTTGAATGTAAATATCCGATTCAATAACCATGAGCAGACCATCGCCAAAAAGACGCTGGCAATTCTGGCGGCATTCGGTTTGAGACCGAACCGCATGAATGCAGTAAACATCAAGGTATCAAGTCCCAGCACCAGGCAACCGACCAAAGCAAACTTCCCAAGTTTTACCAGATGCGGCAGCATGTCTCGGCGCGAGTTATTCACCTTGCTCAACGCGTCTGGTGGGAAGGCAGCGACTTAAAAAGTGCTATCAGTTTCTGAGCCTCGGTATCTACCGCATGTCTTGCAATAACACGCTCATAGCCGCGCACCCCCATCGCTGACAACTCAGCAACTGGCGTTTCCATAAAGCCTTGTATTGCACCTGCCAGGGCTTCCACATCCCCAGCCGGGAATAACCATCCCGTTATACCATCCACCACCAGCTCAGGAATACCGGCAACATAGGTTGTTAATACGGGGCGCTTGAGTGCCATCGCCTCCATAATGACCACCGGCAGCCCTTCTGCAAAACTTGGCAATATCATTGCACTGGAATGTTGCATGTACTCGCGCACCTGCGCACTCGTAATCCACCCGGTGATGCTGATTTGCGATTCAAGCCTGTGCTTGCGTATCTGGGCTTCAATTTCAGCACGCATCTCACCATCACCAGCCAAGACCAGCTCCACTTTATGCTGGCGGGCAGCCAACAACGCGATTGCTTCCACCAGAAGCATTTGCCCTTTTTGCTCGCACAACCGCCCAACGCAAACCAAACGATGCACCTCTGGAATAGGCACAGGACTGACATTGTAAAAATCTGCCTCCAGACCACAATGCACTTCATGAATTTTTGACCAGTCACTGAAATCTACCCAGCGAAACAACTGACTCTTGGTAAAAGCACTGATCGCGATAACAAAGCTGGCGTGACGCACCTTTTCCTTGAGGTGGATCAGCTTGTTTTTATCGAACTCCTCCGGGCCATGTACCGTAAAACTGTAACTCGGACCACCGAGCAGTTTGCAATACATCAACACCTCGGTTGAGTTAGTGCCAAAATGCGCATGCACATGATCAATCTTTTCTCGCGTGTACCAGTCGCGCAATATGCAGGCGTGAGAAAAATAAATCAGGCTATAAAAAAAAGCCTTTTCAGCGCGGAAACCCAACTTGATTGCGCACAAAGCCGTTTTAACAAACAGTGCAGGCTGCTGCACAAAAATGCGGAATATGGTGCTGATACGAGCAAACCCGCCCACCTGCATGATGTAGCGCGTTAACTGCCTCTCCCGCATATCGCCTGGATCGACAACCGGGCTCAGCCAGCCACGTATGGCGGTTCTGAAGACCTTGCAGCCGTTTCGTTCAAGTGCGTTAATTTCCCGACGAATGAAACTAGTGCTGACCAGAGGGTGCTGATTTACAAAATACGCAATGTTCAAATTTTATCTACCATTCTGGAATTCGATGTTTCATCAGTACCATCAAGCGCTGGAGAATCTGAGGGCGACTTCATACGGCTCAGCCATCCAATAACGGCTCCCATAAAGAACCAGAAGTACCAATTGTAGTTCAAGTAATACATCATGTTATCGGAGTAGCTGAACATCAAATATTCGAATATGAGGCTGAGCGATATAAACACCAGCAGCTTGTTACGGGAAGAAAACTTGAAAATGACGAATCCGGTTTTCAGATAAAGCCATACATAAGCGAAAAGACCGACAATCCCCATTTCAAAAAATACCTGGTAATAAATATTATGGGATGCGGCACCCGTAGGACCAGCCAAGGGGAAAAAGTCGATGGAGTAATGTTTGAAGCTTTCAGCACCATAGCCGAATATATATTTTGCCGGTTGCATCCAGTTCATTGCGCATTCCCAGAGGTACTTCCGCCAGGCATAGGAATTAAGTTTAGCGTAGCCCACCATCTCGTTGCCCGAAGACAGGTCACTTAACCGATCCCTGACCTCTGGAATCATGATGGCCACGATCGGCATGGCCACGACAAGAATCAGATAACGTCGCTCGTATATCAACGCATATACCGTAAAGAATGCTGCAAAACCAAGCCAGGCGCTTCGCGTTTGGGTGAGCACCAGCATCAGGCACAATAGCGCCAGGTAAATGGGTAGCCATTTCTTCAAGCTGCTTCCCAAAAAGTCGCTGTTAGATTTCCAGGCATAAAACCCAATGGAAATGACCAATACCAGGTAAAAAGCAAACACATTTGGATGATTAAAAGTACTATTGATTCGACTGCCAAAATGGTGCATCGAATGCACAGCCAGCATTACAAACCCATATAGCAAAGGAATAACACTGGACAACAAGATAATCTTCAACCATTTGAAGAAGTCCTTTTCGGTTTTCACCAAATGCATGCCCAGCATTAAAACTGCGGCTGTAGAAATCAGGGTCAAATATAATTTAATGGCCGGCATGCGCTCTGGTGAGAGCACAATCGCAATCACATACGCCGCTAAAAATGGCAACCATGTCGAAAAAAGAATTTTTCGGATATGTTTATCTGCTTGTAAATACGCCAGAAACCCAATCAGTATAATCAGCGCATTTAACGCTCCCCCCAAGCCGATACCGGCAAACTTGGTCGTATCCAGCACCTGATCAATGGAAGCGCGAACGACTAATACCAGCAGAAAAAGAACATATCGGTCAGCAATAAAAATCAGCCCCAGTACAATTAACGCAGGTACGGCGAGCAACATGCCATAACGATGGCCTGCAAAATCCACAAGACCTACAGAGACCAACCCAGAAAAGATGGCGATAAACGCATAGATCACTGCGGCAATAATCGGGGTGAGACTTTTATTCATGGCGTGATTCACTATTCTGCATAATTAAGCCTTGCGACAGGCTTCGCGTAACAATCGAAGCATCCCTTGAGGCCAGAATCCAAGACGCATGAATTCCCATATATCCCGAAACGTAGGGCGTACGCCATAGAAAGGCGAAAACACGCGCAACATTAACAACTGCTGGCCTCTCGGAGACTGACTTGCATGCTTGGTCGACACTATGCGAAAGGCGTCGCGAATTTTCTTTTCGGACTTGACGGAAATACGATCGCCCCTAGGAGAGTCATCATATAGTTGTGTAGGCAAATCCAGCAGGTAAGCTTGACCATATTTCGCCAGAACACGCATAAAAAACTCAAGGTCCTGCCAGGCTGGAAGTGACTCATCAAATAGACCTGCGCCCATAAAGTGTTCTTTGGGTGCAAATATCTGATTACCTATATAGTTGAATTCAATCAGGTCACTAAAGCTTACACTACCGCGTTTGCCAGAAGTGCGAACCTTTAAGCCATTGGCGATGATGACATCTTGCGAATACAAACAGGCCGGCTGGATGCCCAGACCTGTCAGTAACTCCCAGTACTTGATGAAAGCTTCAATGCGTGTGGGCTCAAACGCATCGTCATCGTCAAGCCCAGTAACAAAGGCACCCGTGGCCATTTTAATGGCTGCATTTCTGGCTTTGGGAGCGCCTTCTGCCGTTGTTTTATTGATGTAAAGCAGGCGGGAATCTGTTTGGGCGCGATCGATCAGATATTGATCGGTACCATCCCTGGAACCATCGTTGACAACGATCACTTCTACGTCAGCATGGGTTTGCTGCAAGGCAGAATCAATGGCCTTTTTTAGCAAATCCAATCTGTTATGAGTAGGGATATAAATTGATACCCGCATAAATATCCTGAAATCTTAAATTAAAATCACCCTAACAAGCCGGGTTATGAATATTACCTGTCGTAAAGACTAGCTCTGCAACTTAAGCAGATTCCGGGCCAGACAAGGCTGTGCGGAAAGTTAGAAACGCGCCAGAACCCTTGATTGGTCTGGAGGAAGAGCAGCAACCATCTCTTTCAAGAATTCTTCTTGTCGTGCAAACGCGGCGGCTGCCTCAGACTCGTCATCCACGATAGATGACACTCTCACCAGGATGCCATCTGCCACCTTTCCTGCGAGGCCATCGCGTAAAATTTTCATGCGCATATTAAGGGGGGTCACTGGATATTCATTGCCGACCCTGATCCAGTAACTCACTACTTCCAGGCGAGATGGTTGAGAAACCACAAGACGAACAAGTTGAATGTCGTGCTGACCGTCAATATTGAAAGCCTGCACATGCCGGGAATGGATGGCAAAACCTTGCGCCTGATAACAGACATCCGGCCTGTGAATTTTCACATCCTGCGATTGCTCTTTGGCATAGGCTAAAGCCAGCATGACTTGCGCGCCCTCATTCGAGCGATAACTACGCATGAGTACGCGATCATATGGCTGATCAACACTTTTATCGGTGGTATCGACCAGGCCGACCTGCAGGTAGGGATTGGGCTGCTCTGTCCAGTCATTGATCTTTTTAGGCAGCATGGCCTCGAAATCTTCGGGCATTTGCTGCGTTTGCATGTGAGGGGTTAGCCAATAAGCAAGACCTGCACTAGCCGCAAAAAGAATCACTATGAATATGGCCAGGCGTAATGAAGCTTGAGGAAGTTTCACCATTGGGCTATACCTTCAGATCGGATGACGTGGCTTGCTGCGATTTTTTAAACTTGTTCGATAGCACACGCAAAAGGCCATCCGTCGCAATCACTAACAAGAGGGCTGTAATAAACAACACAATGCCGGAAAACTCGTGCAAGAACCCTTGCCCAGCAGCATCCCCCCAATGATAAGTAATGAGCGCAAGGACAATCACGCGGGTAACATTGGCAATAAACGAGATGGGGATAATCAACACCGCAAGCATGAAGTTTCTGAATGGGGATTCATGATGCGTCACGTTCATGTAGAGTAGCCCTAATACTTCAAGGGTAAATAGCGAGTTTAGGCCTGCACATGCATCCGCCACCAGCAACTGATATTGGCCTATGGTCAACATAACCCCAGTCCGCGCGATGGGGTAGTCCAGCGCATAGAGAATATGCTCGGTAGCAAAAGAAACGGCCGTTTTCATGGGTAATGTCGCAGCATCCACTACGAATGCAGGCAATGGCACGACAAAACACAAAAAGAAGAAAGCAAACCATAAAAACTTGGCGACTCGGCTACCCATGAAAATCAGGGTAATCCCTAATAGCACAGGGATGAGTGAGCCAACTTCAAAAATCAGCAGGGTTTGTGATCGCCCCAGAATGAACACCAATAGGCCAAAAATTAGAATGGGCCACCCCAGGACAGGAAATGGCTCAAAACTAATGCCATACGCCGGAAGCTGTTTTAACTTGAAATAAAAAAACCAGATAGACACGAAGAAAACAATGGGGCCATGCGCATGGCGTTCAGTACCCCACAGGCCATGGAATAGATCCCAGAATGTCGGGAAATAAACAATTAGCAACCCAACCGCAATCGCGATCCAGGCGCCCATGGTTTTATCTGGAGAGGTCCAATGCCGTGCAATATTGCCAAACTTGTCCATGACTATCGCTTTATTTCACACAGAGGGGAAACTTCATCCCCCCTCTATCGTTCAAGTTAATTAAAACTGGTTGGCAACAGCCCCGACAATTCGTACTCCTACGCCACCTAGTTGATCTTTCAACACGTTCAAATCCTGTAGCTTGGTTTCATTGACACGGGACACGACCAACGTTCCCCGACAGCGCCCAGCTACCGACTGTGCGTCTGAAGAGTGTTCCGTAGAAGATGTATCCACAATAATGACATCGTAATCACCCATGACTGTATTCATGAGATCGGTGAATGAACTGCGGGCCAACAGTTCCTGAGGATTAGGCGGGATGGTGCCAGCACCGAGGACGGATAGATTCTCAAACGCACCCAGGTGAGTAATGACCTCCGGACCAGAACGCCCGATCAAAATATCAGAAAGACCGCGGGGCTCACTCAGGTTGAAATTGCGATGCTGCACAGGTTCACGCAGATTGGCATCAATCAGCAAGGTATTTTCACCCAACTGTGAGAACACAATCGCGAGATTGGCTGCAATATAACTACAGCCATCCCCTGATTTTGCCGACACAACAGCCAATGCCTTGTTACCCTCACTGAACCACCGCAAAATGAGCTGTGTGCGGAGGGCTCGCAAAGCCTCCACCTGTTTCGAAAACGGCTGATATGCAGCCACGAGGTCTGGCGAGAATCCACCCTCGTTTGTTTGCAAATACGGATATTCAAATTGAACAGACAGCGCTTGTCTGATATCCGCCTCATTGATAAAACCCAGTCTCAGTGCTGCTTCACCAAAACGGATGTTTTCCTGTTTTTGCAACCGCAACACCCGCTCAGCTTCGTCCGGCGTCAGCTTCCCCAAATCCAGCAACAGCTTGCCAATATTCGCTTCAGTTTTCTCAGGCTTGATATTGCTTACTGCCGGAGTAATTCCATTCGTCAGATCCATATGATTCCTCAAGCTGAAGGCAAATATTTAACGATATTTTGCGGCAATGCTTTGATGCCTGTTGCCGGTGGAACGCCATCAATCAAGGCAAACACAGGAACCCCCAGCAAACTGGAAATATCGTCTTTGCTTCGCACACGTCTATCCATAAATTCAGAAATAAATGCAAAACCAATGCCAAGTATCAGACCGATAACTGAACCAAATGCCAACTTAAGCAAGGTCCTGGTGCCGGAAGGGAACAATGGCGATGTCGCTGTATTCAGAATCGCCACATCACTCTGGTTGGATTTTGACTCGATCATGGTCTGGCTATAGCGTTGCATCGCGGCATCAATAGCGCGCTGAGCCATCTCAACGTCTTTTTGCAAAACCAACATCTCATCACGTGAACGATTCATCTCGACCAGCACGGCTTTTTGCTTATCAACCTGCGCCTGCAATTCAGCCACACGTTGCTTTTGAATGCCCGCGCCATTGCCAACAGAACCTGTCACCGTTTTCACTTCAGCACTCAGCTGGGACTTTATCTTGTTGATTTCCGCTTCAGCGGCTTGATATTGCGGGTGATTTTTATCCAAGCGCTGAGATAATTCAGCAAGTTTGGACTCTGCATTCGCCAGATTTATTTTCAAATTCTGAATAATCGGATTGGCGACCACATCAGGAGATTCAAAAGCATTCTTACGGCTTCCACCGGATCTGGACTCAGCTTCAATCGACTGACCTTGCGCTGCAACCAGCTGCTCTGAAAGCCAGTTCAGCCGGGATGCCTCGACATCCATACGTTCATCGGAGCTGGTATAGCCATTTTCACGCTGATATTTAGATAGTTTGGACTGGGATTGCGACAAACTGTCACGCAAAGCCTGAATCTGCGTTCCAAAATACTGGGCGGCCTTCTGCGCCGGCTCAACCTTCAACTCAACGTTGGTTTCTTGATAAGCGTTTGCAAAAGAATTGGCGACCAAGGCCACAAAGTCAGGGTCTGACCCTTCAAACATGATTTCAATCACGCTACTGTCGCGGCCTGGAGTCACGGTAAGCTTCTTCAGAAGCAAATCAGCCAGCCAGAATCGCAGATCGCCACGACCACCTGTGTCTTCTTCAAACTTTGCCTTTACGTTCTCGTTTTCGGCCATGCGCAACTCGTCGACCACCTTGAGCGCAACGTGCTGACTATTGATAATATCGATCTGGGTCGGAACATAACCCAGCGCCATATTGCCGGGGACGACCGTACCGGTTACCGGATCAGTACCCTTGTAATTGAGTACTACCGATGCCGTTGCCTGATAAACCTTGCTCTGCAGCAAACTGATAATAAGCACCGTTATTACGGTTAACAAAAAGGTAAACAGTACGATACGGTATCGTGCTAGAAGAATAAGTACTATCTGATTCAAATTCATCCGATATCCCTAAAACAGGCTTTCTTTAACATAGAGCACATCGCCAGAGTGAACCAGCTCATCCAATGCCGGCGTAGTTTTTTCTACAACGCCAGAGGTATTTTTACGATGCAGCTTGAGACCACGCTGGGTTCCACGAGCGGTAGGGCCTCCACCTTGTGCCAGGGCCTGCATGACCGTCATGCTTCTCTCAATACGATAAGAACCGGGACGCTGAACCTCACCATAGATATAAAATACAGGGGCACGATGCACATAAATAGAATCCCCGGCGACCACATCCGGGTTCATGTCTGAACTTTCATCAAGGTAGATAGCCGGCAGATCAATCACTTTGTGAAATTTTTGCCCGTTACGCACGCCCTCAAGCACCGCAGTATCAGCGCCAGCGGGACTTACCCCACCCGCCATTGCCAGCGCATCAGAAAACTTCATTTTTGCTTCCTCAAGAGGGAAGCGGCCAGGACGATTTACCTGCCCCAGTATGGAAACCTGATTACCTGGAACAATATAGATTACATCCCCACGCATGACCAGAAGGTCAGCATCTTTCTTATCCTGCAAAAAGAGTTCTGCCAGGTCGACTTCACGACGCATTACCTGACCATCACGCTGTCCGGTAATAATGGCTTTCCCACTCCCCGCCATTGTCAATACGCCACCTGCCGTTGCCAGCATTTCACTGAGATGCGTATCAAAGGTCTCAATGACAAAGCGACCTGGACGATTCACCATGCCAAGAACAGCAACCTGATTACCTCTAACCTGAAGCAGCACAATATTCACTTGTGGCTTTTGCACGAACCCACCCTTTACAAGGCTTTGTTCGATCTTGCGCTCAGCTTGACCAATCCCTGCACCACCAACATTCACGGCACCTAGCAAGGGAAAACTGATTTCGCCGGACTCAGATACCCGCGCCTCGGTGGTCAGATCAGGGTTTTGAAACACCTGAATCCGAATAACGTCCCCAGCACCAAGAGTATATTCATCTGCGGCTGCGGCATTAAATGTTACTGCGAGAAGAAACGCGCCAATTATTTTCATGCACCATTTCATCATGATCTCTTCCTGTTTGATTATGGTTAATTAAGTGATGATCTGGATATCTCTTTAATCCAAACCAACCACTCCTTTTTCGATATGGCTGTTATTTTTTTCAGCGGGTTTCGCTTCCGCAGGAGTCACCCCACTTGAGGATGACGGTTTGCTCGCAAAAGCACCTACATATTCAATTTTGGCTTTTTCTTTCATCCGGGCAAGCTCGGACTTAATTAATGCCTGGCCTTCGGAATTTACAAGAAATGTTTGAATCAGTGGTTTTGCCTGCTCGTATGCCATAGGAGAACTTACACTTCCGACCAGCTTCACAATATGCGCATTCCCATCCATAGGGACTATCAATACAGCGCCATCCTTTTGATTTTTAAGAATGGCAAGTGCATCCGTCGGCATTTGTTCGGCAGGCCGGCTATAGCTGGAAGCGCCGAATTTCAGACCTTGCGCCTTTAACCATTCGGCAACCTCTTGCAGCCCCCTGGCATGTTCTACCTGGGCTTTGAGCTCGTCGGTAACCATCGTGCCTGGAGGCAGTGCAATATCCTGCAGGTTATAAATTTTGCGAGCGGTAAAAAGTTCGGGGTGGGAATCAAAATAAGCTTTAACTTGCTGAGGAGCTGGCTTTACTCGCGTGCCAACCAGATTGGTCAAGTAAGCGCGGGTTATCACATCCCGTTTTGCCGCCTCTATTGCAGAAACAACTTCGGCACTACGCTCTGTCTTTTCTTCCAAAGCCTTGTTCAGCACAATCTGCTGATCAATGAGTCTTTCCAAAACTTGCTTACGAACCGCTTCGGCATTTTCAGCGTTAACGTTCGGCATATTTTTCATGACCTGATTCAACTGCAACACCGATATCTCTTTACCATCGACGATAGCAGCCACCTGCCCTGAAGATGCTTTCTCTTCGGATTTACCACAGGAGGCCAGAGTCACCATCATGATGGCAAATACGGTACTTTTAAATACACTCATTTAATACTCCGTCCCATAATACATATTAACTTTAAAGGCAATATTAGAAGGTTAAAGCAGCATTCACCATGGCGCTATTAGACACAAAGTCCTCATTGGTGATATTCGAATCTCTGCTTTCGCGCTTCAGCATCACCCCAAAACTCACATAACGCCGAGGGGTCCAGTTAAGGCTAATACTAGCCGTTTTGGTTGTTTCCTCGCGATCTTTTGATAATGGAGTTGGAGCAAATCCGTTATAGCTTCGGTCCCTGTATGTCAGATCTCCATTAAGAGAGACCTTGCGTGTTACAGACCATGTCGGCCGGACGGCTACCAAATATTGCCTGACATAGGTATACGAGGTTGCTTGCGTAGGGTAAAGATCGGAAGCCGCTATAAAATTCACGCGCGTTTTCGCCGTCACATCCCATTCATAGTTTACATTGCCGATCCAGCCGCTTACGTCACGCTGACTAAAATTGTCATTGCTTCTATCAAGATATGACGCTTTCATGTCCACTTTAGACTTTTCGGAAAGTACCCAGCGAAAAAGAAACTCTTGACGCTTCTCGGTATAGCCTCGATCAGAGACTAAAGCCTCGCTAAAATTGGAATCTCCATACTTACCATCGCTTGTATTTGCCGCGTATTCCAGTTTTGAACCTGAGGAAAATTCATAGCGAATACCTGTACGTAAAGTCTTCTGCTCAAAACTATAGTCCAAATTATCTTGCCCGGGAGCTGAATTGTCAGTGGTCACCGTCAACTCAGAAATAGCCCCCAGCAAGTGCCAGTTGCCATAGGGACTCCAATCCACATCAAATCGATTGTTCTTAACGGTCCGGGTGTTTGTTGAGAGCGGATTGATATTATTGACATTAGCAAATGTATTCGGCAACTCTTTGCGATCAAATACAAGATTGCCCTTTAAATATGGGGTAACTGACCAGTTCCATTGAATATCGTAATTTACCCCATCAAAATTCAAGAAATTGTAATTCTGATAACGGTAGGATGTCTGGGAAATATCAAACTTGAAGCGTTGCAAACTGTACTGCTTCGAAACATTCACGCCGTAGGTAGTCGCATTAATCATTTCCCATTTTTGGGTTTTACCAAAAGTAGAGAGAGGACTCTCATTCCGATCGAGTCGAAATAAGTTATCGTCATAGGTTATCGCATGACTTAACGTGAAATTGACTGTATCTGCCTCATCTGCGCTGGCGCATATGGCAAATGAAGCCATAAAGATAAAAGATACAACTGACCATTTAGCCGGCCAAAGCTTGATATTTACGTCCAAGATTTTTACCCGTTGCTAAACCAAGCTGAAGAAAGCACCATCAGGATACCTGTTGGAAGTATCCCTGAGACGCTCGGTCATAAGCTGCAAAAGCTTGATCAGTATTTTATTACCCAATTTGGGCATATTCACCAGCAACTCTTGCATGCTGCTACGGGAAAAGACGGCAAAATCAGTAGGATGAGTGGTAATACAGGTAGCGGATCTTGGATAACCATCGATCAATGACATTTCTCCGATCGTATCACCAATGCCAAGACGAGCCACCATATGGCGCCCCTCTGCGGATGCATCATTTTTGTACACGTCTACCCCCCCACTTAATATTAATAGCAGGTAGTCGCCACCAGCACCCTCGACTAATAACGAATAGTCTCTTGGCGCTGCATAGCACTGCATGTATGCACATAGATAGCGAACTTCGTCCGCACTGAAATCATCAAGCAGCTTGATACTGTTAATGATTTCCAGCACTTCATCTACGTACTTATCTGCCCCGCCTAAATGTATTAAATCAGAGTACATGGATAAACAAAAACTTTCAATGATTTGTGACGCTATTGTTAAGCAAGTTGTGAACGTATACAGCCTTGTTGTGGCTGCCCCATCCGCATAGTCGCCACAGGATTCGCTGAGGTACCAGCCCATGACAATCCATAGTCACAATGGAAAGTGTTGATCACGACCAGACATCGACTGCCATCCAGCCGGCAGAACTACAATCCAGCGCCATTATGTACCGCAGTGTATGGACTGTGGAGGGTGACAACAATAGTCCAAAAGAACTACCACCGATGCAGGCAAAAGTTTTATCATAGTATCAGCCGTCACATACAAGAATACGCTAGGATTCCACGCTTGATCCAAATATAAAATGGCCACCTACAAACACATGAGCACAAAATCGTTTCAGCAAGAATCGCACCCCAACCCCGCGTGGATGACTGATGGGGCCAAGGCGGCATATTTTCCGCTGGCCCGATAATTGCTCACAAAGACAAGTGTTTGCACCATAAATGATTTTTTATATTTGAACGGCTATGTTTATTACCAAAGAACTAACCGATATTGAGAAGGCCCAGCTTATTGACTTGATGCACGAGTCTTTAAGAATCCGCTCGCACTTCGAGTTCTTTCTTTGGATGCAAGGCAAACTGCAGCAGTTTTTACCACATGAAATCATGATCACCGCCTGGGGCGATTTCTCCATGGGCGTGATCTACTTCAATATTGTGTCGCCGCTGCCTGGCGTTCGCACAGAGAAAATTTCCAGCGGCGACCTGAACCCATTGTTAAAGCGGCTGTTCAATTATTGGCTTAGCCATACCAAGGCTCCATTTACCTTATCAGCTGAGAATGGGGTGTTTCAGGACTGCGATGTACTCCCTGCAGAAGTAAACAGCCATCTCAAAAATATGAAATCGGCGCTGGTCCATGGCATCAAGGACTTCCGCGGTCGCCATGACTGCCTTTACATATTGCTGAACTCGACACCCACCATGCCCAATACGTCTCGGTATATGCTGGAGTCTCTACTCCCTTATATTGATAGCGCATTACGCCAGCTTGAACATTTGCCGGTTCAACATCCGGCAGATAAAGATGCCATCGAGAATATGCATGAAGAGGAAAACGAAGCCCTCGAACAGCTTTCGTCGCGCGAGATCGAAATCATGGAATGGGTGCGCAATGGTAAAACCAATCAGGAAATCGGCATGATTCTGGACATTAGTTCATTTACCGTCAAAAACCATTTACAACGCATATTTAAAAAGCTTGATGTTCTTAACAGAGCGCAGGCCGTTTCCAAATTCAAGCAGACTCCACGGGCCTCATGAAACCAATACTAGCCGCCACCAAGCCAACTTCTCGCAAAACCTTCGCCGGGATCACTTTTGCACGCGACAACATTCTGCATGGTGTTGAGGCCCTTCTTGACCCGCTCGTCGTCGTTGTTTCTTTATGGATCGTAGCGTTCGTGTACGAAAACGACTTGCCACCCCACTATTTGATCATGTCGCTGATTCTTTTTTCGCTGATGTTCCCCAGCACAACCAAAATCAGCCAACCGATCAGCTCTGTTATCCAGAACACGCTGATGGCATGGTTTGTTCTGGCAGGCCTATTGATGGCATTTGGCTATGCCTCTGAATACATTTACATTTTCCCCAAGGCATCGATTACGCTATGGTTATGGCTTACGCCTACATTACTGATTGCCGCCACCCTTGGGCTGCGCATGGCGGCGCCCATGCTGATCAAGATGCAAGGCCCCATGCGTCGTGCAGTGATTGCCGGCATGAACGATCAGGGCCTGGCGCTGGCGGAGCGCCTGCAACGCAGCCATTACCATCCGACCGAACTGCAGGGTTTTTTTGAAGATCGTAGCGTGGATCGGGTAAGCTCAGAACTGCATTATCCGATTCTTGGCCGTCTAGAAAGCATGGCAGAGTATGTCAAGGAACATCACATCAATACGATTTACCTGTCCCTGCCCATGGCCAGCCAGCCACGCATCATGAAGCTGCTGGATGACTTGAAAGATACAACCGCCTCCATCTACTTTGTCCCAGATATCTTCATGACTGACCTGATCCAGGGGCGTGTTGATCAAGTGGAAAACATCCCCGTCGTCAGCGTATGTGAAACGCCATTTACCGGATTTGATGGCCTGCTCAAGCGTACTGCGGACATTGCATTTTCGCTACTGATCCTGATCCTGATCTCTCCGATCCTACTAGTCATTGCGATTGGCGTAAAAATGAGCTCGCCAGGTCCTGTTATTTTCAAACAACGTCGTTATGGGCTTGATGGCGAGGAAATCCTTGTTTATAAATTCCGCTCAATGACGGTATGTGAAGATGGCGCAAAAGTGACGCAAGCGACGAAAAATGACCAGCGTACTACCAAATTTGGCGCCTTCCTGCGGCGCAACTCGCTGGATGAATTACCGCAATTCATTAATGTCCTGCAAGGGCGGATGAGCGTCGTTGGCCCCCGTCCTCATGCCGTCTCACACAACGAGATGTACCGCAAGCTGATCAAAGGCTACATGATCCGGCACAAGGTCAAACCAGGGATTACGGGCTGGGCGCAAGTAAATGGCCTGCGCGGAGAAACCGAAACCCTGGATAAAATGAAAGCCCGCATCGACTACGATATCGATTACTTGCGTAACTGGACTCCCAAGCTGGATATGTACATCATTTATAAAACTGTCAGCGTAGTGTTTACTGGCGAGAAAAACGCTTACTAGATAGTCTTTGCATTCAGAAACATCACATTCAGCAAGTTGGGCGAAGAGAAGCTTTTTCTGAATCAAGGCTACTCCCCTTAAACAAAGAAAAACCAGCTTTACTCACTACTTGCTCCGGGCACCGGGATGTCATGAAAACCAAGGAACTTTCACCATGAACTTCAATACAGCCCATCTGTGCAATAGAGCATTAAACAAGACAAGCAAGCTGATCCAACGGTCGTTCATCCCTTTGGGCATTCAGTCCGCTGTCCATCAAGCCAGGCTTGGCATCGTCCAGCATTATCTCACCCAACAATACAGCTCGCTGATCAACGAATATCAGCGCCTGATTAAAGACTCGGCCGAATTAAACGTGCCTGTTGAGAAAATCATTTGGGTATGCTGGCTGCAGGGCTTGGACCACGCACCGGAGATAGTGAAAAAATGTATCGCTAAGCTCCATTTGTTTCACGATGAGGACTACACTATTCATCTGATAACGCTGGAGAATTATAAAAACTTCGTGACGCTTCCCAAGCATATTGAGGAGAAGTTTGAAAAGAATCTCATGAAGCCAGCGCATTTCTCCGATGTGCTACGACTATGTTTACTGGCTAAACACGGTGGCGCGTGGATTGACTCCACTGTATTTATACTGAAAAAACTGCCTGAGGACGTTTTCAATGAACAATTTTTTACACTAAAAAGTCACTCATACTCAGCCGCATCAAGCATTTCCCTGGGAAAATGGACCACCTTTTTCCTCCAAGCCAGGCGAGAATACATCCCCATTGTATTTTTAAGGGACCTACTTGTTCAGTACTGGCAAGATCATGATACAGAGCTGGATTATTTTCTTTTCGACCATGCCATTAGTATCGCCTATCAACATTTCCCAGAATTTAAACGCCAGGTAGATCGCCTAGGTTACTTTGGCAATCATCGCCACCTTTTAATGCCATTACTGTGGACCGAATATAGCGCAGAAGCCGCCAGCCGCATAAACGAAGACCCGGTGCAGATATATAAATTGACCTATAAGATCGACCCGACACTCACCATGCCTCAGCATTCGTTTTATCAGCATTACCTCAAATAGCACTCATCAGATTCCTGATCGCTTTATTTAAGACAGCACGCAGAATTCAACGCAAAAAAAAACCCCGCAACCGCGGGGTTTTCTCACAACTTAAGCAACTGACAATTAAGCAGCAGCGTAAGCAGATTTGCGACGACGAGCTACAAAGCCCATCAGGCCAACGCCAGCCAGCATCATTACGTATGTTTCAGCTTCTGGAACAGCGGACACTGTGATAGTGCCGGCGTATGAAGAGGGAGTAGTCAGCGTATTACCAGCAACAGTAAGAGTCCAGTCATCTGCGCTCAAAAAAGGCGCGGTAACGTACCAGATGGAGTTGTCAGAAGTCACGCTGAAGCCAGTGTAGATATCAACACCATTGGACAAAGTCAGAGCAGTAAACTCGATACCTTGTGAGAAAGTTAGTGGGCTAAAAGTAATCTTGAAGCTTGAGATTGCATTCGCGCCAGCGGTTGATGGCTCAGTAATTGCAAAAGTATACTCATCAATGAAGCTCGTGATGCCAGTGAATGAATTGCTAAATGTTGCTGTGCCGGTAGTAGCTACGTCTAGTGCAGTGGCAGCTTGTGTACCCATAGAGAAAACACTGGTGATACCTGCAAACGCCAGTGCGCCAAACATTTTCTTAGTTACTAATTTCATGATAAAAACCCCCGAGTTATGTAAGTTAAACATTAATGCCTTCTCACTGGTGCCCATTAAATGCTTAACGGATCAAGCACTCAATAGTCCGAAAGAACTAACACCACCTAAAGTATTGATTTACATTAATTTATTAACTTTTTCCCGAGGGAATTTACATTTATTGACCTAACTTTAACTATTAAACCGCCTTACTTCGCAGACTATCCGTCAAATGTGGAGCAAGCGTTTGCAGCATTTGCGAAAAGACTTTGGGGTTACCGGCGACAATATTGCCAGAGTCAATCCAGCTCTCATTACCTTCAAAGTCACCCACAATACCACCCGCCTCCTGAATCAGCAGCGCGCCAGCGGCAATATCCCATTTGGAGAGGCCGATTTCCCAGAAACCATCGAAATACCCAGCAGCCACGTAAGCAAGATCCAGTGCAGCCGAACCCGGACGACGCAGACCAGAGGTTTTGCGCACCATATCCTTGAACATGCCCATATAAGTATCCAGATGGCTAAAGTCACGGAATGGGAAACCTGTACCGATGATGGACTCCTGCAACTTGGCGCGGTTGCTGACGCGAATACGTTTATCGTTGAGAAAAGCACCGCGACCGCGGGTGGCAGTAAAGAGATCATTACGATTGGGATCGTAAACAACAGCTTGGGTCAATTGACCTTGCTGCATCAGCGCTATCGAAATGGAATACTGCGGAAAGCCATGTAAAAAGTTGGTGGTGCCATCCAGCGGATCGATGATCCAGACATTCTCGGCATCAATATTGTCATTACCGGTTTCTTCCCCAATAAAGCCATGTGTGGGATATGCATCCTTGAGCACATCAAGAATGGCGGCCTCGGCAGCGTGGTCAACTTCGCTCACGAAGTCATTGTAAGTCTTGCTGCGCACCTTGAGCGAGCCCACATCCTGGGAGGCGCGGGTGATGATCCCGCCAGCGCGGCGAGCGGCTTTAACGGCATTGATAAGTATAGGATGCATAGTATTTAGATCGTTTCCAATGGGATGGCCTTGTGTAGAAACTACACAAATGCACTTTTTAAAGAACTGTTAAAATAGCATTTTAATGTGTAACTCCATGACTTCCAAACTTCATTTACTTTCCCGCTTTCGCATCGTGCTTTGCCAACCCAGTCATCCGGGCAATATTGGCTCCACAGCACGCGCCATGAAAGTGATGGGCCTGCATGACCTGAAGCTGGTCAATCCGGAAAAATTTCCCGATAGCGAAGCTAACGCACTGGCATGCGGTGCCGTCGACATCCTTGAAAATGTCCAGATATGCTCCACATTGGAAGAAGCATTGACGGGCTGCACATTGGCCATTGGATTGAGTGCGCGCAAACGCCAGCTTTCCCATCGATTGGTCAGCGTGCGAGAAGCCGCAACTGAGGCGCGCGAATTGCTGCTGCAGTCTGCGGATGAAGATAGCAAGATCGCGCTGGTGTTTGGCACAGAAATGAGCGGACTTTCCAATGCGGAGCTGGACCGCTGTCAACTGCTGGCCATGATACCGACCGACCCAGGTTATTGGTCGCTCAACCTGGCAGCGGCCGTGCAAGTAATGTGCTATGAAGTCCGCATGGCCTTGCTGGATGAACAACAGGCGATGCCGCACGCCGGATTGAAAGCGACCCCGGCCACCAATGACGAGGTGGAGATGTTTTATCGCCACCTGGAACAAACATTAACAGAGATTGGCTTTCTCAATCCGCACTCTCCTCGGCGTCTCATGCAGCGCCTGCGCCGGATGTACGCAAGAACAGCGCTGGAGAAAGAAGAAGTCAATATTTTGCGCGGGATACTAACCCTGACTCAGCACCCGCGCCCTCCTGAGGATTAAAGCACCATGACGGATACACACCATGCTGGATAGATTTAAAGAAGACATCGCCGTTGTATTCGAGCGCGATCCGGCTGCTCGCACGCGCTGGGAAATTCTCACCACCTACCCTGGCGTGCATGCGCTGATCATGCATCGCTTGTCGCACTGGATCTGGAAGCAACGCTTTTACTGGCTGGCCCGTTTCAGCTCCCACCTTGCCCGCTGGTTTACTGGCATCGAGATTCATCCGGGCGCTCAAATTGGCCGCCGCGTGTTTATTGATCACGGCATGGGCGTCGTCATTGGCGAAACCGCGGTCATCGGCGATGACTGCACGCTTTATCATGGCGTCACGCTCGGCGGCACCTCATGGAATAAAGGCAAGCGTCACCCCACACTTGAGCGTGGCGTCGTCATTGGCGCGGGCGCCAAAGTGCTTGGCCCCATCACCATTGGTGCAGAAGCCAAGATCGGCTCCAATGCCGTGGTGGTTAAAGATGTACCGCCAAATGCCACCGCCGTGGGCATCCCCGCTCGCATTCTGGATGACCAGGAAAAACATCGTCAGCGCGATGACATGGCCGCCAAAATCGGCTTCTCTGCCTATGCCGTCAGCGACAATATGAATGACCCCATGATCAAGGCCATCCATGCTCTGCTGGACCATGCCGCCAAGCAGGATCAGCAACTGCAGGAGGTGATGCAACAGCTGGCAAAACTCGGCGCGGACATAGAAACAGACGCCGAAGTGGGCAAGGCATTTGATGTGAACTATCTCAACAAAATAGTTGACTAAAGTGTTAGGGTATTATAAAGTTTAGGCCTGTTTAGAGAGACTGCTCGCAGCCCCAAAAGGCACGCCACGACTGGCTTTCAGCGCCAATTACTCAACCAGAACACTCTAGGATTAACTCATGCGATTAACGACCAAAGGACGTTTTGCCGTCACTGCCATGCTCGACTTGGCGATGGCTGAAGAAAATCGCCCCGTCACCCTGGCGGGCATCAGCGAACGGCAAAACATTTCGCTCTCTTATCTTGAGCAACTTTTCAGCCGCCTTCGTCGTAGCGGCTTGGTCACCAGTGTGCGTGGTCCAGGCGGTGGTTACCTGATTGCAAAAAAACCAGGCGAAATCTCCGTCGCCAACATCATTGCGGCAGCCGATGAGTTGATTGACGCTACCCAATGCGGCGGCCATAAAAACTGCCGCGGCGAAAAGCCATGCATGACGCATGAACTGTGGTCGACCTTGAATGCAAAAATCCTGGACTACCTTTCTGCTGTGTCATTGGAAGACCTGGTGGCATCGCAATCGGATGAGCGCGCCATTACCATTTCGAGCCGAATTGATGCCAAGAAGAGCATCAAGTCCTCATCCGCAGTGGAAGTCATGACTGCTTGATACGAACGCAGCATGCAAACCGCGACTTACTTTGATCATAACGGGACTACCCGCCTCGACAGCCGGGTGCTGGAGCGCATGCTGCCCTTCATGACGGAGCAGTCAGGCAATGCCACCAGTCGCCATAGTGCGGGCCGTACAGCCCGCCAGGCGATTGAACAGGCAAGAGAACAAGTAGCCGCTGCTGTCGGTGCATATCCCTCGCAAGTAGTATTTACGGGAAGTGGCACCGAGGCGGACAATCTGGCGATGCATGGCATTGCCGCTGCGAATGGCGTGGAGCAGGTGCTGATCAGCGCCATCGAGCATCCCGCCATCAGTCGGCCAGCCCATGCCTTGCAATGGCAAGGCATCAAGACAGGCTTGATCGCCGCTGATGCCAATGGCTTGATCCAGCCCTCGGCGCTGGAGATTGCCATCGCCGAGGCTGGCAAGCAGGTGGGGCTGGTCTCCGTGATGTTGGCCAATAACGAAACTGGCGTTATACAGCCGATTAGTGAGATGGCGGAAATCGCGCGACAGCATAAGGCCTGGATGCACACCGATGCTGTGCAGGCCTTGGGCAAGATCGCCGTCGACTTTGCCGAACTGAATGTGCATGCGATGACCCTGTCATCGCACAAGATTCACGGCCCGCAAGGCGCGGGGGCGTTGATTCTGGACAAGCGTGTGGATATCCGTCCGCTGATTTATGGTGGCGGACAAGAAAAAGGCCTGCGCAGTGGCAGTGAAAACCTGGCTGCCCTCGTGGGGTTTGGTATGGCGGCCGAGTTGAGCGCCAGTGGGCTGGCCCCTCGTCGCGAACATATGGAAAAGCTGCGGGCACGCCTCGAACAAGGCTTGACCGAACTGGGTGCCGTTATTTTTGGAGCGCATGCACCGCGCTTGCCAAACACCAGCTTCTTTGCCTTTGCAGGCATTGAGGGCGAAACCCTGGTCATGGCGTTGGACCGCCAGGGATTTGCAGTAGCGAGTGGCTCCGCCTGCTCCAGTGACAGTACCGAGCCCAGCCACGTATTACTGGCCATGGGTATTAACCCGGACTTGGCACGCGGTTCTGTGCGAGTAAGCCTGGGCTACACGAATACCATGCAGGAAATTGACGCATTTTTGCTCACGCTCAAGGGTGAGCTACAACGTTTAAGAAAATTAACTGCGATTGCAGTGTGAGGAAGAAGATGACTGTACATACTCCGATTTACCTGGACTATTCGGCCACCACGCCAACTGACCCGCGCGTGGCAGAAAAGATGATTCCGTTCCTGACCGAGCATTTCGGCAATCCGGCATCGCGTAGCCATCCGTTTGGCTGGACGGCGGAAAAAGCCGTGGAAAATGCACGTGAAGAAGTCGCCAAACTGGTGAATGCTGATCCACGCGAGATCGTCTGGACCTCTGGCGCCACCGAGTCCAACAACCTGGCGATCAAGGGTGCCGCCAACTTCTACAGCGGCAAGGGCAAACACATTGTCACCATTCAGACCGAGCACAAAGCCGTGCTGGATGCGGTGCGTGAACTCGAACGTGTGGGCTTTGAAGCCACCTATCTGGCACCTGAGTCCAATGGGCTGGTGGATATTGAAAAATTCCGCGCAGCACTGCGCCCGGATACCGTGCTGGCCTCCGTCATGCTGGTCAACAACGAAATTGGCGTGATTCAGGACATTGAATCGCTGGGCAATATCTGCCGCGAACAAGGCATTATTTTCCACGTGGATGCTGCACAAGCCACGGGCAAGGTACATATCGACCTTGAAAAGCTGCCGGTCGACCTGATGAGCTTCTCGGCCCACAAAACCTATGGCCCCAAAGGCATTGGTGCCCTGTATGTGCGCCGCAAACCCCGCGTACGTCTGGAAGCCCAGATGCATGGCGGTGGTCACGAACGCGGCCTGCGCTCCGGCACCCTGGCTACCCACCAGATCGTGGGCATGGGCGAAGCCTTTCGCATCGCACGCGAGGAAATGGATCTGGAAAATGCCCGCATCCGCCGTCTGCGCGATCGCCTGCTGACCGGTCTGCAGGAAATTGATGAAGTGTATGTCAACGGCGACATGAAGCAGCGCGTACCGCACAACCTCAACATCAGCTTCAATTTTGTTGAAGGCGAATCGCTGATCATGGCGGTCAAGGATATTGCGGTTTCCAGTGGTTCGGCTTGTACCTCTGCCAGCCTGGAGCCGTCGTATGTGCTGCGTGCCCTGGGCCGCTCGGATGAGCTGGCACATAGCTCGATTCGTTTCTCCATTGGCCGTTTTACGACCGAAGAAGAGGTCGACTACACGATCAACCTGATGAAAAGCAAGATTGGCAAGCTGCGCGAGCTTTCTCCATTATGGGAAATGCACCTTGAAGGCGTGGATTTAAGCAAGGTGGAATGGGCAGCCCATTAATACGTGAACGATGAAGCCTGAACGCAGGCCGCATTTTTCGCTGTGTGACTAAAAGGAGCAACAAAATGGCATATTCAGACAAAGTATTGGATCACTACGAGAATCCACGTAACGTGGGTACCCTGGACAAGAACGACCCTAGCGTAGGCACTGGCATGGTGGGTGCCCCGGCCTGTGGCGACGTGATGAAGCTGCAGATCAAGGTCAACGAGGCGGGCGTTATTGAAGACGCCAAGTTCAAGACCTACGGCTGCGGCTCTGCCATTGCTTCCAGCTCGCTGGTCACCGAATGGATCAAGGGCAAAACCCTGGATCAAGTCATGGAAATCAAGAACTCGGACATCGCTGAAGAGCTGGCATTGCCCCCGGTCAAGATCCACTGCTCAGTACTGGCGGAAGACGCCATCCGTGCTGCAGTAGCCGACCTGAAGGCCAAGCAGGGCAATACCCAGGAAGCCGCATAAGGGACGTACCATGGCAATTACCCTGACTGAAACTGCGGCCAGCCGCGTACAGAAATTCTTGTCGAATCGCGGCAAGGGCATCGGCCTGCGCCTCGGTGTAAAGACCACCGGCTGTTCCGGCATGGCCTACACCCTGGAGTTCGTCGATGACCTCAACCCGGAAGACATGGCCTTTGAAAGCCACGGCGTAAAGGTGATTGTGGATCCGAAAAGCCTGGTCTACATCGATGGCACCGAACTGGATTTCACCAAGGAAGGCCTGAACGAAGGCTTCAAATTCAACAACCCCAACGTCAAGGACGAATGTGGTTGCGGGGAGAGCTTTACCATTTGATGCCTAAGGCTCCCATCAGGGAGCCTTTGCATACACTATCGCCTGCTCCAGCCCTCTTTCCATCATGCAAGATTCCAGCACAAACCACTTTGCCCTGTTTGGCCTGCCAGCCGCATTTGCGATTGATACCGCTCTGCTTGACCAGCGCTACCGCCAGCTGCAAAGCGAAGTGCATCCTGACAAGTTTGCCGCAGCGAGCAGCACAGAGAAACTGCGCTCCATGCAGTGGGCAACCTCGGCCAATGAAGCGTATCGTACGCTCAAGAATCCCACAGCGCGCGCGCGCTACTTGCTGGAATTGCAAGGTGTACACACCGATGAGGAGAGCAATACGGCCATGCCGACCGACTTTCTGATGCAGCAGATGGAATGGCGCGAGGCAATTGAAGAAGCACGCGACGCAAAAGACCTGGATGCGCTGGATAGCCTGTTGAAGGAAATTCAAACCGCCGCAAAAACATTACAGCAAGACCTGGAGCATCAGCTGGGCGAAGAGTCGGCAGAATTGACGGCCGCGGCCGGCTCCGTTCGCAAGCTCAGCTTTGTCGATAAACTGCGTGAAGATATCCTGCAGAGCATGGAAAAACTGGAAGCGTAAAACACGCTACATACAAATCAGGAACTCATCACCTTATGGCCTTATTACAAATTGCAGAACCGGGCATGAGCGCGGCCCCTCATCAGCACCGGCTGGCAGTGGGCATAGACCTCGGCACCACCAACTCGCTCGTCGCCACCGTACGTAGCGGCATGAGTACCGTCCTGCATGATGAAAAAGGCCATGCCCTGCTGCCATCCGTGGTGCGTTATCTGGCCGATGGCGCCATAGAAGTGGGCTATGCCGCCCAGGCACAACAGAGCCATGATCCACAAAACACCATTGTTTCCGTCAAGCGCTTCATGGGGCGTGGCTTGAACGACCTCGCCGATCAGGCGCATATTCCTTACCGCTTTATTGATGCGCCCGGCATGGTGCAGATTGACACCCGCGCTGGCATTAAAAGCCCGGTGGAAGTCTCCGCCGAAATCCTCAAGGCCTTGCGTCTGCGCGCCGAAAAAGCCCTGGGGGGCGAACTCACTGGCGCCGTCATTACCGTGCCTGCGTACTTTGATGATGCGCAACGCCAGGCCACCAAGGACGCCGCCCGCCTTGCCGGCATTACCGTGCTGCGCCTGCTGAATGAACCCACCGCTGCCGCCGTCGCCTATGGGCTGGATAACGGTTCCGAAGGGGTTTACATCATATATGACCTGGGCGGCGGCACGTTTGATGTCTCCATCCTGCGGCTTTCCAAGGGTGTATTTGAAGTGCTTGCCACCAATGGGGACTCTGCACTGGGCGGTGATGATTTCGACCGCCGTATTTTCTGCTGGATACTCGAACAGGCCAAGCTGCCACCGCTCAATGCCGAAGACACGCGTCTTCTACTGACCAAGGCGCGCGAAGTCAAAGAATGGCTGACCGAACATCATGAAGTGCAAATCACCAGCGTACTGAGCAATGGCGATGTCGTTAACCTCACACTCACCGCCGACCAGTTTGTTGAGTTGACCTCGCATCTGGTCGCCAAAACACTGAACCCCACGCGCAAAGCCATGCGCGATGCTGGCTTGACGCTGGAAGATATCAAAGGGGTCGTCATGGTAGGTGGTGCCACGCGTATGCCGCACATACGCCAGGCCGTGGCCGAATATTTCGGTCAGGAGCCGCTGACCAATCTGGACCCAGACAAGGTCGTCGCCCTTGGCGCCGCCATTCAGGCCAATGTGCTGGCAGGGAATCGCAGTGACGATGACCTCTTGCTGCTGGATGTGATTCCTTTGTCACTCGGACTCGAAACCATGGGCGGCCTGGTGGAAAAAGTCATTCCACGCAACTCCACCCTGCCCGTCGCCCGCGCACAGGATTTCACCACCTTCAAGGATGGTCAAACCGCGATGAGCATACACGTGGTACAAGGCGAGCGCGAGTTGGTGAGCGACTGTCGTTCGCTGGCCCGCTTTGAACTGCGCGGCATTCCGCCCATGGCCGCCGGTGCCGCGCGTATTCGCGTGACCTTTCAGGTGGATGCCGATGGCCTGCTTTCCGTCACCGCTCGCGAACAAACCAGCGGCGTTGAATCGCACATTGTGGTCAAGCCTTCGTATGGCTTGAGCGAAGACACCATCACCGGCATGCTGCAATCCTCGTTCGCCGCTGCCGAAAGCGATAAACAGGCCCGTGCCTTGCGCGAAGCCCAGGTCGATGCCCAACGCCTGCTTGAAGCCATCAGTGCTGCGCTGCAACAGGATGGTGATACGCTGTTGAGCCCGGAAGAGCGCGCTGCCATCGAGCAGGAAATGCAGGCACTGCAGACATTGATAACGCAGGATGACAGCCATGCCATTACCCGGGCGGTCGATGCCTTGAATCATGCCACCGAAACCTTTGCCGCCCGCCGCATGGATGCGTCGGTCAAGCAGGCCTTTGCCGGGCAAAACCTTAACTCACTGGAAATCTGATATGCCGCAAATCATCGTACTACCCCATCAGGAGCTGTGCCCGGATGGCGCCGCCTTTGACGCCAAGCCCGGTATGTCGGTATGCGACAATCTGCTGGAGCAAGACATTGATATCGAACACGCTTGCGACAAGGTTTGCGCCTGCACCACCTGCCACGTGATCGTGCGTGAAGGCTACAAATCGCTCAATGCCCCTGAAGAAAAAGAAGAAGATCTGCTGGATAAAGCCTGGGGTCTGGAACCCAATTCGCGCCTGTCATGCCAGGCCATTGTCGGGACTGAAGACCTGGTCGTCGAAATCCCCAAGTACTCCATCAATATGGCCAAAGAAGGCCACCGCTAATCACCCACCATCTCGCAGCGGAGCCTGCTCAGGCTACCGCTGCTTCCCCTAATTGCAGCCTGAGCATGGGCTGCAGTTTCAGCATGCGGACAAAGTCGTGGCTGTGCAGCGGCTCGCTAAACAGGAACCCCTGAATCTGGTCACAGCCCTGTTTTTTCAAGAAGGCCAGTTGCTCCTGGGTTTCAACGCCCTCGGCCACCACCTTGATCTGCAGGCTGTGCGCCATGGCGATAATGGCTTGGGTAATCGCCATGTCGTCCACATCATCGGGGATATCACGTACAAACGACCGGTCGATCTTGAGTGAATCTATCGGGAAGTGCTTGAGATAGCCGAACGAAGAATAGCCCGTGCCAAAGTCATCAATCAGCACATGCGCGCCCAGGTCATGGAAATGCTGCAACACCTCCCGCGCCCGCTCGGCATTGTGCATGATCATGCTTTCCGTAATTTCCAGTTCCAGGCAGTCTGGCGTCAATCCGCTCTCGGCCAGCGCATCGGCAATGGTTTGCCGCAGGGTCTCATCGCGGAATTGACGAGCGGACAGATTAACGGCAACCCGAACGTTCTGTCCGGTGAGCTGTTGCCACTCCACGGCCTGTCGACAGGATTCCCGCATGATCCAGGCGCCGATATCGATAATCAGGCCGGTCTCTTCCGCCAAAGGAATAAACTGCATGGGTGACAACATGCCGAGCTCAGGATGCTGCCAGCGCACGACCGCCTCGGCGCCAATGATTTTCTGCGAGCGCAAATCCACCTTGGGCTGGTAATGCAGCACGAATTCATTGCGCTCCACTGCGCGGCGCAGATTGTTTTCCAGGGTCAATAATTCCACGCTATTGGTATTGGCTTCTGCCGCATAAAAGCGGAAGGTATTCTTGCCGGACTCTTTGGCGCGATACATGGCGGCGTCGGCATGCTTGAGCAGGCTGGCTGTATCGAGGCCATCGTCTGGATATACGCTGATGCCGATACTGGCGCTGATAAAAAGCTCGCGCCCGACCAGGATAAAAGGCTGCGCCAGGGTAGCCATGATCTTGCGGGCAATCGTATTGAGATAGTCGGTATCGCCACAGTCTTCCACCAGCACCACAAACTCATCGCCGCCCTGGCGAGCGACGGTATCGGTTTCGCGCAGGCACTCCTTGAGGCGCTTGGCGGCTTCTTGCAGCAGCATGTCGCCGGTTTGGTGTCCTAGCGTATCGTTGATGATCTTGAAGCGATCAAGATCAATGAACAGGACAGCAATCGCGGTCTTGTTGCGCTGGGCCCGATTCAAGGCCTGATCAATGCGCTCCTGTAACAAGGCCCGGTTGGGCAGATGCGTCAGCGCATCGTGATTCGCCAGGAATTGCAGGCGTTCTTCGGATAATTTGCGCTGGGTGATATCCGTAAACACGGCCACATAATTCTGCACGCTGCCCTTGGCATCGGTCACCTTGCTGATGGAGAGCCACTCGGGATAGCTTTCGCCCGATTTGCGCCGATTCCAGATTTCGCCTACCCACTGCCCCTCATGTTCCAGCGTCTGCCGGATGAGGTCGTAATAGGCTTGCTCATGCAGTCCGGCCTGCATGACCGATGGCAGCTTGCCGATGATCTCTTCTTTCTCGTATCCCGTGATCTGCTGATAAGCCTGATTGACTTCCAGCACCCGGAAGGCAGGATCGGTAATCACAATACCTTCCGCCGTGTTGTCAAATACCTGACGGGCCAAGCGTAAATCAGACTCAGCGGCCTTGCTCGCCGTGATATCCAGCATCACGCCAACCAGCTCAGCCGGACGGGTGTTGGACATATTGGGAATCACCTTGACGATATCCTTCATCCACACCACCCGACCATCCGCCGCGATCATGCGGTAATCAAAACCAAAACTCTTCAGCTTGAGCGATTCGGTGCGGCAATACTCCACCACCCAATCCCGGTCATCAGGATGAATTTTGTTGACCCAGAAATCAGCATCCTGGGTCCACTGCGCCAGCGGGTAGCCGAGCAGCGCCTCCGCTTCATTGCTGACAAAGGTAAACTTGCCGCCGGGGATTGCCCGCCAGACAATCGCCTGCACCGACTCCACCAGTTCGCGGTAATCCTGCTGGCTCTTCAGCAACTCGGCTTCGGCTTTTTTACGGCTGCTGATATCAATAATCAAGGTCACGATGCGCTGGTTATCATCCCGATACTGGGCAGCCGCGATCTCAATATGAATGGCGCGGCCGTTTTTCCCCAGACCTAGCGCCTCGTAGCGCGTAGGCACATCCATATCCTGCAGGCGTTGCTGGTAAATCTCACCCACACGCTTGCGGTCCGACGGATGAATCAAACTGAAGAAGTCAGAACCCAAGGGAATATCACCGGGACTGTAGCCGCCAATCCGCCATAAGGCGTCGTTGCCATACACGATCTTGCCGCGATGAATAATCGCCACCCCTTCATTGACATCGGCCTGAGCATGCAGCAAGGCATCGTAGGTATCCAGCTGTTCCTTGAGTCTTGCCTCCGAACGTATGCGCCCGGCATTCAAACCAGACAAGGCAACGCCGGTTGAGGACAGCACCAGCACATACATCCAGTAATCCAGCAGATTGGCCTGGGCGAAATCATGAGCAAATGTCCCCAGCTCATGCGCCCCGCCCCATAATGCGGTCATGGCGACAAATAGCACACTGAGCGCCGCCCCGCGCTGATGAAAGCGCAAGGCCGCCCACATCACGAGCGGAAACAGCATGAACGCCTGCGGCTGCATCAACTGGGAAATGGATTTGTCCATGGCGCCCAGCATGGTCAACAGACAGCTGAAGATGATAAGCCCTGCAACAAGCAAGGCCTCGCCAGCACGTGCCCAGTTCCAGCGTATCGGTTCATAGTGATAAATCGCCAGCACGGCCGGGGTAAACAACAAATAGCTGAAAGCATCCTCCAGCCACGAATTGGTAAAGCTGTTGGCAAGCGTAGTGGGGTCAGCACCAATGACCATCAGCATCAGCACATTGATAAAAGCGCTGACCAGCGGGCTGATACCCACAGCAAAAAATACCAGTGTCAGAAAGTCACGCAGACGGATCAGCGCAAGATCGAAACGCGCCACCTGTTTCAACAGATAACACGCCAACAGAGTTTCCAGCGTATCCCCCACCGCCATGGTGGCAGCGACGTAATACACGGTGGAGTTCAAATGGGTAATCAGGGAGCCAATAAAAATGGCAGGCCATGCCCGATAACCAAAAACCAGCAGAATGGCCAGGGAGAATCCGGCGGTCGGGCTGATCAGGCTGGACCAGGCATCCGGAATGGGAATCCAGAGATTAAGACGGCCGAGCAAGCAATATACTAAAACAATCAGGCTGAGTTTAACGATATTGCGGATAGAAAGCGGCCGCGGCCGAGTGTTGAGACTGGTGTACATTTCCCTGATTTATAATATGAATTTTTATGTAATCGTACACAACAAACGCTTAAAAGCCTATTACTAAAAGGGGCTTTAAGGTGTAAAAACACAGCGACATTCACCAGCCAAAACCACCAGCAGCGATGAATCCAGCATCAGCATGCACTTTGCAAAAAAATAAAAACCCGCCACTTTCGTGACGGGTTTATTTGAACAGGCATGACCGAATATCGGCATGCGCTTGTATCGCTTACATTAGAACTTGTAAGTGATATCCAGTTGGTACAAATTGAAGCTATCCAGATTCAGGTTGATATCGTTACTGTAACCAACGGCGGCCAGACGGTCATTCTTGCGGGTTGCATGACCAGCAGCCAGGTTGACGAATACGTTGTCACGCAACAGGTATTCACCCTTGAAAACGATACCCTTCATGTTGACACGTGAATCCATGAAGTCGGAGTCAACCGCATTAGGATCAAGTGCGTATACACCTACGTCCTGATACCAGAGCTTGGCAGACCAGTCACCCTGTTTGGCAACCTTGTCTTTCTTCTGTTCCAGCCCAACACCCACCAGCCAGGCCTTGTCATCGTTGCCTGCGGCGCGGATGGCTGCCTGGTTGACACCAGCAGCTGCAACAGCGGCATCAAAACGATCATCACCGTCCAGGTTCACTACATAGTCACCGAATACATTCAGCTTCATGTTGTTTGCCATCTTGAAACCCAGTTCAGCGGGGATTTCAATGGTGCGCAAGTCATTTGTCGCGCTAATGGTTGAACCCAGCGTAGCGCCGATACCGGTGCTGGTGCCGAGACCTGGCACGAAGGTGGAGGCGCCAGTCGCATGATCATTGGTGTACTGGGTATATGTCATCGCAGCCTTGGCAGACACCGTATCCGTGATATCAAACTTTGCACCACCCTGGAAAGCCAGGATAGTGTTGGTTTTACGGTCAGAAGTGTCAACGCTGAAGTCCTGACGGTCGCCACGGTACTGAGACTGAGCAAAGTTACCGAACCAATTGATTTTGCCAGTCTTGAAGTCCACTTTTTCGACCAGACCTTCAAAGGTCAAATCGCCATCCCATACCATGGAAGTGGTATACAGCGGATTGGCAACACGGCCAGCTTCCAGTTTCAGCCAGTCAGTTGCGCTCCAGCCCAGCATGGCGCGCTTGACGTAAACGGTTTCTTTGGAGTTTGAACCATTGGCGCCATTACCAAAGGTGGCATTGTCTGAACGACCACCGGAACCCATGGACAAAGCGATATCCGAGTAGAAGTCACCAGCCTTCGTCTTGACGCCCAAGGTAAGCTTGTAACGACCACGCTGACGATCTTCATCAAAATTGCCAGTATCTTCACCGTCACGATATTCGTAACGTGCGCGCATATCGCCATACAGAGTTGCACTGTCCACTACATCGGAAATCTTGATCTTGCCAGCTGTCTTCAGGGCTTTTTCCTGACCAGCTTTTTCGCCTTCGCGGCCCTTGGTCAGCAGATTGCCTTCTTCTTCTGTCAATACACCCTTGCTCACCAGAGCATTGACGATGTCAACAGTGGAATCAGCCATGGCATTGGCGCCAAAACCGAACAATAATGCCCCTGAAACCGCAGCACAGACGCCGCGCAGCTTGATACTTTTCATTTAGATTGCTCCCGGTTAAAAAACTATAAATTCGTTTTGTTGAGTTTCAACACGGAAGCGATTTTGATGATTCAATGTGACAGATTGATGACGAATCATGAATTCGTCACGCAGACGTTGCATAAATACAACATGAGTAAAAACGATAGAAACAGCCCCAGCCCTCTCTAGCGCTGGAGCTCAAATCGCCGCTAGGCGTGGCTGGTACTGGCCGCTGCCCGCAATGGGCTGGCTTTGTTGCTGGCGCTGTCCGTCGAGATGGAGGCTATGTCACCGGACAACTCGCCGCCTTCTTCAATAAAAATTTTGCCATACCGGATCTTGCCGCTAACCCGTCCGCTGGCATGAATGATGAGCTGGCTGCGCGCAGTCAGCTCACCTTCAAACTTGCCGTATATTTCGGCCACATCGATGCCCACCTTGCCGGAAAATTCGCCCGCTTCGGCAATCTGGATAACGCGGCTATCCATGGTAGCTTCTACCCGGCCTTCCACCACCAAGGTATCGCAGTCCTGGATTTCCGCGCCTTTCAATTTGACGTCCGGCCCCACAATCAGGCGGCTACCCGAGATCTCCTTGTTCTCTGTGTCCGTATTATGGGCTGACGAGACCGAAGCAGTGGTAGCAGATGCCGGAGTGGATGGTTGACTCGCTGGGTATGGGGCACTGGTTGTGGTTGTAGTACCTGCAGATAAAGATGACGTTGCTGGACGGCTGCTGGAAGTGGATTGTGCAGGAGAAGGTTGAGCACCTCGATTGAATAGACCTTGCTTGTTTAACATGGGTAAACCTCTTTCATGATGGTAAAAAATGTCGAAATGCAGACATCACATTTACCAGAGCAGATAGAGCAACGACCATGCCGACTTGAATAACGTCAAAACAATCATCGACTTACGAACGTCTCTTGTCGGATTTTCCAGAATCTCCGTGGAATCCAATAAAAAACGTCTCCCTCAGGAGACGCTCATCAGGCTAACACTAGCCAAGTTGCTGTTTTCAAATAATTAAGACTGTCGCCCTGCTGCAACACGCGAGCTGCCGCAGGGCGGTTATCGCGATCAGGCTTCTGGGCGCATGTGCGGAAACAGGATCACATCACGTATGCTCGGGCTATCGGTCAACAACATCACCAGACGGTCAATGCCGATACCGCAACCACCGGTAGGCGGCATGCCGTATTCCAGGGCACGGATGAAGTCGGCATCGTAATACATGGCTTCGTCATCGCCCGCCTCCTTGGCAGCGACCTGGGCATGGAAACGTGCCGCCTGGTCTTCTGCATCATTCAGCTCGGAGAAACCGTTGGCAATTTCGCGGCCAGTCACAAACAGCTCAAAACGCTCGGTGATCTCAGGGTTGCTATCCGATGCGCGTGCCAGCGGCGAGACTTCCACCGGGTAATCAATGATATAGGTTGGCTCCCATAGCTGGCTTTCTGCCGTTTCTTCAAACAGGGCCAATTGCAGCGCGCCCAGACCCGCATGGGCAAAAGCTTCCACGCCAAATTTCTTCAGCTCGGCACGCAGGAAAGCCATATCCGTTAACTGTTCCAGCGTATAGCCGGGCGCATATTTCTGGATTGCACCTACGATGGTCAGTCGCTGGAATGGCTGGCTCAGATCCAGGGTTCGGCCCTGGTATTCCAGTACCGCCGTGCCACGGGCGGCAATCGCCGCCGCACGAATGCAGTTTTCGGTGAAGTCCATCAGCCACTTGTAATCGGTATAAGCCGCGTAGAACTCCATCATGGTGAATTCCGGGTTGTGGCGAACGCTGACACCTTCGTTACGGAAATTGCGGTTGATCTCGAATACGCGCTCAAAACCGCCCACGATCAGGCGCTTGAGGTAAAGCTCAGGGGCGATACGCATGTACATCTGCATATCCAGCGCATTGTGGTGCGTAATAAAAGGCTTGGCCGATGCACCGCCTGGAATGGGGTGCAGCATGGGGGTTTCCACTTCCAGGAATTCATTGCCCAGCATGAAGCTGCGAATGGCTGCCACAATCTTGCTACGAGCGATAAAGGTCTGGCGGGTATCGTCCGACACAATCAGGTCCACATAGCGCTGACGGTATTTGGTCTCTTGATCAGACAGCCCATGGAATTTCTCAGGCAGCGGACGCAGGGACTTGGTGAGCAGACGCAGCTCGCTCACCTTGATCGACAGTTCACCGGTCTTGGTTTTGAACACCACGCCGCGCGCGGCGAGAATATCGCCCATATCCCATTTCTTGAAAGCATCGTAAAGCGCTTCGCCTATGCTCTCCTTGGAAATGAACAGCTGGATACGGCCGCTTTTGTCCTGCAGGGTGGCAAAGCTGGCTTTGCCCATGACGCGCTTCAGCATCATGCGGCCAGCCACGCTCACCTGCACATTGGCGGGCTCCAGCGTTTCATTGTCCTGTTCGCCATATTGGGCATGCAAATCGGCGGCTGCATGCTCAGGCTTGAAATCATTGGGGAAAGCCACACCTTGAGCCCGGATCGCTTTCAGCTTTTCCCGGCGCTCGGCCATCACATGGTTTTCGTCTTGTTGTGTAGCCTCAATCGGCTGTTGTGCTTCGCTCACTACTACACTCCCTGCTTTAAACTTTCTGATATGAATGGATCCAGATCGCCATCCAGCACGCCCTGGGTATTGCCAATTTCAACATTGGTGCGCAGATCCTTAATGCGCGACTGATCCAGCACATAGCTGCGAATCTGGTGACCCCAGCCAATATCCGTCTTGGCATCTTCCAGTGCCTGCTTTTCCTGGTTACGCTTGTTGAGCTCCAGCTGATACAGCTGAGCCTTCAGCATGTTCATGGCCTCAGCCTTGTTGCGGTGCTGTGAGCGGTCGTTCTGACATTGCACAACGGTATTGGTCGGCAAGTGAGTAATACGCACGGCGGAGTCTGTCTTGTTAATATGCTGACCACCGGCACCGGATGCCCGGTAGGTATCAATGCGCAAATCGGCCGGGTTGATCTCAACCTCAATCGAGTCATCCACTTCCGGGAAGACCGACACGCTGGCGAATGAAGTGTGGCGACGATTGCCCGAGTCAAACGGTGACTTACGCACGAGGCGATGCACGCCACTTTCAGTGCGCAGATAACCATAAGCATAGTCACCGGAGATTTTCAGCGAAGCGCTCTTGAGCCCGGCAACATCGCCTTCCGACTCCTCCAGCACTTCCACCTTGAAGCCGCGGCGCTCGCAATAGCGCAGATACATGCGCAAAAGCATGGACGCCCAATCCTGCGCTTCGGTACCGCCCGAGCCGGACTGGATATCGATAAAGCAGTTGTTGCCATCCATGGGGTTGGCAAACATGCGGCGGAATTCCATTTCCTCCACCTGCTTTTCCAGAGCCTTACTGTCAGCATCAATACCAAGCAAGGTAGCATCATCGTTTTCTTCGCGCGCCATTTCAAACAGCTCGGCACTGTCACGCAAGCTGTTATCCACCTCGGTCAGCGACTTGACCACAAACTCCAGTTCGCGACGTTCCTTGCCTAGTTTTTGCGAGCGTTCGTTATCGTTCCAGATGCTGGGATCTTCCAGCAATTGCGAGACTTCTTCCAGGCGTTGCTGCTTGGTCTCGAAGTCAAAGATACCCCCGAAGGGCATGATTACGTTCAGAAAGATCTGCCAGGCGGTGGGCGATCAGATTGAGTTGTTCTGCTTCCATTACCATAAAACCTAATAAAAACGCGATTATACATCAAAGCCCGCCAGCCCATTTTCAGCGACTAAATTTAGCTTTCGTCATCGTTGTCACAAACTTGTAACATAGAGGCTTTAAAGTGCTCCCAAGTTATGCACCCCCGCACTTGGAGACCGTCGTCTGCAGCGCGGATTTTTTTCACACCATGGAGGTTATATGCAATCGAAGTTTGTACAAAGCATGGGTCTGGCGGCTGTTGTCGCATCTCTGTTCGCTATCCCCACTGCTCACGCAGCTGAAAAGATCGTCAAGATCGACGGCTCCAGCACGGTTTATCCGATTACCGAAGCGGTCGCTGAAGAATTCCAGAAAGCCAAAAAAGGCGCCATCAAGGTTACCGTGGGCATTTCCGGTACTGGCGGCGGTTTCAAGAAGTTCTGCCGTGGCGAGACTGATATTTCCGAAGCTTCCCGCCCTATCCTGAAGAAGGAAATGGACGCCTGTAAGGAAGCCGGCATTCAATATATTGAACTGCCAGTTGCTTATGACGCATTGACCGTGGTTGTGAATCCAAAGAATGACTGGATCAAGAGCATGACCGTGGAAGAGCTGAACAAGATGTGGGCACCTGCTGCACAAGGCAGCATCAAGACCTGGAAGCAAGTGAACGCCACTTGGCCAGACAAGCCACTGAAGCTGTTTGGCCCAGGTGCTGACTCGGGTACCTTCGACTACTTTACCGAAGCTGTCGTTGGCAAGGCCAAGTCCAGCCGTGGTGACTTTACTGCCTCTGAAGATGACAACGTTCTGGTACAAGGTGTTGCGAGCGATATCGGCGGCCTCGGCTATTTCGGCTTCGCTTACTATGATGAAAATCGTGAAAAACTGCGCGCTGTGCCTATCGTGGCCAAGACTGGCGCACCAGCGGTTAGCCCATCTGCTGAAACGGTGATGAATGGTACTTACCAGCCATTGTCCCGTCCGCTGTTCATCTATGTGAACGCAACGGCTGGCGCTTTCAAGCCTGAAGTCAAAGAGTTCATCAACTTCTACCTGGCCAATGCTGCTGCCCTGACCAAGGAAGTGAAATACGTTCCACTGCCATCCAGCGAATATGCTGCCGTGGTTGAACACTGGAAGTCTCTGAAGCCGGGTACTGGCTTTGGTGGTGTGCCAGAAGTGGGCGTGAAGATTCCTGAACTGCTGAGCCGCATCAAGTAATGGCTTGCGACATCGGGCGGCATCATTGCCTGCCCGATGTCGCATCCCTCCCTTCAATTCCGTTACAATGCACGGGTCTAAATCAAAGTGAACACGGCTACTCAAGTGCTACCAAATCAGACTGAACTGAAAATCAGTGCACGTTTGGCAAAAAACGTCCGCAGACATTTTGTTGAACGCGTGATTGAATTCCTTCTCATGCTGGCTGCCATGTCGGCAGTGGCAACTACTCTGGCGATTGTCGCCATTCTGCTTTACGAATCCTTAAGCTTCTTTGAGCATGTTTCCATTATTGACTTCCTGACGGATACGCAATGGACACCGCTGTTTGAAGATGCACACTATGGCATTCTGCCTCTGGTTTCCGGCACGCTCACCACCTCGGCCATTGCCTTGTTGGTAGCGATTCCGATTGGCACTGTTGGCGCCATTTACCTGTCCGAGTTTGCTTCGCACAAGACGCGCGAAACCGTCAAGCCCATCCTTGAACTGCTGGTTGGTGTGCCAACGGTGGTATTTGGTTATTTTGCCCTGCTGTTCGTGACGCCGCTGCTGCAAAAATTCATCCCCGGCCTGCCAGGCTTCAATATGTTGGGCCCAGGCATCGTGATGGGTATCATGATCGTGCCTTATATCAGCTCGGTCGCTGAAGATGCCATGCGCGCCGTACCAATGAGCATGCGTGAAGGTTCGTATGCCATGGGCGCCACGCGCTTTCAGACCGCCATCCGTGTGGTCACACCGGCCGCGATTTCCGGCATTATCGCTGCTTACATTCTGGGTATTTCCCGTGCGGTGGGTGAAACAATGGTGGTAGCGCTTGCTGCCGGTCAGCAACCTAACCTGACCTTTAACCCGATGGAAAGCGCATCGACCATCACTGCTTACATCGTGCAGGTTGCCATGGGCGATTTGCCCCACGGCAGCATTGGTTACCAGAGTATTTTTGCTGCAGGTCTGGTGCTGATGTTAATGACCCTGATCTTCAATATTCTGGGCCACCTTACCCGCAAGAAATTCAGAGAGACTTATTAAGCCATGAGTAACCAAGCATCCGTACTGGACAATCTGGAAGAAGTGCGGGCGATGATTCGCCGGCACAAATTCAATGACTATGTATTCTCGATCATTGGCCTGATCGCGCTGATGATCGGCCTCCTGACCCTGTTGACGCTGTTTGTCGACCTGGTGATGGATGGTTACCCACGCTTCACGTTTGAGTTCCTCTCCGAATACCCTTCACGCCGGGCAGCCCATGCCGGCCTGTTGTCGGCCTGGATAGGTTCGCTGCTGGTGATGGTCGTGACCTTTCTTTCCGCCGTGCCCATGGGTGTGGCAGCAGGTCTTTATCTGGAAGAGTACGCACCGAAGAACTGGTTCTCGGACCTGATCGAAATCAACGTGACTAACCTGGCTGGTGTGCCTTCGATTGTGTATGGCTTGCTGGCACTGGGTCTGTTTGTTTACATCCTGGACTTGGGGCAAAGCATACTGACCGCTGGCCTGACATTGGGTCTGCTGATCCTGCCGGTCGTGATTGTGGCAACACGTGAGGCCGTGCGTGGCATTCCAGTTGCAATTCGCGAAGCAGCCTACGCTGTAGGCGCCACCAAATGGCAAGTCGTGCTGCATCATGTGCTGCACTACTCCTTCGGCGGCATCCTGACCGGCGTGATTATCGGCATGGCACGCGCACTCGGCGAAACAGCGCCTCTGATTACGATTGGTGCACTGACGTTTATTGCTTTCCTGCCACCATCACCAATCACGGATACGCCACCCTTCCTCAATTTTGAGTGGCTGAGCTCGGGCTTTACCGTGATGCCTATCCAGATGTTCAACTGGCTGTCACGCCCTGATCATGCATTCCACATGAATGCGGCGGCCACTGGCGCGCTCATCATCGTGGTTACCCTGCTGATGAATGGCACCGCAATCTGGCTGCGTTACCGCATCCGCAAGAATATCAAGTGGTAATCGGGACATTCCCCGCTTACTGGCTGAACAGACTAATTTAAGAATCAGGAAACTAATCAAATGGTGACAACCTCAACTCCGATTAAAGCTGAATCGCGCGATCTGAATTTCTACTACAACGGTGGTCACAAGGCGCTCAAGGGCATCACCATGCCGCTGTATGAGAAGAAGATCACGGCCCTGATCGGCCCATCTGGCTGTGGAAAATCGACGTTCCTGCGCTGCTTCAACCGCATGCACGATCTTTACCCTGGCAACCGTTATGACGGCCAGATCATCATGCATCCGGACAACACCAATGTGCTGGCCAATGGCGTGGACCCGATTGAAGTACGCATGCGCATCAGCATGGTGTTCCAGAAGCCCAACCCTTTCCCCAAGTCCATCTACGAAAACGTGGCTTACGGCCTGCGTGTGCGTGGTGAAAACAACAAGCGCGTCGTGGATGACAAGGTAGAAGAAGCGCTGAAAGGTGCCGCCCTGTGGGAAGAAGTCAAAAACCGTCTGCACGACCTGGCATTCAACCTGTCTGGCGGTCAGCAACAGCGCCTGTGCATTGCCCGCGCACTGGCAACTGACCCTGAAATCATGCTGTTCGACGAGCCAACTTCCGCACTGGATCCGATTGCCACGGCCAACATTGAAGAACTGATGTCCGAGCTGCGCAACAAGCTGACGATTCTGGTGGTAACGCACAACATGCAGCAAGCAGCCCGTGTGTCTGACTACACCGCTTATATGTACCTGGGCGAGCTGATTGAGTACGGCGATACCGACATGATCTTCACCCGCCCTACCCGCAAAGAAACAGAAGACTACATCACCGGCAAATTCGGTTAAGTCATTGCGATTGCTGGCAGGCAAGCATTGCAGCAAAAAGCCCGGGCTTACCCCCGGGCTTTTTTAATGGCTACCGTCTGCCCCCAAGGCTTGTGGATGTTGCTTACTCGCGATAGCGTGCCAGCGAAAGATCATCGTGCCGAATATCTGCCCTCTGGCCAGAAACCAGATGCGTCAGCAACTGTGCTGATCCGCAAGCCATAGTCCAGCCCAGGGTGCCATGGCCGGTATTGAGAAAGAGATTGGGAATAGGGGTAGCACCGACCAATGGCGTGCCATCGGGCGTCATGGGGCGCAGGCCAGCCCAGAAGCTTGCTTGCGTCGTATCGCCCGCGCCAGGGAATAAATCCTGCACCACCATTTCCAGGGTGGCCCGCCGGCGTGCGCGCAAGCGCGTATCGTAACCGACCACTTCCGCCATGCCACCGACGCGTATGCGCTGATCAAAGCGCGTCAGTGCAATCTTGTAGGTTTCGTCCAGAATGGTGGACTGCGGGGCAAGGCTGGCATCCAGAATGGGCAGGGTAAGCGAATACCCTTTGACTGGATACACCGGAATGTTGGCGATGTCCTTCAGCAATCCCGCACTGTAAACACCGGCGGCGAGCACGCAGGCATCCGCATTGATGCGGCGCTGATGCGTATGCAAGCTGGCAAAGCGCCCACCTTCCACCTCAATGGCGCGGACGGTGGAGCCGTATTCAAACTTCACCCCCATGGACTCTGCCATGGCGGCGAGGCGGGTGGTAAACAGGTAGCAATCGCCGGTTTCATCGTGCGGCAAGCGCAAACCGCCGGTTAAGCGGCTGGCATGTTGCAGCGCAGGTTCAACACCGGCAAGTTCGGCATTGGATAGAAGCTGAAACGGCACGCCAGCCTCATGCAGCACGGCAATATCGCGACCAGCGGCATCCAGCTGCCGCTGGGTACGAAATACCTGCAAGGTGCCCAGCTGGCGGCCTTCATATTGGATTCCGGTATCGCGGCGCAAGGCATCGAGGCAGTCGCGGCTATATTCCGCCAGCCGCACCATGCGCTCTTTGTTGCGCTGGTAATGCCTGGCATCGCAGTTGCGCCAAAGCTGCCACAGCCATTGGATCTGCGCCAACGAACCGTCGAGACTGAGGGCAAGAGGAGCATGCCGCATTAACATCCACTTCAATGCTTTCAGTGGAACACCGGGGGCTGCCCACGGCGAAGCGTAGCCAGGTGACACCTGACCGGCATTGGCAAAACTGGTCTGCAAGGCGGGGCCAGCCTCGCGCTCAAGCAGGGTGACCTGATGCCCGGCCTGCGCCAAATAATAGGCGGTCGTTACACCGATGACGCCACCGCCAATGACAACAACATGCATAGCCCAACCCCTGTGTAATCCTCACCCTGATTAGAGCAAGCTTAAGGGTTGGCGATCAATCTATTTTTGCATGAGGGTCATCAGTGCCGCACCAGCCGCTATAGGCAAGCATCCAGTCTCAGGCCGAAATCAGCTGCTCGTAAAACTGCAGCATGCGTTCGGCCTGCGTGCGCGAGGTCCAGCGTTTGGCCGCATATTGCCGCGCGGACTCGCCCAGGCGTTTGCGCTTGGCCTCATCACTGAACAGACTGCGTACCTTTTCGGCAAACACCTGCTCATCTTCTGGCGCAATCAAGGCACCCTCGCCTTCAATCAGGATGGATTTGGTACCCAGTTCCGCCAACGCAACCACCGGCGTACCTTGTGCCATGGCTTCCAACAGCACCAGGCCCTGGGTTTCGGTTTTGGATGAGAACACAAAGACATCCGCCGCCCGATAGCAGGCATTGAGTTCTTTCTCGCGATCCAGATAGCCGATGAACTGGATATTGTCCTGCAGGCCCAGTTGCTTGCTCATGGCATGCAGACTGCTCTCAGCGGGGCCTTCTCCGGCAATGACCAGCAATGCATCCGGCTGTTGCTGACGCAGATGCGTGAGCATACGCACCAGAAAGGCGATATTTTTCTCAAAGGCCACGCGCCCGACAAACAGGGCGACCGGGCGACCTGGGGCAATGCCGTATTTACTGCGAAATGCCGCGCCATCGGCATCAGCAAAGCTGTGAGGTTGCAAGCCGGTAGGTATCACTTCTGCCGTACTGTTGATGCCATATTGGCGCAACACATCAAGCATGGGCCGCGAAGGCGCAACGATCGCCTGCACCGCATTGCACTGCTGCCGCGACACCATGCGCGCCAAGCCTTTGGCCATGGCCTTGGGTATCCACGGCAAATAGTGATGCAGATAATCCTCAAAAAAGGTGTGGTAGGTTTCCACACAAGGCACATCCAGCAAGCGCCCCAGCTTCAGTCCCAGGTAATGGGCGACAAATGGCGTGTGAATGTGAATGAGATCGTAATTTTCGGCGCGCAGCTCGACCAGCTTGTCCAGTGCGGCGCCATATTTCATCAGGCGATCTTCCGGATCAAAATAAATGGTACGCGCGGGTATGCGCCGTATCCAATGCTCATCTTCTGTCTTAACGCCATAATCGGGCGCGATCAGATGCACCTCATGGCCCAGTTCCTGCAATTGCCCGACAAAGGTCCGGATGGACGTCGACACCCCATTGATGCGGGGAAAATACACATCGGAAATAAATAAAATCTTCACATCTGCCTCTCGCAACTCGCTTATAACGCGTTGTTGGCAAGATACAGGGGATTTATGACGCTTATGTGAATTGCAACGCAGACGTCATATTGCCTGTTTATAATGCAGCCGCTTATCAGGAATCCCATCATGAAATTATTCCGCCCCGTGCTTTGGCTGTTGTTGTTGCTGCCCATGGCTGCCTACGCTGCCCGCCCCATGATTACCGACGATGCGCGGGTGGTGGACCCGCGTAGCTGCCAGCTTGAGACCTGGACCAAACATAATGCTCGCACTGACGAATACTGGGCACTGCCAGGCTGCAATGTCGGTGAAAACCTGGAACTGACCTATGGCGGGGCCCTTAGCCGTGAAGATGGCGACTCGAATACCACCGATGTCATTCTGCAAGCCAAAACCCTGTTGCGCCCACTCACGCCCAACAGTTACGGCATCGGCCTGGTAGTGGGGCATGCGCGGCATCCCAGTGTGGACGAGAAATCCAGCATGCTGGGCGATGCCTATGCCTATATGCCAGCCAGTTTCTCACTGGCAAATGATGCACTGATACTGCATGTGAATCTGGGTTGGTTACATGAAAAAGCTGAGCATCAGAACAAGCTGACCTGGGGACTGGGGTCAGAAACCCGTTTGAATGAGCGGCTGCAGGCCATCGCGGAAGTATTTGGGGATGACCGTGAGCACCCTTTTTACCAGGTAGGCTTGCGCTATTGGCTGGTGCGAGAGCGTGTGCAGATAGACACGACGTATGGTAACCGCATGGACCAGGGCAATGAAGATCGCTGGCTCAGTGTAGGCTTGCGGCTATTGAGCCCCCAGCTCTGGCATTAATTCAGCCAGGCAGCAGGGAGAGTTGAAGCGTTTAGCCTAGCAGAATCAGCAGCCAGACCACAGCCAGATTGATCAGGCTGATGAGTACCGCGGCACTGCCGATATCCTTGGCACGCTTGGCGAGCATGTGGTTTTCGAGGGAAATGCGATCCACCGTGGCTTCGATAGAGGAATTGAGCAGCTCGACAATCACGACCAGCAGCACGCTGGCGATCATGGCGGCCTTGGCAATGCCATTCTCGCCCAGATACAAGGCCAGCGGCACCAGAATAATGGTCATCAGCACTTCCTGACGGAAGGCATCTTCATTGGTGTAAGCGGCCTTGAGCCCGGCCATGGAATAGCCGAATGCATTGATCAGGCGGCGTAATCCGGTTTTGCCCTTGTATGGACTTTCCATGTTTGCTTTCCTTAACGTGCAATCATCAATGGTGCGTAACAGATATCAGCGCGGCAGTATAACAAACCCGAACGCCCGCAAAGGCGTGTCACAATAAAATCATATAATTGTCACAAGGCCATCATGCCCTGAAGCGACATTAGGCAGCATGAAAAGGCGCGCAAATCTTGGTAAGGTCTTCTGGCTGTTGCCCCTGGTTTTGCAATCACAGGAGGCCAATGCCTGGGGGCTGGTGACCCACCTGTATTTTGCCCACTCACTCCTCTGGGCCATGCCCTTGCTTGACCCGCGTCTGCGTCAGGCCATACAACGTTTTCCCGAGCTGGTGATGGCAGGTGCCTGCCTGCCAGATCTGTCGCTAGTATCTCCCAGCTTCAGTGAAACCCATCAATGGCGCCATGCCTATGGGCTGCTTAGCCGTGCTCGCACCGATGAAGAAACCGCCATGGCAATAGGCTATGCCAGCCACTTGTATGTGGATGTCATCGCGCATAATCACTTTGTGCCTGCGCATGAAGCCATGTGGATGGAAAACAGCATGATGACGCATATTGCCTCGGAATGGGCAATGGACGCCCACCTGGCGCCCTTGATGACACATACCCCGGGCAACCTGCTTGATCGGCACGCAGACGTGCTGGCCGCCTTTATTTCCCCCAGCTTTGGCTGCGAGCCTCAGCATACCGAAAAGGCCTTGCGTCGCCTGGGCAAGGCAGACCGGCTGCTACGCTTTTCGCGGCTGCCAGGCATGATCTATCGCAGCATGCGCATGCTGGATAGACGCGTGTTCAAGCACTTTGTGTATTACATCGCCAAGACTCAAACGGCGATACAGGATATCCATATCGTGCTGCAAGGGATACAGCCACATTGGGAAGCGGAGCTGCGCCACTTGGATGCGGCGCAGTTGAATGCATGGCGCGCGGCCTGTCGCCAGCATCTGGAACATCTGCACCCCGCTCCCATCAGTTATTTCAGCAAACTGGCCGGGGATTAGGATTAGCCCAGCCAGTATCGCTGCGCCCAGCCATTACTTGAAGGTAGAGCGCAACACCAGCACAGCCGCTTTGCCGAAGCCATAACTGGTCATCAATACGCTGGCGAGCAGAAAAATGGTGAATATCATCGGTGGCGGCTGATTGGGATTATCCAGCACCGGAAAAATCGCCATCAGCAAAAACAGGCTGGAATTGGTAAAGGCCCCCACCACCATGGCCCAGCGCACAGTCCATGGCAAGCTGACGCGCGCGGCGTATACGCCCAGTATCAGTGCCGTCATCAGCAGAAAATCGATATGCGCCTGCAACAGCCGCGTAAACTTCCCGGCAAAGATCGCTTTCAGCGGGTCTACGCCAAAATTCAAGCCGACCATGCACCAGGCCAGCAAAAGGGCCATCAATAGCCAGAGGCAGGCGCCCCGGAGCAATACGATATTGCCGGCATGTCGTGCATCTTGTTGTTGCATGATGTATCTCGTCCCTCTGCTGTTTTAGATAGCGCAAAGTCTAATCAAGCTTGTTGCGGCATACTTTGCTGCAAAGGATGCCAAACTTGACTGCAACGGTGGTATGGCAATTTACAGGCAGCCGGAGCACGCTTACCATCACATGACATCAACAGGATAAGGTAGCCGAGTGAAACCGCGTGACGCTGAGACAGAGAGCCTGCAGCCGCCAACGGCCATCCATTTGTCTACCGAGGATATCTCGCCCTGGCACAGGCATGAGTGGCTGAAAGAGATCATCGGCCGGGAATATGCCCATGTTGACATCACCCCACCGCGCCATGCGCCGCTGCTGAATGAGATGGACATCTACACATGGAAGCATCTGCGGCTATCCTGCATCCGTTCCAATGCCATCAAACTGAAACGCCTGCCGCAAGAGCCCCTGCTTTCCAGTCAGGATGCCTACTTCGGCGTGGTCCTGCTTTCAGGGGAATACATGCTGGAACAAGCGGGACGTGAGGTGTTCCTGAGTCCTGGTGACATGACGATTTACGATGCGACCAGGCCACACCATATCACTTGTCCGGGCAGCTTTTCCAAATTGATCATTTCCATCCCCAGAGAGTTAATGCGGCAAAAGCTGGCAGGTGTTGAACATTGCACTGCCTTAAAAATCCCGGGAAGCAAAGGCATAGGCGCCGTGGCTGCCGACTTTATGCGTGCCAGTGCAAGTCAGGCAACGGGCATGTCTCAGCTGGCATTTGATGCACTCTCGGATAATGCGCTCGATCTGTTTACCCTGGCCTTGCAGGAGATAAGGCCACCGGCCAGCCAGCTATCGCGCAGTCGCTCACTCTCGCTTTACAACATCAAATCCTGTGTGGAAAAACACTTGGCCCATCCGCAGCTGGATAGCCAGATGATCGCGCAGGCTACCGGGTTGTCTTCCCGCTATATCAACGAATTGCTGGCGGCAGAACATACCTCGCTGATGCGCCATGTATGGGAGCGGCGACTGGAAAAAGCGCATCAGGATATTTGTGGTGCACGCCAGATGGGATTGGCGGTATCCGACATTGCGATGAAATGGGGCTTTAATGATTTATCGCATTTCAGCCGTGCATTCAAACGGAAGTTTGGCGTGTCACCCAGAGCACTCAAGGCACAGGTGCAGCCTGCAAAAGCAAAAAGCGGCCCATGAGGCCGCCGCTTTTTGTACTTGGGTGCTGCTCTGTTAAACGATGCGCTTAAACGATAGCGATGGAGATCGTCGCGATCGTGGCGCCAATCGCGGCACCAGCCAGCACATCACTGGGATAGTGCAAGCCCAATACCACGCGTGACAGGGCAACCATCAGCGTAAAAGGCAACAGCAAGGGCATCAGCGCCGGGTAGTAGAACAAACCCACCGTGCAAAACGCCACGGCATGCAGGGTATGCCCGGACGGAAAGCTGAAGCGATCCAGCGGCTTGCCGGTCAACCAGATATCCTGATGCACTTCATAAGGACGTGGACGCAGGGTTTTGCCCTTGAGCCATTTGTAAACGCAAGTACCTGTCAGCCCGGCCAGCGCCATGTGCAAGGCAGGAAAAATACCATCTGCACCGTGACTCAAGACGATGCCCAGCATGACGGTGTACCAGAAAACACCATCGCCCAGCCGGCTCACCAGGCGGAAAAAGAGTCGCACACCCATAAAGCGCGAGGTGCGATTGGCTCGCACACACAGGCGACTATCCAGTTTGTTGAATCGGTCTATGACCAGATGCATTCTTTGCATGTTGACCTCCACTTCACCGAGGTTAATGATGGTTTAACTTGGTTTTACGTGGGCTAGGATGGCATGCAAGTATGACGGGATGATGACGGTAAATGCGTTGACCATCACCAGTGATGAATGGAAGACGATGCAGCGCTGGCTGAGGCAGCGCCGGAAACAAGCCGACACGCAGCAGCACTGCATGTCGGCCAGGCCATGTCTATCAGGCTAACTGGGCTTGTACTACAGCGGCGATCTGCTCGGCCAGGCGCTGCACCAGCGCACCGTCTTCGCCTTCGACCATCACGCGGATTTTGGGTTCGGTACCCGACGGGCGCAACAGCACACGGCCACGCCCTTGCAACTGCTGCTCAGCGTCTGCCACGGCTTGCTGAATGGCAGGCTGTGCCGCCAGATCGACTTTTCCTGCGACCTTGACGTTGATCAGCACCTGCGGATAAAGCGTGAGGCCTGCACCGAGCGCATCCAGACTGCACCCGGCGGTACGCATGGCGTGCAACACTTGCAAGGCGGCAATAATGCCGTCGCCGCTGCTGTGTTTATCCAGACAGAGAATATGGCCAGAGTTTTCGCCGCCCAGCTGCCAATCCTGCTCATTCAGCAGCTCCAGCACATAACGGTCGCCGACCTTGGCGCGCAGGAAAGGGATATCCACCTTTGCCAGCGCATGTTCAAGCGCGAGATTGGTCATCAGGGTGCCCACTACCCCACCCGCAAGGCGGCCACGCTGTTTGCGCTGCATGGCAATGATATACAGCAACTGGTCACCATCGAGCAGACGGCCCTGGCTATCCACCATCACTACACGGTCTCCGTCACCATCAAACGCAACGCCAAGATCCGCCTTGTGTTCAACCACCGCACGGCACAGTGCTTGCGGGTGGGTAGAACCACAGTCGAGGTTGATGTTGAGACCATCAGGCTGATAGCCGATGGTGACAATTTCGGCCCCAAGCTCGTGAAACACCGGTGGAGCCACGTGATACGTCGCACCATTGGCACAATCCAGCACAATACGGAGACCGCGCAAATCCAGCGCGGCAGGGAAGGTACTCTTGCAGAATTCAATATAGCGGCCCGCAGCATCGGTGATGCGCTTCGCTTTGCCCAGACCGGCCGATGGCATCACCTCCAATGGCTGATCCAGCGCCGCTTCAATCGCCAGCTCAACCTCATCCGGCAGTTTGGTGCCCTCGGCGGAGAAAAACTTGATGCCATTGTCTTCAAACGGATTATGCGAGGCCGAGATCACAATGCCCGCCTGCGCGCGCAAGGCACGGGTCAGATACGCCACGGCTGGCGTTGGCATAGGGCCGGTCAGCAAGACATCTACGCCCGCAGCAGACAAACCGGCTTGCAAGGCGGACTCCAGCATGTATCCGGAAATCCGCGTATCTTTACCGATCAATACGGTGGGATGGGCATCCTTTGCCAGGTGGCTATCCAGACCAGTCAGCACACGCCCTGCGGCATAACCCAATCGCATGACAAAATCCGGCGTGATGGGTGCATCCCCTACACGTCCACGTATGCCATCGGTACCAAAATATTTTCTTGTCATTCCCTATACTTTCAAAAACTTGACGTATGCAAAACGTCATCGGCGAAACATGCCTTGCAATTAACACCTGTCAGCCAGACCTAAGGTATGACTGATCCTGTGCCGTGGTCTAGCGAACGGCTGCCACCACTTTCAGCGCCTCAGCGGTTGCCTTGACATCATGTACGCGCACAATGGCAGCGCCTTTCATGGTGGCAATCACGGAGGCCGCCAGACTGGCATAAAGACGGGAATCGACATCCTCACCTGTAATTTTGCCAAGGACGGATTTGCGCGAAAGCCCGACCAGTAAAGGATAACCCAGCGCCTGCAACACCGGTAATTGCTGCAACAGGGCAATATTATGCACAGTACGCTTGCCGAAACCAAAACCCGGATCCAGCGTGATACGCTCTGCTGCTATCCCGGCTGCCTGAGCCGCCTGCACGCGGCTTTGCAGAAAATCGGCAACCTCGGCCACCACATCATCATATTGCGGTTCCAGCTGCATGGTTTGCGGCGTGCCCTGCATATGCATCAGGCAAACGCCAACATTGCTTGCCGCCACAATCTCCAGCGCGTGCGGCTCCTGCAAGGCACGGACGTCATTGACGATATCTGCCCCGGCGGCGATGGCCGCACGCATGACTTCCGGCTTGTAGGTATCAATGGAAAGTGGCACATCCACACGCTTTGCCAATTGCTCGATCACCGGCAACACGCGCTGAAGCTCATCTTCCAGCGAGACTGGCGTCGCCCCCGGGCGGGTGGACTCGCCACCTATATCCAGAATGTCCGCGCCCTGCTCTACCAGTTCAATGGCGTGCGCCACCGCGAGCTCAGTAGAGGAGTATTTGCCACCATCCGAAAAAGAGTCAGGCGTGACATTGACGATGCCCATGACATGGGGACGGGAAAGATCAAGCTGATAACGACCGCAGATAAATTTCATAAGCTAAAAAATAAGAAAGCCATATTCCACTTGCGGAGAATATGGCTTTGACAGTGAAGGAAAACTATTCGGACTTGGCCGCAGGCTGTGGTGCAGGTGTGGCAGTTGGACCTGAGCTGCCAGTATCACTGCTGGTATGGCGGTTCACCGTAGGCAATACCTTGGGTGGACGTGGGGCATTACCCGCCATGATGTCGTTGATCTGCTCGGCGTCAATGGTCTCCCACTCCAGCAGCGCGGCTGTCATGGCTTCCACCTTGTCGCGATTGTCTTCCAGCAGCTTGCGGGCAACCGCATATTGCTCGTCCAGAATACGACGGATTTCAGCATCCACCTTTTGTTGCGTGGCTTCGGAAACCGTTTTGGCTGACATGCGGCCAAACATGGAATCCTGATCGTTATCCACGTATACCATGGTGCCCAGCGTATCCGACATACCAAAGCGCGTCACCATGTCACGTGCCATCTTGGTGGCACGTTCAAAGTCATTTGACGCTCCTGTGGACATCTGATGCATGAAGATTTCTTCTGCAATACGGCCACCAAACAGGATGGAAATTTCTTCCAGCATCTTGTCCTTGTAATTACTGATGCGGTCATGCTCTGGCAGCTGCCAGGTCAAGCCCAACGCCCACCCACGCGGCATGATGGTGACTTTATGCACGGGGTCAGCCTTGGGCAGCAGCTTGGCTACCACCGCATGGCCAGACTCGTGATAAGCCGTATTGCGGCGTTCTTCTTCACGCATGACCATGGACTTGCGCTCAGGCCCCATGAAAATCTTGTCCTTGGCATCTTCAAAATCCTGCATATCCACCGTGCGCTTGTTACGGCGAGCGGCAAACAAGGCGGCTTCGTTGACCAGATTGGCAAGATCCGCACCGGAAAAACCAGGAGTACCACGGGCAATGATATCGGCCTTCACATCCGCATCAATTGGCACCTTGCGCATATGCACCAAAAGGATTTGCTCACGGCCACGAATATCCGGCAAGCCCACCATCACCTGGCGGTCAAAACGGCCCGGACGCAGCAATGCCTTGTCCAGCACATCGGCACGGTTGGTTGCGGCAATCACAATCACGCCCGAGTTAGGCTCAAAACCATCCATCTCGACCAGCATCTGGTTGAGTGTCTGCTCGCGCTCATCATTACCACCGCCTGTACCCGCGCCACGATGACGACCTACGGCATCAATTTCATCGATAAAGATGATGCAAGGAGCAGCTTTCTTGGCTTGCTCAAACATATCACGCACACGAGCCGCACCCACACCAACAAACATCTCGACGAAATCGGAACCGGAAATAGTGAAGAATGGCACTTTGGCTTCACCGGCAATGGCCTTGGCCAGCAAGGTTTTACCGGTACCAGGAGGGCCAACCATCAATACACCACGGGGAATACGGCCACCCAGTTTCTGGAACTTGGTCGGATCACGCAGGAACTCGACCAGCTCGGAAACTTCTTCCTTGGCTTCATCGCAACCTGCGACATCGGCAAACGTAGTCTGGTTGGAGGCTTCGTCCAGCTGGCGTGCCTTGCTTTTGCCGAAAGAGAAAGCACCGCCCTTGCCGCCGCCTTGCATCTGGCGCATGAAGAACACCCAGACGCCAATCAGCAGCAGCATGGGGAACCATGACACGAAAATATTCATGAGCAACGATGGCTCTTCGTCCGGCTTGGCTTCGACCGTGACGTTATTTTTCAGCAGATCGGACACCAGCCATGGATCAGAAGGCGCATACGTATTGAATTTGCGGCCTTCGTTGGTGACACCGCGCAATACGCGGCCTTCAATCGTCACTTTGGCAATCTGGCCCTGTTTAACCTGGTCGATGAATTGCGAGTAAACAACCTGACTGTCTGCAGTGGTCTTGGAGCCAAACTGGTTGAAGACAGTCATGAGCACCAGGGCGACAATCACCCAAATTGCAATATTCTTGACGATGTTGTTCAAAATCACATCCTTAACTAATAAAGGCAGCAAACTTCATTCTAAACCTATTTTGATCGCTTGCGCAGGCGCCAATCAATCGGCTTTACGCTTCAATCCGAGCAAATAGACTTCACTACTACGATCGCGAGAGGCCTTTGGTTTTCGGGTCACCACCTTATCGAAACCGAGCCGCATGGTTTTGATAATCTCGTCAAACCCCGAGCCAATGAAAACTTTGACCAGAAAATTACCCCCCGGTTTCAGCCATTTCAGGCTGAATTCCAGAGCAAGTTCCGTCAGGTAAGCCGCATTCGCCTGGTCGACAGAACTGATACCGGATATATTTGGGGCCATGTCGGCAATTACAAGGTCTATGGGGCGATTATTTAATTTTTCTTCCAGCTGCGATAGCACAGCGTCTTCACGGAAATCGCCCTGTATAAAGTCCACACCCGGAATTGCCGCCATTTCCAGCAAATCCAGGGCAATGATGCGGCCTTGCCCTTTCAAACGCTGCACCGCTACCTGCGACCAGCTGCCAGGGGTCGCTCCCAGATCAACAATGGTCATGCCAGGCTTGATCAGCTGATCCTTGTCATCGATCTCCATGAGCTTGTAGGCCGCACGCGCCCGATAGCCGTCACGTTGCGCCCGCTTCACGAACTCATCGTTGACATGTTCCTGCATCCAGCCCTTGCTGGTTCTGGTTCTTTTCATGGTGTCAGAATAGTACTTCTTGGTAGGAATGATGGCATGTGATAGACTGCGGGCCTTTTTGAATCAAAGGGATACCCTCTGGATGGAGCGTGTATTCCGCCAACATCACGAGATGATATGCCTGAACTGAACTCCAAACAAATTAGCCATCTGCGCGCATTGGGCCACAACCTTAACCCGGTTGTGATGATAGGCAACAATGGCCTGACTGAAACCGTCCTCAAGGAAATCGAAGTCAGCCTGAAAGCGCATGAACTGATCAAGATCAAGGTGTTCGGAGATGATCGGGCAGCCCGCGTCAGCATGCTGCAAGAAATCTGCGAAAAAACCCATGCTACCGCCATCCATCATATCGGCAAGCAACTAGTGATCTATCGCCAGAGCGAAAATCCGAAAATCAGCTTTGCCTGATTACCAGAGTACAAAGGCCGGAGATTACTCTCTGGCCTTCAGCACCAGCACCAGTCCCAGCAGGCTTTCAATCAGGTAAGCAATACTTGCAATGCCGTGCCATGCTTTGAAGCGGCTGGCAAAAATGCTGTGCATCACATCTGCCGGCATGGCTTGCGCCTTCAGCTGAGCAATCAAGGGCTGAATACCAAAGTGGCCGAACAGGGTCAGTATCAGCATGACAATCACAGCCCAGAAAAAACCTTGCTTGAGCGCGGTGGTACCGAAGTTCGCCAGACGGTGGATCAACAGATAAAACGCACTGCCCACCCCGATATAAGCCACCAGCGTGAACATTTTGCCAGCAAGGCTACCTGCCAGCTGACGATCCGTCAGGGCGCTAAAGAGCGTGGGAGCTACCAGATAGCCGACTGCCCATAAGGCGCCTACCCACAGGGTAATCACCAGTAATGCAAGCTTGTCTGACCAGGCACCCATCGCTAGCGCTCCTGTCCCTTAAATGTACTGAACATCCAGCACTTCGTAAGAGCGCAAACCACCAGGTGCCATCACTTCAGCGACATCACCTGCAGTCTTGCCGATCAAGCCACGGGCAATAGGGGAACCGATGGAAATCTTGCCCTTCTTGATATCGGCTTCGTCGTCACCCACGATCTGGTAGGTGGACACATCGCCGTTATCCAGGTCTTCCACTTCTACGGTAGCGCCAAATACGCAACGACCTTCTGCATTCAGCGTCTTGGGGTCAATGACCATGGCATTCGACAGCTTGGCTTCGATCTCGGCAATGCGGCCTTCGATGAAGCTTTGACGCTCCTTGGCGGCATCATATTCTGCATTTTCCGACAAATCGCCCTGGGCACGCGCTTCGGCAATTGCCTGAATCACATTGGGACGGTCAACGCTGCGAAGGCGTTGCAACTCCTGCTTGAGCAGTTCCGCGCCATTTACTGTAATTGGGATTTGATTCATATTCTTTTCTCTACCATTGCAATCTATAAAACAAAAACCACACCTTCAGCCTGGAGGCGAAGGCGTGGTTTTGTGTAGGTCTATATTATGACTGAGTAAGCTGCTGATGCAAGCTTTGCAAGGACTGAACTTCAAGTTCCTGCATATGCGCCATGCCAATACACGCAGCCTTGGCACCGGCCAGGGTGGTGTAATAAGTGACTTTTTGCTGCAATGCACTGCGACGAATCTCGTAGGAGTCAGCTACGGCTTTCTTGTCTTCCGTTACATTGACAATAAAACTGATCTCACCGTTCTTGATCATGTCGACAATATGCGGACGACCTTCGGCCACCTTGTTGACTGGAGTCACTTTCAGGCCAGCCTCAGCCAGCGCTGCAGCGGATCCTTTGGTCGCCACCAGTTGAAAGCCGAGGTTTGCCAGTGAGCGTGCAATCTCGATGACCTTCTCACGGTCTTCTCGACGCACGCTGATGAAGGCCTTGCCCGCTTTGGGCAGCTTGGTACCGGAACCGAGCTGGGATTTCACAAACGCCTCGGCAAAGGTTTTGCCTACGCCCATGACTTCACCTGTCGATTTCATTTCCGGACCGAGTATGGTATCAACGCCAGGGAACTTGATGAAAGGGAATACTGCTTCCTTGACCGAGTAATACGGCGGCACGATTTCCTTGGTGACGCCCTGCTGCTTGAGGGTCACACCCGTCATGCAGCGCGCAGCCACTTTGGCGAGTTGCAAGCCACAGGCCTTGGAAACGAAAGGCACCGTACGCGAAGCACGTGGATTCACTTCCAGCACGTAAACCACATCGCCTTGAATGGCAAACTGCACATTCATCAGGCCGACCACGCCGAGCGCCTTGGCCATTTGCACGGTCTGCACACGCAGCTCATCCTGCATCGCCTGGGTCAAGCTGTAAGGCGGCAGCGAACAGGCGGAGTCACCAGAGTGCACGCCTGCCTGCTCAATATGTTCCATGATGCCGCCGATGATGACATCTTCACCATCTGACAGCGCGTCCACATCCACTTCCAATGCATCGTTCAGGAAGCGATCCAGCAACACAGGCGACTCATTCGACACCTTGACGGCTTCGCGCATATAGCGCTCAAGTTGTGCCTGCTCATGGACGATTTCCATGGCACGACCACCCAACACATAGGATGGACGCACAACCAATGGGTAACCGATTTCCTGCGCCAAGCGAATGGCCTCTTCCGGCGTACGTGCAGTGCGGTTAGGCGGTTGCTTGAGACCCAGTTCCTGCAGCATTTGCTGGAAGCGCTCACGGTCTTCAGCGCGGTCAATCGCATCCGGGCTGGTGCCGATAATCGGTACACCGGCTTTTTCCAGATCACGTGCCAGCTTCAGTGGCGTCTGGCCACCGTATTGCACAATCACGCCAACGGGTTTTTCCAGTGCCACGATTTCCAGTACATCTTCCAGTGTCAGCGGCTCGAAGTACAGGCGATCAGAGGTGTCGTAGTCGGTAGAGACGGTTTCAGGATTGCAGTTGACCATGATGGTCTCGTAACCATCTTCACGCATGGCAAACGCCGCATGTACACAGCAGTAATCAAACTCGATGCCCTGACCGATACGATTAGGACCGCCACCCAGCACCATGATTTTCTTGTTGCTGGTCGGTTGCGCTTCGCACTCATCTTCATAAGTCGAGTACATGTAAGCGGTATCAGTCGCGAATTCGGCAGCGCAGGTATCCACGCGCTTGTAAACCGGGCGCACATTCAATGCCTGACGATAAGCCCGCACCGCGTGCTGATCGGTGCCCAGCAATTTGGCAAGGCGACGGTCAGAGAAGCCGCGGCGCTTGAGCTGGAACAGCAGACTCTTGTCCAGATCCGCCAGACCCTTGCCCTTCAACGCCTCTTCGCGTGCGATCAGATCAGCAATCTGCACCAGGAACCACTTGTCAATCTTGGAAAGCTGATGCACCTGCTCTACCGTCATGCCAGCACGGAATGCATCGCCCACATACCAGATGCGCTCAGGACCAGGCTCGCCCAGCTCTTTGTTGATCTGGTCTGTATCAGTTGTTTTTTCGTCCAGGCCATCAACACCCACTTCCAGACCGCGCAGGGCTTTCTGGAAGGATTCCTGGAAGGTACGGCCAATCGCCATAACTTCACCAACAGACTTCATTTGGGTCGTCAGGCGTGAATCGGCCTGCGGGAATTTCTCAAAGGCAAAACGGGGGATCTTGGTGACAACGTAGTCAATTGAGGGCTCAAACGAAGCTGGTGTCGCGCCACCAGTGATTTCATTGCGCAGTTCATCGAGCGTGAAACCCACCGCCAGCTTGGCGGCCACTTTCGCAATCGGGAAACCCGTTGCCTTGGAGGCTAAGGCAGAAGAACGCGATACGCGTGGATTCATTTCAATCACGATCATGCGCCCGTCATCCGGATTGATGGCGAACTGCACGTTAGAGCCGCCAGTGTCCACGCCAATCTCGCGCAATACCGCCAGCGAGGCGTTACGCATGATCTGATATTCCTTATCCGTCAGCGTTTGCGCTGGTGCCACCGTGATGGAGTCACCGGTGTGCACACCCATAGGGTCCAGGTTTTCGATGGAACAGATGATGATGCAGTTGTCCTTGCTGTCGCGGACCACTTCCATCTCGTACTCTTTCCAGCCCAGCAGAGACTCTTCAATCAGCAGCTCGCTGGTAGGCGAAGCCTCAAGACCACGCTCACATATCGCCAGAAACTCTTCCCGGTTGTAAGCAATACCACCGCCGCTGCCACCCATGGTGAACGATGGGCGAATAATGGCGGGGTAGCCAATACTGGCCTGCACCTGCAAGGCCTCTTCCAGACTGTGTGCCACAGAAGAACGTGCCGACCCCAGACCGATCTTGGTCATGGCACTCTTGAATTTTTCGCGGTCTTCCGCCTTGTCGATCGCCTCTTTTGAGGCGCCAATCAGCTCCACATTGTATTTTTCCAGCACGCCATGTTTGGCCAGATCCAGAGCACAGTTCAACGCCGTTTGGCCGCCCATGGTAGGCAGCAAGGCATCCGGGCGCTCAATGGCAATGATCTTTTCCACCATTTTCCAGGTGACGGGCTCGATATACGTCGCATCCGCCATTTCCGGATCGGTCATGATGGTCGCAGGATTCGAATTCACCAGAATGACGCGGTAACCCTCTTCACGCAAAGCCTTGCAAGCCTGGGCGCCAGAGTAGTCGAACTCGCAAGCCTGGCCGATCACGATCGGGCCAGCGCCTATGATGAGGATGGATTTAATATCTGTACGTTTTGCCATATGTTCTTTAAACCGCTGGTGAGCGCCGAAACCCACCACTGCACGCCGGTTTCTGGCATGAGTGGCGCAGCCCGGCGGTTAATTTGTTTTTTGCTTTTCCATCATGTTGATGAATCGATCAAACAGGTAGGACATTTCCACAGGGCCTGGACTTGCTTCTGGGTGCCCCTGGAAACTGAATGCTGGCTTGTCAGTACGGGCAATGCCCTGCAGACTGCCATCAAACAGCGATACATGCGTAGCCCGCAGGTTAGCCGGCAGCGAGCTGGCATCCACAGCAAAGCCGTGATTCTGGCTGGTAATGAATACGCGTTGGTCGTCAGCATCCTGCACAGGATGGTTGGCGCCATGATGACCAAACTTCATCTTCAAGGTACGCGCACCGCTGGCCAATGCCAGCAACTGGTGGCCAAGGCAGATACCGAAGGTCGGCACACCGCGATCAACGACGGTACGAATCGCCTCAATGGCATAATCGCAGGGCTCAGGATCACCCGGGCCATTGGAAAGGAAAATACCGTCAGGATTCAGCGCCAGAGCATCTTCTGCAGAAGCCTGGGCTGGTAACACCGTCACCTTGCAACCGCGGGCCGTCAGCATGCGCAGGATATTGCGCTTGACGCCATAGTCGAACGCGACCACATGGTAACGGCTGGCCTCAGGCTTGGCATACCCCGAACCCAGCACCCATTCCCCCTCATCAAAGGTATAAGCCTGGGTACAGCTGACCACCTTGGCGAGGTCCATGCCAGCGAGGCCGGGGAAAGCGCGCGCCAATTCAATCGCCTTGGCTTCATCAGCCTCACCGGTAATAATGCAACCGGCCTGGGCGCCTTTTTCACGCAGAATGCGCGTCAGCTTGCGGGTATCAATATCGGCAATCGCCACCACATTATTGGCAGCCAGATAATCGGAAAGTGTTTGTTGACTGCGCCAGCAGCTATCCGTCAAAGGAAGATCGCGGATGATCAATCCGCTGGCATATACCTGACCGGACTCGACATCTTCGGCATTAACGCCGACATTGCCAATATGCGGATAGGTCAGGGTAACGATCTGCTTGGTGTAGGAAGGATCAGTGAGGATTTCCTGATAGCCCGTAATGGAAGTGTTGAACACCACCTCGCCAACCGTATGGCCTTGGGCACCAATCGAAATACCACGAAACACAGTTCCATCAGCAAGAACCAACATGGCTGGTGTGTGTTGCGGCACGTTCTAACCCCTTGTTTTTCAATGTTGACGCTAAGATAACAGCGGATGTGCAAAGCGGGACAAGTTCGAACTTATCCCGCCTGTAAAGTTTCAAGATTATAGCGCAAAAGGCTATTCTCTTCAACGCGACCTTTCACTTCAACATCAATTAGTGGCGTCCTTGCTGCCCCACACCAAAATACCGCACGCAGGACGCAATACCGCGCCGACATCCAGCCTTAGCTACTTAAGCGACAGCACATCCCGCATATCAAACAGGCCGCTGGAACGCCCCGTCAGAAACTTGGCTGCACGCAATGCTCCCAGAGCAAACGTGGCACGACTGCTGGCCTTGTGCGTCAACTCCACACGCTCGCCAATCCCAGCAAACAATACCGTATGGTCACCAACGACATCCCCACCGCGCACGGTGGCGAACCCAATGGTGCTGGGGTCTCGTTCCCCTGTCACACCCTCCCGGCCATACACCGCACAACTCGCCAGATCGCGCCCCAATGCCTCGGCCGCGGCTTCGCCCAGCCGCAAGGCAGTGCCAGACGGCGCATCCACCTTGTGCCTATGGTGCGCCTCGATAACCTCTATGTCGTAACCTTCGGACAGCACCTTGGCAGCCTCCTTGACCAGATTGATCAGCAACGTCACGCCAACGCTCATATTGGGAGCAAAAACCACCCCAATATCTGCCGAAGCCGCTTCAATCTGCTGTTTTTGCTCAGGCGTGAATCCTGTCGTGCCAATTACCATGGCGACGCCTGCCTTACGGCAAGCTTGCAAATACTGCAGACTAGGCTCAGGACGTGTGAAATCCACCAGCACATCGGCACCCGCCAGCGCTGCTGCAACATCATGGCTTATCAGCACATCTGTTTTACGACCAAGCTGCTCGCCCGCATCTCGCCCCAACTGAGGACTGTCTGACCGATCCAGCGCAGCATGCAGCTGCAACGCCTCATCGCCAAAGACCCCCTCAAGCAAGGCATGGCCCATGCGGCCACTACATCCAGCGATTACCACATTCAGTTTTTTCATGACATCCTCACAAAACAAAACAGACCTCCAGTAGGAGGTCTGCCCAAATTTCAAATAATGCTGCCACGCCAGTGGCAGAGTGCCCTAGAAACCAATTTTCTCCAGCATGCGCTCAAAATAACCAGGCTCTTCTTCTGGTGGCAAATCATCCTCAGGTGCAGCCTGCGTAGCTGCGGCCGGCGCGGCTTTGGCAGGTACAGACTTGGCAGCGGGCACCGATTGCGCACTGGTTGAGGCAGCAGGTGCTGACTGCTTGGCGGGAGCAGCCTGAGTTGCGGCTGGTGCAGCTTTGCTTGGCGCTGGCGCGGCAGCAGGAGCATCCCGTACCACAGCCGGAGCAACAGACTCAGCGGGATCGCTGACATCAGATGGTCGCGCAGGCGCTGAAGCAGGCGGATTGACCAGCATGGGATCCAGAGCCTCCTTGCTGGAAGGCGTCTCACCAACGGCAGGAGTGGCTGTGGCAGCAGCGGCTGCCGCTGGGGCATCATCCGACTTCCAGAATTTGAGGCGATCCCACAACCCTTTCTCCGGTTCAACCGAGCGACGCTGCAACTCAGGCACTGTGGGGTCAACACCTGCCGGAATAGTATCGCCACGAACACGCTTCAGCTGCTCGTTCTCAAACTCCAGAATGACACGACGCTGTTGAACAATCTTGCCGTCCTTGCGATATTGATAAAAATAATCCCAGCGATCGCCGTGGAAACTATCCTGCAAAAGCGGGGTCCCCATCACAAATCGTGCTTGCGATTTGCTCATCCCCGGCTTCAATTGCATCAACATCTTCGAGGTGACAATATTGCCCTGCTGGATATCCATCCGGTATGGCTTGATCGATGGAAGCGCCGAACTGCAAGCGGCGCATAAAAGGGTCAGTAAGAGAATTGTGTAGCGCATTACCATGACTTTGGCTGGAAATGGCGTTAATATACCATGACAGCCAGACGCCAGAACACCACCATCCCAAATACTAGTTGAGTACCGAAAATCATGCGTGAACCTGATGAATTAAAAAATGCCGGCCTGAAGGCTACCCTGCCAAGACTGAAGGTGCTGAGCCTGTTTGAAAACAGCAAAGAGCGTCATTTGTCCGCAGAAGATGTTTACAAGATATTGCTGTCAACCGGAGAAGACGTAGGCCTTGCCACCGTCTATCGCGTACTGACGCAATTTGAACAGGCTGGCTTGCTGATCCGCCATCACTTTGAAAGCGGCAAAGCCGTATTCGAATTGAATCAGGGTGGCCATCACGACCATATCGTCTGTATCAAATGTGGCCGTGTAGAAGAGTTTTTTGATGAAGAAATCGAAAAGCGTCAGAAAATGGCCGCAACCGAACGCGGCTTTACCATTCAGGACCATTCCTTGTACATCTATGGCGTCTGCACCAAGCAGCCCTGCCAACCAAAGTAATCGCTAGGCCTTAGCCAGCATCTCGGCCGCATGCTGCAAGGTGGTCTCGGTAATATCCACGCCACCCAGCATGCGCGCTACTTCGTTGATACGTTCACTCGCACTTAATGGATCAATCCGGCTGAGGGTCAGGCCGTCCTGCTGACGCTTGCTCACACGCAAATGCTGCTGCCCTTGCGCTGCCACCTGCGGAAGATGGGTAATCACCAGCACTTGGCGCTCCTGGCCCAGTTGCTTCAGTAACTGGCCAACGATTTCTGCCACACCACCGCCTATACCGACATCCACCTCATCAAAAATCATGGTGGGGATATCGCCTTGTTGCGCAGTCACCACGCGGATGGCAAGGCTGATGCGCGACAACTCGCCGCCAGATGCCACTTTGCTTAATGGCCTGGGCACGGTCCCAGCATGGCCGGCGACCAGAAATTCCACCTGCTCCAGCCCGTGGGCCGACGCTTGCTGATTGGTCAGGGCAACCTCAAAACGCCCCCCAGACAGCGAAAGACGTTGCATTTCGGTACTGATCAGCGCTGACAGACGCTGAGCCGCTACCTGACGCTCTTCACTCAAGCGCTGCGCAAGCTGGTGATAGGATTGCCATGCAGCTTTTTCCTGCTGGACGAGCTGGCCATCGTCGACCATCAACTCCAGCTCTTCCATGCGCAGTTGCCACTGCGCCATAAGATCCGTCAACTCCTCCGGCCTGACGCGATATTTGCGCGCCATACCATGCAATGCTTGAATGCGTGACTCCACCTCGGTCAGACGTTCAGGATCCAGCTCCGTGCGTTGCAAATAACGATTGAGCGAACGATCGGTCTCTTCCAGCTGAATGATCGCAGAATCGAGCGTATCCGCCGCCTCTTTCAGTGTCTCGTCCAGTTCAACCAGCTCCTGCAACTTATGCTGGAATGCGCTGAGTTGCGGCATGACGGAATACTCACCCTCGCTCAATATCTGACGACACGCCTCCCCGCCTGCAATGAGGCCCGCGGCATTGGAAAGTCGTGCATGCTCTTGCTGTAATGGCTCCCACTCATCGGCGGCTGGCGCCAGCTGGGTCAGCTCACGGAGCTGATCACGCAGCTCCGCCAGTTCGTCGGCATAGGCCGCAGCATGCCGCTCCGCCGCCAGACGACGCTCGTGCAAAGCCTGCCAGACATGAAAATGCTGGCCCACATCTGCCGCCAGCGCCGACTGTCCTGCGTACAAATCCAGCGTTTGACGCTGATAGCTGGTCTTGAGCAGCGAATGATGGGCGTGCTGGCTGTAAATATCGACCAGGAATTCGCCCGCCTCCCGCAATTGCTGCACGGTTGCCGGCATGCCGCCAATAAAGGCCTTGGAGCGGCCATCCGCATAAATCACACGGCGCAGCAATAGTTGCTGATCATCCGACGGCAGCTCATGCTCATCCAGCCAATGCTGCAAATCAGGCAGGCCTGCAATGTCAAAACTGGCGCTGATATCGGCACGATCACATCCGCTGCGCGTGACACCGCCCTCGCCCCTCGCCCCCAAGGCCAGGGAGAGCGCATCAATCAGGATGGATTTACCCGCACCGGTTTCCCCGGTTAATACGGTAAAGCCGCGGTCAAACTCGAGATTGAGTTGATCAACGATGACGAAGTCGCGGATAGTGAGTGTCTGTAACATGGTGTCCTGCTGCGATGATGGGTGGGGATCAACCCCAGTTGAGCTTTTCCCTGAGCATGTCGTAATGGCTGTGACCTAGCAAGTGCAGAAGCGTCACGGTTTTTTTCGCCCGCTCTACCAGTATCCTGTCACCCTGTTGCAGTTCAAACTGCATCTGGCCATCCAGATGCATGCGCACATCTGGCGCTTGCACCACAGTGATTTCCACTTTGCTATTACTGCTGATGGCGATGGGCCGATTACTCAGGGTATGCGGGCAAATCGGCACCAGCGCAATCGCATCCAGCATCGGATGCAGAATCGGACCACCGGCAGATAATGAATATGCTGTCGTACCGGTAGGGGTTGCGAGAATCAAGCCGTCGGCGCGCTGACGATGCACAAACTGGCCGTCGATATGCACCTCCAGCTCAATCAGCCTTGCCATGCCATTCTTATTGATGACCACATCATTCAATGCCCGCCCTTGATGCACGGGTTCACCGTTACGCATGACCGTAGCCGATAGCAAAATGCGTTGCTCGGTCTGATATTCGCCTGCCAGAATCAGGCTCATGGCCTCGCACATGGATTCAGATGTGATATCTGTCAAAAAACCAAAGCGCCCACGATTCACGCCGACCAGCGGAATCTGGTAATCCACCAGTGAGCGCGCCACGCTGAGCATGGTACCGTCGCCGCCCAGCACCACGGCAAGATCAGCATAGGCACCGATCGCGTTGATATGCACCGTCGTGTAGCCCTTGATCTCAGATTGCTCCGCGGTTTTTTCCTCAATGAAAATACCAATCTGCCGCTCCGCGAGAAATCGAGCCAGCGCGAGTATCTGCTCGCGCATTTCGGGGTTCATGTATTTCCCGATCAGCGCTACCGTTTGGAATGCATTTTTCATGGCATGCATTTAATCATAGATAACATAAGCACAGAAGAGCGCCCGTACGATGTGCGTCAACCTCCCAATCAATACGGCATCATTAAAGTCTGCAAATATTGCAGACTTTAATGATGCCCGCTACCAACTTTTGCACACATCACCACTGCTTCGCTCTCCTGAGCATACAAAAAACCAATATTATTCATATGGATAGATATCACACCCAACCAAGCACAGCCTTTGCATGGTAACCGCCATCGTAAATACCACTGATCAGGTTACCCCGCATGAGTCTCAGCAAACACCACCAGTCCAGGCTGCTATCGCATTTTCTGTTATTAAGCTATTTGATGGTCTTGCTGGTATCCGTTGATTCGGTCGCATTTGGCACGGCCTACACCACCAGCTTAGGCGCCCTATTTTTCATCACGATGGCCTTCCTTTGCTATGGCGCCCTTTATCTCTTGCCTGCCATCGTGCTCACACGGCTGACTTTCAGCCTCAGCAACTGGAAACGCCAACCCGAGCAGGCAGCACGCACACTCCCTTCCAGCCTGGTCGCCATCCTCACCACTGGCATTACCTTGCTGCTGCTGTTTGCCAACGCCAAGGTATTCGCGCTCTATGGCATGTTTATCAATGGTTTCATCATTAATCTGGTAATGACGCCAGGCGGCCTGCTGTCCTTGGGTGGGAGCGGCGCATCCGATGCGGGCTTTGCATTGATCGCCGCGGGCTTTTTTGTCCTGCAAGGCGGGCTCTTCTGGCTAACACGTCGCTGCTATCTGCGTACGCTCCAACATGAATGGCTGCCCGCCCGCATGTATGTATACACGTTGCTGGTGCTAGTGTTGACCACCTTCGGCATACACTTTACCTATGCGGCCAACGATGCCTTTGGGCGCAATGCCATCATGTCGCTAACCGATACCATCCCCTTTTTTCAGCACGTGACCAGCCGTCACTTCTTCGCCAAGCTGGGGTATGAAATCAAGCGTGGCCCCAAGCTGGATGTCAAAGGTCGGCTCAACTACCCCATGGCACCGCTGCAGATCACGGCACCCGCCAAGCCGTACAACATCGTCTGGCTGACGTCGGAATCCTGGCGGGCTGACATGCTGAATCCGGAAATCATGCCAGCCACGTGGCAGTTTGCCAGTCAGGCCGCGCGGTTCACCCATAACTACAGCGGCGGCAACGGCACACGCATGGGCGTGTTCTCCATGTTTACCGGCATCCCCGGCAACTACTGGTTTCCTTTCCTGAAAGAGCAACGAGGCGCCGCCATCATTGATGTCTTGCAGCAACAGAACTACCAGATGAGCCTGTATACCAGCGCCATGTTTTCTTATCCCGAGTTTGAGAAGACCATCTTCAGCCAGGTACCGGCCGACAAACTGCATTCGCTGCAGAAAAATGGCAAGCAAGGCTGGGAAAATGACCGCACCAATGTCACTGACATGCTGAACTTCATTGACAAGCGCGACCCCAGCAAGCCGTTCTTCACGTTCATGTTTTTTGAGACGCCGCACGCACGCTATTACTTCCCTCCGGAAAGCGTCATCCGTCGCCCGTATGAAAATGACATCAACTACGCCACGCTCGACAACGCCACGCTGAAAAAGAACATTACGGGTATCAAGAATCGTTATATCAACGCTGTGCATGACCTGGACAGCCAGTTTGCTCGAGTGTTTGATTATCTGAAAGAACATCAATTGCTGGACAACACCATCGTGGTGCTTGTCGGCGACCATGGCGAGGAATTCATGGAGCATGGCTACTGGGGCCACAACTCCACATTTGTGGATCAGCAGATCCGCACACCGCTGGTACTGTGGGTGCCGGGGCAAGCCGCACAGGTATCCGACAAGATGACCAGCCACATGGACATCATTCCTACCCTGATGCCCTTGCTGGGGGTAAGTAATCCGGTATCGGATTACGCCATCGGCTACAACCTGTTTGGCGATCAAAAACGTCCCTATGCTTACGTGTCTGACTGGAGCAAGATCACCTACATTGACCAGGATGTAAAAATCACCCAACCCGTCAGCATTGATGGTTATGCAGGCAATCGCATCACCACCGCCGACGATAGACCTATTCCGATTGAGCAGGTTGCCCGCATCGCCCAGCAAAAACAGCCTGCCACGCTACAACTCATGCGAGATCTGTCGCGCTACATGGTCAAAGAGCATCCCCAGCCACAATAAGCCCGCGGAGGTGCGTAATACTTATTGCGCTCCTCCTGCTTGTACCGGATAATTTTCAACGATGGGTGCTACACCCGCCACAGACATTCGGTACAAGTGACTACTCTGGATAAACGCGCACAAATTCTGCTTAAAACGCTGGTTGAACATTACATCAGCGATGGTCAGCCCGTGGGGTCGCGCACGCTTTCAAAATGCTCAGGTCTGGATCTCAGCCCCGCCACCGTGCGCAATGTCATGTCTGACCTGGAGGAGATGGGGTTTATTGCCAGCCCGCATACGTCGGCGGGCCGCATTCCCACCCACCGTGGCTACCGCTTTTTTGTAGATACACTGCTCACCATCAAGCCGCTGCAATCGCAGGAAATTCAGCGGCTGGAAAGCGAACTTTCCTCGCCCGATCCACAAGAGCTGATTTCATCTGCCGCTGGCCTGCTCTCCAGCCTGACGCAGTTTGCCGGTGTGGTCATGATTCCCCGCCGCAAGTCGATTGCCTTCAAGCACCTGGAATTTCTGCCGCTTTCGGATACCAGGCTGCTGGTCATCATCGTCACCTCAGATGGCAATGTGCAGAATCGCATCATTGTCACCGACAAAGCCTATAGCGCGGCCGAGCTTACCCAGGCCAGCAACTTCTTCAATGCCAACTACTCGGGCAGCACTTTTGAGGATGTGCAGAAAAAGCTGCACGAAGAACTGAAACAGATGCAGTCGGACATGAACCGCCTGATGGCTGCCGCACTCGACGCCAGCAGCAAGGCACTGGATGAAGACCGCGACAATGTGGTGATCTCCGGCGAGCGCAATCTGCTGCAGGTTGATGAGTTGTCGACCAATGTCACCTCTCTGCGCAAACTGTTCGAGATATTCGAGCGTCGCACCTCGCTGATGCAGCTGCTGGACAATAGCCAGCGCGCCGAAGGCATCCAGATTTTTATCGGTGGCGAATCCGGCTACCTGCCCCTGGATGAATGCAGCATGGTGACCGCGCCTTACGAAGCCAACGGCCAGATCGTTGGCACACTCGGCGTCATCGGGCCTACTCGCATGGCTTACGAACGCGTCATTCCGATTGTTGATATTACGGCCAAGCTGCTCTCGAGCGGCCTGTCCATGAAATAACCATGTCCCGACCATCCAGCTTTCAGTTATTGAACAAATCCACCTTGCACGTCGGGGCCACCATCCGGCATCCCTTGTTTGACGCCAAGGGACTGCTGGTATCGCCTGCTGGCCAGGTGATTCAGGATGCTGCCATGCTGGACGAGTTGCGCGCGAAAGATCTGTACGTCGACAGCGAGATCAGTGGCGACCAGAACCCCATCGAATCCATGCAAAAGAACGGCAAGGACATCAAGGTGGAAACGGTCGATGCCAGCAAGGAAAACATCACGCGCCAGCTGGAAATTGGCGACAATATCCAGATCAAATTCCTGACTACCTCTGGCAGCCAGGATGCCTTTTTCGTCAAGTTTCTTGGCGGTATGGCGCAGCGCAGCATCGTCTGCAGCCTGCCTGTGGTAAATGATCGCGTCATGTTCATCAAGGAAGGCAGTGCATTTTCGGTGTCGTTATTCAGCGGCCGCAATGTCTACGCCTTCACCACCACCGCCGAGGTGGTATATAGCAGACCCTATCCGCACATGCACCTCGCCTACCCGCGCATGGTCACCATGTCGAAAATACGGCGCTCGCAACGCATTCAGGTCAACATCATCACGTCCTTCACCAACCTCTCCACCCTGCTCAAGAGCAAGGCATCCGGCATGCTGGTCGATATCAGCATGGGCGGTGCCTTGGTCGAATCGACAGAAGGCGTGGGTCAGGTCGGGCACGAACTGGAGTGCAATTTCAAGCTGCACATCAACGGCACTGAAACTTTTTTTACCTTGCCCAGCCATATCTGCAGCCAGCGGACCATACAGACTGACAGTGGCAAACTGGTGGTGCAGCAGGGCCTGGAGTTCGATGACATTCCCTACCAGCAGAAAATTCTGCTGCAGAACTTCATCCTGCAATCGATTTCCAACATTCAACTCGGATAACACCGCATGAAAAAACCTATGGTGGCCTTTGACCATGCCACCCTGCCGAAAACCGGCATTTTGCTCGCCAACCTGGGCACCCCTGACGCCCCGACTGCCAAGGCGCTGCGCCCCTACCTCAAGCAGTTCCTGAGTGACCGGCGCGTGGTGGAAATCCCGCGCATTATCTGGTGGCTGATCCTGAACCTGATCATCCTGAATCTGCGTCCACGCAAATCCGCCGAAAAATATGCCCAGATATGGACCAGCGAAGGTTCGCCGCTACTGGCAAATGCCCGCAAGCAGACAGCCTTGCTGCAAGGCTTCCTGAGCCAGCGTATTGCATCGCCTTACGCCGTTGAACTGGGCATGCGCTATGGCAATCCTTCCATTGCCTCGGCGATTGCCAACTTACAAGCACAAAACTGCACGCGCATTCTGGTGTTTCCGCTTTATCCGCAATACGCGGCAAGCAGCACCGCCTCGGCGCTGGATGCGGTTTGGGACACCTTGAAACAAACACGCAACGTGCCGGCGATTCGCACCATACGCAATTACCATGATCATCCGGCTTACATCAAGGCACTGGCAGATAGCGTGCGCGAATACTGGTCTATCAATGGCAAACCGGAAAAACTGGTCATGAGTTTTCATGGGGTGCCACGTTACACACTGGATAAAGGCGACCCTTACCATTGCGAATGCCACAAAACGGGCCGGCTGCTGGCAGAGGCGCTGGGGTTAAGCAAAGATCAGTACCTGATCGCGTTTCAGTCGCGCTTTGGCAAGGCTGAATGGCTGAAGCCGTATCTGGCTGCCACGCTTGAAAAACTGGGTAAAGATCAGGTCAAACGTGTTGATGTTGTTTGCCCTGGCTTCTCCAGTGACTGTCTGGAAACCCTGGAAGAAATTGCCATGGAAGGCAAGGAGATTTTTCAGCACAACGGGGGCGGCGAATACCACTACATTCCCGCCCTGAATAGCCGCGAGGGCTGGATACACGCTATGTGCGACATTGCCCTCGACAATCTCCATGGCTGGGTAAGTACAGAATGGGATGCCGAACATGCACGCCAGGAAGGCCTGAAAACGGCCCTGCGCGCCCAGGCATTAAGCGAAAGCAAGACGGATGTCTAAGCTTCACTGAAGCGCGCGGCGGCCCCTGTCATTGAGCGGTTTGCTATACTTGCAAACTTGTTGGCAACTTGAGACTGGTGGAGACACTGCAGGCTCAACCCCCGGCAAACTGGCTAACGGGTGGCCCCACTTAACCAACCCGGACAAGCGAAGACCTTGACCGTTTGCCCCAACCTCGCAGAATTGGATAGATAGCGCATGATAGTAATTACCGGCGGCGCCGGCATGATAGGCAGCATGATTGCCTGGCATCTCAATACCCAGGCAGGTCGCGATGACCTGGTCATTGTTGATCGCCTGCATCATCCCGAGCAATGGCAGAATCTGGTACACCGAAAGTACGCCCAGTACCTGGACAAGGATGAGCTTGCCAACTGGCTGGCGCAGGGCCACAAGGTAGAGGCCGTCATCCATATGGGCGCTATCAGCGCCACCACCGAGCGCGATTTCAACAAGCTGGTACAGGACAACATCCACTTCAGCCAAGCCCTCTGGCAATATTGCGCCGACAAAGGTATCCCCTTCCTCTATGCCAGCTCCGCAGCGACATATGGCGGCGGTGAAAAAGGCTATGTGGACGACGAGTCCTCCATCGACAGCTTGCGCCCGCTGAATGGCTACGGCTATTCCAAGCAATTTTTTGATCAATGGGCACTGCGTCAGGTACGTACACAACAACCGGTGCCACCCCAGTGGCAAGGCTTCAAATTCTTCAATGTGTACGGCCCCAATGAGTACCATAAGGAACGCATGGCCAGCGTGGCGTTCCATACCTTCAACCAGTTCCGCGAGCACGGCACGGTCAAGCTGTTCAAGAGCCATGTGGAAGGCTATGCCGATGGCATGCAGCTGCGTGACTTTGTCTATGTAAAAGATGCCGCAGCCGTGGTTGCCCATTTCCTGCTGCAGGGCGGTGCCTCCGGCATTTACAACATCGGCACTGGCAAGGCACGCGCCTTCCGCGACCTGGCCACCAATGTCATGACCAGCATGGGCAAACCCCCCTCCATCACCTACATCGACATGCCACAGGATTTACACGGCAAGTATCAGTACTTTACCGAAGCCAGCATGCAGAAACTGCAGGCAGCAGGCTATACCAGTGCTTTCCATACGCTGGAAGAAGGTGTACGTGATTACGTGCAGAATTATCTGCTTCAGGCAGACCCTTACGCATAAGGTTGAGCAATATGACTCCCATTGAAAATTTACAGCAAGCCCTGTCTCAGCATGCCAGCGTGATGGCCCAGCTGGAACCCATGTTGCCCAAAATCGCCGAAGTCGCCCAAGTCTGGCGCGACTGCCTGGCCCGTGGTGGCAAGATTTTGTTCATGGGCAATGGCGGCAGTGCCGCCGACAGCCAGCACGTGGCAGCGGAGATCGTCGGCCGCTACAAGAAAGAACGCAAAGGCCTGCCTGCCATTGCGCTGACTACCGACACCTCCATCCTGACCTCGGTGGGCAATGACTACGGCTTTGATTTCATTTTCTCGCGCCAGGTCGAAGCCTTGTGCCTGCCGCAGGATGTGGTCGTCGGCTTTTCCACCTCGGGCAATAGCGCCAATGTGGTCCGCGCCATTGAAACGGCCAAGGCCATCGGCGCCAAGACCGTCGGCATGACCGGCGGCAGCGGCGGCAAACTGGCTGTACTCTGCGATTATTGCCTGACCATGCCGTCATCCGATACGCCACGCATTCAGGAAGCCCATATTTTTATTGGCCATAGCCTGTGCGATCTGCTGGAAGCCGATTAGCAATGTCGAACTTACTGATCAGCACCGTCAAAGAGCGCTTCGGTCAAGGCGACGGCTGGGCGCTTGTCATTGGCGATCTCATGCTGGATCGCTACCTGATAGGCGAAGTACAGCGCATCTCGCCTGAAGCCCCCGTGCCGGTGGTATTGCTTAAAGAGCGCAACGAACGCGCAGGCGGTGCGGCCAATGTTGCCGCCAACCTCGCCCTGCTCGGCATTCCGACGCGCATCTGTGGTGTGGTGGGACATGACGTGGAAGCGCAAACCCTGCTGAAACTGATGCAGACGGCCAAGATTGGCACGACAGGCGTGATGCACAGCGGCGAGCGCCCGACCATCACCAAGACGCGGGTACTGGGTGGCATACAGCAAATGATGCGTCTGGATCAGGAAAGCAGCGCCGCCTTCAGTACCGATGAAAAGCAACAGCTGCAACACCATGTCGATGATCTGCTGGCAGAGCAGCCCGCCATGATCATTCTGTCCGATTATGCCAAGGGCGTGCTGGGTGCCGAATTGGCGCAGCACGTCATCAAGCACGCCAAAGAGCACGGTATCCCTTTGCTGGTAGACCCCAAGGGACGCGATTACAGCAAATATCGCGGCGCCACGGCATTGACCCCGAACAAGCGCGAAACCGCCGAGGCCTGCAATGTCAGCGGGCAGGACAATGTGGCATTGCTGCAAGCCGCCGCAGAATTACGCAACACGCTGGCGCTGGATTTCCTCGCGGTTACCCGCGGGGAAGAAGGCATCAGCATGATAGAGGCGGACGCCACCAGCCATATCCCCGCCACCGCCAAACAGGTATTCGATGTCTCTGGCGCGGGCGATACCGTTATCGCAACGCTGGCGGCAGGCATGATGCACGGATTGCCACCGCACCAGGCATTGCAACTGGCAAATATCGCGGCGGGCATCGTGGTCGGTAAGGTCGGCACCGTGCCCATTTCGCGTGAAGAGCTGCTGAACACTTTATTGAGCGCTGAAACCGCCAGTCAGGCCGACAAGGTGTGCAACATGGAAACATTGCTGGCAAGAGTAGCGGCCTGGCGCCAGGCTGGTGAAAAAATCGTCTTCACCAATGGTTGCTTTGACCTACTGCACGCAGGGCATGTGACTTATCTGGAGGCCGCCAGCAAGCGCGGCACCCGCCTGATTCTGGGATTGAACACCGATCGCTCCGTGAGCGCGCTCAAAGGCCCTACCCGCCCCGTTATCCACGAGATGGACCGGGCACGTGTATTGGCCGCGCTGGAAGCCATCGACGCCGTGATCCTGTTTGACGACGACACCCCGCTTGAACTCATCAAGGCCATACGCCCCGATGTGATCGTCAAAGGCAGTGATTACCGTGAGGACCAGGTAGTGGGCGGCGCCGAAGTCAAATCCTGGGGTGGCGAGATCGCGCTCATCCCGGTCGTCCCCGGTCGCAGCACCAGTGGAATCCTGGAAAAAATCGCCAGTTAGGCTTGGTCATGGCAGTGAATAAAATCCTGGTAATGGGCCCCTCCTGGGTGGGCGACATGGTGCTGGCGCAAAGCCTGTTCAAAGCCCTGCGCCAGCAGGACCCTGATGTCATCATCGACGTCGCCGCCCCGAGCTGGACACTCCCCTTGCTGGAGCGCATGCCCGAAGTCAACCAGGGCATTGCCCTGCCCTTCAAGCATGGGCAACTCGCGCTGCTTGAGCGCATACGCTTCGGCCGCGCGCTACGCAAGGCGCATTACACCCAGAGCATCATGCTCACCAACTCGTTGAAATCCGCCATTCTGCCTCTTGCAGCCGGCATTCCGCAGCGTACCGGGTTTCTTGGTGAACAGCGCTATGGCCTGCTCAATGACATACGGCCGCTGGACAAGAAGCAACTGCCACGCACGGTGGACCGTTTTGTCGCCTTGAGCCAGCCGCGCAACATCGAACCTCAGCGGCCCATCGCCATCCGCAACCCCAGCCTGCAAGCCAATCCGGAGCAAGCCAAGGCTGCGCTTGTCAGGCTGGGCCATGCACTGCCGCAAGTGCCTGTATTGGCACTGTGCCCTGGCGCCGAATACGGCGAAGCCAAGCGCTGGCCTGTAGAATATTATGCGGAAGTCGCACGCGCTGCGATTGCCCAAGGCTGGCAGGTCTGGTTGTTCGGCTCGGGTAAAGATATTCCCGTCACGCACGAGATCAACCGCCTGAGCAATATGGCTTGCCTGGATCTGGGCGGAAAAACCCAACTTGGCGAAGCCATAGACCTGATGGCTTTATGCACCGCCGTCGTCAGCAATGACTCCGGCCTGATGCATGTCGCCGCCGCCCTGGACAAGAAATTGATCGCTGTCTATGGCTCCTCCGACCCACACCACACCCCGCCCATGAGCAGCAAGGCCATCATCGAGTACCTCGGCTTGGAATGCAGCCCCTGCTTCAAGCGGGAATGTCCGCTCGGACATTTGAATTGTCTGAAGATGATTTCCCCTGGCCGCGTGATTTCTTCAATCGGCCTCAATCTCACCGGATTAAGTTAACAAGATCAACAGGCATAGACGCTCTAGGGAAGGTACTTTAATTTCGGTCTTAGGGCAGCCACAGCATCAGGCGTTAAACCGCTCATCTCGAAGTATGCTTCGGCAAACGCTTTCACATGCTGGGGAAGCACGATCTTCCAGTCGTCCTTCAGACGCTGTAGATGACGGAAATTGCGTCCACGGTGCCAGGTTGACAACCCTCGCCCATAGAGTTTGAGATCGGCGATATCAATCAGCCCCAGCGTTCCTTCCGGGGTTAATACGACATTGCCGAAATGCAATGATCGGAAATACACCCCCATGGCATGCAAACGTGCGACAAATTCGCCAAAATCACGCATCAGCCCCTCGCCTAGCTCCCCGGCTTGGCTCAACTGTCGCAATGTTTTCCCTGACAAGGGTTGGTAAAGAACCGCAGTATCACTGCCGTCCACAAAATGCATCAGCTTGATGATGCTGACGGTAGGAATACCCAACGCAGCCAGTCCATCTGCATTACGACAAAAGTGCCGCGCGTAAGAGTAAATATGCGCGAGACTGAGGAGTCGACGAACGCGGAACAGCTTGAAGATATTGCCATCGGCAAGTTGTAAAACCTTGATGCCACGCTCATCCTGTTCCAGCACCCTGGCTTGCTCGCACATTTGCTTGAACTTGTCTGCCGACAAGGCCTCGCTGCGTCGCCAATTGAACAGCAATTTACTCATGTGATGCAGCCATCAAATCATTAAGCCGCGCCCGCACTGTGACGCCGTGTTCACGCGTATAGGTTTGCCACTCGGGAAAATCGGTCCAGGCATGCATAAAAACGAAGTCCAGCCCGGCACGGGTGGAGGATTCATGGTCATAGCGACTATCGCCCATGAACAAGGCAGGCTGGCGAATATTGCCCGTCGCCAGTTCGCGCGCGAGGATCTGGTCCTTGTTATCCGGGCTGCCGAAAATGCCGCCATCGAACAAGTCCAGCAAACCGCGCTCGGCAAAAATGGCCCGCAACTCCTCCTGATCGCCGCCCGAAATCACCAGCCAGTTACTGTCGGCAGTTTGCTCGCGCAAGGCGGCCAAACCGGGCGCAATTTCGCAGGTGGAGAGACGTTTACGGACTTCGCGACCAAAGTCGGTCAGTAGAAAGTCCACATCCTGGCGACTGGAAGGCCGCTGAAGAATATCAGCGAGGAAGTATTCGAATTTGACAAAGCGGGAGATACCGCCGAGTTTTATATGGTAGTCGACCAGCGCTTGCGCTTGCTGATCATTGGCGCCAAAGTTTTTGGCGGTCGCGAAATAGGCCTCAATTTTCAGGAAATTGGAATTGAGGATGACACCGTCACAATCAAAGACCAGGCTTTGATATCGCGCTATATTCATGTTGAGCCTGACCGGATTGGCATCACGGCTAACAACCAGGGATAGTCAATCAGCCGCGACAACATCCTATTTAGCAGGCGGCCCCGATCAGGGCCGCGACTGCATTATGCTGCTTTAATGGCGCTGGCTTCGCGGGCCAGTTTGGTAATGTGGGCCCAGTTCTTGGAAGCAACAGCATCCGCTGGAGTCAGCCATGTACCGCCGCAGACGACCACATTGGGCAGCGCCAGGAACTGAGGGGCGCTTTCAACGGTAACACCGCCGGTTGGGCAAAACTTCACATCGCCGAATGGGCCAGAAAACCCCTTGAGCAGGTTGATGCCGCCAACGGCAACGGCTGGGAACAGCTTGAGGAAGTAGTAATCATCGGCATTGGCTTGCATGATTTCACTGCCGGTAGAAACGCCAGGCAACAGTGGCAAACCGATTTCGCGCGCAGCCAGACCCAGCTGACTGGTGTAGCCTGGGCTCACCGCGAACTGGCAACCGACATCCTTGCAGGCTTGTGCATCCTTGATGCTGCGCACGGTACCGGCACCGACGATGGCATCCGGCACAGCCTTGGCAATCGCTTCCATCGCCTGCAGCGCTACGGGCGTACGCAAGGTGACTTCCAGCACCTTGATACCGCCTTCGAGCAAGGCTTCTGCCATGGGCACGGCATCTTCCACCTTGTTGATGACGATAACCGGAATGACCGGGCCGTGATTAGCTAAGTCTAAAGTGTTCATTTCACATCCACATTGATATCAAGAAAAGAGTTGCGGCCAGAGTGCAGGCTCGCCAAACCGGTGACTGATCCGCATCCTTCAAGAACACGGATCAGTGTTCAGATCAAATCCAGGTAACCGCACCTTCTTCGGCACTGTGCACATTCTTGCGCATGCCACCGAAGAGTTCGCGACCAATGCCATGGCCGTTGTTGTGCTTGTGCGCTTCGGTCATCACCGCCTGGGTACGCGATTGCCATTCATCTTCATCCACCAGCGCATTCAATGTACCGACGATGGAGTTGAGGCGAATCATGTCGCCGGTACGCACCTTGCCGATAGGACCACCGGCCAGGGCTTCCGGGCTCAAGTGGATGGCCGCAGGCACCTTGCCTGAAGCACCACTCATGCGGCCGTCGGTCACAATCGCCACCTTGAAGCCCTTGGCTTGCAAGACAGACAATGGCGGCGTCAGCTTGTGCAGCTCAGGCATACCATTGGCACGCGGCCCCTGGAATCGCACCACGGCCACAAAGTCTTTTTCCAGCTCGCCACGCTCAAACGCCGCCAGCAGTTCTTCCTGGCCGTTGAAGACGATGGCAGGCGCTTCAATCACTTGACGATCCTCAGGCACAGAAGAAGTCTTGATCACTGAACGACCAAGATTGCCGGTCAGCAAACGCAAACCGCCCGAAGCGCTGAATGGCTTGCTGGTGGTACGTACAATGCTTTCATCTACGCTTTCGGCTGGCAGATCGACCCAGATCAGGCCATCTTCGGCCAGTTCAGGCTTCTTGCAGAAGTCGCGCAAACCACCGAGCACAACAGACGAAACGTCGTCATGCATGTAGCCGCCTTCGACCAGCTCACGAATCACGAAGCTGGGGCCGCCAGCATTCTGGAATTCATTCACGTCAGCCGAACCGTTAGGATAAACACGGGCCAGCAATGGTGTGGATTGCGACAACTTGGAGAAGTCGGACCAGTCAATGATGATGCCGGCAGCACGGGCAACCGCCACCCAGTGAATGACGTGGTTGGTACTGCCGCCAGTGGCCAGCAAGGCCACAATCGCATTCACAATCACACGTTCATCGACCAGACGGCCAATCGGGGTAAAGCGCTGGTTCTGCGTAATCGAGAGCACGGTTTTCACCGCTTCACGGGTCAGCGATTCACGCATGCCTTCATGTGGATGCACGAACGCCGCGCCAGGGACATGCAGGCCCATGGCTTCAAGCAGCATCTGGTTACTATTCGCTGTGCCATAGAAGGTACAGGTACCGGCACCGTGGTAAGCCGCAGACTCGGACGCCAGCAGTTCTTCACGCCCAACCAGACCCTGCGCGTATTTCTCGCGCACCTTGGATTTGGAGGTGTTATCAATGCCGGTGCTCATCGGGCCGGCAGGCACGAAAACGCATGGCAGATGGCCAAAATGCAGGGCACCGATCAGCAGACCTGGAACAATCTTGTCACAGACGCCGAGCAGCAGGGCTGCATCGAACACATCATGGGACAGGCCGATGGCGGTTGCCATGGCAATGGTGTCACGCGAAAACAGTGACAATTCCATGCCGGGCTCGCCCTGGGTAATGCCATCGCACATGGCCGGTACACCACCCGCCACTTGCACGGTGGCGCCATGCTTGCGCGCTTCATCCCGGATGATATCGGGATAGGTTTCGTAAGGCTGATGCGCCGACAACATGTCGTTGTAGGCCGTGATCACGCCGATGTGCGGTGCCTTCTCGGCTACCACACGGAATTTGTCGTTGTTGGGCAGAGCCGCAAACGCGTGTGCCACATTGGCACAGCCCAGACGATCTGCGCCACGCGGACGCTGAATAATATGATCGATACGTTGAAGATATGCCTGACGGGTGGGCGCACTGCGTTCGCGAATGCGTTCCGTAACCTCGTTGAGTATTTGTTTCATTAGATGTTGGGCGCTATTTATAAAGTGGGATCAGCCTTGGATTATCCTCAAAGCGCATGCCCCCGTCAAATGAAAGGGCATGCAAAACCCGCCATAAATCAAGGGATAATCGCACAGGACTTAACGAAAAATCAGGAGCTTGCTGCTTCCTTGACGACGAGTACATCTTCCATGATCAGGTACTGCAAATCGCAGCCATAAAACATGTTCAGCGCATCGGCAGGACTGCAGATCATGGGCTCGCCACGGCGGTTAAGTGAGGTATTCAATACCACCGGCACGCCACGCAGACGTTCCAGCTCCTCAATCAGCGCGTAATAACGTGGATTGGTTTCTCTGGTGACGACCTGAGCCCGTGCGGTGCCATCTTCATGCACCACCTCGGGAATACGTGGCTTCCAGTGATCCGCCACGTCAAAGGTGAAGGTCATGTAAGGCGCAGGGTGCTCGGTCTGCAGCAGATCGACTGCCACGCGATCCAGCATGCTGGGGCAGAATGGACGCCAGCGTTCGCGATATTTGATCTGGGCATTGATGCGATCTGCAACGCCGGGGTGACTGGGGTCACCCAGGATACTGCGGCAACCCAGCGCACGCGGACCAAACTCCATGCGGCCCTGGAACCACGCCAATGGATTGCCGGCGGCGAGCAGTTCGGCGCCCTTTTGCGCCGCATTTTCAATACGGTAAAACGTAGGCTTGGCCGGATGCACTTCGCAAGCCGCGATGCACTCTTCAGTGGTGAAGGATGGGCCAAGATAAGCATGCTGCATGGCCTGCACCGGCTCACCGCGCTCGGCCGCCACAAAACTGGCCGCCCCCAGCGCCGTGCCGGCATCACCAGACGCTGGCTGCACAAACAACTCTTTGACGCCCGGCATCGCGATGATGCGCTGGTTAAGCTTGACGTTGAGCGCCACGCCTCCGGCCATGCAGATACGGCCAGTTTCACGGATGATGTCGCCCACATAGTGATCGATCATCTTCAAGGCAATGTCTTCCAGCAAGGCCTGCACAGAAGCAGCGTAGTGGATGTAGGGGTCGTCGATCTCATCGCCCTCGCGCTTGGGGCCCAGCCACTCCACCAGCTCGGGCGTAAAGTAATAGCCCTTGCCTTTTTCCTTGTAGCGGCGCAAACCCACCACATTCACCAGCTTGGTGTTGACCTTGAGATCATCGCCATCAAATTCCACCAACCGCGAGAGATCATATTTCGTCGGATCGCCATACGGCGCCATGCCCATGACCTTGAATTCGCCATCCAGCATCTCAAAACCCAGGTATTCGGTAATCGCGCCATACATGCCGCCCAGCGAATCCGGGTCGTAGAATTCCTTGATCTTGTGGATCTTGCCGTTTTCACCGTAACCAAAGAAGGTCGTCGCATACTCGCCCTTGCCATCAATCCCGACAATCGCGGTTTTTTCCTTGAAACCACTCAGGTGATAGGCACTGCTGGCGTGTGCCAGATGGTGCTCCACCGGCACAAACTCGGCTTTATTGATGCCGAGATCGCGCATCAGCTGCATGGCCTTGTCGCGGTTGCGGCGGTAGCGGCGATTGCCGTTGAACAGCGCATCCAGCGCACGATCAGGCGCATACCAGTGGCGCTTGGCATAATGCCAGCGCGCTGCCGAGCTAAGCGGAATTTCGCCGTAGGGAAAGGCCACCACATCCACCTGATCAGGCCGGACACCCGCCTCTTTCAGACAGTAGCGTGCGGCTTCCAGCGGCAATTTGTTTTTGGCGTGCTTGTCGCGTATGAAACGTTCTTCTTCGGCAGCGGCAATGATCTTGCCGTCCACCATAATGGCCGCTGAAGAGTCGTGCCCGAGAGCACCGGATAATCCTAAAATAATCATGTTGGTTCGCTTAGTTGATGGAGATGCCAGCTTTTTTCAGAAAAGCGGCGTCACGATAAATGTCGGCAAAGGCATGCGCCAGCATCCGGTAAACCCGGGATTGCGGCGGCCAGTTTCGCACAAAGCGGCGTAAATCCCGCGCGTGGTATCGCGCAAATCGGTAGCAGGACACATGCTCCTGCATACTGTCCAGATCAATCAGGCATGGCATGGTATTCACCATTTTAAGATTACTTGCCTTGCAATCGCCATGCGAGATTTTAAGCAATTTCAGCTGATAAAACATCCGGGCAATCTGGCGGCATGCCTGCAGGTAGTCATCATCACTGAGATTCGGCTGCTCAAAATAGGCACTGACATCCGGCGCATCCAGATACTCTGCCAGCAGATATGCACGGCGGCGAAAAGGCCCCCAGCGCTCTTCCAGCAAGGCAAGTGGCTTAGGAGTGCCAATGCCATAGCGTTGCAACCGGAAGCCATTGCGCCAGGATACTGCCGCCCGACTTTGGCGCCAGGCACGGTCAATGCCATGCCAGAAATTCTTGATATTGTACCTTTTAATCACCAGCGGCACGTTATCAAGATCATGCCTGACTACAGTGCTGGTGTTACCCCGCTTCAGGGCTTCCGCACTTGCCACCTTGCTGATCCAACCGTCCAGTTCGACAGGCGATGGCACGGCCAGCAGGCTCATCGGCGGTTGCCTGTTGAGCGCGGTAAACAGCGCGGAAGTCTTGTGCACGATGACGTCAGAACAGGTGCGCAAGACTTTCTTGTCAGCATATTGATAACTGGCATACCAGCGGCAAGCATCGATCAGTCGGCGCAGCAAAGGCGAGACCGATCCCGCGCCCAACTGCCTGACTTCACGGTAGCGCTGCACCAGTGCAGGCAAGTCGCGATCCAGCACTTCCGGGTCAAGCTTGGCGAGCAATACCGCCAGATTATGCCAGGCGCGCCATGACGAAAAAAAACGGCCCAATGGGCGAATACCATCGCCGTCGATCGCATGGACTGTCGCGTTTTCAAGAGTACCGTGTTTAAGAGTACCGTTTTCAATCAGGAAATTCTTGGGATACATATCGGTCTGCACCAGCCCCGCTTCATGCTGGGCGGCAACGGCTTCGACCAACTGGCGAGTGATGGCACTGCGTCCCGATGCATCGGCAGCCTGCAGGGCCTGCTCGGCATTTTCGGCCCCCGTCAGTGCCTCATACAGCAAGACCTGCATATCGCCCGCCTGGCTGCTTGTCTGCGCGAGCAAGGGTGGTGTTGGGAGATGGGCTTCCAGCAGGCGCTTTACACCACTGGCGTCACGCGCGGCGTAATAGGCTGCCCGCTTGCCCATGAATACCTTGGCCAACACTTGCTTGCCCTGCCATTCGCCAAAGCACACCAGTCGACGCCCGGGCAATACCCGCAGATGCTGGCCGATACGCAAACTGCTGCCATCCGCCAGCAACAGCTCTGTATTAATTGCCAGCGTGACATTCATTGCCATGCTCATGCTGCGCTGGTCTCCATTAAACCATCATCCCCACTACTTGGCCTTCACCCGCGCCATGATGCGCTGGTAGTTTTTTACGCGTTTATGATCCTTGCCCAGGCCATTGACCAGCGACACCGTGCCGGCTTCCACGTGATCCAGATATTCGAACATATGCTGCGGCGGAATGGCGACGAAGCGGTAACCCGCCGCCTTCAATCTGTCCTGCATTTCGTAACCGGGGATGCGCTCCGTCATGGCAAAACTCAATGCCTGCTGGCGAATGATGTCGACGTTCCACAAGGTGCAGAAACTCTTGAGGTAGATTTCATAAAACAGCCGTGGTTCGCGGGTATCCAGGCCCAGCGCCACCTTGGCGCGGCGATAGTAATACTTGGTAGCGCGTATAAAGATGCGCCAGGCGGTTTCCAGGCGAGTGCGGCGCACTTGCTCCAGACAGCCTACCGCGGCCACCCTGTCACCCGTGCGCATATGCGCCAGCATCTGCCGCAGAATATCCACGTCATAGATCAGCGTATCAGTATGCATCAGCAACAGATAAGGGGTTTGCACCCGCTCAAGGATCAGGTCCAGCGCCCGGCCATGTGCCATGAAACCTTTTTCCGGCGCCTCCGCCTTGCGCTCGATCAGATTGATCCAGTCCAGGGACTTCAGGTATTCCGTGCTTTCATCGGCAGAATTGTTATCCACTACCCACACTGGCACGACACTATCGCCCAGGGCTTTTTTCAGCAGGTCCAGACAAAGCGAGGTCACCTCGTGCGTCTTGTAATTGACCAGCGCAATGCTGAAATCCGTCAGACGCTCATCCCCGGATACGGGTTTACTCTCAGTATTCATTTGAATGCCATACCTTATTAATCCAATTGTCATCAGCGCTTTACGCCGACATCAAGCGGCCCGCCACGCTGTTTACCTCTGGGCTTGTTACAGCTGGTTTATTTTGCCCTGGGCTTAAGCCGGGCGCGCGAGCGGCGTGCTATCAATTGGCATAATGCCCGCTGCCAGCCATTGAGCGAATTGATAGCGTAATACTGCTTGAAAAAATACAGCCGCTGCGTGCGACTCCAGCCCGGGGTTCGATAATTCAAGGTCACCAGATCATGCAATGTACGCAACACCGGCAACCAGCTAAAACGTGATTTCTCCAGGTCAATCACCACCACCCGGTAGCCTTCGCCCTGCCTGGCGGCAAACAGATGCTTGGCATACAGGGAGCGATGCTGCACACCGGCAAGGTGCATCTGTCGCACCGTATGCGCCGTGGCGGCCAGCAACTGGCGTTTCTCGGCGGGCGACATACGGTTGAATTCCTCACTGGCCACCAAGGCGTCCAGCGGCTGATAGCCATCCAGCGCCACGGTCATCAGTACCGCTCGCACTTCGTTTGCCACATGACGTTCGCCAAACAGCATGGGTTCCAGCGTGGGTACGCCATGCGCCTGTAAATGTTGCACCATGTCGAACTCGCGCTTGAAAGTCGCCTCACCGCGCCAAGGGTGTTTCCAGGATGGCCGGGTATGGTTCTGCTGCCGTTTGAGAAACGCACCCTTCGTATCGCCTTGCGATGATGGCAAGCTAACTCGCCCGACGCCGCTCAATCCACCTCGACCATCATTCGGCGCTTCGACCCAGGCCACTTCGCGCGTCCAGGCCGCATCCACGCTGTCCAATGCATTTTCAGCCAGCAAGGCGCGCCATTGCGGGGCGATAAAATCAGTCATGGTCAGCACCCGTCATGCAGAATTAGTCATCCAGCTGGGATGGCATTTTGCCATGAAACTTGACATACAAACGCTGTGCGCGGGCCGTCACCTGCTCTAGAAATGCGCGCTCCTGCTGCAAGGTCTGGCGCAGCGGCTGGGCGCGATAGGCCCGCAGGAAGCGCAATATGTCACGCCGCGTCAGGCCGATATTCATCGCGGAAAAATACAGGGCGGCGATATCCTTCATGCGGGCTACTGGCTGGATGCGGGCGCGTATGCCCACGCGATGCAGATCAATCAGGTAAAGATAAATCTCGTTATGCTGCTGCCAGCGTGGCTGGTCCAGGCAAAAATGGCAGATATAAAAATCGCGATGGTTCATGCCATTGTCATGCAACAGCCTGGCCAGCCGGGCAACTTCCAGAATGAGCCTGCGCTTGAAGGCAGGATCTGGCGGCGTTTCGTTCCAGGGGGCACACAGGGTTTCCAGGGAAATAATATCGCCCAGGTCGCGCGTCACCACAAATGACTGGCGACTGGCCGGATTCAGGCCACGCCAGCCATAGGCCACGCCAGGCGTAGTGGGGATGCCCACCTCCCCCAGCTTCTGGATGGCCTTCCATTCGGTAGCCGCACTGATGATGGGCCAGCGCAGGCTGAACAGGTTTTTGAAAATCTCGCCCCAGCCCACACCAAAATGCTGTTTGATGAAATACGGTTTGCCATCCAGCTCGCAGCGTATGGTCTTGCGCCCCGGCACATCGCGGAACACTTGCCCCTGCAAGCGCATGATGGCATCGAATACGGGATTGCCGAGCCGTGAGCGCAGCCAGTCGGGCACTTCCAGCACCTGGGTTTTCAGCCAGCTCATGGGGTTTGCTTCCGTTTCTGGCTAGCCAGCGCCAGCAGGATATGGGCCTCAGCACGGCCATCGTTGGCTTGCATGAGCTTGCTGGCATAGGCAATGCCATTCTGGCGCCAGCGCTCGGTCTCCGGTGAAACCAGCATTTGGGCAAACAAGGTATTGAATGCCTGCTGATCAAACGGCGCGGCGGCCACCATGCCAGCATCGGCATCCAGCACATGGTGGGCGTAACCGCAGGTTTCGGTCACCAAGGCTGGCAGGCCGGCCGCCAGCGCTTCCAGAATCACCAGCCCGGTATTTTCACGATACGCGGGATGCACATAAAGATCAGCCCCCTGCATCAGCCAGGGAATATCGGCGCGGCCCTTGGCGATGACCAGCTGGTCTGCGACGCCCAGCTTTTGCGCCATGCGCATGAAAGGGCCGGGCTTATCCTGGCCGATCGCCACCAGCCGGGTTTGCAAGCGCTGCACTTCCGGCAGTGCCGCCAGAGCCAGGATGGCCCGATCCAGCCCTTTCATGTGAAAGCCGGAACCCACCAGCAAGGCGATGCGATGCTGCGGGTTGAGCTGGAAGGCCTGGCATAGATGCGCCCGCATCTCGGATCTATCCTTCAGTGCCAGTCGCTCGGCCGACAAATAAGGCGGAATATAGTGCATGCGCTCGGGCTGGGTACCGTACCACTTTTCAAACAGCGGCATTTCGGTCTTGGCCACCATCAAAATCTGGCAATCGGAAGCGCGGTCAAATACGGCGCGCTCGGCGGCGGCAAACCAGCGGTACCGTGGCGTAAACCGGTAAAGCCAGCTGCGCTGCTGGCGACTGCGCTCGACAAAACAAGGGTCGGCGGCAAAATGCACATCCAGTCCGGGCATGCGGTTATAACCCACCACACAATCAATATCGCCCTGCTGTTTCAGGCGTGCCTGCACAATCTCAATGAAGCGCTGATAGCGTTGAAAATTGAACCATGCTTTTACCGGGATCACATGCACGTTAATGCCGCTGGGGATGTCGCCTTCCCAGGACAGGGTATAGATATCGACCTGATGCCCCTGGCTCGCGAGATGGCTAGCCGTGCGCAACATATCACGCTGCATGCCGCCAAATGGGAAATATTTAAATACGATAAAAGCGAATTTCACTAAGGGGTACCCGTTATCCTTGATTCATCTGCGCAAGGCCATCGAAGCTCCATGCTCCGGCTTTTCACGCCATGCCATGATCATGACGGCGGCATGCGCCAATACGCGATTGTATGCGAAAATGGCATTTATGCCGCGTATCCTGATCGTCAAAACATCGTCCATGGGCGATGTCATTCATAATCTTCCCGTCATTTCCGACATTCACGCCCACGTGCCCAATGCGGTGATTGATTGGGTGGTGGAAGAGAGTTTTCAAGACATTCCCGCCATGCATCCCGGGGTTCATCGCATCATTCCGGTCGCAGTGCGCCGCTGGCGCAAACACTTGCAACGCAATGACACCTGGCAGGAGATCGGCGATGTGCGGCGTCTGCTGAAAAAAGATCGCTATGACGTCATCATCGATACGCAAGGCCTGCTGAAAAGCGCCGTCATTTCGCACCTTGCCGAGGGAGAACGCCACGGCTACAACCATTGTTCTGCGCGCGAACGGATCGCTTCTTTTCTTTACAAACATACCCATGGGGTTGATCGCCGCCTGCATGCCGTCATCCGCAACCGGGCGCTGGCCGCAGAAGCCCTGGGTTACCCTCCGCCGATTACCGCACCGGATTACGGCATTGCCAACGGCATGCAGCCCAGTCCAGCGTTTGCTGGCGGCCAGTCCTATATCGTTGGCCTGCATGCTACCAGTCGCGATAGCAAATTATGGCCGGAGCCCAACTGGATAGCCCTCGGCCAGACCCTTGCCAGCCAGCACATGATGCTGGTGCTGCCCTGGGGCAATGCCACGGAAGAGATGCGGGCAAAACGCATTGCCGCGCAAGTACCCGGCAGCCTGGTCTTGCCCCGGCTTTCACTTTCCGCGCTGGCGCCCATTCTGCTTGGCGCACGTGCGGCCATTGGCGTGGATACTGGTCTGGCGCATCTGACAGTGGCGTTGAACATCCCTACGATTGCCATCTATACCGATACCGACCCGACCAAAACCGGCCTTTATCCTGGCGCAAAAGCGAGAGCGGAAAATCTCGGCGGACGCGGTGCGGAGACGCCTGTCAGTGTAGTGCTCCTGACATTGCAATCCATGTTACCCGCCGAATAAAAAGCCAGCGCGCAAAAAAATCATGGCGCGCGCTTGAAATATCCAAAGCCACCCCAATTTGCCTGCGTATGGCAGTTATTTAACAAAGGGAATTCCATGCAAGAAGAAAATCAACATCCTGAACAGGACGAAATTTCAGAAGCCCAGGACGCGGGCGCAGCAGGCTCGCTGGATGCGCGGATTGCCGAGCTTGAAGCGCAACTGGCAGAGCAGCAGGCCAATGTACTGTATGTGAAAGCCGAAGGCGAAAACATCCGCCGCCGTGCGGCTGAAGATATCGACAAGGCACGCAAGTTTGCCCTGGAAAAATTCTCCAGTGAGTTGCTGGCCGTCAAAGACAGCCTGGATGCTGCCCTGGTCGTGGAAAATGCCACCGTGGAAAGCTACAAGAGTGGCGTGGAACTTACCGCCAAGCAATTGCTGAGCGTGTTCGAGAAGTTCCACATCACCGAAATCAATCCGCTGGGCGAAAAGTTTGACCCGAACAAGCATCAGGCCATCAGCATGCTGGAATCCGATCAGGAACCCAATAGCGTGATCAGCGTGCTGCAGAAGGGTTACGCCCTGAATGAGCGCGTTTTACGCCCGGCACTGGTGACCGTTGCCAAGGCAAAAAGCTGAAAAACAGCTCAAAAACGGAGAATTTGGGCATAAATCGCAAAAATTTCCGTGGGAATCTTGAATTCCCGATAAATACCCTTACTTATGAAACAGGCATTACCGCAGTAGCAGACATCAGGACAATACCGACACCTCGCGTATTGCCAGCACTGCCAGCAGCGGTTACTCAAGGATTAAAAAAGGAAAACATCTATGGCTAAAATTATTGGTATTGACTTGGGCACCACCAACTCCTGCGTTGCAGTGATGGAAGGTGGCAAGCCACGTGTGATTGAAAATGCAGAAGGTACCCGTACCACTCCTTCCATCGTCGCGTATCAGGACGATGGCGAAATCCTGGCTGGCGCGCCTGCCAAACGTCAGGCCGTCACCAACCCAAAAAACACCCTGTATGCGGTAAAGCGCCTGATCGGCCGTCGTTTTGAAGAAAAGGAAGTACAAAAAGACATCGGCCTGATGCCTTACAGCATCACCAAGGCAGACAACGGCGATGCATGGGTGGAAGTGCGCGGTCAGAAAATGGCGCCTCCACAAATCTCCGCTGAAGTACTGCGCAAGATGAAGAAGACCGCCGAGGATTACCTGGGCGAAGAAGTGACCGAAGCCGTGATTACGGTTCCGGCTTACTTCAATGACAGCCAGCGTCAGGCGACCAAGGATGCGGGCCGTATTGCGGGTCTGGAAGTCAAACGCATCATCAACGAGCCAACCGCTGCTGCGCTGGCTTTCGGCCTGGACAAGCAGGAAGGTGATCGCAAGATCGCCGTATACGACCTGGGTGGTGGTACCTTCGATATCTCCATCATTGAAATTGCTGAAATCGATGGCGAGCACCAGTTTGAAGTGCTGTCCACCAACGGTGACACCTTCCTCGGTGGCGAAGACTTTGACAACCGCCTGATCGACTTCCTGGCTGATGAATTCAAGAAGGAAAACGGTCTCGATCTGCGTAATGACCTGCTGGCCAAGCAACGTCTGAAAGAAGCCGCAGAAAAGGCCAAGATCGAGCTGTCTTCTGCCCAGCAGACCGAAGTCAACCTGCCATACATCACGGCAGATGCCACAGGCCCCAAGCACTTGGTAGTGAAGATCACCCGCACCAAGTTCGAAAGCCTGGTGGAAGACCTGATCGAACGCTCGATCAAGCCTTGTGAAGTTGCGCTGAAGGATGCTGGCGTCAAGCTGTCCGACATTCAGGACGTGATCCTGGTCGGTGGTCAGACCCGTATGCCCAAGGTACAGGAAAAGGTAAAGGAATTCTTCGGCAAGGAGCCACGCAAGGACGTGAACCCGGACGAAGCCGTGGCCGTGGGTGCTGCGATTCAGGGTGGCGTGCTGCAAGGCGACGTGAAAGACGTGCTGCTGCTGGACGTAACGCCATTGTCACTGGGTATTGAAACCCTGGGCGGCGTGATGACCAAGCTGATCAAGAAGAACACCACGATCCCGACCAAGGCATCGCAAGTGTTCTCCACCGCCGAAGACAACCAGAACGCCGTGACCATTCAGGTGTTGCAGGGCGAGCGCGAAATGGCCGCCGGCAACAAGAGTCTGGGCCAGTTCAACCTGTCTGACATTCCACCTGCACCACGTGGCATGCCACAGATTGAAGTGACCTTTGATATCGATGCCAACGGTATTCTGCACGTGTCTGCCAAGGACAAGGCCACCGGCAAGGAAAACAAGATCACCATCAAGGCAAACTCCGGTTTGTCCGAAGAGGAGATCAAGCGCATGGAAGAAGATGCGGCTGCCTACGCCGATGAAGACCGCAAGCTGCGTGAACTGGTCGATGCCCGTAACAGCGCCGACGGCATGGTACACAGCGTGAAGAAGTCGCTGAGCGAACATGGCGACAAGCTGGATGCTGGCGAGAAGGAAAAAATCGAAGCCGCGATCAAGGATGTGGAAGATGCGATCAAGGGCGACGACAAGGAAACCATCGAAGCCAAGACCAACGCCCTGATGGAAGCCTCACAAAAGCTGGGCGAGAAAGTCTACGCTGAGCAGCAAGGCCAGGCCGGCGGCGCAGAAGAAGCCCAGCCACAAGGTGAAAAAACGGTAGATGCCGATGTGGTGGATGCCGAGTTTGAAGAAGTGAAAGACGACAAGAAGTAATAGTTAAGTACCTTTGCCAGAGGGGAAGTCCAAACCGGGATTTGATCAAACATCAGCTCCCAGCAAGGGCTTCCCTTCAGCATGCTGGTCTACGGCGTCCTTCCGACGCAGTATTGATAATCAGACGATTGAATTGATATGGCAAAAAAAGATTACTACGAAGTTCTGGGTGTCAATCGCGACGCCAGCGATGAGGAAATCAAAAAGTCCTATCGCAAGCTGGCGATGAAATACCACCCGGATCGCAACCCGGATAATCCCAAGGCGGAAGAAAGCTTCAAGGAAGCCAAAGAGGCTTATGAAGTGCTCTCCGACGAGCAGAAACGTGCGGCTTACGACCAGTACGGCCATGCCGGTGTCGATCCCAGTGCAGGCCCAGGGCCCGGTGGTCAGGGCTTTGGCAACTTTGCCGATGCCTTTGGTGACATCTTCGGCGACATCTTCGGCGGTGGCGGCGGTAATCGTCGTTCCAACGTGTATCGCGGGGCTGACCTGCGCTACAACATGGAAATCTCGCTGGAAGACGCTGCGCGCGGCACCGAAACCAAGATCCGCATTCCGGTCATGTCCGAATGCGAGACCTGCCATGGTTCCGGCGCCCGTCCCGGCACGCAGCCTGTGACCTGTACCACCTGCGGCGGTCATGGCCAGGTGCGTATGCAGCAAGGCTTTTTCTCGGTACAGCAGACCTGCCCCAAGTGCCATGGCAGCGGCAAAATGGTGAAAGACCCTTGCCCAAGCTGTCACGGCGCAGGCCGCGTCAAGAAACACAAGACGCTGTCGGTCAAGATTCCGGCCGGTGTGGATGAAGGCGATCGCATCCGCCTGTCAGGCGAAGGCGAAGCCGGCGTCAATGGCGGCCCGCCTGGTGATCTGTATGTCGTGGTGCATCTGAAGCAGCACGATATTTTCCAGCGCGATGGCGGTAACCTGCATTGCGAAATGCCGATCAGCTTCACCACGGCAGCGCTCGGCGGGGAAATCGAAATCCCCACGCTGGATGGGCACGCCAAGATGAAGATTCCACCCGAGACGCAAACCGGCGCCACCTTCCGCCTGCGCGGCAAGGGCATCAAGCCGCTACGCAGCAATGACCCTGGTGACCTGATGTGCCATGTGGTGGTCGAGACGCCGATCAAGCTGACCGAACGCCAGAAGGAACTGCTGCGCGAGATGGAAGAGATCAACCTGCAAGACTCGGACAAACACAGCCCACGCGCCAAGGGCTGGATGGACAAGGTCAAGGATTTCTTTCAGTAATCAAGCCTGGTAATACCCAAAACCGGAAACTGCAACTGTGGTTTCCGGTTTTTTTATGCTTGCAGAAACGTATTTGTCTTGGCCTGAGCGGGGCATAGCCCATAAGCTCATGGCCGCACTCATGGTCGCACCCATGCCCACTTCTGCCGGATATAAGCCGCCACCTCGGCTGGCGTTAGCGATTGCATGGTGCCATCCTGACTCTGCAACCAGCCAGCGGATGGCCCCCAAGGACGGTATCGCGCAGGGAAGCCAGGCCCGAACAGGGTCATGGTCGGCGTGCCCATGGCGCTTGCCATATGTCCCAGCCCGGAGTCGTTGCCCACAAACAGCCCCGCATGTTCCAGCAAGGCGGCGGTTTCAAGCAGATCGCATTGGCCGCAGGCATGAATCACCGGCAAGCGACACCCCTCAGAAAACGCCTCGGCACGGCTTGCATCCTGTTGATTGCCCAATAGCAGCACGCCATCAAAACTATCCGCAAGCATGTTCACCAAGGTAATGAAATGCGCGACTGGCCATATCTTGCCCTCGAAATTCGCCCCCAGGCCCAGCGCCAGAATGCGCCGTTCTGACCAGCCACCCAGCAGGACCTGGGCAAACCGGCGATCCCGCGGATTGATCCATATCCGGGTTTCCGGCGTCATCTGGATGTCCAGTGGCTTTAGCGCAGCGACATGCTTCTCGGCACTGTGCAGATCACAACCCGCCCGAATGGAAAGCTTGCCCAACTTGCGGCGCGCGCGGATGAAATAAAGCATCCAGTCCGATCGCAAGTCTAACGCCAGATCATACTGCTGGCGGCGGATCAGCATCATTAAGGCCACGCGACCACGCCACCCGCCCTTTTTATCCAGAACAAACAAGCGGCCAAGATAAGGGCAGGCACTGAAAATCGCCTGTGATCGTGGGTCCACGACAATATCCATGACCGCAGCCGGATACCGCTGATGCAAGGCCTGCAAGCAAGGCGTGGTCAACACCGCATCGCCAATGTTCGAAAGACTCACCAGCAGAATACGCTGTACCGTAAGCTGGTCAGCGAGATACTCTCCCGGCGATTGATACAGAAAGCGAGGCCACCACTGGCGAAACAGGGATTTCATGTGGCGAACCGGGTGAGTGATCAGCGTATTTTTCATGAATAACAGCATCATTTGAGTCTGTGTCAGCGATGTTTAATTTTGATGACATTTAAGCTGTCTATACTTCGCCTTGCCGAATGCGCCTACGGGCGATTCCCCCTGTCATTAACCTTCAGCCCATAGGCTAGCCTAGCAATGTCAATCTCCCCCACTCTGCTTACCCCCGCTCCCGTCAATGTCCTGACATGGGCAGAGCGCATATTGCCGTGGCTGCTGCCAGTCCTGTTACTCAGCTCGCGCACACTGGCAGATATCAGCGTGGTGACGGTATGCCTGCTGTTTCTATACCGCGCCTGGCAATGGCATGACTGGCAATGGACGAAGCAGCCGTGGTTCAAGCTGGCGCTGGTGTTTGCAGGCTATGTGCTGCTGATCAACGCGCCTCTCAGCATCGCCCCGCAAGCCAGTGTGTTGTATGGGCTGACGTTCCTGCGCTGGCCGCTGTTTGCCGCCGCGCTCGGCTATTGGCTATTGGCAGACCATACCCGTCAGCGCAATTTCCTGTGGGTGTTACTGGCCGCTTGCGCACTGATAGTCCTGGATAGCGCAATGCAATATCTGCTGGGGCATGATGCATTCGGGCACCCCATGTTCAGCGCGAACAGGCTGACCGGCCCTTATAACAGCCCGATTCCCGGCATTACGCTGTTGCGGGTATGGTTTATTGCCATGTTTGCGCCCTTGCTATTGCTGCCCACCCTGTCCTCGTCCCGACGACAGGCACTGATCATAATCCTGCTGGCGACCGGGATGCTCTTCATGTTCATTACCGGCGAGCGCATGGCCTTCATGCTGTTCATCGCGGCCAGCATGGTTACCCTGTGCGGTCTATGGCTGGACAAGCGCTCAGGCAGTGCCGAACCGCGCAGCCATCATTCCCTGCTGTGGCTGGCGCTTATCGGCTTTGTGTTATTGCTGGGGCTGGTCATGCTGCTGGCGCCTGCCACGGCGGAAAGAAGCATTTTCAGTATCTTTGAAAAGCTGGGACATTTTGCCGATTCTGACTATGGCAAAGTGTTCCGCGCCGCTTATGCTGCCTGGCAAGAGGCGCCCCTGTTCGGCCATGGCTTTCATGCCTATCGGCAGGTGTGCGAACAGATGGGGCTGCTGGCAACGCTGGGCATGACCTGCACCCACGCACATAACCTCTATCTGCAACTGGCTGCCGAAACGGGGGTAACCGGGGTATTGCTCTTCGCATGCATGCTGATCGCTATCTACTGGACAGCCCTTGCTCCGCTCATTCGTCACAACCGCTGGCTGATAGCCGCATTATCCTTCTCGGTACTCAGTGTCTGCTTCTGGCCCTTGATCGGCGGTATCAGTCTTCTGAATAACTGGGTCGCCGCCCTGGCCTGGCTGGGCGTGGGCTGGGTGTTGGCCATGCGGAATACACGCTGCTGATCTCAGTTAAGCCGCCAGGCACGGGGAGCACAAATTCACGCCAGCACAGGCAACTTGGGACGCAGCCTCTCGATTACCTGACTGACAGGCAAGTCCTCCAGTGCGTCTACTTGCAAGGTTTCAAAAACACCCCGAGCGAGCTCAGAACGCAGCGGCGAAGTGGTTGCGCCAAATAGAGCCAGCCCAGGCCGCCCCAGGCAGGATGCCACGTGACTGGGCCCGCTATCATTACCCACCACAACGGCAGCCTGCTGCAACACGCCCGCCAGCGTGAACCAATCCAGACCTTGCAATACGCTGCAGGCAAAGCCCGCCGCCAGGTCTTTTTCATCCGGGCCCAAAATGCTGACACAGGTATGGCCTTCGCCCTGCAGCGCTGCCGCCAGCTGGGCATAATGCGGCCAGCGCTTCTCCGGATGCCGGGCCGAAGACCCCGGAAGAAGCACGACATAAGGCCGGGTAATGCCATGCTGGGTGAGCAAAGCCTCCACATTGGCGGCCATCCAGCTCAAATTGGGCTGCAGGGCGTGGCTGGCATCAATACCGGCTTCTTGAAGCAAGGATTGCTGGCCGCGCAAACCCGTGACAGGCGCCGGTCCGCGCAAGCGCCCTATCCAATGGGCATGGCGCAACAGGCTGTGCCGATAAACAGCCGTACGTGTCGAATTTTGCAGGTCGATCACGGTATCCCATTTCGCTGCACGCAAGCGTTGGTACAAGGCCCATTGCAGAGGCAGATGCCAGAGCGGTGCCCGGGTATCCACCAGCACTTCATCAATATGTGGACAGCGCTGCATGAGCCCGACGAAACCGGGGGTGGTGAGCAGCGCCAGATGTGCATGCGGGAAATGCTGGCGAATATCGTGCAGCACACCTTCGGCCTGCATCAGGTCACCGAATGCGCCGTGCTTGATGATGAGAATGTGCCCGGCGGGGTTTCCTCTGGTCATACACCACACTCCATGTCCATGTGGATAGGCGAAGCAAGCTTATGCATGATCGATGAGGCGACGGTACACTGTCAGCGTATTAGTCACCATGACAGGCAAGGTAAATTGCTGCGCGGCAAACTCTCGGGCGGGTTGCTGCAATACAGCCCATTCCGCAGGCCGGTTCAGCCAGTGGCAGAGGCGGGACCGCAGGCTGGCAACATCTCCCGTGGGGACAATAAAGTCTGGAGGCAGCACCTCATTTGCCACAGGCACATCGGTAGAAAGCACGCGTGCTCCCAATAGCAGAGCCTCGTTGCAGACATAGGAAAAACCTTCCCGGCGTGAGCAGATCATTACGGCATCGGCGGATCGCATCAGGCTGGGCGCATCGTCCCGGTGTCTGGTCAACATGCAGCGGGTGGTCGGATTCATGCCTTGCACGCGCTTTGTCAGTCGGGCATGTTCCGGCCCATCGCCAACAATCAGCAAGGCCAGTGGCAAGCCGTCCACCGCCTCCAGCAAAAGATCAAAGCCCTTGGCATGCACCAGGCGGCCCACCGCGACCAGCACGGGATAATCTGCCGGCAATGCAAAATGCTGCCTGATATCGAGCATGGGTGCTTCTGGCGCATCGATGCCGTTATACACCACAGACGTTTTTTCCCGCGGCAGCGACGCGGCCAATTGTCGGCTGACCGCGATGATATGGTCGAATCGGGCATAGAGACGCACATCGCGCTTGATGTTGTGCAGCGTTGCGAGGGTGGGCAAGGCTAACCATGGCCGTAACTGGTTGACCAGCGAGGCCGCTTTGCTGGCCTGGGCGTGCACCAGATCATAGCCCCCGCGACGCAAGGCCAGCAGGAGCTTTAACAGCAACCATGGATGATAGCGCCCCAGATGCGCGGGTATCGGCATCCGTCCAATATTGGCAGGCAAACTTGCCAGAAAGGCGGCGGGTGCCGCAATGGTGACGTCATGCCCCTGCCGCACCAGCTCGCTGGCGAGTTCGCGCACATGCTTTTCCAGTCCGCCATTGCCACGGCTTGCCATGACCATGCAGATATTCATGCGGGCGCTACCTGCTGTGGCATGCTGGTCAGTTCGTGATAGATCGCCAAGGTGTTTTCCAGCATGGTCTGCAAGCGGAATATCTGGTTTTCCGGCACTTGCGGTGCCTGCTGCAACCAGGCCAGACTGAGTTTCAGCGCCGCATCCAGATCGCCCACGGGCACCGCGCCTTGCGGCAACAACAGGGCTAACTGCTCGGCCACGCCACCGTGCGCATAGGCAATCACCGGCACGCCCATGCTGAGCGCTTCCATGGTCACCCGGCCAAACGCTTCCGGCTGCTGCGAGAGGGAAAACACCATGTGCGACATCGCCATGATCTCGCGGATATCCTGCCTATGGCCGGTAAAGGTGATGCTGTCCGCGACACCCAGACGTTCTGCCTGAGCCTTCAGCTCATCCAGGTAAGCTGCCTTGCCCGCCTGCACATCACCAACGACCAGACCATGCACATTGGCTCCTTGCTGCTTGAGTTGTGCCAGCAAGGTAATGAAGTCTTCCTGCCCTTTCCAGCGGGTGAGTCGCGCAGGCAAGGTCAGCAACTGGCGTCCCTGGGTTTCAGGATACTCGCGGTACCATGCCTCCAGCCAATCGGCCCTGGGTTGATAGCCATGGCGATGCACGGCAGGATCAACGCCGCGGTAATTCAGGCGCAATCGGCCCGCATCCACCGGGTAATGCTGCAAGACATAATCGCGGATCATGTTGGAAATGACGATCACGCGCTCGCCCTTGGTCATGACAGCGCTATAGGCAGACACCGAATAGGTGCCATGCACTGTGGTCACCAGGCGCGGGCGTTTGGCAGGGTCCATGCCCTTCCAGGCCAGATAGCAGATCCAGGCAGGAAAGCGCGAACGCACATGCAGAATATCCACGGCATGCTCGCGCAGAAAATGCCGCAATGGCCGCACCAGACGCAGGCTTAAAAAGGATTTGTGGCCGACCGGCCATTGAAAATGTTCGCTGCCCTGCTGCTCCAGTTGCTCCACCAGACGGCCACCAGCGGACATCACCAGTGACCGGTGGCCCTGCTGCACCAGGTAATGCCCCAGCTCCAGCGTGCCGCGCTCCACGCCACCTGATTCCAGCGCAGGCAGCACTTGCAGCACGGTGAGTCTTTTGTGGGTCATGCGAAACAGCTCAGGCGATGGTTGCTATCGCCACCTGTGGCACGGAAGCTGGCACTGGCTGCAACCAGCGACGCAGTATCCAGTTGGCGCAGCGGTCGGCTTCGGTAAAACCGGCGACCGGGCGCAGGCGCTGCTGATAGTGGGCATCGCTATCAAAGCGTACGATCATGCCTTGCTGCAGCAAGTGTTCCACGCCGCGTGACACCCGGTTTTCCTGCTTCAAGGGTAAATTCAGCAGCCCCACTGCCACTTGCGCCGTCAGCGCTTCGTAGACCATGGAAACCGAATCTTCCGATACCCAGGCGGTGGCAGACTGCGCCAGCTGCTCGGCAACCCAGCCCGGCTGGGTCTGGCTGAATGGCACCACCCGCAGATTGGGGGCTGACAGGCTATGCAGACCGACGATGAAATCCGCCGGCGTACGGCGCGAGGTGGTCAAGGTGTACTGCATCCATGGCCGATGCGCGAGCAACTGACGTATCTGGGACAGCATGTTCACGGTATCCCAGCCGTAATGCCGCGAGGGCCCGCCTATCATGATCAGGGTTTTGTTTTCCTCATGCCGGCCTTCGGCATGCAAGGGATTCAGTACGCCGCGTGTTTCGATGTAATTGCCGCCGCCACGGTAACGGTCATGCTGGGGAATCAGGCACAGGTCAAACAGGGCAACCGGCAAACTGGGCTGCATCAGCACCACGGCCTTGCCGCCATAAGCGCGTCGCGCGGCCAGCATGGGCAGATGAGTGCGATGCCCGGCGCCGATGATCAGATCTGGCAAAGGCAAGCCACGCGCAAACGGCCAGGTAGCACTGGCAACGTTGAACAGCGATTCCACTTGCCCGCTCACCCGTATATCAAACGACTCGCAGGCCTGATGGCGCTGCAGGGATTTGACCAAGCCCAGCGTCTGGGTTTCGTGCCCTGGCTTTCCATCCAGCAGACGCCAGATGACGATGGGATTAACGGAGGTGCTCATTTCATGGGTGCCTTGGATATGCATGGTCAGCATGTGCACAAGGCCGACATTAGACATCGACCTGCGCACGACTGCCGCACACTATAGGCAGGCTTTATTGCGGGCTGACGTCAGAAAGATGACAGCCACATGATGGCGGGCGGGAAATTACAAAGGCAGTGCATAAAAAAATCCCGAACCGCGTTCACGATTCGGGATTCTGTTAGCTCAGGGCATCAGCGCTATTTCTACTGAGCAATGTCCAGCAATTGGCGACGTCCCTGCGCATCCAGCTTGCCGTACAAGCGATTGATACCGCTGACCACGGCGAGGATGGATGAGGTCACCAGATTCTGGTGCAAACCAGCGCCATAGACGCTGCCTGCGATGCCGGTCATGCCGAGTTCAGCAAATGCCACCGCCTGGGCATCGGCGCCACCGGTCATGGCCCGTTCTTCGTAATCCAGAATATTCACCGGGTAACCCAAGGCATGCACCAGCGCATCTATCGGCCCATTGCCCTCGCCTTCGCGCACCACGGTCTCGCCCTGCAGGCGCACGGTGAGCTTGATATGTTGCCGGCCAGCATGCTCGGTCAATTCGTGACCGACATAATGCAAGGGCTCCTTGGCAAACAGGTACTCGGCTTCAAACAGCTGCCAGATCCCTTCGGCTGACACTTCCTGCCCGGTGGCATCGGTCAGCTTCTGCACGGCCGCACTGAATTCAACCTGCATGCGGCGCGGCATGGACAAGCCGTAACCGCTCTCAAGCAGATAGGCGATGCCGCCCTTGCCCGACTGGCTGTTGACGCGAATGATGGAATCATAAGTGCGGCCGACATCATGCGGGTCTATCGGCAGATATGGCACTTCCCACAAGGTATCCGGCTGTTGCGCGGCAAAGCCCTTCTTGATCGCATCCTGATGCGAGCCGGAGAAGGCGGTAAACACCAGGTCACCAGCATAAGGATGGCGCGGATGCACCGGCAACTGAGTGCAATCTTCCACCGTGCGCGCAATGGCGTTGATATTGGAGAAATCGAGCCCCGGATGCACACCCTGGGTATAAAGATTCAAGGCCAGGCTGACCAAGTCGACATTGCCCGTGCGTTCGCCATGGCCAAACAAACAGCCTTCGATACGATCCGCCCCGGCCATGACGGCAAGCTCGGCAGCGGCCACAGCCGTGCCACGGTCGTTGTGCGGGTGCACACTCAGAATCACGCTATCGCGGCGGGCGAGGTTGCGATGCATCCACTCAATCTGGTCCGCATAGAAATTCGGCGTGCCGACTTCCACCGTGGCAGGCAGATTCAGGATGACTTTGCGCGCGGGCGTGGCGCCCCAGGTCTCGGTCACGGCATCGCAGACTTCCTTGGCAAAGTCGAGCTCGGTGGCGGTAAAGGTTTCCGGGCTGTACTGGAATACCCATTCCGTCTCAGGCTGCTGCTCGGCCAACTCGCGAATCAGGCGAGCGCTGTCGACCGCCAGCTGTTTGACTTGTGGCTTGTCCATGCGAAACACAATCCGGCGAAACTCGGGAGCGGTAGCGTTGTAAACATGCACAATGGCACGCCGCGCACCACGCAAAGCCTCAAAGGTGCGGCGAATCAGGTCTTCACGCGCCTGCGTCAATACTTCAATGGTGACATCGTCCGGGATATGCTTTTCTTCGATCAGCCTGCGCACGAAGTCAAAATCGGTTTGCGATGCCGAGGGAAAGGCGACTTCAATCTCCTTGAAGCCGATCTGCACCAGCATCTTGAACATGCGCATTTTGCGCTCGGCGTTCATGGGCTCAAACAAGGCCTGGTTGCCATCACGCAGGTCGGTACTCATCCAGATGGGAGGATGGGTAATGGTCTTGCCTGGCCATTGCCGGTCAGCCAGTGCCACCGGCGTAAATGGGCGATATTTCTTATTTGGTTGCTTCAACATCATGGTCATTCCTGTTCTTGATAATTCGTTACTAGACAAAGACATAGTCTGTGGCACACAGGTTGTCAGGCAGCCACCGGCACATGGCCTGACAACCGGTCATTAGTCGTTCGCAAAGCAAAAACATACTATTCAACATGGGGTCGCTCTTTCTGAAATAGCGATGGATCAGCCCCGGTCTCACACGAGACGGGCAGCGGGTAAAGCCAACAATAGGGGGGAGAATTTAGATGCGCGCGACGCGCAGTAGTCGCAGGCCGAGGAGTTCGGCCAGCTGCAGGGAAAGTGCGGAGATGTTCAAAAATTGACGCATGGCAGCATCTTAATCAATCTGCCGCCATGCGTCAAACAGCAAAAAACGCTATCAGGCCAGATGCTTGCGGATTTCCTGCGCTGCCTGATTAAGGGCAGCACGGGTTGGAGGCGTCAGGGCCAAGGCATTCAGCAAGCCAAAATCATGTATGGTGCCTATGTAACGGGTGGCGGTCACTTTCACGCCCGCCTCATTCAGCAGCCGCGCATAGGCTTCGCCTTCATCGCGCAACACATCGCATTCTGCGGTCTGGATCAAGGCAGGCGGCAAGCCCTGCAACTGCTCGGGATCGGCCTTCAAGGGCGACGCATAGACCTCGGCGCGCGACTCCTCGTTGCTCGTGTAATTATCCCAGAACCATTTCATCATGTTGCGCGTGAGGAAATAGCCATCTTCAAAATCATCGTATGAGCCTGTATCAAAGTGGGTATCGGTCACGGGCCAGAACAGGGTTTGATGACGGATAGTCGGGCCGAAACGGTCCTTTGCCATCAGGCAGACCGCAGTGGCCATATTGCCGCCGGCGCTATTGCCTGCAACAGCCAGGCGCTGACCATCCAGCCCCACCTCGTGGCCGTTTTCAGCTATCCATTTGGTGGCGAGATAGGCCTGAATCACCGCGGTCGGATACTCCGCCTCGGGCGACCGTGTGTAATTGACGAACACCACCGCGCAGCCAGACAGCACGGCAATGTCACGTACCAGGCGTTTATGCGTAGGGAAATCGCCCAGCACCCAGCCACCACCATGGAAGAACATCACCACAGGCAAAGGCGCTGTGCCAGAAGCGGCTGGACGCACAATATCCAGTTCAATCAGATGGCCTTCACAATCGATCGTCAGTTGCCGGGTATCGATACCGCTGAGGTCGACCATGGTTTCCTGTTGTGCCTGTTCCAGCACCTGCCTTGCTTCGGCTGGGCTCAGCTTCTCCATGGGAGTGCTGTCTGCCTCGGCCAATGTTTGCAAAAAGGCACGCGTTTCAGGGTCCATTCCACGGTAAGGGTCTTGTGTAAAGGGTTTAATCAAGGGATCCAGTATGTTCACAATATCTCTCCATCACAGGGGAAAAGCCGCTTTTGGAGCGGTGCATCGGGATATTGTGGCGGTGATGGCAGCCGGATGCTGCCCGCCTCTGGCTGATTTGCGTGTAGGCGCATCTTGCTGTTTGGGTGGTGTAAATGAAATGAAAAGGCTGGCCACATGCTGGGCCAGCCATTTTTCAGTGTGGCGGGCTACCCGCCATCAGGGCGTATTAAAAAGTGCCTTTTTGGATGAACTCGACCTTGTAACCATCGGGATCTTCAATGAAGGCTATGACCGTGGTGCCGTGCATCATGGGGCCAGCTTCACGAACGACCTTGCCGCCCGCCTGCTTCACGGCTTCACAGGCTTTATAGGCATCATCGACCTCAATGGCGATATGGCCATAAGCGTTGCCCTTGTCATAAGTTTCGGTCCCCCAGTTATAGGTCAGCTCCAGCACGGTGTTGTCCTGCTCATCACCGTAACCAACAAACGCCAGGGTGAACTTGCCGTCCGGGTATTCGTGTTTGCGCAATACCTGCATGCCCAGCACCTGGGTGTAAAAGGCGATGGATTTATCAAGATTGCCGACGCGCAGCATGGTGTGTAACAGTCGCATGGTCTCTCCTCAAGGCAGTTTATTGTTGAATTAACTGCACTATTATAGGCCTTTGCAGGCTTATAGGCCTATGCGGGCGGCGGCTCGAGCCAGTCACGATAAAGCTCGGGCTCGCCGCGCAAATCGCCGGCTTCCCCCTGATAGCCTGCCGTGCCATGCACGGGATAAAACTGCCAGCGCAGCTCCAGCTTCTCGCGCTCCTGCGTACGGCTGAATTCACGGATGAACGCATTCACATGCTGCAGCAAGGTATAACTGGCCGGGTCATCGGCAACGGCCACCGTGTAATACCAGGGGCTGGAGGCAATATTGCCATTGAGCAGCTCAATACGACCATGCCAGGGGCTGTCCTTGCCATTGCAGGCCCAGGCAAAGATGGGCTGGTCTACGGCAAAAGCATCGATCTTGCCATCGGCAAGGGCATCATGAATGATGGATTGATCGGTGTAGGCAATCAGATTGGCGAGCCGTATGGTGCCGCGCTCGTCGCGCTTGTGCTTGCTCCAGCGCAGGCCTGCGGCTTCCAGCGTGGCAAAGGCGCCGGGATCATTGATGCAGCCCAGCACCTTGCCCTGCAGACTGCCAAGCCCGCTGATGCGATCATCTCCTGCCCGCCGCGCCAGCATGTAATGCAGATAGGTATAGGCATCGGAATAGGCAACCTTGTAGTAGCTGGCGCTGGGCGGCAAAGCGCTCCACACCAGATCAGCCTCCGGTTCGCCGCGACTGCGGCCAATGTGCAGCAAATCCACGCATTGATCCCATGGATGCTCGATAAACTCGATCTGCACACCGAGGTAACGGGCAAAGGCCGTGGCATATTCCACATCCAGCCCGCGCAACGCCTCACCGGGGCGCAGCCGGAATGACAAGCCCTTGAATGCAGGCTCAATCGCCACGCGCAAAACGCCGCGCTGCAAAATATCGTTCAGGCGATCATAAGCCTGTGGTTTATAGCCACCGTCCTTGCGCAGTACACGCGCCAGATGCAAGGGCAGTTGCAGCTCGGTAACCCCAGCACTTTTCTGCAAATCCTCGGCCAGTTCCTTGGCCCAGGCCACCTTGACGCGCTGCCCCTGGTAACTGCCACGATCCAGATGATGCATGGTCTCGATCACCTTGCCATGCTCCACCAGGGTCTGCATGGAAGTACGTATCTCGCCAAACGCCTGCTGCACCTTGGAAAACGCCGCCACCGTCTGTTTGTCCACCTGGTCGACGTTTTCGCGGCTGGAATGCCCGAAGCCGATCAGCTGCTGCTGAAAATCCTTGAAATCCAGCATCTGCGAGACTTCATTGGCATTCTGTACGGTATGCCGTGCCAGCTGGCGCACATGGTCGGCCACCACGCTGAAGCTGCGCCCGGCTTCTCCGGCGTGGGCCGCCTGAATAGCCGCGTTGACGGCAATCAGCTCCAGCTCACGCCCCACCCGCTCCAAGCCGCGCACTACCTCGTTCACCTTGGACAGCTTGGCCGACAAGGACTGCTCCAGCTGCAACAAGCCCTGCGACAACTCGCTGCTGGCCTGCGAAAAATCCTGCTGGGAGCGTTGGCGCAGACTTTCGGCCTCGTGCATGCTGGTTTGCATGCGCTCGGTCACCGCCTCCACTTCCGTCGTCATTGCACCAACACGGTTCTCCACTTCGACAAAACGCGCCGACTGGGTGCTTTCGGTATTGAGCAATTGGCGCATCAGATGCGAGAGCCGCGCACCCAGACCGGCAATGCTGGTGTTGGCATCAGGCGGGCGGGTAGACATGGCAGACGTCGCTGGCGCAACGGATTCGCTGCGATCAGGCGCCTCATAAAAGGTAAGCGAAGATGAAACCGGCGTCATGTTAATCCCAGGCAATGAAGTCCATCGTATGGACGATATGGCTGAAGACAGGCAAAAATTATGCCTGAAGATTAACAATGTTTACTTACATGAAAAATTCCCGCCTTAAATAAAAAGGGGAAACTCAGGATTTGCCGACCAGTTTCAGGTATTTCTGATAGAGCTGATCGCGGTCTTCCACGACATCGGGATCCAGAGGAATACAGCTGACGGGGCAGACATCCTGACACTGCGGTTTATCGAAATGCCCCACACACTCGGTGCACAGGGCAGGATTGATGACGTAGATTTCGGCGCCCTGGGAGATGGCGCCATTGGGGCAAGCCGGTTCGCACACATCGCAATTGATGCATTCATCGGTAATCATTAATGCCATGAGAAAACCCTATCGACCAGCCGCGTGGTCCAGTTTGCGCTGGATATGCGACTGCACCAGCGGGGAGACAAAATTGCTGACATCGCCATTAAGCCGGGCGATTTCGCGCACCAGGCTGGCAGAGATAAACATGTATTGCTCGGCCGGCGTCAGGAACAGCGTTTCCACCTGTGGGAACATATTGCGATTCATGCCCGCCAGCTGGAACTCGTATTCAAAGTCGGACACCGCGCGCAAGCCGCGTATCACCACGCGCGCGCCTTGCGCTTGGACAAACTCCATCAGCAAACCGGCAAAGCCCATCACGTGGACGTTGGGACAATCCTGCAAGACCTCGGACGCCATGGAGACACGCTCGTCCAGCCCGAAGAAAGGTGACTTGCCCGGACTTTGCGCCACAGCGACGATCACCCGGTCGAACAGGCCCGCCGCGCGGCGCACGATATCCTCATGCCCACGGGTGATGGGATCAAACGTACCAGGGTAGACGACGGTCAGGCCGCCAGAAGATTCATTCGTTTGCATCCGCCAATTTTAGCAGGTGATAGCAAACATTGCCCGCTTTGCCGCTTTTCAGCACCTGCCACGGCGCGCTGTCTGCCAGCACGTACTCGGCTTCGACATACACCCGGCCATCGGATGCCAGCAAAGCGGCAACCGCAGGCAACAGCTTGTCCAGCCAGCCCTGGTGGTAGGGCGGATCCAGAAAAATCACATCAAAACTGCCCGGCTCCAGTTTGGCGGACGACGTGCTCAGCAGCTGCGCGGCATCGGCATTCAGCAGACTGGCGCCGTCAGCGTTTAGCAGGGTTTTGCTGGCTTGCAGGGCGCGGAAGGCGGGCAGGGATTTTTCCACCATCACCACTTCACGGGCGCCACGTGACAACGCCTCAAAGCCCAGTGCACCAGTGCCGGAAAACAGGTCCAGACAACGCATGCCATGCATATCCTGCCCCAGCCAGTTGAACAGAGTCTGCCGCACACGATCTGGCGTCGGGCGCAAACCGGGGCCATCGGGAAATCTCAACAGGCGGCTACGCCAGGTGCCGCCACCTATGCGTACCTTGTTGACACCGCCCGTCTTGCTGACATTCTTAGTTGCCACCGACCACCACCGTCACCAGTTTATGGGTATCAATGCGGCGACTGAATGCATCCTTGATCTGGGCCGTGGTCACGCTATTGATATTCTTGTTGAAATCTTCCAGATAGGTGAGTGGCAATTTGTAGAAGCCGATTACCGCCAGATAATCCAGAATCTTGCTGTTGCTGTCGAGGCGTAACGGAAAACCACCAGTGATATTTTGCTTGGCGGCAATCAGTTCGGCTTCGCTCACCCCGCCCTGCATGAATTTATCCAGCGTCTGTTCGACCACTTTCATCGCTTCCGCGGATTGTTCGCGCTTGGTCTGCAAACCAATCTGGAATGGTCCCAGCTCGGCCATGGGCATGAAGTAACTATACACACTGTAGACCAGGCCACGTTTTTCGCGCACCTCCTCGGTCAGGCGCGAAACAAAGCCGCCACCACCGAGGATGTAATTGCCTACATAGAGTGGAAAGTAATCCGCATCGCCGCGCTTGACACCAGGGTAGCCAATCAGAATGTGCGACTGGCTGGCAGGATGCTGAATACGCTCATCGACGGCACGCTCCGGGTAAGCCACTGTCGGCAAGGCAGGTTGCGCATCCACCGCGGGCAGTTTGGCTGTCAAACGCTCGGCAATCTGATTCGCCTCTTCGCGCGTCATGTCGCCTATCATGGCAATCACTGCGCCCTTGGCACCATAGTGCTGCTGGTAAAACGCCTGCAAATCATCGCGCTTCAGCGCAGCGATGGTTTCCGGCTCGCCACCGTCATCCAGCGCATACGGGTGCTTGCCGTACAAGGCCTTCATGAAGGCCTTGCTGGCAATGCTCTCAGGCTGGGTCGCCGCTTCCTGCAGACCGGCAATGGCGCGGGCTTTCTCACGTTCCAGGGTCGCCTGTGGAAAATCTGGCTGCTGTAATACCTTGGCAAAGATATCCAGCGCCTGCTCACGCTCGCGGGCCTGGCTCAGGGTGCGCAGTTTGAATGCGGCACGGTCTGCATCGAGTTCGCCGCCCATGATGGCACCGACATCGGCCATCCTGCGCGAGATTTCCTCGTCGCTCATGCCGGCCGCGCCCAGGGTCATCAGATAGCGTGTCATGCCTGCCAGGCCAGATTTCTCGGCCACATCACGTGCGCTGCCCGCAGCAAAATTGACGCTGAGATCAATGATGGGCAAATCGTGATTTTCAACAAAATAAACCTCGGCGCCATTGGCGGTTTTCCATTGCTGGATATTCACCGCCGCCTGGGCAGATACGCTCAACAGCACGGCGGCCATGCCGGTCAGGCATTTTGCGTAAAGTTTTTTGATCAACATGGGGTTACCTTTGAATTCCGTAAGTTCAGTGTCCGGGCTGGCGTAAACATCGCCATACCCGCGCTATAGCGCTTAATGATCGCTGGGCCGGCCCTTGGGCTTGGCATTGGGATCAATCGGCTGCGGATCCAGCGTTGCCACGGTCAGGTTGTCACGCGTGAGATATTTGCGCGCGACTTCCTGCACCTGCTGCGGCGTCACCTGCTTCAGTTTCTCGGGATAATCCTTGAGAAAGCGCCATGAGAAACCGATGGTTTCAAGCTGGCCGATCTGCATGGCCTGATTGAACATGGAATCACGTTGATACACATCTGCCGCAATCACCTGCGCCTTGACACGGTTAAGCTCATCCTCAGTGACGCCGGATTGCTTAATATCTTCGATCTGCTGCAAGAGCGCAGCCTCAATGTCAGCAGCCGTCTTGCCTTCGCTGGGTGAGCCATCCAGCTCAAACAGGCTGGTCGCCCCACGCTGGGTGAGGTCGTAACCTGCGCCCACATCCACCGCAATCTGCTGGCTGCGCACGAGATTCTGTGTCAGGCGGGCCGAGGCATTGCCATCCAGCACGCCGGCCAGAATCTCCAGCGCGTAGGGTTCCCAGTCATTCACCGGATCGCGCAGTGCAGGTACATGGAATCCCATCAACACATAGGGCAATTTGGCTGGCGCCTTGACGATCAGGCGACGCTCACCTTTTTGTGCAGGCTCCAGCTGCGGCTTGCGTACTGGCAACTTGCGCGGCTTCAGCGGACCGAAATATTGCTGGGCGAGCTTGTACACTTCCTGCGCCTTCACATCACCGACCACCACCACGGTGGCATTATTGGGGGCGTACCAGTTGTTGTACCACTCGCGCGCATCTTCCACGGTCATGTTTTCAAGATCATTCATCCAGCCCACCACCGGACGGGCATACGGATGCGCCTGGAACACCACAGACTGATATTGCTCCGCCACGGTGGATTGCGGCTTGTCTTCCGTACGCCAGCGGCGCTCTTCCATCACCACCTTGATTTCCTTGGAGAACTCCTCCTTGGTCAATTGCAGATTGGCCATGCGGTCAGATTCGAGCTTGAATGACAGCGGCAGCTTGGATTTTTCCAGCTGCTGGTAATAGGCGGTGTAGTCACGACTGGTAAAGGCATTTTCACGACCACCCGCCGCGGCCACCAGGCGGGAGAACTGGCCTGGCTTCACGTTCTTGGTGCCCTTGAACATCATGTGTTCCAGCAAGTGGGCCACGCCGGTCTTGCCGTTCACCTCATCAATACTGCCGGCACGGTACCATACCTGCGATACCACGACGGGAGAGCGATGATCTTCCTGCACGATCAGGCGCAGGCCATTGTTAAGCTTGAATTCCTGGGTTTCTGCGGCGGCAACGCCGGGTAATGTGACACTGGGCACCAGGCCCAGCAGCATGACGATCCTGACTAGTTTGCGACTCAACACCTTATTGTTCTCCTTTGATTAGAGCAGCCACTACACCCCGCGATGCATGCCTGGCAGCATCCCCTCGCGCGGCAACGTTCCTTGCTCTTCAGCATCATTATAGCCAAGGCGCCTGACGGCCCGATCAACTTTCAAGCCAGCAGTGCCGTGGGCTATGCAACGTACAGGCGTCTGACCCATGACCCATCACTTAGTTTCGCGGTGCGATGGCATGAATAGATTCGTGCATGGGCGGCCGAATACGACTAAAATAAGGCGAAACTCTAGTTGAAGCGTATGTTCGATTTTTTCAAAAAAGACAAGACACCCTCTCCCTCGCCAGAAGTGCCCGCCAGCACCGCTGCGCCTGAGACTCCTCCTGCTCCAGCCCCCACGGAATCTGCCGCTGAAAACAAGCTGAGCTGGACCGAGCGCCTGAAAAACGGGCTGGCCAAAACACGCAGCCAACTGGGCAATCAGCTGGCCAGCCTGTTTGGTGGCGGCAAGATCGATGAAGACGTATACGAAGAGCTGGAAACTATCCTGCTCACTTCCGATGTCGGCGTAGCCGCCACGCAAGCCCTGCTGGAACAGATACGCCAGCGCGTGAAGCGCCAGAGCCTGAGCGACACCTCCCAGCTGAAACAGGCGCTGAAAGAGGCCTTGCTGGAATTGCTGGCCCCGCTGGAAAAACCGCTGGTCACCACCACCCACCAGCCATTTGTCATCATGCTGGCAGGCGTCAACGGGGCTGGCAAAACCACCAGCATCGGCAAGCTGGCCAATCTATTTCAGGCGCAAGGCAAATCGGTGCTGATCGCTGCCGGCGACACCTTCCGTGCCGCCGCCCGCGAGCAATTGCAAGCCTGGGGGGATCGCAACAACGTGCATGTGGTTGCCCAGGAAAGTGGCGATCCGGCAGCGGTGATTTTTGATGCAGTGAACTCCGCCAAGGCACGCAATATTGATATCGTGCTGGCCGACACCGCAGGCCGCCTGCCAACCCAGCTCAATCTGATGGAAGAAATTCGCAAGGTGCAGCGCGTCATTGGCAAGGCATTGCCGGGCGCACCGCATGAAATCCTGCTGGTGCTGGATGCCAATACCGGCCAGAACGCCATCAGCCAGGTCAAGGCGTTTGATGATGCCCTGGGCGTGACCGGCCTGGTGCTGAGCAAGCTGGATGGCACGGCCAAAGGCGGTGTGATTGCGGCCATAGCCCAGGCGCGGCCTATTCCCATCCGCTACATCGGTGTGGGAGAAAGCATTGCCGACTTGCGGCCATTCAAGGCAGAGGAATTTGTAGATGCGCTGTTTTCGTGATGGGCTTTTCATACAAGCCGCGCAGGAGCCGAGATGATTAAATTCGACCAGGTCAGCAAACGCTACCCCGGCAGTGAGCAAATCCTGCGCAATGTCAGCTTTAGCATTGAACCAGGCGAACTGGTATTTGTCGCTGGGGCCTCGGGGGCGGGTAAAAGCACATTGCTGAAATTGATTGCCGCCACCGAGCGGCCTACCTCAGGCACCGTCCTGATCGGCAACCAGAATGTCAGCAAGCTGCGTGCCGCAGCGCTGCCCTTCTTGCGGCGCAAATTCGGCCTGGTGTTTCAGGATCACAAGCTGCTTTACGACCGCAACTGCTTTGAGAATGTCGCCTTGCCGCTCTACATCAATGGCATTACCGGTCATGAAGCTGGCAAGCGCATACGCGCCGCGCTGGATAAAGTCGGCCTGCTGGGCAAGGAAAAAGCCATGCCCATCACCCTGTCGGGTGGCGAACAGCAACGGCTGGCGATCGCCCGCGCTGTGGTCAGTCGACCATCCATCCTGATTGCCGATGAACCGACTGGCAATCTGGATGAAGGCTATGCCGAAGAAATCATGGGCATCTTCTACGCCTTTCAGCAAGTTGGCGTAACCGTGATCGTGGCGACACATGACCAGCATGAAATCGCGAACTCAGGGGCACGCGTGCTGCGCCTGGAGCAAGGAACCCTGACAGCATGAAACATTGGATAAATCAGCACGCGCAGGCCTTGCGCCTGGTATTTGGTCGCATGCGTCACCGCCTGCTTGCCACGCTGGTGATGTGGTGCGTTATGGGCGTGACCGTATGCCTGCCCGCTATCCTGTTTGTCATCGTGGATAATCTGAACCGCCTGACGGGCAATATCAGCACCGAGCCCCAAATCAGCGTCTTCATGAAACTGGACGCCGAACCAGGCAGCATCACGCGCCTGCAGCAATGGCTCACCCAGCAGAAGGACGTTGCCCGCGTCACTTTCATCAGCAAGGATGCCGCCTGGAAACAGCTGCAACAGAAAACTGCCGGCGCCATTAACCTGGATAAAAACCCCTTGCCTGATGCATTCCAGGTCGCCCCGCGCAACCATGACCCGGCCGCGATCGAAGCCCTGCAATCGCTCATCCAGAAGCAGCCAGGCGTGGAACTGGCGCAGATGGATGCCACCTGGATCAAGCGCCTTTACGCCATCCTGGAGCTGAGCAAGAAGGCCTTGCTGGTACTGGTAGGCTTGCTCGGCTTTGCCCTGCTCGCCATCATCGGCAACACCATCCGCCTGCAAGTGGTCACGCAGCGCGAGGAGATCGAAGTCAGCAAGCTGATCGGCGCCACCAATCGCTTTATCCGCCGCCCCTTCCTCTATGCGGGCATCGTCTATGGCCTTGGTGGCGGCATCGCAGCCCTGCTGCTGCTGGCGGGCGTGATTCAGCTGTTCAATTATTCGATTGCCGACATCGCCGCCCTGTACGCCAGTGATTTCCATCTCGGCATGCCAGAGCCGTTTGTCTGCCTGGCCATCATCTTGATCCCGGTCGCCCTGGGCTGGCTCGGGTCCTATGTCGCCGTCGGTCGCTCGCTTGCCAAGCTTGAATCCAGCCGCTGAGCCCCCATCTTTTTTCATTATGCAAACCGTCAAGAAAATCGCCACCTCCCGCATGCCCACCTCGCATGGGGATTTCACCTTACATATCTATCGGTCAGATAGTGATCCGCAAGGCCTGCAAGACCAGGTGGCGCTTGTTGCTGGCGAGTTGAAGCCAGGCCAGGAAGAAGTGCTGGTGCGTCTGCACTCTGAATGCCTGACTGGAGATGTGCTGGGTTCCAAGCGTTGTGATTGCGGCGAACAGCTCGCCAAATCGCAAGAAACCATTTCAAAAGCAGGCTGCGGTGTGATTCTCTACCTGCGTGGGCACGAAGGTCGCGGCATCGGGCTGGCCCACAAAATCAAGGCTTATGCCCTGCAGGACCAGGGCCGCGATACGGTACAAGCCAATCTGGAACAAGGCCTGCCGATTGATGCCCGCAGCTACGACCTGGCTGCCGCCATGTTGCGCGACCTGGGGCTGCAACGCATCCAGCTGCTGACCAATAACCCTGAAAAAGTCACCCGCCTGCAGGCAGCGGGCATTTCCGTCAGCCGTCGCGTACCCCTGCTGATCACCCCCAACCAGAATAACGCCGAATACCTGCAAACCAAGCGGACCAAGCTGGGGCACTATCTTTAAGCGGTGATTTAAGTAGTAATGCAGACATAAAAAAAACAGGCCTTGAAGGCCTGTTTTTTTTATTCTTGTCCGCTTACTGAGATTACCAGCTCACGGAAGTCAGTACTTGTTGCAGCTTACTTCTCGGCAAATGCACGCTCAATCACGTAATCGCCCAGATCGCCAATACGCTTGGAAACCTGCAAGCCAGCAGCATCCAGAATGCGGCAGGTATCTTCCAGCATTTGCGGGCTGCCGCACAGCATGGCGCGATCGGTTTCCGGGTTCAGCGGTGGCAGACCGATGTCAGCAAACAGCTTGCCGTTTTCCATCAGGTCGGTCAGGCGGCCTTCGTTGCGGAAAGGCTCGCGGGTCACGGTGGGGTAGTAGATCAGCTGGTTCTTCACCTGCTCGCCGAAATATTCGTTTTCGGGCAATTCTTTGGTGATGAAGTCTTCGTAGGCCAGATCGTTCACACGGCGTACACCGTGCACCAGAATCACTTTTTCAAACTTTTCGTAGATTTCTGGATCCTGGATCAGGCAGATGAAAGGAGCCAGACCAGTGCCGGTGGACAACAGGTAGAGGTTCTTGCCAGGCTTGAGGTCAGATAGCAGCAATGTGCCGGTAGGCTTGCGGCCAACCAGAATATCATCGCCGACTTTCAGGTGTTGCAGGCGCGAGGTCAGCGGACCATTCGGCACCTTGATGCTGAAGAATTCGAGGTCTTCGGCGTAGTTGGCGCTGGCGATACTGTAGGCACGCATCAGCGGCTTGCCATCCACTTGCAGGCCGATCATGACGAACTGGCCGTTTTCAAAACGCAGGCCAGCGTCACGCGTGGTGGTGAACGAAAACAGACTGTCATTCCAATGCTTTACCGACAACACTTTTTCGGTATTAAACGCGCTCATAGTTCTTTATCTTTCAAATGGTTAATTGATTAACGATCAGCCAAGGGCGGCATTGAGTTCAGGCAGGGCCTTGAACAGGTCGGCCACGAGGCCGTAATCCGCATGCTTGAAGATCGGGGCATCGGGATCGTGGTTAATGGCGACGATCACCTTGCTATCCTTGATTCCAGCAAGATGCTGCATGGCGCCGGAAATACCGACCGCAATATATAGCTCAGGCGCAACCACGGTACCGGTCTGCCCCACCTGGAGGTCGTTGGGGGCAAAGCCGGCATCCACGCAGGCGCGGGTGGCACCAATGGCGGCATTCAGCTTGTGGGCCACAGGCTCCAGCAAGGCGTTGAACTGCTCGCCCAGGCTACGGCCACCGGAAATCACCACGTTTGCCGTGGCCAGCTCAGGACGATCCGACAGGTTGCGTTGTTCGCTCACCCAGCGCACCTTGCCAAATGCGGCCGGCGCAGCAGCGCTGGTAATTTCCGCATTGGCACCATTTGCAGCAGCCTCAAACGAGGTCGCGCGTACGGTCACTACCTGCACGGCATCGCTGCTTTGCACGGTTGCCAGAATATTGCCGGCATAGATCGGGCGCACATAGGTAGCAGGCGCCTGAATCTCGACCACGTCCGACACCATGCCCACATCCAGCAGGGCCGCCACGCGTGGCAGCACGCCTTTGCCCAGTGTGCTGTGCGCAGCCACGATCACCTGATACTCACCGGCGATCTGTTGCACAGCAGCCGCCACATCTTCCGCCAGCAGGTGCACCAGGTGCGGTGCTTCCACCTTGATTACCTTGGCCACACCGGCAATAGTGGCCGCTTCTGCAGCCACGGCCGATACATCGGCACCGGCCACCAGCAGGTGAATGGGTTGCTGCCACGCCGCCGCCGCGGTCACGGCCTGCCGGGTGGATTGCTTAATATGCTGGCCATCGTGTTCGGCCAAAATCAATACGCTCATGCCAATACCTTTTCAATACGCAGTTTTTCGACCAACTCAGCCACACTGTTGACGATCACGCCAGGCTTGCGTGGGGCAGGCTCGGCGACATTCAGCAGGCTGAGGTGCGAGGCAAAGTCCACGCCCAGCTCAGTGCCTGCAATCACGTCAATCGGCTTTTTCTTGGCCATCATCATGTTGGGCAGCTTGATAAAGCGTGGCTCGTTCAGGCGCAAATCTGCCGTCACAATGGCAGGCAGTTGCAAGGCGACGGTTTCGGTACCGCCATCCACTTCGCGGTTCACTTCGATTTCGTTGCCATTGACCTTGATTTCAGAGGCAAACAAGCCTTGGCCCACGCCCAGCAAAGCGGCCAGCATCTGGCCTGCCTGACCGGCATCATCGTCAATCGCCTGCTTGCCCAGCAGAATCAGGTCAGGCTGCTCGCGACCTGCCACCGCCTTCAGCAGCTTGGCCACGCCCAGCGGCTGCAGCTTGCCTTCGGCTTGCACCAGCACGGCACGGTCTACCCCCATCGCCAGCGCGTGGCGCAAGGTGTCCTTGCTGTTTTCAGCGCCGATGGACACGGCCACGATTTCCGTGGCAATGCCTTTTTCCTTGAGGCGTAGCGCTTCTTCCACTGCGATTTCATCGAACGGATTGATGCCCATCTTGACGCCGCTGATCTCGACGTCGGAGCCATCCTGCTTGACGCGAGGCACGATGTTGTAATCCACCACGTGCTTCACTGCCACCATAATTTTCATGCACACACTCCCGGACTGTATTGCCGTGTATTTTAAACGACACTAAAATATCTATTAAATTGATTATATTAATAATCTATATCTGCAAAACCTATATGCGCTATACCCTGAGACAACTGGAAGTATTTGTCGCCATCGCGCGCCTGGAGAATGTCTCCCGGGCGGCGGAGGCGCTATCGCTGTCGCAATCGGCTGCCAGCACGGCCTTGGCCGAGTTGGAGCGCCAGTTTGATTGCCAGTTCTTTGATCGTCTTGGCAAATTGCTCAAGCTGAACGATCTGGGTCGTAGCCTCTTGCCGATGGCGGCCGCATTGCTGGATCAGGCGTCGGAAATCGAGCATGTTCTGCAAGGCAAGACCACACTGGGTCTGCTCAGGGTGGGCGCCACATTGACAATCGGCAATTATATCGCAACTCTGCTCATCGGTTCCTTTATGAAACAACATGATGAGTGCCAAATTGAGCTGCACGTGCAAAATACCAATGCAATTTTGCAGCAAGTTGCCAATTACGACCTCGATCTGGGGCTGATTGAGGGCAATTGCCAGCACCCCGACCTTGCCGTGGAGCCCTGGCTGGATGACGAACTGGTGGTGTTCTGCGCACCTGACCACCCCCTCGCCCACAAGCCCGGCGTCAGCCTGGAAGACCTGCTGGAAGAGACCTGGATTTTGCGCGAAGTCGGCTCCGGCACCCGCGAAACTTTCGACCATGCGATGCGCCATCATCAATCTAGGCTTAAAATACGCCTGACGCTGGAACACACCGAAGCCATCAAACGCGCGGTGGAATCCGGCCTGGGCATAGGCTGCATCTCGCGTCTGGCGCTGCGCGATGCCTTCCGGCGCGGCAGCTTGGTGCCGATTGAGATGCCCGAGCTGGATCTGCGCCGCCAGTTCATGTTTGTCTGGCACCGCAAAAAGTACCTCACCGCCAGCATCCGCGCCTTTCTGGATTACTGCCGGGCGTTTACCGTGGATGCCGGGCGCAGTGACCAGATTGCCTTACCCATTATCAAATAGCATATTGATTTAACTGAAAGACCACCCATGCAACGCGATGTCATGAATTACGATGTACTGATTGTTGGCGCCGGCCCGGCCGGGCTCTCTGCCGCCATCCGACTCAAGCAGCTCGCCGCCGAAGAAGAACGCGAAATCAGTATCTGCATCCTGGAAAAAGGCAGCGAAGTGGGCGCCCATATTCTCTCGGGCGCGGTCATCGACCCCATCGCATTGAATGAACTCTTTCCCGACTGGAAAGCCCTGGGTGCGCCCTTGCACACCCCGGTCACCGAAGATCACTTTCTGTTCCTGACGGAAAAAGGCGGCTTTACCATCCCGGAAAAACTGTTGCCGCCACTCATGAGCAACCACGGCAATTACATCATCAGCCTGGGCAACCTCACGCGCTGGCTGGGCGAGCAGGCCGAAGCGCTGGGCGTGGAAATTTATCCTGGCTTTACCGGCTACGATCTCCTGTATGACGAATCCGGCGCCCTCAAGGGCGTCGTTACCGGTGACATGGGCGTGGCACGTGATGGCACCGAAAAGCCTGGCTTCGCGCCCGGCATGGAGTTGCATGCCCATTACACCCTGATTGCCGAAGGTACCCGTGGCTCGCTCACCCGCAAGCTGGAGCAGCAATTCCAGCTGCGCGATACCGCCGAGCCGCAAAAGTATGGCATCGGCTTCAAGGAGCTGTGGCAGCTTGACCCCAGTCAGCACAAGGCCGGGCTGGTGATGCACGCACAAGGCTGGCCATTGGACAACGACACTGGCGGCGGTGCATTCATCTATCATCTGGAAGACAATATCGCCGCCATCGGCTATGTGGTGCATCTGAATTACAGCAACCCGTACCTGAGCCCGTTTGAGGAATTCCAGCGCTTCAAGACGCACCCGAAAATCGCTCCCATGCTGGCAGGCGCCAAGCGCATCAGCTATGGCGCACGCACCATCAACGAAGGTGGCCTGCAATCGCTGCCTACGCTGGTGTTCCCGGGTGGCGCGCTGATTGGTTGCGCCGCAGGCCTGGTCAACGTGCCCCGCATCAAGGGTAGCCACAATGCCATGAAATCCGGCATGCTGGCCGCCGAAGCCGTATTTGAAGCCCTGGGCAGCGAACGCTCGCACGACATTCTCAGCAGCTATCAGGAAAAACTGCGCGCCTCCTGGATCTGGCAAGACCTCGACGCCGTGCGCAATGTCAAACCTGCCCTCTCGCGCTTTGGCAGCCTGCTCGGCTCGGCTTATGGCGGCGTTGAAATGTGGCTCGCCCGCGCCGGCATTCGCACGCCATGGACACTCAAGCACGGCAAGGCCGACAACGAATGCCTGCAAACCAAAGACCAGGCCACGCGCATCGCCTACCCGAAACCCGACGGCGTGCTGACCTTTGATCGCCTGTCGTCCATTTTCCTCTCTAACGTGCAGCACGATGAAGACCAGCCAGTTCACCTGACGCTGAAAGATGCTTCGGTGCCCATCACCGTCAACCTCGCCCAATACGACGCCCCGGAACAACGCTACTGCCCGGCCGGCGTATACGAGATCGTCGAGGCCGATAGTGACCCGCGCCTGCAAATCAATGCCGCCAATTGCATCCATTGCAAAGCCTGCGACATCAAGGACCCGACGCAGAATATCGTGTGGGTGACGCCGGAAGGCGGCGGCGGGCCGAACTATGTGAATATGTAGGCATGTTCGTAACAGGGATGGCGGTTGTGCCGCGCCATCCCTGTCCATGCCCCAACTGCCACACACCATTAACACCATAAAATCAAAACGATAAGAGATCAACCATGAGTCAAATTCCTCCCTGTCCCCAATGCAATTCCATCTACGGCTATGAAGACCGCAACATGCTGGTCTGCCCGGAATGCGGCCATGAATGGACGCCCGGCGATGCCGCCCCGGCGGCGGCCGATGGCCTGGTCGTGCATGATGCCAATGGCAATCTGCTGGCAGATGGCGATACCGTTACCGTGATCAAGGACCTGAAAGTCAAAGGTTCGTCACTGGTGGTCAAGGTCGGCACCAAGGTCAAGAACATCCGCCTGGTCGACAGCGATCACAATATCGACTGCAAGATTGATGGCGTGGGTGCCATGAAACTGAAATCGGAATTTGTTAAAAAGGCCTGATCAAGCGGTCATTTCACCAAGCCCAAAAGCAAAGGAATCGCAATGGAAGCCAACTTCTGGCACCAGCGCTGGGAAAAAAATGAGATCGGCTTTCATGAAGCAAGCGCCAATGCCTTGCTGGTGAATCATCTTCCCAGCCTGCGGCTCGGCCCGCACTCGCGCGTCTTTATCCCGCTCTGTGGCAAAACACTGGATATTCACTGGCTATTGAGCCAGGGCTTCCGCGTGGCTGGGGCCGAGCTGAGTGAGCTTGCTGTCACGCAATTATTTGCCGAGCTAAATCTCACCCCGGAAATCACGCAGAGGGGCCAACTCAAACACTACCGTGCAAGGCATATCGATATTTTTGTCGGGGATATTTTTGATCTCACGGCAGACATGCTGGGCCAGGTGGATGCCATTTATGACCGTGCGGCCCTGGTGGCTCTGCCCGCGCAGCTCCGGGAGAAATACACCGCGCATCTCATAAGCGTCAGCCACACCGCGCCGCAACTCCTCATCTGTTACGTTTACGAACAGTCGCAATTATCCGGCCCACCGTTTTCCGTGGACGATGCCGAGGTAAAACAGCATTATCAGTCGCACTACGCGCTTCACCTTTTAGAAAACCCCGAGGTCGCCGGCGGCTTCAAAGGGCGCATTCCGGCGCAAGAACATGTGTGGCGATTAATCCCCGCTGTCACCGAAAACAGACCTTAATTTATTACCTGACTATCAGAGAAAGAAGCCTTATGAGTTACGTCATCGTCAAATACCTGCATTTCATCGGCATTCTGGTCCTCGCTTCATCCCTGATGGTCGAGCACGTGCAGCTCAAGGCCGACATGTCCAGCGCGGCGTTGAGGAAGGTCGCCCTGATTGATCTGATTTACGGCATATCTGCTGGCGTGATTCTGGTGACGGGCTTGTTGCTCGCGTTTGCCGTCGGCAAGCCTTCGGCGTTTTACATGGCGAATCCGGTGTTTCATGCCAAGGTCACGCTGTTCGTGCTGATCGGCCTGCTGTCCATCCACCCAACGCTGTTCCTGTTGCGTCATCGAAACAGCACGGCGGCCAGTATCAGCGTGCCCAAAAGCATCATCATGGTCATCCGGCTTGAAATGCTGCTGCTGTTGATTATTCCCTTGCTGGCGGTGCTGATGGCACGCGGCATTGGTGTTTAGCGTGCCCACGGAGTCGTGCGTTATTCGCCTCAAAAAACGGGATTGAAGCTGCAGCTCAATCCCGTTGACCAACGCTAATGCATCCTGGCCAGAATTCCAATCCCCAATAGTTAACCATCCAGCATTTTCAGTTTGCCGGAATAGCCGCCATACCATCAAAAGTTATATCTGGCCGACGCTATGACAGTCCTGTCATAGCCTTGCGTACACGACCCATAGGCACAAATCGTGTATTGCTTGTTAAATAGGTTGTTCGAGTTCACGGCAAATTGCCAATGCTGGTTATAGCGATAGTTGATGGCAGCATCAAACAAGGTGCGTGACTCGTTTTCATATTCATAACTGGGGGTGAACGGATCGCCCCCATTACTATGACCGACATAACGTACACCGCCACCCACGCTCACTCCTGACAACCAGCCAGACGCCAGCTTGTAATCCATCCATACGGAGGCGCCCTTTTCGGGAACATACGGTGGGCTATCTCCCTTCTTGCCCAAACCATTGGTCTTGGTAATTTCAACATTCGAATACGTCAACGCAGCAATCATGTTCAGGTTTTCGGCCAGCCTGGTCTTGATTTCCATTTCAATGCCCCGAGACTGGATTTCCCCCGTCTGGTAAGCATTAAAGAATGCATCATAGGCGGTCACATTCTGCTGGGTAAGATCAAACAAGGATAAGGTGTAGATATTGCTGGTACCTGCCGGCATATATCTTATGCCGACCTCATTTTGTTTGCCCGTTGTCGGCTTAAGTGCCCGCCCACTCGCGGCAACACCTACCGCCGGATTGAATGATGTGGAATGGCTGATGTAAGGTGCCAGGCCATTATCAAAGACATAGGCCAGTCCAGTGCGATAGGTAAAATCGGTGTCATTCTGATCATAAGCCGTCTGGGCGATCTTGTTTCCAGTATCGGCCCTGGCCCAGTCCTTGCGCCCGCTCAAGGTGATCACCCAGTGGTCATCCAGTTTGATCTGATCCTGAACATACAGACCACTCTGCCGCAAAGCCTGGCGGTTCTTGGTAGTCAAGGCCGGATCCGCAATCGATTTTCCATATTCGGGATTACTCAGATCAAGAACATCGGCATTATCGACAGCGTCGCCATCCCGCACAGTGTAAGCCGAGCGCTGAAAATCAAAACCAAATAAGGCGGTATGCCCTATAGAGCCAGTATTAAACTTGAACTGAGCCTGGTTATCTACCGCCACCCCTTGCAGCTGCTCATCAATCAGACTCTTGCTGCGGGACAGGATGCTGCCAGACAAACTGCTCATACCCATGCGGGCATATTGAAAGTCGACACGATTCACACGGAAATTCTGCCGCAGTGTCCATGCATCGTTTAATACATGCTCAAACAAATACCCCATGCTGTATTGCTTGCGCTCATTTTTGTCGTAAGTGTAATCGCCAAGCATGATATTGCTGGTCGTAGTAGCGGTGCCAACAGTAAACGGCACGCCCGTTTTGACATGCAGATACTCGGCTTGCAATGTCAATGTGGTTTTTTCAGAGGGCTTGATGGTCAGCGAAGGCGCCAACAATTCCCGGCTATCCTGGCTCCGATGATCATTGTCATATTTATATTGCGAGTCACTATTGCGCACCAGGCCGACAACCCGGTATAGCACCTTGCCATCGTCATCTACGGGACCACCCACATCAAAGCCACCCTGATAGCGATCATAATTCCCTATCTGCAGATCAATCTGTTTCATGGGTACTTCCGTCGGCTTTTTGGTGACTTTGTTGATGACACCGGCGGGCTCGCTCTGCCCATACAACACGGACGAAGGGCCTTTAAGCACCTCCATGCGCTCAATGTTGTAAATATCGGTCGACATACGGCTCCATAATCCATTTGTTTCTCGCAATCCATCCCGATACATTCCCGTTGTGGAAGGATCAAAGCCACGAATCGTGCCCACATCATATGTCGGGCGAACATCGTTACCATAGTTTTCGCTGAATACACCGGCGGTATAGCGCAAGGCATCTCCATCGCGCTGTACATTCCGCATATCAAGCTCATCCCGGGTAATCACCGAAATCGACTGTGGGGTTTCGAGAAGGGCGGTATCGGTTTTCGTTGCGGTAATTCCGCGCTTTGCCACATAGCCCTTTACTGGCGTCGAAGCAGTCTCCTGTTCAGCCTGCGCCTGCACGGCAACCTCAGGTAACTGGGTCACGGACTCGTCATGACTGGCAAGATCTCCAGCCGCATGCGAAACACGCTCCAGGGTATAGCCCTCCACCCCGGATTGCGCCACCAAGTCACTTCCCTTGAGCAAAACGGCCAGCCCTTCCGCCACCGAGTAGCGTCCATCAAGCCCTGTTGTCGTCAATGACTGCACCTGATCGGGAGTAAAAAGTAGAGTAGCACCCGCCTGCCTAACAAACTGGTTAAGCGCGGGCGCCAATGGTCCTGCGGGGATATGGTAATAACGACTGGCCGTCTGGCCAGACTCGGCAGACCAGGCGGACTGTGGCAGCAACAAGCCCGCACTGCACAGCCATCCGATTTGACAGGCAATCAGACGCTTGCGGAAGTCTTCGCTAAAACGTATTGGCAAACGATGTGTTTTCATGGGTTCCCCTTTGTCATGTGATTCGTGCGTTATGAGAAACGCTTCATCAACCAAGCCGAACAAAGGCCCAAAACCCGACATTTTTTTAGAAATAAAAGATGAAGGTACCGCCAAGCCGAGCTACCTCATGCACAAGATCACCGTATCAAGCGGGCAGAACCGTCACCCACCAACGGGTGACATAAGCAATGCGAACGGGTAATTTTCGCTGTAGCAGTTTTAACAGATTGTCGATATCGTCAAGTTGAAACACGCCAGACAGCCGCAACTCTGCCACCTCCGCTGCGCATCGCAAATAGCCTGAGCGATAACGCGAGAGTTCGTTGATGAAGTCAGTCAGGCGCATGTTGTTTACGCTAAGCAGGCCATCTGCCCAAGCCGCAGGCTCCATCGCCAAGGCAGCGCGAACGATGCCGTCACCATGACTTATACGATAATGATCACCCGCATAGGCAATGACGGATGTCTGCGCGCCATCGCTTGTCCGAATAGCCACCGCACTTTCTTCCACGCTCACCTGGACCACATCCGGCTCCTGGCGAACCACAAAGCGCGTCCCCAATGCCTGAAGCATGGCCTGGCGTGTACTGACTCGCAGAGGCGCATCGGATAATTCCCCATGCCCGCTCGTCACCAGAATTTCACCATGCACAAGCACAATCAGCCGCTCCTGCGGACTGAAACGTATATCCACCGCCGTATCCGTATTCAGGATCAGAACCGTACCATCCGCCAGACGCAAGATGCGGCGTTGCCCGGTGGCTGTACGATAATCGGCCGACCAGTTCTGCCAGGGCAATACTTGATGTGCGAGAAGTGCACTGCTACCTGCAATAAACGTAAGGCCGAGCAGCTTGAGTGTGCGACGGCGCTGTATCCGGTGCATGGCCAGCTGCAGTACTTTATTGGCGATGTCGCGATCATGCTCGTGCAATGCACTGGCAGAAAGGTCGCCGCCCATCTGGCATACACGCTGCCATGCCCGTTCATGATCAGGGTGTTCATTTCGCCACAACTGGCAACCCTGCTGCACAGACATATCGGTTGTCTTCGACTGTACCTTGACCAGCCAATCGATGGCCTGGCGCACAATAGAGGCATCAATCTCCGAGCAAGTATCAGACATCACCACTCACTCGCTGAGCCATAGCGCAATTCATAACAATGATGAAAGGCCTCTGCCATATACCTTTCAACCGTACGCTGCGAAACATGCATCTGCTCTGCAATAGCGCCATAAGACATGCCTTCCAGCTGCGCCAGCAGAAAAGCGGTACGCACTTTTGGCTTTAAGCCGTCAAGCATGCGCGCGATCTCTTCCAGCAACTCCAGCACTAATTGACGGCTCTCCACCGAAGGCACAATGAGTTCAGGCATATACCGCATGGTGTCAAGCCATGCGCGCTGCAATTCCTCCTTGCGCCAGTGATCAATCAGCAAGCCTCGCGCGATCGTGAACAAGTAGGCACGCGGTTCGCGCATACTGTCATCCGGCTTGAGCAAAGCACGCAAAAAGGTATCTTGCGTTAAATCTGCAGCATGTTCCGGGCATCCAATTTTTTTACGCAGCCATGCAAGCAACCATCCGCGATGGTCGCTGTAAAGAACATGCATTGTTGAAAGCATCATGATACGAAGATATGAATTATTATGAACGAGAATTATTCTCATAATATAGGCATAAGACCATACTGGGCAACAGATAGACTTTCTGGGCCTGACAACGCAATGAAGAAAATACCCACATCCAGGCCGCCTGGGTGGCCTCGACGTCCATATACGAAAACAAGCCGTCAATTTCCGTTCTGTTCCCGCCTTTGCCGACACGTGCTGCTGACTATGATGGGAGGCTGACGCATCGTGTGTGCGATCAGCCAATAACAAGAAGTCGGGGAGACGTGCGTGAGTATCAGTCCATTCACCAACGCCACATCACTTGGGGCTGTGGCGGCTTATCGCAGCCGCGCTGAGAACAGTCAGGAAAAAGCGCTGGAACTGGGCGCTCAGGCCAGCGAAGAATCATCGCAGGAAACACCAAGCGCCAGCAGCGTGGTCACCTCCGAAACCACGCTGGAGAACAGCACAGTCAACAGTGATCCGTTGCAGGAACTGAACGATTACATGAACATGTCATCTGCGGAAAAACGGCAATGGTCGTGGATGAATTCGCGGGGCATCAGCAAGGAAGCGCTCGAGGCCATGAGTCCGGAGGACAAGCAGAAGCTGCTGGACCAGATGCGCGCAGAGTTGAAGCCGAAAACCAGTAGCGCCGATATTGATCGCAGCCAGAATCCCCCTATTGATGTGTATGTCTGAGGCCTGACACGTTACGCCAGCGAACCCACCCCGGCAACATTGGACCTCGCCCGCCATCTCAACTAGCCAGCCCGTTTCCAGCCGCCGATACAGCGCCTGCATATCACGGGACTTTTCACGCCGCCATAGAGCCACTTGCAATGATGTCCGCACTTGAAAGCAATGCTGGCACCGAAGAGAGGTACGATAAGCATCTGGCCCAATACCAAATATCGTCAAAGCGCCTGGGAGACACTTCGACCAGACGTTTTTTCGGCGAAGCAGAGGCTTCAACCCTGCCAGGCATAAGTCGTCACTTAAATCTTTGCAAAGGCTATTGATCAAACGTTTGTTTGATGTATGATCCCAGCTCGTCTATTGTCTGGTTGATGCCTCATGTCACCCCCCACCCCTCAAACCGCAAGCCGCACCGACGGTGCCGAAGCGCGGCAGAAAATCCTGCTCTGCGCGCTCAAGCTGTTCGCTGAAAAAGGCTATGCCAAGACCAGCGTGCGGCAGATTGCGCAGTCGGCTCAGGTCAATGTCTCCGCCATCAGTTACTACTTCACTGACAAGGCTGGCTTGTATCGCACGGTGTTTTCCTGGCCCAGCGTGATTGCCCGCCCTTGTGAATATGGCTTTACCGATCCGGCATTGCCGCTAGGCGAAGCGTTGCGGCAGTTTTACATGGAATTTTTCCAGCCACTGAAAATGGGCGAGGTGGTGCAGGATGTCATGAAGCTGCGCTACCGCGAGATGCTGGAGCCAACCGGGGTATGGGAACAGGAGATAGAGAGCGAGGTTAAACCTCATCACGCCGCCATGATCCAGTTGCTGTGCCGGCATATTGGCGTAGAGGAAGACGACGAAATCCATAGCCTGGCGACAGGCTGCATCGGCATGGCCGTGCATTTGTATGTCGGACATAAAGTCATACGCAGCCTGTCACCTCAGCTGATTGATAGCTTTGAGGCGCTGGACCGCATAGCAGAACGCTATGGCCGCTATGCACTGGCCATGATCACTGACGAAAAATCGCGTAGGGCCGATGTGCGGGAGGGCAAGGCATGAAGTCTCCGTTATTCACAATCGCCATGCCCGTGCTCGTGGCCTGCACAGTCACAGGCTGCCAGGGCTGGCCCATGGTCGGGCCGGATTATCAGAAGCCCAAAGCCGTCACGGCAGACGTCTGGCAAGTACAAACGCCCAACCGCAGTCATCAGCAAGAAGACTGGTGGCGACAGTTCAACGACGAGGTGCTGCTGGAAATCATCACCGCCGCCGAGCGCAATAGCGCAACGGTAGCCGATGCCTACAAGAATATCGCCTCTGCCCGCGCCAATCTGGTGGCGGCCCGCGCCATGGGCTTTGATGGCCTGAGTGCCACACCATCGATTACCCGCAAGGCGTTCTCTTTCGGCGGCGACCCCACCCTGCTTACCCAGCAGCAGATCAGCTTCGATACCTCCTGGGAAATCGACCTGTTTGGTGGCTTGCGGCGCGAACGCGAGTCTTCACTGGCCGATTACGACGCCAAGCGCAACCTGCTGCAGGATGCCCGGCTTTCGGTCGCCTCGGAAAGCGCCAAGGCCTATAACGACTACCGCTTCTGCCAGCAGAAGGTCAGGCTGTACGAGCGCTACCTTGAATCCAAGACCCGTAGCGCGGAGTTGACGGCCTCGGCCACCGCTCATGGCTTCAAATCCGACTCCGACAATGCGCTGGCGCAAGCCACGCAAGCACAGGCCGCCAGTGATCTCAATGACCAGCAGATGCAATGCGAATTGCAGATCAAAGCCATGGTCGCCCTCACCGGCATCGCTGAACCGCAATTGCGTGAGCGCCTGGCACCGCGCGACTTTACCGTGTTGCAACCAGGCACCTTTGACGTGCCTTCCGTACCTGCCGCCCTGCTGGAACAGCGTCCAGACCTGCTGGCAGCCGAGCGCGACCTGGCCTCCGCCAGTGCGGAAGTCGGCGTCAAGGAAGCCAATCGTTACCCCAAGATCACTCTGAGCGGCAATATCACGCCAGTACGCTTTATCAACTCGGGCACAACCAGCAATGCCGTCACCTGGTCCATTGGCCCCACGATAGACCTGCCCTTGTTTGACATGGGACAGCGCAAGGCCAATGTCGCCGCCGCCTGGGAAAGTCTGCGCGCAGCGGACAGCAACTACCGCAGCAAGGCCCGCAATGCGATCAAGGAGGTCGAGCAGAAACTGCTGACGCTGCAAAGCTACAATGCACGCCAACCCAGTCTGGAGCAAGCCGCCAATAATTACATGCAGGCACTGGATGCCATCAGCCAGCGCTATGAGGCAGGCTTTGATAATGCCATCGACCTCGAAACCACGCGGCGCAATGCGCTGGAGGCCGACTACGCCCTGACGCAGCTGAACCAGAATCGCATTACCACCTTGATCGAACTTTACATCGCCATTGGCGGCGGCTGGCAAGGCCCCAATACCCCCCTTGCCGCTGCTGACGCCTCCTCTTCCAACGAGAAATAACATGAAAAACCGCCTCCTGATTCTTCCTTTCACCGCCCTGCTGACCACGGCGTTGCTGACCGCCTGCCATCCTGGAAAGTCCGGCGAGGACACGGCCGAGACCAAACCGGCGCTGACCGTTCGGCTGGTGAGCCCGCAGGAAGCCTCCACCACGACCAATGTCACCGCCAACGGCAATATCCTCGCCTGGCAGGAAGCCGTGATCGGCAATGAAGTCAGCGGATTGCGCCTGAAAGCGGTCTACGTGAATGTGGGTGCCAAGGTCAGCAAAGGCCAACTGCTGGCCGAGTTTGACGATGAGACGGTGAAAGCAGATCTCATGCAGAAAGAGGCTGATGCGCTGGAAGCCGAAGCCAACCTGCGCCAGGCCGAGCTGGATGCCAACCGGGTAAAAGGTCTGGCGAAAGGTGCATTGAGCGAGCAGCAGGTCGTGCAATACCTCACCACCGAACGCACCGCCAAAGCACGCTATGAGTCCGCCGTGGCCGCGCTGGAAAGCCAGCGTTTGCGCCTGCGCCATACCCGCATTGTGGCGCCAGATTTCGGCACCATTAGCAGCCGTACTGCTACCGTCGGCAGTGTGGTCAATGCTGGTGAAGAACTGTTTCGTCTGGTGATGCAGGACCGGCTGGAGTGGCGTGGAGAGGTCGGCGCCACCGAGCTTGCCAGCGTCAAGCCTGGTCAGGCCGTGACCCTGATGCCGACCGGCAGTCAGACCCAGGTAACAGGCAAGGTACGCGTGATTGCCCCCACCATGAATCAGGACACGCGCAACACGCTGGTGTATGTGGATATTCCCCACGGACTGGATGGTCCGCTGAAGAGTGGCATGTTTGCCCGTGGCAGCTTTGCCGTGGGCCAGCAGAGCGGGCTCAGCCTGCCAGCCACTTCCGTGTTGCAGCGCGATGGCTATGAGTATGTGTTTACGGTAAGTGACCAGCAGCATGTGGAACGCCGCAAGGTAGTCAGCGGCGGCCATGTGGGCGACCGCATCATCATTCGCGAGGGCATAGACCCCAAGGCCAGCTATGTGGAAAGCGGCGTGGGCTTCCTGATCGATGGCGACATCGTGCGCGTCGCGCAATAACGGGGTCACCATGAATATCTCAGCCTATTCCATACGCAATCCGATTCCGGCCATCCTGCTGTTTGGCCTGTTGAGCATCATCGGGTTGTTTGCCTTCAAAACTTCCAAGGTGCAGGATTTTCCGGATATTGAATTACCGGCCGTCAGCGTCACCGCCACGCTGGAAGGCGCCTCGCCGCGCCAGCTTGAGAATGACGTCGCGCGCAAGATCGAAGACTCCATTGCCTCGGTCGACATGGTCAAGCACATCACGACCAAGATACTGGATGGCCAGGTAAGCATTTCCGTGCAATTCCAGCTGGAAAAATCCGTCTCGGATGCCGAAAACGATGTGCGCTCGGCCGTCTCGCGTGTGCGCTCCGAGCTGCCCGCGGATACCAAGGACCCTATCGTCTCGCGCATTACCACGTCAGGCTCCGCCATCGTCAATTACAACGTCACCGCCAACGACATGGACGAAAAAGACCTGAGCTGGCTGATCGACAATGAGGTTGCCAAGAAAATGCTCTCGGTGGTTGGCGTGGGCAAATTTGAGCGGGTTGGCGGTGTGGACCGTGAGGTACGTATTTCGCTTGATCCGCAAAAAATGGTGGCATTGGGGGTAAGCGCTGCCACCGTGTCGTCCGAACTGCGCCGCATGCAGGTCGAAAGCTCCGGCGGCCGCACCGATCTCGGCGGCATCCGCCAGCAGGTACGCACGCTGGGTACGGTGAAAGAAGCGAGCCAGTTGCGTGACCTGCAACTGCCGACACTGACGGGTACCTATGTCACGCTGGGCCAGGTGGCCGATGTAGAGGACACCATAGCCGAGCGCAGCCGGATCGCCCTGATGGATGGCAAACCGGTGATCGGCTTTGAAATTACGCGCAGCAAGGGCGAAAGCGAAACCGGTCTCAAGGCCCGTGTTGACCAGGCCGTAGCCGAATTCAATGACAGCCACCCTGGTGCCAGGATCACCCCGGCCTGGGAAAACGTGACCCCAGTGCAGGACAATTTTGATGGTTCCATGCATCTGCTGTACGAGGGCGCCGTACTGGCGGTGCTGGTGGTCATGCTGTTCCTGCGCGACTTCCGTGCCACCCTCATTGCAGCCGTGGCGCTGCCGCTCAGCGTATTGCCAACCTTTATCGGCATGAGCGTGTTTGGCTACACCATCAACACCGTCACCCTGCTCTCGCTGGCGCTGGTGGTGGGGATACTGGTGGATGACGCCATTGTGGAAATCGAGAACATCGCGCGTCACCTCAACATGGGCAAATCGCCGCGTGAAGCCGCCATGGAAGCAGCCGACGAGATCGGCATGGCGGTGATTGCCACCACCTTTGCCCTGATCGCGGTATTTTTGCCCACGGCCTTCATGTCAGGCATCGCCGGCAAGTTTTTCAAGCAATTCGGCTGGACCGCCGTATTCGCCATTTTTGCCTCGCTGGCCGTCGCCCGCCTGATTACGCCGATGATGGCGGCTTACTTTCTCAAGCCCAAGCCAGAAAAAGCGGAGCACGATGGCTGGATCACGCGCCGCTATCTGGCCCTGGTGGCGTGGTCGGTACGGCATCGCGGGATCACGGTGAGCCTGGCCATGCTGTTTTTCATAGGCTCGCTCATGCTGATTCCATTGCTGCCCAAGGGTTTTGTACCGCCAGCAGATCGCAGCATGACGCTGGTGAATATTGAACTGGCACCCGGTGCCCACCTGCAGGACACCGCGGCAGCTGCCGAACAGGTACGTGCACTGATCAGCAAAAATCCCAATGTGCGCCATGTATACAGCAGCATAGGCAGCGGCACTTCGGGGCAAGGCTTTTCGGCAGGCTCCACCACGGAAACCCGCAAGGCCGTGCTGACGGTGGTGATGGTGCATCGCAAGGAGCGCAGCATCACCCAGCAGCAGATTGAAGGCGAGTTGCGCGAGGCACTGGGCGCATTGCCCGGCATGCGCATCAAGGTGGGTTCGCTGGATACTGGCGTCAAGATGGTGTTGAACCTGCAAAGTGACGATCCGCTGGCGCTGAACGAAGCCACGACCGAGGTCATGCGCGGCCTGCGCACCCTGCGCAATATCGGCAATGTCTATTCCAATGCCAGCCTGGTGCAGCCGGAAGTGATCATACGTCCGGATACGGCACGGGCGGCGGCACTGGGCGTGACCACGCGCGATATTGCCGATGTGGTGCGCATTGCCACGGCGGGCGATTACGACATCAATCTGCCCAAGCTCAACCTGGCAGACCGGCAGGTGCCTATCCGCATCCAGTTCCCGGAGAGCTTCCGCACGGATCTCGACGCAATTTCGCGTCTGACCGTCAGCGGTACCAATGGCCCGGTGCGTATAGGCAATATCGCCGACATTCACCTGGGCAGCGGCCCGGCACAGATTGACCGCTTCAAGCGCGTGCGCAATGTGTCGATCGAGGTAGAACTGGGTCAGCGCGAACTGGGCGCGGTGTATGCCGAGGCCATGCAATTGCCAGCGATCAAGAATCTGCCGCCCAGCGTGCATATCGTGCCCTCCAGCGATGCCGAAAACATGAACGACCTGTTCCAGAGCTTTGGCCTGGCGATGGCGATTGGCGTGCTGTGCATTTATGCCGTGCTGGTGCTGCTGTTCCGCGATTTCATGCAGCCCTTGACCATCCTCATGGCCTTGCCGCTCAGCATAGGCGGCGCCTTTGTGCTGTTGCTGCTGACGGGGAAAAGCTTCTCCATGCCATCGCTGATTGGACTCTTGATGCTGATGGGGATTGTGAGCAAGAACTCCATCCTGCTGGTGGAGTACGCCATCATGGCACGCGGACACAGACAGGATGGCCATAACCCGCCGACACGGCTGGAGGCCCTGATCGATGCCTGCCGCAAACGGGCTCGCCCCATCATCATGACCACGCTGGCCATGGGCGCTGGCATGGTGCCGATTGCCATGGGCCTGGGAGCCGACCCCAGCTTCCGTTCGCCGATGGCGATTGCGGTGATCGGCGGCCTGATCACCTCCACCATCCTGAGCCTGATCGTGATTCCCGCCGTGTATACCTTTGTGGATGATGCCGAACAGTGGCTGAGAACCCGCTGGCAGCGGCGCACCAGCAAGGCGGCTGGTTGAGAACTCACCGCCGGGCCAAACGCGGGCCCGGTTGGTATATAACACTTGGCAGCGGGTGCTGCTTGCAGGCAGGTACCAGCGTTGCGACTACTGTGCAGGCCGTTTGCGCCAGTCCTGCACAAAGGTCATGAACTGATCAAAGGGCAAGGCCGGCGAGAACAGATAGCCTTGGGCAAAGTCACAGCCCGCGCGTTTCAACAGTTCCAGCTGGGCTTCGGTTTCCACGCCTTCGGCAATCACGCGCATGCCAAGCCGGTGCGCCATATCCACAATCACTTCGCACAGCACCATGTCGTCATTGCCTGCGCCGAGGTTCTGCACAAAGGAGCGATCGATTTTGACAAAATCGATATGAAACTTCTTGAGATAGGCCAGCGAGGAATAGCCCGTGCCGAAATCATCAATCGAGATGGCGATACCGGCATCGCGAAATTGCGACAGCGTTGCTTTCACCTGATCAGAGGCTTCCAGCAGCAGGCCTTCGGTGATTTCAATCGCCAGACATTGCGCAGGGAGACCGATGTGCTCCAGGTAAGCCTGCCAGGTCTCCAGCTCCTGACTGCTCTGAAACTGCAAGGGAGACACATTAATGCTGACCTGGAAGATGGTCGCATCCGCCGTCTGATCATCAGACGATGCACTGCACAATGCCATGGATTGCTGTACCAGAGTCACGGTATCGCGTGCGGATTGGCGGAACACCCAGTCACCCATGCCATTGATCATGCCAGTTTCTTCCGCCACCGGAATGAACTCGATGGGCGGCACCAGCCCACGGGCAGGATGCTGCCAGCGCACCAGCGCCTCGGCCTTGTGTATATCGCCGGTCGCCAGATCGACAATCGGCTGGTAATACATCACCAGCTCTTGCCGCTTTAGCGCATGCCGCAAATCATTGCTGACCTGCAGCTTGTGCGCGGCCAGCTCCTGCATGGAGGGCGAGAAGAACTGGTAACGGTTGCGTCCCAGCCGCTTGGCTTCGTACATGGCCTGGTCGGCATACTTCATCAGCGTTTCCACATCGCGACTGTGCTCGGGGAAAGACGCAATGCCAATGCTGGTGGTCACATACACCACGTGGTTTTCAATGGCGAAAGGCAGCGATACCTGCCGCAATATCCGCTCGCATAGCCACTCAACCTGTTGCTGGTTCTGCACATTGGAAAGCACGATGGTAAATTCATCCCCGCCCAGGCGCGCCAGCAGCGTGCAATCGCGGGCAACGGCGGCAATCCGTGCACCCGTTTCCACCAGCAGCTTGTCGCCGATGGAATGGCCAAGCTGGTCGTTGATCTGCTTGAAGTTATCCAGATCCAGGAACATCAGCACCAGCGGCTGCTGATGCTGCAGGGATTTATGGATTTCTTCTGCCAGCTGTTTGTGGAACATGGGGCGATTGGGCAAGCCGGTGAGAAAATCGTAATTGGCCTGCTTCCAGATCAGGTTTTGCGAGGCGGCGGTCTGCCTTGCCACTTCACGTTTGAGTCGATAGCCACGCAGCATGATGACGGTCGCCAGCAGGAGTAAACCCGCCAGCAGGAAAGGCAGCAAGCCGGTTTTGCTGCCAGGCTGCAAGCGCCAGTCATTGATGATGTCGTTATGCTCTGGCTGCAGATGATGCAAGCTTTTCTGCAGGATGGAGCGCAGTTCCGGCCAGTCCTTGCGTACCGCCATGTTCACGCTGGCTTTGTAGGGCGTGGAGCCCGCCTTGGCCATATAGCGTATACCCTGCACATTCGATACATAATCCACCACCAGTGGATTGCCGATATAGGCATCCACCTTGCCGGTTTCCAGCGCAGCAAAGGCCTCTTCAGCGATATCTACCTGGAATAACTCGATGCCTTGTCGATCCTTGGCAAGCAGGCCCGCCAGCGGTCCATTCTTGAATACCGCCACCCGCTTGCGCTCCAGATCGGCAAAGGTACGGATGGTGTCGTTTTTCTTGTGGATATAGATGGTGTAAGGCACGGAAATAACCGGCTCGGCCAGCGCCACATAGCGGCTGCCATTCAGCGACTTGACACTCGCGATGCCGGACAGCATGTCAGCGGTTTCGGTATCAGGGTTTTCTGAATATTCGATTTTTTCAAAACGCACTCCCAGCAGACGCTCAAAGCGCTTCAGGTAATCCACGGTAATGCCGCGAAACTCGTTACCTTCCGACAGAAACTCGATGGGCATCCAGCCGTGATGCACGCCAACTTTGATCACAGGATGTGCCTTGAGCCACGCAAGCTCCTGCACCGTCAGTTCCAGCGCCTCTGGCGTCAACGACTTGCTGGAAAAGGGCAAGGTGCCACTTTCCATTTGCTCAGCACTCACGGCATACAGTGCCGCAGAAATACACACCAGTGCCAGCAGGCTCTGGATAAGCATGCGCAGTGCAGAGCCTGCCGTTACTGCATGGCTCGAATGTTTGAAATTAGCTAATCGCATCCCGCACTCAATAGTTCTTGTTTTACCGTTAAGACCGCGCGCCAACTTGCGCCACGAAGCGCTTGCGTTCAAAAAGTTTACGGTCCGCAGGATTAAATCTTGACCCGAATAATTGTGTCTTGAATCACATTTTCGGGAATGAAGGATTGTATTGCCGATTCAAATAATAGCAATGACTTACCACCTGCGCGGTGACGAAAATGGAAGGCTTGTAACATGAGAGAAGGTCGGAGCCATGTGGCAATAAAACAAGCCGGATATCAAGCGCAGACAGCGATCATGCGCATGCCGGTGACCTCGTTGATTATTTGATTACACGACACGACCAAACAGGCTTAACATATAGCAGAAGGTGCACAATAAGCAACTGAATAATATCAACATTAACCATGCCTGCTCATCCATGAATACAGTCACGAGCATGCCACCGTGCTACCTAAGATGATACGCAAGGTCTGAAGCTGCTTTCCAGATCAACACTGTCGGAGCATTAAGATGAAAACCATTTTAAGCATTGATGGAGGTGGTATACGCGGGTTGATCCCGGCGCTGATCCTGACGGAGATCGAGGCGCATCTGGGCAAGCCAGTCTGGCAATTGTTTGACCTGATCGCGGGGACATCGACTGGCGGTATTCTCGCCATCGGTTGTGCAAAAAAAGACGCTCCGGGCAAGGCGAAGTACGCAGCGAAAGACCTGGTGGCGATCTACGAAACCCGCGGCAAGGAGATATTCTCGCGTTCCTTGTGGAAAGGGGTGTCCTCCATAGGCGGGATTGCCGATGAGCTTTACTCCGCCGATGGCATTGAACAGGTGCTGCAGGCGTATTTTGAAGACGATGCCTTACAGGACTGTCTGACCCATATCCTGATCACGAGTTACGACCTGCAAAACCGCGAACCCATCTTTTTCAAAAGCTGGAAAGACGAGCATAAACCCGTGCTGCTTAAACACATCGCCCGCGCCACTTCCGCTGCGCCTACTTACTTCGAACCTAGCCAGCTGGAAGTTGCAGGCTCGCTGAAAACCCTGGTGGATGGCGGCGTGTTCATCAACTCGCCTTCAGTGTCGGCTTATGCCGAAGCCAAACGCATTTTCCCCGATGAATCCGAATTTCTGCTGGTATCGCTAGGCACCGGCGAGCTGATCAGGCCGATTACCTTTGATGAGGCAAAAGACTGGGGCAAGGCCGGCTGGGTATTGCCGCTGTTGAGCTGCATGTTTGATGGCGTGGCTGATGCGGCCAATTATCAAATGCAGATGATATTGGGCGATCATTACTACCGGCTGCAAACCGAACTGACCATCGCCTCAGATGACATGGACAACGCCACCAAAGGCAATATCGAAAATCTGAAGGCGGAAGCTAAAAAACTGATCAAATCCAATAAGGCAACACTGGAAATGCTCTATCAGGCATTGGCCAGATAAGACCTGGCAAAGGCCCAAGGCCAAATCACGCAGCGGTATATCAGACGACTAATTGCACAGCCGGGACAAGGAATCAAAATCAAACGCCTGTCCGCTGATGCTCTTCTGAAACTTATCCTGCTGCTGAACACGCCCCGGGGTGTTGAAAGTCGCGCCATCCAGCCTGTCAATAAAACCATCATCCACCAGCATGGCGCAGGCCAGGCTGCGGGAGTATTCCGACTTCAGCAGCGACAACATCTGGGCATGCTCAAAATCAAAATCCACAATTTTTTGCAGTGATTTCGCATAGGTGGTTCTGACTGAAATCACCTCAGGCAAGGTGGAGGACTTTGCAATCAGCGGTTCAATATCATCGCGTATGCCATCTTGGTTTTCGTCTGGCCCCGAGAGTGGGCTGGTCTTGGCCTCAGCATGCAACATGGCAGCCGCCCAGCCTGGCAGTTTATCGCAGGCCGATAGCGCCAACATAAGTGCGGCAGCGCCGAATAGCGGCACCCCTCTGGCAAGCGTTGCGGATATACACGGAAGGTTCATGCGTCCCTTGATGAGAGAGTTTGGCGAGCTGAAAGGCGGGATGCAGCTCAGGTCAAGACTTATGCAGAAAGTATACAGCCCATGCAAAATCCGTCGACCCAGGGGTGACATAATTGTCACCTACCCCCGCCAGAGGCCCAGCGTGCGGGCATCTTTACATTTCTTAAAACTTATTCACGCTTCCCCTTTATAATCTATGCACACTGCCAGGTGCCTGCCCTCTCGCTCGAGGGGAAAGGTGAAACGGGAAACAGGTGAAATACCTGTGCTGCCCCCGCAACGGTAAGCGAGTATGGATGTGCCATCAACGCCACTGGGCCTTATGCCTGGGAAGGCGGTGCATCAAGCCTCGCGAGCCCGGAGACCGGCCTGCCAGTCACGAAGGAACTACCGCGGGGCGCGGTGTTTGGGCGAGGCTAGTCAGCCATCTCACACGATAGCTCTGTGGTTTTTCCATGATGAATCGGCATGCGGGGTCGCATGCGAACATTTAGGAAACGCCCATGAAACGTACTGCCATGGCGAGCCTGACCGGCTTGCTTTTTTCCGTGTCCGCTTACGCTGAAGATATTCAGCCGCTGGAAGAAGTCGAAGTATCCGCACAACATCTCAAGCCAGAATCCCGCCTTAATCAGCCACTCGCCACCGCCAGCCGTCTCGGCCTGACAGCGCTTGAAACCCCCGCCAGCATTGAAGCCGTGGATGCCGACACCCTACGCCGCCGTGGCGATGTCAGTATCCGCGAAGCCGTGTCACGCACCACCGGCATCAGCGACATCAGCAATCTCGGCGTGGGCAATGCCTTTTCAGCGCGCGGTTTCAGCGGCAATGATTCCATCGGCCAGGCAGAAGATGGTGTACGGCTGCTGACCGCTGCCAGCACCATCACGTTTCCTTCAGATACCTGGGGTTATGAACGCATCGAGGTGTTGCGCGGACCAGCCTCGGTATTGTTTGGCACCGGCACCGTGGGTGGCATCATCAACAGCATACGCAAGGCGCCGAGCCGGGATGCTTCATTTGAAGCCTTAGCCGGCTGGGGCACCCGCGGAGAATACCGCGCTGGCGTCGGTGGCACCGGTGCGGTGGGTGAGATAGGCGCATTCCGCATTGATGCTTCCGCCACCGGGGGCAATGGCTATGTGGACCGCGGCGAGCATCAGAGCCGCAAACTCATGAGCGGCCTGCAACTGGTCCCCAGCGATCATCTGCGTGTGGATTTCACTTTTGATCATAGCGAAGACTCCCCGACTACCTACACCGGCATCCCCTTGCGCGATGGCCGCATCGATAGCCGCCTGCGCCAACAGAATTACAACGTGAACGACAGTGCCATGGATTTTGCCGATGACCGCCTGCGCGCCAAGGTGGAATGGGATATGTCAGACAGCCTGAAACTGACCAATATCAGCTACTGGTTTAACAGCCGCCGCCACTGGCGCAACCTGGAATACTATGCCCTCGACAGTGCCAGCAATACGGTGACGCGATCTGGCTATACCGAGATCAAACACCAGCTGAAACAGCTAGGCAACCGCCTGGAACTGGCCAGTGTGGCGGATGCTTTCGGCCACCGCAATCGCTGGGCCATGGGCTGGGAAACCACGCGTGTTGATCTGCGTTATATCGACAACTTCTACGCGGGCACCGACGGCACCAGCACCGTGCCGATCAAAGGGTTTGCACCCGGCTATTATGCCGATGCCACGTTGGATCCGACGATTCCCGAGTACAAGGCGCGCACCCTGCAAAACGCCCTGTTTGTGGAAGATGCGCTGGACCTGACCGATCGGCTGAAACTGACGGCAGGCGTCCGCCAGGACTGGATCAATGTGGATCATCAGAACTTCATCACCGGTGCTTCATTCGACAAGGATTACTCGCCCTTTTCCTACCGCCTGGGCACGGTATTTACCGCGGCTCCAGGCCTGGCCGTGTATGGGCAATACAGCCAGGGCTCAGACCCGGTATCGTCCATCGTCTCATTACGGCCCCGCAACAAAGGCTACAAGCTGACCACCGCCAGACAAGCCGAAGTCGGCATCAAGCATATGCTGGATAACGGCAAAGGCGACGTGACGCTGGCGCTGTACCACATCGCCAAGGACGACATCCTGACACGCGACCCTGCCGATCAGCGGCTGACAGTGCAAGGCGGCAAGCAGTCTTCACGCGGTGTGGAGCTTTCCACCCTGCTGCTGCCAAGCGCACATTGGCGTGTAGACGCCAATATGGCACTGCTGAAGGCGCGCTATGACGAATTGCTGGAAAACGGTGCCTCACGCGCAGGCAACACGCCGACCAATGTACCGGAGAAAGTCGCCAACGCATGGGTTTACTACCAGCGGGGTGACTGGTCCATGGGTGCGGGCGCCCGACTGGTAGGACAACGCTACGCCGACACGGCCAACACCTCGGTCATGCCCGGCTATACCGTGTATGACGCCAACATTGCCTGGCGTGCAAACCGCCACACCACCCTGCGCCTCAACGCACGCAATCTGGGTGACAAGCTCTACGCCAGTACCTATTACGACACCAGCCAGTTCATCCTCGGCCCCTCACGCAGTCTGGAGCTGACCGCCGAAATCAGCTACTGATCACGATCGGAGAAACGCGACACTGACGCCCTGCCCTGCCGCCAAGCCTGCAGAACAGGGCGTTTTTCTTTAGTGCGATGCAGGCTTGAGCCAGCAGGCCATGACGATCATCAAACCGGCAATGCCAATCAGCATATGAAGGGAACTCGCATAGCTGCCCGTCACATCGCGCAGATAGCCGAATGCCAGCGGACCGGTTGCGGCGACCAGATAGCCTATGGTGAGCACAAACGCCGTCCATGCGTTGGTTTCACTCGCGTTAGCCGTATTATCCAGCGGCAAGGTCATGCCCAGAGTAAAGGCACCGCCCAGGCCAAAGGCGGTCACGGCGATCACCGGTACAGGCGCCCATAACGGCGCTACCGTCATCAGCACCAGCCCCAGCAGGGTAATCACGGCGCTGGATACCAGCCAGACGCGGCGATCCAGTGATTTGCTGTAAGCCCCGAACACCGGACTTGCCAGCATGAAGGCCGCAGTAAAGCATCCCAGCAGCACACCAGCCATGCTGCTGGAAAGCCCATGCTCCAGAAACACCGCGGCCGTCCAGGTCACCATGGCATAAAAAATCAGGTTAATGCAGGCAAAAAAAGCGGCAATCCGCCAAGCCAGCGCATTGCGCCATGGCAAGGGCGCCCGGGCGACCACGATCTTCTGGCTGGCATCGTGCGTACGGACATGCTGCCAATAGACGTAGCCCCAGGCCAGCGTCGCCAGCAGCCCGAGCACGGACCATATGCCGGCGGGCAGGCGCCAGCCACCTATACTCTCCGCCATGGGCGCGGTAATGACGGCAGACAGCGTGCTGCCAAACGACAACCCTGTCACGTAAATACCCATCACCCACGCCGCCCGCGTCGGGTAGTTCACCTTGATGTAGCCAGAGAGCAGCGTACCCGTCACGGCGATGCCCGCGCCAACACCCACGGTACTCAGCAGCAATGCCAGCACATCCGGCGCAAAAGCGCGGATCAAGGTAGACACACCCAGTATCGCCAGGGCTGTCACAATGGTTTTATCGCGGCCAAAACGATGCGCCAGCCATGGCGCGGGTAAAGCCAGCAGGCCCATCAACAAATCAGGTATCGCCGTCAGCAGCGAAGCCTGGGCATGCGACAAGGCAAACGCATCGATAATGCGCGGCAAAATCGGGCCAATAGAGACAATCGAAGGCCGCAGTGCAAGGGCCACCAGCACGATGGCGACGATACCAATGCCTAGAGCCGGTAAGGGGGATTCTTTTGTAACTGGATGCATGCATGGCCTCAACAGGGAGTTTCAAATGACGATGAATCAGGCGCCCAAAGGACGGTTCATCATGGAAAAGAAACTAACAGACTCCGGTAAATACGCTCCATACGTCGAATGACTGAGCGCAAGCCTAATGCAGACATATCCCGGCATAGAGCCAGCCGATCACGCCGCGCCGACGCGCTAGCGCAGGCAATGCACCTTGCTTTCTGCTGGGGGAAATTGAAGAAACTATTTGGCCGCCACCCCTTAATTTTCGGTGGATGCTGTCGTTATCAGTAAACAGCAAGGCCTAATAATAGTGTGTGACTTTTCAGGAGATCATCATGACATCCGCCGTAGGAAGCTCAACCAGCACCAGCTATACACCGCCACCACCTCCTGCGCAGCAGGCACAGCCCAAGCCGCCAGTAGACGAAAACGAAGCCAGCAACAAACCGAATGAGGCTCCGCCACCACCGAAGCCAACTTCATCCGTCACCCTGGGCACTCAGGTCGATACCACAGCGTAAGCTGGTGAGAGCTAAAAAAACCGCCATATCGGCGGTTTTTTCATGTTCTCCTGTCCATTCTTTTTCTGTTCCTCATTCCCTATGCCCGCAGCAGGCAATGCCAACACTCAGTAATGCAATTCAACCGTGATTTCCGTTGCGCCGCTTACCTCAAATGCGCTGGGCTCAAACGGCGGCGGCCCGGATACTTTAGGATTATTCGATAGCCCATATCCCTCGGTAGGAAACATGCCAAAGCGGCGGTTCAATTCGCCGTTGGCATCTTCATCGTGATACACCACCACGGCATATTTGCCTGGCTTGACATCACGCCAGCTGAGGATGACCTCGCCGGGGCTGGCGGCAGTCTGCATCACGGCCACCGCGTCGGCCTCCTTGCGAAAGGTCCTGGGATCCGCATAAAGCGCTGCCCGGATATTGCCTTTGGCACTTTTCACCCCTTCTACCTTCACGGTAAGTGACACGCCATCGGCTGATGCATGCAGGGAAAAACAAACGAGGATCAGGCTGAAAAAAATACGCATAGGGTTCACTTCATGCTCCTGTGGTTGGTAGTGCGGACTGTTCACATCTGTTGTCATGACTACTGGGCAAGCCGGGGCGGCTGCCCTGCCAACTGGGTGGATGACAAGGCAGGCTGCTGAATCTCGCGCATGCCATCGCGGAAGGTAGGATCACCCACCCAGGTCGGGCGCTGCACAAAGGCGGTATTGACCAGGCTTTTGCTGGGGTCAAAGCCGCTGTAATGCAGCCCGGCCAGATCAGACCAGGTTTGCTCGAAATAGGCCGTGCTGTATTCACGATTCAAGGCAAAGCCCAGGTTCTGCGGGTTGTCCTGTTTCCACTGATCCGAGGTCCAGACAAACATGGGAATGGCAAACATGGGCAGGGTCGGGTTGCCTTCATTGCGGCCGACAAACTCATATGGCGGCGTGTCATAGACATCTTCACCGTGGTCGGACATGAAGGTCAGCATGCTGCGCTCGCCTTTGGCCTGCAGGGTTTTCATCAGGGTAGCCAGCACGTAATCGTTGTAGCGCACGGCGTTGTCGTAGGTATTGACGACCTGGGCCTTGTTGTCATCCAGCCAATCCGGCAGACCGGTACGATCCTTGAAGTAATCGAACTCGGGCGGATAGCGGTATTCGTATTTCATGTGCGTGCCCAGGAGGTGAACGACGATGAATTTGCGTTGCGCGGGGTCAGCCAGCGCGGATTCAAAGGGCTTGAACACATTGCTGTCGTATTCGCGCGAGTTCTGATAACGCGTATTGTTGGTGTAGCGCTGCACATCGGCCAGCTGCGAGAAGTAGGCCAGCATGGTGTTGCGTTTGGTGATGGTCTGCTGGTTGGTGATCCAGAAGGTCTTGTAGCCCGCCTGTTTCATGAGATTCATGATCGAAGGCTTGGTCATGACGGCATCCGGGTTATCGCGGTCAGCAAAGGTCAGCGCCTGCTCCAGCACTTCGATGGTTGAGGCGCGCGGCGACACCACACGGGTAAAAATGCTGAGCTGGTCTTTCATCTTGTCGAGGTTGGGCGTGGTATCGCGCGGATAGCCATACAGCCCCCAATGCAGGCGAGTGGATGACTCGCCGATCACCAGCACCAGCGTGCCAGGCTTGCCCGCGTATTGATCCTGCAGATTGGCAAGTGGCGGCAAGGCGCTGTTTTTTTCCAGCAGCGCCTGCATATTGCCGAGCTGGCGCCGATACTGAAAATAGCCCATCACCAGTTGCCAGGGTTCGGCCGGCTCCATACGGCGCTGCATGTGGTCGATGACCCGGTCCCAGCTTTGATGGCTGATGAAGCGATCCTCTATGAACGGCAGCACGTGTATCGGCACAATGATCAAGAGGCAGGCCACCAGCTTGCCACGCCACGAAAATGCCAGCGGCTGCACGCGTTGCCACAAGAACCAGGCCGCGAAGGTATGCGCGATATACACCAGCGGCATCCACCACTTGAAGTACTGCGCTACATATTCGGAAGACTCGGCAGGGTTGGACTCAAACAGGATATACAGCACGCTCTGCGAAAATTCCTGGTGATACACGCAGAAATACGCGAGGCTCAACAAGGAAGTCGCCCACAACACAATACCGATAATGGCGGTGATGGCCTTGGTATGCCGGGGGAGCAGCAATACCGGCACCAGCCACAGAAAACTCATGTACACCGCCTGGCGGAAGCCGATAAAAATCGTCGCATCCGTCATTTGCAGGAGCACATGCGTCACCCCTGAGAAATAGAAAAAGAACAAATATAGATTTAAAAAGCGCAGAAAGGACGAACTGCTGGCCTTCTCCGCACCCATTGCTTCAGGGCTCACCATAGTTTTCATGCATCACTCGTCGTTGATCGTTTTTATTGTGTTGGTCCGCTATCGGATTGATAGCCATGGAATAGATATCAAGGAACGTGCCGACGCGCGATGGCATGCGCCATACAATTAAATATGCATAAAAATCATTAAGTTAAATTTAATCAGCCGTCGACATTCCGGCCGGGATGACGCAGCGTGCGGATAAAGCCCGCAAAAAAACGAAGTATTGGGTGAAGAACACTGCAGTTATTTCATGGATTAAGACGTCAGACGGAAGTCCACGCAAAAAAACACAGCGGACATGTTGAGGATGACAGGCAACTTGACTGCCTTCAGCAAAACTTATGCATGGCATCCGCGTTTGACCATGAACAAGAAAATCAAGCTATTATCGTTACAGCGTTATCTTTAGCGCTGCTCAGGCCAGTGTGGATGGCAGCGCCAAGTTCTTCCAGGCATCAATAAGCTTAATAATAAATTCCGTGGCGGATACATAGTGCATTGTTGATCCGCGACTTTCTGGTGGAGCCTTTGGTCATGGAGATACAGCCACACACCAAGCAATCCTTACGCATGCGCCGCGCGCTGCTTCTCGGCTCTGCTGTGCTCGGCAGCATTTCCGTGTTCTGGGGCATCTACTTTGCGGTTGATCAAAACTGGCCCATCTTCTGCCTTAACCTGTTCTCCATTCTGGTCTCCGCCATCACGGCAGGTCTGACCTATCGTGGACGCATCAAGGTTGCGGCCATCCTGCTGTTCTCCTCGGTATATACGGTGCTCTGCCTGTTTTGCCTGTTTCTGGATGTGCCCAGCGCTGAAGCACCGCGTTCCAATCAGAACTACTTTCTCGTTATCGCGCTGTTCGCATCATTAGCCTTCAAGGGAGATAGCCCCTGGCTCCGGCACGGCATGGTCACGGCAGGCCTCATTGCCTTTGTCTGCTTTGCCAGCAGCAACTGGGGCATCACCTCCCCCTATATGCTGGGCAATGATGTGCGTATCCCCGGCACCTGGTTTCATAACATCATCATCACCGCCGTGCTGTATGCCCTGGTCTGGGTGATGCAGGCTAATCTCGCCGAGCGCAATGCGCTGGAATCGGATCTGCGCAAAGCCCTGCTCGCCAATCAGCTGGTGCTCTACTACCAGCCGCAGGCAGGCGATGACGGCCGCATTGTGGGCGCCGAAGCCTTGCTGCGTTGGCAGCATCCGGTAAAAGGCATGGTCTCGCCCGCCGATTTCATTCCCCTGGCCGAAGAAACCGGGCTGATCCTGCCGATCGGGCACTGGGTGCTGGGCACGGCGTGTGCGCAGCTCATGGCATGGTCAAGACATCCCGCCACGGCGCATTTGTCCATCGCGGTCAATGTCAGCGCCCTGCAATTCAAGCAGCCCGATTATGTCAGTCAGGTGGTCTCGGTGATTGAACGCTCAGGCATCAACCCGACCCTGCTCAAGCTGGAGCTGACCGAAAGCATGCTGGTTAATGATGTGAATGACATCATCGCCAAAATGCACGCCTTGAAAGCCAAAGGCGTGGGCTTATCCCTGGATGATTTTGGCACGGGCTATTCATCCCTCAGCTACCTGAAGAAATTGCCGCTGGATCAGCTCAAGATTGATCAATCCTTTGTGCGTGACATGCTGACGGATGGCAATGATGTGGCCATTGTGCAAACGCTGGTGGCATTAGGGCAGGCGATGCATCTGCATGTGATTGCCGAAGGGGTGGAAACCGAACAGCACCGCCAGTTTCTGGCAGACATGGGCTGCTTGTCGTATCAGGGATATTTGCTCAGCAAGCCGGTGCCGATTGCCGAGTTTGAAGCGCTGCTGGCTGCGCATGATGCGGCCAATGCAAAGGCCTGGGCTTGAAAAAACAATGACTGGGAGCGGCGAACCCCCAGCCATCATCTCCTTACTTTAGCGGGATTGATTGTATAGAAACCCCAGGGTTTGGGAATGTGGCAAATTGCCGCAGGCTTGAGCCTGAAGGGGCTTTATGCCACCAGCGCCTGCTGGGCCGAAGGATGCAATAGCAGCGCTGCCTGCTCAAGCGCCACATCAATCCGCTGCTCAATGGCTTCGCTGGTCAGTTTGTAATGGGTGAATTCCGAGTCCTTGGCATAGATGGCCGTGGGTACGGTGTACAGACCAAAGAAAGTAGCCAGGATACGCAACTGGTAATCGAGAATGGATGCATGCTGGTCACTGCCCCCCGTTGCCGCCAGAATCGCCACTTTGCCATTCAGGGCTTTGGGGTCGAGCAGATCAAAAAAGTGCTTCATCAAGCCAGTGTAAGAAGCCTTGTAGACCGGACTCGCAATCACGATCAGCTCTGCGTTGCGCAACTTGTCGTGCGCTGACTGAATCGCCGCCGGAAAGTCATTGAAACTGACGGTAGTACCGAGCACATCAATCAGCTGCGCAATATCCACGACATCGCCTGAGGCATGCAGACGCTGAGTCGCCTTGGCGACGATGGTATCGACCAGTGCCCTGGTTCTGGATGGGCTGGTAATGCTGCCTGATACACCAATAATGTTTGCCATGTTTGTTTCCACTTATAAATTAACTAACTTCAAATGCATGGCAAGGATCATGCCTGAAAAAAAAACCACGGAAGTTCGGCATCTTACCTAAAAAAACAGTGAACACTGTTTCTGGCTCAGCAGTTTTTCTGTTTGGCATGTTGCCACGGCAACACTTCACAAGCCCTGTCTGATTTAAAGCCCCTTGACCATCAAGCAATGCGGAATGCCGATTTCAGTAAACAGCTCACCATGCGTGGCATAGCCCAGGCTTTGATAAAAGGCCACGGCACTTTCGCGGGCGTGGAGGTGCATTTCCTGATAGCCAGTCTGCCGGGCAAGCATTTCGGCGTGTGCCACCAGGCGACGGCCTATGCCTTTGCCTTGCAGCTGCGTATCTACCGCCACCTGACGCATCTGCACCTGGCGCGGGTTCAGGGGTTTCAGTACCAGACACGCCACCAGCGTTTGCTCAAGGTAAGCACCAATATGCTGGGAGTCAGCTTCCGCCGCGAGTTGCTCGGCGGAGAAGACCAGTCCGAGAGGTTGTCTCAGGATGGCATGGCGCAGGGCGACTTCGGCCATGTACTCAGGCGAGTTATGCGCGATGGTGTTAAATATCAGGGCATCCATCTACGAGAATGCTAGGAACAAGTGGCTGACTGCGTGTTGGCCCACGCGTGCGCCTGCTCGGCTACACGGACAGCCAAAGCAGCTATGCTGCGCTGCTGCGCTTGCACCAGTTCAGCATAGCCGCCCGGGGCTTGCTCCTGAAACTGCCCGCGGCAGATAAATCGCGCATTCCCCGTCTGCTTGACAAAGCCCAGGCTCCAGTCGGCATCCAGTTGCACGTTTTGGCCCAGCCAGGCATCCAGACGACGCACCTGCACCTTGATCCGCAATACGGGCTGATCCCTGGGTGCGGGCAGGCCGGCAATATCCTGGGTATGCAGACGTTGCGTCAGCTGCGCAGACAAGGCATTACGGAACTCATCCGCCAGCGGCCCGGCCCAGCGTTCGCCATCCACGATAGCGACATTGCTGCCCCCTTGTCTGACTACCAGCTGCGACTGATCCAGCTGCGGCGGAATGCCCACCGGTAGCACCTCAATCAGAAATGCTGCCTTCTGCTGGCTCTCGGCAATGGACGCTGCCGGAGCCAGCAGCGTGTGGTAATGCACGGGAGCTGAGACAGACGAGCATCCGCTCATAGCGAGCATGAGCAAGCCCCCCAGGTAAATACGGTTGATGCGGATCATTTGGTCGACTCCTCTTTCGTCGTTGGCGCTGGGGGTTTTGTGGTGACGGCAGACGGCTCTTGCGGACGCCCGAGCAACAGGGATTCGGGATGACGGCCCAGCAAATCGGTCAGCACGCGCAATGAGCGCGATGTACGCTGCACCTCTTGTAAGGTCTGCCCCAGATTCTGCTGCAGCGGTGCATCCTCCGCCAGCAGGCTGTCCACATTGCCAAAGGTCTGTCTGGCTTGCTGCATGGTCTCGTCAGCCTCCTGCATGGTGCGTTGGGTTTGCTGCAGGGTTTGCGCAGTCTGGGGCAATACCTGGCGATTGACCTGCGTGAGGGTATTGTCGAGATTCACCAGCGTCGCATCCAGGTTTCGTGCTATCGAATCCAGCGGCATTTTTTCAATTTTGGCGACAATGTTGGCAATCTGCTCCTGCATACGGTCAAAGCTGCCATTGATGGTCGGCAAGTTGATCGGGCGGGCGTTAACATCCATCTCTGCTTTGGGCGCATTGGGGATAAAATCCATGGCGATATAGAGTTGCCCGGTCAGAATGTTGCCCAGCCGTGCCTGGGCACGCAACCCCTGCTTGACCATGGCGTGCATGAAGACGGCAGCCTGCTTGTCATTATCACCTTCCAGTTTCGGCAACTTGTCCAGTACCCTGCCCATGCGCTCTGGATACACCAGCACCCCGACTACTGTGGGGAAGCGGTGCTTGACCGGGTCGTAATCCAGGTTGATGGACACCACATGTCCCAGATCCACACCTGAAAACTGCACCGGCGCGCCAACGGAAAGTCCGCGTAGCGATTGCTCGAACTTGAGCTGGATGTATTGCGCCTCGCCATCGGGCGGCGCCATCGCAGCCCCCTGGTCTGCGTTCAGCGTGAATTCGGTATCCTTGGGCGCCGGACTGGCCTGGCGGCCCATGGGCGAGGCAAAAGCCACGCCTCCGGCCACAATGGTGGAAACAGATTGCGTCTTGAGCTTGAGCCCATCCGCCCCCAAAGACACATCGACACCACTCGCGTTCCAGAAACGGGTATTCGTGGTCACATAGCGGTCATAAGGCGCGTCAATGAATATCTGCAGCTTGATGTCCTGGCCGCTCTCGCCCAGTTGATACGATGCCACGCGCCCGACCTGAATCCGCCGGTAATAGACCGGAGAGCCAATATCCAGCGACCCCAGATCCTCGCTCTTCAAGATGAAGGATTTTCCCGGCATGTCGCCCACCACGGGTGGTGGCATTTCCAGCCCGGTAAATTCGCTGGCGGTGTCTTCCGACTGACCTTTATCCACACCGATATAAGCGCCCGAGAACAGGGTATCCACGCCGGAAATCCCGCTGGCACCGATGCGTGGACGCACCACCCAGAAGCGGCTGTCTTTGCTGGTCAGGCTTTTGGCGCTTTGCATCAGCGCCACCTTGACCTTCACATGCGAGCCATCTTTGCTCAGGGTAATCGCCGTCACAGCCCCCACGGTCACGTCCTTGTATTTGACCGGGGTTTTACCAGCCTCGAGACCGGTGGCTGTATGAAAGAGAATGGTGATCTCGGGACCTTCCGACAGCCAGGCATGTACCAGCATGGAAATACCGATGGCCGCCGCCACGATGGGCACTGTCCAGATCAGCGAAATACCCCAGCGGCGGCGGATGATCGCCGGCTTGCCAGGCTGTGGGCGTGCTTCAGTTGTATCGTTCATTCGGTGTCACCATCCCATATCAAACGCGGATCAAAACTCATGGCAGAAAGCATGGTCATGATCACCACCATGCCAAAGAAAAGAATGCCGATGCGCGGCTCAATGTCGCTCAGGCCCTGAAATTTCACCAAAGCCGCCACCACCGCCACCACCAGCACATCCAGCATGGACCAGTAACCGACCAACTCCACCATGCGGTAAAGTTTGGCGCGCTCTTTCATGGCCCAGCGACTGCCTCGCTGCGATGTGGCAAACAACACGCCCAGCACCACAAACTTAGTACAGGGCACCAGCACGCTGGCAATGAAAATCACCAGGGCAATGCCATACGAACCTGATTTCCAGAACTCGATCACCCCTTGCATGATGGTGTTGTCACTGCCACTGCCCAGCAGGCTGGTGTACATCACCGGCAACACATTGGCCGGTATGTAAAAAATCAGGCCGGCCAGCAACAAGGCCCATGCCCGGGCAATACTGTTGGGGCGCCGCCGGTGCAATGGAGCGCCGCAACGCGGGCAAATCACCTGATGACTGCGCCCACGCGCACCATTCCCGCATGCCTCTGACTCCGCTACAGGCCGATGGTGCGACGCTTGAGGCAGCGTATCCTGGCAAACCAGCCCGCAAGCGTGGCAGCTCACCACGCCGAGACGACCTGCTGACACAGCGCCTGTCATGCCTGCGCCTTTTGGGCTGATCTCGCTGGCTCGGTCATTTCCCACAACCAATGAATATCGCGATTGGCGATGACCGTCAGCAGGATCATGAGCAATGCCGTTGCCCAGATGCCGGCGCCCGGCGCCACCTGCAAAAAGCCGGAAAGCTTGATAACGGCCACCAGTATCCCCAGCAGGCAAACTTCGACCATGCTCCATGGCCGCAATGCCACCAGCATGCGCATGGCACGCTCAAAGCCCGGCGCACGTTTTCCAAAACGTGCATACAGCAACACCCAGCCCAGCAGGCTGATCTGCAAAAACGGCACGATGATGATGGACATGGCTGTTGGCACCGCAATCGGGGCCGCCGGGCCATGCGCCAGCGCCGCTGCCGATGCCCATAGCGTGGCCTCGTTATGCATGCCCTTGAAGCTGATATAAATCACCGGGCACACATTCGCCATCACAAACACGATCGCCGCGGCGATGGTCAATGCCAGCCAGCGATCCACATCCAGCCGGCTGGCACGATAAAGAATCGCGTCGCAACGTTCACATCGCGCCAATTGCCCTGGAGTCAGCGGCGTACGCTCATACACGCTGTCGCAGTGCTCACAGGCCACCAGATGGGGGAAGGTTTTCATATCAGGGGTTGATTAAATTCACTCATGCGAGCGATCATTCTAGAGCGATCACTCTAAATCAGCAATTATTTATTTTGGAAAATGCGATATGAAAGAAAGCGTGGCTCTGCCAGATACCGGAGGAGACCGCCAGATGACCAGTTTGAGTTAGGCTCTTGAAAAACATGGCAAGCACCGCCCCTGGTCCAGTACATGGCAAGAGCATGCGGCATGACCTCGTCCTCAAGCTGTTCAAGCTTGATATTGTCTATCGGGACGTTTCACTGCTTAAAACTGAATGTCGCTGTGCGTCGCCTTATGTAATTTGCTACGCTAGCAAGCGCTAACCACCGGGAGCCCTTCACATGCGCACGATAAAAAAATTCAGTTTGCGACGTGGCTTGGGAGAATTAGGGCCCGGCCTGGTAACAGGTGCGGCGGATGATGACCCGAGCGGCATCGCAACATACTCTCAGGCAGGCGCACAGTTTGGCTACTCCATGCTGTGGACCATGATCTTCACCTTGCCACTGATGGTTGCCATCCAGATGGTGAGCGCCCGTATCGGATATGTCACGCGGCAAGGCCTGGCAGCCAACATCAAGACCAGTTTCCCCCGATGGGTGTTGCTGACTGTCGTCAGCATGCTGCTGATCGCCAATACGCTTAACGTAGCCGCTGATATTGCCGCCATGGCAGAGGCTTTGCGTCTGCTGGTGGGCGGCTCCTCGCATCTCTATGCCGTGGCTTTCGGGCTTATCTGCCTGTTGCTACAGGTGTTTCTGCCCTATCGCACCTATGTGCGCTGGCTGAAATGGCTGACACTGGCGCTGTTGTCTTATGTGGCAGTGGTATTCACGCTGCATCTGAACGGGTGGATGATCGTGGGAAAAATCCTCCATCCAGACATTACCCTCAACCATGACATGCTGCTGATGATGGTGGCGGTCTTCGGCACCACCATCAGCCCTTATCTTTTTTTCTGGCAAGCCGCTCAGGAAATGGAAGATAGCGCCGGGCTCCCAGCCCCTACCGCACACCAGGTAAATCGCAAGCTAAAACACATCAAGGTCGACACCGTCATCGGCATGAGCTTTTCCAATCTGATTGCGTTTTTCATCATCCTGAGCACGGCCGCCACGTTAAATGCAGCAGGAGTCAACGACATCCAAACCTCAGCACAAGCGGCAGAAGCGCTCAGGCCGATTGCTGGCGAATTCACCTTTATCCTGTTCAGCATGGGCATTATCGGCACGGGCATGCTGGCTGTTCCCATACTGGCGGGGTCAGCGGGCTATGCCGTGGCAGAGGCAGCAGGATGGCAAGGAGGCCTGAACTCCAGGCTGGATCACAACGAGGGCCGTGGTTTTTACGGTGTGATTGCCGCCGCGACCATAGGCGGCGTCATTTTCTGCTTTACGCCCATGGATCCGGTGAAGGAATTATTCTGGGCGGCAGTCATCAATGGCATCATTTCCGTTCCCATCATGGTCGTCATGATGTTGTTGGCATCGCGGGTCAGCATCATGGGGCCTCATGTCATCAGCCCTCGCCTGCGCTGGTTGGGATGGGCCGCCACAGCCGCCATGGCGGTGACCGTTGTCGGCATGCTGCTGACCTTGTGAGGCCGCTTCCTCTATTCCCCTGGCATTGACTTGGCAGTCCCCTTTATTGTCGCATGCCTCCATAAGCCCCGCTAATAATACTGCCCTACATCACTAAGCATAACTTATTGATAAATATTGATTTTATGGTGCGACCTGCCCCATCGGGGTACTTTCATGGTGGTTCCCACCCAACAACTCCGAACAAAATAAAAACAAGCCATTGATTTTAATGGAATAAAAAATAAATCCCTCAATGGCACAGCCTTTGCTTATGCAGGGCAGTACCACCGCCTCATCAAGTTATCCAACTTCTCAGGGAAAAATCATGAAAACAATAAAATTACTCATCGCAGTATTCACTTCACTCCTTTGTTTTGTCAGCACTGCAGAAGCGGCTTTGGACACATGGGATACCGCCGCCCCGTGGGGTGCAACAAGCCCCACTTACTTTGCAGGCTGGGATGCGTTTGACACCTTGCCTGCGGACAGTACCCCAGATGTGGCAGGCAGCGGCTCCGGGACGTTTACCTTTTATGTGCCTGGGGCGGGTGTGTTCGGCAATGGCAATATGTACTCGCCACCCAATACCACGACTGGCGCTTACGGCATCAGCCTCTCGGCGAACCCCGGTGGCTATTACAACGTGTACGTCCGCATGGAGTCTTTCCGCGCAGATGGTTCATCCCTGCCTACCGCCACACTAATCATTGACGACATGATTTCGGAAGCCTTGGGCCTGCCTCCCAACGGCTTTGTCAGCTCGCAGGTCATTACTTACACGGACACGTCTTCTGGCCTCAATGAGTCCGAATATTACTGGGTCTGGTACAACATACCCGGCTCTTCCAATTACAGCGTGTTCATTGATCAGAACAGCCCTTCGCTCTATACCGTTACCAGCATGGCAGAAATCGCCGTCATTCCTGTGGCCACGCCCGTTCCCGAACCCGACATCTACGGCATGCTGGCAGCGGGGCTTGGTCTGGTCGGCTTCATGGCGCGCAGCAGAAAGCGCAAAGAGAATTCACTGAATTAACACCGCATAAAAACCACATTGCTTACAAACGCTATTCAACCAGGGGGTTACCATGAAATTCACCATTGCAGTACTCGCTTTGCTATGCAGCCTGAACGCCCAGGCCGCCACCATCGACTTTGATTCACTGGCCGTGGCAGACAATGCCGTTCATTCCCAAGGGGCCAGTTATACGGAGGATGGATACATGCTGGTAGACAATGCGCCCAGCCCCGATCTGCAGACGCTGGGCACCTTGCACACTTACTATACGCAAAGCACCGCGCTGATAAAAACCACGTCCTATCAGCAGAGCACGACTATGACGAGCACTTCGGGAAGTGCCTTTGATCTGCTTTCCCTGGATCTGGCCGAATGGGGCGGGCTACCATCCACCCAGGTCAAGATCGTGGGCTACTTTGCGGCTGGCGGCAGTATCAGCCAGATTCTGACGCTGGATCAGCTGTATGGCTTTCAGTCATTTGCTGTCTCCGGGTTTACCAGCCTGCTGTCACTCACTATTACCCAATCAACCGGCAAGCTTTACCAGCTGGATAATATCAAGGTCATCTCTGCCGTCCCTGAAGTTGGCACCACGCTGATGCTGTTATCGGGCTTGGGCCTGATCGGCATGGTATCGCGTCGCCGCCGCAGCAAAGTGTTCAGTTAACCGTATTGAAATTCCTCAGCTCTTCGGCCCTGACAGGCTGGAGAGCGGCCTTCCGGCCGTCTAGTCAAGTTTGTCATCCGCCGCGCGATATTGCGGGTCTGCCAGCACATTAACCTCGACCAGACCTTCGGCCTTTTCCAGCAAGTCCATGCAATCCTGGCTCCTACATGCATATACGCCAATGCCCCACTCGGGTAATTCCCACCGACCCGGACATCACCTTTACCATTAAAAGCCACAGCCCGATCTGCATACGCAAAAATAAAACTGAACTCGCCATCGCGTATCAGTCCAATGAATTTACCCGGACAAGCCCATGATTACTGCGATATGCGATGTATTGAAGGAATGCTACAACCGTGGGTGGATATCTACCCGGGATGGCAATGGGTCTGTTCGCCGCAAAAACGAGAACTGGATATACGTCACGCCATCGGGTTCCAAAAAACATCGGCTGGAAGCCGAAAGCCTGATCAAGCTTGAGTTTCAGCCTGATCACTCGCTGGTGAGGCTCAACCCTGAGGATGGTGGCAAACCCAGTGGTGAAATCGAGCTGCATAGAAGGTTGCTGAGGGAGATTCCTGATACCCGGGCGATCATTCATGTGCATCCGACCTATACCATCGCCGCCATGTATGCCGGGCTGGACCTGCAGGCGCTGTCGCTGGATTTCCCCGAAATACATCGCTACACGCGCGTAGCACCTAATGTCCCCAATGTACCTGCAATCAGCCTGGAACTGGCCCTCGCCACATGCCAGGCATTGGATTTACAGCCAGATGGTCACGTCTCAGCTGATATCGTGGGTTTGGACAGGCATGGCGTGATTGCCCTGGCCCGCGACCCATGGGGTGCCTTCGAACACATAGAAAGGCTGGAACATATTTGCCAGATCGTGCTGGCCAGCGGCAATCTGCCCAAACATCGCATCGCCTCAGACTTGCAAGTGAATGAGCCGGGCAAGCACGCGCATGCCGATGTTGAAAAGACGGAGGGAGAGGAAACCTTTAATCCGGGCTTAAACAGCAGCAATGATATTTGACAGTGCGGGCCGCTTTATCTCAGATCAATAAAGCGGCCCATCGATAGTATCAAACCGTAGCATGAAGAATGTGGTTGCAGCGGCTGCAAGCGTTTACCCGCGCAACAAGCCTTGACCGGGATGCAATGGACCATCTGCCTGGATCTTGGCTTATACCGGTGCAGGTTGCAACAGACGCTCTGGGGCTCCAGAGGCGACGACCTTTCCCACTCCAGCACCACTATCCGGTCTACCTTTTTCAAAAGTGCGAGGCTATGCGTGGCAAGAATACCCGTTTCTCCGAGGGTAAGTTTTGGCAAACAGAATCCCTGCAAAAAGGAAACTTTTCACCACTAGCACTCTCAAAGAGGGAGTGCTAAAATCAATTTCATGAGTGAGATCAATCCTATGACGAATGCCCTGACGATTCCTTCAGTATCTTCACTGGATAGTCTTGATCAGTACCTGCGTACGATCAAGGCATTTCCCGTATTGAGCGCCGAGGAAGAGTACGATCTGGCAACGCGCTTGCGCAAAGATAACGACATTGATGCCGCCAAAGGCCTCATCGTGTCGCACTTGCGCCTGGTCGCCAGCATCGCTCGCGGCTACTCGGGTTACGGCCTGCCACAAGCCGATCTGATACAGGAGGGCAACGTCGGCCTGATGAAGGCTGTGCGTCGCTTTGACCCTGATCGCGGCGTGCGCCTGGTGTCTTTTGCCATGCATTGGATCAAGGCAGAGATACACGAATATATTGTGCGCAACTGGCGCCTGGTCAAAGTCGCTACCACCAAGGCTCAACGCAAGCTGTTCTTCAACCTGCGCAGCATGAAGAAAAACAGCCATACGCTGAGCCCCGACGAAGTGGCGGATATTGCACGCGAGCTCAAGGTCAAGCCGGAAGAGGTCGTGGAGATGGAGTCACGCATGGGCGGCCATGAGATTTCGCTGGAAGGCAATAGCGATGATGACAGCGAAGATAGCTTCAGCCCGATTGCTTATCTCCAGGATCAGCAGCCCGAACCTTCTGATCTGCTGGCCGAGCGTGAGGCTGAGCATAATCAGACCGTAGGCCTGGCCAATGCCCTGGAAAGTCTGGATGAGCGCAGCCGCCGTATTGTGCAGGCGCGCTGGTTGCAGGAAAACAATAGCGCCACCCTGCATGATCTGGCCGCCGAGTTTGGTGTGTCAGCAGAGCGTATCCGTCAGATTGAGCAGAAGGCCATGCAAAAAATGAAGGGCATGTTGAGCGCAGCCTAAATAAGCATCTGCAATGCTGATTCAAAAAAACCCGGCTTGGTGCCGGGTTTTTCATGGTGGGCATATGCCATGGATCCATGTTCATGCGTCACTATGCCAATGCCAGTCAATAAAAAAGCTGCCCGAGGGCAGCTTTTTTATATTCTCAATGCAGTGCCGTCTTAGCCGAAAATCATGACCGACAGTGCACTCATCCAGGACCAGGTGATGAGTACGACAACAATGGTTAATGGCAAATTGGCAAAGGTGAACCAGGACTTGTAATCCTTCATTTCAAAAACCTCACAAGTTGTATTGTTATTCGTCGATTTTAGTATTTTTAGGCGCTTGCTTCAAGCGATTAAATGGAATCATGGGATCATCATCGTCCATGAGGATACGCTGGGCGGGCCCTTCCATATCATCATACTGGCCACTTTTGATTGCCCACAAGATGCCAAACGCAGCGATCACAATGAACACCACCGTCATGCCAAGCAGAAAAAGAAGCGTGGTGACGTTCATGCCGCTTGCGTCAACGGAGCATCCTGCACGGATGCGAGCGCGGCATACATCTGCTGCCGCAGGTTTTCCAGATCCGTCAGTTGACGACGAATACCCGTCTCTATGCTTTCAAGCTCACCTATGCGGTCTTCCAGAGTATCCGTAGCTTTATAGATACGCTTGATGCTCTCAAGGCGGCGCTTGAGCTGCAGCTGGTGTTCCCGCACTTGCGATTCCATAGGCGCAATCACGGCCTTCAGCCAGTTTTCCACATCGCGGTTGGCAATTTCATAAACGTGAATAACGCGGGTTGCCAGCGTCTCGAAAAACTTGGAGGTCAGCGTCATTTTTTCATTGGTGATCATATTGAGCGTGGTATTGAACTGCTCCTTGTACGCACGCTCGAGCTTTGCCAGCTCTTTTTGATAGCGCAGCATGGAGAATGACGGCGCATCGGACTTGCGCAGGCCATGATCCTGATTGAATTTCTCGTACATCGCGTCCATCATTTTCTTGATTTCTTCGATCTGCGTTTCCGAACTTTGCATGCGGGTTTTCAGATCCGCAAAAAATTCATCCATGGCACTGCGAATGTTTTTGGTAAAGGTCGCGGCAATCATCTTGTTGCGGGTGGTCGTCACCTGCTCGCGCAAAGCCTCCATGCCCAGCAGGCTGAACAGCCGATTGGTCTGCTGCGAAAACACGCTGCGTAGCGCCTGAAAGCGCTGCAAGCCTTTCTCGAAGTTTTCCTTGTCGACTTTCACCTTGTTCATCATGTGCTCAACCACATCCTCATTCTTGCCGCGCAGGCCTTTAAGCTCATCCAGCTGTTCGCTGAGGCCTTGCAGACGCGAATCCAGAATCAGGGTCGAGTTTCCTAAAAGATCATCAATCTCGCTCTGGGTGGATTCCTGCACAATCTGCTTCTTGGAAGGGATCAGCTCATCCGACAGCGCTTTTTCCAACTCAGGCAAACGACTGCGCTGCAGCAGCGCCGCGTCGCCATTCACTTTGGCGAGCAGACCTTTCTGCGCCGAGATCGGGAAAATCTGGCCTGCGTCCAGTCCAAGCAATTCTGCGCTGGTCTGCACCTGCTTCTTGATTTCATCTTCGATGCTCTGGCTATCCTTGAGTTCATCCCACAAGCCATCAATCTTGTTCAGCACTGCCAGACGGCCCTTCTGTTTCCAGCGCGTACCGCTGATGTATTGGCGCCATACGTCGATTTCCGATTTGGTAACCCCGGTATCCGCCGCCAGAATGAAGAGGACGGCATGCGCATTCGGCAGCATATTGAGCGTCAGCTCGGGTTCGGTACCAATGGCATTCAGGCCAGGCGTATCCAGAATCACCAGACCCTGCTCCAGCAAGGGATGCGGGAAATTGATCACGGCATAGCGCCAGCAAGGCACATCCACGGTGCCATTGGCATTCAGATTAAGCGCATCTTCGGGATTATTCCGGTCAAACAGACCATAGCGTTCGGCCTCTTCCGGACTGACCGACTTGGTGGTACTGACCTCCTTGAAGGCCTCGATCATGCTGTCGCTATCGTCAATCTTGAATTCAATCACACGCCATTCTTCAGGGTAGCGCTTGTATTCGGTGGTGGTTGCGTCAGAAGCACGCGTTTCAATTGGCAACAACTGCAGGCAAGCGGGTTTGGCAGGGTCGTAAAGCAGTTCGGTCGGGCACATGGTGGTACGGCCAGCACTGGATGGCAGCAGGCGCTGCCCATAATCGGCAAAGAAAACGGCATTGATAAGTTCAGACTTGCCACGGGAGTATTCGGCGACAAAAGCGACATTCAGCTTGTCTTCACGCAGACGCTCGAGCAGTTGCTGCAAACGCTGATCAATCTGGGCGTCATTCAGCTCCTGTTCATTCAGCCATTGGCGGTAATCCTGCACCGTATTCATCAGGGCTTTGCGCCATTCGCTATAGGCCGCGAACTGATGCGCCAATTTACTTTCTGCCATGGTACCCCCACCACACTTTATTATTCACACCACTCTAGCATGCCCGATTTTTAAGTCAAACAAATCAGGCGTATATTGTCAGTTCCTGCCAATCTCCCGCAACACGAAAGCCCTTATCTGGCGCGCTTATGCAGATACTCTAAAGGGGAGATATCTGAATCCAGATTCGATGATTCTGCTATCATCAACTTTTTAGCCCAGTCACCCGTCTCATGAGTGGATTAACCCCGGATTCCCCACGCCCGACCGACATTCGCCTGCATCAGAAATCGCGCCTGCTCGAGATTACATTCGATGACAACACGACCTGCATGCTGTCCTGCGAATTCCTGCGTGTTTACTCCCCTTCCGCGGAAGTACGCGGACATGGGCCCGGGCAGGAAACCCTGCAAATCGGCAAGGAAGACGTCAACATCACCGCCATCAGTCCGGTGGGCAATTACGCCGTGAAACTGACTTTCTCGGATGGCCACGACACCGGGCTTTACTCCTGGGATTATCTCTACGAACTCGCCAGCCACTACGAAGCCCTGTGGCGCGACTACATAGGCCGCCTTGAGATGGCCGGCGTAAAACGCAAGACAGACAGCAACGCATAAGGAACACACGATGACCGATAAAACCCATTTTGGCTTCCAGACGGTGGAAGAACACGAAAAAGCCCGCAAGGTAGGCGAAGTGTTTCACTCCGTGGCGCGCAAATATGACCTGATGAACGACGTGATGTCCGCCGGCTTGCACCGCACCTGGAAGCGTTTTGCTGTTGAGATCAGCGGCGTGAAGGCGGGCGACCGCGTGCTGGATGTGGCGGGTGGCAGTGGCGATCTGTCACGACTTTTTTCCCGCAAGGTCGGTAGCGAAGGCACCGTGGTGCTGACCGATATCAATGCCTCCATGCTGGGCGTAGGGCGTGACCGCCTGATGGATGAGGGCGTTGCCGTCCCTGCATTGCAATGCGACGCCGAGAAACTGCCCTTCCCTGACCAGCATTTTGACTGTGTGATTGTCGCCTTTGGCCTGCGTAACATGACGCACAAAGACCGTGCTCTGGCCGAAATGCAGCGTGTACTCAAGACCGGCGGCCGCCTGCTGGTGCTGGAATTCTCGCAAGTATGGAAACCTCTGGCTCCGCTGTATGACGCCTACTCCTTCAAGCTGCTGCCGCTGATGGGCAAGCTATTGGCGCAGGATGCCGCCAGTTATCAATATCTGGCCGAATCCATCCGCATGCACCCAGACCAGGAAACCCTGAAGCAAATGATGCTGGATGCCGGTTTTGGCAAGGTGGATTACTACAACCTGTCCGCCGGTGTGGTCGCCCTGCACAAAGGATGGAAAACCGCATGATCAAACCGCTGCTGACACGTCTGCTGGGCCACCTCATCAACCAGAACAGCTGGGCGAGACCGCACCTGCAACCTTACGCCGGCAAGCATATCCGCTTGCAGCTGTTTCCCGTCAGCGCCACGCTCGTGGTGCTGGAAGATGGTGGACTCGCCATGGCAGGCGACACCGCAGTTTATGATGCCAGCATGCGCATCAGCCCTTCCCTCGCTTTACGTTTGCTGGCAAAAGATGCCTCTGCCCACAGCGAAATCGTACTGGAAGGTGACACCGAATTTGCCATCGCGCTGGGCAAAGTCCTGCAAGCCATGTCGTGGGATTACGAAGAAGACCTGAGCCATGTGGTAGGCGATGTGGCCGCCAGCCAGATCAGCCAGCGCCTGCAGGAAGGCGTAGCCGCCACGCGCAAGCAGGCGGTGAATCTCACGGAAATGGCGGCTGAATTCTGGCAGGAAGAACAGCCACTGATTGCCAAGAAGCGCCATGTGGAAGCGTTTAACCGTGATGTGGATACTCTGCGCGACGATGTCGGCCGCCTGGAAAAGCACATTGAAAAACTCAGCGCCCGGCTGGATGCCTTGCTGCAAAAGCAGTCCTAAGCGGGTCAACCTTTCACGCTCATTACCTCCAACCCAACCTCAAGAATAACGGCATGCGCTTTTTCAGACTGCTCAAGATTATCGTCATCACCCTGCGCTACGGCCTGGATGAATTCATCCTCGGCCACAGCCGCTTGCGCCCGGCGCAAACGCTGATTCGCGCCCTGCTGTTCTGGCGCCCGATACGTGCCCCGCGCGGTGAACGCCTGCGACTGGCACTGGAAGCGCTGGGGCCCATCTTCGTCAAATTCGGCCAGATGCTTTCGACACGCCGTGACCTGATACCGCTGGATATTGCCGACGAGCTCGCCAAGCTGCAGGATCGCGTGCCGCCCTTCCCCTACGAGCAAGCCGCCGCGATCATGGAAGAAGCCTATGGCATGCCGGTGGCACAAGTATTTGAACGGTTTGACACAACGCCTATTGCCAGCGCTTCGGTGGCGCAGGTGCATTTTGCCAGCCTGCCCGGCGGTCGCGAGGTTGCCGTCAAGATTCTGCGCCCCGGCATAGGCACGATCATTGAAAAAGACCTGGCCCTGCTGGATAGCGCAGCCTGGCTGTTCCACAAAGTATCTTCCGATGGCCGCCGCCTGAAACCACGCGAAGTAGTCGCCGAGTTTGCTAGGCACATACACAGCGAACTGGATCTGATGCTGGAAGCCGCCAATTGCAGCCTGCTGGGCCGCAACTTCAAGGACAAACGCCTGCTGCTGGTGCCGGATGTTTACTGGGACTGGTGCCGCGAACAAGTGATGGTGATGGATCGCATGAACGGCATCCCCATCAGCCAGGTGGCGCATTTGCGCAGCATAGGGGTGGATATTCCCAAGCTCGCGCGGGATGGCGTGGAGATCTTCTTTACCCAGGTATTCCGCGATGGGTTTTTCCATGCCGACATGCATCCCGGCAATATCCAGGTCGCTCCGGATGGGCGCTATGTGGCGCTTGATTTCGGCATCATGGGTAGCCTGACGGAAATAGACAAGCAATACCTTGCACGCAATTTCCTGGCCTTTTTCCGCCGGGATTACCGTGAAGTGGCCCGCGCCCACATCGAATCGGGCTGGGCGCCAAAAGATACGCCGCTGGAAGAATTTGAAACCGCCATCCGCGCCGTCTGCGAGCCGATTTTTGATAAACCAATCAGCGAAATTTCATTTGGCCGCGTGTTACTGCGGCTGTTTCAGACCTCACGTCGCTTTGGTGTAGAAATTCAGCCGCAGCTCACCATGCTGCAAAAAACCCTGCTGAATGTGGAAGGTCTGGGGCGTGATCTTGACCCGCAACTCGACCTCTGGAAGACAGCCCAGCCCTACCTTGAGCGCTGGATGTCGGAGCAGATAGGCTGGCGCAGTGTATTAAAACGCGTACAGCAGGAAGCCCCGACCTGGGGAGCCATCCTGCCCATGCTGCCACGTCGGATTGATGATTTTCTGCAGCGCGAGCAAAACCCGCATCTGGTCAAGGAGCTGCATCAATTGCGACGTCAGCAGCAGCGTCAGACCTGGGTGCTTAGCTTGCTGGCACTGGCGCTTGTCGGCCTGCTGGTGCTGGAAGCCGTTCGGTTTTTCTAACAGGTTTTTTATAACAGACAGAATACGCAGCGGGCCTGGTATGACTACCAGGCCCGCTGTGATGAATCCGATTTAAATGACCCAGCCAATCACGACGATGCGCCGATGGCCGGGGCTCCCACCCAATGTCGCACCTTGGGTACATCCACCCGCAGCAACTCCGCAATATCGCGATAATCATCCGGCAAGGCAGCATCATCCCAACCATGCGCGGCATGGCGGGCCAGATTCACCGCCAGCGTGACATTACGTACTCGCTGCTCACCACTGGCGCCATCTTGCATCAGTCTGAGCAATAACGGGGGCAACTGGCAAACCTCGGCAAGCTGCAGTTGCAAATCCAGCAGGCGGAAACCCAGCACCTCCTGCTGCACAGTCTGGCTGCGTAGCGTTTTATCTGCCTGCTGCCGTTCAAAGATCTCCATCATCTTGTCCGGGGCAAAGCACCACATCAGAATTTCGGAAAGGTCGTGCAGCAAGGCAGCGGTACGGATTTCTTCGGCGTGCAGGTCATACAGGCGCACAGCCCAATCCAGTGCATAATGCGCGGCTTTATGAGCTCTGTGCACCAGACGCAGCAAATGCGTCAGGGCTGGCAAGTTATCGTGTAGCACTTCTTCAACGATGGGTTTGGCCGGAATATCCTGAAAAAACTTTTCGGTACCCAGCATCATGACAATATGCTCAATCTGCACCAGATCCTGCAGCTGGCTTTTATGCTTGTGCGTTTGCATATAGCGTAGCAGGCGGAACACCATCATCGGGTCTTGAATCACCACAGAAAAAATGGCGCGCCCACTCAGGGAGTCTTCGTCCAATTGCAGTCTGGCAAGCTCCCGTGAGGTGTATTTCAGCACCGGAATATCCGCATGGCTGAGAAAATCCACCCATTCGGTCAGGGATTTATTGGTGTTTGGCATGATGTCGCGGGCTCCTCATATACCTGTAACGACGTTTTTTCAGCACAGTTTAGACTACGATCCATGCAATTCATTAGCATACCGCAGACCGCGTCTTGGCATTTCATAAAATAGATGGGCAATCCGCATCAATTAAGGCACGCAAAATACTCGCCCAAGCATAGTTTTTGCTAGAATCCATGGTAAAAAAACAGCTCTCGAAAACAGTCTGAGCTCGACAAGAGACGGTGCACTTTGAGTGGCGAATGCCTTCACTTCCGTCAGTTTGAATGACGGCTTTATTTTGGAATAAGGACATGAAAGCGTGCTGATCTGGTTTGTGGTTCTTTATCTGCTGGTTTCCATCAGCATCGGCCTCATCGCCGCCACCCGCGTCAAAAACACCAAGGACTACGCCGTCGCTGGCCGGCATCTGCCATTACCCGTGGTCATGGCCACCGTATTCGCTACCTGGTTCGGCGCAGAAGCGGTGTTTGGCGTCTCGGCCACCTTTGTGCAGGAAGGTCTGCGTGGCGTGGTCGCCGATCCCTTCGGTTCCAGCCTGTGTCTGGTCATTGCCGGTTTCTTCTTCGCCACCCAGCTGTACAAACTCAATATCATCACCCTGGGCGACTTCTATCGGATGCGTTACAACCGCACGGTAGAAGTGCTGACCACCCTTGCCATTGTCGTGTCCTACCTCGGCTGGGTTGCCGCGCAGATCAAGGCGCTGGGGCTTATCTTCAACATGATCACACAAGGTGCTGTCAGCCAGGAGGCTGGCATGATACTCGGCACCGCCATTGTGCTTACCTACACCACGTTCGGCGGCATGCTCTCCGTCGCCATCCTCGATTTTGTGCAGATGACGGTAATCATCGGCGGCCTGCTCTACATTGGCTACATCGTGTCGGGCATGACAGGTGGCGTGGCACCGGTGATTGATCACGCCCGTGCCGCGGGTAAGCTCGAGTTTTTCCCGCCACTGGATATCTGGCAATGGGTGGGTTTCCTCGGCGCGTGGATGACCATGATGCTCGGCTCCATTCCCCAGCAGGATGTATTCCAGCGCATCACCTCAGCCAAGAGCGCCAAGGTCGCCATCTGGGGTTCTGTGCTTGGTGCTTCGGTCTACTTCTGCTTTACCTTTGTGCCCATGTTTATTGCCTATGCGGCCACCATTATCGATCCCGCCTTCTTTAACGGCCTGATCGCCGAAGACTCACAGCGCGTGCTGCCGACGCTGGTCCTGCAGCACACGCCATTGCTGGCCCAGGTCATTTTCTTTGGCGCCGTGCTTTCGGCCATCATGAGCTGTTCGTCAGCCACGTTGCTGGCGCCCTCCATCTCGTTTGCTGAAAACATCGTGCGCGGCTTCATACCGCATCTTACCGACCGTGGCTTTTTGAAGGTCATGCGTATCTGCCTGATTGGCTTTGCCGCCTGCGTGCTGACCTATGCGCTTAATTCGGAACTGTCGATTTTTGGTATGGTGGAATCGGCTTACAAGATCACGCTGGCAGGTGCCTTCGTGCCCCTGTTTTTTGGCGCCTTCTGGAAGCGTGCCAACAGCCAGGGCGCACTCGCAGCCATTATCGGCGGCGTCAGCAGCTGGATATTGCTGGAAGTGCTGCTCGGCAAAGACAGCCTCATACCGCCACAGATGATAGGGCTGGCCGTCAGCGCGATCGGCATGGTCGTAGGCTCCCTGTTACCGCAGAAGATAGGCAAGCCTGGCCACGAAGAGGCGGAGTACCTGCACCGGCATGCTGCCCACCCGCACAACTCGACGGGTCATGCAGGCCAATCCGGACACCTGCCAGGTCATTAATCGGCTAAGCGGCCTTCAGCATCAAAGGCCGTTGTTGGCCGCCAACACGCCGATCAACCACGATGAAATTGCGGCCGCGAATGCGGTCATTCCTCAGACTAAGGCTTGGGCTGGCAGCGCGGACAGAAGAAGGTGGAGCGCTGCCCCAGCCGCACGTTCTGGATAGGCGTGCTGCATATCTTGCAAGCCTCGCCTGTGCGTGCGTAGGTGAAATATTCCTGTTGAAAATACCCCGGATTGCCATCTGCGCCAAAGAAATCGCGCAGGCTGCTGCCTCCGGCCGCCAATGCATCGGTCAGGGTAGCCTTGATCTCCGCAGCCAGTCGGTCGCATGCCTGGCGACTGAGTTGATTGGCAGGGGTTTGCGGATGAATGCGCGCGCGAAACAGCGATTCACTGGCGTAAATATTGCCCACGCCGACCACCAGATGGCTATCCATGATGGCATTTTTAACCGGGGCGCTACGCGTGCGAAACTGGCGATACAGCCAGTCGCCATCAAATGCGGATTCCAGCGGCTCCGGCCCCAGCACAGTTAACAAGGCATGCTGCTCAGGCTCCGCACCCGCCCATAACACTGCCCCAAAACGCCGTGGATCCCGCAGACGCAACACCTGCCCATCGGCAAAATGCAGATCAAAGTGATCATGCTTGGCGGCAGGCTCATCTTGCGCGAGCAGGCAGATGCGCCCGGACATGCCAAGATGCAGCAAGAGATAACCGGTATCGAATTGCGCCAGAATATATTTGGCGCGACGACTGAGTGACTTGAGGGTCTGCTGAGGCAGGCTATGCACCAGATCGGCCGGGATGGGCCAACGCAAGGTGGGATGCCGAATGATGACCTTGGCTACCGGCTGGCCGACCAGCGGAGCCAGGCCCCGCATGGTAGTTTCGACCTCCGGTAGTTCAGGCATGAAGCGTGTTACTTGCTGTTGGTCGTAACGGGAGGATTGAGCAGCGTAAAGCCAAAGTCGGCAGGCAGGTGATACATCATGCCTTCATCCGGGCGACCAAGGATGACCTCAGGAGCCTCCTGGATACGGTCGAAATGCACCTTGGAGCCATCCTGCAGCTTCACTTCAAACGAGGCATACGTCGCCCTGCGATCAGGCGTATAGGGCTCCACCGATTTGATATCCACATTCTTCCAGTAGGTTTCAAACCACTCGTTCATATCATTCTGCGTGAGCTTGGCATCCGGCACCGAGGTCGTCCATTTGCCGTCCTTGATATCCACATTCAGGCGCACCGACTCCCATTGCTCCAGCCGTGAGAAATCAAACCCCGCCACTTTTTCCGTGGGCTTCAGCAGATTCTTGTCGATGGCTTCTTCTACCTGCACGGACGCAAAATCAGAGTAGGAGCTGGATACCAGATAAACCGCATCCTTGTAAGCCAGATACTGGTCGCTGCTCACCGGGTTGTAGGTGCCGAACAGGAACTCTTCGTTATCCAGCTTTACCTTGATCTTGGGCTGATCCAGACCATAGCGGGTGAGATCAGTCGCCGGGAATTTATCGTTGCTCTCGGCCGCCACAATCGCCAGGATGCGTTGCACCGCCATCTGGTCTGCACGAGCCTTGAATGGCTTCACGATATGCCAGTAGCCGTCAATCTTCTCGAACTCCACGCCAGCCCTGGCCGGGAACTCGATACTGACATGGCTGAAGCCACCAATCTTGAGATTGGAAACGGCAATGGTCTGCTGGCTTTTCTTTTCCTCTACCGGCTTGGCGGGACGCAGGTAGAGAAAACTCACGATACCGGCGATCAACGCCAGCAATATCAGGTTAACAATCCAGCGCGACCTCATGCCTTGCGTCTCCGCCACCAGATGCTCACACCAGCCACCAGCAAGGCAAGCGGCAGGATGAACTGGAACAGACCCAGCGATACGCCAAACACGGGGATAAACACCACTTGTGCTGCAAAATGGCCCCAGCCTTCCTTGGGAATGGAGATATTCACATCCTTGAGGGGTTTCGGCTGGATGGTGATCAGGTTATCGTCGCCTGCCAGCCAGTTCACGATATTGATGCCCAGGTCCAGGTTGCCGCCATTGCCGACAAAGGTGTTGGACAGGAAGTTGCCATTACCAACCACGACTACACGCTGGCCCTTCTTGCCATACTTGCGCTCCATGGCGACCGCCACATTGATCGGGCCATGGATATCCTTCTTGTCATCAAAGCTCACCTTGCCATCGATCTTGCCGGTTTCCAGCCAGCCGTTCGGCGCCACTTCCACCAGGTGGCTGACTTGCCAGCCATTCTCATCGGTGCCACGCGCATCCAGCATGCGGGCTTCGGGGAACAAGGTGCGCAGCATGAAGTTCTTGGTAATCGGGTGCTCACCGTATTGGCTGGCGAATGCGATCTTGGAGTCTGCGCCATACTGGGCTGATGACAGATCGATCACCATCCCTGGCGTGATTTCAAGACCCAGGTATTCGGCAATGCTTTGCAGGCCATGGGTGTTTTCATCGTCCAGCAACCACAGCAGATTGCCACCTGCATCCAGGTAATCCTTGATCTTCTTGGCTTCAACTTCCGACACATCCACCTGCGGACTGGCAATCACCAGCATGGCGCCATTGCTTGGCACGCCCTGCGCAATGGTCAAGTCAGGATTTGCCAGCTTGAAACCCTTTTTCTGCAGCTGGCGGCCAAACTCGCCCAGATCATGATTCTTGATGCCGATCAGGTTGCGCTCGCCATGCCCATCCAGATACATCACGGCACGCTGGTTGGTACGCGACAGGCGCACCAGCAGATTGGTCATGTCCTGCTCAACATACGGTGGCGTCAGGTGTTCGGTACGCTTGTTGAAATCCACGACCAGTTCGCCCTCGGCCTTGATACCGGCATCCTGCGCCAGCTTGGGCTCTTCGGCCGGATTTACCCAGGTGATCTTGATATCGGGTTTGGAACGCTGATAACGCGAAATGAAGTCATTGATGGTCTTGCGATAGGCTTCGTCCTTGGAGACGAATACGGTGATTTCCACCGGCCCTTTCATCTGCTTCAGGACATTCACGCTGCCTTCGGTCAGGGTATTGCGCGAACTTTGAGTGATGTCCTGCGCCACATGGTATTCATGCGACAGATAGCCCAACAGGAAAATAAGAGCCAGAAACAGCAAAACAAACACACTGTTTTGCATGAAGAGCTGGAAGCGGAGTTTACGATTCGTTTTCATAGGGGTACCCAGTTAGCCGCGCAGACGATCAGCGTCCAGGCGACGCACTGTCAAGGTCAGGAAAGTGACAATAAACAACAGGAAATAAGCCACATCACGTGTATCGAGCAGGCCGCGAGAGAACGGCTCAAAATGGCGCATCAGCGACAGATAAGACATGGTGCCGGTAGGATCGCCCGCCATGAAGTTATCCAGCAGCAGCAAGGCAAACAGGGCAATAAAGCTGATGATGCCAGCCACAATCGGCTGCTGCGTGAGGCTGGAAACATATACCCCGAGCGAAGAAAAGCTGGCGACCAGCAGCCACAGGCCAATCACGTTGGCGGCAATGTAGCCAAAATCGATTTCGGCCCAGAAATTCAGGGTCGACATCATCGCGGCCAGAAAAAAGATCACGATAGACAGAAACGTGACCAGGCCCAGGAATTTACCAACCACGATTTCAGTCAGCGACAAGGGAGCACTGAAGAGAAAGGTCAGCGTCTGCTGGCGACGCTCATCACTGATGAGGCGCATCGACAACAAAGGCACGGCAAACAGCATGACAAAGGAAGCGATGCCGAAGATATTGGCCCCGACAAACTCGGTCACGCCAATCCGCTGCTCCGGACGAATGGCCCCGGACATGGTCTGGAAATATTGCTCGATACCATTCAGGAAGAAGGTACCGAAGACGAATTGCAACAGAGCCAGCACCACCCAGCCCATGGGCGAGGAGAACAGGCTCTTCAATTCTTTTCTAGTGATATTGAAAATCATGACAAACGCTTTCTATGGGCAGAGCGGGCTTAAGCAGCCTGCTCCTGGAAGGTGAGTTGAACGAAGACTTCTTCCAGACTGGTCTGGTCAGGATTGATCTGGTAAAGACCCCAGTTCTGGTTAACTGCAGCCTGCACCAGCTGCTCGGCTGGCGCGCCACCTTCAGCATGACGCACACGCAGCAAGCCGCTAGGCAAGGTTTCCACCGAGGTAACACCAGGGATTTTCAGCAATTCTTCATTGGCAGGAGCCCGGCTCAAGCCAACCAGCAGGCGGTTGCCATGGCGCTGTTGCTTCAGTACATCAATCGAGCCATTGAACACCATCTGGCCCTTGTGAATGATTTGTACCCGATCACAGACCATTTCAACTTCAGGCAGGATATGGGTAGACAGGATAACGCTGTGCTCGCCACCCAATTCCTTGATCAGGTTACGAATATCACGAATCTGAATCGGATCGAGACCCACGGTAGGCTCGTCCAGAATGACGACCATGGGATTGTGGATGATGGCTTGGGCAATGCCGACGCGCTGCTGATACCCCTTGGAGAGATTTTCAATCAGGCGGCCACCCATCTCTGTCAGACCACATCGCTCTTTGGCGATGCGCACGGCCTTTTTGACATGACTGCCACTCACCCGGTGCAAACGCGCAGCAATCGCCAGAAACTCGTCTACGGTTAACTCGCGATAAAGTGGAGGCTGCTCTGGCAGGTATCCGATCAGCGCCTTGGCTTCCTTGGGGTTCTCGATCATGTCGATACCACAAATCTTGACGCTGCCCTTGCTGGGTGCAAGATTGCCGGTCAGCATTTTCATGGAAGTGGACTTGCCCGCACCATTCGGCCCGAGAAAACCCAACACTTCCCCTTTATTCAGGGTAAAACTCACATCGCGAACTGCTTCGCGCCCCCCATAGATGCGCGTAAGCTCGCGGGCCTCAACGGTTACAGTAGTCATAATTGAAGTTGATACACTCCGGGTGAAGGGCTGCTAAATTAAAAAAACGCCTGACAACTGTCAAGCGTTAGGGGTCATATAGTCAAAGTACATGCAAATAGAATTAAATTCTATTGGAAAGTTCTATCCAAAAAGCTATAGTCAGAAATCATTATGGATGAACTTGCAAACACTGTCACGGACTAAGCATTTAAGCCTTCAGCCAGAATTTATCGCAACCACACCGAGTATCGAGAACACTTTTCACTCATGCCTAATCCCCGCAAACTCACGCTAGCTGTTTTGTTAAGTCTGGCCTCCATTGCCAGCATGTCCGCTCAGGCAGCCGAGCCATCCAAATCAGAATCTGCCAAATCCAAGCCTGCAGCCGCTCCGCAAACCGAGCTCACCGGCGCATTTGTCTATAAATATCTGATTGGTGAAGTCGCTGGCCAACGTGGCGATCTCGAACTTGCCAGCACGATTTTTCTCGATCTGGCCAAATCCAGCCGCGATCCACGCCTGGCAGAGCGCGCTGCCAAAGCGGCAGTATTCGGCAACAAGCCGCGCCTGGTGACACAAGCGGTGAGCCTGTGGAGCGAGCTGGACCCTAGCTCGACCGAAGCCCAGCAAGCCAGTACCGAGCTGTTTGTGAATGCGGGCAAACTGAACGAGGCCAAGCCTTTCCTGCAGAAACTGCTGGCCAAGGAAGACACCCGCGCCAATGGCTTTCTTTATCTGAACAGCCTGCTGGCAAAGCAAACCGACAAAAACGCGGTGCTGACGCTGGTGCAAGAGCTGGCAGCCCCCTACCCCGATCTGCCGGAAGCCCATTTCACCATTGCCAACTCGGCACTGGCCGCTGGCAAGCTGGAACTTGCCCTGAGCGAACTTGATACGGCGGAGAAACTAAGCCCCGGCTGGGAAATGAGCGCACTGCTCAAAGGCCAGATTCTATACTTGCAATCGCCTGACGCAGCCATCGACTTTTACAAGCAATTTCTAAGCGCCCATGAAAACGCCAACGAAGTTCGGCTGACCATGGCCCGCCTGCTGATCAACCAGAAACGCTTTGATGAGGCCAAGCCTGAATTCATCAAGCTGATTTCGGCTTCCAAGAACAATCCTGAAATCATGGTCGTCGTCGGCTTGCTGTCGATTCAAGCCAATGAGCTGGCTGATGCAGAAAAGTATTTTCAGGATGCCCTGGCTGCCGGCTTCAAAAATCCGGATCAGGTCTTTATTTATCTGGGGCAGATCGCCGAAAAGCAAAATGACGACAAGCTGGCGCTGGCCTGGTACAACCGCGTAAAACCAGGTGACCGCTATCTGGATGCGCAATTCAACATTGCCGGCATTGTGGCTCGTACGCAGGGCATTGATGCCGCATTGCAGGTGCTGCGCGGCATTCCAGACCTGACAAATGAGCAGGAAGCACTCTCCATGCAGATGCAGGCCAGCCTGCTCGGCAAGATGAAACGCTACCAGGAAGCCTACGATCTGCTGGGGCAAACCGTTGCCAGCCTGCCGAACACGCCGGAGATCATTTACGACTACGCCATGGCAGCTGAGCGTATTGGTCAATTTGATATTGCCGAAAAGGAGCTGCGCAAGCTGATCAAGCTCAAGCCGGATTTTGCCCAAGCCTACAACGCCCTCGGCTACAGCCTGGCAGATCGCAATCTCAAGCTGGATGAAGCGCACAAGCTAATCCAGCAAGCTCTGGCCTTGAGCCCGGATGACCATTACATCCTCGACAGCATGGGCTGGGTGCAATACCGCATGGGCAAGCTGGACGCTGCAAGCAATTACCTGCGCCAAGCCTACTCGCAGCAGCCTGACCCCGAAATCGCCGCGCATCTGGGCGAAGTATTGTGGCACCAGGGCAAGAAGGACGAAGCGGTGCAAACCTGGGAATCCGCCCTCAAGGTATTTCCCGATAACGAAGTCCTGATCAAGACAGCGCAGAAGTTCAAGAACTGATGAACGTGCGTGTGCTTCTGCGGGGGCCGCTTTTCATGGCGGCCCTCTTGATTTCTGCCTGTACCACCACGCCACCGCGTCCGATTGCCAATGAAGAGGTGCATCGTCAGCACCTTGCCAGCCTGCAACCTCTGCAGGCATTCGACCTGAAAGGCCGCATAGGCGTGCAGACGCAAAAGCAGGGCTTCTCCGGCGGCTTTACCTGGAATCACCAGCCAGCCACTGACCAGGTAGCCCTATTTTCGCCGCTAGGCTCGCAAGTCGCGACCATAGAAAAAGACCCATCTGGCGTCACCTTGGTGACCAGCGACCAGAAAACCCTGCGCGCGCAGGATGCCGAAACCCTGACCGAACAACACCTGGGCTGGCGCCTGCCCATGCAAGGTTTGCATGACTGGGCGCTGGGCCGCCCCACCGCCGCGCCCCATGAAGCGATATGGGATGAACAAGGCCGCCTGACCCGCCTGAAGCAGGATGGCTGGGACATTGAATACAGCCAGTACCAGCGCGTTGGCCCATACGACCTGCCCCACAAAATTTACATGAAAAGCTTGCAACTGAATCTCAAACTGATCGTCGAGCGCTGGAATATCGATGACAGCAATGACACCAGCGCATTGCAATCCAAGCCATAACGCCATGACCGACTTTCACACTTACCCGGCCCCGGCCAAAATCAATCTCTTCCTGCACATCACTGGTCAGCGCGCCGATGGCTACCATTTACTGCAAACCGTGTTCCGCCTGCTGGATTTTTCAGACACGCTGCAACTGCGCGTGCGTGAGGATGGCGAGGTAAACCGCATGACTGAAGTCCCCGGCGTGCCGGCAGAGCGCGATCTGTGCGTGCGGGCGGCCCGCTTGCTGCAACAACACACCGGTTGCAAGCGCGGTGTCGACATCAAGATTGAAAAACGCATCCCCATGGGCGGCGGCCTGGGCGGCGGCAGTTCGGATGCCGCCACCATGCTGCTGGCGCTTAACCATCTATGGGATCTGCAGCTCGATCGCCAGGCGCTGATCACCCTAGGCCTGCAACTCGGCGCCGATGTGCCCGTATTTGTTTTTGGCGAGAATGCCTGGGCAGAAGGTGTAGGAGAAAAATTATCACCTATCTCCTTGAATCCAGCGTGGTATGTGCTGTTGACGCCACAAGTCAACGTCTCGACTGCTGAAATTTTTGCGTCGAAGGAATTGACAAGGGATACAAAACTCACGACAATAGCGGACTTTTCAAGGGGCATGGTTCACAACGACCTTGAAACTGTAGTTTGCCAGCAGCATCCCGCAGTCGGCGCCAGTCTGAGTTGGTTAAATCAATTCTCACCGGCACGCATGAGCGGATCAGGCGCTTCAGTATTCATCAGCGTTGATAGCCAGGCAGAAGCAGAAGCAATTCTTGCTCAGGTGCCATCGAAAATAGCGGGGCTTCCGGTGTTTTCATGTGTGGCAAAAGGGTTGGAAAAGCATCCACTTTATGACCTTGTAAAAAACGTGTAGATTTAAGATCAAATGGGGAGTCGCCAAGCTGGTTAAGGCACCGGATTTTGATTCCGGCATGCGAAGGTTCGAATCCTTCTTCCCCAGCCAGAATGCATTAAAAGCGTGTAGCTATACACGCTTTTTTATTTTTTTGACCTACAAGGAATCCCGACTGTGGCCAATGGCGACATGATGGTATTTACCGGCACAGCCAATCCCAAGCTAGCCGAAGCAGTAGTCAGCCACCTGGGTATCGGCCTTGGCCGTGCCACGGTAGATCGCTTTAGCGATGGCGAAGTCATGATTGAACTGCTCGACAATGTGCGCGGCAAGGATGTCTTCGTTCTGCAATCCACCTGCATGCCCACCAACGACAACCTGATGGAAGTCATGGTGATGGTCGACGCGCTGCGTCGCTCCTCTGCTGGCCGCATCACCGCAGCGATTCCTTATCTCGGTTACTCACGTCAGGATCGCCGTCCGCGTTCCGCACGTGTTGCCATTACCGCCAAGGTCGTTGCCAACATGCTCACCAGCGTCGGTGTTAACCGCCTGCTGACCATGGATTTGCACTCTGACCAGATTCAAGGCTTCTTCGATATTCCCGTCGACAATATCTACGCGACCCCTATCCTGCTGGATGATCTGCTGAAGCAAAAGCACGAAAATCTGGTGGTGGTATCGCCCGATGTTGGTGGCGTGGTGCGTGCCCGTGCGGCCGCCAAGCAGCTGGGTTCCGACCTGGCGATTATCGACAAGCGCCGCCCCAAGCCCAATGTGGCCAAGGTCATGAACATTATCGGCGATGTTGCCGGCCGTACCTGTGTGCTGATGGACGACATGGTCGACACCGCCAACACCCTGTGCGAAGCCGCCATTGCCCTGAAAGAGCAAGGCGCATCCAAAGTGGTCGCCTACAGCACCCACCCGGTATTGTCCGGCCCGGCTGTAGAGCGCATCACCAGCTCGCAACTGGATGAACTGGTTGTCACCGACACCATCCCATTGCGCGCCGATGCCGCTGCATGCCCCAAGATTCGCCAGCTTTCAACCGCTGAGCTGTTTGCCGAAACCATCCGCCGCATCAGCCGCGAAGACTCGGTCAGCTCGCTGTTTATGGATTAAGTTTCGAGCGCAGAGCCCACAAGGCCCTGTACTCACAACCCTGTTATCTGGTCGCGGATAGCAGTTAATTAAGGAGTAGTACCATGCAAATCGAAATTACCGCCGTTAAGCGCGAAAACCAAGGTACGGGTGCGAGCCGCCGCCTTCGTCGCGCAGGCAAGGTGCCTGGCATCGTCTACGGTGCAAGCAAAGACGCTGTTAGCGTTGAGTTTGACCACAAGGCGCTGTTCCTGGAATTCCGTCACGAAGCTTTCCACGCTTCCATCCTGACTCTGAACCTGGATGGCAAGAAGGAACAAGTTGTTCTGCGTGACTACCAGATGCACCCCGTACGCAACACCATTCAGCACATCGACTTCCAACGCGTAAGCGCTACTGAAAAGCTGCACGTGAAGGTGCCATTGCACTTCATCAACCAGGACATCGCTCCTGGCGTGAAACTGTCTGGCGGTGTGGTAACCCACATCCTGACCGAAGCTGACGTAAGCTGCCTGCCAAAAGACCTGCCAGAGTTCATCGAAGTTGATCTGGCAACCCTGGAAGCCGGCCACAGCATCCACCTGTCACAAATCAAGTTGCCTAAGGGCGTTGAATTTGTACAACTGGCACACGAAAACGATGCTGCTGTTGCATCGATCTCCGTGCCACGTGGCGGTGCAGCTGCTGAAGAAGAAACCGCTGACGCACCAGCAGCAGAATAAGTTTTTTCTGCAAGCGGCTTAAAGCGCGCGTTCCGAGCCCATCACTGGCACACTCGGACCGCGCGTCTTTATTTATACTGCTGCACAGACAACCCAAGCTGATTACCCCATGAACGGCATCAAACTCTTTGTTGGCCTCGGCAACCCCGGTAGCGAGTATGAAGACACGCGCCACAATGCCGGTTTCTGGTGGATAGACCGCGTCGCGGCATTATCCGGCAGCAAGCTCGCCAATGAAGCCAAGTTTCACGGGTTGGCAGGCAAACTCAAGCACAGCGGCACAGAAGCCTGGCTGCTCAAGCCCACCACATTCATGAACGCCAGCGGCCGCTCGGTAGGCGCGCTGGCCAAGTTTTACAAAATAGAGCCGCATGAGATCCTGGTGATCCATGACGAGCTGGATATCCCGCCCGGCCAGGTCAAAATGAAAAAAGGCGGCGGCCACGGCGGGCACAATGGCCTCAAGGATATTGCCGCGCACCTCGGCACCAATGAATTCTGGCGCCTGCGCCTGGGCATTGGTCACCCCGGCGAGCGCGCAGCCGTGGTCAACTTTGTGCTGCATGCACCAGCCAAGGCCGAAATGAGCCTGATAGAAACCACCATAGAAGATAGCGTGGCCCTGCTCGACCAGCTGCTGGCCGGCAGCTTTGAACAAGCCATGCTCAAGTTACACACCAAACCCAAAGCAGTTTAAGCAAAAAAGGCGAGCCATATGAAATGCGGAATTGTCGGTCTACCCAACGTTGGTAAATCCACCCTGTTCAATGCCATTACCCGTGCCGGTATTGCTGCGGAAAACTACCCCTTCTGTACCATTGAGCCCAATGTCGGCATTGTGGAAGTGCCCGATCCGCGCCTCAAACCGCTGATCGACATCGTCAACCCGCAAAAAATCCAGCCTGCCATTGTCGAATTCGTCGACATCGCCGGCCTGGTCGCAGGCGCCTCCAAAGGCGAAGGCCTGGGCAACAAATTCCTCGCCAACATCCGCGAAACCGACGCCATTGCCCACGTAGTGCGCTGTTTTGACGATGGCAACGTCGTGCACGTGGCAGGCAAGGTAGACCCGCTGGACGACATCGAAACCATCAACACCGAGCTCGCGCTTTCCGACATGGAAACGGTAGAAAAAACTCTGCAGCGCGAAGGCAAAAAAGCCAAGTCTGGCGACAAAGAAGCCATCGCCCTCTGCGCCGTACTTGAGAAAATCCAGAAATGGCTGAATGAAAGCAAACCTGTGCGCACTCTGGGCCTGGATGCTGACCAGCTGCAACTGATCAAGCCGCTGTGCCTGATCACCGTCAAGCCTGTGATGTATCTGGCAAACGTCGACGAAAGCGGCTTTGAGAACAACCCGCTGCTGGATAAAGTCGTGAACCTCGGCAAAGCAGAAAACGCCCCCGTGGTCGCCATCTGCGCCAAGATCGAATCCGAAATCGCCGATCTGGAAGACGAAGACAAAGCCATGTTCCTGAGCGAGTTGGGCCTGGAAGAACCCGGCCTCGACCGCGTTATCCGCGCCGCCTACAGCCTGCTCGGCCTGCAAACCTACTTCACCGCTGGCGTGAAGGAAGTACGCGCCTGGACCGTCAAACGCGGCTCCACCGCCCCGCAAGCCGCTGGCGTCATCCACACCGACTTCGAACGCGGCTTCATCCGCGCCGAAGTCATCGCCTACGAAGAGTTCGTAAAGAACAAAGGCGAACAAGGCGCCAAGGAAGCCGGAAAAATGCGTCTGGAAGGCAAGGAATACATCATGCAGGATGGCGACGTCGTCCACTTCCGCTTTAACGTGTAATTCGCCGCCAGGCCAATAAAAAAGCGCAGTTTGGCTTTGACAAAGACCCGCTCAGAAAATACAATAGCGGGCTTGTTTCAACAGTACCCGGTGATGTAGCTCAGCTGGTTAGAGCACAGGATTCATAATCCTGGGGTCGAGGGTTCAAGTCCCCCCATCACCACCAACATCCTGTTTCAGCGATTGCTAAAGCAGTACAAAAACCCCGCAAATCCTAGAGATTGCGGGGTTTTTTGTTTTCAACAAGTTCTCATCGTTTAATATAAAACCCATCGAAAGTATCAGCTAATCAATGGCGAACACATCAATTGCCTAACTGGGTGATTACTACAGTATATAAGTGAATGATGATTGGAGTGAAATTCAAGTGTAAGCCCGAGCTCAACATCGCCGACATGTGGAAAGATTACAATGAGCTCACGCCGGTACAGCAATTCCAATCGTAGGCCAATCAAGCAGCAGCATTGGATAACCAACAAAAAACGAATCAAGCCGATGACAACAAAACGAGGAAATCATGTAACCTTGTACCTAGATTACCACATTAGCAGTGGAATGACGGTGGGCTGGCTCATTTAGAATCAACGTTGAATATAATAATATGTTGATAATTAATTTTCTAAAATAACTAAAATTACCTTTATTGTTGTACATGTCGACATATTTAACTTGCGAAGTTCTATTGTTGATTATTTAAAAATAAAAGGGGCTTCTGTAAATGAATTTACTCGAATCCGTAAAAAGAGCCATAAACGAATTAATAATAAAAATTAAAGGTACCTTAAACAGAAAAGGTCACTCAGAAATATCAAAATTAGAAGTTTACAATGCATTAACTCCAAACAATAAAGCAGATTTGAAAGAGTATGAAAATGCTTTGTTACATGGGCTTAACCATAAGGATGTCAAAAATATCGCCATTACAGGTCCATATGGCTCAGGAAAAAGTAGCATTTTGAGGACTTTTGAAAATAAATATAACGGCTTTCATAGCTACGAGTTTTTAAATATTAGTTTAGCAACCTTTGACACTGGAAGCCCAGCTCTAGATGACGAAAAGAGAATGAAGCTTAACAGTGATGTTGAGAAAAGCTTATTGCAGCAAATTTTCTTCAAGGTCGGTGCTGATGAGTTGGAGGATTCCCATTTCAGTCGATTGAAAGTAAAAAAATACAAACACATCCCAATACTGAATAAATTATTTTTAACCAGCAATATTGGTCAAGCCTTTCTTTTAATCACCCTCTTATCTTCATTGGGATTCATTTTAAATCCTGATTATAAGCTTTTCAAAAACAACATTCTGTTTAATCCACAATATAATTATTTATATGAAATATTTATTGCCTTCAGCGCAATAGCGTTATTACAACAAATCTTCAATTCCTTCCCAAAGATTGGACTCAATAAGTTAGGCGCAGCAGGTGCAGAAATCAGTTTTAATGAAAAAAAAGGGGACTCAATTCTCAATAAATTCATTGATGAGCTCATTTATTTCTTTGAAAAAACCAAATACAACATCGTTGTCTTTGAGGATTTAGATAGATTTCAAAGTAGGGACATCTTCATCAAACTGAGAGAAATAAATACTTTACTAAATTACTCCGATGAAATTCTAAATAAAAATAAAATAATTAAATTTATTTTTGTATTAGGTGATGATGTTTTCCAAAAATCAGAAGACAGAACAAAATTTTTTGATTTTATCGTCCCAATCATTCCAGTCATAAATTCATTCAACGCTGAAGAGAAGTTACGCTCTGCGATTAACAATGCATTTGAAAATCATTCCGTTGAAAAGAATTTTTTCGAAGATATTTCTTTATTTATTGATGATATGCGGATGCTCTTAAACATTGCCAATGAGTTTGTAATCTACAAAAAAATGTTAACTGCTCCTGCAAATCTCGACAGTGAACCATCAAGCGAAATTCAACTTGATGATACAAAATTATTAAGTTTGATCATTTATAAAAATAAATATCCAGAAGACTTCAAACAGCTAAATTACAGAAAAGGAATAGTGGCAAACATATTTGCGAAAATAAATAAATATCGACATGACTATGCGATTAGCCTGAAGCAGGATATTGATAGATTAAATGAACGATTATCGGAAATAGACAATGAAGAAACTAACAGCCTCGAAGAATTGAGACTCACATATGTTGCAGCGTATTTTCAACTGATACCTGATATGCGGAGTATTAATATTGAAAACACTTATAGAGGACTCGGGGAATTACTGAGCGAAGATTTATTTAATAAATTAATATCAAAAACCCAAATAGATTATATACGTACAGAAAACAGGTACACTAGCAGCAAGAATATATTATTTAGCGAAATTGAGGCCTCAATAAACCCAAACTTTAGCTACACGCAAAGAAAACAAAATATCACCGATAAAACCACTAGTACGATAACCGGTTTAAAAAGAAAAATAAAGGTACTAGAAAGCGAAATTAAACGCGCTCCATCACTAAAATTTGATGAGTTACTTAAGAAGTTAAAAGATCCAAATATCTTTGAAGACATTGATACAAAAATCCTTACAGATTGTGGGTTAATCCGATTTCTTATTGTGAATGGATATATTGAAGAAGACTATGATTCATATATGTCTTTCTTTTACCCAGGAGAGTTGTCTGCTAATGACAAGCAATTCTTGATCAGCCTGGCCAATCACAAGCAGCTAGATTTTAAATATCCACTTAGCAATCCTGGAAAAGTATATGAACGTATACAACCTGAGAGATTTAGCATAAGAGCAATTCTAAATTACGACCTTCTTGATTACCTCCTAAAGAATATGGCTAACTCCCATGCTCTCCATGATCTCTTAAGTGAAGTTTATTTAATTGAGACTGAAGGGTATAAATTCATAGATGAATATCTATCTATATATAAGGCTGATAAAAATTCAGAGACTAATGAAGAAAGTAGAACGCTAATCAACAAACTATCAAGTCATAACAAGAATTTTTGGATGGATTTTTTCAGAACATCAAACAAAGATGATCTCGCAAATAACCAATTATTTGGTGTTTTCTTACGTGAAATTCACCTTGACGAATTATTAAATATTAATATTGATAACTACTTTAGCGGTTGCATTTCGAAATCTAAAAAAATATTTGAGATACTTCCTTTATTAGATTTTGATAGAGTAAAGGGCATTATCAAATTACTGAAAATTAAATTTCTAGATATATCCTCTTGTGATAGCGAGAATATTTTACAAGAAATTAAAAAACAAAATGCATATGATCTTTCAGATGCAAATATACTAAAAATTTTAAATTCAGAAAGTTCAAGCGCCATTCCTGATATCAATGCTGGATACACATGCATTTTACAGTCAGGCCACCCAGAGCTAGTAAACTATGTGGATAGCAATTTAGAAATTTACATTAAAAATGTTTTATTACTTTCTGAAAATATTACCGAATCAGAGTTTGCAATCAGCAAAATCATAAATTCACAAATTGACGCAGAACTTATTAGTGAATTGATTGAGAAATTTTATTTCAAAATCGAAAACATAAATTCGATCACAAATAAATACTTTTGGAGCCATTTGCTTAAAAATAATCGCCTCTCTGCGCGTTGGAGCAATTTATTAAATTACTTTGAATATGAACAAGAAATACTAGATGAGCATCTAATCACATTTTTGAACAATACAGATAACAGCTTGCAACTCTCTTCTACAAGACTTAATTCAAAAGATGATAATGTTAAAAGCCTCTCAATAAAAATAGTTTACTGCGATGAGATTATTGATTCTTCCTACAAACACCTAATAGAATCGATACCTTATCGTTTTTTAAATTTATCCGATCTTGATATATCTGCAATAAAAATCAAATATTTAATTGATGCTGATAAATTTCAACTTACAAAAGAGAACCATGATTATTTGAAAGAAAATTTGTCAGAATTCTCATATCAATTGATTGAAAGAAACTATTCCACCTATGCTGCAGAGCCGACCCTGATTAACTTGGAAAGTCAAGAATATATAAGTCTTATCAATTCAACGACGATCAAAAATAGCGAAAAAATTTCTATTATTCAATCAATCCCTGATAATTTTTATGATGAGAATAATGTTCTAGCCGAGGTAGCTGTATCCTTCGTTATACAAAACACAATAGAAAAGATTTTTCCCTCACATATAGCGGAAAAATTACTTGGCCTTCCAATTAAATTGGAATTAAAGGTGAAGATATTTAATAGACATGCTAATGATTTTGATAGAGCAAAAATCAAAAATATCGTTTCAAAAATTGATACCATCGGTAGCCTTACACAGAATAAGAGACCAAAAATTATTAGCAATACCGACACTTTAGCATTAGTTATGTTTTTATCTGTTCATCACTTCCTTAGCTACAAGGAGGAAAAAGGTCAACTTAAGTTAACTCCAAAAAGGAGGTTATTAAACTAACTGCTTCAAATTTCTATAGCATCACATGCATTCTAGAGTTGACATATCGTAAGGCACGCTAATTCAGGCTGCTGGTAAATCCTCCGACCTCCCCGCCAACAACTTCTCCAACGCCTCAATCCGATGCCGATGGGTAGTCGTAATCGCATAAAACCGCTCTTGCAATGCCGCAGAGTAGCCCACCATCACCAGTACCCCAGCACGCAATTCATCCTGCACTACCCCCTCGGGTAACAACGTCAGCCATCTACCCTCAGCCCATAATTGTCATCCCGCCCCACCTCCTTCCCCATTAGTCGCTAAAATCACCTCAAGCCATTCCATAAAGTAAACCTATGAAGTTATTGATGAATGCATTGAGATTTCTGGCGCTCGCTAGCCTGCTGGCGCTGGTTGCCGGTTGTGGCGGAGATACTTACGACAGCTACGTCTATCCAGACAAGCTGGAACTGGATGACCCCATCGCTCTGGGGCAATTCCCCTCACTGCAAGCCTGCCGTGAAGCCTCGCTGGCTAAGCTGAAGGCGTTGAATGCTGAATCTGCCGGTGACTATGTGTGCGGGCAGAATTGCCATGACCATACTTGCCAGTCGGCCCAAAAGTAGATGATTGCTTACCGTGAAAATTTTCCGCTCAACCCTGCCGATGTGGCGCGGGTGTTCAAGGCGTCGGGCATTAACCGGCCGGTGGATGATCTGACGCGGATAGCGGCGATGTTCACGCATGCGAACCTGGTGTTTTCTGCGTGGGATGGCGACACGCTGGTGGGTGTGAGCCGGGCGCTGACGGATTTTAGTTATTGCTGCTATTTGTCTGATCTGGCGGTGGATGCGGCGTATCAGTGCCAGGGCATAGGCGAGGAACTAGTACGGCTGACGCGAGAAAAAACAGGCGATCAGGTATCGCTGATTTTGCTATCTGCGCCGGATGCGATGGACTATTACCCCAGGCTGGGGTTTACACTGGCGGATAATGCTTACGTGATTCGCCGCCTGACCTGATGTTTACCCTTTCCCCTATTCGTTTTTTCTTGCCATGGCTGTGCTGCCTTGCCCTGACCGCGCATGCCGATGTGAGCGGCAAGGTGGTGTATATCGCCGATGGCGATACCCTCACCGTGAAAACCCCGGACAATCTCAAATATAAAGTGCGCTTGCAGGGCATCGATGCGCCGGAGCAAGCGCAAGCCTTTGGCAACAAGGCCAAGCAGGCGCTGGCAGAGTGCGCGCGCGGCAAAGAGGCGATGATAGAGAGCCAGGAGACCGACCAATATGGCCGACTGCTGGGCAAGGTGTGGGTGAATGGCACCGATTGCAATCTGCGCCAGCTCACGCTGGGCATGGCGTGGCATTACAAGCATTTTGCGCGGGAGCAGACCGAGGCAGACCGTCTGCGTTATGCCGCGGCCGAGCAAACCGCCCGCGATGAAAAGCGCGGCCTGTGGGCCGATGCCAACCCGACCGCGCCGTGGGATTTTCGCCAGCAGGAAAACCTCAAAAAGACGCAGGATGCCTTCAAGCAGCAATGGATGATGCATAACCACCGCTTCCGATAGCGCCAGGGTTTTCCGCCGCCATCTTTACCAAAATATGCAGGCTGTAAAAACAGGGTGTGAAGGTATTTGCAGGGTAAGCAGATAATCTCTTCCAACACCGCCACACGAACCTCACCAAGCCATTGATTTTTAGACTATAAAATCTTGGCATCCCACCCTACTCTTTAAAGCGGCACTGGTACGAATCGTGCCATGTAGTAGTGAAGCCCAGCCCTAGCCGGGCATGTTCACAACCCATTTTAAAGAGTCTCATGTTTTCTACTTGTAATCGTAAAACCTTGCTGGTTGCCGTGTTCTTGATGGCAACGGCCAATATCAGCCTGTTTCAACGCCTGCTGGAGGTGTACCCGCCCAGCCTGGGCAATGTGCCGCTCCTGATCTCACTGGGTTTGTTTTTCACGTTTGCCACCGCGCTGTTTCTTCTTTTGGTGGCGCATACCCGTGGCGCACGCTGGCTGCTGGCCTTGCTGGTACTGGTGGCATCGCAAGCGGCGTATTACATGGATACTTATGGCGTGGTGGTCGATACGGTGATGATCGACAATATTTTTCATACCGATACGCAGGAGTTTGCCGGCCTGCTGAGCTGGGGGCTGGTGCTGCGCACCTTGTTGCTGGGTGTGCTACCTGCGTGGCTGATTATTCGCTACTGGCCAGCTGGCCGCGGCTTCAAGGCAGAGTTCAAGTCCAAGCTTTCGCTCACGCTGTTGCTCATCATCGGCATGGTGTTGGTCGTGGCGCCGTTTACCGCGCATTACGCCTCATTTATTCGTGAGCATAAAATCACCCGCGCCTATGCCAACCCGATTTACCCCATTTACTCGCTGTTTGGGTATGCCCATGAAAAGCTGACGTCATCCGCGATTACCACGCTGACGGCCACCGCGGCGGATGCGGTGATGATAGGTACGCCATCGCGGCATGAGCTGATTATTCTGGTGGTGGGCGAAACCGCGCGTGCCGATCGCTTTTCATTGAATGGCTACCCGCGTGACACCAACCCCGAGCTCGCCAAGCGCAATGTGCTGAGCCTGCGTAACGTCAGCTCGTGCGGCACTTCGACAGGCGAATCTGTCCCCTGCATGTTTTCAGCGTTGGGCCGCAAGGATTTTGACCGCGAAAAAGCCCTGCATTATGAAAACGCGCTGGATGTGCTGTTTGAGCATGGCGTGCAGATTCTGTGGCGCGACAACAACTCAGACTCCAAAGGTGTAGCCACGCGCATGGCCTACGAAAACTTCAAAAGCCCCACGCTGAACAAAGTCTGCGACACCGAGTGCCGCGACATCGGCATGCTGGGCGGGCTGGACAACTACATCGACAGCCACAAAAACCAGGATATCCTCATCGTGCTGCACCAGATGGGCAACCACGGCCCCGAATACTACCGCCGCTACCCACCCGAGTTTGAGCGATTCAAACCCACCTGCAAAAGCAACGAACTCAGCCAATGTACGCAGCAGGAACTCGATAACGCCTACGACAACGCCATTCTGTATACCGACTACTTTCTGGCGCACGTGGTGGATTTTCTCAAGCAATACAACGACACCCACGCCACCGCCATGGTGTACGTGAGCGACCACGGCGAATCACTGGGCGAACACGGCATCTACCTGCACGCCGCGCCCTACATGATCGCCCCGCAAGAACAAACCCACATCCCCGCCATCGTGTGGATGGGCAAGCACTTTGATTACAAATTAAGCGACCTCAAACCCTATCAGGATTACCCCTTCAGCCACGACGACCTCTTCTGCACCCTGCTGATCTCCTACGAACTCAACAGCAAAACCTGCGACAGCAAACACGACGTCCTCATGCACAACGCCGACGTCATCAGCATGCTGCAGCAACAAGGCCAGCTGCATACGGCCATGCAGTGAGAGTCAGCATTGTGCTGATGAGAAAAAGCCCGCTTATTGGGCGGGCTTTTTGTTTGGCTGAAGACTAAAGGATCAGTCGGCTTTTACGCTGTTCGGGCCGCTGCCATGCACCAGCACAAACAGCAGGCCACCCGTCACGCTATTTGCACCCTCGCTGCTTAAACGCCTTGCGCGCATCGGGGATCGTCTCAAATTTGTTTGGGTTGCCCAGGCAGCTATCATCCTGTGTCACCACCAGCTCACCATCCTTCTCTTGTAGCCTGAACAGCAGCGTACTGCGTAGCCAGTTTGAACCCAGTTGTGAGGCGGTTTTGGCAACAGGGGATTCGGTATTGAAATACTGCACAGTGACCATCAAGGCAGGGGCTGTTTTATTGGCAGCACCTACCCCCAATACCGTCTGGCAAAACGGCGGGCGCCTGGATTCGGGGATTGACAGCTTGGCGATATGCACCGCCTTGATCTGGCTATCGTCGTTGACGAAGTAAAAGTGGCAATCAAAGTGCAGAGGCTGACCTTCTGGGCATTGATAATTGGGTAGGCCATTCTTTTCTGCTTTCAGCCACGAACATACTTCGTCAGGTTTTGTTTTATGCATGAAAGTATTAGCGAACATCGAATACATATGCCCATTAAGAGAAAAGCGCGCACTTGAATTGCCTGACCATAACTCAGTCATGGCCGGATTCACGGGTAAAGTCGCTAAATTTTTAAGGACATATGGCTTAACTGTTTCCTCTCTCAGCATATCTAGTCGGGTATCGTATTTAGGATTCGGAGATGACTTATCCCCAGCCCAAAAATCTCCCTTTTCATTTTGTGGTGTCATGATCATGATGTCATCAGCTAAAATAAAGCAGGGGTAAAACAATATAGCAACGATACATAGCGAAGATTTAAAGCTTTTCATAGGCTTCTTTCAATTTGATCTGATAGTTATTTTCGGCATACTTGGGGCCGTTGTAGTGATAGGCGATTTTGTCCCACTCTTTATCCTGCACCGCCTTGCGCAGGCGAGAATTTTTATCAATAAACTGTCGGAGAATTGTTAATTGCTTTGCCTCTGATGTGCACATATCTCTGACAAACAACTGCGCATTGTCATAATCCCCCGCAATCGCATAATTCATCCCCAATATCTGAAATGCGCCCCAGGAGCAGGCCTTTAGGGCCGCCTCCGGGTTGAGGCGATAGGCTTTCAGCAATTTGAAATAGTTGCCCGTTCATTGCCATACAGGTCGCTTTGCTCGATGACACCATCCGGCATGCGGGCATTTTCTTCGCCCAGTTTTTTTCTGCTCAGAATGTAGCCGCTGGGCCAGCAAATATCGGGGTCTTGATCATGCGGGGATTGGCAACCTGCGACGCCGATACCGTGGCGCTTGTGTTTTTTGCTATTGGGCAAGGGGCCATTGCCACAGGTAAGGCGATGAAACAGATGACGCTCAAACAAAATTTTAGGCAGGCGTGTGCCATCTTTTAATTGCATCCGGCTGAAGCCTGAACCACTAGATTCGACATGGTGAATGGCCTTGAGCACTTTGGGATCGCATATCAAGATATTGGCTTCAATCTTCCAGCTCTCTTCCGTGACAGGCTCATCCCGATAGTGTTTAAAGAGGTCGATCAGACCTTGCGGGACTTCCATCTCAAGCACTTCGGTATTGTGTGCTTGGCTCTTGCGCTTTTTAACAGGGTGCCCGGGTTTGATGGCTTGTCCTTCGGCTTTTCCATGATGCAGTTTTTGCGCACTATTGGCGGGGGTGATCTTTTTCTGCGCTTGCTTCTCATCATGGGCGGCCAGTTCGGCCATTAACTTGATACCCGGCGAAATCAGCGTAAACCACTGATGCCCAAGCCCCGAGACGGTGCTGCCTATTTTTTTTAATGCGCTAGCCTTGTTTTCAACCCAGACCTCAACAGCAGACGCTATGTTTGCCGTGATTATTTTAGGCAACATGCCGCGAACGTCCGTCTTGGTAACGATAACTTTGTCGTCGAATTTAAGATGGCATGTCAGCCCCTCAATGGGATAACGAAGGGCGTTATGCCATTCCAAGGGGGGGGAATCACTAAAACGCTTGTTATCATTGAACAAAAGCGTAATCAGCATTCTGTGGTAAAGATTATTTAGAATGTTTTACTCGCTCGATTTCATCCGCGCTAGGGGGGAAATATGTGAACACCAAAGCTCGCATATCATCTGGATTTTTAGTATTTTCAGGAATGTCCGCACTAGTATCTGAGCGCGATTTATAAATACGCCAGCCATCTGGTGTATTTTTCAGATAAAAACGTACCCGACTTGGATCATGTTTGAAGAGAACCAACACCTCTGCAAGATTATCTTTGACAACTGGCATTTTAATAATCGGCTTAGGTAAGGGATTAAAGGATGTTTCCTTGGAATAGTCTTCTGGCCCAGCCGTTGGATAAATATCTGGAGTTAAACAAAACCCTTGATTATCTTTTAAAATAATCTCCTTCGCCAAGAACTCACCTACCAACTGACAATGTTTTGTAGGAATATATTTCCCTCCAAAATTAGCGTTAATTAATTTATCAGTATCTGTTGAGTATAGTTTTACAATTAAGGCTCTTGCTGACTGCTGATCTTCATTAAAACTTTCTGAGTTAGCATTCAATGATATTCCAGAAAATATAGAAATCACCAAACTAATTAAAACACTTATATTTCTCATATCAAGCATCCTTTTTCATTTCTTCATTTAAGTGGCTATTAAATAGAGAACTAAAATAATCCATATCCATAGATTTTCCATCTACTGTTTTGCGTCTAACATTCTCTTTAGCTCCAGGCAAGCTAGTCCACTCTGTTTGCAAAAGCTGAATTGCCTTTTCAATGTCACCGGTCCGAATACTACCGAGTGCATTTCTACCTTCTAATATGGCGACAGCAATACGGTCTTGCATTTTTTGATCGAACAGAGGCTCCCCGGACTTAGCGACAATACGTTGCGCTGACGGGTCCAAAAGAATTGAATTCCAAGTTTTTGGAATGATTTGATATGCTCCAGCAGCCCCTGAACCATGGCTCGGCAGCTGATTCGTCATGCCATACCAAGGGTGTTTGGAAAAATCATTAAAGCGCTTGTTACCATTGGGGAGTGGCGTATTCAGCATTCTGGATTAAAGACTATTTAGGATGGTATTCTCGCTCGATTTCATCCGCGCTAGGGGGAAAGTCCGTGAATGGGATTTCGTCAATCTCGGGATCCGTATTATTTTCTGGAACATAAGCGCGCTCATCCGAACGGGCTTTGTAAATTCGCCATCCTTGTTGTGTTTTTTTAAGGTAATACCGTACGCGGCCAGTGTCTGGCTTTTTAAACAAAACCAACACCTCTGCCAGATTCCCCTTTACAACAGGAATCTGAATTTGAGGCGTCGGATAGTCTGGAAGGTACGCTCCCTCGTCAATTGTTGGATATCTAAGAGGTAAGAAACAATCACCTTGCGCACTTTTAAATAAAGATTCTTTTACAATAAACCTCTCCATAAATGGGCAATGATTTTTCGGTTTGAATTCATTATTAAACTCCGCACCGACGTATATGGCCCTGGTAATTCCGTAGAACTGCTGTACTAATTTAATTAATTCCTGCTGATCTTGGCTGAAGCGGGATGACACTTCAGCCCGACTAGTCAGTGATAAAAAAATAAATCCATAAAAAAACAATCTTAAAACAATCTTCATGCCAAGCTTTCCTTTTTCATTTCTTCATTTAAATAAGTATTAAATAGAGCGGTGAAATAATTCATATCCATGGGTTTTCCATCCGGCGTTTTTCGATTTAAGTTATGCTTGCCGCCAGGCAAACTACTCCAGCGCCCTGTAATTTTATTAACGGCCTCTTGAATATTGCCTGTTCTGACCGAGGCTAGTGCACTTTTAGACTCAAGAATGGCAACAGCCAAGCGATCCTGCATCAACGGGGAAAAGGTGGGCGTATCTTGGATATTTGAAAGATGTGGCTCCACTACTTTCAAGAACTCCCGCCATGTGTCAGAGGTCATTTGGTAGGCCCCTGCTGCTGAAGACCCGTTGTGTGGGAGATGGTCCATGACACCATACCAAGGATGCTTCGCGAAATTGGCAAATCGCTTCTCACCATTGGGAAGTGGGCTATTCAACATATGGTAGCGTTTGGCATCGTCTCGCTCGGCCTGACATTCGTATTCGCGGAGACAACGCAAGAATGCCTTCATGCGCAAGGTCGGCATGAGGTCATATACTTTTCGATAAATTTTTATATCGACATAATTCCGCCATTCTGGATGCTGCATCTTAGGCTTGAAGTCACTGATATAGCTATCATAAGAGCGGATGTCGATGTGCCCATAATTGGGAAGGCTAGGATTAGGGTTTTTCCCTTCTCTTTTCTTTTTCTCCCACTCCTGGTCGCTCCACTTATAGACAATGACATCCCCCGCCGCCGCCCAGCGGGGGTCAGGAACGGCATCAGTTACATCACGGAAGCCCAGCTCCTCCAATTGCGGCCCAGCCACGGAAGCGCAAGGCAGATTCATGTGCCCATTAATAATCTGTGCTTGCTTGAGTGCAATATTGACGTAACGTGCACAAAAACCCAGGCTTATCCAGCTTTCCTTGTCCTTGTATTTACGGTCAAACTTGCCATTGGTCATGTTGGCTATCACGGTAGTGGCGCTTTGGTTAATCCTGAGTTTTGTGTTTTGCTCGGCCACCCGGATTAACTCTTTAACAGCCTCTGGCGCGGAAGGTGGGTTTTTGAGTGCAAGCCTGGCGCGTGTGGGCTTGCCTTTGCGCTCTGGGGTAAAGTCGGCCCAGCTCCATAGCCAGTGAATGCCAGCGCGTACCCCCGCCCCGGCTTTTTCGTACCAGTCGCCTTTGTTGAAGAGGACAACGGTCATGGGCTTGCCGGTTTTATCGCGGCCTTGTTTGAGAATGGGTTTGCTGGAAACGCCGACGTTGTGGCTCAGATTGCGAACGCGGGGTTTGGCATTGGGGGCGGCAAGGGTCGCGGGGCTTGCGACAGCGGGAGGTGGCACAGAAAGCTGACCGGGGTCGAGGACGATCACATCCGGGTCACAGGCAATATCGGGGATTTCGTCTTCGATAGTGCCGGGCTCGCCTTCGTGCAGTTGCATGGGCAGCAGTTCTATTTTGACTTTGGGGCTGATGGCGGTGGTGGTAATAGCGGGGGAGTCCATAAACACGTCACCGACAGGGCGATACTGGCCTGCGTCATTTTTGACTTCAATCATGGCGGTACTGCCGATGGGTAGATTTTCCATTGGCGGCACATAGCCTTCCGCATCGGTGGTGGCAGAGAGCGTCTGCTGGCTGCCATCGTCCAGAGTAAGGGTGATCCGGCAGGTGAGTCCTTCTATTGGCTCACCAATAAAATCCAGAAAGTTAAGCTTGAAGCGACAAGTGGCAACCTGATCTTCTTCCACAGGTGTATCTGCAGCCATTTCATATTCACTCATTCTTCATGTCCCTCTGATTTAAGTAACCAAACCCCATGGCCCACATAACTCGCTAATTTCGCCGATTGATCGCGGAATACATCCACGCTGGCGCCCTCTTCATCCGTATTGCCATGGGCGACCAAATGACCTGTCGGGTTTTTGAATGCCACGGTGGCATCGTCATAGATCGCCTCTTCTTCTGCTGCCGTTGCAAGAAGCGAGGTGAGGTTGACGGTCTCGCTATACGGCCCTTCCGGATGAATATTCGGTAACGTGGGCATACTGACCGGCATACTCTTGGCCTGTGGCATGCTTTGCGATGCGGAATACACAGACCATTTGCCCAAGGTGGCGCTCTCAATGCTGGCGGCAGTCCAGTGCGTGCTGCTGCCACCGCCGTTGATGACGATCTCTTTGTCGGCGGTGAGGTGGATGCGGTTGGCGTGGTAGGTGATGTTGAGTTTGGAAAAAAGCCGGATATTGCGTTGCAGGGCTTTGAATTCGATATTCATGCCTGCGGCAATCAGGCGCAGCCCGCCGTTGTAGGCAAACATTTTGTCGCGCCCAGAAAGCCTAATCATTTCCCTTGAAAATCGTTCTGAAACGCGCGGCCCCCATGCTGTTAAACCTGAATTCATTCAGCCCTTCTGCCAGAGCCCCCGCCATAGAGTCATGTACGAACCAGTCAAACAAAAAGTCGATTTCAGGCGTCACCCGCTCAGGCGCAATGCTGCGTGCCACGGCCATGGCCATTCGTGGCTGATCCGCCTCGGTCATTGGGGCACCAGAGGCTTTACTCATCTTCTCAAATAGCGCAGCCGCACTCGCAGGTGACTGGTCACCTGACAGTGGGTCTACCAAGCCAAAGCAAATAGTCTGCAAAAACCGGTTTTGCACCTTGAGCAAGCCCTGCTGCTCGGCCGCCGTGCGTGCATGCCGATATGCCATCTTGCGGGTGGTGAACTCATTGCGCCATTTATAACGGTAGCTGTGGTACAGCCCCATGTGCTGGCGATGCATTTCATCCACCGGCCCGGCACTCACCCCACAGGCATTCAGATAACCGTTGTAGGCGCGGATGAGCTCTTTTGAAGGTAACAAGGCGGACGATACAAAGTCAGGAAGTTTCTGCCAAGGAACAAGTGGCACCCCGGCAATCCGCGCCGCATGGTACATGTCCTGCCCGGCAAACACGCTGAGGTTATCCCCCATGCGCGGGTATACCCCGATAGCTCCCGGCGCATAGCCACCGCCCACATCCGAGTGCGCTCCGGGGTACATGATCTCCTGCACGTTACCGGGGTACCGACCATGTACGCGCGCTGAATCCAGCGGGAAGGTGGCCCTTACTTCGTGCGCCGCCACCATGTGCACGCAACGCCTCACGGCCGGGTGTATCTGCAAGGTGTTATCCGCCCAGCTCATGTGGCCTGCCAGCGTGCCACCCCCCATCGTATCCGCCACGCCTACCGAGGCTACCGTGTCAAACAGCCCAAGGAACTGCACATTGAGCGGTATCCCGGCGAACAGCCAGCCATGCGCCGTGCGTTCACACACCTCCATCAGCCAGTTCACAAACACGCGCGCCTCGGCAGCGCCCCGGCTGAAGCCAAACACTGATACATTCAGCGTGGTGATCTTCGGCTTATAGGCATACAGGGTGTTCTGGAGCTCGAATTGCCAGCGTTTGAACTGGGTAACGCGCATGGCCGAGGGTACGCTAATCGGTGCCAATTTATCACACCAGACTTTGGCTTCAGAATCGGGAAGTAACGGAAAATTCCCCCTCTTTACATAGCGTTGCGGGGCATTCAGCAGTTGTATCATCGCCCACAAAATACGGTGTTCGCCCTTGTCACCGAACATGGCCCCCGTATTGATAAACTCATCTTTGTTATGCGTATCG
>NZ_JAJAVG010000006.1 GCF_020531915.1 Methylovorus mays
CTTGGCGGCCATAGCGAATTGGAACCACCCCTTCCCATCTCGAACAGGGCCGTGAAACGATTCTGCGCCAATGATAGTATACTTCTCGTATGCGAAAGTAGGTCACCGCCAAGCTTCTTACATATACTTGCTTTTGGCAAGTTTTTAGAAAAGCCCTCAGTCGAGGGCTTTTCTATTTGTGCTATCTTGTATTATCAATTCATTGAATTGATTGATATAATGTATTTTTGATGGGCGTAAGCCCATTTTTTGTTTCCGTAGAGGATAAAAGGCGTCTCGAATGCAGGATTTGTATTCATTATTGGAAAAATCTGTCAGCCAGCTTGGGTATGAGTTGGTAGATGTCGAGGTTTCGAATCGTGGCAAGCTGATCCGATTGTTTATTGATAAACCTGAGGGTATCAATATTGATGATTGTGTACTCGTGAGCAATCAGCTTAGTAATTTGCTTGCGGTAGAAAATGATATTGATTATGACAGGCTGGAGGTTTCATCTCCAGGCTTGGACCGTGTCTTAAAGAAAGATGCTGATTTCATACGCTTTACTGGTGAGCGGGCGCAGGTGAAGTTGCGCATCCCTGTGGATAACCGGAAGAATTTTATTGGAATTTTGCAAGGTATTGAGCAGGATAACCTGTTGATTGAACAGGAAGGGGTGCTGCATCGCCTTGCCTTGTCCAATATAGACAAGGCAAGACTGGCACCTGAGTTTAAATAATTTAAGTACCTGTTGTGATACAGATTTTAGGCGGAGATTTGAAATGAGTCGCGAAATATTATTGTTGGTAGATGCGTTGGCCCACGAGAAAAATGTGGCCAAGGAAGTGATCTTTACAGCGTTGGAGCTTGCGCTGGCCTCTGCAACCAAGAAGCGCTTTACCGAAGATGCGGATGTTCGTGTCGAGATTGAGCGTGATAGCGGTAATTATCATTCTTTCCGTCGCTGGCAGATTGTTTCTGATGATGATTTGGAAAATCCTGCTGCACAAATGTACACCGACGACGAGCGTGCCGAAGGACTAAATCTTGGTGATTTTTACGAAGAGCCTTTGGAGTCTGTGGAATTCGGGCGCATTGGAGCTCAGGCGGCCAAGCAGGTAATTCTGCAAAAAGTGCGTGAAGCCGAGCGTGAGCAGATTCTGAATGATTTTCTGGCGCGCAAAGAGCACCTAGTGACAGGTGTGATCAAGCGTATGGAAAAAGGCAATGCGATTATCGAAGTCGGACGTATTGAATCTGTCTTACCAAGAGATCAAATGATCCCTAAAGAAAATTTGCGTGTTGGGGATCGTGTACGCGCCTATTTGTCGCGCATTGAACGTACCGGTCGAGGTCCTCAGCTGGTTCTTTCCCGTATTGCCCCCGAGTTTTTGATCAAGCTGTTTGAACTTGAGGTCCCAGAAATTGAAGAGGGCTTGCTTGAGATCAGGTCTGCTTCTCGCGATCCAGGCTTGCGCTCGAAAATTGCCGTTAAATCGAATGACCAGCGCCTTGATCCAGTAGGAACTTGTGTAGGCATGCGTGGTTCACGTGTGCAGGCTGTAACGGGCGAACTGGCTGGCGAGCGGGTAGATATTGTTTTATGGTCTATGGAGCCCGCACAGTTCGTGATTAATGCGATGGCCCCTGCTGAAGTGTCCAGCATTGTCGTGGACGAAGATGCGCATAGCATGGATGTTGTTGTGGATGAAGAACAGCTGGCGCAGGCGATTGGCCGTAACGGTCAAAATGTGCGCCTTGCATCTGAGCTGACGGGTTGGACATTGAATATTCTGACTGAGGCTGAAGCTGCTCAAAAACATGAAGAAGAATATAGCAAGACCCGCCAGCTGTTTATAGACAAGCTGGATGTCGATGAAGAAGTTGCAGATATTCTGGTTCAGGAAGGCTTTAACACATTGGAAGAAATTGCCTATGTACCTATCGCTGAAATGAGCGAAATTGATGCCTTCGATGAAGAAACGATCAACGAATTGCGCAAGCGTGCGCGTGCAGCATTGTTGACCGAAGCCATCGCCAAGGAGGAGAAGCTGGAAGAGGCATCAGAAAGCTTGCTGACAATGGACGGTATGGATGATGCTACTGCACATTTGTTGGCATCCAAGGGGGTTTCCACGATGGAAGACTTGGCAGACTTGGCCGTTGATGAGCTGATGGAAATGGCCAGCATGGATGCGGAACGTGCCAAGCAGTTGATCATGACAGCACGTGCGCCATGGTTTGCGTAAGCAAGCCATGAAATTGAATTTCAGTTAGACGCAACAACGTTTGTAATTAAATGAACAGTGGTATGCGTAAGATGAGGATGGAGTAACAGGATGGGACAAACAAGCGTAGCACAATTTGCCAGTGAGTTAGGGCTGCCGGCCGAGCTGTTGTTGGAGCAATTAAGAGGGGCTGGGGTAAATAAGGCTGCGGCGGATGATACCTTGACTGAGCATGACAAGACCTCATTGCTGGAGTTTTTGCGCAAAGAGCATGGCGCACAGGCACCAAAGAATAAAATCACCCTTACCCGCCGCCAGAATACCGAAATCAAGAAGACGGACAGCAGTGGTAAGGCCAGAACCATCCAGGTGGAAGTGCGTAAAAAACGTGTCTTGGTTCGTCGAGATCCATCCTTGCCTGAACAGGATGATCAGGGTAATGAATTTATTCCTGAATCCCAGGCTGAGCCGGAGGTTCAGGAGTATGAAACAATTGCCGAAACCCCTTTGGCGGAACAGATCGTTGAAGAGCCCGTGTACGAAGAGCCTGTTGCTGAACCGGAGCCAATTGCGGCTGTTGAAGCTGAGGCCGAGCTTGTAGTCGAAGAACCTGAAGCGATTCCGGAACCTGTTCCTGCCTCTACGGAAGCTACTGCAGAGCCTGCTCCAGCGGCATCTGGCGGGCGCATCAGCGTGTTGAGCCCGGATCAAATCGCAAAACGCGAAGAAGAGGCGCGTCGACACGCCGCACTGGTAGCCATTCAAACTGCTGAACTGCGTAAGAAACAGGAAATTCTGCAGAAAAGACAAGAAGAGGAAGCCAAGAAGGCTGCTGCGGCCGCCGCAGAGGCTGCTAAGCCAGCTAAGGTTGAAGGTACCCTGCATAAGCCAGCGGCCAAGGAAGCCACCAAAGCTGACGACAAAGGTGCTAAAAAAGGCAGCAAGAATAATAAAGACTGGGCTGACGCCGAAAACAAGAAGCGTGGTATTAAAACCCGTGGGGATGCTGCGCCTACACAAGGCTGGCGTACTCACAAATCCAAGTCAAAATCACATCGTGATGAAGACCAGCAACATGCGTTCAATGCTCCTACTGAGCCAATTGTGCATGAAGTGCTTGTTCCTGAAACGATTTCAGTCGCCGATCTTGCACACAAAATGGCAGTTAAAGCCAGTGAAGTGATCAAGGTCCTCATGAAAATGGGCATGATGGTGACGATCAATCAGGTGTTGGATCAAGAAACAGCGATTATCCTGGTAGAGGAAATGGGGCACGTTGCCAAAGCGGCTGCGGCAAATGATCCGGAAACCTTCCTGGAAGAGCACGATCATGCTGAAGCCATTCAGGAAGCCCGTCCTCCCGTTGTTACCGTCATGGGTCACGTTGACCACGGTAAAACCTCCTTGCTGGATTACATTCGCCGCAGCCGTGTAGCTTCGGGCGAAGCGGGCGGCATTACGCAGCATATTGGCGCATATCACGTGGAAACGCCTCGTGGCATGGTGACCTTTCTGGATACGCCCGGTCACGAAGCCTTTACCGCAATGCGAGCGCGCGGTGCTAAGGCAACCGATGTGGTTATTCTTGTGGTCGCTGCCGATGACGGGGTGATGCCACAAACCATTGAAGCTGTTCACCATGCCAAAGCTGCTGGAGTGCCAGTTGTTGTAGCGGTGAACAAGGTGGATAAGCCCGATGCCAATCCAGAGCGTGTCAAGCAAGAACTGGTAACGCACGAAGTGGTGCCTGAAGACTGGGGCGGCGATACCATGTTTGTTGAAGTTTCAGCCAAGGCAGGCACGGGTATTGATGATCTGCTGGAAGCAGTGCTATTGCAGGCGGAAGTGTTGGAGCTGAAAGCGCCAAAGAACACCCCGGCCAAGGGGCTCGTGATCGAAGGCCGCCTGGACAAGGGCCGTGGTCCTGTGTCCACCATTCTGGTTCAATCCGGCACTCTGCGCCGTGGTGATATGTTGCTTGCTGGTACCGCATTTGGCCGTGTACGCGCCATGCTGGATGAAGCGGGCAATGACATCAAGGAAGCGGGTCCTTCTATCCCAGTGGAGATCCTCGGCTTGTCCGATGTACCTTCAGCAGGTGAGGAAGTGATCGTACTGAATGATGAGCGCAAGGCGCGTGAAATTGCCTTGTTCCGCCAAGGTAAATTCCGCGATGTGAAGCTGGCCAAGCAGCAAGCTGCCAAGCTCGAGAATATGTTTGAGCAAATGGCCGAAGGCGAAGTGAAGGTGCTGCCGTTGATCATCAAATCCGATGTGCAGGGCTCTTACGAAGCGTTGGCAACCTCCTTGCAGAAGCTGTCTACCAATGAGGTTAAGGTCAATATCATCCATACCGGTGTGGGCGCGATCAGTGAGTCTGACGTTAACTTGGCCGCTGCATCCAAGGCCGTGGTGATCGGGTTTAACGTGCGTGCGGATGCCGGTGCTCGCAAGCTGATTGATTCCTCGGGTGTGGATGTACGGTATTACAACATCATTTACGAAGCAGTGGATGAAGTGAAAGCCGCGTTGGGTGGCATGCTGTCACCTGAGCAAAAGGAATCCACGATTGGTACTGTCGAAATTCGCGAAGTGTTCCGAATCTCCAAGGTCGGAGCAGTAGCAGGTTGTTACGTGAGCGACGGTGTTATCCGCCGTACATCCAAGGTGCGTGTCCTGCGTGATAATGTGGTGATTCATACCGGAGAGTTGGATTCGCTGAAACGCTTCAAGGACGATGTCAAGGAAGTGAAATCTAATTTCGAATGCGGTTTGTCACTGAAGAATTTCAATGAAATTGAAGTGGGCGATACGCTGGAAGTGTTTGAAATCGTTGAAGTTGCCAGAACGCTTTAAGGTTGGAAGACTAATATGGCAAAAGAGTTTTCCCGTAGCGATCGCGTAGCGGAGCAAATGCAGCGAGAGTTGGCAGATCTGCTGCAATTTGAGGTAAAAGATCCACGTGTGGGCATGGTCACCGTCACTGAAGTTGAAGTGAGCGGCGATCTGGCCCATGCAAAGGTTTTTTACAGTGCCGAAAAAGGCACGCCGGAATTGCAAAAGGGGTTGGAGAAAACGTCAGGATTTTTGCGCAGTCAGCTGGCTAAACGACTGTTATTGCGTACGGTACCTCAATTGCATTTTGTTTACGATGCCTCAATTGATAACGGCATGAAAATCTCGCGGCTGATTGATGATGCTTTGGCGCAGGACCAGCTGGATAAAGATAATACTGACAAAGGTGATGCCTGACGCAATGACGTCAGTCATGTTTTGACCCGTGCAGTTCAAAAGAATCAAACGCGATATCAGCGGCATATTGTTGCTGGACAAACCACTGGGCATATCGAGCAACCAGGCATTGCAAATCGTCAAGCGCCTGTTTCAGGCAGCCAAGGCTGGTCATACTGGCAGTCTTGATCCGCTAGCAAGCGGGTTGCTCCCAATATGTTTGGGCGAAGCCACCAAGTTTTCCCATTTTCTACTCGATTCCGATAAAAGTTACCGTGCGCTAGTGACACTGGGCAGCACCACCACAACGGGTGATGCCGAAGGGGATGTTATCGAGCGATCAGTAGTAACGACGACCCAAGATGAACTCCAAGCTGCGCTGAAGAAAATGGTCGGCGATATTTTGCAGGTTCCCCCGATGTATTCGGCATTGAAGCATGGAGGCAAAGCGCTTTATGAGTATGCGCGCGATGGAGTGGAAATTGCGCGAGAAGCCAGGCCGGTCAAGATACATGCGATTACTCTTGAGCGGTTTGACGGCGAACAGTTTGAGATCGTCGTGTCCTGTAGCAAGGGCACCTATATACGGACCTTGGCCGAAGATATTGGAAAGTTGCTCGGGTGCGGCGCCCATCTGGGTGGTTTGCGGCGACTTACGACAGCCCATTTCAATCTGAAAGATGCCGTGACGATTGAACAGCTTGATCAAATGTCGCTGGAGCAGCGTGACGAAGTCCTGCTTGGTGCCGATGCCGCAATTGAGGATTTACCGCAAATCAGTATTGATGCCGATAGTACTTTTTATTTATTGCGCGGTCAGGAAGTGTGGAAATCAGGTTTGAGAATGGAAGGTTTGTTTAGGATCTATTCTGAAGAGGGCGTTTTCCTAGGGATCGGCCAACAAACCTCTCGCGGCTCTATTGCTCCCAAGCGTTTGCTCCGCCAGGTGATTTAGCGAATTAATGTTGGTTGCGGAGGACGTAAAATTCATGATGTATGGCTGCAAAGCAGGCGAGAATGCTTTGTTGAACTTATACTTGAATCAAGTTATAATCGAAAGTTGATTGTAAATGAATGCTCTAGCGGGGCTGAATGTAACCTGCATTTGCATTGACGCGCAAACACATCTCACAACACAGGATATTAAGTTATGGCAATTACAGTTCAAGAAACAGCAAAAATTGTTGCTGATTTCCAACAAGCTCCAAATGATACAGGTAGCCCTGAAGTTCAAGTTGCACTTCTTAGTGCTCGCATTACTTATTTGACAGAGCATTTCAAAAGCAATGCCAAGGATCACCACTCCCGTCGTGGTCTGCTGAAGTTGGTAAGTCAGCGCCGCAAATTGCTGGATTACCTCAAGCGCAAGAATGCTGATCGCTATCGCACTCTGATTGAGCGCCTGGGTCTCCGTAAATAATTACGTTGCACCTTGTAAAGTATCAGCGCAAATTCGTGAATTGAAGAAACAAGCCGAAGGCAAAGCGGTAACGCGGCGCTTATCGGCTTTTTTCGTTTTAATAAGGACATAGACGTGAAAGCCATTAAAAAAACGATTACGTATGGTCAGCATGAGCTGACTCTGGAAACGGGCGAAATCGCTCGTCAGGCAGATGGCGCAGTGATGGTGAGTTACGGCGATACCGTCGTGCTCGTTACTGTGGTCGGTAAAACAGATGTAAAGCCTGGCCAGGATTTTTTTCCGCTGACTGTGGATTATCAAGAACGTACCTACGCTGCCGGCAAGATTCCTGGCGGTTTTTTCAAGCGTGAAGGTCGCCCTTCTGAAAAAGAAACGCTGACATCGCGTCTGATCGACCGTCCTCTGCGTCCGCTCTTTCCTGAAGCTTTCTACAACGAAGTGCAAATCGTTGCGACTGTCATGTCGTCGGACAGCGAAATCGATTCCGATATCCCTGCGATCATCGGTGCCTCTGCTGCATTGGCTATTTCCGGTATTCCATTCTATGGCCCGATCGGTGCAGCGCGTGTAGGTTACATCAATGGTGAATATGTACTGAACCCGACAGCCTCTCAGTTGAAAGAGACAGAGCTGGATCTGGTAGTCGCTGCGACATCGACGGCTGTTCTGATGGTGGAATCGGAAGCCAAGGAATTGCCTGAAGATGTCATGCTTGGTTCTGTGGTGTATGGCCACGAACAAATGCAAGCCGTGATCAATCTGATCAATGAAATTGCTGCAGAAGTAGGTAAAGAGCCATGGGATTGGACTCCACCTGCTGAAAACACCGCACTTATCGAAAAAATCACCAGCATCGCCAGCGCGGATATCAATGCTGCTTATCAGATCAAGTCCAAGGGTGCTCGCTCCTCCAAGTTGGATGAAATCAAGAATCGTGTCTTGAGTGAGTTGATCACGGAAGCTACTTCGACTGAAGAAGCGAACGAGATCAAGTCCATACTGCATAATCTGGAAGCCAAGGTGGTTCGTGGTCAGATTCTCAACGGTGAGCCCCGCATTGATGGCCGCAATACCCGCACGGTTCGTCCTATTACCATCCGTACTGGTGTGTTGCCCCGCACTCACGGTTCTGCCTTGTTCACCCGTGGTGAAACTCAGGCATTAGTCGTGGCTACTTTGGGTACTGGCCGCGATGAGCAAATCATTGATGCTCTGCAAGGTGAATACACTGATCGTTTCATGCTGCATTACAACATGCCTCCTTACGCCACTGGTGAAACCGGTCGTGTGGGTACGCCTAAGCGTCGTGAAATCGGGCATGGTCGTCTGGCCAAGCGTGCATTGCTGGCTGCATTGCCAAGCCAGGAAGAATTCGGTTATACCATTCGCGTCGTATCGGAAATTACCGAATCCAATGGTTCAAGCTCCATGGCATCCGTCTGTGGCGGCTGTCTGGCATTGATGGATGCAGGCGTTCCGGTCAAGACCCACGTTGCTGGTATTGCCATGGGCCTGATCAAGGAAGGCAACCGCGTTGCCGTTCTGACCGATATCCTGGGTGATGAAGATCATCTGGGTGACATGGACTTCAAGGTGGCGGGTTCGGAAGATGGGATTACCGCCCTGCAAATGGATATCAAGATTACCGGCATTACTGCCGAAATCATGCAAGCCGCATTGGCGCAAGCCAAGGAAGGTCGTCTGCATATTCTGGGTCTTATGAAGGAAGCCATGGGCGAGACCCGTCAAGAGCTGTCTGCTTTTGCGCCTCGTATCATCAGCATGAAGATCAATCCTGAAAAGATTCGTGATGTCATCGGCAAGGGTGGTGCAGTGATTCGTGCGCTGACCGAAGAAACCGGGACCACCATTGATATTGAAGAAGATGGCACGATCAAGATCGGCTGCACCAGTGCGGAGGCTGGCGAAGAAGCCAAGCGTCGTATTGAAGCGATTACCGCAGAAGTTGAAATTGGTCAGACCTACGAAGGCACTGTCATCAAACTGCTGGATTTTGGTGCGATTGTTTCATTGCTGCCAGGTAAAGATGGTTTGTTGCATATCTCGCAAATCGCTCATCAACGCGTAAATGCGGTTGGTGACTTCCTCAAGGAAGGCCAGGTTGTTAAGGTCAAGGTGATGGAGGCTGATGAAAAGGGTCGCGTGCGTTTGAGCATGAAGGCGCTTATCGATCCACCTGCGGAAGAAGCCAAGGTTGAAACCGAAGCATCTTAAGAGATAGTACGAAACAAAAAAGGCCGGAATTTCCGGCCTTTTTGTTTTTTCTGGCAAGCCATCAAAAGATGGCGAGCAGAATGTAGATGATGTTATTTATTTAGCAACTTGACGTTCACGAATCTCATCCAGTGTTTTGCAATCAATGCAAAGCGTTGCGGTAGGGCGTGCTTCCAAACGCTTCAAGCCGATTTCTACGCCGCAGCTGTTGCAATAGCCATATTCGTGTTCGTTGATTTTGCCAAGGGTTTCGTCGATTTTCTTGATCAGCTTGCGTTCGCGATCGCGGTTACGCAATTCCAGTGCCATGTCTGATTCCTGACTGGCGCGATCATTCGGGTCGGCAAACATGGTCACTTCGTCTTGCATGGTGTGCACAGTACGATCGATGTCGTGACTTAGCTCGGCTTTCCAGTCATTGAGGATTTTACGGAAATGATCGAGTTGCTTGTCATTCATGTATTCCTCATCCGGCTTCGGTTGATAAGGAATAAATTGTCTTGTGATTGCTTCAGCCATAGGTGCCTTGAAAACTCAAAATGCGATTGACAAAATTTAAAGCGGAGAAAGTGTACACCTAATATAAATGGGATGCAAAACACCTAACTGCATTGAACATGTTGCCTTCGTATATCAAATAAGCGTTCAAATTCCACAATGTCGGCTAGTGTACTCTCAATCAGCATACTGGTAACTATATTTGGGCGGATTCCTTGAGTTCAAGGGCCATCAAGGTATTTTCCATCAAGGTTGCTACCGTCATTGGACCCACACCGCCCGGAACAGGTGTAATCCAGCTGGCTCTATCTTTTGCTATATTAAAGTCGACATCGCCACATATCTTGCCATCAGAAAGTCGATTAATACCAATATCAATGACAATAGCGCCTGGTTTTATCCAGTCACCCTGTATCAATCCTGCCTTGCCTGCAGCCGCTACGACGAGATCGGCGCGTTCGATATTCCCGCGCAGATTTTTGGTGTGGCGATGACAGCAAGTGACTGTGCATCCCGCCAGAAGCAACTCGAGAGCCATTGGGCGGCCTACATGGTTTGAGACGCCGATAACAACGGCATCCAGCCCCATTAGCTCAATATTCGCCGATTTCAGCAGTTTGATTACACCAAATGGTGTACAGGAGCGCAGGGTTGGCTCACGCACCGCCAGACGGCCAATGTTATAAGGATGAAAACCATCCACATCCTTGCCTGCGGAGATGGTCTCGATGATTTTTTTTTCGCTGATATGATGGGGCAGAGGGGATTGCACCAAAATGCCGTCAATTTGGCTATCGTCGTTCAGCTGTTGAATGAGAGCGAGCAAATCTGCTTCTGATGTGTCGGCGGGTAAGTCATAGGCAAGAGAGCGAATCCCGACTTTTTCGCAGGCAAGACGTTTGTTCCGAACATAAATTGCCGAGGCTGGGTCAGCGCCCAGCATGATAACGACCAAAGCAGGCGCACGCTTGCCGACAGCAAGACGCTGATCAACACGAGCCTTCAGCTCAAGTAACATGGATTCGGCAACGGCTTTGCCATTGATGAGTTGTGCGGACATAGAATTCGGATCAATGAAAAAGCATGATTTTAGCAGATTCAGTTTGACCACACCGCTGGTTTGCGCTATATTTGCGGTCCTCGGGGTGTAGCGTAGTCTGGTAGCGCGCCTGCTTTGGGAGCAGGATGTCGGGAGTTCGAATCTCTCCACCCCGACCAGTATTTCAAAACGATTGTCCGACAATCTGCCCGTAGCTCAACCGGATAGAGCACCAGCCTTCTAAGCTGGGGGTTACAGGTTCGATTCCTGTCGGGCAGGCCATGATACTGATCCCCCAGTTTCAATGGTGGCTGTAGCTCAGTTGGTAGAGCCCTGGATTGTGATTCCAGTTGTCGTGGGTTCGAGCCCCATCAGCCACCCCATTTAATTCCCCCCGCTTTAAAAAATTCAGCACATACAGTTCAATCAGCTTTCGCTTTCTTGAGTTAAGGCGTAATGCTTTTAAGCGCTCGCAGGATTATCCCTTCACTGTCAGGCCTCACTTCTCTCGTTATTTCTTTACCATCTCGCAGGAATATCAATGTTGGCCAAAGTTTGACGCCGAAAGTGCGGCCAAGGCGACGACCTTTTCCATCTTCAATACGAAAGTAGCTTAATTGGGGATGGGCCTTTACCAAGGCATCTACCCAAGGGCGGCTATGCTGGCAATAGCTACAATAGGTGGAACCAAATTCTATCAATACTGGACCTGCAAGTTGGTCAATATCGCTGCGAGTAGGGTCGGCGTGCTGCTCTGGCATGATGCTCCGGGATTTATTCAGCGATATATAAATAAGGTGGATATCGTATAACGAGTTGCGTGCAAAATCGAGCCAGCATATTGGAGTAAGTCACTCATAAAAGGGTTGAATAACGCATTTTTCATCGTGCTCTGCAGGTGTGTAAGGTCCGCGTCTGTATGGATATCTGCCATTGATGCCACTGGGCTTAGTGGTTATAGTAACGTCATGAAAAATAAAAATTCTTTAATTTAAGCTGTGGTAAGGGGGTGTCATGACTACAGCTCGTCCAGTTCTCATTATTGTTGACGATGATCCTCTGATCACCGATACATTGCATTTCGTATTGGGTAAATCGTTCGATGTATTTGTCGCCGCCTCCCGTGCACAAGCGCAAAGCGTATTGCGCCAGCTGAGTGAGCCACCTTCTCTTGCCTTGGTTGATCTGGGCCTGCCTCCCTCGCCGCAAAAGCCGGATGAGGGATTTCAGTTGATTTCCGAATTGCTGGCACATTCGCCCACCATGAAGATACTGGTGCTGTCGGGCCAGAATGAAGCGTTTAATGTGAAGCATGCCCTGACGCTGGGGGCCGTGGATTTTATCCCCAAGCCATGCGATGTCGAGCGACTGCAGACGATTTTGCTCAATGCCTTGCAGTTGCAGCATGCCGAACAGACTGAAGGGGACTTAAGCAACGAAACCTCCTTGCCAGGCTTGCTGGGCGAAAGCGCCCCCATTCAAACCTTGCGCACGCAAATCTCGCAATTTGCTGATGCGCCATTCCCCGTACTGATCGAAGGCGAGTCCGGTAGCGGCAAGGAACTGGTGGCGACCAGTCTGCATCGCCTGAGCAAGCGTGCGAACGCGCCTTATCTTTCCATCAACTGCGCGGCCATATCGCCATTACTGGCGGAGTCCATATTATTTGGGCATGGCAAGGGCGCATTTACCGGCGCCGCCAACACCCAGACAGGGTATTTTGAAGATGCCGGTGATGGGACGTTATTCCTGGACGAAATTGGCGAGTTGCCATTGGAGTTGCAGGCCAAGTTATTACGCGTGCTCGAGAACGGTGAATACCAGCGCGTGGGTGAAACGCAGACCAGGCAGAGTCGGGCGCGCATCGTCGCCGCCACCAATCGGGATTTGCGTACCGAGGTGCGTAATGGCAAGTTTCGCATCGATCTTTATCACAGGCTGAGCGTATTTGCGTTGCGCGTGCCGCCGCTGCGCGATCTGGAAAATGACCGATTGCTATTACTGGAGCATTTCAGTCAATTCTATGCTCGCGAGACAGGGCAGGCGCTATTTACGCTGGATGAACAGGCGCGGCAGTTATGGATGGATTATCACTTTCCGGGCAATGTGCGTGAATTGCGTAACATCATCATCCGCCTGCTAGCCAATTACGCTGGCGAGACGGTGACGCAGAGTCGTCTGTCCTCAGAGCTGGACTTGATCGGGCAGATCAAGGTGAAAGAGATCATGCTCAACGACGGCGATGCCATCACCCTGCATGCTTACCAGCACCTGCGTAGCGAAGCAAACATCAATGTGGATGCCGTGCTGAAGCGTTGGGAAAACGCTTATGTGAATGCTGCCCTGAAAATTACCCACGGTAATTTGAGTCAGGCCGCCAAGCTGCTAGGTATCAATCGCACGACCTTATATAGCCGCATACAAACCCAGGAAGAGTACAAAGAATAGGCCCATGTACTATGCGCATTTCGGCTTAAAGGAACCCCCTTACAAAATCACGCCGAATACCGACGTGTTTTTCACGGGTGGCAAGCGAGGCGCGATCCTGGACGCCCTGATATATGCCATTCGCAGTGGCGAAGGCATTATCAAGGTGGTTGGTGAAGTGGGAAGTGGCAAAACCATGCTATGCCGCATGCTGCAGACGCAACTGCCGGATAGCATAGAAACCGTTTACCTGGCCAACCCCAGCATGGCGCCGGATGAAGTGCTATATGCCACTGCGTTTGAGCTGCAGCTGAAGTTGCCTAAAAATGCGGACAAATTTCATGTCATGCAGATTCTGCAGCAGTATCTGCTTGACCGGCATGCAGCAGGAAAACAAGTGGTGGTGTTCGTGGAAGAAGCGCAAGGGATGCCCCTCGCCACACTGGAAGAGCTGCGATTGCTTTCCAATCTCGAAACCAAGCATGACAAGCTTTTGCAGATTGTCCTGTTCGGGCAGCCCGAGCTGGATACCAATCTGAACGCTTCGCATATTCGGCAGTTGCGGGAGCGTATTACCCATAGCTTCAAATTGCAGCCTCTCGATCAGCAGGAAGTGAGTGAGTACCTCATGTTCCGTTTGCGTGCCGCTGGCTATTTTGGTCCGCCGCTATTTACGCCAGCTGCCATCAAGTTGATTTCGCGCACTGCGGAAGGTCTGGTGCGCAGGGTAAATGTACTGGCAGACAAGGCGCTGCTGGCGGCTTTTTCAGACAATGTCTATCAGGTGCGCCCCCAGCATGTGCGTAGCGCGATTGCCGACAGTGAGTTTAGCCAGCAAGCACAGCAAAATAGATGGCGGAGATGGCAATTTGCCTTGGGGGTACTGACTTTGTGCGCAGGCTTGGCTGCTGGCTATATCGGGCATCAGTGGCAGTCTGGCAAACCCATTTCTCAGCCTGTAAATGCCCCCGTGCTAGCGCCATCGTCAGCACATGTGGTTTCCGAGCCGCAGGCCGATGAGGTGAAGCTGACCAACGAATCCGTGACGGCATTCGAGCCTTTCGGTGCCGAGCAGCCACCAGCGAGTGCGATGCAAGATGTTCTGGAAGCCCGCTTGCAAGCCACGCAAGCGTGGTTAGATCGACAGATCGAGACCACCGTTACCTTGCAGTTGATGGGGGCCTATCACGATGCTGATATGCGCGATGCCCTGAAAGCACTGGCGCTCAAGCTTAAGCTGGAGGATATTTATGTGGTACGTACGCGTGTTAGCGGCCAGCCGTTCCTGAGCCTCTTTTATGGCAGCTTTGCTAACCGCGAAGCCGCCGCATCCGCCTTGAAGCAATTGCCGGAAAGCGTGAGAGCCAACCAGCCACATATGAGAACTGTGGGGGGTATCACAAAAGAAATAAAACAACTTCAATAGCTTAATTGCCTTACTGTACTTAATATGCGATAAATCAAGGGCTGTTTACATGGGGAATCACAAGGCACGATGAATAATAAGATCGTCACTGCTATTGCCTGGCTTGGGTTGGCCGGCTGTTCACATGTATCTCAGATCACACCCTCGACGGGGCATATCGATGCCGTGACGCCTCCTGCGCCAGTCGCCGCCATTCCTCAGCCCGTCAAAATCACACCATTTGTTCCCGCGCCCAAGGCCAAAAGTCGCGAACAGACCTACAGCGTTGTCGTGAATGAAGTGCCCGTCAAAGAAATCCTGTTTGCGCTGGCGCGTGAAAGCAAACTCAATGTGGATATTCACCCTTCCATCCAGGGCAAAGTCACACTGAATGCGGTGGATCAGACCTTGCCAGCGATTCTGGAGCGCCTCGCCAAACAGGTTGACCTCACCTACAAGGTCGAAAACAACGTGTTGTATGTGGCTCCCGATATGCCGGTATTGCGTACCTACAAGGTCGACTATGTGAATATGTCGCGTGACACAACCGGCTTTATCGGTGCGGCAGCGGAAATTGCCAGTACGGGGCGCAGTGCCAGTACCGGGACCGCAGGTAGTGTGTCCACCGTCACAAGCAACGGGACTGGGGCCGCCAATAGCTCACGTACCGCAGTCAACAGCGAATCCAAAAATCATTTATGGGAAACCCTGATCCAGAACCTGCGTGACCTTTTGGCAGAAACGGATAAGGAAGTGATCATTTCGCGCACGGCGAGCCCATCGCAAGCGGAGTCGCCAGCAGGTAATGGCGAAGGCGACCATCCCGCCCAACTATTGAATCCCAGCCAGACCACGCTACCTCCGGGTGCAAGCAATGCGCGCACCGCACAAGAAGAGCGTGACCAGGCCCGCGCCGAATACAAGACCCTGTTCGCGGCAACGGTGATCGCCAGTCCGGAGACAGGCGTCATCAGTGTGCGAGCCACCAGCAGACAACACGAAAAAGTGCAGGAGTTTCTGGATAAAGTCATGGCAAGCGCTCGGCGCCAGGTTTTGATCGAAGCCTCTATTGTGGAAGTCACCCTCAATGACACTTATCAAGCCGGTATTGACTGGACGCGTCTGGGGGGCGGGTTTAACATCAATGGCTCTCTTGGCACTACCGGCATTGTTTCGCCCTCAGGAGTCGCGGCGGCGGCGGGCAGTGTGAGCCCGTTTGTGGTGGGCTACAGCAGCAATGACATCAGCCTCGGTCTCAGGCTATTGCAACAGTTTGGCAACACCAAGGTGCTTTCCAGCCCAAAACTGATGGTTTTGAATAACCAGACTGCGGTGTTGAAGGTGGTGGATAATCTGGTGTATTTCACGATTCAATCACAGATATCCCAAGGCCTCACCACGGGTTCCACCAACCTGCAATCGGTCACCACCACGCCCAATACCGTACCTGTAGGCGTGGTCATGAGTGTCACGCCTCAAATCAATGATCTTGGCCAGGTCAACATTAATGTGCGGCCCACAATTTCGCGGGTGGTCAGCTACGTAAATGATCCTAATCCCCAACTCGCCAATGCTAATGTCACCAGCCGCATTCCCCAGATTCAGGTACGCGAGCTGGAATCGGTGTTGCGGGTGAACAGCGGCAACACGGCTGTGTTGGGTGGCTTGATGCAGGACAATATCCAGCAGGCGTCCGATCGCGTGCCTGAAGTGTCCAAAATCCCCTTTTTCGGCAAGCTGTTTACGGCCCGCAGTGACTTTACAATTAAAACCGAGCTGGTGATTTTCCTGCGGCCCATCGTCATTCAAAATGCCACGCTGGAAAGCGAGGAGCTGCAGTCATACAAGCAATACCTGCCCAGCATGCAATTACCGCAAAAGCTCGATGAGTCTGCTTATTAAAGCCCTATCCCGCGCTGAACAAGGCAAGAGCAGTGGAGACGCTGCGGCCGCCGAAACCTTGTCGCTTGAACCGCAAGTCACGGCAGGCAATACGCGCGAGGCTGAGCGGGCGCCTGCAGGCGACAGGGCCGCTGCCAGCACGCTAATGCATGCCAGGCCGCGTCATTCCGCAATATCACCAACCGCCATCGGGGCATTGGGATTGGTGCTGTTGCTGGCATTGCTCGGCGGATATTTTTTGTATGACTATCTGCAATCGTTAGCCAAACCTGACATCGTCATGGCAAAAATGGCTCCGCCAGAGGTGCCAGCCGCTCCAACTGGCCCGGTAGCTGAAGAGCCGCCTGCTGCAAGTGATAGCCCATCATCGGTGACTTCACCCGCGGAGATATTCTCTAACAAACATCCTGAACCCAGCGCTGGCGCAGATTCTGCTTCAGATGTAAGTGCTCCTGCAAAACCACTAGCCGCGGGTAAAGCTGCACCGCAGGTATTTGGCGCGACGCCGGAATTGCCGACGACCAGTACATTTACCGTCAGCAAAAGCAATAGTGCGCCTGCCGTGAACCCGAGTCTCTCCGCGGCATATAAAGCCTGGCAGACAGGGGATATTGCCTCGGCGCAAAAGCAATACCGCATGGTCTTGCAGAGTGATAGCGCCAATGTCGATGCCTTGCTGGGCATGGCGGCTATTGCCTTGCAGCAAGGGCGGCAAGCCGATGCACGCGGCTGGTATGGCAAAGTGCTGGAACTGGATCCCCGCAACCCGACAGCGCAATCTGCTTTGATTGGCATTGGAGAGGCGGCGGATCCTCTCGGTAGCGAAAGTGCATTGAAAAATTTGCTGGCGCAGCAGCCGGAAGCCGCCCATTTGCATGCCATGCTGGGCAATCTTTACGCAAGCCAGCCGCAGTGGGCTTCGGCTCAGCAGGCGTATTTTCAGGCGCACCATTTTGCGCCGGATAACGTCGACTATCTATTCAATCTGGCCGTCAGTCTGGACCAGATGGGTAAACCTGCGCTGGCGCTGCCGTATTACCTGCAGGTCCTGCAACGCCTTCCCGCTGCGGGGGCGTCGCAGGTGGATCGCGCGCAGCTGGAAGCGCGTATTGCCCAGTTACAGCCTTGAACTCATATCATAATTTAAAGAGCATACTCGAACGGCATGACAGAACCTCAGCGTAAACAGCGGCTTGGTGAATTGATGGTGCAGCAGGGGCTGCTGAGCCAGGATCAGCTCCGCATTGCGTTGATTGAGCAATCGCAAAATGATATTCCGCTAGGCCGTCATCTGGTGCGCCTGGGGTTTGTCACCGAAGCCATGGTGCGCGATCTGGTGGCGGACACCATTGGCTATGAAAGCATAGACCTGGCGCCCGTGGTGGCTGATGCCGAGGCACTTGCCATGGTGCCGGAGGACTTTGCCCGTCGCTATCATCTGTTGCCGATTGCTTATGAAGAAGCGGCGCGCCAATTGGTGATCGCCATGGCCGATATGTTCAACGTGGTGGCGCTGGATCAGCTGCGCGCCATGCTGGGGCCGCAGATTCAGATCAAGCCGGTGCTGGCCGCGGAAGCGCAGCTGGAAGAATATATCGACCAGTTTTACGGCTATGAGCTTTCGGTGGATGGCATTCTGCGCGAAATCGAAACCGGCGAAATCGATTACCAAAGCTTGCAGGCCGATGGCAATGAATATACCCAGCCGGTGGTGCGGCTGGTCGGTGCGCTGTTGATGGATGCTGTCAAACGCAATGCCTCGGATATTCACTTTGAACCCGAGCTGGCATTTTTACGCATACGTTACCGTATTGATGGCGTGCTACGGCAGGTGCGCAGCCTGCACAAGACTTTCTGGCCTGCCATTGCCGTTCGTCTCAAAGTCATCAGCGGGATGGATATTGCCGAAACCCGCGCCCCGCAGGATGGCCGCCTGCAAATCAACCTGGTAGGTCGCCCGATTGATTTCCGCGTTGCCAGTCACCCGACTATCCACGGCGAAAATCTGGTACTGCGCGTGCTCGACCGCGAAAAATCCATCATGCCGCTGGAGCGCATGGGTATGCGGCCGAATACCCTTAATGAATTGAAGCGCATGATGACGCGCCCGGAAGGCATCGTGGTCGTCACCGGCCCTACGGGTAGCGGCAAGACCACCACGCTGTATTCCCTGCTGGCGCATCAGAATACCGAGGCAGTGAATATCATGACGCTGGAAGACCCAGTGGAATACCCGGTCACCATGATGCGCCAGACCTCGGTGGCCGAGGTCAACAAACTCGATTTTGCCAATGGCATACGCTCCATCATGCGGCAAGATCCCGACATTATCCTGGTGGGTGAAATACGCGATGAAGATACCGCCACCATGGCATTTCGCGCTGCCATGACCGGGCATCAGGTATTCACCACCCTGCATACCAATTCCGCCCTGGGTACCTTTCCCCGTTTGCTGGATATCGGCATTTCTCCGGACATCATGGCCGGCAATATCATAGGCGTGGTGGCCCAGCGGCTGGTGCGGGTGCTCTGCCCGCAATGTAAGCAAGGGCATGCACCTACCGAAGACGAGCGCACGTTACTGGGCCTATCTCCCGGGCAGGATGCCATTATCTACCGGCACGTGGGGTGCAAGCGCTGCGGCTATACCGGCTATCGCGGTCGCATGGCCATTATCGAGCTGCTGCGTATCGATAGCCAGATGGATGCCCTGATTGCCCGTCGTTCGCATCTGGATGAAATGCGCGCTCTGGCGATGGAGCAAGGCTTCGTACCTCTGGCTGAAGATGGCGTGCGCCGCATTCTGGAAGGCTATACCAGCATCAGCGAAGTCATGCGGGTGATCGACCTGACCAACCGGATGCGTTGAGCATGCCGACCTTCAACTACAAGGCGGTGGACCAGATCGGGCGCCCAGCCCATGGCCAGATAGACGCGCTTAACGAAGTCGATCTGGAAGTGCGGCTGGAGCGTATGGGCCTCAGCATGATTACCTTTCGGCCTGCCCGCAAGTCGCCTGCCTTGTTCAAGCGCAGCCATATCAGCCTGCAGGATCTGATGATGTTCTGTTTTCAGCTGGAACAGCTCACCAGTTCGGGTGTGCCCTTGCTGGAGGGGCTCGCCGATTTGCGCGACAGCACAACCAATTTGCATTTTCAGAAGATCATTGGTGCGGTGACCGCTGAAGTCGAAGGCGGGAAAATGCTGTCGCAAGCGCTGGCCGAGCACCCCAAGGTATTTAATCCCTTGTTTGTCAGCCTGGTGCAGGCGGGCGAGCAAACCGGGCGGCTGCCCGAGGTATTCGATAATCTCGCCAATACCTTCAAATGGCAGGATGAGTTGTTATCGCAGACGCGCCGCCTGTTGGCCTATCCGCTTTTTATCATGGTAATGGTGCTGAGCGCGGTGGTGTTCCTGATGATTTACCTGGTGCCCAAGATGGTGGGATTTCTGCGCAACATGGGGCAGGAGTTGCCTTTGCAGACCAAGGTGCTGATCTTTCTTTCCAATGCCTTCGTCAATTACTGGTGGCTGATCCTGGGGCTACCGGTGCTCATTATCAGCGCGCTGGCTTATCTTATTCATCATTCACCAGCGGCGCGGTACCGTTTTGATTACCTGATGCTGCACTTGCCGGTCACCGGGCCGATATTACAAAAAATCATACTGGCACGCTTTGCCCGTTATTTTGCCTTGATGTATCAAACCGGCATTCCGATTCTGGATGCCATCAAGACCAGTGAAAACATCGTGGATAATCGGGCCGTAGCGGATGCCCTGACGCGTGCCCATCATCAGATCAATGCGGGTGAAAGCATGAGTGAAAGCTTTCGCAATGCCGGGCTTTTCCCTGCGCTGGTGGTGCGCATGATCAAGGTCGGCGAAAGCACTGGTGCGCTCGATGTCGCGCTGCTCAAGATCAGCTATTTTTATGATCGCGATGTACGCGAGTCCATCGAAAAGATGCTGAAGATGCTGGAGCCCGCACTCACGGTCATTCTCGGTGCCATCATGGCCTTTATCATGTTCTCGGTATTGGGCCCGGTTTACGATTCCTTCAGCACGCTAAAACTCTGATGGCTATCTTCAATAAAATCGTCCTCTGCGCTACCACTACCCAGCTGATTGCCGGGGTGTGGCGTCTGGGCAACTTGCAATCCAGCCACGAGTTCAGCAGTGATCCCAAAGGCTATGAGGCTTTTGTGCGCTTTCTGGCCCAGCACGACAATACCCGGCTCTACATGCTGGTGGATGCCGTGGAGGAAGATTACCAGCAGGATTATCTGCCGCACACCCGGGGCAGTGCCCGCCGTGAAATGCTCGCGCGCAAACTGAATCATGGCTATCGCAATGCCACGTTCAAGGCAGCGCATTTCATTGAGCGCCAGAAGGATAAGCGCAAGGATGATCGCTTCATCTACGTGGCCCTGACGAAATCCGATTTCCTGCAACCCTGGATGCAAGCGATCGCCGCACAGCGCATGCCACTTGCTGGCGTCTATCTGCTGTCGATGATGAGTGAGCTGCTCCTGCAGCGCATGAAGCTTAAGGCGCCGCATATCCTGCTGAGCGAAAGGCTCAACTCGGGGCTGCGCCAGACGTACTTTCACCATGGACGTTTGCTGATCAGCCGGTCGGCGCCTGCTTCGCCTGCCATGCAGGAGCGCATGGCCTATTTTTACCTGGCTGAAACCGAAAAAACCCGGCTATACCTCATCAGTCAGCGGCTGGTGATGCGCGACACCCCTATCAAAATGGTACTGGCGGACATTGATGACACCAGCCGCCAGATTTGCCGTCATATTTCACAAGAGCAAAACCTGGAATGTGTCAGCGAAGACTTGAAAGTCCTCGCCAAAAGCCTGGGGCTGAATCCGGAATTGCTGACGCGGCATCCTGAGCTGATGCACATGCATCTGCTGGCGACCGGCGAGCTGCCGGTCAATCTCGCGCCAGCCAGCTATACCAGGCACTATCAGGTAGGCAATGTGGCGCGCAGTATTCATCTCGCCAGTGTGCTGACCTTGCTGGGCGGGTTTGTAGCGGCCACCTATATTGGGCAGCAAGCGGCGCAGACCTTGCAGCAAACGCGTGAAGCCGGCCAGGAGACCCGCATGCAGGAGCAGAAGTACCGCGAGGTGGCCAAGAACTTTCCCCAAACGCCTATCCCCAGCACAGACCTGCGTGCCGCGGTGGAAACCGCGCGTAAGCTTGAGCTCTATGCGCAGACGCCACAAGCGGCCATGCAGGCGCTCAGTGAGGCTCTGCAGGCGCAACCGGATATGCAGATTCATCGCATGCGCTGGTTGAATACGCCGGATATCACGATACGGGATGACAAGGCCGAGGGGGTTTCCTCTGGGCCAGCACAGGCTACTCCAGCCGATGCTCAGCTAAGTGACACCAGCGTATTGCATCAACTGGTTTTTGTGGAGGGTGAGGTGGCGGGTTTCAATGGGGATTATCGGGCAGCCTTGGTGCGTGTAAATCAGCTTGCCGAAAAGTTGCGCAGCTTGCCGCAAGTGGCATGGGTGGAGGTGCTGCAAGAGCCAGTGAATGTCAGCTCCTATACCCGCTTGCAAGGCAGTACGACAGATGCGGTTTCGGCCGTGTCCATGGCGGCCGATTTCAAGCTCAAGTTTATTCTCCGGCAACCGGAGGGCGCGCAATGAAGCTCACCCGTCAGGATTGGTTGCGCCTGGCCTATCCATTGGCCGGATTGGCGTTGGCGCTGATTGGGGCGGCCTTGCTGATCAGTTTTGCCTATGATCGTGCGATGGACGCTGAACAGGCGCGTGAGGCGCAGCAGCAGCAACTGCAACAAGCTCGCAGCCGCTATATGGCCTCAGGCCAGGAAAAAGACACCATAGTCAGTTTTCTTCCTCCCTATAAAACGCTGGTGGAGGAGGGCTTTATCGGCGAGGAGCGACGCATCCTCTGGCTGGACAGCATCCGCAACATTCACCAGCAATTCAAGCTGTTCAAGATCACTTACGCCATTGGCGCACAGGAGCCTTATACGCCGCCGTTCCCGGTCGATACTGGCAGTTTTAAGCTCAATCGTTCGGTGATGCAGCTGGAGCTGCCCATGCTGCATGAAGGCGATATCCTGACCTTTTTGCGGGCATTGCATCAGCAGCAGCGCAGCCCCATCATCATCCGCGAGTGCCAGCTTACTCGCTTGCGCGCCATCATGGATGTGACGATTACGCCAAATCTTATCGCCAAGTGTGAGCTGGATTGGTACACCCTGCGGGAAGCGCAGCCTGGAGTGGCACCATGAAGACATGGCTCACTATCCTGTTGTGTCTCGTCTCTGGCATGGCGCTGGCGGACGATTTGGGGCGATTGTTTACCACCCCGTTGCAACGCGCACAGCTGGATGCGCAACGCAGAAATATGCGCGCGCTCCCGGAAAAAATGCCGGAACAGGACATGGGGGCTGTGATGGATAGCGCACCCGCTGGGCCGATTTCAGTACAAGGCTATGTGCGCAGAAGCGATGGCAAGCCAGGTACGGTATGGGTCAATCAGCAAGCCATACAGGAAAACAAGGCGGTGGGCACGATGATTGTGGAAGAAGGTAAAAACCGCCGTGTCGAGATCAGGCTGCCGGGCACCGGACAATCGGTGAGGTTGAAGGCGGGGCAGGTGTACAAGCCAGAGAGCAACAGTATTGAAGAGTACAAGGCGACGGCAAAGGAATCGGCACCCGCGCCACAAGAACGAGAAAATGCGCCTGCATTACCCTGAGTTCTCCTCGCCGGCTGCAGGACAGCAAGGCGTCATCATGATCGTGATGGCCCTGATTCTGCTGATGGCCGCCAGCATCGCTTTTTTTGAGCGCATGGATGGCTATCAATACAAAGTGATGCGCGAACAAAAAACACTGGATGCGCTGGCTGAAGCCAAGGCCGCGCTCATAGGCTGGTCGGTCGCCCATGCGCAGTACCCTGGGATTCTGCCGTTTCCTGATCGTAATTCAGATAAAAACTATGATGGTCAGAGTGACTGTGTCAGTCAGGAAAGCACGCTCGATTACAGTCACTTGCTGGGCAAGCTGCCTTTTCTTGCGCAAACGGCGCCATGCGTCGGTAGCGGAGCAGGTACTTATGGACTATCTGAAAACCTGATGGATGCCGAGGGCGAGCGCTTGTGGTACGCGGTGTCACGCAATCTGGTGCGGCCTTCTACCAATAGCGTGGTGATCAATCCCAGTATTGCGGATGCACCGACTTATCCCTGGCTACAAGTGCGCGATAAAAGCGGGCGCCTGCTTTCAGACCGGGTGGCGGCCATTGTCATATCGGCGGGGCCGGTACTTGGGGCGCAAAACCGGGCAGGAGGTATTGCGGGTCCAGCCGCCTATCTGGACAGCATTACCATTAATGGCGTTGCCTATTCAAATGCCAATTATTCGGTCGCGAATGAGGTGTTTATTACGGGCGAGGCCAGCGATCGGCTGTCCAGCGAGAAGCCGACTGACTTCAATGACACCCTGATATTCATTACCATTGATGAGCTGCTGGCTGCCCTGCAGAATCGGGCGATGGGGGAAGCGGCAATGGCCTTGCGCAGTTACTATTCGTTGAGTGCGGCAGCTGCAAATGCGCGCTTTTTCCCTTATACATCATTGCTGTCAGATAGCACGCGCGCCTGCCAGGAAGGTAGCTTGAGCGGTAGCCTGCCGTTGATTAACAATAACTGCAGCCATCCGAATCCGGCACTTTCCCTGCCTGCCTGGTTTACTGAAAGCCGCTGGCAGGATTATCTGAAATACGAACTCACTGCGGACTGCAGCTATGCGACTGCCGGATGCAGCGGCGGTGGACGGGCACAACTGTCCAACCTCAATAGCACGCGTATCTTGAAAGTAACGCCATGACCTCATACCAACATGCCAGCCGGGGTTTCAGCCTCATTGAGCTATCGATAGTGCTGGTGATCGTGGGGCTGGTGATTGCCGGCATGCTGGTGCCGTTGTCTGCCCAGATCGATCAGAAAAATTACAACGAAACGCAAAAAGCAATGATCGAGCTGCGCGATGGTCTGATTGGCTATGCCAGCAGCAACGGCTATCTGCCATGTCCGGATACGACAGGCGATGGGCTGGAGGACCGAAATGCGAGCGGCGGCTGCCTTGTAGACCCCGCCGAGGGCAATTTGCCATGGGCTGACCTGGGCATGGGCAGGCAAGATGCCTGGGGGCAAAAGTATCAGTATCGTGTCACCAATGAATTTGCAAACAGCGTTACCAAGCCTACCCTCTCAACCATTCCCTCCATGACCATCACAGATACCAGCGGCGTCACATTGGCGCTGCGCGTACCTGCCGTCATTGTTTCCAAAGGCAAGTCTGGTGCTGGCGCTGGCGCCAATGAGCAGGAAAACAGTGACAAGGATGAGTATTTTGTCAGCGATACTCCCACTGCCGTGGCAGGCAACGAGTTCGACGATATTGTGGTGTGGGTGCCATCCACCTTGCTATTCAACCGCATGCTGAGCGCCGGAAAACTGCCATAATTACGGGTATGAACGACAACCAACTTTTACGCTACAGCCGCCATATCCTGTTGCCCAATATCGGTTATGAGGGCCAGGAGCAACTCGTCAACAGTCATGCCCTGATTGTGGGGGCGGGTGGGCTAGGGGCGCCGGTGGCGATGTACATGGCGGCCGGGGGCACTGGCACGCTGACAATATGTGATTTTGATACGGTGGACATGACCAATCTGCAGCGGCAGATCATCCATACCACCGCATCTGTGGGCACCAACAAGGCGGAATCGGCGCAGCAAGCCTTGCGTGCATTGAACCCGGAAGTCGAGGTGATCACCATACGCGAGAAATCGACAGAGGCGACGATGTCGGCGTTGGTGCGTACCGCAGATGTCGTGCTTGACTGCAGCGATAATTTTGCTACCCGCTATGCGTTGAATCGCATTTGCCTGGCGGAAAAAAAACCGCTGGTCTCTGGCGCGGCCATTGGGTTTGAAGGGCAGATCACGGTGTTTGATTTCCGGCAGGAAAACAGCCCCTGCTACCATTGCCTCTACCCGGATACTGGCGCCGAGGATGCATTGCGTTGTGCTGAAAATGGCGTATTTGCGCCGCTGGTGGGCATGATAGGCACGACACAGGCAGCGGAGGCCATGAAGCTCCTCATGGGCATAGGTCAGAGTCTGCAGGGGCGCTTGCTATTGCTGGATGTACTGACCATGGAGTGGCGCAGCCTGCGCCTGCAACGCGACCCTACTTGCAGCGTTTGTCAGCCTTCTTAGGGGCGGATGCGTATGTGAGGGTATTGCTCTGCCATGTAATGTAGCAGGGCATTGATGAACAGAATCAGGCCTAACATCTCCAGCCCTTCTTCCAATGTCGTAAGCAAACTGTAGCCGAAGGTATCCACACCATGCAGGGCGGCATAGTGTCCTCCCAGCGTTTCCAAACCAATAATCGCCGAGCAGTAAATCCCGCCGGCAAGCAGAAAGCGTATGCGGTGTGTACGGCCAAGCTGCTGCAGGAAACGCACATAGCATATCCCGATGAACGCAATGACCAGCAAGCCGGGGATCACCCATGAATACTTGAGCCAAATGGTGTTTTCCAGATGGAGTTGCCGGTGGGTAATACTGGTGAACAGCTCATGAAAACTCATGAATTCATCGGCAGCCATCAGCAGAAATCCGCCGGACAGGATTTGCCAGTGCGGCGTGTAAGGTGCGTTTTGGGCGCGCTTAAGGTAAGCGATTAACCCTAGCAAAACACTGCATATAAGTAACAGCACCACCGAATAAAATGTGGGGATGTTGACTTCACCATTGAGGTTGAGCAGTCGTGTCATGCCCAATAAGGAGCCATGTCCCGTAAAGTATTTGATGGCCTGTGTTCCCAGGCTCGCGATTATCAGGACAAGTGCAATCAGCAGCAACGCACGCGTTGCAACCAGCGTTGTTTTCATTCCCCTTTCCCCTTTTTGTTATTGAATCTGCACGCTATTGCTGCGCGCTTGTATTCAGCTTATGTCAGCCTTTACCTCCAACGATGGCGCGAATGGCACTGACAATATCGCCGGGTAGCGCCACGATCTTGCTATTCTCTGATTCACCCATGCGCTGCAGCGCCTGAATATAGCGGTCCCCCAGCAGGAAGGTGGCCGAGCTGTTGTTTTCCTTCACCGCTTCGGCAATCAGGCGTATTGCCTCGGCGGACGCCTGGGCGGCGACCATTTGCCCTTCGGCATCCTTGCGGGCGGCCTCCAGCCGGGCTTCGGCATTCAGGATGATCGCCTGCTTTTCGCCTTCGGAACGGGTTACCAGGGCTACCCGCTCTCGCTCGGCGGATGCCTGCATTTCCATCGCTTGCTGCATGTTGGGGGAGGGCTTGATGTCTTGAATCTCCACCGATTTGACGGTCAGGCCCCAGTCCAGCGCCTCGTCAGCAATCGCTTCTTTCAGTTCGGCCTTGATGCGGTCACGCGAGGTCAGCGCCTGATTGAGATCCATGCCACCAATGATGGAGCGCAGGCTGGTTTGCACCATATTGCGCATGGCTTCACGAAAATCTTCAATGCCATACACAGAACGCTCAATATTGCTGACCTTGATGAAGGACACCGCATTGGCCAGGATGACGGCATTGTCCCGCGTGATCACTTCCTGCTGTGGCACATCCAGAATGATGTCTTTGGTGGTGACCTTGTAACGCACTTCGTAGATGAACGGGATGATGAGATTGAGCCCTGGCATCAGCACGCGATTAAACCGTCCCAGGCGTTCCACTACCCATTCTTCGCCCTGCGGCACGATGCGCAGGCCTTTCCAGATGGCAATCACAACCAGGACGATGAGGGCCAGCATGAGTTCGGTCATTTCAGTTCCTTAAATTTAGCGATGCTTGATGTTTGAATGGTGTGGAAAGCGATCAACAATCTCAGGCGGCAATGCCAGAGCGTTTCACGCGCAAGGCATTGCCTTCAATACTGGTAATCTCGGCCTCCTCGCCCACGGCTAATGTCTGGCTCGAGATGGCCGTCCATTCCTTGCTGCCCATCACGCCCTGAGAGAAGCGGATACGCCCGCATTGTTCTGGGCTGACCGCGACGACTATCTGGCCCGTGCGGCCAATTTCTTCCCCTTGGGATTGTCCCAGCCGGGAGGCGGCAGGTTGCCGGCGTTCAAATTTTTTCCAGATGAGCAACGTGCTGAGCGAAAGACCAGCGAAGAGCAAGAGTTGCACCCCGAGTGAAATGACGGGAAACAGCCATAACAGCCCGCTGATGATCAAGGCCGCGAGGCCAAACCATAGAATGTACAGTGTCCCCGTTGCCAGTTCGGCAGAGAGCAGTACCAATCCGAAAATCCCCCAAATCCAGACGGCGTCCAATGGCGACCTCATGTATCAACAGGTAAAGCCGTATCCTAACCCAAAGTTCTGGCTTCGCGTCAATTCCGGCATGCGCCATGGTCCGCATGAATCTCTGGGGCAGGCGGGCCAGCCAGACGGCCGCTGTGGTAAAATCCCCGACCTATGAATACTCAAACCACTGAAAACGCAGACACTTTAGCCAAGGCTTTTGACCCCAAGGCGCTCGAAAGCAAATGGTATCAATTCTGGGAATCCCGCGGGTATTACGCGGCTGGCATGGATGCGTCCAAATCGGACAATTTCTGCATTCTGCTGCCCCCGCCCAATGTCACGGGTACCTTGCACATGGGGCATGGTTTCAACCAGACCATCATGGACGCCCTGACGCGCTATCACCGCATGCGCGGCGACAACACTTTGTGGCAGCCGGGTACGGATCACGCTGGCATCGCCACGCAAATTGTCGTTGAGCGCCAGCTGGATGCGCAAGGCGTGAGCCGCCATGACCTCGGCCGCGAAAAATTCCTGGAAAAAGTGTGGGAGTGGAAAGAATACTCCGGCGGCACCATTACCCAGCAGATGCGCCGCCTTGGCACATCCCCAGACTGGGGTCGCGAGCGTTTCACCATGGATGCGGGCCTCAACAAGGTGGTGACCGAGAGTTTCGTCCGCCTGTATAACGAAGGCCTGATCTACCGCGGCAAACGCCTGGTGAACTGGGATGTGAAGCTGGGCACGGCGGTTTCTGACCTGGAAGTGGTGCAGGAAGAAGAAGACGGCTCCATGTGGCACATCAACTACCCGCTGGCGGATGGCTCCGGGCATCTGACGGTGGCGACCACCCGTCCTGAAACCATGCTGGGTGACGTGGCGGTGATGGTGCATCCCGAAGATGAACGCTACGCGCATCTGATCGGCAAGACCGTCAAACTGCCATTGTGTGATCGCGAGATTCCGATCATCGCCGATGACTACGTGGACCGCGAGTTCGGTACCGGCGTGGTCAAGGTGACGCCTGCGCACGATTTCAATGACTATGCGGTAGGGCAACGTCATGGTTTGCCTATGATCGGTATCCTCGACCTCAAAGGCTTCGTCAACGAGAATGCACCAGAAGGCTATCGCGGTCTGGAGCGCTTTGCTGCCCGCAAGCAGGTGGTGGCGGATCTGGAATCCCAGGGTTTTCTGGTCAAGGTCGACAAGCACAAACTCAAAGTCCCGCGTGGTGACCGTACCGGCGTGGTGATTGAGCCCATGCTGACGGACCAATGGTTTGTCGCCATGAGCAAGCCTGCTGCCGATGGCAAGAGCATCACGCAAAAAGCCCTGGAGGTGGTGGCCGACGGTCAGATCAAGTTCTATCCGGAAAACTGGGTGAACACCTACAACCAGTGGCTGAACAACATTCAGGATTGGTGTATTTCGCGCCAGCTGTGGTGGGGGCATCAGATCCCGGCCTGGTATACGGATAGTGGCAAGGTGTACGTGGCGCATGATGCGGAAGAGGCACAAGCCTTGGCCGCTAAAGATGGCTATACCGGCAATCTGAAGCGCGATGATGACGTGCTGGATACTTGGTATTCCTCCGCCCTGTGGCCATTCTCCACGCTGGACTGGACGGGGGATGAGGCTTTGGATGCGGCCAATCAGGCGCTGCAGCAATATCTGCCATCCAGCGTGCTGGTCACCGGCTTTGACATCATTTTCTTCTGGGTGGCGCGCATGGTCATGATGACCACGCACCTCACAGGCAAGATTCCGTTCAAACATGTGTATGTGCACGGCCTGATCCGCGATGCGGAAGGGCAGAAGATGTCCAAATCCAAGGGCAATGTGCTGGATCCTATCGACCTGATCGACGGCATTGATCTGGATGCGCTGATCAAGAAGCGCACGACTGGGCTCATGAATCCCAAGGATGCGGAAAAGATCGAGAAGCGCACCCGCAAGGAATTCCCCGAGGGCATCTCTGCCTATGGCACGGATGCGCTGCGTTTCACCTTTGCCAGCCTGGCTTCGCCCGGGCGCGATATCAAGTTTGACCTGCAGCGCTGCGAGGGCTACCGCAACTTCTGCAACAAGCTGTGGAATGCCACGCGCTTTGTGCTGATGAACACCGAGGGGCAGGATTGCGGCCTGGAAGATTGCAAAACCAAGCCTGAAGGCTATCTCAGCTTTTCCCAGGCGGATCGCTGGATCGTCAGCCTGTTGCAAAAAGTGGAGGCGGATATCGAGCGTGGTTTTGCCGATTACCGTTTCGACCTGATCGCGCAAAGCATCTACAAGTTTGTGTGGGACGAGTATTGCGACTGGTATCTGGAAATTGCCAAGACCCAGTTGCAGACAGGTACCGAGGCCGAGCAGCGCGCCACGCGCCGCACTCTGCTACGCGTGCTGGAGACCATCCTGCGTCTCGCGCACCCCATCATGCCCTTCATCACCGAAGAAATCTGGCAAACGGTGGGGCCCTTGTCTGGCCGTGACATGAGTCAGCCTGGCCCCAGCATCATGCTGCAGGTTTATCCAACATCACAGCCAGGCAAAATTGACGCGCAGGCGGAGGCTTGGGTCGGTTTGCTGAAGGAAGCGGTTGATGCCTGCCGCAGCTTGCGTGGTGAGATGGGTATTTCGCCTGCGACGCGTGTGCCGCTGATCGCGGCTGGCGACGCATCCGCCTTGCAAGCCTATGCCCCGCATATTAAAGCGCTGGCCAAGCTTGCCGAGGTTGAGATTGTCGCCGAGCTGCCCCAAGCCGATGCGCCAGTTGCACTGGCGGGTGACTTCCGCTTGATGCTGAAGATTGAAGTGGATGTTGCCGCAGAAAAAGAACGCCTGAGCAAGGAAATTACCCGCTTGCAAACCGAAGTCAGCAAAGCTGAAGCCAAACTGGGCAATGCGAGTTTTGTCGATCGTGCCCCTGCGGCTGTGGTGGCGCAGGAGCGGGAACGCCTGGCGGGATTCAAAGCCACACTCGACAAGCTGCAATCCCAATTGGCGCGTTTAGTTTAGGTCAATGACGGCCGCGTGATGCGGTTGTCATTGACTGACCAAAAGTGTCAGTCCTTTTGAAACAAGCAGATAGTAAATTGACTTTGCCCCATCGCGGCGCCTTAATAGATGCATGAAAAGGCAAACCCGTTTGAAAGAACGGAGACGCAAAGCTTCCGGTCTAAGGAAAAAATCTATGACAGCGGGGCCGCCAATCCAGCAAGCCAATCGGCAACCGCCTTTTCGGATAAATTCAATTTTTTGTTCTTGGCACCGTTAAGAACACTATGGATGCAAGACGAGAGGACGACATAATGAACCCCAGAAATTTAATAGTGGCCACGATCGGTATCATGGCCAGCACCGCTGTGATGGATGTTCAAGCGGCTGACTACATCAAGTGCACTGGCACATCGGGCAAAACCATTTATACCAATATGCCATTTATGTGCGCCGGGGCTGCCATAAAGGCCCAGGAAGCGACAAAAGCGGCGCTGGCTGCTCAAGCGGCAAAAGAGGCGGCTGCTAAAGAAGCTGCGGCGAAAGCAGCGGCTGCCGCAGCCGCCGCAAAGGCTGCGGCCGAGAAAGAGGCTGCGACCAAGGCCGCCGCTGCCGCTGTCAAGGCAAATGCCTTGGTTACCGATGCTGTGTTTTCCCCGGATAGCTTCTGGTACACACCTATCCCGAATGATGTTGAACTCCATCCTTACTCTGCCCAATTTGCACAAGAGGTTGTAAGGCAGAAGAAGGCCTATTACGGTACTGTCACCATCAATACAACCAAATACTCTAGTCCGGTCTATGTTGCTGATGCCAATACCCCCACTGTTCGCGTAAATCAATGGGATTGCCAGAAAAAAGGGTATAAGGATTCTGGCTTGCTAACGCAGTGGGCGAGTGTTCCCGTCCCAAGTTATGCGGTACCTGCTGAAGGTACTGATATGGAGATGACGGTTTATCAACCTTCTACAGATACCGTGTGGGAGTTCTGGAAAGCCAAGAAGGAAAACGGTGTTTGGTATGCATGCTGGGGTGGTCGTTTGGAAAATGCATCCAAGAGCAATGGTGTGTTTTATAAATACTATGGCACAACGGCAACCAGCCTGCCTTTCCTTGGCGGCCAGATCACGGCTGAAGAGCTGCAGCGCGGCGAAATCAAACACGCTATCGGCATTGCGTTGGTAGATACGGAGCATTGGAATATTATCTCCTGGCCTGCGAACCGCTCGGATGGCTGGAATGGCAATAAAGTGCCTTATCGTATTGCTGAAGGGCAGCGTTTCCGTCTGGACCCTACGGTCGATGTGGACTCATTGAAATTGAGCAAGGCTGGGAAGATTATTGCCAAAGCGGCGCAAACCTATGGTTTCGTGGTGTGGGATAAAGCGGGCTCAGTTTCACTCCGGGCACAGAATGTGTATTCTTACACGAAGCTGGGCAAGACCAATCCTTACCCCGCCTTGTTTGAGAACAAGGCCAATTATGCGGTCATGGAAGGCTTCCCTTGGGATCGCCTGCAATTCTTGCCCATGGATTACGGCAAGCCTGAAACAACAAGCAAGTAATGGGGCCTTCTAGCTCACGCGTTTACGGATGTGAAATGTAAACACCTTGTCCTGCATGGCCTCATCAGGCTCTTGCAGGGCAAGCATCTCGTGACCAGTCTGTTTGCAGAATGCCTGAAAGTCTTTGACTGACCCCGGGTCGGTTGCCAACACCTTCAATACCTGGCCGGGCTCCAGCTCGGCCAAGCCTTTTTTACAGCGCAAAATCGGCAGCGGACATTTAAGACCGCGCGCATCCAGTTCTTTTGTGAATTCCATTTGATCTGTCTCTTTCAATATCAGGATTGAGGTGGGGCAAAAGGAAACCCAGCCCGTCCCCATGCCAATACACCGCCTTGCAGGTTGTAAACATGCTCCCGGCCATGGCTGGCAATAAATGATGCGGCTTGCCCCGAGCGAATGCCGCTATGGCAGTAAAAAACCAGCGTCTCGGTTCCGCCCGTCAGATCATCCACACTGGCAGGAATGACGGATAGCGGAATATGCGTCGCGCCAGCGATAATGCCGCGAGCGACTTCATCCGCGTTGCGTACATCAATCAGTCGCAGATTACCTTTGTTTATCAGGGCAAACAGTTCGGCGGCATCTATGTCTTTATGCGTTGTCATGGTGGGGCCTAAAAAAAGTTGCGTGCAATGGCGTCTACTGGAGGCGGAGAGAATGCACGCTGGTCGATATCGACCTGTGGTGAGATGAAGCCAGAGATAGCCGCATCACTTCGTGCCACCCACTCCGCGGGTGGTGTGACGTCGAGCACTTGAGGCGATGATTTTATCGTTAATGCGACACGCCGTCTCTTGTAAGCACCTTAAGTGCTGTCATCCAGAGTATTTTCAAGTCAAACATCAGCGATTGTTTCTGCAGGTATTCGGCATCCAGTTGTACTTTTTGCGGAATAGGCAGCTCATCCCGTCCATTTACCTGTGCCCAGCCCGTCAACCCAGGCACCAGTTGGTCGACACCCGCTTCGGTGCGCAGTGCAATCAGATCATCCTGATTGAACAGCGCTGGCCGTGGCCCAACAAAGCTCATGTCACCTTTCAATATGCTCCAAAGCTGCGGCAGTTCATCCAGGCTGGATTTGCGTAGAAACGCGCCTATCGGGGTCAACCACCTGGCGGGATCATTCAGCAGATGGGTTGCCACGGCGGGAGTATCGATGCGCATGCTACGGAGTTTCGGCATGCGAAAAATATGATTGTTCTTCCCCACGCGGTTACTCCAATACACAGCAGGGCCGGGCGACGTCATGCGCACAGCCAGCCAAAGCAGTAAAGCCAATGGACTGAAAATCAATATAAGGAGGAGGGCGAGAACAACATCAAACGTGCGCTTCATCATCTAGAGCCAAACAGAATCCATTAGAACCATCCTCGCAGTATTTCATAAACTTGGATGGTACTGAATGGATAATTGGCGTCAGGCCTGCCATAGCCATCAGTCTATCAAGCCAAGCTCCTTGAGTCTGGCCCTCAGAATATTTCGGCTGATACCCAGCAGGCGGGCGGTATGCACTTGATTGTGATGGCAAAAATCATAGGCTTTGCTGACGAGCAGGTTGTTGACGATGTCGAACAGCTTGTCTGGCGATTCCTGGAATAGCTCGTAAAACACCGTTTCAAGCGGGTAGGTGGAAACCTCACTACTCAGACCAGCGGAGGGTTTGCCAGTTTTGACTGCATGATGCGCCCGGGCAGTGGGTTCCTCGCGTTGCAGCAGGGAGTGCGGCAGGTTGAGGTCGTGCGGTTGCAGGGTGTTGGTATTCGATACCAGCAATGCGCGGTGAATCACGTTTTCCAGTTCCCGGATATTGCCTGGCCAGGGATATTCCAGCATCACACGGATGGTTTCCGGCGCCAGTTGGGGCGCGGCAGTCTGAAGCCTTTCCTTGTATACATTCAGGAAGTGCTCCACCAGCGGCAGGATGTCGCCACGGCGTTCGCGCAACGGGGGCAGATTGATGGGAACGACCTTGATGCGGTAATAAAGATCTTCGCGGAAGCGGCCAGCACGAACGGCTTCTTCCAAATCCACATTGGTGGCGGCTATCAGGCGCACATTGATCGGGATGGCCTTGCGGGCGCCCACTCTCACGACTTCACGCTCTTGCAATACGCGTAGCAGTTTTACCTGAGTGGATTGTGGCAAGTCCCCGATTTCATCCAGAAACAGCGTGCCACCATTGGCGGATTCAAACCAGCCGATCTTGGACTGCGATGCGCCGGTAAAGGCGCCTCGTTCGTACCCGAATAATTCGCTTTCTACCAGGGTTTCCGAGAATGCGCCGCAATTGACGGCCTGGAAAGGCGCGTGTTTGCGCTCGCTGAGTGCGTGCATCTGGCGCGCGATCAGTTCCTTGCCTGTCCCGGTTTCGCCAATAATCAATGCGGTGGCATTGCTCTTGGCTACACGCTCTATCATTCTCAGCAGCTGTTGCGATTTTGGATCGCTGAATACCAGGGCACTGGCCCGGATGGATAAGCTGACAGAGGATGGATTGGGGTGCGTGATGACGTGCTCGGCCCCTTTTGGTGGCTGAGTGGGCTCGTCGTCTTCCAGATCATAGTCCCATAATTGAGTTCGCATTGTGTGACGCTCTCTTTGGTAAATTGCAGTGCGCAATATAGCTAAATGTTATTAACATTTCTACTAATATCACATTATACCAATATAAGATATGGTTATAACTTATGCAGGATTCTGCAAATGAGGCATATGAAAAGTGGTGATCAGGCAACAGACTTGTGTATGCAGATGTTTGCTTGCCAACACTTGCTTGAAGATACTTAATCGGCGAAAGGCAGTTTGTTTTTCATAGGTCAATGAATTTAAACAATTAAAAATAATCATGCCGCGCTGATTATTTTTGGCATAGCTCTTGCCCCTGCTTGCGTATGCATCATTGGATGCAATACATATACCAACGTAGAGGGCAAAAAAATGAGCGTGATCGCTGTTGAAGCAAAAAGAGAACTGGAAGATTTTGTACAAAGCGTGCTGGAAGAGTCGCAGCTGGCATTTGATGTGTTCCGCGAGACCGGTACCATCACGGCCAATGGCACGGTAGGTTTTGTTGAGCGTGTTCCAGGCCAGGAGCAACTGGTGATCGTCAATTACGGCGGGCCTTTCAACAAGGGCAAAAAGCTGGAAGCGCTGGTGGTGGATTTTGATGGCAATGTCGTCATCGGCAAAAGCGGCCTGGGCAACACCCGTTACAACAAGCTGTTCAAGCAGCATGCGGATGTCACTTCGATTTCCCACGTGCATTCCCCTTATCTGGGTGCCTGGGCGCAGGCACACCGGCCATTGCCTATCCGTTACGTCCCGGTGCAACGTTTTAACCTGATTCGTGAAATCCCGATCTATATCGACCGTCGCCAGCAGGAAGTCGATTTCATTCTGGACCAGATTCGCCTGAATCCTCACAACACGGCAATTCTGGAAGCCAATGGCGGTTCTACCGTCTGGGGCAAACAGGGTCTGCGCAAGCTGGCCGAATTCATTCTGCTGCTGGAAGAGGGCGCATTGATTCAAAGCCTGGCGGATTCCCTCGGTGGCTCGCGTGATTATGGTCCTGGCGTACTGACTCAGCAGTGGAAGATGGCCAAGATTTATGATCAGGCAAAGGCGCTGGGATTGGTGCCTGCCAATGATAGTGCAGCTGCCAATCTTCAAGCAGCAGGCTAAGGGGATATCCGTGAGCTCAACCACTGCACAAGCCATAGACCGGCTCTGGTTCACCCGTTGCCCGGTGCCCACCGCCACCGGTCTCGCCCACAAGCTGGGCTGGCTGGAATCCGAGTTCGCCGCGGATGGCATTGCACTTTCCACCTTGCAGGATCATCGCGACTTGGCGCGTCATCATTACGATCACCAGCTGCCCACGCTGATCCGCGAGGGCGGCAATCTGCTGGCGATCGCGGCGCGGGCCCAAGGGGCGCCTACGCGCCTGATCGGCCTGACCTGGATTGATGAATGGCAAACCATCCTGGTACGGCCCGACTCTGGCATTACCGAACCCGCCCATCTCAAGGGGCTGCGTCTGGCATTGCCCGCTTTCATAGAGCACCCCCTGCACGATCATATTCGCGGCAGCAGCATTGCGCGCGGCATGAGCCTGCAGGGGTACAAGGGCGCGCTGAACATCGCCGGACTGACACTGGATGACGTGCAACTGGTGGAAGTGGGCTCCGGACAAGGTGGTCGTGAAGATCTTGGTGGCTTGTGGGCCGGTATCGAGCAACTGGCCGCGGGCAAGGTAGATGCCGTGTACGTGAAAGGTGCTTCTGCGGTAGAGGCGGCACAGCGGCAAGGGGTGGTGGTTGGTATCAATCTGGATACCCACCCGGACCTGCAGTACCGTGTGAATAACGGCACGCCGCGCCCGATCACTGTCCATGAGCAACTGCTGCATGAGCATCCCGAGCTGGTCGCGCGCTTTCTGTATCAATCCTTGCGCGCATCCGAATGGGCAAAAACCAATCTGGAAGGGGTGCGCAAGGTGCTGGAGGGTGAGACGCGCTCTGGCGGTATCGGCGTTCAGCAAGCCTACGGGGATCAATTCCATCTCAGTCTGGCCCCAGATTTGTCCGAGCAGCGTGTCCATCTCTTCCAGCAGCAAAAGAACTTCATGTTGATCCATGGGCTGCTGGATCGCGACTTTGATCTGGATGCCTGGATAGACCGAGGTCCGCTGGAGACCGCCATCGGCTGGCTGCAAGCTGAGCGAAAAGCGGCCTGAGCGTAGTGGGCGTAGTGTCCCAAATGAATGAATTAAGGAGCAGGTAATGAACGTGAATGTGGTGTATCGCCTGGCGATACTGGTTGCAAGTGTGGCGGCATTCTGGGCGTTTGTCGCCCAGCAGGCCGTGGCAGAAGAGGCACCCAAGGTGGTGCGCATTGCCGTGGTGGCGTATAACCTGGCGGGCAAGACATCCTATATGGGCGTGGATGCCGTCAACAATGAAGGCGGCCTTGAACAAAGCCTGGCCAAAAAAGGCATCAAGTTGGAGTGGGTGCCAGCCTCGCACTCTGGAGTAGGACCTATCATCAATGAAGCCTTTGCCAACGGCACCATTGATTTTGCCGCCTATGGCGATTTGCCACCGATTATCCTCAATGCGGCCAAGCCGGTTGTTCAATTGGTAGCGCCCTGGGGCAGCAATGGCAACTCCTATCTGGTGGTCCCCGCCAACTCCACGGCCAAGAGCATTCTTGATCTCAAGGGCAAACGCATCGCTTTGCATCGTGGTCGCCCATGGGAAGCCACCTTTGCCAGTTTGGCCGCTTCGCAAGAGTTGACCCTGAAGGATTTCAAGATTGTGAACGTGAATCCGCAGGTTGGCGCTGCTGCGCTTGCCAGCGGCACGGTGGACGGCTTTTTCAGTCTGAATGATGCCTACAACCTGCAGGACAAGGGCGTAGGTCGCATTATCTGGTCCACCAAGACCTCACTGACCGATCAGAAGCTGCGTGGCGGTATCTGGGCTACCAACGACTTTGTGAACAAATACCCTGAAATTACCCAGCTGGTGGTGAATGCGTATGTCAAAACCAGCTATTGGGCGTCGCAGGAGGCCCATCGCGACAAATACATCAAGGACTACCTGAGCCTGGTGCAGCCAGAGTCCGTGGTTCGCCGTGATTACGAAAACGATTCCGTACCATGGAAAGACCGTTGGTCTCCGGTTTATGACGGGGTTCTGACCGCCCACTATCAGCGCCTGGCCACTTACGCCAAAAGCTCGGGCTTGATTCGTAACGATGTGAGTGTCCAGCAACTGTTGAACCCCCGCTTTGTTAATCAGGCACTCAGGGACCTTGGTATCGAGCACTATTGGGTTGCGCGCTCTGCGCCACCTCCCGTGAATGTGGCTCAAGCCAAGAATTAAACAACAAGCCGTCGCAAGACGGCTTTTTTCATCGCTGTTGCAGGACAAACAAAAGCTCCCAAATTTGCTGTTGCCTGAGCAACAGTTAATTCTTTTACGGCATGAGGTATTTATTTAAATGCATGAATATAAACAATAAAAAATATGTTTCCATGGCTGGCATATGCCTTGCATAGTCATATGGACATCCATGTTCATGCTGTTTGGGAATAAACAGTCATGGGCAAACAGACATTGCGTCGCAATACGAGGCGACATTGAAAAAGAGGTTGGCAGGCATGGCAGTGACAAGAGCAGTAATCGATTTCAGGCGGAGTGAAGAAGCAAAAAGTGAGGCAGAGCATCCGCCTGCATCGTATGCGCTACAACTAGACCATGTGTCTAAAAGCTACCTCCTGCATGGCGAGCCGCTCAAGGTGCTTGATGACATCCAGCTGGATGTCCGCTCCGGCGAGTTTATTTCCATCGTCGGTGCCAGTGGTTGCGGAAAATCGACGCTGCTACGCCTGATTACCGGCCTGGATGCGCATTACCAGGGCAATATCGTTTATCAGGGCCAGCGTATCTCCGGCACCTCGCTCGATCGCAGCATTGTGTTTCAGGAGCATCGCCTGTTTCCCTGGCTGACCGTGGAAGAAAACATTCTGCTGGCGTTCTCTGCCACCAATGTGTCGCAGGAAGAGCGCCATGACCGCGTCAAGGCGCAGATTGCCACCGTGGGGCTGACCGGCTTTGAGCAAGCCTATCCCCACCAGATTTCAGGGGGCATGTCACAACGTGTCGCCATCGCCCGTGCGCTGGTGTTGCGGCCCCAGCTCTTGTTGCTGGATGAGCCATTTGGCGCGCTGGACGTACTGACCCGCATGAAGCTGCAACACGAATTGCAGCGCTTGTGGGAGCAGGAAGGATTAACCACGGTGCTGGTGACCCATGATGTGGAAGAAGCCGTGTTTCTGGGCGACCGCATTGTGGTGATGACATCACACCCCGGCCGCATAAAACGCATTGTCCCGGTGAAACTACCACGTCCGCGCATACGCTCGGCGAGTGAGTTTCAACGCATACGTGACGATGTATTGAGCGATTTTATTTGATGCGCAATTTACCCATTACTTATCGAAAGGAGAAAGGTCATGTCTAGTCTTTCGAATTCTCAGCCGAGTTACCCGTCCAGTTATACGAAGCTTGGCGCCTTGCCAGATATTGAGGAAAATTTATCGGTGCTCAAAGACGCAGTTGCCCGTGCTGTCTCGGATGGCGGCGAGCGTTTTGGGTTGTACCGCAATCGAGCCCTGGAGCAGCTGGAAAGCTCAAGCAAGTGGCTAACACAGCGCAACAGCGGCATCGTGGCGCTGGTGGTGATTGCGCACATTGTCGGTATTTCGGCCTATCTGGAATCACAACGCGTGCCGCCAAAACCGCCTGCCCCCAAAGAGGTCGTGATCGAATTTATCAAGCCAGCGCCCAAGATTGAGCCTGAAAAGAAAATCGAGCCGCCACCTCCGCCACCGCCACCCAAGGTCGAGCGCAAACCGCAGCCCGCCAAGCCAGTTCAGGCATTGAAGACGGCGCCTGCCGAGCCAGATATCAAGCCCAGTGACATGACCGTGCAGGAAAACACCACGGCGCAGCATACGCCAGAGCCCGTGCAAGCCGTGCCTACGCCACCGCCAGCACCACCCGCGCCCAAGGAAGAGCCACTGACAGAAGCCCTGGGTTATGCCGGGTATCTTAACAATCCGCCGCCAGAATACCCCGCGTTTGCCCAGCGTCAGGGCTGGGAGGGCAAGGTCATTCTGCGAGTGCGTGTATTGGCCAACGGCAAGCCAGGCGCAGTGGAAGTGAAGCAATCCAGCGGTCGCAAGACACTGGATGAAGCCGCGCTCGAAGTGGTTAAAAACTGGGTATTCGCTCCGGCCAAACGTGGGAGTACCTCCGTCGATGGTTGGGCCACCGTGCCTATCGAATTCAGGCTGGCCAAATAAGTTGGCCACCAGATCAGTATTTATCAAATATAGCTAAGTAAAGGAAACATCATGGCAATTGTGAGTTCATCTACCTCCCTCATCGTCGATAGTGTGCTGTGGACACTGGTCGCCTTTTCCGTCGTCACCTGGACGCTGCTGGCCGTCAAAGGCGTGCAGAATTTCCGCGCCGGCTATCAGAACAAACGTTACAAGCAGGCATTCTGGGCCGCGCCGGATTTACTCTCCGCAGCAGAGATAAACGACTTCAAGGGCCCAGCTGCCCGCGTGGCGCAAGCGGGTTTCAACGCCTTGCGCGATGCCGATACCCCAGGTCAGCATGATCTGGAGCATAGCGGGGAGCGTCAGGATTTGCTGGAGCGTTCGCTGCGCCAGCAGATTCTGAAAGAGCGCCGCAGCCTGGAAAGCGGCTTGGCCGTGCTTGCCAGCATTGGCAGCACCTCGCCGTTCGTCGGCCTGTTTGGCACCGTGTGGGGCATCATGCACGCGCTGACCGATATCGGTCGTCTTGGTACCGCCAGCCTGGAAGTGGTTGCCGGCCCCATCGGTGAAGCGCTGGTCGCGACGGGTCTGGGTATCGCGGTGGCAGTGCCTGCCGTACTGGCCTACAACTTCTTTACCCGTCGCCTGAAGCTGGCAAGTGGCGATCTGGATGATTTCGCCGCTGACCTGATCAACCTGTCACGCAAGGTATCGTTCCGCAACAGCCGCAAGCCCGACGTGGCGTCGTCTGTGGTCAACATCAAGAAAGAGGCGTTCGCATAATGGCATTCTCTACAAGTAACGACGCCGATGAGGTATTGAGCGAGATCAACATCACACCGCTGGTGGATGTGATGCTGGTGTTGCTGGTGGCCTTCATCGTCACCATTCCCGTGCTGAATAACGCGATTACCGTCAATCTGCCGAAAACCGCGCCCACGCAGCCTGCCGAGCAGAAAAAAGCGGTGAGCCTGAGTGTGGATGCCCAGGGCAAGGTGTTTATCGACAAGCGCGAGCTGGCGGTGGCCGATGTCGAGCGCGAGCTGAAAGCATTGCACGCTGCCGACCCTGACCTGAGCTTGCACCTGAGCTCGGACGAGTCGGTGAATTACGGCACGGTGGCCAAGGTCATGGCCGCCATCGAGCGGGCAGGCATTACCCGGCTTGCTGTACTAACCAACGCAGAATAGCGGGCGCAAGCAGATGAGTATCGGTATTCGGGCCGCCATTGGCCTCAATCGTGTGGCCGGGCGTGTGCATTATCGCCAGCTCAAGCTGGCAGCGTTTGTATCGCCCGTGCTGCTGGTGCTGCTATGGGGCTGGGTCAGTCACCTGCAGCTCATTTCCCCGCAGCTGCTGGCATCGCCACTGGAAGTCGCCAGTACTTTTCAGGAGCTGCTGGCATCCGGTGAGTTGCAGGAGCATCTCAGCAAAAGCCTGTCGCGGCTGGCGCTTGGTTACAGCCTGGGCGCATCGATCGGACTGCTGTTTGGTATTCTCATGGCCTTGTCCAGAAACGTGGAGGCGCTCTGCGCGCCGCTATTCCATGCCATACGCCAGATTCCCACCATTGCGCTGATCCCGATGTTCATCCTGCTACTGGGGGTGGATGAAAGCTTCAAGATTGCCATTGTCATCAAGGCCTCGTTCTTCACGGTGGCACTGGCTGCCTATGAAGCTACCCGCGGTGTCTCTGTTAACTACCTGGAAGTGGCGCGGGTGTACAAGCTGCCCTGGATCACGCTCTATGGCAAAGTCATTATCCCGGCGATTTTCCCGCCGGTGCTGACGGGGTTGCGCATTGCGTTTGCCCGCTCATGGACTGTGCTGGTGGCGGCCGAGTTGCTGGTGGCAGATAGCGGTCTAGGGCAAATGATGCAAATGGGGCGCGATATGTTCCGGCTGGATATTGTGCTGGTGGGCGTCGTGCTGACCGGCCTGATCGGTTTTGTTATTGACCGCAGTTTCAAATGGGGTGAAGCCCATCTGGTGCGCTGGCGCGTTGCCTGAGGAGTAGGTAGTCATGCGTTCAATTTCTTCTTTGTTTTCCCGGATCGGCCTGGGCCGTCGTGCAGTCGGATTGATACTGCCGATACTCCTGCTGATGGGCTGGCAGTATATGTCCACCCGCGGTGCGACATTTGCCTACGCCTTTTCGTCGCTGTCGCAAATGCAGGAAGCCCTGCGCGAGCTGATCGCCAGCGGCGACCTGCAAATCAACCTGGTAGCCAGTCTACAACGGGCGCTGACTGGGCTTGCCATAGGCGGAGCCTTTGGCCTGGTGCTGGGCATTTCCATGGCCAGCTCCCGCATCATCGATACTTCGGCGGGGCCGCTGTACCATATCCTGCGGCAGGTGCCGCTGATGGGGCTGGTGCCGGTGTTCAGCCTTTGGCTGGGCAATGGCGACACCGCCAAGCTGTTTATCGTGTGCCTGTCGGCGTTTTTCCCGCTGGTACTGGCGACCTATGAAAGCCTGCGTCAGGTCGATGGCAAGTTTCTCGAAGTGGGCAATGTGCTCAAACTGAGCCGTGCCCAGCAGTTCCGGCATATCCTGCTGCCCGCTGCCTTGCCCAATATCTTTACCGGCGTGTCATTCGCGCTGGCCATGGCCTGGCTGTCTACCATCGGCAGCGAGATTCTGTTCAATGCCGGGGCTGGACTGGGTAATCTGATGATGAATGCCGAGATGGCCTCCCGCATGGATATCCTGGTGGTGGTGACCATATTGATCGGTGTCGTCGGGTATCTGCTGACCTTTGTGCTGTATCGCATATCGGCTTATCTTTTCCGTTGGCGCAAAGTCGCCAGCGAGTAAACAGCCTTCATAAAAATCCATTCCATAACAACAATAATTCACCATGACCTACACCGCTGAGTTTACCTACACCCGCTCTCCTGTTCCCACGCCATTGGGGTTGGCGATACAACTGGGACTGCTGGAGCGGGAGTTTGCCGGGGATATTCCGCTACGCTCGCTGATCGAGTCGGACAAACCGTCCGACCTGGTCTCGCACTTTGACCACCGGCTGCCCAATCTCTTTCGGCAGGGTGGCAATACGCCTGCTATCTGGGCCAAGGCCAATGGCAGCGATACGCGGGTGATCGGCATCAGCTGGACTGACGAATACCAGGCCATCATCACGCTGCCCGGTTCCGGCATACGCACGGCGCACGATCTCAAGGACCGCAAGGTCGGTATTCCGATTCACCAGATCGCCAGCGACTACAACCGCGCAGCCGCGCTGCGGGCTTTTTATGTGGCGCTGGAACAGGCGGGTCTTGGCCTGCGCAATATCGAGGTGGTTGGGCTGCCGGATTCGGCTTATATCACCGTGAATGATATTGATCGCCCCGGTGGCTGGGGCCATGCGCGACACGGCTATGTGAACGAGGTCTATGCCCTGGTGCGCGGCGAAGTGGATGCCATTTACGTCAAGGACGTGCGCGGGGCTGAAATTACTCATCTGCTGGGCGCGCATATTGTGTTTGACCTCGGTTTTCATCCTGACCCGTATATTCGCATCAGCAACTGTGCGCCTCGGCCCCTTACCGTCAACGCCGACAGCATTGCCCAGCATCCGGATGTGGTGGAACGTTTTTTACGGCAAGTCGTGACTGCCGGCCTGTGGGCAAAAAAGAACCGCGAAGAAAGCCTGCGCCTGATCGGCCATGAAACCGGCTGGTCAGAAGCCTGGCTCGATAAAGTGCTGGGCCCTGACTTTCACCAGAATCTGGTGATCACGCTGAACCAGCAAGCCATCGACGGCCTCACCATCGCCAAGCAGTTCCTGCTGGAGCATCACTTCATTGAACATGATATCGACATCGCTGCCTGGATCGACCCCCTGCCACTGGAGCGGGCCCATGACAATGTACGAAGGATTGCCTGACAATGAAGAACAGGTAATAAAAAAGCCTGCATATGCAGGCTTTTTTATTACCGGATGAATGTGGTGCTTATTTGTTGGGCTGTGGTGTCAGGCGCAGATAAGGTCTGACGGTCTTGAAGCCTTTGGGGAACTTGGCTTTGAGGATGTCCGGATCGGTGAGCGAAGGCACGATGACCACGTCTTCGCCGTCTTTCCAGTTAGCGGGGGTTGCCACGCTGTGGTATTCGGTCAGTTGCAGCGAATCGATCACGCGCAGGATTTCATCAAAGTTGCGGCCCGTGCTGGCGGGGTAGGTGATGGTGAGGCGGATCTTTTTGTGCGGGTCGATGATGAACACGGAACGCACTGTGGCGGTGGCGCTGGCATTGGGGTGGATCAGGTCGTACAGGATGGACACCTTGCGATCGGCGTCGGCCAGGATAGGGAAGTTGACCGTGGTGCCCTGGGTTTCGTTGATGTCCTTGATCCAGCCATGGTGAGACGCTACCGGGTCAACGGAAAGCGCCAGCACTTTGACATTGCGCTTCTTGAATTCGTCGGCGAGCTTGGCGGTGGCACCGAGTTCAGTGGTGCACACTGGCGTGTAATCGGCCGGGTGCGAAAAGAGAATACCCCAGCTGTCGCCCAGCCATTCATGGAATGCGATGGGGCCGATGCTGGAATCCTGGGTAAAGTCGGGGGCGGTGTCGCCCAGTTTGAGAGAAGCCATGTATACCTCCTTGACGAGAATAGCCCACACCGGCCATCAGGCCAGCGCAGGCTAGTGAATGGAACGAATTAATGACAGTAATTCGATCTGGTACTGCGATCAAGCTGAGCCGTGATCATGCGGCTTTTTGCTTGCGGGTGCGCAACAGCTCATCCAGCGGACCAGGCGCGATCCAGTCGGCCACGTCAAAGTCGGCCTTGAGGTAGCCCCACTTGAACAGGAAATCCTTGTAGGCAGTGAGGCCTGCAATGGAGAGATCGTCCAGTGAGGTACCTTGTTTGAGATGGATATCGTTGCCATAGGCTTTGCGTACCCACTCGTCCGTGGAGTGTGATTCTTTGGCGATGTAGCTGACGGTGTCGGCTTCATGTGCAGCAGCCCAGTCGGCCACATCCAGAATCTTGCTCAGGAAACGTACCACCAGGTCGGGGCGCTCTTGCAACAGGGCGTTATCGACAGTGATCGGACGCGGCGCACTGTTGTTGGCACGGGCGATAGGATCAGGATGGTTGCGCACATCATAGAGGGTCGTCACGCCATGCTTGTGGGCTTCTGCCACGCCGCGCGCGCCTTTGACGTAAATGGCATCCACCTTGCCTGCTTTCAGCGCTTCAAATTCGGTGGCATAGGGCGTGTGGCTGGAGGTCCAGCCTACACCGGCGCCGCCCTGGGGCACGGGCAAATCTACAAAGACGATATCTTCTGCGCTGAGGCCTGCGGCTTCGAGAGAGACGACAATGCCGCGTAGTGCGCTGGCGCGTTGGTGGTCGATGCTGATGTCGTTGAGTGGCAGTGCAATGCGCTTGCCTTTCAGCTCGGCCACGCTGGTGATGCCGGAATCAGGCAGGGTAACTACCAGCTGCGCTTCATCCACCCAGTTAAGGCCGATGACGCGCGTGTCGGTGCCATTGGCACGTGCCCAGATGGCAGGCACGCTACCACCCTGGCGGAAGGAATGTGGCAGGCGATGGTCGTAGTGAGACTCGCGCAAATCGGCTTCTGTCACTTCCTGCAGGGTTTTGATGGTGATGTGGTCGGGGGCGAATTCCTGGGCAAACCAGTTTTCGCGCGCTGCCAAGCCCAGGGGGGTAGGTACTGGGCAGCGGGTGTACCAGATGCTATCGATAGCGGTAACTGACATGAAAGCTCCTCGTGATAAAGATGCGTAGTTAAAAGATCAATTCGTGGAAATACGTGACAGGTATTTGCAGTATCCATACCAGCGTCGGACAGGCCAGCCACAAAAATATTGGCTATGTAAATCAATGGTTTGGTTTGAGTGATCAGCCCATGCCGCTGTTGCAGTGACTCGCACTCAACAGGCGGCATGGCAGTTCTGCTTCCTAGGCAACAGAGCGCAAGCTGTCATGCTCGGGCACGGATGCTTCTTCATACGCCTTGTATAGCTGGCTGTAGGCACCACCCTTGGCGATGAGAGTGGTGTGGTTGCCGATCTCCTTTACTTCGCCATGCCAGATCACGGCAATACGGTCGGCATCGCGGATCGTGGCGAGCCGGTGGGCAATGACGATGGCGGTGCGGCCTTCGCACAGGCGACGGAAGGCTACCTGCACGCGGCGTTCGGTGTGAATATCCACTGCCGAGGTGGCTTCATCCAGCACCAATACCGATGGGTTGCCCAGATAGGCACGCACCAGGCACACCAGTTGACGCTGACCATGGCTGAGAAATGTCCCGAGCGGGCCGACTTCGGTCTGATAACCCTGTGGCAGGCGTTCCAGCACCTCGTCGGCACCAAGGTCACGTGCGGCACGAATCAGCGCTTCATCGCTGAAATCAGGCGCGGCCAGTCGCAGGTTGTGCAGTACGCTGCCGGAAAACAGCACGTTATCCTGCAGCACGACCCCGACTTTGCGGCGCAACACCTGTTGCGGATACTCACGCACATCCACATCATCCAGCAGCACGGCGCCACCCTGCACTTCGTAAAAGCGCGTCAGCAACTGCACCAGCGTGCTTTTGCCATGGCCGGTCGGGCCAACGATGGCCAGCACTTCGCCTGCCGCCACCTGCAGGTTAAGGTGACGGATCACCGGACGGCTTCCGTCCTGCTGGTAGCCAAACACCACGTCGCGAAATTCAACGCTCCCGCGGGATAGCAAGGGGTTGCGGGGGGTGACTGGGTCATTGATTTCGGGCTCGGTATCCAGCATGAGAAAAATCCGCTGGGCAGACGAGGCGCCCGAGGTATAGCGTTCCAATAGCTCATTCAGCTCCTGCAGCGGGCCCAGGAAAAGATGCACATAGAACAGACTCTGGGCGAGCTGGCCCACGGTCATTTCGTGCTGGGCAATGCCCAGGCCACCGGCGAGCAGGAGGGCCGCCTGCCCCACAGTGCTGAGCAGCTGCGTGGTCGGCAGGAACCAGCCAGTGCGGATATTGCCCTTGACCAGCGTCTGGTTGAAGTCATGTACCAGCGCACTGTAGCGTGCTTCATTGGCATCCTCCTGCACGGTTTGCTTGATGATGCGTACGCCGGAAACGGTCTCCACCAGATGCGCGGTAAACCGGGCGCGCGCTTCGGCGACGCGCGCCCAGTTGTGCTCCGAAATGCGCTTGAACAGCCAGGTGCCCAGAATCAGCAGCGGCGTGATGCTGGCGAGAGCCAGCAGCAGTTTGGGCGAAATCCACCACAGGGCAAACGCCGCGCCCACCAGACGCAGCACCGCAGACAACAGCTCGGGCGGCCCCTGGATCAGCAGGGGTTCCAGCGCATCCACATCGCGGTCGGCGCGCGAGATGATGCGACCAGCCTTGGTGCTATCAAAGTAGCGGATGCTGAGCGCCTGAATATGACGGAATACCCGCACGCGCAGAGTGTTCAGGATGTGAATGGCCGTCGAGCCCGCCAGGTATTGCGAGACTGCGGCGAAGGCAAAGCGCAGTGCCCAGGTCAGGCCCATGCCCAGCGCCATCCATACCAGCAGCGGTGTATTCAGTACCAGCCCTTTTGCGGTCTGGATAAAGCCGTGATCGATGACTTGGCCAACAAACCATGGCCGCAAAAAGATGATGCCGACCAGTACCACCTCAATGCCGATAATGGCGGCAATACGGCCTTTGTAAGGTGCCAGCAGGGGTAACAAACGCCAGAACATATTGCGATCCAGGCTCTTTTTTGCGAGCTTTTGTTCCAGCTCAATGTCATTCAGGGCGCGCTCTTGGCGCAGGGACTCAGCCATGATGGACTCCTACCAGTTCGCGATATTCCGCATGATGTTCAAGCAAATGGGCATGCTGGCCTTCGGCCACGATACGGCCTTTGTCCAGCACGGCGACGCGATCTGCCAGCAGGATGGTGGACAGCTTGCTGGCAATCAGCAGCACGGTCACGGCCTGGCCGCTGGCATCGCGCAGGCGGCGAATGTTATCCAGCACGCGGTGCTCGGTCAGCGCATCCAGTGCGCTGGTGGCATCGTCCAGAATCAGGACGCTGGGGTGCGCCAGGAAGGCACGGGCCAGGCTGATGCGCTGGCGCTGACCGCCGGAGAGCGTAATGCCGCGATCGCCGATGCGGGTCTGCAGGCCATCCGATAGCGAGTCCAGCACATCGCGTGCTGCTGCCAGCTCCAGCGCTTCCAGCAGCTCGGCTTCGCTGGCCTGCGGTCTTGCCAGGCGCAGGTTGGCTTCCAGCGTATCGGAAAACAGAAAGCTTTCTTGCGGCACCACATGGATGCGTCGCCGTAACTCATCCAACCGGAATTGGTGGACGTTGTGCCACCCGGACGATGCGGAGCCGATATCCACCCTGCCATGGTTGGCGTCCAGCAGCCTTGGCAGCAGGGCGGCCAGGGTGCTTTTTCCCGAGCCGGTAATACCGACCAGCGCCAGGATTTCGCCTGGGGCTGCATGTAAATGGCAATGCTGCAAAATGGCGTTGCCACCGGCGGCTTGTACCGTGACATCGTGTAAACGGAAACCGAGCGCTGCTTTGGGGATGCTGTCATTACCGCCCGCGATGGTCGGCGATTCGTCCAGCAGCTCCCAGATACGGCCGGCAGAAGAGCGGGCATCAGCAAATACCTGCATCACGCGGCCGATGGGCTCAATGCGGAAGATCAAGGTGTTGGCGACCAGCAGGGAGGCAATGAGCGCGCCGACTTCCAGTTGGCCTTGTTGGATCAGCCACGCACCAAAGCCCAGAATCCAGACTTGGGAAAGCGCGACCAGCGTTTGCGGCAGTGGCGTATGAACTGCCGCGTAGGCCAGCGCGGTATGCGCATGGCGCACAAAGGTCTGTACAAAGCCCTCAAAAGCACTAATGCGTAAAGACTCCAGGGCAAAAGCCTTGATCACGCGCACGCCGTTAATGCCTTCACTCAGCTCCTGATTCACCTGGTCATAGGCCTGGCCCACGGCGCGATCCAGCGTGACAAGTTGATCAGTCTGGCGAATGAAAATGGCGATGCCCGCCAGCACGAAAGCCAGCGTACCCAGGCCCAGCCATACGTTGTAAAGGCAGAGCAGGCCGATGGAGACCAGTATCCACACACTGGCCTCAAATACCTGGCGCCAGAAGTTGATCAGCGCATCACGTACCTTGTCGGCATCGCGCGTGGTGCGGGTGACCATTTCGCCTACCCCATGCTGCAGGTGATAGGCGAGGTCCAGGCGCTGTACCTGGATCAGAATGCGCTCACGTAGCAGAGACAAGAGATCCTGGCCGATGATCAGCGACAACACGCCGGCAAAGTATTGCAGGATGCCGCGGCCAACCGCAACGGCGATGATGATGGTGATCCAGTACCAAGCCACGGCAAGATCATAGTGGCCATTGGGCAGAAGTTTGATCGCGGTACCGTCATGCACGGCCTGCACGGCATGGCCGATAAGCCAGAGTTGCCAGGCCATACCGGCGTTCACCAGTAAAAACAGAAGGGCGGTCAGACTGAAACGCCATGGCATCGTGCGATAAAGCCACAGGCAGCGCAGCAGTGGATGGGTGGGAGAGATGGACATAGTGCCTCGCATAAAACGTAAAAAGCGGATACCCGGCACGAGGCCGGATATCCGCTATAGGGCTATGTTTAGAAACGTAGCGTCAGGGAAACACCCGCCGTGCGTGGCGCACCGTAAATCGTGGTGGTACCCGTGGCTGGGGCAGCTGGCAATGCGTGAGCAATGTATTCCTTGTCAAAGAGGTTATTGACATAGCCCGTCACTGCCAGGCGATCACCCTTGGTGCTCCAGGTAACGCGAGCATTGACGAGGGAGTAGCCTTCCTGACTCAGTAGCTTGTAATAGAGGTTCTGCTCGATGTTCTGCGCATTCACGAAGTAATGCTGCTCGCTGGTGTAACGCCAATCCAGGCTGGTCACGATTTTGTTGTCGTTTGCCAATGGAATGCGATAGTTGGCCGACAGCAGGGCATTAACCTCGGGGGTACGTACCAGATCATTGCCGTCGTAATTGGTCGTGCTGTTTTGTACTTGCAGCTTGTCAAATTTGCTCGATTGCAAACCAATATTGCCGATCAGGCGCAGATTGCTGGTGGGCAATGCCTCCACTTCAAATTCCGCCCCCTTTACCGTCGCGCTATCCGCATTTTGCAGATAAGACACGGTGGTGGTGGCGCCAGCTGGTACACCTACGACGTTGACCTGTACATCCTTGTAGTCATAGTAGAACAAGGTGGTATTGAAGTTGAGGCGGCCGCCCAGCCATTCCGATTTGTAGCCGATTTCGTAGGAATCCAGCTTTTCCGGCTTCACCGTATTCAGGGCAGCTGTCGCTGTCGCGGCCGTGTTAAAGCCGCCAGACTTTTCGCCGTGTGCATACTTGAAGAAGGTGCGGCTGGTGTCGCTGATCTTGTATTCCGGTGTGAAATCGTAGGTGAAGGAGTTCCAGCGTTTTTCCTGCTCTGCGTCAAAGTTGGTGACCAGGCCAGTCGGGTTGTTGTAGCTGCCGATGTAGCTATCCCACCATTGCCCCAGATTGCTCCAGCTGGCGGCAGTGATACCAGCACCAGAAGCGGAGCGACGGCTCAGTTCCAACTCTTTCTTTTCGGTAGACCAGCGGGCGCCGACGGTGGTTTTGAAAACATCCGTCCAGTTGTACGTGGTGCTACCGAAAACTGCAAAGCTGGAAGCCTTGTGGTTATAGTCGCTATAGCTGAAATTGTTCAAGGCATTGCTGCCACCTGTGACCGCTGGAACGCTACCCACCGGCAAACGCGCCGATGCGCTGTAGGAGTTGATTTCTTCCTTGAACAAATGGATACCAGACAGCCAGTTCCAGCGATCTTCGCGCGGTGAGGCAAAGCGGATTTCCTGCGAATATTGCTTGCTGTCCGCTTTGGTATAGCCCCGTGAGAGTTCCAGCGCGCTGTTGTCGGCATCATTCAGCACGGTCTGGTCCCAATCTTCGTATGCCGAGATCGACGTGAGCGAGTACTTGCCCAAATCCCATTTCAGGGTCAGCGATGCGCCATTCTGTGTTGAGTCGCCCCTGTTTTCGGCATTCGAGCTCACATCCTTGCGGCTGGTACTTGGCACATAGCCAAAACGGAATGCGCCACCTGGGCCAGCACCGGTAACGGTTTGTATGCTGCCGTCCGTGGAGTAATCGCGACGGTGCACATTCAGCAGGGCTTCCAGATTATCCGTCAGCTGGAATAGCAATTGCCCACGTACGGCGGTGTCCTTGACCGCGCCATCGCGCTGACCGGTGAACTGGTTACGGAAATAGCCATCGCGGTCCTGATCATAAAAAGACAAGCGACCAGCCACGCGTTCGCTGACGATTTCGCCGCCCACAGCACCTTCAAAAATGCGCGAGCCATAGTTGCCGATGTCGGCTTTGACGTAGTTATCACCCGTGTTGAACGAAGGCTTCTTGCTGATGATATTCACCGCACCGCCTGTGGTGTTCTTGCCCCACAGCGTGCCTTGCGGACCGCGCAGCACTTCCACCCGGTCCAGGTCAAATAGTGGGAAACCAGTGGCGGTGGCATTGCTGATATAGACATCATCCAGATAGATACCTACCGGGCTGGCCATGTCGATTTGTTGCTGACCGGAACCCACGCCACGAATCCACCAGCGTGGACGGCCATTAAACTGGGTGTTGGCGGAGGCGTTGGGCACGTAGTTGAGTACCTCGCCTGCGGATTTGCCTATACCTTTGTCCTGCAACTCCTTGCCGCTTAAGACGGTAATGGCGGTCGGCACCTTTTGCGCGGTTTCCTCACGCTTGTTGGCAGTCACCACCACGCTGCCAAGGGAGGCTTCACTTTCGCCCTGGCCATTCACTGTGGTTGGCTGGGTAGCTGTCGTGCTGGTGCTTGCGTCGTTCTGTGCATCTTCGGCTGATTTGGTCTGTGCCGTAGAAGCGTCACTGGCAGGCGTGGCGTCGGCGGCATAGGCATGGCTGATGACCAGGCTGCCGATAAAAATGCTACTCACGGCACGCAGTAAAGGTTTGATGATAAAGCGCGTTTGCGCCGGCTGATCTGATGGGCTGCTTGTTGTTATGGTCATGTTGTTTCCTGTTGAGTGCAAATAAATTAACGACGACATGCGCTAGCGCAGAATCTGTGCCAGCAGCAGATGGCTTTCTCGAGTTAACGCTAACTGATTGTTGTAAAAAGATTTAAATGCGATGGTATGTAGTCGCTGCCTATGCGCTGCTGTTTTTGCAGCAACAATTTTTGGTGGGTCTGTTGCGTCTACTGTTGGCAGGGCAACAACGGGCCTCAACCTGCATGCAAGAATCCCGGGCCAGGAAAAAATCGCCGCTGTTGCTCCAGCATCAGCATTGATGGCTGAAGTGTTGCGTGTGGTACAAGCCCGTGGGGTGGACGCTACTGAATAACGATGAAAAATGAAGGGTGAAAGACAGCGGGAATAAGCTTAATCAATTGAAAAATAAGAGATTGATTTTTCGCCGCGATGCACAGGCCATGGGCTGGCACAGGCATTGCCAATACATTGGGGGTCTGGCTATCAAGCCATTAACCGAAACCTCTTAATTTTAAGGAGACCCCGATGTCTAACCCGCTGTCCGAAATTGACCTGATTTCATACGTGGAAGATGCCAAGGCCGATGCCGTTCATGCCTTTGGCGTGCTGAGCCGCAACGGCACCTTGTCTGCCAGCCTGACTTACCATGTCACCCACCTGGTGCCTGGGCACGATAAATTGCTGAATATCCGCTTCCCCGGCGGGTTGGCGCGCGATCAGTCGCCCAGCATTGCCATTACCGAGTTCTCTAAGCATCCCGACCATATCCTGCGTGAATCCCGACTGGATGCCGATACCGTCATCCATGCCCATACCAATTTCCTGTCGGCATGGTCGCTGGCGCATAAGCCATTTCCGATTTTGTATGTGGCCGCGGCGCGCCATCTGGCTGCCCGCGAGATTCCCAATCATCTGGACCGCACACGCAGCGTTTACGACGTCATCAAGGAGCGGCTTGACCAGCATCCCGAGCTGGCACCGCCACCTGCATTGCTGGAGTCGAATGGCGGCGCCAATTTCTGGGGCAAGGGGATTATCAAAACCTCGGAGTTGATCCTGTTTATTGAGGAAGCCGCGCGCTATCAGGCGATTGCCGAGCAGATCGGCGGCGCACAGCTGTACACCCCGGGGGCGCTGGAGTTGCAGTGGCAGCGTACTGGCCTGCTGGATAAAGCCAAGTCCTACACCGGGCGTTATCTGGCCGATATCGCTGGCTAACTGCTGGGCTGGAGGGGCACCCTCTGGCTCACCATCCACTTTGATCAGCATGAGAGCAAGCACATGAGTTTTTCCCGCAGTTCGACATATCCGATTGAACCGGTTTTCCTGCAGCGCTGGTCACCGCGTGCATTCACTGGCGAGGCGATCTCCGATGAGACCTTGTTGGCCCTAGTTGAGGCGGCGCGCTGGGCGCCCTCGGCCAATAATGCTCAGCCCTGGCGTTTTGTCTATCTGCTGCCGGATTCGCCGGATTGGCCGGCTCTGCTGAACACTCTGAATGAGAATAACCGGCGCTGGGCGCCGCAAGCTTCTGCGTTTCTGATCCTGCTTTCCAAGACGACGCATATGCGCCCTGGCGCCAGTGAGTCTACCCACCTTTATAGCCATTCGCTGGATGCTGGTGCTGCCTGGGCTTATCTGGCCCTGCAGGCCGAGACCAGCGGCTGGAGCACTCATCCTATCGGCGGCTACGATAGGGCGGCCTTGCAGGTATTGCTTGGGGTGCCGGAGGGCTATCGGCTGGAAACACTTGTCGCAGTGGGGAAAAGGGGGCCTGCAGAGGCTTTGCCAGACGATCTGCGTAGCCGTGAGCAACCCACGCCGCGCCGTCCACTGGTGGAGATCGTGGCCAAAGATCGCTTCAACTTTGCCACGACTTAGCCTCAACAGGCCTGGCTAAGTCGACAGTTGGTCAGGCAACAGCCCGTTGCTGTGGCAGCAGCTGGCGTGTTGCCACAGCACCAGCTGCCTGCACGCTGCTGATTTTAAAACAGTACTAAGTCTATGGTTTTTATGTGTTTTTATGGGCCTGTGAGAGCGGGCACGCATCCTGCAATATCCAGTTGTCGACCACAGTGTCAACTTTCAACAAGGAAACCGACATGACTATCCAGTTTTACTGGCAGGTGCCTACGCGCGGAGATGGGCGTTTGGCGGATGCTGCTGTCAAGCTGCGCGGGGAGCGTAGCAATGACCAACCTTATTTCACGGCAGGCGTGACAGATCCGCGCGGCCGCCAATTCAATTATTACGATCATCTGCATCAGATTGGCAAGGCGGCGGAGCTGGCGGGCTTTGATGGCCTGCTGGTGCCCAACGATCCGCAAGGCGAAGAGTCCTGGATTGTTGCTGGCTATCTGACGCGTAATACACGTCGCGTGAAAGTCTTGGCCGCTTTTGATTCGGCACGCGGGTCTGCCGTGTATGCCGCCAAAAATGCCGTGAGTTACCAGCGCTACAGCAACAGCCGGTTTGCCTGGCAGATCGCGACACCCGCGGATGCGGCCGAGCGGCGTGCCAATGGCGACTTTATTGATGATGCGGATATTCCGCAGCGCACGGAGGAGTTCGTGACGGTGGCGCGGCATGTGATCACCGAGACGGGCTATAGTTTCAAGGGACGTTTCTTTGAAGTGCTGGAAGGTGGCTTTAAAGGGCCCCTTTCAGGCCAGGCGGTGCCACAGGTATTCCTGACCGGACAGACCGCGGCGGATCTTGCGGTGTCGGCCAAACTGGCGGATGTGCATGTATTTGGAGCGCTGCCACTGGCGGAGTTGAAACCGCATCTGGAGCGCTTGCTAGAACTCTCCGCCAAGGCCAGGCGTCCTGTGCAGGCGGCGTTACGCATTGATTTGCTGGTGCGTGAAACCGCCGCAGAAGCCGTGCACGATGCCGCCCGTCAGGCGCGGCAGCAAGGGCAAACCGCCCTGCCAGACCAAGCCGGTCTGTGGGCTTTGCAAACGCCGGGCACCGGCGCGGCACGCGCCACCCTGGTGGGGGATGCCGATCAGGTGATTGCTACCTTGGCGGACTATGCCGCTGCCGGTATTCGCGTGTTCCAGCTGGGCGCAGTGCCTGCGCTGGAAGAAGCTTACCGCATAGGCGAACAGGTGCTGCCCGCCCTGCGTGCACGCCTTGGTTTAACTCAACAACAGGCCGCCTAAGGAGACGATAATGGCGATTGATATTTTCTGGCGTATTCCTACGCATGGCGAACCCAGCTCACTGTGCAACAAACTTCACCATCGAGGTGACTGGTCGCAGCAGGAGGGTGATCACATAGTGCATCGCGGCCTTGCAGGCGGCGGTAGCGATGGCTTCAACAGCCTGGACTATATTGCCGAGGTGGCCCGCGCCGCCGAAATTTCCGGCTTCCATGGTGGCTTGATCCCATCTTTTCCCATGACCGATGAACCGTGGGCGATTTCCTCTTTTCTTGCGCGCGAAACCAGCACGTTCCGCTTCATGATCGCGTTTCAGCCGGGCTTCCTCAATCCGGTGACGGCGGCCCGCATGACGGCCAGCCTGCAACGTGCGAGCAACGGGCGAGCCTTGTTCAACATCATCACTGGCGGTGGTGGTCCCGCCCAGCTCTGGTGGGGCGATGTGGCGCCGCATGATGACCGCTATGCGCGCACAACCGAGTTTCTGGATGTGCTGCGCGGCTTATGGAAAGGCGGCAGCTACTCTCATCATGGCAAGTTCTACCAGCTGGAAAATGCCGCGCTGCCAGAGCAGCTGCTGGGGCAGGATTTCCCGGAAATCTATTTCTCTGGTTCCTCCGATGCGGCCTTGGTCTCTGCCTCTCAGCACGCCGACTTTTATCTCTCCTGGCTGGAGCCTTTTGATCAGTTGAAGGAGAAGTTCGACAAGGTAAAGGAAAAAACCGACAAACTGGGTCGCAAGGTGAAATGCGCCGTGCGGGTCGATATTGTGGCTCGGGCGACGGAAGAAGAAGCCTGGCGCGAAGTGCGGCGCGGCTTTGAAAACCTGACCGATGCGGATAAAGAGCGCTATGCCCGATTTGCCCAGCAGACAGGGGATTCGGTGGGTGCCAACCGCCAACGCAGCAATACCCCCAAGAATCTGGATAATTACCAGGACTTTATCCTGCACCCCAACGTCTGGTCTGGCTTCAGCCTGCTGCGTGGTGGTCAGACCAATGGTATTGTCGGCAGCTATGAGCAGGTTGCCGAGCGGCTGGATGATTTGGTGAGACTGGGTGCTGACTCTTTTATCCTCGCCAGCACGCCGCACTTGGAAGAAGCTTATCGAGTTGGGGAAGAAGTGTTGCCACTGCTGCAGGGGCATAGCGCCAGAAATTCGGTACTGCGCGCGGTGGGTTAACATCCAGTAGCCAGAATCAGTACTTTGATCTCTGGCTGGTTAACACGTTTGATGGCAAGACAAAAAGCCCAGTCACCACTGGGCTTTTTGCTGGGCACAGCGCTTGTATGTGTCGCACTTGGTCAATGTTGCAGAGGTTTCAGATTGTGCAATCTCAGTATCTTGCGATCTCGTATGGTATTGCCCGGGAGCTTGGGATATTTTTCTGTTTTATGCGTAACTAGATCCGCATTCCGGGGTCTGAACATAATGAAATAAGCTGATGAATATCAGCCCTTGTTGTTTGCCCGGTGAACATGAGGAAGGCATCATGTTTCTTGGTCGTTATCTGTGTATTTGCCTTTTCCTGGCGTTGTGCCTCAACGCTTTTTAGTCTTTCTTAAGTCTGCTTTTAGTGCATGATGAAGTTTCTATGGAAATAAAATCCCACGATCTCTTGGCTAGCTTTATGGACCTCCTGATGGATGCTGTCCTCGCGGTGGATACTGATGGCAAGATTGTCGTGGCAAGTGCGGCTTGCGAACGTGTGTTCGGTTACACCCCGCAAGAAATGGTAGGCATGAATATCTTTGCGATGGTGGTTCCCGAAGACCTTGACCGCACGACGCAATCTGCGCGGGAAGTCATGTCAGGCAACCCACTTTTATATTTCGAAAATCGTTATATCCGCAAGGATGGACAAATTGTCGACATCATGTGGACGGCGCGCTGGTCTCCGGAAGACCAGCTACGCATCGGGGTGGCGCGCGATATCACGGAGCGCAAGCGTGCCGAGGCGCTGCAGGCTGCGCTGTATGCCATTTCAGAAGCCGCGTATGCCGCTGAGGACCTCATATCGCTGTTTCAGCGTATTCATGAGATTGTGGGCAATCTGCTGCCTGCGGACTGTTTTTCCGTCACTCTCTATGACAAGGATACCGATCAGCTAAGCTTTCCATATCTGGTCGATAAACTGGAATGGACCAAGCAGCCGTCCAAGCCCGCAAGCGGTACGCTTTGTGCCCAGATTATCCAGAGCGGGCAGCCGCTGCTGCTCACCCCGGAAGACCTTGCTGCAGGAAGCGAGTTGTTGGAAAACGTGCTTGAGCCCCATGTGCTTAGTTGGCTCGGCGTCCCGCTCAAATCCCATAAAGGCATGATAGGCGTGCTCACGGTAAAGCGTTACCTCGGTGGCGTGAGCTACCACCAGAAGGATAGGGAGCTCCTGCAGTTTGTTTCCACGCAGATTGCCACCGCAATTGAGCGTCAGCAGATGCAGGCCAGGCTTCAACATCTTGCGCAGTATGATCCTCTCACCACCCTACCCAATCGGGAGTTTCTGACGCATCGTCTGGACATCGCACTTACCTCGGCCGAGCGCGAGCAGCGTCACTTATCCCTGCTTTATCTTGATCTGGACAAGTTCAAGCAAGTGAATGACACCTTGGGGCATGATGCTGGTGACTGCTTGTTGCAAGAAGTGGCTACTCGTCTCAAGCTATGCATGCGCGAAACCGACATCGTGGCACGCCTCGGCGGCGATGAGTTTGTCGTGCTGTTGCAGGATGTCTCATCGCCGGAGCAGGCCGCCCTGGTAGCCGACAAGATACGGGGTGTTTTATGCCAGCCTTTCAGCATTGACGGCCGGCTGCTCACCATTCGTCCCAGCATAGGCATTGCGTTCTATCCTGATCATGGACAGGATCGGCATCAATTGCTGAAATATGCGGATAAGGCCATGTATAGCGAGAAGCATTATCGTCAGGGCTTGATATTCCCCTCATGAGGACTTCAGCCAGGCGGTGGTGATCGGTGGGCAGCCAACAGTCGGGAATGCCGTGGTTTCAGTTGCTTGAGTCCTGCAAGCGCTCTGGCTCGTGTGCGTCAATCTTCGCCATTTTTTGCAGTTGCTCTTGCATGGTGACGATGGGCTGCCACCCTAGTAGTTCGCGTGCTTTTGTTACATCCACTGTCAGCGAATCCAGCAAACGTTCTGATATGTCAGACTTTCCCAGCACGCGCGCACTTATCTTAAGCAAGTCTGTGGGTACAGAGACCAGGCGCGGGCTTACCTCATAAGCCTGGGCCACTCTGCGTAACAGTTCGCTTGTCGATACGTCATCCTGATCGGATACAAGAAAGGTTTCATTTGCTGCACGGGGGGAGCGCTCCCGGTCCACGCACAGTGCAATGAAATCAACCAGGTTGTCGAGCGCTAGCAGTGATCGTCTGTTTTTAATGGCGCCCAGCGGAAGGGGAACACCATGCCGAACCCAGCGTAGCATGCTGGCAAAGTTGCCTTTTACCCCGGGGCCATAAATCAAAGGTGGGCGGAGGATGACAATTTCCATGTCAGACTCCATGGAAAGTTGGATGAGGCCTTGCTCGGCCTCCCATTTGGATTGGGCATAAGCGTCTTTCGGCGCGGGCATATCGTTTTCGCAAAATGCGCCCGAATCGCCGTTGACCTTGACTGAGCTCAGGTACACAAATCGCCGCACGCCAGCGATGGCAGCCTGATGTGCCAGGTTAAGGGTGCCGTGCAGGTTGACTTCCCGGAAGGCCGCCAAAGGATCATTGGCGTTATCGCGCATGACATGAACGCGTGCTGCGAGGTGGACTACGCTATCGCAGCCACGCAGGGCGTCGCCAAAGTACGTTTGTGGACCCAGGCTTTCGATCTGGAAAAACGCGTTCTCCGGCGTCGCGGGCCGCCTGCCAAGTTCTACGACAGCGATACCCGTGTGCTGCAGTCGAGCCAGCAAGCCTTTGCCTACGAACCCGGTTGCTCCAGTTATTGCAATGCGAAGTGTCATATCCCTTTCACCAGTCCTGGCCTATCTGCAAAAATTGGGAGCGGCGAATGCCTCATTCATGGATCCCGTCTGTGCGAGGTAATCGCCCCAGGTGTTTGCGAAAATAGTGCAGCATGCTGCCGATGTGCCATCGCATGTAACGAAGATTTTTGTGACTGGCACGCCGCGCATCATGAAATACGGTTGCGTCCGGGCAAAGCAGTACATGGCTACCAGATTTCCAAAGTCGCACGCAGAGGTCAACATCTTCGTAGTAGAGGAAGAAGTGGTCGTCGAATCCTCCCAGACGCTGGAAATCTACTCCGCGAATGAGCATGAGCATGCCCGCTACCCAATCGACAGGGAGGCTGGAAATGCCCGGCGGGACGGCATAACGACCATCGTTTAAGCCCAAGAGTTTGGCGAGGAGAGTCAAGGGTGTCGGGAAGCGTCTGGCACTGTCCTCTGGAGTTCCGTCAGGCGCTAACACGCTTGGTCCAACCAGTCCGACGCGCGTATCCGCCATGCAAGACAGCATTTTGGGGAAAGGGTCGGTCTCGATTCGAATATCCGGATTCATGATGCAAAACCATTCCCCATGCGCATGTTGGAAAGCCGCATTGTGGTTCGCACCAAAGCCTTTAGGCGTGACATTGTCTATTTTCTTGACGACGAACGGAAAGTCTTCCAGCGAGAACGCCATCTCCTCCGGCAGGTTGCACGTCAGGATCACCTCGATTGAGGCGGGGTCGACCCTTGTGGAAATATCCGAAAGCAGTTTCTGGACCAAATCTGCTTGCAAATGGCTCACGATAGAAATTGAAATCAATGGGTTAGCTACCATATGTTTTGTTTAGAGGCGCCGTTCAAAAACCGAGTCTGGTCTTGAGAATAATCAGAATTTTGGTGATGGTCAGGTCAATAAGATTCCGCCATCCAATGTTTGTCACCGCGCATGCTGCCATTCGCAGAGACTTTCCTGTCTGCCCCTCCATATAGACGATGCGCGCAAATGTCGAAAGGACATACCCAGCAGCAGCGGCGGCAGAAAAATAGGGTTTTTTTACGATCAACCAGTGAATGCAAAATGCGCTATTGATACGCCCTGCCTGCACTCGCTTGCGCATGTCAGTGGCCCGAAAATGATAGGAAGCACATTTGAGATTCTGAAATACGAGATTCACTCCCAGCTCCTGCGCGCGCATCATGAAATCTGAATCCTGATGCCGAGTCAGCGTCTCGTCGAACAATACTGTTCTGGCAACATCGACGGGACAAACGAATGTGCTTGTCTGCATGTGCTGTCCCGCAGCAAATACATAATCGGCAACCCGCTCTCCATGACGAATACCCCGGATAGGCAAAAGCGCCCCGGTAGGCCGGTTACGGATCAATTCGAATTTGCCGTAGAGGACAAACCGCTTTGCTGGTAAACGCGCTATTGCCTCCATGGCCCGTTCCAGACGCGTCGGAACCCAGGCGTCATCAGCATCAAGGAATGCAATATATTCCCCCTTGGCGGCCTTGATACCCCGGTTGCGAGAATATGCGCCGTTCATATTGGCATCATTCGTCAGCACCCTCAGGTTTAGCTCTGTCCGGTATTGTTCCAGCACCTCAAGCAAGGTTGCCAGATCGTTTGACGCATCATCGATCACAATCACCTCAAAATCGGTGAAAGTCTGTTGTTTAACGGAGTCCAGAGTTCGAGCAATGGTGGATGATGCGTTGTAACAGGGGATGACAACTGAAAATTTCATACACGAAAGTCTTTACAAGCTTTTTCCCCAACTATCTAGGATCGGGCCAGATAGCTTTACAGGTTGATTAATCAAATTGTTAATTTCCACGCGAGCTTTTTCACCACTCGTATGTATCCAGTCTGCCACCGACTGTTTTCTTAACATTCTTTTTTCTCTCGTGTCGGAATGAATGACTTCATCCACTACACTTAATAATTCACCAGTATTTGATACTCTGCGAACGTCTAGTCTGCATTCGAATGCATATTGTGGATGCATTCCTGTAGCAATGACAGGAATACCCATACTTAAAGCTTCTAAAAGAGCGCCACTACTGGTTGGAGAGATAACAACCGCAGCTCCATGCTGGATTAAATAATCGCTTGTACGCAGCCGACTAAAAACTATGCCGTACTTTTTCTCATAATATGAGATACGCATCTTTTCACCTGCCGGATGCGGAATCGCCACAATTCCCAGATTTTTACAAAGAGGATGGTCTCCTAGCTGATGAAGCAATCGTTCATTTTTTAATGAAGAAACCGTACAGGACAGGATTATCTTCCCACTTTTGGCAATGCTATCCATTGGTATATTTATCGTAGGGTCGCCCATCACTTTAAGGCCATCTGTTTTTGCACCAAGCTGGCTGTAATACTCAAGATCACTTATGCCTCGAAGCAGTGCAACATCCGTAACTATGTCGGCATAACGCCTTACCAAAGCCGTAGGCGCATGAGGTATGTAAACGGATGGAATTTCTCTTTTGCGGGCCTCGGCAACCATCAATCTGGTTTTTATGCTTTCATTGGATGCCACTACTAAGACGCGAGGCTTTTCAATATCCAGGAGGTGCGCTGCGGTATATCTGAATCTGGCAGCGTCATTTATTAAGGGAGCAACAAACGCTAGTATTTTTTTGGAAAATTTAGTACTTAAAGCGGAATATACTTCAGTGGAAATTATGGGGTCAGAGATTGCTACATTTCTTGGTAATAAGCTGGACTTCTCTTCTGTAACGAAGTTTAAAGCAAGGCGTTGATTTCTGGTCACCCAGAAACTCATAACTTGATTGCAGAGCGCATAACCTTCAATTCGTGCAGAGAAATAATTATCTCTCAGAGAGTTGACAAAAGGAAGTTTTAATTTTGCAATCGATAAGAAATACTCTTTGATCCATTGTCCATCAAAAGGCTCAAGTAGCATCAATTTGTTTATCTTAAGGCCTAGATAAGGGCGTATAGCCCAGACCAATGGGTCATGAATATATTCACCCAAGACTTCGTCTATTAATTGCTCTATTTCCCAACTATTGCTGGTTTCCGCGAGTGATATATGAGAATGGAAATTATCTGATGACATATTTAAAAATTAATTGTTGGAGGTTGGTGTTTATTTGTAACCAATCGCCACCAACGAATCCGTTGCGTCTATTCCCGCCAGTATGTCCTGATAACCCCGCTCTAACGGTGCCATAAATGCCCATTTCTCGTGCCCACCCGGTTTTTGTTTTGAAAGCCAATAAAGATGATTGGCTAATGGATAACGCTGATAGCCGGCAATTTCAGCGTTTTGGTATCCGGCGGCTTGCAGGAGCGTTTTCAAACTCTCACGGGTATGAAGAATCAGGTGTTCGCTCCAGAAAGTGAAGCGCTTGAATGCTTCGCAGTCATACAGGGTGAAAAGTGCATCTCTGGCATGGGGTACTTCGATCAGAAGCATGCCTTCGGGGCGCAATACGCGTCGAAGCGAACGGAGAACCTCCAGGGGCTCGGTCAGGTGTTCGAACACATGAAACAGCGTGACGATATCGAGGCTGTTATCTTCTATTGCATCCATACTGTTGACGACATTGTGTCCTTTTGCTGAAACAATTGCTGCGCGTTCTCGACTTGGCTCCAGTCCAGCCGCCCAAGCGGCTTCTGATGCCATTTCGTCGAGCATGCCACCCAGGCCGCAGCCAAAATCCAGCCACCGCTTGTTTCGGATGTATCCACCGAACTCGGCGGCGCGCCGAACATTGTCTTCCAGTCTGGGAGTAACGATATCGGCACCGTGTACGCTGTAGCTGTTTTTTTCTTCGCGTTCTGCGTAATAGGTTTCTGAAACATGGTCGCAGCGCGAGAGGACGATCACCTCTGTCATCGCGTCTCGCAATACGGCAACGTCTTCGCGATCACGTACTCGAGGGTAATAGACTTCCAGGCGGTCGCGGTGTAAAACCCCGAGCTTTTCAAGCGCGATAATCAGGTCGGACATGCTGGGCTCCATGGTTGGGGGCTAGCGTTCAAGGCGCGTTCAATGGTGCGAAGGTTGGCTTCCGTTTCTGTCCATACCTTTTGCTGGGCGGTTGCGATATCGGCATGCACTGTATGTCGATCCTGCTCCAGAGCCTTCAGGGCCGCTTCCAGGTGGTCGGCAAGCTTGGGTGAATCCACTTCAACTCCCCAATCGGGACGCTCGATATCATCAAGCAGGAAGCGCATTTTGTCATGACTGATAATGGACATGATGGGGCGACGCAGGCCGAATGGAATCATTTGCGCATGACCTCGCATGCCAAATGCGAAATCAACGCGAGCATAAAAGTCCATGACTTCTGCCGGGCCTGCGTCGGTCAGGTCGGCCGTGTCGTAATTTACACCTGCTTTATCCAGATACGGTTCGATGTCGCGGTCCATGGTTTTGTGGGCGGCCATGATGATTTTCCAGCCTCGATCCTGTGCCATGCGGACAGCCGCGGCAACATTGTCGAGGACATGGCCGGAGTCCTGTCCGAATCTCAGTGCTGCACGATCGAATGCCGCATTGAAGGCAAATATGCGTTCTTCTTTCGCATCGTGCGCCATCGCGATTTCCCGGTATTCAGGATAAAGTTGCCAGAGTACAGTGGTTGGGCAATATTGCCTGCGCAGTACATCAAATTGCTGTGGCTGCAGGTAGTTTCTCAAGGCATGGATCGAGCCGGTATTTCGTAGCCCGAAGAAGGCACTTTTTTCGGTGAGCGCCCGGATATGCTCAGTAAACACTGGGTCGAAATCATCCTGGCCGCGAAAGCGGTTGTAACCGATGGCGAATATGATCACAGGAATGTCGATGGCATTCACTGCCGATATTTTGCTGTTCCACTGCCAACCGCTGCTACTAACATCACTGCCTGCCTGATCACGCAACAGAAGCCCCCCGCCGCCAATCACGATGCCGTCGAAATTCTGGTTAACCTGAAGTGCATCTTCAAGGGAAAAAGGCTCCCAGGCTTGCCGTAATTCCCAATCACATGGTCCTAGCAGGGTATCAAACGCTTTTCTGACCACCGGAAACAGCAGGGTGTCGCCAGCGTTTCGATTGGCGGAATTGTGCACACCAATATGGAGCAATCGCTTGGCGCCCACGCGACCGCTACTGGTTTTCATGGGCAACTTGACCGGCGGGCCGTAGGTCGTGATGTTACGTAAGGTCATGTTGTTTATTCTTTATCGGATTTCCAGGGCTCAAATGCTTCACAAAATTTACTTGCCAGCGTAAGGTCATCAGGGGCGTTGATGTCGATTGAATGCATATTGTCCATCACGAATCCAAGCGCGTCATCGACATGGAAGGTTCCCGCCCGCTGAAGGATATCGGGTCTGGCCAGAAAGATGGAGCCGTTAACACTGTGCAGCTTTTTGAGACCCTGACGCTGTGCGTTTGGATTTTCTTCGGGAGCAACTCTGACAAGCTTGTCTCCATCCAGGTAGCGCAGATTCGTCATGTATTTGCCCAAGTCGACCACGCTCACTACGCTCGATGCGTGATGGTCGTGAAAGAGCTTGGCTGCCCCCTGTATGTCACTGGCGCGTCGTAGCGGACTGGTCGGCAGCAGCATCATCGCCCCGGCAGGCACATACGCCTCTTCTCTTTTGAGCCACTCCAGCATATGCAATATCACGTGGATGGCGTGGATGTCATCGTTGGCGAGCTCATTCGGCCTTATGCATGGCACCTCGGCCCCCCATTGCCGCGCTACCTTGGCAATTTCTTCGCTGTCCGTAGACACAATGACTCGGGCCACCACATTGGACTTTAGTGCGGCTTCAATGGACCAGGCCAGCAATGGTTTTCCACCAAGGTTGACCAGATTTTTGCCTGGGATGCCCTTGGATCCGCCTCGTGCTGGAATGATGCATACAATCTCATTATTCCCGGACATGGCTAGCCAATCACCTCTGCTAGCGGCTGTGCGGAGAAACTTTTCTCCAGTCTGTCCAGCGCAATCCAGAAACCTTCGCCCCCATTCTTGTGTCCTTGCCAGATTTCTGGAATAAAGGAGATGCCCGGCGACCATTGTTTCAGATCGCGTGCCAGACTTTCGAAATCAATCTCGCCTGCGCCGATCTGCAGGCCTTCATCGTGATGGCCTTTGGCATCGACGATATGAAGATGCGCAACATATTTGCCTACATCGCGCGTGAAGTGCTGCATTGACCAGCCAAAATAGTTGCAGGCCAGTTTGGAATGCGAGATGTCGTAACATATCCGCGTCCCATATTTTTCGCAGAAGCGGGCTATTTCAGTATGGTCCATGAACAGGTTGTGGTAACGCTGTCCTCCGAAGTGCCACGGGAAGGGGGGCATTGTTTGCGGAATAATCTCAACCCCTTCGCTATCAACTTCTGCCAACGCCGCGCCTATGCGGTTGTAAAGCACCTGGCGCTTGGCTTCGGGGAGGAAGTGGTCAGAGGTGAATCCTCCTGCATTGATGATGATCAATGGACGCTCAGTTTTGGGGAAAAATCGTTTGAGATCGCGCGTACGGTTAATGACACGCTGGAGTTCGGCAATCGAGCGAGCGCGGTAAGCATCATCTTCGGAGGATAAGTCCATCACATGGTCGCCCGCGAACAGTTCTGGGCTGTGAATCACGAGACCCAGCGAGGATGGGGTGCTGAAGTAGCTTGATGGGTCCAGGTCGAGATCTCGATAGCTGAAATGAATCTCCACAAAATCCATGGGAACATCTTGTGTTAGTTCCCGGAAGTCATGATAACGGACCGGGATACCCCAGGGCCGGTCAAAGCTATATGGGCGTGGTTGAGCACTTTCACCCATGATGTCGCTTTCGAAGAAAACATCCCCGGGAGACATGTCACGACAGGCCGAGATGCCGAGCAAATCGTTTAGTCGCGATGGCTGCAACCCTCTACCAGGGCTTCGGGCAATAATCATTTCTTCCGAGATTTTTTCACCTTTGCGGATTTCGCGAGCAGCTACCAGAGATTTGGCCAGCACCTCCCGGTTCAGCCTCTCCCCTTGGCTAATGGTACGCGTTGAGCTCGAACCGATGGCCTCTTCGACATTGCGAATGGCTTTAACCATGGTCGCGAATTCGTCAGGTAACAAGCTGACCCTGTGGTCATTACCCTCCATGTTGCGGTCAAGAGTGAAGTGCTTTTCGATAATCTTGGCGCCACGTGCCACGGCTGCGATACATACCTCAAATCCACGCTCATGACCGGAATAGCCTACTGGAACTTGAGAGATTTCCTTCAGGCGATCCAGGTAGGCCAGGTTGATGTCGCTCATGGGGGCAGGATAGGTCGAGTTACAGTGAAGCAGGGCAAATGAGGCTCCCTGTTGCTTGAGCAGCGCAACACTGTCCTGAATTTCCTGCTCCAGGGACATCCCGGTGGATAGGAGCAGCGGCTTTCCGGTTTTTGCTGCAGCCTCAAGCAGGGCATGATTGGTCAAGTCAGCAGAGGCAATCTTGAATCCTTCCAGCCCGTACTCGTCAAGTCGTGCGAGGCTTGCCAGATCCCATGGTGTACAGAGCGGCACCATGCCGCATTGGCGCGTGAAATCCAGGATTTCAAACATCTCATCCACCGAAAGCTGGAATCTCTTCAGCAGGTCAAGGGTATATTCGGAACCCAGGTCTTCGCTCACAGCCTCGCCACTATTGGCGTACAGGCTCTCCATGTCGCGCAGCTGAAATTTGGCGCAATCGGCCCCGGCCTCTGCCGCCAGCTCGACAAGGCGTTTCGCCAGGTCAATGTTGCCGTTGTGATTGTTTCCAATTTCAGCAATCAGAAATGCGGGTTTTTCATGACGAATTTCGTGATTGCCAAATCGTAATACTGGCTCTTCCCGCCAGGCAATGGCGATTAGTCGACCAGCTTCGTCAACAATCGGTATGGAAGTGATCTTGTTTGAAAGGAGAGCCTCTATTTTTTCTGGAGGTTCGCCTTCTCGTACCCAAACAAAGCTGGTATTCGTGATTTGCTGGACAGGTTTCTGAAGATTGATTTCTTGAGTACTGACGACCCAGCGACGAAAGTCGCCATCCGTTACCAAGCCCTCCAGTACCCCTGTTTCAGACAAGCAATAAACCAGACGACGGGTATTGCTGCTTATCTTCTGCAGAGCATGCTGAATCGAATCTTCGTAATATACGATATAGGGCGTGATTTGCTTGCTAATGATCATTACTTTTGCCTTGCATCAATTCCTGAAAATTGCACTCTCGTTTGATAACGCCAGCTTCGACTTCAATGATTCGGTCACACTTGGACAGTGTAGACATTCGATGAGCGATCATAAGAACGGTCATTTCATCATCAAGGCTCGCTATGGTGTCCATGATAGCGAGTTCTGTCGCATCATCCAAAGCACTGGTTGCTTCGTCCAATACCAGAACATCGACATTTTTATATAGTGCCCGGGCGAGTCCAATTCGCTGTCTTTGCCCGCCAGACAAGCGTACGCCACGTTCGCCGACCTTTGTTTTGTAGCCATCCGCGAGGCCTTCGATAAAGTGACTTAATTGAGCTTTTTTTACACTTTGTTCTACCCGATTCATGTCTATCGAAGACGGATCGCAGCCTAAAGCGATATTCTCGGCAATGCTAGCATCGGACAAAAATATTGTTTGGGGGACATGGGCGATCCTGGTTTGCCAGCGCCTGCGGTTATGACCTGACAGGGGAGTTCCTTCGATTTCGACAGTGCCGTGAGTTGGTTCCAGCAGCCCCATCACGAGATCTATCAGCGTGCTTTTGCCGCTACCTGTTTTTCCAATAAATCCGATAGTTTCTCCCCGATGAATAGAAAGATTGATTCCTTTCATGATTTGGGGCCCGTCAGGCGAGTAGGCAAATGACACATCACATAGCGATATCAATACATTATTGTGGAGCTCAGGTGCCTTGTTTTGCTTTTCGATGGCAAGTGCATTATCAGCGGGTATTTCCTGATTAAGCAGCGTCAAAACGTCGTCAATAACGGCCTGATTGCCACTGATGGAGGCCCAGGCTGCATACACTTGCTGCAACTGAGGCAGCAGTTTTTGTGCGCCCAGTGCCAATACTCCCAAGACCGGCACCGCTTCTGCCAGACCGCCCTCCCGACTGACCCACCATGCCAGCACGATCATCAACATCATGCCTATCCCCTCAATAACATAACGAGGCATTGTTCTTATAAAAGAGTTAGTGGCTTGTGCTCGTCGTTGCTGGCTATTTAGCTGGGAAAAACGATTGGAATAAACCCGTTGGGTATTATCAATAATAACGTCACGAATACCCCCCAGGCCCTCCTGTATGGCCTGAATTCGAAGAGATTCCCGGTGAGAGATAATGCTGCTGTTAGCTCGTAAGGTTCGGCGCGAGAATATTGAGGCTCCAACATACAAACAGCTGAACGTCAGCATAGCTACTCCAGCCGTAACAGCATCAACTTGCAATAGCGCCACCAATATAGCCAAGACCATTATCAAGGATACGAAGCCTTGGACTAATGGATTGATAACCTGCTGGACCAGAACATTGACCTTGTTGATACCCCCAATGATTTCACTGGTATTTCTGGCGATATGGTATTTGTAGGGTTGCAAAAGTACCCGTCTGTATATTTCGTTTCCGATATCGCCACCTAACGCAAAAGTGAATCTATTGCTCACATAGAGCAGGGTCACGCGCAACAAGGTGGCGATAAATGCGATGGCCGCGAATAGCAAGGACGCTTCAATCAGCGACAAATCGCAAGGGATGAGGGGAATCTTGCAGGTCCCGCCTCCTGTTTTCCCCGATAAAATCGCCAGAAATGGCACGATGGCACCGAGCGTTGCTACCTCTGCAACTGCTCCAATAAGCATAAGGCCGAACACCATAAAAAACTGCCACTTGCGGCGCGTGGAGAGCTTGCTGTACAGAGTCAATATGTTATTGATTGGCATGGTGGTTTTTGGTTTGGATTATCTATTTCCTGGCTGTTGGCATTTGCTTAAGTATGCGACGTTGAGGATAGTGTTTTCACGCAGTCGTTGCTTGTCTCAAACCATGCTATACACCGCGGCATCATACCTAAAAACTCAGAAAAAATTCGCTCAATGGACTGAAGTGGAATGGTTTTCAAGTGAATAGGATACCATTTCACAAGATGATTTCCTTGTCATCGGTTCCTTGCCGATTATTACTTACTTATCTTTAAACTTGTCATGATTTGCTCATGCCCCTTTGATTAAGTGGCCCTTATCAGCCCTGAAGGACAAGAGTCGCATGAGCCCCGCGTCAGAGTTTGACCAGCGGAGGCCAGATCAGGCGGTCAAAGTGGAGAAACTATGCGCGTGGCAAAGTAATGTCGGGTTGATGTGTTACAGAGGTTCGTACAAATAAAAACGCCCGACGTAAAGTCGGGCGTTTAATGTTGGTGGTGTAGTCCCCTACGAGAGAGAACCTTCCTGCCTCACCGGCGAGGACACCGTAGGCGAGATTATATACGATGCGGAGGTCCGGGTGGACTTTGGCTGTCTCCGCGCATTTCCGACCTTCGATAGCTTGCGCTGCCACGGTCAGCGCCCGGGGTTCTTGACCTTCAGATGGCGGCATGAATAGCGCTGCTGCCCCCAGGACACGGCAAAGGTTTCGGAAACCTCGTACCAGTTGCCACCTGGATGGCCACCGCCGTGGTTCTCCCCCATGCAGGAGCATTCGCAGTGAAAGCCCTCAGCGTTCCAGCATGCCGGAGCGCATTTCTGGTGCTCCCGATACAACTGGATCACGTAGACCTCTTGGTGTCGCCTCAGCGCAAGTTTGATCACGCTGTCGAACCACGCAGTCGGAATTTCCCAGGCCTTGAACTGCGCACACCAATCTGGCTTCAGGCGTCGGCCATCCCGCAGCCACTCCATGTTCCCTTCGGCAAACGGAATGCGCGCCAAGACCGGGAGTGGCTTATTGCGCTTGAAGATGACCGGGATTTTTCCCTGACGCCAGAGATCCTTCAGTTGCGAGTCGCTCAGATCCTGTGACATGAGGGACTCGACTCCCTGGCTCAGCGCTGCTTGTTGGCTTGGGACAGGACCGAGGCCGCCAGTTCTTTCGTCTCTTTGGCGTATCGGTCGCTGGCCAAAACGCGTGCGGCCTTGTCTTCCATCTGGGCACCGGTCTGTTTGTCGCCGCTGCGCTGAGACAGTGCCGAAGCGGCCAGACTCTTGGCCACTTGCGACGAACTGCTGCTTTGCAGCGTTTCCGACGCCAGCCGACCAATTCGTGAGGACGTTTGCTTTGTGTTCTTGGACATCGCTGTTCCTTTCACATCAGGATTTGGAGACGGGCCGGAATGGCACCACCTTATTGCCTTGGGCTGGTTGGTCATCAACCTGCTTCTGGGTTGCTTTCAGTCGCGCAAACTCCACGACATTGGTTTTGCCCTGGAAGTAACCTTCGGGCAATCCGGCGAGTGCTTCCACGTCGCCCGCAGCCAGTCCGATGTGTCTCGGGATGGCGTCCAAAGGCATGACCTTCTCTTCGACCAACAGATCGATGGTGCGACGAAGCAGGCGTGGCTGCTCTGGTCGACGATCCTCGTCTCCGGGTTCCGATTTCGCACCCCACCGAGCAGAGCGACGCTTGAAAAGCATCAGAGCACCATCTTCATCCAGCATCTCAAGTGCTTTGAGCCGCATGATGATCGCCGCTGCCGACACGCCCCAACGGCGCTTCAGCAGCAACAAGTCATCCAGAGTCGGTGGCACACGAACTTCGCTGGCGAACGTTTCGGCGGGCAGCAAAAATGCGCCAGCGAAACGGTGTGCCTGCGCTTCCATCATTTTGTGGCGCGCGTTGTCTGTCGTGCGCTGAATGTGACGATGCAGGATCAGATGCCCGACCTCGTGGGCAAGATCGAAGCGACTGCGGTACCCATTGTTTTTGTCGGCGGACAAAAGAATGAGCGGTCGCCCCAATGCGTCACTCCAAGCCGATAGCCCTTCGATCTGAGCGATGCCGGTTTCTTCCCGGACGACGATCACTCCAGCGCCTTCTACTGCCAGCGCCAAGTCTTGAATCGCCGAACGGCCCAAACGCCACAGGTCCCGGCATTCGCTGGCAGCCTTCTCGATGTCCTCGTTAGTGATCTCTTCTGGATCGGTGTAATCGCGAGAGGGTAAATTGACATCGGGGTAGTCAACGTACTCCATCAGGGCAGCCGCCACGTCCTGGGCCCACTCAAGGCGGGCCTCAAGCATGGCTCGTGCAGCGACGTGTGCTGACGCGTTGCTGCGAAAAAGCGGCAACGACAATTTCGCCCCGGGCGCACGCGTAAACCATTCCGGCGTGACGTTGACCACGCCAGCAAGGCGTTCAAGCGCGTCACGCTCGGGCGCTTGCGTTCCTGCGCGCCACTTGCTGATGGTCGCCGGAGACACATCGACCATCGAGGCCAACTGGACTTGAGTCAGACGACGGGCCGCAAGAATTTGGCTAAGTCGATCTTTCTGAAATCCTTGTACACCACCCCTGCTCATGATCCTGTTCCGTCTTTGTCTTGTTGTTTGCCAATGTTCTTCTTCAGCTTCGGCACAGCCAAATCGTCCTGGCCTGCTGTCGGCTGCTGGTCGTAGCGCTTGATGAATGCGTCAATGGGTTCCCGGAAAAGCCAGCCTTGCATGTGGCGATCTGGGACCGCGATTTCGATGGAGACGGGTGTTTCCGGCTGGCTATGCAGCGACCCTGCAAAGCAGGCCACGACGAACACAACCGCTTGGGATGGCTCCACGTAGCCTGAAAAGAGTCCAGGTTGAACGAGTGGCTCGATGGCTGCGTTCGCCAGGGACATCTGTTTTCGGGTTTCGCTACGCCGCCCGCTGTTCCAGACCCCATACTTGGTGTTGAACCGTGCCAAGGTGAAGATCCCAGACCGGCCTGTGACGATCTGATTGCCGCGTAGCGGTGAGGGAGATGCGTCTGCAACGGCGAGAGCGCGATGGAAGGACTCGTTCATATGGAAGTGGCGCAACTGCCCCACCACGCTGGGCAAGTGCCCGTCATCCATCCCTCGCGCCGCAGCATAGGCACGTTGAGCGCCGACCAGCTTGGCTTCTTCGAGGCCCATGACAAGCTCACGCGGGATATTCCTCACAAGCAGGTCATGGATCGTTTCTTGGTTCGGCTGGGCCATTGGTAACTCCGTCATCGGATTTCGTTCAAGCGGATTCTATCATCAAATAGTTTCGCTTAAAAGGTTTTCTTGTAGTGGATGCTGCGATTGAGGCGGTAACGCCCCCGATTTGTAGCGCGCCCAGCGCATCGTCTGTCAGCAGCGATACCGGGAGAACATGGGCGCAATGTTTCGTTTTGTCTTCCACAAGTTGCATTCGACGAAATAACGGAACATACTCTACCCATGCTCTCCAGTACCCACAATCAACGCGTCCTCGATCTGGCCAGCCAGAAGGGGCTACTGCGCGCCAGCGATCTGGACGCCATCAGTGCGCCTCGGGTCGTTCTGACGCGCCTGACCGCTGCGGGTCTACTAGAGAAGGTGGGGCGTGGCCTGTACCGTCTGCCGGATGCACAGGTTTCGGAATTCGAGAGCTTTGGCACCATCGCCACCAAGGTACCTCAAGCGGTGTTCTGCCTGCTTACGGCGCTGCAGTTTCATGAGCTGACCACGCAGCTGCCGCGTCAGATCTGGATCGCCATGCCTCGGGGTAGCCACCCGCCCCGTGTCGACTACCCGCCCGTCAAGATGGTGCAGTTCACGGGCGATGCCTACTCGGCAGGGATTGAGGAAGTCGAACGCGACGGTGTCAGGCTCCGGGTGTACGGCGTGGCCAAAACCGTGGCGGACTGCTTCAAGCACCGCAACAAGATCGGGCTGGATGTGGCGCTGGAAGCGCTGAAGGACGCCCGTGCGCGCAGCAAGGCCTCCGTCGACGACATCTGGCGTTTCGCCAAGATATGCCGCGTGGCCAATGTGATGCGACCCTACCTGGAGAGCGTCGGATGAGTGCGGCCACCCCAAATGTCGCGGCATCCGTCCGTGCGCGTCTGCTCAATGTCGCCAAGGCGCAAGGCGTCGATTTCAATCAGGTGCTGGTGCGCTTTGCCTTGGAGCGCATCCTCTATCGGCTGACCCAGTCGCCGCACGCGGACCGTTTTCTGCTCAAGGGTGCGCTGCTGTTCACGCTCTGGTACGACATGCCACACCGGGCCACACGCGACGCCGATCTGTTGGGTTTCGGTGCCAGTGATCTGGGGTCAGTAGCCCAAGTATTCCGGGACATCGCAGCTGTACCGGTCGACGACGGCATTGTGTTCGACCCAGCCTCCGTCACGGTCGAGGAGATCCGCAAGGAAGCTGGCTACGGCGGCGTTCGCGTGATGATTGCAGGCGATCTGGCCAGAGCACGCTGCAAGACCCAAATCGATGTCGGCTTCGGCGACGCCGTCACCCCGGCGCCTGTTGATTCGGTCTACCCAGTACTGCTGGAGGAAATGCCCGCGCCACGGCTGCGGGCCTACCCAACGTACACCGTCATCGCGGAAAAGCTCCACGCCATCGCATTGCTGGGCATGACCAACAGCCGCCTGAAGGACTACTTCGATCTGTCGGTGCTGTTGGAACGAGAAACTCTGGACACTGCTCTGCTGGCCCAAGCGATCAAGGCCACGTTCGAAAGACGGGGCATGGCGGTTCCTGACGCGCTGCCAGTCGGCCTGACGGACGAGTTTGCGCACGACGCTTCGCGCCAGGCGCTGTGGCTGGCATTTCTCAAGAAGAACGAACTTCCGCCAGAACCCTTGCCCGCCATCGTTGGCCGCTTGAGCGTGGCATTGGCACCCGCGTTGAACACCGTCGCTCGTTGAATATCCCTTCATAGGGCAGCCGCTTCGCGCCCTTCGCCACGGTCAGTGGCGGTCTCCATACGGACTTTGCATGGAGACCACGATGACTACTCGACTTTGCGCGCACTGCGCCCACCCCTTCGAACCCCGCCCACAGGTTCCCGACCAAGCGTTCTGCTCCGCCCCTGAATGCCAGCGGGCTCGCAAGCGCGACTGGCAGCGGGCAAAACTCCAATCCGATCCTGACTACCGCATCAACCAGCAGGCGGCCCAGCGCGCGTGGTCACAGCGCAATCACGACTATTGGCGCAATCACCGAGATGCACAACAGGTCAACGGCGATCAAGGGGAGCAACCTACCGCCACCCATCGGCAGCCAGTCATCGATCCGGTAAAGATGGACGTGTCAGCTCTGCCTTCCGGCATCTACCGGATCACAAGACGTCCAGATTTTCCGAATGGAACACCCGGCTCTTGGGTGGTTGAAATCACGCTGCTGTGCGAAACCTGTGAATGCAAGATGGATGCGTCAAGAGATGACTTGATCGACACCCAGGGAATCCAGCCTTAACTTCAAGCCCAAATGGGCTCTCGATCATCCTGGATGGCAACAATTTCAACCATGTGCATTCCGGCCGCGTATCGCAGGTCATGTGTATGCCAATGAGGTGAAAGGCAGGCCCGAGAGCAAGTTCACACAACATAAAGTGATCGGGTCTATGCAGGCAGAAGAGTTCTCCATTCCGGGGGCGGATCAGCCACCGACATTTCGGGCTGCCGAATACGTGCGGATGTCGACCGAGCACCAGCAGTATTCGACGGAAAACCAAGCGGACAAGATCCGCGAATACGCCGCCCGGCGCAACATCGAGATCGTTCGCACCTATGCCGACGAGGGCAAGAGCGGCTTGCGCATCGATGGGCGGCGAGCGCTGCAGCAGCTGATCAAGGACGTCGAGACAGGCAGCGCGGACTTCCAGATCATTCTGGTCTATGACGTCAGCCGCTGGGGCCGGTTCCAGGACGCCGATGAGAGCGCCTACTACGAATACATCTGCCGCCGCGCGGGCATCCAGGTGGCCTACTGTGCCGAGCAGTTCGAAAACGACGGCTCCCCCGTCTCAACTATCGTCAAGGGCGTCAAGCGTGCGATGGCTGGCGAATACAGCCGGGAGTTGTCGGCCAAGGTGTTTGCAGGGCAGTGCCGCCTGATCGAGTTGGGTTTCCGCCAGGGTGGCCCGGCTGGCTATGGGCTGCGACGTGTGCTGATCGATCAGTCCGGCACGCTCAAAGGTGAATTGGCTCGCGGCGAGCACAAGAGCCTGCAAACCGACCGCGTCATTCTGCAGCCGGGACCGGATGATGAGGTCGCCGTGGTCAACCAGATCTACCGCTGGTTTGTCACCGACAACCTGACGGAGCTGGACATCGCCGAACGGCTGAACGCACAAGGAACGCGTACTGACCTTGGGCGGGATTGGACACGAGCGACCGTCCGCGAGGTGCTATCCAACGAAAAATACATCGGCAACAACGTCTACAACCGGCGCTCCTTCAAGCTCAAGAAGCATCGGGTGGTCAACGACCCCGTGGCCGGTCAGGTGATGTGCAAATGGAGATAGGTTCGATTTCTGTCATGGCAAGCGTTCCGATGGAAAACGCTGCTCATGCTAGAAACCAAGGGCACTTCGCGTAACGTGATTTAGCGTGAGTACGCGGGTTTGGCGCTATGTCTCTTTGGGCCTATACCAAGCCGCGCGCTGGCCATTCACTTCCCGATACCGAAGCTCGAAAAGGCGGGATTCGTGCACGACCTGCCGCCAACTGCTGCACCCATACTTGGCCGGCAGTTGATCGGGATGCCTTTCTGCAATCCATCGTCCAGCAGTAGCGACCGGCGTCCACTCGTCGACAGCCAACTGATCTGCTGCTTCACGCAATGCGCGAACAATTCCGGCTGCGGGCCAATCCACCGAGCCATCCGGCGCTATGCCGTTGATCACCAGATCGCGGAAGGCATCGGACTGGGCAAACTCCGCCGCCAGACGACGGGCCTGATCCATGTGCTCCGCCCAGCCTCGCAGTTGCTCAAAGTGTTGATCGACGCGACTGTAGGCCGCCACCAAGGACTCTTGCGCACCACGGCATCCGTCCAGACTCCAAAGGTCGTGCTGGTCGATAAAGTGGTGCACCAGGTTGTTCCGCAGCAGAACCAGTTCCTTCAGATCGTTTTGCGTCGTATCGAAATCCTCGGCAGACATCCGCAAGCTCATCTTCATCTTGAACGAGATGATGTTGTCGGGCGCATCTGGTTCGGCGACCTCGTCTTGCTCGCCGCTGGTGACATACGTTCCGAGCAGCGTGCCAACCAACGTACCCAGAGTCTTGTTTGCGGCATCCGCAATGCGCTCCGCTTGGTTCGATTCGAGGGGTGATCCTGACGCGGAGATTTCATGGTGGGCCACGATGGCCTTCATCAGTTGTTCGTACTGCTGCAGACGCAAGAGACAACGGCCCAGCATTCGCTGCACCTCGCGTTGCAAGGTCTGCAGTTCTTCATCTATGGGTTGGATCGGCAAGCCTGTCATCGAGGGACTCACCGTACTGGCAATTGCCCGTTCGAGACGAACTGATCGAAGCTGTCAAAGCTCTCGCCGTCTTGCCAAGACCGATCCCATGACCGTGGTTCAGCACTTTCCAGTAGCAGAAGGGTCAGGACGCGATCTCCTGTGGTGTAGCTGTGCTTGAACTCGCGCAACTTCATGTGTGGTGCCTCCTCCGGGCACCAGATCGCGGCAGACATCTCTGTGCCATCCCACTCCTGCTCAACGGTGGAATCAGCAGCGAGGGTGCCGGGTAATGGTTCCTGCGGATCGTCAGTGCGCCGAATGCGGGCGCGCGTCTTGACCGCGCTGCTGCTGCGCCATTCGTACTTCACGAAACCGTTGTCCCAATAGACAAGGATTGCCCGCTGCGTGGTGAATTTGATGAACCGAATGCACAGCGCCTCGAACGACACCTGGAACCGTTTGGCAAGGGCGCTCAGGACATGCAAGTCGATGCGCTGGTTTGAGATCCACTCGCGCAGCAAGTCGCCAGGCATCAGCAGGTTGCTGGCAAAGTCGTCCGCCTCACGTTCGATGACACGGATAGTGTCCGCGCCGGAGTACACGCTTTCCTTGTCGCAGTTGAAACTTTGCCGCTGATCACGGTGAAGGATGAAGTGGCCCAGTTCGTGAGCTATGGTGAAACGCTGGCGCTCGGGGTTTGCCTTGCCGTTATAGAAGATGCCCCACTCTGCGGTGTCCTGTGGGTTGCGCACCAGCATGCCTTCGCAGCTATTGATGTCCAGCACCATCGGGGCCTTGATCTCCCGCACCCCTTTGCCGTAAGGCGTCTCTGGAAGCATTTGCCGGACGACTTCCAGATTCACGGCATCTGGCATGCCGTCGGCGTGCCAGGCCCGCAACCATCTCAAGACGGTGCTGGCCGCGATGGAACCGGTGAGGGGCTGGGATACGCTCAATTGTCAGACCGCCTTAGCTCTTGTCAGGGAACATGATTTTGAGGGCCTGACGGTAGCGATCTTTCTCCTCGTCCGTCATTCCAGCGTACTCGCGGAAGAAGGCCACATCTTCTGGACTGGCTTGGGGAACCTGATCGACGGGCTCCCCCATCACATCCTCCATCGTCACGCCCAGCACCTTGGCTATCGCCTGAATTCGCTCGGCAGAAGGGCGCTGGCCGTCCTTCATCTCCAGTTCCCATATGTACGCCTTGGTACAGCCGACAGCGTCGGCGACCTGTTGCAAGGTCAATTTCTTTGCCTCGCGTAAGCGTCGCAGGCGTGCTCCGAACGCTGAAGCCATAGCGATGCTCCTGTAGGGGAAAACAGTCAGTTAACAAAAACAAGACCGCTAGTATAGCCGCGAGATACAAACGAGGTCTAGATGTGCCGATTTGATTGACAAGCGGAAATCTGAGGTTCAGAATCGCACTTGTATCTCGCTACTTTACTTGTGCGAGGTGCGTGTTCAGTAACCCAGTCGCTGGCCAGTGCAGTCCGTACATCGGTCGCAGACCTTCGACGCCGATCCAGAAAGGACGATCAAGATGAAGAAGACCTTTGTCGACGTGATGCTCGAGCTGCCGGTGGATGCCACGCTGCGCGACTTCCTGACCACCCACAGCCTGCCGGTGCCCCATGGCTTTGCCTGGGATGACACACCTGAGACCAGCCAGTTTCTGGTCGAAGCGGTTAAGGTCTGGCCCGACATTGCTGCCCGCGACCGGATGACAGCCAACCTCATGGCCAGCGTTCAGTTGGGCGATGCGGCAGGCAAGCAGGCGATGTTTGAGGCGGCCGTGGCCGATGGTGCTGCGCTGGCGGGCTTGGCGCTGTGTGCAAGTGACGTCCACCGTTCCTTCTGGCTATACGTCCACCACCCGGCGCTGTTCGAGCGCGCCTATGACTTCAGCTTTTGGGAACAGCATGGGCAGCAGACGCAGCAATACGACCTTGGCTTGAAACGCCAACCGAACGGTTCGGATGCCAATCTGACAGCGTTGCGTCATGCCATCTCGGCTTTCTACAAGCGCGAACTGCAATGCGGAGACGGCAGCGTGGCGCACTTGGTCGAGCGCAGTCCGGGGGTGTTCCTGTTGTCGGTCCATGTCAAGGACATGGCGATGCTGCGCCTGGAGTTCGAGGGAGCGACCCTGAAGCGCCGGGTCGGCAACCCCAACATTCACATGGTGCTGGAGTACGCCAAGTCCACCGGTGTCGTGCGCACGCTGGTGCGCGGCGGGGCAAAGTATCAGCAAATGCTGGTCGAGGCCTTCGCGGAGCATGTGCTGGGCGTGAAAGCAAGCGCTCACAAGATCAAGTCGCCGACTCTGGATCTGTCGATGCTGCGCACCGGGTTCGATGTGCCGGAGGTCTTTGAGGACGGTTTTTCGATGGTGCAGCTCAAGGCACTCACCCTGCTCAGCCCCGACACGGCGCTGAAGATCGAATGCACGGCGATGCAGTCCAGCCAGCAACGCTCGGTGCACGATTTGCTGAAGGAGAAACTCCCAGGCCCGCTGGAGGGTCAGTGGGCGGTGACAGCGGCACAGGTCAATCTCTATTACCCGCCCGAGCCGGGCAGGACTCGCCCCAAGGTGGTTACCATCGAAGTGACCAGCAAAGGGCGGCTGAACCTGCACAAGTTCGACGCCAACATGCAGGCGCAACTGGAGGGTTACCTTGTCGCGGTGGGCATCTTGCAGAAGGGCCAGACCCTCAGTGCCCAGGAATTGCCGCCAGAGACCGACGCAGTCAGTTCATCATCGGCCTACGAGGACTGATCAATGGCGACGCACGATGCCTGGGCCTTGGTTTGCCGTCTGTTCGCGGGTGGCACGCCGGTACTGCGTGCCACGCTGTCGCCACGCGAGGTATCTGCTTTGTCTCTGCTCGGCAAAACGGTCAGGCCAGCAGTGCTGGATCAGTCTTTTGTGCTCTGCCCCCACTGCCAGCAGCATCGGGCGCAGGTCTGGAGTGACGGCCGGGGCGGTCGGATCTGCCGTTGCCCGGAGTGTGGCCAGGTGCCGGTCGAGGCAATCGATGGTGCGGCATTGGCCCTGGATGAAGACTGGCTGCGGCAGAAAATGCGCCTCGCGCTCGACATCGAGAGTCGCGACGACGTAGATGATTTGGGCGACGGTGCTTGGCGGCTCGGTAACGCCCGCCGATCTCCGGTCGTGCTGGCCCGAGATCTGACGAGAGTGCTGCATGAGCCGACCTTGCTGGATCGTGTCCGAGTTGCGGGTAGCAACATCCGAGTCATCACTCCCAGGCCGCGCACGACTCGTGGATCGCCATTCGGCTCAGGAGTGGAATGGCTGGCGCTGGAAGAACGATTCACGTTCTATGGCGGCGGGATCTCGTTCATCCCTTCGGCACCGTCTGCAGCGCCAGCAGTGGCCGATCCGGCCGCACCTGTGAACGGGCCATTCTCAGCGGACTTCAAGTGGGCGACGCTGCCGGACGTGCAGGCCACGCCGATCCGGTTCACCGATGGTCAGGCTAATGTCTTCGAGTCGCTGTGGTCGTTCAAGGGAGTCGAGGTGGACGGAGAAAGGATCATGCAGCGCGCTGGCCAGAAGAGCGACAAGCCGATTGACCTGTTCAAGATCAAGTCGAAGGACAAGGGCAAGCCGGAGCACGAGGCTCGACTGGCGGCCTACGGAGCACTCGTCGTCACGCAGCAACGCGCAGGCTTGTATTCCATGCCTTGCGCGGCGGCAGTGTTGGCGTGACGGACTGCTGCTCCAAGCAAGCCCGACAACGAATGGCAATGGCACGCGCACAAATCATGGTCGCAAAAGGCCATGTGCGTGTGCCACGGCGAAGAAGTTAGCGCCGATTTCGAGAGAAGAGAGGGCGGAACGGAGCGCAACTGGGGATGTTCCTGCCAGACCACAGGACCCCGGTCGCACACGCAGAATGTGCGGGAACCCCGCGTGGCATGCGGGAAGCACAAATGAAAACGCCCAACTGAGAACAGTTGGGCGTTGAATTTTGGTGGCCGGGGGCAGAATCGAACTGCCGACACGCGGATTTTCAATCCGACAAATTACCAATTTTTTTATGTTGATTGATGTTTTGGTATTTCAGAAAATCACACAATAACATTGAGTTAAGCAATATCACTACTTTTTCATAATTCACGGATATTCATTTTTGTTGATATAATTTGCCTACATAGTGCCTACATGGGAGCGCAAATATGGCAAAGCGGGAAAATTTCACGGCTGACCGAATAGCAGCATTCAAATGCGCACCAGATAAACAGCAGTGTATTTTTTGGGATGGCAAAGCCCCCGGTTTGGGTTTGCGAGTAACGGCCGCTGGTGCTAAGTCCTATGTGTTTGAAACGCGCTTGAATGGTCGTTCCCTTCGTATCACTATTGGCAGCCCCCGAACATGGCAATTAAGCAAAGCGCAGGCTGAAGCAACGCGGTTAAAGGCACTGACTGACCAAGGCATTGACCCCCGATTACAAAAAGCAGACCAGCTTGCCGAGAATGAACGACGGCATAAAGAAGCTATCCGGAAAGACTTAACATTTGCAAAGGCATGGCGAGCGTACATTGAGGCTCGACGTCATAGATGGAGTGCTCGCCATTTAGCAGACCATGAAAATATTTCTCGGGCTGGTAGCAATGAAAAGGTATCGGGCGCTTTATCTGGATTGATGCCTTGTAAGCTGGCAGAGGTTGATGCTTCAAAGGTGAAAGCGTGGCTTCGTAATGAGGCCGCCAATCGACCAACACAAGCTGCACTAGCTTTCCGTCTGCTACGTGCTTTTCTGAATTGGTGCGCAGATATGCCCGAGTATTGTGGCATTGCTGCTGCTGATGCATGTCAAACGCGCACGGCAAAAGATACCTTGCCAAAAAGAAATTCAAAAACTGACTGTTTGCAAAAAGAACAACTTTCAGCATGGTTTGCTGCTGTTCGGGCTATCAACAATCCCATTATTTCGGCTTACCTTCAAACCTTGATGATAATTGGGTCAAGACGTGAAGAGTTAGCGGGACTTAAATGGGAGGATGTTGATTTTCGCTGGCAATCCATCACCATCAGGGACAAAGTGGATGGCATGCGTACTATTCCATTAACCCCTTATGTAAGCAGTTTGCTTTCTGGACTGCCGCGCCGCAATGAATGGGTTTTTTCAAGCGTGACTGCTAAAACCGGAAGATTGCAGGAGCCAAGCATTCAGCATCGTAAAGTCTGCGCGATTGCTGGCATTGATGGTCTTACCCTGCATGGTTTGCGCCGCTCGTTTAGCACGCTTACAGAATGGGTGGAATGCCCGTCCGGGGTGGTGGCGCAAATCATGGGGCATAAGCCCAGCGCCACCGCTGAAAAGCATTACAAGGTGCGACCGCTTGACCTGTTGCGAATGTGGCATACAAAAATAGAGGCATGGATATTGGAACAGGCTGGGGTTGAGTTTGTGCCAGCACAGCCGGGGCTGAAAATAGTTAGCTCAGCATAAAGATTAAAACCGCGTCTAGGGTAGCTCCCGAATCGCTGGCACCTTCACCAGCATGGCGCGGTTTCCTGATTGAAGGTTGACACCTGAAGGGGTGCGAGTATGGAACAAACAAGAGATGAAGCCCTAGCCGATGCGCTGATAAAGGCTGGCGTTACTATTCCCGAAAAATTGGAAGAAGCAAAAGCAAAATTTAGTGGTATGGCAACAATCAGCAAAGAGTCCATTGCAGGGGTGATTGCTGAATGGGCCAAGTCAGACGAAGCAAAACACTACATAACTGCCCCTATAAATTCTGGTGGTGGTGCAATGGGTAGCGGGTACGGAAGGCATGAATGGCCGGATGAAAAACGCCCGGCGGATTGGGATTTGTGGGCATTCATTCCGCACTGTGAATACTGGAAGGCCGTGGCGCTATCGCTTGACCTTGAGCCGCCCGAGCATCAAAACAGCGTTAAAGGATGGCCGCCCGAGTTTGAGCGCCGCTGCAAAATTGCCGAGGCGCATATTGAAGCCAAAATTCTAAAATTGAGCAAAGCCAAAAATGGATATTTTAGTGTTGACCTTTCCGCATTCAGCGAGTGGGCGCAATCACTAGGCTGGAGCCTGCCCGATAGGTTTCCGCATGGCGTGGAAGCGCAAACCGCACCAGCCGCGCAGGTTGAAACAGACAACGCCGAAACTCTATCAGCATTATTTGACCCGGTACCAGTGGAAGCCCTCGAAAAGATGTTTCCCGCTGGTGGGCAATGGAGAGGCTGGGCAGATAAGGCAAGCTCTAACGGACTTGCAGCAGCCCGGCCAGAGCGTGCAAAGTTCAACCCATACAAGGCCGCCGTGTGGTTTGTTAATAGGGGTGCGGAGGGGTGGGCTTTAAGCCGCTGCTATCGTGTGTTAGCAAATAACCTTCCAGCCCGTTCCAAGGACGAAACGCACCTGTTGACCGGGGGCATAGAATAACCGCCAAAATTCCGCCGCACTGCTGAGCAAGCCCGGCAAGTTTCCGCCGTGGTTCCGACATATTCCCGCCGGGTTTCCGTCCGATTTTCGCCACGGTTTTGAAAAGAAAAAACTGAACCATCTTCAACAACGCCGAAAGGCTAGAGGTGGTTCAAAATGCAAATCTCAAAACTTCAACACTTCACCCCGCTGGAACAGGAAACACGTTCCGCAATCCCTACTGATGCAGCCGCATTTCACTTAAACCGCAAGGGGCAGACATTACGGGCTTGGGCATGCCTTGAGAATGGGCCAATTCGCCCAGTGCGTATTAATGGCCGCCTTGCATGGCCTGTTGCTGCAATCAAGCAATTACTGAACGGGGGCCAATAATGGAAAAAGGCCAACTCCCAGTATTTGCAGAATTGACTCTAACCGACACCGGGGATTTTACAGCAAAACAAGCCAGCAAGTTTTCCGGCACAAATAACCCGCGACATTTGCGCGTCATTCATTCGGCGCTGCTTGCGCCAAGAAAGCGCGAAGAAATAGACCGCATCGCTGGTGCATCAAATGGCCCTGAATTAATTGCTGAATTGCGCCGCCGGGGTTTGGAGTTTCCCTGCGACCGAGTGCCAGGCTACGACCGTGACGGATTGCCTGTGAGGTTTGGTGTATATCACCTCACTAAATCAGACCGCCGGAAAATAAGTGACTGGCAAGCTGCGCGAGGTGGGCGAAATGGTTGATATACACTGGCTAGAACGCCTAGAAACGCTCATAGCGCGATTTTCTTACCTTGGGATAGCCCATGACCTAGGCTACCTGACAAAACCCGAGCTATGGGCGCTATATCTTCACCTTTCCCGGCTGGTGGATAGTTAACGATGGCCGCCAGCTTTATATTCAGGCTGGGGCGGGTGAAAGGTAATGGGAGCATTCTGGTGGCGCTGAAGCACAACAAGCGCCTCACGCAAGCTGAACGCGGAGCGGGTCAGAACATCGACCCTGCCAGAGCCAGCCTCAATTACTGCCTATTCGGTAACGATACGCCAGAGAAAATAAACCTAGCCGCCAAAATAGCCTTGCTTGAGGCGGGCATTGAAAGACCGCGCAAAGATGCCGTGATGGCGGTTGAAGTGCTTTTTAGCTTGCCAGTTGACCGCCACCAGCAAGATACACGGCAATACTTCATGGATTGCCTGCAATGGACGCAAAAGCACATGCCGGGGCAATTGCTATCCTTTGATGTTCATTTGGACGAGGCCGCCCCACATGCCCATGCAATCATCCTGCCGCTGGTGGATGGGTGTTTAAGAGGCAGGGATGTGATTGGTAATACTGGCAATCTAAACCGTCTAATACGGCTGTTTTATAGCGAGGTGGCGCGTCACTATGGATTAGCCACCAGAGAAGATAAGCGCCTATCGCCTAGTGAATCAAGGGCGCTTGAGAGGCAAGTATTGCAAAAGCTAGCAAGTGACCCTGTACTGAAGTCAAACGTATGGGCATGCGTACGTGATGCTATCCACAAAGACCCTAAACCCTTTGCGCAAACCTTGGGTATATCCCACCAGCAACCAAGGCAGGAAAAGAGGTCAGCAGTGGAAATCATGACATCAAGGGGCAAAGGCAAAGCATAAACGCTATATAGCGGTTGAGGGCTGAAACTGACCAAACGCTATCCTGTGAATAGCGTTCGGTTATCGGCAACTTAAAAAGACGGTAAGGAAACGGTAAGGAGAGGGTAGCACCGAGGTTGCCACAAGCCTCTAGCAAGATATTAGCAAGGTGCAACCGTTAGCTTTTAATCAACTGCTGGCTGGCCCTAAGATTACCCTAAGGCTTTAGCAAGGAAATGATAGGGGTATGAATGGGCATTCGTGACCAGTACGCGCAGGCGCGAGGGAGGGCAGGCATCGTCACATGCAGTCACATCAAGTCACGGAAATAATTAATTGACTCGATAAAAGGTTTTCGGAGTCCTTAAAGGGCTAGTTTCTTTAGTCCTTAAAGAAGAACGGTGCCAAGGCAGGGATGGCGAGGAAAAACCTACATAGTGCCTACATGATGCATGGAAATAAAAATGGCCTACACGAGAAATCATGTAAGCCATTGATATATATGGTGGCCGGGGGCAGAATCGAACTGCCGACACGCGGATTTTCAATCCGCTGCTCTACCAACTGAGCTACCCGGCCGGCGTTTTTGAGCGCTTGGCTCGCAAACAAGACGCGCATTATAGCAAACTTATTTCCGCTGTGTCATTGCCAATCTGCGCTCACGCAAAGAATTTAAGATATTTTGCCTCCCTGCCATTAAAATGATGCCAACTCATTGTTAGCTGTTCTCATGCATATCCCTGATATTCAAACGCTGGACCGCGGCCTTTCTGCGGCTCTCCAGCATAAAATTGACCATAAAACCAAGCCGCTGGGTGCTTTGGGTCGCCTGGAAGGGCTTGCCATGCAGCTGGGGCTAATCCAGCAGACACTGACGCCCGAGCTGCGTCAGCCAGTGATGATGGTTTTTGCCGCCGATCATGGCATAGTCGCTGCGGGCGTCAGTCCTTATCCGCAGGCCGTGACCATGCAGATGGTGTTGAATTTTCTGCAGGGTGGGGCGGCAATCAATGTTTTCGCCCGACAGGTTGGCATGCAAATCCGCATCGTTGATGCTGGCGTGAATCATGATTTTGCGCCGCATCCCATGCTGCTATCGCACAAGGTGGCAATGGGGACACAGAACATGCTGCAAGGACCGGCCATGTCGGAAGCTGAATGCGAAAAGGCCATGAATACGGGAAAGCAACTGGCGCATGCCGAGATTGCGAAAGGCAGCAATGTGCTGGCGTTTGGCGAAATGGGCATAGGCAACACCACGGCGGCGGCGGCCTTGATGGCGGCACTTTGCCAGTTGCCTGCACAGGAATGTGTTGGCCGGGGTACCGGGCTCGATGACGCTGGGCTGCAACATAAAGTAGAGGTCGTGGAACAGGTGCTGCAATATCACGCCCCGGATCTGCACAGCCCCTCATCCGCCCTGCAACATGTGGGCGGGCTGGAAATCGCCATGATGGCAGGTGCCATGCTGGGGGCGGCAGAAAAGCAGGCGGTGATTCTGGTCGATGGCTTTATCTGTACCGCCGCCATGCTGGTGGCAAGTCGCATAGCCCCGGCCGTCCTGCAATACGCCGTGTTTACCCATTGCTCTGGCGAACACGGCCATCGGCGTTTGCTACAAGCTTTGCAAGCCGAGCCTTTGCTCGACATTGGCTTGCGGCTGGGTGAAGGCACAGGGGCCGCGCTGGCATATCCCCTGCTGCAGGCCGCAGCCAATTTCATGAATGAAATGGCGTCCTTTGAATCCGCCGGTGTGGATGGCAAGAGCGCTTAAATCGCCGTGAAGTTCATTCATCCATTTCTGCTGGCGCTCGGTTTTTTCAGCCGCATTCCCGTCCCCTCCAAGCCGGATTTCAAGCCTGCCGACATGGCCGGAATTTCCGCATATTTTCCGCTGGTGGGTTGGATCATCAGCGCTGGCATGGGCGTTGTTTATATTGCCGTGCATCAACTGCTGCCGCATGGTGTCAGCATACTTTGCATGCTGGCAACGGGGATGTGGCTGACAGGGGCGCTGCATGAAGATGGCTTGGCAGATACGGTCGATGGCCTAGGTGGCGGCCCTGATCGAGAGCGTGTACTTACCATCATGCACGATTCTCGGGTGGGAAGTTACGGTGTGCTGGTGCTGGCCATCATGTTGTTGCTGAAATTCAGCACTTTGTCTGTCATGCCTTCAGGAGCCATGCTGTGGGCCGTATTGGCCGGGCATAGCGTGAGCCGCCTGGCGGGAGTGTGGCTGATGCAAAGCCTGGAATACGTGCGTCCGCAAGGCAAAGGCGGCGGCATGACCCAGCCTCTCGGCAAGCGAGCGCTGGCATTTTCCATGTTGACAGGCTTGCTGCCCTTGCTCGGCGCGGTCTGGTTTATTTCATTATGGGGGCTACTATTGGTGCTGCTGGCTGTGGCCTTGGTGTGGTGGTGGTTTCGCGCCATATTACAGCGTCGTTTGGGTGGTTATACCGGAGATTGCGTAGGCGCCATGCAACAGTTGACTGAAATCATGTTTTATCTGGGAGTGTTGGCATGTCTAAGCCAGTGATGGAATTGTATCTGGTGCGGCATACCACGCCGGATATCGCGCCGGGCATCTGCTACGGACAATCGGATATTGGCGTCAAGCACACGTTTGAAGCCGAAGTGGCGGCGTTGCGGCCCAAGATCGCGCATATCGAGGCCGCCTCGTTTCACAGCAGCCCGTTGCAGCGCTGTATGCTGCTTGCCCAGGCAGTGAGTGCTGGCTCGCGTGATATTCAGCAAGATGCCCGGCTAAAGGAATTGAACTTCGGCGATTGGGAATTGCAATCCTGGGATGACATTCCGCGTGGCTTGCTGGATGAATGGGCGGATGAGCATGTCAAACTGGCGCCGCCCAATGGCGAATCCTTCCACGAGCTATCGTTGCGAGCGCAGGCGTTTGTGCAGCACCTTATCGAGCAGGGCGAAGGCGTGCATGTGGCGTTTACCCATGCCGGGGTGATACGCGCCCTGACGGGATACGCGCTGGATTTGCCGCTCAGCAATGTATTCCGGCTGCATGTGGATTATGCCAGTGTCACCAAACTGATCATTGACCTTGATCGTCAACGGCCGCTATTGCGCGTCGGTTTCGTCAACCGCTGACGCTTGCCTCATGGTTGTCCAGGCCTGCAATGCCTGTTGCAGCATGGCCCAGCCCGCAGGTGTCGGCAGCCCAAGCCTGATGGCAGAAGGGCGGGCAAATAGCCGTGTCCAGATGCCATGTCTCGCCAGATGGGTATGCAGGTCGGCCGCGCGCGGGTCTTGCCAGTAGCTGAAAAGCGCGGTGCTACCCGTCGTTGTGATGTTCGCCGCCTGCAAGATGGTATTCAGCCTGTTTATATCCTGCTGCAAACGACGGCGTTGCACATCCTGCCAATCCGTATCCGCCATGGCCACTGTGGCGATCTGGCGCGCCGGGCCGCTCAGTGTCCAGGGCCCCAGCCATTCCCTTAGTTGATCCAGTAATCCTGGTGCGGCGAGCACCATGCCCACACGCGCACCGGCCAAGCCAAAAAATTTCCCTAGAGAGCGCAGCACAATCAATCCTGGCTCAGAGGCTTGTGCGCTGATGCTGTTCTCCGGTGTCGCGTCCATGAAGGCTTCATCCACAATCAGCCAGCCGCCCGGCGCCAAGGCTTGCCGCCATGCATGTAATTGCGTTGGCGAGCACAGGCGGCCAGTCGGGTTGTTCGGGTTGCACACCACTAGCACGTCGACATTTTGCAGCTCGTTTATCTCGGGCAATCGATCGCGTTCGGTGACGGCATGCCCGTGGTTGCGCCATGCATGGGCATGCTCGGCATACGCGGGAGTGAGTACCCATACGCGGCTGTGTGGGCGTAAATGCGGTAGCGCCTGAATGGCGGCCTGCGAGCCTGCCACGGCCAGTACATGCTCTTGCTGATAATAGCGACGTGCGGTGTCCAGCAGTGCATCGTTTTCTATCGGCAGTCGGTGCCAGAGTGCAGGGCTCATGGCTGGGATCGGGTAGATGTATGGGCTGATGCCGGTGGAGAGATCCAGCCAGGTTTCCAGCGGGCGATTGTAGTCCATGCAGGCTTGCTGCATGTTGCCGCCATGCTCAAGCATGCAGCAGTTTCCAGATCAGCCAGGCAACCAGAACACCCACGCACCACAGCATCATGCTGCGTCTGATCAAGGCCAGCGACGCCGGGATATGGGCTGCCTCAGCTGCTGCCCCCAGTCCGAGATGCGGACGGTCTTTCCACACGCCATGGTAGGGTGCACGTCCCCCCAGTCTGACCTGCAACGCGCCGGCACCTGCCGCCATCACGGGCCCGGCGTTGGGGCTGTACCAGGTGCGCGCCTGGGTGAACCAGCATTTGAGCGCCGACCAGGTATGGCCGCAAAGCGCATAGGCCAGCGCTGTCAGCCGCGCCGGAATCAGGTTGAACACATCATCGAGCCGGGCGGCGGCCCAGCCGAAATAACGATAACGCGGCGTGCGATAACCCCACATGGCATCCAGGGTATTGGCCAGCCGGTAAGCCACCACGCCTGGCCCACCCAGCAGCGCAAACCAGAAAATGGCGGCAAAAATGGCGTCATTGCCATTTTCCAGCACGGACTCCACAGTGGCCGAGGCAATCTGGCCACGGCTCAATTTTTTGCTATCGCGGCTGACCATCATGCCGACGGCTTCGCGGGCACGGACCATGTCGCGCGCCTGCAGGGCCTCAAATACCCGCATGGCATGCAGGTGCAGGCTGCGAGCGCCAATCGCGAGGTAAAGCAGCAGAACGTCGATCAGCCATCCCAGCGGATGCCAGGTGATGAGGATGGCCACGAGTACTGCGGGGAGCAGCAGCATGAGCCAGGCCAGCAAGCCTGCCGCACGACCGCTGATGGCGCCCTGAAGGTGATTCATATGGTGTTCCAGCCGCGATGCCAGCGTGCCGAATCCCACCAGAGGATGCCAGCGGCGCGGCTCGCCCAGCCGCCAGTCCAGCAGGCAGGCGGCGATAATCAATAGGGCTGGGGTTGGCAGCCAACTCATGGAATAATGGACCAATGGCATCCGTTCAAACATTCATGGTTCAGGGTACGACTTCCGATGCGGGCAAAAGCACGCTGGTCGCGGGCTTGTGCCGGGTATTGTATCGCAGGGGCGTGCGTGTCGCGCCGTTCAAGCCGCAAAACATGGCACTCAATTCGGCCGTGACGGTGGACGGTGGCGAGATCGGCCGTGCGCAAGCCGTGCAGGCCCAGGCCTGTGGCCTGCCACCGCATACCGATATGAACCCCGTGCTGCTCAAGCCCAATAGCGATACGGGCTGCCAGGTGATCATTCACGGTCGCGTGGTTGGCAATCAGGAGGCCACGCGTTATCACGATTACAAACCCACGGCCATGAAAGCCGTGATGGCCTCATGGCAACGCCTGTGCCAGCAATATGAACGCGTGGTGGTGGAAGGCGCGGGCAGCCCGGCCGAGATCAATCTGCGCGAGAATGACATTGCCAACATGGGCTTTGCCGAGGCCGCGGATTGTCCGGTACTGCTGGTGGCGGATATTGATCGCGGCGGCGTATTTGCCCACATCGTCGGCACACTGGCCTTGCTCAGCGAATCTGAACGCCAGCGTGTCATCGGTTTCGTCATCAACCGCTTTCGTGGTGATATCGCCTTGCTGCAACCCGGTCTCGACTGGCTGGAGCAGGAGACCGGCAAGCCGGTGCTGGGCGTGCTGCCTTACCTGCATCAACTGCATATCGAGGCAGAAGACGCCGTGCCGCGCGAAGTGGCGCTCAAGGACGACATTCGCCTGCGCGTGATTGCGCCGGTGTTGCCGCACGTCAGCAACCATACGGATATGGATGCCTTGCGTCTGCATCCGCATGTGCATTTCGAATTCATCAGCATGGGCGAGCCGGTGCCGCCCGCAGACCTGATTATTCTGCCAGGCAGTAAAAACGTGCGCGGCGATTTACAGACGCTGAAAGCGCATGGCTGGGAGCAAGCACTTGCCCGCCATTTGCGCTACGGCGGTAAAGTGCTGGGCATTTGCGGCGGCTTCCAGATGCTGGGGCAGCAGATTCACGACCCGCATGGGCTGGAAGGCGATGCGGGCTCAGACCTCGGCTTTGGCTGGTTTGATATGCAAACCACGCTGCATACCCATAAAAAACTGGCGCAGGTGGCAGGGCGCCTGTGCTTTGGTAATCAGGCCGAAGTGACGGGCTATGAGATACACATGGGCGTCAGCGAAGGCCCGGCCATGCAACAGCCCATGCTCTATATAGGCGACACGCCAGAAGGTGCTATTTCAATGGATGGCCAGATAGCGGGCACTTACCTGCATGGCCTGTTTGACCAGGCATCGGCGACCAGCGCCCTGTTGCAATGGGCCGGGCTGCCCGATCTGGAAGCGCAGAAAACCGTGCTGGAATACGACTATATGCAACTGCGGGAAGATGGCCTGAATCGCTTGGCCGATGCGCTGGAACAACATCTGGATTGGGCGCGGCTCGCGCCTTATTTGTAGTACCCGCTCAGCATGCGCGGCGGGTAATTCCATCAAGCTGGGTCTGCCGCCAGCACCTGTATGGTCTGCTCCATGCACTCCACCACTTGCCCTGCGCGTATCTTGGCGGTCTTGCGACTTTCCGGCTTGCCATCCACCGTTACCAGACCATCGGCCACCATGGCCTTGCCCTGGCCGCCAGAGTCGGCGATGCCGGTCAGTTTCAGCAGATTGCAAAGCTCAATGAATTCGCCTTTGAGTGTAAATTCCATGATTATCCTTTGAGTGTAAGTGGCAGCCCGGCGGCGACAAAAGTCACCCGCGGCGCAATGGCGGCAATCGCCTGGTTCAGCCTGCCCTGTTCATTCTGAAACTGGCGGTTGATCTCGCCCAGCGGCACGATGCCCATGCCTACCTCATTGCTCACCAGCAACACTTCGCCGGGCAATGTGGGCAGGGTCTCCAGCAGCGCTTGCCTCTCCTGCTGCCAGTCTACGCCTTCCGGCGGCGCGCAGTCCGGGCATATGCATTGCGCCAGCCACAAGGTCAGGCAATCCACTATCAGGCAACGGTCGGTTGCCGCATGCTCACGCAAGGTGGCCGCCAGGCCAAACGGCTTTTCCACCGTTTGCCAATGCGCCGGACGGCGCTCGCGGTGGTGGGTGACGCGCTCGCCAAACTCACTGTCATACACCTGTGCGGTAGCGATATAAATCACCGTCTTGCCGCTTTGTTCCGCCAGCTTTTCGGCATGCAGACTTTTGCCAGAGCGGGCACCGCCGAGGATCAGATGGGTAGACATGCTTAACTCCAATGCTTTTGATGGGCCTGCCGTGCACCCCATTGCTGAATGATCTCCTGCAGCTGCCGCAAGCCATGTTGAATCAGGCTGGGGCCGGGCTGCAGAATATCCGCTGATTTTATCTCACGCAGCCAGCCTTGCTGCACGGCGGGGATAGTATCCCACCCCGGCCGCGCCATCACTTGTTCCGGCTGAAATTTTTTACCGCACCACGAGCCGATGATGATATCCGGCTGGCGGTCTACCACCTGCTGCGGGTCCGCAATAATCCTGTCCTTGGCGGAGGGAAACTGTGCCAGCTCGGCAAAGGCATCCTCACCCCCCGCCAATGCAATTAGCTCGCCCACCCAGCGTATGCCGCTCATCATGGGCGCATCCCACTCCTCAAAATACACCCGCGGCTTGCGCGGCAGATAATCCGCCGTCTCGCGCACCGCCTCCATCTCCTGCTGCAAGCGCGCCACCAGCGCCTGTGCCTCTGTGGCCTTGTCCACCAATGCCCCCAGGCTCAAGATCATCTGCAACACCTGCGCCAGCGAGCGCTGGTTATACACATGCACCTCCACCCCCGCCCGGATCAGCGCCGCCGCAATATCCGCCTGCAGGTTGGAAAAGCCGATCACCAGATCCGGCTCCAGCGCCAATATCTTGTCCAGCTTGGCACTGGTAAACGCCGACACCTTGGGCTTCTCGCGCCGCGCCGCCGCCGGCCGCGTGGTAAAGCCGGAAATGCCGACGATGCGATCCTGCGCGCCTAACAGGTAAAGCGTTTCAACGGTTTCGGTAGTGAGGCAGACGATGCGGTGGTACATGAGGGTTCCTAGGAAGGTGTCTTTGATAAATCCCGTGAGCATTAGGGAGTGCCAATTAGTTTATACATTGACTCGTAATCGGAATGTAGTAATGCTTGTTTTCCACTGTTATTTATTTAGATTGATTAAGTTGAATGGATTTTTTCTAAAATCTCACTATTGTGAAAACGCGTTTATATGAATACTGAGCTTAGCCAAATATATTTAGCAATGATCCAAGAGGCTATTAATCGCCTAAAAGCATCAGAGTTCTATCTCCATAGCTATTTGGAACACTCTTGGCATCCAAATCTTGAGGCCGCAATTCTTCAGTTAAGGAAAGCCCTTGAGGCAATAGCATTAGCTTCAATTGCACCGAATCAAAAGGAATATGAACGCTTTCGTTCAGCTGCAGAGAAGCAGCCTGACTTTAGAAAGGACTATCACGCTGGCAAGATACTTAAATGTCTTGATCAAATTAACAAGAATTTTTTTCCTTTAGCCCTCACTCCTGCAGTAATGGGTCTGAATGGGGTTATTCATTTTGATCAAAAACGCGGTGAAGTACTTACCAAAAAACGCTTTGAATCAATTTATGATCAACTGGGCAAGCATCTTCATGCGAATAATCCTTGGGGGAATAAAAAATATCATGAGCAATTGGTCGCTGACCTGCCGAGTTTTATTCATGAGGCTTTTGAGCTTCTTGAGTTGCACGCTACATTCATTCGCACCACAGATTTAGCTTATGTATGGATTGTTGAAGCTAAACGCGATGGTGCTAACCCTAATATAATTAGGGCCTATGCGGCTGGTGATTTTGTAATAGAAAATAGCCAAAATACTAGGATTTAGTTCTTAGTTTTGGAGTTAAGTTATTCAAAAATGGTATTTTTATTGTCGTCCGCCCACCCATCTTCCATCACCATCTCACTCAAAGGCTTGGCTTCCGCCCATCCCTCTTCAATCAGCATGGGCTGCGCATAAAAGGCAGGCACATGGCCTAGGCATAGCACGGCGACCGGCTTTGCGCCTTCTGGCATGTTGAGCAGTCTGGCGAGTTGCTCGGGGTCGAAGATGGAGACCCAGCCCATGCCCAGGCCTTCGGCGCGGGCGGCGAGCCAGATGTTCTGGATGGCGCAGGAGACGGAGGCGAGGTCCATCTCGGGCAGGGTGCGGCGGCCGAAGACGTAGCGTTCGCGGCCATCGCACAGGGCGGCGACGATGACTTCGCCGCATTGCAGGATGCCTTCTACTTTCAGGCGTAAAAATTCGGCTTCGCGTTCGCCCAGGGCATGGGCGGTGTGCTGGCGTTCCTGCTCGACCAGGGCGTGTATCTGCTGGCGTAAGGCGGGCTGCGTGATGCGGATGAAGCGCCAGGGTTGCATGAGGCCGACGCTGGGGGCGTGGTGCGCGGCGTTGAGCAGGCGCTGCAGGGTGGCGGGATCTACCGGGTCTGGCAAAAAATGGCGCATATCGCGCCGTTCGGCGATGACGCGGTAGATGGCGGCGCGCTCTTCATCGCTGTAACGAAAGTCGCTCATTTTGCGGTTCCTTGCGGTGAGGCGGTGGGTTGAGTGAGGGCGGATGGACTGGCCTGTTCGATCAGCAGCAGTTTGCCGGTTTTTTCATCGCGGTAGACCTGGCCCACGGATTGATAGCCGCTACCGGGATTGCCGGACACGCTGGGTGGTGCGGCGATTTCGCGGCCGCGCTCCAGTTCCTTGGCGGGTTTGATCATGGCCTGGCCCCCGGCGCTAAGGGCGGCGAGCAGGCCGCAGGCGAATACCAGCATGACATCCACCAGATTGACCAGGCTGGCGCGCGGGTCTTCATCGTCGTGGTCAAAGCGGCTGTGCAGGCGGCGTTTGGCCGGGCGGGCGGCAGCGGCGGGTTCCGTATTTATAGTAGGGCTTGTTTTCATGGCTGAGCTTTTTTCATAACGTGGCTTTCAGCTTTCCAGCGATTCCAGCACATCTTCATACCAGCGGCGGCGCAGCTTGCCGATGACGAGGCCGGCAATACCGGCGATCAAGCCCAGCACGGTGGCATCAAACGCCGTGGTGACGGCTTGCGCGAGTTGGGCCGGGTTGCCCTGCCCCAGCGCGGCGAGGCCAGGACCAAGGGGGATAATGGTCGCCATCAGCCCCAGCATGGGGGGAATGCGCGCCAGCAGATCGGCGCGTTCCAGCCGGTGGCGGGCGGTTTTGATCACGGCATCGCTGGCCGACTGGCGCATTTGGCGCAGACCAAACAGCCGCTCGCCGATGGCAATGCCGGATTCCAGCACGGCGAAGGCGACCGAGGCGATCAGAATGGCGATCACCGGCGTGAGCAGGCTGGTAATGGCCGCGTGCAGATTGTTCATGTCAAACAGCATAAATCGTCCTTTTTACAATGTGATGCCAGGATGGGCTGCCACGGTGATGACAAACCTGCAATGCAGGTTTGTCATCATGCGGCGTTTTATATCGCACCAATCAAGCCTGCGGTTGCTTGCGCATGCCCAGCCAGATACCCAGACCCAGCGCAGGCAGCAGGGCCAGCAGCCACCACCCGAGATGCAATTGCACGGATTTCACCGCGACTTCATACATGGTGGGCGCGGCTTGCACCGGTGTCGGAGGTGTTTTGGCAGCGGGCGCCGGTTTTTGTGCGGCCTTGTTTGCGGGCTTGTTGGTGTTTACTGGCTCGGGTTCTGGTGTCGCGTCAGGCAGACGCGGAGCGTTAGCCTCAGCCTGTGCAGTGGGGCCATAGGTGTTCAGGCCGTCCCCGCGCGCTTTGGATAATACCTGCTGCAAGGCCTGATTATCCTGGCTGCTGAGGTGGCCGGCGAGCCACGACCACATGGGGTGATTGGGCGCGGTGTGACCGCTGCCGGGCAGGCCATTTTTGCTGACCAGTTGCGTGAGCTGGCTGCCGAGCTGGCGCACGGTGGCGTCATCGGCATGCCAGTAGCCTTTTTGCGCGGCAACCAGCATGATCGCCAGCATCTGCGCCTTTACATGGGCGTTGTGCTTGTCTTCCAGGAATTTATCCAGTCCCAGCCCGAGGCCATCGTCCACATACACGCGCTTCACTTCGTCCCAGGCCCAGTCCTTGATGATATCGGGCCGCGTGACTTGCCAGCCCCACAGGTTTTCCATGAACTCGGTGCCCATGGTGCGCGCCCCGGCATAGCCATGATCCATCAGCGGGCGTATCCAGTTCGGGTTCAGGTAGCGGCCACGCATTTCCATCAGCAGGGCGGTTTCCAGCGGATCGTCGCTGACGTTATTGGGGTCGCTGTGATTGAGAATGCGCGCGGCTGGGCGTTGACCGGTGATCTGCTCAGTGGCCAGCGAAAGGCCACCCAGATAATCAAACGCATCGTTGTTATCCATCAGGCCATACAGGTTGGATGCGCGGCCATGGTAGGTGTTGGCGATGCTGCCCAGCGCGGTGGAAAACACAGCATGCGCGGGCTGGCCTTGGGCATCCAGCCCATAAGCGTGGCCCATGCGGGTGAGGTAGGCGTTGCCCAGTTCGCTGCGGTCTTTCCAGCTGCCGGAGCGCTCGGTCAGGCGGTTGATGCCGGTGCCATAGGCGCCGGGGGCATCGCCAAAGATACGCCAAGCGGCTTCACGCCCGGCTTGTGCCAGCGGCATCCCCTGGGTTGCCAGTGCCTGCGTGCGGCGCAGCCAATGCAGTGCCACGCCATTGCTCTCCAGCGATTCATCGGCTTCTTGCCGACCTTCGCCTAGTGGAGCCAGCGCGGCATCCAGCGCATCGCTGAGCTCCGGGTGCTGCTGGCGTATGCGCGTGGCGGAGGCGGCGAGCGCCATGCGGCCTGCGGTGTCTATCCACTGCATCAGGTTGGGGTAAAGGTCACGAAACAGCCCCGAAGTGGTGACGATGACGTCATGCCGTGGCACGCCGGGGGTGAGCTGCATTTTTTGCACAATGCCGCGCGCATTCCACTCTGGCTCGGTGCCCATCAGTCGCAAGATAAAGCTCACGATCACGCCTTCATCGCGCACCGCATCCGATGCCCAGAGAATCACGCCTTCGCTATCCTGAATGCTGTCGCGCTGTTTGACCTTGTCTGCCATGGCGGCGCCCATCTGAAAGCCCAGGCGCGTGGGCAAGACATCGCCATCCAGCGCGTGAAAATTGCGGCCGGTGGGTAATGATTCTGGCGAGCGCAGCGGGTCGTTGCCCTTGCCCGGCGCAATAAAGCCACCATCCAAGGCATGCAAAAAGGCCTTCATTTCAAGGTCTGGCGAGGCGGCGAGCGCATCGCGCGTGGCCTCACTTACCTTGTGTTCCTGCCCGCGACCCATGGAGTCCAGCATCAGCTGCAAGGACGCCTCCGACCAGGGACGGCCAAAGATATGCAGGCCGTGCGGCATGAACTTCTCCTGCAGTTTGGTCAGGTAATGGCCGACTTCATGCGCCAGCAAATCATCATCCGTCTGCTCAAAGCCGATGCCGCGCACCTGCAGCACATCGGCCATGCTGGCTTCCAGCTCCGAGCGCAGTTGCAGGGCTTCTACCAGCCGCCGCATTTCACGGGCGGCTTCGATTTTCATGGTGTCCGAACTGGAGGATTCGTAGGTTTCCACCACCTGCCGCAGTTCCAGCAAGCGGTCATACAGCGGCGTAGCGGTCAGCGGCGGCGTCAGGTGGTCGATCATCACCGCCAGCCCGCGCCGCTTGGATTGCGTGCCTTCGCCCACGCCATCGACGATATACGGATAAATGCCGGGCAGATCGCCCGCGATCAGGCGCGAGTAGTCATTGGCCGAGAGGCCCACGGCCTTGCCGGGCAGGAATTCATAGGTGGAATGGCGGCCGATGTGCACCAGCGCATCGGCGCCGAAATCGGCTTGCAGCCAGTGATAAAACCCCAGGTACTGGTGCGGGGGCGGAATGGTGGTGTTGGCATGCAGCAATTCTTCATCCACCTCCCAGCCGCGTGGCGGTTGGGGGCCGATGAAAATATTGCCGAAGCGGATGCCGGGAATCAGCATGTTGCCGTTATGCACCATGACCTTGCCCGGTGGCTGGCTCCAGCCACGTAGGCCTTCAATGCCCAGGGCCGCGAGGCGGGATTTGTCTTGAGTGAGCTTGTTGCAATCGGTGTGCTGATCCAGGCATTGCTCGTAGCCGGTTTGCAGGGCGGTAAGCTGGCGCAAGGCTTCATTGCGCTTGGGGTGGTCCGCGCCTTCCAGCAGGTGGCGCAGCTCATGCATGGCCTTATCGAGGCGTGTGCGGCCAATGGCGATTTCCCCGGCCTGTTGCGCGGCGACGATATCCGCATGCAATCTTCCAAGTGGGCCTTCCGTCATCTCGCCACGCACGGCGGCGGGCAGGGTGGCAAACCAGCGCTGGTAGCTTGCTGCATCCATATTGGTGACGTGCTGCTGCATGTCGGCCAGGGCGCCGTTGTCTTCCGGCAGGTTAACGCCGCGTTGCTGCATGATGTCGAGCAGCGCCTCGGGCGAGGCTGGCAATTCGCCGGTGGTGTAGCCCGCCTGTTGCAGCGCGTGCAGCATGTCGAACAGGCTGGCGGGCACATCAAGATTATCGGCCCCGATATTCTGGCGACCTGGCGGGTGGTTGTAGTAAATCAGCGCAACTTTCTTGTCGGCATTCGGTTTGTCGCGCAGGGCTTGCCAGCGTATTGCCCGCGTTACCAGCGAGCCGATTTCGGCCGGCAGCATCTGCGGCAGCTTGAGCTCCACGCCGGTTTGTTTGTCCAGCGTGGCGGGGCCAGCGGCCGCAACCACGATAGGTTGCGAGCTGCCTTGAATCTCTGGCATGGCGACGCGGTATTGCACCGAGTTGATTGGCAGGCCATCTTCCGAAAGCTGCCAGGCCGAGGCGGTGCGGTCGGTAAGGCGTATGGCCTTGTAGACAGGCACATCGAGCTGCGACAGCAGGCTGGTGACGGCTTCACGCCCTTCGGCGGCGCCGACCACAAAATCCTGCAGCACTACCAGCCCGGCGGGTGTGGCTGGCGCCACCAGGGTTTTCAGCTGGGCGATGGCATCACGCGAGCTTTCGCCCCAGCGTGCCATCAGCCCCAGGCATTGCAGTTTGCGGCGGGCGCTGTCCTGGCAGATGGCATCGGCGGGTTGCGGATCGCTGGTATTGAGGTCGAGCACCACCAGTACCGGTGCGGCACGCAGACGCAGGGCCGTTGGCGGGATTTCCTTGCCCTGCATGCGCAATACCAGCGCGGGCTGTGGTTTGGGTAATGGCGCTGTGCCATGCGGGTGCAACCAGTAACGCAGGAAGGCCGCCTGGTTTTCACTGCCACCGGCTTGCCAAAGATCATGCAGGGCAAGCCATTGCGCGGCGGCCGGATGGTGGCGGGCGGCGCTGGCAATCTCCGGAGCGAGATTGTTTTGGGTGAGGGTGAGTGCTGCTGCATCCTTGAAGCGGCTGACGGGATCGCCAGCAAAGCGGCTGCGCATGGAAAGGCCGCTTTCGCCATTGAGGGCGATAAAGTTGCGGATATCGCCACTGCCCGCGCGATCCAGCCGGACTTGCAGCCGTTGCGCGGCTTCGCCGTATACGGCGATGGCCATCACGGCATCGGCATTTTTCAGCCAGCGATCCAGGGTTTTGTCGTCCGCTGCCAGCACTTGCGATTGCGTGCGCAGCAGGATTTTATCCTTGCCGTTATTGGCAAGTACTACATGCGCTGCATTGGCTACTGCCGGGGCGGTGCGATCGGAGACAATGCCGAACAGCGTGGCGGCGGAGGCAGGCGGGCTGGAAAGGGTGAGTGCCGCAAGCAGCAGGCCGCCAATCGTGTAAGCAGGCAGCCGGGCCATCATGCGCTGAAGAGGGCGGCAGCCGCTTGCGGATTTGAGGGGAAGTAAAAGTGCAGATAACTCGCGGTCAGGCTGCCATGACGGTAGATGGCCTCGCCGGGTTTGCCGCGCTGGGTCATGGCGGTGTGCATGGGCGGCAAGGTGGTTTCCATGCGGGAATAATGAAAGGTATGGGCGTGGAGGCGCCCATCGGCAAAATCGGCAAACTGCACGCCCAGGCCCTGAAAGCGGGGCTGCATGCTCGTGCTGCCGGGTAGCAGGCCAAACATCGGCGTGGTATCAATCGCGTCACTCAGTGCCATCATGCCGCCGCACTCCGCCAGCATGGGCGTGCCTGCTTGCCAGGCTTGCTGCAATGCCTGACGCATGGCCTGGTTGGCGCTGAGCGTCGCAGCATGGATTTCCGGATAGCCTCCAGGAAACCACAGGGCATCGGCGGCGGGCAGCGCCTGATCTTGCAGCGGTGAGAAAAATTCGAGTTTGGCGCCCATCTCGCGCAGGCAATCGAGATTGGCCGGATAAATAAAACAGAAGGCCGCATCGCGTGCGATGGCGATGGTTTTGCCCGCTAGCGGACGGAACGTATCGGCTGGGGTGTGGGCTGCTGGAGCGAAGTCGGTAACCGGGGGCAGCGGTAATTTGCCCGCGGGCTGCGAGGCCAGCAGAGCCTGTGCGGCAGCGCTGATGCGTTGTTCCAGATCCTCAATCTCATCGGCGCGATGCAGGCCGAGGTGGCGTTCTGGCAATGAAAAGTTGTCGGATTTTGGCAAAGCGCCCAGCCAGGGAATATCGGCGGGCAGGCTCAGGCGCAATAACTCGGCATGATGGCTGCTGCCGGTGCGGTTGCCGATGACACCCGCCGGAATCAGGGCCGGGCGATAGCGATAAAGCCCCGCCGCTAGCGCGCCAAAGGTCTGCGCCATGCCAGCAGCATCTACGGTCAGGGCGACGGGGATATGAAAGCGCTCGGCGATATCGGCGCTGGATGGTGCGCCATCGTAAAGCCCCATCACGCCTTCAATGATGATCACATCGGCATCAAGCGCGGCCTGATGCAGCCTGGCCTGGATGTCGGCCTCGCCATTCATGGCCAGATCGAGGTTGTAAACGGGTTGACCGGTGGCGGTGGCCAGGATCATGGGGTCAAGAAAGTCGGGGCCGCATTTGAAGCCACGCACCCGCAAGCCGCTATCCCGCCAGGCGCGGGCCAGGGCAGCGGTGACCAGTGTTTTGCCTTGATTGGATGCCGGGGCGGAAACCAGCAAGGCCGGGCAGGCCGCCGCTACCACTCCACCCCCGGCATGGCTTGCACGCCATTTTTGAAGGCATGCTTGACCATATTCATTTCGGTGACGGTATCGGCCTGCTCTATCAGCTCTGGCGGGGCGGCACGACCGGTGACCACTACATGCTGCATGGCAGGCCGCGCGGCAATGTCGGCCAGCACATCGGCCAGCTCCAGGTAATGGTATTTGAGCACGATGTTGAGCTCGTCCAGAATTACCACGCCGACACTGCTGTCTTGCATGGCCTGCTGCGCCTGGGCCCAGCCTTGTTTGGCTGCGGCAATATCGCGATCGCGGTTCTGGGTTTCCCAGGTAAAGCCTTCGCCCATGACATGCCAGGTGACATTCGGCTGATTGCGGTAAAAGGCTTCTTCGCCGGTATCGGAGCGGCCTTTGACAAACTGCACCACCACCGCCCGCTGACCATGCCCCAGCGCGCGTGCCAACAGGCCAAACGCTGCGGTCGATTTGCCTTTGCCATTGCCGGTATTCACCAGCAGCAGGCCGCGCTCTACTCTGGCGGCCTCAATCTTGGCATCTACCACCGCTTTTTTGCGCGCCATGCGTTCTGCATGGCGCTGGTTCAGCCCCTGGTCTTGCTCACTCATGCGGCTTGCTTGGCATCAGCGCGCACCAGCTTGATCACGATGTGGATGATGGCGGCGGTGGCGATGTAGAACGCCAGGGTTTGCAGGGAAGAGGGATAGTACTTGGTCAGGCGTGGCAGGAATTCCATCAGCGATGGATCGGCATAGCGACCGGAGAAGAAGTAGAAGCCGCCGCTGGAGAACAAGTGGCAGATAAAGCTGCTGACCAGCACGGCACCGCTTAATGTGAACAGGGATTTGATGGCAAAGCTGTAGTGCCTGGCAAACCAGCGACCGCCCAGCCACAGGCTACCGTAAGCCGGGACCAGGAAGCCATAGGCCGGGCTGGTGCAGAAATCACTGCCGCCACTGGCGCTCACGGAGGCAAAGTCCAGCCCGGCGGCGAGGCCCATAAAGACAGGGAACACCCACATTGGGCGCAGATAAACACCCAGCATGAAAAAGACAGCCCAGGATGCGCTGGGCAGATGGTTGACGCTGGCAAAGTGATTGCCGCGCGTCATGATCATGAGCGCGGCGAGCAGTAGGCCGACGATAAGCTGTTGCTGTTTGGTGAGGTTAAGCATGAGTCATTTGCCTTATGGTTAAAGTATTTAAAATCGGAACATTTCAATATTTTAAATGAAATGTTCCCTTCACATTGCCTCTTGCATGCCCTGTCGTCTGGCAGTGGCTATTTGCCCGCCTTAAAGCGCGGGCGAATAGCGCAGGGTGACGAACAGGTTGGTGCCAAAGGTGCCGTAGTTCTGTGCCAGCTCATATTCGCGATCAAACAGATTGTTCACTCGCGCATTCAATGACCAGTCCTGGTTGATGCGGTAATTGGTAAACACATTGACCAGGGTATAACCACGCAGGCGTTGGGTATTGGCAGCATCATCAAAACGATGGCCTGAGCCTTCGACTTCGCTGCCAAACTGCCAGTCGCCCCACGTTTGGGTCAAGCCCAGCGTGCCATGCTCGCGTGCGCGGCGTGGCAGCCAGTTTCCAGTGTCGGCATCTTCCGCGCGCTGGAAGTCAGCATTGCCATACACCTGTGTGCGATCCCAACTGCCGTTGTAGCTTAGCGTCAGGCCTTTCAGCTCGGCTTCATTGACATTCAGCGGCGTTAACACCGTCCCGACACGGGTGTTGACGATGAGGTCATCCACATTGTTTTTGTAGTAGATGGCACCGAGACGATGGTTGCCATGGGTGTATTGCAGCCCTAGCTCCCGGTTTTCTGCTTCTTCAGGCTTGAGCTTGGCATTGCCAGAAAAGCCAAACTGCAATGGGCTGTAAAGTTGATTGAAGGTTGGTGCGCTGAACGCGGTGCCATACGAGGCGTGCGCTCGCCATTCCGCGTTGATCTGGTAACCATAGGCCAGGCTGCCCGTGGTTTTGTCGCCAAACTGCGAATTCTGGTCGAGGCGCGTGTTGGCCTGAAATTGATGACTGCCGAGCTTGTACTGCCAGCCCGCGAGATAGGATTGAATATGGCGTTCATCCTTGGCAAACGTGGTGGTGCCTTCCACTTTTTGCTCGCGGCGTTCGGTCCCGAGGTTGAATAATCCGACGGGGGTGGTGAGGTCGTTTTGCCATGCATATTGGGTTTGCGTGGTTTTGAACAGCGAGCGGACTTTCAGGGTATTCGCTGTGTTGGGGCTGAATGACTCGAGGTTGTCTTCACTTTGGCCAACGCTGAAATGGCTCAGCCAGTTATCCGTGAACTGGTTTTTGCTGTAGACCGAAACCAGGTTTTGACGGCGGTTTCCATAAAAATCAAAGCGGTTTCTGGGGTTGGCGAGGGGGGTAATGTTGCCGCCATCGTAGTGATTGGTGCCTTCGTTCAACCAGCCCTGTATGCCGAGTTCATGGTTTTCGCTGAAGTGCTGGGCCAGTTTCAGGGAGACATTGCGGTTGCTATAGCCATCGTCATCCGAGTTGTAAGTCGCCAGGGTTTTATTCGCAATGGCAGAGACGCCATTGGTGGAACTGGCTCCCGCCTGCATGCTGAAGCTAGTGTTTTCAATCCGTCCGGCAATGCCTGCCGTGGCACTGCTGCTGCCATAGGTGCCCAGGCCCACACTCGCATTCAATCGAGGTTTGCCTTTCCCGGTTTTGGTAAAAATCTGGATGACGCCGCCGATGGCGTCTGCGCCATATAGACTGCTGGCGGGGCCGCGCAGGATTTCCACGTGTTCAATCTGGTCGAGCGGAATGTTTTCAAGCGCTGTGGTGCCTGTCGTCGCAGAGTTGACCCGCAGGCCATCAACGAGCACGACGGTGTGTGTGGCGTTGGCACCACGGATAAAGACGTCTGACGATTTGCCAGTGCCGCCATTCTGTACGATCTCAACGCCAGGTTGCATGGCGAGCAGTTGTACCAGGGAGGTCTGTCCGGCTTTCTGAATCTGATCTTGTGTAATGACGGAAATATCGCCCAGCGCATCGCTGACTTTTTGTTCAGTGCGTGCGGCGGTGACGACGATGTCTGACAGTGTGGTATCCGCCGCCAGTGAATTGAATGAATGGGCAAAAACAGGTGCAAGCGCAATGGCGAGTGCAGAACGGCGAAGCATGGAATTTTCCTTATGCTGTTCCCGGCAACGCTTGCGCCTGTGGCGTGGTAATCAAGACAGAGTGGAGAACAGCTGAAGCGAGTCTGGTGACGCTGCAACCCCGCAGCCATCCCTTGAATCATCAGGCCGGTCTCCGGGCTCATACGTTTTGTTAATCCGCCTTCCCATGGCGTGAGCCACAGTGGCGTGTAGGATCAACCACACGTAATTACCGTTGCGGGGGCAGCACAGGGTTTGTTTGTGAAAACGCACCTGTTTCCCAGTTTCACCTCATCGCAGAATAGCGACTTCGGCACCTGAACAACTGCTCGAATTATATGCGATGTCGCCGAAAATAAACAGGCGGAGAAAAATGCCGGACCTTGCTTATCAAGCAGGGGCGTGGCATGCGTGCTAAACGAGCAGGGACTCTGTTTTGCCAGACTGAAGGCATTCCGCCCAGCAGATTGCCGGGCGGAATTTGTGTTTGATGCAGGCTGGCGTGATGGTCACACCGCTTGGGATTGCGCGAAAATTAAAGCGATATGCGACTGGGAGCGGAGATCTGCAATTTGAAAAAACGGGCCACCAGCCAGCCGATGGCGATGTACATCAAGGCATAGCCGATATAGGGTGCGTAATACTTTGCGATACGCACGCTGAACTCGGTGATGGTCAAGGTTTCGACTTTGTCCGAAAACGCAAACCAGAAGGCATTGGACACCACAAATGCAATGCTGACGGAAACCCACGCAGACAACGTAAATGGCAATACGGCAAACGGTTTGTCACTGTCTGCCAGCAGGCGCCCGGCGCCCCATACCAGACCATAGGTGGGGATCAACCCCCAATAGCCCGGGGACATGCAGTAATCCGACACGCCTTGCCAGCCCATGGCATAGCCATCCATGCCAAATGCCGCAATCAGCGCCAGCCCCAGCCAGCTGGTATTCGTGATTAGCAAGCCGCCCATGAACAGCACGGCCAGCGTGGCATCTGGCACATATACCTCACTGCCGAAATGCTGGGTGCGAGTGGCGATGATCAAGAGAATCAGGATAGTGCCTACCCAGAAAGACTGTTTGGTGTGCTGCGACATTTCGTCAAAACTCCGTTGTGCGTGCTTATGGCTTGAATTGTAACCGTAAACATTACGGATTGTTAAAAAAACAACCCTCAACAAGTTGAGGGTTGCAAGACGATTACTTGGATGGTGAGTAGCGTACGCTAATAAACAGATTGGTCCCCGGCGTGTTATATGGAGGAGCATTCAGCGAGAATGTGGTCGCAGTCGTAATCAAGGTATATTCTTTGTCCAGTAAGTTGTTGACCCGTGCGTTTAATGACCAGTCTTCGTTGATCTTGTATTTCCCTGTCAAATTCAACAAGGTATAACCTGCCAGCACGATCTGGTTTTCCGGATCATTGAAACGTTTTCCACTCGCCACTACCTCGGTTCCAATCTCGAATTTCCCCCAGGTCTGCCCCAGCCATAGCGAACCGTATTGGCGTGCACGTCGGGCGAGCACTTTGCCGGTATCTTCATTCCGTGGGTCCTGTACATCGGCACTTGCCCGCAGATGGTAATTTTCAACCCAGCCTTCATAGCTCAATGTGGCGCCCTTTATCTTGGCGGATCCCACATTGCTCGGGAAGTCAGTCAGAGTGCCATTCGTGCCCACTAGCAGGTTGTCAATTTCATTGTGGTAGGCCGTCAGGCTGACGCGATGGTGCCCTTGATCATAAACAACTGAGGCTTCGGTATTACGCGAAGTTTCAGGTTTGAGATTGGGGTTGCCCTGATAGGTATATCCAAACCCGTAATCCTGAAATGGCAGGTACAAGTCATTAAATGTTGGTGCCCGGAAAGCCGTACCAAAGCTGCTGTTCACGCGCCAGTTTTCATTCAGGCGATAGCCATAAGCAATATTGCCGGTGGTATGTGCGCCAAACTGGGAGTTGTTGTCTCGACGCAAGCCAACCTTGAAGGCATGGGCCTCTTTCTCAACTAGATAGCTGGCGAGATAACCATTGTTGAACCGTTTATCGGTGGTGTAACTGCCATTGCCGTCGACCTTGTCTTCCAGGCGGTCATACGCCAGGGAAAGCGTGCCTGCTGGCAACTTGAAGTCATTCTGCCAATAGTGCTGACGCTGTTTGGTGCGAAGCGAACTGACACCAAAGCTGCCAACACTGTACAGGTCGTCCTGACTTTCCCCGATGCGGAACTGGCTCCGCCAGTATTCTGTGATTTTGTTTTTGCTGGTAAGGGCGAAACTTTGCTGGCGCAGATCCTGATAGGCCGCAAAATTGTTGCCGTCGAAGTCATAATGACCATCCGATGTGTACAGCTGCGCACCTATTTCATGGCCCTCTGCCAACGTGTGGCTGATGTTGCCATTGAAGCTGAGATTGCGAAAGCCATCGTGATCCTGATCGCGTCCCGACTGTGTCCGGAAAGAGGATATGCCATCGGTGGTGAGGGATGCGATACCTGCCGAGTAGCGTGTATCCCCAACGGCGCCGCTGATGGCAGCAGATGCCTGCTGAGTATTGTTGCTGCCATAACCAGCCGAGGCTGACAGGCGTGGTTCGCCTTTACCCTGGCGGGTGAAGATTTGAATCACACCACCAATGGCATCTGCGCCATACAGGCTGGATGCCGGGCCACGGACGATTTCAATTCGCTCAATCTGTTCAGGCAGAATCTGACTCAATGTTGTGGTGCCCGTGGTCGCCGAGCTGACGCGCATGCCATCAATCAGCACGACCACGGCTTGTGAACCCGTTCCACGCACATGCAGATTGCTGGTCGCCCCGAGCCCGCCATTAGACTCTATCTGAATCCCTGGCTGTGTACTCAGCAACTCCGTCAGGCTGGATTGTCCGGCACGTTCAATTTCTTCGCGCGTGATGACACTAACGTCTGCCAGAACACTGTCACGTGCCTCCTCAATACGACTCGACGTGACGACGATTTCATTGGTGTATACCGATGTGGCTTCCGCATAGGCACCGTTCGTAAACAGCAAGCCTATCGCGCTTGCCAGGATGGTTTTGTTCATGAATACCCCTTTGTGTGCATGCGACCCCGCATGCGAGAAATAAAAAGGGAATACCGTGAGGATTGAGTCTGAGAACTATCCGGAACGAAGGCGCAATAGGAATAAGTGTGTGCGACTCGCTGCGAAAACCGTCACCCCGCGGTATTGCCTGCTTGTGGGCTATCGGGCCGGTCTCCGGGCTTATACGTTTTGTTCATTCGCCTTCCCATGCGTATGCACAGTGGCTTGTTGAATGAACCGCACGTAATTACCGTTGCGGGGGCAGCACAGGAATGGTTGCTCGATGAATTGTCAACGCACCTGTTTCCCAGTTTCACCCGGTTTGCAGACATGCAAATCGGGCACCAGATAACGTGCATCGGATTATACGTGATGCAAAAAAATTCACCAAAGTGAGATTAAAACTTAACGTCTTGTAATACTTTCAAAATTGCTCGTTAGCAGTTGACCATGCAAGCTTTTTACAATTATAGTGCCGATATGGAATCCGATCTGAAAGCCCTCGAAGACAAGGTAGGTGAGCTCGTGCAGCTTTACCATGCCGTGCGTTCGGAGAATCTGCAATTGCGTCAGGAGCTTGCCCAAAGTCGGGATGAATCGCGTCTTTTGAAAGAGCAGATGTCCAAGGCTGGCAGCCGGATCGAGGCCCTGTTAAGCCAATTGCCAGAAGGTAGCCTATGAGCGAAGTGCGTGCAGTTGATGTCAATATCATGGGGCGGGAGTTCAAGGTTTCCTGTACCGATGATGAGCGTGACGGCTTGATTTCGGCAGTCACCTATCTGGATCGCAAGATGCGTGAAATTCGCGATACCGGCAAGGTGATTGGTATTGAGCGTATTGCGGTAATGGCCGCCCTCAACATGGCGCATGAGCTTTTGACTACCCGTAGCGGCGGTTTTGACATCGGGGATTTGAAGCGTAGAATGATGTCCATGCAGGAACAGATTGACGAGGCGATTGCCGAGCAAAACAAGTTGTTCTGATCGAATTTTTTCTTTTGCCATGTCTGTCATGGCGCCAGTTTGTTCCCTGCGGTATTGTTTAGGTCATAAATTCCTTGAACTAGTCTTTGGCATCGGTTTCGGTGTGTTGATTCACTGTTGAGCGCGCTCCTAATGTGGGTGTACCTGATGTGTTCCACGCTGTTACCACTTGAACCTTTTGGTTCAGGATGCTGGCCTGGGTGATGCTTGCGGGGAACTCCCACATTGCAAAAAGCACGTGATTCCACTGGAATCACGTGCTTTTTTTATGCTCATGCCCGGGTGCTTTTGCCTTATCGCAATTCGTGATATTTCAAATCGCCCAGACTCACGATCTCCAGCGCACGTTCGTGTGTGGCTTCCAGGATCACCGGTGGGGCAAAACCGGCTTCTGCGGCTTCATGCCAGCGCGCGGCACATAAACACCAGCGATCACCGGGCTTTAATCCCTCAAAGCCATATTCGGGACGCGGTGTGCTGAGATCGTTTCCCCGGGATTGGGAGAACGCCAGAAACTCCTCGGTGACTTGCGCGCAGACCGTATGGCTGCCGGTGTCTTCGGGGCCGGTTTCGCAGCAGCCGTTACGGGTGAAGCCGGTCAATGGTTGGGTGCTGCATGATTGCAGCGGGGTGCCTAACACGTTTTTTGCCATGGTGCAGTTCCTGTATCAGTGCTTGAGTGAGTATGCTCCTCGATCTTGAGGTGCAAAACCGAGAAGCTGGCTGGGCTTTGACGTTACGCCATTGAGTTGGATTATCATACGTAAAACTGAACGTTATAGAGAAGAAAAATGCGATATTGGTTAATGAAGTCTGAGCCCGGCGATGTGTCGATTGATGATCTTGCCGGTTTCCCCAATCAAACGGTGGACTGGTATGGCGTCCGCAACTATCAGGCACGCAATTTCATGCGTGACCAGATGAAGGTCGGCGACGGCGTGCTGTTTTACCACTCCAACTGTGCCGAGCCCGGCATTGTTGGCATCGCCGAGGTGAGCAAGCTGGCCTACCCTGACCGTTTGCAATTTGTGGAGGGGCATAAATATTATGATCCCAAGGCAACGCCAGAAAATCCCCGCTGGTTCAATGTGGACGTCAAGCTGGTGCGCAAAACCCGCCTCTTGGGCTTGAAGGAAATGCGCGAAACACCGGAACTGGAGAGTTTGCGCATCTTGCAACGTGGTAATCGTCTTTCCATTACCCCGGTAGATCCGCGTGAATGGAATGTCATCATGAAGCTGTTGGAAGCCTAGCATGAGCAAGCAGTTCGACGCGCTTGGCCAGGAGCATATGGAATTCATCTGGCAGCAGCCCATGTTCTTCGTGGCCACTGCCGCGGCGGAAGGCAGGGTCAATCTTTCGCCCAAAGGTTTGGATTCGTTGCGCGTGCTGGATGCCAACACGGTGGCCTGGCTGAATGTGACGGGGAGCGGTAATGAAACGGCTGCGCATCTGCTGGAAAACCCGCGCATGACGCTGATGTTTTGTGCATTTGAGGGCAAGCCGCTGATTTTGCGCCTGTATGGGCAAGCCGATGTGGTACATCCGCACGATCGGGCCTGGAATGCGCTGGCCGCACGCTTTGAGCAGCTGCCAGGAGCGCGGCAGATTTTCATATTGAACGTCGATCTGGTACAGACGTCGTGTGGCATGGCGGTGCCGCTGCTCAGCTATCAGGGGCAGCGCACCCAGCTGACGCAATGGGCAGAAAAACAGGGCGAAGCTGGCATGCGGCGCTACTGGCAGGACAAGAATCAGCGCAGTCTGGATGGCAAGCCAACCGGAATTTTTGGGCCTGACCTGTTCGATACGGTTTAGCCAGTTTGATTGGCATTCGCCCATTTGATGTGCCAATGCGCGATACAAAAAAGCCCGCGAGTGCGGGCTTTTTGTTGATAGGCGCTGAATTAATTCACGCTTGAATTAATTAGGCTGATCCAGACTACCCATGGCTTTGGGGTAAGTGACCAGACCCCAAGGCATATCCTTGTCAGTCACGCGTTTGACGACATCCAGTGTCGCCGCATCAAACACGACAACTTCGTTGGATTTGCCGCATGCCAGCAGAATCTGCTTGTCATCGGGTGTGAAGCTGAAGTGCCAGCAACGATCACCGGTGGTAACAGACTTCACTTTGCTGTAGGTCTTGGCATCATAGACTTCCAGGGCTTTTTCCTTGGAAGTGGCGACATAGATGTGCTTGCCGTCGCGGTCATAGGCGATGCCGTAAGGGCCTTTGCCGGTATCCACGGTTTTCAGCACTTTGAACTTGTCATCCAGCACCACAAACTTGTTGCCGAACTCCAGCGTGGCGACATAGGTTTTGCCATCGGGTGAAACCTTGATGCCGCGGGGGCGTTCGCCGTATTGCTTGGTCTTGATGGTCTTTAGCAGTTTGCCCGTGGCAATGTTATGCACGGTAATGGTGTTGTCAGCCTCGTTGGTGATGATGAGCTTTTTGCCATCCTTGGAGAATTCGATGCCTTCGGTTTCAGGGCCACCGACGATTTCGCGGATTTTCTTGCCCTGCTTCAGATCAACGATCGCAATGCGTGCGGGTTCGTCATCATCGTCGTCATCTTCCTTCGCGGCGGGCTCACCTGGTTTGGGTGGTGGGCCACCTTTAGAGCTGGGCTCAAACGAAACAAATGCAAAGTCGCCCTTGATGCGGACAAATTCGGGATTCTTGCCGATTTCAATATGCTGCACCAGCTTGCTGGTGGCGGTATCGATCACGGAGATATTGCCATTTTCCTTGTTGGCGGTGATCAGCAATTTGCCGTCGGCTGTTACGCCTAGGCCACGAGGGGCCTTGCCTTGAATGTCGATGGTTCTGCTGGTTTCCAGGGTGTCCAGATTGATCACGCTGACGCCGGCATCCTGATTGGTCACATAGGCGATACCTTTATCCGCCATTGCCGCATGGCTCGCCAGCAAGCCGCTGGCTGCCAGGATCAAACTGGCGCTGAACCTCATGATGAGGGGGGTGGATTTCATGCTGACTCTCTCCTTCTTACGTGGTTGGTGACGTGCTTTTTATGATCTGTTGTAGGCAACGTCATTTTGCATAGGTTCATTGCCGTGTCGCATGTCGGAAGTTGCTGCACGGGTCTAATGGCGCTCATGCAATAATCATGCTGGAAAATTAAATCTAATTAGTTCAATGGGTTGAGTTTTTAGTGAAAAGAACATGGTTGTATGCAGCCACCACATTGGTTGCATACAACCAGCCTGCTAGCCTAAAAATAATTCGTAGGCGGGGTTATGGCTTTCATTCCAGTGCGGATAACCCAGGTTCTGCAAGAAGTCCGCAAATGCCTGTTGGTCTTCAGGAGGTACTTGCATGCCGACCAGCACCCGGCCGAAGTCTGCGCCGTGGTTGCGGTAGTGAAACAGGCTGATGTTCCAGTTATGGCCCATGGTGTCGAGGAAATTCATCAGCGCACCGGGCTTTTCGGGGAACTCGAAACGGTATACACATTCATGTTCGGCTTGCGGCGCATGACCACCAACCAGGTGGCGCAGATGCAGCTTGGCTACTTCGTTGTCGGTCAGGTCCAGTGTAGCCAGGCCATGCGCCTGCAGCATCTCGACCAGCGCACGTGACTCGGCGGGATCCTGAATGGCGATGCCGACATAGATATGTGCCGCCAGCGGATCGGAATAGCGATAATTGAATTCAGTAATGCTGCGGCCACCCAGCAGGCGGCAGAAGGTTTTGAACGAACCCGGCTTTTCCGGAATGGTCACCGCCAGCACGGCTTCCCGTTTTTCGCCAATTTCGGCGCGCTCGGCGACAAAGCGCAGGCGATCAAAGTTGATATTGGCGCCAGAGGCAATGCCTATCAGCGTTTTGCCTTGCAGCTGGTTGCGTTTTGCGTATTCCTTAAGCCCGGCTGTTGCCAATGCCCCGGCGGGTTCCAGGATCGAACGGGTATCTTCAAACACATCCTTGATAGCGGCGCAAATGGCGTCGTTATCGACCAGGATCATGTCATCCACATATTCACGTGCCAGGCGGAAAGTTTCTTCGCCGACCTGCTTGACCGCAGCGCCATCGGCAAACAGCCCGACCTGATCCAGCATCACCCGCTGGCCTTGATCCAGCGAAAGCTGCATGGCATTGGCGTCGCTTGCCTCTACGCCGATGATCTTGATCTCCGGGCGCACCTGTTTGACATAGGCGGCAATGCCGGCAATCAGGCCGCCGCCACCTACGCAGCAGAAGATGGCTTCGATGGGCTCTGGATGCGCATCCAGGATTTCCATGGCAATGGTGCCCTGGCCTGCAATCACATAAGGGTCATCAAAGGGATGAACAAAGGTCAGGCCTTGCTCCTGCTCCAGTTTGAGCGCATAGGCATAAGCGTCCGAGTAAGAGTCGCCTTGCAATACGACTTCGGCACCGCGGTTCTTGACTGCATTGATCTTGATCATGGGCGTGGTGGTGGGCATCACGATCACGGCACGGCAATTGAGTTTTTGCGCGGCGAGGGCGACGCCTTGGGCATGGTTGCCCGCTGAGGCGGTGATCACGCCACGTTGCAATGCATCGGCGCTGAGGTGCGCCATTTTGTTGTAGGCGCCGCGGAGCTTGAAGGAAAAAACCGGCTGCATGTCCTCGCGCTTGAGCAAGACCCGGTTGCCAATTCTGGCGGAAAGATTGGGCTGAAACTCCAGTGCGGTTTTGCTGGCGACGTCGTAGACGCGCGCAGAGCGAATTTTTTCCAGGTAGTCGTTTTTCATTAGGGGGCCGGGCGTGTATGATTCAAGTTTGGACGTGATTATAAAGAAAACAGGTAGGTAAAAGTAAAATGGCAACACAAGACGAATTGAAACAACAAGTAGCGAAGGCCGCGGTTGAATACGTTAAGGGCGGCATTATTGGCGTAGGCACTGGCTCTACTGCCAACTTTTTTATCGACGAACTGGCCAAGGTCAAAAGCAAGATTGATGGCGCTGTAGCAAGTTCGGAAGCTACTGCACAGCGTTTGCGCGCCCACGGCATTGAAGTATTTGACCTCAATAGCGTGGATGGCATGGAAATCTATGTCGATGGCGCCGATGAAATCACCGAGCACATGCACATGCTGAAAGGCGGCGGTGGCGCTTTGACCCGCGAGAAAATCGTGGCGGCCTGTGCCAAGACGTTTATCTGTATCTGTGATGCCAGCAAGTACGTGCCTGTGTTGGGCAAGTTCCCGCTGCCAGTGGAAGTGTTGCCCATGGCCCGCAGCCATGTGGCACGCGAGCTGACCAAGCTGGGTGGGCAACCCAAGCTGCGCGACTTTACCACCGATAACGGCAACCTGATTCTGGATGTACATGGTTTGGAGATCCTGAATCCGGTTGAGATGGAAGCCAAGATCAACCAGATCGTGGGTGTTGTCACGAATGGTCTGTTTGCCGCGCGTCCAGCAGATGTCTTGTTGCTGGCGACTCCGGAAGGCGTTAAGACTTACAAGCGCTAATATTGGCAACAAATGGGCTGATCGGGTTTTATGCCAGATCGCTCAGGCCGATAAATCGGGAAGAAGAAGCGGTTGGGGTTGTGCGGACAGACATCAAACTGTCACATTCGCTGATTACACTACAGCGCTCACTTGATGACTGACCTGCGCTCTACATACTGAATAAAGGATCTGCGCTATGCAATTTGAACATACTTTCAAGCAATACGATGCCGAACTGGAAGCCGTGCGTGCCAAAGTGCTCCAGATGGGTGGCCTGGTGGAGCAGCAGATCGTCAATGCGCTGGATGCATTGGTTAATGCCAACGCCAGTCTGGCCGAAAGCGTCATTGCCAACGATCATCGCGTAAATGGTCTTGAAGTGCAGGTAGATGAGGACTGCAGTCATATCATTGCCCGTCGCCAGCCAGCTGCTGGTGATCTGCGCATGATCATGATGATGGTCAAGACGATTACCGATCTTGAGCGTATTGGTGACGAGGCAACCAAGATTGCCCGCGTTGCCCAGAAAATCTACGAGTCCGATCGCATGTACACCCCACGTTTTGCCGAAATCAAAACCATGGTGGGCCTGGTGCGCGAAATGCTGCGTACTTCGCTGGATGCATTTGCCCGTCTGGACGTAAGCAAGACCGTGGATGTCGCCCGTCAGGATGAGCAAGTGGATGAGCAGTTCCGTGCCGCCATGCGTCAGTTGATTACCTTCATGCTGGAAGATCCCCGTACCATCTCCATGTCGCTGGAAGTGCTGTTCGTGGCCAAGGCTGTGGAACGTATCGGTGACCATGCCAAGAACATCGCCGAATATGTGGTGTACATGGTAAAGGGTAAGGATGTGCGCCATACCAGCATGGAAGAAATGGAACGCGAAACCCTGCAGTCCTGATTCCGGGAACCTGCATAGCAAAACCCCGTCTCTCCAGGTCACCGGAAGACGGGGTTTTTGTCTTGAGGTGCGCCAATCGGGCATTTCAGGATTTATACTAAGAATTCATCACCTCTATTCCCAAAGGTTGTTTTGGCTACACAAATACCGGCACCTACTGAAATCGCCGCAGTAGATCTAGGCTCCAACAGTTTCCGTCTGCAATTGGCCAAAGTGGTCGATGGTCATCTCATTTTTCATGACTCCTTGCGTGAAGCGGTGCGGCTGGGGGCAGGACTGGGCAAAGACAAGCGTCTGGATGAAGACGCGCAGCGCCGTGCGATCGAGTGCCTGAAGCGATTTGGTGAGCGACTGCGCGGTTTGCCTCCCCATGCGGTCAGAGCCGTGGCGACTAATACCTTTCGTGTCGCCAAAAATGCGCCACAACTGCTGAAAGAAGCCGAAGCGGCATTAGGGTTCCCGATCGAAATCATTGCCGGGCGCGAAGAGGCGCGCATGATTTTTGTGGGGGTCAGTCATTGCCTGCCGCTATGCGAGCACAAGCGGCTGGTGATCGATATTGGCGGCGGCTCTACTGAATTCATTGTCGGCGAGGGTGTCGAGCCTATCCAGATGGAAAGCCTCTATATGGGCTGTGTCAGTTACAGCCTGCGGTTTTTCCCGGAAGGCCGCCTGACGGAAGACAACTTTGAGCAGGCGCGCATCGCAGCCGCGACTGAAATTCAGGCAATCCGCAAAAACTTCTCGTCTTCCAACTGGCAGGAGGCGGTGGGTTCTTCCGGGACCGCGCGTTCCCTGGGTGAAATCATTCGCCTGAATGGCTTGAGCGATGGCAGCATCACCTATGAAGGCTTGCGTTTTATCCGGCAGCAATTGATCAAGGCGCGTGATATCAAGAAAATCGAGCTGGCCGGCGTCAGCGCAGATCGCGCGGCGGTATTGCCGGGAGGGCTTTCCATCATGCTGGCGGCATTTGAGGCGCTCAACATCGACAAGATGACAACCGCTGATACCGCGCTGCGAGAAGGTGTGCTGTATGAACTACTGGGCCGCATTCATCATCATGACACCCGCGAAGCGACGGTGAGCAGCTTCATGCGGCGCTACCATGTGGATGCTGCACAGGCTAAGCGTGTACACAAACTGGCGCTGGATTTGCTGGCGCAGGTGAGTGACCAGTTGCGCATGGATGTGGTCAAGGCAGAAAACTACCTGACCTGGGCCGCCAAGCTACATGAGATTGGCATTTCTATCGCGCATAGTGGCTATCACAAGCATTCGGCGTATGTGATTGAGAATGCAGATATGCCAGGCTTTTCCAAAATGGATCAGGAAACCTTGGGATTTCTGGTGCGCGCGCAACGCCGTTCCCTCGCCAAACTGGCGGTGCCCATGTTGTCGGACGATCATTGCCTGCTGGTGCTGATTTTGCGCCTGGCGGTGCTGTTTCATCGCAGTCGCCTGAGCGATCGGCAGCCCAAGCTGGGCCTGAAAGGGCACGGTCAGCGCTTTGAATTGGCGGTGGAGCCGGGCTGGCTGAGTGAAAATCCGCTCACCGATGCCGAGTTGCGCAACGAAGTGGATTACTGGCGCGAGATTGGCATCAGTCTGACCCTTGCTTGATCGCCAGGTGTTGATGGGACGGATCAGAAGTAATCGTTGCGGGTTGATTCACTACCCGTCATTTACTGGTTTAACTCGACGGTAAATCAAATACGCCCGCCAAAGGAGATTCCCTTGGCGGGCGTATTTCCTTAGATCTCCGGTGGCAGGTCCTGCCCGAGCTCCTGAATCAGGAAGTTCTGAGCGCTGAACGCGGTACCACGACGTGCCGGACGCAGTTTGTATGTGCCGTCTGGCAGCATTTCCCAGGCGTTCGTATTGTCTTTGAGGTAAGGCTCCAGGCCCTCGCGGATAACGCGCTTTTTCACCTTGGCATCGAGTATCGGCAGGCAAACTTCAATCCGACGGAAGAAGTTGCGGTACATCCAGTCCGCACTGGCGAGGTACACATCCTCAGCCCGGTTGTTGTAAAAGTAGAAAATGCGGGTATGTTCCAGGAAGCGTCCAACAATCGACCGCACGCGGATATTGTCCGACACGCCGGGGATGCCAGGCTTCAGCGCGCAGACGCCGCGCACGATCAGGTCAATCTCCACTCCTGCGGCTGACGCGTCATACAACGCGCGGATGATGTCGGAATCCAGCAGGGCATTCATCTTGGCGATGATGCGGGCTTTCTTGCCGGACTTCGCGATCTCCATCTCGTTCTGGATGGCCTTGATCAGCCGTTGGTGCAGGGTGAATGGCGATTGCCACAGATGGCGCAGCTTGCTCGCCTTGCCCAGGCCGGTCAGTTGGGCAAACACATCATTCACGTCTTCGCAGATTTCTTCCTGACAGGTCAGCAAGCCAAAGTCGGTGTAGAGACGGGCGGTGCGCTGGTGGTAATTGCCAGTCGACAAATGCACGTAGCGACGCAGTCTGTCATCTTCACGCCGGACTACCATGGCCATCTTGGCGTGCGTCTTGTGACCCACTACGCCATAGATCACATGCGCACCGGCATTTTCCAGTTTGGCCGCCCAGTTGATGTTGGCTTCTTCGTCGAAGCGCGCCAGCAGTTCCACGACGACCGTGACTTCCTTGCCTCGGCGCGCCGCCTCAATCAACGATTGCATGAGGGTGGAATCAGCACTGGTACGGTAAAAAGTCTGCTTGATCGCCAATACGGTGGGGTCTTCCGACGCCTGTTTGATGAACTCGATGACCGGATTGAACGATTGGTAAGGATGGTGCAACAGCACATCGCCCTTGCGTATCACCTTGAATATGTCGGCTTCCTTGGCGAACTCTTTGGGGGCGCTGGGGGTATAACGGGCAAACTTCAGATCGGGACGGTCCACCCAGTCTGGTACTTGCATCAGCCGCACCAGATTGACGATGCCATTCACCTGATAGAGGTCTTCTGGCCCCAGGCCAAACTGGCCCAGCAGGAAGGAAGACATGGCCGGTGGGCAGCTGTCGGCGACTTCGAGTCGCACAGCGTCGCCATACTGGCGGTGCGAAAGCTCGCCCTGTAGCGCGATGCGCAAGTCTTTGGTTTCTTCATCGTCCAGGTTGAGGTCACTGTCGCGAGTGACACGGAACTGGTAGCAACCTTTGACCTGCATGCCGGAGAACAACTCATCCACATGCGCATGCAGGATGGAGGACAGGAATACAAAGCCATATTCGCAACCTGCGATATCGCTGGGCAAGCGAATCACACGCGGCAACGCGCGCGGTGCTTGCACTACCGCAACACCGGAGTTGCGGCCAAAGGCATCCTTGCCTTCGAGTTCTACCGCAAAGTTAAGGCTCTTGTTCAGTACGCGCGGAAACGGATGCGATGGATCCAGCCCGATAGGCGTGAGAATGGGCATCAGCTCGCGGAAGAAATAATTGCGTATCCATTCGCGCTGGGTATCGTTCCAGTGTCCACGGCGCAGGAAGCGGATATCGAGCTGCGCCAATTGTGGCAGCACGATGTTATTGAGGATGTTGTACTGGTGATCAACCAGCTCGTGGGATTCGCTGCTGATTTTTTCAAATGCCTGCTTGGGCATCAGGCCATCCGGGCCTACGTGCAGCGAGTTGTATTTGATCTGTTCCTTGAGACCCGCCACGCGGACTTCAAAGAATTCGTCCATGTTGCTGCTGAAAATACAGAGGAATTTGAGGCGCTCAAGCAGAGGGACACGTTCATCTTCGGCTTGGGCCAGCACACGGCGATTGAAGGCAAGAATGCCAAGTTCGCGATTTACAAAGTATTCGGGGCTCAATTTGAGTGGGAACAAGATTAAAACCTCACTCTATCGATGCAATATGACAAAACGATGACTCATGTGAAGTTTTTGCGAAGCACATGCGCCATCGTCGACGTTAACATCCGCTATTCATTCAGTCTTTTGGAGGTACATAGCCAGAAGCCGTATCTGCTCCACCGCCGAAAAAGTAAGCTTCGGTTTGCTGGGAGAGATATTTTCGCGCCTGGGGGTCAGCCAGGCTCAGGCGGTTCTCATTTACCAGCATGGTTTGCTGCTTGAGCCAGCCGGCCCACGCTTCTTTGGATACGTTTTCATAAATGCGTTTGCCGAGCTCGCCAGGGTAAGGGGGGAAATCCAGGCCTTCCGCGTCATGTCCCAATTTAACGCAATGTACAGTCCGTGCCATAAGTGTTCTATCTCGCAAATGCCAAAACGACATGATAACGCATGGGGTATGCCGGGGGGTAGTTCTGCTTGGGGCTGAAGTGGCGCACGAAAGTGCAAGGGGAGGAGCATGAGGTTGTCTCCAGCCTCATGCTTTGGTGCTTGATTGTTAGAACGCGCCGCGCAAGCCGACCATGATGGAACGGCCACCCATGGGGGCAATGTCCTTCAGGTAGGAAGTGTGGTCGCGAATCTCTTCGTTCAACAAGTTGTAGGCCTTGGCAAAGGCCTCCAGATAAAACTGGGATGGAATGCGGTAGGTGGCCGTCAGGTTGACCTGGGTGTAGCCATTGGTGGCCAGCTCTGCATCTGCCGTGCGGTCTTGCTTGAAGGCATGTAGCACATCCAGCTTGGAGCCGAAGCGATCCAATTGATACAAAAAGCCGAACCCCAGCTTGAGTGGCGCAATGCGTGGCAGTGGGTCGCCCGTGTCGCGGTTGGTGGCGCGCACGTAATCGCCGCGCAAGGTCAGATCAAGATCGCCCGTGCCTTCGTATACGCGGAATTTGCCTTCGCCCTCCAAGCCTTTGAAAATGGCGGGCACTTGCAGAATTTGCGCTTCGGTAAGATCACCGCCGACCACACCGTCTTCATCCACTTGCCGCCCGGTATTGTTGAGCGTGATGAAATTGCTGAAGCGAGTGTAGAAAGCGCCCACGCTGAAGCTGTTCTTGCCCTCTTTCCAGCGTAATTGGGTATCTACACCGTTGGAACGTTCGATATCCAGATTGCTGTTGCCGATTTCGTATTGGGCTGTGGCGACATGGGCGCCATTGGCATACAGTTCGTTGTAGCTGGGCGCGCGTTCGTTATGCGAGAGATTGCCTACCAGCGACCATGTGGGTGTCAGGGCGTACAAGGCGCCAAATGCGGCGCTACGCGGTGCAAAATCTCGCGAAACTGCCGGGCCAAATTTTCCGCCGCCATTCGAATCTACATCTACTTGCTCAGCGCGGCCTCCCAGACTTAATTTCAACGCATCCAATGGCAGCTCCTCATAAACATACAAGGCTTTGCTGTCGGTGCTATTTTTGGGAATGAAGGCTTCTTCGCCCAAGGCCTGGAAGCGGGAGTTCTGCAGTTGCAGACCCACCACGCCAGACAGCGGACCGATGTTGCCGTGACGCGCTTCAATCGCAGTTTCCAGACCACGGTTACGGAAGGTCGTGCCTACTGCGCCATCTTCGATTTCCTGATGCTGGTAATCGGTATGCGCCATCTTCACCTTTACCGCCTGCACGATATTGCCGAGATCACGGAATTCGGAAGCGAAGTCCCAGCGCTGGCTGTCCATGTCAATACGAACGTCTTTTTCTGCCACCGTGCCGTAATTGCTGTTGTAATCGGAGTAGGAAAGCCCGGCATAGCCGTTACCGAAATTCACCGATGCGCCCAATGCGCCGCCATCGGAACGCGAACTGCTGTTGACCAGGCGACCGCTATCTTCGCGGGCTGTGCCATCCGCCTCGCTTTTGCGACGAGAGACGGCATAGCCTGGGATATCCAGATCATCGGTTTTGCGTTCGTAGGCATCGGCATGCAAGGTCAGAACACCATTGCCAGCGTCAATGACGGCAGCGCCACTTTTCTGGTTATCAGCGCCACCGAGGCGGACTTCGCCACGACCCGTCACGCCATCAATCGCTTCTTTGGGAATGCGATGATCAATGGCATTTACCACGCCACCAACGGCGCTACCGCCATACAGCAATGCTGCCGGGCCGCGTACCACGTCGATCTGCTCAATGATCAATGGGTCTAGTGCGACGGCATGATCAGGGCTCAATGCAGAGGCATCCAGAATACCAATGCCGTTTTGCATGATGCGAACGCGGTCATTATCCAGGCCGCGTATCACCGGGCGCGAAGCATTCGGACCAAAATAACTGGAGCTAACGCCCGGGATGGATTTCAAGGTTTCACCCAAGGTGCTTTCCCGTTGAAGCGACAAATCTCGGCCGCTCAATACGGAGACTGGCGTTACCAGAGCGTCGGAATCCACCCCCAATGGGTTGGCTGTAACAGCGACGGGAGCTAATTGCAGGGTACTGGAGGATTTTGTAGCGTCATCTGCGGCATAAGCGTGAGTGGCAGATAAGGCAGGACTGAACGCCAGGGCGATAGCCATGAATAGTTTTTTGCGTGCGCCAGGGCGCGCGGCAGGGGAGATCGGCAGCATGGGTAAACCTCAATTGCATAACATGGGATGAGTGTCGGCGATTAACCGGCACAGCGAACAATGGTTATGCGGCAGAGGGCGGAGCGCGAGCCGAGAACTGGCTTGAAAATGCAGGGTTAAACGGGGTGCTCTGGTCATGCCAGGCTAGTTCAGAAAAAGGGACTATGGGGATGGCATGGATGGCAGGCTGCAGGCCTGCTGCCAACTCGCCAAAGCTCAGGCATTTATCGCAAAAACCACCATGAGGCGAAGCATCCTGCTTTTGCGACAGAATATCCGTGTAGTGGGATATTTCATGCACGGCGGCGCTCTGTTGGCCAAAGGCAAACAGGAAGACGAGCGAAACGGTGAGAAATATGCGACGCAACATAGTTGCAAGTTTAGCAGAAATTTACACAATGCGGACAGTGCCTAAGCATCGCATACATTTATGACATTAAAAAAACAAAAGGCCGCTGAAGCGGCCTTTGTGTCTGCTAGCTTAATTTCTTAAGCGGCGAAGTTTGCCGAAGCAAAATCCCAGTTAGCCAGAGAAGCCAGGAAGGTCTCAACGAACTTGGGACGTGCATTGCGGTAATCGATGTAGTAAGCATGTTCCCATACGTCGATGGTCAGCAGTGCCTTGTCACCGGTAGTCAGTGGGGTGCCAGCGGCGCCCATGTTGACGATATCCACGGTACCGTCAGCTTTCTTCACCAGCCATGTCCAGCCAGAACCGAAATTGCCCACAGCAGATGCTTGGAAGGCTTTTTTGAACTCATCGAAAGAGCCCCATTTTGCATTGATGGCATCGGCCAGTGGGCCAGTAGGAGCACCGCCACCATTTGGCTTCATGCTGCTCCAGAAGAAGGTGTGATTCCAGATTTGCGCGGAGTTGTTGTAGATGCCGGCTTTGGAATTCTTGATGATGTCTTCCAGGCTGCTGTTTTCGAATTCAGTACCTTTGATCAGGTTGTTCAGATTGGTGACATAGGCTTGGTGATGCTTGCCGTAGTGAAACTCAAGTGTTTCTTCAGAAATGTATGGAGCAAGCGCGTTTTTAGCATAAGGTAAAGCAGGTAATTGATGTTCCATTGAGATTTCCTTTGAATAAATGAGGGAGGTGTGACGAAGCTTAGAGTTTTATTCTGCCATAAGAATTCGAGAATTCTCGTGCTGAGAATGATTCTCAAAAATGGCGAAGCGCGAGCTGAGCAATGCTTGCAAGGCTGTATGTGACCACAAAAGAAGCTTGTCGCCTCTTGCTGTAGAGACGCATGTCAGCAAGGCTGACGTGATGTCGTAGCCAAAATCCAGAGTGTTACTTTTTACGCGCGCGTGGATGTGCTGAATCGTAAACTTTGGCGAGATGGTGACAACAGGCAGAGGTCTGCCTGTTGCGGTGGAGACTCATGTCAGCAAGGCTGACGTGATGTCGTAGCCAAAATCCAGAGTGTTACTTTTTACGCGCGCGTGGATGCGCTGAATCGTAAACTTTGGCGAGATGGTGAAAATCCAGATGCGTATACACCTGTGTAGTGCTGATGTTGGCATGCCCCAGCATCTCTTGCACGGCGCGCAGATCTCCACTGGATTGCAGTACATGGCTGGCAAAACTGTGTCTGAGCATGTGAGGATGCACGCGGATATTGATGCCTTGCCGGATCGCCCATTGCTGCAGGCGATATTGCACGGCGCGGCGACTTAAGCGTTTGCCGAGGCGTGACAGGAAAAGCGCCGAGGTATCCTGAATCGGTAACCCTGATCGTATGGAAAGCCAGGCTTGCAAGGCATTCATGGCATGTTGCCCTACAGGGACGATGCGTGTCTTGTTGCCTTTGCCGGTGACGGTGATGGTCCCTTCGCCCAGATTCAAGGCATCCAGGTCCAGGTTGACCAGTTCGGCCAGACGCAGACCGGAGGAGTAAAACAGCTCCAGCATGGCATGGTCACGTTGGGCCAGGGTGTCTTCATCCTCTATCGAAACCAGTTGCACCGCTTGGTCTGGCGATAAGGCATGCGGTAATGATTTTGGTGATTTTGGCGCACGGATACCCTGGCACGGATTGGCTGAAAAACCATGGCGCTGAATAAGAAACTCGAAAAATCCACGCCATGCGGAGAGCATGCGCGCGATGGATCGCCCCCCCAGGCTGCGGCCATGCAGCGTGGCCACATACCGGCGAATATGCGCTCCGGTCATTTCTTTCAAGGGAAGCTCGCCATGCAGTTCCAGCAAAATTCGCAGGTCGCGCTGGTAGTTTTCGCGCGTTAATGGACTTAAGCGCCGCTCATGGCTCAGATGGTCGAGATATTGGGCAAGATAATCGACCATCTGGGTTTAGTTCTGCACTTTAGCTGAGCGTAACATGGCGTAGCAGGGCGGCACTGACCAGCTCGCCGATGCGCTTGAGGAAAAGTGTGCCCATTTCGGGATAAAAGCGATTGCCATCGTCGGAGGCTAATGCCAGCAGGCCAAAGGCATGTTCGCTACGCAGAGCAATGAGGGCATAGGACTGCGGTGCCGCATCAGCGCCAAACCATGTGCCAAGATCCAGTCCGGGCTGCTTGCCACAATACGGGGTGAGCAGATTTTGTGTCCACTGGCTGAGCTCGGCATCCACTTGCTGGTAGGCCTCATGTGCGGCGTGCGTCAGCTCTTGCGGTGTGGCCCACAGGCGAACCGCGACGTGCGGCACCTGAAAGTCTTCGCGCAGGCTGTGAACAAGCAGTTGCAGCAGAATATCAAACTCCTGGGCGGCGAGCAGACCCAGACTCAGGCGATGCACCTTCTCACTGATCGTGTCGTTTTCCTTGCCATAGCTCAGCAGCTCCGCCATGCGTGACTCAAGCACACGGATCTTGTCGCGTTGTGCAAGCTGCTGGCGTTCCGCCAGTGATACGGTCCCGATACCATGCGGGCTGGGCAGATACATATCCGCCAGCAACATGGGGTGACGTTCAAAAAACTGCGGATTTTTTTGCAGATATTCAGCGACCTGATCGTCTGAAACTTGCAGTGTGACTTCCATGTAAATTCCTTGTGCTTGATGGAGAGGGCGGATGATATCCGCCCGGATTTATAGATCGATAGCGCCGGTAAATACGGTAGCAGCAGGCCCCGTCATCCAGACTGGGCTATCGCCACCCGCCCAGGCGATGCTCAACTCTCCGCCGTGAGTGCTGACGCTGACCGGGGATGCAAGATGACCTAACCGTATACCGGTTACGACAGCCGCGCAAGCCCCGGTGCCGCAGGCCAGGGTTTCCCCGCTGCCGCGCTCGAATACGCGCAAGCGGATGTGATGCGGGTCGACAATCTGCATGAAACCGGCATTAACCCGCTTGGGAAAACGCCGGTGGGATTCAATCTGGGGGCCTTGTTCGGCAACTGGCGCAGTGTCTACATTATCTACCAGTTGAACGGCATGCGGATTGCCCATGGAAGCGATAGCCACTTCGATGGTTTCTTGTGCCAGATCAAGCGAATACCAAGATTGTGTAGACTCGGCTTCAAAGGGCAGGTCAGCGGGCAAGAAGCTTGGAGGGCCCATGTTGACGGTCACCTCGCCACTGTCTTCCAGACGAGGATAAATCAGGCCGCGTGCAGTTTCCACGCAAATTTCGCGCTGCTTGGTCAGGCCCTGGTCATGTACAAATTTCACGAAACAGCGGGCACCGTTACCGCATTGTTCCACTTCTCCGCCATCTGCATTGAATATGCGATAACGAAAAGCTGCTTCAGGGGCAGTGGGGCGCTCGACGATCAGCAGCTGGTCACAGCCCACGCCAAAATGCCGGTCAGAAATTGTGCGGATTTGATCCGCTGTCAGGGATACTGGCCGGGAGTAGGCATCAATGACGACAAAGTCATTGCCGATGCCCTGCATCTTGGTAAATTCAAGTTTCATCATGGGTTGCCGTTGCTAAGTGTAAGCCGATAAATACTCTGCATTATAAGTAGAGTCGCTGTTTGCCCCTAATTATGCCGCCGGTGTTGCGCTGGCAGTCTCAGCTTTACGGGACTGAGGTTGCTTGAAGCGCCGATAGCTCCATAAATATTGTGCAGGATATTGCCGAACAAGTTGTTCAATGGCGTCATTAATACGTTGGGGTGATGCATCGCCTTGCAAGGGGGTAATATGAATGGCAAATCCGCGACCCCATGAAAGGCGCTCACCAAAGGCCATGAGGACAACGGCCCCTGTGGCTTCTTGTAGTTTGCTGACCAAGGTCATGGTGTAGGCAGGATGATTGAAAAACTGTGCCCAGACGCCTTCGCCATGCTCGGGTACCTGATCGGGAAGTATGCCCACGGCTTCGCCTTTTTTAAGGGCTTTCAACAGACTGCGGACTCCACTCAGGGTGGTCGGGGCCAGCTTCATCTGATCATGAAGACGGCCTTGCTCCAGAACGCCAGACAGCCAGGACTGGCGCGATGGCCGGAACAGGATGGTGATGGGATGCCGTGTGGCATAGAAGCGAGCCGTGATTTCATAGCAACCCAGGTGTGGGGTGAGAAAAATAATACCCTTGCCGCTGGCAAGCGCCTGGTCGACGTGTTCCCAGCCATGCTGGCGCTTGACCCAGCGCAACATCGCGGGGCGTGAACGCCCCCAGAGTGACAGGGTCTCAAGGATGGATTTACCGGTCTCGGCCACATTGCGGCGTAGCAGGCGACGAAAGTGATAAGAGGTGTTGGTCAACCCGACCATTTTGAGATTTTTGCGGGTACGACGAGAAAATTTTTTGTCCGTCCAGAAGGTGATCCAGCCTGCCACAACACCGACGAGATGCAGCAATAGCAAGGGCCATGCAGCGAGGAAACGGAGTAGTACGTTGAGCATGTATTTCTTTTTGAACCAAGGGGATTTTGCTATTCTAGCAATCTTTTGCCGTCCAGCCTGTGACGACTTTAATCTTTCAAAAATATCCACTATATAAAACCGAGAAGCGATGAGCGAATATCTTTTTACCTCCGAATCCGTATCCGAAGGCCATCCTGACAAGGTGGCTGACCAGATTTCAGACAGCATTCTGGATGCTATTCTCGAGCAAGACCCTACGGCACGCGTCGCGGCTGAAACGCTCACCAACACTGGCCTGGTGGTACTGGCCGGTGAAATCACCACATCCGCCAATGTGGACTACATCAAGGTAGCGCGTGAAACCATCAAGCGCATCGGTTACGACAATACTGACTATGGCATCGACTATAAGGGTTGTGCTGTGCTGGTGGCTTACGACAAGCAGTCTCCTGATATTGCACAAGGTGTCGACAATGCCAATGATGATCCGCTGGATCAGGGCGCTGGCGACCAGGGGCTGATGTTCGGCTATGCCTGCGATGAAACCCCGCAATTGATGCCTTTGCCTATCTGGCTGTCTCACCGTCTCATGGAGCGCCAGTCGCAACTGCGCAAGGATGGTCGTCTGCCTTGGCTGCGTCCTGATGCCAAGAGCCAGGTCACGGTGCAGTATGTGGATGGCAAGCCGCACAAGATTGATACCGTGCTGATCTCTACGCAGCACGCGCCAGAAAAGTCGCTGGACGAAATCCGTGAAGCCGTGATCGAAGAGATCATCAAGCCGACCTTGCCTGCGGAACTGATCAAGGGCGAAATCAAGTTTCTGGTAAATCCGACCGGTCGCTTTGTGATTGGCGGACCTCAGGGCGATTGCGGTCTGACTGGTCGCAAGATCATCGTGGATACCTATGGTGGCGCTGCGCCGCACGGTGGCGGTGCTTTCTCCGGCAAGGATCCTTCCAAGGTTGACCGCTCAGCGGCCTATGCCGGGCGCTATGTGGCCAAGAATATCGTAGCGGCGGGGCTTGCCTCGCGCTGCCTGGTGCAGGTTTCGTACGCCATTGGTGTGGCACGTCCGACCAGTGTCATGGTGGAAACCTACGGCACAGGCAAGGTGCCGAATGAAGTGCTGACCCAACTGGTGCTGGATCATTTTGATCTGCGTCCCAAGGGCATTGTGAAGATGCTGGATCTGTTACGGCCGATTTATACCAAAACGGCCGCCTACGGTCATTTTGGCCGCGATGAACCAGAATTCAGCTGGGAGGCTGTAGACAAGGCTGCTGCCTTGCGCGCTGCTGTGTAGTTTCGATAGCCAAAAAATAAACCGCGCTCAACATCTAGCCATCTAGTCGAAAGCCATTATGTTAAAGCGTATTGCTGTTACCCAGGTGCGTCTGGGTATGTATATCCAGGAGCTGGGAGGCTCCTGGATCGACCATCCATTCTGGCGTAAGTCTTTCAAACTGGAAGACCCCGCCATGCTGAAAACCTTGCAGGCAAGTCCGGTCAAGGATCTTGTCATTGATGTAAGCAAGGGGCTGGATGTATTGCACGAATCTGGAAATGCCGAGGCCAGAGAGGCAGAAGAGGCAGCGCCGCTTGCGCCATCAGCGGAACCTGAAAGTCCATCCCTTGGGGCAGACCTCAAGCCCTCTTCGTCTGCACCGGCGATCAAGCGCATCAGCGCGGAGCAGGAAAGGGCGCAGGCAAAAAAACTCCTGAAGGCCTCCAAGCAGGCCATTACCTCAATGTTTAATGAAGTGCGCATGGGCCAAGCCGTCAATGCAGCCGACGCCATGCCGCTGGTCGAAGAGATCACCGCGTCTGTATCGCGAAATGAAGGGGCGCTCATTAGCTTGGTACGGCTGAAGCATAAAGATGATTACACTTATATGCACTCGGTGGCGGTCTGTGCGTTGATGGTGGCCTTGTCCAGGCAACTTGGCATGGATGACAAGCAAACCAAGCAAGCGGGCCTTGCCGGCCTGCTGCACGATATTGGCAAGTCTGCCATTCCGCTGGACATACTCAACAAGCCAGGCAAGCTGACGGATGAAGAGTTTGACATTGTGCGTGGTCATCCCAAGGCGGGTCATGAGATTCTGCTGGCCTCGAATGGGGTAGATGAGGTCGCGCTGGATGTCTGCCTGCATCATCATGAGAAAGTCGATGGCACGGGGTATCCCCACAAGCTGCCAAACGATGAAATCAGCATCTTTGCCAAAATGGGTGCCGTTTGCGATGTGTATGACGCGGTGACCTCCAATCGTCCCTACAAAGAAGGCTGGGAGCCGGGTGTATCGCTGCAACGCATGGCGCAGTGGAGTAAAACGCATTTTGATGATCGGGTATTCAAAGCCTTTGTGAAAAGCGTGGGCATTTACCCCATCGGCTCCATGGTCATGCTGCAGTCTGGACGACTGGGTGTTGTGGTCGACCAGAATCCGGTTTCGCTACTCAAGCCGCTGGTGAAGGTATTCTTTTCCACCAAATCCCGCACACGCATTCCTGTAGAAGTATTGGACTTATCCAAACCAGCGGTGCAAGACAAGATCATGGGCCATGAAGACCCGATACTGTGGGGCATTGAGGATATCCACGATCTATGGAGCCAGTAACTTGTTAACTACTGAATAGCGCGTATAATCGCGAGAATTCCGAGGAGCGCTGCAAGTCCGCTTCGCCAGGCGAAGCCTTCCCAGGCTCGGAACAATGCAGTAAACGGCGCTCACCTTACCAACCCGTGCCGGACACGGGATGAGGGTGAGCAGCGTCAACAGACCTCCCAACCCCCTTCCCTCCGGCCACAATTCAAAGGAATAGAAAATGAATTCTGTGGCTGATATCAAAGATTATGTAATTGCCGATATGAACCTTGCCGCCTGGGGCCGCAAGGAAATTGCGATTGCCGAGACCGAAATGCCGGGTCTGATGGCGATCCGCGAAGAATATGCCTTGACCAAGCCTTTGCGCGGCGCCCGTATTACCGGCTCCCTGCACATGACCATCCAGACTGCCGTGCTGATCGAGACGCTGAAGGATCTGGGGGCCGAGGTGCGCTGGGCTTCCTGCAATATTTACTCTACACAGGATCATGCGGCAGCAGCCATTGCCGCGACGGGCACCCCTGTGTTTGCGGTCAAAGGCGAAACCCTTGATGAATACTGGGATTACACGCACCGTATTTTTGAATGGACCGATGGTGGCTATTCCAACATGATCCTCGATGATGGTGGCGATGCTACGCTGTTGCTGCATCTCGGTACCAAGGCAGAAACCGATCCTTCGGTATTGAGCAGCCCTGCCAGTGAAGAAGAAATCTGCCTGTTCAATGCCATCAAGGCCAAGCTGGCGGTTGATCCGACCTGGTATTCCACCCGTCTCAAACACATCAAGGGTGTGACCGAGGAAACCACCACAGGCGTGCATCGTCTTTATCAAATGCACAAGGAAGGCCGTCTGGCATTCCCTGCCATTAACGTGAACGACTCTGTCACCAAGTCAAAATTTGACAATCTCTATGGTTGCCGTGAATCGCTGGTGGATGGTATCAAGCGCGCTACCGATGTCATGATCGCTGGCAAAATTGCGGTGGTTGCCGGCTATGGTGATGTGGGTAAAGGGTCTGCGCAGGCATTGCGCGCACTTTCTGCCCAGGTGTGGGTAACCGAAATCGACCCTATCTGTGCCTTGCAAGCCGCAATGGAAGGGTACCGCGTGGTCACCATGGATTATGCCGCTGAGCATGGCGATATTTTTGTGACGGCCACAGGTAACTACCATGTGATCACCCATGACCACATGGCGAAGATGAAGGACCAGGCTATCGTCTGCAATATCGGTCACTTCGATAACGAGATCGACGTCGCCTCTTTGGAAAAATACCAGTGGGATGAAATCAAGCCACAGGTTGATCACGTGATTTTCCCGGATGGCAAGAAAATCATCCTCCTGGCCAAGGGGCGCCTGGTGAATCTTGGTTGTGGTACTGGCCATCCGAGCTATGTCATGAGCTCGTCATTTGCCAACCAGACTATCGCCCAGATTGAGCTGTTCACCCGTACCGAGCAATACCCGGTTGGTGTTTACACACTGCCCAAGCATCTGGATGAGAAGGTGGCCGTATTGCAGTTGAAGAAACTGAATGCCCAGCTGACCCGCCTCACCGATCAGCAAGCAGCCTATATCGGAGTATCGGTGGAAGGCCCATACAAGCCCGAGCATTACCGCTACTAAAAAACGCCAGGCCCGCTTTCGCGGGCCTGTTCAAGGAGATAAGCCATGAAATTACTATTGGTCTGGATACTGAACGCGCTGGCGTTGCTCGCGGTTACCTACCTCATTCCATCCATTCATGTGTCCGGCTTTGTCGCAGCACTTATCGCAGCGGCTGTGATTGGGCTAGTCAATATGCTGATACGGCCTATTCTCGTATTGCTGACCTTGCCGGTCACCATTGTGACGCTGGGGTTGTTCATCCTCGTGATCAATGGTCTGTTGTTCTTGCTGGTGGGGCATGTGTTGCAGGGCTTTGAGGTGCATGGTCTATGGGCTGGCATTGTCGGGGCATTCCTCTACAGCGTGATTTCATGGTTATTAAGCGCAATTGTGCTGCGCGATTGAGAAAGCGCAGACTCTGATGGATAACCAGGAACTCATGATCAGTGTTGAATTTTTCCCCCCGAAAACCGAGGAGGGGATGGCCAAGCTTCGCGAGGCACGTACACAACTGGCCAAGCTCAATCCCAAGTTTTTTTCGGTAACGTTTGGTGCTGGTGGTTCAACCCGTGACCGCACTCTTGATACGGTGCTGGATATTCAGGCTGCCGGGTTTGAGGCAGCACCGCATATCTCGTGCATCTCATCCAGCAAGCAGGAAATCCGTGATCTGCTGCAACTCTACCAGCAGCACGACATCAAGCGGCTGGTGGCATTGCGTGGTGACATTCCCTCTGGCGAAGTCAGCGCTGGCGATTTCCGCTATGCCAATGAGCTGGTGGAATTCATCCGGCAGGAAACGGGCGATCATTTCCATATTGAAGTGGCAGCCTACCCTGAATTTCATCCGGAAGCGGCATCGCCCACTGCGGATCTCGCCAACTTCAAGCGCAAGGTGGATGCCGGCGCCAATTCCGCCATCACCCAGTATTTCTACAACCCGGATGCGTATTTCTATTTCCGGGATGAATGTACACGCCTGGGTATTGATATGCCGATTGTGCCGGGCATCATGCCTATCTATAACATTACCCAGCTGGCGCGTTTTTCCAGTGTGTGTGGCGCAGAAATTCCGCGCTGGCTACGCTTGCGCTTGCAGGATTATGGCGATGACCTTGCCTCGCTGCGGGCGCTGGGGTTGGATGTGGTAACGGGAGTGTGCGAGAAACTGCTGGCCGGAGGCGCCCCCGGCCTGCATTTTTATACATTGAATCAGAGTGGGATGATCACTACCCTGGCCGAGCGCCTAGGCCTGAAGACGGCCTGACGCTTAATGTGAACAACCTACCTTGCGCTGTTTAATGCAGCGTAGGGTGGGCGTCACCGAAGACGGCGTCTTCCACAAACAGGTAGTCCTTGGTTTTGCCCTGTTTCCACAAAGCCATCAGCACGATCCAGCGTGTTTCATCGAGGCCAATGACCGGCTGTGGCAAGGCCAGCGCACGGTCAACGATCAGTTCGCGCTCGGTGGCGTTCAGCACTTTCGCCTGTTCAAGGAACATGATGAAGCTCAGGCTTTCACTACTGATCTTGGTGGTTTCGGGTTCGCTGAAAATACGGAAACCCGAGGTGTTGAGTTCGGTGCCGGCCAGTTCCTTGGCGGTCATTGCTTCAAGGGCGCTGAACCAGTCAAAGGCGTGATTAATGTCATCACTATCGAAACCTGCGGCGAATAATTCTTTGGCGAGAGTAGATTGGTCGGGACGGATATCTGCTTCAAAGTAATTCTCAAACATATATACCAGCACTTCGAACATATATATTCCCCTATGTGGATTCTTCTAAGAATTAAGCCTGACATCTATATCTTTTAACGCCAGAATCAGGCCAAGCTTTAATTCTTAGAAGCAATCCTCGCAATCGCTGCAGTCAGCTCATGCGCTGGTAGCGACCACCGGGCAGTGCCGCCACTTTATTTTCCAGCTCCAGTACCATCAGCATGGCCGAAAGGCTATCACTCGTCAAGCCACTTGATTGCTGTAAGGCATCAATACTGATGGGGTCATAACCCATGCAGGCGAGTAGTTGTGTATGGGAGGTTTCCTCAGGACCATGTCCATCAAAAGCATCTTCCTGAGAAGCTTGTTGCTGTTGGGGATGCAGCGGAGCCATCTCCTGCACGATATCCTGTATGCAATCGACCAGTTTTGCCCCTTGCTTGATCAACTCGTGGCAACCTTTTGAAACCGGAGAATGGATGGAGCCAGGAATGGCAAAGACTTCGCGCCCTTGTTCTGCCGCCAGTCTTGCCGTGATGAGCGAGCCACTTTTGGCATTGGCTTCCACTACCAGGCACCCTTGGCTTAATCCGCTGATGAGGCGATTGCGTCGGGGGAAATTCTGCGGGCGAGAAGGCGTGCCCAGTGCAAATTCGGAGATGATCAGGCCCTGTTCCACGATCTGATGGGCCAGTGCGCGGTGTTTGGATGGATAAACAATGTCGAGACCGGTGCCGACCACGGCGATCGTGATGCCTTTGGCTCGCAGGGCACCTTGATGCGCGGCGCCATCAATCCCGAGCGCCAGGCCGCTGATGACGCAATAGCCTTGCTCACACAGAGCCTGGGCAAAATCAGCCGCATTTTTTTCGCCTTGCGGCGTTGCATTGCGACTGCCGACAATCGCCATCCCAGGCAAATCAAATGCCGCCAATTGGCCTTTAGCGTAAAGCAGGGGCGGTGGATCGGCAATTTCGAGCAGGGCGGGTGGGTAACGGCTATCTGCCAGAGTGAGCAGATGATTGTTTTCCTGCATGAGCCAATTGGCAGCGAAGTCGGTGGCTGCCAGATCAGGGCCGCCGGTAATGGCTTCGGCAACAGATTCAGGGACAACTTGCCGCAGGGCATCCTGCGGCGCTGCAAAAATCTGTTCCAGACTGCCAAATGCTTTGAGAAGCTGACATATCCGCTGGCCACCCAAGCCTGGAACCAGGCTCAGGGCTATCCAGAGGCGGGCTTCCTCTAAATCTGACGCACTCAGGGACATTCAGCCTCAGGGCGTGTTGACGGTATCCAGCAGATTGACGGGCTCTGCTGCCTGCATGATCAAACCGTAAGACACGCGATCAAACGTCCGGAAGACCATCAGCAAACCAATGCGCTCATCGGGCAATTTGACCAGAGACTTGTCATTGGCCGGATCTTTCTTGGGGTCATACTTTTCATCGGTTTTTGCCTGTGGCTTCTTGTTTTTCTCTTCATTAGGATCCACATCCTTGAAGCGGAACTCTGGCAATTTGAATTTTTCTTCAGCCTTCTTTTCAGTGGGCTTGCGGCTGACGTAAGTGCCTGCGCGGTTAATGCTCAGCACGTGGCCTTCTTCCAGGCCATCCAGCTTGCCCTTGTTGATCGAGATGATGGTGTTGGCGCCCGCTTCAGCCACGCCGCCGTAAATGGCCATGATGCGGCCTTTGATCTCGCTGTCAGGGGCATGCGGGATGTAATTGAATTGCAGTTTATCCTCGATTTTAACCAGGCGGTCATCGCTGAAAATCTCTTCTTTGGCGCGGGTAATTTCCCCCGTGGCAGGATCGCCGAATTTGGTGACCTTGAGATCACCCAGATAAAGGGCTTCCAGTCCCAGTGGCTCTTTGTTCTCAGGGTCTACCATGATTTTGCCGGGGCGGTAGATATGCCAGACGTTGCCTTGATCTTCGGGCATCTTGTCGATGTAGACCTTGTTGCCAGGCGCATAGGCAACGCGGTTTTGCGGGCCTGCAATAATGGTGGGCGAATCTTTAAGGGAATCTGCCTCGACAATCAGCGGGCGACTAAGGAAGGGGGCAATGGTGCTGGGGGAGATGCTGGGAACAGCTTCCCTTTCAAGCGGCTCTTCACGAATACCCGGTTGCAGAGTAACGGTCTCGCGCAGTAGGCGCAGCTGAGGTTCTCCGCTGCTGGTGTCCAGCACGACAACGTCACCGGGATAGATCAGATGTGGATTCTTGATCTGTTCGCGGTTCATGTTCCACACCTTAGGCCACTTCCAGGGATCCTTGAGGAATTTGCCGGAAATAGCCCAGAGCGTATCGCCTTTCACCACGACATAGCGTTCGGGGCGGTCAGGCTGCAGCTGCACATCATCCGCCGCGGCAGGTAAAGCCAGACAAGCCAATACGAGCGGCGTTATAATGTATCTCAACATATTCAAGACCTCGGCAATGATGCGGCATGAAATATCCGCGAACTTGCATTAAATTCTGCATGTAATTCATTCAACAATCAAGATTTATGGCAATTTTAGACATATTAAACTACCCCGATCCACGCCTTTATACGGTTGCCAAGCCGGTAAAGGAAGTGAACGCAGACATCCGTCGCCTGATCGATGACATGGCGGAGACCATGTACGCTGCACCGGGCATAGGCTTGGCTGCTACCCAGGTCGATGTCCATCAGCAAATTATTGTCATGGATCTGTCCGAAGCCAAGAACGAGCTGCGGGTATTCATCAATCCTAAAATTACCGCAAAATGTGGCGCCCAGGATTACGAGGAAGGTTGCCTCTCGGTGCCAGGCATTTATGAAAATGTGACGCGCGCCGCCGAGGTGACCGTGGAAGCGCTGGACCGCAATGGCGAGCCATTTGTGCTTGAAGCACAAGGCTTGCTGGCCGTTTGCATACAGCATGAAATGGACCATTTGCTAGGCAAGGTATTTGTCGATTACCTGTCACCACTCAAGCAAAACCGTATCAAGACCAAACTCAAGAAACGTCAGCGGGATCGCTAATATGCCCGCACTCAAGATCATATTTGCTGGCACGCCAGACTTTGCCGTGCCAGCGCTGGCAGCTCTTGTTGCATCGCAGCATGAAGTTGTGATGGTGCTTACCCAGCCGGATCGCCCGGCGGGGCGTGGGATGAAGCTCAAGGCCAGTCCGGTCAAGGAGCTGGCCTTGCAGCACCAGATCCCGGTGTTGCAGCCCGAGACCTTGAAGGATGCGGACATACAGGCGCAGATCGCTGCGGTGGATGCCGATGTCATGATCGTGGCGGCCTATGGGCTGATCATCCCGACCCCCGTGCTCAACATGCCTGCCCTCGGCTGTTACAACATCCATGCTTCATTATTGCCGCGCTGGCGCGGGGCTGCGCCCATACAGCGCGCCTTGCTGGCGGGGGATGCCGAAACCGGTGTGACGATTATGGAAGTTGTGCCCGCGCTGGATGCGGGTGCGATGGTCGAGAAAGGCGTATTACCCATCACTGGGCGCGATACCGCACAATCACTACACGATGGTTTGTCGCTGATGGGGGCTCAGTTGATGGTGAAGGCCATGGACACCTTGGCGGCTCAGCGCAGCCTGCCTGCCGAGCCGCAGGACGAAGCCTTGGTGACATATGCCGCCAAGCTGCAAAAGGCTGAAGCGGGTATAGACTGGACGCAGAGCGCCGAAGTGATTTCGCGCCAGGTGCGCGCGTTTAACCCTTTCCCTGTCGCGCAGGCCAAACTCAACGAAGAGATCTGCCGTATCTGGATGGCGACGGCCATGGACGGTAACGCAGAGCCCGGCGTGGTGGTTTCGGTGGGTGATGCCATTGTAGTTGGCTGTGGTCAGGGTCTGCTGCGCATTGAGGAATTGCAGATGCCAGGTGGCAAGCGCCTGCAGGCGGGGCAGTTTGTGGCCGGGCATGTACTCAAGCCGGGCGATCGCTTTCATTCGGTATCGCCACAGGCTTGAATTTTTGCTGATGAGCCGCATCTAAGGGGCATCCTTCCCTTATTAATGAAAGACTTGAGGAATACACATGTTAGGTAACTGGTTGAAAACCTCCATTCTGATGGCGGGCATTGTGGTGCTGTTTGGTACCGTGGGCGCTGCGCTGGGTGGTGCTGGTGGCATGATGATCGCGCTGTTGCTCGCTGCGGCCATGAATGTTTACGCCTACTGGTTTTCCGACAAGGCCGTCCTCAAGATGTACAACGCCCGCGAGGTGGATGCTTCATCAGCCCCGCAGTTCTACAACATGGTGAAAGAGCTGGCGCAGAATGCCCAGTTGCCCATGCCCAAGGTCTACATCATTGACGAAGACCAGCCTAACGCATTTGCCACTGGGCGCGACCCCGAGCATGCGGCGGTCGCCGCCACGACAGGCATCATGCGTATCCTGTCCGAGCGCGAATTGCGTGGCGTAATGGCGCATGAGCTGGCCCACGTCAAGCACCGTGACACGCTGATCTCCACCATCTCTGCCACCATTGCCGGGGCTATTTCATCAATTGCCCAGTTTGGCATGCTGTTTGCAGGTGGCCATGACCGTGAGCGCAGTGTGCATCCGGCCGTGGCGATCCTGATCATGATTCTGGCGCCGATTGCTGCCATGTTGATCCAGATGGCGATTTCACGGGCACGCGAGTTTGAAGCTGACCGTGGCGGCGCAGAAATCAGTGGTGACCCCACCGCGCTGGCGGCCGCCCTGAAAAAAATCCACGATTACGCTCATCAGATCCCGCTGGAAACGGCTGAGCAGCATCCTGAAACCGCCCAGATGATGATCATCAATCCCTTGTCAGGCGAAGGAATCAAGGGGCTGTTCAGTACACACCCGCAAACCCAGGAGCGTATCGCGCGCCTGATGGCCATGGCCTGACCACTCCTCACAAGTGGCCGCAGACCTTAAGTTCTGCGGCTTTGTTTTTTTAGAATCTCCCGAAAGGCCGTTTTGCAACTAGCTCAACAACTCGCCGCCGAAGCCGTGCATCAGGTGCTGACGGGCCGTAATCTTGGCGTCACTCTGGATGCCATGTTCAGTCGGCAGCGCAGCCTGACCCCGCAACAGCGTGGCATGACACAGGACCTCAGCTACGGCTGCCTGCGCCAGTATGGGCAACTGCAGGCGCTGTTGAATCAGCTTCTGCAAAAACCGCTGCAGGATGAGCGCTTGCGCTGTCTGCTGCTGGTGGCGATCTATCAATTGCAGCAGGCGCGAGCCGCCAGCCACACCATTGTTGACCAAGCCGTGCAGGCCTCGGCGCAATTCAAAAAGCCATGGGTCAAGGGCTTGACCAATGCCGTCTTGCGTAACTTCCTGCGCCAGCAGGATGCGCTGGTAAAAAACATAGACCCCGCTGATGATGTTGCCCGCTACTCTTATCCGCAATGGTGGGTAAACAAGCTGCGGCATCAATATCCGCAGGACTGGGAAGCCATGCTGCTGGCAGGCAATCAGCACCCGCCCATGACCTTGCGTGTTAACCGTCGGCATCTCGCCGTCGAAGCCTATCGCCAGCAACTGGCCGATGCCGGTATAGCCGCGAGTCATTTGGGCGACAGTGCGGTGACATTGACCCAGCCTATCCCGGTCGAGCGTATTCCCGGGTTTCTCGAGGGGGATGTCTCCGTGCAGGATGCCGGTGCGCAATGGGCCGCTCCACTGCTTGATCTGGTACCCGGCATGCGTGTGCTGGATGCCTGCTGCGCCCCGGGCGGCAAGACAGGCCATATTCTTGAGCTGGCCGATGTGGACCTCGTTGCCATGGATAGTGACGCTGACAGATTGCGCCGTACGCAAGAAAACCTGCAGCGGTTAAAGCTGAAAGCCCAGCTCGTCACCGGCGATGCGGCGGATGCTTCCGGATGGTGGGATGGTCAGCCGTTTGATCGCATTCTGGCCGATGTTCCATGTACGGCGTCCGGCATAGTCCGCCGGCATGTGGATATCAAATGGCTGCGCCGCGAGGCGGATGTGGCGTCCTTCGTTCGTCAGCAGGCACTCATTCTGCCGCAACTGTGGCAGTGCCTGGCAAAGGGTGGTAAATTGCTTTACGCAACGTGCTCGGTTTTTCATGAGGAAAACCAACAGCAGATTGACCGGTTTCTGCAACAGCACGCCGATGCGAAGCAGTTGCCGCTGAGTCAGGATGCTTCGCCTCATGCTCGGCATGGACAACTTTATCCTTGTGCAGCACATGACGGCTTCTTTTATGCACTTCTACAAAAAAACTGATTTTCGTCGTTTATTTGCCACGCTGTTGACCGGCAGTTTTGTTGTTTTCATGCTGACTACGGCATACGCTGCCGTCAGCAATCTTCACATCCGCAATGCCGAACTGGTGCCCACTGAAGATAGTTATCTGCTGAATGCCGATTTTGATGTCACGTTGAGTCCCACGGTAGAAGAAGCCCTGAACAAAGGCATCCCACTGACGTTCCTGATTGAATTCCAGCTGACCTCGCCACGTCGTTACTGGTTTGATGACGAAATCGCCACGGTCAGTACCTATGTCACCCTGAGCTACCATGCCTTGTCACGGCAATATCTGGTCAATCTCAATAATCACCATCAGCGCTCCTTTGCGTCCTTGCAGGATGCGAAGCAGGAACTCTCGCGGCTGGAGCAGTGGCCTGTTTTTGAGAAAGCCTTGCTGAAAAAAGGCGAAGCCTACAAGGCTGCCTTGCGCGTGCGGCTGGATCAAACCAAGTTGCCCAAGGCCTTGCAGGTCGATGTGATTGGCGGCTCCGAGGACTGGAATATGGTCTCCCAGCGTTATCGTTGGGTGCCCACGCTGTTTTAGCATGCCTTTGTCCCAATGAAATACATCGTTTTTATCAGTGCCCTGCTAGGTGCAGTTTTGCTGTATCTGCTGTCGCATGCCAGCACCAATACTGCCGCTTCGGGTAATTATTACACCTTGTTGCTGGTGCTGAATGGCGCCTTGGCCGTGGCATTGATCGTCATGATCAGCATGCAGCTCTGGCGACTGTTTCGCCAGATGCGCGCCCATGTCATGGGCAGTCGGCTTACCCTGCGTTTGCTGGGCGCCTTTGCCCTCATGGCGATTATTCCCGGTGTGATCGTGTATGCGGTATCGGTCAATTTCCTGACGCGCTCGATTGAGTCCTGGTTTAACGTGAAAGTGGAAGCCGCACTGGAAGGCGGTTTGCGTCTGGGGCAAAGTGCGCTCGATATCATGTTGTCTGATATTGAGGAAAAAGCCGAAAGCATGGCAGTGTCCCTGGCGTTTCAGCCATCGAATTCGCACCTGAGCGTGCTGAATGACCTGCGAGAAAAAAGCGGTGTGGAAGATGCGGTACTGTTGACCTTGCAAGGGCGTATCCTGGCATTTTCAAGCAATAACCCGGCGACCTTTCTGCCTGAGCTGCCCAGCATTCCTCAATTGCGCCAGGCACGGCAGCATGTATACGGCACCATAGAACCTATTCCGGATAAAGGCCTCTATCTGCGGGTACTTGCCCCGATCGTGATGCCGGATCTGGCGGGGGAAACCCGTATTTTGCAGCTATTGCAGCCGGTGCCAAAAAGCTTGTCTACCACCGCGGAATCCGTGCAGGATGTGTATCAGGATTATCAGGAGCTGTCGCTCAGTCGTGAATCGTTGAAAGAGGTGTTTGCACTGACGTTGACGCTGGTGCTGATGCTCGCCATGTTATCAGCCGTGTCGATTGCTTTTGTGCTGAGCCGTCGCCTGTCAGCGCCGCTGGGCGTTCTGGCCGAAGGTACCCGCGCCATCGCCAGAGGCGATTACGGCACCATGCTGCCGGTGCATGGCAAGGATGAGCTGGGCATACTGGTGCAATCCTTTAACAGCATGACGAGACAATTGGGCGATGCCACGCTCGCTGCCGAACGCAACCGGGCGCGGGTAGAGGCAGCTCGCGGTTATCTGGCGACCATTCTGGCGCACTTGTCGTCCGGCGTTCTGGCGTTGGATGATCGTGCACAATTGCGTACCTGCAATATGGCGGCTTCCAATATTCTTGGCGTCAACCTGAGCAATTTTCTGGAGCAGCCTTTCCAGCAGCTGGGGCAAACACATGTGGCACTGGAAGCGTGGGTAGAGCTGATTCTTTCGCATTGTGGCGATGACGACACGGGCGAATGGCAAGAGGAAATGGAGCTGGTGACAGCCCAGGGCAAGCGCATTCTGCTGGTGCGGGGCACCCGGTTGCCGCAAACGGCGGATAGCGGCTTCCTGATTGTATTTGATGATGTGACGACCATGGTACAAGCCCAACGCGACGCGGCCTGGGGCGAGGTGGCGCGCCGACTGGCCCATGAGATCAAGAACCCGCTGACACCTATTCAGCTATCGGCCGAGCGCCTGGAACACAAGCTGGCGGCCAAGCTCGAAACCGACGATGCCGATATGCTGCGGCGGGCGACCAATACCATCGTGACGCAAGTGGCCGCCATGAAAACCATGGTGAATGAATTCAGTGAATATGCACGGGCGCCTGCGCTTAATCTGAGCGAGCTGGCGCTGAACAGCCTGATCAATGACGTACTGGCCTTGTATGAGCCGGCAGACATTCAGCTTGAAATCAGCCTGGCGGATGGTTTGCCATCGGTGATGGGCGATGCCACCATGCTAAGGCAAGTGCTGCACAATCTGTTGCAAAATGCCCAGGATGCGCTGGAGGGCAGAGCGGACGGGATGATTCAGATCATCACGGCGGCTGACGTGGACACGGTCAAGCTGGAGGTACGAGACAATGGCACCGGTTTCCCGCTGGAAATTCTCAGTCGTGCCTTTGAACCCTACATGACCAGCAAACGCCATGGGACCGGTCTTGGTCTGGCGATCGTCAAGAAAATCATAGAAGAGCATAAAGGCCACATTCATATTGAAAACCTGGCAAAGGGGGGCGCAAGCATTACTGTGACTTTGCCAGCAAAAACGAAAAGGGTGGAGTAATCGCAATGACCGCAAGACATGTGCTAGTTGTCGATGATGAGATCGGCATACGTGAGCTACTGTATGACATTCTGCAGGACGAAGGTTACCAGGTAAAACTGGCAGAAAACGCGGCGGAGGCTCGGGTTTATCGGGAGCAGATGCGTCCTGATCTGGTGCTGCTGGATATCTGGATGCCGGATTGTGATGGCATCAGCCTGCTGAAAGAGTGGGGGAATAGCGGCCTGCTGACGATGCCGGTGGTCATGATGTCCGGTCACGGCACGATTGATACCGCAGTGGAGGCTACCCGCATCGGGGCCTTTGATTTCCTGGAAAAACCGATCGCTCTGCAAAAACTGCTGAAGACCGTCAGTGCTGCGCTAAAGCATGGTGAGCAGTTACCGCGCTCCGACATGACCCTGCTCAACCTCGGCAAGAGTCCGGTCATCAGCGAACTGCGTCAGCGCCTGGAGCAGATTGCAAGCGTCAAGACCCCGCTACTCCTGATCGGGGAGCAAGGCAGTGGCGCCGAGTTGTGCGCCAAGTTTCTGCATAGCCCGGATACTCCCTGGCTGAGCCTGACCGACTATGAGCAGCTGGCGACAGCGCCGCTTGATATTCTGGATCAGGTGCAGGAAGGCATGCTGTTTATTCCAGAAGTGGCCGATCTTAGTAAAAACCAGCAAAAAGGCCTGCAGCTGTTATTGGCACGTGCCGACAAGTACGGCGCCCGCGTCGTGTGTGTCACGGCCAAAAGCCTGCCACAGCTGGTGGTTGCCGGGCGGTTTGATAACTTGTTACTGCAATCTATCTCTGCTACCAGCCTGCGTATCCCCAACCTGTCTGATCACCGTGAAGACATCCCCGACCTGGCCCGTGCCATGGCGGCGCTGCTGGTCGATAGTGGCGAGGTGCTGTACCGGGAGTTTGATGTGGCAGCACTGAATGCGCTGCGCAATGCTGAATGGCCAGGCAATATTACCCAGCTGGATAGCGTGATACGTAACCTGATGCAGACCAGCCTGGGCGAAAAAATCACCCTGACGGATGTGAATCGTGTGCTGGAGCAGTTTGCGGCATTTCAGGCGGCCCTGCCTATCGTCGAGACTTCTTCGGCCAGTGCAGGTCTGGCAGCCTTGAATATCGACAAGCCTTTGCGCGAAGCCCGCGATGATTTTGAGCGTCTGTATTTCGAGCATCATCTCGTCAAGGCCGGCCATAACATGAGTCGGGTGGCGGAGGCCGTGCAGCTGGAGCGTACCCATCTTTATCGCAAGCTGAAGCAGCTGGGTATCAAGGCGAAATAAGCCAGGCAGCAAGTCAGCGAGAGCTGACTTTGCTTGCCACCGGTTTGCTGCGTCTGGGTTTTGATGGTTTTGTTCGCAAGGCGGCCGCATAAGCCTTGCGTGCCCAGCTGGCTGCCAGGTCACGGTCTTCCAGGATGAAATCCGGGGCTTGATAGTAGGGCAAGTCTATCCAGCGGCCCTGCTTTTCATAGCCAAAACGGGGCAAGGCCAGCGCTTGAAAGTCCCCCGCATTTTCCTCATCGGCCTTGAGATACAGGGTCTCTTCAAATACCAGCCCAAAAGTCAGCCCCTGATAATAGAGCGCATGGCCGCCAAACATGCGTCGCATGCTGATGGGGCCTAACAGCGCAAATATATCGGGCAAGTAGTCGGTGAATTCGCTCATTGTTCAAGCATTCAATGCAGGTTTAAAAGCCATTCCAAACCGTTAGCTCCGCCAAGCTGTTCAATCCTGTTCGGAGAGCTCCAATACCACCGGCGTATGATCCGATGGACGTTCCAGCTTGCGCGGGGCCTTGTCTATCCAGCTGGCCTGGCAGGCGGCCAGCAATGGGGTGCTGACCAGAATGTGGTCAATGCGCAGCCCCAGATTGCGGCGAAAACCCGCCATGCGGTAATCCCACCAGCTGAAGCTGGCTTCTGGTTGTTCAAATAAACGGAACGTATCATGCAGACCCAAATCGACCAGCCCTTGAAACGCCGTCCGCTCAGGCTCGCTGACCAGCACCTGGCCTAACCAGGCAGCGGGGTCGTGTACATCGCGGTCTTCGGGGGCAATGTTGTAATCACCCAGCAAGGCCAGCTTGGGATGGACTGCCAGCTCTGCCTGCAGGTGCGTGGTGAGCGAAGCCAGCCAGTTGAGCTTGTATTGATATTTGTCTGAATCAACACTTTGCCCATTGGGAATGTAAGCGCAGACGATGCGTATGCCTTTGACCGTCGCGGCAATCAGCCTCTTTTGCTCATCGGCAAAGTCTGGAATGCCGTAGCTCGGATGTTCCAGCACATGGCGGCTGAGAATCGCGACCCCGTTATAGGTTTTCTGGCCGCTATGAATGGCGTTATAGCCAATGGCGGTTAGTGCTTCGTAGGGGAATTTGCTGTCTTCCTGCTTGGTTTCCTGCAAACACAAAACATCGGGCTGATTGGCGGTGCACCAATCCAGCACGTGCGGCAGGCGTACGTTGAGCGAGTTGACATTCCAGGTGGCGAGTTTCACGTAAAGCTCCTGTGGATGCGTGGGCGCATCTCTTGGTGGGGGCCGCTGACCAGGGTCGTGGCGTGGTTAAGTTAAGGGGATTTGGCCTCGGTGGCCGGTTGTTTGTCAGCGACCTTGGCCGCCTTGGACGGTTTTTTAAAGTCCGCCATGGGATTGCTGCGCGGGTACCCTGCTTGGTCCAGTGCAGTATTCCAGGTGGATTCTTCAAACCCCAGATGAGGATTTTTGCCTACCATCAGGAAAGGCACTTGCAAGCGGCCAGTCAGTTTCTGCAATTCCAGCTTGTCTTCGTCCTTGTTCTTCAGGGTGTAGGGCGCGCCGCGTTTGTCCAGCAAGGCTTTGGCTTGATCGCATGGGCCACCGCATTCCTTGAAGACATACAGGGTGAGGGGGTTTTTTTCGACAGCCACCTTGATTTCATAAGGCTCTTTGTCGGTTTCCACCACATTCAGGCTTTGTTTCAGCTTTTCTACCGAGCGATTTTTCGCCGGTGGAGTATCCCCATAATTCACGCTTTCAGCATCGGTCCATTTGTATACATCCGCCACGCAGCTGGTGGCGCTGCATAGAGCGATCAGGAGCAATGCACGAAAGCGCATCATGGTGGTGTTTCCTCAGGTAGTCATGCCGTTGTGGCGCAATAGCGCATCAATATCCGGTGCACGCCCACGGAACGCAATGAAGGATTCCAGCGCCGGGCGTGAGCCGCCTTGTGCCAGGATCTCATCCCAGAAACGGCGGCCCGTTTCTTCGGATAATACCCCGTTTTCTTCAAACAGGCTGTAGGCATCGGCAGACAGCACTTCCGCCCACTTGTAGCTGTAATAACCAGCACCGTAGCCGCCAGCAAAAATATGCGAGAAGTTATTCGGAAAGCGATTCCATTTGGGTGGACGTACTACGGCTACTTCGTCGCGCACTTCCTCGATCAGGTCCAGCGAGCTCTTGCTGCCATTGGGGTCAAAGTCGCCATGCAGACGCATGTCGAACAGAGAGAACTCGATCTGGCGCACGGTCTGCATGCCCGCCTGGAAATTCTTGGCAGCGATCATCTTGTCGAACAAGTCGCGTGGCAATTGCGCGCTGGTCTCCACATGCTTGGTCATGTGACGCAGCACATCCCACTCCCAGCAGAAGTTTTCCATGAACTGGCTGGGCAGTTCCACCGCATCCCACTCCACGCCTTTGATGCCGGAAACGCCGTAATCATCCACCTGCGTCAGCATATGGTGCAGGCCATGGCCGAACTCGTGGAACATGGTGATCACTTCATCATGCGTAAACAGCGCAGGCTTGTCACCTACCGGTGCCGAGAAATTGCAGGTGAGGAAAGCCACGGGCGTTTCAACACCATGCGATTTTTTGCGACGGGTAATCGCTTCGTCCATCCAGGCGCCGCCGCGCTTGTTGTTGCGGGCGTACAGATCCAGGTAGAACTGTCCCACCAGCTTGCCCTGATGGTCGGTGATTTCGTAAAACTCGGCATTGTCATGCCATACCGGGGCGTTTGACTTGCGCACATGCACGCCAAAAATGGTCTCGGTGACCTTGAACAGGCCATGCAGCACTTGCTCTTCCGGGAAGTACTGCTTCACTTCCTGGTCGGAGAAGGCATATTTTTCTTCGCGCAATTTTTCTGAGGCATAAGCAATATCCCAGGCCTGCAGATCAGTGAGTCCGAGTTTGCTGGCGGCGTATTCACGCAGCTCCTGCATGTCACGTTCGGCAAACGGCTTGGCACGCACGGCCAGCGTTTGCAGAAACTCTTCCACCTGAGCCGGGCTTTCCGCCATCTTGGTGGCGAGCGACATTTCAGCGTAATTGCGATAGCCCAGCATGACGGATGCCTCATGCCGCAGCTTGAGTATGCTGGAGATCAGGGCGGTGTTATCCCACTCTGCTTTACCAAATTCCGAAGCCCGCGTGGCATAGGCACGATACAGCTGTTCACGCAAGGCACGGTCATCGGCATATTGCAGCACAGGCATGTAGGAAGGGAAATGCAGCGTGAATTTCCAGCCAGTCTTGCCATCTTCACGGGCGGCGTCCTGGGCCGCTTGCAAGGCATCCTGGGGAATGCCGCGCAGGGTATCGGCTTTGTCGATATACAGGCTGAAGTCGTTGGTGGTATCGAGCAGGTTTTCCTCGAACTTGGCGGACAGCGTGGATAACTCTTCCTGTATGGCCTTGAACCGGGCTTTTTGGTCATCGGGCAATTCGGCACCGCCCAGGCGGAAGTCACGCAGCTCATTGTCGACAATCTTGCGTTGGGCGGGGCTCAAGCTCCCGTAGCCTGCACTTTCGCGCAGGGCGCGGAAACGCGCATACAAGCGCTCATCCTGTGAAAGATCTGCATAAAAGGCGGTCAGCTTGGGCAGGTTGTCGTTGTAGGCCTCGCGCAGTTCCGGGCTGTTGACGACGGCATTCATGTGCGACACCTGGGACCAGGCGCGCGAAATCTGCTCTTCCATGTCCTCCATCGGGCGCACGAAGTTTTCCCAGGTGGGCGTTTCCGTTGCGCTCGCCAGTTGTTCCAGTATGGCGCGGCCCTGATCCAGCAAGCGGTCTATGGCCGGGGTGACATGGTCGGCTTTCACTTCATTGAAGCGGGGCAGGCCGGAAAAATCCAGCAACGGGTTATCTTGCAAAGCCTTGTCGTTCACGTGAGCCATCCTTCTGGGGAATACTGGTTTATCAAAAATGCAGTTAAGTTATTTAGTTAATCAGGCGGAGCGTAAATGGGTAACGGTAAGTCTCTCCTCGGCTGGCCGCGACGGCAGCCAGGAAGCTGAACACAATATTCAGCAGCCAGACGATGCCCATGAGCACAAATCCCACCAGGATGAAAATCAGCGCCGAGCTGATGGCCTGGGCAATCAGCACCGTAATCTGAAAATTCAGTGCTTCGCGCGATTGCTGGCTGATGTAGGGGCTATCGTTGCGTTTAAGCAGCCAGACAATCAGGCTGGGGAAAACGGAAAAAAGAATACCGCCCAGGTGTGTCAGCACCATGATATTCAGGTCGTCTGCGGGAATATCCTGCGGTTCACGCTCGTGTTCTAAGTCTGCCATGTCGTTGTCTCCTTTACTGGAGATTCAGTTTTTGCAGCAAAGGTTCCACCCGATCAATATCCTGGGTACCCAGAATCTTGCGTGCTACCGGGGTGATCAAGGGCAGATCGCTCTGCAGGATTTCGCGTTTTACCGTCAGGATTTGCGATGGATGCATGGAGAACTGACGCAAGCCAAATCCCAGCAACAGCCTGGCAAGCTTGGCTTCGCCCGCCATTTCGCCGCAGACGGATACTGGTTTGCCCAGTTTGTTGCCCGCGCGTATGGTCATCTCCACCAGTTGCAGCACAGCGGGATGCAAAGGGTTATAGAGATGCGAAACAGTATCGTCAGTGCGGTCAATCGCCAACGAATACTGAATCAAGTCATTGGTGCCGATGGACAGGAAGTCCAATTCGCGGGCAAAGGCCTCGGCACATAAAGCCGCTGCGGGGATTTCAATCATGCCGCCGACCTGGATATCTTTGTCGTAATGGGATTTTTCCGCATCCAGACTTTGCTTGGCGCGCTCAATCAGCACCAGGGTTTGCCGTAACTCGGTAATCGAGGAGAGCATGGGGATCAGTATCTTGATCTTGCCGTAATGTGAGGCGCGCAAGATGGCGCGCAGCTGCGTCAGGAAGATTGCCGGTTCTGACAGGCACAGGCGAATGGCACGCAGCCCCAGCGCCGGGTTGGTGCATGTGCGAGCGGTATCCGGGTTCATTTCCTTGTCTGCGCCCAGATCCAGCGTGCGGATGGTAACTGGCAAATCCTTCATGGCTTCGGCTACGCTACGGTATGCCTGGAACTGCTCTTCCTCACCGGGCATCTCGCGCCGGTTCATGAACAGAAATTCGGTACGGTAGAGACCGATGCCGGTCGCGCCCGCCGCTTTGGCATGGCTCACATCTTCCGGCACTTCAATGTTGGCATGCAGTTCAATGTTGGTGCCATCCAGCGTCACCGCTTTGGTAAGCTTGAGGCGTTTCAGCTTTTGCTGCTCGATTTCCCATTGTTCCTGCCGCAGCTTGTATTCGGCCAGAGTGTCTTTGTCCGGATTGACAATGACCACGCCCTGGTTGCCATCGACGATAATCAGCTCGCCATCACGTACCAGCGTACGTGCCCGTTGCAAGGCGACGATGGAGGGAATGTTCAGGCTACGGGCCAGAATTGCCGTATGCGAGGTGGCCCCGCCGACATCGGTGATGAAGGCGGCGAACTGGTGCTGCTTGAACTGAATGGCATCGGCCGGGGAGAGATCATGCGCCACCAGGATGATGGCACTCTCTTGCGAGCGCAGTGGCACCTGGCTCGGGTGCCCGAGCAGGACCTTGATAATCCGCTCGACAACCTGGATCACATCCTGTTTGCGCTCGCGCAGGTATTCGTCTTCAAATTTCTCGAACTGGGCGACCAGATCTTCCATCTGCTGCTTGAGCGCCCATTCGGCATTGCAGCCTTCGGCCTTGATCATCTGTTTGGGCGTTTCAGACAGCGCATGATCCTGCAGGATCATCAGATGCGTGCTGATGAAAGCGCTAAGCTCAGGTGGTGCTTTTTCCGGCAGCAAGCGCCGCACGGTTTCCAGGTCGTGCTTGACGGTTTTTACGGCCTTGTCAAAGCGGATGATTTCATCGGCAATCAGGGCCTTGGGCACCTGGAAATGTACTACTTCAAGCAAGGCATGCGAGACCAGATGGGCATGGCCGATGGCAATGCCGCTGGACACGCCAACGCCATGGATGGAAAAACTGACTTTGGAAGCGGGGCTGGGGGCGGCCACGATAGACTTATTCCGGTTCGCCAAACTTGCCCGAGATCAGGGTCACCAGCGCCTGCATGGCGGCCTCTTCATCGGCCCCATTGGTTTCGAGCACAATCTTGCTGCCCTTGCTGGCGGCCAGCATCATGACGCCCATGATGCTCTTGGCATTGACTCTTCTACCGTTGCGCTCGATCCAGATTTCGCTGCCAAACTGGCTGGCGGTTTGCGTCAGCTTGGTGGATGCGCGTGCGTGCAGGCCGAGTTTATTGATGATTTCTATTTCTTGTTTAGTCATGGTGCTTGCATGCTTCCTCAGTAAAATGGATAACGCCTTCGCTACCCCCGCTCAATGCTTTTTGTACCAGTAGCTGAATATCGCCGTTGCGGTACGTCAGTGTGCGCACCAGCATGGGCAGGTTCACTCCGGCCACACCTTCAACCCGTCCCGGCTTCAGCAACTTGCCCACCATATTACATGGGGTCGCCCCGTAAATGTCCGAGAGGATCAGCACACCGCTGCCCTCGTCCAGTTCATTCACCAGCTGCTGCGCCTGCGGCAGCATGGCGGCTGGATCATCGTGGGTGCCGATGCCCAGTTGCTTGAGCAATGGTGGGCGCGTACCCATCACATGACTGGCACAATGTATCAGGCTCTCACCCAATGTGCCGTGCGCAATAATCAGTATACCTATCATGAAAGCGTCCTGTTGCCGGGGTCCGGCATCGTGAATTTGAACAAGCTTGTTTACTCCAGCTCGCGGTGCCTGATTAGCACTTTTTGTTGTTTATCCTTGAAGTACTGGCTCAGCTGCTCGACAAAAAATACCGAGCGATGCTGACCGCCGGTGCAGCCTATCGCGACCGTCAGATAGCTGCGATGGTCGCCATCAAAACAGGGCAGCCAGCGCTCTACGTAGCCGCGTATGTCCTGCAGCATCTCCAGTGCCATGGGCTGTTGCCGCAAAAAGTCCTGCACTGGGGCGTCCTTGCCGGTGAGCGGGCGCAATACCGGATCGTAATGGGGGTTGGGCAGGCAGCGCACATCAAACACAAAGTCGGCATCCAGTGGAATGCCGTGCTTGAAGCCGAAGGAGACAAACAACAGCGTCATGCCCGTGCTCTGCTGAACGACAAAATCGCGCACCCAGTTGCGCAAGGTGTTGGCGCTAAGGTTGCTGGTGTCGATGCGGTGATCCAGGTTCACCAGCCGGTTCAAGAGCTGCCGCTCGTATTCTATGCTCTCGGCCAGTGTGGTTTTTTCATCGCTAAGTGGGTGGCGGCGCCGCGTTTCGCTGAAGCGCTTGACCAGAGTTTCAGCGTTGGACTCCAGATAGAGCACTTGCACGGAGATCCCTTTGTCGCGTAATGCCTGGATGTTTTCCGGCAAGGTTTCCAGCGCTGCGCTACGGGTGTCTATGCTGATCGCCACGCGCTGCTGGGTGGCGGGCGCCAGATGTTCGGAAATCTGGGGTAACAGGGTGGCGGGCAGATTGTCTATGCAATAAAAACCGGCATCTTCCAGGGCGCGCAACACGATGCTTTTGCCCGAGCCAGAAAGACCGGTGACGATGATGAGCCGCATCTTGCTGGTGGCCACGCTTAACCCTCTACTTGTTGCTGGCGTTTCATGGCTTTGCTCATCTCGCGATGCTGGCGCTGCATGAATTGCTTGGTGCCGTTAATGCCCCGCAGCAACAGCATGTGGTTGCGCACGGCGACTTCGACCAGCACCGCAATATTGCGGCCAGCGGCCACGGGAATCATGACTTTGGGGATTTTCACACCCAGTATTTTTTCGTGATGCGATTTGATCTTGAGCCTGTCCAGCAGTTGCGGTGCCAGAGTATCGGCCATCTCAAGCTGAATGATGAGGTCGAGCGGCTTGGTCGGTTTGACGGCGTTGTCACCAAACAGGGCACGGATGTTCAGGATGCCCAGCCCGCGCACTTCCAGGAAATCCTGCAGAATAGGTGGGCACCGCCCCTCAAGCCGGTCCGGCGCAATGCGGTAAAAATCGACAATATCATCCGCCACCAGGCGATGCCCGCGCGAGATCAGTTCCAGTGCGAGTTCGCTTTTACCAATGGCCGGGTTGCCCTTGATCAGAATGCCAAAGCCTTGTACTTCGATGAAAACACCATGGGAGCTCTCGGATTCGGCGACCGCTTGCGCCAGGTAATGGCTCAAGACATCCATCAGCCCCGGGCTGCGCATGGGCGAGGTAAACAAGGGAGTTTGAAAATCATCCGAGGCTGCATTCAGCTCGGCCGGTGGTTTTTCACCATTGGCCACGACCACGGCGGCCAGGTCGGTGGAAAACAGATTGTGGATGGCTTTCTTGAGCTCTGGCTTGGGCAGGCTGCGCAAGTAATCCATCTCGGCACAGCCCAACACTTGCACACGGTTGGGATGCACAAAATTCAGATGTCCGATCAGTGCCAGCGAGGGCTTGGTTACCGTTTCACTGGTGAGCAGGTTTTCGCCGCCATTCAGCCCGGAAACCCAGGTGAGTTTGAGATTGCGGCGCATATCCCGGTAAAGCTGTGCAACACTGATGGTAGCCATATGATTACCTTATGTTCGACAGGGACAAGGCGGCTAGCGGTGAGTAAGAGAACACGCCATTGCCTTGTCCCCGATTGGACCTTTATTCCGCAGCCGCCTGATGCTTGAGGGCACCGTTGGCTTTGTGATGGTCGCTTACTTTTTCCTTGTGCTTCAGAACCTGGCGGTCCAGCTTGTCAGCCAGCGTGTCAATCGCGCTATACATATTGTCGCCGCTGCTTTCTGCATGGATATCGTGACCCGGCACATGAATGGTGGCTTCCACTTTCTGCGCCAGCTTCTCTACGCTCATGGTGACTTTGACGTCAATCACATGGTCGAAGTGGTTACTCACGCGCTCAAGCTTGCTCTGCACATATTCGCGCAGGGCTGGGGTAACGTCGAGATGGTGTCCGGTGAGATGCAGGTTCATGATTTACTCCTTCAGGTAAAACGCAGATCAAAGCGATCTGCGCTGGTTGGCCGCGGGTATCTGCAAAGACTCGCGGTATTTGGCAATGGTGCGGCGAGCAACGACGATGCCCTGTTTGCCCAGGATATCCGTGATCTGGTTATCCGACAGCGGCTTTTTCGGGTTCTCTTCGCTGACCATTTGTTTGATCAGGGCGCGTATGGCAGTGGCGGAACAAGCGCCCCCGGATTCGGTAGCCACATGGCTGCCAAAGAAATATTTAAGCTCGTAAACCCCGCGTGGTGTGAGCATGTACTTGCGCGTGGTGACGCGTGAAACCGTGGATTCATGCAGACCCAGCTCATCGGCAATTTCGCGCAATACCAGAGGACGCATGGCGACTTCACCGTGCTCAAAGAAATTGCGCTGGCGATCCACAATGGCCTGGGAAACACGCAGGATGGTCGAGAAGCGCTGCTGGATGTTCTTGATCATCCACTTGGCTTCCTGCATCTGGCTCATCAGATACTGGCTCGAGCTTTCGCGGTTGCGCTTGAGGATGCCGGCATATAGCTGGTTGATGCGCAGCTTGGGCACGACTTCATCATTCAGATGGGCCAGCCATACGCCTTTGATTTTCTTCACCACGATTTCATGCTGAATGTAATGATCAGACGTGATTTTGCTGAATTCACCACCTGGGCGGGGATTGAGTTGCAGCACTAGCTGTTGCACTTCGCGCAATACGTCATCGTCGCAGGTCAGCAGCTTTTTCAGTTTTGCGTAATCGCGGGCTGCCAGCAATGGCAAATGCGTTTCGGCAACCTTGATGGCAAGATCCACATAAGGCGTATCTGGAGGCAAAGCGTGCAATTGCAAGGAAAGACACTCCGCCAGGTTGCGTGCACCTATGCCAGGTGGATCCAGATTCTGGATATGCTTGAGCGCAGTTTGCAACTCCAGCATGTCGATCTCGAGTTCCGGTGGCAGCATGTCTGCCAGGTCTTCCAGTGACTGTTCCAGATAGCCGTCATCAGTAATGGTATCAACCAGCAGCATGGACAAGGTCTGATCGCGTTCGGACAGCGGCAGCAGCTTGAGTTGACTCAGGAGATGATCGCGCAGGGTGAGGCTGACGGCTTCCTGATAGCTGAAGTCATTGTCATCATCATTGCCGGAGCTGCTGTCTTCCCAGCGGTTACTGCCGCTGCTGCTGCCGAATTCGAAATAGTCATCGCCACCAAAATCCTCCTGGCGGGGAGCTTCTTCCGGTGTGGCGGCCACGCTGGGTTCAGGGGCAATAGGGGCCGCAATGAAGTTGTCCGGGATTTCCAGGGGTTCTTCGATCTTGTCAGCGCGTTCCAGCAACGGGTTCGCCTGCAACAGGGTTTCCAGCTCTTGATTGAGCTCCTGTGTGGATAGCTGCAACAAGCGAATAGACTGCTGCAACTGCGGAGTCAGCGCCAGATGTTGCGAAAATTTGAGTTGTAAGCTTTGCTTCATACGTGGGGGCCGCCAAATGGATGCTTAAAGGCGGAAGTCCTTACCAAGATACACTTCTCTTACGCTATCGTTGTGAATAATTTCGCTGGGTTTGCCTGCCGCGAATACCCGTCCTTCATTGACAATATAGGCGCGGTCGCAAATGCCCAGGGTTTCGCGCACGTTATGGTCCGTGATCAGCACGCCAATATTGCGTTCGGTCAAAAAGCGGATGATCTTTTGAATATCCAGTACGGCGATTGGGTCGATCCCGGCAAATGGCTCATCCAGCAAAATAAAGCTGGGGTTGGTGGCCAGGCAGCGGGCGATTTCAACGCGGCGGCGCTCACCACCGGACAGGCTGACCGCCATGCTGTTGCGGATATGGGTGATGTGCAGTTCCTGCAACAGCGACTCCAGCTGGTTTTCCATCTGTTCTGGCGCCAGTTTCTGCAATTCCAGAATCGCCATGATGTTTTCGGCCACCGTCATCTTGCGAAAAATCGACGGCTCCTGTGGCAGGTAAGCGAGGCCCAGGCGCGCGCGACGATGGATAGGCAGGCGACTCAGATCCTTGCCATCCAGCAAAATGCGCCCATCATCCAGGGCTACCAGGCCTACCATCATGTAAAAACTGGTGGTCTTGCCAGCGCCGTTGGGGCCCAGCAAGCCTACAACTTCGCCGCTGTTGAGTTGCAGCGAAATATCCTGCACCACCGTGCGGGATTTATATTTCTTGCGCAGACCTTCTACAATTAATTGGCTCATGTTTACTCAGGTATTCGTGTTGCAGGCGACAGGGCAGCTGGATTGTCCAGCCGACTCAATTGGCCGTTGCGCCATCCGCGCCGGCTGCCGGTTTTTTCTTGGGCTGGATGACAGCACGGACTCGACCACTCGGTGTGGCTGGAGTGGCGGCCTGGCTGCCGCCGCCAATCACCTCGGCGTATTCGGCGTTGGCGTCATACATGATGTAGTCGCCATGTACGATATCATCGCCTTTTTTTACCCAGGCCTTGGTGTAGAGCTGTACCTTGTCCATACGTCCATCGTACTCGATACGTTGACCACTGCCTTCCATATATTCGTTTTTACCTTCCATTTTCTGCTTGAAGGTGGAGGGGGTTTGCGGATTGCCGTAGGTCGTGCTGTGCTGAAAGCCTTCCTTGTCTTCGCGGACAACCAGTTTATCGCCGCGAATCATCAGGGTGCCCTGTGTGAGAATCACATTGCCGGTATAGATGCTGGTTTTCTTGGCATCGTTCACGGTGACGGCATCTGCTTCCAGATTGATGGGCTTGTCCTTATCCGCCTTTTCGGCATGGGCAGGCAGGCAGGCCATCATCAAAAGTAGCGGTAAAAGGCTACGGTGCAGGGTTGTCATATTATCTCCGAATCCGGGCTTGGTTGTTGGTACTGGTGCTTCGCTTGTCCTGTTTAGCCTGTTTCTTCGCGGGGCTGGCTATTGCCTTGGCTTTTTTCTGCGGTGCAGCCTTGCTGGTTTTTGCCGGAGCGCTGGCGGGTGCCTTGCTGGCCGCCTTTTTGGTAGCGCTAGGTGGCAGGTAATGGGCGCGTACACGACCACGCAGATTCACGGTCTGGTTTTTCTTGTTGAATACCATGCCATTCGCATGAATGACCGTTTCCGGCGCCTGGGTAATCACCACAGGTTTGTCGGTAACCGCGACCTCCTGCTTGGGGAACATCTTGAGGTATTGGGTGCGTACCGTCATTTCCCCTTTATCCTTTGATGCCTGGCGGACCACAACCACATTATCCATGAATTCCACGGTCTCGCCATCGCTGGAAACATTGCCGCGTTGCCCTTCAATCTGGGTGTATGGCTTGTTGATCGCATATTGCGTAAAGCGCGGTCGCTCAAGCTCCGTGGTGTCGTCATCCGGGTAATGCTTCATCTTTACCGCCGCCAGCACATAGGCTAGTGCACCGTTGACATTGGTCCGTGTTGTTACAAAGTTATCCAGGATGTAATCCGGGTCATGGCGCAAATTGGCATCCGGCCGCCGTTCGGGAGGCTGGACACTGCGATCTATCCAGAACGTGAGCAACGCCAGCAGGGCGAGCAGCACGAGCGGAAACACGACGGTTGGACGTCCCAATCTCAATCCTTACTTCAGGAACCGGGCCATCTGTGCGTCAAAGGTGCCTTGTGCTTTCATCAGCAGTTCGCACACTTCACGCACGGCACCGTGGCCCGCAGGGCGGCTGGTGATGTAATGCGCATATTCTTTCACCAACGGCATGGCATGCGGCACGGTAATGCCCAAGCCACCATAACGAATGGGGGGGATATCAATGACATCATCGCCCATGAAGGCACATTCTTCGCGGCTGAAGCCAAATTGCGCGCGGACTTCGTCAAACGCTGCCAGCTTGTCATCGACACCCTGATGAAAATGCAGAATACCGACATTGGCGGCGCGCTTGACCACGACTTGCGATGTGCGGCCGGTGACGATCGCCATATGCACGCCGGTGGCTTTCAGCAGTTTCATGCCGAGGCCGTCATGCGAGTGGAAAAATTTGTATTCCTGACCGTCGTCGCCCAGTCCAAGGCCGCCGTCGGTCATGACGCCGTCGACATCGAATACCACGAGTTTGATGCGCTTGGCGCGTTCTTCTACGGACAACAATTCAAACCACCTTTGCAATAAGAAGATCGTGCATGTTTAATGCCCCGATCAGGGTTCCCTGCTGATCGGTGACCAACAGGCTGGTAATTTTTTTCTGCTCCATGATGGCAACCGCATCGACTGCCAGTTGCTCCGGGCGGATTTGCTGAGGCGATGAGTGCATCACATCGCGCATGTATGTGCTGTTTATGTCCACGGCATTCTCGAATGCCCGACGCAAATCGCCATCGGTAAATACCCCAACGGCATGCTGCCCTGCGTCGACAATCGCCGTCATGCCGAGGCCTTTGCGCGACATTTCCAGCAGGCCTTCTTTCAGGCTGGCTTCAATCCCCACGCTCGGGATGGCCTCGCCCGTGCGCATCACATCGCGCACATGCAGCAACAGCTTGCGACCCAGCGTACCACCCGGATGCGACAAGGCGAACTCCTCGGCGGAGAATCCACGCTGATCCATGACGGCAATCGCCAGGGCATCGCCCAGTGCCAGCGAGGCTGTGGTGCTGGCGGTGGGCGCCAGCGCCAGCGGGCATGCTTCTTCGGTAACGTGGGCATCCAGGCTGACATCTGCCGCTTTCGCCAGCGTGGATTGCGGATGGCCGGTGATGCTGATCAGACGCGCGCCCATGCGTTTCAATGTGGGCAGAATCACCCGTAATTCATCTGCCTCGCCGGAGTTGGACAGGGCAATGACCACATCCTTGCCGGTAATCATGCCCAGATCGCCATGGCTGGCCTCAGCGGGGTGGACGAAAAAAGCAGGTGTACCTGTACTGGCAAACGTGGCGGCGATTTTGTTTCCGATATGACCGGATTTGCCCATGCCAGTCACCACAATGCGACCCTGGCATTGTAAAATGAGTTCGACGGCACGCGTGAAGCTGTCATCCAGCCTGCGGGCTAATGCTTCCACCTCGCGTGCTTCAATTAACAGGACTTCCCTTGCCAGATCAATCGGCGTTTTGCTTGCACCGATTTTTCGTATTTTTGATGGTTCCATACCCGGCAAGTATAAAAGGGAATGTCCGACGAATAAAGGATTTATACGTAATCCATGCCGACTTTTGATAAAGTCGGCATAAATTTTGCCTGTAGGTTTTTTTCAAGGGGAGGCGTGCATGAAAAGGGTTGTGTCTGAGGATCAAGCCAGCTGCCAGAGGATATCGGTTGACGGTCAATGCTTGACGGTCGGCCTTGTCTGCTTTCTCTTGCCATTCACTCCAGGCAACCCTCTTTAAATGTTGAGTTCCTTCAAAGCCATTTTAATGCACGATACCTTACCCGCTATTTTGATCCTGCTGACCAGCTCGGTGCTGGCGGTTGCCCTGTTTCGTGCCTTGCGCCTGCCGGCCATGCTGGCTTATTTCCTGGTCGGGCTGGCTTTGGGGCCGCATACCTTCGGCATTTTGCCGGATACCGAAGCCAATCGTGAGCTGGCAGAGTTCGGCATTGTATTCCTGATGTTCAGCATCGGGCTGGAGTTCAGCCTGGCCCAGTTGTATGCCATGCGCAAAACCGTGCTCGGCCTCGGCGGTATGCAGGTGCTGCTGACCATGCTCGCTGTCATGATGGCCTGCATAGCCTTTGGACTCAGCTGGGAAACCGCATTTGTCATCGCGGGCGCCCTGTCCATGTCATCGACCGCCATTGTGTCGAAAATGCTGGTGGAGGGGCTGGAGCTGAATTCGCGCCATGGCCGTCTCGCCATTGGCGTGCTCTTGTTCCAGGATATTGCCGTGGTGCCGATGCTGGTGCTGATTCCAGCGCTGGCCTCGCATGGGGGTGATCTCGGGCAGGTATTGCTGATCTCCCTGCTAAAGGCCGCGGTCATGCTGATCATCCTGTTTGTGTTTGGCAAGTCGCTGATCAACCCCTGGTTCAGTCTGGTAGCACGGCAGCGCTCGCGCGAGCTGTTTGTGATGAATGTTCTGATGGTGACGCTGATGCTGGCATTTGCCACCAAGCTGGCCGGGCTTTCGTATGCGCTGGGCGCCTTTATCGCCGGTATGCTGATTTCTGAAACCCGCTATCGTTATCAGGTGGAATCCGATATCGCGGCATTCCGCGACATTTTGCTGGGCCTGTTTTTCATTACAGTAGGCATGTTGCTCGATATGCACGAGCTGGCGGCCAACTTTGGATTGGTATTGCTGGTGACGTCCGGATTCATCCTGTTCAAAGGTGTGCTGGTGGCGGTGCTGAGTCGCGCGTTTGGTCACGAGCCTGGTGTGGCAATTCGCACCGGCATTACGCTGGCACAGGCGGGTGAGTTCAGTTTTGTATTGCTTTCGCTGGGCTTGGGGCGTGGTCTGATTGATGGTCAGGCATTGCAAGTGGTGCTGGCGGCCTCGCTGATTTCCATGGTGGTGGCGCCCTTTATCATTCAGCACAACGAGCGGCTGGGCGAACTGCTGTCGCGCAGCTATGTGCGCAATCGTGAAAAACAGATTCAGGATATCGAAAGCGTAGGCAAGGAACTGGTCGACCACGTGATCATTTGCGGTTTTGGCCGCAGTGGCCAATATCTGGCACGCTTTCTCAGTGAAGAAAATATTCCCTTCATTGCGCTGGATATTGACCCTTCACGGGTGCGTGAAGCCGCTGCAGCGGGTGAAAACGTGATCTACGGTGACGCTGGCCGGCGCGTGGTCTTGGCAGCGGCCGGTGCGGCGCAAGCCAAGGCGCTGATTATCAGTTATGACGATGCGCCCTCCGCCATGAAGATTCTGCATGTGGTGGAAGACAATTACCCCAAGTTGCCGGTCATCGTACGCACGGTGGACGATGCCAATATGGAAGGCTTCCGCAAGGCGGGCGCGGCAGAGGTGGTGCCCGAAGTGCTGGAAGGCAGCCTGATGCTGGCCTCGCATGCGCTGGTCTTGCTTGGCGTGCCACTGAATCGGGTAGTGAAACGTATCCGTTTGTTCCGGGAAGAGCGCTACAAGATGTTCCGCGGCTTTTTCCACGGCATGTCCGATCTGGACGAAGAAGCGCAGGAAACGCCACGCCTGAATTCGGTGCTGATTACCTCTTCCGCCTATGCACTCAACATGCGCCTGGGTGATATCAATTTCTCCGGGCTCAATGTGGAGGTGAAGTTTATTCGTCGCCTTAACCTCAAGCCATGGGCTCCCACCTCTGAGTCCGTCTTTATCGAAGGTGATGTGGTCGTCTTGCTGGGCACACCCAAGGATCTTGTCTTGGCGGAAAAAGCCTTGCTGCAAGGACGCTAAAGTCCGACACTCTTCTTTTTAATTGCACCTGATTATTCAAATCTTATGAGCCGTAACATTATCGTAGCAGGGGGCGGCATACTTGGTTGTATGACCGCCATGTCCCTGATTCAGCGTGGTCATCAGGTTACCCTGGTGGAGCGCGGCCAGATTGGCGGGCATGGGCAGGGTGAGGCTTCCTGGGCGGCCGCAGGTATTCTGTTTCCGCTACTGCCGTGGGCCTATGTCGAGCCGGTAAACCGACTGGCCGTTGCCAGCATGCGTGCCTATGGCGAGCTTTGCCAGCGCCTGCTGGAAGATACCGGCATAGACCCTGAGTATCAGCAGGATGGCATGCTGCTGTTGCCGGATTACAAACGCGAGCAGGCCTTGGCGTGGGCAAGCCAGTATGGATTTTCCGAGCAGGCGGCGGCCCCTGCCCACAGTTTCGCGGCAAATCTATACGATGACCCCATGTGGCTGCCGGAAGTGGCGCATGTGCGGCCGCCGGTGTTGCTGGCGGCATTGAAGCAATGGTTGCTGCAACAGGGAGCTGCCATCCTTGAAAACACCGAGCTGCTGCCTTTGGCAGCCGCTCCGGAAAGCGATCGCCTGACGCGCTGGCAGACCCGTGCGGGCCACGATCTTGAAGCGGATGCGTTTGTAATGACCGCCGGCGCATGGAGTGGTTTGTTGCTGGGAGACCAGCAGCCACTGCCCATCAAGCCCATGCGCGGACAGATGCTGCTTTACGCGCAACCCCCTCAGCAAAAACTCACGCATATCGTTTTTCGTGAAGGGTTTTATATGGTGCCGCGGCGGGATGGCCTGATTCTGGCGGGCAGTTGCCTGGAGGATGTCGGGTTCGACCATGCGGTGACCGATGACATGGGCAGCCAGCTGGCTGCCAAAGCCGCAGCCCTGTTACCTGAACTGGCGGATGCGCCCATTCTGGCCCACTGGAGTGGTTTCCGCCCTGGCTCGCCGGATAATGTGCCTACCATTGCCGCGCACCCCCGCTACAAAAATCTGTATATCAATAGCGGTCATTTCCGTTACGGCCTGACCATGGCGCCGGCGAGTGCGGAGCTCCTGGCTGACTTGGTGCAAGACAATGCTTCTGAAGGGGAGCTTGCCGCTTACGCCTACCGCGCTGCCGAATAGGCGCGCGGGCAGGCAAGGGTGGTGTCGCGCTTACTTGAGCTGTTTGATGATCTTGTCGGTAATGTCCACGCGCTTGCCGACATACGCTGAGGTGTTGTAGAACACGATGTCGTAGCCTTCACTCTGCGCGACGGCGGTGACGGCTTTGTTGATGCGATCCTGCAGGTTGGCAAGTTCATCCTTCTTGCGCTGCTCAAACTCTTCCTGCAAGGCACGCTGGCGGCGCTCAAGGTCCACGCGCTGGTTATTCAGATCACGACGTTTGGTTCTCGCCACGCTCTCCGCCATGGTCAGCGAATCCTTGCTGAAAGCGGTTTCGCGGTCTTCCAGTTGCTTGTAGGCTTGTTGCAGCTCAGCATTGCGCGGCTTGAATTCGGCCTGCAGCTTTTGACCCGTGGCCAGAAACTGGGGCGACTGCATGACCGTTTGCAGATGGACATAGCCGATCTTGATTTCGGCGCTGGCATGCATGGAGGCCAATGCCAGAGTGGCGGCGAGGGCAATGTGCTTTAATGTTTTCAAACGATCTCCTTGTGACGTAGCTCTTGAGCTGGCAATAGGATACCCCTTCATCCCGTCTCTTCCAAATAGCGCGTCGCCGTTATTTCGATTCATGTGCGGCTGGCGGCCTGCCAGTGGCCGGATTTTCCTCCCTGTTTTTCCAGTAATTGCACGTCCCGAATCACCATGCCCCGATCCACTGCCTTGCACATGTCGTATATCGTCAGCAAGGCCACGCTGGTGGCTGTCAAGGCTTCCATTTCGACCCCGGTACGACCGACGGTTTCGGCAGTGACCGTGCAATGGATGACAGGTTGGCTGCTCTCTATCTCGAACTCCACCCCGACCTTGGTCAAGGCAATCGGATGGCAAAGCGGGATGAGGTCAGCACAGCGCTTGCTGCCTTGAATGGCGGCAACCCGGGCGATTCCGAGCACGTCGCCTTTTTTGCTATTGCCCTCCTGAATCAGTGCCAGCGTCGCAGGCAGCATGCTGATGCTGCCCCGTGCCACGGCAATGCGCCTGGTCTCTGCTTTATCGCCAACATCGACCATATGGGCCTGTCCGCTGGTGTCAAAATGGGTGAGTTGCGTCATGATGGGGCCGGCTCCGGAACGGTGAACTTGCTTGAGAATGCCGTTATCATAGCAACAATGAAGCTTGTTTATATCTCTGTCGTCGCCGTCATGGCGCTGTTTTTTGTGCCCACATCCCCCGCGGATGGCTTGCCCGATCTGGGCGATGTTTCGGCCACCGTGCTCTCCCCGCTGGATGAAAAGAAAATTGCCGACCAGATCATGCGTAGCGTCATGGCGAGCGATGATGTGGAGCGCGACCCTGAAATACAGGATTATGTGCAGCAACTGGGCATGCGCCTGGTGGCGGCGAGTTCGGACAAGCTGTTGCCCTTCAAGTTTTTTGTGGTGAAGGATAATTCCATCAATGCCTTTGCCATGCCCGGTGGTGTGGTCGGCGTGCATACCGGCCTCATCGTTGCTGCAGAAAATGAATCCGAAGTGGCTGGCGTGCTGGGCCACGAAATTGGCCATGTGGTGCAGCGCCATCTGGCGCGCATGATGGCACAGCAGAAACGCGACTCCATTATCAGCATGGCGACCATTGGTCTTGCCCTGCTGGCGGCGCGCGCCAATCCCCAGCTTGCCAGCGGCGCCATGGTGTCGGCCAGTGCCGGGTCCCTGCAAAAGCAGCTGGACTACACGCGCGAGCACGAGCGTGAGGCTGATCGCGTGGGTTTGCAGATCATGGCCGATGCCGGATTTGATACGCGCGGCATGCCGGCTTTTTTTGAGATTCTGCAGCGGGGCACGCGGTTTATTGATGGCAGTGCGCCTTCATTCCTGCGTACCCACCCACTGACCACGGAGCGGATTGCCGATGTGCGCTCCCGCGTGGAGCAAGGTGCTTATCGGCAGGTGCAGGATAGTGCGGAATTTCAATATGTGCGGGCCAAGCTGCTGGCTAATCTGGGGCCTGCCCGGCAAGCCATGGAGCTGTTCAGGAACAATCTTGCACAACGCATGTACACCAACGAAGCTGCCCAGCATTATGGGCTTGCCATTGCCAGTTTGCGGGCCAATGACGTAAAGACGTCAGCCAACGAGCTGGCCTGGCTTAACCAGAATGCCAGTCCGCACGCCATGTTTGCCAGTCTGGCAGCCAACATTGAGGTGGCGAAACAAAATACGGCGGGCGCCACGCGCTTGTTCCAGCAAGGGCTGGAGCACTATCCCCGATCCCGCGCCCTGATCTTCGGTTATGCGGAGCACCTGCTTCGACTCGGGAAGACTGACGCAGCGCTTGAGCTGGTAGCGCAAAATATCGACCTCTACCCGGATGATCCCTATTTTTATGAATTGCGCGCAAAGGCGTATACCATGCAGGGCAAGCGTTTGTTGCGGCACCAGGCACAAGGCGAAGCCTATGTGCGCAGCTATAACGTGCCACGGGCGATTGAGCAGATGGACCTGGCAGCCAAGGCGGGCGATGGCGATTTTTACCAGCAATCGATTGTAGAAGCGCGCCTCAAGCAGTTGCGCCTGCTGTTGAACGACCCCAAGGACAGGGGCTAGACAATGAAAGGGACAGCCATGAAAAGACGCGGATTTATCCTGATGACCGGTGCAGCATTGCTCAGTGGTCTGCTACTGCCACTGCGGGCGCTGGCGGCGGTGTGGAATAAAGCGGCTTTTGAGGCGACGACGCTGGCTGGCGCCACCCAGGGCCTGCAGGTCGACAAGGAAACGCCCAGCGCGGACATCACGGTCAACGCGCCAGACCGCGCGGAAAACGGCGCAGTCGTGCAGGTTGAGGTCATCAGCCGGATCCCCGGTACAGAAGCGATTGCGATTGTGGTGGAGCATAACCCTACGCCCCTGATTGCCAATTTCATGTTTGCCAAAGGCGCAGAGCCTTACGTCGTGACGCGCATCAAAATGGCGGAAACCGCCGAAGTGAAGGCGATTGTCAAAGTGGGGTCACGCTATTTCACGGCGGGCAAGCAGGTTGAAGTGCTGGAAAACGGCTGCGGCTAGGAGGCAACATGGCAGATAACATCAAAATGCGGGCGCAGCTCAAGGGTGACGTGACCGAGCTGAAAGTGCTGATGACGCATCCCATGGAAACCGGACGGCGTAAAAATGACCTGGATGAAGTGGTGCCAGCACATTTTATCCAGTTGGTGACGATCAGCCTGAATGGCAATGTGGTGACGGAGGCGCAATGGGGGACAGGTATTTCCAAGAATCCCTATTTGACCTTGCACTTGCGCGGTGCCAAGGTTGGCGACATGGTCGCCGTGGTCTGGCATGACAACAGGGGGCAGAGCGCCCGCCATGAAATTGCTGTCACGGCGGGCTAGCGACTAGCTCGACTTACAGATCAGCTTCCCAGGCATTGCCATAGACTTTGCCATTCCGCGACAAAATCCACATCTGGTACATACTGGTGCACCACATGAAGGTCGAGGCAATGCTGTAACCCAGACCGCCGATGATGGTGAGCCAGGCAAAACCAGGGTTCAGCTTGGTCAGCCACCATGACAGCACATCCAGAATCAGAAAGGCGAAGGGGAAGGCGATGGCCAGAATCTTGAGTTTGCGTGGCACGTTGACCGCAAAGCTGAAAATAAGCGACATGAAGAAGAAGATGAACGCGATACCAAACAAGTGGATGTGCGAGACGCGCGTCAGGCTTGCAACGCTGGCGCCTTCATTTACCTGAGCCACTTTCTTTACTTCATCAAAATGGGTGAAGTTAGGGATGCCAGGCACATTGCTGTGGCACATGACACAGTGCTGGGCGAACACTTGCTTGAAGTGGGGTTCCCATTCCTTCTCTGGGGCGCCATCGCGCGCCCATTTGATGATCTCCAGACGCACTTCAGGTGGTGCCTTGTCTTTCATGGCGCCATTCAGCATGCCTTCGAGGCGGCTGCCGCTGCGATCACCGTAGTAGCTGTAGACGATGTCGTCTTTTGACAAGCCGATTTTGCCGTCTGCCATGCCGTGGGTCAGCATGATCTGCAAACCTGCCATGCAGAGGCCGACGCCGATGACCAGCAAATAGCCAGAAAACAGAACCTTGACAGGGGTGGGGAGGTTGGGAAGGTTGAACCAGTCCATTGGTGATGTTGACTTCATTTGATTCTCATAAAGCAGGTTGAAAAAGCGGGATGACGGCTGCGGATTAACGTGGCGTTACATTGCTCGGCAAAGAGCTGTATCAGGCACAGCAGTTTCAACGAAAGAATACCTCAAACTTTGGTTCCTGCTACAAAATAAACAGCATTTTTATCCAGCGACAGATTTTTTTGCATAGGTATCTTTCGGAAATGATGGAACAAATCGCGGCAGACAGGGTTTAATCAACATGCCGGGGAGAGTGCGGCATTATTACCACATTGATATGCAAAATATATCAAAAGTATTTAAACAATCAATTTTTATTATTATAAGACTTTCTCTATACTGAGCTTCGTTTCCAAACCAACCCAAAAGGAGATTTACATGAGCACCTTGATCAACACTGAAGTTAAGCCATTCAAAGCCCAGGCATTTCATAACGGCAAGTTTATTGAAGTGACCGATGCCGCTCTGAAGGGCAAATGGTCCGTGCTGATTTTCATGCCAGCGGCTTTTACCTTCAATTGCCCAACAGAAATTGAAGATGCTGCTGACAATTACGCTGAATTCCAGAAGGCGGGCGCCGAGGTGTATATCGTCACTACCGATACGCACTTCTCGCACAAGGTATGGCACGAAACATCGCCAGCCGTGGGCAAGGCTCAGTTCCCGCTGGTAGGTGACCCGACTCACCAACTGACTCGCGCTTTTGAAGTGCACATTGAAGAAGAAGGTCTGGCACTGCGCGGCACCTTCATCATCAACCCAGAAGGCGTGATCAAGACGGCTGAAATCCACGACAACGCCATTGCGCGTGACGTGAAAGAAACCGTACGCAAGCTGAAGGCAGCGCAATACGTGGCCAATAACCCAGGCCAGGTTTGCCCAGCCAAGTGGAAGGAAGGCGAAAAGACCCTGACGCCTTCTCTGGATCTGGTAGGCAAGATCTAAGGCGGGAATAGCGCCTTTAAACGTCCCTGCTGCGGCAGGGCGTTGAGCACAGGGCATGGAAGGCTAACCGCCGACCGTGTCCTGCCCTCGACGCTATCCCTGGAATAAACGTAACCAAGCCCGCGCCAAAAGCGCAAGGCAGGGGTGAACTCACCCCAAACAACTGGAGAACACCATGCTTGACGATACACTCAAAACCCAACTTCAGACCTATTTGGGCATGTTGCGTCAGCCTATCCGGCTGATTGCTTCGCTCGATGAGAGTGAAAAAGCCGCTGAAATGCGCGAGCTGCTGCAAGACATTGCCGCGCTGTCCGACAAGGTCAGCCTGGACTTGGCAGGCAGTGATGCACGCAAGCCTTCGTTCGTGATTGCACGTGACGGGGAAAGCAACGGCGTGCGCTTTGCTGCCATTCCGCTGGGCCATGAGTTTACGTCGCTGGTGCTGGCTTTGTTGTGGACCGGTGGGCACCCACCTAAGGTGGAAGCCGATGTGATTGAACAGATCAAGGCGCTGGATGGCGATTTCCGCTTTGAGGTTTACATGAGCCTGTCCTGCCATAACTGCCCGGACGTCGTGCAGGCGACGGCATTGATGGCCATCCTCAACCCCAAGGTACAAACTACCGTGATTGATGGTGCCTTGTATCAGGATGAAGTGAATGGTCGCAACATCATGGCCGTGCCGACGACTTACCTGAATGGTGAGCCATTTGGCTCGGGTCGCATGACGGTTGAAGAAATGCTGACCAAGCTGGATACCGGTGCGGCAGCGCGCGAAGCGGCCAAGCTGGACCAGAAGGCGCCTTATGATGTGCTGATCGTGGGCGGTGGACCAGCGGGTGCCTCGGCCGCTATCTATGCCGCTCGTAAAGGCATACGGACCGGTATCGTGGCCGAGCGGTTTGGCGGCCAGGTGATGGACACCCTGGGCATTGAAAACTTCATCTCGGTGAAGGAAACCGAGGGTCCCAAGCTGGTGGCAGCACTCGAAGAGCACGTGCGTAGCTACGATGTCGACATCATCAACCTGCAACGCGCCGAGTCGATTACGCGCGGCGAGCTGGTTGAAGTGAAGCTGGAAGGTGGCGCGACGCTGAAGAGCAAGGCGGTGATTGCCGCAACCGGGGCCCGGTGGCGCGAGCTGAACGTGCCCGGTGAAAAGGAATACCGCGGCAAGGGCGTGGCGTATTGCCCACACTGCGATGGTCCCTTGTTCAAGGGCAAGCGCGTTGCGGTGATTGGTGGCGGTAATTCAGGCGTAGAGGCAGCGATTGACCTGGCCGGGTTTGTTGGTCATGTCACCCTGATCGAATACGACACCAAGTTGCGTGCGGATGCCGTGCTGCAGAACAAGTTGTTCAGCTTGCCGAATGTGACCGTGATCATTAATGCGCAAACGACCGAAGTAACCGGCGATTCCCAAAAGGTCAATGGTTTGGTGTACAAGGACCGCGCCACAAGCGTGGATCATCACCTGGAGCTGGAAGGTGTCTTTGTACAAATCGGTTTGTTGCCGAATACCGACTGGCTCAAGGGCAGTGATGTCGAGCTGAGCAAGTTTGGTGAGATCAAGGTAGATGCGCATGGGCAGACATCAATGGCGGGTGTGTTTGCGGCGGGGGATGTGACGACCGTGCCTTACAAGCAGATCATCATTGCCATGGGTGAAGGTTCCAAGGCTGCTCTGGGCGCATTTGATTATCTGATACGCCAGTAAGCATGAGGCTGTAAATCCTTTTATGGCAACCGAGGTTGCCATAAAAGGCCAGGGCCAGTGTTCTTTCCCGGGTAGGGGAGAACACTGGCCCTGAATTTTTTGGTTTTGCCGTTGTTACAGCTCAAGCATTTTCTGGTTTTTAAATGGCTTGAGAGATGACAAACGATGGGTATTGGTCAAAGAAGGTGACTCTGACGTTGAAACCCAGATCACGGGCCCGTTGTGCGAGCAGCGTGAAAATGTGCAGTTCATTCTTCAGCGGGATCAGGAACACATTGTCGGCAAATGCCTGGGTAGACTCCGACTTGTGCTGCTCCTTGTTCAGCTGAATGATGTTTTGACTGCTGGTGATGAAGGTGACCCAATTCTTGTTTTCATGATTGGGGTTCGGCCTGTCTACGATCAATAGTGCTGAGTGCATTTTTTATCTCCTCGTTTTTAAAAGACCTACAGTTTCCTTACTAAAAATCAAAACCGTGAAACTAGCATTACAGGTCTCTACAAGAAAATCAATACTCGCAAGATGGATATAGCTTTAAATTTTTATGATTCTGTTGCCGAGGGTCGTCACGACAGGCTTAGCAACTGCCGCAACAATGGCAGCGTCACCGGGCGTTTGTAACTGAGTGACCATTCATCCAGGGCATCGAGCGTGGAAACCAGCGTGGGCAGATCACGACGCAAGTGGCGCAGGCAATAATCCAGCACTTCATCCGGCAATCGCATGCCGCGTGCAGCTGCATGCTGGCGCAAGGCCAGGGCTTTTTCTTCATCGCTGAGCGGATGCAGCTGATAGCTAAGCCCCCATGCCAGGCGCGTGGCAAGGTCATCACGGAGCTGCATGGCGGTTGGTGCAGCGATGCCAGCAGCCACCAGCACGCCTTCACCAGCACGCAGGTGGTTGTAGCTGTCAAACAAGGCAATCTGCTCTTCATTGCTCAGCAGGTGTACATCATCCGCACAGATCACATGCACGCCCAAGGCTTCGCCCGCGCGGTTGCAGGCATGCAGCAGATGGCTCTTGCCGCTGCCCGTTTCTCCCCACAGATAGATAAAGCGTTGCGGACTTTGCCCTTCCAGTGCAGCACGCAGGCTGTGCAGGGCCTCTGCATTGCGGCCTGGAACAAAATTGTCCAGGCTGGGCAAGGCGGATGGTTGAATGTCGAGCAGTAACTGTTTCATGGCATTTAGCCGCAGAGCGGCAAGAGTGAGGCCTGCATTTTATGTGAACCTGCTTAATGCAGGTAGATATCGCTATTGAGATAGGCACGCTTTGCATGACGCAGGCCGACGGCAATCGCGGCGCTGACAGGCAAGGCCAGCAGGATGCCGGTAAAGCCGAACAATTGACCGCCAGCCAGCAGGGCAAAAATCACCATGACAGGATGCAGGCCTATACGGTCTCCCACCAGCCAAGGCGTGAGCCACATGCTCTCCAGCATCTGACCAATACCAAACACCGCGATGACCGGAACATACTGGGCAAAGGTGGTGAACTGAAGCACCGATGCCAATGCTGCGAGCAGCATGCCAGTGCCGATGCCCAGGTAAGGCACAAAGCCAAGCAAGCCTGCAATGAGACCGATGGGCAGCGCCAGCTCCAGCCCGGAAAGCCAGAGACCGGTCGCATAAAAGGCGCTCATCAACAGCATGACGGATAACTGCCCGCGTAAAAATTCCGCCAGCATCATGTCGACTTCACGGGCAATTTCCACGGTTTTGGCATACCAGCGGCGTGGCAGCAGCTGGTCAAACCGATTGAGGATATCGTGCCAGTCGCGCAGCAGATAAAACAGCACAATCGGGATCAACACCAGGTTGGCCAGCCAGGCAAAAAGGGCTAGCCCGTGGTCGCTGAGTGCCAGCAAGAACTTGCCCACGAAATCACTGGCAGATTTCCAGTTGCTGCTGATCACTTGCTGGACTTTGGCAGCATCAATATCTACCGCGACGCCGAAATGCTGCAACAGCCAGGGCTCAATGCGCGTACGCAAGCTGGTAATGTAGGTCGGCAGTTTTTCCATGATCAGCATGAATTCGCGTTGCATCATGGGGATCACGATCAGCAGCAAGATGCAGATGATGGCAATCAACATCAGCATGACCAGCAGTGAGGCGATAGTCCGCCCCCATGTGAACTGCCAGAGGCGTACCTTAGCCAGTCTGTCGACCAGTGGATTGCAGATATAGGCGAAAATGGCGGCAATCAGAAACGGCGCCATGATGGGCAGCAGCAGATATACCACCAGCAGGAACAGGCCGCCGAGCAGAATCACGCGGTAATCAGGCAACAGGTTTTCTCGTTTGGCGGTCATTTCGGGTAAAATTATATTTAATTACTGTAATTTATCTTGTGGAAAGCGAGAACTCAACTTGAATTCTGATCAAACCAACGGTGGTGCCGCACCAACTTCAATGAGCTATCGCGACGCCGGTGTCGATATCGAAGCCGGCGATGCGCTGGTCGAGGAGATCAAACCGTTTGCCAAGCGTACCATGCGCCCCGAAGTTTTGGGCGGAATTGGCGGATTCGGCTCGCTGTTCGAAGTCCCGAAAAAATTCAAAAACCCTGTGCTGGTTTCCGGTACCGATGGCGTGGGCACCAAGCTCAAGCTGGCATTCCAGCTGAATAAGCACGACACCGTGGGCATTGATCTGGTGGCCATGAGCGTGAACGATATTCTGGTGCAAGGCGCTGAGCCCCTGTTTTTCCTGGATTACTTTGCCTGCGGCAAGCTCGAAGTCGGCGTTGCTGCGCAAGTGATCAAGGGCATTGCGCTGGGCTGTGAACAGGCCGGCTGTGCGCTGGTGGGCGGCGAAACCGCTGAAATGCCTGGCATGTATCCCGCAGGTGAATATGACCTCGCCGGGTTTGCCGTGGGTGCGGTCGACAAGGAAGCCATCATTGACGGAACTACCATTGCGGCGGGTGACGTCGTGCTGGGTCTGGCGTCCAGCGGGGCGCATTCCAACGGTTACTCACTGATCCGCAAGCTGATCGATAAATCCGGCATTGACATGGATAGCGATTTCCATGGCAAGCCCTTCCGCGATGTGGTGATAGCGCCTACCCGTATTTACGTCAAGTCCCTGCTCAAGTTGCTGGCAGCCATGCCGGTCAAGGGCATGGCTCACATTACCGGTGGCGGCATTACGGAAAATATCCCGCGCGTATTGCCTGCCGGGCTGACCGCTGAAGTTCGCCGCGACAGCTGGACCCTGCCGCCCTTGTTCCAATGGCTGCAGGCGCAAGGCAACGTGGTTGATGACGAGATGTACCGTACTTTCAACTGTGGCATTGGCATGGTGGTGATTGTGTCAGCTGCGCAGGCGCCAGAGGCAATCAAGCTGCTGGCAGATGCTGGTGAGCAGGTATGGCAGATTGGCCAGATTCGCGTTCAGCAGCCTAACGAAGCGCCTACGGTCGTGGTGTAATCGCCGGAACGAAAACCAGCGGCTATCGTCACATGGACATCGCTCACTTCAAGTAGACATCATGCGCTATCTTTCATTACGCAATTCCATACTCACGGCTTGTTGCCTGCTGGCGGCGTCGGTTGTGCACGCTGCGCCGCGCCAGGTGGAGCTGGTGTATGAAGCCACCCGCAATGGCCAGCCATTCGCCACGGTGACCGAGACCTTTCGTCAGGAAAATGGCCGTTACCGCATTGAAAGCGTGACGCAGGGTGTAGGCGTGTACGCCTTGTTTGGCAAGCGCCGCCTGCTGAGCGAAGGCGAAGTGACCGAGCAAGGGCTCAAGCCCAGCCACTTCGAGCTGCATCAGGGCGACAACGATAAAAAATCGTTGCTGACAGACTTCGATTGGGCCCAGAACCAGCTCAATATGCAGGTGAAAGGCAAGACTGTCACCGCACCCCTTGAGCCAGGCGCCCAGGATCTGGCCAGTTTCATATACCAATTCATGTTCCGCCCACCTGTAGGGGAGGATGTGAATATGCCGGTGACAACGGGCAAAAAGCTGCGCAGTTATCACTACCGGGTGACGGAGCGCGATGTGCCGCTTGATCTGCCCGGCGGCCATTTCAAGACGCTGCATCTGGTCGATGCCACGCCGGAGGGCGAGGACAGCAAGGAATTCTGGCTGGCGACAGACCAGCATTACCTGCCGGTCCGTCTGGAAATGCGCGATGACAAAGGTGCCAAAATCGAGCAGATTCTGACCAGCGTGCATGCGGAATAAGCAAGACGATCCTCAGCGCAAGTACTACCTCCGCTATGCCCTGGCCCTGCTGATTTCATTGCTGTTGCATGTGGTGTTACTGGGAGGGCTGGATCTCAGACTGCCAGATCTGCCCTCTGCCCCCAGCACCATGCAGGTGGAGATGATGCCTGCGCCCTTGCCCAAACCATTGCCCCCGGCTATTAAGCCCAAACCTAAAAAAGCGGCCCCGGCAGCAGTGCCGGCGACTCCGCAGGATGCTACGCCCGCTGTGGAGGCGCCTGCAGAGACGGCTCCATCAACACTTGCGGAGGCTGGTGATGCCGTTACCACCCCCGTGCTCGAGGAAAATGAACCGCAGGAAGAAGTGACCGAGGCCCCACCTGAGCCGATCCGGCCTGATCCAGTGAATTACGTGGAGATGGATTACGAGGTAAAGCGCGGCGGTCAGCCGGGCGCCATTGGCAAAGCGCATGTGCTTTTCAACATGCATGATGGGAACCGATATACGCTTAGTAGTGAAACTGAGGCCCAGGGTCTGGCCTCGTTATTTGTTCGCGGCAAGCTGGTGCAGCGTAGCGAGGGCATTGTCACTGAGCATGGGTTGCAGCCCCAGCATTTTTTCTATCAGTACGGTAGCAACGATGCCAAGGCACAGCTCGCCGAGCTGGATTGGGACAACCATACGATTGCCATGCGAAGCAGCAAGGGGCTGGTGACGCAGGCCCTGCCAGCGGGGACGCAGGACTTGCTGAGTTTCATGTATCAATACATGTATCAGGATCCTCTAGCACAGATGCAGATCGCGGTGACAAATGGCAAGCGACTGCGTACCTACAGTTACAGTTTTGACGGAGAGGAGCAGGTACAGACCCGCATGGGCGAAGTGCGTGCCTACCATATCAGTAAATCCAGTGGTAATGAGAAAACCGAGCTTTGGCTCGCGGTCGACTATCGTTATCTGCCTATTAAAATACGTATAACAGACGAGGACGGTACAGTGCTTGAGCAGATTATGACCAGGCTGAATACCGATATCATGAAATGAAAAACATCCATCCCCAATTACTTCGCTTTGCTGGTACCGCGCTGGCCGATATTCTGGCGGGCACCGGCCCCGCCGATGCCGTGCTCGGTTCTTTTTTCAGGAATAATCGCGAGCTTGGCACCAAGGATAGAGCCTTTGTGGCCGAATCCGTCTATGGCGTCTTGCGCCGCAAGCGCTTGCTATCCTATCTTGCCGATGGGGATGATCCGCGCAAGCTACTGGTGGCCTGGCTGGTGCGTGTGCAGGGCATGAGCCTGCGCGATCTGGAAGACACGCTTAATACTCAGCAAAAAGAATGGGCGCAAGAGATCAAGGCCAAAAATACCGACAATCTCAGCCTGGCGATTCAAGCTGATATGCCGGATTGGTTATGGGAAAAGCTCAGTGCCCAATACGGCGATGAGCAGGCGCTCACTATTGCACGCAGCATGCAGCAGCAAGCCATGATGGATTTGCGCGTCAATACCATCAAAGCCACGCGCGAAGATGTGCTGGCCAAGTTCATCAGCGAAAATACCCAGCTGAATCAGGACACCATCGTGCCGACCCCGCTCTCGCCGACGGGTATACGCTTGCCCCAGCGCATGAACATCAGCCGGCATATTCTGTTCACCGAAGGCAAGGTGGAAGTGCAGGATGAGGGCAGTCAGCTGCTCGCGCATCTGGTAGCGCCACGTCGCGGTGAGATGATTGCCGATCTTTGCGCGGGTGCCGGGGGCAAGACCCTTGCCATGGGCGCACTCATGCGCAATACCGGCCGTCTGTATGCATTTGATATATCCGAAAAACGCCTGACCAATCTGGGCCAGCGTCTCAAGCGTTCAGGCCTGTCCAACTTGCACAGCCAGCTGATCAGCAGCGAGCAGGATGCCAAACTGAAGCGCCTCAATGGCAAGTTCAACCGTGTGCTGGTGGATGCGCCATGTAGCGGCCTGGGCACTCTGCGTCGAAATCCAGATTTGAAATGGCGGCAAACGCCGCAGGATGTGCTGGAGCTCACTGGCAAGCAAGCCTCTATTCTGGCGCGTGCTGCCAAGCTGGTAAAAGCGGGCGGCCGCCTGATTTACGCCACATGCAGCCTGCTCTCCGATGAAAACGAAGCCATAGCCACCGCATTTTTGGCAGCCCATCCGGATTTTAAATTGATTCCTGCCAATGAAGTCCTGGCCCAGCAGCAGATTCCAGTGGACACTGGTGAGTACCTGAAACTATTGCCTCATCTGCATCAGACCGATGGCTTCTTTGCTGCCGTGTTTGAAAAAACTGCACCTCCTTCATCCGCTGAATGACCTCGCATTACTCCGCGCATTCTGAGGTAATATTTATTCCATAATAATTCTGCCTCGGGAGCGCGGAAACATGGATGCAATGCTGTTCACGCAGTTGGTCAATCGACTCGAAATCCTGGCACAAAGAAACCCGGCCCGATATCGCTGGCAAGTCGCGATGGTTGCATTACTGGGTTTTTTTGTACTCGCGCTCGCCGTGTTGTTTGCCTTGATTCCCTTAGCAGTCCTGGTCCTCTTGGGCATTCTTGTGGTTGCCACTGGCGGCAAGGCCCTCATTCTTCTGCTTAAGCTGGGCAAGCTGCTATTGCTGCTGGTGTGGCCAGCCTGGATGATGCTGAAGACATCATTCAGTATGCTGACTACCCGATTTCCTCCTCCCCAAGGGCGTATGCTCAGTGTAGATGACGCACCGGTGCTGTTCGCCCGAATCGCGGAGTTGCGTAGTCGCATGCGCGGGCCAGCAATTCACCGCGTCATGCTGACAAATGAAATGAACGCCGCCATCTTGCAGCATCCCCGTTTTGGACTATTTGGTTGGGAGCAAAACTACCTGATCCTGGGTTTGCCTTTGTTACAAGTCATGAGCGAAGAGGAGGCGCTGGCGGTTATTGCACATGAATATGGTCATCTGTCAGGTCATCATAGCCGTTTCGGTGGCTTCATCTATCGCCTGCGTTCTGCATGGGGAAGGTTGCAGACGCTTTCAGAGCAATGGCAGGATTGGGGTTCACGACTGATCGCGCGTCTTTTCCGATGGTACGCGCCTTACTTCAATGCCTACACCTTCGTTTTCGCCCGTCAGAATGAATATCAGGCAGACCAATCCTCGGTCGAGCTGGTAGGGACTGAGCCTGCTGCCAAAGCCTTGATGAGGGTCAATATTGCCAGCCAGTTCGAACACGAAATTTTCTGGCCTGAGGTTGAGCGGCAGGTGTTGACGGAGCCGGAACCTACCGCAAAACGTAGCCATTTCTGGATGCATCTGATGCAGGAAAGGCTGGATGCAGAAACCCGGACACGATTTTTTGAGAATGCCATGAAGCAACATACGGACCATTTGGATACTCATCCTGCGTTGGCCGACAGGCTTGCGGCAATCGGATATGCGGTAAATGAGGAGCATGTCGAGAGCATGGCTGTCCCCCTGCAGACTGCCGCCATGGCGTGGCTACAAATATCTCTCCTGGATGAGTTTGATACCCAGTGGAGAGATAGCGTGCGTCCACAATGGCAGGAGCGGCATCAGTACTTTCAGACCAAACGCGAAAAGCTGCAGGACTTGCAATCACTGGACAATCCAGATGCAGATCAGCGGTGGGAGATGATTGTTGCACAAGAGGAGTTGAAACTTGTCGATAATACAGGCGCCATGGTGCATGCCTTGCTTGCGGAGCATCCTGAGTATTTGCCAGCGCGCTTCCGGCGAGGTGTGGTCCTGTTGCAAGCGGGTGATGAGCAGGGTATTGCCGATCTGGAATTTGTCATGGAGCGTGATGTTGCTACAACATCAATCGCATGCGAGGCCGCTTGGCGATATTATCGCGATATCGACCATGAAAAAGCTGCTCATTACCAGGAACGCTGGCAGGCACGGGAGGATTACCTTCAAAGAGTGAATCAGGAGCTGTCGCATTTACCGTCGAATGCAGCGCTGGAAGTGCATCAAGTTGCTGAAGCTGATATTGACCAGATAAAGCTCATTCTCCAGCGGAACCGCCAGCATATTCGCCGAGTATATTTATTGCGGCGAAGGCTGGTCGCGGATCCAGAGTTGTTCGATCATGTGCTGGCATTTGAAACATCCTGGTGGACTCTGGGAGATAAGGCGCCTAAGGTCTTGAAAGCATTGACTGGTGAGAGTTATCCATTCAGCATGTTCATCATCAATCTGAAGGCGGATAGCTGCAAGCCATTCAGAAAAAAAATCAGAAAATTAAAGGCCCAGCCAATTTTTATTGTGTGAATCTTGAAACCAGGAGAGCACCATCAAACTCAGCCTCAATAGCCAGATTTTTCTTGCCGCATTTTTTGGTGTAATCGCTGGGGGCATGCTAGGGGCATTGCCCGCAGACTCTTCTCTCAAGCTTAATGTGCTATATGCCTTTGCTTTGCTGGGTGGCGTATTCATCGACCTGCTCAAGATGGTGTTGATCCCGCTGGTATTCACCTCGATTGTGGTCGGAGTAGCCAATCTTCAGGCGCATCGACAGGTACACCGGGTGTGGATCGGTACGCTGGGTTTTTTCATATTATCCATGATGCTGGCTATCGCGCTGGCACTGACCGCAAGCAATATCTTCAAGCCTGGTGAAGGCATGCAGCTGGCCATGTTCCAGGATGCCATGCAGAACTTCGAAGCCCACCGGATGACCATGTCCGAGTTTTTCAAGCAATTTCTGCATGAGTTGTTCATCAATCCCTTCGCTGCACTTGCCAATGGCAAGGTGCTGGCCGTGGTGATTTTTGCCTTGTTCATGGGGATCGCGCTGGTGGTGGGCGGCGAGCGCTACCAGAACATACACAAACTGCTGCAGGAAGCCCAGGAACTGGTCATGCGCATTGTCGGCTGGATCATGCATCTGGCGCCGCTGGGAATCATGGCGTTGCTGGCGCAGCTGGTGGCCAATCAGGATCTGGGCCTGTTGCAGACCATGGGGAAATTTGTCACGCTTGTTGTGGCAACCACGCTGATTCATGGTGTCATCATCCTGCCGCTGTTACTTTACCTGGTCACTGGGGTAACACCATTGCACTTCTGGCGCAGCGCGCGTGAAGCGTTGGTGACGGCCTTTGCTACCAGTTCGAGTTCGGCGACTTTACCGGTGACCTTGCGCTGCGTGGAAAACAAGCTTCACGTAAAGCCGGAAATCGCCGGGTTTGTCATTCCTCTGGGGGCCACCATCAATATGGATGGCACCGCGTTGTATGAGGCCGCTGCCGCTTTGTTTATTGCGAACCTAGCAGGGATAGAACTCGGGATGGGCCAGCAATTGGTGGTGTTTTTTACCGCCATGATCGCCGCCATGGGCGCGCCTGGTATCCCCAGTGCGGGGATGGTAACCATGGTGATGGTGTTGCAATCGGTAGGGTTGCCAGCGGAAGCCATCGCCATTTTGTTACCCATAGACCGCTTGCTGGATACCTTGCGAACCACTGTGAATGTAGAGGGTGATATGGTGGGCAGCCTGATCGTGCAGAAGCTGGTGCAGCGTTAATCGATCTGACGTGCAGCTGCAGCCATCTCAGGCTGTTACGCATAACCATTAACCCTTACTCCACAAATGCCAGTCAAGCCGAGACTGGCATTTTTTACGGGCATGTATGATAATGATTCTCATTAGCCAGCGATGTCCCGCAGAAAAGCAGGGCTGTAAGCCAACAACTCCCTACTTTAGCTCAGTAAAAAGGACATTCATTATGCGTTTATATCGTTCCCTCGCGCTTGTTATCGGTTTTGCATCCAGTCATGCCATGGCGGCTGCCTGCAGTGTGGATATCGAAGCCAATGATGCCATGCAGTTCAACACCAAAGCCGTCGAGGTTAGCAAAAGCTGCAAGGAATTCACCGTTAATCTCAAGCATACCGGTACCATGGCCAAAGCCATGATGGGTCACAACTGGGTATTGGCCAAAGCCAGTGATGAAAAGGCTGTGCTTACCGATGGCGCCGCCGCCGGATCAGCGAATGATTACGTCAAGGCAGGGGATACGCGCGTGATTGCGCATACCAAGCTGATTGGCGGCGGCGAGAAAGATAGCGTCAAGTTTGCTGCCAGCAAGCTCGCTGATGGCCAGGATTATGTGTTTTTCTGCTCTTTCCCCGGCCATGCCTTCATGATGAAGGGCAGTGTGAAACTGGTTAATTAAGCTGAATTTCACCAAGGCTTAAGTCAGGACCGGGGCATCATCCAAACACACCGGTCTTGACCTTATAACAGGCACTCCCTTATAGTGCCGCCTCCATGAAAAAACAAATAGCGATCATTTCCGTCATTAACCGCAAAGTGCTGTGGCTGCGTGCCACCCAGTGCTGCGGTTGCTATTTGTCCTGAATTTTGCAACCGCGGGCTCTCCGCGGTTGACTAGTGTCTATTCTCGTTGAGCCCAGAACTGGGTCAACGATGTCTATGTTTAACAGCTCACGCTTTTCTTCTCCTATGGCGGGTATTGCCATGGTATTGCTCGCCTCAGTGGCGGTGTCATCCAAGGCCATTATCGTCAAGCTGGCGTATGTGTATCCGGTAGATCCGGCTACGCTGATTGCCCTGCGTATGGCGTTTTCCGTTCCCTTTTTTGCTGCATTGGCGTGGTGGTCAGCGAGGCAGGATAGTCTGGCAACACTCTCCTTGCGCCAATGGATGGCGGTGCTGGGGCTGGGTGCCATTGGCGGATATGGTCCCATGTGGCTGGACTTTGCCGGGTTGGCGTATGTCAGTGCAGGCCTGGAGCGCATCATCCTGTTTCTTTACCCCACCATGGTGCTCATGTTTTCTGCCTTGATGTTCAGGCAGGCGATCGGCCGCCGCGAGTTATTTGCCGTGGTAACGGGCTATGCGGGCGTCGGCCTGGTGGTGGGGCATGATATCGAGTTTGTGCACGGTACTGCGGATGTGGTCTTCATGGGGGCTACGCTGGTATTTGCCAGTGCGGTGTTGTATGCCGCATATCTGGTGTTGAGTGGCAAGTTGATTCCGCAGGTTGGTGCGTCGAGGTTTACCGCCTATACCATGCTGGTGGCGACCTTTACCAGCGGCATGCATTACGCAGGCAGTCAGCATGTGGTGAGCTGGTCTCAGCTGCCTGACGAGGTATATCTGCTGAGCTTGCTGATGGCGGTGGTGGCGACGGTGTTGCCGGCGGTATTGCTCAATATCGGTATTCAAAGGCTGGGCAGCAACCGCGCGTCGCTCATCAGCTCCATCGGCCCGGTATCGACCATTTTTCTGGCCTGGATATTTCTTGGCGAGCACATCACCTGGTTGCAGCTGGGGGGTACCGCGCTGGTCATGGCTGGGGTGCTGGCCGTTAGTCTTGGCCGCAAATCCACATGAAGGATATGAACGGGGAGGTTATGTGATCTGTGACCAGTCAAAGCCGGGGCCGGGATCGGTTTTGCGACCAGGCGCGATATCCGAGTGCCCGGCAATGCCTGCAATAGGATAGTGTTTTTTAAGTGCGGCGATCAGCTGCTGCAATTGTGAGTATTGCGCTTTGGTAAAGGTATCGGTATCGCACCCCTCCAGCTCGATGCCTACGGAAAAATCATTGCAGCGCTCCTGTCCCTGCCATTGCGACACCCCGGCATGCCAGGCGCGACGGCCACACGGAACAAACTGCAGCACGCTACCATCGCGGCGGATGAGAAAGTGCGAGGAAACCTTGAGCGTATGAATCTCGGCGTAGTAAGGGTGCGCAGCCGGATCCAACTGGTTGGTGAATAATTCGATAATGCCGTTCCCACCATACTGCCCGGGAGGCAGGCTGATATTGTGGATCACAATCAGCTTGATCTGGGCTTCATCTGGCCTGGCGTCATGGTTGGGCGAGGCAATAAATGTCGCCTGATTCAGCACGCCGTCTGCGTTAATTTCGAGGGCTGTCATGTTGGCGTTCATGTTATCCGATAAAATCCTGAAATTCATCGCGTGCCCCACGGGCTACGCACCTTGACCGATACTGAAGAAATGGATGCAAACCATGGTATTTTTTGAATTGTTCCTCATGCTGATAGTGATTCTAATCGCAGCAGAGGTGTTTACCAATGCGCTGGAGCATCTGGGAGAAAAGCTGGGGATTTCGGAAGGGGTGACAGGCTCATTGTTCGCCGCTGTCGGCACGGCCTTGCCGGAAACCTCCGTGCCTTTGCTGGCCTTGCTGGCAGGCACGCAAAACCTGCAAACCAACGAAGAAATTGGCGTAGGGGCCATTCTTGGCGCACCTTTGATGCTGGCCACCCTGTCCATTTCCTTGATGGCATTTGCTGTGCTCAAAAAGCGCGGCGCCCAGGGCCGCTTTCATCCGGAAAAAACCGGCTTGAGACGTGATCTGGACTTTTTCATCGTGGCCTTCTCGTTTGCCGCGCTGGCCCTGTTCATTCCCCATACCCAGGCGGCTATCCGCGCTGCGCTGGGTTTTGGCATGGTGCTGATCTACTTCATCTACATCTTGTTGACGATACGCGCTTCCAAGCATCTGGTGAGCAGCGGACATGGGACCGAAGCCGAGGAGCCGATGTTTCTCTGTCGCCTTGGCCTGCCCAATAACACTGTCATAATCGTGCTGCAGTTGGCCTTTGGTCTGGGTCTGCTGGTAGCCGGGGCAAAAGGCTTTATCCATGGCGTGGAAGAAGCGGCACACATTATCGGGGTATCGACGCTGTTGCTATCCCTGCTGATTATTCCAATTGCGACTGAATTGCCTGAAAAGGTGAACAGCATCCTGTGGGTGCGCAAAGGCAAGGATACCCTGGCTTTTGGCAACATTACCGGCGCCATGGTGTTTCAGGGCACGCTGCTGCCTGCCATTGGCATCATGCTGACGCCCTGGGAACCTCGGGTGGAAGTGTTATCCGGTCTGGTGATTACCCTGCTGGCCGCCATCTGGTTGCGTGTATTGGTGGCGCGTGGCGGTATCAAGATCTGGCATCTGTGGGTCAATGGCCTGATGTATCTGATTTACCTTGGTATCGTGTTGCTCTGAGCCCCCAGTTTAAATCTTCAAGCTTGGACGCGTTAACCCCGGCCTTGGCTTGAGTTTCAACTAGGCAAGCTTATCGCTTCCAGCCTGCTGCCCCGTGGCAGGCTGGTGCGCTGATCCCCTTAGTCCTCATCCTCATCACTATCGCTGTCTTTACCCAAGCCTAGCTTGGAAAGCCGATAGCGCAAGGTGCGAAAACTGACCCCGAGCAGCTTGGCGGCAGCCGTCTTGTTATGGCCGGTTTTTTCCAGCGCGTTCAGAATCGCCTGCTTTTCTATGCTTTCCAGATAATCAGGCAACGGCAGGCCATTGGCTTCAATTTCGAGCGCGACCCGCTTGCTTTCAGTTTGCAGGCGCAAATCGGCGGGCTGCAGGCTACGTCCATCATGCAGGGTGAGCGCACGTTCGAGTATGGTTTCCAATTCGCGTACATTACCCGGGTAGTAATGTTGTAGCAGCATTTGCTGGGTTTCGCGCGCAATCAGCGGAACATCTATCTTCTGGGCCTGGCATAAGCGTTTTAGCAAGTATTGACTGATCGGGGCAATATCTTCCGGAATATCGCGCAGGGCAGGCAGGTCAAGCGCAATCACATTGAGGCGGTAATAGAGGTCCTGGCGGAATTGGCTGCGTTCCATCATGGCCGCCAGATTGCGTTGCGAGGCGCTGATGATGCGGACATCGATATTTTCTTCCTTGCGCTGCCCTGGTACCGAGATTGTTTTATCCTGAATGGCGCGTAGCAGGCGTACCTGGCTTGCCAGTGGCAAGGCAGCGATTTCCTTGAAAAACAGGGTGCCACCTGAAGCTTTCTGTAGCGCGCCGGGTTCATCTTCATCGCCAAAGATTTCTTTTTCCAGGTGCTGTTCGGGGATAGCACTACAGTCGAGTGTAATGAATGCGCCGCTCTGGCGGGAGCTGGCCTGGTGGATCAGCCGTGCTACCAGTGACTTTCCGCTGCCGGGTTCGCCACTGATAAAGACGGGCGCCTGATTGCGGGAAAGCTTGGTAATGGTGGCGCGAATCTGTTGCAGGGCGGCTGATTCGCCCACCAGGCTGGGGCCTGTGACATTGCCTGCCGCATTGGGCAGGTTGAGCGCGGATTGCACCAGGGGTCGCAATTGTTGCAGCGAAATGGGCTTGGTGATGTAATCGAACGCCCCGGCCTTGAGGGCCGAAACTGCATTATCCGCACTGCCGTAGGCGGTGATAACCGCGACTGGCAGCCCGGCATGGTGCTGATTGATGTATCGCACCAGGTCCAGCCCGTTGCCGTCAGGTAGCCGCATGTCGGTGAGGCACAGGGCATAAGATTTTTGCCGCAGCATGAATTTGGCATCATCAAGATTGGCTGCGCTGTCGGCTTTCAGGCCCATGCGTGTCAGCGTCATGACGATCAGTTCGCGAATGTCGTGTTCATCATCCACGACGAGGCAGTTGAGTGGGTTAGCCATTTTTTATAGTCATCGTAAAGAGGCTGCCTTGCGGAGTGGAGCTGCATTCCAGCCGCGTATTGTTGGCCTGACACAATTCGCGGGCGATATACAATCCCAGACCGGTTCCGGTTGCCTCGGTAGTGTAAAAGGGTTCAAACAAGTGTGGCATCACATCAGGCGCAATGCCTGGCCCATCGTCGCGAATCGCAATGCGTATTGCGCGTGAGCGCGATGAGCGGCGAATTCCCAGATGCAGGCTTCCCTCCTGCTTTTGCCCGTGACGCCAGCCATTGCGGCAGATGTTCCACAATATCTGGTTGAGGTGCCTGTGGTCAAACATCACGATGTGGGCGCCAGGCTGGATGTCGAGCACAAATCCGCTGGCGGGGATGTTTTCCACCTGACAGAACTGCTCGTGGAACGCCTGTATGAAGCTGTCCAGCGCCACGGCCTGCTGCTGGGTGCGGTCACGCCGGTTTAACTCGAGCACATCCGTCACAATGTGGTCCAGCCGTTCCGCATTGTCGGCGATGATGCTGAGTAATTTTTGCGAACCAGGATCAGCAATATCCTCCTGCAGCAACTGGTTTGCATGGCTGATGGCGCTCAGCGGGTTGCGGATTTCATGCGCGATGTTGGCTGTCAGTTTGCCTAACGCTGCCAGTTTGATCTGGTGTGCTTGGGTTTGTATCTGGCTCCAGTCCTCAATGAAGATCACAGCGCCCTGATCGCGCTGGTGGTTTAGAGGCATGAAGCGCAAGCGGAGGTCATGATGCGCACTCTGTAGTTTAAAGATGGACTCTTGCTCGGTGTGATCATTCATCCAATCCTGCATCAGTGCAGCGACTTCCGGCAAGGCTTGCAGGTTGGTGGGGGCTGGTGCTTCGGGATCCAGCCCCAGCAGGGTGATGGCTTGCTGGTTATGGTGCCGTAGTTGCATGGCATGGTCGACGACCAGAACGCCATCGTGCATTTCTTCAATAATCAGCGCATTGATCTGTGCCATGCTGGCAAGATCGACGCCACGCTCTGATGCCAGCTTCTCGCTCTCACGGGCACGCTTTGCGAGGCTATGCGCCAGCCAGGCCGTGGCGTAGCAGCTCAGGCTAAGCATCACGGCATGCGAGTAATCGACGATGCTTTCCTGCCAATGCAGCAACTGGTAGGTTTGCTCCAGCAACAGCGCAATGGTGGCAAGAGACGCATAAAAGAGGGCCAGCCGTCCGCGACTGATCATGCTGGCGGCCGCAATTGCCACTACCAGCAGCAAACCCAGGCCATTGCGTATGCCGCCCGAGGCATACATCAGCATGATGATGAAGCCGATATCCATCACTACCAGCGTTGTCAGCTGAGTTGAGAAGCCTGGTTTCTTCAAGCCTGTGAAGATAATCGCCACCAGGCTGATGCCGAGGTAGCCAAGCGCGATCTGGAAATACAGGGCTTTGTTGAAGTTTTCCCAGAAAGGCAGGTCATCCAGAAACTGGAACGATCCGACAAAGATCAGGGCAATGGCGAGCCGGTAAAGATTGAATAACCCCATCGGCCGCCAGAAGGCACGCTTCTCTATGGTGTGGGATGCCTCCAGGCTACTGCTCATGATCGCCCGTTTGGTTGTTGCTGTGCAGTTGGGCGTGCGCCTCGCTGCAGTAATCTGTTTGCGCTATGCGCACGCTTTCACTTAGTGGCAGATGTACCCCGCAGTGCGCGCACTTCACCATCTTTTCCTCACCAGAAGGTCGTGTATCGCGTGAATCAAGATTTTTTGCATAGCGCTTGAGTATGCTGTAAACCAGCCATGCAGCCACGGCGAGCAGTAATAATTTTGCCATTGCGAATTTGCTACCTGATTGAGTGACTAATATCTTAATTGATTTTTACAATTCGACGGCAAGGATCGAAACTCAACTGTTATACTGCATTGGCCAGGAGCGACCGGGAATGCGGCTCAGGCCCCGTTCAAGCGCTGTTTATATCTCAAGAACATGCCCGTCCGTACCCAATACATTATGTCTGTAACTGCATAGAAAATGGCAACAGCTCAGGAACTCTCAAACTTTCTAGCCGAAGTGGAACGCCGCGCGTATCGCCAAACTGCTTATGCAGTCCGTGACGAGCATGCTGCGCTTGATATCGTCCAGGATGCTATGCTCAAGCTGGCCGAAAAATATGGCGCACGGCCTGCGGCAGAGTTTCCCATGCTGTTTCAGCGTATTTTGCAAAATACCATGCGTGATTTCTGGCGTCGGCAGAAGGTGCGCAATCTCTGGACCTCTTTGCTTTCCTCATTTGGGGGCCATTCCGCAGATGATGACGAGCATGATCCTCTGGAAACCCTGGAAACCGGCCAGCGTAGTGAAGATGAGCCTGAGGCGCAGCTTGAGCGCAGTCAAACGATTGCTATAATTGAACGTGCGATAGAAAAACTGCCTGCACGTCAACGGGAAGCTTTCCTGATGCGTTACTGGGAGGATATGGATGTCGCCGAAACTGCCGCTGCGATGGGATGCTCAGAGGGGAGCGTCAAGACCCATTGCTCCAGAGCAGTGCATGCGCTTGCCGCAACATTACAACACTATGGATTTAATCAACAGGGACTCAAGAAACCTGGAGCCGGATCATGAACCAGCAAGAATCTACTGTAAAGCTTGTCGTTCAGGCACTAGATGCCAGTGTCGAAAACCTGGATGACGATGTCATTCGCCGTCTGGCGACGGCCCGTGAGCGCGCAGTATCGGCCATGCAGCCGCAATGGCAGGCGGCGGGCCATGCAGGTGTGTTCCACAGTCTCGGCAATTATGTGTTGCATCATCGGCTGATGACATCTGCGGCATTGCTGCTGGGCGCGCTGGCGCTGGGCTTTATCGTCACTCAGCATGTCATCGGCCAGCACCAGCTGGAGCAGGGTGACGCATTTTTGCTGGGGTCCGAGTTGCCGCCTGAAGCATATCTGGATAAAGGGTTTGATACATGGCTGCAACAAAACGCGCGCTAGGCCTGCTGTTGCTGGTCCTGCTGAGTGGGCCGGCCTGGGCAGAGGATAGCAAGAGCGTGATGTTGAAATGGTCGCAACTCACGGAAGATCAACGCAAGGTATTGAGCCCGCTTTCCAAAGAGTGGGATACCTTGCGCCCCTGGCAACGCGAGAAAATGCTGGATATTGCCCGTGACTACCCCAAGATGAATGCCAAGCAACAGGCGCGTGTTCAGCAGCGCCTGAATGACTGGAGTCGCATGACGCCCTTCGAGCGCGAGAATGCACGCAAGAAATACCAGCAGTTCCAGTCCTTGCCGCCCGAAAAGCAGGAAGAATTGCGCAAGAAATGGCGCGAATACCAGAGCCTGCCTGAAGCTCAGCGTGAAGGCTTGCGCCGCGAGCAGCCCGATCTTTACGACGCCAACGAACTTGATAACTAGCTCCCGCCAAGTCTGGCCGGGCCCACTTTGCTAATGACGCTACCTGATTCCCCCCGCTGGCCACGCCGCATTGCTGCCATGCTCTATGAGGCTCTGCTGCTGGTGGCCATCCTGTTTTTTGCCACCTTCCTGTTTGTCATCTTGCTGGGCAGCGCAACCGAGCCGCCGGCGCGCTACATTCTGCAGGGATATTTGTGGCTGGTGGCAGGTGGCTATCTGGTGTGGTCGTGGCGGCACGGGGGGCAAACGCTGGCCATGCAGACCTGGCGCATTCGCGTTACCAATCGCCAGGGTGCAGCACTGGACTGGCGTCAGGCTTGCTTGCGCTATGTCCTCGCCAGCGTGTTTTTTGGGGTGGGGTTTTTATGGGCCTTGTTTGATCGTGAAGGCCTGTATCTGCATGACCGCCTGACGGGTTGTCGCCTGCAACTGGAGCCACCCAAGCGGCCTTCAAAGTAGAACAGCTAACGGCGCTCCGCCATGAACAGCATGGTCAGGCCTGCGAGCAGGAAAAGCAGCGTTGGTACCACCGCACTCATGAGGGGGGACCAGTCGTTGAGCAGCCCAAGGTGAACAAACACGCGGTTCAGTACCTGATACACAATGCCCAGCATGATCCCGGCAAAAATCTTGGCACTGGCGCCTCCTGAGCGTTGTTGCAAGAAGCCAAATGGCAAGGCCAGCACAACCATGACCAGCGATGCCAGTGGATATACCATTTTTGACCAGAGGGCGATTTCATGCCGTGAGGTTTTCTGCTTGTTGGCGCTCAAGTGGTGGATGTAGAAATACAGATTCCATGCGGACATTTTTTCCGGCACCACCAGAAGTACATTCAGCAATTCTGGTCGGATAAGTGATTGCCATTGGGCCTGTGGGAAAAACTCGGATTTGACGGTTTTATCCAGAAAGTGCGTCTGTTGCACATCCTTCAGATGCCAGTTTTCCCCATCGAAACGGCCGGTTTTCGCATCACTGATGGTGCGCAGGTGAAAGGTGTCATCAAATTCATAAATGTGGATATTCATGAGTCCCGAATCGGGCATCACTTCTTCCACATTGACGAAGCTGCGGCCATCTTTCACCCAGAGACCAGAGCGAAAGTCCTGCGCCACGACGGAATCCGTCGCCTGGATACGCAGGCGCTGTGCGGTTTTTTCGCTATAAGGGGTAACAAATTCACCGACAAAAAAAGTGATGACGGCGAAAATCAGGCCGACTTTCAGCAGCGAGCGGGCAATGGTCGCAATCGAGATGCCGCTGACGCGCAGGATGATCAGCTCGGAATGCCGTGATAGTTGGCCCAGTGCATACATGGTGCCGACCAGCACGGCGACGGGCACCACTTCATAGACGTGCCCTGGCGCGCTCAGCAGCACAAACAGAAGCACCTTGTTCAGACCATAGGTGCCTTTGCCTATGCTTTCCAGCTCCTGGATCAGGTCAAAAAACGAGAACATGGCGAGCAAGGCCACCATGATCAGCATGATGCTGGAAACGATTTCCTGCGTCAGATAACGCTTAAGCAGTTTCATGACTTGAACCAGCTCAATTTCCAGAACGCCGGGATCAGCGGGCGTTGCAGCAGGCGGCGATAAAACATCCAGATGGTCAGCAGCAGGAAGAACACATGCACCGGCCATAGCCCGACGACCGGATTGAGTTTGCCTTGCGTGAGCCAGGCTTGCACGATGCTGAGCAGGTTGTTGTAGATGATGTAGATCAACAAGGCCAGCATCATGTTGGCGGAGCGGCCGGAGCGGTTATCCACAAAGCTCAGGGGAATGGCCAGTAACACCAGCAAGAATGCGGAGATGGGGATGGCGAGGCGCCATTGCAACTCGGCGTTGTTGGCCGGGTTGTGGTTTTTCAGCAATTCCAGGCTATCCAGTGCTGCGGTGCCCGGGGGCTGTTCCTTGACTTCGGTAGGCTCAATCCGAATGGAGTAACGCTCAAACTCGGTCGTGGAAAATTCCGCTGTATTCGGCTTGCCTTCATAGCGACGACCATGTTCCATTACCAGGAAGTTGTCGCCATTGTCGGCCTCGGTGCGGTGCCCCTGGCTGGCGACCACCACGCCCAAGCGCTGGTGCTGAACCGATTGTACGAAAATGTTTTTGACGACATTGCCCAGCTCGTCAAAGCTCTCGACAAAGAATACGCGATCGGCGTTACGCGATTCCTTGAATACACCGGGGCTGATCGAAGCAAGCTCATCCCGGCTTTTCAGCTGATCGCGGAATTCCGAACCTTTATTGGTGGCCCATGGCGTGACGAACAGGCTAAGCACCGCAATGACGGCTACGACCGGAGTGGCGAATGTCAGTACAGGGCGTATCCAGCCCGCCAGCCCCATGCCTGAGCTGAACCAGACCACCATTTCACTATCGCGGTGCCAGCGTGTCAGTGTCAGCAACACCGCGAGGAAGATGGTGAGGGAAAGAATCATGGGCAGGAACTTCAGCATACTGAAGCCCAACAAAGTGTTGATGGCGTCGCTTGCCAGGCTGCCTTTGGCGGCTACGCCAATATAGTAGGCAACACGTTGCGCAATCACGATGCCAAAAAGCACCAGGAAAGCGCCGATAGCGGTGCCCACAAGCTCTTGCAGCAGGGATCGTTTGAAGAGCATAGGCTTAATTAAATGGTCTTGTGATCAAGGATTTTGAGTTACAGCGAAAACGCAGGATAATCAAAAGAAGCTTAATAAAAAGGATAACTTGGAATGGAATTTAGCATAAAAACCGGCAATCCGGAAAAGCAACGTAGTGATTGCATCGTCGTGGGTGTATTTGATACGCGCAAATTGAGTGAGGCCGCGGTGGTACTGGATCGTGCTGCCGAAGGTTATCTGACCACGGTACTGGCGCGCGGCGATCTCGACGGCAAGCTGGGTTCCTGCCTGATGCTGCATAGTGTGCCTGGTATCGCCAGTGATCGCGTATTGCTGGTTGGCCTAGGCAAGGCAACTGAATTCAAGGAGCGCGAATATCGTCAGGCGGTGCGTGCCTCGTTCAAGGCGTTGAGTGGTACCAGCGTCAAGAGCGCCAGCACCTATCTGGCCGATTTGCCGGTCAAAAAACAGGATGCGGCATGGAAATCAGCTCAGATCGCAGAGATCGGGCAGGACGTGGATTATCGGTTTGATGTCATGAAGGGCAAGGCAGCACAGGAAGAAAAGGCAAAATCCGCCAAGCGTGTTGCCAAGGTGGCCGTGGCCTTTATCGAAAAGTCGGAAGGCAAGCTGGCTGAGAGCGGTCTCAAGCAAGGCCTGGCATTGGCCGCGGGTGTGAGCCTGACCAAGGATCTGGGCAACCTGCCGCCAAACATATGTACGCCTACTTACCTTGCCGATCAGGCCAAGGCGATGGGCAAGCAATATGGTTTGCAGGTTGAAATATTGGATCGCGACCAGATCGCCAAGCTGGGCATGGGCTCCTTCCTCGGCGTGGCGCAGGGCAGTGCGCAACCACCTAAACTGATTGTGCTGCAGCACAAAAAGGGCAAGAAGAGCCAGAAGCCTGTCGTGCTGGTTGGCAAAGGCATCACGTTTGATACCGGTGGCATCTCCATCAAGCCCGGCGCCGAAATGGATGAAATGAAATACGACATGTGCGGCGCAGCCAGTGTGTTAGGTACTTTCAAGGCGATTGCAGAAATGGATTTGCCGCTGAACGTCGTGGGCGTAATCCCGACCTGCGAAAACATGCCGGACGGCACCGCCATCAAGCCCGGTGATGTATTGACCAGCATGTCTGGCCAGACCATTGAGGTATTGAACACCGATGCCGAAGGCCGCCTGATTCTGTGTGATGCGCTGACCTATGCTGAACGCTTTGAGCCAGCCGCCGTGGTCGATATCGCCACGCTGACCGGCGCTTGCGTGATTGCCCTTGGTCATCATGCCAGTGGCTTGTTCAGTAACAATGACAAGCTGGCACAAGAGTTGTTGGCAGCAGGTGAAACGGCACACGACCGTGCCTGGCACATGCCGTTGTGGGAAGATTACCAGCCGCAGCTGGACAGCAACTTTGCCGATATGGCGAATATCGGTGGCCGTGCAGGCGGCAGCATCACTGCGGCCTGCTTCCTGTCGCGTTTCACCAAAAAATACGAGTGGGCCCATCTGGATATCGCCGGTACGGCCTGGAAATCTGGCAAGGACAAAGGCGGTACGGGCCGTCCAGTGCCATTGCTGACCGAGTTTCTGGTGAAGCGGGCTGCCAAGTAATCCGCATGACCCGCATCGAATTTTTCTTTAACGTAGGCAACAAGCTCGACAAGGTGGCAGAGCTTAGCCAGCGTGCGGTGTCCAAAGGGCGACGCATGATGGTGTTCGGCCCTGACGAAGCGGTGCTTTCCGAACTGGAACGGGTGTTATGGAGCGGATCGGCCCTGAGTTTTTTGCCGCATTGCCGCGCCCAGCACCCTCTTGCGCCGGAAACCCCTGTCGTGCTGGACTTTAAAGGTGAGCCACTGATACACGACGATGTGCTGATTAACCTGCAGCCTCAGCATCCCCCATTTTTCAGCCGGTTTCGTCGACTGATCGAGATTGTGGGCAAGGATGAAGCAGACAAGGCACAAGCGCGGGTAAGGTATCGCTTTTACCGCGACCGTGGATATGAGATTCGAACCTTTGACGAAAATGGAGCAGCTTTGTAATGGAACCGGTTAATCGCCCAAGAGATGATCTGGCGGCTGTGCTTGGTCGTATCAGCTTGCTGACGCAACAGGCAGGGATGCCTGCTGTCGACCCGGTGGAGGCATCCGAAATCCCCATGCTCACCGATGTCTACGTAGGCTCTACCGTGCAAGTAAAGCCGGAAAGCATGCAGCAGCAGGCGTTGTCGATGCCGGGGGCGGCTACGACAGCGTCATATGAAGCATTGCTGGATGAGGTGTTGCCGCTTATCCGGTCAACGATCAACAAAGTTCTGACAGAAAGTCTGGATCAATTGATCCCTGACTTGCAAAACAAGTTGACGCAAGAGCTGGCTGAGCAGGTCAGGCTGAAACTGATCAGCTTGACTGTTAGTAAATCCGAATAAAAACGGCCCCATCAGGGGCCGTTTTTATTCATGGTGGGGATATTCAGCTTCGCGCTTATTCGCCCAGCTGCGCCTGATAGCCAGCTGCATCCAGTAGTTTGTCCAGGTCGCCTGCATTATGTGCCCTGAACTGGAATATCCACGCATCATAAGGCTTGTCATTGATGAGCTCCGGCGTGCCTTGCAGATCGGCATTGATGGCAAGTACTACACCATCAAGTGGCGCATGCAGGTCTGAGCCGGTCTTGACGGACTCAACCAGTCCGCACGCTTCCCCCGCCTTGAGTTCACTCCCTGGCTGCGGGGCTTCTACATATACAATATCGCCCAATAGATCCTGAGCATAATCCGTAATGCCGGCATTAAATATCCCGGCTTGCTCCGTGGGGGCTACCCACAGATGTTCGGCAGAATAATGCAGATTGTCCTTAATTTTCATGATATCGGGCCGTTAGTATGGATATGGGCTATTTTCGCATAAGCGGAGGGGCTTCGGCAGCCGGGACGCGCTGAATTTTGCGAAGGCTAAAATCTGCGCTGGATAGCTAAACAACCGCATAAAGAATCTTCGCTATCTTGATGACAAATTGTGATTATTTGGATAATATCCAGCTAATCGTTTTAGAAGGACAGGCCGCAATGTTACGAAATTTTCTTATTATGATGACGGCGTTCACCCTGTCCATGCCTCCTCTCGTGGTTGAAGCCGCGACTACGCATAAATCCAGCAAACGTGTTGTGGCGAAATCCAAGCCAGCCAAAACCAAAGTTAGTAGCCGCAAGATTATCCGTACCATTCGTGCTGACCGCAAATATCAGGTTCAGAAGGCTGCTTACCATCCCGGCGTTTTTCAGGAAGACCATCCTGCCAATCTGCAACTCGCTTCTTCCAAGGCGTTGATTGTCAATCAGGAAACCGGTGAAGTGCTGTATGCAAAAAGCGTGGATCAGGCAACACCAATTGCATCTGTCACCAAACTGATGACCGCCATGGTCATGCTTGATGCGCATTTGCCAATGGACGAAGTATTGACCATCAACGAGGGAGATGTGGATACATTGAAAGGTACCAGCTCGCGATTGCGTCTGGGTACCATGTTGACGCGCGCTGAAATGCTGCATCTGGCACTGATGTCGTCAGAGAATCGTGCCGCCTCGGCACTCGGCCGCAACTACCCTGGTGGCCTGACAGCATTTATTCGGGCCATGAATGCCAAGGCTTCCATGCTGGGCATGACCCATAGTCAGTTTGTTGATCCTACCGGCCTTAACAGCGCCAATGTGTCGACTGCAGAAGATCTGGTCAAGATGGTGCGTGCCGCGTATCAATATCCTGAAATCCGCCAAGTCAGCACGTCTGCTTCTCAGGAAGTGCCAGTGAATGGGCTGCGCAATCCAATCAATTTCGTGAATACCAACGTATTGGTGCGCAATAGCGACTGGGTGATCGGTCTTTCCAAAACTGGATTTATCAATGAAGCAGGTCGCTGTCTGGTGATGCAGGCAGAAATTGCCGGTCAGCCGATGATTATCGTGCTGCTGGATTCCTATGGAAAATACTCGCGGATTGGTGATGCACAACGTATTCGCAAATGGATAGAGAGCAGCAACGTATCCCGCCACATGAGTTAGCGTTTATAAGAGCGGCGCAAAGCCGCTGTGTAGTGCCGGCTAACCCCATCGCAAGATGGGGTTTTTTATTGGGCAGATGTTTTTAACTATGGAGATGCAAGAACATCGAATGCGAGGCAACGGAATAAAGCCGTTGGTCGACATCAGGCGTCGTCATGTGGTGTGCGGCGACTCCACACCTTAGGAAGCGCCTGCGACTGAACAGCGTTAGCTTTCGGTAGCGGCGGTTTTCTTGGTGCGGGTTGCTGGTTTCTTGGTGGCGGTTTTCTTTGCCGCAGGCTTTTTGGTAGCGGTGGTTTTCTTTTTGGCAGCCGGTTTTTTTGCAGGGGCTTCCTTGGCCGCTTTGGCTGCCAGTAATGCCAGGGCTTCTTCCATGGTCAGATCTTCTGGCGCCTCGCTGCTTGGCAATGTGGCGCGTAACTTGCCATGCTGTACATAGGGTCCGTAGCGGCCAGCATAGACTTCGATATTGCCCTCTTCGGTGGGATGCTTGCCCAGGTCCTTGATTGGTGCCGGGCCGGATTTGGCCTGGGCCAGCAGCTCAACTGCTCGCGGCAGATCAATGTCGAACACGCTGTCAGAGCGAGGAATCGACTTGAATTTGCCGTCATGATTTACATAAGGTCCAAAGCGGCCAATATTGGCAACGATCTTTTTGCCGGTTTCTGGGTGTTGGCCCAGATCGCGCGGCAAGGCGATCAGCTTCATGGCGACTTCCAGGTCCACATTCGCCAGCGGAATTTCTTTGGGAATGCTGACGCGCTTGGGTTTCTTTTTGCTGCCTTCTTCTGGCAGGCCCAGTTGCAGATAAGGGCCATAGGGGCCGTTCAGTAGCAGGATGTCCTTGTCGCTTGCCGGATCGTGGCCCATGACCACGGGCTCGCTGCTCGCGGCCGCGTTGCTGCCCGTATTGCGGATGTAGTCACACTCAGGATAGCCGGAGCAGCCTATGAACTTGCCGAAACGGCCGAGACGGGAGTGCAATGGCTTGCCGCATTTGGGGCAAGGCTCACCAATATCTTCCTGGGTGATTTCCGCGCGATCAATATTGGCTTTTTCAAGCAATTGCTTGTTAAAGCCTTGCCAGAACTCATCCAGTACTGGCACCCATTCACGTTCGCCTTCGGCAATATCATCCAGCTCATTTTCGAGATTGGCAGTAAAGCCGTAATCTACATAGCGGGTGAAATGCTCGGTCAGGAATTTATTGACGACGCGACCGACGTCGGTTGGTGTAAAGCGTTTCTTGTCCAGCAGCACATACTCTCTATCCTGCAGGGTGGAGATAATGCTGGCGTAGGTGGAGGGGCGGCCAATGCCATACTCTTCCAGCACCTTCACCAGGCTGGCTTCAGAATAGCGTGGCGGTGGTTCGGTGAAATGCTGGTCGCCGAAAATCTTGTTCACGTCCAGCACTTCACCGGTTTCCAGATGCGGCAGTTTGGCTTCAGCCTCTTCCTCTGCATCGTCCTGGCCTTCCATGTACACGGCAATAAAGCCAGGGAAAATCATGGTTTGACCGGTGGCACGGAACAGGTTGGCATCGGAACCCACCGCCAGATCGACGCTAACGGCATCAAACTTGGCAGGGGCCATCTGGCAGGCAAGGGCGCGCTTCCAGATCATTTCATAAAGGCGGAATTGCTCTGGGGTCAGGTAGTTTTTCAGGCTTTGTGGCGTGCGGGTGATATCGGTCGGACGTATCGCTTCGTGCGCTTCCTGAGCGTTCTTGGCTTTGGTCTTGTACATGATGGGCGACTTCGGCAGATAATCTGCCTCGAAGTTGCGCTTGATGTAGTCACGAATCTGCATGACGGCCTCGGCGGCCATGCTGAAACTATCGGTACGCATGTAGGTGATCAGACCGACAGTGCCATTGCCAACGTCAATACCTTCATACAGCTGCTGCGCAATGCGCATGGCGCGGCTGGTGGTGAACCCCAGTTTGCGCACGGCTTCCTGTTGCAGGGTGGATGTCGTGAAAGGCGCTGCCGGGCTGCGGTTTTTCTGTTTCTTCTCTACCCGGCTGACTGTGGTTTTGCCTGCGCTGGCGAGCAATAATTTGCCCACGATTTCGGCCTGCTGCGTTTCATTGGTCACCGTGAACTGTTCGACCTTGGTGCCATCCAGCTGCACCAGTCGTGCGTCAAACAGGTGCTGGTGCTTCTTGGACTCCAGGTGGATGGTCCAGTATTCCTGGCTCTTGAAGGCTTCAATCTCAAGCTCGCGCTCAACAATCAGGCGCAAGGCTGGGCTCTGCACGCGGCCAGCAGAGAGGCCGCGACGAATCTTTTTCCACAGCAGGGGCGACAGATTGAAGCCCACCAGATAATCCAGGGCGCGGCGTGCTTGCTGTGCATTGACCAGCGGCATGGAGATATCGCGCGGGCTGGCAATCGCATTCTGTACGGCGGTTTTGGTGATTTCATGAAAGACCACGCGCTTGATCAGTTTGTCTTTGATCAGCTTTTTGTCTTTCAGTATTTCGGCAATATGCCAGGAGATGGCTTCACCTTCGCGGTCCGGGTCGGTTGCGAGGTAGATGGCATCAGAAGCCCGCACTGCCTTGGCGATGGCATCGACATGCTTGGAGTTGCGGTCGATGACTTCGTATTTCATGGCGTAGTCATTTTCCGGATCCACGGCGCCATTCTTGGGAATCAGGTCACGCACGTGCCCATAGGAGGCAAGGACCTCAAAGTCGCTACCCAGATATTTTTTCAGGGTTTTGGCTTTTGATGGTGATTCAACAATCAGCAGTTTGGACATTGACGTGGGCGCAGACGATGGCAAGAGTGGCAGATAATAAGAGTAAATCCGTGACTAGACAAGGAAAGTCGCGTGTCAACGGCTTGTCTCGCCACTATTTTGCAACTTTTATCTACCCGTCGGCAAGTCCGCAAAATGGCTGGCTTGTCCCTGATCAGCTTTCGGTGGCAGCACTCATTCGATTTTCCGGACGACGAAACTCGATGCGTGTGCCGTCCTGGCTTGCCATGGCGAGTGCAGGCTGGTCTTCCTTGGCGATGTCGCCAAACAAAGGGTCTTCATCTTCCAGCGATGCACTAGTCAGGCCTTTGAAATCATAGAGATCGGTGTCTGCCAGATGCGATGGCTCGACATTGGTAATGGCGCGGAAGATATTATTGATGCGGCCGGGCTGTTCACGCTCCCATGCATTCAACATGTCTTTGATTTTTTGGCGTTGCAGATTTTCCTGGGAACCACACAGGTCGCAAGGAATAATCGGGAACTCCATGCCTCTGGCGTAGGCAGCAATGTCTTTCTCGGCGCAATAGGCCAGCGGGCGGATCACCATGAATTCCCCCCGGTTGGTACTGAGCTTGGGAGGCATGGCCTTGAGCTTGGAGCCGAAAAACATGTTAAGGAACAGGGTCTGCACAATGTCGTCCCGATGGTGGCCCAGGGCGATTTTGTTAGCCCCGAGCGCTTTGGCTGTGCTGTAGATAATGCCGCGGCGCAGGCGTGAGCACAGCGAGCAGGTGGTTTTGCCTTCGGGGATTTTTTCCTTCACGATGGAATAGGTGTCAGCCTCGACGATGCGGTATTCCACCCCCAGCTTTTCCAGGTAGGTTGGCAGCACGTCTTCTGGGAAGTTGGGTTGCTTCTGATCAAGATTCATGGCGATCAGCTTGAAATCAACAGGCGCGCGTTCCTGCAGCGCCAGCAACAGCATCAGCATGGCATGCGAATCCTTGCCGCCGCTCATGCAGACCAGCACGGTATCGCCGTCTTCAATCATGTTGTAATCGCCAATGGCTTTGCCAGTGGCGCTAATCAGGCTGTTGCGCAACCTCAGGAAGTTGGCGGAGACGTTGTCGGGGTAATGTTTCATGCGGCTATTATAAAGTATGCGTTTCGATTTGATGCATGCTTAGAGGTTAAGCGAACGTCCGCCATCAATCGCCATCACATGGCCGGTGACAAACGGGGCATCCTGAATCAGGAAGCGGACAGCCTTCGCTACGTCGTCGCCTTCGCCAATGCGCTTCAGCAGCGTCTGTGAGATGACGCGTTGTCGATAGACTTCGTCGAACTGCGGGTTATCTTCTGGCCACAATACTGGGCCGGGAGCTACGGCATTCACGCGGACTTCGGGCCCCAGCTCATGGGCGAGGGATTTTGTCAGGGTGACCAAACCGGCTTTGGCGACGCTGTAGACGATGTAGCCTTTTTTGGGTCTTTCGACATGCATGTCGGTGATGTTGATGATGCAACCGCTGTTCTTGCGCAGCTCAGGCGCGGCCGCTTGCGATAGAAAGAGAGGGGCTTTCAAGTTGGAGCCAAGAAGATCAGTCCAGGCCTCTTCACTGATTTGCCCGAGCTCTGTTGCATAGTAGCTGGAGGCATTGTTGATCAGCACATCCAGCTTGCCAAATTGCTTGATGGTTTCCTGAATCAGGCTCGGGAGGACGGCAATGTTCAGCAAGTCGGCCTGAATGATGGCGACTGAGTTGGGACGTTGCAGATTGAGCTCCGCCTGCAGAGCGCGTGCTTCGGCGCCGGAGCTGCGGTAATGAATCATCAGTTTGGCGCCGCCCGCATGCAGCAAGCGGCAAATGGAGGCGCCTACGCGCTTGGCTCCTCCGGTAATCAATACTACTTTGTCGTTAAGATTTGAATTCACGCCAGTTTCCGAAATAGTGCCCAGTGCTGTTTATAATGCCGAGCTATCATGATCAATTCATTACCAACACCAGACGCCGACGCGGCTGCCCACAGTCAGCAATTGAAGCTGCATATTGGCAGGCATATTGCAGAGGCGGGCGGCTGGCTGGACTTTGCACAATACATGGAATTGGTGCTGTATGCACCAAGCCTTGGATATTACAGTGCCGGCTCCAAAAAGTTCGGTCCGGCAGGGGATTTTGTGACAGCTCCCGAGCTTTCCCCACTGTTTGCCCGTACGCTCGCCATGCAGGCTGCCGAGATACTCCGGGCAACACATGGGGATGTGCTTGAGCTAGGCGCTGGCAGTGGCCGTTTGGCGGCGGATTTGCTGATGGAACTGGAGCGCCTGCAGCAGTTGCCATCACAATACCGCATTCTGGAGATAAGCGCTCACTTGCGGCAGGTGCAGAAGGATTACTTGCAGAAAGTTTTGCCATCCCATTTGATGCAACGCGTAGGCTGGCTGGATCGTTTACCTGCCGAATTTTCAGGGCTGGTGCTTGGAAATGAAGTGCTTGATGCCTTACCTGTGCATATTGTTCACCAGCAGGCCGGAGGTATGTTGCAACGAGGTGTTGGGCTTTCGGAGGAGGGTGAGTTGCAGTGGGTTGATCGGCCAGCCGATGCTTTGATCAACGCAGCATTCAGCCAGACCCATTTGCCTGAGTCTTATACGACTGAAATCTGCCTGGCGGCAGGGGGACTTCTTGGCAGCCTTGCCAGCATGTTGCAGCAGGGCGTTTTGCTGCTGATTGATTATGGGTTTCCGCGGCATGAGTATTACCATCCGCAGCGACAGCAAGGCACGCTGATGTGCCACTATCGCCACCATGCACATACGGATCCTTTTTTATATCCCGGCTTGCAGGATATTACGGCGCATGTGGATTTCACCCGGATTGCCGAATCTGCCATGCAACAAGGCCTGAATGTCATGGGCTATGCCAGTCAGGCGCAATTTCTCATCAACTGCGGTATTACGGAGTATCTTGCCGAGGTGTCTCCGCATGACATGGCAGCCTATGCACCGCTCGCTTCGGCTGCTCAAAAGTTGCTTTCCCCGGCGGAGATGGGGGAGCTATTCAAGGTGATCGCTGTCGGGCGCGGTGTTGATGAGCCTTTGCGTGGCTTTGGCCGCGGCGACAAACGACATACCCTGTAATCCAAATTCCCGCTGGGGCGCCATGCCCCCTCCGTTATAATGGCGGTTTAACGTACGTTGCATTGTGACCGGTATGGAACATAAAGAACATGAGCTGCCAGCGCAGGAGCAGGATAATCCCAGGCATCGCCCCATTCGCAGCTTTGTGTTGCGTCAGGGCCGCCTGACCGAAGGGCAGCGCAAGGCGCTGGAGCAGTGGCTCCCTGTTTATGGCATCGCGTATCAGCCGGAACCCATCGCGCTTGATCAGGTATTTGGCCGCGCGGAGAGTCCAAAAATTCTCGAGATCGGCTTTGGTATGGGGGATAGCACCGCAAAAATCGCCCAGTTACAACCCGATCGTGACTTTATAGGCGTGGAAGTGCACACCCCCGGCGTAGGCAGCCTGCTCAAGCTGGTGGGCGAAATGCATCTGGAGAATATCCGGGTGATCCAGCATGATGCTGTCGAGGTGTTGCAGCACATGATCCCGGATGCCAGCCTGGATGGCGTGCATATTTTCTTCCCGGATCCCTGGCATAAAAAGCGCCATCACAAACGTCGTTTGATCCAGGCGGCTTTTGTGCAACTGCTGTGCAGCAAGCTTAAAGCCGGTGCGTATCTGCATGTGGCGACAGATTGGCAGGAGTACGCAGAGTGGGTGCTCGAAGTGTTGCAGGGGGAGCCGCAATTGCAGAATACGGCGGATACGTATGCAGAGAAGCCGGATTACCGGCCTTTAACCAAGTTTGAAAACCGTGGCATCAAGCTGGGCCACGGCGTCTGGGACATCATCTTCACCCGTAAATAAGGCTTTACCCCGCAGGGCTCTCGGACGGCTCTTCCGTTGAGTGATCCTGTGGCGGGAACAGCCATTTGCCGATGACGGCTTCGGCTTCTTCCACACCCTGTTTTTTCAGGCTGGAAAATAGCTGTACCGAGCAGTTGCCCCAAGTGGTATTCAGCTCTTTGCGCACGGCATTCAGAGTCAGCATGGCGGCACTTCTGGATAGTTTGTCCGACTTGGTCAGCAGCACATGAATTGGCTTGCCGCTGGGACCAAACCAGTCCAGCATTTGCCGGTCCAGTGGAGTCAAAGGGTGGCGGCTATCCATTACCAATACCAGGCCATATAAGGATGAACGGTGGCTCAGGTAGTTGGATAACGTCATTTGCCAATGCTTGCGCATACTCTCTGGGACTTTGGCGTAGCCGTATCCGGGCAAGTCCACCAGAAAACGATCTCCCCCCAGACTAAAGAAGTTGATCAGTTGGGTGCGGCCTGGCTGCTTACTCACAAAAGCCAGGCGATTATGATTCGCCATGGTGTTGAGTGCGCTTGACTTCCCAGCATTTGAGCGGCCAGCAAAAGCGACCTCGATGCCGAATGGCGGGGGCAAGTCACTCAGGTGATGAGCAGAGATATGGAATGTGGCGTTTTGAAACAATGGCATAGATAGGGGCTTATTCAAGTACGGCAAGGGGCAAAAATGCTACCACGATAACGTAAATTTGGATAAAATGCGTGGCTAATGTTTAACCATATTTAAATCAGTAGTATTGTTTGAGGAGCTGGATATGAATTTCCGTCACATTGCGGTGCTTGCCCTGGGCTCAATGACCGCCATTTCTGCCTTTGCCGCAGGGGATGCCAGCAAGGGCGCTGCGACAGCGACCACCGTCTGTGCGGCCTGTCACGGTGCGGATGGCAATAGCATGGTGCCTATGTACCCCAAGCTGGCAGGTCAGCATCCGGAATACATTACCAAGCAACTCACCAACTTCAAGGCTGGCGATCGTAAGAACCCCATCATGGCTGGTATGGTGGCCAACCTCACCCCTGAAGACATGAGCAACCTGGGTGCATACTTCGGTTCGCAGGCTCCTAAACAAGGCACCGCCAAAAGCAATGGTGCTGGTTCTGTCGGTGAAAAAATCTTCAAGGGCGGTATTCCTGGCGTAGGCGTTCCAGCCTGTGCTTCCTGCCACGGTCCTGCTGGTGCTGGCATTCCTGTGCAGTTCCCACGTCTGGCCGGTCAACATGCCGATTACACCGTGACCCAGTTGAAGGCATTCCGTGCTGGCGAACGTGCCAATGATGCTGCCAAGATGATGCGCATGGTCGCTGCCAAGCTGAGTGATAGCGATATGGCGGCTGTTGCTGACTATATTCAGGGTCTGCACTAAGCTAGTCCCATCGGGGCTGGTTCAATAGATGTTTTAAAAGTTAAGGGTGGCTTGCAGCCACCCTTAACTTTTTTGGCAACTCCTGCCAGTCTTGTTTGTCCTAAACGAACTATTTCAGATTGATTACGCCTTGAAGCCTCAGTCCTCCAATTCCCGCCGACTATACGAGCTGTTGAGCTCCATGCGTTTTGCCGTGAGCCTGCTTACCGTATTGGGGATCGCGTCTATCATCGGTACGGTGCTCAAGCAGAACGAGCCCTATCCCAATTATGTGATCAAGTTCGGCCAGTTCTGGTTTGATCTGTTCGAAAAGCTGGGCTTGTATGACGTATACCACAGCGTCTGGTTTCTGGTGATACTGGTGTTCCTGGTGCTGTCGACCAGTCTCTGTATTTATCGTAATAGCCCGCTGATGCTGCGGGAGTTGCGTGCCTACCGTGAGGGCGCGACAGAAAAATCCCTGCGAGCATTCGGTCACCGTGCTTCTTATACCGTCGCCGCTACTGCCGAGGCGCGTGCGCGTATCGTTCAGTTTTTAGGGCAGCGTGGTTTTCGCTTCAAAACCGTACAGCAAGCCGATGGCAGCGAGCTGATTGCCGCCAAGGCAGGCAGCTATCAGCGCCTGGGTTATATCCTGACGCACACGGCCATCGTCGTCATTTGTGTGGGTGGCCTGATTGATGGCAACGTGCCCTTCAAGGTGCAGGAGCTGCTCGGCTACAAAAAGGTCGAAACGCTGGATATTCCTGAGAATGAAGTGCCTGCCATCAGCCGCTTGTCCGTGCGCAATTTGTCTTTCCGCGCCAATATGACCCTGCCGGAAGGTGCCAGCTCCAATGTGTCTTTCATGCGCATCCGCGATGGTTATCTGGTGCAGGAGCTGCCATTTCGCATTCAGCTGAAGCAGTTCCGCATTGAGCATTACGCTACCGGTCAGCCCAAGTCCTTCGAGAGTGATCTCCTGATTATTGATCCTGACCTCAAGGAGCCATTGGCGCATACCATTAGTGTCAATCACCCGCTGATCTACAAAGGCATTGCCATTTACCAGTCCGATTTTCAGGATGGTGGAACCAAGCTCGACTTCAATGCGTATGGTTTGTTTGGTGCCAATGATCAGCCGATCAAAGTGCAAAGCAATATATTCAAGAACGTGACCTTGGGTGAGGGCGATCAGGCTCTGAAAGTTGAATTCAACGATTTCAGGTTGTTCAACATTCTTAATTTGTCTCCCGATGGCAAGGGCAAGCCACATAATGTCGGCCCCAACATCACGTACAAGGTGCGCGATGCCCAAGGTCAGGCACGCGAGTATGTGAGCTACATGCAGCCTTTGCAGCTGGATGGCCGTCGCTATTTCGTCACCGGCATGCGCGCAACGCCACAGGATGAGTTGAAGTACCTGCGTATTCCTGCGGATGAAGATTACAGCTTGCAAGGATTCATGCGGTTGCGGGCCACCATGTTTGATCCCTCCCTGCACGAGGAAATTGCGCGTCGCTTTACTCAGGATGCCATGGGCGACAAAGCCGATCCTGACATGCGCAAAAAATTCCAGGCGAGTGTAGTGCAGTTGCTGCAAGGCTTTGATGCAGGTGGCTACACGCGGATTGCCAAGATGATTGAAGATGCTGTGCCCGAGCCGCAACGCGAAAAAGCGGCGCAGACCTATCTGAAAATCATCTCTGGTGCGACGCTCGAGGCTTACAAGCTGGGCCTTGAGCGTGCTGGACTCAAGGCCGGTGAGCTTGATTCCAATACGCAGATATTTCTGCAGGAGAGCCTGAATGCCATGAGTGATCTTTTCTTTTATGGCGCACCGTTCTATTTGCAGCTGGATGAATTCCAGCAACGTCAGGCCAGTGGTTTGCAACTGACACGCTCTCCCGGCAAGAATCTGGTGTATGGTGGGTCCGTATTGTTGGTGCTGGGCATTTTTGCCATGATCTATATCCGGGAACGTCGTATCTGGATGTTGATCAAACCCACTCATGAAGTGTTGTTTACCATGTCTGCCAATCGCAAGAATCGCGATCTGGATATGGAGTTCGAGCAGTACCGCGAACAGTTGCGTCGATTGTTGCAAAGCGAATAGCGCATGCTATCTAGCCAAGGTCAGGAAAAACCATGAATACCATTTTGTTTGAAGATCACCCTCAACCGCTGCTGAAGCGTTTGCGCTGGCAGGATTGGCTGTATGCGCTCATCCTCTGTGCAGGAGCCCTGTTTGCGTATCAGCAGTATGGCGCTTACATGGATGCCTACGAAAAAACCTTTCTGATTGGTGCCGCACTCGGCTTCAGTTATCTGGGCTGGCAGTGGAAGCCCATGCGCCTCCTGATCATTGGCATCGGCATTATCAGCCTGTTTGCCATTCAGCTCTATCAGGCTGATCTGGCGCGGGCTGACCATGCCTTCCTGTTGAAATTCCTTATCTCCAGCCAGTCTGCCATCATGTGGATGAATGTGCTGTTTGTGCTGGCCATGCTGACTTACTGGTTTGCCTTGTTCCGCCGTTCCGAGTTCTCCGGCAAGGTCGCGACCAGTCTGACCTGGGCCGCCGTGCTGATGGGCTTTGTCGGCCTGATGGTGCGCTGGTATGAGTCTTATCTGATCGCCCCGGATGTCGGCCATATCCCGATCAGCAATCTGTATGAAGTGTTTGTGCTGTTCTGCCTGATTACGGCACTTTTGTACCTTTACTATGAGCGGCGCTACGAAACCCGCCAGCTGGGTGGTTTTGTCTTGCTGGTGATTAACGCGGCGGTAGGCTTCATACTCTGGTACACCTTCGATCGTCAGGCCAATGCCATTCAGCCGCTGGTGCCTGCCTTGCAATCCTACTGGATGAAAATTCACGTACCGGCCAACTTTATTGGTTATGGCGCCTTCTCGCTGGCAGCGATGGTGGGTAGCGCATACTTGCTGGCCGAGCGTGGCATTCTGGCATCGCGCCTGCCCAAGCTAGAAGTGCTGGATGACGTGATGTACAAGGCGATTGCCGTTGGTTTTGCCTTCTTCACCATTGCGACCATTCTGGGTGCCATGTGGGCGGCGGAAGCCTGGGGCGGCTATTGGTCATGGGACCCGAAGGAAACCTGGGCGCTGATCGTGTGGCTGAATTATGCTGCCTGGTTGCACTTGCGCCTGGTCAAGGGCTTGCGCGGCAGCATGCTGGCCTGGTGGGCGTTGGTGGGTTTGCTGGTCACGACCTTTGCCTTCCTCGGCGTCAATATGTTCCTGTCCGGCCTGCACTCCTACGGAACGTTATGATGATTGGCGCTAGGCGGTCTGTTGCGGGCCTAGCGTAAACCAGACGGAACCTTCGCGATTTTCCTTCAACGCCAGCGTTAATCCGCTGGCGTTTGCCTGTTTGGCCGCCTGATACAGGCCTATGCCCAGTCCTTTGCCCGAGCTTACCTGTTTTTTGAACAGCTTGTCGGCAATAGCCGAGGGCATTGCGCTGCCGGTATCTCTTACCGCCACCGTATAATGATTATCTCCACTGAGACTGACATAAATGGTCAGCTCTGGCTGGCTGCTGCGCTTGGCCAGGGCGTTTTGAATCAGATTGTCCGTCACGCTATCCAGCACATCGCCATCCACTGCTGGATTTGCCGAGATCGTGGCCTCAAAAATAATGCCGAGGTGGGGGTAATGCGCCTGGAAATTTTCCCACCATTGCAAAATGGGAAGGGTGCTGCGTGTTTCGTTGGCGGGTGATTGCAGCTTGGTCAGCGTTTTTGCCATGCGTTCATTCAGCAGGGGCAATTGCTTGCGTATCAAGGCAAGCAGTCGCTCCTGATCGCTTGCCGCGGTATGCTCGGCCGCACTGCACAAGGCGCCCATGGATTGCACCAGATTTTTGATGTCATGGGTCAGGCGGGCGCCAGTTTCATATACGGCTTGCATATACGCATTCTGCGTCATGGACTCTTCGCGGCGTTTCGCTTCATAAAACTCAGCCACAATCCGGGTCAGCAGTTTGACATGTATCGTCAGGGCTGGTGTCAGCGGCCAGCGACTATACAAGGTCAGTTCAACGTCATGAAACTGCAATTCATGAAAATGCACGCTGGGTTTACCTAGTTGCTGCTCGGCTTGGCCTAACTGCCATTTCGCACCTTGCACCCAGGGTAACTTGGCTATTTCAGCCACGGAATGTGCAAGAAAATTCGCTGGGGTACGTTGTTGCTGGGCGAGCTCGGCGATGTTTTGTATCCACTGTTCAAATGGCAAGCCTACACTCAACAGATAGCGGGAAAGTATCAGCCCAATGCCCGAAAATCCTGCTCTGGGGTTCCAGAACCAGCTCAAGGCCAGCAAGCCTGCTGCCAGGGCAAAAATCATCTTGAGTAAAACTTCTGTGTAGCGCGCTTGTGTTGTCATGGCGATGGCAAAACAGCCGAGCACAAGGGTGATGGTGATCATCAACAGCATCAGCGTATAAAAAAAGTCCATGGCGAGGACTTGGTGAGCGTCGCCATTTTCAGCTTTGGTGAATAGCACACCGATGGGCAGCAAAAGCAGCCCATATTCAACGAGCGCGATCAGAGCGTCGGTATCGATATTCCTGGCTAGCAGTTGCGGGACAACATGCATTGTCAGCATGGCCAGCAAATAGGTGGCGGCCATCAGAAACCCGGGGCGGGAGGCCGTTTTTGTGAAAGAGAAAATGCGTCCACCCAGCAAGGAAAATAACAGGCAAAGCCAGAATGCCATGAGCCACCAACTCATGAACATCGTCATCAATATGCCTCCACTCACCAGAATTAAGGCAGTCCGCAAAGATAGGGGCTCACGGCCATGCAGTACGGGTTGCCACAGCAGGAAGCAGCCATAGTGAAAAAGCGTCCAGGCTGTTTGCAGTTCGCTACCCATTCCCCATACCAGCAAGCCATGCAATGAAAACAACATCAACGCCAGCTGCCATTGCCGGCGAGCAGATAGGAAGCTGAATCGCGAGTGGCGTTTATAGTCTTGAATCGGGTTGGGGGGTGTCATTTTATTGTCAGAGATGATGATATTTTGACGCTTGGAAGATGATTTTAATCATATAAGCCCATAATCGTAATCAATTTAATTTCTGAACAAGAATTTCGCCTGTGGCACGCCAATTGCAAGGTAGAATGCAACAAAAATCAGTTGTTTCTGATGCTGGCAGGTAAAAAAATAACAGGGGTCATAAGGATAGCTTAATGAATAAACAATCTGGTTTTACCTTGATTGAGCTGGCCATTGTGCTGGTGATCATCGGCCTGCTACTCGGTGGCGTGCTGAAGGGGCAAGAGTTGATTAACAGTGCCAAAGTCAAAAACATGGCGTCTGATTTCAGAAATATTCAGGTCCAGGTGTATTCATATCAGGATAAATTCAAGGCGCTGCCAGGGGATGATAAAGCCGCCATTAATCATGTCGGCGCGACAAGTAATGGTGATGGCGATGGCGTGATTGAAGGTGTCTGGAATTCGACAGCGCAGACAGATGAAACTTACATCTTCTGGCAACATTTAAGGTTGGCGGGCTTGGCAACGGGTTCGACCACATTGGGGGATGCAACATATCAGCCTACGAACACTGAGGGTGGAGTGATCGGTGTTCAGTCCAACCCCAACAAGACGATTGTCGGGTTGAGCGGATCTTATGCCATATGCTCGACCGGGATTTTAGGGAAGTTCGTAAAGCAGCTGGACGCGACGATGGATGACGGCAATACGGCGACTGGAGCCATGATGGCTGCAGAGGCTGTAAATGGGGTGACGGCAGCGACGGCGATAGTCTCTGCGGGAAGCAGTCCAACTATTGTGGATTCGCAGAAGTACGTTGTCTGTATGGCATTTTAAGGAAGTTAAAATGTTGTAAAAAAGCCCGCTTTGGCGGGCTTTTTTGTTTTTGTGTTACGTCCGCAACACGAATTGATTTAAAATGTCAGGATTCCAAATTTCAAGACCGCTATGGCCGACAACATCGTCGAAATCGACAATCTATCCTTTGGTTACAAGGGGCGACTGCTGCACAAGGGCATCAATATGTCCTTTCCGCGCGGCAAGGTGATCGCCATCATGGGTGGTAGTGGTAGCGGTAAAACGACCCTGTTGCGCCTGATTGGGGGGCAGCTGGTGCCAACCCAAGGCGAGGTTCGCGTTGAGGGGCAGGTCGTGCACAAGCAGGATCGCCATGGTTTGTTTCATCTGCGTCGCAAGATGGGCATGCTGTTTCAGTTTGGCGCCCTATTTACCGATTTGTCAGTTTACGAGAATGTCGCTTTCCCGATTCGGGAGCATGCCGACCTGCCGGAGTCCATTATCCGTGATCTGGTGATGATGAAGCTGAATGCCGTAGGCTTGCGCGGTGCACGCAACTTGATGCCGACGGAGCTCTCCGGCGGCATGGCACGCCGAGTCGCGCTGGCACGTGCCATTGCGCTTGATCCATCCATCATCATGTATGACGAGCCATTTACGGGTCTTGATCCGATTTCAATGAGTGTTACCTGCAACCTCATTCGCAGTCTGAATGATGCCTTGGGGGCGACCTCCATACTGGTGACCCACGATGTGAAGGAAGCGTTTTCGATTGCCGATTACGTCTACATTGTGGCCAATGGGGTAGTGGAGGCCGAGGGCGCCCCTGAAGAATTGCGGCAGTCGACGCTGCCGTTCGTACATCAATTTGTGCATGGTGAAGTCGATGGGCCAGTGCCCTTCCACTATTCCGCGCCCGATTACCGGCGCGATATGCTGAGAGGGCAGGATGCTTAAACGTTTGGCAGAAGTATTGCGTGGCATGGGCCACCGTATTATTGATCGTATCTGGCGTCTGGGTTCCGGTGCGCGTTTCTTTCTCTACACCCTGATTTATTCCGGTGAAAGTTTCAGGCGTATCCACCTGACTATCCGGGAAATCTACTTTACCGGTGTTATGTCTTTGCTGATCATTCTGGTGTCGGCATTTTTTGTCGGCATGGTGCTGGCATTGCAGGGCTATAACACGTTGCAAAAATATGGCTCGTCAGAAGCGATCGGAGTCCTGGTGGCGCTCTCGTTGGTACGCGAGCTGGGTCCTGTTGTGACAGCTCTGCTGTTTGCTGGGCGGGCAGGGACTGCTATCACTGCTGAAATCGGTCTGATGAAAACCACCGAGCAGTTATCGGCGATGGAAATGATGGCGGTCAGCCCGATTGCACGAGTGGTCGCTCCCCGGTTCTGGGCGGGCGTGGTTTCCATGCCCTTGCTGGCAGCGCTGTTCTCCATGGTCGGGGTGTTGGGCGGCTATCTGGTGGCCGTGCCGGTCATCGGGGTGGATAACGGCGCCTTCTGGTCCCAGATGCAGGCCAATGTTGATTTTCAGGCCGATATTGTGAATGGTGTCATCAAGAGTGTGGTGTTTGGCGTTGCTTGCACCATGATTGCCTTGTTTGAAGGGTTTGATGCTCCACCGACTGCCGAGGGTGTGAGTCGGGCGACAACACGAACGGTGGTGAATTCGTCCCTGGCCGTGCTGGGCCTGGACTTCATCCTGACCTCTTTCATGATTGTGACTTGATTCGCTGACAGCGATTGAGTGAGCCCTGTGTCAGGGTGCGAAATAAAATGCGTAATAACGCAAAGACTGGAGATTGAATGGAACGCACAACAATGGATTTATGGGTCGGCATTTTTGCCGTCGCTGGAGCTGCCGCCTTGTTTGGGCTGGCGCTTAAAGTGGGTAACCTCACCTCCAGCAGTGTGGGTGATACGTATACGGTGACCGCTGCATTTGAAAATATTGGCGGCTTGAAACCGCGTGCTCCCGTAAAAAGTGCGGGGGTGGTGGTTGGTCGGGTGGACAATATTCAATTCGACAGTAAAACCTTTGAGGCTAAAGTGACTCTGAAGGTGGACAAGCGATATCCTTTCCCTAAGGACACGTTTGCCAATATTTATACGGCTGGCCTGCTGGGTGAGCAATACGTAGGTCTGGAAGCCGGGGGCGATGAGCAGCCATTGAAAGATGGCGACAAGATTTCCCACACTCAGGATGCAGTCGTCCTGGAAAAAATGATCAGTCAGTTCTTGTACAACAAAGCGTCCGAAAGCGACGATAGTAAAAAGGCGGAATAAACATGAAGTCTGTAATCAAGTTCGTAGCAGCTGCTGTCCTGATGGGGGCAATGCATTTGGCTGTAGCCGATGTCCCTCCTGATGTGCTGGTGAAGTCGACGGCGGATGAAGTGCTGGCCATCGTCAAGAAAGACAAGGACATTCAGGCCGGTGATCAGAAAAAGATCTTTGCATTGGCAGAAGAAAAGATTTTGCCAAACTTTGATTTTGATCGTGTGTCACGCATGGTGCTGGGCAAAAACTGGAGCCGCGCCAGCAAAGAGCAGCAGGATGCATTCCAGAAGGAATTCCGCAGTCTGATGCTGCGTACCTATGCCACTGCGCTGGGTAAGTATCGTAACCAGACCATCAACTACAAGCCTTTGCGCGCTGACCCTACGGACAAGGAAGTCACCGTGAAGACTGAAATCGTGCAGCCAGGTGGCCAGCCCATCGCCGTCGATTACAGCCTGGAAAAAACCGGTGAAGCCTGGAAGGTCTACGATATCGTGATCGAGGGCGTGAGCCTGGTGACCAATTATCGTGGTCAGTTCAGCAGCGAAATTCGCCAGTCCGGCATGGATGGCCTGATTCAAAAGCTAGCCGACAAAAACGCTGGTTCTGCCAAATAACGGCAAGCAGAATGACGCAAATTATTTCTGAAGGACAACGCTGGCAGGTGCAGGGCGATATGACGATGCCACAGGTCAACAACCTGTTGGCGCAAAGTCAGGCCCTGCCCATGGCGGATCGGCTTGAAGTTGATCTTTCCGCAGTGTCTGATGTTGATACCGCGACCATCAGCGTGCTGTTTGAATGGCTGCGCCGTGCGCAGGATCAGAAGTGTGAATTGAAGTTCGTCCATTTTCCCAAGAACCTGACCAGTCTGGCGACGCTGTATGGCGTGCTGGATCTGATCCCTCACGCTGCCGCTTAGGCATCCGGGCTCTGCCCGTTTCATGACCATGACCCCCGCGATCAAGATTGAGCAGGTAACCAAGGATTTCGGTGCTTTAAAGGCATTGAAAGGCATAGACCTGTCGATTGAGCAAGGTGAGTTCTTTGCCTTGCTTGGCCCGAATGGGGCAGGAAAATCCACGCTGATCAATCTGCTGGCGGGCCTGCTGCGTCCAAGTAGCGGCAAATTGGCAGTCATGGGGTATGACGTGGTATCTCAATATGCGCAGGCCAGGCAGTTGCTGGGCGTTGTCCCGCAAGAGCTGGTGTTTGATCCGTTTTTCAATGTACGTGAAATGTTGCGCTTTCAGGCCGGCTATTTTGGTCGCGGGCCGGAAAACGACGCTTGGGTGGATGAAGTGATTGAATCCTTGGGTCTGACCGACAAGGCTCACGTCAATATGCGTCGCCTGTCAGGGGGCATGAAGCGCCGTGCACTGATTGCCCAAGCGCTGGCCCACAAGCCACCTGTGATCGTGCTGGACGAGCCAACAGCGGGTGTGGATGTGGAGTTGCGCCAGACTATGTGGGCGTTTATTCAGCGCCTCAACCGCGAAGGTCATACCATCATTCTCACCACGCATTATCTGGAAGAGGCCGAGGTGCTCTGTTCGCGCGTTGCCATGATGAAGTCGGGCCAGATTGTGGCCTTGGATACGACGGCGAATCTGCTCAAGCAGATTCCTGGCAAGCAACTGCGTGTCACCATGGCGCCTGGAAGCGTGCTGCCTGCTGGCATCGCCGCGCTGGTGCGGCATCGTGATGGTGATGTCTACACCTTTACATTGAATGATGTTGCCCAAGTGGCGGATGTGTTGGCGGAGCTTCGCCAGTCACAGTTGACGTTTACCGACATGCAGTTGCTGGAAGCGGATCTCGAGGATGTGTTTGTCGATATGGTGGGGCGCGCATGAGCAGTCTCATCTCAGCGCGCATGCGCGGGCCCTGGACCCTGTTCAAGAAAGAGCTGCTGCGCTTCTGGCGTGTCAGTTTCCAGACAGTTGCCGCACCGGTGATGACGGCATTGTTGTATTTGCTTATTTTTTCGCATGTGCTGGACAAGCATGTGCAGGTCTACGACGGCGTGGGTTATACCGCCTTCCTGATCCCAGGTCTGATCATGATGTCGGTGTTGCAAAATGCCTTTGCCAATAGTTCATCCAGCCTTATCCAGTCCAAGGTAATGGGCAGTATTATTTTTGTGATGCTGACCCCGCTGTCTTATCTGGAGTTCTTCCTGGCATTCCTGGCGGCGTCCATCATCCGTGGTTTGGTGGTTGGGTTGTGCATATACCTGGTGGCCATCATCTTCATTGATCTGCCCATTGCACATCCGGGATTCATCCTGGCATTTGCGTTTCTAGGGAGTGCCTTGCTGGGGGCATTTGGGATTATTGCAGGCATATGGGCGGACAAGTTTGACCAGATGGCGGCATTCCAGAATTTTATTATCATGCCTTTGTCATTCCTTTCTGGCGTGTTTTACTCGATCCATTCGCTACCTCCGGTATGGCAGACGGTCTCCCATTTCAACCCGTTTTTCTACATGATTGATGGTTTCCGTTATGGTTTTTTTGGCCAGGGCGACATTTCTCCTGCCGTCAGTTTGCTGGTGGTCGGCGTCAGTTTCTTGCTGCTGTCATGGCTTGCGCTCAGAATGTTGAAATCCGGATACAAGCTCAGGGGCTAAAATGTTAAGCGCAGATGATGTAAAAACCTATATAACGCAAGGACTGGCGTGTGATTACGTGCAGGTGCTTGGCAATGATGGCCAGCACTTTGAAGCCGTGATCGTGAGCGCTGCCTTTACAGGTAAGAATATGGTGCAGCAGCACCAGCTGGTTTATCAGGCTTTGGGCGATCGCATGCGCCAGGAAATTCATGCCTTATCGATGCGCACTTTTACGCCCGAGACCTGGGCGCAACGTGCTTCGACTTAAGCTTTTAAGGAGTTTGAAATGGATAGTACTCAAGAATTGATCAAGAATCAGGTCACTGCCAACCCGGTAGTGCTTTATATGAAGGGCTCACCCAAGTTTCCACAATGCGGTTTCTCGGGCCTTGCCGTGCAGATTTTGCAGGCGAGCGGCGTCAAGGATTTTGTCGCGGTGGATGTGCTGGCAGACCCTGCCATTCGTGATGGCATCAAGGTTTATGCTAACTGGCCAACGATTCCTCAGCTTTATATCAAAGGCGAGTTCATTGGCGGCGCTGATATCATGCGCGATCTGTTTCAACAGGGCGAACTGCAAAAAATGCTGGAATCCGCTACCGCCTGAAGTGTTCAGGCAGATGCTACACAATAAAAGTTAGGGATGGATTTTGGACAAGCTGGTTATTGAAGGCGGGATTCCGCTACAAGGGGAAATCACCATTTCCGGTGCCAAGAATGCGGCATTGCCGATTCTCTGCGCATCGCTGCTGGCAGAAACCCCGCTAAAACTGAGCGCCGTAGCCAAGCTCAAGGATGTGGGGACTACCATCACCTTGCTGGAGCATATGGGTGTTCAGGCCAGCCGATCCGAAGATCGTGTCGTTCTGGATGCTTCGCATATCCATACTCAGGAAGCGCCCTATGAAATGGTGAAAACCATGCGGGCTTCCATCCTCGTGTTGGGGCCATTGCTGGCACGATTTGGGCATGCTCGGGTTTCATTGCCAGGTGGCTGTGCCATTGGCTCGCGTCCTGTGGATCTGCATATCAAGGGGCTGCAAGCCATGGGTGCCGAGATCCACATCGAACATGGATATATCGAAGCGCGCGCCAGCAAGCTCAAGGGAGCGCGCTATTTCATGGATATGGTCACGGTCACCGGCACCGAAAATCTCATGATGGCCGCATGTCTGGCGGATGGAACCACGGTGCTTGAAAATGCCGCCAAAGAACCCGAAGTGGTCGATCTTGCTGATTGCCTGATCAAAATGGGTGCGAGGATTGAAGGTGCTGGTACCGACATCATTACCATTCACGGTGTGGAGCGTTTGCATGGCTGCGACCATCAGGTGGTATGCGATCGTATCGAGGCAGGAACCTATATGGTGGCTGCCGCCATGACCGGTGGTTGCGTCAAATTGAACAATGCACGGGCAGACCTGCTGGATGCCGTGATCGAGAAGTTGCGCGATGCCGGTGTAACAGTGGAAAGTGATGCAACTAGCATCACCGTAAAAAGTAACGGAAAATTGAAGGCTGTGAATATCCGCACAGCGCCGCATCCCGCTTTCCCCACGGACATGCAGGCGCAAATGATGGCCTTGAATACCATCGCGGATGGCGTGGCAAAAGTTACTGAGACTATTTTCGAAAATCGCTTCATGCATGTGCAGGAAATGCAGCGCCTGGGAGCCCAGATTGAAGTGGAAGGCAATACGGCGATTGTGCGCGGCGTGCCCAAGCTGGAAGGCGCTACCGTCATGGCGACAGACTTGCGTGCCTCGGCCAGTCTGGTTCTGGCGGCGCTGGTGGCCAGTGGCGAGACGATAATTGAGCGTATTTATCACCTGGATCGTGGCTATGAAAATCTCGAAGAGAAGCTCACTGCCCTGGGTGCCAAGGTCAAGCGCACTTCTTGAAGCGCTTTGCCATTGAATGACCGTATTAACAGAGAATTGAATTCATGATCACCATTGCCCTATCCAAAGGCCGCATTTTTGAAGAGACCACCCCTCTGCTGGCGGCCGCGGGTATTCATGCCCTGGAAGCGCCAGAGGCTTCACGCAAGCTGATTCTGCCGACCAACCGTCCGGATGTCCGCTTGCTGATTGTACGGGCGACGGATGTCCCCACCTACGTGCAGTATGGCGCGGCTGATTTGGGCATTGCTGGCAAGGACGTGCTCACCGAACATGGTGGAGAAGGGCTCTATCAGCCACTGGACCTGCAGATCGCTCGTTGCAAGATGATGGTCGCCGTGCGCGAGGATTTCGATTATTTCGGTTCGATTCGTCGCGGTGCCCGTCTCAAGGTCGTGACGAAATATGTGAAAACGGCGCGTGAGCATTTTGCCAACAAAGGCATGCATGTTGATCTGATCAAGCTGTATGGCTCGATGGAGCTGGGCCCATTGGTTGGCCTGGCAGATGCGATTGTCGACCTGGTGAGTACGGGCGGCACCTTGCGCGCCAATCAACTCAAGGCCGTGGAAGAGATTGCCGATATCAGCTCTCGCCTGGTGGTGAATCAGGCCTCGCTCAAGCTGAAGCGGGGTGAGCTGCAACCAATCATGGATTCATTTGCCCAAGCAGTGGCAGAAAATGGAAAGAAATAAGGCTACACAATGAATATTCGACGCTTTTCTACTCGCGATGCGACCTTTGATGCGGATCTCAAAGCCTTGCTGGCATTTGAGACCGCTCAGGATGACCAGATCGATCTGGTGGTTGCCGATATCTTGCGCAATGTAAAACAACGTGGCGATGCCGCTGTGCTGGAGTACACCAAGCGCTTTGATCATCTGGATGTGACAGGTCTTTCCTCGCTGGAAATTTCCCAAGTAGAACTGCATTCCGCACTGGAAGCACTGCCGGCTGCCCAGCGCGAGGCTCTGCAGCAAGCTGCCGAGCGCGTGCGCCTTTACCACGAGAAGCAGTTGATGTCGTCCTGGAGTTATACCGAGGACGATGGCACTTTGCTCGGCCAGCAAGTCACTCCGCTTGATCGCGTGGGCTTGTATGTGCCAGGCGGCAAGGCAGCTTACCCTTCATCGGTGCTGATGAATGCTATTCCAGCCAAAGTGGCAGGCGTGGAAGAACTGATCATGGTAGTGCCGACGCCTAATGGTGAGCGTAACCAGCTGGTATTGGCGGCGGCGGCGGTGTGCGGCGTGGATCGCGTGTTTTGTATAGGCGGCGCTCAAGCTGTTGGCGCCTTGGCGTATGGCACTGAAACCGTACCGCAGGTAGACAAGATTGTTGGGCCTGGTAATGCCTATGTGGCTGCAGCCAAGCGTCGCGTATTCGGCGTAGTTGGTATTGATATGGTGGCTGGTCCTTCTGAAATTCTCGTGATCTGTGATGGCAAGACCAATCCGGACTGGGTGGCGATGGATTTGTTTTCGCAAGCCGAGCACGACGAGCTTGCCCAAGCCATTTTGTTATCGCCCGATGCTGAGTTTCTCGACAAAGTGGCCGCCAGTGCCGCACGTCTGGTCGAAGAAATGCCGCGCAAGGACATCATCAAGACATCGCTGCAAGGCCGTGGCGCGCTGATTCAGGTAAAGGATCTGGAAGAAGCCGCTCGCATCAGCAATTACATCGCGCCAGAACATCTGGAGCTTTCGCTGGATGATCCTTTAGCCTTCAGCAAGAAGATCAAGCACGCGGGTGCCATCTTCATGGGACGTGATACCTGCGAAGCGCTTGGGGATTACTGTGCTGGCCCTAACCACGTCTTGCCTACCTCACGCACGGCCAGATTCTCTTCACCGCTCGGTGTGTACGATTTCCAGAAACGTTCCAGCCTGATCATGGTATCGGCCGAAGGCGCGCAAAAACTGGGTAAAGTGGCCGCGACCCTGGCGTATGGCGAAGGCCTGCAAGCACACGCCCGCTCTGCAGAGTACCGGCTTAAAAAATGAGTAAATACTGGAGCCAGGTGGTCCACGGCCTCACTCCCTATACGCCGGGTGAGCAGCCTAAAATGGCCAACCTCATCAAGCTGAATACCAATGAAAATCCGTATGGCCCCAGCCCTAAAGTGCTGGCAGCTTTGCGCGGTGAGGTTGCGGATAGTCTGCGTCTATACCCAGACCCCAATTCGGATAGGCTGAAACAAGCCATCGCCGAGTGTCATGGCTTAACGCCCGCACAAGTGTTTGTTGGTAATGGATCAGATGAAGTGCTGGCGCATGTGTTTCTTGCTTTGCTCAAGCATGATGCGCCTTTGCTTTTTCCAGATATTACTTACAGCTTTTATCCGGTGTACTGCGGGCTCTACGATATTGATTATCAGACCGTGCCGCTGACGCAAACCTTTGAAATCAATGTGGATGATTATCGCGTTGCGAATGGCGGGATTATTTTCCCCAATCCCAATGCACCTACTGGTCGCGTACTGGCGCTGAGCGAAATACGCCGATTACTGGATGCCAATACCGAGTCGGTGGTTGTGATTGATGAGGCTTATATTGATTTTGGTGGTGAGTCTGCCGTTGCTCTGGTCAATCAGTATCCGCAGTTGCTGGTAACGCATACCTTGTCTAAATCGCGCTCCCTTGCCGGGTTGCGCGTGGGTTATGCCGTCGGTCATCCTGACTTGATTGATGCGTTGCATCGGGTGAAGGATAGCTTCAACTCCTATCCCATCGACAGGTTTGCCAGTGCGGGTGCGGTTGCTGCCATGGAAGATATGGCTTACTTTGAAGAGACCCGGCAGCGCGTGATGGATACTCGGGTCAGGATGGTAGATGAAATGCAGGCGCTAGGCTTTGAAGTATTGCCATCAGGTGCCAATTTTATTTTTGCCCGCCATGCTGAGCGGGATGCCTTCGTGCTTACTACTGCATTGCGTGAGCGCAGCATTATTGTGCGCCACTTCAAAAAGCCAGCTCGTATTGATCAGTTCATGCGCATTACCGTGGGGACTGAGGAGGAATGTGACGCGCTGGTTGCTGCCTTAAAGGATATTCTCTCCGCCACCTGAACTTAAAAGCGATTATGATGCTGCCTAGTGATGCATTTAAGGTGCATCATGGCAAAATATTGCTAAAATTCAACCGATTTACCCTATTCACAAGAAAAAATGTATCATTACGGAGTGAGTAAATCATAACCCTGTAACTTAAGCGGAGGAAGTATCGTGGCACAACCATCAGTACAAATGGCATTGGATTCATTGGATTTCGATGCAACCGTAGCACTGGCTACCAAAGTAGCCCCCCATGTAGATATTCTTGAAATCGGTACCCCTTGTATCAAGTACAACGGTATCAAGCTGCTGCAAACATTGCGCGCTAAATTCCCGAACAACAAGATTCTGGTTGATCTGAAGACCATGGATGCTGGTTACTACGAAGCTGAGCCTTTCTACAAGGCTGGCGCTGACATTTGCACCGTACTGGGTACTGCCGATATCGGTACTATCAAGGGTGTAATTGATGTTGCCAACAAATATGGCAAAGAAGCTCAAATCGATCTGATCAACGTAGCAGACAAAGCTGCACGTACCAAGGAAGTAGCAAAGCTGGGCGCGCATATCATCGGCGTGCACACTGGTCTGGATCAACAAGCTGCAGGTCAAACTCCATTTGCTGACCTGGGCCTGGTATCCAGTCTGAATCTGGGCGTTAAGGTTTCTGTTGCTGGTGGTATCAAGCCAGCTACCGTTAAGCAAGTAGTAGATGCTGGTGCCAACATCGTTGTTGCTGGTGCTGCTATCTACGGTGCTGCAGACCCTGCTGCTGCTGCTGCTGAAATCAGCGGTCTGGCTAAAGGTTCGACTTCCAGCGGCGGCGTATTCGGCTGGTTGAAGAAGCTGTTCAGCTAAGACGAATTTTACGTCTGAAACTCAAACCGCCGCAGTCGCTGCAAAGGTCTGCGGCGGTTTTTAGTTTTTTGAAACTCAAGAAAGTAATGATCTTCCCATGCGTATTGCCGAAGTAAGTCGTAATACCCTCGAAACGCAAATCTCGGTGTCTATCAATCTGGATGGTACCGGTGTGTCCAAATTGGCAAGCGGCCTTGGTTTTTTTGATCACATGCTTGATCAGATTGCCCGTCATGGCATGATGGACATCACGGTCTCTGCCAAAGGTGATTTGCATATTGATGCGCATCATACTGTCGAGGATATTGGCATTACCCTGGGTCAGGCTTTTGCCAAGGCAATAGGCGATAAAAAAGGCATACGTCGTTACGGACATTCTTATGTGCCGTTGGACGAGGCGTTGTCGCGTGTTGTACTGGATATTTCCGGCCGCCCCGGCATGGAATTTGGCGTGGAGTTCACGCGCGCCCGCATAGGCGACTTCGATGTCGACCTCATACACGAATTTTTCCAGGGCTTTGTCAATCACGCCCTGGTGACCCTGCATATCGATAACCTGCGTGGTGACAATGCGCACCATCAGGCAGAAACGATTTTCAAGGCTTTTGGCCGCGCTTTGCGTATGGCCGTGGAAGCAGATGACCGCATGACCGGCATCATGCCTTCGACTAAAGGCACTTTATAAGTTTTGGGTAGTCCCAATATTTCTGATTTTGTTAAGCACAGACTATGATCGATATTGCTGTTGTGGATTATGGCATGGGCAATTTGCGCTCCGTATCCAAGGCGCTGGAGCATGTTGCGCCCGATAAGCGGGTGGTTGTGACCAGTAATCCTGCGGATATTGCGGTGGCTGAGCGTGTGGTGTTTCCTGGTCAAGGGGCCATGCCTGACTGTGTCCGGGAACTCGATGCCAGAGGCTTGCGCCAAGCGGTGATTTCAGCGGCTGCCGACAAGCCTTTTTTAGGCATCTGTATCGGGCTTCAACTCCTGTTCGATCATAGTGAAGAGGGTAATGCCGCTGGACTTGGTATCTTGCCAGGCAACGTCAAACGCTTTGCCGATGCTGATATGGTGGATGCAAACGGTGCACGTTTAAAAGTCCCTCACATGGGCTGGAACGAGGTATATCAGAGCCGTCCTCACCCCATCTGGAACGATATCGCCGATGGTGAGCGTTTTTACTACGTGCATAGTTACTATGTCGTTCCCGAGGACGCCGATATTGAGGTGGGATATAGCAATTATCCCAAGCGCTTTACCAGTTGTATTGCGCGCGATAATATTTTTGCGGTGCAGTTTCACCCAGAAAAAAGCCAGCACGCCGGCCTGAAGTTGTTATCCAATTTTGTTGCGTGGGACGGACGTCCTTAATTTCTATCTATTAAAAAAATATGCTGATCATTCCTGCCATCGACCTGAAAGACGGTCACTGCGTACGACTCAAACAAGGCCTTATGGAAGACGCCACCGTGTTTTCCGAGGATCCAGGCGCCATGGCGCGCCACTGGGTAGATAAGGGCGGCAAACGTCTGCATCTGGTTGACCTTAATGGCGCGTTTGCAGGAAAACCCGTTAATGAGGGCGCGATCAAAGCCATTGTGGATGCGGTTGGCGGAGAAATTCCCATCCAGCTGGGTGGTGGTATCCGGGATCTTGAGACCATTGAGCGTTATCTGGACGATGGTATCGATTACGTCATCATTGGCACGGCTGCTGTTAAAAATCCGGGATTCTTACATGAAGCATGCTATGCCTTCCCCGGTCAGATCATGGTGGGCCTCGATGCCAAGGATGGCAAGGTCGCGGTAGATGGCTGGTCTAAACTCACTGGTCATGACGTAATTGATCTGGCGCAGAAATTCGAAGGCTATGGCGTGGAAGCCGTGGTTTATACCGATATCGGCCGCGATGGCATGCTGAGCGGCGTGAACATTGAAGCCACAGTGGCATTGGCGCGAGCCCTCACTATTCCCGTGATCGCCAGTGGTGGTATTACCAATCTTGATGATGTGCACAAGCTGTGTGCAGTGGAAAGTGAAGGCATCATGGGGGCTATTACCGGCCGCGCCATTTATGAAGGCACGCTCGACTTTGCTGCCGCACAAGCATTGGCAGACGAGCTGAACGGATGAGCCTCGCCAAGCGCATTATTCCCTGCCTGGACGTGACCGATGGTCGTGTGGTCAAGGGCGTGAATTTCCTGGAGCTGCGCGATGCAGGTGATCCGGTTGAGATTGCTAAACGCTATGACGATCAGGGTGCGGATGAGCTTACCTTCCTGGATATCACCGCCAGTTCTGACAACCGCGGCTTAATCCTGAATATTATCGAGCAAGTGGCTTCCCAAGTGTTCATTCCATTGACGGTGGGCGGCGGCGTGCGCGAAGTGGACGATGTTCGCCGCTTGTTGAACGCCGGGGCTGATAAAGTCAGTATCAACACTTCCGCTGTCACCAATCCGCAATTGGTGGCAGACGCTGCAGGGCGCTTTGGTTCGCAATGCATTGTGGTGGCGATTGATGCCAAGCAGGTGGGCGATCATTGGGAGGTGTTTACCCACGGTGGCAGAAAAGCCACCGGTCTGGATGCGGTTGAGTGGGCAAAGAAAATGGTTGAGCTGGGTGCAGGTGAGTTGCTTGTGACCAGTATGGATCGCGATGGCACCAAAATCGGTTTTAACCTGCCCTTGAATCGCGCGATCAGCGATGCGGTGAGTGTGCCCATCATTGCTTCGGGTGGTGTGGGCAATTTATTGCACCTTGTCGAAGGTGTACAAGAGGGCGGCGCAGACGCTGTTCTGGCAGCCAGTATTTTCCACTATGGGGAATTTACGGTGCGCCAGGCAAAAGAATATATGCGTGACCATGGCATAGAGGTGCGATTGTGAGTGTTGCGTGGCTGGATAAAGTGCAATGGACTGCCGATGGTTTGGTACCGGTTATTGCCCAGGAAGTGGGCACTAACAAAGTCCTGATGTTCGCCTGGATGAATCGCGAGGCCTTGCGCCTGACGGCCGAAACCGGGCAGGCGGTTTATTGGTCACGCTCGCGCAATCGGCTCTGGCATAAAGGTGAAGAATCCGGTCATGTGCAAAAAGTGCATGAGATTCGTCTCGATTGCGATGAGGATGTTGTGCTCATCAGTGTCGAACAAGTGGGCGGCATTGCCTGCCATACTGGACGGCATAATTGTTTTTTCCAGAAGCTGGCAGATACTGAGTGGGTGATAGACCAGCCCGTTATCAAAAATCCTGGGGATATTTACCACCGTGAGTGATGTACTTAACCGATTGGGCGAGTTGCTCGAGCAGCGTAAACAGGCAGATCCGGCATCCTCCTATGTGGCCAAGCTCTATGCCAAGGGCATGGATAGTATCCTGAAAAAGGTAGGCGAAGAGGCTGCAGAGACCATCATTGCCGGCAAGGGTGGCAACAAGGATGAAATCATCTATGAAATTGCCGATCTCTGGTTTCATACCTTGATCATGCTCGCGCATGCTGGGCTTGAGCCTCAGGATGTGCTGGATGAACTTGCCCGCCGCGAGGGCCTTTCCGGGCTGGTAGAAAAAGCCCAACGCCAGGAGTAGCATGAATGAGTGCTGATTGTATTTTCTGCAAAATTGTCACGGGTACCATTCCGTCCACCCAGATTTACGCAGATGATGACGTGGTGGTATTTAAGGATATCAATCCTCTGGCCCCCGTTCATTTTCTTATTGTTCCGCGCGAGCATATAGAATCGCTGGCCAGTTGCGACGCATCTCATCAGGCGTTGCTTGGAAAAATGCTGCTGTTGGCCCCCAAGTTGGCCAAAGAGCAAGGCCTTGCCGGCTTTCGTACCATGATCAATACCGGGCGAGAAGGTGGCCAGGAGGTATTCCATATTCATGTTCATGTTTTTGGTGGTGGCACTACCCTGCCAAAAACCTAGCGCTAAAATTCAGGAGAGTTCAAATGGGTTCATTCAGTATTTGGCATTGGTTGATCGTGCTGGTTATCGTGGTACTAATTTTTGGTACCAAGAAGCTACGCAATATGGGCAGTGATGTAGGTGGCGCCGTGAAGAATTTCAAGGATGCCATGAATGAAGGCGCGCAAAAGCCTGGCAGTCTGGATGATCGCGGAACCAGCAATACGGTTGAAGGCGAAGTGACTCAAAAGTCGAAACAATAAAGCGGCCACCTCCGTGTTCGATATTGCTTTTTCCGAGTTGCTGCTAATCGGCGTGGTCGCCTTGATTGTGATCGGCCCGGAAAAATTACCCAAGGTGGCACGGACATTGGGATTGCTCGCAGGTAGATTGCAACGCTATGTTGCCAATGTAAAGTCTGATATCGATCGTGAACTTCAATTTCAGGATTTGCAGAAATTGCAGCAGGAGATAAAGCAGGGGGCTGATCGTCTCCAGGCAGATATGCATCAATTTCAGTCTCGCGCCAATGAGCAGCTCAATGAGGTCGACAAAAGTATGATTCCTCCTCCTGAGTCATCCCCCGAGGCCGTTACTCCCCCAGTGCAACCTGACATCCACAAGCCACAGTGACGACAACGGATACCTTTATTTCGCATCTGATTGAGTTGCGCAACCGGTTGTTGCGTATTGTCATCGGAGTGGTTCTGGTATTTATCGGCTTATTCCCCTTTGCCAATAAAATTTATACGCTATTGGCCCAACCATTATTGAGTCATTTGCCGGCCGGCGGGCAAATGATTGCTACAGCTGTTACCACGCCTTTCTTTGTGCCCATGAAAGTGGCGATGCTGGCGGCATTTGTTATCTCTCTGCCACACACCCTTTATCAAGTCTGGTCATTTATTGCACCGGGTCTTTACACTCATGAGCGGCGGTTCATGGCGCCACTGGTCGTCGCGAGCACGCTCTTGTTCTTCGCCGGGATGTGCTTTGCTTATTTTCTGGTGTTCCCGGTCGTGTTTGGTTTTATTGCCGGCACAGCGCCTGAGGGGGTCGCCGTGATGACCGATATTGGCAACTATCTTGATTTTGTCATCACCCTCTTTATGGCTTTTGGCATTGCCTTTGAGGTGCCTGTGGCCGTGGTGCTGCTCGTGTATTTTGGCTTGGTCAGAATTGAGACCCTTAAAGATATACGTTCCTATGTCATTGTGGGAGCATTTGTCATCGGCGCCATTTTCACCCCTCCTGATGTCATTTCCCAGATCATGCTGGCGGTCCCTCTGTGGTTGCTATACGAGGCCGGCATTCTTGTTGCAGGATTCCTGCGCGTTCGTACTACTCAAGCTGATTAGTTTTTTAACTTAGTGTTGCAAAAATGCATGTGACCATTATTTATTTATGGTTATTTAACCATAAATAAAAAAAGGTCTTTAAAAAGTTTTTTGCCGGGCGTAAGATCAACTTGCCTATAACAATGACAGGGTAAAGGAGATTGAAATGCTTAAGGTACTGTTTGGATCGTGGGTCGGAATCGCATCAATCCTGACAATAGTGCTGACGATCGCAGTAGTCAGCTATTGGGTGGGATATTGCATCGTGAATGCAAATCGCGCCAAATAATTGCGGCGTTCCCGGGCAATGCCCGGGACTTTACTCAGTAGGGACAATCGTTGGGCGCGGACGTTTGCCGATAAGAACAGGTACAGAAAACTCTTTCTGGTCCCGTGAAATTTTCAGGATGGCTTTCTTGTTTGGTTTCAAGCTGGAAATCAGGTTCAGCATGCTGGAACTGTCCTGCACCTGACGCCCGTCAATCTCCAGGAGAATGTCACCCGGTCTCAAGCCTGCGCGTTCTGCTGGACTGTCTCGGAGGATGCCTGCGATGAGAGATCCGCGAACTTCCTTCAATCTGAAAGATTCAGCCAGCTCAGGGGTGATGTCCTGCGCCTCAATCCCTATCCAGCCACGTGTCACACTGCCTTGACGGATAATTTGTTCCATTACCTGCTTGGCAAGACTGACAGGGATGGCAAAGCCAATACCCATAGAGCCACCACTGCGTGAGTAGATGGCACTGTTAACACCAACAAGGTTGCCATCAGTATCAATCAATGCACCTCCAGAGTTACCTGGATTGATGGGAGCATCGGTCTGAATGAAGTTTTCGAAGGTGTTGATCCCCAGATGGCTACGACCCACCGCACTAATAATGCCCTGTGTAACTGTCTGACCGACGCCAAATGGGTTGCCTATGGCTAACACCACATCGCCCACATTAATCTGATCTGCTTTTGCAAACGTAATGGCGGGCAGATTGCTTACATCGACTTTCAATACTGCAAGATCAGTCTCTGGATCTGTGCCTACGACACGCGCTGATACCGTTCTGCCATCGGCAAGCGCTACTTCGATCTCATCGGCAGATTCAATAACATGGTGGTTGGTTAGAATCAGCCCCTGGGTGCTGACGATAACGCCTGATCCAAGGCTGTTTTCACGTTGCGGCTGCTCATCCTGCTGATCACCGAAAAAATGACGGAAAAGGGGGTCATCCATGAATGGTTGTGATGGATTCGCTTCAGCCTTTTTGCTGGTGAAAATATTGACAACAGACGGCATGGCTTTCTTTGCCGCAGCGCTGTAAGAGCCCGGTGGTATGGCTGAAGCTGGAGTAGATGGGGCCTCCGTAACGACCAGGGGTTTTGCTTGCGAAGGGATTAAGCCTGGATAGAATTGCTGCGCGACAAAAATGACAGCAAGACTGATCGTAACAGTCTGTGCAAAAATGAGCCAAAGTTTGCGCATGATCTAAATGGTTTTTTCCGAAAAATGGATACAGAAAAATGAAATTGAATGAATTGCTTGATTATACCGGACAAATTCTTCAGGTAGCGCGGTTCAAAGATTATTGCCCCAATGGGCTGCAGGTAGAGGGGCGGCCAGAGGTGGGGCGATTGGTAACCGGCGTGACGGCATCGCTCGCCTTTCTGGAGGCGGCCCGAGAACATGGGGCAGATATGGTAATGGTGCATCACGGATATTTTTGGCGTAATGAGGATGCCCGTATCGTTGGGGTAAAGCAGAAGCGCATCAAGTTACTGCTGGACAGTGGAATGTCGCTCGCCGCATATCATCTTCCATTGGATGCGCATCCGGAGTTGGGGAATAACGCACAATTAGGCCAAAAAGTAGGGCTAATCCTGGAGGGGTGGACTGGGGAGCAGGATATTATTGCCTATGGCAGAACGGCTAAAGATATGACAGCGCGGATGCTTTGTCAGCGTGTATCTAGTGTGCTCAATCGCGAAGCCTTGATGCTGGGGCCTGAGGACAAAGTCATACGCAGGGTAGCCTGGTGTACGGGTGGTGCTCAAGGGTATATGGAGCAGGCTATTGCTTTGGGTGTTGATGCGTATATCAGTGGAGAAGTCTCGGAGCAGACGTTGCATCTCGCAAATGAAGCTGGCGTGGTCTACATTGCGGCTGGGCATCATGCCACTGAACGTTATGGCATACAGGCATTGGGCGAACACCTCAAAAATCGATTCAACCTGCAGCACCACTATATCGAAATTAATAACCCCGTATGAGTCGCGGTTTTAGGTTTAAGTTTTTCTCTGAACGCTGTAAAATGGCGCGCTAATTAACTGCAGTTTAAAGCAAGTCGCATTAATTTTAAGGGAATGTGATGGCGAATCAACAAGTGGATCAGGGGAAGCGGCGCTTTTTAATCGCAGCGACTACCGCAGTAGGAGGTGTGGCGGCCGCGGCTGTTGCAGTTCCATTTATTAGTAGTATGTTGCCAAGCGAGCGTGCAAAAGCCGCTGGCGCTCCGGTCGAAGCTGATATCAGCAAGATCGAGTCGGGAGCGATGATTACGGTAGAGTGGAGAGGCAAGCCGGTATGGCTTATCAACCGTAGTCAGGAAATGATGGCGGCATTGGTGCAGCATGATGACAAACTGTCCGATCCGAAGCTGGAAGTAACGACACAACAGCCTGCATATTGTCAAAATGCATCACGTTCAATCAAGACCAATTTGATGGTGTTGGTCGGCATTTGCACGCACTTGGGATGCTCTCCGTCGCCTAAGCTGCAGGCAGGTAATGAAATGGGTGCAGATTGGCCGGGTGGTTTCTTCTGTCCTTGTCACGGCTCGCGTTTCGATCTGGCTGGGCGTGTATTCAAGGGCTCGCCCGCACCTATTAATCTGGTCGTGCCTCCGCACAAGTACATCAACGACAATCTGCTGTTGATTGGTGAAGACGACAAGGGGGCCGCGTAATCATGCAAAAATATTTAACTGGCTTGCTCGGGTGGGTAGATGACCGTTTTCCATTGACGGCCAACTGGAAAGCCCATCTTTCGGAGTATTACGCTCCCAAGAACTTCAACTTCTGGTATTTCTTCGGTTCTTTGGCACTGTTGGTCTTGGTGCTGCAAATTGTTACCGGCATTTTTCTGACCATGAATTACAAGCCGGATGCTGAGCTCGCTTTTGCCTCCGTGGAGTACATCATGCGGGACGTGTCCTGGGGATGGTTGATTCGTTATATGCACTCAACCGGCGCTTCCATGTTCTTCGTGGTGGTCTATCTCCATATGTTCCGTGGCCTGATTTATGGCTCTTACCGGAATCCTCGTGAATTGATCTGGCTGTTCGGTGTGGGGATTTTCCTTGCGCTGATGGGGGAGGCATTCTTCGGCTATCTGTTGCCATGGGGGCAGATGTCATACTGGGGTGCTCAGGTGATTATCAATCTTTTCACCTCTATCCCTTTTGTTGGGCCAGATATTTCACTTTGGCTGCGCGGTGATTACATGGTGTCTGACGCGACCCTTAACCGGTTCTTCGCGTTCCACGTAATTGCTCTTCCGCTGGTGCTGCTGGGTTTGGTAGCTGCGCATATCATTGCCCTGCATGAAGTGGGCTCTAATAACCCTGACGGTGTTGAAATCAAGAAGCACAAAGATCCTGAAACGGGTATCCCATTGGACGGTATTCCTTTCCATCCTTATTACACGGTGAAAGATATTGTCGGCGTCTCAGTTTTTCTGATCGTGTTTTCGGCCATTATCTTCTTTGCGCCAGAAATGGGCGGCTACTTCCTGGAGGCGAATAACTTTATTCCTGCCGATCCGTTGAAGACGCCATCCCATATTGCTCCTGTATGGTATTTCACGCCGTATTACTCTATTTTGCGTGCGGTACCTCCCATCATGAATTCGCAGTTCCCCGGTGTTGCTGCCATGGGTCTGTCGGTGGTGATTTTCGCGTTGCTGCCTTGGTTGGATCGTAGTCCCGTGAAGTCGATACGCTATCGTGGTCCTATCTACAAGGTATGGTTGGCATTGTTTGTGGTGAGCTTCTTGATTCTGGGGTACCTGGGTACCGAGCCTTCTAATGTTTGGGGCGTGTTCGATCCTTCAACCTTCATGGTGGGTGGTGCGGACCGTGCAACGGTAGTGGCCAGAATTTTCACTGTGGTTTACTTTCTGTTCTTTATCTTGATGCCTTGGTATACCAGCATCGATAAGACCAAGCCAGTTCCAGAAAGGGTAACAGGATAATGAAAAAGGTATTGTTGTTGGTCGGCCTGTTATTGCCTGTCCTGGCCATGGCGAATGAAAGTGTGCATCTTGATCATGCGCTTATCGATCCCAATAATCAGGCTTCGTTACAGCGTGGCGCCAGGACTTTTGTAAACTATTGCCTGAGTTGCCATAGTGCAGCTTATATGCGGTATAACCGGCTTAAAGATATTGGTTTGAGTGATGCTGAAATCAAGTCAAATCTGATGTTTGCTGGTGAGAAGGTGGGCGACACGATGACTGTCACCATGCCTAAGCGCGATGCCAAATCCTGGTTTGGAGCAACGCCCCCCGATCTCTCGGTGCAGGCGCGTGCATATGCAAACGGGCCAGACTGGCTGTACAGCTACTTGAGAGGCTTCTATCGTGACGATACTCGTCCGACGGGCTGGAACAATACTGTCTATGACAAAGTGGCTATGCCGCATGTGCTATGGCAGTTGCAGGGTGAGCAAACGCTCAAGGTTCAGAAAATAGTGGATGAGCATGGCCATGAGGTCGAGAAACATACCCTGGTGCTGACCAAGCCGGGCGTGCTTGAGCCTGCGCAGTATGATGCGATGGTTGCTGACCTGGTGAATTATCTGGTATTCATGGGAGAGCCTGCAAAAGGCTTGCGTCTGCAATTGGGGTTGATCGTGATCCTCTTCCTGGGCTTGCTTTTCATCGTCGCGTACTATCTGAAAAAAGAATTCTGGAAAGATATACACTAACGTTCTATTCAAGGCGGGATTGCCTTTGCGGGCAATCCCGCTTTTTTGTTTTGTAAGGAAACAACATCATGATGACTTTGTATTCTGGAACTACTGATCCATACAGCCACCGCTGCCGTATTGTGCTATTTGAAAAAGGCATGGATTTTCAAGTGATCGACGTGGATCTTGCCAACAAGCCAGAAGATCTGGCCGTAATCAACCCGCATAATGAAGTCCCTGTCCTCGTTGAGCGTGATTTGGTGCTGCAACAGGCAAACATCATTAATGAATATATCGACGAGCGCTTTCCTCACCCTCAGCTTATGCCCGCTGACCCTGTGATGCGAGCACGTGCCAGATTGTTTCTTCATAACTTTGAAGAGCAGTTGTTCAGTCATATCAAGGATATTGAGTCTGGCAATCAGAAGCTGGCTGATAAGGCGCGCTTGATTATTCGAGACAATCTGACGCAGATCGTGCCTTTGTTCAGCCGTCAGGAATATATTCTTGGTGACGAATTTTCCATGCTGGATGTCGCTATTGCGCCACTCTTGTGGCGTCTTGGTCATTATGGAATTGAACTGCCCAAGCAAGCTGCACCTTTACTTAAGTACGCAGAACGTATATTCTCTCGCCCGGCTTACATCGAGGCGATGACCCCTTCCGAAAAAGCAATGCGGAAGTAAAGTCATGGAAAACGTTTCATCCACTAAGCCCTACCTGATACGCGCCGTGCATGAGTGGTGTGTGGACAATGGATTTACGCCACATTTGTTGGTGGCGGTGGATGAAAATACCCGAGTGCCCATGGCATACGTAAAGAATGGCGAAATAGTGTTAAATATCAATTATTCAGCCACCAAGGACTTGGTGATTGATAACACTGCAATCAGTTTTTCGGCGAGATTTTCTGGTGCTTCACAAAATATTTACGTGCCAATTGGTGCGGTTCGTGGTATCTTCGCTCGCGAAAATAGTCAGGGCATGTTTTTTGAGGCTGAGCCTGTTGCAGATGTTTATGAGCAGGCGGGGCAGTCTGAGGTGCTTGTGAAGCCTGAAGCGCCAAAGGAAATAAAAAAACCGTCTCTGACGTTGGTTAAAAAAGATTAAAAGTTTTACGCCGGATTAGCTCAGTTGGCAGAGCAGCGCACTTGTAATGCGAAGGTCGTCAGTTCGATTCCGACATCCGGCACCAGTTACCGCCCAGTTATGGTTTGACAGTACGTGAAATTGTCAGCATAATCTCGGGTTCGGTTTGGAGGGGTGGCCGAGTGGTTAAAGGCGACGGACTGTAAATCCGTTCTCTCAGAGTACGAAGGTTCGAATCCTTCCCCCTCCACCAAATTTAAAGTTGGAGCCAGCGTTGATAACTGGCGAGGCGCGCGGGTGTAGCTCAGTTGGTAGAGCACTTGCCTTCCAAGCAAGATGTCGCGAGTTCGAACCTCGTCGCCCGCTCCAGTTTAAGTAAGAATTTAGTAAAGCGCCCATGTGGCTCAGTGGTAGAGCACTCCCTTGGTAAGGGAGAGGTCGCGGGTCCGATTCCCGCCATGGGCACCACTTCATTAACTTGATAAAGTCGGTTAAAGGAAACGGTAATGGCAAAAGGTAAATTTGAGCGGACGAAGCCGCACGTCAACGTAGGCACGATTGGTCACGTTGACCATGGTAAGACGACGCTGACAGCGGCGATCACGACAAT
>NZ_JAJAVG010000007.1:0-223694 GCF_020531915.1 Methylovorus mays
ATGTCATAGAGGCAAAAAATGAAAACACAGAGGGACGCAATCAAGACGATCCAGTAGAGGTTACGTTGCAGCGCAAAAACAGCCTCCCAGAACAGGGGGCGCAGTATGAAGAACCATAAAAACTGGCCGACCGGTCCGAGCATCAGGATGACAGCGCCAAGAATCATCAAACTGATCATGATCCAATCACGTTTTTGAGGAGGCTTTTTCATGACATGAACTCACTTGCATAAACGGGAAATGACGGAAAGGTGGAGACGTCAAACATGGCCGGGTATGGCTTGGCGTAGAGTCGAGTGGTTGGGCTTCTCAGGCGGACATGCTCCAGCCCATCAGGCAGGATCTTATCGAGCGCGGGACCTTGCAGGGTCAGCAGGCGACGGGAGGAGAGCAGCGAGGAAAGCATGACAGGGAATCATGTGGCAAAAGACGGAACCGATCATGCACAGGATTGTGAATTCAGGGTATTGCCCCTAAGGGTAGAAGCGCTTATTCAATAACTGCGTATTTCTGAATACTCTCCCGACCAAGTATCGAAATATGGATATGAATTTATCAAGACCGCTAACAACCGACATAAAAAAACCGGCCATTTCGGCCGGTTTGATCCGCTTGCCAGCGATCAAGGCAAATCGTTAGTCACGGTCACCCAGTACTGCCATCAGAATCTGCAGCAGGTTGACGAAGAGGTTGTAGATATCCAGGTAAATAGCCAGCGTAGCCATCACATAGTTGGTTTCGCCACCATTCACAATGCGGCTCACGTCATACAGGATAAAGCCGGAGAACAACAGCACAGCCACGCCAGACAGGGCCAGTGAGAACGCTGGAATCTGGAAGAACATATTGGCCAGGGAAGCAATGATGAGCAGCACGATGCCGACCATCAGGAACTTGCCCATGAAACTGAAATCCTTCTTGGTGGTGGTTGCGATACCAGCCAGTGTCAGGAAAATAATGCCAGTGCCGCCTGCGGCAAGACCAATCAGCTGGCCACCATTACGCAGTTGCAGCGCCACTTGCAGGATAGGGCCAAGCATCACGCCCATGAACAGGGTCAGGGCCAACAGCAGAATCACGCCCAGGCCGCTGTTGCGGTTAGCCTGAATGCCATAAAACAAGCCAAACATGCCAGCCAGTGTAGCCAGTGCGAACATGATGGGGTGCTGAGCAGCCCAGCTGAAATTCATGCTCATGCCGATGAAGGCACCGATCACGGTGGGGATCATGCTGAGTCCGAGTAGCGCGTAAGTATTGCGCAGTACCTTGTTGCTATCGGCAACCAGCACTTCGGAATTACGTGCGATCTCATAATTGCTTTGCATCATTTGCGTTCCTCATCAAAAAAATCTGTACATCAATCAATTGTTAAGACTAAACAAACATCGTTAAAGTTTCAACCTTGGCGTGACATTTAGCATGGCCCATCAAGAGGCCTCGGCAAACATGTCATCCTCATGGATACCGATCTGGCTGATGGTGTGCACCGCCTCAATATACTCCTGGCTTTCACGCAGGCCCGTCATGTCCGCCGGATGCAGTTTGCCATGCATGCGGGCGAGGCGAGCCAGACTCGGCGCCGAAATATTCCACTGAAGATTTTCAAGCAGCTCATCGGCAAGGTCGGGACGATTGCACAGCAAGGCCATATCGCACCCGGCATTCAGTGCTGCCAGCGCACGCTGGGTAACATTGCCCGCCACCACCGCGCCTTCCATCGACAGGTCATCGCTGAAAATCACGCCATTAAATGCCAGACGTTGCCGCAGGACTTTCTGCAGCCAGCGCTCCGAGAAGCCAGCGGGCTTGTCGTCCACCTTGGGGTAGATCACATGTGCAGGCATGATGGCGGGCAAGCCGTCATCAATCATCTGGCGGAAAGGTTGCATGTCGGTGGAAGCAATCTCGTCAAAGCTGCGCTCATCCACCGGAATCGCGATGTGCGAATCCGCAGCAATGTAGCCATGGCCGGGGAAATGCTTGCCGACGGCGGCCATGCCGCCACGTTTGAGGCCTTGCATCAGCGCATACGCCAGTTCGGCAATAGCCTGTGGCTGCATGTGAAAGGCGCGATCGCCGATTACCTGGCTGACGCCGTAGTCCATATCCAGCACTGGCGTAAAGCTGAAATCGATGCCATGGGCACGCAACTCCACGGCCATCAGCCAGCCAGCTTCTTCGGCCAGCTGTTTGGCTTTTTTCGGTTGTTTGTCCCAAATCTTGCCGAATTCGCGCATGGGGGGAATGCGGGTAAACCCTTCGCGGAAACGCTGCACGCGGCCACCCTCATGGTCCACGCCTATCAGCAAGGGCGGCTGGCGCACGGCATGAATACTGGCGGTGAGGGCTTTCAGTTGAGCGGGCGACTGGTAGTTGCGGGCGAACAGGATCACCCCGCCCACCAGCGGGTGTTGCAAACGGCGGATATCGGCGGCATCCAGTTCGGTGCCAACCACATCCAGCATAATCGGGCCTAGTGTCATGGTTTGGTTTTTTAGGTTGAGTGTTAAGTGTCTGTTTTCAGGGCAAACGGATTGAAATCGGTATGGCGATCGTAGTAATCCTCATTTTCGGCACGCTTGAGCCACGCCACCACTTTGTATGTTACCGGGGTGAATACGACTTCCACGCCGACCTTGGCCACAAATTGCGCCAGCATCACCAGCGGCAGCTTGTCATCGGGGATCACTCCGCTACCGTAAAACGCCAGGGGATAAAACAGCGCGGAATCCACGCCTTCACCGAAGATGGTTGAACCTATGGTGCGCATCCACAGCCAGCGTCCGGCGGTCATGACTTTCATTTTTGCCATGATGTAGGAATTCACAAACTCGCCTGCAGCAAAGGCCACCAGCGAAGCCAGCGATACGCGCCAGGCCGAGCCAAAGGCAACTTCATAGGCTTCCTGGTTATGCCAGAACGGCGCGGCAGGTAAGGCAACGATCATCCAGGCCATGAACGAGGCAAAGGCCAGGCCACCGAACCCGGCCCAGATGACTTTGCGTGAACGGGAATAGCCGTAAACCTCCGTCAGGATATCGCCAAAAATGAAGGAAATAGGGAAAAACAACAGGCCCGCGCCGAAGGTCAGCGTGCCCAGCACCGGTACGTCGATCTGCGAAATCTTGGCCGGGCCAATCAGATTGGAGCAGACCAGCACGGTGACAAAAGCAGCCATCATGAGGTCGTAATAGCGGTAGCTACGCGGTGTCTGCACGGGGAAGTAAGTTTTGGAAAGCGATGCCGGAATAGTAGCAGCTTTTTCCGCTTATGCCCGCTTCACATCCCAATGGTCGCGCAGGCGATCGCCGAGCAGATTGATCGCCAGCACCAGCGACATCAGGCTGATGCCGGTAGCCAGCACATAATGCGGTGCCACCAGCAGATAGCGCACGCCATCGCGCAGCATGCTGCCCCAGGAGGCCTGCGGTGCCTGCACCCCCAGCCCAAGGAAGGACAGGCTCGCCTCCGCAATCACCAGGCCCGCCATGCTGTAGGTCGCCTCCACCACCAGCGGTGCGGCCAGCAAAGGCAACATGTGGTGCCGCATCAGTCGCCACGGACTGGCCCCAAGCGCTTCGGACGCCTGCACATGCTGGCGTTGCCGCAGGGAAAGCGCCTGCGCCCTGGTCAGGCGCGCATAGCCCACCCACGAGGTCATGCACAAGGCCAGCAGTAAATTGTTCAGGCCGGGGCCCAGCACGGCGGCAAATGCAATCGCCAGCAGCATGCCGGGAAATGCCAGGAAGATATCGGTGATGCGCATCAGCAGGCGGTCCAGCCAGCCACCATAAAATCCGGCCAGCAGGCCAAGCACGGTGCCTATCGACAAGGTAATCAGCGTAACGGCGCTTACCACCAGCAGCGACACCCCTGCCCCACTCAGCAAACGCGCCAGTATATTGCGGCCAAGATCGTCGTAGCCCAGCCAGGCATGGTGATCCGCAGCTGCCAGAATGTACTCGAGGTGGATATGGTCGGGTTGCAAATCAACGACGGCTGCCAACATCACGGCAGCAAGCCAGAACAGAATCACCAGTGCGGGCAGTTGCTTCATGACAGGCGCACGCGCGGGTCCAGCCGCTGGTAAGCGATATCGGTAACCAGATTTACCAGCACATAGGTCAGCGCAATCACCAGTACACAGGCCTGGGTCACCGGATAATCGCGCTTTTCGATGGACTCCACCAGCAGACGGCCCAGACCATCCCAGCCAAACACGGTTTCGGTAATCACTGTGCCCGCCAGCAGGCTGCCCATCTGCAGGCCGACGACTGTCACTACTGGCAGCAAGGCCGCACGCAGCGCATGGCGCAGGATGACATGCGACTCGCTCAAGCCCTTGGCCCGGGCCGTGCGAACGAAATCTTCGCTCAGCACTTCCAGCAGGCTGGCACGGGTCATGCGGGTCAGGATGGCACTCAGGCCAAAACCCAGCGTCAGGGCGGGCAGGATAATGGCGGAAGCTGGCGTCATGCCACTGATAGGCAGCCAGCCCAGCCACAGGCCAAACAGCAACATGAGCAAGGGCCCGAGCCAGAAATGTGGCATGGCCGATAATGAAAGGCTGAACAAGGTCGCCACGGTATCCGGCCAGTGCCGGGCGCGGAGCGCGGCGAGGATGCCGAGCGGCAGCCCCACCAGCAAGGCGATCAGCAAGGCCAGCATGGCAAGCTTGAGCGTCGCGGGCAGGCGCTCTGCCAGCAGGCTGCTCACGGCCTGCCCGCTATGGATGGAGCGCCCGAAATCGCCATGGGCAAGATGTTGGAGGTATTGCACGAACTGCACTGGCAAGGACTGATCCAGCCCCAGCTCGGCCCGCAGCTGGGCACGGTCTGCCACGGCGGCAGACTCGCCCAGCATGACATCCACCGGATCGCCCGGCACCAGATGCAACAGCAAAAAAGTCAGCAGCAGCACGCCAAACACAACCGGCAGCACGCCCCACAATCGCTTAATCACGCGCCGTATCATCCTCAAGCCATACGGGTGTTCCCACCGGCACCAGGTCAAACAGCGCGATGACATCCGTATTGCGCATGCGCACGCAACCATGCGAAGCCGCCACCCCCATGAGTTCGGTATCAGGCGTGCCGTGAATGTAGATGTAGCGCTGCATGCTATCGACCTGCCCCAGCCGGTTGAAGCCAGGCTCGCAACCGGAAAGCCAGAGGATTCGGGTCAATATCCAGTCGCGCCCCGAATAGTGGGCGGCCAGCTCAGGCGTCCAGATTTCGCCTGTAGGACGACGGCCACGAAACACGGTATATGGGGCCGCACCTGCGCCTATCTTGGCCCGTATGATATGCGCGCCACGCGGCGTGCATCCGCTATCTTTCTGCTCGCCGGGGCCATTCAGCGCGGTAGAAACAGCATAGCTCGCCAGCAGGGATCCGTTGTCATCAAGCACATCAAGCTTTTGCTTTTTAAAAGAAATATTAATCTGCATGGTCGTTTTTACTGTTCCGCGTTACCGTGATGAGGCCATCCCAATTACCGTCGGCTGCCAGCGTGTAATGGTACAGGCCACGCCGCATGGCGACAAACTGCCCTTCATACCAGAGCGGCACATACGGCAGCAGTGCATGAATACGCTGGGTGGCCGCTGGCCAGTCGCGCTGGTCTATCAGCGCATCCAGCTCGGCATCCTGCAGCCGCCCGCGGTTGGCGCCAAGCGGCGGGACGCTGGCCGAATGAAACGCCAGCCGGTAAATATCCGGCGTGCGGATGCCCACCCAGTTGAGGCTGTACATCTGAAAATGGCCCTGGCGGATATCATCAAAAAACGTGCCCCAGTCCAGGCTGCGTATCTGCAAATCGATACCCGCCTCGCGCATTTGGGCCTGCAGTATGGTGGCTAGCCGCACGCGTTGCGCATCGGTGGAGGTCTTGTAGACCAGCGTCAGCGGCAGGTGCACCCCGGCTTCCTGCAACAGCTGACGCGCCAGTTGCGGATCATGCGCATACGGCGTCAGGCTTGCATTGCCCGCCCAGTGTTCGGGCGGCAAGATGGCGCCTGCCAGACGGCTATCCGGCACCAGGGCCAGGCGCACGATGGCGGGCCGATCAATGGCATGAGCAATGGCCTGACGCACTTTGGGGTTGGCGAGCAGCGGGTCTTGCAGATTAAAGCCGAGATACGAAAAATTGGCACCCTGCGTATGTTCCACCTTGAGCGCCGGCTGGGTTTGCAGATACACCAGCAGCTCGGGCGGCAGATCACCCGCCAGCAGGTCAATTTCACCGCGCACCAGTTTCAGCACGCGCACAGTCGGGTCTTTCACCTCTTCCAGCACATAGCGCTGCCCGTCGGACTGACGTTGCAATACGAGGGGGCCGCGCCACCTTACAAAGGCGAGGGGCCCGCTGCCCACCGGCTGGCGACTGAAGTCGTGCCCGGCGGCAATCAGGTGCGCAGGCAAAATGCCGATGATGAGCCGCGCTGGAAATTCCGGGTCTGCCGCATCCAGCGTGAAATCAATCGTGTCATCGTCCATCGCCCACACCTTGCGGATATGTGAAAACTCGGCCGCCAGCGGGCTGGCGCCAGGCTTGAGCATGGACTGATAGGTCGCGACGACATCATGGGCGGTCATGGCACTGCCGTCATGAAAACGCGGTACGGGTTTCAGCAAATGAAAGCGGTAGTGATCGGCGGCCAGTTGCTGCCAGTCGGCCAGCGCCGGTTGCGGGCGGGCATGGGCATCAAAGCGCACCAGGGCCTGATAAAGCAGACGATTGACGCGGGCAGAGGCAGCATCCGTCGCCATGCGCGGATCCAGATTGACCGGGGCCTGCGCCAGCCCCATATGCACCGCAGTGTCGGGGGCGGACGGCGTGCAACTGCTGAGCACCAGCGCCAAGCACAGCCACCAAGCGCTTAAATACCTATGCAAGCGTCATTCCCTTTCCCGTCATTGTCGATTCCCGCTGCCTGGCATTCTATTACATTTAGGGAGTATTGCTTTTTTATGCGTCTGTAGCAGACTAGCGCGTTGATGCAGGCAACATATCCTGCCGCGCTGGAGTCTTATGGCATGTCGGGCCGCCATGGCGCCGCCCTTTCCCCAATCTTCAGGAGATGAAATGAATCCCAAGCAAACAGCACTGGTACTGATTGAATTTCAGAATGACTTTACGTCCGAAGGCGGCAGCCTGCATGGGGCGGTGAGCGGCGTCATGGCTCAGAACAACATGCTGGCAAATACCGTGGATACCGTGAATCAAGCGCGTGCCCAGGGCGTCACCATCGTGCATGTGCCCATCAGTTTTACGCCGGACTACCGTGAGCTGCCCAGCGCGCCCTACGGCATTCTCAAGGGCGTGGTGGATAGCCAGTCTTTTCGCAAAGGCACCTGGGGCGCCGAGATAGTGGATGTGCTGACACCTGCTGAAGGCGACATCATCGTGGAAGGCAAGCGCGGCCTGTGCGGGTTTGCCAGTACCAATCTGGATTTTGTCCTGCGCAGTCGCGGTATCCAGCATGTGGCGCTGGCCGGGTTTTTGACCAATTGCTGTGTGGAGTCCACCATGCGTACGGCTTACGAACTGGGCTACCAGGTGATTACCCTGGGCGATTGCACCGCCACGCTGAGCCCGGAAGAACAGGAAATGGCGATTGCCAAGAATTTCCCCATGTTTTCCGTTCCCATGGATCACAAGGGCTTCCTCGCCACATTACAGGGTTGATGCCATTTGAGTACGTTGCATTTCAGGATGGCTGACATCGCCGATATTCCCGCCTTGGCGGTGCTGGTCAATAGCGCTTATCGCGGTGAATCGAGCCGTCGTGGCTGGACTACCGAGGCTGACATATTGGGCGGGCAACGTACGGATGCCGGGGAATTGTCCGAGCTGATCGCGGCGCCAGCCTCCTACATTCTGCTGGCTGAGCAGGCGGGGCAGATCATCGCCTCCATTCATCTCAAGCAGACGGCCAACCAGTCGGCCTATGTGGGCATGCTGGCGGTGGAGCCAGGGCTGCAGCAGCGCGGCACTGGGCGCGCCCTGCTCACTCACGCCGAGAAAACTGCCTGCCAGGGCTGGCAAGCCAGTGAAATCTCCATGACGGTAATCACCCTGCGCACCAGCCTGATTGCCTATTACGAGCGCCTGGGCTACCAGCGCACAGGCAAGCTGCAACCCTTCCCCGATGACCCGCGCTATGGCCTGCAAAAAGTACCAGGGCTGATGCTGGAAACGCTGACCAAGCGCTTTTAGTCTAACCAGGCGCCTGGCCAGGTCTGAAAAACATGGCCAGACGCAGGTATCCGATGTCAGACGGATGTCTGGATTTTTTCAAAGAGCGCAATCGATTCCACATGCGAGGTGTGGGGGAACATATTGATCACGCCCGCAGCTAGCAGGCGATAGCCCTTGAGGTTGACCAGCACGCCAGCATCACGCGCCAGTGTCGCCGGATTGCATGAGACATACACAATCCGTTCAGGACCGGCTACCTTGGGGGCAACCGGCATGGTGCCATCCTCGCCACGGCCGACATCCGCCAGCGACTTGATCAGCTCCAGTGCGCCATCCCGCGGTGGATCAATCAGCCATTTGTCGAAGTAGCCCAGCGATTGCAGCGCTTCTGGCGTCATCTTGAACAGATCGGCCTCGCGATATTCCACCTGATCGGCCAGCCCATTCAGGCTGGCGCTTTCCACCGCACGCGCCACCAGCGCGGCTGAGCCTTCCATGCCCAGCACGGTCGCGCCGCTGCGTGCAATAGGCAGGGTAAAGTTGCCCAGGCCACAGAAAAAATCGGCAATACGCTCCTGCGGCTGGGCGCCAAGCAGCTGCATGGCACGGCGCAACATGACGCGATTGATATGCGGATTGACCTGGGTGAATTCAGTCGGCTTGAACGGATAGGTGAGCTGAAATTCCGGCAGCGAATAGGTCAACGCCGGGCCGTTCAATGGATAAAACGGCATGACGGTATCCGGCCCTTTGGTCTGGGTCCATATCTGTACGCCATGCGTATCGGCAAACGCCTTTAGGATGGGACCATCTTCGGGTCGCAATGCCTCGAGTATGCGCAGTACCAGCACGGTGGCCTGCTCGCCCACCGCTACTTCAATCTGCGGCAGGCGCTCACGCACGCTCAATTGCGCGATCATGTGCTGCAAAGGCACGATCAATGCCGACACATGCGGTGGCAAGACTTCGCAGCTATCCATATGGGCCACAAAGCTGCTGGCTTTTTCATTGAAGCCGACCAATACGCCGCCTTTTTTCGGCACATGGCGCACCCGCAGGCGTGCCTTGTGACGATAACCCCATGCCGGGCCGTAGATAGGCGGCAGCATGGTTTCCGCCTTCACCTTGCCGATATGCCAGAGATTGCCTTCCAGCAGCCGCTGCTTGGCCGCCACTTGCCCGGAGAAGTCCAGATGTTGCAGGGCACAGCCACCGCAATAGCCGAAATGCGGGCATTTGGGCGTGGTTCTGAGGTTGGATGGTTTCAATACCTCCACCACATCCGCCACCTCGTAACTGGATTTGCGACGATGCGATTTGTAGGTCACCTGCTCGCTCGGCAGCGCGCCGTCAATAAAAATGGTTTTGCCGTCCACATGGGCGACACCGCGCCCTTCCTGATCCAGCGACTCAATAAATGCAATAGTAGAATTTTCCATGGCCGGCATTTTACCGCAGACTGCCTTGCACACGGCATACATCGATGCATGCACCTTAATTTGTTGAACATGCACCCGGCAGGTGCAGAATCACTTGTACAAGCAGACAAATACCATGCAAACCAAGGCATTAAGGTCAATGTGCGCATGGGCATGTTTTTTGCTGAAGTGTTCTTGATCACATCCATTCAGAACAGAGGCCGTATGCAAACTGCATCTCATGCCGCATTGAGCACCATGACATCCAGCCTGATACAGCATCAGCAGACCGGGGACTTTGAACACCAGGCCAGCCTGCTCAAAGGCTGGAACCAGGATTACCTGCAACTCTCTGCCGGGGCGTTTGAGGGCTATGTCTCGGAGCTTTACCTGCGCGACATGCATCTGTTTCTCGAATACACCAACCAGGTGCTCTACCAGAGCGGCCATCTTGGCGAGGATGTCATTGCCATCGGCGTTCCCTTGCAAAGACCCCATGGCATGTTCTGTGGCAGTTCCTGTCAACCTGCTGCCGTCCATCTGTATTCCGGCAACCAGGGCTTTGAATATATCTCTGCCCAGGAAACCCTGGTGGGCGTGCTGACCATCAAGCGCGAAGTCTTAATGGCGGCACTGTGCCCTGATGAGCAGGCACAACTGTCGAATGTCATCAAGCAGGCCAGGCTGCTGCCTGTCAGTGAAAGTGCCTGGGTCAGGCTTTGCACGTATCTTTCCGGCACGTTTGAACGCTTGGCGACGACACCAGAGCTCGCAGATAGCACAGCATTCCTTGAAAGCGTGCGCATGGCGGGCCTGGAGGTCATTGCCGATTGCCTGTTGCCAGCCGCAGAGGCGATCCATGTGCCTGGCGCAAAATCCTGGAAAATGATTACCGAAGTGCGAGAGCTGGTCAGCCAGCCAGATACGCAGGCGCTGACCGTAGCGGATTTATGCCAGAGACTGGGCACCAGCCGCCGCAGCCTGCAATACCACTTCGAACAGGCGCTCGATATCAGCCCGATTGCCTTCTTGCGCGCCGAACGCCTCAACGGCGTACGTCGCATGCTGAAAACCGCCAACTCGGTGACGGAAGCCGCGACGCACTGGGGCTTCTGGCACTTCGGGCATTTTTCGCAGGAATACAAAAAGATGTTTGGCGAGCTGCCATCAACGACCTTCCGCCGCCTGCATCCGCTTAACTAATTCTCCGCCAAAAAACAAAGGCCTGATGTGGAGCACCCGTTGGTGTCCATCATCAAGCCTTTATTTATCGCCAACCTTCACCCATCCGGGTGCTCTTCTGGCGCGGAGCTTATGACTTACTCGGTTTCTTCCTGAAATTTGCGGCGGGCACGCACACCGGCAGCCAGCGTATCCAGCAAGGACACCGTGTCGTCCCATCCCAGGCAGGCATCGGTGATCGACTTGCCATATTCCAGCGTGCAGCCAGGGCTGTGCTCCTGACGCCCTTCGTTCAGGTGCGACTCCACCATGACGCCGATAATACGGTCATCGCCACCTGCCAGCTGGCCGGAGACATCCAGCGCTACATCCAGCTGACGCCGGTATTGCTTGAGGCTATTGGCGTGCGAGCAATCGATCATCACCTTGGCGGCCAGTCCGGCCGAGGCCAGCTCATGCGCTGCTGCTTCCACATAGGCCGCCTCGTAGTTAGGCTCCTTGCCACCACGCAGAATCACATGGCAGTCTTCATTGCCACTGGTCGACACAATCGCGGAATGGCCTTCCTTGGTAACGGACAGAAAGTGATGCGGGCTGGCAGCCGCCTTGATCGCATCGACTGCAATGCGGATATTGCCATCCGTCCCATTCTTGAAGCCCACGGGGCACGATAAGCCGGAAGCCAGCTCGCGATGCACCTGTGACTCGGTGGTGCGCGCACCAATCGCGCCCCAGCTCACCAGGTCGGCGGTGTATTGCGGCGTAATGGTATCGAGGAATTCGGTGCCCGCAGGCATGCCCAGCTCATTCACTTCCAGCAGGAAGCGACGGGCGAGTTGCAGGCCTTCGTTGATACGGAAACTGCCATCCAGGTACGGGTCGTTGATCAAGCCTTTCCAGCCCACGGTGGTGCGTGGCTTCTCGAAATACACGCGCATGACGATGAGAAGATCGGCCGACAGGCGATTGCGCTCTTGCAGCAGGCGCTTGGCGTACTCGACACCCGCATCGTAATCGTGGATGGAGCATGGCCCGATGATCACCAGCAGGCGGTCATCGGAGCTGTGCAGGATACGGTGAATGGCAGCGCGGGTTTCGAGGATATTGTCTGTCGTGGCACTCGTGGCCTGCAACTCATCCAGCAGGTCTGACGGTGGGCGCAACTCCTTGATTTCCTTGATACGGACATCATCGGTGGCAAATTTTTGACTAGGACTCATGAATTCTGCAATGCAGCGCAAGGCGCAAACGATGTGCTTGAAGTAAAACGGCTATTATAAGAGCTGTGCAAAAAAAAGTAGATTGATTATTTGCACCCTGACGATTTACGCCGCAAATCAGCCGCCGAGGCGGATTCCGGGCCCATACACAGGCCCACATGATTTAAGTCATTAGTCATAAAGGATTATTGCACCCGCATGATGCTTTGATTATCATGCAACACGGCTTGGGAAGAAGCCATCAAAACGATAAATCGGCATAGACCATGATTAGCTCCACTACGACGCCGCACGCATTGGGCGGTCATATCATTCAACATCGGAATAATGCGTAAGAAACTCCACACGCATTACGACAACCTCAAGGTTGCGCGCAACGCGCCACCCGAAGTGATTCGTGCGGCCTACAAAACCCTGTCGCAGAAATACCATCCCGACCGCAATCCGGATAATGCCGAGGCTTCGCGCATCATGGCGCTGATCAATACCTCGTACGAAGTGCTGTCCGATCAGGAAAAACGCAAGTCGCATGATTTGTGGATTGCCGAGCAGGAAGTGGTCGTACGCCGGCCACCACCTCCTCCGCCCGAACAGCCGCGAGCCAGCAGGGCCGAACCCAGAACAGAATCCGCTGCACCCAAGACTTCAGCTTCAGCCGTATTCGGGAGCCGCTTGCGCCAGCATTGGGCCACCCGGCATCTGCTACGCTATGGCCTGCTTTATATCAGCAGCGCGGTCTTTATCTGGACCTTCAGCAGCGACAAGCAGGCCCCGGCGGTCACCATGCCCAAGCAGTATGTGGCCACCCCGCCCATGGAACCGGAAGCCAGCCTCACTACCAGCAAGCGCACGCCATTTGCGCCCAATGGCGCGCCGTGGCCGCACAACGCGGGCTATGTGGATGGTTACCCAAAATTGCGTATGCAAGGTCTGTCGACCGTTACCGTGGACAATCGACAGAATGATGGTGATGTTTTCGTAAAACTGGTCTACCTTGGCGACGATCAGGCATTTCCGGTACGGCAGTTTTTCATTCCCGCCCGCGGGAAATTCACGCTGACCAAGGTCAACCCCGGCGATTACGATATCCGCTACCGCAACCTGCAAAATGGCGCCCTGGCAAGATCAGAAGCGTTCAAACTGGAAGAATCAAGCACCACCGAGGGCATTCAGTTCAGCAAGATCACCATGACGCTGTACAAGGTGGAAAACGGCAACATGCAGACCTACAACCTGACCGACGAAGAGTTCTAGTCAGGCAGATTCTCCCGGCAAACGCGGTACGGCCTGCACTTCGATTTCTACTGCGTCACTCTCATCCTTCAGCGCCACACCCGAAAGCTTGAGCCGCATGGATTCGCGTGCCAGCCACAGCAGTTTTCGAGCAGCCGCCGCGTACATCAGGCCTTCTGGCCGCACATTCGAAATGCAGTTGCGATCCGCATCGTTACGACCGGTGCGGGGGTCATAGGTCAGGTAAACACCCAGGCTATCCGGTGAACTCAGGCCAGGGCGCTCACCAATCAGCATGGCGACCATGCGGGCGTTGAGCAACTCGCCTATGGTATCGGCAATGGCCACACGCGCCTGGCGCACCAGCACCACCGGGCCCGTGCTCCAGTCCGGCGGAAAGATCGCCTTGATTTCGGCCAGCAAGCCGTGCACATGCCGCTCTACTGCCAGGGATGACAAGCCGTCCCCGACCACGATGAGCAGGTCTATCGGACTGGCGCTGCGCATGGCCAGCAGCTTTTCGCTATCAGCCTCACTGAGGCGACGCCCGAGGTCGGGCCGCAGCAGATAGGTCGCGCGATCCGGCGCACAGCTATGCACCTGCACGGTGTCGTAACCCAGTTCGGCAATGCCCGCCGCCAGTTGATCCATATCCAGCGCCAGATGCACGGCATCGCGCGCCATGGCATGCGACATGCCAAAATCCAGCACTTCACGCGTAGGCAGGCTGCTGCCCACCCGTCCCAGGGCAATGCGCGCACGGGTAAAGCCTTTCAGCTGCTGCCAGGGGTCATCGGCCAAGGCTTCTGGTTTAAGAGGTTGATCGTTTTCTTTCATGGGAAACTACGCTGCACTCAACAGATTCTTGGGCATGTTTTGCAACATGTGATGACCAGTACGCACCGGCTGCACCAGGCCTTGGGCGTCCATGATGTTCATTTTCATCAGCCACTGCTCGAATTCCGGCGCAGGCTTCAGGCCCAGCACCTTGCGCAGGTAAAGCGCATCGTGGAATGAGGTGGTCTGGTAATTCAGCATGATGTCGTCCGCACCGGGGATGCCCATGATAAAGGTCAGGCCAGCAGCCCCCAGCAAGGTCATCAGGGTATCCATATCATCCTGATCGGCCTCAGCATGGTTGGTGTAGCAGACATCGCAGCCCAGCGGCAGACCCAGCAGCTTGCCGCAGAAGTGATCTTCCAGCCCGGCGCGGATGATCTGCTTGCCATCGTAGAGGTATTCCGGCCCGATAAAGCCGACCACGGTATTGCTGAGCAAGGGCGAAAAGCGGCGCGCCACGGCATAGGCACGGGCTTCCACCGTTTGCTGATCCACGCCGAAATTGGCGTTGGCGGACAAGGCCGAGCCCTGCCCGGTTTCAAAATACATGACGTTATTGCCGACCGTGCCGCGCTTGAGCGCCTGAGCGGCGTCATGCGCCTCCTGCAAAATACCCAGGTTGATGCCAAAACTCTGGTTGGCTTTTTCGGTACCGGCAATCGACTGGAATACCAGGTCCACCGGCGCGCCCTTTTCCATCACCTGAATCTGGTTGGTGACATGCGTCAGCACGCAGGATTGGGTAGGAATGCCGTATTGGTTGATGACTTCATCCACCAGGTAATACAGATCCATCAGCGCCGGAATACTGTCGGTCGCCGGATTGATGCCGATCACCGCATCGCCGGAGCCATACAGCAGGCCATCCAGCATGGAGGCGGCTATGCCACGCGCATCGTCAGTGGGGTGATTCGGTTGCAAGCGCACCGACAGGCGGCCCGGCAAACCGATGGTATTGCGAAACGCCGTGGTCACATGGCACTTGCGCGCCACCAGTATCAAGTCCTGATTGCGCATCAGCTTGCTGACAGCGGCGGCCATTTCCGGGGTTATACCGGCAGCTACACGCTTCAGTGTGACGCTGTCGGCGATGTCAGACAGCAGCCAGTCACGAAAACCGCCCACGGTGAGGTGACTGATCTCGGCAAAGGCGGTGGCATCGTGCGTATCCATGATGAGGCGCGTCACCTCGTCTTCTTCATACGGCACGACCGCTTCCTGCAGGAACTGGCGCAAGGGAATATCGGCCAGGCACATGCGGGCGGCCATGCGTTCGGCATAGGTCTCCGCGGCCACCCCGGCCAGATAATCACCAGAGCGGGCTGGCGTTGCTTTGGCCAGCACGTCTTTCAAATCGGTAAAGGTATAGTGGACTTGGCCTACGCTATGACTGTATTTCATGGCATGCATCCATTGGGTTGAAGATGGCAGCAGGGGGCGACAATCTACCTGCATGCCGTGCCGGAGTCGCTAGACCCCGGCACTGACATTCCTGCGGCCATTGTTACATGACGATCACAATTAACTCTCTGACACTATACGGCAGTGCCTGCCACCACATTGTCTGACGAAGCATCGCGGTGATGCTGGGTCACACTGTAGTACACATAGGCCAGCGCCATCAGCACAACAAAGATGAAAGCCAGCAGCTGGTTATAGTAGATCATGGTCACCAGGCTGACGACGGCCAGACCCAGCGCAATTGCCGGGAACAATGGATAGGCAATCGCAGTGAACGGACGTTCCAGGTTAGGCTCATTTTTACGCAGCGCAAACAGGCTGATCATGGACATGATGTACATGACAATCGCGCCGAACACCGCCATGGTGATCAGGTTGGCCGTCAGCGTCATGCCGCCGAACTGGATCAGGTCATCACTGAAAATCGCGGCCACGCCCACGACGCCACCGGCAATGATGGCACGGTGTGGGGTCTTGAACTTGGGATGCACTTCACCGAAATACTTGGGCATGTAGCCAGCACGGGCCAGGGCAAAAATCTGGCGCGAGTAGCCCAGGATAATGCCGTGGAAGGACGCCACCAGGCCGAACAGGCCAATCCACACCAGCATATGCAGCCAGCCGCTGTTTTCACCCACGATCATCTTCATCGCCTGTGGCAATGGATCATTGATGTTGGACAGCGTGCGCCAGTCACCAGCACCACCGGCAAATACCATCACGCCTATCGCCAGCGCTACCAGCGTCAGAATGCCCGCGATGTAAGCCTTGGGAATGGTGCGCTTGGGATCTTTGGCTTCTTCTGCTGCCATGGCAACCCCTTCAATCGCCAGGAAGAACCAGATCGCAAACGGAATCGCCGCCACAATGCCGGGGATAGCCGCCATGCTGAAGGTGTTCTCGCCAGACCAGCCGTTAGCTACGAAATTGCTGAACGAGAAACCAGGCGACACCACGCCCATGAACACCAGCAATTCAATAATGGCCAGGATGGTCACAAACAGCTCAAAAGTCGCAGCAATGCGCACGCCAATGATGTTGAGACCAATAAAGATCACATAAGCCCCGGCCGCCATGATCTTGGGATCAACGCCCGGAAACTGCACATTCAAATAGGCACCGATCGCCATGGCAATCGCCGGCGGTGCAAATACAAACTCCACCAGCGTGGCAAAACCGGCAATAAAGGCCGCCTTGGAACCCAAGGCACGCCGCGCGTAGGCAAAAGGCCCACCCGCGTGCGGAATGGAAGTTGTCAGCTCGGTAAAGCTGAAAATGAAGGTGGTATACATGATCGCGATGAGGATCGCGGTGACCAGAAAGCCCAGCGTACCGGCTTGCGCCCAGCCGTAGCTCCAGCCGAAATATTCACCTGAAATCACCAGGCCCACAGCCAGGCCCCACAGGTGCCAGCCGTTCAAAGAGGATTTTAAAGAGGTGCTCATGACAGAACTCCGTATCGAAAATGGACGTGAAAAACCAATACGGCGGCCTCAGCCGCCGTATTGACCAGCATTAGAATGCTCTGGAGATCGAAACGAAGAACTTGTCTTTGGCGATATCCGACTTGGATACCGTGTTTTCCAGACTCAGGAAGTTCTTGTAGGCATCAGGTTCATTGGTACCGGAGTAGAAGGCACCGACAGACCAGCCCTTGTCAAAGGTTTTGGTGACACCCGCCTTGTAGTAAGTGATGTCCAGACCGGTCGAGTTGTTGATCACTTGATGACCGACTTGACCTGACAGGTTCCAGGTTGGCATCACTTCATAGGCAGCATCCAGCTCGTAGAAGTACGAACCCTTGGTGCTACCAGTCACGCCTGCGCTGAGGTCGCCAGCAAAACCACCATTAACAGGAGAGTTGTTGGTGTTCCAGCCCCAGTATTCAGTGGCAGTAATACCGGTCTTGAATGTCAGCCATTGATAAGTCAGCGAGCCGTAGATTTCCAGCGTATTCAGGCGATTGGCCTTGGTGGTACCAGCTGGATAGATTGGTGGGTTGAAAGCAGAGTCTTCCCAGTCAGCACCAGGGTAGATGTAGTAGATGGCACCCACATCGTAGCCAACTTCAGTACTAGGAATGGTGTTGCGGAAACCAGCATAGATATCGGTTTCCAGATTGGCACCTGGCAGCCACTTATCAGACACATTCGATGCAAAGAAACCAGCATACAAACCAGACTTGTGGTCTGCCTCAACGCTCAGCTGAGCCGCTGGCTTGCCCCAGGTCTGTGATTGACCACGGAAGATGTAATCACTAACAAAGCCGATGGTGCTTGGAAAAGTCCAATCTGACTCGGCAGCAGGTGCGGCCGCTTCATCAGCAGCAAAAACAGGAGCAGCAAAGCCTGCAGCAAACATCAGCGCAACAAGGCTCTTTACAGGTGTATTCAACATCACAATCCCCTTATTTAATGAATGAATAGAGATAAAAAAACAAACGTCACAATCGCGTCTTGGGTTTGATAATCCTCCTTTAAAAAACATCGCACTATCCCATTTTGGCAAAATAGCCACACCAGCCTCAGACTGTCTCTTTTTTGCACAACCAGGCACGCCAGCCGCCGCACACCGAGATATCCACGGCGTTTTCGGTGGCATAGGCTTCACACAAAAAACCCTGCACCTGCGAGCCGTCTTCCAGCACCAGCGTGCCGAAGCCCAAGGGCGCAGGCACACTGGCGACAAAGGCACCGTAATGAGTGAGCGGCAATTGCCAGACTTCCAGTGCAATCGCCGAACCGCCCTCCGTCACCCGCAGCAGCCCGGGCCGCTCGGGGGTGAAGCCATTCAGCTTGAACAGCTTGTAATAAGGCGAGGTACGGGTTTTCTCGACGAATTCGCCGCCCAATGCCATCAGTTGCGGATTGAGTGGCAGGCCGCTCATGTGGGCGCCGCACACGGCGACTTTGATCATGGCGGTATTCATGTTTTTTTCACTCATGCGGATAGCTCCTTGCGGGTAAAAGGGGTGGCACCCAGCGTGCGGGCTGCGTCTTCCATACGGGCGGCGAGCTCCAGCAGGGCTTCGTCATGGAAAGCAGGCGCACACAGAGTGACGCCAAATGGCAGGCGGTTGGCCTGGAATCCCGTGGGCACGGCAATGGCCGACAGGTCCAGCAGGTTCATGAAATTGGTGTAATAGCCCAGGTTGGAATTGGTTTGTACCGGGTCGGCCTCGACTTCCGCAATCGTGTAAATGGTGCCCGCCGTCGGGGTGACGATGATGTCCAGGTCATCCCACACGGCGGCAGCCTTGCGTTGCAATGCTTTGAGCTGATAGCCGAAGCTGTAGGCATCGGCGGCGCTGAAGCGTGTCGCGCCGCTGATGATCTTGTGCGTGACCGGGTACAGCGCCTCCGGCTTGGCTTCGATGAATTCACGGATCGCGGCATAGCGTTCAGCCACCCATGGCCCTTCATACAGCAGGCGGGCGGTTTGCAAAAATACGGTGAAATCGATCTCCACCGCCACCCCGCCCAGCGCCACCAGTTTGGCAACGGCAGCGTCAAACAAGGCTGGCGTTTCCGCATTACCAAAAAACTGCAGCTGATCGGCACGCGGTACGCCAAAGCGGAAGCCATGCTCGGGCAAGGGCTTGCCTGCGGTGAGTACCTCGCGCGAATACGGGTCTTCAGCATCAAAGCCCTGGGCGACATCCAGCACACTGGCGGCATCCTGTGCCGTCAGCGCAAAGATGGACACGCAATCCAGCGTGCGGCAGGCGGGCACCACGCCACGGGTGCTAAGCAACCCGCAGCTGGGTTTGTGCCCAACCAGATTATTGAATGCTGCCGGCACGCGGCCTGAGCCTGCGGTATCCGTGCCCAGGCTGAAACTTGCCAGGCCCAGCGCCACCGACACGGCCGAACCTGAGCTGGAGCCCCCGGAAATATACTCCGGGTCTATGCTGTTATGGCAGGCGCCATACGGCGAGCGCACGCCCACCAGGCCAGTGGCAAACTGGTCCAGATTGGTTTTACCCAAGGGAATCGCCCCGGCATCGATCAGCCGCTGCACCACGGTGGCGTGCTGGTCTGGCGTGTACGCATACTCTGGGCAGGCGGCGGTGGTAGGTACCCCGGCGAGATCAATATTGTCCTTGATGGCAAACGGAATACCATACAGCGGCAGGCTGGCAGGGTCACGCCCTTCCAGCGCCTCGGCGTACGACAGCAGCTGCGCCAGCGGCAGGCGATGAATCCAGATGCGGTGCGGGTCTTCCGTACCCATGGCGGCATCCAGCTGCCGCACCAGTTGCGAGGGGGTGAGACTGCCTGTGCGGTATTGCTCGCGCAGGCTGGGGATTTGCAGATCGAATGTGGTCATGATTTATTCCGTTGCAATGGCAATGAGGGTCTGGCCGGCACTGACGGGCTTGCCCGGCTGGCACAACACATGGCTGATGGTTCCGGCTGAGGGGGCAACCACGGCGATTTCCATTTTCATGGATTCAATAATCACCAGCGTATCGCCCGCCGCGACCGTATCGCCCACATTCACCGCCACCTGCCACAGGTTGCCGGCCACATGGGCGGCCACGGCCCGGCAGTCGTCGGGCAGCGCGTCTTCCGCCACCGTGCTCGCTGCCGACTCATCATTGCTGTAATTGGCTTGACCGTTGGCAATCCAGCGCTCGCGCTCGGCATCAAATGCGGCTTGCTGGCGCTCCTTGAACGCGATCATGGTGGCGGCTTCAGCGGCAATCAGCGCGTTGTAATCCTTGAGGCGGAATACCTGCTCTTCCACCTTGAGCTTGAATTTGCCACGCGGGAAATCCTCGCGGATTTGCAGCAGTTCTTCCGCGCTGACCGGGTAAAAGCGGATCTGGTCAAAAAAGCGCAGCAGCCAGGGTTTGCCCTGCGGGAAGTCGGCCGTGGCACGCCAGCGGTTCCACATCTGCAGGGTGCGGCCGACAAACTGGTAACCGCCGGGGCCTTCCATGCCATACACGCACATATAGGCGCCGCCAATGCCCACGGCGTTTTCAGGCGTCCAGGTGCGGGCCGGGTTGTATTTGGTGGTCACCAGACGGTGGCGCGGATCCACCGGGGTGGCGACAGGCGCGCCCAGATAGACATCGCCCAGCCCCAGGGTGAGATAGCTCGCCTCGAACACGATGCGCTTCACATCCTCAATGCTATCGAGGCCGTTGATGCGACGGATGAACTCGATATTGCTGCCATGGCCGGAGGCCACATCGCACCACGGCGCATCCTTGCGCACCGATTGCATGTACTTTTCCACGGCGAGCTGGGTAGCCGCATCGTCCCAGGACAAAGGCAGGTGCACGATGCGGGTCGGCACTTCCATTTCGTCGATGGCAGGAAGTTGTGTTTCCAGGGTTTGCAAGGTGGTCAGCAACTGCTCCACCGGCAGGCGCAGGCTGTCGTAATGCACCTGCAGCGAACGTATGCCGGGCGTGAGATCAATAATGCCGGGTACGTTGGCCTGCTCCAGTGCCTGCATGAGGGCATGCACGCGGAAACGCAGGTTGAGGTCCAGCACCAGCGGGCCGTATTCCACCAGCAGGTATTTATCACCGGCCTGGCGGTATACCACGGCCACGCGCTCTGCCGTCTCAGGCAAGGTGGCCAGAATGGGGGTTGTGGTGTGGGCAAGGTCGGAGGCGGGCAAGGCCAGCGGCGCAGTGGCGGTCGCCAGATCAGCTAGCATGGCGTTTTGCGCGATTTCCAGCGCACGCGCCTGTGCTTGGGAGAGGCGCACAAAGCGCACCTTGTCGCCCGCTTTCAGCTGGCCCATTTTCCACAACTCAGCCTGCACGATGGTGGCCGGGCAGACAAAGCCGCCCAGGCTGGGGCCATCCGGCCCCAGAATCACCGGCATGTCGCCGGTAAAGTCCACACTGCCTATCGCATAGGCGTTGTCGTGGATGTTGGAGGGATGCAAGCCTGCCTCACCGCCATCCTGCCGCGCCCATTGCGGCTTGGGGCCAATGAGGCGGATGCCGGTAGTGTTGGAGTTGTAATGCACTTCCCAGTCGGTGGAGAAGAACATCGCAATATCGTCGTCGGTAAAGAAATCCGGCGCGCCATGCGGGCCATACAGCACACCGATCTGCCATTCATGCGTGTATTGCGGGCGCAGGGCGGGCGGAATCACGGTGACCGCGGTTTCCGCCGCAGCCAGCTTGCCCAGATGCAGTACATCACCTACGCGCAGGGCGCGGCCGCCATGGCCGCCAAACTGGCCCAGGGTAAAGGTGGATTTGCTGCCCAGGTAATCCGGCACATCAAAGCCGCCCTGCACTGCCAGATAAGCGCGGCACCCCAGGTCGCCCAGCTTGCCGATGGAGAGTGTGCTGCCCGCCTTGACGGCATGCGCCTGCCACAGGGCAAGCGGCTCGCCATCCAGTGTCAATGCCAGCGCGGGGCCAGTCACAGCAATCACGGTATCGGTATTGAATTTCAGCGTGGGGCCGATCAGGGTGATTTCCAGGCCCGCCATGCCTTCGGCGTTGCCCACCAGGCGATTGGCAAAGCGGAACGCCAGATGGTCCATGGGGCCGGAAGGCGGCACGCCGATATTCCAGTAGCCGGTACGGCCGGGGTAATCCTGTATGGTGCTCATGACGCCGCCATCCAGCACATCCAGCGTGTGCGGACGGTAAACAAAGCTGTTGAGGTAGCGCGTAGTCTGTTGCCCGGCCGGGAAAATGCTGTCGGCCAGCACCTGGCGCAGGTACTCAAGGTTGGTTTCAATCCCGGCGAGGCGGGTCTGATCGAGCGCGGTTTGCATGGAGTGCACCGCAGCAGCGCGGTCACAGGCATGCACCAGCACCTTGGCCAGCAAGGGGTCGTAATACGGCGAAACCTCGCTGCCCTGCTCTACCCAGGCATCCACCCGCACATCGGAGGGGAACACCACTTCGGTCAGCACGCCTGAACTGGGCTGGAACTGCTTGTTGGCATCTTCGGCATACACACGCACCTGAATGGCATGGCCCTGTGGCTGATGCTGATAGGCAGCGATAAAGTCGCGCTCGCCTGCGGCCAGGCGGATCATCCAGCCCACCAGATCCACTCCGCTTACCAGTTCGGTCACCCCATGCTCCACCTGCAGCCGGGTGTTGACCTCCAGAAAGTAAAAATCGCCGCTGGCATTGTCGTAGACAAACTCCACCGTGCCCGCCGAGCGATAGCCGATGGCACTGGCCAGGCGCACGGCGGTCGCGGCCAGCTGCTGACGTATCGCCTCGCTGATATTGGGCGCCGGGGTTTCTTCTATCACCTTCTGGTTGCGGCGCTGTACCGAACAATCGCGCTCGCCCAGCGCCACCACATGACCTGCGCCATCGCCAAAAATCTGCACTTCGATATGGCGGGCGGCTTCGACGTATTTTTCCAGATAAAGGCCGGATTCCTTGAAATTGGCGCGTGACAGGCGCTGCACCGAGGCAAAGGCTTCGGCCAGTTCCTCTTCGCCCCAGATCAGGCGCATGCCGATGCCACCGCCACCTGCCGTGCTCTTCAGCATCACCGGATAGCCGATGCGTGCGGCATGCGTGCGGGCTTCGGCGACATCTGCCAGCAGGCCGGTGCCCGGCAGCAGCGGTACGCCATTGGCCTCGGCCAGTGCGCGGGCGGTGTGCTTGAGCCCAAAGTCACGCATCTGTTGTGGCGTGGGGCCGATAAAGGCAATGCCTGCGGCTTCACAGGCTTCGGCAAAGCCGGGGTTTTCAGACAGAAAGCCATAGCCCGGATGGATGGCTTGTGCACCAGTCTGGTGCGCCGCTTGCAGGATGGCGGGAATATTCAGGTAACTCTCGGCGGCAGGTGCCGGGCCGACACAGACGGCCTCATCCGCCTCCAGCACATGGCGTGCACCGGCATCGGCTTCGGAATAGACGGCTACAGAGCGGACACCAAGCTGCTTGAGGGTACGAATGATGCGGCAAGCGATCTCGCCGCGGTTCGCAATAAGCACTTTTTGAAACATGACTAACCTTGTGCGGGCCGTCCCGCTGGGTATAGATCTCACCGGGCCGTCCCGGTGAGCGGTTGATTCAGTTGGCTGACACTAACTGACCGTTGTATCCGTCATTCTCTAGCAGGTTGCATGCCAGCTTCTGCGTGGTGGCCTAGACGGCATCCCATACCAGCAAGCGAACTGGCGTTGGGTTATAGGCATTGCAGGGGTTATTCAATTGCGGGCAATTGGAGATCAGCACCACCACATCCATTTCGGCGCGCATTTCCACGTATTTGCCCGCACCGGAGATGCCATCATCAAACTTGAGATGACCGTCGGCGGTCACCGGCACATTCATGAAGAAATTGATGTTGGCAGTGATGTCGCGCTTGCTCATGTGCCGGTGCATGGCACAGCCGCAATGGTTGAGCGCATGCATGAAACTGTCGCGGCAGCTGTGCATGGGGCGCTTTTCCAGGGCATAGCGCACGGTGTTGCTCTCGGCGGCACAGGCCCCTCCCAGGGTATCGTGGCGACCACAGGTATCCGCGGTGATGGTCAGCATGGGCCGGCCTTCGCTCGAATACAGTACCGAGCCGGTAGTCAGGTAAAGCTGGCGCTGGCGGGCAATGGTATCCACCGCGCTGTAGCGCTCTTCGGGATCAGCGGCGCTGTAAAAAAGCGTATCCACCGCCTGGTTGCCTTCCAGGTCCAGGATACGGAATATCTGGCCCTTTTTCACTTCGGCCATCCAGGGGTCCCCGGCATCGCATACCTGATCCAGCACGGCGTTGCGCGTATCCAATGGGCTTTCGGTCAGCATCTGGCTCATAGGTAATACCTTTCCGTGTTGATAAAGCCGCGGGCGTTTTGCTCGCATTGCGTGCGGCACACATCATCGGGTGCAGCGGCGCCGGCATACCAGGCAGACAGTTTCACGGCCGCCGGTTTGTATTCGGTAGCAGGGTCAAGCGGATGTGGCGCAGCGGATAGCACCAGCAGCACATTCATGTCGAAGCGCACATCCACATAATCGCCCGCCTTGCTATGCCCGGCGACAAAGCTCAGCGCACCGTTGTCATCCGGCACCGCCTTGCTGAAGAAATTGACATTGGCGACCAGATCGCGCTTGCCCATGCCATATTTCGCCAGCTCCACCAGCAGGCCATCCTTGCCGCTACGGTGCATGGCATTGCGGTGGGTCTGGAAGGTGGCCTTGCCATACTGGGCTTCGATCATGACGGCATCGGTCACGCCGCAGAAGGTATCGTGCCAGCCCACGCTATCGCCGACGATAGAGCACATGACGCGACCCATGTCGGAATAACACACATTGCCGGTGGTGAGGTACGCCGTATGCTGCGCCTTCAGCGAATCCGGCATGTTGTACCGTTCCAGCTTGTCTTCCGGGTTGTAAAACAGCGCGGCCAGGTTGGCCCCGCCTTCCAGATCGGTGATACGTAGCGCAGTGCCACGGCGTATCAGGCCCGACCAGTGATTGCCGCCGGGGATGGTTTCCTCCCACAGCACGGCAGCAGGTTCAAATACAGCACTCATGCTTTTGTCCTTGTCTTTTTTCCGCGTTATTGCCCCGCCTTGCGGGCCTTGGGCGTCATCGGATGTAACGGCGGGATAACCGCCCCCATCAGTTGCAGCTTGCCGGTAATCACGCCACGCAGCGCGATGATCTCATTCGCCACGGCCTGCACAGTGAGTGCCGGGCCTTGTACCAGTATCACTTCCATGGTCTGGTTATCGGCCAGATGCACGTGCAGCGAGCTGATGACTTCATCCAGATGCTGGTACTGCAAATCCGCAATGGTTTTTTGCAGGCCGCGCGTGCCATTGTTGTAAAGAATGGTGATGGTACCCACCATGACCTCGTTGCCTTTTTCACGCTTATGCTCGGCCAGATGCTGGCGCAGCATGTCGTTGATGGCTTGCGAGCGGCTTTCGAATCCACGCTCAATCACCATGGAATCAAGTTCCGCATGCAGTTCATCCGGCAAGGAGATACTGATGCGATTCACCGGTGCCTTTTTGTTTTTCTCGTTCATGTTTCCTCCTGTGTGACTTGCCGGTTTGGCGCGACTTAGGGCGCCATCATGGCAGACCGGGGCTGGCCTTGCAGCCTGCCCCGTCAACACCTTGGCTTAGAACATGTAGCTGTAACGATCAATTTCCCACTGGCTCACGGTCAGGTGGTAGGTTTCCCATTCCTGGCTCTTGTAGGTGACAAACTCGTCACGCAACTCCTTGCCCAGGGTTTTTTCTACCAGCGGATCCGCAGCAAATGCCTCAACCGCTTCCTGCAGGGTTTGCGGCAGGAATTGAATGCCACGGCCCATGCGCTCTTCTTCGCTGATGGCGTACAGGTTGTCTTCGTTCGGTGCACCTGGATCCAGCTGCTCGCGTATGCCTTCCAGCCCAGCGGCCAATGCCAGCGTGGCGGCCAGATAAGGGTTGACGGCGCCATCGGCATTGCGGGATTCACAACGACCGCCGCCCATGGGCACGCGTACCGAGTTGGTACGGTTGTTGGAGCCGTAGGAGTTGAACACCGGCGCCCAGCTGAAGTAGCTCATGGCACCGCGGCGCACCAGGCGCTTGTAGCTGTTGACCGTAGGCGCAAAGGCGGCGCACAGGGCCGGGCCGTGCTTGAGGATACCGGCAATGAACTGGTAGCCCAGCGTGGTCAGGCCCAGGCCACGTGGATCATCCTTGGGGTCGCAGGCAAACAGGTTCTTGCCGGTCTTGAGGTCGTACAGCGACATGTTGAAGTGCGCGCCGGTGCCAGTCTTGTCGGCAAACGGCTTGGGCATCATGGTGGCCAGCAGGCCCTCTTCCTTGGCGTAGTGCTTGGCCATGTAACGGAAGAAGGTGAAGCGGTCGCACATGGTCAGCGCATCGCTGTAGTTGAAGTCAAACTCGAACTGGCTGTTGCCATCTTCGTGGTCAAATGAATACAGATCCCAGCCGAGGTCGTTGATGGCGGTTGCCATCTTGTCCAGCCAGCCGAAGTTATCCATAAAGCCACGTACGTCGTAGCAAGGCTTGACCAGCTTGTCGTCGGGGTTAGGGATGGACAGCTTGCCATCGGCTTCCTGCTTCAAGAGGTAAATTTCGCACTCAATGCCGAGGTTCATGCCAAAGCCCATTTCAGCGGCCTGTGCCAGCACGTTTTTCAGTGCGACGCGGGTGTTCAGCGCATAGGGCTCGCCCTGAAAGCCATTGTCAGCCGGCATCCAGGCCACTTTTGGTTCCCATGGCAAGGGAATGATATGGTCCAGATCAGGAACCGAGGTCAGTTCATCATCGCTTGGTGCCTGGCCCAGGCCATCCAGCGCGTAGCCGGTGTAGCGCTCGGAGCCAGCGGCCATTTGTGGCAGGTGATCAATCGGCACCACCTTGGCCTTGGGCACGCCGTGGATATCCACGTAAGCGCCTATGCAATACTTGACGCCCTTGGCTTTGAGCTCGTTCTGGATCGTGGCAATTTCTGCAGTCGACTTCGACATATACATACCTTTCAATTAAATCGGATTAGGGTGCTGCGGTTTTGCTGTGCCGGGCCTGACGTCTCAGGCAGCGGCATGGCTGAAATAGGAATGGGGGAGCGGTGGCTGTTCGGCCTGACCGCGGCGTATCAATTCGGATAAATCCTCGACCATCCAGGCAAACCATTCCGCGCCTTTTTCGGCACTGGAAATGCTGGGCTGGCCGGTCACGCCATTCAGGCTGGTGCGATTCACCGGATGCGCAAACACCAGGTCATCGGTGCGGTCCGGATCATCGGCCAGCGTGAGTTTGTCGGTGCGCACGATATGCGGGGCTTTTTCCAGCATGAGCGAGGTTTCGGCATCGTTGGCATGCCAGTCATCGCCATCGGCATGGTGGAACTGCTTGACGCGCGGACTCATGGTGGCGGTATTGATCACGGCCACCATCATGTCGTCGTGCTCGCTGCGCAGCATTTCCAGCGCGCAACGCAGTGGCGCGGCGTTGGTGACATGGCTGTTGATGATAAAGAGGCGACGCACACCGCTGTGGTAAGCCCAGTCGCCAATCTCCTTCACCAGGTTGATCAGGGTGATGGGGCTCAGGGCGATGGTGCCGGGCCAGCGACGGCTATGCCCTACCGAGCAGCCGTAGGGCATGGTCGGCAGCATGGGCACGCCAGTGGTTTCCGCCACTTCTCGGCAAAGAATATCGGCCAGGATGTAATCCATGCCACAGCCCATGTGCGGGCCGTGCTGCTCGGTCGCGCCTATGGGCAGCATGGCAGTGCCGCTGGCCGCAGCCAGCTTGGCGGGGAGTTCATCCCAGGTGGTTTCAGACCATTGCATCGTCATTTCTTTACTCCACGTTATCGGCAACATTGACGAAGCGAATCATGCGACTGGGCACGGAGACCGCGTCTTCATCCACCGGCTCAGCGGGGGGATGAATCAGCTCCTCCAGCCGCGCCTTGGTGGCAATGAATTCAGGGGTGAACAATTGATCGGGGCTACGCGGACGCGGCACCGAGACCTCAATCAGCTCCTGCACTTCACCCGGATGCGCTTTCAGCACCAGAATGCGGTCTGCCAGCAGGATGGCTTCATCCAGATCGTGCGTGATGAACAGGATGGTGATGTCGATGTTGCGCCAGATCTCCAGCAGGTGCGTCTGCATCTTGCAGCGAGTCTGCGCATCCAGCGCGCCAAACGGTTCATCCATCAACAGGATACGCGGCTGGTTGACCAGGGCACGAGCGATGGCTACACGTTGCTTCATGCCGCCAGAAAGCTCATGCGGATAGGCATTGGCAAATTTTTCCAGGCCCACCAGTTCCAGCCACAGCGCAACTTCACGCGAGGCTTCTTCAGAGGGCATGCCATTCATTTCCAGGCCGAACATCACGTTCTTTTTCACGCTGAGCCATGGGAACAGGGTGTAGCCCTGAAACACCATGCCGCGATCGCGGCCGGGGCCGGTGACCGGCTTGCCATCCAGCAGCACTTCGCCGCTGGTGTAGCTCTCCAGGCCGGCCAGCGTGCGAATCAGGGTGGACTTGCCACAACCGGAAGGCCCGATGACGCAGACAAATTCCCGGCGATGCGTCTTGAAGCTGACATCCTTCAGCGCCGTGGTTTCGCCCTTGGCGCCGCGGTAGACCTTGGTCAGGTTTTTCACTTCCAGGATCACTTCGCGCTGTTTCAGCTTGTCGAAGCGCGCCTTGACGGCTTCGGACTGGGTCAGGTAACTGATTTGATCTGTATTTGCTTGCATGACGGCCTACTCCTTGTTCGCCGGTTTATCCCAGGGGAAGAGACGCTTGCCCAGGCGGGCCAGCACCATATCCGTCCCAAGACCGATAATGCCGATAATCAAAATAGCGGCGTACACGTTTTCAAAGTGCTCATAGCGTGCCTGCTGCGTGATGAACCAGGTGATGCCGGACGAGGTGCCGATCAGTTCGGCCACGATCAGATAAGTCCAGGCCCAGCCCAGCAGAATGCGCTGATCGCGATACAACTCGGGCAGCACGCCCGGGATCACGACATGGCGCAGCAGTTTCCAGCGACTGGTGCCCAGCGTCATGGCGGCCTCCAGCAGCGAATAATCCAGTTTGCGTGTGGTGTTGCTGATGATCAGCACCTGTTGAAAGAAGGTACCAATCACGATGATGGCAATCTTGGGGCCATCGTAAATACCGAGCACTGCCACGGCCAGGGCGCCAAACGCCGGGGCGGGCAGGTAGCGGAAAAACTCGATAAACGGTTCAAACAAACGCGATACTGCACTGTAGGTGCCCGCCAGGATGCCGAGCGGCACCCCGACCAGCGATGAGATGACAAAGCCCCAGAAAATCACCTGTATGCTTTGCCACAGGCTTTGGTGCAACCACAGGCCGTCGCGCTGCACCGGTGGTGTGGTGAAAGCGGTGTACAAGGCTTCCACCACTTTATGTGGAGGCGGCAGGTAAATGGGGTTGGAGGGCACGCCCAGCGGCAGTTGCTTGCCCTCCTCCTGCATGGTGGCCGTTTCTTCCTCGAAGGTCACTTTGTTGACCAGCATGTCGACCTGGAAATACTCCACGTCGCCCGGCGAAGTCACCTTCACCATGGGATGCCAGATAAACGGCACATAGCTGACCAGCGCCCACACCAGCAAAGGCAGTAGAAACGATGCAATTGCCAGGAATTTGCGACGCTCTGGCGTCAACTCCTGCCGCACTGCAAACCAATTGGAACCCATAACCTTCTCCCTGCGCCTGATAACGGATGACTTACTTGCTGACCAGCGTAGGATCAATCGCCTTGTTCAGGTCCTGCGGCTTCTTGTAGATCGCGTTTTTAACGTTGAAGTCATCCACAATCTTGGAAGAACCGTACAGCGACTTGAAGCCATCGGCCTTCACCATGATGGCCTTGCCTTCGTCCAGGGTGAGCAGACGGGTGCCCTTGAGCAATGGCAGGTAGGCTTCTGGCTTGATGCCCACGCGCGCAGCCATGATCTTCACGGCATCAGGCTGGGTTTTTGGGTCATTGATGTAATCCACCACCTTGGCCCAGACCTTCACGACTTTTTCCCAATCGGCACGGCGGCTGGAAAGGCTGGCAGGGCTGACGGTCAATACGTCGTAGATCAGGCCGGGTTCATCGGCAGAGGTGTAGATAGGCTTGGCACCGGGGACGCGCTTCATGGCTTCGCCAGAGTTAGGCTGCCATGCACCAATCGCCGCCAGGTCGCCGGAAGCCAGTGCTTGTGGGGTTTCGTTGGTAGGCGTATTGACCAGCGTTACGTCGCTTTCCTTGAGACCGGCTTTTTGCAGGCCATTCAGCAGCAGCAGGTGCTCAACCAGGCCAAGTTCCAGACCGATTTTCTTGCCTTTCAGGTCTTTCAGGCTCTTGATGCCCGGCTTGCCGACAATCATGTCGTTGCCATTGGAATAGTCGGTCACGATGATCATGACGTTTTTGGCACCACCGGCGGCGGTAACCAGGGCATCGCCATTGGTCACGGTGACGGCATCGATCTTGCCAGCGCTGAAGGCATTCATGGAGGCGGAATAATCAAACCAGTCAAACTTCACATCCACGCCGGCTTCCTTGAACCAGCCTTTTTCGATGGCCACCTGCCATGCCACCCAGCCCGGCCAGTCGCTATAGCCGATCTTGAGCGGTGCGGCGGCTTCGGCCGCCATGGTGAAACAGAAACCGGCAGCTAATACCGCCATGCGTGCAATGTTTTTAATGCCTGAAGATGGTAAAAGTGATATCACAATGGCTCTCCTGGTTAGTATTACGAAAATGAATTTCAGTAATACTAAAGCAACCACTATGCCACGACTGACCAACTTCCAATAAATACCTTCAAGTTATTGTTTTTATATACTTTCCTAATAAAATCATCCCGAATATCAACCCCTTTTCATTTTTGTCACGCAGCACCAAGTCCGTGCAAAAAAGGCAAAATGCACCAGATTTGATGCACATAGAAAGCAAAAGCCCCGACCAGGGTCGGGGCTATGTTCAAGGCTTTAAATAATCGAAATTGCGTTACATGCTGCTCAGATCGTCAATCGCATCCATTACCATGCCGGTGCCCACGGCGATCAGCAGAATATCTGCCGCCACACGCACATATTTGTACCCGGCAGGCGGCGCGCCCAGATCAACGATAATGCGCGGTGGCAAGTCGTAATACACGACATCCCTTGGCAATGGATAGCCTTTACGCCATTTGCGGGCTTGGCCTGGTGGCATGCAGCCGTTGTGTTTCTTCGCCAGTCCAGGTGGGCAATGACCACGGCGGAATTGTTCGCCATAGTAATCATGCACGATGGTGCGTTGCTGATCGCCAAAATACATGCCCACACGCACATCGCCGCCGTGGTGATCACGGTCGCCACCGCGGTCACCGCCCTTGTACGCACCGCGGTCACCACCTCGATCACCGCCGTCGGGACGCCCGCCTGGTCCGTCATTACCACGTCCGCCACGGTCCGGGCCGCCATGTTGCTGACCTTGTCCATTGCCATTGCCGTGGCCTGCTCCATCCGGCTTGCCAGCAAAGGCGGGGGCAGAGAGTGCCAGCCCGCCCATCAGACACAGGCATGCCGCCAGATTCGCTAATTTATTGTTTTGCATTGTGCTCTCCATGGATATCAAACCCCGATCTTTTTAGATTAACCTATTGATCCGCTTGTTATATTCACCACGCCTTTGCGGTCAGGCGTTGCTTCCTGCATTCCTACATGAGAATCAGCTTATGTCGGATATGGACCAGACACCAGCCGTTTTAATCTTCCATCAACGCTTTTTTACTTTTTTTAACTTGTTGAACCGGGAGAATTCATCATGGAAAAGTTTGTTCATTTACTACTCGCTTTTTTACTTTTCGGCCCCGTGTTGAGCGGAATCGCGTCCGGGGAAATGAATGTTCAGAATCTGGAGGTACCCCGCTACACCGCGAGTCAGCAATAAGTGCAACTATTTGAGCCCGGTCTGCGGGACAGCCTGCCATAGCAAGTTTGGGTGGCTGCACTAAATAACTGGGCAGCCAGACTCGCCCGCAGACAAGGTTTTAATCGTCCGCCCACGCCGCCAGAAATTCTTTCCAGTGCGGCCCTTCACTGGCCGCCAGCGTCTGGCGCACCAGCGCAATCTCGCTGGCATATGACTCGGGGTTCAAATGTCCTCGCATCAGCTGAAAGCGCAGGTAGACCAGGTAGGTATTCGCCACATCGGTTTCGCAATAATTGCGTATGGCTTCAATCTCACCGCGGCAGTAGGCATCCCACACCTTGGAGCCATCCATGCCGAGCTTGCCAGGGAAACCGCATAGCTGCGCGATCTGATCCAGCGGAGCATTGGCGCGGGCCTGATACAGTGCCATTAAGTCCATCAAATCCAGATGCCGCGTATGGTAGCGGCTGATGTAGTTGTTCCACTTGAAGTCGCGATCATCCTCGCCCATATCCCAGTAGCAGCTCGCCTGCACGCCGTGAATCAAGCCGCGATAGTGCAGCACAGGTAGGTCAAAGCCGCCACCATTCCATGACACCACATTCGGTTTGTACTTTTCGATACCATCGAAAAACCGCTGAATGATCTCGCGCTCGGGGGCATCCGCTGCGCCCAGCGTCCACACCCGAAAGCTATCCCCTTCACGCATGGCGCATGAAATCGCCACCACCTTATGCTGTTGCAGAGGCAAAAACTCGCTGCCGTTTTGCTGGCGGCGCTGATGAAAGGCAATGCGCGCGACATCTTCAGCAGAAGTTTCAGGCGGCAGATCGTACAGGCGGCGCAGGCCGTCGACATCGGGGATGGTTTCAATATCGAACACAAGGGTCGGGGTCATGGTGTCACTCGGTGAATATCTGGTGAAAAAGCACGGTCAGGCGCTGGGTTATGAAAGGGCTAGCCAGATCGGCATTGAAGTCAGCTGTCCGCAAGCTTACTTCTTGACCCAGCCACTGCCATCCTGCACCCACCAGCCGCCCTGTGCCTTATCGGCCCAGCGCTTGGCGAAGGTGGCGCGGATTTCTGGCTCCCATTCGGGATGCTGGTTGCCATTGGCAATCTCAGCGTAGAGCGCGTTGCGGTCCTTGTTTTCGGCCGCTACCAGGCTATTCAGGGCTTGGCGCTGCGCCAGCGGGACAGCCGCGGCATCACGCACCGCCACCAGACCGTCACGGGAAAATCCGACCGCACCACTGCTATAAAACGGCGCCAGCTGGGCATGGCGCGCCTGCATGCTGTTTTTGATGGCACTGATGGCGGGCGTATTGATTTCAAGATCCGCCGCCGCATGTGCCGGGCTCAACGACAGCCACATGCTCATCATGAGGCTGAAGACGATAATGATAGTTTTCATGGGGAATCCTTTATGGCGCGGGTTGAACGGCAGGTGTTTCGCCAGCCGGGGCAGTCGGGGCCGCTTTTTTGTCCTGCAGTTGCCAGACATCATCAATGATGCGATCGGCGGCTTTTTCAGCGGCAGCCGCAGGGAAATAAATATTGATAGTGACACAGGCAGGTAGCAGCAATGCGGCGGGCAGCGCCCAGTAAACAAGCTTCATGGTATTAACTCTCCTATTTGATCACCGGTTTGACATTGCTCTCGGTGACGCGCCGGATGCGGCTTACGAGCTCGCTCCAGCCGACCAGGCGATTGTACCCCATGACCGTGATGGCCGGGATGCCACTGCCTTTGACGATAACATAGCCTTGTGGCGCCTGCGCCACGCCATCCATGGTGCATACATCCGCACGCAGGCGGCAACTCAAACCGAGCTTTTCATAATTGAACTGATCAAAAAAGCGCAGCACACTGCGCTGTATGGCGGCCGCCGCCCCCGCACCACCCAGGGCCGAGATATTTTCCACAGCGCGCTGCGAAATCTTGCGCGGATACTTCCCGGGACTGCTCTTGAGTACGGCGTCGAATGCCACGGGTTGCCAGTTCTGCAGCTCCAGATGCTGGATATCGCCATCCAGCTTGCCTTCAATGGCACCAAAGGAAAAGGTGCGGGTGAGATGCCCCAGATCCAGATTGCGCAATTCGATATCGGCATGCAGGCGCGGACTGCTGCCCAGCGGCGTCTGCATGCCCAGATTATTCACGCTGATATTGCCATCAAACAGATTGAAACCCAGCACCCCATCCGTGGTCAGCGTACCGGCGTTGTAGGTCACCATGGGAATGGAGGCCGCCACCTTGCCCGCCATGCGCGGCCAGCCCAGCGCGGTGCTTAGTTCAGGCATATCCAGAGGCGTGAGGTTGGCACGCAGATGCCAATACCACTGTCCGCCCAGCGTGGCCGCAGAGACATCCGATAACACCAGCGCGCCATCCAGTATATTCAGCCGCAGCTCAGGCGCCGTCAGCGCATAGCGGTTGATCTCCGCCTGCAACTGACTCGCGGCCAAGGGCACCTTGAGCAGATGCCCACCGGCAAAGCCCATCTTGACGGGCTGCGCCTGGTCATAATCCCAGGGGATATCGGCATTCAGCTTGTAAAAGGCGAAACGATGCTGCTCGTCTTCCATATCCACATCGCGCAAGCGCAGCTGGAATGCCTGCAATTGACCGGCCTGCCAGTCGGCCTGCAGCGCGACATTGCCGGCCATCTCGACATGCCCAAGGGCGCTCTGCTCCACCATGGGTTTGAGCAGCGCAGGATAAGCCTTGGCCAGATCGACATCAGGAACATCCACATGCAGGGTTTGCCACTTGCGTTCAGGCACTGACCACTTGCCGCTCGCATGCATTGTTGCCACTCCTGGCAGCTGCAACACGGCTTGATCCAGCTGCAAGGCCTGCGCATCCCATGTGCCAGCGGCTTTCAGCGCTTGCCCCTGGCCCTGCAGATAGAGCGGCTGCCAGAACAATTCGCCGCCTGACCAGGTGATGGCCGCATCCCACAGCCAGCGCCCCGCTTGCTGTCGCGCCTGCACTTCTGCACGGGCATGGAGCTTTTCAACGGCATGCAAACCCGCCGCATCGCTGAACTGGGCATCCTGCAACTGCACATTCAGCCGCAAGGCGGGCTGCCCGGCGACGGGGGTGGTATCAAGGGTGAGATTGAACGGGAGCCGAATACGATCGGCGCTGACGAGACCCTGCTGGCATACCCATGCACCGCGCCCGGCAGGCAGCCTGATCTGCCCACACTCGGCGTGCAGGCTGCTCCATGCGGGAGCCTTGGCAAGCTTGATCTGGCTGCTAAGGGCAAGCGCCGGACGCCGGGCAGGCGCCAGCACCAGTTTCACGGCTTTGGCCTGCCAGCCCTCCGCCTCTACCGTGTCGGCTTCAATGGTCAAGCTGCTGGCGGCCATGGCCGTGCTTGGCAGCCATGTCATGCAAACAAAAACAATGAGCGGAATGAGGCGAGTTGAGGCTCGCCAGCAGCCAACCGTGATACGCAAACCAGGCAGATCGCGTCGCGTGATCACGGCTGGCCTGGCTTAACCGGGGAATACCCCGGTGGAGAGATAGCGGTCACCACGATCGCACACGATGGAAACGATCACGGCGTTTTCGACCTTTTTGGACAGTTGCAGGGCGGCGTGGAGGGCGCCACCTGAGGATATGCCAGCGAATATGCCCTCGATGCTGGCAAGCTTGCGCGTGGTTTTTTCGGCATCCGCCTGGCTCACATACACCAGCTCATCGACGCGGCCTGCATCGTAAATACTGGGCATGTAGGCTTCCGGCCATTTGCGAATGCCGGGAATCTGCGCGCCTTCTTCCGGCTGCACGCCGATAATCTGCACGGCGGGATTTTGCTCCTTGAGGTAGCGCGAAGTGCCCATGATGGTACCCGTGGTGCCCATGCTGGAAACAAAATGGGTGACCTTGCCTGCCGTATCGCGCCAGATTTCAGGGCCGGTGCCTTCGTAATGCGCCAATGGATTGTCCATGTTGGCAAACTGGTCCAGCACAATGCCCTCACCTTCCGCTTGCAGCTTCATCGCCACATCGCGTGCCAGTTCCATGCTGCCATCGCGCGGCGTCAATACCAGTTCGGCACCAAAGGCTTTCATGGTCTGGCGCCGCTCCAGGCTCTGGTTTTCCGGCATGACCAGCACCATTTTGTAACCGCGCATCGCCGCTGCCATCGCCAGCGCAATGCCGGTGTTGCCAGAAGTCGCCTCGATCAGGGTATCGCCAGGCTTGATATCACCACGCGCCTCGGCCCGCTTGATCATGGACAGGGCCGGCCGGTCTTTTACCGACCCGGCAGGGTTGTTGCCTTCGAGCTTCACTAATATGGTATTGCTGGTATTGCCAGGCAAACGCTTGAGTTGCACCAGCGGCGTATTGCCGACAAAATCTTCCAGGGTTTTATACATAAAAATTGAATTCAGTTCTTTTTCAGGAATGCGAGATAGACCGCATAGAGGCCCAGCGCCGAGAATGCGATCAGCGACAGCTGCGGAATGGTGAGGCCAAACAGCGTCCAGTCAATAGCCGAGCATTCGCCCGTGCCCTTGAACACCAGTTCCATGGCCTTTTTCATGGGGAAGCTCTCAAACAGGTAGTCAAAGCCCGCGCCACACTCGGCCATCACCTTGTCCGGATTCGCCTGTATCCACATGTGCCGCGCCGCGATCACCACGCCGGTCACCGCGGCTGCCAGGTGCAGCAGACCATACACTTTACGACCTGCCGCCTTGGGATTATGCAAGGCCGCCAGCAAAAACAGCACGCCCAGCACCATGTAGACAATGCGCTGCGAAATGCAGAGCGGACAAGGCTCCAGATTGTGTTTTTGCTGAATATACAAGGCAAAGGCCACCAGACCAAAGCTGGCGATAAAGCCCAGCACATAACCGGTTCTGCCTTGCAGGCATTTAATTGTCATGGAGATTTCCTCAACACTTTATAATCGAGCCATTGTAACGGATTACAGGTAAGCACCGAAATGGCTGAATCAGCGCCCCGCATATTGACCGTGACCGAGCTGAATCGTTTGGCGCGCGACACACTGGAACGCGCATTTCCCTTGTTCTGGGTCTCGGGCGAAATCTCCAACCTCACGCGCGCCGCCTCAGGCCATTGGTACTTTTCCCTCAAGGATGCAGGCGCCCAGGTGCGCTGTGTCATGTTTCGCGGCCGCAACAGCTATCTGGACTGGCAACCACGCGAAGGCGACAAGGTGGAAGCACGCGCGCTGGTCACCCTGTATGAAGCGCGCGGTGACTTTCAGCTCACCATTGAGTTTTTGCAACGCGCCGGCCTCGGCACACTGTTCGAGGCCTTCGAAAAACTCAAGGCAAAGCTGCAAGCCGAGGGGCTGTTTGACCCCGCAAGCAAACGTCCGATTCCAGGGCATCCCCAACGCATCGGCATCGTCACCTCGCCCGATGCTGCGGCCTTGCGCGATGTGCTTAGCACCTTGCGGCGGCGCATGCCCTCGCTGGAAGTCATCATCTACCCCACACCCGTGCAAGGCAAAGGCGCCGCCGTGCAGATTGCAGCCGCCATCGAAACCGCCAGCGCACGCGCCGAAGTCGATGTGCTGATCGTCTGCCGCGGCGGTGGCAGCATGGAAGACCTGTGGCAGTTCAATGAAGAAATCGTCGCCCGCGCCATCCATGGCTGCAGCATGCCGGTGATCAGCGGCGTCGGCCACGAAACCGACTTCACCATCGCCGACTTTGCCGCCGACATCCGCGCGGCGACACCGACCGCTGCCGCTGAACTGGTCAGTGCCGACCGCCAGGCTCTGCTGCAAGCACAAGCGCAACTCAGCCGCCGCCTGAGCCGGGCCATGCAACAGCTACTCAGCCAGCGCATGCAACATATGGACTACCTCACCCGCCGCCTGCTTTCGCCCAGCCAGCAGATTGCCCACCGTGGCCATCAACTGCAGCAGTGGCAATGGCGCCTGCAACAAGCCATGCGCCAGAAGCTGGAACGCCAGACCCGGCAATTGCAAACCCTGCAGCAAAATCTCATGCACCTGAACCCGCAGGCCATTCTCAGTCGGGGCTATACGCTGGCCTATGCGGAAGATGGCAGCCTGCTGAAGTCTGTCCAGACCTTGCAAAAAGGCAACGAGATAACACTGCAGTTTTCTGATGGGCAGGTGACTACAACAGTAGACAGGGTAGATTCACGATGATGCGCTGAGAGTGACGACAAAGTCACATCAGAACTGCCAGCCATAAAAAAAGCCCGGTATAAACCGGGCTTTTTTCAGATCAACGCAAGCGGATTAAGCTTGGTTTTTCTTGGCCTTGCGACGAGCACTGAAGCCAACAGCGGCAATGCCTGCCATCATCATGGCGTAGGTCGATGGCTCGGGTACTGCCGAAATGCAATGCAGCACATAGTCGGATTGGTTGTTGCAGCTACCGCTACCACAAAGACCCGTCACAGCGGTGAACGACAATCCACTCACTTGCTTGTTGCCGAAAGGATTGGCAATCGCCCACAACGCGCCTTCGCCGTAGCTGGCTTCGCTGATGTTGCTCACGGTGCCAGGACCAGACCAGGTAGCCGTCGTCAGACCCGTAGCCGTCAGGAAGTAATCGGCCGTTGTACCATCCATGAAGGTAGCCGTGATCTTGGCGGTTTCGTTTACATCGCCGTACTCAGGACCATCAAACAGCAGACCCAGTGTGATGTTGGTGATGATGATGTTCTTGGTGAAGGAAACATCGATGCTTTCGCCAATATCAATTTCACCAGCGGTCTTGCCGGAAATGCCAATACCGGTGTAACCATCCTGAGTCTTCTTCTGGAATGTGCCACCGTGCGCCGTGAAAGTCGCATCAGTATCCGGAATGAAGTTCGTGAAGGTTTGCGTGGTTTTGCCTTCCTTGAAGTCCGAACCGAAAATGCTGTTGTCAGGATCGCAAACAGAACAACCATCATGCGAAGTGCTGTACTTGCCGTCGCGGTCATGGTTGTCGCCCTTGCCATACTTGAAGCTGGTAGCAGAGGCGTTCAGGCTGAATACAGCCAGAGCGACCATCACGCCGATTTTGAATTTATTCATGATTGAAATTCCCCGTATTTTTTATGTAAGCCATTAAAAATAATTACAAAAAACTTAAAGCCCCCGAGCTCTGCAATGGCATCAGAGCAAGCTTGTGGAACGAATAGTAGAAAATGGGCTGATACGCAGCAATAGTCCGTTTGATTAAAAATATATAACCATCTGTTTATAAATAAAAAAACGTCATTATTTGCCTGTTTTTTTCGCGTGAAACATTAGTCAGCCATCGCTTGCACAACAAAAATAAACTTAAAAAGCTGGACAGGCATTTTTTGAACCCTGTTAAAATTTGCAAACTATCATCCGAAGCCTGTCTGAATGGAATCCGCAAAAACCGGCAAGACCCCGCTCCCTGCATTGGCACTGGCTGCACTTGGCGTTGTATATGGGGACATCGGTACCAGCCCGCTTTACACCATGAAGGAAGTGTTTGCTGTCAGCCCCCACCCGGTTCCGCTGACGCATGACAATATTTTCGGCATCCTGTCATTGATCCTGTGGTCGCTGATCATGATCGTGTCGGTGAAATACGTGGCCTTCATCATGAAGGCAGACAATCGGGGCGAAGGCGGCATCATGGCCTTGCTGGCATTGGCCAGTCGCAACGTGGCAGGTAACGTGCGCAAAGAGCGCATGATCATGCTGATCGGGATTCTGGGGGCCTGCATGTTTTACGCGGACGGCATGATTACCCCTGCCATCTCGGTACTGTCCGCCGTGGAAGGTCTGGAAGTGGCAGCCCCGCACATGCATGGCGCCATCATCCCGATCACCATGGTCGTCATCTTCATTCTCTTCTGGGTACAGAGCAAAGGCACCGCGCTTGTTGGTGCTTTTTTTGGGCCTATCATGGTGCTGTGGTTCGGTACACTGGCGATACTTGGTGCGGTCAACATCATGCACGAACCGCTTGTGCTGCAAGCCTTGAGCCCGATTTATGCCGTACGCTTCTTTGCTGCGGCTCCCTGGGTGGCATTTGTGGCGCTGGGCTCTGTCGTGCTGGCGGTGACGGGCACGGAAGCGCTGTATGCCGACATGGGACATTTTGGCAAAAAACCCATCCGGCTTGCCTGGTTCGGCTTTGTGTTGCCAGCGCTGGTGCTCAATTACTTTGGCCAGGGCGCACTTATCCTGCATGACAATGCCGCCGTTAAAAACCCGTTTTACCTGATGGCGCCGGAGTGGCTGCTGTTCCCCCTGATTATCCTGGCCACGCTGGCGACCGTGATTGCTGCACAGGCAGTCATTTCCGGCGCATTCTCGGTGTCGCGTCAGGCATTGCAACTGGGCTATCTTCCCCGCATGCCAGTCATGCACACTTCCGATAAAGAGCAAGGGCAGATTTATATTCCCCGCGTCAACTGGGGCCTGATGCTGGCAGTGATGGCGCTGGTGCTGGGCTTTGGCTCCTCTGGCGATCTTGCTGCCGCGTACGGCATTGCCGTCACGGGCGACATGGTGATCACCACCCTGCTGGCGGGCGTGGTTTTCCATGGAATCTGGGGCTGGAGCTGGTTGCGCACGGGCGCACTGATCTCGGTGTTCCTGACGGTCGACCTCGCCTTCTTCGGCGCCAATGTGCTCAAAATCCCCGATGGTGGCTGGTTCCCGCTGCTGATCGGCATTGTCATCTTTACCCTGATGACCACCTGGAAAACCGGACGCGATCTTCTGTTTCGCCGCCTGAAAAGCGAAGCCATGGAGCTGGCGCCTTTTGTGGATGCGATTGGCAGCTTCCCTCCTACGCGCGTGCAGGGCAATGCCATTTACATGACGCCCAATCCTTACGGCGTCCCGCACTCCCTGTTGCACAATCTCAAGCACAACAAGGTGCTGCACGAAAAGGTCGTGCTCCTGACAGTGAGAATCGAGGATGAACCTTTTATCTCCCGCCGCGAGCGCATCATCGTCGAAGCCTTGCCGCATGACTTTTATCGGGTCAGCGTGCGCTATGGCTTCAAGGATGAATCGGATCTGCCGCGCGACCTGGAGCTTTGCGCCGAGCAGGGGCTGGAACTGGAAACCATGGACACCTCCTTCTTTATCGGCAAGGAAACCTTGTTCCCTGCCCGCCACTCAGAGATGGCGTTCTGGCGCGAAAAACTGTTTATCACCATGTTCCGTAACGCCGATAGCGTGACCAATCATTTCAAGCTGCCGCCTAACCGGGTAGTTGAGCTGGGGGCCCAGGTCACGTTGTAAGAAGCAACAAAATGATGCCATTGCAATGGCACACTTTAAAATTGAGTCATTGATATTCAGCAGGAGACCATCATGAGAAAAACCCTGATTCTGGCGTTTCTCATCGCCACGACCCAGCTTAGCGGATGCGCCACTACCAGCACGACCAAGTCAGGTGCCGTGGGTGTTGATCGTAAACAATATGTCGGCCTGGTTTCGGAACAGGAAGCCGAGCAGCAATCGGCGCTCGCTTACCAGCAGACCCTCAAAGAAGCCGAATCCAAGAAACTGCTAAATACGGACAGCAAGGAAACCCAGCGTGTGCGTGCCATTGCCGAGCGCCTGATTGCGCAGGTCGGCGTATTCCGGCCGGATGCCCTGAAGTGGAAATGGGAAATCAACGTGCAGGACAGCAAGGAGATCAATGCCTACTGCATGGCAGGCGGCAAGATCATGGTCTACACCGGCCTGCTTGACCAGATCAAACCGACGGACGACGAACTCGCTGCCGTCATGGGGCATGAAATCTCACACGCATTGCGCGAGCATGTACGGGAGCAGATGTCGCGTGCCAAGGTACAGCAATATGGCCTGCTGGGCGCTGCTGCACTGATTGGCCTTTCCACCAAGAGCGCAAACAATGCGACCAAGACGCTGGCACTGGGCGGTGCAGTTGCCGCGGTTGCCCTCACCTTGCCCAACAGTCGCACGGCCGAACACGAAGCCGATGAAATGGGTCTGGAGCTGGCAGCACGTGCGGGATACAACCCCAATGCCGCTGTCACGCTGTGGGAAAAAATGGGCAAGCAAGGCGGCTCCAAGCCACCTGAAATCCTCAGCACCCACCCCTCCGACGAGAGCCGCATTGCCGACATCAAATCGCTTATCCCGACGGTCATGCCGCTTTATGAGCAGGCCATCAGCGGTAAAAAATAAGCTGGGCCATGAGGCTACCCTGTGCGGCATGCCTCACTTCACATTCCTCCCTGCATAACTGCAATTAGGCAGATCAAGCAGGCTCTTTGAGTTAAAATAGCGGTTTTTACGCATTTATCCGGGAACATTCATGAGTCAATTGCAAGCCATCATCGAAGACGCATTTGAGCGTCGTGCCGACATTACCCCTGCCACCGCCACGGCCGAAGTCAAGGATGCTGTATTCAGCGTGCTGGCTGATCTGGACGCTGGCAAGCTGCGCGTAGCAGAGCGCGTGGGCGATACCCAGGAGTGGACGACGCATCAGTGGATCAAGAAAGCCGTGCTGCTGTCTTTCCGCCTGGAAGACAACGTCCTGCTGGATGATGGCGTGACCAAATACTTCGATAAGGTGCCTCCCAAGTTTGCCAATTACACCGAAGCCGATTTCAAGGCCGGTGGCTTCCGCGTCGTGCCTAACGCCATCGTGCGTCGTGGCTCCTATATCGCCAAAAACGCGGTCCTGATGCCGTCTTACGTCAACATCGGCGCTTATGTCGGCGAAGGCACCATGGTCGACACCTGGGCGACCGTCGGCTCCTGCGCGCAGATCGGCAAGAATGTGCACTTGTCGGGCGGTGTCGGCATTGGTGGCGTGCTGGAACCCGTGCAAGCCGGCCCTACGATCATTGGCGATAACTGCTTCATCGGCGCACGCTCGGAAGTGGTAGAGGGCGTGGTGGTGGAAGACAACTGCGTGATCTCCATGGGTGTGTACATTGGCCAGAGCACCAAGATTTATGACCGCGAAACCGGCAGCATCACCTATGGCCGCGTACCTGCAGGCTCCGTGGTGGTCTCCGGTAACCTACCCTCCAAGGATGGCAGCTACAGCCTGTACTGTGCCGTGATCGTCAAGAAGGTCGATGCCAAAACGCTGGGCAAGGTCGGTATTAACGAACTGCTGCGCGGCATCTAACGCAAGATTTGCAGGGCTGCGGGGCTTGCAAGGCTAACCTGGGGACCTCCTGGGTTAGCCTTTTCCATTCATGCGCCAATGGCAATCCGGCATGGGCCCACCCGTTGATAATGCCGGCCTAAAGCAAAGGCCAGGCTGTTAAAATCGATATTTGATTAATTGAGTCAGGCAGGCAGATGAAACTCTACGGCATACCCAATTGCAACACGGTGAAAAAAGCACGTACCTGGCTGGACGATCACCAGATTCCTTATGAATTTCACGACTTCAAGAAGCTGGGAATAGACGCCGCCACGCTGGAACAATGGTTACAGCAAACCACCTGGGAGAAACTGGTCAACCGTAGCGGCATGACCTGGCGCAATCTGTCTGAGACAGAAAAATCCGCTGTCACCGATAATACTTCTGCCATACGCCTCATGCAGGATAAAACCTCCGTCATCAAACGCCCGGTCCTGGTCGCTGATGGCAAACTGCTGGCACTGGGTTTCGATGAATCCACCTACGGAAAGCTGCAAACGTCATGAGTAAAACCCTTGCCCTGGCTCAGGATCTGATCGCACGCCGCTCAGTCACGCCAGAAGACCTCGGCTGCCAGGAACTGCTGATTTCACGGCTTGAACCCCTGGGATTCAAGATTGAGCGCATGCGTTTTGGCGAGGTAGACAATTTCTTTGCCCGGCGTGGCACAGAAGGCCCGCTGCTGGTATTCGCAGGCCATACCGATGTGGTGCCTACCGGCCCGGTCGACCAATGGCACACTCCACCCTTTGAGCCCACCATCAAGGATGGCATGCTGTATGGGCGCGGTGCAGCGGACATGAAGACCTCACTGGCGGCGTTCATCACCTCCATTGAAGAATTTGTCGCCGGGCACCCTGACCATCAAGGCTCGATTGGCCTTCTGATCACGTCGGATGAAGAAGGCATTGCCACCCATGGTACGGTCAAAGTCGTTGAGACGCTGAAAGCGCGCGGCGAGTTGATTGATTACTGCATCGTCGGCGAACCCACTTCCAGCAAGGTGGTCGGCGACATGATCAAGAATGGCCGCCGGGGTTCGCTCTCCGGCAAACTGGTCGTCAAGGGCGTGCAAGGTCACATCGCCTACCCGCACCTGGTCAAAAATCCCATTCACCTGGTGGCCCCTGCGATCAAGGAGCTGGCAGATACCGTGTGGGATAGCGGCAATGAATACTTCCCGCCCACCTCCTGGCAGATCTCCAACATGAACGGCGGCACTGGCGCCACCAATGTGGTGCCGGGCGAAGTCACCATCCTGTTCAACTTCCGCTTTTCGACGGCCAGCACGGCAGAAGGCTTGCGCGAGCGCGTGCATGCCATTCTGGACAAGCACGAACTCGAATACGATCTGCAGTGGGAGCTTTCCGGCAAGCCCTTCCTGACACCCAAGGGGACCCTGGTCGAGGCCATCAGCGCCGCCATTGAGACTGCCTTTGGCGTCACGCCGGAACTGTCGACCAGTGGCGGCACCTCTGATGGCCGCTTCATTGCGGACATTGCCAGTCAGGTCGTTGAATTCGGCCCGCTGAATGCCACCATCCACAAACTGAATGAATGCGTAGGCGTGGCCGATATCGAGCCCTTGAAAGATGCCTACCGCCTGACTATGGAAACCCTGCTGACATGACACACTATCCCCGCCTGAGCGAAGAGCTGATCACCATCCGCGACTGGCTGCGTTTCGCCGTCAGCCGTTTTGAAGAAGCCGGCATTTTCTTTGGCCATGGCACCGACAATGCCTATGATGAAGCCGTCTGGCTCATCATGAGCGCGCTGCATCTGCCGCACGACACGCTGAACAACTTTCTGGACAGCCGTTTGCTGGAGTCCGAACGCAAGCATCTGGCGCATCTGCTGGAGCGCCGTGTCGAGCAGCGCGTGCCGACCGCTTACCTGGTACGCGAGGCCTGGCTCAAGGGCTTCAAGTTCTACGTGGACGAGCGCGTCATCGTGCCGCGCTCGTTTATCGCCGAGTTACTGGAAGATGGCCTGTCACCCTGGATTGATTACCCCGAAATGGTGGAAAGCGCGGCCGATATCTGCACCGGCAGTGGCTGCCTCGGCATATTGCTGGCGCATGCCTTCCCCGATGCCGAGGTCGATGTCGCGGATATTTCCGCCGATGCCCTGGCGGTCGCCAATATCAATATTGCCAATTACGGTTTGCAGGATCAGGTCAAGGCGATTCAGTCCGACATGTTCAGCGCGCTGCAAGGCAAGACTTACGATCTCATCATCAGCAACCCGCCATATGTCGACGCCCCCTCCATGGCCCAACTGCCGGAAGAGTACCGCAATGAGCCGCAAATCGCGTTGGGCAGCGGTACCGACGGACTGGAACATACGCATACCCTGCTGCGCGAAGCCGGTAAATACCTCAATGACGGCGGCCTGCTGATTGTGGAAATCGGCCACAACCGGGATGCCTTGCATGAGGCTTATCCCGACCTGCCATTTACCTGGCTGGAAGTGGAGTCCGGCAACGAGTTTGTGTTCATGCTAAGTAAAAAGCAGCTGCCTTGAGTCATCCGCTGAATAAACACACGAACAGGTCGTTAGATAGATGGGCTGCCGCATCGTAAAGATGTAGGCAGCCCATCCCTTTTATTGATTTATGGCATGCATTCATTGATACGGATCCCTTATCTCGCCGCCTGCCTGCTTGGCACCATGGTTTTGCTGCCAGGCACCGCGTTGGCGGCCAGGGACATTACTGACATTCCGCTAGAACAGCTGGTCGAGACGGATGTGCAGACGGCTGCCGCCATTTCCGAACAGATCAGTCAGTCCTCCTCGGCTGTCAGCATCGTCACGGCAGAAGACATCAAACTGTTCGGTTATCGCACGCTGGCCGATATCCTCTCCAGCATGCGTGGCTTGCAGGTTTCCAATGACCGTCAGTATGACTATATGGGCGGGCGCGGATTTGGCCGCACGGGCGACTACCCTGGCCGGGTCATGCTGCTGATTGATGGTTTTCAGGCCAATGACAATCTCTACAACTCGGCCTACCTCGGGCAGGATGGCCTGCTTGATACCGAGCTGATCGAGCGCGTGGAATATGTATCGGGCCCTGGCTCTGTGACGTATGGCAATGGCGCCTTTTACGGCATTATCAACATCATCACCAAAACCGGCCAGCAGTTTGACGGCACGCAGGTCAGCACTGAATTTTCCAGTCATCAGGGCCGCAAACAGCGCATTACCTATGGCAAGGTGCTGGATAACGGGGCCGATGTGCTGATGTCCGCCTCCACCTTTTACAGCGCCGGGCAAAACCTGTATTTCAAGGAATTCACTACCGGTGGCAGTGATGGCGTGGCACGCGACCTGGATGGTGAGCGAAATCGCCGCTATTTCATCAAGGGCAGTTACGAGCGATGGTCGCTAGAGGGGGGATATGTCTCCCGCTACAAGGACGATCCCACTGCCGCCTATGGCGCAGATTTCAATGCCAGCCCCAGCAGACTGGGGGATGCCAATGGCTTCCTCAATCTCAAATACGATGACACGCTGAGCCCGGTACTCAAGATGTCATTGCGCACGTATTACGGCCAGTACCGCAATGCGGGTCGCTATATATATGACGGAGAGCTGTTCAGCGAGCGCGGAATCGGCCGCTGGTGGGGCACGGACATCAAGTTCGTGGATACCCGCTTTACCGGACACCGCCTGCTGCTCGGCGCTGAGTACCGCCAGGATTACCAGCAGGATTTCGAGTTACCCGGCCTTGCACAGCACAGGCAGACACAAACCATCAGCAGCTATCTTCAGGATGAATACAGCTTGTCGCAGCGGCTGACCCTGAACTATGGTGCAAGGCTGGATATGGGCAATGATCACCTGCACCAGCTATCCCCCCGCCTGGGCATGGCTTACCAACTGAATGAACTGACGACACTGAAAGCCTCGTATTCCAGTGCGTTTCGTCGGCCCAATGTCTATGAAAAATACTACACGGACAACGCTACCCAACGCCCGAATCCGGAGCTGAAAAATGAACTGGTGCAGGCTTATGAGCTGGTACTTGAGCATCGTCCTTTGCCCAATATCCGCCTTCTGGGTTCGGTATACCATTATCAGACCCGGCGCCGGATCGGTTCTGCCAATATCGCGCCAGACACGATTCAGTTTTTCAACTGGCCCGACAGTCACGCCCGGGGAGCCGATATCGAGCTGGAACAGCATTGGGATAATGGCGCGTATGCGCGGGCCAGCTATGCCTGGCAGGATAACCGCGATGATAGCGGAAAGCAGATGATCAACTCGCCGCGGCATATGGCCAAAAGCAGCATTTCCTATCCACTGCTGGGGCCAAGCTTGAATTCCGGCGTGGAGGTGCTTTACATGGGCAAGCGCCCTGACGATGCCCGCGCTACCCTGCCCTCTTATACCTTGGTGAATCTGACCCTGGTATCGCGCCAGGTGATCTCCAACCTGGAAATATCCGCCAGCCTGAAAAACCTGCTGGATCATGACTATACGGTGGCAGCTCCCAGCTATATGCTGCCTGAGCGCATCGCGCAGAATGGCCGCACCTTCTGGCTGCAATGCATCTACGATTTCAAATGATGCGGATACGGGCACTCCTGTTGATGGCTGTCTGGCTGCTGCCCATCATGCACAGTCAGGGAGAGAATGCTATCCCGATCACCGATATGCGCGCAGCCTATCTGTATAACTTCGTCGTTTTCACCGAGTGGCCGGAGAGTGGCAAGGATGTCATCAATGTATGTATCCTGCCGGGCCAGACACATCTGGTCAACGTACGCTTGCTGGCAAGCAAGCAGGTCAATGGCCGCCCACTGCGCATTATCGAACCAGCCAATCGCGATACTGGCGATTGCCAGATACTCTACATCGGCGACACAAAAAGCACCGACATACGCCAAACACTGACCAAGCTGGTCAACAGTCCCGTGCTGACGGTGGGGGAAGGCAGTCAGAGTCAGGCCATGATTCAAATGCACGTAGAAAACAAACGCCTTGGTTTTGATGTGGACCTGGTGCAATCGAAACGCGCCAATCTCAGCATCAGCTCAAAACTGCTGAGGCTGGCCAAGACCGTACGCAAGGAAGACGATGGCTCTTAAAGGATTCAATATCAGCTCAATACGCACCAAGCTGCTGATTTTACAATTTATCGTCACCGCGACCGCGCTGATCGTTGTCTTTGCCGTCATGCTGGTATTCCAATACCAGAGCGCGCTCACGGATATCGAAAATGACCTCAATGCCCAGGCCGAGATCCTGAAAAGCAATCTCAGCGCCGCCGTGGTATTTGACGACCAGAAGACCGCGGATGAGATATTGTCCAGCCTGCGGCTGGTGCCGAGTATCAATCGCGCCGAGGTATATCTCAACAATGGCAAGCGCTTCAGCCAATATGTCAAAGTAGCCAATCCTCGTGCGCCGGATATCCGTGTTCCCTATACCGGCCTGCATCGCATGAACCGGCGCTATGTGCTGATACTGGAACAAAAACCGCTGGCGATCCTGTATATCGAGATTAACCTCAACAAACTGAATGCGCGTCTCGGCCTGTTTTCCCTGGTGGTATTGATGGCGGGCCTGCTCGCCATGCTGGCCGCACGCCTGATTGCCGCCAGACTCAATCTGCTGATTACCGAGCCCCTGAGTTCGCTGACAGCCTTTGTCAGTCGCGTCTCGGCGGAGCAGAACTATGGTCTGCGTTCCAACATGGCACGGCGCGATGAGTTTGGCACGCTGGCCCGCGGCATAGACGGTATGCTGATGAGCCTGTACAACCATGGCAAGCGCCTGGAGGATGAGCTTTCGCAACGCAAGCTGGCCGAAGAGCAGCTGGACAAACTGGCTTACTACGATACCGTCACCCATCTGCCCAACCGGCATTTTTTCAATGAGCAACTTGCCTTGATGCTGGAACATGCGGCCCAGCGCCAGCAAAACTGCTACCTGATGTTTATTGACCTGGATAACTTCAAGACCGTCAACGATACCCTGGGCCATCTGGCGGGCGACAGCCTGTTGCGGGAGGCCGGCAGCCGCATCCTGCAAACCCTGGTGCCGGGAAGCATTCTCTGTCGCATAGGCGGGGATGAGTTTGCCATCATCCTGCGCGACCAGCCGCTGTCAGCAATCGATGCCACGGCGAGCGCCATTGTCGCCCTGTTCTCGGAAAAATTCGTCATTAACGCGCATGAAATATTTGTCGGCGCCAGCATAGGCATCAGCAACTTTCCCGCCGATGCGGACAATGTATCGGGGCTGTTGCGCAATGCCGATACCGCCATGTACTGGGCCAAGGCCGATGGCAAGAATACCTTCCGCTATTACTCGCGTGAGCTTGAAGACTCGGCCCACCAGCAGGAAAAGCTGATGTCCATGCTGCAAAAAGCATTGCCCGGACATGAGCTGGAGCTTTACTACCAACCCATCATTGCGCTGGAAAGCCGCAAGATCGTCGGCTTTGAAGCCTTGTTGCGCTGGCTCCAGCCCGAGCTGGGCAATATACGCCCTGATGTCTTTATCCCGCTGGCCGAGGCTTCCGGACTCATCATGCAGATAGGTGACTGGGTACTGGAAACCGCCTGCCTGCAGGCTAAAGCGTGGCAGGAACGCTATGCAAACGATCTGATCATGAATGTGAATTTTTCAGGCCGGCAGTTCCACCACCCGAATATCGTGCAGAACATCGTCAATATGGTAAACAAGGTAGGACTCGACTCCCGCCTGCTCAATATCGAACTGACGGAAAGTGTGCTGATGGATCAGTCCAGTGTGATGATCGAGAAAATGCACATGCTGCGCCAGGCCGGGCTGGGCATTGCCATTGATGATTTCGGCACCGGTTACTCATCCATGAGCTATTTGCGGCAGTTCCCCATCAATACCATCAAGATTGATCGCAGCTTCATCAAGGGCTTGCCCGATGACCCGGAAGGCAGCGCCATTGCCCAGGCGATACTGGCACTGGCAAAAACGCTCAAACTCAGCGCCGTGGCGGAAGGCGTGGAAACCTTGGCACAGGCCGATTTCCTGCGTGCCAATGGCTGCGAAAAAATTCAGGGATATCTGTTCAGCCCACCCGTGACGGCAGACGATGCCGAGCGGCTGATTTGCCAGCAGCTCGGCCGGGATATGGCTTAATTAAGGTCTTGCCAAAGCCCGCTTAACGCTTGGTGGAGGGGCGACGCGAACGCGGCGCGGGGATATCGGCATCCTGACGGATACGGCGTGATTGTGCAGGCTTGCGCGCAGGGCTGGCGCTGGTTTTTCTGCCATCGGCACGGCCTGCCGCATCCGGGCGAGCACCATAGGCTGGACGGCCTGTTGTGCCCTCGGCACGTGGTTCACGTTCAGGCGCAGCACGGCGCGCTTTCGGGGTAAATACCTGCCCGGCTTTCTCTTTTTCACGCGCGGTACGCTGGCGCAAAGGCGCTTTGGGCAGTGGCAAGCCAGCCCACTCCAGCAAGCCCAGCACTTCCTTGGGATCCAAATTCAGCATCTGGCCGCGTTTCAGGCGTGGCGGCAGATTGACCGGGCCAAAGCGCACGCGCATCAAGCGGCTGACCGGCTTCTGAAAGGCATCAAACAAACGGCGCACTTCACGGTTGCGACCTTCGCGCAGAATAACCTGATACCAGTGATTGGCCCCTTCACCGCCCTGGGGACGAATGCTGTCAAAACTGGCCGGGCCGTCTTCCAGCTCAATGCCTTGCGTCAGCTGCAGCATTTCACCTTCGGTCAGCTCGCCAAAAATCCGCACGGCATATTCACGTTCCACTTCGTAGCGCGGGTGCATGAAGCGGTTGGCCAATTCGCCGGAAGTCGTGAAAATCAGCAAGCCGGAGGTATTGATATCGAGACGGCCAATGGCAATCCACTTGGCACCGCGCACACGTGGCAGCTTGTCGAATACGGTCGCCCGTTTTTCCGGGTCATCCTGGCTGACGATTTCGCCTTCGGGCTTGTGGTAGATCAGCACCTGGGCCAGCTCGGCCTCAAATGGCAGATGCACCGGGCGGCTATCAAAGCGCACCACATCGCCAGGCACCACGGCAGCCCCCACCTCGGCCACCTTGCCGTTGATGGTGATGCGGCCGCTCAGGATCAGCTCTTCCATCTCGCGACGTGAGCCCAGGCCTGCCAGCGCGAGCAGCTTGTGCAAACGCTGTGGTACTGCATCCGGATCGGTACTGACGGAGGCAGTGGGTTTGATATTGCCGGGGTTGCGTTGCTGTTTGAAGGGACGTGCCATCTGAATCTTGCCTGAATAATTAAGTGCTTATTATACGGGCAACCAGAGCGCTAAAAAATTAAAACTTGCAGGAGCTAGTCGGGTTGCGGCGGCTCAAACAGAATATCCTGCTGGCTGAAGTTCTCCATCGCAGGCAATTCAGACAGCGAGCGCAGGTTCAGATCGTCAAGAAAGGTCTTGGTAGTGGCATATAACGATGGCCGCCCCGGCACATCGCGCTGCCCCACCACATCAATCCAGTTGCGCTCAATGAGCTGGCGCATGATGTTGGGGTTGACCGCCACACCGCGAATTTCCTCGATATCGCCGCGCGTCACCGGCTGGCGATAGGCAATGATCGCCAAGGTCTCCATCGCGGCCCGTGAGTAGCGTTGCTGGCGCTCGGGATTGATGCGGGAAAGATAAAGCGAAAACTCCGGACGCGCCTGAAAGCGCCAGCCGCTGGCGACCTGCACCAGCTCCAGGCTGCGCTGCTGCCAGTCAGCCTTCAGCTCATCCAGCAGCATGCGCAAGGTGGCACGCTCCATGCGGCCATCAAAGGGGCGCAGCAACTCATCCAGCGAAAGCGGCTGCCCGGCGGTGAGCAAGGCAGCCTCCAGTATTTGTTTCATCTGCGCGGTATTCAGCGGTTCCTGCAACACCTTATCGCTCCTGTGCCTGCAAATAAATAGGGGAGAACGAGGCCTGCTGCGTGATCTTGACCAAGCCTTCTCGTGCCAACTCGAGTATCGCCAGGAAATATACGACCAGCTTGGGCAGGCCGTCATTCACCACGTCAAACAGGTCCATGAATTCCACCATGCCATCGCGCTGCAAGCGGCGCAACACCAGGCTCATGTGCTCGCGCACCGAGAGTTCGGCGCGGCCGACACGGTGGTGTTGAAAATGGCTGGCACGCTGCAATACCGCTTGCCAGGCAGCCACCAGATCTTCAAAACTGATGCCGGGCGGGCCTGCCACGGCAATCTGCTCAAAATAGGCATGTGCCACGACTATCTCCTGCCCGACCTGCGGCATCTCATCCAGGCGCTGGGCGGCAAGCTTGATAGCTTCGTATTCCATCAGGCGGCGAACCAGCTCAGCGCGCGGATCATCTTCCTGCTCAATGTCGGCGGGCTTGGGCAACAGCATGCGTGACTTGATCTCAATCAGCATGGCAGACATCAGCAGATAGTCCGCCGCAAGCTCCAGTTTGGTGGCACGCATCTTTTCCACATAATCCATGTACTGGCGGGTGAGCTCGGCCATGGGAATATCCAGAATATCCAGATTGTGTTTGCGGATCAGGTAAAGCAGCAGATCGAGCGGGCCTTCAAACGCCTCCAGATAGACTTCCAGCGCATCGGGGGGAATATAGAGATCCTGCGGGATGGTATCGAGTTGCTCGCCATAGATACGAACGTCAATTGCGAGCTGGGTCTGCATCAGTGGGCCACCGCGCGCGAAAACACATGGATGACGATGACACCGCTGATGATGAGCGCAATGCCGAGTATGGCGGGCCAATCCAGCGATTGCTTGTAGAACACCCAGCCCAGCAAGGCCACCAGCACGATGCCGACGCCGGCCCAGATGGCATACATGATGCCCACCGGAAACACGCGCAGGCTGACCGTCATGAAATAAAACGCGGTGCCATAGCCTGCCACCACCATCAATGAGGGCACCAGGCGGGTGAAGCCCTCGGTGGATTTGAGGGCCGTGGTAGCAATTACCTCAGCGATAATTGCAATACCAAGCGCAAGCCAGTGGTTCATATCTGCTTCAAGAGTAATTCAGGCCCATGACCTCGCGTACATCCCGCATGGTCTCGCGTGCCAGTTTCCGGGCGCGCTCGCAGCCTTCGGCCACCACGTTCTTGACCAGCATCGGGTCTTCGGCATACTGCGCCGCACGCTCCTGTATGGGTTTCAGTTCTTCCAGCACGCTCTCGATCACCGGTGTCTTGCATTCAATGCAACCAATGCCAGCACTGCGGCAGCCCTGTTGCACCCACTCGCGGGTTTTGTCGTCGGAATACACTTCGTGCAGCTGCCATACCGGGCACTTCTCCGGATCACCAGGGTCGGTACGGCGAATACGTGCGGGATCGGTCGGCATGGTCTTGATCTTCTTGGCCACCACGTCTGGCGATTCGCGCAATGAAATCGTGTTGTTATAGGATTTGGACATCTTTTGCCCATCCAGCCCCGGCATCTTGGAGGCCGGGGTCAGCTTGTACTCCGGCTCCAGCAGAATGATCTTGCCGCCGCCTTCGAGGTAACCCAGCAAGCGCTCCTTGTCGCCCAGGCTCATGCCCTGCTGCTCATCAATCATGGCTCGCGCCGACTCCAGCGCTTCATCATCGCCGCTTTCCTGGTAGCGTGTACGCAGTTCTTCGTACAAGGCGCCGCGCTTGTTGCCCAGCTTCTTGATCGCGGCCTGGGCTTTTTCTTCAAAGCCTTTTTCACGACCATAGATATGATTGAAACGACGCGCAATCTCGCGCGTGAATTCAATATGGGGAATCTGGTCTTCGCCCACCGGCACCTGGCTGGCCTTGTAAATCAGGATGTCTGCACTTTGCAGCAGGGGATAACCCAGGAAACCGTAGGTCGAGAGATCCTTGCTGGCGAGCTTTTCCTGCTGATCTTTATAGGTAGGCACGCGCTCCAGCCAGCTCAGCGGAGTAATCATGGACAGCAAGGTGTGCAGCTCGGCATGCTCGGGCACGCGCGACTGGATGAAAATGGTCGCGCTGGCGGGATCCACACCGGCGGCCAGCCAGTCAATCACCATCTCCCAGACACTTTCCTCGATGACTTCAGGTGTGTCGTAGTGGGTGGTCAGCGCATGCCAGTCAGCCACAAAAAACAGGCATTCATGCTCGTGTTGCAAGCGTGTCCAGTTTTTCAGCACGCCATGATAATGCCCAAGATGTAGATTGCCTGTGGGACGCATCCCCGATAAAACACGCTCAACCGCCATGATGTCTAGAAGTCCAAAAAGTGAATTGTTATTTGAATAGCCAAGATATTAAGCCGATCGAGGCGTTTATGAAAGGATGCATGATCTGTGACAGCACCCCGGTAAACAGCAGCACCAGCAAAATAACGAAGCCGTAACGCTCAATGCCGGCGTACTTTTCCGCCAGATGGTTGGGCAGCAGGCTGACGGCGATACGACCACCATCCAGGGGCGGCAAAGGCAGCAGGTTCAGGACCATCAGTATCACATTGATCATGATGCCGGCCTGCGCCATCAGGCTTAAAGGCACGGCCATGCTTGGCGAGAGTGCCGGGGCAAATTTCCAGATCAACGCCCAGATGAGGGCCATCACAAGATTGGAAGCCGGGCCAGCAGCGGCCACCCACAACATGTCTTTCTTGGGATGGCGCAAACGCGAAAAATCCACGGGCACGGGCTTGGCCCAGCCAAACAGGATGCCGCCAAAAAACAAGGTAAGTGCAGGGATCAGGATAGTGCCGATCGGATCGATATGACGCAGCGGGTTCAGTGTAATGCGGCCAGCCTGATGGGCCGTCATGTCGCCAAAATAGCGGGCGGCATAGCCATGCGCTGCTTCATGCACGGTAATGGCAAAAATGACAGGCAACGCATAAATCGCAATTTTCTGGATGAAAGTGAGTTCCATGGCGAACGAGGATTTCCTTGTAAAGGTAGGCAGTTATTCTGTGAGGCCAAAAGGTGCCAGACTCCCGGCACCGGCTCTGACCAATATGGGGCTATCGCCAGTGAGATCAATCACCGTGGTCGGCGTAGCGGAACAGGCACCGGCATCGATCACCAGGTCCAGCTGGTGTTCCAGCCGGTCGCGGATTTCCCAGGCTTCATTCAGGACATCATCCTCCCCGGGCAATTGCAGCGACATGCTCAGCAAAGGCTCATCCAGCGCTTCCAGCAGGGCCTGCGTCACGGCATGATCCGGCACGCGCAGACCCAGGGTGCTGCGCTTGGGATGCTGCAGGCGACGTGGCACTTCACGCGTCGCTTTCAGGATAAAGGTATATTGCCCCGGCGTATTGGCCTTGAGCAGGCGAAACTGGCTGTTATCCACCTGGGCATAGACAGCAAGCTCGCTCAGGTTGCGGCAAACCAGGGTAAACAGATGATCTTCATCCACGCCGCGGATAGCGCGTATTCTATCCTGCGCGTCCTTGTTGCCCAGCATGCACCCGAGGGCATAACTGGAGTCAGTAGGATAGGCAACTACCCCACCATTACGCAAAATCTCCACGGCTTGCGCGATCAGGCGCGGCTGGGGGTTCTGCGGATGTAAAACAAAATATTGGGCCATTCAGACGTGCCTGTCGTTAAAGTGAGGATAGTGCAGAAGGTAAGGGCGTGAGGTTTTCCAGCTCTGGCCAATCCTGCCAGACCGGAACGCATCCATGGGGAAGATCGGGCAAACGCCCCATCTCGATATACGTGTGGCCGGGACCATGATAATCCGAGCCCAATGAAGCCCGCAGGCTGAATTGCCGCGCCAGCTTGCCAAATTCCTGGAACTGGTCGGGCGTATGGCTGCCAGTGACGACTTCAATCGCACTGCCACCCAGTGCGCGAAACTCCTCCAGCAGCAACAGCATATTGGTGCGGCCAAGGTCATAGCGCCCGGGATGCGCCAGCACGGCAACGCCGCCACTTTCGATAATCCAGCCCAGAGCTTCGTCCAGATCTGCCCAGTGATGTTCGTAATAGCCCGGTTTGCCTTTGACCAGGAAGCGCTTGAACACCTTGCGTGTATCGGCGGCATAGCCAGCCTCGACCAGATAGCGGGCAAAATGGGTGCGGCTGATAATGCCTTTGGCATGCCGATACGCACCCTCCAGACTGCCCTCGACACCGGCCGCCTGCAAGCTCGCCGCCATGCCCTGGGCTCGGATGTGCCGACCAGCACGAATACGCGCCAGGCCCTCTGCCAGCGGCGGATAGGCCGGATCTATGCGCAAGCCTACAATATGCAGGGTGCGTCGTTTCCAGGTGACTGAGATTTCAACACCGGGGATAAATTGCATGCCATGTGCATCCGCCGCCTGACGAGCTTCTTCCAGGCCGGCCACATCGTCGTGATCAGTCAGGGCGAGCAGCCTGACCCCTTGTGCCGCCGCGTGGCGCACCAGTTCTGCCGGGGTCAGCGTACCGTCGGAAACCGTGGAGTGGCTATGCAGATCAATCAAGAGACGCGTCTCGAAAACATCTTGCAGCAGGCCATGTCAGGCTGGCAATGAAGGACATGAAGTGTAAAGTCTTGTGGCACAAGACGAATCATAGCAAAATACCGATAGGGCTAATACCTCACGCATGCAAATGCGGCAACTCATCCTCAACGCGCAAGGCTTGTTATGAAGTTTCTTTTTGACCTCTTTCCGGTCATTCTGTTTTTCATTGTCTTCAAGATTTCAGGCATATACGCCGCGACAGCGGTTGCGATGATCGCCACAGTACTGCAAATTGCCTGGGTGAAGTTCAAGCATGGCAAGGTGGATAACATGCTGATCGCCAGTGGCGTCATCATCATTGTCTTTGGCGGCGCCACCCTGTTTTTGCATGACGAAAACTTCATCAAGTGGAAGCCGACCATTCTTTACTGGGTATTCGCCATTGCCATGGTGGTTTCGCAATTTTTCTTTGGCAAGAATGCCATGCGCGGGCTCATGGAAAAACAGATCACCATGGCCGACAGCGTGTGGAGCAAACTCAATCTGGCATGGGCGCTGTTTTTTACCCTGCTTGGATTCCTTAATCTGTATATCGCCTTCCACTTCCCCACCGATATCTGGGTCGATTTCAAACTGTTTGGCACCATGGGCCTGATGTTCCTGTTCATCATCGGCCAGACCCTGGTCCTTAACAAATACATGGAAAGCAACGAGTAATGTGGTATGCCATTGTGGCGCAAGATACGCCCGACAGCCTGCAAAAACGCCTGCAAGCGCGGCCAGAACACCTGGCAAGATTACAGACCCTGCAAGATGCAGGGCGCCTGTTGCTGGCGGGGCCCTTCCCCGCCATTGACAGCATGGACCCTGGCCCTGCCGGCTACAGTGGCAGCCTGATCGTGGCTGAATTTGCCACCCTGCAGGAAGCCACAGACTGGGCCAATGCAGATCCTTTTGTGGCCGCTGGTGTCTATCAGCATGTCAGCGTCAAACCCTTCCGCAAGACCCTGCCCACCTGATATGACTCTGCTCGAAGAAATTCGCAGCCGCCTGGCGGTGCTGGAACCTGTTGATCTCGCCATTCAGGATGACAGCGCACTGCATGCCGGGCATGCTGGGAATGGTGGTGGCGGTCACTTTAATGTGCGTATCGTCAGCTCGCAATTTAGCGGCAAATCACCCATAATCCGACATCGGATTGTTTACCAGGCACTCGCAGACTTGATACCCACCAGAATTCACGCGCTCAGCATTCGTGCTTTCGCGCCAGATGAAACCAATCCCTAATCAACAGCTCTCATTAAAATGACAAGGAAGCTTTACATGAAAATCACTTTAAGCGCCCTGCTGGCCTTCGTTGCCATCGGCATGTCCACCGCAGCCACTGCGGCTGACACGGCTGTTGCCACCGTCAACGGCAAGCCGATCAAGCAGTCGCTCTACGATTACATCACCAAGGATGCGGCTGCCCGTGGCCAGAATGTGGACGACAATGTACGCAATGTCATCATCAACCGTCTGGTAAGCAGCGAACTGATCTACCAGGAAGCTCAGCGTAGCGGCTATGACAAGCAAGCGGACTTCGTGGCCAAACAGGAACTGGCAGGCCGTGAGTTGCTGGTAAACAGCTACCTGGAAGACTACCTGAAGAAAAATCCGGTCAGTGATGCCGCCGTCAAAGCCGAATATGAAAAATACAAACAGGAAGTCGGCGACAAGGAATATAGCGCGCGCCATATACTCGTATCCACTGAAGCAGAAGCCAAGGACATCATTGCCCAACTAGGCAAGGGCGCTGATTTCGCCAAGCTGGCCAAGGAGAAATCCAAGGATCCAGGCGGCAAGGAAAATGGTGGCGATCTGGGCTGGTTTGCGCCAGGCAGCATGGTCAAGCCATTCAGCGAGGCCGTGTCCAAGATGAAAAAGGGCAGCTACACCACGGATCCGGTACAAACCCAGTTTGGCTGGCACGTGATCAAGCTGGAAGATGTGCGTGACGCCCAACCCATGCCGTTTGAAAAAGTACAGGCCGCGCTGAAGAAGCAATTGCAACAGCGCCAGCTGGAAAAGCTGCTGTCTGACCTGCGCAGCAAGGCCAAGATTGTAGAAAACCCTCCCAAGAAGTAAGCCCGGCAAGCTTGGATTTGATCATGCTTGACGAGTAGCAAGATAAAAAAGACCTGCCCGAGCAGGTCTTTTTTTTTATGCGCCACTTTCATATGGTCGTGTAGATGGTGCATGGCTCAGTCATACATCGCTTGCAGATGCCGCCGGGTGCTTTACACTTGAGTTCATCCTTATTTTCATTAGCCTTCCAGCCCTACTTATGCCCGCTATCCATTATCAGGTTCGTCTCAATCAGCCCAGTACCCATCTTTTTGAAGTGGAGTGCACCATCAGCAAGCCTGACCCGCAGGGCCAGCAGGTATCTCTGCCGGCCTGGATACCGGGCAGCTACCTGGTACGGGACTTTGCGCGTCATATTGTCAGCATGGATGCCATGTCGCACGGAAAGTCCGTCGCCATTGGAAAAATCAGCAAACATCGCTGGCAGTGTGCACCTTGTAAAGGCCCGCTGACCCTGCGTTATCAGGTATATGCCTATGATCTGTCAGTACGCACGGCTTACCTGGATGGCGAGCGCGGTTACTTCAATGGTTCCAGCCTGTTTGTATGCGTGGACGGACAAGAGCATGCCCCTTGCCAGATGACCCTGCACGCACCGGATATCCAGGGCTGGCAAGTCGGTACCGCACTTCCCGCCATCAAGGTGAATCGCGCTGGATTTGGCCTGTACGAAGCGCCTGACTACCGCGCACTCATCGACTACCCGGTGGAAACTGGCAAGCTCGATATCGTGTCATTCAAGGCGGCAGGCATTCCGCACCGCCTGATTGTCTCAGGCGAACATCAGGCAGATCTGAAACGGATAGCCCGTGATCTCAAAACGCTGTGCGAAACGCATATCGGCTTTTTTGGCAATGCGCCATTTGCCCGCTACGATTTCATGCTCTATGCCGCTGGCGATGACCAGTATGGCGGCCTCGAGCATCGCAACTCCACCAGCCTGATCTGTCCGCGCAGCTGGCTGCCTTCGGCAGGGACTGAGACTGATACCAGCCGTTATCAGGATTTTCTGGGGCTGTGTAGCCATGAGTATTTTCACGCATGGCATGTGAAACGCATGCGCCCACAGGCCTTTGTGGAGCCCGAGCTCGGGCAGGAGGCCTATACGCGACTGCTGTGGGTGTTTGAGGGATTTACCGCGTATTACGACACCCTGATGCTGGTGCGTAGTGGCCTGATGTCGCCAGAGGAATACCTCAAGGATTTGGCAAAAACCATCACTCGCTACCTGCGCACCCCTGGCCGCCATGTGCAGCGTGTGGATGAGTCCAGTTTTGATGCGTGGATCAAGCTGTACAAACCGGACGAAAACACGCCCAACGCGCAGATCAGCTATTACCTGAAAGGCTCGTTGGTGGCACTGGCGATCGACCTCACCCTGCGCAGCAAAGGCAGTTCACTGGATGTGCTGATGCAAGGACTGTGGCGTGATTACCAGCTGACGGGAGCCGCCGTGCCGGAAGAGCAGATGGATGCCCTTATTCTGAAACACACGGGGCACAACCTGCGAAAACTCCTCGATAAACTGGTGCGCGGCACCGAGGACCCGGCCTTTCGCAAACTCTTTGCCAAACTGGGGATCGATTATCAGGAGGATGCCAAACCCGCAGGCAATCAAAGCCTGCGCACGGCCTGGGGCCTGCAACTGGCGAACGAGCAGGACACCCGCATTGCGCATGTTTACCGCAACAGCCCCGCCGAAGAAGCCGGGCTGGCCGCGCAAGATGTCATTATTGCCGCCGACGGCATCAAGGTCAGCGCCAAACAGTTACAGGATCAGGTTGCCAGACTGGCAGAGGGCGCCAGCCTCAAGCTGCATTTTTTCCGGCGCGATACCTTGCGACAATGCCGCATCGTCAAACGCACTCAAACCGTGGCCGAATGTGCACTGAGCATCCTCGCCGAAGACAATCCCTTGCGCACCTCCTGGCTGGCGACGCCGAAGATTTCGCAACAGCGGAAAGCCGGCAAACGCAAATCCGGCATGCCAGCCTGAGCAAATTGTGAAATAATAAGAATAATTATCATTTGTTGAACAAACCGATGTCCGACCTTTCACAACTGCAGCCCGGCGCCTATGCCGTCATCTGCGGGATAGATGCTGATGAATCCCTGTTTCAACGGCTTGCCGCCCTGGGATTCCGCATTGGTAAAAAAATTGAAGTCATCCGTCGGGCCAGCTTTAACGGCCCCTTGCATGTTCGCATCGGCACCACCGATATCATCTTGCGCATCACTGAAGCGCGCCGCATACAGATTAGCCAACAATGAAACGTATCGCCCTGCTCGGCATGCCCAATACGGGCAAATCCACTTTTTTCAATCGTGTCAGTGGCGCTTCGGCACGTGTCGGCAACTGGCCGGGCATCACGGTAGACCTGATGGCCGCCAAGCTGCTGCTGGGCGGCCACATCGTCGAGATCATCGACCTGCCCGGCATTTATGACTTGCATGGGTTTTCTGACGATGAATCCGTAGTCAGGCATTTTCTTGAAAACAATGACGTCGATCTTGCCGTCATCGTGCTCAATGGCTCGCAGATAGACCGCCAGCTTTCACTCGCCTTGCAGGTGAGAGCGCTGGGCCTGCCCTGCATATTGCTCCTGAACATGAGCGACGAAGCCAAAAAATCCGGCATCACCTTCAATCTGCCGGGCATGCAGCAGCAATTGCAGATGCCTGTCATGCAGATCAGCGCCAAGCATGGCAATGGCTGCGCTGAAGCCTTGAAGGAAGCCGCCCGCCACCTGGCCGAAAAGCATCCCAGTCCCGCTGACATCCGCGAACAACTGAAAAACGACGACACCATCGAAAACCAGATGGAAGCCATCGTCAAAAGTACCGTGCATTACCCAGCGCAACTGGATGATGTGGTGACCTCACGCATAGACCGCGTGTTGCTGCATCCATGGCTAGGGCTACCCCTGTTTTTTGCTGCCATGTATCTGCTGTTCCAGTTCATTTTCACCCTGGGTACGCCCTTGCAGGAAGGCATCGCCTGGGCACTGGATCTGTTCCGTGCCGATGTGCTGGAGCCCTTGCTGCAGCCTGCGCCTGGCTGGTTCAGCGGCCTGATGCTGGACGGCATCTACAACGGCATCGGCACGGTCGCGGCATTCATCCCCATCATCGTGCTGTTCTTCCTGGTAATGACCATGGTGGAAGATAGCGGCTACCTGTCGCGCGCCGCCTTTCTGGTGGATGCGCTGATGGCGAAGATGGGGCTGGATGGCCGTGGTTTTGTGATGATGCTGATGGGCTTCGGCTGCAATGTACCGGCCCTGATGGGAACGCGGGTCATGCGCTCGCGCAATATGCGCCTGCTCACCATGCTGGTCATCCCGCTCTCGCTTTGCTCGGCACGCCTGCAGGTATTCCTGTTCATGACGGCCACGCTATTTACACCCAAGCAGGCACCGCTGGTGCTGTTTTCGCTCTACATGGTGAGCTTTGCCACCATTTTCCTGACGGCGGTGATCTACAAAGGCCGCTATAGCAGCACCGAGCCGTTCATTCTGGAACTGCCACCTTACCGCTTCCCTACCCCGCGCCAGATCTGGCTGCGCGGCTGGCAAGAGGTGCGCCACTTCCTCACCCGTGCCAGCAAATTCATCATCATCGGTGTGTTGCTGGTCTGGGCACTGACCAACTTTCCTAGCGATGTTCCCGCCGCCAGCGCAGGCACTATTGCCGGCATGATAGGCACCTGGCTGGCGCCAGTACTGAATCCGGTTGGCATTGACGGCCAGCTGGCGATTGCGCTGATTTTTGGCTTTGTGGCAAAGGAGATCGTCGTGGGCGCACTCGCCGTCATTTATGGCCTGCAGGGCGATGCCCTGATGCAAGTCATGGCGACCAAGCTGGACTGGGTGCAAGGCATGAGCTTCATGCTGTTCACGCTGATCTACACCCCCTGCCTCTCCACCATTGCCACGCTCAAGAACGAGTCCAAAAGCATAGGCTTCATGATGCTCTCGCTACTATGGTCGCTGGGCCTGGCGTGGGTAGTGAGCTTTGTGTTTTACCAGACGGCGCGAGCACTGGGGTATTAGCCGCTAGAAAACACCTTGTCTTCAGCACCATTGCAAAAGGCCCGAGCCGCCATGGCGTCGGGCCTTTTGTTTTATGGAATGCGTATCCCTGACGGGCGCAGGTCACTTAACTACGGAACATGAAATACACCGCTCCCAGCAGGCACAAGCCTGCCCATAGATAGTCCAGCTTGAGCGGCTGATGCATGTAATACACCGCAAACGGCACAAACACCATCAGCGTGATGACTTCCTGCAACACCTTGAGCTGGCCGAGGGAGAGCACGGTAAACCCTGCACGGTTGGCAGGCACCTGAAACATGTATTCGACAAACGCCACCAGCCAGCTGAGAAACGCAGCGACATACCAGGGTTTGTCATTGAGGCTTTTAAGGTGGGCATACCATGCAAACGTCATGAAGACGTTTGACATGGTCAGCAACAGCACTGTCTTGGCAATGACCGGCATGAAGATAATCTAGCCCACCTGGGCCCAGCCTAGATGGCGGCCTCGTCCGTTTCACCAGTACGAATGCGCACCACTTGTTCGACATTCGACACGAAAATCTTGCCGTCACCAATCTTGCCTGTGCGCGCCGCCTTGATGATGGCTTCCATCGCGGCATCCAGCAGGCTGTCGGCAATGATCAGCTCAACCTTGATCTTGGGCAGGAAATCCACCACATATTCGGCACCGCGATAAAGCTCGGTATGGCCCTTCTGGCGACCAAAGCCTTTAACTTCCGTCACGGTCAGGCCATTTACGCCAATCTCAGACAGCGCTTCACGCACTTCATCCAGCTTGAACGGTTTGATGATTGCTTCAATCTTCTTCATTTGCTTAATCCCCTAGCCTCTTTTTAGTTGATTCAGTTTTTACTCACGAATCTGGAAACAACAGGATAACGCCGGTCCAAACCGAACCCGCGCTCTGTCACTCTCACTCCTAGCGGCGACTGCTGCCGCTTGTATTCATTGCGATCAATCAGGCTCAATACACGCGCCACATCCTGCTCGCGATAGCCCATGGCGACAATTTCCTGACGGCTGGAATCGCGCTCGACGTAAGCCTCCATGATCGCATCCAGCACATCGTAGGGCGGCAGGCTATCCTGATCAGTCTGCCCATGCCGCAACTCGGCCGATGGCGGCCGGATGATGATGCGTTCAGGGATCACCGGCGATAGCGTATTGCGATAGCGTGCCAGACGATATACCAGTGTCTTGGAAATATCCTTCAACACGGCAAAACCGCCCGCCATGTCGCCATACAGGGTCGAGTAACCCACGGCCATCTCGCTCTTGTTGCCTGTGGTCAGCACTATGCTACCAAACTTGTTGGATAATGCCATTAAAAGCGTGCCGCGTATGCGGGCTTGCAGATTCTCTTCCGTGGTATCAAAGCTGGTACCGGCGAACGGCTCCGCCAGCGTCTCGCAAAACTGGTCAAACAGCGGCTTGATCGGCAACTCGGTGTATTTCACACCCAGCTGACGTGCCATTTGTCGCGCATCATCCACGCTCATATCCGCCGTAAACTCCGACGCCATCATGACGGCGTGCACATTGTCGGCTCCCAGGGCATCCACAGCAATCGCCAATGTCAGCGCCGAATCGATCCCGCCGGACAAGCCCAGCACCGCGCCGGGGAAGCCATTCTTTTGCACATAATCCCGCAGACACAAGGTGAGTGCCTGATAGGCAGACTCCTCGCGCGTAAGGCCGGGCGCAATCTCGGCAGGCAGAGGGTTGGCACGGTTTTTGGCACTCAAATCAATGCTCACCAGTGCCAGCTGCTCGGTAAAAGCCGGCAATTGCTGCACCGGCGCGCCACAGCGATCAATCACCACCGAGTTGCCATCAAACACCAGTTCATCCTGTCCGCCGACCATATTGGTATAAATCAGCGGCAAGCCGGTTTCTTCAACCCGTTTACCCAATACCTTGTAACGCTGCTGCTGTTTTTCCAGATGAAAAGGCGAGGCATTCAGCACCAGCAAGAGTTCGGCGCCAGCCTGCTTGCTGGCTTTGGCCGGACCAGACTCCCATACATCTGCACAGATCAGCACACCACAGCGTACGCCCTGATGTTCAAACACCTCGGCTTTATGGCCGGGTGAAAAATAGCGCACCTCATCAAATACACTGTGATTTGGCAAGGCATGTTTGTGATAGGTGGAGACAATGTGCCCACCCTGCAATACTGAAGCGGCGTTGTAGCAGCGGCCATGCTGGCGATGGGGGTGTCCGACAACGACTGTGATATCCGGCAGCGCCTTTGCCAAGGCCTGCAATTCACGCTGGCAATGGCGGGTAAAGTCTTCGCGTAATAACAGATCCTGCGGCGAGTAGCCGCTCAAGGCCAGCTCCGGTGTCAGCATCAAGCTGGCCCCGGCCGCTTTGGCCTCACGGGCATAACTTAATATCTTGGCAGCATTTCCGGCGAGATCACCCACCACACAATTGATCTGGGCAATGGCGATCTGCATCAGCGATTTACTAATAGCTTCCACCTGCATCTTTGATGAGTTGTACGATTTCTGCGTTACCGCCCTTGAGTGCGTACACCAGTGCGGTCAGTCCGTATTGATCCTTGGTTTTGACATTGGCACCGCGCTCCAGCATCAGTTTGACCATGGAGACAGAGCCATTGTCCACCGCCAGCTGTAACAGCGGCGTGCCTTCAGAGTCACGATGGTTGACGTCAGCACCGTTGTCCAGCAGCACCGTGGCAGCATCGACATTGGATTTCTTGACCGCCCAGGTGAGCGCTGTCCATTTGGAGCTATCCTGCTCATTGACCTTGGCGCCACGTTCCAGAAGCAGTTTCACCGCATCCGCATTGCCTTCACGGGCAGCCCACATCAGGGCAGTGGCACCGAAACGATCCCGCGCACGCATGTCCGCGCCGTTATCGATCAGGGTATTAATCGTAGGCAAATCGCCATTCTTGGCGGCATACATCAGCACGCTCTTGCCATCGTCACTCTTGGCGCTGGCGTCTACGCCATTCTTCACCAGCAGATCCACCATCTCGCTATACCCGGAGGTGGCGGCCATCCCCAATGCACTCCAGCCGGATTCATCGCGAATCTTGGGGTCGGCACCATGTTCAAGCAGCACTTTCGCAGTCGCCACAAAGTTCTTTTTGGCAGCCATCATCAGCGCCGTCCAGCCACCGTTATCCTTGGCATTGACGTTGGCGCCCTTCTGCAGCAGCAGCTTGACCACCTCAGCCTTGTCCTTGCGCGCGGCATACATCAGCGCGGTAACCCCATCGGCATCCTTGGTGTTGGGGCTAGCTCCGCTATCCAGAATGGCTTTGACCGTGGCGATATCACCCTTGGAGGATACCGTCAGCAAATAGGGAATCTGCTCGGCTGCCTGCGCGGTTGGCAACGCCATGGGCAACACCAGCGCTGGTGCTACCAGGGCCAGCAGAAGTGTTCGTGCAAACTTGTCAGGATAGCGCCGCATGTGATTCCTTTATGATCAATTCGCTTGAGTCGCGGCCTTGATAGCCGCTTGTACTGCTTCGCCGAGTCCGGCTGGTGAGCTGGCAACGATAACGCCCGCCTGCTCGAGTGCGCGTATCTTGTCTTCTGCCTTGCCACTGCCACCCGAGATAATCGCCCCGGCATGGCCCATGCGCTTGCCCTTGGGCGCCGTCTGGCCGGCAATGTAGCCTGCCACTGGCTTGGTCACATGCTGCTTGATGTATTCAGCAGCAGCTTCTTCGTCGGCCCCGCCAATTTCGCCCACCATGATGATGGCTTCGGTTTCGGGATCTTGTTCAAACAATGCCAGGCAATCAATAAAATTCATGCCGCGGATCGGGTCGCCACCTATGCCCACGCAGGTCGATTGACCCAGGCCCAGTGCAGTGGTCTGGTGCACAGCTTCATAAGTGAGGGTGCCGGAGCGGGAAACAATCCCCACCTTGCCACGCAAATGGATGCTGCCCGGCATGATGCCGATCTTGCAGGCATCTGGCGTGATAACGCCTGGGCAGTTGGGGCCGATCAAACGCGCGCCATTGGCTTTGAGGGCGGCCTTGACATTCAGCATGTCCAGCACGGGGATCCCCTCGGTAATACAGACGATGAGCGGAACACCCGTATCGCAGGCCTCGAGGATGGAATCTGCCGCAAACGGCGGCGGCACGTAGATGACCGATGCATTGGCACCCGTTTCACGCACGGCATCGCGCATGGTATTGAAGACGGGTAAATCCAGATGCTGCTGGCCGCCCTTGCCGGGCGTCACGCCGCCTACCATGCGGGTGCCATAGGCCAGCGCCTGCTCGGAATGAAAAGTGCCCTGCTTGCCGGTAAACCCTTGGCACAGGACCTTGGTATGTTGATCAACCAGAATTGCCATGATTACGCTTTCACTGCTGCATGATTGACGGCACGCACCGCCTGTTGGGCGGCATCGGTCAGACCGGCTGCCGAGATAATCGAGAGACCGCTTTCGCTCAGCATCTTTCTGCCTAGCTCAACGTTTGTACCTTCGAGACGGACGACAACCGGAATCTGGATGCCGACTTCTTTCACGGCGGTGATGATGCCCTCGGCAATAATGTCGCAGCGCATGATGCCGCCGAAGATATTCACCAGAATGGCCTTGACGTTGCTATCGGCCAGAATGATCTTGAACGCGCGCGCCACGGTGGCCGCCGTTGCGCCACCGCCCACATCCAGAAAGTTGGCAGGCGCGCCGCCATGCAGCTTGATCAGGTCCATGGTCGCCATGGCAAGCCCGGCGCCGTTGACCATACAACCGATGTTGCCGTTGAGTGCAATGTAATTGAGCCCGGCGTTGTGCGCTTCGGCTTCCTTGGCATCGTCCTGACTCCAGTCGCGCTGCTCGGCCAGGGCTTTTTGACGATAAAGCGCGTTGTCGTCCACGCTCATCTTGCAGTCCAGTGCCACCAACGCACCTTCGCTGGTCACCACCAGCGGGTTGATCTCCAGCAAGGCGAGGTCGTTTTCCTTGAAAAGCTTGTACAAGCCCTTGGCGAGGCGCACAAAGGCAGCAATCTGCTCACCGGCCAGACCCAAGCCAAACGCCAGGTTGCGCGCCTGGAAATCCACCAGGCCATTCAGGGGGTCGCACACTTCCTGCAGAATTTTTTCCGGCTGAGTGGCGGCGATTTCTTCAATATCCATGCCGCCCGCCGCCGAGGCTACCATCACCACGCGCTCCAGACTGCGATCCACCAACAAGGAGAGATACAGCTCGCGCGCAATCGGCAAGGTCTGCTCCACCAGCACCTGCAATACAGGCTGACCATCCGGCGCATTTTGATACGTGACCAGCGGCTTGCCGAGCAAGCTGGCGGCCACTGCTTCAACATCCTCGTACGACTTCACCACCTTGACGCCACCGGCCTTGCCGCGGCCACCCGCGTGAATCTGCGCCTTCACCACCCAGGCATCACCACCAATGCTCTTGGCGGCATCAACGGCGGATTGGGGATTCTCTGCGACCTGACTTTGGGGAATGGGCAAACCGTAGCGCTGCAATAGGCTTTTGGCCTGATACTCGTGCAAATTCATAGAAGGGGCTTAGTGTGGATGCAATACCGCATTTTCGCGCAATTCGGCCTATTGCGCCAGTGCAGATAGCGGCCCGGAAGCCGCATGCAGAGCCCGCGCAATGTATAATGCCAGCCTTACTCACAGACTTCGATCCCTGCCATGCGTCTCGTTGTTCAAGGCTCTGCCATCAGCTTCTCGCACCTCGCCCACTTGCACCAGCTCAGCGGTGCCCAGCAAGGGCTGCAATTTACACAACTGGCCGAGCACGCCTACAGCCTGCCACGACAAACCGAAGCGCAGCAACAGGTCATCGATTTTTGTCGCGAGCAGCAGATTGACTGCGCCTATGTTGATGACAAACACACCCTCAAGCGCTTCGGCCTCGCGGTGATGGACATGGATTCCACCCTCATCAGCATTGAATGCATAGACGAGATCGCCGACATGCATGGCCTCAAACCGCAAGTCGCCGCCATTACCGAAAGCGCCATGCGCGGTGAAATCGAATTCGCCGAAAGCCTGCGCCGCCGCGTGGCCCTGCTGGAAGGTCTCGATGAGTCCGCCCTGCAACGCGTGATCGACGAGCGCCTGCAACTCAACCCCGGCGCCCAGACCTGGATAGACGCCTGCCGCGAAAATGGCATACGCACCATGCTGGTGTCCGGTGGTTTTGATTTCTTCGCCGACAAGGTAAAAGCCATGCTGGGCCTGGACTATGCGCAGGCCAATTCACTGGAAATCGTGAATGGCAAACTCACGGGCAAGGTACTCGGCCATATCGTCGACGCCCAGGCCAAGGCCGATTTTCTGATCGCCACTCGCGACAAACTAGGATTGAGCGCAGATCAGGTAGTGGCGATTGGCGATGGTGCCAACGACCTCAAGATGATGTCCGTCGCCACCGCCGGTGTCGCGTATCATGCAAAACCCATCGTGCAGCAGCAGGCCACTTATGCGCTTAACCATGTGGGCCTGGATGGACTGGTGGGATTGTTTGCCTGAACCCAGAGTTAGGCAGTATAAATTGTATGCTCCATTCCAACGCGTTGCTTGATAGAAAGTTAATTGCTCATCTACCACTAACATGCAGCAAACAAAACGTCATCATTATGTGCCTAAGACTTATTTAAATTCTTTTTGCGACAAGGAGGGTAAACTTCTTGTCTATCGCAAGGATGGACCTTCCGAACCTCTAAAGGTAACACCAGACAATACTCAGTTCCGTCGGTATTATTACTCTCAGCCAATCCAAGATGGCGGGCAAGACAATAATACATTGGAGGCCCTATTTTCAGCAGTTGAGTCCTACTGGCCGGCAACCGTAAATGCGCTTAAGCACCGCAGTGATGTAAATTCAAGAATTGAATCTATTATCCAGTTTATTTGTTTGCAACGCGTTCGAGTACCGGCCTGCCGAGATATGGTTGAGGCTATAGAAGCTCAATTTGTTAAAGATACATTAATAACAATGCTTGCTAATGGTCAGCTTCCGCCACTCCCCCCAGAACTTGCAGATTTACCTAATAAGCTAAAAATATCGATTGATCCTCACCGAAGCATCCATAGAATGGTGGACATGTTGCGCGCTATGGGAAACTTAATTGACAAGTTAGGTTTTGTTGTGATTCACAACAAGACGAAGCGACCATTCCTCACCAGTGACAATCCTGTTTTATGGTTTGATCCGACGCTTCCATTTTTAGAACAGAAGCCTTACACAATCAACCCACAAGGGCCTATTCTTTTATTTTTTCCAGTGAGTCCTGATATGGGCCTCTTGGGTACTAGTGGCGATCTAGAAAGATTCCAATGTTTTGGCTTTGAACATCAAGAAAACTCAGATGAAGAGTGGGTTGAAATAATGAACGCGCAAATATGTAGATTTGCTTATGAGGCTGTGATCGCTTCTGCATCAGGACAAGAATATATAATCGAGTGTTTCAAAGATGTTTCTCCTGTACATGAAGCCTCTTCACTAAGAACCAAAACAGGAAACCTAACTATTCATAAGCTCGCCTTCGATAAGCGAGTACAAAAACAAAAATGGAATCCGAATAATAAATAAAAATGGTGCTGGGTCATCTGATAGAGGTTTGGATCATTCATTAATGGTTATTCATTCAATTATAATTTCTTAATGATTTTGCCAGATTACCAATAGCGCACCCCAAGTAAAAAGCGCCTCATCGAGGCGCTTTTTTTACAACTTGATCTCAAGTTACATGACTGATCAATGCTTTTTCGGATGCAATGGCAGCCACACTACTTCGCCTGCCTTCATGTCTGGCACGATGAGGTATTTTTCATCTTTGCTGAGGGCAATGTCGGCAGATGCATTGAATCCATCCTTCAGCAGCTTCACTTCGTCGTCGTGGCCCAGCTCAAATACCTTGCCGTTTTTCCAGTCGCTGACGTAGATGACGCCGGAGCTGGCGTGCACCAGGCCATCACCACCGCCGAAACCTTCCGCCAGTTTGGTGAGTTTTTTGGATTTCATGTTGTAGCTGTAGAGGATGCCGGAGGCAAAGTCGACTTCCAGCAGAACATCGCCGGTATCATCCACCACCAGGCCATTGGGGCTGAGTACCTTGGGATCCTGTTTGCCGTCAATCACCAGCGTGACCTTGCCTGCCTTGTCCAGGCGGTAAATGGCACCGCCGCTGCCGGTGTTGATGTCGCCACTGTCGCTAACGTAGAGATTGCCTTTGGGGTCGGGCTCAATGTCGTTCAGGAACTGTGGCGTCACCGGAAAGCCGTTGGTGGGCGTGAACACCTCCCATTTGCCATCGGGCTTCACTTTCAGGACGCGGGTTTTATCGGTGACATAAATATCCTGCCCGATGATGGCCAGACCTTTGGGGTCATCCATGCCGGTCGCAAATACGCTGACCTTGCCATCAGGCGAGATCACGCTGATCTGGCCATCACCATCTTTGCCAAATTCGCCGATTTCAGAGACAAACACGCGGCCATCCTTGGTTTGCAGCACGGATTCCGGCGTTTTGAAGCCGCCTATGGTTTTGCCTTCGTGAGCATGCGCGAGAGGCGCGAACAGCACGGACAACGCAAGCACAAGCGGGGTGAGACGGGGAATTCGGGTCATGGCGTATATCTCCTGGGTTGGTTATTTAGGGCTTTTTATGGAAGGCAGCACGCTTACCATGGAACATGGCGTAGCGGTTTCGTTGGAGGGAATGCCATTCTTCACGGCATCGCTGAATGCGGGGTCGGCTTTCATCTTGGCCACCACTTGTTGCATGGCGAGCTTGTAGGATTGTTCCACCTGGTAGGCAGGCACTACATCGAGAAAACCACTTTTTTCTGATTCGCCAACGTAGGTGCCAATCGGTTTGCCGCTACCACTATAAGCGCTGGCAATAATGGTGCCGTAGAAAATCTTCATGTGCGGGTTGTAGAACATCTTGGGTTGCAGCTTGACCAGCGTATTACCGACCAGATTGCTCTCGCACATGCCCACCTTGCCAAACTCGGCACCCATTACCTCTTTGGCAACTGGCTCCACTGCCGGGCCTTGGGCAAACCAGTAATCATTGTAAAATTGCCAGAGCTTGATCGGATGCTGATACTCCTGTGGATTGATGTAGATCAGCATATCGGCTGGCTTGGCTGCCTCATCCGCCAGCGCCATGGCTTGCACAGGCAAGAGCCCGGCAACCAGCCAAGAGAGTAAATGCAGTCTGTGTTTCATGGTACTTTCCTTGATTAAAAACGATTATTTGGCCTGATATCGTATGCGATACACTAGGCCAGAACGGTCATCCGACACATACAGCGCACCATCCGGCCCGATTAGCGTATCTACCGGGCGGCCCCAGGCCGCGTTGCCTTGCAGCCAGCCAGTGGCAAAATCCGTGACTTCAACGGGTTGATTCTGCTTGAATTTTACACGCACCAGTTTGTATCCCGAGGGGTTAACCCGATTCCACGAGCCATGCAGCGCCACAATGGCATCCTGCTGATAATCCTTGGGGAATGCGCTTTTATGCAGGAAGGTAATGCCCAGTGGCGTCGAGTGCGCGTCAAAGGTGATGGCCGGCGCTTGCATGGCATCGCAGAATCCGCTGGGTCCCTCAAAGTTTGGATCCGGCACGCGTTGGCCCCAGCAATGGGGCCACCCATAGTTCTTGCCCGACTCAATCTGGTTCAGGTGCTCAGGCGGAATATCATCATTGACGCGCCCACCACGGGTTTCCGAGCGCATATCCGCACCATTGTTGGTAGCAAACATGGCCTGCGTTTGCGGATGCCAGGCAAAGCCTTGCGAATTGCGCAGCCCGCTCGCCCATACCGCTGACTGGGCATGCCGCCCCAGCGTCACCAATGCCCCGGCAGGTTTGCCATCCACGGTATAGCGCAAAATAGCCGCACGGCTGGGATCTTGCTCCACGCAAACATTGCAGCTGGAGCCAACATTGAGATAGAGATAACCATCCGGCCCCTGCCGGATGGTCTTGAGGGTATGCCCACCCGTCGCCAGTCCACTGATGATGGGCTGGGCTTTGGCAGCGGGCCACTTGCCGCCCTGCTGCTCCAGCCGGACTACGCCATCCTGATTTGCCACCAGCAGCTGTTTATCCACAAAAACAATGCCGTTCGGCGCATTCAGCTTGTCTGCCACGACCACGGTTTCATCGGCTTTGCCGTCCTTATCGCGGTCAGGCAGCATCAGCACCTGGCCGCCCATCCCGGTGGTGAGATAGAGATTACCATCCGGGCCGAAAGCCATCATGCGCGGGCCGCTGAAATAGCCTTCCCCTGGATTCACACGGGCAAACACATTCAGGCTGAAACCAGCGGGCAAGCGCACGGCACTTGCCACATCTGCCGGGATGGGCGCTTCGACGGCCTGATCAGCATGGCTGCTGGCGGATGCGACGGTCATGATACCCGCCAGCATCATGCAGAATCCGACGACGGGACGTCGAATACGCGGCTTGGACATTCACTTGCTCCTGTAAAGGGTCATGGATGTTGTTATGTCAGCACATCGGACCAGATATTCTGCGCCCAGTAGCGGGCATAGTCGGCCTCAAGTTCGGAGGGAGCGTCAGAGACGCCACCGCCTTCGGCTGACAGCATGATTTTTTTCGCCTGGTTGTAGCGGTACACATTGGCGACGTGCATGGCCATGTGGTCACTGACATAGCTGTAGCAGGTGTTGGCAAACACCGGCGATGCGTCGATCGGCTGCTCGGTCAGCGCTGCCAGCACAGCATTGGCGCACACCCGGGCTTGCGATGTGGCCATGTGCGCCGACTTGGGCAAGGCCGCCGATACTGCATCACCTATGATATGGACATGCGGAACCACCATAGATTCATATGTCAGAAAATCCACCTCGCACCAGCGCTTGTCGATATTGTTGGCCTGCACCAGTTGCGCCGGGATTCCAGCGCGTTGCGGCGGGATCACATTCAGCACATCTCCCTTGATGCTTTCAAACTCGGTCATCACAGTCTGGCCAGCCACATCCACTTCGATCACCGCGCTGTTGGGCCGATAATCAATCATGCCGGGGTAGAGATCGGCCCAGGCTTTGGTAAACAGGCCCTTCTTGGAGACGATTTCCGGGTTGGCATCCAGCACGATAATACGGGCCTTGGGCTTGTGCTGCTTGAAGTAAAACGCCACCTGACATGCCCGCTCGTAAGGCCCGGGCGGACAGCGGTAAGGGGCTTTGGGGATACTCATCACAAACACGCCATCGTCCGGCATGCTCTCCAGCTGGCGGCGCAGATTAACGGTCTGCTCCCCAGCTTTCCAGGCATGGGGCACCTGCTTGCGGGCAGCGTCGCTTTCTAGCCCCGGCAACGCATCGTAAATAAAGTCTACCCCGGGAGCGAGGATAAGCTTGTCATAGCCAAAATCACTGCGGCCCAGCACCAGCTTTTTACGCTCTGGATCAATCGCGACCACCGAATCCCGTACCCATTGCAGATCGTGATTCTTCTTTAGTGCGGCATAGCTGAACGTGAGGTCATCGATGGTTTTGCTGCCACCCAGCACCAGATTGCTGAGGGGGCAGGAGACAAATTGCGAGCTGGGTTCCACCACCACCACATCGACCGTATTACCTCCCCACAGCTTGAGATATTTGGCGGCCGCCGCACCAGCGTAGCCCCCGCCAACCACCACCACTCTGGGCTTTGGTCTTCCGGCAGCGCGTAACAAGGGCGAGCATCCAGTCAGCAGCGCTGCCGCCGAGCCCAGTTTGAGAAAATTGCGTCTATCAATGGTCATGAGAAGGCTCCAGCTTCACGGAGGGCGGGAGCTTGCCAGCGACCCGTGGTTGCGTGGCAAAAAACGCGGCCAGGCCGACAATTTCGTCTTCCGTCAGCCCTTTGGCATGGCGTTGCATCACAGTCGCCGGGCGCTCGCCAGAACGAAATGCTTTCATCTGGCGGATGAAATGCAGGCTATCGAGACCGGCCAGCACTGGTGTCCCCCCCACGCTATTGCCATCGGTGCCGTGGCAGGCCGCGCAGGAAGCAGCCAGCACCTGAATATGCGGAGAATATTGCGGGGTTTGCGCGAAGGCGCTACCAGAGATACACATGAGAACTCCCAAGACGGGAATTCGGTAAGAGGCTATCAGTTTCATGGGCTACCAATCGTTGCAGGATTGGGCCAAGCGGCCGGGAAATGCAAAAGAGCGAAGCCTGTCGTTGAGTACAGGCTTCGCTCTTGTGATTATAGCGGGTAAAACACCAGCGTTAACGGCATGGGCTTGATAACAAGCCTAGTTACATTGGCCTTCGCAACCATCATCCTTGGCGCCCGCAGCTTCCAGCACTTCCACCATCTTGGTGTTGCCTGTATCCCTGACGGCACGCACGATGGAAACGCCACCGCGCATCTTGATATTGACGTCAGCACCCTTGGAAATCAGGTATTTGACGACATCGGTATAGCCATCATAAGCCGCCAGATGCAAAGGCGTCATTTTGGTCATGGGGTGCTGGTAGTTCACGTCAGCGCCCTGCTCAACCAGATACTTCACCACCGCCAGCTGGCCTTTGTTGGCCGCAATCTGCAATGCCGACCATGCGAAGTATTTGTCGTTAACATCCACTTTGTGTTCATTGAAATATTTCTTGACCACCTTGAGCTTGCCGGTACCCAATGCATCGGTGTACTCAACCTGCTCATCGCCTGTCAGCGCAAAGGCCGAAAACGGAATACAGAGTGCTGCTGCCAACAGGATTGCCTTGATTGTTTTCATGCTGTTCTCTCTCTAATCTTATTATCGTATTTTAATTAACATCCACGTTCACGCATCAACCGATGAACTTGCGTGCATTACGGAACATACGCATCCACGGCCCATCTTCACCCCAACCATCAGGATGCCACGAGTGCTGCACGGTACGGAATACACGCTCCGGATGCGGCATCATAATGCTAAAACGCCCATCGCGCGTAGTGAGTCCGGTAATGCCCTGTGGCGAACCATTGGGATTGAATGGATAGGTTTCCGTCGCACTCCCCGTATTGTCAACGAACCGTATACTGACCAGTTTGTCGGCAAGTACGCTGTTGACCGCACTTTCATCAGAAAATTCCGCAAAACCTTCACCATGCGCCACGGCAATCGGCATGCGGCTGCCTGCCATGCCATTGAAAAACAGCGAAGGTGAGTCCATGACTTCCACCATGGCCACACGTGCCTCGAACTGCTCGGAACGGTTGCGCACGAAATGCGGCCAGTGGCTGGCACCGGGGATCAGGTCGCGCAGGTTGCTCATCATCTGGCAACCATTGCAGATACCAAGCGCGAAAGAGTCCTCGCGCTGGAAGAAAGCTGAAAACTCATCGTTGGCGCGGCTATTGAACAGAATGGACTTGGCCCAGCCTTCGCCCGCGCCCAGCACATCGCCATACGAGAAGCCACCACAGGCCACCACACCGGCAAAGTCCTTGAGGCTGACGCGGCCACTGATGATGTCGCTCATGTGCACATCCACCGACTGGAAACCAGCACGATCAAACGCCGCCGCCATTTCCACCTGACCATTGACGCCCTGCTCGCGCAGCACCGCCATGCGAGGACGCACACCAGTAGCGACATAAGGCGCTTCGATCTTGTTGGCGATATCAAACGTCAGGTACTGATGCAGACCGGGGTCTTGCACATCCAGAATACGGTCGTATTCCTGCTGGGCACATACCGGGTTGTCCCGCAGCTTTTGCATCTGGTAAGTGGTCTCGGACCACATGCGATGCAGATCGGTACGCAGTTCGGCAAATACCACTTCGCCATGCTGGCGAATGATGATGCCGTGATTGTTGATCACCGGCGCGCCGAGCACATGCGCACAGCCTTGCAAGGCCTGGTTGAGTTGTTCAGCAATCGTCGATGCTTCGGCGGCAGGCACCTGAATCACGGCACCCAGTTCTTCGTTGTAAAGCACGCTGACGGCATCGCCAGACAGCGCAGACAGATCAACATCAATGCCACAGCGACCGGCAAACGCCATTTCCACCAGGGTGACAAACAGGCCGCCATCCGAACGGTCATGGTAAGCCAGCAGCTTACCAGCAGCATTCAGCGCCTGAATCTGCTCGAAGAAGGCCTTGAGCTGTTCCGGTTTATCCAGATCGGGCGCGACGTTATCGGTGGCACCATATACCTGGGCCAGGGCAGAACCGCCCATACGATTGCGGCCATTGCCCAGATCAATCAGGATCAGCTTGCTGTCGCCCAGATCCGTCCGCAGTTGCGGCGTCAGGGTCTGGCGAGCATCGGGCGTGGGGGCAAAGGCGGTGACCACCAGGGAAATTGGGGCAGTCACGGCTTTTTTGTCGCCGCCTTCTTCCCACACGGTCTTCATGCTCATGGAGTCCTTGCCGACCGGGATGCTGATGCCGAGTTGCGGGCAGAGCTCCATGCCCACCGCACGCACGGTATCAAACAGCGCAGCATCTTCACCGGGGTGTCCGGCAGGCGCCATCCAGTTGGCAGAAAGCTTGAGGTCAGACAACTGCTCAATGCGGCTGGCGGCAATATTGGTAATGGATTCGGCAATCGCCATGCGGCCGGAAGCCGGAGCATCAATCAGCGCCAACGGGGCTTTTTCGCCAATGGCAAAGGCTTCGCCACGATAAGTTTCGTAACCCGCCAGCGTCACCGCCACATCCGCTACCGGCACCTGCCATGGGCCCACCATCTGGTCGCGGGCGATCAGGCCCGTCACCGTGCGGTCACCAATCGTGATCAGGAAGGTCTTGTCGGCCACACCTGGCAGTCGCAACACACGCTCGGCCGCTTCTTTCAGCGACACCTTGGCATCAAATGGCTTGAGATCGCGCTCCAGATGCGTCACGGTGCGGGTCATCTTGGGCGGCTTGCCCAGCAGCACGGACAAATCCATGTCTACTGGCTTGTTGTCAAAATGGCTGTCGGCCACGGTCAGGTGGCGTTGCTCGGTGGCATGGCCAATCACGGCAAACGGGCAGCGCTCGCGTTCGCAAATCTCGGCAAAGCGTGCCAGATCTTCCACCGCCACTGCCATCACATAGCGTTCCTGCGCCTCGTTGCTCCACAGCTCACGCGGCGACATGCCGGGCTCTTCGTTATGTACATTGCGCAGCTCGAACAGCGCGCCCACACCAGCATCGTTCACCAGTTCGGGGAAGGCATTGGAGATACCACCAGCGCCGACGTCGTGAATACTGAGAATAGGATTGTCATCCCCCAGCTGCCAGCAGCGGTCGATAACTTCCTGCGCACGGCGCTCAAGCTCAGGATTGCCACGTTGCACCGAGTCAAAGTCCAGGTTTTCGGTATTGGCACCGGTATCCATACTGGATGCCGCGCCACCGCCCAGGCCAATCAGCATGGCAGGACCACCCAGCTGAATCAGGCAGGCGCCCGGCGGAATCGGATTCTTTTTCGAATGCTTGGCCGAGATATTGCCCACACCGCCCGCCAGCATGATGGGTTTGTGATAGCCGCGCAGCTCACCGGCGGCTTCCAGCTCCAGCGTACGGAAATAACCCGCGATATTGGGGCGGCCAAACTCGTTGTTATAGGCGGCGCCACCCAGCGGGCCATCGATCATGATCTGCAGGGCGGAAGCAATGCGCGATGGCTTGCCGTTATCGCTTTCCCACGGCTGCTTAAAGCCGGGAATATTCAGATTGGACACGGAAAACCCGGTCAAACCAGCCTTGGGCTTGGAGCCAGAACCAGTCGCACCTTCGTCGCGGATTTCACCGCCAGCACCCGTCGCCGCACCGGCAAACGGTGAAATGGCCGTCGGGTGGTTATGCGTTTCCACCTTCATCAGGAAGTGCATGTCTTCCTCGGTGTAACCATACTCACCATTGGCCTGCGGATAAAAGCGGCGAGTAGTTTCGCCCTGCACAATCGAGGCATTGTCGGAATACGCCACGACGGTATTGCCCGGATTCAGCTGATGCGTATTGCGGATCATGCCAAACAGCGATTTGTCCTGCTTGACACCATCTATCACCCAGTCGGCATTGAAAATCTTGTGGCGGCAATGCTCGGAGTTGGCCTGGGCAAACATCATCAGCTCAACATCGGTCGGGTTGCGGCCGATGCGGGTGAAGTTTTCCAGCAGATAATCCACTTCGTCGGGGGACAGCGCCAGGCCCATCTCGCTATTGGCCGCTTCCAGTGCTGGCTTGCCACCGGCGAGAATGTCCACCGTAGCCAGCGGAGCTGGTTCGGCAATGTGATAAAGACGCGCAGCATCTTCCAGCGTCGGGAAGACGGCTTCGGTCATGCGGTCATGAATCAGCGCTTTCAGCGCCTGCTTTTCAGCATCGGTCAAGGGCGAGCCATCGGCCGTAGCCGCATAGTAAGCCACACCGCGCTCCAGGCGCTGCATGGTTTCCAGCCCACAGTGGCGGGCAATATCGGTCGCGCGTGATGCCCATGGCGAAATCGTGCCGGGGCGTGGCACCACCAGCAGCAATTCACCTTGCGGCTGCTCTTCGTGCAGCGTTGGGCCATAGGTGAGAATCTTCTTCAGCGTGTCCTGCTGGGCGGTGGTCAGCGTGGTTTCGGACCAGGCAAAATGCCAGAACTCGGCATACAGATGGCTGATACGCGGGGCAGTTGCCTTGAGCGCAGTGAGAATTTTATCGAGACGAAAATCGGAGAGTGCTGCGCTGCCGCGAAGGCTGATCATTTGGAGGCTGGACATGAATAAATTCAGGACGTTGGCAAAAATGTAATTTTACCAGAAACCGCCGCCTATTCCTCGCCTGTTGCCTGCTAAAATCCAGCGCATCATGACCGCCCTGCGAGGAATCGCCATGCATCAAGGCCGCAGCACCTGCACCCTGGTTTTAGCCAGCCTGTTGTTCCCATGGCTGTTAAGCAGCTGTGCCAGCAACGCACCGCAATCCAGCACCATGCTGCTGAAGGCGCGTTACCAGTTTTCCGATAGCAGCGAAAACGCGAGTTATTGTCTGCTGAAAAGGCTGGCCGAATCCTACCCCAACCGCACCAGCACGGTGGATCAGACCGAGCATGGCTGGGATATACGCTTGCATGCAGATCAGCGCGTGCTGTTTGTGCTGAGCATGTCTGACGTCAAAGGCCAGAAAACGATAGGGGAATTGTTTTTGCCTGAAGGCGATATGGCGCAGGCGGCGTGGGTCAGCCGCATAACCTCGGCCGCCCTGCCCTGCAAAGGCAAACCGGTCTATTGATCAAGCAACCCCGTCAGGGATTGCACGAGGATGGCAACGCTTTTGTGCGCTAGCTTTCCGCCTCTGGCGGCACTTGATAGGCGGTATATTTGGCATTGCTGCCACGCGCCAGGTCAGCCGGATATTTCTTCGCGTTAAGGTCTATCTTGGCGTTGGCGGCGGCAATCAGGTCTATGCCGCACACTTCGGCAATCCGCAGCAGGTAGACGAAAGTATCGGCCAGCTCATGACCAATTTCGGTTTTGCGGGCATCCTCCATGGTGGCGCTTTCTGCCGGAGTGTCCCACTGAAAATGTTCCACCACTTCCGCCGCTTCCACGATCATCGCCATCGCCAGGTTTTTGGGCGTGTGGAACTGCGCCCAGTCGCGCTCGGCGACGAAGGCATTTACCCGGGCGCGCAGTTCATCCAGACTGTCACTCATCGGCAGGCTTCTCCTTGCGGTTGCTGCCCGCCACCATGCGGATCTCAAACAAACGACATTCCAGCGGGCCGTTGAACAAGGGCGTGCGCTTGGAAGGCGCCAGTCGCATCAGCTTGGGCATGCGCAGATCGTTGGTCAAAAAGTAGGCATTCCAGCCGGCAAACTTGCGCTTGAGGGCTTCGCCCATCTTGGGGTAAAGCGCGGCCAGCTCTTCATCTTCGCCAATACGCACGCCGTAGGGCGGGTTGGCAACCAGCACGCCGGCTTCGGCGGGCGGCGGCACTTCGACCATATCGGCATGGCTCAACTGCACGGCTTCCAGCAACCCAGCTTCCTGCAGGTTTTGCTTACTGACGCGCACCGCGCGCAAATCCTGATCGCTGCCATAGATTTTCTGGAAAGTCGCAGGCTTGGCCTGGCTCTGCGCTTGCTGACGCAGGCTTTTCCATTTGTCCGCATCAAAATTCTTCAGCTTTTCAAAGCCGAAATGACGGCGGCTGCCGGGCGCAATGTGCAAGGCCATCATGGCGGCTTCGAGCAAAAAGGTGCCGCTGCCGCACATCGGGTCCAGCAGCGAGGTGCCCGGCTGCCAGCCGGACAGCTTGAGGATGCCCGCAGCGAGGTTTTCACGCAGCGGCGCTTCTATGCTGGCACGGCGCAAACCGCGCTGGTAAAGCGCATGGCCGGAAGTATCGAGGTAAAACTGGAAATGTTCGGCAGCCAGATAGGCGTGGATGCGGACATCCGGCTCTTTGGTATCGATATAGGGGCGGCTGCCCACGGCCTGGCGGAAACGGTCGCACACGGCATCCTTGATGCGCAGGGTGGCAAATTCCAGACTCTTCAGCGGGCATTTGACGCCAGTCACCTTGACCATGAAGTTGCGACCCACATCAAACCACTCGGGCCAGTTGAACTTGAGCGCGGCCTGATAAAGATCATCTTCGCTGGCATAGTTGCCACGCACCACTTCCAGCAGCACGCGCGTCGCCAGACGACTGTGCAGATTGACGCGGTAGCATACCGCCATGTCGCCGCCAAACGAGGCGCCGCCATCGGTCACCTGCACGGCGCGCGCGCCCTGTTGCTGCAGCTCTTCGGCCAGCAGCGCTTCCAGCCCGCGTGGGCAGGTGGCAAAAAATTGATGGGATTTCATTCCGCGGACTCTCTTTCCAGCAGCAAGCGATTGGGGGTATTCGGATTATGGTCGCGCAAGCGCTCAATGAAATCCATGAATTCGATCTTGTATTCGGCTTCCAGCGCACGGGCACGTTCGCGTAGCGAGCTCCAGCGCAGATCCTGCGGCGCACGCTTGAAGGCAAATACAATAATGTTGCCAGGACGACCAGTTGGCATGACCAGCACGCGCTGATGAAAACTTTGCTCGATGCGTTGCAGATAGACATCAAAGTTGCGGTCCGAGCCCCACAGATTGACCACCAGCATGCCATCCAGCGTGAGCGCTTCAAAGCAGTCATCAAAGAAAGACTGGGTGCAGAGGTCTTGCGGAATGCCGCGGCTGTCAAAGGCGTCGATCACCAGCACCTGCATGCTGTCGGCGTTTTCAGCAACATACACGGCGCCATCGGCCTGCACCACTTCAAAGCGGGCCTCGCCCGAAGGCAGGTATTCATCATGCGGCACAAAAAAGTGACTGCGCGCCACCTCGATGATACGCGGGTTGATTTCGATCACCTTGCAGGCAATCTGCGGCAGGTACTGGTATATATACTTGGGCACCGAGCCGCCACCGAGACCGATCATGACCAGATTGCGCACCTGCTTGTTGAACAGCAGAAACACCATCATGCCGCGCGTGTACTTCAGCTCAAGATCATAGGGCGCCTTAACTCGCATGGAGCTTTGCACGGTATCCGAGCCCAGATGCAGCGAGCGCACACCGTCAATCTCGCTCACATCCACACTGTCTTCATGCGTAATGGCCCGGTGTATGCTGCGTGCGATGTTGCGTCCCATCCTAAACATGGTCCACCTCCGCTACGGGTGTCTCCACGCCTTTGAATCGGGTGTCCAGTTCCATCATCAGCGTATCCACCTGACGAATTTCCAGCTTGACGCGCGTACCCGGTGCCAGCTCCGGCAGGCTGTGCACCTTGGTGATGTAAGGCAGATTATCCAGCCGCACCAGATTTTCGCGCCACACCGTGGCGCCGATTTCCTGGATGTTTTCCTGCACCAGATACTGCAGGCACCAGTAGCGCTCCATGCGCGTCTGGAATTCGTTATAGGCATTGTAGGTCTGGTCAAAATTGCGCATGGCCGAGGCCAGGAGATCGCTATTCGGTGGATACACCGGCGGCTCCGCGCGCAATACCGAGATCACCTGACGCTGGTTGATCAGATCCACCGCGCGGCGCAGAGGCGAGGTGCTCCAGGCATACTGCCCGACGCCCAGGCCCTGATGCGGCTCAGCCTGCGTGGTCATGTAGACCTTGCCGCCATTCTGGGCGCGGTAAATACCGGGAATGGCATGCTCTTTCAGCAGCAGACCCCACTGACTGTTGGCTTCTATCATCAGCTCGGCCACCAGCTTGTCCATGGGCGAACCGCGACGGCGCGCCACAATCTGCACCTTGCCATCGGTGACATAAAAGTTGTAATCGAGCTGTGGCGGACGCGTCGGGTCGTACTTGCCACGGGCTTTTTCCAGCGCTTCGGCCAGATTGAACAGGAACAGCAGGCGCGCCCAGTAGGGATGCCCGCTATCTTCCGCCAGCGTGGCTTCGTTGAAGTAAGGCTCCAGCGCATCATGGCGCAGGTTGTCCACAATACGCACACGTTCGACGCGACTCTCGCGATGCACAATGCTGAAATCTGCCGCCACATCCAGATACAGCGACAGCGCAGGCCGCTCATGGCCTGCATTCAGACTGAAGGGCTCAATGGCCTCTTCCGGCAGCATGGTGATCTTGTTGCCCGGCATGTATACCGTAGACAAACGGTGCAGCGCGACGGCATCCAGCGGTGAATCCGGCAGAATACCCAGCGCCGGGGCGGCAATATGAATGCCGACGCGGGTGAGGCCATTGCCCAGCGGGGTGACCGACAACGCATCGTCGATTTCGGTGGTGGTACTGTCATCAATACTGAAAGCTTCGACCTCGGCCAACGGCAGGTCGTCGACCGGTGGCAAGGCGGCCACCGCATCAAACCCCGTGCCTTTGGGGAAATATTCGCGCAGAAAAGCGCCCAGGTGGTAATCGTGTATGGAAGCAATGGCGCCGGCAGCGGCCAGCACTTGCACGTGCCCGGTATGGGTCTCGGCTGCCGCCTGCTCCAGCGCTTTCCATTCCATGGAGTTTTTGTCGGGATCGTAAAACAGCATATCCAGCTTGCTGCGGAACTCTTCGGGGAATTCACCCGCCTTGAGCTGCTCGGCAAACGTGGCAATTTTTTCGGCTTGCAGGCGTTTTTTCTCAATCGCTGCCAGTGCCGCATTCAAAGTATCGGCCGGCGCGGCCTTGTAATGGCCTTTGCCCTTGCGGTAAAAATACACAGGCGCGCTGTGCAGACGAATCGCCACTGCCGCCGATTGCACAGGCGTGGGTTTTTGTCCGTAGTAATCCTGCGCCAGCGCATCAAAGGCAAACTCATCCTCGCCGCAGCATTCCCACAAAAACGGGATATCCAGCTGCTCAGCCTCGGCATTGGCGGCTTCCATGAAACCGGACAGGGATTGCTCAAACTTCATGAGCACATTGGCGGATTTGATCTTGGAGCGTTTGCCGGTCAGGGCCTCGACCTGCAAGGATCCCGGATTCTCGGTCATGATGGCGGCAACCTTGAAGCCACCATCCTCTTCGTAAAATACATTCATGCGTGTTTGATTCTTTTTTCCGCCCTTGTGGGCATGTGGTTGACGTTTCCGGCGTTATCTCTGACACTTGAAGGCTATTAACCCTCTCAAGCCTATGGAAAACGCAGAACAATTGATTCGGGACGCCGGACAACGTCCCACGCCTTCACGTATTGCCGTACTCAATGTACTGGCGGGCGCTCAGCACGCCCTCACCCATCCGGAAATCCTGCAGGCCCTGGGCAGCGAGGCATCCTTTGACCGGGTCACGCTCTACCGCGTTCTGGACTGGCTACTGGAGCATGGTCTGGCGCACGCTATTATGGGGCATGACCGGGCTCGCCGCTTCCAGCACACGCAAAAAAATACGCTGCATCAGCATGCCCACTTCAAATGCACCTCGTGCGGCAAGGTGTTTTGCCTGGAAGGCGTGCATGCCAGACTGCCTGCGCAGATACCCGAGCATTTTACCGTCGATTCCATCGAACTCAACATTAAAGGCTGTTGCGCCGACTGCCAGCGCGCGCAGGCCTGAGTCTCAACCCCCTGCCACTCACCCGTGGCAGCCAGTCTCACCTTCCGCCCCCTCTGTTTAACACCGCATCGGTTTCATTAGCGGCAACACCACCCTCAAAAATGCAACTAGGTTGCATTTTTTAACACCAGGCATTAGCATGCACGGAAGCGCAACATTGTTGCAAACATATTCAGTCCCTGCTGACGCACATGCCACAAGACCTGACCCCACAACAGCTACTCGCCATGCCCGCCACCGACTACATGAACGGTGAGCAACTGGCGTACTTTGCTCATCTGCTGCAAAGCCTCAAGGCCGAAATCAGCGATAACGCCGCCCATACCGGTGAGCACCTGCGTGAAACCGAAGATGCCGCCGACCCGGCCGACCGGGCCACCCAGGAAGAAGTCCGCACGCTGGAGCTGCGTGCCCGGGATCGCGAGCGCAAATTGCTGAAAAAGGTCCATGCCGCCCTGCGCCGGATTGAAGACGGCAGCTATGGCTACTGCGAAGAAACCGGCGAAGCCATCGGCCTTGCACGCCTGCTGGCGCGCCCCACCGCCACGCTGTGCGTGGAAGCCCAGGAAAGACACGAGTGTCGCGAGCGCCAGTTCGGGCATTAACCGCCACCGACACCAGCCATATTCCCTAGCGAAAGATATCCCATGAAAAAACTCCCTGTGACCGTACTCTCCGGCTTTCTCGGTGCCGGCAAAACCACGCTGCTCAACCACATTCTCCATAATCGCGAAGGTCGCCGCGTGGCGGTGATCGTCAACGACATGTCCGAAGTCAACATTGATGCCCGTCTGGTGCGTGAAGGCGGCGCGGCACTATCGCGTGCCGAAGAAAAGCTGGTGGAGATGAGCAATGGCTGCATCTGCTGCACGTTGCGCGAAGACCTGCTGGTGGAAATCCGCCGTCTGGCCGCCGAAGGCCGTTTTGATTATCTGCTGATCGAATCCACGGGCATCTCGGAACCACTGCCGGTGGCCGAGACGTTTACCTTCCGCGATGAAAACGATGTCAGCCTGTCGGATGTGTCGCGTCTGGACACCATGGTCACTGTGGTCGATGGCTACCATTTCCTGCGCGACTACAGCTCGCGTGACTTTCTGGCAGATCGTGGCGAAACCATGGGCGAAGAAGACACGCGCACCGTGGTCGACCTGCTGGTCGAGCAGGTGGAATTCTGTGACGTGATCATCCTCAACAAAACCGATCTCATGACACCAGCCGAGATCGGCCAGCTGGAAGGCATCCTCAAGACACTGAACCCGCGTGCCGACATCGTGCACAGCAGTTTCGGCAAAGTGCCGCTGGACCGCGTATTGAATACTGGCCGCTTTGACTTCGAAGCCGCGCAGGATGCGCCGGGCTGGCTGAAGGAGCTGCGTGGCGAACATGTGCCAGAAACCGAAGAATACGGCATCCGCAGCTTTGTCTACCGGGCGCGCAAACCGTTTCATCCCGAGCGCCTGTGGGCATGGCTGGGGCAGGAATGGCCGGGCGTGGTCAGATCCAAAGGCCATTTCTGGCTGGCCAGCCGTCCTGATTTCTGCGCCAACTGGTCACAAGCGGGCGCGATTTCACGCAATGAACTGGCGGGTATGTGGTGGGCCGCCACCCCTTCTGACTATTGGCCGCAGGACGAAGAAGCCTTGTCCATGATCAAGAGCCGCTGGCTGGAACCCTGGGGCGACAGGCAACAGGAACTGGTACTGATAGGCATGAACATGGACGAAACCGCTATTCGTGCGGGGTTTGATGCCTGCCTGCTAAGCGATGAAGAAATGGTCAGCGGGGTATCCGGCTGGCGCAAACTGCCCGACCCCTTCCCGGCGTGGCATGCGGCGCATGAAGAAGAACAAGACGCGGCATGAGCGGTTTTCCCAGCCGGAGATTCTGCGGCTACAATAGAACTTGAGCGATGTGGCCGGGTCAGGCAAGAGTCTGGCCTGGTGCAATCTCCGGCAACGACACATCACCAACCCTTTTAAACTCTGCCTTTTGGCCCCAAGCAACAGGTTATCCATGAGCCACGACCCCCGCATTCCCGTCACCCTGCTCACCGGCTTTCTCGGTAGCGGCAAAACCACGCTATTGAACAAACTGCTCAACAACCCCGGCATGAAAGATACGGCCGTGGTGATCAATGAGCTGGGTGAGGCCGGGCTGGATCATATATTGGCGCGCACCGTGGAAAGCGAGCATGTCGCCGACAATACCGTGCTGCTGAGCTCAGGCTGCCTGTGCTGCACGTTGACCAATGAGCTGGCGGATACGCTGCGCGATCTGTTCTTCAAGCGCGCGCTATCCGCCATTCCCGAATTCAAGCGCCTGGTGATCGAAACCACCGGCATGGCCGACCCCGGCCCCATTCTCGCCAACCTGATGAACGAGCCGGTGATCAGCTCGACCTACCGGCTGGATGCGGTGGTGGTCACCATCGACAGTCAATATGGCATTCAGCAGATCGAAAAGCATGGCGAAGCACGCAAGCAGGCCGCCGTGGCCGATGTGCTGCTACTGACCAAGTCTGACCTGGCCACAACGCAACAGCAGGAAGCGCTGGCGGCGACCCTCACTGAGCTCAACCCCGGTGCCACGCAACACATGATCCGCCATGGCGAGATTGAGCCCGAACACCTGATTGATGTCGGCCTGTTCAGTCAGGATGGCAAGCAGGCACAACCGCAACGCTGGTTGCGCGCCCCCACGCGCTCCAAGGCAGGTCGCGGCATGTTGCCCAAGGCCGTGCATGATGACGAGATTGTCAGCTTCACCGTCACCCTGCCCAAGCCGCTGACCTGGGATCAACTGGAACCCGTGCTGAAATGGCTGTGCGCGACGTTTGGCGAGCAATTGCTGCGGCTCAAGGGCATTATCCACGCCGAAGACCAGCCTGCGCCGATTGCCGTGCATGCCGTGCAACATACGCTCTATCCGCCGACCCTGCTGGAAGGCTGGGATGAAGACGAGCCGCTGACACGCATCGTCTTCATTGGCAAAGGCGTCGACGAGTTGCGCGTGCGCGATGCGCTGATGCAGCTCTAGGAGCGCTGCGCGGAAAATATGGTTGCCTGGGCGTTGATTTCGTCCGGGCTGGTTCAGGCATAGCCAGACCGCCAGAAACACATGCCTGAAAAGTCGCGATTTTGCCCCCGGCAGCCCCCAGAAAATGCATGCGCCAATATGACATTTTTATGAACGTTCGGCCGCCAAGCCGCTCCAATCCGCATATTCGATTCCACACGGACAAAGCTTTACTGCTCAAAGGCTTGTCACGTCACGAAAACGTGCTATATTCCGCTCCTTTCGCCATTTCGGGCAGCCTTCGGAGGCCTATATGAAGTTCAGATTTCCTGTCGTCATCATTGATGAAGACTTTCGCTCGGAGAACTCCTCCGGTCTCGGCATACGCGTGCTGGCCAAAGCCATCGAAGAAGAAGGCTTTGAAGTACTGGGCGTGACCAGTTACGGTGACCTGACCTCCTTTGCGCAACAGCAAAGTCGCGCCTCGGCCTTCATCCTGTCGATTGACGATGAAGAATTTGTCGAAGAGAAACCCGAAGCGCTGGATAACCTGCGCAAATTCGTCGACGAAATTCGCTACCGCAATGAGGAAATCCCGATTTTCCTGCATGGCGAAACCCGCACCAGCCGCCATATCCCGAATGAGATCCTGCGCGAACTGAACGGCTTCATCCACATGTTTGAAGATACGCCGGAGTTCGTGGCCCGCTACATCGTACGTGAAGCCCGCACATATCTGGACAGCCTGCCACCGCCATTCTTCCGCGCGCTGACCCACTACGCAGCCGATGGCTCCTACTCCTGGCACTGCCCCGGCCACTCCGGTGGCGTGGCCTTCCTGAAATCCCCTGTCGGCCAGATGTTCCACCAGTTTTTTGGTGAAAACATGCTGCGCGCCGACGTCTGCAACGCCGTGGACGAACTGGGCCAACTGCTGGACCATACCGGCCCCGTTGCTGCGTCCGAGCGCAATGCGGCCCGCATTTTCAACTGCGACCATTTGTATTTCGTAACCAATGGCACCTCGACCTCGAACAAGATCGTGTGGAACTCCACTGTCGCCCCCGGCGATATCGTGGTAGTAGACCGTAACTGCCACAAGTCGGTGTTGCACTCCATCATCATGACCGGCGCCGTGCCGGTGTTCCTGATGCCAACGCGCAATCACTTCGGCATTATCGGGCCGATTCCCAAAGAAGAATTCGCCTGGGAAAACATCCAGAAGAAGATTGAAGCCAACCCGTTTGCCACGGACAAGAATGCCAAGCCACGGGTGCTGACAATTACGCAATCCACTTACGACGGCGTGCTGTACAACGTGGAAGAAATCAAGGAAATGCTGGATGGCAAGATCGACACCCTGCATTTTGATGAAGCCTGGCTGCCACACGCCACTTTCCATGACTTTTACGGTGACTATCACGCCATCGGTGCGGATCGCCCGCGCTGCAAGGACTCCATGGTGTTTTCCACCCAGTCCACGCACAAGCTGCTGGCGGGTCTGAGCCAGGCCTCGCAGATTCTGGTGCAGGATGCAGAAGACAATCGCCTGGACCGCGATGTATTTAATGAAGCCTATCTGATGCACACCTCAACCAGCCCGCAATATTCGATTATTGCCAGCTGCGATGTGGCAGCCGCCATGATGGAAGCCCCGGGTGGTAAAGCCCTGGTGGAAGAGTCCATCATGGAAGCCCTGGATTTCCGCCGTGCCATGCGCAAGGTAGACGAAGAATGGGGCAGCGACTGGTGGTTCAAGGTCTGGGGCCCGGACGATTTGTCCGAAGAAGGGATTGAAGAGCGCGAAGCCTGGATGCTGAAAGCTGGCGAACGCTGGCACGGTTTCGGCAATCTGGCCGAAGGCTTCAACATGCTGGATCCGATCAAGGCCACCATCATCACGCCTGGCCTGGATGTGGATGGCTCGTTCTCGGACGAGTTCGGCATCCCCGCCGCCATCGTCACCAAGTACCTGGCCGAGCACGGCGTTATCGTGGAAAAGACGGGGCTTTATTCGTTCTTCATCATGTTCACCATCGGCATTACCAAGGGCCGCTGGAACACCATGGTCGCCGCCTTGCAGCAGTTCAAGGATGATTACGACAAGAACCAGCCGCTGTGGAAGGTGCTACCGGAGTTTGTTGCCAAGCAGCCACGCTATGAGCGTATTGGCCTCAAGGATTTGTGCACGCAGATTCACGAGGTGTATCGCGCCAACGATGTGGCACGCCTGACCACCGAAATGTATCTGTCCAACATGATTCCGGCCATGAAGCCGACCGATGCCTTTGCCCGCATGGCGCACCGCAAGATTGATCGCGTGCAGATCGACGAACTGGAAGGACGCATCACCGCTGTGCTGTTGACGCCTTATCCACCAGGCATTCCGCTGCTGATTCCCGGTGAGCAATTCAACGCGATTATCGTGAATTACCTGCGCTTTGCCCGCGATTTCAATGAGCGCTTCCCTGGCTTTGAAACCGATGTACATGGCCTGGTAAAGCAAGTAGTGGATGGCAAGGCTTCTTACTACGTGGATTGCGTGGCTGCCTGAGTCACGCCTTGCGCTGACCTGACCGGTCAGCGCAACTGCTGGGCAGATCAGGACAAACTCTCGTTGCTGGCAGAAACTTCCGCTTGCAATGCCTGTGCGATTCTATTCACCACGCCAACCCAGTCACCGCGAACTGACTGGCGAAAGAGGCGCAGACTAGGGTACCAGGGGCTATCCTCTCTCACTGTCATCCATCGCCAGTCAGCCATGTAATGCGGTAGCATCACCCAGCACGGCTTCCCTAGCGCCCCTGCCAGATGGGCCGCCGCCGTATCTACCGAAATGACCAGATCCAACCCTGCGATCACCGCGGCCATATCAGCAAAATCTACCATTTCATCAGGCAAATCGATCAATTCGATCATGTCGGCAGCCTGCTGGCTCGCTGGTTCTTGCTGCAGGCGAATGAAATGGACATCGCGAAGTTTACTCAAAGGCATGAGGCAAGCCAGGCCAGGCAGCGACCGATCCGAGTCATTCTCAAACTTGTGATTGCCCTGCCACACCAACCCCACCTTCATGTGATTGACTGGCAATATCTCCCGCCATTGCTGAACAAAGTCTGAGGAGACTGTCAGGTAAGGGACATCTGCCGGAATATTGTCAACACGCGTCCCCAGCAACCCTGGCAGGCTCAATAGCGGACACCAGAAATCACATTGAACCTGGCCTGGATTCATCCATGCCTGCTCAAAAACATCCTGCATGGCAAACAGCCGCTGTAACGCTGGCGGGCACACCACATGCAGGCGCACCGACCATTGTTGCTGCAACAGAATGGCATAGCGACAAAAGTGGATGGCATCGCCATGGCCGCCTTCGCAGATGAGGAGCAGGGTTTTGCCACTCAGTGACTCGCCTTGCCAGCGCGGCGCAGTCACCAACCCGGCATGCGGCGTCAAGCCGCGCGCTTCCAGGCACTCCCATCCTTCATCAAACCGCCCTTGCCGTAACAAAAGATAACTGAGGTTGAAACGGGCCTTGCGATAATCCGGCGCCAGCATCAGCGCATGCCGATGGCAACGTTCGGCCTCCTGATCTCGCTGAAGCGCAGTGTAAAGTATGCCCAGGTTGCTCCATGGTGAAGCCTGGTCGGGATGATGATGGATGGCCTGGCGATAGATGGATTCAGCTTCGTCAAACCGGCTCTGGCTTTGTAACAGCACACCAAGATTAAGGGCAGCATTGAGTAGCGCAGGAGCGAGCTCAAAAGACTGCCGATACGCGGCCTCTGCAGCCTCAACCTGGCCAAGCTGCTCAAGCACATAACCCAGATTGCAATGCGCCTCGGCATATTCAGGGGCGCTACCCAAGGCCTCTCGCAAAGCCCGCTCCGCCTCATCCCATTGCTGGATACGCATATAAGCGAGCGCTTGCGCAAACCACGCGGCAGGCTCAAGTGTTGAATGGATACTGGAAGTATGCTCGCCGACTTTCGTCATAGACTTCAGCCCCCTCCTTCATGGTGATCAGTGATTAGTTTTCCACTTTGCGATCGTACGTCAGATAGCGGAATGCCAGGCCTTTTTCACTTACATGACGCTCTTCAGCCACCAGCTGCCATTGGCCGACATCAATCTGGGGGAAAAAAGCGTCCCCATCAAACCGGGCATCAATCTCGGTAATATAGAGCCGATCAGCCTGGGCAAGACCTTCACGATAAAGCTCGGCGCCTCCAATGAGAAACACTTCCTCATCGCCTGCTGATTGCGTCAAGGCATCCGGCAATGAGCCGCAAACTAACGCGCCTTCCACCCGATATTGCGGGTTGCGCGTCACAATCACGGTGGTGCGGCCTGGTAAAAGGCGATTCAGCGACTCATAGGTTTTTCGGCCCATGATGATATGATGGCCCATGGTCAAGGCGCGAAAGCGCTTGAGATCTTCGGGCAAATGCCAAGGCAAGGTATTATTCACCCCGATGACGCCATCATGCGCGATGGCTACGATAAGAGATAGTTTAGGCATGTCAGTATTATAACGGCGCATGCTCGCTGGAAATTGAATTGCTGATGATAAATCGACGCATCACTGGCCTCCCACCATGCACATCACCCGTTTGAATATGGAAGCCTTGCCGAACATGAAGAGTGCCCCAGACATGGAGATTAACTAGTTGCGCATCGCCTATCCCAGATCATTCCTGAAACTGCTGTTGTTTGGCTTTGCCCTGACCATGTTGCCCTTGTTGTTTGCCTTCGGCAATGCGGCCGTTTACCTGGACAGACTCGCCGACAAAAGTCGTACGACCGTCGCGCAATCCGTACAGGCCACCCGCGCCAGCCGGGCGATTGCGGAGCAACTCATGCTGATGGAGCGCAGTGCCCGTCAATATTTTGTGCTGCATGACGTGCAGTTACTAGTGAACTTCACCCGCGCGCACGAGCAATTTGCCGATGCCATTGATGAGCTGAGCGGGCTCAGCATTACGGCCAGTCAGGCAGAGGCGCTGAAAGCCATCAACCAGCAGGAGGACAAGCTGTACGACACCGTGGTGCAATTGCAACCCACCCCCGAAACCGCCAAGGCCGCGATTGCCGAATTCCTGGATTTATCTGACCAGGCGCAGAATATCCTGCGTGAAAACAATCGCCTGATTGACCGTGAGTCAGCGATCCTGGCGCGCACCGCCGAACAAACGCAGGAAATGCTGATCAGTCAGACCATGACGCTGATTCCCGTCGCCCTGCTGGTCGCGGCGGTCATCACGTTTTTGGTGGCCCAGCCGATCAAGCGCATGGATGCCGCCATTCGTCGGCTGGGCGAAGGCAAATACGACGAACCCATCAGCATCGATGGTCCCGGCGACCTGCATAACCTGGGCATACGCCTGGACTGGCTGCGGGCCCAGCTGGATGAGCTCAACCAGCAAAAGCAACGCTTTTTGCGCCATGTATCGCATGAGTTGAAAACGCCGTTGACGGCGATACGCGAAGGCAGCGAACTGCTGAGCGATGAAATCGGCGGCGCTTTGAGTCCGCAACAGAAAGAGATCGCGAATATCCTGCGAGAAAGCAGCATGCGTCTGCAAAAAATGATAGAAAACCTGCTGAATTACTCCGCGGTGCAATACCAGAAACCGCAACTGCAATTAAGCGGATTTGACTTCCCTTCCCTGCTGGAAAATGTACTGAATGCCTACGCCCTGACCATGAGCAGCAAGCAGATCACCATCGAGCGGGACTGCGAAACCGTGCACCTCAAAGCAGATGCAGAAAAGGTCGCCACCATCGTCGATAACCTGATTTCCAATGCCATCAAATACACGCCAAAATCCGGCACCATCCGCTTGCGTACCCGGCAAACTGATGACAGTCTGGTATTTGAAGTCCATGATGGGGGCCCCGGCGTCATGGCGGCGGACAAGGCAAAACTGTTTGATCCTTTTTACAAAGGGAACGGTGTGTATGAAAGTCTGGTCAGTGGAAGCGGGCTAGGCTTGTCGATTGCCAAAGAGTATGTAGATGCGCACGGCGGTGACATCATGCTGCTGCCTTCGGAACATGGTGCTCATTTCCGGGTGCGCCTGCCACTGCATCCGGCCAGCAATACCGCCTAGCCTCCCAAGCCTTGCCCTTATTGCCGTCCTTCATGGCATGTCAGCAGTATGTCTTGCTGCCGTTATCGGCACAGGCATATCGGCATTAATACGAATTTTTAGGAGAATATTCCATGAAGACTACAGCCCCCTATCCGGGCCTGACCCGATTAGCAGTGCCGCTATTCGTAGCGCTGCTGTTAAATGCCTGTGCCCCCGTTTCCACAAAACCACAGGCCACGGTAGCCGAGTCTGCGCAGACGCGCCACGAACATACCAGCAAAACCGAGGTCAAACCCGAAACTCCGTTAGTCAGTAATAATGCCCTGCTGGATTACGCGCAGTATTTCACCGACTTGCCAGCCGACACACAAAAAAAGGAAGTCGCCATCCTGAGCACTGTCAATGGCAAGGAAAAACTGCCTCTGCTTACGCGCAGCAAGCTGGCGATTGCCTATGCCCTGCCTTCCAGCAAAACACGTGATTCGCAGAAGGCCCAAATCTTGCTGGATGAACTACTGACAGAGAAAACGCTGTCTGCCGATGAAAAGAACCTGTTTGGCCTGTTACGCGACTTTGTCGGCGAAAACATCCGATTGGTGAGCCGCTTGCGCGATGAGCAAAAGCGCACGGAGACGGCACAGACCGGCATGATGAATCTGCAGAAAAAACTGGATGACCTCAAGGATATTGAAAAAACCATGATAGATCGTGACCAAGGACCCAAGAAATGAGTGTTATGGCTTTATCGCCCGTCACTGGCCGCAAGATTCTGGCCGTAGACGACGATCCCGACATTCTTAAACTGCTGGAAATGCGGCTGGTGGCCGCTGGCTACCAGGTTGTCACCGCTGCCAATGGTGAAGAAGCGTTGGCACATATCGGGGTGAGTCGCCCCGCACTGGTGATCAGCGATTTGCGCATGCCACGCATGGATGGTCTGGCGTTATTTGATGCCATTCATCAGGCCGACCCCGCTCTGCCCGTCATCCTGCTGACCGCCCATGGCTCGATTCCGGAAGCGGTGGATGCCACCCGGCGCGGCGTGTTTGGCTTTTTGACCAAGCCTTTTGACAGCAAATCCTTGTTGCAACAGGTAGAAGCTGCACTGCGGCTGACCGCAGGCGCCCATGTGGCCGCCGATAGCACCGAGGATCAAAGCTGGCGCGAAGCCATCATCACGCGCAGCCCGCATATGGAAAACCTGCTGAGTCAGGCCAAATTGATGGCGATGTCGGACGCCAGCGTGTTTATTCAAGGCGACAGTGGTACCGGCAAGGAACTGCTGGCGCGTGCCATCCATAAGGCCAGCCCACGTAGCCGTCGTCCCTTCGTGGCCATCAACTGTGGCGCGATCCCGGAGGCCTTGCTTGAGTCCGAACTTTTTGGGCATACCAAGGGAGCGTTTACTGGCGCCGTCAGGGATAACAAAGGCCTGTTCCAGAGTGCGGAAGGCGGCACGATTTTCCTCGATGAAATCGGCGACATGCCCATGCCCTTGCAAGTCAAGCTGCTACGGGCATTACAAGAGCGCGTGATACGGCCTGTGGGTTCCAACACCTCGATTGCGGTGGATGTACGGATTATTTCAGCCACACATAAAAACCTGGCCGAAGAAATGAAAGCCGGACGCTTCCGTGAGGACTTGTACTACCGCATCAACGTGGTATCGCTGGATATTCCATCGCTGGCTGGCCGGCGCGAAGACATTCCCCTCCTGGCCAATAACTTCCTCAATGCCTTGAGTACCAAATACGGCAAGAATCTCAATGGCTTTTCACCCGACGCCATGGAGCTGCTGATTGCAGCGCCCTGGCCGGGCAATGTACGCCAACTGCAAAACATCGTCGAACAGACGGTGGTGCTATCGACCACCCCGCTGGTATCCACCTCTCTGGTACAAAAAGCCTTGCAGGACGATATCGGCGGCATTGTGCCGTTTGAGATTGCACGCAAGAATTTTGAGCGGGATTATCTGATCAAGCTGCTCAAGGCCACCAATGGCGGCGTCACGCAAGCTGCCAGGCTGGCCCAACGCAACCGCACCGAGTTCTACAAGCTGCTACAACGCCATCAATTAACCCCGGCGTTGTTCAAAGACGACACCAGCGGCCAAGCTGCCTAGTTTTCGCGACATACATTCTCATTTCAATTCAATACGTTACAAAATACCTCTTGTGGAGCGTCGCTATTCAGCGACGATTCCACGGGGTGTTCAAAATCCGGAATTTCAATTAATAAATTGATTTAAAACAATATTTTCATGTTGGCACGCTACTTGCCATATCTCTTGTGAGTAATGTAAGCAAACCAACATGAAAAACCAGCCATATACATTCAATTTGAAAACCACAGCCCTGATGCTGACTCTGGCGCTGTGCGCCTATAGCGCATCGGGGGTGGCAGCGAACGCTGATCGCCCAGTGGTGCAGCCTTTTGCCAGCGCTTTCAGCAAACTGGACAGTGATCAGGATCATCGCCTTAACCACGATGAGGCCGTTCAAGATCAGGATCTCGCACAACACTTCGAAAATGCCGATATCGATCGCAATGGCAGTCTGAGCGAGCAGGAGTTTGAACAATTCAAGCAGGCTGCCCAGCAATCGCGGATGGAAGCATTTCTGGACGATACCGAAGTCACCGAAAAGATTCGCGATGAACTGGTGCACGACAGCCACACCAAATCCCTCAACATCAGCGTTGAGACCTACAAGGGCGAAGTGATACTGAGCGGTTTTGTCGATACGGATCAGCAAGCGCATCGTGCGGTGGAAATTGCATCCTCCGTACAGGGTGTGCAAATGGTTAAAAACAGTTTGGTTGTTAAGGGGTAAATCACATGCTTAAGATCAAGATGAATACGAAAATCACCCACGCCTGCGCAGCCTTTGCGCTGGTTTGTGCCTTCAGCACCTCGGCCCAGGCCGATGGCTTCATGGAGGTGAATGGCCCCTCGATTCTCGGTGGCGCACTGGGCGGCGGTGCCGGGGCCATAGTCGGCTCCTCCATCGGCGGCCGCGATGGCGCGATCATAGGTGGTGCCATTGGCGCAGCCGCTGGGGTGGCGATTGCGTCCCAGACGCCGCGCTACCACGCAGAGCCTCGCTATCGCCCCGCGCCACGTGTGTACTACCAACCTGCACCGCGCGTCTACTATCAGCCAGCCCCACGTGGCTATATGGTCTACGAGCGCGACTGGCGCGGCCCACGCCATCATGATCATGGGCACGACAGGCATTACCGTTATGGACATCAAGGTTACGGATATTAAGGGAGGGCACTACCATGAAAAATCCTAATCCACGCAAGACGCATCCACTGGTACTGGTTGCCGCCGTTGCACTGACCATTTTCAGCCTGCTGGGTAGCGCGGCGATTACCGGTCTGATTCCAGTGCATTCCGAAAAACAGGATGCGGCGCAAAGCCTGACTGATGGCCGTCACCGTGACGCCGCCATTGCCAAGCCCCAGGCCGCTGCTGCGCCGGTTCCCGATCAGCATTCTTCAGCTTGCAGCAGCTGCGGCACGATTATTTCGATACGTACGGTTGAGGGTGAAGCCATAGCCCCTGCATTGCAAAAACCCGCATTGCAGGCACCCGATCGCGAGAACGAGAAACTGACCGCATACATCATCCAGGTGCGCATGGTGGATGGCGCCACCCATACCATTACGCAATATGACCGTCCACGCATCGCTGTTGGCGAGCAAGTCCGCCTGAGCATAGGGCGCCAGCTTAACGCTTAACGTTTCCCCGTGGCGGGCCTCTAATCCCCGAGGAGGTCCGCCTTTTTTCTTCCCCCGCTGCCCGGAAACGGGCAATAAAAAACGCCCTCACGGGCGTTTTTTATTTTTGACAGCTCCTGCCTGGCCTGTATTCATCCTCATTCATCGCCCCTTGCTCTGCCGCGCATCTACGGCGACTCAATCCTCAATCACCCGCAAAAAAAATGATGGCTTGCTGGTAGAATTCGTAGCGGCATCAGCGAAACTTCATTGCCATTAAAAAAATAACCAGTCGGCCACCGACTTGATAAGGAAGAATCTTGCTTACCCCCCTCTTTCACTCTGCAGCCTCACACCCTGCTTGCGACGAGCCATTTGTGCAGCCTGTTAACAGCCGAGGAGCGTTATACCTGGCAGTATTAATAACCCTCCCGACCATGGGCAGCGCGTTGACCTGGGCAGCGGACACCGCAGATGGTCTTGGTTTTCTCTATGGCAACAATGCCGGGTCTTATGCCTATGCGATCAGTGCCGATGGCAGAGTGGTGACGGGCTATGGGGATACGGCATCAGGCTATAGCACGTTTCGCTGGACGGCAGCCGGGGGGATAATCGATCTGGGCAGCATCAACAATGGGGAGTCCAGCTATGCCACCGCCATCAATAGCGATGGCAGCGTTATTGTTGGCCAAAGTGGTACACAGGCCTTCCGCTGGACACAGGCGGGGGGCATGGTGGGCTTAGGATTCCTGTCCAGCGCGACAAATAGCGAAGCGATTGCGGTGAATGCCGATGGCAGCGTTGTGGCAGGACGGGTGAGAAATTCAAATTACACCAATGTACAGGCATTTCGCTGGACCCAGGCTGACGGTATGGTCGGTCTGGGCTTTTTAACCGGCGGCAACTACAGCCAGGCCAATGGCATCAGTGGCGATGGCAGTATCCTGGTGGGCTCAAGCAATTATGCCAGCACCAACAATTTTCAAGCCTTCCGCTGGACGCAAACAGACGGTATGGTCGGCCTGGGATTTCTATCCGGCGGCAATAGCAGCGGTGCCAATGCCATCAGCTCTGATGGTAATGTCATTGTGGGCTCAAGCAACGATGCTAGTGGGAACACGCAGGCAATGCGCTGGACGCAGGCATCTGGCATGGTCGGGCTTGGGTATCTAACCGGTGGCAATTACAGTGAGGCGTATGCCACCAGTGCAAATGGCAGCGTCATTGTCGGCTTCAGCAACTCAGGCACATCGTCTGGCGAGGCCTTCCGCTGGACATCCTCAGGAGGCATGGCCAGCGTGGCAGACTGGCTGACCGCCGCCGGCGTGAGCATTGCGGGCTTTAACCAGTTTTCATCCGCATCGGGCGTCAGTGCTGACGGTAACACCGTAGTGGGATACGGGACCAATAGCAGTAATCGCACCGAAGCCTTCATTGCCCGCGTCGGCGGTACTGCGGATAGCTCCGGTGTCGTCGGCCTCACAGATCTGCAAACCAGCATGGGACAAACGCTGGCGGTGAGCAACCAGATGGAAGGCCTCACCACGTTGACCATGAATGGTGCTCATCACCGTCCACTCACGGAAATGGCAGTGGGCAACAGTCGGTCTTGCGGCTGGGTAAGCGGCGATGCTGGAAGATATTACCGCCAGGCGAACGGCTACACCGGTCTCGCAGAAGTGGGGGCATGCCATGATTTTGAGGAGCATGGTGTGCGTGTTGGCCTAGGGGTGGGGTCCAGCGTCAGCGATCTCAAGCTCGAAAACAAAGGGCATAGCCGTGTGGATGGCGAGTATGGTCTGGCCGAAGTGGACTGGCAGTTGCCCAATCTGCCCCTGCTGGCTTCCTTGCTTGGAACCTACGGCGTCTGGAATGCGGACCTGAGGCGTGGATATGCCATATCAGGCACGGCCCCTTCAACCGGCAGCACGGATATCACCGGCTATAGTCTGCGCGCCCGCCTTGATTGGCAAAATGCCTTCCATGTGGGACAAGTCGGTTTCAGCCCGCGCCTGGCTTATACCATTTATCGTTCTGAGGTGGATGCCTACCAGGAAAAAGGCGGATCGGCTCCTGCCAGCTTCGCGGATCAGAACCATACTGGCCGAGAATTGCGCGGAGGCCTCACAGGCAAATATGCGCTCAGCGACAAAACCACTTTGCTGGCGCATGCCGAAGTGGCACACCGCTTTGATCAGCGCGCTGCCAATGTGGTCGGCAATATTAATGCCCTTGGCATCGGCATCGGCGTTGACATACGTGGCAACAAGATCGCACAAAACTGGGTACGTGTGGGCGCAGAGCTGGATTACCGCGTAAACAACAGCAATCTGCTCAATCTGAGCACATTCATCGCCAGCGCCGGGCAGGACCCGGATATTTCGGCAGCGCTGAGCTGGAAAATGGCGTTCTGATCAGCAGACCCCAATCGGGGAAATCTAAAGACCGGAGCGAGCCTTAAAAAAAAGCCCTGTGGTAAGACAGGGCTTTTTTCATGCTGTCAGGAGATCAGCCTGGGGAACGGGCTGACCTCATGCTCAGTCCAGACAGAAGATTACTCTTTGCCGATCTGGTAGATCTCGCTGTGCGATTCCACGATCTTGCCGGAAGTGGCATCAACCTCAACCTTGATTTCCTTGCCATCCTTACCCACGATGTCGAACTCGTAAGTGGCAGCGCCGTCTTCTTCGATTTCGTATTCGACTTCGGTGATTTCACCTGGATGGGCTTCCAGTGCCGTCTTGCGTGCATCTGCTTCGCTGACCTTCATCTTGGCCTTGAACAGTGGGTCTTCAGCAGACTTCACTTCCTGTTCGATTTCAGTCACTTTGCCGCTCAGCGCGTTGCACTCAACATCCCAAGCCTTGCCATCAGCGGCTTCAATGTCGAACTCATACACTGGAACCTTTTTCTCCAGCTTCATTTCCACTTTTACCACGGTACCAGGCTTGGCCTTGGTCGCGGCAACCAGGCATTTTTCCAGGCTAACCTTGGTCTTGGGGATTGCCAGATCGGCAGCAACCGCGCTATTAGCGGCAAATGCCAGGGCGATCAGTGCAGCACCAACAGATAATTTTTTCATAGTAACAACTCCATAGTGATTAAAAAAACAGTCAGCAAGAATTTGCAAGCAAAACCAATGCCGACAACAGCTTACAGCCAGATTATGGCATTTATTATAGTTATTGAAATGTGACGCTTGTGCGGGAAAAGCAAAGCTTCTCGTCAAGCTCAAACAGCGACAGGTGCCTTGATGGGCGGATATGGATCGTAATTCTGCAGGGTAAAATCTTCATACCGGAATGCAAAAATATCACGCACGTCTGGGTTGATTTGCATCGTGGGCAAGCTGCGTGGCGTACGCGACAACTGCTCTTTCACCTGCTCCAGATGGTTGAGATAAATGTGCGCATCGCCCAATGTATGCACAAAATCGCCCAGTTTAAGCCCACATACCTGCGCCACCATCATGGTGAGCAAGGCATAAGAGGCAATGTTAAAGGGCACGCCAAGGAAGATATCCGCGCTACGCTGATATAGCTGGCAACTGAGCTTGCCATCTGCCACATAAAATTGGAAGAAGGCATGGCAAGGCGGCAGCTTCATCTGGTCGACATCGGCCACATTCCAGGCGGACACGATCAGTCGACGCGAATCCGGATTGCGCTTGATGGCATCCACCACCTGGGTGATCTGGTCGATATGGCTGCCATCCGGCTTGGGCCAGTTGCGCCACTGGTAACCATACACCGGGCCCAGATTGCCCTCGGCATCGGCCCATTCGTCCCAGATGGTGACGCCGTTTTCCTTGAGATAGGCAATATTGGTACTGCCTTGCAGGAACCACAGCAACTCGTGGATGATGGATTTCAGATGTACTTTTTTGGTAGTGAGCAGCGGAAAACCAGCCGCCAGATCAAACCGCATCTGGTAACCGAATACGGACAGAGTGCCGGTACCGGTTCTGTCTTCCTTCTTGTGGCCATGCTCAAGCACATGGCGCATCAGATCATGATAGGTTTGCATAAGGTGACGGCTTTCCGCGTAAATCCAGCCTAATCGGCGGTGTGGTCGACAATGAATTGCTTGATGGCCTGCACATCGGCATCCATCACTTCAAAGCGCTGCGGCAAATCTTCCAGGCCTTGCAGGCTCGCAGGGCGCTCCGGCTTGTGGCCCAGCGCTTCCTGAATCGCATCTTCAAACTTGACCGGCAATGCTGTTTCCAGCACCAGCATGGGGGTAGCCGCATCACGCACTTGCAACGCGACTTTCAGGCCGTCGGCAGTGTGGGTATCAATGGTGACACCATACTTGGCCTGCGTCTCACGTATCGTCTGCATGCGGGCGGCATGGTTGCTGCTGCCAGATACAAACCCATAATCGGCCACCTGAGCAAACAGGCCATCGTCATTCAGATCAAAGGCACCGCCCTGATCTACCTTGCTCCACAAGGCACGCACCTTGGCGGCATCGCGCCCGGTCAGATCAAACACAAAGCGCTCAAAGTTGGAGGCTTTGCTGATGTCCATGGACGGGCTGGAGGTGTGGTAGGTATTGGCCGAGCCACGTGGACGGTACACGCCAGTCTTGAAGAACTCGTCCAGCACATCGTTTTCATTGGTGGCGACCACCAGCTTGTCGATGGGCAAGCCCATCATGCGTGCCACATGGCCGGCGCAGACATTGCCAAAATTGCCAGATGGCACGGCAAAGCTGACTTTTTCCGTGTTGCTGCGGGTCACTGCAAAGTAGCCCTTGAAGTAGTAAACCACTTGCGCCGCGACGCGCGCCCAGTTGATGGAATTCACCGCGCCTATCTTGTTCTTGGCTTTGAACGCGGCGTCATTGGATACTGCCTTGACGATATCCTGCGCGTCATCAAACACGCCGTTGACGGCGATATTGAAAATGTTCTCATCCTGCAGGCTGAACATCTGGGCGGTCTGGAAGCGGCTCATTTTCTTGTGCGGCGACAACATGAACACCTTGACGCCTTTTTTTCCGCGCATGGCGTACTCAGCCGCAGAGCCAGTGTCGCCCGAGGTGGCACCCAGAATATTGGTGGTCTCGCCTTTTTTCGCCAGTACATATTCAAACAGATTGCCCAGCAGCTGCATGGCCATATCCTTGAAGGCCAGGGTCGGGCCATTGGACAGGGACAGTAGATAAAGATTGTCTTCCAGTTTGAGCGTAGGCGTAATGTCCTCGGCGCTCTGCTCAGGCCGCGCATAGGCATACACATCGGCACGGTAGGTCTTGTCGACAATCGCGCGCAGATCCGCTGGCGGAATATCGTCCGCGAGCAGCGAAAGAATGCTGAATGCCAGATCGCGGTAATTCATGCCGCGCAAGCGTGTCAGGTCCGCATCGCTCAGCTGTGGATATTGCTCGGGCAAATACAGGCCGCCGTCTGGCGCCAGACCACCCAGCAGGATTTCGGTAAACGAGAGTGCAGGCGACTGCCCGCGGGTACTGATGTACTTCATTATCGGCCCAGTTCTTCCATACGCAATTTGGTGATCTTGCCGGCAATGGCAGGCAAGGCTTCAATCGCAGCAATCGCGCTATCCATGTTTTTCTCTACGGTCACATGGGTGAGGATGATGATATCGGCCTGATCCTCGCCCTCTTCCGGCTCTTTCTGGATCATGGCATCGATCGAAATATCGCGGTCACCCAGGATGCGGGTCACTTCGGCCAGCACGCCCGGCTTGTCCATGGCACGCAAGCGCAGGTAATAGGCGCTGCTGATATCGCTGATCGGCAATACCGGCAGATCCTGCAGCTGCTCATCCTGGAAAGCCAGATAAGGCACGCGCTGGTCAACAGCTGCATCCATCATGCGCGCCACATCCACCAGATCAGCTACCACAGCACTGGCGGTAGGCTCGGCACCGGCACCGGCACCGTAATACAAGGTGGGACCCACGGCATCGCCCTTCACCACTACGGCGTTCATGGCGCCATTCACATTGGCAATCAGGCGCTTTTCCGGAATCAGGGTCGGGTGCACGCGCAACTCCACTCCGGCTTCACTGCGTTTGGTAATACCCAGCAGCTTGATGCGATAACCGAGTTCCTCGGCATACTTGATATCGACCGCATCCAGGCGGGTAATGCCTTCGGTATAGGCTTTATCGAACTGCGGATGTGTACCGAAACCAATGGCAGACAGAATCGCAAGCTTGTGGGCAGCATCAATGCCTTCCACGTCGAAGGTGGGGTCAGCCTCGGCATAGCCCAGGCGTTGCGCTTCTTTCAGCACATCGGCAAAGGTCAGGCCTTTTTCACGCATTTCGGAAAGAATGAAGTTGGTGGTGCCATTGATAATGCCGGCAATCCACTCAATACGGTTGGCACTCAGGCCCTCACGCAGTGCCTTGATGATGGGGATGCCACCAGCGACGGCAGCCTCAAAGGCGACGATCACGCCTTTGGCGCGCGCGGCCGCAAAAATCTCCTTGCCGTGCAGGGCAATCAGCGCCTTGTTGGCAGTCACCACGTGCTTGCCATTGGCAATCGCCTGCAACACCAGTTCGCGGGCAATGGTATAGCCACCGATCAGCTCCACCACCACATCAATCGTGGGGTCACTCACCACGGCAAACGCGTCGTCAGTGACGTCCGCCTTGCCCTGGGTCACTTGGCGAGCCAGTTCCAGATTGCGGTCAGCCACGCGGGTAATGCGAATGTCACGGCCGGAACGCCGCGCAATTTCATCATGGTTACGGGTCAGCACGGTGTAAGTGCCGCCGCCCACCGTACCAATACCCAACAAGCCTACATTGATTGATTTCATATTCACGCTGATCTTTTTAAAGTAAACAATGGCAACCACACGCGGCCATCTCAAGCCGCGGCAGATGGCGCGTTATGCGCTGATTTTGTCTGTGCCGTGCTTCTTGCGATAGCCTTCCAGGAAGCGGGCAATACGCTTGATCGCTTCGGTCAGGTCATCCACATTGGGCAGGAACACCACGCGGAAATGATCCGGCTTTTTCCAGTTGAACCCACTGCCCTGCACCAGCAGGACTTTTTCTTCCAGCAGCAGGTCAAGAATGAACTGCTGGTCATCCTTGATCGGGTAAATCTTGGGGTCCAGCCGCGGGAACAGATACATGGCCGCCGCTGGCTTTTCACAGGTAACACCAGGAATCGCCGTCAGCAGCTCATAGGCCAGGTCACGCTGTTTGCAGAGTCGTCCGCCCGGGGCCACCAGATCGTTGATGCTCTGATAACCGCCCAGCGCGGTCTGGATGGCCAATTGCCCTGGCACATTGGCACAGAGGCGCATGGAAGCCAGCATATTCAGGCCTTCAATATAATCACCGGCATGCCGCTTTTCACCGGACACCACCAACCAGCCAGCACGGTAGCCGCAGGTACGGTAATTTTTGGACAAGCCATTGAAGGTCACAAACAGCACGTCATCCGCCAGCGAGGCGATGGAGGTGTGCGTGTTGCCGTCGTACAGCACCTTGTCGTAAATCTCGTCGGCAAAAATCACCAGGCCGTGATGGCGGGCGATTTCGATAATACCTTCCAGCGTTTCACGCGGATAAAGCGCACCGGTCGGGTTGTTCGGATTGATGATGACAATGCCGCGCGTGTTGGCGGTGATCTTGGACTCGATGTCCTTGAGATCAGGCAACCAGCCGGTGTTTTCATCGCACAGGTAGTGGCGGGCAGTACCGCCAGCCAAGGTGACAGCCGCTGTCCACAATGGATAGTCGGGCATGGGCACCAGCACCTGGTCGCCATTATTAAGCAGTGCCTGCATCGCCATGACGATCAGCTCGGATACGCCATTGCCGATGATGATGTCATCGATGGTCACACCCGCAATATTCTTCTGCTGGGTGTAATGCATGATGGCTTTGCGTGCGGCAAACAGGCCCTTGGAATCGGTATAACCGGAAGCCTGATCCATATTGTGGATCACGTCCTGCAGAATCTCCTCAGGCGCTTCAAAACCAAACGGTGCCGGGTTGCCGATATTGAGCTTGATGATGCGGTGGCCGTCTTCTTCCATTTCGCGCGCGCGCGCCAATACCGGGCCGCGAATGTCGTAGCACACGTTATTGAGTTTGGAAGACTTGAGTAATGGATCCACGGCGGAAAACCTGACGAAAAAAATGTGTTATCTTACATTGTCATAGCCTTATCAGGCAATTTAAAGCCAGGACTGACAACCAATGAAACTGCATTTGACCCAGGCGGCTGGCAATCAGCTGATTACCGGACATGCGCCCGAGTGGGTAGAGGTGAATGCTCAGCGCTATCACGGCAGCCTGCTGGTGCTACCCAACCTGCTGGTGACCGATTGGCCGGTGACCGACTTTGATGCTCTTACCGTACAGGATTTCGAGCGCATTGCTGAGCTGGCGCCCGAGGTTGTATTGCTGGGCACTGGCGACAAGCACCGGTTTATCCATCCCCGCCTGACAGCATCACTCACTGCACGCGGCATCCCGGTGGAATGCATGACCACGGCTGCCGCCTGTCGCACTTACAATATCCTGATGGCAGAAGACAGGCATGTCGCCGCCGCACTGCTGGTGAACCCTGCGGCCAACTAACCGGATTTGCATCCTGATCAGCGCCGCCTGACGGCGCTTTTACCTTGCTTGGGATTTACCCAGCTGCGCGCCGACAGCAAATCAGATGCGCACAGCCGGGAAGGAGTTACAGACCGCGACGCGAGAAGGTCAGCGTGGCGTTGGTGCCGCCAAAGCCAAAGCTGTTGGACAGCGCAGTCTGGATATTGGCGTTATCAATACGCTGGCGCACGATGTTCAGGCCTTCGGCAGCCGGGTCCAGCGTTTCAATATTGGCTGAAGCCGCAATGAAGTTGTTTTCCATCATCAGCAGCGTATAGATCGCTTCATTCACACCCGCAGCACCCAGTGCATGACCGGACAATGACTTGGTGGAGGCAATGGCGGTATTGCTATCGCCAAACACGGCGCGAATGGCTTCCAGTTCCTTGAGGTCGCCCACAGGTGTACTGGTCCCGTGAGTGTTGATGTAATCCACACCACCCTCCACGCCCTGCAACGCCAGGCGCATGCAGCGCTCGGCACCTTCCCCGCTTGGAGCCACCATGTCGTAGCCATCGGAAGTCGCGCCGTATCCCACCACTTCGGCATAAATCTTGGCACCACGTGCCTTGGCATGCTCGTATTCTTCCAGCACCACGATACCGCCACCGCCGGAGATCACGAAACCATCGCGATTGGCATCATAGGTACGCGACGCCTTTTCGGGCGTGTCGTTATATTTGCTGGAAAGCGCGCCCATGCCATCGAACATAAAAGACAGCGTCCAGTGCTCTTCCTCGCCACCGCCGGCAAACACGATATCCTGCTTGCCCAGCTGAATCTGCTCCAGCCCGGCGCCTATGCAATGCGCGCTGGTCGCGCAGGCGGAGCTGATGGCGTAGTTGATACCCTTGATCTCGGCGCCGGTCGCCAGACAGGCGGAAACACCGCTCGCCATGGCCTTGGTCACCATGTAAGGGCCTACGCGACGCACGCCCTTTTCACGCAGGGTATCAATGCCGTTCATGATGCTTTCATGCGAAGCACCGCCCTGGCCTACGATCAGGCCAGTACGAATATTGGACACCAGTTCCTTGGGCAGGCCAGCATCGGCAATGGCTTCCTGCATGGCAAGCCAGGCATAGGCATGGCCCTTGGCCATGAAGCGCATCAGCTTGCGGTCAATCAACTCTTCCACGTTCAGGTTTTTGATTGACCCGGCGACGTGCGAACGCAGCCCCTGATCAGCATATTCCTGCTGAAAAGTAATACCGGAACGGCCTGCCTGCAGGCTTTCCAGCACTTCGGATTTATTGTTGCCTAGGCTGGAGACAATCCCCATGCCAGTTACTACTACACGACGCATCTCGTGATTCCTCACATTATTGAGTTCAACTTGCCAGATGAACCTTTGAGTCTAGGGTAACCGTGTGACAAAGTCGTTTTTTTCATGTTCGGGCTCGAAATACGTTGCCCGGATGCGACGATGATACAGTCACCCTTCTTTGCTCTGTTAAGTTTTAGCCTGCCCTGTTTAGCCAGAGCATTCATTTAGAAATTGTCGGTGCGGGTAAACAAACCTACGCGCAGATCCTGCGCATTGTAAATTTCACGACCATCAATTTCCATATGGGCATCGGCGATGCCCATGACCAGCTTGCGCATAATGACGCGTTTCAGATCAATACGATAAGTGACCAGCTTGGCGGTAGGCAATACCTGACCGGTAAACTTTACCTCGCCAGCGCCCAGCGCACGGCCGCGGCCCGCACCGCCCATCCAGCCCAGGTAGAACCCCACCAGTTGCCACATGGCATCCAGACCCAGACAGCCAGGCATCACAGGATCACCTTCAAAATGGCATTGAAAGAACCAGAGATCAGGCTTGATATCCAGTTCAGCCACAATCTGGCCGTGGCCGTATTTGCCGCCATCTTCGGTAATCGACACAATACGATCGAACATCAGCATGGGTGGCAAGGGCAACTGGGCATTGCCAGCGCCGAACATTTCGCCCCGGCCACAGGCCAAAAGCTCTTCAAAAGTGAAACTGTTTTGTTTTTGCATGTAATTCTGCTTGTAGGATGCTGATCGGTAAAAAAACAGTATTTTCGCCGGAAACGCTTCGAAACGAAAGCCCTTTGAAAATAAACTATATTTTGCGAGGGGTATACCGATCTGTTTACACCCCCTGGGAATCTGGCTAAGATGCCGTAACATTTTTTTACATTCACCCCCTCTACTATCAGGATCAAGTCAATGAGTGACCGTCTTTTAGCTGACTGGCAAGCGCATGCGTTAAACCTGGAATCCGAAATCAACAAGGTCGTCGTCGGTCAGGAATCGCCGGTGCGACTGATCACCACCGCCATTTTTGCACGCGGCCACGTGTTGCTGGAGGGGGATGTCGGCGTAGGCAAAACCACCTTGCTGCGTGCGTTTACCCGTGGCATTGGCGGCGGTTACCAGCGGATTGAAGGTACCATCGACCTGATGCCCAACGATCTGGTGTACCACACCTACCTGGGCGAAGATGGCCGCCCGCATGTTAGCCCCGGCCCATTGCTGTCCGAAGGTGAAAACCTGGCGGTGTTCTTCTTCAACGAAATCAACCGTGCCCGCCCGCAAGTGCACTCGCTGCTACTGCGCGTCATGGCCGAGCGCACCCTGTCCGCCTTCAACAAGGAACACCAGTTCCCGCACATGCTGGTATTTGCTGACCGCAACCAGGTAGAAAAAGAAGAAACTTTTGAAATCCCGTCCGCTGCCCGCGATCGTTTCATGATGGAAATCCCCATCGTGGTCCCCAGTGATGCCGAGGTCATGGAATCGCTGATGTTCGATACGCGCTTCCACAATGTGGATGCGCTGGTTGAACGAGTACCCGCCGGTATTCTGCAGTTTGATCAACTGAATGAATTTGCGGCCCTGGTGCAAGATAAGGTGCAAGCCAGCCCTGCCTTGCGTCGCTATGCCCTCAATCTGTGGCTGGCCACCAAGACACCAGGCCAATATGGCATACAGATCAGCGGCGTCGACATCAATCGTCTGGTGATCGCTGGCGCCAGTCCACGCGGCATGGCGATGATGCTGCGCGCTGCGCGCGTCAATGCCTGGCTGAATGGTCGCGATGCCGTATTGCCGGAAGACATACACGCTGTGTTCCACGAAACTGTGGCGCATCGTCTGGTATTCAGCCCGGTCTATGAAATGCGCCGCACCGAGATTGCCCGTGAATTACTGTCCGGCATTGTGAATGCCATCAGCGTTCCTTGAGTCGACAGGTGCTGAACCCTCGCATGCTCCTGACTTTCATGCTGAACACCGGTGACACACCAGGCATTAAGGCCATTGATTTTACGGAATAGTTGACCGCACATGACCCACGCACTTGCCAAGGAATTCACTTACCAGATCGGCTGGCGCTCACGCGGGCGCCATGCTGGCCGCCACGCCAGCGTACAGCGTGGGCTGGGCATGGACTTCGTCGGCCATGCACCGTTAATTTCCTACCCGGATCCGCGCCGTATCGACTTGCGCCTGACGCTGCGCGACCCCGCCGAGCAGGTGTTTGTGCGTATCTTCAATCAGCGCAGTGCTACCCCCATTTACGTGGTGTGCGATCTTTCGGGCTCCATGGGCTTCAGCGGCGAGCACCACAAGCTGCAGATTGCCGCGGAGATTACCGCATCGGCGGCGTATTCGGCCTCGCGCGTCAACGATCCATTCACTTTCATCGGCTTTGATCAGCAGGTGCGCGAGGACTGGATGTCACACCCCAGCACTCGCCTGCAAGGCGCATATCAGATGGCCGAACGCCTGCGCGATTACCAGCCGCCGCAAGTCGGTGGCGATGGTCTGGCGCAGGTCGTGCCCTATCTCTCCCGTGAGCGGGCGCTGATTTTCCTGGTATCCGACTTTCATATGCCATTGCCAGTGCTGGAAGAAGCGCTGGTCGGCATGCAGCGCCATCACGTGGTGCCCATGGTGCTATGGGATGCGGCGGAATATCGCAAGCTGCCGGAATTTGGTGTCACCCACATTACCGACAGTGAAACCGGCGAACGTCGCACGGTGTTTTTGCGCGGCGACATGCATGCACGCATACAGGCGGCCTTTGCCGAGCGCCGCGCGGCCCTTAGCGCACTCCTCATGCGTTACGACCTGCCACCCTTTTTCATGGAAGACGGCTTCAAGCCAGACGCCTTAACCGAGTATTTTTACCAGTTTGTGGCTGCTTAATGATGATCAACTCCCGGATACTCTCCCTGATATTGGTAGTGCTCAGCGTGCATGGCATCCCCGCCGCGCTTGCCGACAGTAAACCCAACCCGCAAGTGCTGGTCACTGAGATCAACCCCGCGCGTGACGTCGGCTACCATGTGGGCGATATCCTGCATCGCACCATCATCCTCAAGGCGCCCGCCAGCTACAAGTTGCTGGACACCTCACTGCCGCTCAAGGGCACGGAGAAAAAATACCGTGGACAAAATCAGGGCGTGGAAGTCCGCTCGGTGGATATCAGTGAAAAACAGCAAGGCGCTTTCAATATCTACACGCTCAAGCTGCAATACCAGGTGTTTACCAACAATGTAGTGGTGAAGCCCAGCCAACTGCCGGCGGAATACGTCAAGTTTGGTGGCGAAGGCCGCGTATTCCAGGTGCGAATTCCTTACTGGAGCTTCCGGATTTCCCCGCTGGCGGTATATGGCTCGGTTAAGATCGAAAACGACATGAGCCAATTGCGTGGCCCATTGCTACTGGATGACAGCCAGCAACGTCTGGCGCTGTGGATTGCACTCGGCACGCTGGCACTCTCACTGCTGGGGCTGCTGTACATTCTGGGCAACCGCCGCTGGCTGCCGCGCATGGGTGGTGAATTCGCACGCGCTTATCGCGATCTCAAGAAAATCCGCAAACAGAACCTGGGCCTGGAAACCGGCATGACGCGCATGCACCATGCCCTGAATCAGAGTAGTGGTGGCAGTGTATTCAGCGCCGATGACATCATTGCCCGCAAACCGGCCTTTGCCAGCATCCGCGATGAGCTGAACCAGTTCTTCCGCCTGTCGCGTCATGTGTTTTTTGATACGACGGCCAAACATCAGGTGCAGGGTGACCCCGAGCAATGGCTGCAACAATTTTGCCGCCACTGCCGCGATTGCGAACGAGGGCTGAACAAGTGAATTTCGTCACACCCTGGGTCCTGCTGTTGTTACCGCTGGCACTGGTGCCACTGCTGCTGGATCGCCAGCATAGCAAGAGTTACTCATGGATGCAGCTGATCCCGCGCGATGGCTTGTCCGACCTGCTGGGGCTTTTGCTCAAGATACTGGCGGCGCTGGCACTCATGTTCATTATCCTGGGCGTTGCCGGACCGGCCACACCCTCGCAACCCATTGAACGCACCGGCGTTGGCGCGCAGCTGGTACTGATCATAGATCGCAGCGCCAGTATGGACGACCCTTTTTCCGGCGCGATTGCCAGCGGACGCGCCGGTGAATCAAAGGCTGCCGCCGCCGAACGCCTGATTACCCGTTTCGTCAATGAGCGCAAGAACGATATGTTTGGCATGGTAACCTTCAGCAACTCCGCCATGCATGTGTTGCCCCTGACCGAGAGCAAGGAAGCCATTCTGGCGGCCATTCGCGCGGCTGGCGGCTCGGCCCTGTTCCAGACCAATATCGGCAGTGGCCTGACAACGGGCCTTGCGCAGTTCGACAAGACGCCGGACTCGGGTTCCCGCGCCATTATCCTGCTGTCAGATGGCGGCGGCCGCATAGGCGCAGCCACGCAGGAGAAAATACGCGACTGGCTGGACCGCATGCACGTGACGCTGTACTGGATCGTGCTGCGCCAGCCGGGCTCCATCAGTATTTTTGATGAGACCTACAAAACCCCGGATGACCGTCCACCACCACCGGCGATTGAGCTCAACGATTATTTCAAGACCCTGCGTTCCGGCTACCAGCCCTATGAAGCGGAAGATCCGCAATCGCTGGCAGCGGCGATTCAGGACATCAATCGCAAAGAGAAAAAACCGATCAAGTACATTGAAGAGATTCCTGGCAAGGATTACGCGCCATGGTGCTACAGCATCGCCGCCGTTCTGATTGCCTTGCTGCTTGCCGTTAAATTCATTGAGGTCCGAACATGGCATTAAGTGCTAAAAAATGGACGCTGATCCTCGGCGTCATTGCCATCGCCAGTGCCGCTGTTGCTGCAGGTGAAGCCTACCGCATCCAGCAAATCAAGGCGTTCAACGCTGCCATTAGCAAGGGCGATCCCCCGCAAACTGACAAGCAGTCTTACGAAGCCAAGTTTGCCGTGGCCTATTGGCAGGCCAAAAATGGCAGGCTGCAGGAAGCCACGCTCTTGTTCAGCCAGCTCAATGACCAAGGCACGGATACGCAACGCTCCGCCGTGCAATTCAATATGGGCAATATCTTCTTCCTGCGCGGGCTCGCCATCAACGGCACCAACATGACGGTGCGCGACCAGACCGAATATCTGCTGACCCAGGCCAAAACCGCCTACCAGCAATCCCTGCGGCTGGATAACCACTTCTGGGATGCCCGTCACAATCTGGATCGCGTGCTGACCATGCTGCCCGCTCACCCAACGCCGGGCGTGGGCGATTCTGATTCGCCGGGTCTGATCATGGGCAATATTCCGGTCGGGCTGCCTTGATCATGTGGCGCACTGAGCTGCTTAAACGGTTTGGGCATTACCTGTGGCACCGCCGCGATGCCGCCATGCTGGCAACCGCGTTTGTGCTGGTGCTGGCAGCGGCATTCAAACCGACCGTGCCCATCCCCCGCAATATCTACAGCTATGTGTTTGTGGTGGATATCAGCCAGAGCATGAACGTGAAAGGCATGTACTGGCATGGCAAGGAAGTCTCGCGCCTGGATTACACCAAGAGCATGCTGCACGACATCATCGGCCGCCTGCCCTGCGGCAGCCGGGTCAGCATCTCGCTGTTTGCAGGGGTCAGCGTGGCCGCGCTTTACACGCCGATCGAGGTCTGTGCCAACTACTCGGCCATTCAGGACACCATCGACCATATGGAATGGCGCATGGCCTGGTCTGGCAACAGCCGCCTGCGTGACAGCACGGAATCATTGAGCCGGTTATTGCGTGCCCTGCCGGAAGCTTCCCAAGTGGTGTTTTTTACCGATGGAGAAGAAGCTCCCAAGCTGCATGCCTTCAACACGCGCGACCTGAGCAATTTTCAGGGCGGTGGCTGGCTGATGGTGGGCATAGGCAGCATGGACCCGCACCCCATCCCCAAGATGGATGAGTCCAACAAGGTCATCGGCTACTGGTCGGCAGAAAACTTCACCATGCAGCCCGGTATTGCCCAGATTTCGCAGCAGAATTTTGGTAACCGTGATGACAACGTCGCGCCTTCAGAAAATGACCGTTACGCATCCCGGCTGGATGAGGAATACCTGATGCAACTGTCGAAAGAGATCCACGCGACCTATGTGCGTGGCGATAGTCTGCAAGCGGTGCGTAGCGCCATGAGCGAACTCAAGCCTTCCCGCCGCGATTTTTCGCCCATGCAGATCGACTGGATACTTGCTACTCTGGCGGGCATCGCCATCATCGGCGCTTATACCCCGCAACGGCTGGTGCATCTGTTCAAGCGCCTGCGGGCAGCCAGAGCCGAACGTCGTCAGCGCGCGGCCAGTTCAGCCGACCTGCGTTCATAAGCCCAGCGCAACTGCACGCGCAAGCGGCGCAAGGATTCCGCATCTGCGCTGTCGGCGAGCAGCACGAGGGCCTGCGGCCAACGCTGGTCAGCGCTGCGAAATCGAATCACCGTGAGCGCGCTGGTCACCATGGAGTCCGGCAATATCGTGATCCCTGTAGCCTCACCATCATTGCGCCACGCCTGCCAGCCGCTTTCCGCTGACCATTGCAGTCGCATCCAGGCGTGCGGAACTGATCGCCAGGCATGGCGTTGCATCTGACGGATACTCGTCACCATCACAGTCAATACGCCCGCCAGCTTGCCCCACCATGGCAGAGGGACGATCAGCAACAGAAACACTGCGCTGGCACTCGCCACCATGAGAATGGCGGCGAGCCGGGGCGATGGACGAAGGTCGACTTGCAGGGGCTTCACGCTATAATGTCCCATTCGATTATTGATGGCTTACTATCATGACGCAATGGCAAGATTTCTTACAGTCCCGCGGCGCCTCCATGGTCGATGGTCGCCTCCTTGATTTCGGCGCCCCCGCCAAAGAGTTGGCCGCCACCCGCCAAGATCATGTCATGGCCGACCTCTCCCATCTGGGTTTGCTGCAGGTAGATGGCGAAGATGCCATCTCCTTCCTGCAGGGCCAACTGACCAATGACATCAAGCTGCTGAACGGCAGCAACAGCCACTATGCAGGCTATTGCACAGCCAAAGGCCGCCTGCTGGCCCTGTTTCTCGCCTTTGCTCATCAGGGCCATATCCACCTGCAATTGAATGGCAGCCTGCTGGACCCCATCCTCAAGCGTCTTAAGATGTATGTGCTGCGCTCCAAGGTGGTGATTCAGGATGTGTCGGCCACTATCGTGCGCATCGGCGTGGCAGGCAGCAATAGCGAGGCGATTCTGGGGGCCATGTTTGAGTTTGTGCCAACAGAAATCCACGGCATCAGCACACAGGAAAATGCCACCCTGATCCGCTTGCCTGGCGCGTTGCCGCGCTTTGAGATTTTCACCGCGCAGGAAAATGCGCAAGAACTCTGGCAAGAACTGGAGCAGCACTTTGACCCGGTCGGCCAGACCGGCTGGGACTGGCTGGAAATCGAAGCCGGCATTCCCGAAATATACCCCGCCACCCAGGAAGCCTTTGTGCCGCAAATGGTAAATCTGGATGCACTTGGCGGCATCAACTTCAAGAAAGGTTGCTATACCGGCCAGGAAATCGTCGCCCGTACCCATTATCTGGGCAAGGTAAAACGCCGCTCATTCATCGGCAGCTTACCGGCGATGGAGCAGATTCCCGCACCAGGCGATGAGGTCTTTGCCGGAGAAGGCGAAGCCGTGGGCCAGGTAGTCCGCAGCAGCGGCATTGCGGGTGTCGAAAGCCGTGTGCTAGTCGAATTGCGACAAGAGGCCAGCGCTGGAAAATCCGTGACTTGCCACGGACTCCCGATCCACTGGCAACCTATGCCTTATCCATTCCCACCGGATAGAACCTGATAGTCGGCTCATTTCCCGATCACGGTTTTCACGTCAGATTCTGACTTTCTGCCCCTTCCGATGATCGGGAAAAAATCCCGGATGTTTTCGGGATTAATTGGAAAATTCAGCTCAACCCTCTCACGTATGATGCTTGCTTCGTCCCGCAAAGAGAGCAAGTCACCATGGCCGTCACCATCAAATCTTCCACCGACTACACCCTTGCCAGTGGCCAGGATAACCTGACCCTCACAGGCAAAGCGGCCATCAATGGCACTGGCAACGATACAGCGAATATCCTGCTGGGAAACAGCGCCGCCAACATCCTGACAGGGGAAGCCGGAGATGACACCCTGACTGGCGCTGGAGGTGTGGATACGCTGATCGGTGGTGAAGGAGACGACACTTATGTTGTGAATATCATCGGCACAGGCTTGCTGGAAGACAGCATCACCGAAAACAACGGCGAAGGTGACAACGATACCCTGCAGCTGAAAGGCAGCCTCAAACTCACCAGCTACGCCACGCTCACACTGGACGATGAGCTGGCCTACCTGGAACACCTGGATATTAGCGCAACCGGCAGCACCAAACTGAACCTGACCGGCAATGATGCCGACAATCGCCTGACGGGCAATGCTGCTGCCAATTCGCTCCTGGGAGGAGATGGAGACGACACACTGGATGGGGGTGCCGGTAACGACAGCCTGTCCGGCGGTGAAGGCAGCGACACCTACTATGTCAATACAGCGGGCGATGTGATTGCAGATGACGGCAGCACGAGCGATACGGATCTGGTGTACAGCACAGCTTCCTACACCCTGAATAACGGCCTGGAAAATCTCACCCTGCAGGGAAAATCAGCCATTAACGCCACGGGCAACAGCGGAAGAAACATCCTCACCGGCAACAATGGCGCAAACCACCTTGACGGAGGCGATGGGGATGACACCCTGCTGGGAGGACTGGGCGCAGATACGCTGACGGGAGGCCTGGGCAGCGACAGCATGCAAGGCGGCGCCGGCAACGACACCTATGAGGTGGATGACGAAGGCGATATTGTGACGGAAGCAAGCGCCGAAGGTACCGACCTCGTCAAGGCCTCCATCAGCTATACCCTGGGTGACTATGTTGAAAAGCTCACGCTCACCGGTAGCGATAGCATAGATGGCGAAGGCAATGCCCTCAACAACACCATCCTCGGCAACAGTGCTGCCAACGTCCTCACAGGAGGCGATGGCTACGATACTCTCAAAGGTGGGGATGGCGATGATACTTACGTGGTCAACCTGATTGAGACAGGTCTGGCCAGCAGCGCGCGCGCCAAGATGGAAGACACCGTCTCGGAAAGCAAAAATCAGGGCACGGACACGATAAAACTGGTGTTGCCCAACGCCATTACCAGCAGTTATTACAGCACCATCACCCTCGGGGCCAATATCGAAAACGTGGATGCCAGCGAGACCGGCTCTGTCCTGCTGTCATTCGTCGGCAATGGCCTGGCCAATATCATCACCGGCAACGATGCGGCCAACTATATCAATGCCTATGCCGGGAATGACACCATTTACGGCGGTGATGGCGATGATGTGATTCTCGGTGACAAGGGCAACGATGTCATCGATGGGGGCGATGGGGCCGATGACCTCTATGCCGGTGATGGCGATGATAGCGTCACCGGTGGAGATGGGGATGACACCCTGTCCAGCAGTTATGGCAGCGATACCCTGGAAGGCGGCGACGGCGACGACAGACTCTATGACTATCAGGGGGTGGATACGCTGGCAGGTGGAGACGGCGATGATACCTATATTGTCATCATCAAAGCCGTATCAGGCGTGGCCACTCTTGAAGACACGGTTATCGAGAATGCAGATGAGGGAGACAGTGACACCCTGCTCCTTTATGTACCTGCTGGCACACTCAAACTTTCAACAGCCACCGAATTCACTCTGGCAGATGGAACGCTGGCCAATTTTGAAAACCTGGACGCCCGCTATACCGGCAGCACACTGCTGAACCTCACAGGAAACAGCAGCGACAACATCCTGATCGGGAATGCAGCTGCCAATCATATTGACGGGGGTGATGGCAGCGATACCGTGAAATATACGTCCGCCACCAAAGCCGTGATCGCCGACCTTTCCACAGGCGTAGTCACTGGCGGAGCAGGCAACGATACCCTGACCAGCATCGAAAATATCTACGGTAGTGATTACAAGGATCAGCTCACCGGGAACGACGAGGATAACCTGCTGGTTGGCGGGAGTGGCGCAGACACACTGATTGGCGGGCTGGGAGATGACACCTACAATGTCGACATCAAACTCAGCGGCAAAGGCAGTTCAGCGACGGTCGTACTGAACGACACCATTACGGAAAATGCCGGAGAAGGCGATAGCGACACCCTGCAGCTGACAGGTTATCTGTATGTCGATAGCTTTACGACCATCAGCCTGAGTGGCGACCTTGCCAACTTTGAAAACCTGGACATCTCCGATACCAACTACAGCAGCTATTACGGCACCAAGATCAACCTTGTTGGCAATGCGGCGGATAACACCCTGACCGGGAATGCGGCCAACAACAATATTGCCGGGGGAGCTGGCAACGACAACCTCACGGGCGGATATGGCGCAGACTATTTCGTGTTTGACACCCTGATCAGCGATAGCACAGCGGCTGAAGCCAATGCCGATACCATTACCGACTTTGTTTCAGGGCTGGACAAGATCAAGCTGGATAGCGACATATTTACCGCCTTGCCAGACAGCTATACGGAAAGTGGCTATTTTGAAAGCATGGATACGCTAGGCACTGCCAGCACTGCTGATATTCGGCTGATTTTCGACACGTCGACCTACAAACTCTATTACGATGCCGATGGCAGTGGCTCAGGAGCAGCGTTGTTACTGGCCACCTTAAGCAATAGCGCCACGCTAACCGAAAGCGACTTTACCTGGTAATCCGACACGGTATAAGCCCAGGCAGACGCCAGGCGGATGCTCTATCCGCCTAGCTGGACTTGAAGTTGCTGAAGATCACCTGATTACGGCCCAGCGCCTTGGCCTGATACATGGCATAGTCTGCCCGCTCCAGCACCTGCTCGATACGCTCGCCATTCTGTACCATGGCAACGCCGAGGCTGGCGGTGAGGTGTATAGGCACATCCTTGTGAGCCACCGGACGCGTTTCCAGTGTCTCACGTATCTTTTCTGCCAGCAGGCGGGCATTCCGCTCATTGCAATCCTTGAGCAGGATGAGGAACTCTTCCCCGCCCCAGCGGCAGACAAAGTCCACCGAACGCAGGCAGGAGCGGATGATAAGCGCGACTTCGCTCAACACCTGGTCCCCGGCAAAATGGCCATGGCGGTCATTGATCTGCTTGAAATGGTCGATATCCAGCAGGATCACAGCGAGGTCTTTGCCATAGCGTATACGCTCCTGCATGATGACATCGATGATGATCTCAAACGCCTTGCGATTGGGCAGGCGCGTCAGCGAGTCCGTGGTTGCCATGGTTTCAATCTGGGTTTGATACCGCTTGAGCGCGAGGTTGGTGAGATAGACCGCCAGGGCCGTCAACAGCAGGCAAATCCCAAGATTGATATACAAGGTATTGCGGATGACTTGCGTGGCTTCACTCTCGTTTTTTTCCACGATCAGATACCACTTGAGCTCGGGAATGTAGCGGGTATTGATCAGGCGATCACTGCCCTTGTACCGGTATTCAAATGAGCCGGTGCCCTGCGAAGTTATCCGCGGCAACAGGTCATGCAACTCGGGCAATTCGCGCACATGGCTGCCGGAGATATGCTGTTTGCTGCCGGACAGCATCACCGTGCCTTCAGCTGTAATGAAATACACCGAGCGATGAAATTTTTCCTGGTAGCCATCAATCAGCGCCTTGACCGAATCCACCGTCAGGCCAACGCCGACAGCACCGATGTAGTTTTTTGCATAATCATAGACGCGATAATTCACGAAAATGGTCAGGGCATCCTGATGCGCGAGGTCTTTGTCGACATTGATTTCATAGGGCTGATCAAGATCGCGCACCCGGAAATACCACACATCGCGTGGCTCGTTCTTTTGCACTTTTTTAAGAATACCGTTGCCGTAATAATACTGGCGGGTTTTCTCGGAAACAAAAAAGCTGATGAAGGTACCGTAGGTGTTCTGGATTTCCTGCAGGTATTTGCTGATGGATTCGACACGACGCTCGCCATCGAGCACCCAGTCGCGCAGAAAGGTATCCGACGCCATCATGGATGAAATAAAAATGGGCCTGACCAGATCGCGCTGAATCTCGGAATAGACATTGTCCGCCGTGAGCGGCAATTCGTTATCGCTGATGGCGCGATGAATAGATGCTTTGGACACGGAGTAACTCATCAGCGAAATGCTGATGCCGCCCAGCGCCAGGACAAGCGTCAATAAGAAAATGAGCTTGTGTCTATTCATGATGAATTTACCCATGAAGTCGAACTCTTATTTTTGTGGTGCAGCGGGCGGCGCGGGTGGCGTTTTATCGATTACCTGATAAAACACTTCATCCTGCTTGATCATCCCCAGCTCACTGCGGGCGCGCTCTTCAATGGCAGCAAAGCCCTGTTTCAGATCACGCACTTCTGCGTCCAGTGTATCATTGCGCGCTTTCAACTGAGCGTTCTTGTCTTTCTGCTCACTGATTTGCCGGTTCAAGTCCCACACCCGCAACCAGCTGCCTTTGCCCAGCCACAAGGGATACTGCAGCGTCGCAATCAGTATGACAAAAATAAGGGTTAAGAATCGCATGGATACGTTTTAAATAACAATGCGCAGTCTGCTAGGCAAACTGCGCATGTTGATTTAATCCGGCAAGTGCTTAGCGAGCCAGATGGTAGAAGGCATCGATGCCAGCGTAGCTGGTCGCGTCGCCCAGCTCTTCTTCGATACGCAAGAGCTGGTTGTACTTGGCAATACGCTCGGAACGCGACAGGGAACCCGTCTTGATCTGCAAGGCATTGGTGGCTACCGAGATATCGGCAATCGTGGTGTCTTCGGTTTCACCGGAGCGATGCGAGATCACCGAGGTGTACCCAGCGCGCTTAGCGGTTTCAATGGTCTGGAAGGTTTCGGTCAGGGTACCGATCTGGTTGACCTTGATCAGCACGGAGTTGGCCACGCCCTTCTGGATGCCTTCACGCAGGATCTTGGCATTGGTCACGAAAAGATCATCGCCTACCAGCTGCACGTTTTTGCCCAGACGGTCGGTCAGCAGTTTCCAGCCATCCCAGTCGTGTTCGGACATGCCGTCTTCAATGCTGATGATGGGGTATTTGTCAGCCCAGGTGGCGAGATAGTCGGTGAACTGTGGCGAAGTCAGTTGCAGGCCTTCGGATTCCAGGTGGTACATGCCATCCTTGTAGAACTCGGAGCTGGCGCAATCCAGCCCCAGCAGGATGTCACGACCAGGCTCGTAGCCAGCCGCGGAAATGGCTTCCAGAATCAGCTGGATGGCAGATTCATTGGATGGCAGGTCAGGAGCAAAGCCGCCTTCATCGCCCACGGTTGTGGCCAGGCCCTTCTTGTGCAGGATTTTCTTCAGGGCATGGAACACCTCGGCACCGGCGCGCAATGCTTCACGGAAGCTCGGCAGGCCAGCTGGAATAATCATGAATTCCTGCATGTCGACGCTGTTTTCAGCATGCGCGCCACCATTGATGATGTTCATCATGGGGGTAGGCAGTTGCATGAAACCGGAACCACCGAGGTAGCGGTAGAGCGGCAGGCCGGATTCTTCGGCCGCAGCACGGGCGCAGGCCATGGAAACCGCAAGGATGGCATTGGCACCCAGACGGCTCTTGTTTTCAGTGCCGTCGAGATCAATCAGGGTGGTGTCGATAAAGCTTTGCTCTTCCACATCCAGGCCCACAATCGCTTCGGCGATTTCGGTATTCACATTTTCAACGGCTTGCAGGACACCCTTGCCCAGGTAGCGACCAGCGTCACCGTCACGCAACTCCACGGCTTCCTTGGTGCCAGTAGAAGCACCGGAAGGCACGGCAGCACGGCCAATAATGCCGGACTCCAGCAACACATCCGCTTCTACCGTCGGGTTACCGCGGGAATCAATAATCTCGCGGGCAATGATGTCTACAATTGCGCTCATGCTTTTTCTTCCTTTATATAAAAACTTGAATGGTCCGCCCATCAGGGCCTGGACATGCCAATAAACAATCGGTACTTATGGGTATGACCTATGGAATTTCCGGCGCTGCCTGCGAACCTCTCCGCCGACAGCCCCCTGTTATAGCGTATGCTCGATAAAACCGGCTTTTTTCACCACGCGATCCAGCTCCACCAGCACCTGCAGCAAGTCTTTCATCTTGGGCAATGGCCAGGCATTCGGGCCATCTGACAGCGCCTTGCTGGGGTCAGGATGGGTTTCCATGAACAGACCGGCAATGCCACTGGCCACGGCCGCACGGGCCAGGACAGGCACAAACTCGCGCTGGCCGCCACTCTTGTCGCCCTGGCCACCGGGCTGCTGCACCGAGTGGGTCGCATCAAACACCACCGGACACTGTGTCTCGCGCATGATAGCAAGTCCGCGCATATCCGACACCAAGGTGTTGTAACCAAACGAAGCACCGCGCTCGCAGACCATGATGGTATCGGCACCGCCATTGGCTTCCTTGGCTTTTTGCACGACCTGTTTCATGTCGCCTGGCGCCAGAAACTGGCCTTTCTTGATATTCACTGGCTTGCCGCAGGTTGCAACCGCGGTAATGAAATCGGTCTGACGGCAGAGGAATGCGGGCGTCTGCAATACATCGACCACGGCAGCCACATGCGGCACCTGCTCTTCGGTATGCACATCGGTCAGGATAGGCACGCCGATCTGCGCACGCACATCGTCCAGGATACGCAGGCCCTCTTCCATGCCAAAGCCGCGAAAGGTCTTGGTGGAGCTGCGGTTGGCCTTGTCGTAAGAAGACTTGTAGATGAAGGGAATACCGATGGCAGCGGCGATTTCCTTCAACTGACCGGCAGTATCAATCGCCATTTGCTTGGACTCAATGACACATGGGCCGGCGATCAGAAAAATCGGATGCTCGATACCTACATCAAAACCACATAATTTCATACATTTACGCCTTTAATAATTGCCCACGCTCACCGGGCAGATCGCCCATCATGCTGTCTGCGATGGAAGACTCAGGGGGAGACGTGCTCCCCGTTCAAACCAGCCTATTTGTTTTTTCTGGCCAATGCTGCCTGCACATACGCCTTGAACAGCGGGTGCCCGGTACGCGGATTGGAAGTGAATTCCGGGTGGAACTGGCATGCCACGAACCACGGGTGCACATCCTGTGGCAACTCGATCATTTCACAGAGGTTTTCTGTGGGGGTGCGGGCAGAAATTACCAGGCCTGCAGCCTGCAATTGATCAACATAATGATTGTTGACTTCATAGCGATGGCGATGGCGCTCGTTGACTTCGCTGCCATAAATGGCGGCCGCCATGGTGCCAGGCTCGATAGGACACTTCTGCGCGCCCAGGCGCATGGTGCCGCCCAGGTCGGAATCTTCGCTGCGCACTTCCACATTGCCGCTGGCGTCTTTCCACTCGGTGATCAGGCCAACCAGCGGGTGTGGGCCATCGGGATTGAACTCGGTACTATTGGCATCGGCAAGACCCGCCACATCACGGGCAAACTCAATGACGGCCAACTGCATGCCGAGGCAGATGCCCAGATAAGGCACCTTGTTTTCACGGGCATAGCGGATAGCAGCAATCTTGCCTTCGGTACCGCGCTTGCCAAAGCCGCCGGGGACCAGAATTGCGTCCATGGCCTTCAGCGCGCCAGTACCGCTTTTTTCGATATCTTCCGAATCAATGTAGTGAATCTTGACCTTGGATTCGGTATGGATGCCTGCGTGTATCAGGGCTTCGGTCAGGGATTTATAGGATTCGGTCAGGTCAACATATTTGCCGACAAAGGCAATATTCACTTCATGGCGCGGGTTTGCCAGCGCATGCACGATCTTGTTCCAGCTGGAAAGATCAGCGGCGCGCGCCAGAATATTCAACTTGTGGCAGACAATCTCATCCAGCATCTGGTCATGCAGCAGACCAGGGATCTGGTAGATGGAGCTGGCATCGATGGCCGAAATCACGGCTTCAGGCGCGACATTGGTAAAGAGCGCAATCTTGCGACGCTCATCATCCGGAATCGCACGATCAGCACGGCACAGCAGGATGTCAGGCTGAATACCGATTTCGCGCAGCTCTTTCACCGAGTGCTGTGTAGGCTTGGTCTTCAACTCACCTGCAGCGGCAATCCATGGCAACAGGGTCAGGTGGATATAACAGGCGTTGGACTTGCCTTCTTCTATCCCCATCTGGCGAATCGCCTCCAGGAAAGGCAGCGACTCGATATCGCCCACGGTACCGCCCACTTCGACGATGGCGACATCGGCACCTTCGGCGCCACGCTTGATGTGGGCCTTGATCTCGTCGGTGATATGAGGAATGACTTGTACCGTCTTGCCCAGATATTCGCCGCGACGTTCTTTCTTGATGACGGTTTCGTAAATCTGGCCGGTAGTGAAGTTATTGCGCTTGGCCATGCGGGCGCTGATAAAGCGCTCATAGTGGCCAAGGTCGAGGTCGGTTTCAGCGCCGTCGTCGGTGACAAACACTTCACCGTGCTGAAACGGGCTCATGGTGCCCGGGTCGACGTTAATGTAGGGATCTAGCTTGAGCATGGTAACTTTGATACCACGCGATTCGAGAATTGCGCCTAAGCTTGCGGCTGCAATGCCTTTACCAAGTGAGGAAACAACCCCGCCGGTAACGAATACGTATTTGGTCATGTGATGGAGCTTTTCGGACATTGCGGACGGAAGCGTATTTTACTGGAAACGGTCATTCGCCACAAATGACAATTGGCCTCGACCACCGCCTCCATGCGTCCAGCCATCAGGCGTGCGCGGCACTCACCCAGCGATTAAGCAAGCGCCTGGCAGACAGCATGACCTCGGTTGCCGTCAGGCCGACAGGCCCCTGTCCATGGGCCACTGCCGCATCCGCCGCCGCCCCATGCAAGTAGGCCGCCAGCAGGGTGGATTCCAGCAAAGGCAACCCCTGCGCCGCCAGCGCGACGATGATCCCGGTCAGGGTATCGCCCATGCCGGCACTGCCCAGTCCGGGGTTGCCGCTGGCGTTGATCCACCAGCGCCCATCCGGCGTTGCCACCACCGTGCCGCAGCCCTTGAGCAGCGCAATCGCCTGATAGCGCGCCGCCAGTGCCTGGGCAGAAGCAATGCGGTCTGCTTGCAGGCTGGCCGTATCGGTCGCCAGCAAGGTCGCCGCTTCTCCGGGGTGAGGTGTGATCACCACAGAACCGGCTGGGCGCTCAGCCAGACGCCTTTGCAAATCAGCATCCGCCGCCAGCAGATTAAGCGCGTCGGCGTCCAAAACCAGCAGCGCCGGGGTTGCCAGCGCCTGTTGCAAGGCAGCATATGCCTGCGGCGCACGGCCCATGCCAGGCCCCACCGCCAGGGCATGCACAGCGGGCAATTGGTCGGCATCGCGCAGCATCAATTCCGGGTACTCCGCATCCAATGCCGGTGCAGCCGGATCCAGCAGACCGGCATATACGCGCCCGGCGCCGAGCAGCAGAGCCGCACGGGCGGTCAACAAGGCGGCGCCGGTCATGCTGGCTGCACCGCCAATCACGCCTGCACTGCCATTGCTACCTTTGTGACTATTCAAGCGCCTGCGGGCAGGCAAGGTGAAAGGTGCATCCAGCAAGGTACCGTCGGCTTCCGGCAAAGGTGGCAAGCCGAGCAAATCCACATGCACGTTCCCGGCATGGTCGGGCCCATCCAGCGTATAGAGCCCGGGTTTGCGGCCGAGAAAAGTAATGGTATGGTTTGCACGAACAGCGGTACCCAGCACCACGCCGGTATCAGCGGCCAGGCCACTGGGGATATCAATCGCCAGCACAGGCACGCTCAGAGCATTGATGCGGGCCACCAGGTCTGCCATGTCATCGGTCAGCGGGCGCTGCAAGCCTATGCCAAACAAACCATCAATCACCAGTTGCCAGGCTCCTGTTTCAGGCCAGGTGTTCAGTACCTCGCCCCCGCATTCCAGCCAGCCATCATAAGCATGCGCGGCATCCGGCGGCAGGCCAGCGCGCTGCCCGGCAAATACCACCGTCACCTCGTGCCACCAGGCCTTGAGATATCGTGCGGCAACAAATGCATCGCCGCCATTATTGCCAGGACCTGCCACCACCAGAATGCGGTGATGGCCTTCTGCCAATAGTGACCGCGCCAGAGTCGCCACCGCATGTCCGGCCCGCTCCATCAGCGGTTCTGACGCGTGCTGTTGCTCCAGCTTGCGCAGGCTGGAGGTCAGATATAAGGCTTGCATGTCGATTCCTGAGTATTCATTTTCGCACTCGCATGGTGTTGCCAGCTTATGCCGATGCCGCCTGAGAGGGCTCTGCCCATGCCCCATAGCCCTTGAACTGTTCAAAGACCTCGGCCATTTCGGCTTCAGTCAGCAACACCGGCTCACCGACCTGCAAGGCACGCCAGTATTGCTCGCACAGGGTTTCCACCTCATGCGCCACATCCAGCGCCTGCTTGAGCGTGGCGCCCAAGGCTATCATGCCGTGATTCGCCAGCAGACAGGCGCGCCTACCCTGCAGGGCTTGCAAAGTCGCATCCGACAGGGCTTGCGACCCGAACAGCGCATAGGGCGCACAGCGAATATCGCTGCCACCGGCCACAGCAATCATGTAATGAAAAGGAGGAATATCGCGACGCAGGCAAGCAAGGCTGGTGGCGAAGGTGGAATGCACATGAATCACCGCGCCAACCTCAGGTCGCGCCTGCAAGATATCCCGGTGAAAACGCCATTCACTGGAAGGCTTGCACCCCGCCTTGTACTTGCCGGCCATATCCATCAACACCATGTCATGCGGGGTCATGGCATCCACTTCCACGCCGGAGGGCGTGATGAAAAATCCTGTATCGCTGCGCACGCTGGCATTCCCGGAGGTGCCGCGATTAAGCCCCATCTCCACGAGCTTGCGACTGGTATTCAACAGGTTTTCGCGCTGGCTGAGCATGATGATGTTCACTCCCGGAACGTGAACTGCGATCTTACACGGATTGCTCGACCCTGCGTATCGGTGCGGCGAACCCACATACCATCAGTCTGACGTATGAAAAAGCGCATGCAATGCAGCAGGGCTGGCAATGCCCCGCTCGGTGATAATCCCCGTCACCAGTCGCGCAGGTGTCACATCAAACGCCGGGTTGGCGGCGGCACTCCCCGGCGGCGTAATGCGCACCCGTTGCAACGCCCCATCCGCCATCACGCCTTGCATATAGTGCACCTCATCAGCATCGCGCTCTTCTATCGGAATCTCGCGGACGCCATCCTGCATGCCCCAGTCTATGGTGGGCGATGGCACCGCCGCATAAAACGGCACGTCGTTGTCGCAGGCCGCCAGCGCCTTGAGATAAGTGCCGATCTTGTTGCAGACATCGCCTGTCGCCGTCACCCTGTCCGCCCCCACGATGACGCAATCCACCTCGCCACGCTGCATCAGGTGCCCACCCGCGTTGTCGCTGATAATGGTATGCGGCACGCCATGTTGCGCCAGCTCCCAGGCGGTCAATGCTGCGCCCTGGTTACGCGGCCGGGTTTCGTCCACCCACACATGCACTGCCAGACCAGCTTCATGCACGGCATAGATGGGTGCCAAAGCCGTGCCCCAATCCACCGTCGCCAGCCAGCCCGCATTGCAATGTGTCAGTATCTGCAAGGGCTGGGCCGCAGAGCCGCGACCACGCATGCTCGCCAACGCCTGCAACATTCCCAGGCCATGCTGGCCTATGGCCTGATTCAGCGCGACATCCTCATCGCAAATCACCGCCGCCTCGCGCCAGGCAGCGGCCGCACGCTCCTCCACCGGCAAGGCCAGAAGCAAACGCTGCATGCGCTGCACCGCCCAGCGCAGATTCACCGCCGTTGGCCGACTCTGCAACAAGACTTCGCGAGTGCGTTCAACATCGCCATCCAGCGCGCGATCGGCAATACCCAAGGCCATGCCATACGCCGCCGCAGCGCCTATCAACGGCGCCCCGCGCACCTGCATGTGCTTGATGGCATGCACCATCTCCTCCACGTTTGCGATGCGGACGATATGCAAGCGGTGCGGCAGCTGGGTCTGGTCGATAATCTCCACCGCCCCGCCTTCCACCACTGGCCAAATAGTGCGAAAAAAAGCTTGATTTATTTTCATTTGAAGGGGTGCCAAATACGAAATATTCCTATCCACAAAATCTGTGGATAATTGTGTGGATAGCTGTGACTTAAAAATGTAACCATTGCATTTATAAGGATTTTTTAAAATCGCTTATTTTTTGAACTTATTTTTAACCTGTTGATTTTAATAAATAAATTCGTATGTTATTGGATTTGTATCATTTTTTTACAAGAGTTAATGTAACACTTTAGGTGGTGTGTATAAATCAGAGATTTTTACAGATGTCCAGCCAAAATTGATGTGCTTGCAGGCAGGCCGTTGTGGCGGGCCTGGGGAGAAGTCAAGCCATATTACTGCACAAAAAAATGCCCGCATTTGCGGGCATTTTTGCAGACGCTGCTCAACTTGCTCAAAAGATTTAATCCTGCAAAAAGTCAGGCATCACACCTCTTAGCTATCGGTTGATATCGTTCGATCAGTTATCCAGCGGCACATTATCCTCACTCAGGATCAGCCAACGCCCATTGCGCTGCTCCAGCTCGAGCACCTTCTGCACTTTTTTCGGCTGATTGTTTTGCAGCGAAGTCTGTGTGAAGACGGTTGAAGCACGTGTTCCCTCTGCCTCGATGGTCAAATCCGCAATATGCATGGCGGTGTTGGCGCCCTCCTTCAGCTCGCGGCGGCGCTTCTGCTCCCACTGGCTGCGGGTCAACCCCTCTTCGTTCACATAGTCCGCCGCATAGCTGTTGAAATACACCTGGCTGTTGCCATTCAGCATGGCGTTTATCCAGTTATCAATCGCCACCTTCACCGCTTGCCGCTTCTCTGCATCCGCCCGGACCGCAGGATCCGTGCTCTTGAGGTCCGCCGCCAGCTGCTCGTCCATCAGGTCGGTGTTCTTCGCCGTCATCGCCTGGCTCAGCCGGGCAATATCCCGGTCGGTGGCCTGCACGGCGTGTTTGGCCGTGGCCTGCTCACGCACCAGGGCAGCTGCCTTGCGGTAGCTGGCTTTCTTCTCGTAGCTCGGGCCCTGGTCAAAGTCGTAGCGCAGCATCAGCGTCATGGCCTGTCCGAAGTATTGTTCGCGCAGCTCGGCATCCAGGCTCGCCAGCAGAGTCAGCTGGTCATTGGCGTCACTGCCGGTGAGCCGCACGCTGCTGCCCAGCACCAGAGTGTCGCGGGCCGGGCGAATGCCGGGGCTGTAGAACACCGGGCCACCATGCGTGAACTGCGCCACGCTGTTGTTGGTGAGGTCGCCAAATTCCCGCACGAGCTGGGCACGCAGTTCTACCCCGGCGTTGTAATCCGGCTGCTGGATATTGAGCAGCACCTTGCCTCCCAGGCCTGCCCGGTAGGAGTCGTAGGTCTTGCTCCCGATACGCAGGTTGATGGCACTGTCGGTGCCAACCAATTGGCCTTCACTATAAGTGCCGCCATTGAGGACATCATAATCCTTACCCTTCTCGGTATAGCCCTGCTCATTGATCCGGTTGTAGCTGAGCATGCCCATGGGGACGACGGTCAGGAGGTCATTCACCATCAGCGGCCAGCCGGCATCGACCTTGGCGCTGAACTGCCAGCTTTCGTGGTTGGCTTCAGCGCTCTGCCCCAGCGCAATACGCTCGGTGGCGTAGGTGTTGCGGGCCAGACCCAGGGCGCCGTTCACATACCAGGGGTCGGCATTCCAGGCGCCGTAGACCAAGCCCATGTAGCTATTGATGTTGGTGCGGTGCGCATCGGTGTAGCCGCGGTTGTCGATGTTGCCGTAAGCATAGGCGCCCGCGAAACCTGCACGCAGGGTGTCGCTGCTACCGACCAGGCGGTCCATGCCGGCGGCCATGCCGGTGGAGGTGCCGGTGTAGCCATCGACGTTGTTGCGGGTGTCTTGCGTGCCAATACCGCCAAAGCCCTGGAACCAGATGCCCGCGCCGCTGGGCAACTTGCCGTCAACCGGCACGCGGGGTTCGCCCTTGACCTGGGCGAGGTAGGTGTCGAACAGGTGGCTTTCGACCAGCCCCAGCACGCGGTCGCTATGTTGCAGCGTCATGCGGACCAGGCTGTCGTTAATCTCCGGGCGCAGCCGTTCGGCGGCACGCTTGAGGTCTTCTGCGCCCAGGGCCTGAATCTCATTCTGCAGGGCCACCAGACCGCTGTCGCTGCCGCTGTAGTTCATCAGCACGTTGACGGCGTTATTGCCGGCCGTCGTGACATTGAGGTAATCGGGTATACCGACGCGGGCGGTGAGGATAATGTCGCCAGTGCTGTCACTGCTGCTGAGGTTGACGATGGCGCCAGGGCCAATGATGATGGGGTCACCGCTGCTGTTGGTGGCAATGGTGAAGGTATCGCCGGTGCGGAAGTAGTAATCCTTGGCAGAGACCACCACGGTGCTGTCACTGGCAAAGGTGCCTTGACCACTGATACTCAGCCCGCCGTTACCGGCGCTGTTGATACGCAGACTCAGTACCGAGCCGCTGTTGAAGGTGGCATCGCCGTTCACCGTCATGGTGGCATCGCGCAAGACAAGGCTGCCGTTGTTCACAAAATTTCCGGTCACCGAGCCTATTTTGTCCTCGTTGACAGCGTCAAGCGAGGCTGCAAGATTTGCAATAAGCGTAGTAGTTTCTGAAACAGTCACAGAACGGGCAATAATATCTGCCCCGAGCCGAACCACTTCAGAATTGAATTTCACATCCCCGCTACCGACATCAATCGTTGTTCCGTCGGTATCCGCGCGAAAATTCCATGCGCGTCCTTCAATATTCAACTCAGTCAGCCCCAGCCAGTCACCACCTGCCAAGCACTCCCGACTGGATTCCACGCAATAAAGATTAAGCGTATTAACCCCAGCCCCACTCATTATCAGATTGAAAAATGGATCACTGTCCTGGCCCGAGGCGTACCAGTTGATCGTGTTTACCGAGCCGACAACATCATTAATGGTGATGGAATTTGAAACCGTGCCACCACCACTTCCGAAATTACCGTATTGGTTGAGGGTAAACTCTCTATCGCCAGCCACCCAATAAAGATCAGATGAAACACCCCCAGTAACACTGGTCACAGCCTTGGCTGTTTGGTCTACATATATATCTCCCCTGAACGTAGCGTAATTATTGAATACATGACTTCCGGAACCCAGATAAATATCCCCATTCCACTCCCCCCTGTTTTCCAGATAGCTGTTTCGAGGCCCAACATCTTCGGCTGAATAAGTGAGGGTCAGGTTAGAGTTGGCCTGCGAGGCGGCAGCCAGCAAAGGGTTGACATCCAGAACGAGCACATCGCCTGAAATTCCGCCATGGTTGAGGATAGTCGTCATGCCACTGGATGTTACCGTTGCGAATTGCGTGCCATCCTGAATGGAGGGTGCAGTAAAAGTAGCTCCGCCATAACTGGCCAGAGCCCACTTCCCCTCTGAAAAGCTGTTTGACTCTGAAGATATGTTTTTTAACAGACCGTAGTTATTAAATGTGAGGTTGGCAGAATTTGTAAAAACGGCAGCAGAAAAATCGCCCAGCGCCACAATCGCTGGCGTCTGATTGATATCATCCCCATCATACCTGTTAGTAATAACCAGATTGGATACACTGGAGTCAACCGCGATAGCCGCCGCCATTCCTGCAGGATTGCCAGCGTAAAGCAAATTGCCGTTCGCATCCGAAGAGAAAGACGCTGGATCCAGCGACACCTCGGTAAATATGGTACTTATCGCACTCGTATCGAATGTTCCGCGCGCGCCATACATCAATCCAGAATTTGAAATCTCCACGTCACCTGTACCACCATTGGTAGTGATGGCATAAATGGGTCCGGTAGATGCCAAAGCCATATCATTTCCAAGAATGGCATTCTGGGTTTCCGGCTTTGTGTTTTCAAGGCGAACGGAGCCCGTTGTATTATCAAGAATTGTTTCCCCAATCTGGCTATCCGAATTAACTGAGGAATTGCTGCACGTATAAGTACCGGCGCCGTTATCCACACAATCCGCGTAAGCAGTTGAGGAAGCCAGGAGTACACCAGCCAGCAGTATCTTTCTGTTCATGAAAGGTGAAGCCATTTAATGTGCCTCCTTCATGCTCAAAATACGGACCGGCGGACGCGCCGGCATCTCTGTTTGCTCCGCAGTAGGAATCGCTTTTGCAGGTGGCGCAAGATCCAGTTCCCGCACAATCTGCCATTGCCCGCCCTGCTGCTCCAGGCCAAGTGCTTTGCGCGTCTGTGCCTTGCCCTGTGATTGGGTGACAATCACGGACATTCCACGCCCCTGGGGTGCGACAACGATCCGCTGCAACACAATTTTGCTATCCGTGCCCGCTATCAGTTGTAGCTTGCGCTGCTCACGCCATGCTTCCGGCGTCATGCCCACTGGTTTGAATTGCGCACTGTAATGGCGGAAATAGGCGTCAGCATCCCCCTTGTTCCAGGCATCAGCCCACTCTTTCACCGTGCTGTTCACAGATTGTTTGGCTGCCTTGAGCTCAGCAGCAGATTTGGCAATATCCTGCTTCAGAACCGGCACAGGCGATGTAGTATCAAGCGTCTGCAGCAAAGCTTGCTCCTCGGCCGTCAGAGGCCTTTGCACCGGGGCCAGAGTGCGGTCAGGGTCTGTCATAATGTCGCTACTGGATTTGGGTGGCTCAAATTTCTTGCTGGCATCAAAGTCATAGCTGAGACTGAGCCAGATGCCGCGGGGCGCACCCGCCGAGATGAACTGCGTAGACAGCCATTCCGATGAGTTGTAATTAAACCCACCGGCACCGATAGCGCCGTAAGTGGAAGGCGTAAATGGCGTCAGGCCAAGACGGCCTGCGCTGAAATACGTCTTGTCGAGCAAATTATTGATCAGCAGTCCTGCTGACCAGCCTTTGCCCAGGTCATAGTTTGCCCGCAGGTTGAATACCGCGTAACCAGGGGTTTTGCCCGAGGTAGTGTAATCAGGGGCAGGCACCCAGGTTTTTACGGTGGCATTAAGTTCCTCGTTGTACACGGATTTGTATATGCCAGGGTTGGATCCGGGGGTGTGCTCATTGTTTTCGTTGCCACGTACAAAAGCATCGCTATGCGCCACCATGGTCAGGCCCACCTTGAGTTCAGGCGTAAGCTTGTACATCCAGCTGAAATTGAAGTTATTGAGCGGAACCCCCGGCATGCGATCCCCGGGCTCCACCGCGATCATGTTGTAGGTCCCCAGATTAGAGGTATTCCGGCCCAGAATGGCACTATTGTTGGCGCTCAACATATTGAACAGCGACTGAAAGGTCGCCTCGGTCAGCGAGTAATTGGCGCGAAACTCATGCCTGCCATACGCGCCCTGCAAACCAAACTCAATGCCTTGCCGACGGGTATCGCCTATGCTCTGGAAAAAGCTTAGCTGCGAGTTGGCGGCCACCATGTAGAGATCATCTCGCAGCATGGTGCGGTAGGCGGTGACATTCCAGTCCAGCAAGTCCTTGAATTTTCCGCGCACCCCGACTTCATAGGTCTGCGCCTTTACCTGTGGCAGATAGGGGTCGCCCGACAATACCGAGGGCAGACTGCAACTGCGACCGTCAACAATACTGCGTGGGCCGGTAATATTCCCCACAGGATTACCATTGAGATCGGTCAATGGCACGATAGTCCCGTCGTATGCACAGCCCAGTTCAATCACCGATGGCGTGCGCGTGCCCTGGTTCCAGTTGAAATACATATTAAGCCGCGGTGTGGCCTGCCAGGTGGCACCAATCGCCGGGTTGAATGAGTAATAATTGAATTTCTCGGTAACAGGGTCACCAAGATTTGCAAACCGCCCTCCCGTCAAGGCAGCATACTCATCCGCAGGGACCATGCTACTGGGATCATAATCGCAGTTGCTGGTACCGGTACCTGAACATATGACATATGGCATGAAATGATTCAGCAACATGGCGTCCGTCAGTTCTGAATATTTTGCCTTTGGCGCCAGGGTGTTACGCACATGCGTCGCGTTATAACGCCCGGAAAAGGCAAAATTCAGTGTCTGGGTTGGCGACCAGGTTTCGCTGAAATAAATACTCTTGGTCGTTTTATCCCCATCAAATGAATTGACCAAGACATCATGTCCGCCCGCGTAGTATTCCTCGCCAATATTGTCTGGATCACTGTAGACATTACGCTGGCTATCCAATAAACCAAAACGCTGACTGGCATTGTATTTTGCACCCGCCTTGTCCAGCGAAATCCCCACCATGAATTTATGCGTATCCAGATTCCAGTTGAACTGGCCGCTAAAACCCTGGCCGGTCTGATCAATCAGCGAATTGGTTATGACGGCGGTGGGAGTACCCTGTACATAGCCAGTCCCTTGGCCTGCCGTTGCCGTTCCTGCGCCCTGTCTGGCGCCATCGCGATTAATGTAATTGACCGAGCCATCAGCATTCAGCGTATAAAGTTTGGTGCGATCACCAGCCATATACTTGGAATAACAGTCCTGATTGATAGCAGGCGCCGGGATAATGTTATATCGAACGAGTTGCCCGCCCTCCAATCGCGTGAAGTAGCTGGCTCCTCCTCCCAGAGTGCTAATGAGCACCTGTTGGGCTTCTTCTCCAAAAAACGCATCGCTGCCATCACCCCCACGAAACAGCATCTGCTGCCCATCCGCATCGGTCACCAGCGTGCCGCCATCGCTACGACTGGTGATGATTTGCTTGGCATAATCAATGTAACTCTGCGACAGACCAGTATTGTAAGAGGTCAGCAGGGAGTAATTGGGCGAATAGGTACCATTGGCAATATCACCGATATTTGCCATGGCATCTTCTATGAATGCACTGGTGTAAGTGCCGTCGGCATTCTGCGTCAGCCGGTCAAGATAGTAATTGGGAAAACCATCCCCGTCGGCATCCTGAAATACACAGCTGATGTTTTCGCCTGCATTCGCACGCCGCGTGGCATAGCCAAGATCGCGAAAGGTATCAATATCAATAATGTCGCCCGTGTTGGAAGTGCGCTTGCTGCTGCGGTCATACACCATGCCGGTCAGGTTCATGGTGTCGTTGATCTCGAAGGCACCGCTGATCTGCATCTGCAGCAGGCGGTTGCGCGTGACGTCGGGTGAGGTAAACACCGCAGTGGGGTCTTGCTTGTAGAGTTCGGTGGGGACGGTGCCATTGCCCACCAGTTTGTTCACCACGGCCAGCGTGGAGAAAGCCAGCGAGGCGCGCTCGCCCTGCCATTCGATCTTGCCAAAGGCCTGGTTGACCTTGCTCGGTGAGTTGTCACGCCAGCCATCTTCCATGAAGAGGTTCACGGCGGCAAAGGCGGCCACACTGCTGCCGTTGTTCCAGCCCGCTGAGGCTTGCAGCTGCTCGCGGCCATAGGAGCCTTTGAGTATCTGCGCAGATATGCCAGGCGAATCAAAGCCGCTTTTGGTCTTGATGGAAATGGCACCGCCCAGGGTGTTCAGTCCGAACAATGGATTGGAACCGGGGAAAACATCCAGCCCGGCGATCGCATTCATGGGGATCATGTCCCAGTTCACCACGTCACCAAACGGTTCATTGACGCGTATGCCGTCAAAGAACACCGACAAGCCCTGTTGTGAGCCGATCTGCGGACCAGCGGTAAAGCCGCGGTAGGTCAGGTCCATCTGGAAGGGGTTGCCCTGGTAGTCGTTGACGTTGACCGACTGCAGCTTGCTGTTCAAGAGATCGGTAATGCTAAGCGAGTTGTTGGCCTTGATTTCTTCGGCGGTGACGCTCTGTACATTGCCGGGAATCTGCTCTTTGGTCAGGTTGAGCCCCGGCAGCGGGCCGATATCCTTGAAGCGCTTGGCGGTGACATTGATGGTATTGAGCTTGAGCTCGACATTGGGGATAGCATTGGTCGGCTTGTTGGCCATACCGGAGATTGGCAATGCGGAAGTCCCCTGCGGGGCGGTATCCGTACTCTCTGCCGCCAGCAACACGCCCTTGGAGGCATTGTAGCGACTCGCCTCCAACGGCAGCTCCTGCACCTGCTGGTTGTACCAGGCGTCATCCTTCACTGCATCATCGGCGGCCCAGGCGTGACTCGCCAGCAGGCTACAGACGATGTATCCAGGCCAGATGCACCAATGCTGGCGCGCCGATTGCAATTGAAATGTATATGCGAATACTCGCTTGTTCGGCTGGGCATGTTTTTTGGTTTTATTTTGCCGCCGGAGTAACAACCCTTGCATAGCTTCCCTCCACTGGGGCTACTATTCGCAAGTCGCATGCCAGCGGAAATGAAATTCACAAGTCACTGTTTTATTATGAAAAATAAAAAAAATCATTTCCCAGCAGCAAGAACTATGGTTGTAAACAACCATAGTCGGCTACATACAACCACCACATTGGTTGTTTTAAAATAACGACTGCACATGGCGGGGGTCACCTGCCTCCTCTCCTTATAATATGGAAGCTCGGTTACATGCCCCAAGCTGTGCGGAGACAGGTTTAGGTCTCGCCCCATAAACAAAAACCGGCTCATGCGAAAACGCATGAGCCGGCTAAACCAATGATCGGACTACACAAGCCTTACATATTATGTAGAGAATGATCTCTAACCGTTCTCTACCCAGTCAGTCTTGGTACCGCCACTGTAGATGCTGTCCGTGAAGCTGCCGCCCGTATATACACCTCCAGCACCCTTCACCGATGCAATCGAGAATTGACCCGCGTCCGCATCAAATACCAGATCGCTCAAGGCAACTCCTTTCAGCAGTACACTGCCACCTCCATCCGTGAAGCTGATCAACGCTCCCTTCAGTTCCGTCGAGTAGCTGATCTCGAAATCACTTCGGTCAAACGTCGTCGATTCGTCTATCCCCGCCGTGTCTGCATCGTCCTCCCCAAGGTGGCCTGTAATCTCCAGCACATCACTCGTCACTACCGCATTCACTCCCTTGCCGGTCGTCGTCTTGCTGAAATCACTGATGATGTCGAATCCGGCACCGTCATCCCCGATCAGGAAGATGTCGTCGCCCTTGCCTCCCACCAGGGTGTCGCTCCCTGCACCGCCCGTAAGCTGGTCATTGCCATCGCCGCCCAGAAGGCTGTCATTCCCAGCACCTCCGTCCAGCGTGTCATCGCCCTTGCCACCATCCAGCGTGTCGCGGCCTTCCCCTCCCAGCACGCTGTCGTTGTCGTCTCCGCCAAACAGCTTGTCGTCACCAGCTCCTCCGTCCAGCGTGTCGGACCCACTGCCTCCCAGCACCGAATCATTGCCTCCGCCTGACGATATGCTGTCGTCGCCCGTGCCTCCATCTATCGTGTCCTTGCCGCTTCCCGTCTCGGCACTGTCGTTCCCGGCGCCCAGCGTGATCTTGTTGTTGCCATCACCTGTGGTTACCTGGTCCGCTCCTCCAACCTTGTCCGCCGTCTCGTCCGTCACGATCGTGTTATTGCCGTCACCTACCTCTATCGTGTCGTCATCATAGCCGGTATAAATTTTATAATTACCACTTAGCCCGTTGACCACATCATCCCCGCGATAGGTGTAGACCGTATAGTATCCGCCAGGAATACTATCCGTACTTGAACCCAGATTGACCGTGTCATCGCCATACGTCGTGGCGTCTTTGGCATCATCTGCATACACCACGGCAGAAGCCACCTTCCCCGGGACGTAAACATTTTCTCCGACATATCCGACATAGATCAGATCACTACCTGCCCCACCATAAACAGAGGCTTTAGCGTTGATTGGCACGCCCGCTTGATTTGTCGACCCTGCCACGACAATCACATCATTGCCAGCATCCCCGTAAACGGTATCACTTCCCCGACCTGACAAAATAGTGTCGTTGCCGCTACCGCCCCGCAAGAAATCATTAGCAACAGCAGAATATGTACTGACATAGTCATCGCCGTCGCCGGCATCCACCCAATTCTTGCCAGTGCCATAATAGGTATCATTGCCCGTCCCACCATAAAAGACATTATTGCCAGCACCGCCATCGATATCGTCATCGCCATCGCCACCGTATATCGTATCGTTGCCGTCTCGAGCATCAATCGTGTCATTGCCAGCACCGCCATTTATCAGGTTTGCATACTCATTGCCAACCAGGATGTTGGCGAACTCATTGCCTGTCAGCGAGGCCTTGCCTGCATCGGAATAGAGAGCTGCATCCAGATATGCTGAATCGCTCGCAATCACCAGCGATTTCCAGCTAAGCGCCAGCTTTTTGCTTGAGCTCAGGGTATAAATGCGAAGAACATCACTGACACGTTCAATCTCCAGCGATGTCGCCGAATTGTAATCTGAAAGAGTCATGTTGCTGGATGGCACTATCGTCTGAAATAGCGCTCCGCTGATGGTGTCTGCCATGGTTTCGATTCCTTTGTTACATGTTCTTGCATTCGAGGGAAGCTTGCGTTCCCAGAAACAACAAAAGGCTCACAAGCTTGCGCCTGTGAGCCCTCTTCATTACGACTTAACCGTTCTCTACCCAGTCAGTCTTGGTACCGCCACTGTAGATGCTGTCCGTGAAACTGCCGCCCGTATATACACCTCCAGCACCCTTCACCGATGCAATCGAGAATTGACCTGCATCCACATCAAACACCAGATCACTCAAGGCAACTCCTTTCAGCAGTACACTGCCACCTCCATCCGTGAAGCTGATCAACGCTCCCTTCAGTTCCGTCGAGTAGCTGATCTCGAAATCACTTCGGTCAAACGTCGTCGATTCGTCTATCCCCGCCGTGTCTGCATCGTCCTCCCCAAGGTGGCCTGTAATCTCCAGCACATCACTCGTCACTACCGCATTCACTCCCTTGCCGGTCGTCGTCTTGCTGAAATCACTGATGATGTCGAATCCGGCACCGTCATCCCCGATCAGGAAGATGTCGTCGCCCTTGCCTCCCACCAGGGTGTCGCTCCCTGCACCGCCCGTAAGCTGGTCATTGCCATCGCCGCCCAGAAGGCTGTCATTCCCAGCACCTCCGTCCAGCGTGTCATCGCCCTTGCCACCATCCAGCGTGTCGCGGCCTTCCCCTCCCAGCACGCTGTCGTTGTCGTCTCCGCCAAACAGCTTGTCGTCACCAGCTCCTCCGTCCAGCGTGTCGGACCCACTGCCTCCCAGCACCGAATCATTGCCTCCGCCTGACGATATGCTGTCGTCGCCCGTGCCTCCGTCTATCGTGTCCTTGCCGCTTCCCGTCTCGGCACTGTCGTTCCCGGCGCCCAGCGTGATCTTGTTGTTGCCATCACCTGTGGTTACCTGGTCCGCTCCGCCAACCTTGTCCGCCGTCTCGTCCGTCACGATCGTGTTATTGCCGTCACCTACCTCTATCGTGTCGTCGCCATAGCCACCGTAAACCTTGTTGTTGCCATCGCCAGCGGCAATGGCATCGTTGCCACGATAGGTGTAGATGGTATTGTTACCATCGTCGGCGGTCACGCTATCAGCCCCACCCACTGTATCCTTCGCTTCGTCGGCATAAATCGCGTTATTGCCGTCACCCGCCACAATGGTGTCGTCACCGTAGCCACCGTACAACTTGTTATTGCCATCACCTGCTGTAATGGCATCATTGCCGCGATAGCCGTAAACCGTGTTATTGCCATCGCCCGCAGATACGGTATCAGCGCCGCCTACAGTATCTTTTGCATCATCGGCGTAAATGATGTTGTGAGCGGCACTGGCTGTGATGGAGTCATTTCCGGCTCCGCCATAAATCGTCACCTTGGCGAATTTTCCAGCGTCAGCCTCTCCCAAGGTTTCGATGACGTCATTACCATCGTTACCGTAGACCGTATCATTACCATATCGACCGAGAATGGTATCGTTGCCAGCCCCACCAAGCAGGCGGTTAGCGTCTTCCACATCGCCCAGCACGGCAATGTAATCATTGCCATCACCGCCGTCGATCGTGGTCTTGCCACTCCAGCTGGTCAGGGAGTCATCTCCTTCTCCACCCTGAATATTGTCATTTCCCAGACTGCCAAAAATGGTGTCGTTGCCAGCCCCACCTTTAAGGACATTGTTATAAAAATTGCCGATCAATATATTGGCTTCATCATTCCCGGTGACATTGGCACTCTTGATGCTGTTTGCCAGCAGGACATCCACAAAAGCAGAGTCTTCGGCCAGCACGACCGATTTTTTGTTGGCATACGCAATCTGCTTGCTGCCATTGTCGTAGGTGATCAATGTGGGGTCTGTGGAGTCCTTGCTTACAGGGTCTACAAAAGTGTAATCACCGAGCGCCATCACTATTTCAGAAAATGCGGCATCTTGGTGTGCTTCGCTGTACTCTGTAAGTGCCTCGGTGACTAGATCAATACCTGCTACGTCTTCTGCCATTTTCAATTTCCTTTTCCCAATATCATCCTCAGGGTGTTGGCATTGTTATGCGATATCACACCTCGCCAACCAGCCCCATCCATATGTGCTGTTATTCACATACGTCCCTGTATTGCAACATTGGTGCCAAAGAGATTTCAAAAAACCAGATATCACCAAATACCGCTCTGTATAAGGCCTGCAAGAAAGCGGGGGCGAGAAAAGCAAGAGGGAGATTGTTTACAATTGGTTACAAACGGTTGTTTATAACCACCACTTTGGCTGTAAAAAACCACCAACCACAACCATGTGTTTTCAGAAAAAATAGACTGGCCCGAGCGGTAGCAAGGGTTGTGGGATATATGCGTTCAATTGGCACGCAGTTTGCAATGTAGGTAATAAATTCGTGTCTGGCACCAGCCAGTATTCATGCTTGATTCTGAAAACTGCCCAGCCTGCAACTGACCGGATAAACCCAAAGAAAAACAATACGAATTGTTGCGGATGTTAAAGACTAACAATCCGCAAACAGCAACAGGGAGGAAATCGCATGAGAAGCGCCACCGCCATCATGATCAACTCCGCACTCCATCATCTACGGAGTGCGCGCCAGCCATTCAGCCAGCCATGGAATAGACCGAGGCCTGACAGCATTCGCGTATGTGCGAAAGCACATGCGCATGCGTGCGGGCGTTTGAGAATTGGCATGGCAATGAAACATGCGAAGAATTTTAAGGGGGAAGTGCATTTGTGAACTACCCCAGCAGGAATTTGACCCTTATAAGGCGTAGTGACTTGGAAGGCTCTACCGACTATGAGTGTCAGATTGGTGATGCAGGCAGCCACAAATGCCTGCCAATTGTAACGCTAAGGAAACCATGATGAAACAATTAGCTATCAAAACAGCCGTATTGGCAGCCCTCGGTATTATGACCGCCCCCGCCATGGCCACTAACCTGGTAAGCGTACCAACCAGCGGCTTCTCGGTATCTGCAGGCCCTGGCCAACCTACTGGCGGCACTTCGGCCTATACCCTATGCAATACAACAGGTAACTTCGGCTCCGATGAGTCAACAGAACCTACTACTGGTGCCAACAATGACTGCGCGGTTTTCCCCAGCAGTTCGTTAGTGGCTCCCGAAAGTGGCTATACCCTTGGTCGACTGGCTACTCGCAATCTTGTATATAACGGGGTAACCATTGCCAGTGTACTCGACTACATTTGGCGTAACAGCGGTGATGGCATGTGCATTTTTGGCACGCGCTGGAGAATGGCCAATGCCGATTACAACACCACCGCTTCGGGCACCCAGTATTTTGAAATCAATGATTTCGCTCGCAAGGGTTTCAGCGGTCGCACTGATGTAACTGCCGGCTATTACTACACCAGCGTCAGCGATGAAGTGGTGTTCCGTATTGGCCGTACCTACACAGCGGTACAGCACCGGGCCGACCTGGTTGATGACGATGATCCAGCATCCGGATACTACGCTCAGCCGCTGAGCTACGCCTCCGCATCTACCGCAGCCATCAATGGCCTGAGCACCTACACCTCGCCACTGGGTGTGCCAACCATGGATCAGCAAAGCGCCAAGATCGATGGTGACTGGGTCAACTTCACCACCGACAATAATTGGCTGGATGACGACGGCACATCGCTGCCGGACTCCTCGCTGACCTATGTCAAGACAGCGTGTACTTCTGTTCCAAGCACCACGACGGCCAATGCTTACAGCTTCCGTCAAACCGGGCAGGAAGAGGCTCCACTGATCGAAGTTCTGATGAGTGGTTACGTGCCTAACTAAAAAGCAGTGCCCGAAGGTGGTCAGGTTGGTATGGCCACCTTCGGGTGTCATGCTTTTAACGGAGAGAGTGAGGCTGAAAAGACCTACTCTCAGACTGAAGAACATTGCGAGTGCAATATGAATTTTTATCTGCGTTTGATTATTCCATGCCTACTCATTCTGCCGATACAAGCATCGGCTGATTTTATCGAGCTTCCAGAACATGGAGGTGAAAACTCGGCATACATGCTATGCAGCACTAGTGGGAAATTCGGTTTGGAAACCTCAGAAATCCCGAACACCACCAGCGAAAGCTGCCATGTCATTGCCCGGCGGCGCAAGGCCGATGAATCGCCAATCCCGGGTTTTCAATTCAAGGAACTGGCTGTACGCGAAGTGTTCTTGCCAGAGCAATATGGCGACCCCAAACAGCAGGCGGCTCAGCTTTTTGACTATCTGTTCCGCAATGATGCGGGCACGGAATGCATATATACGACGCTCATACGTCTCAACAATATCAAGCTGAAAAATGGTGAAAACTGGGAAATCAACGATATTACGCGAGGTGGATTCGCAGGGCGTCCGGTATCCGCCGCGTATTTCTTTTCCTACCATCCCAAGGGCATACGCAGCACGGAAAACGTATTCCGCATTGGTCGCACGCATACCGCGGTACCGCATCACGATGGTGATGCTGACCTGCCTGGCATAGCGAATGCGCCTGCGCCAAAAACACCGATCAGCACCAATCAGAAAGCCGCAGTCAGCAGCAACTGGGTCACCTTTACCACAGACCTGAATGCCCACGACCCTGACGGCACCAGCTTTTTTGACAGTTCGGTCATGTATATCAAAACCACCTGCAATGCGGATAACCCGGTGGAGTATCCCGATGCCATCCGCCTGAAAACCACAGGTCAGAATGGCCAGACACCGATGGAAATCCGATTACCCGGTTTTGCCCCAACGGGTGCAACTATTGAGCTTTACTAGATTCAAGGAGTATCCCATGCACAGCACCTTCCAACTTCGCTGCTCAGGCATGCAACGCGGCTTCACCCTGTTAGAACTCCTGGTCGTCATGGTCATTATCGGCCTGCTGGCAGGCTATGTCGGACCAAAATACTTCGCCCAGATTGGCAAGTCAGAAGTAAAAACCGCCAAGGCGCAGATAGACGCCCTGGGCAAGGCGCTGGATCAGTATCGGCTGGATACCGGGCATTACCCGACCACCGAACAAGGCCTGATGGCGCTTAACAGCCCGCCGTCGGATGAGCAGAAATGGCAAGGGCCTTATCTGCAAAAAACGGTACCGAATGATCCCTGGGGCAAACCTTATCAATACAAATATCCCGGCGAGCATGGCGAGTATGACTTGTGGTCGTTTGGCAAGGATGGCCAGGCGGGTGGCAATGACGAGTTTGCCGATGTGGTGAACTGGTAAACATGCCTTGTCGCTCGATTAATGGTGCAGGCGCTGTATGAAATTTGAACTGAAAGTAGCCCGCGGGCAGCAGATTCAATCGCTGGTGCTGGAAGCTGGCGATGCCTTGCAGGCCCAGTTGCAGGCCGAGGCACAGGGCTATAGCGTGCTGGCGACCAAAGCGCAGGGCAAGCTGGCCGTGGCGCGTGGGCTTGGCAAGCAGAAATTCAATTTGATGCTGTTCAGCCAGGAACTGTTGTCGCTGCTGGATTCGGGCCTGAGCCTGGTGGAGGCGATAGAGGCGCTGGCGGAAAAAGAAGCCAATGCCGAATCCAAAACCATCCTCACCCAGGTAATGGCGGCGCTGTATGAAGGCCTGCCGCTATCGAGCGCGCTGGAGCGCTTTCCGCAGGTATTCCCCGCGCTGTATGTGGCGCTGATCCGCAGTAGCGAACGCACGGGCGACATGGTGCAGGCACTGGGCCGCCATGTGACGTATCAGGGTCAGCTGGATGCCGTGCGCAAGAAGATCGTCACCGCCTCCATTTACCCGGTGCTGCTGATTATTGTCGGCGGGCTGGTAATGCTGTTTTTGCTGGGCTATGTGGTGCCCAAGTTCAGCACGATTTACGAGAGCGCAGGCAATGACCTGCCGTGGATGTCACAAGTATTGCTGGCCTGGGGCCGTTTGCTGCAAGAGCACGGCCAACAGGTGTTTCTGGGATTTATTGCCGTGGTGAGCGCGCTGGGCTATGTGCTGAGCCGCCAGGCCGTGCGGGCGGCCATCATGAATCAGGTGTGGAAGATCCCCGCGCTGGGTGAAACCATGCGCATTTATCAGCTGGCACGTTTTTACCGCACGCTGGGCATGCTGCTGCGCGGCGGCATTCCGCTGGTCACCGCCATGCAGATGGTGTCTTCGCTGTTGCAACCAGCGCTGCGCAACAGCCTGGCTCTGGTCGAGCGCGACATCCGCGAAGGCAAGCCGCTGTCCAGCGCCATGGAAGAACACGGCATGACGACGTCCATCGCCATCCGCATGTTGCGCGTGGGCGAACGCACCGGCCGCATGGGCGAAATGATGGAGCGCATAGGCGTGTTTTACGATGAAGAAATCGCCCGCGCCGTCGACTGGTTCACCCGCCTGCTGGAACCACTCTTGATGGTGGTGATAGGCCTGGTGATCGGCGTGGTGGTGGTGCTGATGTATATGCCGATTTTTGAACTGGCGGGGAATATTCAATGAACCAACCTCTGGACGCCATGTTGTCGCCCGCGCTCGATCAGCTTGCCGCGGAAAGCACCGTCAACGACACCATGAGCCCGGCTGCGCTACTCCCGCAAGCCCAACTCACGCTGGCACAGGTAGAGCAGGCACGCCAGCTTGCCAGCCAAAGCCAGCGCCATGTGCTGGATGTGCTGGAAGAACTCTCGGCGCTGGATGCCGATAGCTTTGCCCAGGCACTGGGTGCCTTGCTGCATTACCCCGTGTTGCCCATGGCCGAGCTGCATGCACTGACGCCGGATTTTGCCCTGCTGCCGTATGCCGAAGCCAGCAAGCAGGAATGCATGGCCCTGCGCGATGATGACGGCCAGCTGCATATGGTCTGCGCCAACCCGCTCGACCCTTACCTGCATGGCCGCATGGAGCTGCGCCTGGCCGAGCCCGCCCGCTGGGCACTGGCGCACCGCAAGGATTTTGCCGCCTATCTCGCCCGCTTTGAAGAAAGCATGCGTGCCATGGATGGCATACTGCCCGAGCATGGCGATGCCGAAAGCGGCAATAGCGGTATTGAAGATATTTCGCTGCGCTCCATTTCGGAAGACACCAGCCCGGTGGTGAAGCTGGTGCGCTCAACGCTGTATGACGCGCTCAAGGCCGGTGCCAGCGATATTCACATGGAAACCGACCCGCACGGCCTCACCATCAAATACCGCATTGACGGGGTGCTGAACATGGTGGGCAGCGTGCAGGGGATGACGCAGGCCGAGCAGGCGATTTCACGCATCAAGGTCATGTCCGAGCTGGATATTGCCGAGCGCCGCGTACCACAGGATGGCCGCTTCAAGGTCATGGCCATGGGGCGCGAAGTGGATTTGCGCGTCTCCATCATGCCCAGCGTGTTTGGCGAAGATGCCGTGTTGCGGATTCTGGACCGCAAGGCCGTCACCGATCAGGCCAAGGGCCTCAGCATGGAAGTGCTGGGCTTTGAAGAATCCATCATGGCGCGCTTCCGCCTGCTGGCCGAGGAGCCCTACGGCATGCTGCTGGTCACCGGCCCGACTGGCTCGGGCAAAACCACCACGCTGTACGGCATCATCTCCGAAATCAATAACGGCCAGGACAAGATCGTCACCATTGAAGACCCGGTGGAATACCAGCTGCCGGGCGTGCTGCAGATTCCCGTCAACGAGAAAAAAGGCCTGACCTTTGCCCGCGGCCTGCGCAGCATTTTGCGGCATGACCCGGACAAGATCATGGTGGGCGAAATCCGCGACTCCGAAACCGCGCAGATTGCCGTGCAGTCTGCCCTCACCGGCCACCTGGTGCTGACCACGGTACACGCCAACAATGTGTTTGACGTGATTGGCCGCTTTACCAACATGAACGTCGACCCCTACAGCTTTGTGTCTGCCATCAACGGCATCATGGCGCAGCGGCTGGTGCGCATCATCTGCCCGCACTGCGCGGTGGATGACATGCCGGACGACGAGCTGCTGGCCAAATCCGGCGTGACCGCCGACATGCTGCCCAGCTTTCACTTCCGCACCGGGCAGGGCTGTGGCCATTGCCACGGCACCGGCTACAAGGGCCGCAAGGCGGTGGCCGAATTGCTGGTATTCAATGATTTGATCCGCGAACTGATCGTTACCCGTGAACCCGTGCGCAAGGTCAAGGAAGCCGCCCGCGCCAACGGCACCCGCACCATGCGTGAAGCCGCGCTGGATATGGTGCGGCGTGGCGAAACCACCTTACTGGAGATCAACCGTGTCACCTCGCTGGTCTAGTATCTCCACAGGCATACTCTCTGGCCTTGCCTCGCGCCTGCCACTCATGGGCGATATCTGGCGCGACGAATTGCGCGTGCTGGTACAGCCGCACCAGCTAGTGCTGACCCGCCTGAGCGGCTGGCGCAAACAGACCATCGTGCACGAAAAAACCCTGCGCGTTGCCCCGGCCCTTGTCGCCGTGTCGCAAGATGCCGCAACGGTAGCGCCACGCTGGCAAGCGGCCCTGCAGCAACTCGATGCCGCATTGCGTGAAGCCGCATGGCAAGGCTGCCAAGCGCACGTCGTACTGTCGAATCACTTTGTGCGTTATGCGCTGATCCCCTGGAATGACGCGCTTGGCTCCCCGGTCGAACAAGAGGCCTTCATCCGGCACTGTTTTGTCCAGGCCTACGGCGAAGCAGCCCGCCAGTGGGATATCCGGGCGGCACAGGCAATCTATGGTCATGCCACCCTGGCCAGCGCCGTTGAGCCTGCGCTGGTACAGGCCTTGCAATTGAGCTTTGGCCAGGCGGGCATGCGCTTGCAGCATATTCACCCGCTCTTGATGCAGGCCGTGAATGAAACCCGGCAGCAACTCGGCGCAAAAGAAACGCGCGGCAATCTTTGCCTGGCACTGCCAGAGCATGGGCGGCTGACCCTGCTGCTGATTGAAAACGGCCAGTGGCGCAGCGTGCAGTCGCATACGCTGCATCACGAGCCCAAAGACCTGCTGCGGGAACTGATACAGCGCGATGCCATTCTGGCCGGCCTGGATTGCACTGATTGGCCAGTGGTAGCGTATGCTGCCGAGCCTGCCAGCCCTGCGCTGCACTGGCCGGGCCGCCAGATACGGCAACTGTCACGCATGGTGCCGTACTCGCGCAAGCTTGCCATGGCAGGGGTACGCTGATGCAGACACTCCGCCTTGATCACGGCCAGCCCATCCATCATCAGGCGCCTATCAGCCGCGTGCTGCTATTGCTGGGCGCAACGGCCGCGCTTGTTGCCTTCATGGCCCTGCAGGATATCAACGACAAAACCCAAAAGCTCGACACCGACATGCAGCAATTGCAACAACCACGCCGATCCAGCGGCTTGCGGCTGGATGCCAAGGAGAATGTGGGCAAGCGCGACGAAATCCTGGCGGTTAAAGGCGTCATGGCCGAGCTGGCGCTGCCTTGGCAACCGCTGTTCAAGACGCTGGAGAGCCTCAGCACGCCCGACATCAAACTGCTGGCGCTAGAGCCCAACCCCAAACAGCACAAGGTACGAATCACAGCAGAAAGCAGCGATATCGGACTCATGCTCGAATATGTACAGAAGCTCGCGCGGCAGCCGGTGCTGAAAGATGTGTTTTTGCTGACGCATGAACACACCGAAGGTGGCGCCATGCCGATCCGCTTTGTGGTGGAGGCCGCATGGGTGCAATAAACCAGCAGGCCATGGCCGCATGGCTACGCTACCGCGCTCACTGGCTGGGCTGGCAAGGCCTGCTGGGGGGAGCCTTGCTGCTGGCCAGCCTGGTGGCTGCCCTGGCCTGGTGGCTGCCCGGCGAAGCGCGCCTGGAGCAGCGCGAGCAGGAACTGGCCAAGCTGCGCCAGGCCATGCCGCAGCACCAGGGGAAATTTGTTGATCGCTCGCCACAGGCTTCGCTGAATACGTTTTACCGCTTTCTGCCCGCAGAAAGTGAAGCCACCAGCCTGCTCACCGTGATTCTGTCGCTGGCGGGCGAGCACGGCCTGACGCCGGATAAAGCCGACTATGCGCTGGTACGCAGCCCATCGGCGGCGTTTTCACGCTACCAGATCACCCTGCCGGTGCGTGGCAGCTATGTCGAAATCCGCCGCTTCGCCAATCAGGTGCTTAACCGGATTCCGGCAGCAGCCCTGAATGACATCAGCCTGAAACGGCAAGACATCAATACCGAGCAGGTCGAAGCACGACTGCGTTTCACCGTCTTTTTGCATAGAGAGCAACCATGAGTACGCGCAAAGGCCTGCCGCCCTATAGCCTGTGGATCGCGCTGGTGCTAACGCTGAGCGTCACCCTGTGGACATCAATGAGCGAGAACGAAGGCGCAGTGGACGTGGCCGCGCCCCGCGCCAGCGTAGCCAAGGCAGGCCAGCCTGCGCAGACGGCCAAACTGTTTGCATCGGGTTCAACTGCGACCACGCAAGCCGATGATTTTGACATGGACCACCTGCAACGCCCCGCCACCGACGAGGCCGTGAGCAACCTGTTCAACATTGATACTCCCGAAGCGCAGCTGGCAGCACAAGCCTCGCAACAAGAAGCGCCCAAGGCACCAGAGGTTCCCGACTTGCCTTTTACCTATGCGGGCAAGCTGCAAGACGACGGCAAGCTGATTGTTTTTCTCAGCAAAGGCAACCTCAACTACACCGTGCGCGAAGGCGATGTCATCGGCAAATGGCAGGTGGCACGCATTGCCCCACCACAGATGATCATGCGCTATCGCCCTATGAATGCCGAAGTCCCCCTGATGATTGGAGATATTAATTGAGTAAGCACCGCCCTATCCGAATCGCTGCCATGGTATTGATACTGGCGCTGGCTGCCTGCTCTGCCCAGGAAAAGAAACTGCAGCAAGGCAATGCCGAATTTCAGGAAGCACGTGCATTGGTCAATGCCGGTGATATTGAAGGTGGCATTGCGCGCCTGCGCGAGCTGGTGCGCACCTTCCCGGATAATCCTGAATACCTTGGCTATCTGAAACGCCAGCAGGACCTGCAGCTCGCCATGCTGCTGAAGGAGGCTGACCAGCTGCGCCAGCAAGGGCGCCTCAGTGAGGCCGAGATTGCCTATCAACGTGCATTGGGACTGGATCAGCAAAACCAGCGCGCGCAGGATGGCTTGCGTCAGTTGACCAATGCCACCCGTCATCAAGCCATGATGGCGCGGGCGCAGAGCATGCTCGCAGCCGGTGACACCGATGGCGCCCAGAATATGGCGCGTGCCATTTTGGCTGAAGAGGCTGGCAACCCTGCTGCGCGGGCATTGTTTGATCAAATCGAACAAAAACGCATCGACAAGATATCCAACCAGCCACAGATCAAGTCCGCCTTCAAAAAACCGATCACCCTGGAATTCAAGGACGTTCCTATCAAGTCGGTGTTCGAGTTTATCTCCAAGGCGGCTGGCATCAATTTCACCTACGACCAGCAGATGAGTGGGGAGCAGCGCACCAGCCTTTTCCTGCGCAACACGCCGATTGAAGATGCCATTGAAGTCATCCTCACCAGCAACCAGCTGGCCAAGAAAGTGCTGAACGAAAACACCCTGATGATTTATCCGCTCAGCCGCAGCCAGGAATACCAGGAAATGTATGTGCGCAGCTTTTACCTTGGCAACACCGAAGCCAAGAAAGCGATGAACATGATCAAGACCGTGGTGAAGACCAAGGATGTATATATCGATGAAAAGCTGAATACGCTGGTCATGCGCGATACGCCGGAAGCCATCCGCACGGCAGAAAAACTGATTACTTCGCAGGACATGGCGGAACCGGAAGTGGTGCTGGAAGTGGAAGTGCTGGAAATCAACCGCCGCAGCCTGGAAGCCATCGGCATACGTTACCCAAGCGCGGTCAGTGTGGGCGTGCAGGGCCGCGATACGGTAAATGGCACCACCACGTTGACGCCGGGCGAGCTGACCGTGCGCGAGCTGAAAAACTTCAATTCGGACCTCGGGGTTTTCAGCATCAGCGACCCGGTACTGGCGCTGAATCTCCTGCAGCAGGATACCGATACCAATCTGCTGGCCAATCCGCGCATTCGCGTCAAAAACCGCGAAAAAGCCAAGATTCATGTGGGTGACCGCATTCCGGTCTTGACCAGCATCGCCAACTCTACCGGCTTTGTGTCGCAGTCTGTCAGCTATATTGAAGTCGGCATCAAGCTCGATGTGGAGCCGACCATCCTGCTGAATGATGATGTTTCGATCAAGGTGGGGCTTGAGGTCAGCAACCAGACCGACAAGATCACCTCCAGTTCAGGCACCGTGACCTATACCATAGGCACGCGCAACGCCAATACCATCCTTCGCCTCAAAAACGGCGAAACCCAGGTATTGGCGGGCCTGCTGCGCGATGATGAGCAAAAAACATCGAACCGGGTACCCGGTCTGGCCAAGCTACCCTTGATAGGCAAGCTGTTTACCGACCGCAGCACGGACCGCAATAAAAAAGAAATCGCGCTACTCATCACGCCGCGGATTGTCAGCAACATCACACCAGCAGAAGCGCTATACACGGCCTTCCCCGCCGGGGTCGACCGTAATATGGGCAGCAACCGGACCGGGCGTCAGGTCAATGACAGCCCTGCCGTTGCACAGGCACCAGCGATACCCCTGCAACAGGATACGTCTCGCAATGAGGCCAGGCCCGAGTCAGACGCAGGTGTGCTGAAGCCGATAGACCAGATTTCCAGTCCCAATAACACACCTTCGCAATAGTCCACTCATCATGAATACGAGCCGCGGATTCACGCTGATTGAACTGGTCGTCACACTGGCGCTGCTGGCGCTCATTCTGACGTCGGCAGCGCCCATGGTTCAACTCACGGTCAAGCGCAACAAGGAAGAAGAGCTCCGGCGCGCACTATGGCAAATTCGCGATGCACTGGATGCCTACAAGAAGGCCAGCGACGAGGGCATGATCAAAAAAACCTCGGAACAATCCGGTTATCCCCCCAACCTCCAGATATTGGTGCAGGGCGTGGAAAACAAGAAAGATCCCAACAAGAAAAAAATCTATTTCCTTCGCAAAATCCCACGGGATCCATTCGCCCCGACTCAAGGGCAGAGCGCCGAAGCCAGCTGGGGAAAGCGCAGCTATGCAAGCCCTCCCGATGATCCGCAGGCGGGGGAGGATATATATGACGTTTACTCGCTGTCTGGCGAAAAAGGCCTGGACCAGCGGCCATACCGGGAATGGTGATGCGTAGTAAAGGATTCACGCTGATTGAAGTGCTGGTGGTGCTGGCGATCATTGCCACCTTGCTCAGCCTGGTTGCCCCGCGTTATTTCGACACGATATATCGCGCCAAGGAAAGCTCGCTGAAGCACGACCTTGCCACCATGCGAGACGCCATCGACAAATATTACGCTGACACAGGCACTTATCCGGATGCGCTGGAGGATATGGTGCAAAAAAAATATCTGCGCGCGATTCCGGAGGATCCCATCACGGGGAGCAATCAGACCTGGACCATGGTCCCCCCCACAGATCCCGAAGCCAAAGGCCTTATTTACGATATCCACAGCGGCTCCCCCGATGTCGCGGAGGATGGGACGAACTATGCGGACTGGTAATCGCATTCACCAAGGTGGATATACCTTTATCGGCCTGCTGCTTGTCATCATGCTGGCCGGGCTGGCGCTGGCAGAAGCGGCGAATACCTGGAGCAATCTCAGGCAACGCGAACGAGAGCAGGAGCTGCTTAAGGTGGGCGACAAAATCCGCGCAGCCATCGGTGAGTACTACAACCAGTCTCCCGGTCAGGTTAAACAGTACCCGCCCACACTGGAAGATTTGGTCAGGGATAAGCGCTATCCAGCGCCCAAGCGTTACCTGCGAAAAATTCCGGTGGACCCGATGACCGGCATGGCCAACTGGGGGACGATGGAAGGCCAGGGCGGCGGCATCATGGGCGTGATGAGCCTGTCGGCAAAACAGCCTTTCAAGCAGAAAAATTTCCCACCCATTTACAAATCCTTTGAAAACAAGAAGTTTTATGCGGACTGGGTATTTGCCTATACCCCCGCGAACGAATTACTGAAGCAGGATGCAAGCGTCTTGCCATAAAAATCAATCGACAACCCGTGCCATGACAAATGGGAGGTAAATCATGACTGAAGCAACGATGGAACTGATGCAACGGGCCGTAGCATGCCACCAGACTGGCCAGCTGATGGAAGCCCAGAACTATTACAGTCAGGTACTGGAAGAGAGCCCGGAGAACCCGGATGCTCTTCATCTGCTTGGTGTGACTTACATGCAAAGTCGCGATTATGCGCGGTGTATTCCGGTCATTCAGAAAGCCCTCGAGTACAACCCTCGCCACGCGGATGCCCACTACAACCTGGGCATTGCGTTTGGCGCTGTGCGTCAATACCAGCAAGCCATCGCCAGCTATACGCAGGCCATTGCATTGAAACCTGACCGGGCTGAAACCCACTACAACCTCGGTGTATCGCATGCAGCACTTGGGCAGTTGGAGCCTGCCATTGCCAGCTACAAGGAAGCCATCCGACTTAACCCGGAGTACATCAAGGCGCATCGAAATCTTGGAGAGTTACTTCTCTCAATGAATAACAATAAAGAAGCTATCTTAACGCTACAGAAACTTGTTCAGCTTGAGCCCGATGATGGAGAAACACACCATACTCTTGGGCTGGCGCTTGCGGCACAAAACAATTTTGAAGAGGCGCTTACCCATTATGCGACGTCCATTTTACTAATCCCACACGCTCCTGACACATACTGCAATCAAGCCGTTTCCCTTACCAAGCTAAATCGCCTGGAGGATGCAAAAATGGCCTATCTCCAAGCGCTCGCGCTTAGCCCCCAAAATGCCCAGATATATAACAATCTCGGCAATATATACAGCAGGCAACAGGACATGCAAGCAGCACTTTCCTGTTATAGCCGTGCCATTGAGATTGCACCCACGTACGCACGTGCGCATTACGGTTGCGCCAATGCTTATTCGTCTCTGGGTGAGCATGAAGCGGCACTTGAACATTACTCCGAAGTCATATCATTAATCCCGGACTGGGTAGAGGCCCACAATAATCAAGGTACGGCTTATCGAGCTCTCGGCCAGTTTGACCGGGCTATTGCCAGCTATAGGGAAGCACTTCGTCTTAATCCGGCATATATTCACGCCCTTTTTAATTTGGGTACTACATATTTGTCCGCAAATAATAATCTTGCGGAAGCTGATGTCTGTTTTCAAAAGATGACTACCTTGGAGCCCAGCAACATTCCAGCTTATCTGCACTGGGCGGAATCTCTGAAGAGACAAGGTCGGACTGAGGATGCAATTGATAAATGCGGACAGGCATTAAATGCTGATCCGAACAATACCACTGCCCTGAATGCTATGGGTAACCTGATGAATAGTGCGGATCGTCATGCAGAGGCCGTTACTTACTATGAACGAGCGCTGGAACTGGAGCCTGATTCACCTGACATCCTGAAAAATCTAGGTAATACCCTGCAGGATATGGATAAGGGGAAAGAAGCGATTGCGGCATTGGAAAGGGCCGTACAACTCAACCCGGACTTCGTGGATGCTCACTATGATCTTGCCATTACCTATGCTCGCAATAAACGATTCCATGATGCGGAGAAATCCAATCTAAGGGCGTTGGAATTGGCACCTGATGATAAAAGGACGCATAACAATCTGGGCGTGGTTCTTGCGGAGTTGAACAGGTTTGATGAGGCCATCGAGCATTATCATTGTGCGATCAAACTTTCGCCGAACAATCACGAATCCTATGGAAACATTGGAAATGCACTTTGCCATTTGGGTCGCCTTGATGAATCATTGAAGTGGTATGAAAAGGTTTTGACATTAAGTCCAGGTGACGTTGAGGCGCTATGGAATATCGCGCTGATTGAACTAACCAAAGGTAATCTCAAGGAGGGTTGGCGCAATTATGAAATGCGATGGAATCGCAAAAGTGTAAAGCCCATCAAGCAAGTCCCCTTCCCTGTCTGGTTAGGCGCTGAAGATATTAAAGGCATGAAGTTGCTGATTCAGGCTGAACAGGGATTGGGCGATATGATACAAGCAGCTCGCTATATTGAGTTGCTAACCTCGCAGAATGTCGAATGTTGGTTCGAACTCCCACTTGCTCTTCATACCCTTTTCAAACGCAGCCTGAAAGATGTGCATATCATTGAACCCCATCAGGATGCTGACACAACAATAGACTTCAAAATCCCCATCATGAGTTTACCGATGGCCATGGGTACCGATACAGTCAATGACATACCGGCACCCATCCCTTATCTGCAAGCCAATGAGGACCGGGTTTCGTACTGGAAGCAGATTATCAGGCAAACTGAAACCAAACTCGTAGGGCTAATCTGGAGAGGCAATCCAAATCACGTCAACGATCACAAAAGATCTATGCCTCTCGATGAAATGTTGCCAGTCATCACATCCAATCCGCACATCCGCTTTATTTCCTTGCAAAAGGACTTGTCGGTAAATGAAATCAGCATGCTTAAACCTTGCAAAAACGTAGTAATCCTGGACAGTGAATTACGAGATTTTGATGAAACAGCAGCTGTTATGAAAAATCTGGATATCGTCATATCCATAGACTCTGCCCCCGCCCATCTTGCGGGTGCTCTAGGTATAAATGTATGGATACTGCTATGGTTCGGTAGCGAATGGCGATGGATGCTGAATCGCTCAGACTCACCATGGTATCCCAGCGCAACCCTCTTCAGACAATCTTCCATTGGACTCTGGGATAACGTTATTCAGGAAATCAATTCAAATCTTGATGAACTGAATAACTCATCCACAATTTCTGTGGATAAAACTGTGAACAGCTGTGACTTAAAACTGTAACTATGCCTGCCGTAAGGGATTTTTTAAAACGCCCAAAAAATAGACTTTAAAATAACACATTAAAAACAATGACTTATTTTATGTCTTTGGATTGTTAAGGTTTTTTGCTTCAAGTTAATGTAGCACATGAGCTCATGTGCATAACTAGGCAATCGCTGGCAAGGCTTGGAGGGCATTTTTGCCTGTCGCAGCAATGACTTCGGCCAGTGGCAGGCCGCGCAAATCCGCCAGTACCTGGGCAATGGCAGGCAACTCGTGCGGGCTGTTACGGCCACGATGCCCTAGCCATTCGGGCGCAATATCGGGAGCATCGGTTTCCAGCACCATGGCGTCCAACGGCAGTTGCCGCGCCAGCTCGCGGATATGCAGGGCGCGGTCATAGGTCATGGCGCCGCCAAAGCCGAGCTTGAAGCCCATCGCCATAAAGCGCTCTGCCTGTTGAAAACTGCCATTGAAGGCATGGGCAATGCCGCCTTTGACGCCTATGCGGCGCAAGTGCTTGAGGATCAGATCGCTGGATTTGCGCACATGCAGGATGACCGGCAGATCAAAGTCCCGTGCCAGCTTGAGCTGTGCTGCGAAAAAAGCCTGCTGGCGCTCAATATCCGGGTTGGGAATGAAAAGATCGAGGCCGATTTCGCCAATCGCCACGGGCAGGCGCTGCTGCAGCTGCTCTTTCAGCGCATCGACATCCTCTTCTTTGGCGCGCGGAATAAACAGCGGGTGTATGCCCAGCGCATAACGGCACCAGGGAAACTCGTCGGCCAATGTCTGCACAACGGAAAAATTTGCTGCTTCCACTGCGGGCACGACAATACGTGCAACGCCAGCCTCATGCGCACGCGCGGCGATGTCTGCCCGGTCGGCATCGAATTCTGGCGCATCAAGATGGCAATGGGTATCGACGAGCACGCGCTGTTTCTCCCGTGGTGAGGTGTCCGTGTGGCGGACTTTGGTGATTCAGGGTTGTGGTGAGTGCGGCGTTGCCAGCAAGCGGATGTCGCGGCCAATCTGCCGCATGTCAGTAATATCCAGATCAATGCGGGCCGCCATGCTTTGCAACATAGGCAGGCCAAACATGCCACGGGCATCGGCGCCCAGCAGCTTGGGGGCGTAATACAGAATCAGCTGGTCAATCAGCCCCTTGTGCAGCAAGGCCCCGTTCAGCGTGGCGCCCGCCTCCACCATCACATCATTGATGCCCCGGCTCGCCAGGAGTTCCAGCAGGCTATCGAGGCTGACGCGCGACTGATGGTCGGGCAAGTGCATCAGCTCTACCCCATGCTGGCACAGGGCTGCGATGCGGTCCGCGCTGGCGCTGCCGTAAACAATGAGGGCATTGCCGCCTTGCAGGATGCGCGCTTGCGGTGAAATCTGCAGATGACTATCCACAATCACGCGCAGCGGCTGGCGGCCTTGCAGTTCTCCGGCTTCATCCCGCACGCTGAGTTGTGGGTCATCGGCCAGCACGGTGCCTATGCCGGTGAGCATGACGCAGGATTGCGCGCGCCAGTGTTGCACATCCTTGCGTGCCTCAGGGCCGGTAATCCATTGACTGATGCCATTTTGCAAGGCGGTGGCGCCATCCAGGCTGGCGGCGATCTTGCTGCGGACAAACGGACGGCGACGTGTCATGCGCGAAATGAATCCGGCATTCAGGCTACGCGCCTGGGCTTCCAGCAAGCCTGATTGCACGGCAATGCCTTGCGCCTGTAAGCGCTGCAAACCACTTCCGGCCACCTGGGGGTTGGGGTCTTGCATGGCAGCGACCACGCGCTTCACACCGGCCTTAATCAAGGCGTCAGCGCATGGCGGCGTACGTCCGTGGTGGCTGCAGGGTTCAAGCGTGACATAGGCATCGGCGCCTTGCGCGAGATCGCCCGCCTGCCGCAGGGCATGTACCTCGGCATGTGGCTCGCCTGCTTTAAGATGGGCGCCTTCGCCAACAATCTGACCGTCCTTGACAATCACACAGCCGACGCGGGGATTGGGAGTGGTGGTGTAGAGGCCCTGCTCTGCCAGCCGCAGGGCTCGCGCCATCATCTGATGATCCAGCGCGCTGAACACAGGCTTATTCTCCGGCGGGGTCCGTCAGGCGACGATGCGGTTTATCCAAGTCGCGAATCACATCGCTGAAATCGTCGACGTCCTGGAAGCTGCGATAGACCGAGGCAAAACGCACATAGGCCACCTTGTCCATCAGGCGCAGCTCCTGCATCACGCTTTCGCCGAGATCGCGCGCCATGATTTCGCGCTCGCCCTTGGCCAGCAGCTTTTGCACGATGTGCTCGATAGCGCGGTCTACATATTCGGTCGGTACGGGGCGCTTGTGCAAGGCACGGGTAAAGGAAAGCCGCAGTTTGTCGCGATTGAACTCTTCGCGGTTGCCATTCTGCTTGACCACTTGCGGCAGATGCAGCTCGGCGGTTTCGTAGGTGGTAAAGCGCTTGTCGCAGGCCGCACAACGGCGACGGCGACGGATGGAGTTGCCTTCTTCATTCACCCGGGAATCAATGACCTGGGTGTCATCGGTACCGCAGAAAGGACACTTCATGAGAGTTGACCAGGCAAGTTAAATGCAACGCGGCGAAAGGGATGAAACCCAGGCAGCAGATCTTCTGCCCATGAACGAGGGTTAGCCTCCTCCATGGATATGGACGCGCCAGCCTGGTGTTTCACATGTCCCCTTTCATGTGTCGCGATGGTGATAGGCGAGAATTAAGCGCCGTATACCGGGAAGCGGCTGGTCAAGGCGTGTACCTTGGCCTTGGTCGCCGCAATCACGGCTTCGTCGGTCGGGTTGTCCAGCACATCGGCAATCAGGTTGGCCACCAGACGGGCTTCTTCTTCCTTGAAGCCGCGGGTGGTGATGGCTGGCGAACCGATACGTATGCCGGAGGTAACAAACGGACTTTCCGGGTCATTCGGGATCGCGTTCTTGTTCACGGTGATGTGGGCCTGGCCGAGGTAAGCATCCGCCGCCTTGCCAGTCAGGTTCTTGGGACGCAGGTCCACCAGGAACACATGCGACTCGGTACGGCCGGAGATAATGCGCAGGCCGCGCTCTGCCAAGGTTTGTGCCATGATGCTGGCATTCTTGAGTACTTGCTCCTGATATACCTTGAAATCCGGTTGCAATGCTTCGAGGAAAGCCGTGGCCTTGCCTGCGATCACGTGCATCAGCGGGCCGCCTTGCAGGGATGGGAACACATTGGAGTTCAGGGACTTTTCAAACTCGGCCTTGGCGAGAATGATGCCGCCACGTGGACCACGCAGGGTCTTGTGGGTGGTGGAAGTCACGAAATCAGCATGGGGCACCGGGTTAGGGTAAACACCGGCGGCGATCAGGCCGGAGTAATGTGCCATGTCGACCATGAAATAAGCGCCCACCTTTTTGGCGATCTCGGCCATGCGTGCCCAGTCAAAGCGCAGGGCATAGGCAGAAGCGCCGCCAATCAGCAGCTTGGGTTTGCACTCGATGGCAATGCGCTCCATCTCGTCGTAATCGATCTCTTCCTTGTCGTTCAGGCCGTAAGGCACGATGTTGAACAGCTTGCCGGACAAGTTGGCAGGGGAACCATGGGTCAGGTGACCACCGTGGCCAAGGTTCATGCCCATGACGGTGTCGCCTGGCTTGAGGATGGAGAAATACACGGCCTGGTTGGCCTGAGAGCCGGAGTGCGGCTGCACGTTGGCATATTCAGCGCCGAACAGTTGCTTCACACGGTCAATCGCCAGTTGCTCAACCTGATCGACAAACTCACAGCCACCGTAAAAACGCTTGCCTGGATAACCTTCAGCATATTTGTTGGTCAGCTGCGAACCTTGCGCCTGCATGACGGCAGGGCTAGTGTAGTTTTCAGAGGCGATCAGTTCAATATGCTCATCCTGGCGCTGACGCTCGGCTTCAATATGCTGCCAAAGTTCAGGATCTGCAACGTTCAGGGTTTTTGCCGTGCTAAACATGTTCAATTTTCCAAGGGCTTAAAAAGTAAATAGGCAGAATTTTAACATGATCAGCCACTTAAAGAATGAATACGCTTCACTCATTGCAGAGTGCATAGTTGGTGGCTATATACAGCCATATGGCTGATTACAACCACCAGCAATCTTCACATCAAAACCAAGCCATTGATTAAAAACAAACAAATACTTGGCACGCGCTTTGCTGTATAGCTAATGGCAATCTCCTAAATGTATATCTCAATAGGTCTCTTCACCCGCCGTGCATGGCTTTGGCCGCACGGCGGTCTTTTTTTGAGGCATACGGGTTGAGCGCTATAATGGCCCTGCATTTATCCCCCGGGCGCTTCCATGACCACGATTCGGCAAGACGACTTCATACAAAGCATTTACCAATCCCTGCAATACATCGCCTGCTATCACTCACCTGATTTTTTGCAGGCCCTGCATGAGGCATGGCAACGCGAGCCCGCACCCGCTGCGCGCGATGCCATGGGACAAATACTCATCAACTCCTACCTGTGCGCGCAGGGGCAACGCCCGCTGTGCCAGGATACCGGTATCGTGGTGGCCTTTATCCAGGTCGGCATGCAGGTGCAATGGGATGCGAAGCTAAGTCTGCAGGAGATGGTCAATGAAGGCGTGCGCCTGGCGTATGGCGATCCGGATAACCGCTTGCGCGCCTCCATCGTCTCCGACCCCGCAGGCAAGCGCCTGAACACACGGGATAACACGCCTGCCGTGGTGCATGTGGAACTGGTGCCGGGCGACAAAGTAGAGATCAACATTTCCGCCAAGGGCGGCGGCTCGGAAAACAAGGCCAAGCTCGCCATGCTGGAGCCGTCGGACAATATCGTTGACTGGGTTTTGCGCACAGTGCCCACCATGGGCGCTGGCTGGTGCCCACCGGGCGTGTTGGGCATAGGCATAGGCGGCACGGCAGAAAAAGCCGTTCTGCTGGCCAAGCAATCGCTGTTCGCGCCCATTGATATTCAGCAGTTGCGCGAGCGCGGCCCGGCTGACCGCGCCGAAGAGTTGCGGCTGGAGCTTTACGAAAAAGTGAATCGCCTCGGCATAGGCGCGCAGGGGCTGGGCGGGCTGACCACGGTGCTGGATGTCAAAATCCTGCAAACCGCCACGCATGCTACTTCGCTACCAGTCGCCATGATCCCCAACTGCGCGGCCACGCGTCATATTCATTTCACGCTGGATGGCAGCGGCCCGGCCATATTGCCAGTGCCGCGCCTGCAAGACTGGCCGCAGATCGCGCAGGAATCAGGCACGCCCATGCGCCAGGTCAACCTCGACAACCTGACCAAAGCCGACATCCTGCAATGGCAGCCTGGCGAACAGCTGCTGCTGAGTGGCAAATTACTGACCGGCCGCGATGCCGCGCATAAGCGTATTGCCGACCTGCTGGCCTCCGGCCAGCCCTTGCCGGATGGCCTGGATTTTCATAATCGCTTTATTTATTACGTCGGCCCGGTAGACCCGGTGCGCGATGAAGTCATCGGCCCTGCAGGCCCGACCACCGCCACCCGCATGGATCGTTTTACCGACACCATGCTGGGCGAAGCCGGATTACTGGGGATGATAGGCAAGGCCGAGCGCGGTGAAGCCACGGTGGAAGCCATACGCCGCCATCAATCGGTTTACCTGATTGCGATAGGCGGTGCCGCTTATCTCATTTCGCAGGCCATCAAAGCCGCACGTGTCGTGGCGTTCGCCGATCTGGGGATGGAAGCGGTGTATGAATTCACCGTGGAAAACATGCCGGTCACGGTAGCCGTGGATAGCCAGGGCCATTCGGTGCATGAAACCGGCCCGGCAGAATGGCGTCCAAAGATTGCCGACATCCCCATTTTTACTGCCTAGGAAGCGAGTCCCGTCATGGCCCATCTTTTTACTCCGATTACGCTGCGTGAGCTCACCATCCGCAATCGTATTTTTGTATCGCCCATGTGCCAGTATTCCGCCATTGAGGGCATGCCGAATGACTGGCATCTGGTGCATCTGGGCGGCTTTGCCCGCGGTGGTGCCGGGCTGGTGATGGTGGAAGCCACTGGCGTATTGCCAGAAGGCCGTATTACGCCGCAATGCCTGGGCTTATGGAATGACGCCCAGCGCGATGCCTTGCATCGGATCGTGGATTTCATTCATGGGCAAGGCGCCGCAGCCGCCATTCAACTGGCGCATGCCGGACGCAAAGCGTCGTCTACCCGCCCGTGGGAAGGCAGCACCGGCATACCTGTCGATCAAGGCGGGTGGAACACCGTAGCACCCTCCGCGATACCATTCAGCCCGCAGCATGCAACGCCGCAAGCGCTGGATAAAGCAGGCATCGCCCGCATTTCGGATGCGTTCATGGCGGCGGCTGACAGAGCCTTAGCAGCGGGGTTTGACGTCATCGAGCTGCATTGCGCCCATGGCTATCTGCTGCACGAATTTTTGTCACCCCTCGCCAATCAGCGTGACGATGAATACGGCGGTAGCCTGGAAAACCGCTGTCGCCTGGCGCTGAACATCGCGAAACGCCTGCGCGACTTCTGGCCGCAGGACAAACCTGTGTTCGTGCGGATTTCCGCCAGCGACTGGATAGAAGGCGGCTGGGATATTGCCCAGTCCGTGCAGTTCGCGCGCTGGCTCAAGGAGATCGGCATTGATCTGATTGACTGCTCCAGCGGTGGCCTGATTTACGATGCCGTGATTCCGACCGGGCCAGGCTACCAGACCGAGTTTGCCAGCCGCGTGCGCAACGAAGCCGGAATTGCCAGCGGTGCCGTCGGCATGATCACCACATCGACCCAGGCCGAGCACATTCTCGCCACGCACCAGGCCGATGTGATTTTCATGGCGCGCACCTTGTTGAGCGACCCGCACTGGCCGTTGCATGCCGCCAGGGAATTGCGTGCGGACCAGCCTTGGCCGCTGCAATATGAGCGCGCCAAAAGCTTTTAACAATCACTTATAGGAAAACAATGCAATGAAATGGACTGACAGCCTGCGCATCGCTGAAGCGCTGTATGACGCACACCCGGATATCGATCCCAAAACCATACGCTTCACCGACCTTTACCAATGGGTGCTGGATCTGGAAGAGTTTGATGATGCGCCGGAAAAATGCGGTGAAAAGATACTGGAAGCCATCCAGCTGGCCTGGATAGAAGAGGCGGAATAAGCCCTGCATCACGGCAGTTAAGCGTGCTCACTGGCTGACCAGTGAGCACGCTTAATGCATCATGAGGATCCATTGTCGCTGAACACCAGGGCTTGGTTCAGATACTGTTGGAATACCGCGGCTGCACCTGAATGACCTGATCGCTGCTCAGAGATTTAGCTTCCATCTGCCTGCCATCAAACAGCATGGCAATGTTGCGGAGGAACAGCCGACCGGCTTCAGTGACGCGCAGGCATTCATTGTGCAGCTGCAGCAGTCCATCTTGCTCCATCTCCTCCATCTGCGGCAAAGAAGCAGCAAAATAATCATCAAATTCAATTCCCCAAGCGCTTGAAAACGCCCGCTTGTCCAGTTGCAGGTCGCACATCACCTGGGTAATGGCGGCTCGGCGCAGCTGGTCTTCGGGGGTTACGTGCAAGCCACGCTCAATCGGCAGCCGCCCTGCCGTTACCGCATCGCGATACTCCGACAGCACCTTGGTATTTTGCGCATAGGCGTTTTCCGTTTGCGAAATCGCCGAGGCACCCAAGGCCAGGATGTCGCAATTCTTGTGCGTGGTGTATCCCTGGAAGTTGCGGTACAGCGTACCTTGCTGCTGGGCGCGCACCAGTTCATCCTCAGGCTTGGCGTAATGATCCATGCCGATGTGCACATAACCTGCCGCCGTCAGACGATCCAGCGTCATCCTCAACAATTCAAGACGCTGATCCAGGGCAGGCAATGCAGATTCAGGAATCAGGCGCTGATGCTTTTTCATCCAGGGCACATGCGCGTAATTGAAGACGGCCAGTCGGTCCGGCGCCATGGCGATCACCGCATCCAGCGTATGGGCAAAGCGCTCGGGAGTCTGGTGCGGCAAACCGATGATCAGATCGAAGTTGATGCTGTTGATACCGGCATCGCGTATCCAGCCGTATACCTGTTCGATCAACTCCTGCGACTGTATGCGGTTGATGGCTTCTTGCACCTGCGGATCCAGATCCTGCACGCCCAGGCTCAGGCGGTTAAACCCACAGGAGGCCAGTGCCTCCACATGCGCACGCGTCAATTCACGCGGGTCCATTTCGCAGCCAATTTCGGCATCTTCTGCCATGCGGAAACGCCGGGCAAATGCCTGATGCAGCTTCACCAGATCCTCCGGCCGCAAATAGGTGGGTGTGCCGCCCCCCCAATGCATCTGGCGCACAAGACGATCAGCTGAGGCAGTGTCTGCCACCAGCGCCATCTCTTGCAGCAATACCTCAAGGTAACGCTCGGCTTTACTGTAATCACGCGTGGCCACCATATTGCAGCCACAGTAATAACAAAGCGTGTCGCAAAACGGGATATGCGCATACAGCGAGATATCACGCCCGCTGTTCCGGCTGGCTTGCAACTCATGCTGCCAGGCTGCTGCATCAAAGCCAGTATGAAAATGCAAGGCCGTGGGATACGAGGTGTAACGCGGCGCAGCCTTGCTGTATTTATGAACGAGTGAGGTCGGGAATTCCATAATAACCATTATATATTTATGGTTAAAATTTTCCAGCCTTAATCCATCTGGACTATTGCCCGGTGTATTGCCCGATTTGTGCAAGCCGCGATATCGGAATCCCGTTTAGAATAGGAGCAATTCCATTCAGCAAAAGGGCTCGTCGCATGCTTGCACCAAAAGAGATTTTCAAGGCTTACGATATCCGCGGTATTGTCGGCAAAACATTGACTCCCGAAATTGTCGAGCAAATCGGCAAGGCCATTGGCAGCGAGGCCGCCAAACTGCAGCAAAAAGCCATTTGCATCGGCTACGATGGTCGCCTCTCGGGCCCAGAGCTGGCCGAGGCATTGGCACGCGGCATTCTGAGTACGGGTGTTGATGTGATACGTCTGGGCCTGGTCGCCACCCCCATGGTGTATTTTGCCGCACATCAGCTCAAGACGGGCTGTGGCGTCATGGTCACGGGCAGCCACAATCCGCCTGACTACAACGGCCTGAAGATGGTGATTGCGGAAGAGACGCTTTCTGGCGAGAGCATCCAGCGTTTGCGTACCCGCATTGAGCAACAGGACTTTGCCAGCGGCACTGGCCAAGCCAGCGACTACGACATTGCCGATGACTACATCAACCGCATTGCCTCCGACATCAAGCTGAGCCGCCCCATGCGCATTGCCGTCGACTGCGGCAATGGCGTGCCAGGCGCCTATGCTGGCAAGCTTTATCGCGCCCTGGGTTGCGAGGTGGAAGAGCTGTTCTGCGAAGTGGATGGCCACTTCCCCAACCATCACCCCGACCCTTCCGTGCCGGAAAACCTGCTGGACCTGATTGCCGCTTTGGGCAAAGGCAGCTCCGAAATCGGGCTGGCATTCGATGGCGATGGTGACCGCCTGGGCGTGGTAACCAAGGATGGCAAGATCATCTACCCCGACCGTCAGCTGCTGCTGTTTGCAGAAGATGTATTGCAGCGCGAACCTGGCGCCACCATCATTTACGACGTTAAATCCTCACGCAATCTGGCGCCCTGGATCAAGGCACGCGGTGGCTTGCCACTGATGTGGAAAACCGGCCACTCGCTGGTCAAGGCAAAAATGAAGGAAACCGGCTCTGCCCTGGCGGGCGAAATGAGCGGCCATGTATTCTTCAAGGAACGCTGGTTCGGTTTTGATGATGGTTTGTACAGCGGTGCACGCCTGCTGGAAATCCTGAGCCGTTCGGCTGATCCCTCTGCCCTGCTGAATGCATTGCCAGACAGCGTGAGCACGCCAGAACAGCACATACACATGAATGAAGGCGAGCCGCATACCTTGATCGCCAGTCTGCAAAAAACCGCCGAATTTGCCGGCGCTACCGAAGTCATCACCATCGACGGCCTGCGCGTGGAATATCCGGATGGCTTTGGCCTGATGCGTCCATCCAACACGACACCGGTGATCGTGCTGCGTTTTGAAGCAGATGATGAAGCCGCGCTACTGCGTATTCAGGACGCTTTCCGTAGCGTGATCCTGGCAGCGGCACCGCATGTGCATCTGCCCTTTTAACACGGTCGGATCTTGAGTAAAACCGCATGGCTGGCGGCTATGGCCTGGCTGCTAGCCGCCGCTGGCATTTATTACGTAGTGGATGGCCGGATGAATCCGAACAGGAATCCGGGCAGTCAGGGTGGCGAAGTCACGCTGCAGCGTGGCATGGATGGGCATTACCGCGCAACGGCACTGATTAATGGCGAAAAGGTGGATGTGCTGGTGGATACCGGCGCCACCGGCGTTGCGATCTCAAGCCGCACCGCCGAGCGTCTGGGGCTCAGCAGCCATGTGGCCGCCCGCACCACCACTGCCAATGGCGATGCCGTCGCCTATGTCACGCGCCTGCGCAGCGTCAAGATCGGCGATGTGGAAGCGCATGATGTCGCCGCCTTGATCACCCCAGGATTGCAAGGTGAAGCACTGCTCGGGATGTCCTTTCTGAGCCGCATGGATGTCCGTCTGTTTCGCGGCAAGATGACCATCAAACAGGGAGATGAAGCGATCCCCGCGCCGACGGCAGGGGATTTTTGATACCCGCGTTAGCCAGCCAGCATACCGGGCAGCTTCTGCAGCAAATCCAGCTGTCTCGGCAGGCAGACACGCTGCAAATCGTATTGTTGCAGAATGGTCTGGCGGGCGTTCTCCCGTAACGAAGCATAGTTTTCCGGCTTGTTAACCACCTCGACCACTCGCTCGGCCAGCGCCTGCGCATCAAAGAAATCCACCAGCAAGCCATCATGTCCATCACGGATCACTTCAGTCACTGGGGCCGTATTGGAAGCGATGAGCACACAGCCTGCGGCCATGGCTTCCAGCATGGACCATGACAGTACAAATGGATACGTGAGATACACATGCGCCGCAGAAATCTGTAACAGGCTGAGATAGCGTTCATAGGCGACCTTGCCGACAAAATGCACCCTTGTCATATCCAGTTCGGCGCCGACTTCCTTCATCATTTTTTCGCGCCAGTTACCGCCCTCTTCCGGCATGCGGCCATAACTGACCTCATCGCCGCCTACCAGTACCACATGCGCTTGCGGGCAATCCCGCAACATCCGGGGCAAGGCCCGCATGAATATATGGAAGCCACGGTACGGCTCAAGATTGCGATTCACAAAGGTAATGACTTGCTGGGCCGCGGTGAGCGTCAAGGTATCCGAGACCACAAACTGGGCGTTTTTGTCTGGCCGGACAATATGGGTATCCACCCCCTCGTGAATCACGCTGATTCTGGAGCGGTAAACTTCGGGAAACTGACTGGCTTGCCACTCGGTGGGGGTAAGCCCCCAATCACAATTATCCAGCGAAAGCAGGTGATTCGAATTTCTCACCTTGATCCGACAGAACTCATCAATAGTGTAGGACTGAAATTCGGGATCAAATCCGACATCTGCACCTTGCGTCCGATAATAAAACTCGAAGTAATCCAGAATGGCCGCCTGTGGGTAAACGTCCTTGAGAAACAAGGCCTCTCCCCAGCCCGCATGAACACAAATCACGTCGGGAACAAACCCTTGCCGTTTCAGCTCGATCGCCGCCTTGGCGACCTGCTGCCCGCGGCGAATCGCGGCCTCATAACTGCGCAGATACCAATGCGTTTCCTTGGTGGCCCCTTTGGGCGAGGCATAACTGATCAGGCGAACGCCTGGCTGCAAGGAGGCTGGCCGCTTGTTGGCAACATCCACCATCGCCACTACTTCATTCCCCGGCATGGCGGCCAATGCCACGGCCAGATGCTTGAATTGACCAGGATAATTCTGGTGTATGAACAGATACTTCATGTGGAGACCATCGGGGTTAACAGGATCGCAGGTATGGCATTATTCCTCGCGGAAAGTATGGCGCATGCGTTGTGTGATAGGCGAAATCAGATACTCGAGCATGGTCCGGTCCTGCGTCTTGATAAAGGCCGTCACCGGCATGCCGGGCTCAATTTTCACATGCTGCACACTCTTGAGTGATTCCTTGTCGATGCGCACATGCGCAGGATAAGTCAGCAAGTGCGTTTGCGGGTCTTCGACGGCATCCCCGGCAACATACACCACCTCTCCGGTGACCATCGGCGTCGTGCGCTGATTATAGGCATTCAGTTGCACCTCAGCTGGCTGGCCAGGATAGACGGTATCAATATCCAGATTGCGTACGTTCACTTCCACCACCAGATCATCCGATACCGGCACAATGTCCATCATGGCCTGCCCCGGGCTTATAACCCCACCCACCGTGGTCACCTTCATGGCCATGACTTGACCATCAATAGGCGCAGTCACAGTCCGACGCAGCATGGAGTCTTCCGCTGGCCGCAGACGCTCGACAACCTCACGCAACTGGTTGCCCGTATCCTTCAGCTCGGCATCGGCTTCCTGAATGTAGCGATTTTTCACATCGATCACGCGCAACTCCAGCTCGGACACTTTGGCGCGGGTGCCATTCAGATCTGCGGATTGCGCTGCCAACTGCTCATGCTTTTCAGTCAGGGCCTGCCGGTAATTGAGGACATCCGCCTTGCCGACAAAATTCTTTTGCATCAAGCCTTCGCGCATGGCCAGCTGCTCCTGACGATAACGAATGTTTTCCTCTATCGCTTTTACCTGCGCCTCATACGCCGCAGACTCCGCCCTTGAGTGGCCCAACTCATCGCGTAACAGGGCAATCTGGTCATTCAGCATTTTGCGCTTGGACAGAAATTGCGCACGCTCCTTGTTAATAAGCTCCTGCCGCTTGGTGCTCATGGGTACCAATAATTGTTGAGGGAACGTAATGGCGGCGGCCACCGTTTTTTCGGCAATCAGCCTGGCCTCCTTGGCGAGCAGCGCATCCTGCTGGTCACGCAGGATATTCAGCTCAGCACTGTTGCGCGTGTCTTCCAGCAGCAGCAGTGGCTGCCCATGCTTAACAACATCCCCATCGCGCACCAGAATCTGTTTGACGATACCGCCTTCCAGATGCTGAACCGTCTTGCGATTGGTCGCTATTTTTATCTTGCCTTCCGCAATCACCGCGCCACTCAGTGGCGCAACACTGGCCCATAGGAAAAAACCACCCACGATAACCACCGTCATGAACATGCCTTTACGCACAATGCGCGTGGCTTGTCCGGATTCATCCAGCGGAATCGCAGGCCTTACAATGGAAGAAATCAGACTCATATCGGCTGCGCCCCTTTGACCAGGGCAACCTGGCTTGAATTATCAGTGCTGGGGACCGTGCTCTGCATGATCTCCTCGCGATTGCCAAAACTGACCTGACGCCCTTGCTCCAGCACCAGCAGTTTATCCACATCGCGCAATACGCTGGGTTTGTGGCTGACAATAATCAGTGTGACCTTGCGCGATTTCAACTCGCGAATCATGCGCATGAAAGCCAGCTCAGAAGGGCCATCCAGATTGGCGTTCGGCTCGTCCAGCACGACCAGCTTGGGGTTGCCGAACAAGGCACGGGCAAGCCCAACCAGTTGCCGCTGACCGGAGGAAAGAATACGGCCAGCCTCGCCGATATCCGTGTCATACCCTTGCGGCAGACGCAAAATGAAATCATGCGCGCCGACCAGTCTGGCGGCCTCGATCACCTTATCCACATGTTCATTCACCTCGGCCATACGCGCGATATTCTCCGCTACCGTCCCAGCAAAGAGTTCCACCGACTGTGGAAGGTAACCAATGTGCTGACCAAGCTGTCCGGTCTGCGCCCATTGGTAAATATCCGCTCCATCCATGCGAACAGCGCCTGACGTTGGCTTATACAGACCAACCAGCAACCGTGTCAGGGTGGACTTGCCAGCTGCGCTATTACCAATAATGCCCAGCGCTTCCCCCGCCTCCAGAGAAAAATTGAGGTTGCGCAGAATTTCACGTTCACGATTCATGGCAAAAAACAGCTTCTCCACCCGGATATTGCCTGCGAAATCCTGCAAGGTGACACTGGTCGTATCAGGGTTGTAATCCGCCAGCATTTTATTGAGACGGCTATAGGCATGGCGGGCCTTGATGAAAAAACGCCAGCCCGAAATAACGCGATCAATTGGCACCATCACCTTGCCCATGATGATGGTGGCGGCAATCATGACACCCGGCGTCACGGTACGGTCATTGATGGCCAGCCAGGCGGCAACCGCCAGGGCCAAGGTACTGAGCAAATTCCTGACCAGCCGCGACCAGGCAGAAATGGAGGCAGAACGGGTAGCCGATTCAATATTATGGCTGAGCGCCTTGTCATGCACTTTGGACCAGCGCTTGGTCACCACCTCGCGCATGCTCATGGCATTGATCACTTCAAGATTGTTCAGCGCGGAATCAAGCATGTCCTGCGATTGCCGCAAGGAATCCTGTCCCTGCTTTTGGCTTTCAGCACTGACTTTTTCCTCAAGGAAGGTCAATGCCACCAGAATCAAGGTACCTACCACGGCCATCAGGCATAACCAGGGATGAAACAGATAGAGCACGAAAAAATAAACAGGAATCCACGGCACCTCAAACACGGCTTGCACGCCAGAGCCCGAGAAAAATGACTGCACGGTATGCACATCATCCAGCCCCCTGCGATTTGTGCGGCCACTCATGGTCAGCATGCAGGCGAGCACTGTTTTTTGCATTAATCGCTGCATGGTAGCGGAAGTGCGCAGGAACAGACTTTGACGCAGGTATTCAACGTAGTATTGAACAAGGAGCATGAACACGACCAGAATCGTCAGCATGACCAAGGTTTCGTTACTGTGGCTGCTTAATACGCGGTCATACAGTTCAAGCATGTAAAATGCTGGCATCAGCGTCATCAGATTGATGACAAAACTGAAAATGCCGGCGTACATGAAAAACTGCCTGCATTGCAGAATGTAATTCTTGATGGCATTCATAAAACCAATTCCCCAATAAAATACGGCGCAACATGCATCTGCCATGTATTGCCGATTTGCCTTCCCATACTCAACCGGAATTGCCTGATTTTCCCGGATCGAAATTAAGGCACTTGCGGAATTTACACAAAAACAATCGGTTTGATGCACTAACGCCCGCATTATAGCCAGCGGGCGTCATCTGCACATCGGGAAAAATTCCCGAACTCAGGTAATCACAGTGGGGGTATCCCGGCCAGTTTTGATGGCTAACTCAGAGATAGTGAGGGCAATCTTGATCATGTCCCCCAGCGCATCCTGCGCATCCAGGTCATGCTTGGCGCTGTCAGGCTCGTAGGCTTCCAGGTAAATACGCAAGGTAGCGCCTTCAGTACCGGTGCCTGAGAGGCGGAACACGATGCGTGACCCATCTTCAAACAGGATACGCACGCCCTGCTTGGTGCTAAGGCTGCCATCAATCGGATCGGTGTAACTGAAGTCGTCGCAGCTGGCGATGGTATATCGGCCAAAGCGCTGACCAGGCAATCCATTGAAGCTATCGCGCAGCAGCGTCATGACGCCCTGTGCCGCTTCGGTTGGCAGGTTTTCATAATCATGGCGCGAATACACATTGCGGCCAAACTGGCGCCAATGCCGCTTGACCAGGGTCGCTACCGGCTGGCGCTTGATGGCCAGAATATTGAGCCAGAACAGCACGGCCCACAGGCCATCTTTTTCACGCACGTGGTCAGAGCCGGTGCCAAAGCTTTCCTCGCCGCACAGGGTCACCTTGCCAGCATCCATCAGGTTGCCAAAAAATTTCCATCCGGTGGGGGTTTCATAGCAGGGAATCCCCAGCTCCTCGGCCACACGGTCCACCGCCGCACTGGTGGGCATGGAACGCGCCACCCCGGCAATGCCTGCGGCATAGGCCGGAATCAGGCGCGCATTGGCCGCCATCAGGGCGAGACTGTCGGAAGGCGTCACAAAGAAGTGATCGCCCAATATCATGTTGCGGTCACCATCACCATCCGAGGCCGCACCGAATTCAGGCGCATTGTCGCCATACATGATCTCGACCAGTTCGTGCGCATAGGTCAGATTGGGGTCGGGATGGCCTTGACCAAAGTCTTCCAGCGGCACGGCATTCATCACGCTATCTGCACTGGCCCCCAGACGCTTGACCAGAATTTCGCGTGCATAAGGGCCTGTTACCGCATGCATGGCATCAAACTTGAGCCGGAAGCCGCTCGTCAGCAGGCTACGAATGGCAGGAAAATCGAACAGGGATTCCATCAGCTCGGCATAATCCGCCACCGCATCGATCACCTGCACCACCATATTGCCCAGCTGGCTTTCGCCGATCACATCCAGCGCCACATCGGCGGCATCGACAATGCGGTATTCGCTGATGACCTTGCTGCGGGCATAAATGGCTTCGGTCACGGTTTCCGTCGCCGGGCCGCCATTTTCCATATTGTATTTGATGCCGAAATCGCCATCGGGCCCACCGGGGTTGTGGCTGGCAGACAGAATGATGCCGCCGAAGGTCTTGTATTTGCGTATGACGCACGAAGCGGCGGGCGTGGACAAGATACCGCCCTGCCCGACCAGCACACGGCCAAAGCCATTGGCCGCCGCCATTTTGAGAATGATCTGAATCGCCTGGCGATTGTAATAACGACCATCGCCGCCTAACACCAGTGTCGCGCCGGGAGCTGCCTGTATGGTATCGAAAATGCTCTGCACAAAATTCTGCAGATAGTGCACCTGCTGAAATACAGGCACGCGTTTACGCAGGCCGGAAGTCCCTGGCTTCTGGTCCTGATAGGGTTGGCTGGCAACAACTTGTACTGTCATGAATACTCTTCCTGATTTTGGTGACTTAAGGTTGACAGAGGTCACGTTTATATTGATAATTCGCCTTCTTCGCGATTTTGAAGTCGCAAAGGGAGATTAGCTCAGCTGGTAGAGCAGCGGACTCTTAATCCGTTTGTCCGGGGTTCGATCCCCCGATCTCCCACCAAGAAATCAAGGGGTTATGTGAAAGCATAACCCCTTTTCACTTTCTAGTAGCCTCATAGTAGCCCGACTTCAAAAATCTCTTTTGGCCCTATGTCTACTTAGGCCTAGGCGCCACGCAATTACCGAGCGTCACTTTACCGGGAAAGTGTTACAACATCTATAGGCGCTTTTAACAACCCCTAATTCTACTAGATAAACAATGTTGGCTTTTCTAACATCTACATGAATACTGGTTCCGATACCCCACCATCGGAATACCTGATAAACTCAGCACGGCCCGATTGGTAGCCTTGCCAGAGGTTCCGATACCCCACCATCGGAATGCCTGATAAACTCAAGCAGCATTACAATCCCTACTTTCAGGTAGTTCCGATACCCCACCATCGGAATGCCTGATAAACTCGTGCCATGGTAGCAGCTCCTTATTGCGTCAGTTCCGATACCCCACCATCGGAATGCCTGATAAACTCCTTATTCAAAACTGCCTGTTCGCCAAGCATGTTCCGATACCCCACCATCGGAATGCCTGATAAACTCTCGGCGTTGTGAATGGCCTGTAGCCGCTCCGTTCCGATACCCCACCATCGGAATGCCTGATAAACTCATTTCTTTCGCCAAAGCCGAGCAATAACCTGTTCCGATACCCCACCATCGGAATGCCTGATAAACTCGATACGCGTAGGGTCTAGCTGGCCTATCTTGTTCCGATACCCCACCATCGGAATGCCTGATAAACTCGCGCTGATTGGCGTGGAGCAATAGCGTTGAGTTCCGATACCCCACCATCGGAATGCCTGATAAACTCCGTTGTAATCGCTATTCTTGTCATCCTTGAGTTCCGATACCCCACCATCGGAATGCCTGATAAACTCTACCACTCGGTCGATGTTCTCAATGACTTCGTTCCGATACCCCACCATCGGAATGCCTGATAAACTCTACCACTCGGTCGATGTTCTCAATGACTTCGTTCCGATACCCCACCATCGGAATGCCTGATAAACTCAGTTTCAGCAGCTATATCGCGAGTCTGGATGTTCCGATACCCCACCATCGGAATGCCTGATAAACTCATACCTTTCCCCGATCCCATCAAGTCGCTGGTTCCGATACCCCACCATCGGAATGCCTGATAAACTCATCTGCACCTCCAGCCCCACCTTCTGCTGTGTTCCGATACCCCACCATCGGAATGCCTGATAAACTCATACGGTCCCTGCTGTAACGGCAATCTTTAGTTCCGATACCCCACCATCGGAATGCCTGATAAACTCGACACACTTGACGGGGGCAACGTGCCATAAGTTCCGATACCCCACCATCGGAATGCCTGATAAACTCTGCCGAGCTACAGCAGCAAGCGCAGATGCAGTTCCGATACCCCACCATCGGAATGCCTGATAAACTCCACAATGCCGTTGTCAATTGCCGGGGTGGTGTTCCGATACCCCACCATCGGAATGCCTGATAAACTCTGGACATCATCAAGTAATCAACAATCGTGAGTTCCGATACCCCACCATCGGAATGCCTGATAAACTCTAACGCTGATGACATGCCAGCCAGCACACGGTTCCGATACCCCACCATCGGAATGCCTGATAAACTCCACCTCTCGCATATTCGTCGGGGACGTGTTGTTCCGATACCCCACCATCGGAATGCCTGATAAACTCCAAATTGACGATGTAAATGGAACTATCGTTGTTCCGATACCCCACCATCGGAATGCCTGATAAACTCTGATTGTTTGTAACTAACTGATATATAGCTTTATTTAATTAGAAAAGCTCAACTTGCTCTGGCATGTTGGGCTTTTTTCTTGTGGGGTTGATGCCAAAAAACTCTCGTGTCATGCCGTATTGTTTGTCGGTCACTATAAAAAAAACGACTTGAGCGCCAGCGGGGATATGACCGCGCAAACGGATAATGGTCGCCTCGCCTACCGCCAGCGTCGGGAAATGATGCACATAAAGTGAGTTTTGCAGTTGCACGAAATTTTCCTGTAATAGCCTTTTACGGAATACAGTGTAGTCGTGCCTAGCTTCGGCATCAGTCATTGGGCAGTCGTAAACGCATATCACCCACATAACGCGCCAGCCGTTTACGCCCATGCTTTGCCAGACGATAACGCTAGAGGCAAAGCATCCTCCGGTAAAATCAGCTTTTCAGCACGCTTATCCAGTATCCTGACAAAACTGGCAATAGTTTCATTTATTGCGGCGGGTAGACGATAACCTGCTCCATTAAGTTTGATTTCCTGTTCGACAAATCTAAGCAACTCCTTACGAGCCAAACCATCAAAATCGCCGAATGTGCCTGATGCAATATGCCGCTCAACAACAAACCGATACGGTTCGATAAAATCATCAGCCAGATTAAAAGGGTTTTCCGTACTGCAATGCCCCAAGCCTAGCGCAGGATTTAGTCCAGCCATGACCAAAGAACGAGCAACCATAGAGCGCAAAACTGCATAACCAAAATTTAGCCGGGCATTGATGTTATCTTCTGCACCTTGTTTCTCACGTTTAAAATCGTGTTTAAATAAGTAGCTCCAATAATGACGTGCCCCTTGGCCTTCACACTTCCCAGCATCTCCCGGCGCTACCTCTTTGACCAGCCGCTCCAGCCGCAATGCACCCTTACGACCCAATGTCCGCAAGTTTGCAGCTTGAGTGCTCAATCGCGATTGCACAATAGCTTGCCATAAGATGCCTTTGTGCTCTCGTGCATCCAGCTCTATTTGCTGACGTAGGCGCCTCACCAAGTCACCATTGCCCACACTAGGAAGCATCCAAGCGCAGGGAAGATGCATCGCATCCGTTACAACTACTCCAGCCCCAGCTTCGGCCAAAACACGTAAAGCATGTACGCTGATTTGGATGGTATGGTGGTGGAGGCACAGCACCGCAATGTCGAGCGGCAATACGAAACTATCGGAATAACCTTCACGTCGGATGCGGAGTCTACCTAGGTCAACCGACAAGGAGGCAGGATTCTCGATTAGCAGGATGCGATGCTCTGCCATGGCTACAGATTAACCACTTTCAAACGTCTTGCGGCAGGACGGAAGGACACAGTTTTTCCTACCTTGCACTCTTTCGAGGCTTTTTCATTTGCTTCTTTAAACGACCTTGGTTCGCAAATTGGAAGTAATGCGATGGTGCCTGCGGCCTTAAAAAAACAGATTCGATAAGTTTTACCATCTTCCATATCGATTACCGTGTCGCCTTTATAAAGTCGCTTGACCCCCTCTGCGGTCTTCTGCTTCTTGTACCTAATTGCTTGCTGGATAGTTACAGGAGCTTGTCGAATAATACGTCCCTCGCTGATCTCTGTTTCAAGATAAGCGTAACCATTGTGTAAAAGACGTTTTATATGCTCTCGACCATCTTTGCTGACGTGCCTTATCAACATGACATCCTCGGCATACTTATCTGTATAGCAGCAAACTTTTTTAACTTGGATGGGCTTGCCATAGAGTGTTTGGTAAATTGGTTCAGCCAACGCAGCCGGCGCTGTATAACCAGTTGCTATACGTGTCTCGAATACTTTAAAAATTAATTCGCGAATGGTATCGCTGACTATACTAGAGATAGCCTTTCGGGCCTGCTCGACAGTACCTTTCTTGCGATCCACTAACGTTGCCAGTGACGTACGTAAGGTGAGCCGTAATTTATCCTCGCCATCTTTTTGAGCAACACCATAAGCTGTTTCCTGAAACATAGCTCCATCTGGGTAATGATCCGGTTTAATGGATAACGGACAATTCTTAATTGCATGCAAGGCAAGCTCGCGGATGTTTTTCAGTGGTGGCTCCACCACTTGCAGGCGGGGCCGCTCTCCATTGGCAACAAGCTCGCTGTCCAGCTTGTATTGCTGTGCCATTCGCTGGAACAGACTTCGCGATGTCAATGCTATAGTGATGGCATCAATCAGGTGGTGACGGTGGTCAATTCGCTTGTTAAGTCTGCGGTCGGTATGTCGAGATTTATCCTTGGCGCGATGACCTTCCCATACGCCACGATAACGCTCAAATTCTTCCGGCGTAATAACGCTCCCCTCCTCATCCAATATCGGTAGGTTTTCGGTGATGCGAGCTTGCGGAATAACGGTTTCTAGTTTCCATTTGCGCCGCAGCATTGCCGTGAGTTCGCCTCGTGAGACGGATACAGGCTTGGCGCTGATGCTTTGCAGCCAGAGCGCAGCTTCCTTTGCGATCCACGAAGTCTGATGAAATTGACGGTCGGCAAATCCTGCGATGGATTCGTCGTTCAAGACTTCGACTTCGAAATTCTGAAGTCGTAGCAGTCTGGCTTTGCGAAATTGCCGATTTTTTTCGAACCACTCCGCGCGATGCTCAATGATTGCCCAGCGTGCGTTGTCGCGACCTTGGCCCCATGCCTCATAAGGCGTGCGATTGCCTTTCTCCTGATTACAACTACGATGCGCGAGCACGATTTCGCTACGCTTCATACCGACTTGTGTTAATGAACGGGGCAGGATGTGTTCATATTCCGTTTCGGCTCCGTTAAGCGCATCGGCCAATGTGATTGTGCGCTCGCAATAAGGGCAGAATTTCTCGCCTTGCTCACGCCATAATAAGTAGCGACGCACTCTTGACGATGTTACGGTCGCTCCATGGTCACTGATAGCTTTCTCGGCATCTTTTCGAGCCGCGCGGCTTTTATTGTTTTCGCTTTCGCGCTCGTTGCGCTTGCTAACGCCCACACTCATCTCACGTGCCATTTCCACTACGATTTCATAAGGCGGAGCGCCTAATTCATCAATCATGCGGTTGATAACAAAACGTATCTGACGTAGGGAGCCATCCACCACGGCATTGCCTGTTAGCTTTGGGGCAGACAACCGGGTTAGCTGGACTCGGGATTGGTCTTGCGATTTAGGGTAACACGCACGAATAGCGGCATCTTCATCGAGTCGCATATCATTTTTCCCGTTCTCTGGCCACCAAGGATTGGCTAGCCATTCCGTCAGGCGATTAAGCGCCTTTATAGAATAAGATGCACGTCCTCCATCAAAGCCCATCTTGACTAGGTGGTCGAATTTCTCGCTCTGCTTGAGCCTATTAATGAAGTTTACAAACTCTGGATCAAGTAAACGTTGCGTACCGTCTTGTTTGGAAAAGCGTATATGCCAGAGCGGGTCGTCTAGTTGCTCTGGAGAGCCAAGGTCGGCAAGGAAATTAATTGCTTGTACTTGTGTCCGTTTGCCTAAACTACACCACTCGTCGTAAAGCCCCAGCTTGCGAAATACATGATTGGTCTTGTTACCCGGCAATTCGTCTCGGCTCAAGCGGTCAAGATTTAAGCCGAGACCTTCCGGTTTTTGGCAGCCGTTTTTTTCGAGAGCATCGTATATGGCTTTGAAGCCAACCACATCCCTTTCGTCCAGCAAGCTGCGAATCACGGCTTTTTGATTACCGCTCAGGGCTGTAGCACGTTTTCCGGCACCCCAACGCAAATCAGCTAGAGTTTTCTCAATTCGAAAATGCTGAAAAGCAAGTTGCGCACGTGGTGCACGGGACAACGTGGGTTCAAGTCCACATTGACCAACCATACTACCAACCCCCTTTAATGAGCGCTGATGAAAAATCGCTGCGTGGAAAATTTCCTTGACAGATACTCCATCGTGTTGCGATTGTAGACATGGATAAAATGCCGATTGTGTCTGCCAAACTTGCTCAAACTCTGCTTCGACCTGTTTACGCAAAGCATACAGATTGGGCAAAGGGCTGCTGTCATCCGTACGGTTCTCCTTGATCTTCAGCTTGGTTGGCAATCCTTGTTGCCATCGATGATATAGATATTCCCCAATCGTAATGGCGGTTACCCCACGCGATTCGGCCAACGCTTTCATTTGATCTTCGAGGTCCTTGCTGCCCCCTTCAACCTCTCCTAGCTTTGCATTTTCTTTTTTATGACGGAATTCACCTGCATACCCTCGCCGCTTTCCATAGCGAATGAATATCCGCATCAAATCTGAAAGATCAATTTGCTCGCGCGCCGCACGAGCTCGAACCTCAAGCAGTGTCGAGCCGCTATCGATTGAGGGGGCGATAGCAATACCTATTAGTTTAGCAAGCGCGGCAATACGTTTTGTCCGGCCACTTCTTCTATCTATTTGCCGACGTTGCATTCGAGCCGCACGGCGACCAGCTTTTTTGGAAATTAAACCACTTTGGCTTTTCTCCAAAGGCTCGTCAAAAATCCTGATTGCAGACCATATCAAGTCCTGCGGTTCGTTATTGTGATTTAAAGAAACTGCGGCAATGCCCAATGATGCAGTACCAACATCCAATCCTAGCCGATAGCGCATTACTTGCCCCTTCTGCTTATTTTTGTTGTAACATAATAGCGTATTAGGCATTCCGATGGTGGGGACTATCGGTAACAAGGGGAAGGTTGAAAAACCAACCCCACCGATACAAGACGGCGACTTCGGTCGCCGTTTTCATTTGCATAATCAAGGTACAGTTATTAACAGAACTCCAAGGGGGCTAAAAAGCCCCTAACCCCACCCGCACTATCGCCTAGGCTCTCCGCTGCACTTTGGCCTAGCATGTTTTGCACCAATGGGATTGGCTTGATAACCTCACGCTTCCCCTTAAAGGTAATGCTCCATTGCTCTAACCTCGTTGGCACAACCACTGTGCCGCACTCAATGCCAATGATCTGATTGCCACTCGGCTCCCTGTAACGGTTAGGCTTGTCGCTCCATACCTTGGCAAGTTGCACAGGCATTTCCTTCCGCTTGCCTAACGGGCCACCCATAAGCGCCATGAAGGTTTTCCAGTCGCCTTTATCAGCAGCCTCCCAGATAGCCTGCATGTCAGGGCTCAACTCTGCTTTCTTGAGTCGTCGCATTTCCCGATAGATGCCGACAGGCGGCCCACCAATTTGCTGATACTGACGAATACCCCATGTGCGCGCCCATGCGGCGATGCGCTTCGCCGATTGCTTGGCGTCTTCGTTGTAGAGGTCAACATCCATCCCATAGCCATCAAGACCTTTAGCAATGTATTTGGCGATATAGCCCGTTGCACTGCCCTTGGCGGGGTCGATTTTCTCGGCTTTAAAGCGATGTTCGGCGGCTCCGCGTTCATCGGGGTCCGCCTTTAACGCGTATTCGCGCAATACTTCGGTGAGGCGATTAGATTGATTAGGGCTAACGAATAACAGCAAGTGCCAATGTGGCGTGCCGTCATGGTGTGGCTCAACTACCCTGAAGCCGTATACGTAGATGCCCTCTCGCGCCAGTTGCGCCCGTATCTGCGCCCATAGCTTGCTTAGATACTTCTGGGCTTCCCGAGGTGTGGTCTTGTCGTATTTTGTATTGAGATAGGTTTTGATATTGCCTTTGGCATCTACCCGCGATTTATACCGATGCATGCGGGATGGGCAGGTGATGGTATAGAACATGGCCTCATGACCGAGCTCTTTACTGGCCTCTTCGAAGCCACGTATACGTACCATTAATTCCCCGCGCCTTAGTTTGGGGTTGGCCTGGCTCTTCTCAGCCAGCTCATATAACGAAACCTCTTCGCCCGTACTCTCGTTAACGGCGAAGGTGTTCTTTAACGTACGTATGTTACGTTGGCTCTGCTGTTGGATAAATTTATAGGATTCATCGCTAACGTATATGTAGCCGTTACGATGCACGAGACCTGTGCTGACGGCATAGCCTTCAACGTTACGTACGTATACGTTACGTAACGTACGACGCCACCAGTATTCATCACACAAGCGATTGAGTGCCCCGGTAACCGTCATGCCCTTTTTGTCTGTTCCTGTAACAGTACCGCCTACGGTTACCGATACCGTTACAGGAACAGACTGAAGCGGCTCATTTAGCAACGCAGGATGAAGGTTGAATCGTTCCTGTAACAGATACCGTATGCCATAAAGCCCCGCTTCTTCACTCGGGGCCGTATCACGAAGGCGTGCACAACGCTGGCTCAAGTCTTTTGCGCGGGCATTCAAGTCATCATCGTTAGCCGCTAGCGGTACGCCTAATTCGGCAAGCTCATCCTGTACATCCAGCAAATACAGATTGGCCCAGCGGCGGCCCTTTATCTGATATAGCTCCGTATACGTATGCGCTACCGGAATAGCAAAGCTATCCGGGAGGCTACGTAGGGGCTTGCGACGAAACTTAACGTCGCTCCCGTCCTCATCAAACTTTGCGGCGATGATTTCCGCAGGCGTGGCATCGTTGGGTAAATAGGAAAATTGGGCGGCGATCATTTGCGCACTCCAGTATCAGAGGTGGAGAGGCGAACGCGGGATTCGATATAGGCTTGCAAATCCTCCAGCCGATAGCGCACAGCGCGTGCGCCTATCTTGATGAAGGGGACTTTAGCGCCTGCCCAGCGGTCACGTTCTAGGAAGGCTTTAGACAGGCCCAGGAATTGGGCTGCTTGTTGGGTGTTAAGTAGTTGTGCTTGCATGTTCTCGCTCTTTCAAAGTTAAGGAAATGCGAGAATGCCTGCACGATATATTTTTGTAGATGGGTGTATACGTATACACCCATTGACAAAGAAGAAGGCTGATTTAATGCGGGTTTTCGAGGAATTGAGTTTTTAAAATATTTTTTACTTGCTGGTGATTGATTGTCTGTGATAGTGACTGATGCAGATGGCGCACACATCTAAGCATTCCTCCGCGATTTGGGGGGGTGGGTGTTTTCTTAGTGCGCGTTGGCTTGTGCTAGGCGTTCATGGCGGCCAATAGATAATCCGTTATCCGTTGCATAGGCGCCCTTAGGCGTTCTGCATCGCCAATAATGTACCCGGCAGTCACATCATTCGCCATTTTGTGATTGGCTAATCGTTTAAGTGCATACGCGGATATATCCAAGCTTTCCGCGATCGTGATGAATGTGCGCCGTAAATCATGCGGTGTAAACGACACGCCTGAGGCTTCAATCACTTTTTTCATCTGCTTACCGGGGTCATCCATATACCCTTTGGCACCAGAACCGGGAAACACGAATAAGCTTTGCCCCTGATTTTGCTCATACCGTGCTTTGAGCAGATCAAACAGAAAGTCACTCAATGGCAAGGTGTGAGGCTGTCGATTCTTGGGATCGGGCACCGTTAAGGTTTTGGCCTTGAGGTCTACATATTCCCACCTCAGCCCTAAAGCCTCCTCGCGGCGTAGGCCTGTAAAAATCAATAGTAATAGGTAGTCCTTTACCGCATGCCGATTAATGCCGTTAGAGGTCTCAGGAAGTGCGTTAACGGCCTTAAACCATGCAGGTAGCTCATGGGCTTTAATGACGGTCTGCCGTCGATCTACGCGATACCATGACCGCGTCTGTGATAGGCGCTTGATCGGATTGTCCGAAATAATCGGGTTCCCTTCGGAGTCCTCATATTGCCCAATGGCAAAATTGAAGATGGCGCGCATGAAGCGCATGGCAAGATTGGCTTGGGCTTCACTGCGTTCACCAATCTGCCGATGCTTGCGCTCGATGAGGTCTTTCGTAATGTCCGCTAGGGGCTTGTTCTGCCACTCCTCGAAATAGGTTTTCATGAAACGGGAGTAATCGTAGACGGTTCTGGGCTTTAGGCTATTACGTGCCTTAAGGTAAGCATCGAACACTTGCTGAAGTGTGACGCTTTTAGCCCTTTTGGCTTTATCTGCGTCATTAGGGTTAATGCCACCGGCAATCATCCCTAAAATGTTTTTGGCTTGTTGTCTGGCTTGCTCTGCGGTAAACACACCATGATGGCCGATGGTTACCCGTACCGTTTTATTATTGACCTTGCCTTCCGCGAAGTAGACTTTACTGCCAGTGCCGACGCGCAGCCCAAAGCCTTTCAATTCGGTATCGCGGTAAAACATTTGCCCCGAGTCGGGGTTGGGGATGGAGTCCACAAGGGATTTGGTGAGTTTGTGTGCCATGGCTACTAACCGTAATTTAGTAGCCATATAGTAGACTGGATATTTAAAACAACGTCAACAGTCCTCAATGAATATAAAACATTAATTCATTAAAAACATAAAGTTATAAAACATTTTAAAACACGATAAAATCCAATAAAACTTATTTTATAGAACTCTTAATCCGTTTGTCCGGGGTTCGATCCCCCGATCTCCCACCAAAAACAAAGGCTTGTGCTCTGCACAGGCCTTTTTTATTTGCCTGGATTGCTTCACATTCACGGGCAACACTGCCCGGCTATCATCAGCCGTCACACCGGATTCCTGCATGTCGTTCAGCGAAAGCAAAACCTTTATCGGCAACGCCAGTCTCATATGACAACAGCATCATCAGTATAATCGGTTTTTCAGAAAATCAGGTCAGGAGCAAAGCGCATGGAGACATTCAAGGTAGAAGGCATGGTATGCGGCGGCTGCGTTAATGCTGTTACCCGGGCGATTCAGAACGAGGATGCCGGGGCCAGGGTGGAGGTCGATCTGGCCAGCGGCAAGTTGACAACCGAAAGCGCGCTCAGCAAGCAGCAGGTCGCTGCCATTATCGAAGAAGCGGGTTACACGGTAGTAGGGTAACCATAGGAGCAGTGGCCTGCCATCAGATCGCCAGGCCCATTTCCAGCCCATAAAAAAGCCGACGTTTCAGCCGGCTTTTTTCATTCAGTACTGCAGTCAGCATCACGCTGATACAGCTGCATCCTGCGCGGGTTCAGAACCCCAGGCTATCGAGCAGATCATCCACTTGTGCCTGGCTCGCCACCACATCGACCGCGTTCGGGTCAATCTGTGGACCATTCAGCAGGCCGGTGTCGGCTTCTTTCTTGGGCACATTGATATGGCCTGGCGAGAAGTCGATCAGCACTTGTACCAACTGCTGTTCCAGATCCTGCGCCAGCGTAGTGATTTTCTTGATCACCTGACCGGTAAGATCCTGAAAATCCTGCGCCATCATGATTTCCATCAGCAAGTCCTTGGTTTCAGAGGTGTTCTTCACTGTCTGATCCAGAAAAGCCATGGTATCGGTCGCAATCGCATCATATTGGCTCTTGAGCGCCGGGGTTGCCAGCAAGGCATCCCAACGCTTCTGCAGATCGGCTGCCTGGGTCGACAAGGCATTTTGCAGGGGGGTGGCGACATCGGTGGCATTCAGCACGCGCTCGGCCGCTTGCTCGGTCATCTTGGCCACATAATTCAGGCGTTCGCGCGCATCGGGGATTTCTGAGGCGGCTTTTTCCAGTATTTTGTCAAAGCCCAGACCGGAGAGATTGTCGTGCAGGGCCCGCGTGACATGGCCGATACGGTTGAGGATTTCGTCGTTGGTATTCACTGGAGCTGCCGACGAGCTGTTGTCTTCAGAAGTAAGAGGCTCGCTCATGTTATGCCCCTGACTTTTCCAGTTTTTCAAAGATTTTCGCGAGCTTCTCATCCAGCGTGGCAGCCGTAAATGGCTTCACCACATAGCCGTTGGCACCGGCCTGGGCAGCGGCGATGATGTTTTCCTTCTTGGCTTCTGCCGTCACCATCAGCACGGGCAGCGATGACAAGGTGGGGTCGGCGCGGATTTCCTTCAGCATGGTCAGGCCATCCATGTTCGGCATGTTCCAGTCGGACACGACAAACTCAAAATTGCCGCCACGCAGCTTGCTGAGGGCCATGACGCCATCTTCGGCTTCATCGACATTGGTATAGCCCAGCTCCTTGAGCAGGTTGCGCACAATTCGGCGCATGGTTGAAAAGTCATCAACCACGAGAAATTTGGTATTTGGATTAGCCATCTAAAACTCCATAGTTATGTGCTGCCATGATTCAATCAGGCTGATCCGTGATGTTAGCGAATTGAATCATGTTACCGAGCATTGATTAAGGTCTTACCTTGTTTATCGTCCAAAACCGGGCAAGCTTTAATCAGCATCTTAGCAAAATTACACACGCAGCGACTGCGAGCTGTTGGCCATCAGGTACGCCAGCACGCGTGAAGGCATGTCACGCAGGTGAAGTTCCTCATCCACACCACCGTGCGCTACCGCTTCGCGCGGCATGCCATAGACCACGCAGCTCTCTTCATTCTGCGCAAAATTGTAGGCACCTGCCTCCTTCATGGCGCGCATGCCGAGGGCGCCATCCTTGCCCATGCCGGTCATGATCACGCCAATGGCATTTTTACCAGCCTGTGCGGCCGCCGAGTCAAACAGCACATCCACGGATGGCTTGTGACGACTCACCGGCGCGGCATCGCTTAACTCAGTGACGTAGTTGGCGCCACTGCGTGCCAGCAGCAAATGTTTGTCGCCGGGCGCGATAAAGGCATGCCCCGGCAGGATACGTTCACCACCTTGCGCTTCGGCAACCGAAATCTGACACAAGGAATCCAGGCGATTGGCAAACGAGCGGGTAAAGCCGGCTGGCATGTGCTGGGTGATCAGGATGCCTGGACAGTCAGGCGGCATTTCCATCAGGAATGATTTGATCGCTTCCGTTCCACCTGTGGAGGCGCCAATAATGATCAGCTTTTCACTACTGATCAGCGGGTTGCGGATGGAGGCATTCTGCTGTGGTGCACCGGGGGCAGGTGCGGTGCTACGTGGCGCGAGGGTTGAGATACGGGCTTGCTTGGCAGCGCGGATCTTGTCTGCAATGAGGTCGGCGTATTCACGGATGCCATCACTGATGGCGAGCTTGGGTTTGGTGACGAAATCAATGGCGCCAAGTTCCAGCGCGCGCATGGTGATTTCCGAGCCACGCTCGGTCAGGGTGGAGACCATCACCACTGGCATGGGCCGCAGGCGCATCAGGCGTTCCAGAAAATCCAATCCATCCATCTTCGGCATTTCCACATCCAGCGTCAGCACGTCAGGATTGGTTTGCTTGATCAAATCACGCGCGATCAACGGATCCGGCGCAGTGGCGACCACTTCCATGTCGGGCTGACTGTTAATGATCTCCGTCAACAGGCTGCGTATCAAGGCGGAGTCATCTATCACCAATACTTTGATCTTCATTCTGCGTAATCTCTTCCCTAATTTTTTTTGTTATATGTTGATTAATGGTTAAAACAGCTCAACCTCACCACCCACACTGTCCGTCTTGAGGCGGCTTGCGTATGTTTCTTCGCGCTTGATAAGCGTGTAATTGTTCAGCTGCTTGAGCTTCTTGACCAATACTTTACCCGTTTTCGGGAAAAAGTAGACTTTGCGCGGATAGATATCATTGAGGTCTTCACCGGTGACCTTGATGTTTTCATCCTTGAGGAACTGGCGCACGAACAGCGCGTTGCGTTCGCCCACGTTCATGGAAGTAAAACTGCGCAGCACATTGCCGCCACCAAAAATCTTGGCTTCGAGATTTTCGCGGCGCGCACCATTGCGCAACAGCTGGTTGATCAGCACTTCCATGGCATAGGCGCCATAGCGCATGGATTCCGACGCCGGGTTGTCTTTATCGGCATTGCCGCCATCGGGCAACATGAAATGGTTCATGCCGCCTATGCCGGAGACGGTATCGCGAATACAGGCCGATACACAGGAACCCAGCACGGTGACAATCACCATGTCCTTGTCGGTGTAGTAATACTCGCCGGGTGATATCTTGGCGGCATCGCAATCGAAGGTGCGATCGTAGTAGAGCGACGTCGAGATTTCTTCATTCACTACCATAGTTACACCGTCTCCCTTGCCAGTCGGCTCAAGGCAGACTCCGTGGCCGCACCTGCGGAGGCAGGATTCAGCTCATAGACGGTTTTCCCACGCAGCTTGATGTCGTGTGACACGTACAGGAAGTTTTCAGAATGGCCCGCAAACAGCAAGCCATGCGGCTTCATCAACGGCACAAATTTGCTAATGATCTTGGCCTGTGTCGGCTTGTCGAAATAAATCATGACATTGCGACAGAAAATCGCGTCAAACGGCTCTTTCAAGGGCCAGTCATCTGCCAGCAGATTCACCTGTTGAAAGGTTATCAGGTCGCGCAATTCATTGCGCACGCGTACCAGGCCTTCCTGCGCGCCCTTGCCCCGCAGGAAGAACGCCTTGCAACGTTCGGGGGACATCTTGCTGATACGGTCTTCCGGATACACACCACGCGCGGCAGTCGCCAGCACATTGGTATCAATGTCAGAAGCAATAATGGAGACAGGCGGATGCAGGGTGCCAAACGCTTCGCATGCGGTCATGGCAATCGAGTACGGTTCCTCGCCCGTCGAACTGGCAGAACACCAGATGGTAATGGGTTTTTGCAAATGGACCAGATGTTCGGCCAGCACCGGAAAATGGTGCTCCTCGCGAAAAAACGAGGTCAGATTGGTCGTGAGCGCATTGGTAAAAGCTTCCCACTCGTCCGGATTGGCATTGCTTTCCAGCGCATCCAGATAATACTTGAACGAATTCATGCCCAGGGCACGCAGACGGCGGCCGATCCGGCTATAGACCATATCGACCTTGGCTTCGGATAATGAGATACCAGCACGGGCATAAATCAATTTCCGTACTTTTTCGAAGTCCTGTTGCGTAAACTCGAACTCGCGCTCACCACCATGGCTGGATTTCGTTACCATATTTAACCTTGTTTTCTTTTCAACCCATCAAGCGCTTGCCACCCGGTCAGCATGATCTGATCGCTCTCTAACCTGCGGGCAACATCGCAAACAGCATCGCATGAATATGTGCGACAGGGAATCAGACGCTGCCGCAAACTGCACCCCTTAGGTCCAATGGCACATAATGAACATGGCAGGTGGAAGGTCGCACGTAGCATAGACCAGCAGCGCAGCCATCATCAGGCGACCTAGCCGAATCAAAAACAGGATAATGCATGGCTCTCTCCACCTGGCACTGGGCAATGTCCTGTGTTGGCATTACCTCTCGGTTATTGCACTGACAAACCTGGCGCCGGAAAAATCAGACTCCGGCCTGTCAGCGTATCGCGTTTACCGCCTTAAAACTCTTCCCACTCGTCATCTGTACCGGTCTTGGCTGGCGCTTGCAGCTTGGGCTGAGGCGCAGGCACGGGGCGACCTGCCGGTGCGGCAATGGCAGGCCGACGCGTAGTGGCGGCAACAGCGGCAGGCGCAGCCTGACCATCCAGCACGAATACACTTACCGAATTCAACAGGCCATTCGCTTGTTCCATCAGCGATTCGGCCGCAGCCGCAGCCTCTTCCACCAGCGCGGTGTTCTGCTGCGTCACGTCGTCCATCTTGATCACCGCGTCGTTCACCTGCGCAATGCCGGCGCTCTGCTCTTGCGAAGCCGCAGCAATTTCGCCAATGATGTCCGATACGCGTTTGACCGATTGCACCACTTCTTCCATGGTCTTGCCGGCATTTTCCACCAGGGTGGTACCTTCGGTGGTCTTGCTTACCGAGTCATTGATCAGTTCCTTGATTTCCTTGGCAGCAGCCGCAGAGCGTTGGGCCAGGTTGCGCACTTCGCCTGCCACCACGGCAAAGCCTCGGCCTTGCTCACCGGCACGGGCGGCTTCTACCGCAGCGTTCAGCGCCAGGATGTTGGTCTGGAAGGCAATGCCGTCAATCACCGAGATGATGTCTTCGATCTTGCGGGCGCTGTCGTTGATGGCGCTCATGGTGGAGACCACATCGGCGACTACTTCGCCACCCTTTACAGCCACACCAGAGGCGGCGGAGGCGAGCTGGTTGGCTTGCTTGGCGTTGTCGGCGTTCTGCTTCACGGTGGAGGCTAATTGCTCCATGCTGGCTGCGGTTTTTTCCAGCGACGATGCCTGATCTTCCGTACGGCGGCTCAGGTCAGAGTTGCCCTGGGCAATTTCTTTCGCAGCCGTGTTGATCGCATCCGCGGCTTCCTTCACTGTGCTGATCGGACCGACGATCATTTCCAGCGTTTCGTTCACGCCGTCCACAATCTTGCGGAAGTCGCCAGGATGGCGGCTGGCATCGGCACGTACCGATACGCGGCCTTCATTGGCGGCACGCACCAGCATCTCTACATCCTCATTCAAGGCCTTGAGGTTTTTGCGCACTTGCTCAACGGTTTCGTTGATATACGCCTTCTTGCCAGGGAACTGCTCCAGTTCGGCATTGAAGTTACCTTCACCAAAGGCTTTGACACAGGCCATGGCTTTTTCCATCAGCTGGATATGGCCACCCACCATGATATTGACGTTCTCGGCTACCTTGCTGAAGTCACCCTTGAACAGGTGCGCATGCAGCGTCATGTCGATATTGCCCTGCTCATGCTCGTTGCTGACCCACTTGATCGAGTCAATCAGGCCTTGCAGGTTGCCACGGACTTTTTCCAGGCTCTTGTTGATGGAAGCCTTCTTGCCGGGGAATGGATCGACCTTGATGGTGAAGTCACCGTTACCAATGGCGGTCACGAAGCTCACAATCTTGTTTTTCTCTTCAATATGGTCGCCGACCATGCTGTTCACACCGGCGGCAACTTCGGCATAGGAGCCGCTGTATTTGCTGATATCCATCACCACATCGTCCTCGCCCTCACGGTGCTGGGTCGACATGTAATGCATATCGGAGATCAGGGTCTGGATATTCTGGCGCAGGCCTTCCACGCCCTTGTTGATAAAGGCCAGGTCACCTGGCAGGGTTTGCAGGGTCTTGGTGAAATCGCCCTGGGAGAACGCCGTAATGCATGACATGGATTTATTCAGTACGTCAGCATAATTGCCCACCATGTGGTTGATCTTGTCAGCCAGGGTATTGAATTCGCCATTGAAGCGGCTGCTGACAATGGTCGCACGCATATTGCCTGCTTCGTGCTGGTCAGCCAGGGCTTCCAGATCCTTGAGCAGGGTGACGATGGTGTCGGTCATCTGCTTCATGGAATACATCAGGCTGCTTTTGTCGTCATTGGCCAGCTTGATCGCCACATGCAAATCACCCGCCGCAATACGTTTGGCCACCTGGGCAGCCAGGGCGGGCTCGCCACCGAGCTGACGCATGAGGGTGCGGATGATCATGAAGCCGATCACGGTGACCAGAGCCAGAGCCACGATGGCGATAATGATCATGAACTCGGTTGCACTGGCTTTGATGGCAGCAGCTTCATCCGCGCTCTGGATACCCAATTGCACGTTATGCTGACGATGATCCGCAATCGCCTTCTGCAGTTTGGCAATGGTGGTTTCACCGGCGAGCAGCGCATCGCGAGCTTCATCGTGCTTGTTGGCAAGCGACAAGGTCAGCACATTGCCGGCCAGGGTGTCATAGTCGGCAAGCAGCAGGCGATCTGTCTGCAGCATGCGCTTGTCTTCATCCTCGTGGAGGTGGTTTTCTTCGTATTTTTTCAGGGTATCAGTCAGACGTACATGCGCTGCCGCGACCTTGGTCTCGATCTCGGCCTTCTTGGCATTGTCCTGATTGGTCATGTGCTGCCATACCAGGGTATTCAGCTCTTCAAATTCGCTGAGCGCTTCATCGAGCCTGACAATACTGGGCATGGCATTCACATTGGAAAAGTTGGTGATGTCATAGACCCGATTAATCTGGTGATAGGCCAACCCGGCCAAGGACACCAGCCCCAGAATGGCAACCGCCATCAAAAGATACATACGCTTAGCGACAGTCATTTCTTTTCTCCGACTTCATTTTTATGTTGTTTCATGCCATGGCATTGATCCGGTACAGCGCTCGGCAAACCGAGCTACAAGCTTCTACATCTCTTACGTGTAAATTCCGCAGAACTTGAATCTTTAACGCATTTTTTTCAGTGCATCGCGCCTGTCCTGTGCAGGGTTTTACCCCATTGCCAGACTATAGCGGCTTGCAGTATCCGGTCATCGCATGAACAAGCGCGTATTTACAGCTTATTTATGCCATGCAGGCCATGTGGCCACGGCCCTGTCTGGGCAATATGCTGGATGACGCCCCAGGTACTGGCAAAAAAAAACCGCTTCAATAAGAAGCGGTTAGTACATCTTGGGAGCTATCAGTGCGAGAGCGGTGGTCGCGGAGATGAGACTTGGCTCTCGGGCACGTGCTACCCGGGGTGCTGGATTACTTGGACTGCACGTCCTTGGCATCTACCAGAACGGTCTTGCCATCCTTGGTGGTAGCAGCAAGCTTCTTGGCTTCCGCTTCGGCCACAGCGTTGCCCTTCATGTGAGCGGCGGTTTCAGCACTGTTGTCATTGGTGCAGATACGGCCCATTACGCTGACCTTGCACACTTCTTCAGCTTGTACATTGAATGCTGCCATTGCAGCTACCAAGGAAACGATTGCTACGATCATCTTTGTCATTTGTCATTCTCCATGTAGGGATATATAGGTACTGCAGACTGGTGAGGCGCTCACTTCTCGATCATCACCATCTGAACCTGCTACGACCTAACCCTCGGATTTCTTTAGGAAAATTACACATCATTAACAATAAAGTTTCCCGATATTGACGGGAATACATGGAATAAGACAAAAAATATTCAATTAAATCAATGCATTGAAAAACTTTAGGGCTTTAATTCAAAAAACAGCTACAAAATGCATATATTCATGATTTTTTACAGCATTTACACTTGATTACAGACTGCATAGGCTGAACTCCTATGCAAAAAAAACCCCGGAAATCCGGGGCTTTTTTTACTTCACTGAGATGCAATCATGATGTTTGCATTAAAACTCTTCCCACTCATCCTCATTCACGCTGGCCTTGGACGCGACCTTCAGCACTGGCGCAGCAGCCGATCTGGCAGGCGCTGGACGCGGAGCCGGGTTGCTTCGTACTTCTGGCCGGGACAGCATCTTGGCAGCGGCAGGTGCGCGGACATCGCCTTCACGCAGCTTGAAGTCGGCCACGGCATCGGTCAGCGCAGTGGCCTGCTCAACCAGCGATTCCGCTGCCGCAGCAGCCTCTTCCACCAGCGCGGTGTTCTGCTGCGTCACGTCGTCCATCTTGATCACGGCGTCGTTCACCTGGGCAATACCAGCGCTCTGTTCTTGCGAGGCGGCGGCAATTTCGCCAATGATGTCCGATACGCGTTTCACAGACTGCACCACTTCTTCCATGGTCTTGCCGGCGTTTTCCACCAGAGTGGTGCCTTCGGTGGTCTTGCTGACCGAGTCGTTGATCAGTTCCTTAATTTCCTTGGCAGCTGCCGCAGAGCGTTGGGCCAGGTTGCGCACTTCGCCTGCCACCACGGCAAAGCCGCGGCCTTGTTCACCAGCACGCGCGGCTTCTACCGCAGCGTTCAGTGCCAGGATGTTGGTCTGGAAGGCAATGCCGTCAATCACCGAGATAATGTCTTCGATCTTGCGGGCGCTGTCGTTGATGGCGCTCATGGTGGAGACCACATCGGCGACTACTTCGCCACCCTTCACGGCAACACCGGATGCCGCAGAAGCGAGCTGGTTGGCTTGCTTGGCGTTGTCGGCGTTCTGCTTCACGGTAGACGCTAACTGCTCCATGCTGGCAGCGGTTTTTTCCAGCGACGATGCCTGGTCTTCCGTACGGCGGCTCAGGTCGGAGTTGCCCTGGGCAATTTCTTTCGCGGCGGTGTTGATCGCGTCTGCGGCTTCTTTTACCGTGCTGATGGGTGCGATGATGGTATCCAGGGTCTGGTTGAGGCCCTCAGCCACCAGCTTGAAGAAGCCTTCACGCCCATCACTGCGCGCACGCTTGCTGAAGTCACCATCGGCAGCGGCTTTCACGATCTCGCCGATTTCGTGCTCGGCATGCGCCTCGGTCGTGCGATCTATCCACTGCACGGCGGTGCCCATGCGTTCGCCATTGGAACTGAAGATGGGCGAAGCATTGAGCTTGAAGATCTGCTCGCCCACCGTAATTTCGCTAGCGTAAGGGCTGTGCAGGCTGGCCAGCATATTGCGTTGGTGGCTAGGGTTCTTGTGATAAATGTCAAAGTTCTGGCCGATGATGTTGTTGGCATCAAACGCTGGCAATTGCTTGCGCAGATTGGCTTCGGAGCGCTTCATCAGGTCTTCGGTAAACTTGTTCATGTAGATGATGATGCCATCAGGGTCGGCCACCATGACACTGACAGCGGCATTGTCCAGGCTGGTCTTGATCAGTTCGGCAAAACGGGCAGCCTCGCCAGCGGCCTTCAACTGAGCACGGGTTTTTTCTATCGCCTCGTTGATGAAAGCTTTCTTGCCAGGCAACTGCTCGATGGTCGCGGTCAAATCACCCTCACCAAAGGCACGCACCACAGCCATGGATTTCTTCTTCACATCAATATGACCGCCTACCATGGTATTCACGCCATTGGCCATCTCGGCATAGGCACCCTGGTATTTGCTCACATCCATCTGCACATCGATATCACCGGCATCATGCTCCTGCGACATGTGGTTCATGTCCGCAATAAAGCTCTTGATGTTGCTGCGTACTTTTTCAATGGTGTCGTTGATGAAGGCTTTCTTGCCCGGGAATTTCTCCAGCGGCGCATCAAAATTGCCCGCACCAAAGCCTTCAACCGTAGCCATGGTCTTGCGCATCATGGCTACATGGCCGCCAACCATGCCATTGACGCCATTGGCAACGTCACGGAACAAGCCTTCAAACAGATCGGCCTTCAAGCTCTCATCAATATCGCCTTTTTCGTGCGCGGCACTGACAAAATTGAGAGAGTCGGTCAGGCCTTGCAGGGTCTTCTGCAGCCGGCGCATGGAGTACACCACGCTGGATTTATCATCTTCCGCCACCGTGATTTTCTGGCTCAGATCTCCCGCAGCAAATTTCCGGCTCATTTCAGCCAGCTCTGCTGGCTCCTGGCCCAATTGACGCATGATGGCGCGCAGCATGAAGATACCAATCACAATCACAGCCAGAGTCACCAGTACAGCCACCACAAGATTGATAATGGTGGCGCTATGGCTTGTTGCCAAGGCATCATCCGCTGCGGTAGTACCGATTGTCATGTTCAGCTTGAAGTGGTTTTCGATATGGGCGGTAAGATCCCGGGCAATATTATCGGCCTGCGCTTTCAGCAGTGCGGCGGCCTGATCGCGCTCACCTGCACGTGAAAGGCTCAGCACATTCTGCAATAGCTGCTGATATTTATCCCAGTCTGCCTTGGTTTTGTCATACATCTGGCGGTCTTCATCATTGCTGATGTAATTATCGCCATAGTTTTTCAATTCATCGTCGAGCTTGCCTTTGAGTTCCACCAGGCGCTTGTCATCCTTGACCATTTCCGCAGGCTCGGTATCCAGAATATGGCGCAGAACCACGATGCGGTAGCGCTGGAAATACTCTTGTATCAGGCCCAGACTTGCGACACTTGGCGTGGTGTTTTCGTTGCCATAGTTGGCTTTGTCGAATACCCGCCCAGTCTGAACATGACCGATGGCTACCACGATCAGCAGACCGATTACTGCAGAAGCAATCAACAGCTTGATACGATTTGCGACAGTCATTTTCATGATGTGCATACTCCTCAAATTTATAGTTATGTGCCGGCGCGACGCTCGGCAAGGTGCTTCACTTAATGCATGGCGACGCTATCCATCAGCTCCATGTCTGTACTGCTCATCAACTGCTCAATGTCCACCAGGATGAACATTTTCTCTTCCACCGATGCCAGCCCCACGATGTACTTGGTATCAATGCTGGCCACAATGTCGGGCACTGCACGAATCTGGTTGGGTTGCAGACTCATCACGTCGGATACGCCATCCACCACCATGCCGACAATGCGGCCATTGAGGTTGAGGATGATGACCACGGTGAATTCGTTGTACTCCACCTTGCCCAGATTGAATTTGATGCGCAGATCCACAATCGGCACGATACGACCGCGCAGATTGACCACGCCCTTGATGAAGTCAGGCGTATTGGCAATCTTGGTCACGGCGTCGTAACCACGGATTTCCTGCACCTTGAGAATTTCCAGGCCGTACTCTTCGTTGCCCAGTACAAAGGTCAGGAATTCCTTGGCATTGGTAACGCCGTCGTTGTTACCACTTTCCGTGATGCTGCTCATTGATACACTCCTTCAGAATTATTGTTCTGGCCCATTTTGATAATGGTGGGCACATCCAGGATGAGCGCGACCGAGCCGTCGCCCATGATGGTGGCACCGGAAATACCGGGCACTTTGCGGTAATTGGTTTCCAGACTCTTGATCACCACCTGTTGCTGGCCAACCAGACCATCGACAAACAGGGCGGCTTTTTTGCCTTCGGCTTCGATGATCACCAGCACACCATCCACCGGATTGGTGATCTGGGTAGGCTGATTAAACAGGGAATACAGCGGAATAATCGGCAGATATTCGCCGCGCACATGCACCATGAAACCGGCACCGGTGACGGTCTTGATGTCCGTCGCTTGCGGCTGCATGGTTTCCACGATGAGGTTGAGTGGCACCACGTACATGTTGTCGCCCAGCGAAACCGACATGCCATCCAGAATCGCCAGTGTCAGCGGCAAGGAGATCGACATGGTGGTGCCGTAGCCCAGCGCCGAGCGGATATCAATCACGCCGCCCATGGCGCTCACATTACGCTTCACCACATCCATGCCCACGCCGCGACCGGATACATCGGTCACCTGCTCGGCCGTGGAAAAGCCCGGGGCAAAAATCAGCTGCCAGACATCGCTGTCAGGCATGGTATCGCTCACCGGCAGGCCGCTCTGCTTGGCCTTGCTCAGAATGCGTTCACGGTTGAGGCCGGCGCCGTCATCGGTCACTTCAATCACAATGTTGCCACCGCGATTGGAAGCAGACAGCGACAAGCGGCCGGTTTCATTCTTGCCGGACTGGTGACGCACATCTGGCACTTCGATACCGTGGTCAATACTGTTACGCACCAGGTGGGTCAATGGGTCTACGATGCGCTCGATCAGGCCCTTGTCGAGCTCGGTCGCGGCACCACTGGTGACGAATTCCACCTTCTTGCCCAGACGGGTAGCCAGATCACGCACCATGCGGGGGAAACGCGAGAACACATAGTCCATCGGCATCATGCGGATAGACATGACTGACTCTTGCAGATCACGCGTGTTGCGGGTGAGCTGGCCCAGGCTGTTCAGCAGGTCTTCATGCGTGACAGGGTCCAGCTTGCTGATGCGTTCTTCCAGCATGGCCTGGGTGATCACCAGCTCACCCACGAGGTTGATCAGCTGGTCGACTTTTTCCACACCGACACGAATCGAGGTCGTTTCGACAGCGGCCGCTTTTTCCACTTCCTTTTTGGCCGCGGCGGGTTTTTTCTCAATGACCGGTGCCGGGGCAGCTTCGACAGGCTTGGCAGCTTCTGCCTCGACTGCGGGTGCTGGAGGTGGTGGCGTGATAGGCTCAAAAAAGCCAAAGCCATCGCCTTCAATAAACCCATTGGACGCAACTGCCATATCTTCAGCTGGCGCAGGCGCCGAAGCCGCAGAGGCATCCTTGATCACCAGCGTATCGAGATCGACCACAAAGGAACAGATGGATTCGATGCTGTCCTTGCTGTCTTCGGTGGTCAGCGCAAAGATGGTTTTGCCGCCCGCTTTGCTGATACTGACGTCGCCCAGCAATGCCAGCTCGGATTTCAGGTTTTCTGCATCCTTGTCGCTGAGCTCGGGCACTTCAATGTTGAAGCGGTGCTTGCCATCCGCAGAGGCAGGAGCAGACGCTGGCGCAGCAGCGCCAGACTGCAGAGTGATCTTGATATCTTCGGGTTCAACAATAAACGCGCAGATGGAGATGATGTCATCTTCACTGTCTTCTGTTTTGAGCGAAAAGGCGACATGCCCATTGTCCAGGCGCTTGCTGCTGACGTCGCCGAGCAGACCCAGCTCGCCTTCAAGGTTGGCAGTGTCTTTTTCGCTCAAGGCTTTGACGTCGATATTGTAATGACGCATCTTGTCTGCGGGTGCAGCCGGAGCGGCAGCGGCGGGCTTGGAAGCCGCAGGTGCAGGTGCCGAAGGAGCTGCAGGTGCCACTTCCGCAGCAGCCGAGACCGGCTTGCCTTCAGACAGGGCCTTCAGCTTGCGTTTGACTTCTTCCTGTACCTCACGGTCCACATCGGCACCAGAGCGGTGGCCTTCCAGCTGGGAGTTCAACACATCCTTGGCTTCGAGAAAGGTGTCCACATGCTCACCGGTCAACGCCATCTCGTTCTTGCGGATCTTGTCCAGCAGGTTTTCCAGGACGTGCGTGATTTCTGCCATGTCGGTCATGCCGAATGTGGCGGCACCACCCTTGATGGAATGGGCAGCGCGGAAAATGGCGTTCAGGTCTTCCGAGTCGGGATTGTCCAGATCGAGGGCAAGCAGCAAGTGCTCCGCCTCGGCGAGCAATTCCTCGGCTTCATCAAAGAAAGCCTGATAAAACTGACTCATATCAATCGACATTTGCTGACTCCATTTTTGCTTGCCTGCATTGCATCATGCGACTGGCATATTCATTAGGTCGAAAAAAGAGGTATTAACCGATTACTTTTTGTACAACATCAATCAAACGCTTGGGATCAAACGGCTTGACCAGCCAGCCATTGGCACCGGCAGCACGGCCTTTGGCCTTCATCTCGTCGCTGGATTCGGTGGTCAGCATCAGGATGGGCACCTTCTGGTAACTACTCATGCCGCGCAGGGATTTGATCAGCGTCAGCCCATCCATGTTGGGCATGTTCTGGTCGGTAAGTACCAGATCCACCACTTGATCGCGCGCCTTGTTCAACCCGTCCTGGCCATCCACGGCTTGCACGACCTGATAGCCAGCCGCCGTCAGACTAAACGCCACCATCTGGCGCAAAGACCCCGAATCATCGACTGCTAGAATTGTTTTTGCCATTTTTCATACTCGCTTGTTAATTAAAATTCCAACATGAACTGCTCTATACCATGAGTCCGCCGATCTCAATCCTTAGAACAACTCAATTTCTCCACTTCCCATATGGTGCTGGTCTACCGCTTTACGCAAACCACCCGACAGCTCCACACTGCGGCTATTCAGGCGTTGATTCATTTCCTGCAACAGACGGGCGATTTCCTGGTGCTCCTGCTCGCTATCCATGCTATTGCCGTGCGTAGCCAGCGCGCTCAGCAGCTCCTTGAGCCCGTTGACGCGCTTGATGGTTCTGGCAATAAGCTGACTGGTTAAATCCTGGAATTGCAGCCCGGTAACGGCCGTGTTGACTTCTTTTGCGATGTGCTCGCGATACTGGAGCAGCTTTTGCTGCTGCTCCGCAGGGAGTTGGGATTGTTGCAGCAGAATATCCAGCTCCTGCTGCTGGGCCGTGACGGCCTCATGGACAGACATGAAACAGGCGCCGAGTTTTTCAATCGCCTCACTCAGCAGGTAGGTGGTTTGCATCAGATCGGCCTCGACTTCCAGCAAATGCTGTGTCCCATGGTCGGACACGCCTGCCAACAACTGTCTCAGCTCTTCTACTGGTATTGTCTCCGACTGCATATTCCCATCATCCTTCATTTTTATTCGCCGCATTCAGTACCAGTACGGTCGTTGTTCTATGTCGTCATTGGCCAGTCGCCGCTTTCTGGACTTCAATGGCGGCGTTATCCGACGGCACATTGACCGTCGCGCCTTCATCCTTGACCGCGTCTTCTTCCGCCTTCTTGTTCATGATGATAATGCTGATACGGCGGTTCACCGGGTTCAACGGATTATCCTTGTCAAACAAGGATGCCGATGCCAATCCCACCACCCGCAACAGCTTGGACTCATCCATTCCTCCTGCCACAAGCTCGCGTCGCGAAGCATTCGCGCGGTCAGAAGAAAGCTCCCAGTTGCTGTAGCCTTTATCCCCCGTGGGGTAAGGCACAGCATCGGTATGTCCTGACAAGCTGATCTTGTTTGGCACATCGTTCAGCATGTTGCCGATCTCATGCAAAATCTGCTTGGCGTAAGGCTGCAACTCGGCTTTGGAAGAAGCAAACATCGGCCGGTTCTGCTCATCCACGATCTGGATGCGCAACCCTTCTGACGTAATATCGATCAGCAACTGCTTCTTGAACTTGCTCAAGGTGGCGCTGGCATCAATCGCCTCTTCAATCTTGAGTTTCAATTCCGCCAGTTTTGCCTGTTCTGCCTTCTCCAGAGCAGTCTTCGCATCTTTTATATCGACCTCTTTTTGCTTTCCTTTAGGCCCATCGACAGGTTTTACCTGCGCTTGCTTTTTGGTGAGGTCTTTGCCGCCGCCTTTTAGTACCGAATCGCTGGCTGCGACCGAAGGCCCGCCTTGCAGCGCAACCTTGAGCGGCATCTTGAAATACTCGGAAATGCCTTCCAGCGTGGCCTTGGAGGTGGACCCCAACAGCCACATCAGAAGAAAGAACGCCATCATGGCGGTCACGAAGTCGGCATAGGCAATTTTCCATGCGCCCCCGTGGTGGCCACCGGCCACTTTTTTGATGCGTTTGACAATTATCGGCTTGGTATCTTCTGCCACGACAGACTCCGCTTACGCTATGGACTTATTTAGATTTGGCTTGCTTGACGTGCTCTTCGAGCTCGGTGAAGCCAGGGCGTTCGGTGGAGTACAGCACCTTGCGGCCAAACTCGACGGCAATCGCCGGAGCGTAACCATTGAGGCTGGCAAGCAGCGTTGCCTTCACGGTCTGGTACATCTTGGTGGATTCATCCAGCTTTTGCTCCAGCAGGCTGGAAAGCGGGCCGATAAAACCGTAGGCGAGCAGAATACCAAGGAAGGTACCCACCAGCGCGTGAGCAATCAGAATGCCCAGCTCGGCAGGCGGCAAGGCCACGTTTTCCATGGTGTGCACCACGCCCATCACCGCGGCCACAATACCGAAGGCAGGCAGGCCATCGCCCAGGCGGGCGATACAGTGCACAGGCACATGACCTTCCTGGTGGTGGGTCTCGATTTCGTTATCCATGAGGTTTTCCACCTGAAACGCATCCATGTTGCCGGAGATCATCAGCCGCAGATAATCGGTAATGAACTCCATCAGATGGTGATCCGACTGCAAGGCAGGATATTTGCTGAAGAGCGGACTGCTCTCGGGATTTTCAACGTCGTTTTCAATCGACATCATGCCATCTTTGCGAATCTTGCTGAGAATCTCGAACAGCAAGGCCAGCAAATCCATGTACAGCGCCTTGGTGAATTTGGAACCTTTGAACAGTGTGGGCAATGAAGCCAGGGTGGCTTTCAGCGCCTTGCCATTGTTACCGACAATAAAGGCACCAATCGCACCACCAAAAATCATCAAAACTTCAAGGGGTTGCCACAAGGCCCCCAAATGCCCCCCTGCCAGCGCGTATCCCCCGAACACGGCCGCCAGGACCACAACATACCCTACGATTACTAGCACTTTTAAACCCCCCGATTAAAAAACAGCGTCTATCGCCCGTGATGCATGCCACATATTAAGCCATTCCCCTAAGCTTAGCAGGGTATTGTTATCCGCCAAACGTCGATCAGCCTGTGTTTTCCATTTTATATTGCCAATCCAGTCATGTGTCAGGCGCTCTCAAATCCAGCACGGTTTCAGGCTCGACACGCAGCATGTTGACATAGCTTCGATTGATTAAGGCCAGAATATCAAGATGCACAACGTTGCCTCAGACCTTATGAACAATCACGGCGATCAACATAATGGGTGGATAGCGGTTCGATGATTCAGAGGCAAACTAAAGACAGTCTGGTCTCATGTTTGAAAGCTTCAAGGTGCAACAGAACCAATAGATTAAGCTAAATGTGGCGGATAGCACATTCAATAGAGAAGGCTTATTGACCACTCAATAACGCGTCTGTAATTTCAATCCCAATAAACCACTAGCCTTTGAATCAGGCGAAAATAACAAAAGAATCAAGAGGGACAGCATCTTACATGTTTCATGCCGTTAACCTAATGAGACAGGTGAGCACGCAAGGGAGTGTGATCATCTTCTTATTCTTGTTGCCATTATTACTCGCCGGCTGCAAATCCATGGCCCCCCCACATCAGCGGCCAGCCATGCCTGTCGCGCAAGCCTTCCCAGGGGTGGACAATGCAGAAACAGGGGCCAATGCAGCGGCCAGTCTTGGGTGGCAGGATTATTTTGCTGATCCTCAGTTACTGGCACTGTTGAGCCGTGCGCTGGATTACAACCGGGACCTGCGCCAGGCCGTACTACGGGTTGAAAGTGCACGGGCACTGTATGGCGTTCAGCGTGCCGATCTCTTTCCTGGCGTGAATGCCCAAGGGAGTTATGCACGGTCCCGCACGCCAGCAGACATGAACCTGACTGGCCGTCCGCTGTTGGCAAATGAATACCAGGTGGACCTGGGAGCTACCAACTGGGAGCTGGATTTCTGGGGCCGTGTACGCAATCTCAAGGATGCCGCCCTGGAAACCTTTCTGGCGAGTGATGCTTCGCGTCAGGCGTTCACCATTTCATTAATCTCCGACGTGGCGAACACATACCTGAGCTTGCGCGAGCTGGATGAACGCTTGTTGATCGCCAAGAAAACCATCGAAACCCGCAGTGAATCATTCCGCATCTTCAAACGACGCTTCGAGGTGGGATCCATTTCCAAGCTGGAGCTGAACCAGATCGAGATATTGCTGGCACAAGCGCAGACGCTGGAATACCAATTGCAGCAATCCCGTGCAACCCAACTGAATGCCTTGACCCTGCTGGTCGGCAACGAGGTCAGCATCTCCCCGGCAGCACATGATGTTGAGGATGAGCAAATCCTGCGGGTCATCAAGGTCGGCTTACCATCGGACATGCTGACTGCGCGCCCTGACATTGTGGCTGCCGAGCACACACTTAAGGGCGCCAATGCCAATATCGGAGCTGCACGCGCTGCGTTTTTTCCCCGCATCACCTTGACCGCTGCCTTCGGCACGGCGAGTCGCGAGTTGGACAGTCTTTTTGATTCCGGCACCCAGGCTTGGCGATTTGCACCCAGCCTGACATTGCCGATTTTTGATGGTGGACGTAATCGCGCCAATCTTCAGCTGGCAGAAGTCAGGCGCGATATGGCTGTGGCCAATTATGAAAAAACCATACAGGGCGCTTTCCGCGAGGTAGCCGATGCATTAGCCGCGAGGCAATGGATGACCAAGCAAATCGGCAGCCAGAAGCAAACCGTGGATGCCCAGGCAGAACGCGCACGCCTTGCCGAGTTGCGTTACGACAACGGGGCCACCTCCTATTTCGAGGTACTGGATGCCCAGCGCACCCTGCTCGAAGAAGAGCAGCAACTGGTTCAAATGCGCCGCGCCTTGCTCTCCAGCCAGGTCAGCCTATATGCCGCTCTGGGGGGAGGATCACAATCCATTGCCGCGACAACACCTGCTGAGCAGCCTTCTCATTAATCGGATCAGGGATATGAATAGCACAGTTAAAAAATTTATGCCGCTGGTGGCAGTCATCTTAATGGTCATCGCTGGTTTTTATGGCTGGAAAGCGTTGTATGGAAATGATGACCTGAAAGGGCTGGCGAGCGGGAACGGACGTATAGAGGCAACAGAAATTGATGTAGCAACCAAGCTGGCGGGCCGCGTGGATGAGATCCTGGTAAAGGAGGGCGAGTTTGTACAGGCAGGGCAACCATTGGCACGCATGCAGATACAAGTACTTGAGGCACAACGGGATGAGGCAAGAGCGCAATATCAACAAGCAGTAGATACTGTGGCGGGCGCCCAGGCGCAAGTCACTTTGCGAGAAAGTGACAAGCTTGCCACTCAGGCATCGGTGATACAGCGTGAGAGCGAACTGGACGCAGCCCAGCGTCGTCTGGCCCGCTCCGAGGTTCTGTCGGCAGAAGGCGCCTCGTCAATACAGGAACTGGATGATGATCGTGCACGGGTACGCGGTGCGCAGGCGGCCGTGAATGCGGCCAAGGCTCAGGTGGCGGCGGCAGAGGCCGCGATCAAAGCGGCCCAGGCGCAAGTGGTGGGAGCTCGCTCTGCCGCGACGGCAGCCGAAGCCACCATTGCCCGCATAGAAGCAGATATCAACGACAGCCTCTTGACATCGCCCCGCAACGGACGGGTGCAATATCGCATAGCTGAGCCGGGAGAGGTGTTAGCCAGTGGTGGCAAGTTACTTAACCTGGTCGATCTCTCTGATGTGTATATGACGTTCTTCCTGCCGGAAGAAGAGGTAGGCAAGCTTTCATTGGGAGCGGAGGCCAGGATAGTGCTGGACGCAGCCCCGCAATATGTGATCCCGGCCACCATATCTTTTGTTGCCAGCACGGCGCAGTTCACCCCCAAAAGCGTGGAAACCGCCAGTGAACGGCAAAAGCTGATGTTCCGCGCCAAAGCGCAAATCAGCCCTGAACTGTTGCAAAAACACTTGAGCGAGGTCAAGACTGGCTTACCTGGTGTTGCCTGGGTCAAACTGGATAAGCAAGTTGAATGGCCTGCTGACCTTGCGGTGAAAGTACCTCAGTGAACGCTGGGCAATCCCTTTTACAGCCTGTGGCCCGTTTGCAGGATGTCAGCCTCCATTATGGCAAGGTTGCAGCATTGGACGATATCAGCCTGGAGATTCCACCTGCATGCATGGTGGGCATGATAGGCCCGGATGGTGTTGGCAAATCCAGCTTGTTGTCATTGGTGGCGGGTGCCCGTGCTGTCCAGCTTGGTATGGTTGAAGTGCTGGAGGGCAATATGGCCAGCAAGCAGCATCGCGACAAGGTATGCCCTCGTATTGCCTATATGCCGCAAGGCTTGGGCAAAAATCTGTACCCCACGCTTTCGGTGGAAGAAAACCTGCAGTTTTTTGGCCGCCTGTTTGGACATGATGCGAATGAGAGGAGGCGGCGCATTGACGAGCTGACCCGTAGCACGGGCCTGCAGAAATTCCTCTCTCGCCCTGCCGGCAAGCTGTCAGGGGGCATGAAACAGAAGCTGGGGCTGTGTTGTGCGTTGATCCATGACCCTGACTTGCTGATACTGGATGAACCCACCACAGGAGTGGATCCGCTTGCCCGTGCGCAGTTCTGGGACTTGATTGCACGTATCAGAACACAGCACAACAGCATGAGCGTCATCGTGGCAACCGCTTATATGGATGAGGCTCAGCGGTTTGACTGGCTGGTTGCCATGGATGACGGAAAGGTATTGGCGACCGGAACCCCGCAAGCGCTGCTCGACCGGACAGACACCCAGTCACTGGAATCCGCCTTTATTGCCTTGTTGCCCGAGGCAAAAAAGCGTGGCCACCTGGCGGTGACCATTCCTCCTTTGCCGGAAGGAAATGAAGCCAACATTGCCATTGAGGCACGCAATCTCACCATGCGCTTCGGAGATTTTGTCGCTGTAGACCATGTGAGCTTCCGTATCCGCCGAGGCGAGATTTTTGGTTTTCTTGGTTCCAATGGCTGTGGCAAGTCCACCACCATGAAAATGCTCACGGGACTACTACCGGCCACGGATGGTCAGGCATGGTTGTTTGGGCATGAGGTTGATCCACGTGATATTGATACCCGCCGCCGTGTGGGCTATATGTCGCAGGCATTTTCACTGTACAGCGAGTTGACCGTGCACCAGAACTTGGTGCTGCATGCTCGCTTATTCCATGTACCCGAAGCACAAGTGAATGCACGTGTAGAGGAAATGGTGCAACGTTTTGACTTGGCTGAGGTGCTGGACGGTCTGCCAGACAGTTTGCCACTGGGCATCAGGCAGCGGCTGTCATTGGCAGTCGCCATGGTGCACAAGCCCGAGTTGCTGATTCTTGATGAGCCGACGTCGGGGGTGGACCCCGTGGCGCGGGATAACTTCTGGCGTTTGCTGCTTGAGTTATCACGCCGTGATCAGGTGACCATTTTCATTTCCACCCACTTCATGAACGAGGCCGAGCGTTGTGATCGCATATCACTGATGCACGCAGGCAAGGTTCTGGTGAGTGACACACCAGCCAGCATTATCACGACTCGCGGTACAAAAAGCCTAGAGCAGGCATTCATCGACTACCTGGTCGAGGCTGGCGGCGGCACAGAGTCGTCACCTGAACAGTCGCTCAAGAGCACATCCGAGGTGACAAGCCCCGCCCAGGATGCGCCGCAGCAACGTTTCAGTGTCAATCGCATGTTCAGCTATTTATGGCGAGAGATGCTGGAGTTGCAGCGGGACCCGGTACGAGGTGGTTTGGCGTTGATAGGGTCCATGTTATTGATGCTAGTCATGGGATTCGGCATCAGTCTGGATGTAGAAGATCTGAGTTATGCCGTGCTGGACCGTGACCAAACCACGCTCAGCCAGAACTATGCCTTGAATCTTGCCGGGTCCCGCTACTTTATTGAAAAGCCTGCTATCCGCGATTATCAAGACCTGGATAAGCGCATGCGTAGTGGTGAACTATCCCTGGTCATTGAGATTCCGCCTGGCTTTGCAAGAAATGTAAAACGCGGCAACAAAGTCGAGATAGGTGCCTGGGTCAATGGCGCCATGCCACAACGTGCTGAGACAGTACAGGGATATATCCAAGGCATGCACCAGGGATGGCTGGAGCAACAATCTCAGGAACGCTGGGGCGTCAAGCCGACCAGCCTAGCCACCATAGAATACCGTTATCGCTATAACCCGGATGTACGGAGTCTGCCTGCCATGGTGCCGGCCGTCATTCCCATACTGCTCTTGATGCTGCCAGCCATGCTCGCAGCATTAGCCGTCGTACGCGAAAAAGAGTTGGGTTCCATCCTCAATTTGTATGTAACTCCCGTCACGCGACTGGAATTCCTGCTCGGCAAACAATTGCCTTATGTGGTCTTGGCGATGCTGAATTTTTTCCTCATGGCATTGCTGGCCGTCATCGTGTTTGGGGTGCCGGTGAAGGGCAGTTTTGCCACATTCACCTTGGCCGCCTTGATGTACTCCGCTATTGCTACCGGCATAGGCCTGCTTGCTTCAACATTCACCAGCAGCCAGATAGCCGCCTTGTTCTCCACCATGATTGCGTGTATCTCACCGGCAGTACAATTTTCCGGCATGCTCAATCCGGTAGCTTCGCTCGAAGGCGTTGGAAGGATAGTGGGCGAAATCTATCCAACCACTTACATGCTGATCATTTCACGCGGCATATTCAGCAAGGCATTGCATTTTTCTGACCTCTACCGTGAGTTCTGGCCGATTCTGATCGCCATTCCGGTGGTAATGGTGACGACCATCTTGTTGCTTGATAAGCAGGATAAATGAGGTAGTAACATGCGATTTATTTCCACAATCTATCACCTGAGTATCAAGGAGTTATGGAGCCTGATTCGTGATCCCATCATGCTCTGCCTGATCGGCTTTGCCTTCACCGTGATGATCCACAACTCTGCCACGGCAGTGCCCGAAACCTTGCACAAGGCGCCGATTGCCATTGTGGATGAAGATGCTTCCCCGTTATCGGCCCGCATTATCTCTGCCTTTTACCCACCGCACTTTGCCACCCCACCGCTCATCACGCAAAGCCAGATTGATCCCGGCATGGATGCAGGCCAGTACACATTTGCCTTGCATATCCCGCCGAATTTCCAGCACGATGTGCTGGCAGGCAAATCTCCAGCATTGCAGTTGAATATTGATGCCACCCGCATGTCGCAGGCCTTTTCTGGCAACCGCTATATCCAGGATATCGTGCTGTCTGAGGTCAATGAATTTGCACGACGTTATCGCACTACCACCGAAATGCCAGTGGGGCTGGCGTTGCGCATGCGGTTTAATCCTACGCTCACCCAATCGTGGTTTGGCGCCATGTCCGAAATCATCAATAACGTCACCATGCTCTCCATTATCCTGACTGGCGCCGCCCTGATTCGCGAACGTGAGCATGGCACCATAGAGCACCTCCTGGTAATGCCGGTGACGCCGACCGAGATCATGCTGGCCAAGGTCTTGTCCATGGGCCTGGTCGTGTTGCTGGCAGTAACGTTATCACTGCTGTTTGTCGTTGAAGGGTGGTTGAAGGTACCGATTCAAGGTTCCATCATTTTGTTTTTGCTGGGAACTTCATTGCATCTTTTCGCTACCACTTCCATGGGCATTTTCATGGCCACCATTGCTCGTAATATGCCGCAGTTTGGCATGCTGATGATTCTTGTATTGTTACCATTGCAGATGCTCTCTGGCGGCCTTACACCACGGGAAAATATGCCTGAAATTGTGCAGAACATTATGTTGCTGGCACCGACCACACACTTTGTGGAACTGGGGCAAGCCATTTTGTTCAGAGGTGCCGGCTTTGATGTAGTTTGGGGCTCTTTCCTGGCACTGCTGCTCATAGGCACCCTATTGTTCATCGTGTCCTTGGCTCGCTTCCGCAAGACGATTAGCCTGATGGCTTAAATTTACATTTGTCTGCGGCGGGCATGGCGGCTGGCGAGAGATAGGCAAACACCGCATCAAATTCGCCAAAGTCGAGCTTGTGGTAATCCCCAAGTACAAAAGGGGCGGATGAGCGGCGCCACTTCAATCCCCAGCATCTGGCAGTCAGGCCTCCCAGCTGGATCAGCAAGGCACGGGTAGCAGGCAATACACGAGGGGACTCAGATGCTATGAAAAAGAGGCATGTCTGGATAAAGACCGGATGCTGGATCAGGCGCAATGGCCGCCATCGAAAAAAACAGGACCACACAAGAGGCCAGGCAACATGATGTGACCCGAGCAAGCATGGCAAATAAGCTTCGCTCCGATGTCACGTTGAGATATATCCTGCGTTTGTAATCCACCCTGCCCCTGATTCAGCGCCCTGGGGCGCGGGGCGCTATTCACTGGCGATGTGGTGATACCTCAACAGCGCGAATTTGCCCGGCGCCCATTTCCCTGGTTTTTTTGGTTTTGCCAGCACGCGAAGGCACATGGCACACGCTGCCTGTCCCCGTGGTGGTTTCCGCATACCATCTGCGGAAAAGGTAAGCCCCTGCGGCCGGGAGTTGCGCATCGGCCTGTGTTCAGCAATAATTGATATTAATTCTCATTTGCTGTTGAACATCTCCCATTGAGCCACGCCTCCTCTCTTCTTGAAAATCTTTATGTCCATCATCATGGCTGGCTGCAGGGGTGGTTGCGCCGTCGCCTGGGCAATGGCGCCGATGCCGCAGACCTTGCACATGACACCTTTGTCAGACTGATCAGCGGTCGCACGCAGCGGCGTTTTGACAGCGTGGCAGAGGCGAGAGCCTATCTGCGCACCACGGCCCAGCATTTATGCATCAACCTGTGGCGGCGGCAGGAAATCGAAAAAGCCTGGCTGGACACACTGGCCAGCATGCCGCTAGCGAACCACCCTTCGGCCGAACGTCAGGCCATGGTTCTGCAGGCGCTGGAAGAGGTTCTGACCATGTTGCACCAGTTGTCCCCCAAAGCGGCCCGTGCCTTCACCCTCGCCGTGATCTGCGAGATGACGGACGATGAGGTTGGGCTGGAGCTGGGCGTCTCTGGCCGCATGGTGCGCAAGTATGTCGCACAAGCCATGCTGGGCTGCCTGAGCTTGCGCGCCCGGCAAACTGCAACCGAATTAAGCCATGAGCCCGCTGCCTGACGGGCCGCTACCAGCACTGCACCGCAAGATGAGTCGCATCACCTCCAGCTCCTTGAGTCCAGAACCTTCTCACACCATACTGACGCAGGCTGCCGAGTGGTATGCCCGCCTGCGCGATGGCAAAGCCAGCCGACATGATTATGCGAGCTGGCAAACCTGGCTAGACGCCGCCGAGGAGCACCGGACTGCCTGGCGTTATGTGGAAGAAATCAGTCGCGGAATGGACCCTCTGCGTCATATCGCAGATCCGCGCCGGGCGGCAAATGCGCTCAATGCAGCCAATGCCAGCTTGCATGCCCGGCGCCGCGTGCTGGCAAGCATAGCGGCACTGGTCGGCGGGGGTATGCTCGGCTGGTTGGGCTGGCGCGAAGCCCGGCTGCCATCAAGCCTGCTAGCGTGGACAGCAGATCACCACACCAGCACCGGCGAGCAGCGCGCACTCACCCTGGCCGATGGCTCCCGCCTGTGGCTCAATACCGCCAGTGCCATCAATCTGGACTTCAACGCCCGTGAACGCCGCATTACCCTGCTGGCAGGTGAAACCTTCATTGAAACGGCTCCGGATAGCGCACGTCCTTTCCTGGTAGAAACCATGCATGGTCGGCTGCGGGCCTTGGGCACCCGTTTCAATGTGCGCCTCAATGCAGCCAACACCCGGCTGGATGTCTATGACGGCGCCGTGGAAATACGAACCTCTTCCAACGGCATCACGCGCCTGGTGGCAGCAGGGCAGCAGTCCTTTTTCGATACGGGTCATATCACGTCTCCCAAGCCCGCCGATATGGCGCGTGAAGCCTGGATACAGGGCACCCTGGTCGCGGATAACATCGCGCTACGCGAGGTCGTCGATGAATTGCGTCGCTACCGACCGGGCCATTTGGGGGTGGCAGATGCCGTGGCCAACCTCAAGGTTTATGGCAACTTCCCCATACAGGACACCGACCGTGCGCTGCACATGCTGGCAAGCGCGCTCCCCATCCAGATCCAGCAGCCTCTTCCCTGGTGGACCACACTGGAAGCCCTTCCCTGAAAAAATCCTGATTAAGCGGTTCCGGGTTTTGCCCGCTCATTGGTTTAACAATGCAAGAAGACACCATGACCGTTAAACCCGCCAAGCCGGCGTGACGCAGACCGGGCCTCGCCCGCTGCCCATCCCGGTAGCCAGACAGTTCGTGTGATGAGGGTCTTCGTTTTATTGACCCTATTCCAGAGGAAATCCATTGATGTCTCACCATCCGAAACCCAACACGCTTCCTGCTGCTGCATCCTTGCCCGCCGTTCGGCCATTGGCCATGGCGATTCATTTACTCCTGCTGGGAAGCACATTTGCCGAGGTCGCCTGGCTACCCACTGCACAGGCACAAACCCCAGCGGCAACCCAGAGCGTGCGTCGTTATGACATTCCGGCAGGTCCGCTCAGCAGCGTGCTGATCCGGTTCTCGCGTGAATCCGGTATTTATCTGGCAGGCGCGGGCGAAGCCGCCGCAGGCAAGACCAGTGCCGGACTCAAGGGGAGTTATGCCGTGCAGGAAGGCCTGGCCGCGCTGCTGGCAGGAACCGGACTTGAGGCATACCAGCAGGCAGATGGCAGCTATGGCATGCGCGTCGCCGCCAAGGCAGAGGGCGCGGCGGATGCAAGCGTGTCAACGCTTCCGCTAGTGTCGGTCACGGCCAGCGCCGAGCCGGCGGCAAGCCTACCGCCACCGTATGCTGGTGGCCAGGTGGCCCGTGGCAGCCGACTAGGCTTGCTCGGCAATAAAGAGGTGATGGATACGCCATTCAACACCACCAGTTACACCGCCGAGCTGATGGAAAACCAGCAGGCGATCACCGCCGCGGATGTGATGCTCAACGACCCTTCCGTGCGCACCGTGTCTTACAGCCTGACCAACGCAGCTGCCGGAGGGGATATCTTCCTGATCCGCGGGTTTTCGGTTCAGGATTCCGTTCTGTTTGACGGCATCAGCGGTATCGCATCCAACCGGGCAGCACCTGTCGAAATGGCAGAACGCATCGAAGTGCTGAAGGGGCCAAGTGCCTTGCTGAATGGCATGGCACCGGGCGCCGGAGGGGCCGTGGGCGGCACCATCAATATGGTACCCAAGCGGGCGGATGACAAACCCCTGACGCGACTGACAGCCACCTATATGTCCAATAGCAACTTCGGTGGCCATGTCGATATTGGACGTCGCTTTGGCGAAGATAATGCCTGGGGCATCCGCTTCAATGGCGTATATCGCGATGGTAAAAACGCTACCGCCGGGCAATCGGTTGAACTGGGCGCAGCCACCATCGGCATTGATTACCGCGGCAATCGTCTGCGGGCATCGCTGGATGCCGGGCACCAGACCATGAACAACGAAGCTCCTCAGGGCGCCGCTGGTTTCGGCATTGCCGACGGCATCACCATCCCCTCTCCGCCTAGCGCCAAAAAACGGATTGCCCAGGATTGGGAATATGCCAACTCCAAAAGCAATTATCTGCTGGCAAAAGCCGAGTATGACCTCACCCCGGCCTGGACTCTCTACGGCGCGGCTGGCGGCAGCAACACCACCTCCAGTTATCTTTCCACCGATGTCAGCGTGGCCGATACCCAGGGCAATGCCCAGGCCACCATATATTACTGGCCGAACTGGACCAATTACCGCACCGCACAGGGCGGCGTGCGTGGCAATTTCAGCACGGGTGCCATCCAGCATCAGCTGAACATCAACGCCAACTATGTGATGAAAGATAGCGGCTATACGGCCGACTATTATGGCTTCAGCAGTTTTGCCACGAATATCTACAACCAAACTAGCATTAGCCGCCCATCGACGGCCAGTATGGACTCGCACCCGGCCAAGACCAATCGCCTGCAGCTGCCCTCATTGGCGGTAGCCGACACCATGGCATTTCTTGATGACCGCCTCGCCATCACGCTGGGGGGACGCTACCAACGGGTGCAAGTGATTGACTACGACACCACCACGGGGGAAAGCAACACAGCCTATGACGAACATGCCCTGACCCCGGTATTGGCGGCGGTGATCAAACCCGGTGCAAACTGGTCGATCTACAGCAATTACATTGAAGGGCTGACGCAAGGCGACACCGCGCCCATTGGCACCACCAATGCAGGCAAGGTGTTTCCCCCGGTCAAAACCAAGCAACACGAAGTCGGGGTGAAATACGATTTTGGCCGCTTCACCACCTCGCTAAGCACCTTCCAGATTGAAAAACCAAGCGGGCTGACGGTTTCCAATGGCGACGGCACCTCGACCTATCAGGTAGGGGGAGAACAACGCAATCGCGGTATTGAGCTGAATGTTTTCGGCGAGGTTCAGGGAGTGCGGCTGCTGGGCGGGGCGACTTACATCCAACCCAAACTCACGCATGCCAGCAGCGATGCGTATGACGGCAACACCGCACCGAATGTATCGCGCTGGCAGCTAAACCTGGGCAGCGAATATGATCTTTCGCTGCTGCCAGGCATGACACTCACTGCCCGCATGATGTCGACCAGCGCCCAGTATCTGGATGAAGCCAATACACGCAGCATTCCAGGCTGGACACGCTGGGACATCGGTGCCCGCTACAAGACAGAAGCCACAGGGCGACCCCTGGTCATCCGGGCAGGGATCAACAATCTGTTTGGGCGCGACTACTGGGCCAGCAGCACCGGAAACTGGCTTTATCTTGGCCAGCCACGCACAGTGATGATTTCGGCGACGATGGACTTCTAGTCGGCGAGACCATACTTCCTGACCCCCATACAAGCCTTGGCCTGACAAGCTTGCATGGGGATTTTAGCTTCAAGTCTGACTACCCGGCATGATCCAGCCATACAGCGACTTCCCCGCTTCGCCGACAGGACACTGACAGGTCGGCACCACGCCAGGTATTTCAAATTCATAACTGATCAGCAAGCTGCCCGGCCGCATCTCCTCACTCGCCTTTTGCCAAAGCGCGGGCATGGCCGCGGGTGACAGATAGGCAAACACCACATCAAACTCCTGAAAATCCAGCTTGTGGTAATTGCCCAGCACAAAGCGGGCAGAGGATTTACGCCAGCGGGCCCGCACATGGCTTATCAACCATGGCAGCGGCGCCACTTCAATGCCGAGCATCTGGCAGTCGGGTCTTACCCTGGCAATATGCATGGCCATGTCCCCGAGCCCGCTGCCTATATCAATCATGCGCAAGCCCTGCCGCGCCGGCATCCATGCCAGCACTTGCTGCCACACCGCCGGAAAGGAGGGGTAAAACGGTACCTGCGTGCGAAATGTGGTCCAGAACAGCATCAGGCTGAATAAAAACCCTGTCAGATACACCCAGTTGGGGAGATGCAGCTGCACCATGAGCCAAGCGATCAGCGGAAAAAAGAGATGGATGAGGCGCCACCACGAGGCCATGCCCCAGAGTCGAGCCAATAAATAAGCCCCCACCGCTTGTATGAGCACCAGCAACCAGAACGGATAAACGCGCCCGGTGAGCTGGCCAAACAGCAAGGCAATAAGCACATTGATGCCCAGCATGCCCAGCTGTATCAGCAAGGCGCGAGTGGCAGGCAATAAATGGCGGGATGCAGATGGTTTATGCAAGATAACCACCTGTAGCAAAAGAAAATATCAACGATAGGCAACCATGGATATCACCACTGTGGCGATGGTGGGCATGGAGGACTGGATGATGCGCAGACCGAAACGGACATGCGATGGCAGGCCGATCGTGCGCTGATGACGCAGCGCTTTTCGCGCCGTAATTCTTGTAAACCAACATACCCCCAATAAGCGCCAACCCATTGACTGGCGCCTGCTCATCAGGGGGTGACGCTAATGTAATCCCCGCTGCGATTCCGCTTGGTGCATCAGGCGGCAGCCATTTCCCTGGTTTTTTTGGTTTTGCCAGCACGCGAAGGCACATGGCACAAGCTGCAGGCAAAGTGCTGATTCAGATCATACACATTCACCACAAAGTGGCCGCCGCAGCAACTGCAGGCTTGCAGCTTGAGCATCTTGCTCTCGACAAATCTTACCAGAGTCCAAGCGCGGGTGAGCGACAGCACGGCAGTTTCTGGATCTTCGGTACCGGTTTCATCCAGATACAGTTGATAGGCCTTGATTACAGCGGTTATGCCGTTCACATCCGTATGCTCCCGCATGAAATTGTAGATATTCAGGAACATGGAAGAGTGAATATTCGGCTGCCAGGTCAGGAACCAGTCGGTGGAAAATGGCAGCATGCCCTTGGGTGGCGATACGCCTTTCAGTTCCTTGTACAACTTGATCAGGCGCTCACGGGACAAGGTCGTCTGCGATTCCAGCAGTTGCAACCGTGCGCCCAGCGTGATCAGCTGTATCGCCAACTGGATTTGTTGTGCTTCATTAACTACGCTTTTCTTTTCCATGATAATGCCTGCCTTCTTGATCAATTTGCCGGAACGGCGCTATCCAAAACCTAAGCCATTGCCTCTGGCGACTGGCCTGCCATCAGGATGGCGGCATGCGCGCTGGCAAGGTGTCGATCCTTGGTATAGCTGGTCAGCATATTGAGAATGGCGCAGTCGTCGAAGCGAAAGCGGGCCAGCATCATGTTAGTGCTGGAGAGTTTGAGAAGTTGGGCAGTGGTCAGGCTTTCCAGAACATCAGCGATTTCTTTGCTGACGCCCAGACGGAAGATGGCGGAAGCCTTGTCGGAGCGTATCATTTGCTGGGCCAGCATCAGGTAGCTCAGGTTGGCATCTTTGATGTCAGACATCATGTCTTTTTCAGTCATTTTGGGTCCCTCGTGTGTGTGTGCGCTGTGTGTGGGGCGCGTGAGACGTACTTTGAACCCAAAGGGATTCTGGCATAACTGGAGTCTGTCGGTTTTTTGCGTAAGACGCGAAGGCGCGCAAATGTAGGCGTTTGTCTTACAAACGCCTACATCCGGCTGGGATACTTAACTGATTTTTCACTTAAACCCTTAAAAATCAAAGAGCTAAGTGTTACCACTTTACTACACACATTGGGTAGGCGCTAAAAGCAGCCTGACACACACACGATTTACTACACACACATCCATTACGGCACGCCTGAGAAAAACTTTAGCGCTTACCCGAAATGCATCATAAACAATTTCATAAGTTGTTGTTTATAAAAAACTTAATTTTTACACAACCTTACACAAGTTTACGACTGTCAGATTTGTTAAAGCCACACACCCCAACAAATCAATTACCACACACACTACTGGACTACACACAAAGGATTTATCGGCCCGACTTTTAAAAACTTTAGGGATTTTTTAAAAAAATTAGAATTAAATCGATAACTCATTGTTTCAATTAATCTAATTTTATTAAAAACCCCTAAAGCCAGGCTGCTGCTACACACACCAACTTACGCACTACGCGCCGCCAACCCCTTGAAGACGCATTAATCCGTATCACACAAATGGTCTATCGGCTGGCTTGAGGAAAACTTTAGGAGTTTTTTAAGTTTTTTTAATTAACTCGATATCCGATTGTTTTGTAAAGATTTTTATTTTTAATTTTTTTAAGACATTCCCCTAAATCCTCTTTTTCAAGACATTCTCATGGCAATTAGGCATGGGTTTACCCCTTTTATTCATGAAATGCTCCCAGGGGTCGGCCACTGATAATGTGCTCCATGTCAGCGGGACCGCACATCCCCATCACACACACGGCACACAGGATACGAAATGGCTGAAGACAGCGATTTGGAAAAGACAGAACCGGCGACGCCCAAGCGCCTCGAAAAGGCGCGCGAAGAAGGTAATGTCCCCCGCTCACGCGAGTTCGTGACCTGTGCCATGCTGCTGGCTGCCGGGATGGGCATCGCCATGATGAGTTCGCAGTTTGGTGATGCGCTCAAACATAATATAAGTGGCAGCCTGCATTTTGAGCGAGCCCTTGCCTATGACAGCAACCTGCTGTTCCTCAAGATAGCGGACGGTATATATAGTCTGCTGATCGCTTTTGCCCCCCTGGCCGGTCTGTTGTTTGTCATGGCCATCGCCGCCCCCATCATTATCGGTGGCTGGAATTTCAGCAACCAGGCCTTCGTTCCCAAATTCAACCGCCTCAACCCCATGAGCGGCCTGGGCAACATGGTGTCGAAAAACGCCCTGGCTGAATTGCTGAAAGCCTCCGGCAAGGCACTGCTGGTCGGAACCGTGTCCTACTTTGTCGTCATGCACGATGTAGACTCCATACTCTCCCTGGCTCTGCTGCCGCTCAATACCAGCATTGGTGAAGTAGAAGACATGCTGTTGAAAAGCTTCTTCTTTATCGTCAGTGCATTGATTCTGATCGCCGCGATCGACGTGCCTTTTCAGTTAAAGACCTATGCCGACAAACTGAAAATGACCAAGGAAGAAGTCAAGCAGGAAGCCAAGGAGTCCGAAGGCAACCCGCAAATCAAGGCCCGCATCCGTCAGCAACAGCGTGAAATTGCCCGCCGCCGCATGATGTCGGAAATTCCAAAAGCCGATGTGGTGATTACCAACCCTACCCACTATGCCGTCGCCATCCAATATAAGGAGTTGGGCATGCGTGCGCCGACGGTGATTGCCAAAGGGGCGGATGCCGTGGCGTTGAAAATTCGCGAGATTGCCGCCGAGCACAGCATCATGACGCTGGAGTCGCCCAAACTGGCACGTGCGCTGTATGCACATACCGAATTAGGGGATGAAATTCCATCCGCCCTTTACTCTGCCGTGGCAGAGGTATTGGCTTATGTCTTTCAAATGCGGGTATTCAACAAGCATGGCGGTCGCCATCCGGAAAAACCCCAGAATCTGGAAGTGCCGGATGACCTTGATCCCCATAGCAAGCTGAGCAAGGTGGTCGCCTGATGAATGCGCTCGCATTGAGAAAGATTCTGGGCAATATGGGTGGCGCCTCGGTGGCCGCTCCCCTGATTATCGTCATGCTGCTGGCGATGATGATATTGCCTCTGCCTGCGATTGCCCTGGATGTGCTGTTCAGCTTTAACATCGCCCTGTCCATCATGGTGCTGATGATCGGTCTGCAGACATCAAAACCGCTTGATTTCATCGCCTTCCCCACGGTGCTGCTGGTGACTACCATGCTGCGCCTGTCCTTGAATGTGGCATCCACCCGCGTTGTGCTGACAGAAGGTCACTCCGGGCCAGATGCTGCGGGCAAGGTGATTGAAGCTTTCGGTCACTTCCTGATTGGCGGCAACTACACGGTCGGTATCGTGGTGTTCGTCATCCTGACCATCATCAACTTTACCGTGGTGACCAAAGGTGCAGGCCGGATTGCCGAAGTGGGCGCCCGGTTTACCCTGGATGCCATGCCAGGCAAACAGATGGCGATTGATGCCGACTTGAATGCCGGTCTGATCGGCGAAGATGAAGCCCGCAGCCGCCGTGCCGAAATTGGCCAGGAAGCCGAGTTCTACGGCGCCATGGACGGTGCCAGCAAATATGTACGGGGCGATGCAATCGCTGGCATTCTGGTCACGGTCATCAATATCGTCGGCGGCCTGATCGTCGGCATGGTGCAGCACGACATGGCATTTGCCGACGCCATCAAGAATTACACCCTGCTGGCGATTGGTGATGGCCTGGTAGCGCAGATTCCATCCCTGGTCATTTCGGTCGCTGCCGGTGTGGTGGTATCGCGCGTGGCCAATACCGAAGACGTGGGCACACAACTGGTGACTCAGCTGTTCTCCAACCCCAAAGTGATTTACCTGACCGCCGGGATTATCGGCAGCATGGGCGCCATTCCCGGCATGCCGCACTTTGCGTTTCTGGTACTGGCTGCCATTTTGTCCGGCATTGCCTATTTTGTGTCGGAACAGAAAAAGCGCGTGGCCGCCCCGGCCGTTGAAAAAGCACCAGCCCCTACCGGCGAGCCTGAAGAAGCCAGCTGGAGCGATGTCGTGCCAGTGGATGTCATCGGCCTTGAAGTGGGCTATCGCCTGATTCCGCTGGTCGATAAAGCCCAGGGCGGCGACCTCTTGAAACGCATCAAGGGCCTGCGCAAGAAATTCGCACAGGAAGTCGGCTTTCTCGCCCCTACCGTCCATATTCGCGACAATCTGGAACTGCGTCCTTCCGGCTACCGCATCATTCTGAAAGGTGTGGAAGTGGGCAGCGGCGAATCCAACCATGGGCAATTTCTGGCGATCAACCCTGGCATGGTCAGCGGCACTCTGCCCGGCACTGCCACCACCGACCCGGCCTTTGGCCTGCCCGCCATCTGGGTGGAATCCGCAGTACGTGATCAGGCACAGGCCATGGGCTACACCGTGGTGGATGCCAGCACCGTGGTGGCTACCCACCTGAACCACATCATCACCACCAATGCCGCTGACTTGCTGGGTCGCCAGGAAGTCCAGCAGCTGCTCGACCATATCGGCAAAGATTCGCCAAAACTGGTCGAAGACCTGGTGCCCAAGCAATTGCCGCTGTCCGTGGTACAGAAGGTATTGCAGAACCTGCTGACCGAGGGCGTGCATATCCGCGACATGCGCACCATCGTCGAAACCTTGTCCGAATACGCTTCACGTACGCAGGATCCAAGCGAGCTCACCGCCTTTGTCCGCGTTCAGCTGGGCCGCGCTATCGTGCAGCAGCTGTTCCCTACCGGCAATGAAGTCTCCGTCATGGCGCTGGATAACCAGCTGGAACGCCTGCTGATGCAAGCGCTGACCAGCAGCAATGCCGGCGGCGCTGCCATTGAGCCTGGCTTGGCCGAAACCCTGTCCAGACAGGCCGAGGCCGCCACCCGCAAGCAAGAGCAGATGGGCATGACGCCTGTGCTGCTGGTACCAGGCCCACTGCGTTCGGCCCTGTCAAAATTCCTGCGCCGTGCTATTCCGCATCTTCGTGTGCTGTCGCATGAAGAGCTTCCTGATTCAAAAACTATCCGTGTCACTAGCCTTATTGGAGGTCAAGCATGAACATCAAACGCTTTTTCGCATCGAGTTCCCGCGAAGCATTAGCCATGGTCCGTAAAAGCCTGGGTGAAGATGCCGTTATCCTGTCTAACCGTGCCGTCAACGGTGGTAACGAGATCCTGGCCTTCAAGGAAGAAGACATGGCCTCTTTCATGTCCGATGATGCCCCGGTGCAAGGCAGCAAGCGCCGTGCAGCGCCCGCCATGGAGCCCCTGCAACCAGTGCAGGCGCGCCCCGCCGCTCGCCAGGCACGTCCGCCTGTGCGTCAGGCCGCGCCCGAAGCCGAACCTTATCGCGCCGTGCGTACCGAGCCTGCACCTACCACCACGGCACGCCCCAAGGTGACCACCACCCCAGCACAAGCAGCCGCGCCACAGTCCAACAAGCAGATCAACGACATGCTGAACGAGATCCGCAATATGCGCAGCGTGATCGAATCGCAACTGGTGGAAATCTCCTGGGGTAATATCCAGCATCGCGACCCGGTCAAATCCAACACATTGAATATGCTGCTGTCCGCAGGCTTCAGTGCTGCGCTGTCGCGCCAGATTGCCGAAAACATGCCAGACCATCGCACCAGCGCTGAAGCCAATGCCTGGGTGCAATCGATTCTGGAAAAAAACCTGCAAGCCATCCCCAATGAAGATGAAATCCTCAATCGCGGTGGCGTGTTTGCCCTGATCGGGCCAACTGGTGTGGGCAAGACCACCACCACCGCCAAGCTGGCCGCGCGCTTTGTCATGAAGCATGGCCCTGGCAAGCTGGGCCTGATCACGACCGATGCCTACCGGATTGGCGGTCATGAGCAATTGCGCATCTACGGCAAGATTCTGGGCGTGATGGTGCATGCGGTGAAAGACGAAGCCGACCTGAAAATTGCCCTGGAAGAGCTCAAGGGCAAGCACACCATTCTGATCGACACCGTGGGCGTCAGCCAGAAAGACCGCATGGTGGCCGAACAGATCGCCATGTTGTCCAGCACCCGCCAGCCGATCAAGAAGCTGTTGTGCCTCAACGCCACCAACACCGGCGAAACGCTGACCGATGTGGTGCGTGCCTACAAGGTCAAACAGCTGGATGGTTGCATCATCACCAAGCTGGACGAAGCCGCCACCATTGGCAGCGCGCTGGATGTGATCATCCGCGAAAAACTGCGCCTGTATTACGTGGCCAATGGCCAGCGCGTGCCGGAAGACCTGCATGTGGCCAATAAAAAGCTGCTGATCCATCGCGCCTTCCGCGCGGGCGCGCAGAACACGTCGTCCTTCCAGTTCAAGCATAACGAACTGCCATTCCTGATGGGCAATACCTCGCCAGTGGCCACCAAACTGAGCATGGGAGCCGATCATGTCTAGTTTCCGCGAAGATCAAGCCGCCGGTCTGCGTCGCATCATGTCCGGCCCCCGGCCCCGTATCGTGTCGGTGTTATCCGCCATGCCGGGCAATGCCCAGGCCAGACTGATCAAGAATCTCGGTGCGTCGATTCAGGATGATGGCAACAATGTCATCATCGTGCATGCCACCGCCAATACTGGCGATGCCCTGACGCATTACAAGCTGGGCAATACCCCCAGCCTGCTGGAAGTTGCCAATCAGCGCGTGCCTTTGAACAAGGCGATCAAGTTTTCCGAACAGGGTTATCGCATCAGCCGCCTGCTGCCCAAGCAGGGCAGCATGCAGTTCCAGCAGGCAGAAGGCCTGCAGCTGGATCGCATTTTCGGCAAGCTGGCGCAGGAATATGACATCGTGCTGGTCGATACTGTTTTAAATAATAACGCTCTGCCATTACAATCGCTCAACGATGGCGAAATTGTGATCCAACTCACGCGTGATCCGGAGTCGATCAAGCAGGCCTACATCCTCATCAAGCAGGTATGCAGCCAGTTGGGACGACGCTCTTTCGGTATTGTGGTGAGCAACGCCAGTCAGGCGCAGGCCATGCTGGTGTTTGAGAACATTGCCCAGGTAGCACGCCGCTTCATGCAAATAGACCTGGAGTTCATGGGTGCCATCCCGGCCGATGAGCACCTGAGCCGGGCGGAAAAACTGGGGCGTGTGGTCATTGATGCATTTCCAATGGCACAAGCCTCGGCCGCCTTCAAGGCACTGGCACGCAAACTGGATTACCGGCAGGCGATTCTGGCCGAGATACAGCGAACATCGGTCACGCTGTAAGCCAGCACACAATACGCAGGGCAAGACAATGCCGCAGCCCCGGCTCAACAACGGCTGCATATACCGGAATGGTATGCGCAGCCGCGGGTGGGCTGGCGCTCGCGCGGCACGGGTGTAGAATGTGGGCAAGCAATGCTTGTGATACGTCTCACACCATTAAACGACAAGGTGCCCAAGCAAGGAAAGTATGTATACGGCAACGGGAAAACCCAATCAGAAAGATAGTCTGCTGCACCAGCATGCCACGCTGGTCAAGAAGCTGGCCTATCAGCTGAAGGCCAAGCTGCCACCCAGCGTAGAGCTGGACGACCTGGTGCAGGCCGGGATGATGGGCCTGCTCGATGCGATCAATCGCTATGAAGATACGCATGGTGCGCAGTTTGAAACTTACGCGGCCCAACGCATACGCGGCGCCATGATAGATGAGCTGCGCAATGCCGACTGGCTGCCGCGCAGTATCCGCAAGAACATGCGCGATGTGGAAGGTGCCATTAACCAGCTGGAACAAGTGCTGGGGCGCCCGCCAACAGAAGGGGAAGTCGCCAAGCAACTCAAGATGTCACTGGATGACTATTACGACATGCTGGGCGAATGCAGTGGCCACCAGTTGCTGTATTACGAGGATTTTCATGAATCCGAAGGGGGCGATCACTTTCTGGATCGCTTTCTGCAAGATGATTCGGGCAACCCGATCAAAGGCCTTCTCGATAGCAATTTCCGGGAAACCCTGATTGAGGCCATTGAAAACCTGCCCGAGCGCGAACAGATTTTGATGGGCCTGTATTACGAACAGGAACTTAACCTGAAGGAAATTGGCGCGGTGATGAATGTCTCCGAATCACGTGTTTGCCAGTTGCATAGTCAAGCCATTGCTCGATTACGCGCTTACATGAAAGAGCAATTATGGACTGGGGCAGCCTAGGAGGCATCCTACTCGCCGTTTTCGGCATCCTGTTAGGGCAAGCGATTGAAGGCGGGCAGATTGCCTCACTGATTCAGCCCGCGGCTTTCCTGATCGTGGTTTTCGGCACCTTTGGCGCGGTATTGCTGCAAAGCAAGCCTGCCAACTTCAAGCTGGGACTCATGCTGTTGCGCTGGATAGTGCAACCGCCGATCGATGACAGAAAAGAACTCAGTCGCCGCATCATAGGCTGGAGCCACACCGCCCGCCGCGATGGCCTGCTCAAGCTCGAAGCCCAGCTCTACAACGAAACCGACCCCTTTATCAAAAAAGGCTTGCGCCTCTTGATTGACGGCATTGCCGCTGACAAGATCCGCGAAATCTGCGCCATTGATATCTACTATTACGAAAGCCAGTACCGTAGCGCCGCCAAAATCTGGGATTCTGCCGGAGGGTATGCCCCTACCATCGGTATTCTGGGCGCGGTGCTGGGCCTGATCCATGTCATGGAAAACCTGTCCGACCCCAGCCGTCTGGGCAGTGGCATTGCCGTTGCGTTTGTAGCCACAATATATGGCGTGGGCCTCGCCAATATCGTGTTCCTGCCCATAGGCAGCAAGCTCAAGGCTTACGTTACACAAGAAGCGAGCCGGCGCGAAATGCTCATGAATGCCTGGGTCTCCATCGCGCAAGGCGACCATACGCGCGTGGTGGAAGAGCGCCTCAACAGCTACATGCGTTGATACGGACCCCTATCCATGCGCAGAAGACAGGTAGAGGAAGACGAGGACAACAAGGAGCGCTGGATGGTGTCCTATGCGGATTTCATCACCCTGCTGTTTGCGTTTTTTGTGGTCATGTACGCCATTTCCTCGGTCAATCAGGGCAAGTATGAACAGCTGACATCGTCACTGGGCACCGCCTTCACTGGCGAAAACACGCCTCAGCTCAACAATCCGCCCGATGGCAATAACGAGCATGCCAATATCAAGGGCTTGTATGGGCAGCCATCATTCATACGCCCACTGGAGCTCTCCCGCCGCAACGACAAGCAGCGCCGCGAACGCGAAGCCATGACCGCCATGGCCAATAATCTGGCCAACCATCTGGCCCCCATGGTGCTGGAGGGCAAGATCAAGGTCATGCAGAACAACCGTGGCGTGCGGGTGGACATACACGACAGCCTGCTGTTTGCGCCCGGCGCCTCCGAACTGCAGCCCATCGCCAGTGGTCCGCTCAATGAGATCGCCCAAGCCCTGAAAACCAATAATCATGCGATTCAAGTGGAAGGCCACACCGATAATGTGCCCATCCATAATGACAAGTTCTACTCCAACTGGGAGCTGTCGGCCATGCGCGCCAGCAGCGTGGTGCGCATGCTGCAGGATAGCGGCCTGGATGAGAAACGCCTGAGCGCCGTGGGCTTTGGCGCCTCGCAACCGCTGGAGGACAACAGCACGCCACTGGGCCGGGCGCGTAATCGGCGCGTTTCCATCATGATTCTTTATGACTCGCTGATGCCCAATCAGACGGATGTTTCCGAGATCGTGCCCGATACCCCGACCATCATCCGGCCAACGGTAGCACCGCCAGATACTCCCTCGTCAGTAGCGACTCCGGCATCTGCGCCAACCAAGTCTGACGCGGCAACGCCCCGCCCCCCAGCGCCTGCCAGCAGCAAACCTGCCGCCAACTAGCCTCCGCCCACGGCTCAGCTAGCCGCAGCCCCCGAATTCTGCCATTATTCAAGGCTTCTCTTACCACCATGAGGCCTGTACATGAGCTCAAGTTCTCGCCTGCGCTGGGGCATTCTGGGTGCTGCCAGAGTCAACGAACGTCTGCTGCCAGCCATCGTCGCTGCACCCAATGCCGAGCTGGTGGCGATTGCCAGCCGCCGTCCTGATGCCGCAGCAGAAACCCTGAAAAAATATGCGCCTAGTACGCCAGGCGTATCGTTTTACCCCACACTGGAAGCCCTGCTGGAAGATGAGCGCGTAGAAGCTGTTTATCTGCCGATGGCCAATGACGAACATGCCGAATGGGCATTGAAAGCGCTCGCCGCCGGCAAGCATGTGCTGATCGAAAAACCCATGGCACTCACAGTGGAAGATATCAACGCCATTGAGGCCGCCGCCCAAGCCAAAAACCTCAAGGTAATGGAAGGCTTCATGTATCGCTTTCACCCGCAGCACCAGCGGGTGCAGGAGATTGTGGCCAGTGGTGTGCTGGGTGACATTCGCTACGCGCACGCCAGCTTTTCATTCATGATGCGCCCTGCGCGGCTGTACCGTCTGGCAAAAGATACCGCCAATGGCGGCGGTGCCATGTGGGATGTCGGGCCATATGCCATCCACACCTTGCGCCACTGCTTTGGCAGCGAACCCATTGCCGTTTCGGCCATGGCCAAATACGCCGAAAGTGGCGCCGACATTGCTACCAGCGGCATCCTGGATTTTGGCGATGGCAAACGCGGGCATTTTGATGTGAGCTTTGAGTGCAGCCGCCAGTCCGAATACCGCATTGTCGGCAACAAAGGCTCGCTGATCTGCCATACGGTGTGGCAACTGCCGGGCACCAGCGATGTGCCGTTGATCAGCTGGTGGACCGATGACGGCCAAAAACATGTGGAAACCTACGCGCCCAGCAACCATTTCAATCTGGAAATCGCCCATTTCAGCGACTGTGTACTCAACGATAAAACCCCACTGCTCAGCTTGCAGGATGCCAAAGCCAATTGCCGCACGATTGTCGCCTCGCTTGAAGCCGCCGCCAGTGGGCGCACCGTCAGCATTGCCGGTCAGTAAGCGAAGGAAGCCCTGCAATGGATAGCCTGCTGAACGAAGTCATGAACACCATCATGGCCGAATTTTCCGACCTGCCCAACGGTGCCGAGGTCACGCGCGTGGTTCTGCGTCTAGGCATTGCCGCGATGCTGGGTGGGCTTTTAGGCTACGAACGTGAATTCCGCGGCAAGGCCGCCGGCATGCGCACGCACATGCTGGTGGCGCTGGGCGCGGCCATGTTTGTGCTGGTGCCGATACAGGCCGGGCTCACCGACGCCGAAATCAGCCGCGTGGTACAAGGCGTGATTGCAGGGGTAGGTTTCCTGTGTGCGGGCACCATCATCAAGCATGGGCACGATGGCGAAGTGCATGGCCTCACCACCGCTGCAGGCTTGTGGATGACGGCGGCCATTGGCGTCGCCGCTGGCTTGGGACGCGAATCCACGGCTATCCTGAGCGCCATCCTAGCCTATGCGATCCTGCATATCGTGCCCAAGCTAGCCCACCGCTATTACCATGCGCAAGAAAGCAGCAAAGATGACAGTGACCATGCGCCCTAAGCCTTGCATCACATCGTCCTAGCGTAAAAGATTTAGTACTGGAGATTACATATCCCAACGACCTCAGGAGTGGTCATTCGCCCTTAAGGGCAATTTCCTGATCAATTAATCCGCTGCATCATCGGTTTCCCTTCTTGCCCGGACCCGATGTGATGCTTTCCTCGCTGCTCTCCTCCCGTCGCCTGCTGACCCTGCAATGTCCCGCGCTCGATAAGATCCTGCCTGATGGGTTGGAGCCCGTCCGCCTGCAAGGGCGGGAGGGCATCAACACCCTGTTTGACTACCAGCTCACCGTGCGTAGCCGTTTGGGGGAAGTCGGCAGTGATCTGGACGTTGGTCCGCTGATGGGTCAAGTATTGACCTGCGGCATCAGCCTCGAAGGCCACGGCCAGTTCCTGCCCGGCGCGCTGGGCGAT
>NZ_JAJAVG010000007.1:223846-377108 GCF_020531915.1 Methylovorus mays
GGTCGAGATCACCGAAGCGGTGCTGGCAGACTACCCCTATGCGCTGGAGAAGCGGCTGATCGAGCGCTATCCCGCCCGGGACTACAGCGTGCAATACAACGAATCCGACTTCGCCTTCCTCACCCGCCTGTGGCGGGAATGGGGCATCAGCTTTCATTTTCGCCATGACGACGGGCGCCATACCCTGGTACTGGCCGATCACAATGGCGCCTATACGCCATTCCAGCCCGATGACCCGGCCAGTGGCTATCACACCATTGCCTATTACCCACCTGACCATAAGACCGATGCAGAGTACCTGCACCACTTCAGCGATGCCGAGCAGCTGACCTCGGGCAGCTATGCCAGCCGCGATTACGACTACACCCGTCCCCGGGCCGAGCTTGCCGCCCGCAACGCCCAGCCTCGTAATACCGCCCATGCGGAGAACGAGGTCTACCAGTGGCGTACCGACCATGGCAGTGACTACAGCCAGCCCAATGCCGGCATGGACCGCGAGGCCAACCAGACCGAGCCGCAAGGTGAGCTCTTGGCCCGGCTGCGTATGGAAGCCCTGCGCCAGCCCGGTCACCGGGTGGCGGGCGAAGGCCATATCCGTGGTGTCGTGCCCGGCCATACCTTTACCCTCAAAGCGCATCCCAGAGCAAGGGCCAATCAGGAGTACCTGATCCTCAGCACTACCTTGTTGATCGAGAATGTGGGGGAAGAGACCGTCTCCTCTTCAGCTTCAACGGTGCGTGCCGCCATCGTGGATAGAGTCAGTGGCGCTATCGCGGGAGAACTCACCGGCACCTGGCGCATGGAGACCTACTTCAGCGGCCAGCCCAGCCGCGAAGTGCTGCGCCCCGATGTCCTGCTGCCGCATGCCCCCGGCCACAAGCCGCGCACCCATGGCCCGGAGACTGCACTGGTGACCGGCCCCACCGGCGACACCGCCGAGAGCAATCTCTACACCGACCAGTACGGCCGCATCAAGGTGCAGTTCCCCTGGGACCGCTATGGGCAGAAGAACCAGCACAGCAGTTGCTGGGTCCGGGTATCGCAAGCCTGGGCAGGCAACCAGCTGGGGGCCATGCACCTGCCACGCATAGGCGAAGAAGTGCTGATTGATTTCCTCGGCGGAGATCCGGATTTACCCGTATGTACCGGCCGTCTCTACAACCAGCTCAACCTGCCCCCGTGGCAGCTCCCGGCCCAGCAAGCCTTGAGCGGCATCCGCTCGCGCGAGCTCATCCCCGGTGGGGGCAATGGCGCTGCCGGGCGCAGCAATCACCTAATCCTCGATGACACCGATGGCAAGATTCAGCTACAGCTCAAGAGCGACCATGACAGCTCTTCCTTAAGCCTGGGGCATATCACCCGCATCGACGGCAATGCCGGACGACTGGATTACCGGGGTGAAGGACTGGAACTCCGCACCGATGGGCATGGCGCCATCCGCGCCAGACAAGGGCTTATCCTCACCACCGAAGCGAGACGAGAAGCCCAGAACCACCTCACCGGCCTCAGCGAAACCACGGCAAGACTAGAACAGGCACAAGCCCAGCATGCCGACCTGGGTCAGCTCGCAAGCCAGCACCAGGCACAGGACAGCGACGACCAGCCCAAAGTGAGCGAGCGGCTGCAGGGGCAGAATGACGGTATTACCGGCAACAACAGCAGCAACACCAGCAATACAAACACCGCCAGCAATTCAACCAACCCCGACACCGCCTTCCCCGAACTGCAGCAACCGCACCTGGTCATGGCAAGCCCCGCTGGCATTGCCAGCACCACCCCCGGCAGCACCCATCAGCACAGCGGTGAAGACCATGCCATTACCACGGGCAGCAATGTCAGTCTGAGTGCCAATCGCAGCCTCATCGCCAGTGTGCGGGAGGCGATACGGCTGTTTGCGTACAAGGCGGGCATCAAGCTCTTTTCGGCACAAGAGAGCATCGATATCCAGGCCCTCAAGCACAGCATCGACATGGTCGCCCATCTGGACATTCGCCACACCGCAGAAAACATCACCTTCACCGCCAAACAGGAAATCGTGGTGAACGCAGGCGGCAGCTACACCCGCTGGAGCGCCAGCGGCATTGAGAGCGGCACGGCGGGCAGCTGGAAAGTCCATGCCAACCAGCATGCGATGGAGGATACGCCCAGGACATTGCCGGTGGTGATGCCCCCGATTCTCACTGCCACACCTAACGCAAGCAGGCCTTTTTCATAATAACCTACGAGTCATTCCATGCTAATCAGCTACCCATTTCTCACCGAGTTCACGCATAGCGACGATAGCGAGACCGTCCGTTATGCCTTTAGCGGACAGTATCCCGTCACCTGTTTCATGGAGTGGCATAACGGCATCCACCTGATGGCGCCGGTGGAAGGCTACTACACAGGCTATGCGCCGTTGCGGGCGATTGCCGATGGCAGGGTGATCTACACGGTAGAGCCGGATGCCCGCTTTAGTCCAGATGCCCAACCTAATGAAAACCCCGACCACCCACAATACTACTCGGCCTACACCGGGAGCCCTGAGTGGACGGACAAGGGCATGGTGATCATCGAGCACACGGCAGAGATTGGGGCGAATGGCGATACACCTGTCAGCATCACGTTTTACAGCGTGTACATGCATATGAAGTCGCTGGCGGTAAAGCAGGGCCAGCCGATATACCGCAAGGACAAGCTCGGCGACGCCGGGCAGATCTATAATCATTATGGGCATGTGCATTTTGAAATCTGCATGGACGAGGCCAACCTGACCACGCTGCTGGGGCAAGCGCCGGATGCGCTGCCTGCGCTGGGCCAAGCGCCCACCCGCTGTGGGCGTACCGATGTGGTGTTTGGCAGCACCTATGTGTATTTGCCTGCGGGCACGCCGGTGCATACGCACCAGCCCACGACCCATCTCGCAACCCCGATGGGGGCCACACTATCCGCACCGCTGTGGGTGAAGCTGGATTACGAAGGGGATGCCCACCTCACCACATACCACGCCACGGGCGAGCATGCCGGGGAAGTGATTGGCACCCAGGTGGCGGAGCGCCGGGGCGAATATGAGCTGCATAAGGAAGCCGACAAGCGGCACAAGAGGCTTGCCGAAAGCCAGCAGGCGCAAAGCAGCCCCAGCGGCTGGTATGAGCTGCTGCGCTTTGGGCGGGTGCTGGGGTCAGACCCGCTGCCAGCGGGGGCTGAGCACTGGCGCTGCATTCATACGCCGCAGGGGCTGTTGTGGGCGAATCTGAATGCGCCGGGTACGTTTCAGTTTAGCGATGCCGATTTCCCCGCCATCATGGGATGGCAATGCATACAGGATGACGACAATCCCCTGGACCAGCGCTGCGATAGCGAGACCCTTCGCATGCTGTTTGCCCGCCAGCATGCACGCATGGCAGATCGCGAGCTGGCATTGGAGCGCACCGACGAAGGCTTGCGCAAGCTGGCAAGCCCGATACTCACCCCTTCAGACCGCCTGGCCGACAAACTCAAGCACCTGATCTGCAAGTTTCCCAGTGAGTTTGATCAAAGCAACTTCGAAGCCCGCTACGGCCATATCAAGGATTTGCCGCATTACAGAGACGATAAAACCGGCGATAGCTGGAAAGCGCTGAAAGCGCATATCAGGGCCCTGACCAGCCGCAATCTGCCCGATGCGTACACCAATGCAGAATGGCATTTCCACCCCATCGCCTTTATCCAGCACATGCGCAAATGCATGTGGCTGGGGGCGGCGGAGTTCAAGCAGCTGCTGCCTAGCCATGCGCTGCGGACCTTCACGTTCAAACAGCCCAATCGGCCCGATCGCTACCCGGTGGCATGGGAAGAAGTCGTGGGTTATGGCACTCGCAGAGGGGAGCCGAATGAGGTTGCCAAAATTATCAATAATCACCGCATCCCCCTCAACCGCGCCTTGCGCAAATACGGGTTGAACACTCCGCTGCGCATGGCCGCTTTCTTTGGCAATGCGGTACAGGAGACTTCATGGCTTAGTTCGTTTTCTGAGATCGGTGCCTCCAGCAAGTATTACCCCCCCTGGCATGGGCGCGGCTTTTTGCAGCTAACGAACCCGGCCAACTATTTTGATTACTGGCGCTTCCGCGGGCGCAAGGTGGATGCGGCGCTGGGGACAAGGCTACAGGCGGCCTTTGATGACATGTACAAGCACAAGGAGAAACAAGCGCTCAAACTGCTGAAAGATGAGAATTTCCCGGAAATTCCTCAGCAGATAAAAGACTGGCGGCGATGGGTTGAGGCAGACATCAAGCGGGGTGAAAGTCCACAAGAGGCCATGTTGGCCCCATCTGACAGCGCTGGCTGGTATGCGATTACCAAGGGACTCGTGGAATCCGCCGATGCGCCCCATGTGCTGGAGCGCCAGGAGGTGGCTACCGAGTCCGTCCGGAGAACCCCCGCAGGCGATGAGACTTACCCCACAGGCAGGCATGTTTATTACCGCAGCCAAGCCTTCTGGCGGGCATGCGCAAAAGTTAACCTGCCAGCAATTGCCACACGCACCGATTACTCCCGAATGAATGGCTTCGACTCCCGCTGCTCAGCCTATGGCGTAGCACTCGCCGTACTTAGCGAAATGCGACTTCCGGATGCAGAGGGCAAGCTAAGCATTGAATATCCTGAAGGCTATACGCCAAGGAGAGGCGCATGAGGCCTGTTATTCTGACATGGCTATTTTTAGCCTTCGCCCAATCTGCTATCGCGGCGCCAGAGCAACTTGAGCGCGTTGAAATCTCGCTTAAAGGTTGCCATATCGCCATGACGCTTCCTCTGGATAAAAATAGCAATCCGGCACCAGCCTCTGAGACATCAAAATATACGATAGGTGGATTTGGCGTAGAACCACTGCCTGCCAGCTGGAAGTCGAACATGGGGCGGATGTATTTTTCTCTTGAGTGCATGGATAAGAACGACCCCAATCTCATGCAACCTTCTGGAGTTCTTAACTCCACCACGAACACGTGGGGAAAAGACCCTGACTACATGCGCAGCTATCTGACCACCTCCACAGAAGCCTATGAGCGTAACAAAGCCGAGGAAATTATAGAAACTACGCAGGTTTACGATATTAAAGCCGTGAATGGCCATGGGTGGGCTGATACCTATGTCTATTTAATCGGCGATGAACAATATCGTCAACGTTCCATGAGTTTTTGTATTTTTCATGATTCAAAAGCGTTGTGTGGGAATGGCAAGGTGGCATACGTGAATGAGCCGCAGGGCGATCTTACGCAGCATGCTCTTGAAATTCTTCGCACCATTGAGTTTTTACCCGATGTGCCCGCCGCTCCGCCAGCCAAGCCTTAAACGCAGGGGGCTGAAGTGCGCCGATGCGCCCCATGTGCTGGAGCGCCAGGAGGTGGCTACCGAGGCCGTCCGGAGAACCCCCGCAGGCGATGAGACTTACCCCACAGGCAGGCATGTTTATTACCGCAGCCAAGCCTTCTGGCGGGCATGCGCAAAAGTTAACCTGCCAGCAATTGCCACCCGCACCGATTACTCCCGAATGAATGGCTTCGACTCCCGCTGCTCCGCCTATGGCGTAGCACTTGCCGTACTCACCGAAATGCGACTCCCGGATGCTGAGGGCAAGCTAAGCATTGAATATCCTGAAGGCTATACGCCAAGGAGACCTTAACTTGAAAAAACATCTTTCTTTGCTCGCTTTTCTGAGTGTTTCGTTTCCTGCAATAGCAAACGACAACACCCCTACTATTCGAGTTGAGACCAATCTGGGAAAGGGCTGCCATATTGCTGCAACTCTCCCTAAAGGTGAGCACAGCGGTATTGGAAGTTGGGAACAGCATCTAGGCGCATTTCATGTTGAGCCACTGCCCGCCAGCTGGAAGTCAAACATGGGGGAAATGTATTTTTCTCGTGAATGCATGGATAGCAACCATCCTGAGCTTATGCAACCTTCTGGAATTCTTAACCCTACCACGAAGAAGTGGGAAAAAGACCCTGATTACCTGCGCAGCTATCTGACCACATCTACAGACGCCCATGCGCGTGAAAAAATAGAGGAAATTATAGAAACTATGCAGGTTTACGATATTAAGGCCGTGAATGGCCATGGTTGGGCCGACACTCATATTTATTTGAACGGTGACCAGCAAACCCGGCAAGGCTACATGCGCTTTTGTATTTTTCATGCTTCAAAAGCCTTGTGTGGGCATGGCGCGGTGGGTTATGTGAGTATCCCTGACAGCGACCTCACCCAGCACGCAATAGAAATCCTTCGTACCATTGAGTTTCTGCCCGATGTGCCAGCTGCTGAACTAGTTAAGCCTTGACATTGAAAAACAAACGGAAAGCATGTTGCAACATGATGAATAGAAATGCCTGCTCAGGTCTCTTTTACTTATTTCTCTTGCTAGCCCCACTTCGCGTAAACGCACTGGATATTGATCCTATCGCGAGGTCCGAGATAGAGTCCCTTCCCCGTGTCCCAGACGAATCTCGGATGACAATCGGGAATTCACCTTATCGAACCTATCTTGTTCGATTAGGCGCTCGATTAGGATTTTTGGAGCGTTACGATATGCAGGGAACTCCGACATGGAGATCTCCTCCATTGCCCCTGTTCGGATGTGATATAGATTATGGCGGCGTTAGGCTGATATCAACACAAGGGCAAGGCGAACTGATTCTTTTTAATTTGTGTCCCAATACGCCTAGCCTTTTCATTACCTCAAGCAATGATCTGGGGGCGATCAGCCAAGACCGCCCCAATGAAGTAGAAATTTTAGATGGCGAAGAAGGACCGCTACTAGAGGGCCTTGGTCAGGCTATGCTCGCTGGCGACCTGCGAAATGGGAAAAAAGAGCTAGTACAGCCAACCAAACCATTTCATATCACTCCATTTTTCAAACCAGAGTCTAAAGACCTTAAGAATGCGATCGCCAAGCTAAGAACAAAGTCGCGATTAAATGATGATCTTGATGAATTGCGGCGAATATTCGGCTTGGTCGATTTCCGTAAGGCTGATCTCTCAATACGCGACGAAAATGATCTGGGCTACTTTCTTGCACGTGGCGGAACCTGCGCAGATATAAACGATGCGATTATTGTGTTGCGTCATACTTTGCAGAGAGCTCCTGATAGAGCATCAGCGCATTTAAATCTGGCCGATACCTATGCAACTGTACCCTCCGACCAGTGGCGTTGCACACTGAGACCAAGCAAGGAACTGGCGGTAGAACATTATCGCTATTATTGCGCCGCGCTTCTTCCCGTCAAGCCGCCACGACAAACCGCTAAGCGTGTGCTGAATTTCCTGCGCGAAGTTGGGGCTGTTGAGGCGGAAGCTGATTTGTCCAATCCCACCATAGCGATGTCTCAGGACGACTTGGATCTAGCTCCATTTGATACAGAATTCTGTCGACCACGGCTTAGCCTATTTGATGATCTCAAGGCGAACGATATCGAATCTTTCCGAGCGCATATTGCTGAACATCCAGAGGATATTGCCGAAAGTAGAAGGTATGACTACACAATCTTGAGGATGGCGCTAGCTTCGCATAACGGGCCTTTTGTTGAGACTTTGCTTGCTGCCGGTGCAATGCGCTTTGGTTTCGGGAAGACAGACGATTATTTTCATCCGCTGGTTTATGCAGTTTTTACTGGGCCGGACACTCTTGATGCAATGTTGGAGCATGGGCATTTTGACCAAAAGGATATGAATGAGGCTCTTATAAATGCCACTGAAATAAGGGCTTCATCACCAGAAGCTATAACGCGAAAAATTCGTATGATTAAGAGTTTGTTAAAGCATGGAGCGGATGTGCAAACTAGAGGCGTGATAGCGGCAGCAGCGTCGGCGTATGGTCCTTCGGAGCTCTTTTATCTTTTACGCGACGCTGGCGCACGTATCAACCTGCCAGACCATGATGGAACGAATGCGCTCTTTAGAGTAGGTCCATTCAATATGGTAGACACTGTAGCGACGATCAATGATCTTCTCGCGATGGGGGTGAGTGTCAATCATGTGGCCGATAATGGAATGACTCCCCTGACTCATCTATATGCTTGGACCAACAAGAACAGAGCCACAGTGCTGGCCTGCACCAAGATTTTGCTTAATCACGGGGCCGACCCCAATCTATCAGGGAATGATGAAACAGCTTTGACCATGGCGGCAAGGAGCGGATGGTTGGAACACGTCGAGTTGCTCCTCGCGAATGGCGCTCACCTACCGGAGGGGGGAGCAGCAGATAAATTGGTTGCACACATGCTTAGAGGGATTGCCTTCGGCGACTCAGAACCCGAGTATGACATCGAAGGTCACCGTTTTACCTACCGGACAATCCTCTTGCTACTGGGGAAACCTGTTCCACCCGTGCCAGTCGCTGAGCAAGTCAAGCCTTGAACACAGGGGGCTGGAGTCCGCCTGCACTCCATGTGCTGGAGCGCCAGGAGGTGGCTACCGAGGCCATCCGGAGAACCCCCGCAGGCGATGAGACTTACCCCACAGGCAGGCATGTTTATTACCGCAGCCAAGCCTTCTGGCGGGCATGCGCAAAAGTTAACCTGCCAGCAATTGCCACACGCACCGATTACTCCCGAATGAATGGCTTCGACTCCCGCTGCTCAGCCTATGGCGTAGCACTCGCCGTACTTAGCGAAATGCGACTTCCGGATGCTGAGGGCAAGCTAAGCATTGAATACCCTGAAGGCTATACGCCGAGGAGAGGATCATGAGGCCTGTTATGGATGCGTTTATCGTGGTGCGGCTGAAGCAGCTGGTGGTGTCCCACATGATCGAATTTGCCGATGACCTCCTGGACTGGAAAAGCCCCATGAAAGCCGAAGCCTGCTTTGGCCCCCGCTCTGAAAACCCACCAGTGCAGGGCACCCGGCTCGCCCGGCTGGGCGGCAAGCTCAATCCCTTTTACCCCATGCCCTATAGGCGCAAGGGCGCCATTGCCGCCGATGTAGCGATCCCCGATTACCGGCACGAGCCCCTCAGCAAAACCAACCTCTTCGGCATCGTCGAGATCAAGTTCCCCGGCGATACGATTCGGGATGAGCAGTTTGAGCGTTATGACGATTTAAACAAAGACTGCGCCAAAGCCAAGACCGCCCATGTGGGCAAAGCCCGCACACTGGAAGCCAAGGGCGTGACCAAGGGTGGGCGCGTCTCCCTGTTCCGCTACCCCTGGGACCGCATCCGGCAGAGGGACGGGGCAGATCAAGACACCCCATCCAAGAAGAAATCCAGAACCGTTAAACATTAATGAGCAGACTGCCATGAGCACAACCGAACTGTATTTATCTGATGAAGAAATTGCGCTGTTTATCAGTGAGACCAAAAAGCGACCGCAAACATTTTATGGGGATGGCGACGCCGATTACGGCCTCTGCCCCTTCATCACCCTCTACATCCTCCACAAGCCAGAAGACTTTGAGAACATGGCCCACCACATGATCGAGGTGCATGAACAACTGCTGGGCATGATCGATAGTCCGTATCGCATGATATACAAGTGGCGCACCCAGGTCTGGCTCAAGGCCGGTGACAAACGCTTGCCGACCAATCTGCATGCAGAGGTACAGGAGGCACTGCGGCAGGAGCGACCATTCTGGATTCAAGCCACCGACATGGAGAGCCGCATCTCTTCCGCCCGCTGGGCGATTCAGGCACGGGTCACCAACCATACCGAGATGCGCTACACCACGCTCAAGATCACCTTCCGCCATGCCTGGTATTTGCAGCACAAGGCCGAGTGGCACCGCTTTATGCACAAGTGGATCAGCATTCTGCAGCCTGACCAGTGCTACAGCGGCTTTGAAATCGGCTCCACCGCCAGTGGCGCCATGGGGTCTTATGAAGCCGAGGTCATGGAGCGCATCTGCACAGATTATTTCTATGGGCTGGATATCGATCATCCGGGAAAAATGGGCTACCACTATCGTGATGACGAGAGCGGCTGGGTGAATGTATCGGACCTGAGCGCAGGCCTGCGCACCCCCACCTGGTGCTTTCTGCTGTCGCCTTTCTGGCTGGAGAAGCTGGGTTTGACGGCCGATGCCCTTTATCAGGCATTGACCCCGCTGGGAGGGACGATTACCGCAATCCCCTACCCGCAGGGCAAGACCGCTTACTGGGTACAACTGGGTGAGCTGGCACTGCATCCGGTGGAAGATGGCATACCGCCGCTGCTGGCGGCCGCCAGCCGCCTGATACGCCCGGTGCGCTGTGACGATCTGCTGCTCTCCAGCCTTGACCCCTGGGATGATGACCCCAACCCCCGCTTTAACACCATAGACGGGCCACGCTGGATGGGGCGCTTTGATGACGACAGCGACTGGCCCACCCCGGAAAAACGACAGCCCCCGCAGACGCCCGCTGCCCCAGCGCGCAGCGCGACGCTGTCTGCCCTGCCAGGGGAGCCTTGTCCCAAAGAAGGGATATGGTTTGCCCCGCACCTGGGCATGCAAGAGGTGCGCATGCGGCAAGGCGAGCCTATGCCTGGCATGGATGAAACTGGACGATCAGGCAGTGTGATCTGGTATTGGCGAGGCTAAGGTTGCAAAAAAAAACCGCCCATCGGGCGGCGGGGCATTAACTACACTTAACGCCTCTGGAGGAAAGTAATCGACTAAACCTGCAAGCCTGAGCGCAGGTAATTCTGCGTGGTGGCACGTCCATTGGAACCATATATCTGCCCGGCAGAATGCTGGTTTTGCAGGGCACTCAAGAATTGCTGGTTACGGCTGAAGTGCTTGTTGATCAAGACACCGTTGACGCGATTCATTTCTTTTGCCTGCAGCAGCATTTTGTTGAACTTCATCCAGGCTTGCTGTATCTCGGCGGTCTTCTGCGCGACCAGCCAGTCGGCCATGCCTTTTTCGCTGCCTTCAAACCCATGCACGGCCAGTGCTTTGTAGCGATTTTGTACTACTGCACCCAGCTGATTCAGCAATTGCGCTTTTTCTGCCAGGATAGGCTCGATCTCGTCCATGTCTGCCTTGACCAGACTGGCTTGCTCTCGTGATAACAACACGATCAGCTGATTAACCAGTTGGGTGTCTTGCTCAAACGAGATACGTGCGCTCATGGTAGTCTCATGTTTTTACTGAAGTTAATAAATCTTTCACGCTCTGGATCAGGCCATCGGCAACCTTGCCGGAATCGACCTGAAACTGACCGTTGGTAATGGCGGTCTTGATCGCATCTACTGTATCGGCGTCATACACTGTCTGTGTCGCAATCTTGGCTTCCAGTGATTGCAGCTGGGAAGACAAAGGCGACAACGTCACACTTTCGGTGGCGGCAGCGCCAGACACGGAGGACGTTTGTGTTTTCTTACTGGTGCCGGAATCTACTTTCTCGGTCACCAATCCAGTGGTTTTCTGGATGGAGTCATTAATCTTCATGGTGTATTTCCCTCATGCATAAATGTGAGTGCGTAGCATCTTTATATAAGGCTGGTATCGGCAATGTTTTCTTAAACTTTAACATTGAACCGCAAGTTTGAAACAACCTTTGCATGCTGCACGTTCACATTGGATGGATTTCAAGACACCTGATTAAAAACTCACCTCAATCTTGCCACCATTGCGCGCAATGCCACTGACCACCTGACCATTGGCGACCTTGACCCTGACCAGTTGCCCATCGGTGGCATTATTAAGTGCATGGCCTTCGGCGCTGATGCTGAAGCCCTTGCCTCGCGTGATCAGCGTGACGGATTGGCCTTGCTGAACCACGGGCGATGCTTTCAGCATTTCCTGACGCAGCACGGTGCCGGCATTCATCGATATATTGACGATACGGCCAATGGCTTGCTCGGGATCGGTAAATATACCAGGGGGCAGTTGGGCCAGATCGCCACTTTCAAACAACAGGTCACCACTATCCACCACCCGGCCTTGTGCCAGAGGTGCCGCAGCCACCAGATATTGCCCCACGACATTCACCGTAGCCTGCATGTAGATGGTCCAGGCAGGCGCATTGCAGCGCACGCCGACATTGGTCTTGCCCCAGGCCCGGCTCCCCTGCGGCATGAAGACTTCCAGCGCAGGACATTTGGCGAGCTTGAGATTATTGTCTATGGCACCAGCAGACACGGTCACGCGACCAGGATAGCCAGCGGTCTGCACCGTCAGAAATTCTTCGACTTTCTTGCGGATAGAGGTGAGGTTCTGCGTCTGGTCGGTATTCGGCATCGCGTCAGCTTGGGCGAAAGCACTGCCAGCCAGGAGCAACAATCCTGTGCAGAATGCCAACAATTGCTTTACGATAGAATGACTTGCCATGATGCGTTCCTCGACTGCGGAGAAAGATACAGCCTGCATTCTACGTAGCCGGGACAAAAGCAAACGGTGGAAAAAGACGATATTTCCCCCTTTACTCCTCTAATTGAAGTTGACCGTCGCGCTCTACACTCGCCCTCATCATAGATAACGGCTGCTCTCAGTGAGAACTTGAGCCGGATCGAAACAGGAGGTCAGTACAAATGGACAGACTAGATGCAGCACTGGCATTTCACCAGTCAGCACTGCGCGTGCGTGCGCAGCGGCAGGAGCTGATTGCGGCCAATATTGCCAATGCAGATACTCCGAATTACAAGGCACGTGACGTCAACTTTACTGACGCCCTCAATAGCGCCCTGAGCGGTAATGAGACCACAAGTTCCAGCCTTGGCGTCAGCAAAACATCCAGCGCCCACCTCAGTGGCGACCCTACCAGCGTCGATTATGTGCCGACCGGCAAGCCCGGCGAGCCCATGTTTCGTCCCCTCATTCAGGGCAGCGTGGATGGCAACACGGTTGACATGGACGTCGAGCGCAACCAGTTTGCTGATAATGCGATCCGGTACGAAGCCAGCCTCAATATGATCAATGGGCAGATCAAGAAGCTGCTGTCGGCTATTCAGGGCCAATAGCCGCCAAATATAAGGAGCAATCATCATGTCTCTGTTTAATGTATTCAATATTTCCGGCTCGGCCATGAGTGCACAGTCACAACGACTGAACGCCGTCGCCAGTAATCTGGCCAACGCAGACAGCGCCACCAGCGCCAATGGCCAGCCATACAAGGCCAAGCAGGTGGTATTCAGCGCCACCCCCACCAACAACCCGGCAGTCAGCGGGGTCAAGGTACAACAGGTCATTGAAGACCCGTCACCGCCCAAAGTGGTTTACGATCCCAAGCACCCGGCTGCCAATGCCCAGGGCTACGTCACCATGCCGAATGTCAACGTTACCGAAGAAATGGTGAACATGATTTCGGCCTCGCGCTCTTATCAGAACAATGTGGAAACCATGAATGCTGCCAAGTCCATGTTGTTGAAAACACTCACCATCGGTCAATAATTCATTTACTAAGGACTCATCATGGCTACCGTGCAGACTGTATCATCCGACCTTCTTTCCACCATGAATGGCAGCACCACCACATCCAGCAGCTCTTCAGCGGATGATGTGCAAGACCGTTTCATGACCCTGCTGATCGCGCAGATGAAAAATCAGGATCCGCTTAATCCTATGGACAATGCGGAAGTCACGAGTCAGATGGCACAGCTTTCCACGGTGACGGGTATTGAGAAACTGAATACCACGCTGGAAGGTCTGATCAGCGATTCGCAATCAGCCCAGACGTATGAGGCTGCCAATATGATCGGTCACTACGTGCTGACTGAAGGCAACACGATGACACTGAGCGAAGGCAGCGCCTATTTTGGTGTAAACCTGCCCGATGGCGCCGACAGTGGCACCCTGACCATCAAGGATGCCAACGGCAACACCGTGCGCGAGATCGAGTTCGGAACACAGGATGCCGGCGTGATGCCGCTGAGCTGGGATGGCTACTCCAACGATGGCAGCACGGCAGCCGATGGCACCTACACCTTTGAGATCAGCGCAACGGTGGCCGGAACCAAGGTCACGGCAACCCCTCTGGCCTATGACAAAGTGTTGAGCGTATCCAACACCACCAGCGGTATCAAACTTAACCTCAGCACTCTCGACGCTATCGGCATTGATGACGTCGTTGAAGTCTATTAATCCCCAGCCCATACCACCAAGGAGATTGCGATGAGTTTTCAACAAGGATTAAGCGGCCTGAACGCTGCTGCAAAGAGTCTGGATGTAATCGGCAATAATGTCTCGAACGCCAATACGGTAGGCTTCAAGCAGTCCCGCGCCGAGTTCGCTGACGTATACGCCACCGCACTGAATGGTTCCGGCGCATCCAGCGCGGGTATCGGTGTCAAGGTAGCCGAGATTCAGCGCCTGTTCACCCAGGGCAACATCACCACCACGGAAAACCCGCTGGACATCGCCATCAACGGGAATGGGTTTTTCCGCATCAGCAATGACGGTGCCATTACCTACACACGCAACGGTCAGTTCCAGCTGGACAAGGCAGGTTACATCGTCACCTCCAGTGGCGAGAATCTGACGGGCTATGTGGCAGACAGCAACGGCGCCTTGGGAACCACACTCACCGACATTCAGATCAACACGGCCGACCTTGCGCCACAGGCAACCACCTCGGTGGAAGAAGTGATGAACCTGGACTCGACCTCCGACATTCTGGACATTGCCGATTTCGACCCGGATGATCCCAGCACCTACACACAAGTGGTGCCGATCAGCGTATATGACAGCCAGGGCAACTCGCACACACTGCAGTCCTACATGATCAAGACCGCTGATAACACCTGGGAAGTCCGCACCACCGCCGATGGCGACAACAGCACCTTTGTCGGCAGTTCCACCCTCACCTTCAGCGATGCAGGTGTGCTGACCGGGACCTCCACACAAACGGTCGCCTTCGACCCGGCAAGTGGCGCCGCCATGAGCATCACCCTGGACTTTGCGGGCACCACCCAGTTCGGTTCAGATTACAGTCTGAACAGCCAGGTACAGGACGGCTATGCCTCCGGCCGCTTGTCCAGCTTCAGCGTATCCACTGATGGCACCATCATTGGTCGCTACACCAATGGCCAGGCCAAGTCGCTCGGCCAGGTAGTGCTCGCCAAGTTTGCCAATCCGAATGGCCTGTCGGCACTGGGGAACAACCAGTATGCAGAAACCACCGATTCCGGCGTCCCCGTGATTGGTGTCGCAGGCACCAGTGGCCTCGGACAAATGCAGTCCTCCGCCACTGAGGATTCCAACGTGGACCTGACGTCCGAACTGGTGAACATGATTACCGCGCAACGCTACTATCAGGCCAACGCGCAAACCATCAAGACGCAGGATCAGGTCTTGCAGACGCTGGTCAACCTGCGTTAAGCACTGAGCCCGGGCTGAAGCCGTAAAGGAGATACCATATGGACCGCATGATTTACACCGCGATGTCAGGCGCCAAGCATATTCTGGAGCAGCAGGCGACCACGGCGCACAATCTGGCCAATGCGACCTCTACCGGCTTCAAGGCCCAGGTGGATTCTTTCCGCGCTGTGCCAATTGTCAGCGATGGCCTGCCAACCCGGGCCTTCGTGATTGACACCACCGTTGCCACCGACTTCACGCCTGGCACCATTATCGGCACCTCGCGCGATCTGGATGTTGCGATTCAGGGTAAAGGCTGGCTGGCGGTGCAACGGCTGGATGGCAGCGAGGCTTACACCCGCAATGGCTCGCTCAAGGTTAATGAAAACGGCATCTTGCAGACCGCAGATGGCTTGACCGTGCTGGGCGATGGCGGCCCCATCACCATTCCACCCGACGAAAGAATCGCGATTGCCAAGGATGGCACGGTCTCGACCATTTCACGTGTCACCGTGCCCAGCCCGACCAATATCGTCGGCCGCATCAAACTGGTCAACCCCGCTGAAAGCACGCTGGTGCGCGGGACCGATGGCTTGTTCAGTACGCAGAACGGCCAGCCGGCGCAGGCCGACACGACGGTTCAGCTGACCAGTGGCGCGCTGGAAGGCAGCAATGTCAATGTGGTGGATGCCATGGTCAACATGATCAGCCTGGCCCGCCAGTTCGAAACGCAAATGAAATTGCTGGAGAACGCCGAGAATAACGCCAATAAAGCCAGTCAACTCTTCAGTTTGAGTTGATCTGACTTACGTTAACATGCAGTCATACCAACGCCCGTTTATGGATTTCGGGCACGAGAGGACATCATCATGATACGCTCACTGTGGATTTCCAAGACCGGCCTGGATGCGCAACAAACGCAAATGGACGTGATCTCCAACAATCTGGCCAACGTCAGCACCAACGGCTTCAAGCGCTCACGCGCCGTATTCGAGGATCTGCTCTATCAGAACATCCGCCAGCCAGGTGCGCAGTCTTCCCAGCAAACCCAATTGCCTTCCGGCATGCAGCTGGGTACCGGGGTAAAACCGGTCGCCACTGAGCGCATTTTCAGTCAGGGCAACCTGCAGCAGACCGAAAACGCCAAGGATCTCGCCATCAATGGCGAAGGCTTCTTCCAGGTACTGCTGCCTGATGGCTCCACCGCCTACACGCGTGATGGTTCCTTTCAGGTAGACAGCCAGGGACAGATGGTGACCGCCAGCGGCTACACCATCCAGCCTGCCATCACCATTCCGGCCAATGCACAGAGCATTACGGTCGGCCGCGATGGCACGGTTTCCGTCACCCTGCCCAATTCGACCTCCACCACCCAGATCGGCACCATCCAGCTGGCCACCTTTATCAACCCGGCCGGTTTGCAAGCCAAGGGGGAAAACCTGTATGTCGAAACATCGGCTTCAGGCACGGCCAGCACCAATACGCCGGGCGCAAATGGCGCGGGCGTACTGAATCAAGGCTACGTGGAAACATCCAACGTGAACGTCGTTGAGGAACTGGTCAGCATGATCCAGACCCAGCGCGCTTACGAAATCAACAGCAAGGCCATCACCACATCTGACCAGATGCTGCAAAGGCTGTCGCAGCTATAGTCATGGCAAGGCCGGGAGTTTGAACATGCTTAAGATCATTCGCCATTGTGCAAACCATCTCAAGCCCGTGGCACTGGGGCTCGCGGCAGCATGCACGCTCATGCTGGGCGCCTGCACGCCGACATCCATCACCCAAGGCCCCTTGACCACCAAGCCTTACCCGGCATCGGCGCGTCAGCCCACCAATGGTGCCATCTACAATGTCGCCGCTTACCGTCCGCTGTTTGAGGACCGTCGTGCCCGCCTGATTGGCGATACGCTGATGATCAACATTGCAGAAAACACCTCGGCCACCAAAAGCAATGCCAGCTCTGCCAGCAAAACCGGCAGCGTAAATTCCTCGGTCACCGCCTCATTTGGCAGCCCGGTGCCACGTGCTGCATTCAACAGCGCATCTGACATCGCGTTTGACGATGCCGCCGCCGCCAATGCCAGCAATATCTTTACCGGCTCGATTGCAGTCACGGTGCTTGATGTTCTGCCGAATGGCTATCTGGTCGTCGGTGGTGAAAAACAGGTGGCGCTGGATAAAGGCACCGAGTTTGTGCGTATTTCCGGTGTGGTGAACCCGGACACCATCAGTGCCAGCAACACCGTACCATCGACGCGCGTCGCCGATGCCCGTATCGAATACCGCACCAACAGCCGTGTGGATGCCGCTCTGGTGACGTCCATCCTGTCACGCTTTTTCCTGAGCTTTATCCCGCTGTGAGAACGCCATCATGATCACGCTTGCACCTAAACGCCACCTGAATATTCTGCTGATCACGCTTCTGGCAGCGGCTGGCATGGGCTTGAGCCTGCCGGTGGAAGCAGAGCGCCTGAAAGACCTGGCAACCATCCAGGGCGTGCGCTCCAACCAGTTGATCGGCTACAGCCTGGTCGTGGGTCTGGATGGCACCGGTGACCAGACCACGCAAACCCCGTTTACCGTACAAAGCTTGATCAGCATGCTGCAAGGCATGGGCGTGACGCTGCCACAGGGCACCAACCTGCAATTGAAAAACGTCGCCGCCGTCATGGTCACCGCCACCCTACCCCCCTTTGCCCAGCCAGGGCAGGCACTGGATGTCACCGTATCGTCCATGGGTAATGCCAAGAGCCTGCGCGGCGGCACACTGCTGATGACACCGCTGAAAGGCGCTGACAATCAGGTGTACGCCATGGCCCAGGGCAACCTGGTGGTGGGCGGCGTCGGTGCGTCGGCGAATGGCAGCCAGACCCAGATCAACCACCTGGGCGTCGGCCGTATCTCGGCTGGTGCCACCGTGGAACGGGCGGTTCCGGTCGCGCTGAATCAGGGCACCGGCATTAACCTGGAATTGAAAGACGCGGATTTTTCCACCGCCAGCAAGGTGGTCGACGCCATCAACCAGCGCTTTGGCACCGGCACGGCCGCCGCGCAGGATGGACGCGTCATTCGTGTCAATGCCCCAGTCGACAGCAACCGCGTGAGCTTTCTGGCTGCGCTGGAATCGATTACCGTCAACCCGGCCGAATCTTCCGCCAAGGTGATTCTGAACGCCCGTACCGGCTCGGTGGTGATGAACCGCTCGGTATCATTGGAAGACTGCGCCGTGTCTCATGGCAATCTTTCTGTCGTGATCAACACCGCCCCTGTCATCAGTCAGCCCGGCGCACTTTCCGGCGGGCAGACCGTCAGCACCGCCCGCTCGGAAATTTCCATCGAAAAAGAACCAGGCAAAGTCCTGAAGCTGGATGGCGGGGCATCGCTATCCGACGTGATCAAGGCCCTGAATGCCATCGGCGCGACCCCGCAGGATCTGCTCGCCATCCTGCAGGCCATGAAGTCCGCTGGCGCCTTGCGCGCAGAACTCGAAGTGATCTAGGCGAAATACCATGGTCAACGCCCCTTCAGACAGCACCGGCAAACTGGCATTTGATGCCAATAGCCTGAATCAGCTGAAATTCTCCAGCAAGAATGATTCGCCAGAAGCGATCAAGGCCGTTGCCAAGCAGTTTGAAGCCGTATTCGTCAACATGATGCTGAAAAGCATGCGGGATGCCACGCCCCAGGAGGGCATGTTTGACAACGAACAAAGTCGCACTTTCACTGCCATGCTGGATCAGCAGTTGAGCCAGAACATTGCATCCAAGGGCATAGGCCTGGCCGATGTACTGGCAAGACAGCTGAGCAAAACTGGTGTTACCCCCGGCGCCAACCTCGATCAGGATGATGGTGTAAGCGCGGCTTTGCCCTATAACAATACCCTGCTGCCGCAAAAAGCCGTGCAGATGTACACGGACCCCGACCAGCGCAACGGCAATAGCAACGCATCCAGCGGTAACGGCAATGCGGAAGCCTTCCAAGATATGATGGCGCCGCATGCCAACGAAGCCAGCCGCAGCAGCGGCATTCCCGCCAACTACATGCTCGGCCAGGCCGCCCTGGAAAGTGGCTGGGGCAAGCGCATGATCCGCGGAACAAATGGCGAGAACAGCTATAACCTGTTTGGCATCAAGGCCACGGCCGGCTGGACGGGCAAGACCGTCGACGCCGTCACCACCGAATATGTGAACGGTGTCAAACAGACACGTGTAGAAAAATTCCGGGCCTATGATTCATACGCCGACTCTTTCAAAGACTTTGCCAATCTGATCAGCAACAACCCGCGCTACGGCAATGCCATGTCCAACCTGCATGATGTGAATGCCTATGCGCAAGGCTTGCAAAATGGCGGCTACGCCACCGACCCCGACTATGCCAGCAAGCTGATCAGCGTGATCAGGAAAGTCAGTAGCGCCTGATGCCCGGATTAAAGTTTCAGCCCTTGCTGCCGTCAATAACCTATCAGGAATAGAGAGTTAGACAATGGGAAGCGATATCCTCAATATTGGTAAAAGTGCACTGAGCGCGGCGCAAGTAGCGATTGCCGTGACCGGGAACAATATTGCCAATGCTTCCACCGCCGGTTATAACCGCCAGTACATCACACAAGCTGCTGCCGGTTCGCAGGACATGGGCTTTGGCTATGTAGGCAAAGGCACGGACGTCACCTCGGTACAGCGTGTGTTCAGCGCCCTGCTGGCAAAGCAGGTGAATACCAGTCAGGCCAGCAGCTCCGCCCTCACCGCTTATAGTACCCAGATCGAAACCATCAACAACATGCTGGCGGATTCCTCTGCAGGTCTGTCACCTGCCATGCAGGAGTTCTTTGACAGCGTGCAGGATCTCGCCACGACGCCTGGCGACTCCGCTACCCGCCAGGCACTGATTTCAAACTCCGAAGCGCTGGCCTCGCGCTTCCAGAGCATGAGCAGCCAGCTGGATGAAGTGGAAGCCAGCGTCAACTCGCAAGTGAGCAGCAGCGTGTCGCTGATCAACTCGTATGCCAAACAGATTGCGGCACTGAACGACTCGATTGAACAGGCCACCAACTCTACCGGCAACGCACCCAACGACCTGCTCGACCAGCGCGATTTACTGGTAAGCGAGCTCAGCAAGCAGATCAAAACCACCGTGGTGCAGCAGGGCAACAGCTACAACGTGTTTGTCGGCAATGGCTTGCCCATGGTCGTGGACAAGCAGAGTTACAGCCTGGGGACCACGGCCAATCCGACCAATAATGAGCGCCTGGAAGTCACGTATATCGGCAGTAGCGGCAATGGCACCATCCTGGGTGAAAACAGCCTGTCCGGAGGTACACTGGGTGGTCTGGTCGAATTCCGCAATGAAACACTGGACCCCGCCCGCAATCAGCTGGGCCTGATTGCCGTTTCACTCACACAAACATTCAATGCCCAGCATGCCGCCGGTACCGATCTGGACGGCAATGCAGGCGGCAACTTCTTCACCCCGATCACGCCCACGATCACGGCCAACGCAAACAACACTGGCAACGCTGATTTTTCAGCCAGCTACAGCGATGTCAGCGCCATGACCAGCAGCGACTACAGCATCAGTTATGATGGCACCAACTACACCATCAAGCGCCTGAGCGACAATACCAGCACCAGCGTGACCGGCTTCCCCACGACGGTAGATGGGGTCACCATCAACCTCGATAGCGGCACCATGGCCAGCGGCGACTCTTTCCTGCTGCAACCGACGGCCAAGGCCGCAGGGCAGGTGGAAGTCGCCATCAGCGATGTCGATGCCATTGCCGCAGGGACATCCAGCGAATCTGGCGACAACACCAATGCCTTGTTACTGGCAGCCCTGCAGACCAACAAAACCGTGGGCGGCAGCAAATCCTACGAAGAGGCTTTTGCGCAACTGGTGAGCCAGGTGGGCAACAAGACGAATGAGATTCGGGTCACAAGCGCGGCAGAAACCGCCTTGCTGGAAGATGCCCAGGCACAAATGGAGTCCAACTCGGGGGTTAATCTGGATGAGGAAGCGGCCAACCTGCTCCGCTATCAGCAAGCGTATCAAAGTGCGGCAAAAGTCATGCAGATTGCCAGCGAAATGTTTGACACCCTACTCAGCATCAGTCAGTAAGAGGAACGATATGCGCATCAGCACCAATACGCTCTACCAGACCGGCATCAACAACATCAGCAGCTTGCAGAGCGAGCAATACAAGCTGCAGGAGCAGATCTCCGCCAGCAAGCGCATTCTTACCCCGGCTGATGATCCGGTAGGTGCTGCGCGCGCGCTGGTCGTGAGCCAGGCGCAGAGCGTCAACAGTCAATATGCCGATAACCGTGACCGCGCCGAGTCACACCTCAACTCCATCGAGAGTACCCTGACCAGCGTGACCAACCTGCTCATTTCCAGCAAAACCTCCATCGTGAGCGCAGGTAACGCCGCACTCTCCACGGAAGAAAAGAGCTACATTGCCGAACAGCTGCAAAATGATCTGGATGAGCTTGTGAGTCTGGCGAACAGCAAGGATGGTAATGGCGACTACATGTTTGGGGGCTTCAATACCACCACAGCCCCTTACACCGCAACCAGCACCGGCGCGACCTATAACGGGGATACCGGGCAACTCAAGATTCAGGTAAGCGAAAGCCGCCAGATGCCGGTCACAGAAACCGGGCCGGATGTGTTTCAGGCAGATGGCAATGACATCTTTGCCTCGTACACCAACATCATCAATTTGCTTTCCGATCCCAACACCACGGCAGATGACCTGAATGCCGCCTTGTCGACGGTGGGCGCCAGCATGGAGGATGCCCTTGATACCGTACTGACGGTGCGCGCATCCACTGGCTCCAAACTGAACGAAATTGAATCGCTGAATACCGCGGGCGAATCCCGCGATTTGCAATACACCAGTGAATTATCCGATATCCAGGATCTGGATTATGCCCAGGCCCTGTCCGACCTTTCAAAGAAGCAGACCATTCTTGAAGCCGCCCAGCAATCCTACGTGCAACTGACCAGCCTGACCCTGTTCGATTATCTCTAGAACCATTCATTTCAATTGAACATGCCCCGCATCCGCGCGCGGGATGGGTTCAGAAATACATATTGGCAATATTTTCCTGTATGAGCTGCAGCATGGGTTGCAGCAAGCCGGGCAATACCAGCGCCGTAATAATGAAGCCCATGAAAATGGTCACCGGGAAACCGATACCAAACAGATTCAGCTGAGGGGCCGCTCTGGTCAGTATGCCCAATGCCATATTGGTGATCAGCAAGGCGGCGACCGCTGGCAGCGCCATCATCAGGCCAGCACTGAATATCTTGCCACCCCATCCTGCCATCTTCATGAAGTCCAACCCGCCCTGCCATTCGGTGGATAAAGGAAACGTGGCAAAGCTTTCCACCACGGCAGAGATCATGATGAGATGGCCGTCCAGGCTCAAAAATATCAACGACGCCAGCAATACCAGGAACTGCCCCAGCGCATTGGTCTGCCCCTGCGTCTGCGGGTCATAGAACATGGCAAAACCCAGGCCCATGGTCATGCCGATCACCTGACCAGTCAGCTCAACCGCAGCAAACACGATGCGCATGCTGAAACCGATCGCAAAACCGATCAATGTTTGCTGTATCAGAATCAGTAAGCCCTGCCAGCTGAAAATATCAAGCGGAGGTGGGGGTGGCAGGGTAGGAATGACCACGATGGTGATCAGCAGCGCCAGGCTGATTTTGACTCGGGCAGTCAATGCGCGGTGATTGAGTATGGGCGCCACCGCCATCATGGCAAGTATGCGTGTCATCGGCCATAGCAGTAGCACGACCCACGATTGCAGCGCGGCACTGTTGATGGAGAGCATGCGGGAAAGCCAGCCTAGCCGGCAAACGCTGGTAGGCTGCTGAAGATGGCGCGCATGTAATCAGTCATCACCGAGAGCATCCAGGGGCCAGCGATCACCAGCACGGCAAACACCCCGACCAGCTTGGGTATGAATGACAGGGTCGTCTCATTGATCTGCGTCGCCGCCTGAAAAATGCTCACCAGCAAGCCGATAACCAGTACCACAATCAGCATGGGGGCAGACACCATCAGCGTGACTTCCATCGCTTGCCTGCCCAGGCTCATTACTCCTTCTGGTGTCATTCAGGATGCTCCTCAGTAAAAACTCTGTGCCAGCGAACCCAGCAACAACTGCCAGCCATCCACCAGCACAAACAGCATGAGTTTGAATGGCAAGGCCACGATGGCAGGCGATACCATCATCATCCCCATGGACATCAGCACGCTCGCCACCACCATATCGATGATCAGAAAGGGAATGAAAATGGCAAAACCGATCTGGAAAGCCGTCTTCAGCTCACTGGTGACAAAGGCAGGCACCAGCACGCGCAAAGGCACCTGATCGGGTGTTTGTACTTCCTCACTGCGCGACATACGCATGAACAAGGCAATGTCCGCCTCGCGCGTCTGTTTCAGCATGAACTCCCTGAGCGGAACGGCACCCTTTTCCAGCGCCTCCTGCATGGTAATTTTGTTTTCGGAGAGTGGCTGGTAGGCCTCGGTATAAATGCGGTCCATCACCGGACTCATGACAAAAAAAGTGAGGAAAAGCGCGAGTCCGATCAATACCTGGTTAGGAGGAGAAGATGGCGTACCCAGCGCCTGCCGCAACAAGGAAAGCACAATGATGATGCGGGTAAAACCGGTCATCATCAGCAGCACCGCCGGCAAAAACGACATGGCCGTCAATAGCAGCATGGTCTGCAGGCTGAGGGTGTAATTCTGGCTGCCACCCGGCCCCGGTGCCGCATTGATCAGCGGCAACGCGGCTTCTGCATGCGCCATGGCGGGCAACAGCAGCACCAGCAACAACAGGTACCGCAGGCCCTGCAAGGGAGATAAAGAAGGCTTACTTGGCATTGAATTTCTCTGAAGCACGTTTCAGCCACCCGGCAAAGGGTGGCGCAGGAGTATCGGACGCAGGCTGGCTAAGCAAAGCCTCATCAGGATCAAGATTGGCCAACGCACTCACATGCCCTGGCGCCACGCCCACCACGATCCATCGTCCGGCCACTTCCACCACGACCACCCGCTCGCGGGTACCGACGCTCACGCCGCCCACCACGCGCGCCACGGAATTCTGCTGGCGGCTGCCGGGAGAAAATCGTTTAACCAACCAGGCGAGCACGGCCATGACAGCCAGCACAACCATAAGGCCCAAGGTCATTTTGAAGGCACTGGTCGCAGGCGTAGGTGCGCTATCCGCGGCATATGCCATCGCAGGCAGCAAGCACAACAGGACAGGAAGGACAGCCAGTTTTTTCATGCGCTGCCTATCGGTTGATTTTACGAATACGTTCAGCCGGGGTGATGATATCGGTGAGGCGGATACCAAACTTGTCATTGACCACCACTACTTCGCCTTGGGCAATCAGGCAGCCATTCACCAGGACGTCCATCGGCTCACCGGCCATGCCATCCAGCTCCACCACCGAGCCCTGCGCCAGTTGCAACAGGTTCTTGATGGCGATTTTGGTGCGGCCCAGCTCCACCGTCAGCTGCACGGGGATATCAAGAATAAAGTCGATGTCGTTCTGGGTCTCGCTCATCTTCTTGCCGGTCAGCTCGGTAAACACCGTGGCCTGGGCGCTCTTGGCCTGCAGCGGACTGTCTTCAGCCTGCTGCTGCTCGGCCATGGCGGCACCCCAGTCATCCTCGGCGGCGCCCCCTGCGGCGGCTTGTTCAAATTCGTCGTCCGGGCTATTCGCCATGTTTCTCTCCTTTTACGTACTCTGAGGCGTTGGCACGCAGCAACTTCTCTACCCGTAGCGAATATTGCCCGTTAAACACCCCGTATTTGCATTCCATGACCGGCACGTTATCGACATGCGCCTCTATTGTTTCTGCAATATTGAGCGGAATGACATCGCCCACTTTCATGTTCAATACATCCCCCAACTGCATGTTGGTTTTGGCCAGGTTGGCCACGACTTCAACCTCGGCGGCCTGTATCTGCTGTGTCATCAGGCGTACCCAACGCTTGTCCACGCCCAGCACTTCGCCTTGCAGGCTGGAGGTCAGGAGATCGCGCACGGGCTCGATCATCGAGTACGGAAAGCAGAAATGAATTTCGCCGCCTGCCGGGCCCAGCTCAATGCTGAAGGTAGTCGCCACGATCACTTCATTGGGGGTGGCGATATTGGCAAACTGGGTATTCATTTCCGAGCGAAGGTATTCAAACTTGACCTGGTATACCGGCTCCCAGGATTTTTCGTAGTTTTCGATCACGATCGCCAGCACGCGCTGAATGATGCGCTGCTCGGTCTGGGTGAAGTCGCGCCCCTCAATGCGGGTATGAAAACGACCATCGCCGCCAAACATGTTGTCGACAATCGAAAATACCAGCGAGGGATCAAACACCATGAGCCCGGTGCCGCGCAATGGGTTCATGTGCACCAGATTAAGATTGGTGGGCACCACCAGATTACGCACAAACTCGCTGTATTTGGAGATGCGAACAGGCCCCACCGATACCTCAACGCTACGGCGCATGAAATTGAACAGACCGATGCGCAGCAGGCGGGCAAAACGCTCGTTAATGATCTCAAGCGTAGGCATGCGCCCACGGACGATACGTTCCTGGGTCGCGAGGTTGTATTCACGCACGCCATGGGGATCGTGCTCGACCGGGGTATCGTCCTGGTCGAGGCCCACACCCTTCAGCAGGGCATCGACTTCATCCTGAGATAAAAAACTGTCCGCCATGGCTGTTTATTGCACCACAAATGAAGTGAAAAATACGCCGCTGACCTCGAGCGGCTTCTCGCCAGCCGAGAATGGCAGTTTGACCTGGGCCACAATCTCGTCACTCAGCGCTTTCTTGCCTTCGATACTGGTGACCTCAGAGGGCTTCTTGCTGGAAAGCAGCATCAGCAGGCGATTACGGATTTCCGGCATATGCAGCTTCACGATTTCCGCTTGCTCGGGGTCCGCCACTTTCAGGGTCAGATCTACCTGCAGGAACTGCGAGTCAGGATCGGGTTGCAGATTGACGGTGAATGTCTCCAGGCTGACAAAAACGGGCGGTTTGGGAGCTTCCTCGTGTTTTTCTTCCACCTTGTGTTCTTCCTTGGCCGGCTTGTGCAGGAAGAACCATGCAGCCGCACCACCGCCACCGCCCAGCACCAGCAGGACAATCACAATAATCATGATCAGCTTTTTCTTGGAGCCCGCTGCAGGTGCTTCTTCTGCGGGTGCTGCCGCTTTTGGATCTTTTGCCATCTAATGCTTCCCTTGGTGACTAGCGTCTATCTGGACGCTTCTATTATGAAAAAAACAAGGATACCAAGATGCGCTGAAAAGAGGGAGAAAAATAGCCCAAATCGGGCAGAGACAAGGAACTGGAGCGCATGGAGCGGGTGTCTGGGCTGGCGGAAAGGCGATTCAGCATACAAGCAGACAGCCAGGGGATGGCATGAGTGCCATCCCCCGGGCCGCGTTTACCAAAAGAGGCAGTTAGACAAAGGTGTCGACCATCCCATTACCGCTGCGTACGACGGTCTGTTGCACCGGAGCGGCTGAGGTATCGCCCTCGTCATTACCGGCTGTACCCGATCCGCTGCGGCCATTGGCCTGGGCCAGCTGCTGCTGGGATTGCGTATGCTCGCCGACATTGCTCTGCCCAAGCTGGATGCCGGAGGCATTCAGCATGTCGCGCAGGTTGGACATGCCGTCCTGCAGCGCCTGGCGAACTTCCTGGTTGTTGGACATGAAGGTGGCATCGGCAATGTCATTATGGACATGAATCACCACTTGCAAGGGACCCATGTCGGGCGGATTCAGGGTCAGGGTGGCAGATTGCTCACCACCGGCTACCATCCAGGCCACTTTCTGACCGATGGCCTGATCCCACCCTGCGCGACCAGGGTAAGCCGTAATCGTGTTGGCACTGCCGACCACCTCGCTGGTCTGCACGGACGTCAGGGTAGTGGCAGCGGCCACCGCCTGCACCTGAGGATTGATGACCGCTGTACTTTCAGTGTTTGCCGCTTGATCAGCCAGTTTTGCTGTCTCGCCAGCACTGTTAAATCCTGGCAGCATTTTTTCCAGCCAGGCGCTCATTTCGGCCTGATCATTTCCCGCGTCCGCCAACTGGCTGGTATCGGCGCTATCGCTGCGACTTTGGGCCAGCATATTGCCCAGCTCCTGATCCAACCGTCCACGCGGACGGCTGTCCGTTGTTTCCACCTGCGACTGCTGCTGTGCCGCTGCCGCATTATCAGTGGTCAAAGCCGGCTTTTCCGCAGGCGTCACCGGCACATTGGCTGGAATGGCAAGGGCAGCAACAGCAGGGTCCGTGGTCAATACCGGTGCGGCATCGGTCGCCACTGTGGTTTCTTCCGATTTGTCAGTTTTGCCCTTGAGGTCTTTTTCCTGCTTGGCGAGCAAGGCCAGATCCTTGAACTGGTCGCCCAGTTCTGACGCCACGGCAGCCGTGCTGGCAGCATCGTCATCCCTGGCATCGGTTGCCTTGGTGTCGGCGGCCTTTTGTTCAGCCTCTGGAGACTTCACATTCGATGCAGGGGGCTTGCCCTGCTGGCCATCCGTCTTTTGCTGGCGCTGCTGCACCTGGCTGGACAACACTTTCTGAAAGCTATTGCTTGCCGCCGCATTATCCGTTGTCGTGGGCCTGGATGCATTGCTGACACCCATGGCACTGCTAGTGGTGTTACTGGAGAAGACCGGTAGCGTGGTTGTCGTTTGCATGATTCACTCTTTCGCAATGTGGGGAGTTAACCACGGCCAGGCTGACGACTGCTGCGCATGGCATGCTCGTCCATCAGTTTCTGATCGCGCTTTTGCTCCTGCTGGTGCGCTTTTTTCTCCGAGCGCTCTGCCAGTACCTCATAAGATAATTTCTTTTTCTGGCATTCCTGCCAGACGGCACGCTGGGCGGCGACGCGATTGCGCGCCAGCTCCACGGATTCCTGCTGTCCCCCTACCGCCTGGTCAAGCTTGCGGATGAAGGATTGAAAATTTTGATAGGACTGGGCATCGATGCCAGTTTCGAGATCACGCGCCAGCTTGGCCATGTAATCGTTGCGGTATTCGGTCAGCATGTTCAGCTTGACCTGCGCATCTTCGAGCAGCTTGTTGAGTGCCACCAGCTTTTCAGCTGCCTGATCGGCCTCTTTGCCAGCCAGCTCGGTCAATGTCACCAGAACCAGTGATTGTGCCGCCATATCTGCCCCCTACTTGTTGATTCAGCCTGCAACGACAGCCGCAAGCCCTGCAATACTGTGTTCCACATCGGAGCGCTCTGCAATATCCTGCTGCAAAAACGCTTCGATCCTGGTGTGCTTGGCAATCGCCTCGTCCAGTACCGGGTCGCTGCCAGCTTCGTATGCTCCTACATTAATCAAATCCGCACTACGTGTATACCGCGAATTGAGCTGCTTTAACCTTCTTGATAGCTTTTGATGTTCAGGCAAGGTTATGTTATGCATAGCGCGGCTGATGGATTGCTCGATGTCAATCGCGGGATAATGGCCGCTTTCTGCCAGGCTGCGGCTCAGCACAATATGCCCATCCAGAATGGCGCGCGCAGCATCCGCAATCGGGTCCTGCTGGTCATCGCCTTCGGTCAGCACGGTATAAAACGCCGTGATGGAACCTTCGCCTGGCCGCCCATTGCCCGCACGCTCTACCAGCGCAGGCAGCTTGGCAAATACCGACGGCGGATAGCCCTTGGTAGCAGGCGGCTCGCCGATCGCCAGCGCAATCTCGCGCTGGGCCATGGCATAACGTGTCAGCGAATCCATGATCAACAGGACATTCTTGCCCTGGTTGCGGAAAAACTCGGCAATCGCCGTGGCATAGCTGGCGCCCTGCAAGCGCATCAACGCCGGCACATCGGCCGGAGCGGCGACTACCACCGAGCGGGCCAGCCCATCCGCACCCAGAATCTGTTCAATAAACTCTTTCACTTCGCGGCCGCGCTCGCCAATCAGGCCCACCACAATGACATCGGCCGTGGTGTAACGCGCCATCATGCCCAAGAGCACGCTCTTGCCCACACCAGAACCGGCAAACAGGCCCATGCGCTGGCCACGACCTACGGTCAGCATGCTATTGATGGCGCGTACGCCCACATCCAGCACATCGGTAATCGGGGCGCGCATCAATGGATTAAGCGGACGGGTGTTCAAAGGCACGCTGTTCTGGGTGAGCAACGGACCCAGATCATCCAGCGGACGGCCAGCGCCATCAACCACGCGTCCCAGCAAACCATCGCCCACGGGCAAGTGGCGGGCGCGATCCGAGGTACGGCGGCGTGGCGGATTGGAATGGCTGGGCTTGGGCAAGGCATCGGACACATCCATGGCAAACACCTTGGCGCCGGGAACGATGCCCTCCACCCCGCTTTGCGGCATGAGCAAGAGCTTGTCACCGTCAAAACCCACCACTTCGGCTTCCACACGACGACCTTCGGCCAGCGGCACGACACAGGCACTGCCGATCGGCAGCTTGATACCCACGGCCTCCATCACCAGCCCGGTGAGTTTGGTAATACGGCCCGCCACTTCCAGCGGCTCGACAATCTCCAGTATCTCGCCGCAATCGCGCAGATAGCGATGCCAGCGTTGAACGTGAGGATTGGCGGCGGTCATTATTTCAGCCAGTCATTCTGTTGCGAAAGCGCATCGGCAATGCGCTTCCAGCGCACTTCGTTGGTGGCGTCGATCTGGTTGGCGGCGGTTTCGACGATGCAGCCGCCACGCTCGACATTGCGGTCTTCCTGGATCATCCAGTGATGCTCGGCAATATCATCCACCAGATAGTTTTTCAGGGTTTTGACATCCTCGGGATGCACCAGAATACGGGCAGGACGCTGCACATAGGGCAAATAGTGGATGGCATCTTTCACCACGCTCAGCACCGCAGCCGGATCGACTTCGATCTTGGTCTTCAGCATGGCCTTGGCAAGATCCAGCGCCAGTGACAGCAATTGCTCGCCCACGACCTCATCCGAGGCCGACATGGCTTCGGTCAGCGAATTAAGCAGAACCTGCAGTTGCTCACGCTCGGCCTGCGCCTGCTCCATGGCTTGCGCCATGCCGGCAGCATAGCCTTCTTCCAGCCCTTTGGCGTAACCTTCCTGACGCAGCTTGTCTATCATCTGCGCCAGTTTGGCGCTGTCGGCTTCTTTTTCCTGGGGCGACTTCGCTACCGCCTTCGGCTTGGGTTTATCCTCGGCGAACGAGGAAAGCTCCCAGCGCTGATATGCGGTCTGTTTTTCCTTGGGGATGGTGGCGTTAGACATAAGCCTCGTCGCCCTTACCGCCTAGGATAATCTGGCCTTCGTCGGCCAGGCGGCGAATGATCTGCAGGATCTGCTTCTGCTGGGCCTCGACTTCGGAAAGCTTGACCGGCCCCTTGGTTTCGAGGTCTTCGCGCATCATCTCGGCCGCACGGCTGGACATGTTCTTGAATATCTTGTCGCGCAGCTCCTGAGTCGCACCCTTGAGTGCCACAATGAGCGTCTCGGACTGCACTTCGCGCAGCATGACCTGGATGCCCTTGTCGTCGATATCAATGACGTTATCAAAGACAAACATCTCATCCATGATCTTCTGTGCCATGTCTTCGTCGTAGCTCTTCAGGCCTTCCATGACGCTGGCTTCGTTGTCGCCGCCCAGGTAGTTCATGATCTCGGCTGCCGCCTTGATACCACCCATCTGCTGCTTCTTCAGGCTTTCGTTGCCGGTCAGGAGCTTGGTCATCACTTCATTGAGTTCGCGCAACGCGACGGGCTTGACGCCATCCAGCGTGGCAATGCGCAGCATGACATCCTGCCGCAGACGATCGGTAAAATTGCTCAGGACTTCAGCGGATTGGTCGGGCTCAAGATGGACCAGGATAGTCGCGATGATCTGGGGATGTTCGTTCTTGATGAATTCTGCCACGGTCTGCGCATCCATCCACTTCAGGCTTTCGATGCCGCTGGCATCGCGCGTTTGCAGAATGCGGTTCAAGAGGCCGGCCGCTTTATCATCGCCCAGCGCCTTGGTCAGCACCGAGCGGATATACTCGTCGGAATCCAGGCCAATGGAGGTTTTCTGGTCGGCGATATCCAGAAACTCGGTGACCACAGCTTCAATCTGCTCATGCTCGACCGATTTCATGCCGGCCATGGCCGACCCCAGCTTCTGCACCTCTTTCGGGCTCAGAAACTTCATTACTTCCGCCGCCTCATCCTCCCCCAATGCGAGCATGAGGATTGCGCTTTTCATCACGCCATCGTCACTCATTCTTTACTCACCCAATTCGTTACCAAACTTGCGACCAGTTTAGGGTTTTCCTTGGCCAGCTGTTTGGCAGCTTCCAGATTTTGTTCGTAGCCCTTGGCGGCAAGCTTTCTCGGCACACCCACCATATTTTCACCCTCCGCTCCCTCAGCGGCGCCACTCAGCGTCACCACGGCAGCGTCATCGTCACCGGGCGCAGGCAAGGCTTCTTTTTCATCCGACTTTACCAGCTTTTGCATCATCGGTTTCATCAGTTTACGATAAAGCAGGAAGATTACCAGCAGGCCTGCGGCCATCTTCAGCCACTCTTTGGCCATCTCGATGTTTTCTGGCTGCTTCCACAATGGCAGATCAGGGATCGCTTCGATCTGTTCACCGGCAAACGAGCTGTTGACCACGGTCAGCGAATCGCCACGTTCCTGGTTGAACCCCATGGCCTGCTTGGCAAGATCGCTGATCTCGGTTTTCTCGGCATCGGTCAACGGACGGTTGGTCACCTTGCCATTCTTGTCCACCACCTGCTTGTGATTCACCACCACGGCCACGGTCAGGCGCTTGACGCCGCCCATGGGTTGCTGCACATAGCGGATGGTCTTATCCAGCTCGTAATTGGTGGTGACGTTCTTTTGCGTGTTGACGGGCACGGCAGGCGTGGCATTGGCTGCATTGGCATTATTGGCCGCATTGGCAGGCGCACCAGCCCCGGGGGCACCGGCATTGGCAGGAACAGCGGTATTCAGCGGAGCCGTGGCAGGAGCCGGTGGCTGGTTGGACAGCGCACCAGGCACACCGCCAGCGCCCGCAGGCGATGTGCTTTGCGATTCATTGGATTGCTGGCTGCGTACCGACATGGCATCTGGTGCCTGATTGGGACGATAGGTTTCGGCAGCTTGCTCCTGGGTAGAGAAATCCACCTCGGCACTGGCTTCGGCATGCACGTTCTTGGCGCCGACCATAGGCGCGATGATGGACTCAACGCGGCGCACGATATTCTGTTGCAGCTCGTCCACATACTTGAGTTGAGTAGGGTCCAGATTATTGCGACCAGCTTTTTTATCGGTATCGGATAACAGATTGCCGTTCTGATCGACCACGGTCACATTGGCGATAGGCAGCTCGGGGACGCTGCTGGCGACAAGGTGCACGATGGCACTGACCTGCTGCTGATCCAGCATGCGGCCTGGGCGCAGATTGAGCAATACGCTGGCGGTAGGCTTTAACTGATCACGCACAAAGACCGAAGGCTTGGGGATGGCCAGGTGAATACGGGCCACCTCCACGGCGGAGATGGTCTGGATGCTGCGCTCCAGCTCGCCTTCGAGGCCGCGCTGGAAGTTGACCTGCTCGACAAACTGGGAAACACCGAATTTCTGGTTTTCCAGCAGCTCAAAGCCGATATTGCCGCCCTTGGGCAAGCCTTGGGCTGCCAGCTTCAGCCGCACCTGATGCACTTGCGAAGCAGGCACCAGGATGGCGGTACCGCTGTCGGAAAATTTGTAGGGGATGTTCATCTGCTCAAGGGAAGCGACAATGGCGCCGCCATCCTTGTCAGCATAGTTGGAAAACAGCACACGGTATTCGGGTTGCTGGCTCCACAGCCAGAACACCACCATGACCGCCACCACGGCGGCCACGCCCAGTGCCAGCAAAACCTTGTTGGTCAATACAGCCGTGTTCTGCCCAAATATGCCACTGGGGGCAGCTTCTACAACGGCGTCAGGTGCTGCAGCCATATCCATCTCCAATTCAAAACGCGCTCAAGTGTCTGTGGGGAAATCTTCACCGCACCCCCTTGAGCAGGGATTACCGATTGCAGGTCATTATCATCGCATCCGCCATTTTCAAATGCGGGAATAGAGCGAATTTCACTGGTTTATTTGGGGGCTGACTGGATGAGGGGAATGATACATTAGCTTCGTAGCATTCCCTATGCAGCGAGGACAAGATGGCCATTAACGGAATTAACGGGATAGATTCCAGCAGGATAGAATCCATGCTGGCGCAGATCAGGGCGGCGACGCAGAAGCCGACCGCGTCCCCTGTGGCGGAGACCACGACAGCCTCCAGCACGCAAACCACGCCCAAAGTCGACTTTGCCGAAACACTGAAGGCCAGCCTGAATCAGGTAAACCAGTCCCAACTGGAAGCTGAACGCCTCGGCAAGAATTTCGCCATGGGCGATGATTCGGTCAGCCTGTCCGATGTGATGATCGCCGGGCAGAAGGCCAACATCTCGTTCCAGGCCACCTTGCAGGTACGCAACAAACTGGTGTCCGCCTATCAGGACATCATGAACATGCAGGTATAAGCCAGCTTAAGGATAACGATCTCAGGGGTGGTATTGCGGTGGCTCCGCATCCGCATCCTGCTCCAGCCGATATAGCCAGGCCAGAATTTCCGCAATCGCCATATAAAGAGTGGGCGGAATATGATCATCCAGATCAATCTGCATCAGCAAGGACACCAGCTCCTTGGATTCATGCACAAACACATCATGCTCACGCGCCCGCGCAATAATCTGCTCCGCCACCAGCCCGCGGCCCTTGGCCACCACGCGCGGCGCAAAATCCCCGGTTTCGTAGGCCAGTGCAATCGCCTGCTGGGTAAGACGCGCTTCGGCCGGTTTATTCGCCATCACGCACCACCACCAGAGCATCTATGGTTTGCCCGCTTTGTTCCAGTGCCTCGAACAGCTGATGCCGGCGCGCGTGCATGGTTTGCAGCGTATCCATCTGCTGCGCCTGCAACTGTATGCTCATATGCCCATTCACTACACGCAGGCGGGCCCTGACGCGGCCCAGCTGCGGCAGATCCAGCGTCAGCTCACTCGTCACTTCAGGTTCGTAATCCATCTGCGCAGTCGCATGATCGGTTGCCGTGTCATTCTGGTTGCCGCGCTGTTCCAGCGGCACCGATGGCGGCTGGTATAGCAAAGGCTGATTGAGTGACGGATTGGGCAACATGGATTGCTGTAGCGGCGATGGCTGGTTGAATGCCTGCGCTTGTGCGGCGGCTGCCTGTGACGCCTGGGTCTGCGGTGATTGCTGCTGCACCTCTACCGTCCAGTTCATCTGCTGGCCGGGCCACACCTCCCCGCGCCAGTTCACCCGGCTGTTTTCCAGTACGGAAAGCTGCTGCGGCAACAGCATGGTACCGGCATTGGAGTTGGGCTGGTTCTGTGGTTCCTTGAGAATGGCGGCTAATGGGCGATCACCCTCGGCGAACGCTTTGAGGTGGGACTCGTAAAACAAGCCGGTAAGGGTGAGCGCCTGCTTGAGATCTTGCGCCATTTGCTGGGGCGCCTGTGGTGACTGGCTGACAACGCCGGTGGCTTCAAAGCGGGTAGGCACGCCCTGCTTCTGGGCTTCCTGCAATTTGCTGTCGATGAGACGGGCAGCGGAGCTGAGGGCAATGTCAGGCTCGACATCGGCCGTGACTTGCGACATGAGCTGAAAGGTGGGGGTCGGGCTTTCATCCAGAAAGCGCAGGGTGAGATTCTGGCCTACCCTGGCCTGGGATCCGAGGTCCATCTTCAGCAGCTTGCCATCCACCTCCACATTGAAGTGACGGGGATCGGCGCGGGACATCACCTGGGCAAGATAGTCCTGCCCCTTGATGAATTGATTGAAACGAAAATCGACATCCTGAACAGTATCGGCAACCCTGACAGTAGGCAGCGCCTGGGTGACCCGGCTAACCGGCGCAACCCCTGGAGTATCCGATAGCTTGATCAGCATGGCAGTTCATTACTGCCGATAACTGCTACCGAGTCGACGCTCGTTGCTGTTGCTGCTGATCATGGCAGACAGCTTGACCATCCAGGGGTCCACCAGATTGCGGATTTCGCGGTCATCCGCCAGGATCTTCTTGATGCTGGCGATCTTGCGCTGCAAGGACGGTCCACTCAAATGCTCTTCGGTGCAGGATTTCAGTTGCTGCACAAAATCCGCGCAACGCTGCTCCAGCTGTGCCAGGCGCTCCCAGTCATGCTCGCGCGCTGCCAGCAGCATTTCGCCAGTGACATCGGCCACAGACTCGTAGATTTGAACTTCCATGGATTCGCTCATCATCATGCCTTTGCGTAATTCTGTACGCGCTGAATAGTGGATAAATCGGGGGCAACTGACTGACTAGCCTGGGTGCCTATCGCTTCCCATGCAGATTTCAGGTCATTCAGCAGTGCAATCACTTCCTGAAGTTTGCTGCTGTCGTTTTTAAGATTCGCGAGGTAAAGCCGATCACTCATGTAGCCATACAAGGCATCCAGACGCACGGCAATTTCGCCACCTGCCGTTTTGTCCAGGCTCAAGCGCAAACCACTTTCAATAATCATGATGGCTTTTGAAATCATGGCGCCTTTTTTGGCAATTTCCTTGTTCTGCATATGCAACGCAGCAGAATGGCAGGCTGCGATCGCACCCTCGTAGAGCATCACAATCAGCTTGTGTGGACTGGCAGCCACTACGCCCGTTTCCACACCCACTCTTGTATATTCATTCACACCACGATTCGATCCAAACATAATGAATACCTTTAACTAGTGATTAAGCCAGCCTTAGCTGCTGGAATTGAGTGAAGCCAATTGCTGTGTCAGATAGGTACTGGTGGTATTGAGCGAACTCATGAGGGTATCCAGCGCTGTGTACTGGGCACGATAGCGCGCCTCAATCGATAGCAATCTGGCCTCAAGATCATCCTGCCGGTCTTCCAGTCGATCAATCGAGTCATTGATACTGTCGGTTTTCGACTCCAGAATCCCGTCAGTATCGAGCATGCTATCCATCAGCGTGTTGAGCTGATAAGCATAGCCAGTCGAGAATGTCAGCGTGCCGCGCGAACCAAGGGCACCGCCCGTAATTTTCAGCACCAGCCCTTCCGCATCATTGCCATCTGCGGCTTTGAGGTTACGGCCTACGCCTACTGCAGCCACGCCATTGATCGTGCCTGCAACATCAACACCATCGGTAGAGGTCGGACTGGAACCCAAAAGGTCGCTTGCGGCATTGCCGCCCGTGACGCTGACGGAGGTGCCACTGCCATAGTTGGCATTGATGATCTTGAGTGCGCCACCTTCCACGGTGACCGTAGCGTTTGAGCCAGCGCTGAGAATGCGGGTCTGCACCTCCGCCGCCAGGTCTTCAACACTGGCATAGGTCCCGGCGGTAATATCCAGGGTATAGGCTGAGCCTCCAATCGAGAGATTCAGCGTGTCGTTCACACCATCGGTAATGGTCAGATTAGGGGCGCTACTGCCCACCAGGCTACCCTGCGTCGCCAGCTGGGTTACCGTCACGGCATAGCTGCCGGCCTTGGTTGTCTCACTGTTACGCACGAACTCCACCTGCGTATCACTGCTGGTGCCGGTTGCAGCAAACAGCGAAGCAATATCGCTGAAGTTGTTTTCAATGGCGTCATCCAGTTTGTCTGTATCCAGCGCCAGCGTACCGTCGCGCTGAAAACCGACCCCAATCTGCGAAAGCGAGGTAAGAGTGCCGTTATTGCTGATGGTCTGAGTGACCATACTTTTTAATTGCATGGAGATGGAACGCGTCGTGGCATCCCCCAGCAGTTCGCCCTTGGTTTCGGTCTCGGCATCGTACTTGGTCAGCGACGTAATCTTGCTGTTCAGCGTATTGTAGGCATCCACAAAGGCCTGAACCGAGCTGGTGATGGTGTCACTGTCGCGCTCAACATTGAGGTTAATAGTATCGCCATCACTCACTTTCAGCAGATTCAGGGTGACGCCTTCCAGCGCATCACTGATCGTATTGGTGGCCTTGCTGATGCTGATGCCATCGATGGTCAGGAGCGCATTCTTGGCGGCCTGCAACTCTGTCATGTTCTTGCCCGAGCCACTGGTCGAGGTCGGGTCATACGCCAGTTGCGACAAGCCACTGGCATCACTGCTGGTGCCATCATCATCGGTGACGGATATTTTCAGGCTGCTGGCCTCGCCCGTGGTTTTGGACGTGATGACCAGACGATTGGTAGTACCGTCATTCACAATCGAGGCGGTCACATCAATACCTGCGGCATTGATGGCATCGCGTACACCTGACAATGTATTGTTGGTGGAATCAATGGTGATCGTGGCGCCCGTCTTGCCGGTATTCGCCGTAAAGGTATTGCCTGTGGAGCTGTATGTACCAAAAGAGATGCTCAAGGTACCTGTACCCACGGTGTCGGAGGTCGAGGAAAACCCACTGGCAGACAGCTTTTGCGCCTGGGCAAGCTGCGTCACGTTGATCGAATAGTCGCCAGCCGTGGCCTTGCCGGTTGCCGTCGCAGTAAAAATGCTGGTATCGCTGGAGGTGGCAGTTTGCGCGCTGAACTTGGTTGCACTGACCAGGCTGCTGAGGCTGCTCTGGAAGGATGACAGCGCGCTTTTAAGGGTTCCGTAAGCAGACAGTTTTGTCTGATAGGAGGAAATCTGGGTAGTGACCGATGTCAGCGGTCCTTTTTCAGCATTGACCAGCGCAGTAACAATAGACTCAACGTCAAGACCGGACCCGATGCCTGCAGATGAAATTGTTGTCATGTTGTTACCTCACATTGCTTGATTACACTTGTTTATCCACATGCGGCTGGATCATGCCGTTTGCTTGACCATCAGGCCCTGCAACTTATCCAGCGCCTTGGAGATAGCCAACGCTTCTTCACTGGGAAATTGCTTCACTACTTCATGAGTTTCTTTATCGACCACCTTCACTACAACGCGTTCAGTATCACGATCAACGGAAAACTCGAGGTTGTTAGCCACGGCCGAAATAAAATCGTTAATTGAATCTACCGCCGTATCCAGTTCAGATGCACTGGGCTCAGCAGCTTTGGCAGTACTCACCTCGCTCGTCTTGCTGACGTTAGCCGCAGAGGTAGCCTGGCTACTCTTGGTGCCGTCTGAGACTTTGAGCGCAGAACTGACTGCACTGTATGCCTGTATGCTTAATGTAGACATCATTAAACCCCTTTGTGCAAAGGCCGCAGGAGTCAGAAACCCCTGCGGCGGATCACATTATTACTGCTTCGATTAACCTTGCAGCAGAGTCAACACGCTTTGTGGCAGCGAGTTGGCTTGAGCCAGCATCGCAGTACCAGCCTGTTGCAGAATCTGCGTCTTGGTCAGGTTAGCGGTTTCAGAAGCGTAGTCAGCATCCATGATGCGGGACTTCGAAGCCGAGATGTTTTCAACCGACACTTGCAAGCTGCTGATCACCGAGTTAAAGCGGTTTTGTACAGCACCGAAGGTAGCGCGGTTGGTATTGACTGCGTCCAGCGCATCGTCAATCGCATCAATCGCAGCACTTGCATTGGTAGCATCTGCACCGTCAATCGTGATGGTGCCGCCTGCTGCAGTCGCCACATCACCCGTGCTCAGGTCAATCGCGGACACGGTGATGGTGTCATTCGTTGTAGTGCCCGAACCCACCTGGAATGTCAGGCTGGAGGTGTTGGACAGAATGTTTACACCGTTGAACTCGGTACCGCTGGTCAGACGTGTGATTTCAGATTGCAGCTCTTCAAATTCAGCCTGCAGGTTGTCACGGTCATCAGAACCGTTGGTTGCATTGGCAGACTGAACAGCCAGTTCACGCATACGTTGCAGTGCGGTGGTGATTTCACCCAGTGCACCTTCACCGGTTTGAGCCAGCGAGATAGCATCGTTAGCGTTACGAATCGCAACAGTTTGACCCTTAACTTGCGCATCCATACGAGTTGCAATCGCCAGACCGGCGGCGTCATCCTTGGCGCTGTTAACACGCAGACCGGAAGACAAACGTTGGATCGAAGTATTCAAACTGGATTGCGAAGTGCTCAGGTTACGTTGAGCGTTCAGCGAGGCGAGGTTGGTGTTAATTACAGCAGCCATGGTAATTCTCCTTTGTCAATTAATTCAAACACTTGGTTTGCATTTCAGCATTGCGTTGATCGCGCTGCTGTTAAATTGTTTATCGGTTACTTTTAGCGAAAATTTAGCGGGGTTGGCTATTTAAATTTTCAAGCGTTCCGAATCAAGCAATCTTGTGTTTGATGACGGCCGTAATTAACAAATCTTTAAACCTTTCTCGTATTTTTTTATTTAGAACTATAAAAATCAATTACTTAATATTATGCACGCTGCGCCGAAACCCGGCTGGTCAACTGCTTTGCAGCCTTGTTTAATTTACTTTGATCCCATGGCTCATTGACAATTTTCTGAAAATTGCGCACCTCGTGCAGCACCTGATCGTCAGTCTGGATCACTTCAGTAAGACTATCCAGTGTCAGATTGAGCAAGCGAATAAACGCTTTCTGCTTGCCGTACTCATCTTCGGTCACCATGCTGATGCGATAACTGAGCTCGTTAACCTCGCGCATGACTTTTTGCATGGCCCGGTAAGATTGCGTCGTCTTCACCTGCTCCGCCAGATGGCGTGACTTCATCGCCAGCTCGGATTCATTCTGCAGCAATGCAGGCAAAGTATGTGCCAGCATTTTGGCCAGCTGGTCCTGCCAGGGGCGGCCATCGTCGCCCTGGTCACCAAATGCCGCAAAGCGGGAACGCTGCGACTGAATGGCGACCGACGCCTTCACCAACTTGAATATCCCGTCCAGCAAGGCATCCCAGTCTTCATTCTCAATCGCATAGGCCAACTTCATGCCCGCTTCATTGGAGTTTTTCGCCAGCTGACGGGCTACTTTCTGAAAACGCTGCTCCAGCATGCTGGGGGCAGCAGGATTCGCAGCGCCCTCTTGTGGGGCAAGCGTCGGTGCTGCGGCCTGTTGTCCAGTCAACTCCAGATACAAGGCCTGGTAGGCTTCAGGCGTAGGCGCAATATCCCGCGCCTCCAGGCGCGCCAGTATTTCCTGACCGAGCAAGGCGGGTTTCTGCTGGTAGATATGGAGATTAGGGTCTGCCATGGCTGCATATCCATTGCCACGCGGGCAAAGGCTCCGTCTATAGTTTGATTCCGCCATGCTAATCAAACAGACGACAATGCAAACAGCCTAACAGGGAGGTAAAAACAGCTTAAATCGGCAATACCCACGGCTGAGCTTTGCCAGACAAGGGCCAGGCCACAAGGTATTGAATTACCCCTGCCCGTCTTAACTCAGTAACCGCGCTAATCAACGAGATTGTTTTTTATCGCGTAATGCGTAAGTTCGGCATTGTGCTTCAGCTGCATTTTTTCCAGGAGCCGGGTGCGGTACATGCTCACGGTTTTGACGGATAGCGACAGCCGCAAGGCAATTTCCCCCACGGTCAGGCCGGAGGCAATCAGCGTCAGGGTCTGAAACTCACGGTCAGACAGGGATTCATGCAAGGGCTTCTCGGTATCCATCACCTGGTTGGCCAAGGCATCGGCGACTTCCGGGGTGATGAATTTTTTGCCCTTGGCGATCACGCGGATCGCATTCACCAACTCGGAAGACGCGCCCTGCTTGCCCAGATAGCCCGCCGCACCAGCCTTGAGCGAGCGGATCGCGTATTGATCCTCGCGATGCATGGAGAGCATGAGGATGGCGATCTTGGTATTTTCTTTCTTGATGTAGCGCAGGGCGTCGATGCCGCTACGATCCGGCAGCGAAATATCCAGCAACAAGACATCGGCATCGAGTTTGCATGCATAGTGAATCGCCTCGCTGGCATTTTGTGCCTCGGCGATGACTTCGATGTCTTCGGTTTCCGACAATATCTGTTTCAGCCCTTCGCGGAGAATGGCGTGATCATCGGCAATGATGACCTTTATTTTCTTATCTGCAGGCATATGAATGCTTGTCCCCGTATTACCTTCGTTATATCGCAATCTTACTTGAGACTGCGTGGAATTTTAACCTGCACCGCTGTACCCCCACGTACACGTTTTTCGACTTCAAGACTGCCATCCAGCGCAGCCACCCGTTCCCGCATGCCACGCAGACCAAAGGAGTTGGATTTATGTTGATCCTGCATGCGGATGCCCTGACCGTCATCGACGATACGCAGCATGATATCGCGGTCTTCCACCACAAGCTCGACTTCCACTTGCCTGGCCTTGGCGTGCTTGGCGATATTCGACATCGCTTCCTGGCAGATACGAAACAAGGTGATGGCCTCATCTGCACTCACGGTCAGCTCGGTCTGCGAGCTGTAAAACCGGCACGGCAAGGAAAACTGCTTCTCAAACTGCCCGCATTGCCACTCCAGCGCCGCCACAATGCCCAGCTCCAGCACATCTGGCCGCAAGTCACTGGCGATGCGATGCACGATATCAAAGGTGCGATCAACAATGCTTTCCAGATTGAGTGCCTTCTCCACCAGCTTGGGCTCATTCGGATTGATACGCTTGATAATGGAGGTGAGGCCGATCTTGATCGCCGTCAGGTTACCGCCGAGATCATCGTGTATCTCGCGTGCAATGCGCCGACGCTCCTGCTCCTTTACCTGTGTGAGGTGGGCAGACAGCTCGGCCATGCGCTGGCGTGAGCGTTCAATTTCGAGTTTTTCGTTCTTGCTCTGCGTGATGTTGGTAATGATGCCGCCCCACTGCACCTCGCCATTATGCAGTTTGATCGGGCTGCCACGCAGGTTGATCCATTTGGTATCCTGCCAGGCCTTGATCCAGATGCGGCCCTCCCAGTTCAGCACTTTCATTTCACTGGCCGAGGTCAGCAAGGCTTCACGGAACGATGGCCGGTCTTCCTCAGCCATCAACCGGTAAAACTGCGATGGCGTCTTGGTCAGCTCGGCCTCGGTAATGCCCAGCACGGCATAACAGGCCTCGCTCAGATAGATAAAGCCCAGCCGACCCGGCCCCAGCAATCTAAACTGGAATACCAGGCCCGGCGTATTGGCGACAATCGCCTGAAAGCGGGATTCGCTGTCATCCAGCGCCTGCATGGCGGAGCGGCTGACGCTGTTTTTCATGACCAGCATCCAGGATCGCCCTTCGGCCTCAAAAAAGCTCACTTTCGTGCTGTCGCCTGCACGCCGCCCTTTTTCGCCATCGGCCTTGGGTAATAACAGCGTCGTCAACGGCGCGCCGGATGGTTGTTTCACACATTGGGCCTGCCACTGCACAAGCTCGGTCTCGGGCATGCCGAGCACCGCGTGCAATGGCATCGCATGCAATTGCGTCAGCGTGCATTGATGACTGACCAGCGCCTGACTACTGACGCAGGCCAGTTGCATGTTGTTGGCATCCACCAGATAAGCTTCATCCGACATGCCTGACATCAGTGCAGAAAAAAATGGATTGGCTATCGTTGCCTCTAGCAAGACATCACCTGTTGTTCATGGATAAGTTTTTATGGAGATCAAGCCGCTTGCAGGCAGTCAGCACAAGGCGTGCAAGCGATTTTAAGATAATCGCATCCACATAATTTCACAAGCGTTAATTGCGGGGAGGATCAGACCGGCCGATAACCGGCAAAAAAAAACCAGACCTGGAGAGCAAGTCTGGTTGAATTTCTATGGAGTATGCCTGAACATTGTGCGACACGCGAACCGTCATTCCTGACATTTCAATTGCACTAGAGCATGTGTTGCATACTAAAGGTCGCCGTCCATTGCTACTACACCGGGCATCCCGAAAAACATCGGGAATTTTTCCCGAAAGTTACTTGCCGCTTTCCACCAGCTGCTTCAGATTATCCAAGCCCTGACGAAAATAGGCAGTTACGCCTTCTACTGCCGTGGCATCATCCTGCCCGGCTGGCGGCTCATTGCCGGTAAAGGCACGGTAGAATCGGGCCTTCCAGGTCACCACGGTCTTCCCATCCTTGCCTGCAGTCACTTCCAGACGTCCATTCAGCGAGCTGACCGGCAAGGCCTTGATATCCATGTCACGGCCCATACGATAGGCATAGCGCATCTCGGCATCCGAATAATCATCCAGCTCTTCTTCCAGCACACCGCCGCTCTTGAATGTCAGCGTACGCTTGGCGCCATTGCCATTGCCGCCTTCAGCCGCCACTTTTTCCAGGGCAGGTTGCCAGCTGGCGATCGCACCAAAATCCTTGATCTTGGCCCAGACGGCAGCGGGTGCCGCATTGATTTCCACCGTCTCCTCGGCTTTCTGCGGGGTGGGGCCATGCGCCCACGCCGCCAGGGGTAATGCCAATAACAGTGCTGCAATCCATGATTTCATGGTTTTCCTTTCTTGAACAATGATGAAATAAAAGCGGGGAAATACGAAGCCAGCAGCAGGAGCAAGGCCAGCCCGGCGAATACGGGGCGGATATCGCTGGCGACCCACTGCCGGTGCAAGGTGTTCTGACGCAGGGCATCGGCCAGCTGCGCCTTGTCCTGCAAATGCAGATAATGCAGACCGGTAATCTTGGCGAGTTCCTGCAGGCCTTTTTCATCCAGGGCCGACATATGCTCGGTATATGAGCCTTCGGGGTGTGCGCCATGCGGCGCATTGCGCCCGTGATAGCCTTCCATTTCCAGCACCGACTGCACGTGGGACATGCCGAAAGTCGCAAATTGCATGGCATCTTCCGGCAGCCAGTAGCCGGTAATGTTGTCGTTTTCATCGAGCTTGGGGATGGCTTGCCGTTGCAGCCCGCCGACCCCGGCAATGATGCCGCCTACTTCGCCCGGTTTGCCATCAAACACCGGCATGTACCGCGGATTGGCGGGCGGTGCCTGCTGACCATCGGTCAGAAATACCAGGGTATCGAGCTTGAGCTTGCGGGTTTCTTCAATACCACGATACAGGCCATGCGTAATGAAGGAATCCGCCGCCCAGGCCATGCGCCAGTCCAGCCGCTCCACGGCTTCATCCAGCACACTGAAATGGGCACAGACTTCCATGGGCTTGAACAGCATGGAAACATCGCGCTCGGTAAACATGCCGATGCTGACCAGCGAGCCACAGGGCAGATGACGCAAGGCATCGCGCACCGCTTGTCGGGCAAATGCCAGGCGGGCAATGCCTCCGGGGCCAGCATCCCGCACATTCATGCTCTGCGTAATATCAATGACGAAGCCCACCGAAAACACCTTGCGTGGCAGTGGCAGCTGTGGATGCAGAAATACCGGCAACATCAGGATGCAGGCCGCCAATAGAAGCATCCGGCCCGGGGCTTGGGCAATACGCAAACGCCAGCCTTGCTTCACGGCATGCCCTTGGGGAAACCTGGGATAGTCGGCCAGGCACGCTCGGTGGTGGTCTTCAGCTCGGTTTCTTCCTGTGATTGCTCATTGCGGATGCCGGGTGTCAGGTCCGGGCTGGCACGCTGCGCCAGTTCCATGTTGTGCCGGGCATCCCACAGCGTCGGATCGTGGCGCAGGGCGTCACGGTAAGCATCCTTGGCCATCGCCAGCAAGGGAGCGGCCTGGTTGTAGGCCAGCGCGCCCTCTTCCCCCAGGGCACCCAGTGCCGTCGACAGATAGGCATTGCCCATGTTGTATTTGGCGCGCGCCAGCAAGGCCGGAGGCAGACGCTGCTCCAGCCGACCATAGATTTCCAGCGCATGCGTGCTATCGCCACGTCTTGTCAGCTGCCAGGCTTGCAGCATTTGTCCTTCGGGGGTCTGGCTTAACCATGGCGCCTGCTTCTCAAGCGGCTCTTTGGGATGGCTTAATACCTGGTTCAGCTGGCTGGCCTGCAGCCACTGCCACCCCTGCCAGGCGGTAAGTCCCAGGCCGGCGGCGAGCAGGCTCCAGGCCAGTGTCTCGCGCCACAAGATCATGCGTGCCATTGCGATATCTCCATTCGTTTTGCGCCATACAGCAATGCCAGCAGCAGCAGGGCTGCGGCATAGCAAATCCCGGCCAGGTCGCGGCGTGGCTGTTTTTCAAAGTAATGCGAAGGCAGGTTGTGCATCTTGCCTACATCGCGCAGGGCGGCCTCCAGTGCGCGCGGGTTTTCCGCTTCATATGCCTGATAGGGCACGCCCAGGGTCTTGAAGTACTCATGCAGAAAATACTCGGGGGCGCTGGCGGCATCGTCGCCCTCCCCCGGCTGCACAAAAATGCTGGGGGAGTTGGTACCGCGGATATAAATCCAGGCGAGCGCAGCGTGCTCACTGGCAAACCAGCTGCGTATGCGATCCTGCGTCTGGCTGTCGATATGGGCGCCGCCATCGGATACCAGCAGAATCAGCCGTGCGCCTGTCACTGGCTTGCCCTTGAAGTAATCCAGTGCCATGCCAAGGCCACGCGCCACGGCGGTAAACCCCATGCCCTGGGCTTCGGCACTATCCAGCGCCGCCTTGAGCGCGACCTGATCATGCGTCAGCGGCAGCACAAACACCGGCGAGGTACTGAAGGTAATCAGGCCCACCAGATCCTGCTGGCGGCTCTCGATAAACTTGGCGAGCACTTCGCGAGCGGCTTTGAGCTTGGAGGGGTTCTGCGCGACGTCGGTCGACTGAATATATTTGCCGGCAAAGTCATCGTTCATGCTGGCACTGCGATCCAGCACCACCATGATATGGGCGCCATGCCCCACGCGCTCCACCTCGGACTGACGCAGATGCAAGCCCGCCATGCCCAGCACCAGTGCCACCACACACAGCATGCCGATCAGCCGCAGAGCCCATGCCAAGGTGCGCGACCAGCGGTCCTCCGGCATCAACAGCATGGCAGGATGGCGCAATATCGATTGACCATGGCGCCACAAGGGCAACAGGCCCAGCACCAGCAGCCACAGCACCGCTGGCGCATCAAACCCCAGTGCGCTGATCACGGTTTGTGGCCTCGCTCCAGTGCCCGGCAGGCCGCCAGCAAGGTCTTGATCGCCGTTACATCGTCAGCGCTCGCAGCATTGGGTGCCTCGGCAAAAAACACGCGGGCGGAGCGCGCATAAAACACTTCGATCTCGGGGCGCAAGCGGGCAAGCTCGGGACGCAGTTTCAGCAATAAAGGCACATCGCTTGCAAACACCGTGCGCCCTGCCGCCTGATTAAACGCGTGATGCGCCACCGTAAAGCTTTGCGCCACGCTGAGCTTGCGACCCTGGCGGCCGCGCAGACGACGGCAGGCCAACGTAAATGGCCCGGCGGCCGCCCAGCGGAAAGGCGGTTTGTCGTGACGCCATAACAGCCAGAGCGCGGCAGTCAGCGTCAGCGCCAGTGCAAGCAAGGTGTGGCGCATGGGTCTCACGGTATCGCGTAATGGCGGCAGACTGTCGGGCCGCAAACTGGTCTGGCTGGTATCGAGAATCACCGGCAGCAAGGGCGACACCATGACCTGCCGCTCGTGGATTTTTACCGGCAACACGGTCTGGCCGTGGCGCAGGTTAACGGTGAAGGCTGGCAAGGGAATGGTGCGCGTTTCGCGCAGGGCTTTGAACAACTGCCAGCGCAGGTGCAGTTTGAACCGGCCATGTTCCGGAGCATTTTCCTGCACATCCACCTCACGCAGCTCTATCCACTGTCCGTCACCACTGCGCGGCAGGGTTTCTTCCACCAGCGTGGCGCCGGGCGTGGCAGTAATATCCACCACCTCATCAATCACGTCGCCGATAAAGTAGCCAGCCTCGCGATAATGGCTTTCCACATGCACATCGTTGGCGGCGTAAGCGCCCGCCACCGAAAAAGCAAACATGGCCTGGCCGAACATCGCCAGCCATGCCAGGCGGCGCCATCTGCTCAAAGACCAAGGATTGCATACAGGCATCATCGTGCCGACTCCATAAAATAATGTGTCAGCGCACGCGCTTGCAGACGGTCGCTGATAAAAAATGGCAGGCGCCCCCATTGCGCACAGACCTCGGCAATGGCCTCACGGCGCGCTTCATAGGCGGCATTGATTTTTTGCTGCAGGCGCGGGCGGCACCACAGCAGGCGTTCCTGCCGCGTCTCGGCATCACGAAAGCGGGCAAAGCCCCAGCGTGGCAAGGCGCTGTGTTCGGCGCTGTTCCATAACACCACGGGCACCACATCGTGTCCGCTCAGGCTTTGCAGTACTTTTTGCAATTCAGCCAAGGGGTAATGTGCATCCGTCACCAGAAATACCAGTGCACGCTCCCGACCAATCTCGGCAGCCGCAGAGGCAAGGCCATGAGCGCCGCCTTGCGGAGCTGGCGCTTGCATGAGCCTGTGGCGAATGGCGCTGCCCTGCAGGCGGCTGCAACGCGCGGGGACTTGCAGCTCGCGCACGATGCCATCGTTGCAGGCGATAAACCCCAACCGGTCCGCCATACGCCAGGTGGACCAGGCCAGTTGCTCGCACAGGTCGGCAATCACCTCTATCTTGTTTGCGTCAATACGCGCAGAAGGTTGGGAAACGGGATTCCCAGCGGAATGCTGAGGCTGGCCATCACGTGTCCCCTGCTCGCCCTGAAACGCCATGGAAGCCGACCAGTCGGCCACCACCCACACGGGCAGCGATACATTTTGCTGGTACATCTTCACCAGCAAGCGCCGGTATGGATCACGGGCGGTTGCGCGCACATCAATGCGGCGCGGATCCGGGTTATCCAGCAAGGGACCGTGCCCGCGAAAGCGGCTGCCGGAACCGGCAATGCGGCCGACATGGGCGCCAGAACGCAAGCCGTTGGCGCGCCATTTCACATAGTAGTGAATCAGCTCGGGGATAGAGGACAACAGGCTCACGGTGCCGCCACTTGTGCCAGTACGGCTTCCATCAAGGCGGGGGCAATCACATCACGGTGCAGCTCGTGCACCGGCTGCAGAAACACGCGGTGCGCAATAATGTCGTAGAACACTTCGCGGATGTCTTCCGGCATCAGGTAATCGCGCCCGGCCAGCCAAGCCACCACACGGGCGCCACGCATCAGCATGCCCATGCCACGCGGGCTGGCACCCGCCAGCACCAGGCTGCCAACGTCAATGCCGGACAACTGCACACCGACATCCTGTGGTTTGGCAGTGGCCTGCCACAGGGCAAGCGCGTAGTTCTGCAGTGCAGGGCTGGCCTGCACGTGCTTCTGGATGCCGGCGGCCACATCGTTCAGCTGGTCATAAGGCAGGATGGCCGGGGGCACGCTTTCAATCAGCTTGTCGGTATCCTGAAAGCGCGTATCAAACATCAGTTGCTTGCGAATTTCGTCATCATCCGGGGATTTCACCAGCACTTCCATGAAGAAGCGGTCGCGCGCGGCGCCCGGCAACTCAAAGGTTTCTTCCTTTTCCACGCGGTTGCGGTCGGCAAACAGAATGAAATGCGGGAAATAATATTCGCGGTTAAATGCGGTCACACTGCGCTCGGCCATGGCACGCAGCAGCAGCGAATGCACTTGCGGACGGGCCCGGTTGATCTCGTTAAAGAAGAACACGGACAAGGCATCGCCCTGACTGAGCAAGGGGCCGGGATCAATGCGCATCTGCCCGGCATCGTCTATCCAGGTGTGGTAAATCAGGTCGGAAGGCATCAGGTCCACCGTCCCTTCCACGCGCTGATAAGCGCCACCAAGCGCGCGGGCTGCTGCACGCAGCAGCGTGGTCTTGCCCACGCCCACATCGCCTTCAAGCAATACATGGCCACGGGCAAACAGCGAGATCAGCAGGGAGCGGACCGGGTGGGCCTGCCCCAGAACGACCGCATTCAGGGATTGTTCAAACGCCGTGGCGCGTTCACGCCAGTCGGCCAGAGCAGAAGGTGTCGGATTCATGGAACTCACTATCGGGTTAATCCGCGCAGGGCGGCAGAGGGGTCCGGGATGCCGCGGTGGCACCGGAAAAAGCGGATAGCGCATGAAATGCACTATCCGCTACGCCAGTTAAATCAACACCTTTACTTGACGTCGTATTTGAACTGACCTGTTTCTTTCAGGTTGGCAACGCGCTTGGCGTTGCGCTCGTTCATGGCCTTGATGGCCTTTTCCTGTTTGCTGAGTTCGACGGGATCATGCTTGGGGTCGTATTTGGAACCGGCAATCTTGTCCGGGAAACCTGGTTTTGGTTCCCAGCAGTTGCCTGGTTCCTTACAGTTGGTGCCATCGTAAGCAAAAGCACTGGATGAAAATACCAAAACCGCCACGCCCATCAGACCGTGCTTGAGCCAATTTTTGCTTTGCATTGCATTCCTCCTCATACCCGGCAGTTAAAGAACCCTTCGCGCGGCCAGGATCACATCGCGAAGGGAGTGATACAAAAGCAACTTAGTTATTGAGCCATTTGGCCTTATCAGGATCGCCCTGATAGATGGAGCGCACCCAGCTCATGATCTGCAGCATTTCATCCTGCGTCAGACGACCACGCTGCGGGCCCATCATGCCTTCGGCGCCACCAAAGATAGTTTCGAACAAACCCTTGTCGGTCGCGTTCTTGGGATAAGTCCAGTAGTCGTCGGACAGTGCCGGGCCCAGCTTGCCTTCCGCCAGATGGCCATGGCAGCCGGAACAGGCCGTGGAGAACAGGCTCTCGCCCTTCTTGATCACCTCGGCATTGCCGTTGTAGGGGTTGACGCCGGTTTGCTTGAATTTCTTCACCGCGTCGGTTTCCGTCTCGTTGAGACCCTTGAAATCGAGCATTTCACCCGAGATGGTGCCGCGGAAGATCAGGTCATCCGCGAAGACAGACACGGTGGCCGCCAGAAGTGCTGCGACCAGAATCAGTTTGTTACCTTTACGCATTGCATTACCCTTTATTGCTTATTGAAAAATCGTGGCTACCGCTCATTAACGCGTCGCTTCAAGGCTTGGTCGTTGGCAACAGCGGTATACCTTCTGCCTTCAAAATGGCATCAATATCGCCCTTGCGCTTCACCAGCGCCTGCTCAATCTGCTTCAGCAGTTCGGTATCGCCTTTACGCACACCGACGCTCACCGAGAACTGGTGCGGCACACGCTCACCATTGGATTTCTTCGCGTTATCCACCACCAGTTTTTCCACCAGAGGCACGCTGGACTGCTTGACGTATCGGGCCGCCGCAGGCGCCCACAACACCGCCACATCCAGGCGGCCATTCACCACATCATTCACCACCCGCGATGGGTCATACTTGATGTAATGGTTGCGCGGCGACTTGTAATTGGAGATCTCGGCCTTGTACTGGAACATGTCGACAAAGCGCTCGATCTGCACCAGCATCACCTCTGGTGGCGTTTCCGGAATCCAGCCAATTTGCGTGGATGATTTCTTCAGGTAAGGACTGTTCCAGTCCGTCAGTCCCAGATCACCCTTGTCTTTCTTGTAAACAAAGATATAGCCCGAACGGTAATAAGCGGGCGTCGTAGCGACACGCGGGTCGTTTTCATCGGCGCCAATAATCACATCGCATTTATCCTTATCCAGCAGATCACGCACCACATAGCGCGCATCTTTCCACCAGACGTTTTCCACCTTGCGGCCCAGTTCACTGGCCAGCACATCGGCAATCCGGTTTTCAAACCCTTCTTCCCGGGTATTCGAGTAAGGTAGTTCATCCTCACCCGCACAAATTCGTAATGGACTGTCGGCTTTGGTCTTGATTTGCGCATTGTCTTGCGCCATGGCAGTCTGCCCGCCGAACGCGCTCGCCCAGATGGCGAACATCACACTCCACTTGATCAGTTTCATTGCTTTCCCTTAAAACACACCGTGATGATCTTTAAAACCGCACAGAACAAAGCTATCTGATAAAAACCGCCGGCACCCTGCCATCGTGCCGGGCACCGGCGGCCTAATCACAAGGCCTGTATTACAGACCGAACACCATCACACCACCGCCCATCTGGGTGTAGCTCTGGAGTTCCTTGAAGGCACCTACAGCACCCAGACCAGCACTTGGGTCAGTCAGGTCAAAGACCAGACCTACACCAGGCCAGCCACCCACACCGTAGTTGGTAGCGATGTACTGCTTACCCTTGTAGGCGTAGCTCATAGGCGCGCCAATCGCACCGGAAGGCATCTTGAACTTCCAGATTTCCTTACCGTTGGTCTTGTCGAGAGCCTTGATATTGCCGTCGAGAGTGTTGTAGAACACCAGGCCGCCCTTGGTAGCCAAGGTGCCGCCCCAAACGGAGAATTTCTCCCATTTGGTCCACTTCACTTCGCCAGTTACGCCGTCCATGGCGCGAACTTGCCCCATTTCCTTCTTGGTTGGGCCGTTAGGTCCTGGGTACATGGCCAGCGTTGCGCCAACGAAGAACTGACCTGCACGGTATGGCAGCATGAACGGCTCCCAATCCATACAAATGTGGTTCAGACCGAAGTAGAAAGTACGGCTGTCAGGATCGTAAGCATCCAGACCTTGGTTGTGGAAACCCATGGCAGATGGGCAGATGTTGGTCCCCTTGTGGTCCATGCGGGTGCTGAATTCAGGATCGCGCAATGGCAGGCCGGTTTTCAGGTCCACCTTCTTGAATACATTCACGGCAGGATCAACCTTGGCTGCTTGTACGATAGAACCGGTTTGACGATTCAGTGTGTACATGATGCCGTTACGGTCAACGTGAGTCAGCAGAGGCTGCGACTTGCCACCAACGGGCTGATCGGTCAGGATCATCTGGTTAACACCAGCGAAGTCCCACTCGTCATGAGGTGTCTTCTGATAGCCCCACTTGGCAGCGCCAGTATCCACATCACGTGCCCAGATGGTCATGGTCCACTTGTTGTCGCCTGGACGCATGGTTTCATTCCATGGTGCAGGGTTGCCGGAACCGTAGTAGAACAGGTTCAGCTTGGGATCATAGGCATACCAGCCCCAGTTGGTGCCGCCGCCGATCTTCCAGGCTTCGCCTTCCCAGGTCTTGGTGCCGAGGCCCATCTGACCATAGTGAGGGTTGTCCTTGTTGAAGTCTTTGGCAAGGTTCAGCTCATTGTCAGGACCAGTCGCGAAGGAACGCCATACCAGTTCACCTGTTTTCTGGTCATAAGCAGTTACGTAACCGCGCACGCCCAGCTCAGCACCGGAACAACCTACCAGCACTTTGCCCTTGACGGCAAAAGGTGCCTGGGTAATGGTGGAACCCACTGCAGGATCACAGTTTTCCATCTTCCACAGTTCCTTGCCGGTCTTGGCATCCAGGGCAACCAGATGACCATCCAGCTGAGTCTTGAAGATGCGACCATCATCGTAGGCAAGGCCACGGTTCACGATGTCACAGCAGGCAACCGCCTTGACGGAAGCATCCTGCTTGGGCTTGTGCTGCCAGACAATCTTTTCTGGCTCAGCCAGGTTGAGGGCAAATGTATTGTTTGGAAACGGCGTGTTGATGTACATCATGTCGCCAATCACCAGCGGTGCACCTTCATGACCGTGCAGCAGGCCGGTGGAGAACGACCAGGCAGCTTTCAGGTTCTTGACGTTACCTGTCGTGATTTGTGAAAGGCGGCTGTAATGTTGCCCCGTATAATCCCCAGTTTGCATCGTCCAGTTATTGGGATTGGCACCCAGCGCTTCCAGGCTATCAGCTGCCGCAGCTACTGACGGCAGCATGGCTGACAATGCCAATCCAGCAACTGCAAATCCAGTAGCTGTTATTCTTGCCTTCATCTTCGGAATCCTCCTCGTATGTTGATATAGTCCTACTCCCTCGCTACCACTGTCGTAGAGCGACGACGAACTATCTCAAACCTGCCTTTGCGGCACGAGGTGCACCATTCACTTTTGAGGAGGGAAAAATTCACATATTCACAATTTGTAATACTTAATTACATTTTGTAACAATATAAGGATGAGCTCCCGGTCAGATTCGGGAGCCTGTCGCTAGAGTGAAAATTTGCCAACGCGCATACTGAGCATTTATGCGCATCCCGTTCGCCCCCATTACCATAGGCAAGCAGCTGGATAGAAAGAATGTCCTGCTTGAGTTTGCGATTGTCCCTTGCAGCTTCATCCTGACTTATCTGATTGCTGGTTACTTTGAGCTGTCGGAAATCTTCATCGACTGGACGCTGACCAGTAACGACGAATACGACATTGACGAGTTGCCATACGCACTGGCCGCCGCCACCCTCGCCATGAGCTGGTTTGCCTGGCGCCGTTGGCAGGAGATCAAGCGCGAAGTGCGCAGCCGCAATCAGACCGAGCAAGCATTGCTGGCGGAGCGCCTGCAATTTCAGACGCTATTTAACGAAAACCTGGCTGGCAACGCCGTCGTCACGACCCATGGTGTAATCAAGATGTGCAATCCGGCCATGGCCTGCTTCCTGGAAATACAGACGCCAGAACAGGCCGAGGGGAATAATCTGGCCGATTATCTGCAGCATGGCCCCTCCTGGTCGCATTTGATGGAGGTGGTGAAAGAACATCAAAAAGTGGATGTCGAACAGCTGTGCGTGATTGGCCTGTATGGAAAGCGCACTTATGCCATGGCGCGCATCCTCGGGCATTTCAGCCAGGATGGCAGCTTGCAGTTCTTGCATGTGTTCGCCGCCGACATTACCGAGATCAAAACCGCCGAATCGGAAATTTCCAACCTGCTCAAGGAAAATCACTTTCTGCTACGGCAGGCGCTGGAGTTACAGGAAGAAGAGCGCCGCCATATTGCGCGCGACCTGCACGACGATATGGGGCAGTATCTGAATGCCATCAAGGCGAACGCCACCAGCCTGGTCAATATGCCGGATCTGCCAGCCAACATCAGCGAAGTGGCGCTGCACATTATTTCGCACTCGGACCATATCTACCGCTCGGCACGCCAGCTCATCCATCGCCTGCGTCCCGCCGCGCTGGACGAGTTGGGCCTCAGTGCTGCCCTGCAGCATTTGATCGATACCTGGAAATACCCAGCCAATGGCACGCGCTATCAGTTGGCGATAGATCATGAGATTGATCATCTGGATGACAAGCTGACCATCAATATTTATCGCGTGATTCAGGAAGCGATTACCAACGCAGCGCGCCACGCCCAGGCCAGCCTCATCGATGTACATCTCTTCATGCAGGGCGGCAGCCTGATCGTGGACATTACCGACGATGGCTGCGGCATCCCTCTGGCCCAGCCGCACAAAGGACTGGGGCTCGCTGGCATACGTGAAAGAATCAAGGCGGTTGACGGTAAATTCGAGGTGTCCAGCGCCGCTGGCACCGGCACCCGGATTCGCGCAGTCATCCCCACAACCCCGATAAAGGAGATGGTGTAATGCAAGGTGCAGTAAGAGTGATGCTGGTGGATGACCATGCCGTGGTTAGGCAGGGCTATCGCCACCTGCTGGAAAAATCCGGGATCAAGGTGATTGCCGAAGTCGATAGCGGCGAGGATGCCTACCGGATTTACTCGGAGCACCAGCCGGAGGTCGTCGTGATGGATCTTTCCATGCGCGGCATGGGCGGGCTGGAAGCGCTGAAACGCATCGTCTCGCGCGATCGCAATGCCAAGGTGCTGGTGTTCAGCATGCACGACGATGCCATTTTCCCCACCCGCGCATTGCAGGCGGGCGCCAGTGGATACGTCACAAAATCCTCTGCGCCCGATGTGCTGGTAGAAGCGGTGTTTGCCGTGGCGAACAACCGCAAATACGTCAGCCACGATATCGCGCAGGAAATCGCCATGCACAACATCAACGGCGGCGACATACTCAACAGCTTGAGCTCACGCGAATTCGAAGTATTCAACCTGCTGGCGCAGGGACGTTCGATTGAGGATATTGCCGCCGCCTTGTGCCTGGATTACAAGACGATCGCCAATGTACAGACGCGCCTGCGGCAAAAACTGAATGTAGAAAACGCCGCGCAACTGATGTTGCTCGCCATCAAGCTCAACATCATCAAAACGTGAACATTTCCCGGATAAAACATGAAGCCCTCTCTCACGGTAACGGAGGCTCTGCTTTTACACTGAATGCAGTTGTCTCTCTCCACTGACAACACCATAGTTGATCGACCGGCATACCCTGCCGGTCGTTTTTTTTGCCTGTTGCTTATGCTGTTCGCCATGTTGCGCGGCGAGCCATTGCCTGGCCTCAGCTATCAATCAACCCGTGCTTGATGGCAAAACGCACCATCTCCACCGGGTTGGACAAACCCAGTTTCTGCTTTACCAGCGTATGGTAATTCGCCACCGTTTTCTGACTGATCTTCAACACCTCGGCAATCTCCTCGGCATTCTTGCCTTCGGCAAACAGTCGGAATACCTCGAACTCGCGCGGTGATAGTTGGCTGATGAGGTCGCCATCGCCTATTACCGTTTGCAGGGCGATCTTCTGGGCGATGCTGGTGCTGATGTAATTCTTGCCGCGCGACACCTCCACCACGGCCTTGACCAGTTCATCAAACGACCCGGTTTTCGCCACATAGCCGCGCGCACCACTCTTGAGCGTCTGCATGGCAAACGCGGCATTTTCATGCATGGAAAAAATCAGCACACGCGCCGTACGATAGCGCGCCAATATCCGGCGCATGGCCTCCAGCCCGCCCATGCCCGGCATGGAAAGATCCATCACCGTCACATCGGGCAGATATTCGCCAAACACCTGGTAAGCCTGTTCCCCGCTCTCGGCCTCAGCCACGACCTTGATGCCGGAATGCTGCTCCAGCAAGCGACACAAGCCTGACCGCACGACCGTGTGGTCATCGACCAGCAACACCCGGATAATTTCTTCACTCACCTGACAACTCCTGTTGATTAATCACCGGGATACTGACCATGATAGTCGTCCCCTCCCCTGGCGCACTCTGCACATCCAGCTTGCCACCCAGCCCCTCTACCCGCTCGCGCATGCCCGCCAGCCCAAAGCCGGAAGGCGCCGTTTCCATCTCGAATCCACACCCGTTGTCACGTATCACCAGATGCAGGTGGCTCCCCATGCGCTGCACCGCCAAGCTGACCGAACCCGCTTGGGCATGACGGCTGATATTGGTTAACGCTTCCTGCACCAGGCGGTAAATGGTGATGGGGATAAACTCACCCAACTCGTCCAGATCCTCTGCGATATTGATGTGTATCGTCGCCTCGGGATGCCGCTGGCGCCAGTTGCCTACCAGGTCGGTCAGGGCAATATGCAGGCCAAGCTTATCCAGGGTATCTGGCCGCAAGTGTTCCAGCATGTCGCGCACGATCGCCACCACATGACGTGCCACCTGCACAATCGCCGCGGCGCTTTCCTTGATGCGAGGATTGGTAGACTCCGAATTCACGATTGCCGTGGCATCGGCATTGATCGCCGTCAGGCTCTGTCCGATTTCGTCATGCAGATCACGCGCCAGATGCTTGCGCTCATCTTCCTGCGCACGAATCAGCTGTTGCGATAAACGATGGTTGCGCTCCACGCTGGTTTCGAGCTTGTGTGCCATCAGATTGAATTTATGGCTGATGCGCGCCAGCTCTTTCAGCTTGAAATCCGGCAAGCGTGCCTTGAGGTTACCGCGCTCAAGCTCATTCAGCGCTGCCAGCACCGTATCCACCGGACGCAGGGCATGGCCTACCGCCCAATACACCATCAGATTCACCAGCAGGAAAAACAGTGCCGACAACACCAGCAAGTCCTGGGTATCGCCCCACACTTCGGCAATCTCATAAGAAGGATCCGGCGTCACCACCAGGACGCCGATCACCCGGCCATTGACCTTGATCATGCGGCGCGACTGTATCCACTCACTCGACACCATGCCCATGGCACGCACAAACCAGCGCGGTGGCGTTGTCTCGTTATCTGCACTGGTGGCTTGACTATTGCTGTCCACCAGCGTGCCGTTGTGATCATAAAACTCGATGCGCAAATGGCGCAGGTTGCTCAGGCTCTTGAGGCGAAAGGATCGCAACTGTTGCGGGTTGGAAAGCTGGGAGTAATACAACGCTTCGGCATCCAGAAGATATAGCGCCAGCTTTGCTGTCGACTCCACTTCGGCGCGCACATCCTGCCGTGCATTCGCCACCATCAGCATAGTCCCGAGGGCCATGATCAACACCAGCAAGGCAGTGATCATGAGATTAAGGCGTAACTTGAGACTCATGGCATCCCGTCATGATGAAAACGGCTATTCTATAGTCTTCACTCCTTTGATCATTCGGGAAATTTTCCCGACTTGACTGGAAGAATACTTGCTACAGGACTACGCCCAGCCCAGAAAACCAGCGTGCGTTAACATTTTTTTACAACGCTGGCATGGATGCAGACCACGAAGAATGCGACACTGGCGGCCCATTCATCAAGATCACTGATTTACGTCATGCCTATCCTGACTCTGATTCTTGCCGGGCTTGCCATGCTGGGCCCTTTTACCACAGACACCTATTTCCCGTTCTTTCCCGACATACAGACCCACTTTGCCATCTCGCAGGCAGCAGCGCAGCAGAGCCTGAGCGTGTACCTGCTCACGTTTACCTGCATGATGCTGTTCCATGGGGCGATTTCGGATAGCGTGGGCCGCAAGCCGGTGATCGTGATGTCCCTTATCGGGTTTGTCATCACCTCCTTCGGCTGTGCCATGGCCGATAGTTATGCTCTGCTGCTGGCCATGCGTGCAGGCCAGGGGTTCTTTGTAGGCGCAGGCACCGTGGTGGGGCAAGCCATCATCCGCGACAAATTTCATGGCGCTGAGGCGCAAAAACGCATTGCCATGGTCACCATGCTGTTTGGCATTTCGCCGGCCATCGCGCCCATGGTGGGCGGATGGCTGCATGTCTATTTCCCTTGGCAATCGGCTTTCGTTTTTCTGGCAGCGCTGGGGCTGATACTGACCTGGCTGTGTGTCAGCCGTTTACCGGAAACGCTACCGACAGACCAGCGGCGCTCCTTCCATCCGACCAGCCTGCTACGTAATTATTGCGCTATTGCTGGCAATGTGCGGTTCATGATGCTGTCATTGTGCATAGGCAGCGGCTTTGGCGGCTTTCTGGTGTATGTGGCAGGTGCACCAGACTTTGTCCTGCATGTAATGCGTTTGTCCGAGCTGCAATTTGGCTGGCTGTTCATTCCCATCGTGATCGGCCTCATCACCGGCTCTGCCCTCGCCAGCCGACTGGTGAGTGTGCTACCCGGCCGCATGATGATAGGCATTGCGTATGGCCTGCTGGGCTTGGCCTCGATAGGCAACCTTGCCTATAACGGGTTTGCCACCCCGGAGTTGCCGTATGCGGTAGCTCCGCTTCTGATCTACACCTTGGGCATGACCATGCTGATGCCTGCCGTGCTGACACTGGCACTGGATATCTTCCCTGAAAAAAGAGGCATGGCAGCCTCCGTGCAGGGCTTTGTCCAGTCGATTATCTTTACGCTGATCTCCGCGTTCATCGTGCCGTTGGTCATGGGCAATGCCTTGCATTACGCCGCTGCCATGGGCGGGCTGTTCGTACTCAATCTGGCAGGATGGTGCATATACAAAAAGCGCACCGCACCATCAGCAATATCGGCCTGAGCACCACCGGCAGTCGGCGAAATAAAACATATTCGCCCCCTTATGTCCCGGCATGGAGCGTGCTTTAATAACCATATCTATATGTACGTCGCATTAGGGGGAGTATGAAACAATCGGTGATCGAGTGGCCCAAGCCACCTTATTTCAGCTTTGCTGCCAGCAGCGAGAGTCCATCTCATGAAATCTGTCTGATCTATCTGTTTGACGGCAAGAAACTCCAGGGGCAACTGATTGAGTTCATGCCTGATGCCAATACCCTGATCTATCGGCCCGGCAAGGATAAACCGCAAGAAACACTGGCCGTGGATAAAATCAAAAGTATCCAGCTGTTACAACCGATGGAGTTGGTGCGCGACCAGGCTTTTCTTGAGGATAGGGCCGAAGAACTGTTTCCCCCATCAGAAAAGCAGACGTATGCGATTGAGTATACGGATAGTGAAATGGTGGTGGGTTACACCTATAGCTATGTCAACACCCACCATGGCTTGTACATTTACCCCAGCACGGCGGACTCCAAGATCATCCGCGGGTATTTCCCACGCACGTCCATCAAGAGTTACAAGATAGGCCAGAAAATTGGCGAAATCCTGATCCAGGAAAACCTGGCAAGCAAGGATGCAGTTGAAGAGGCGCTGAAACGCCAGGATGAATTACGCAACCAGCGTATTGGCGATTACCTGTTCGAAAACCAGATTGTCACCAGTGAGGAGTTGCAACAAGCCATTAGGCATCAGGAAAGTCGCCCGATTCTCAAACTGGGGGAGGCTCTGCGGCAACTGGACCTGATTACCGAAGAGCAATTGCAGGATGCCCTGAACAAACAGAAGGAAAACCGCGGCATTCCGCTGGGGCGCATTCTGGTCGACATGGGCATTGTTGATGAACAGACACTTAAAGGGACATTGGCGAAAAAGCTCGGGATTCCCTATGTAAGCCTGGGTAAATTCAACTTTGACCCGAATGCCATACGCCTGATTGGCGCGCCGGTCGCCCGCAAACATCTGCTGATACCGCTGTGCATGTACGAAGGGGCCCTGGTAGTGGCCTTTGAAGACCCGATGAATGTGAAGGCGATTGATGAGGTACGCTTTCTCACGCAGATGAAAACCCTGCCTGCCATGGCTTCGCGTGAAGATATCGTCACGGCAATTGATAGCTTTTATGGTCGCAGCAATTTTGAATTCAACAAAGGCAAGCAGGATGACATGCTGGATTTTGACCTGAAATCCAGCAATGTCGCCGGCATGCAGATTGATGATCTGGCGACCAAGCTGTTCAGCGAAGAAAACAGCATGCAGTACGAGGCTAACGAAGAGCCCGTGGCAGAGTCCGATAACACGCTGGTGCAGCTGGTCAATAAAATGATTCTGGATGCCTATCAGGATGGCGTGTCGGATATCCATATTGAAACCTATCCGGATCGCCGCAATACGCATGTGCGCTTCCGCAAGGATGGCTCGCTGGTGCAATACCTGGAAATCCCGTCCAACTTCCGCAATGCCTTGATCTCGCGTATCAAGATCATGTCGCAGCTGGATATTTCCGAACGGCGCAAGCCACAGGATGGCAAGCTGGATTTCAAGCAATTCGGCCCAGCCAATGTCGAGCTGCGCGTGGCGACCATCCCCACCGCCAACGGCCTGGAAGATGTGGTGATGCGGGTGCTGGCGGCCGCCAAACCCGTGCCGGTGGATAAACTCGGGCTGGCGCCAGACAAACTGGAAAACCTGAAGAAACTGATGCAACGGCCCTATGGGCTGATTCTGGTCTGCGGTCCCACCGGCTCAGGCAAAACCACATCGCTGCACTCGCTGATGGGTTACATCAACACGCCAGAGCGCAAGATCTGGACTGCCGAAGACCCGGTGGAAATCACCCAGCAAGGGCTGCGTCAGGTGCAGGTGAATGCCAAGATAGGCTGGACCTTCGCCGCCGCCATGCGCAGCTTTCTGCGTGCCGACCCCGATGTCATCATGGTGGGCGAAATGCGTGACCAGGAAACCACCAAGATCGGCATTGAGGCATCATTGACCGGTCACCTGGTGCTTTCGACCCTGCACACCAATAGCGCGCCAGAAAGTATTGTGCGTATGCTCGACCTGGGCATGGATCCTTTCAACTTTGCCGATGCGCTGTTGGCGATCATGGCACAGCGCCTGGCCAAGACGCTATGCGATAAATGCAAGGAAGCCTATGAACCCAGCCAGGCAGAGCTGGAAGAGCTGGCGGCCGAATTTGTCGATGGCACCAGCCATGATGCCAAACAGGAGCTGGAACGCTTTCGGCGGGAATTTGCGCAGGATGGGAAATTCACGCTGTATCGCGCCAAGGGTTGCAAAGCCTGCAACAACACCGGCCATCGTGGGCGACTCGGTCTATATGAGTTAATGATCGTCACGCCGGAAATCAAGCGCATGATTCAGAAACGCGCACCCGTCAGTGAGCTGCTGGAAGAAGCCTTAAATAGCGGCATGTTGACGCTGAAGCAGGATGGCATCAACAAGGTATTCCAGGGCAAAACCGATATCGCGCAGGTGCGCGCCGTCTGCGTCTAGTTTTTTACTGCATAGTCATGGGTAAGATACAGGCAGCCTGCACCATCCATCAGTTGAACAGTGCCCAGCCACGCCCGCTTGGCTTAAACTTAAGCCGTTCACCTCATGAGCCATTGCCTCTTTACGCATAGACATAGAGCTCCCGGGTAATATCGCCGTACCCTGCCTGCGTGAGCAGCGCACGCTCAATATAGCGGCTCACCCGCTGCCGCAGCATGGGCACCAGTTCGCCATCAGGAAAAGTCTGCGGATATTTGAAGGCGAGCCAGGCATACAGGCTGATATCCTGGCTAAACTGTTCCGCCTGCTCCAGGTATTGCGGCCCGGTGCTGTCGAGCCAGGCCACATCCTCTGGCAGGCGCCTGCGCTTGTGGTCGGCATGGGCTTTCAAGCACTGAATGAAATAATCCATCTCGTGCCGCTTGTCGAAAGACACCGGCGCGCATGAGAAACGAAACTTGTCGGCCAGTGGCATGTGAGGCGCCTGCTGGTCGATAAGATGCCCCAGCGCAATCTGGCCCTCGGCACTGGCAAGATGAAACAGATCACTTTCCAACGCTTGCCGGGAAAAGCGCTCCAGCAATTCCCCTATGCGCGCGGTGTGCACGCGTTGCGAAAGCCGCGCGATATCCGGCCAATTGGCCGCCACCGGCAATTGCTGCAACTCCGCACTATCCGATGTCGTCAGCATGTGGTGCAGATGCAGTAGTTCATCGGCCTCCACCGCGGCGACAAAGCCAGTGGGATAGATGCCATAGCGTCCGGCACGCCCCGCAATCTGCCTGGTTTCAGTCGGGCCGATCAGGCGGCTCGCCACGCCATCAAATTTGTGGACGGTAGTAAACACCACGCGCCGGATCGGCAGATTCAGCCCCATGCCAATGGCATCGGTCGCTACCAGCACGTCAGCCTCGCCACTGGCAAAGCGACGTGACTCGGTACGCCGCACTTCTGGCGACAAAGCCCCGTAGATAGAAGCCACCGACAAGCCCCATTGGCGAATACGGGCACTCAGGGTCAGCACATCCTTGCGCGTGAAGGCGATCACCGCATCGCCCTTTTGCAGCTTGCCTTTCAGCCGCGCCCGATTGTAGCGTTCGCCGCAAATGGCGTGCTCCTCCAGTATCAATGGCGTCTTGCGCTCCAGGCGCGTCAGTTGCCAGGGTTCATTCAGCGATTCCAGCAAGGCCAGGCAGATAGGTGTGACGGCATCCGAACCGCACACAAACACCTGCTGCGCAGGAACACCCACCAATGCAGCCGTCCAGGCATAGCCACGTGCTTCATCCTGCAGCATCTGGATTTCGTCTATGACGGCCACATCCACTACCTGATCCGGCCGCATCATCTCAACCGTGCAGGCCGTATGCCGCGCTCCGGGCACCCAATGACGCTCTTCCCCCGTCACCAGATTACAAGGAACTCCTGCCTCCATCAGGCGATCGCGCACTTCCATCGCCAACAAACGCAAAGGGGCCAGATAAACCCCCGATGCCGCCTGCTGCAGTACCTGCAATGCTTCATAGGTTTTGCCGGAATTGGTGGGGCCAAGATAAAAATGGAAATGGCGCTGCATGCCGCGCGCAACAGGGAATGAAGCAGGATAGTCGTGCAAAGGGGAGGCCGACAATGGAGCAGTCTCTGAATGATAAAACGGCCCCAATGTAGCAGATGCAGCCGCGCAATGAAACGGACAACCAGCCGAATGACTGGTTGTCCGCAAGATGTCATGCGTTGCCGAGGCTTATTTGAAGGAATAGTTGGCTGTCAGCATCACCATGCGTGGATCACCTGGGTAGCAAGCATTCAAGCTGGAACAGGCTGCAATATATTCCTTGTCTGCCAGATTGCGCGCATTCAGGGCAAAGCGCCATGGTCCGGTGCGGTAGAACAGCGCGGCATCGTACAGGGTGTAATGCGGCGTATAGAAGGTATTGAGCTCATCACCAGCCTGCTTGCCTATATAACGTGCACCTATGCCTATACCCAGGCCTTGCAGCCAGCGCCCCATATCGTAATTGGCCCAGATGTTAGCCATGTTTTTCGCCACCAGAATGGGACGTTTGTGCAGCGTATCCGTCGTGCTTTTGGTGATTTCTGCATCAATATAGCTGTAGCTGCCCACGACATTGAGACGAGAGGTCAATTGTCCTGTTGCCTCAAGCTCAACCCCACGATGCTGTTGCTCACCCGTCTGGATGTTGAATGCGGTGTTATTGGGGTCCGTGGTGGTGACGTTCTGGCGCGTCAGGTCATACAGCGCCACGGTGGTGCCAAATGCCTTGTTCGGTGTTTCATACTTGAGGCCGATTTCGCGCTGCTGGCCAGTTTCCGGCTTGAAGGCAGTGCCATCCGCCTGGCTGCCCGTGACTGGCACAAACGATTCACTGTAGCTGATGTAAGGTGACCAGCCATTGCCAAAGGCATACAGCAAACCCGCACGCCCCGTGGTCGCGCCCGGATTGGTGCGTGTCCTGCTGCCACTCAGACGTTTTTCCAATAGATCGGACTCATCTCGACGCAAGCCGAGCACCAGGTTCCAGCCATCGCCAAACTTGATGTGATCCTGCAGATAAAGGCCTTTTTGCTCCAACTTGTCCGTGCCGCTGGTCGTGAGCGTAGTCACCGCGGCTCCGATCGTCGGAGTGTAGTCGGGAGTGTACAGATTCAGTGCGGTAACCGTTGCGCGCTTATCAATCCGCTTGCTATCAAAATGCAGATAGTCAAAGCCCACCAGCACATCATGACGCAACGCGGCTGTGTCAAACTGCATGTTGAGCTGATTATCCATGGTCAGCATCTGGCCATGTACGTCGCGATACTCAATGCGGCGGCCATAGTTAAGACCGTTGGTCGATAGCGAAGTCGGGCTGGTAAATGCCCCTTCCAGATCGTAATCATTCACGCGCAGGCTTTGCTTGAATTTGATTGACGAGGTAAATGCATGCTCAAAAAGATAGCCCACTTGCGTCTGCTCGGTACTGTAGTTATCCACGCCAGGCACCCCGACAAAGCGGCTCAGAGGGATGCTGCCATTCGGATTGGAAAGTACGGTGCCGCGTGCGGGCAGACCGCGCACCGGCACAAAGTCGCTCTTTTGATAGCTAGCCAGCAAGGTCAGGCTGGTCTTGTCGCTGATATCCCAGGTTAATGACGGCGCAATATAGGTACGCTGGCGATCCACAAAATCCACCTGGTCATCGCTGGCGGATGAAATGCCCACCAGGCGATAACGCACGGTGCCATCCTCATTCAATGCATCCGAAAAGTCGGCGGTCAGCTGCTTCTGGTTGTAGTTGCCCAAACCGATGCCGATTTCGGCAATCGGCTTGTCGGTTGGCCGTTTCGTCACCAGGTTAACCAGTCCATCTGGCCATAGAGTACAGACGCCGGGCCTTTCAGTACCTCGATGCGCTCAAAGGCAAACGGCTCATTCTGTATCCACATGTCGTTATCCATGCGCATGCCATCGCGTAGCACGTACGCACTCTGCACAAATCCACGGATGGAAATATCATCTAGCCCGCGTCGCCCACGTTGTCCGGCATCAACTCCAGCAGTGAACCGCAAAGCCTCGGCTAACGACTGCGCGCCCTGATCGCGAATCTGCTCACTGCCAATCACCGTCACGGACTGGGGGGTTTCTGATAACGCGGCATTGGTTTTGGTGGCCGTTTGCGAACGGCTGGCTTTGTAGCCTTTCACTGGCCCAGTGGCCGACTCCTCCTGACGGGCGCTGACAGCGACTTCTGGCAATTCAGCGGCGTCCTCCGCCACTTCAGCATGGACAGACCAATACGGCATCATCAAGGCACAAACAACGCCCCACTTTAATTTCATGACAGCTCCTGCGTGTATATTTTCGTCCCGCATTATACACATCAAATGATAATTGATATCATTTACACTTTACGAGAATACACGCGACTCCTCAGCCTTATGCATGCAGGTCTGCGGCAGGCATCCTCCCTATCTCCAATCGCGACACCAAAGAACAGGCTCTTGCCCCATGTCCAGAAAATTATTTGTCCGCTTGCATCGTTATGCAGGGTTAATGCTAGTGTTGTTTTTAACGGTTGCAGGACTGACCGGAGCATCGCTGGCGTTTTATCACGAGCTTGATGAATGGCTGAATCCGGACTGGATGCTGGTGACACCCACGGCTTCCTCACCAGTACCGCTAGCGCAACTTGCACGCAAGGTCAGTCAGGCCTATCCCGACCACCGGATCGCACGAATTGAGTTTCAGCACAGCACAGATCGCGCATTGATTGTGCGTATGGAGAGTAAACAGACCGGTGACAACGCCCCTCTCCCCATGCAGGTATTTGTTAACCCTTATACCAATGACATTCTGGGGGCTCGCGAGTGGGGCAAGATGGATATCAGTCGTCGAGGCTTGATGCCATTCCTGTTCAAATTGCATGACACTCTCCACCTGCCAGGAAAAGTTGGTAAATGGCTATTGGGTGGCATCGCCATACTTTGGCTACTGGATTGTTTTGTTGGCTTTTATTTAGCCTTGCCCCGGCATGGCCTACTGCCATCTCCCATACAGTTCATGAAAAAATGGGCGCCCGCCTGGAAAATAAAGTATCAGGCAAATGCAACTCGCGTAAATTTTGACGTGCATCGTGCCAGTGGCTTGTGGCTGTGGCCCGTGCTGGCTGTCGTCGCATTTAGCAGTTTTTACCTCAATCTCAACCGGGAAGTGTTCAGGCCGGTAATGGGCATGTTAATGCCCTTTAGCCCTCTTCCGGGTGATACCTTGCCCAAAGTGAAAGATGGAAAGATTTCACTGGATTGGGATGCCGCTTATCAACGTGGCTTAGCCTTGCGACCCGCAGGGGCGGATGATTACCGGGTTGCCAATATTTCCTATTTGGCCAAGCAGAATGTCTACCGGTTGACGTTTGATGAACGTCAACCGAATGCCTGGCTGACCTTCAAGCGTGAGCAGGTGTTTTTTGATGCCAACACTGGCGAACTGAAAGCCCAATACGGCTATGCACAAGGCACCACGGGAGATCGCCTGGGTATTCTGCAATATCCGCTGCATACCGGTCAGATATTTGGCTTGCCCGGGCGCATTCTCATTCTATTCACCGGCTTGCTTACCGCGCTCCTGGCCTGGACCGGTGTTTTTATCTGGTTCAGAAAACGCCAAGGCCCAAAATAGCCTGATGGCCGATGAAAGGCTTGGCGTCAGTCATCGGCCATTAACTCCAGGGGTCGTTCCGATTAAAAGTCCACGGTGGCAGAGAAAAATGCCATGCGTGGTGTGCCATACGTAAGCCCATTCACGCTATCGCTAGTGCTGACGGTGGCCCAGTAATGCTTATCGAGCACGTTATCTACGGTGGCGCGTAGGGTTATGTTTTTACCCCCTGAAACAAACCGGTAGCGGGCACCGAGATCCAATCGCGCCCAGTCCGGAATTTCGCGCGTATTGGCGGCATCTACATATTGATCACTGGTATAGATGGTACGCGCTGTCCAGGTAAAACCAGGTATGGCAGTCACATCCCACTCCATGCCGAGATTGGCATTTACCTTGGCTACGCCTGGCGCAGTATTGCCGTCGTTAGCGCCACCCGATGTCTTTTTCAATTCGCCATCCAGCAATGTCACCCCACCCAAGATGCGCACGCCACCCACAGGCTCCCCATAAAGAGACCACTCCAGGCCAGTATTGTGCTGCTCCCCATTCAACCCAAAAATCAGAGTGGCAGGGTCGCGAAATGTACTGGGACGCTCAATCCGGAACAACGCCAAGGTAGAAGTAAATCTACCAAGATCCAGCTTCGCCCCCACCTCAACCTGCTTGGTTTTGGCTGGAGGAAAAATATCTCCCGCATTAGCAGCATTTGTAGGCGCCATAGCGGTCTGGGTCAGAGATTCAATGTAATTTCCATAAAGCGCCAGATGGTCGAGCGGCTTTACCGTAAAAGCGAACGTCGGAGTCAGTGCATCTTCGTCATACTTGGCACGCATAGCCCCTGTCACAAAATACGTTTTATTGAGCACCGACTGCTTGCGCACACCTATGGTGATTTGCAGACGCTCATCCAGCATGGATAAGGTATCGCTCAGGGCAACACTGCTCAAGTCTGTCTCAGCCGTACGTGGAGGTGTATTGGACATACCCATCACCGCTGGCTCTATTCCATTCACCGGATAGTAAATATTGGAGGCTACCGTACCAATTTCACTTTCCAGATTACCAAACTGGATACGATACAAACTGGTATTGAGATTCACCGTATGATGTACCACACCAGTATTAAACATAGTGCGCACGCCTGCTTCTCCAGACACCGTATCCTCATGCCTTAGAAAACGATTCACAGTACTCGTATTGACTGTAGTGTTACCGGACGTGGTAACAAAATTGCCCGCAGAATCCACCGCCACCGGCACCCGCAGAAAATCATAGCGTCCGCGACGAGCACCTACTGCGGCATAAGCCGTAATAGCGCGTGAAAAGTCATACTCGCCACGCACGGCAACTGTCGTGTCTATGGTATTGGCATAAGACCAGCGCTGAGCAAAGTTGCGGGTCACCTTATCAGCATCGGGCACGGCTGCAAGAACACCCCCCCGGCTGCTCAAGGTCACGCGCTCCATTGGCGCCGTGCCGCGATTCTCGTAATGCCACACGTCTGTAGACAGGCGTAAATTTTCACCTCGAAAATCCAGCCCCAATGTCACAAGTGAACGCTCTATGGTCTGATCATTCGAAAACGCCGTCTTTCCCTCTTGATATACCGAATTCAGACGAATACCAAACTGGTTATCACTACCGAAGCGTCGACCGATATCCACATGCCCACCCAGCACCGAGCTTGAGGCATAGTTAGCGGTAAGCTGGGTGATCGGCGCATCCGTCGCCCGCTTGGCAATCACATTGATCGCACCGCCAACACCACCAGTAGGTGCCATGCCATTCAACAAGCTGTTAGGCCCCTTGAGCACTTCGACCCGCTCAACCCCCTCCAGCGGCACGGTATAATTGGGAACCAGTCCGAACAAGCCATTCAACGCCACCTCACCATTCGACAGGGAAAAACCTCGAATGGAAAACTGATCAAAGCGACCAAACCGAGGGTTGTTATTGCGGATGGATGAGTCATTTTCGACAATATCCGCTAGGGTCGTAGCCTGCTGGTTCTGAATCAACTCACGCGTATAGCTAATCACACTGTATGGCGTATCCAGCACTGACTTATTGCCAAGCAATCCCACCCTTCCCCCTCGTGCCACCTGTCCCCCAGCATAAGCAGGCATCAACTCACCCGGCAGAATCGTATCTGCCGAAGTATCAACAACATGAACGGTATCAAGTGTCGTCGCAACAGGTGCTGCCGTCGCACTCTGCTGTGCTTTCTTTTTATCCACCAACTGCTGCTCTGTCACCTCCTCTGCCGACCCGCCTGCAGAAAATGCCAACAGCAATAAAGCGCCTGCTGCCTTGCCAGAAATTTGTATAGGATTGACTGAACTGGTCAGTAAAGGGAAGTGAGACATTGTTTTCCTTGCAAATTATTGTTATTAAGAAGCATTTACAAATAATAACAATTCTCATTAGCAATGTCGATGATTAAAAATTTCCATCATCAGCCCCTTCCGCAGGGTGGAGCGACGCCAAAACTTAAAAATTCACCGATCTGGAAAAGTGATGCTACGGAAACAGGAATATATAAAGCGAGGTATTGCGCTGAAATGACGCGCGAATATGAAAAAAGGGGTTAGTTACCTAACCCCTTTCGGATACTGGTCGGGACGGCAGGATTTGAACCTGCGACCACTTGCACCCCATGCAAGTACGCTACCAGGCTGCGCTACGCCCCGATGTCGCTAAAGCAACAAGGCGTGCATTATAGCGGAATGAACTGGAGGGAACAAACAGGAAATTGGTTTTTAGTGGGCGCGCAGCAGATCAAGCACTTCACGCAATTCGCTCCGCAACAAACCGACATCCAGCTGCGGATAGGCGGATGCAGCGGTTGAACGCTCAACTTGCTTTTCCACCACGGTTTCTGCTGGGGCATCCACTGCCTGCGCTGCATCATCAAGACGATTGCGCGCACCGCTTATCGTGAAGCCTTGCTCGTAGAGCAATTCACGGATACGGCGAATCAGCAGAACTTCATGGTGTTGGTAATACCGGCGATTACCACGACGCTTTACGGGTTTGAGCTGCGTGAATTCCTGCTCCCAATAGCGCAACACATGCGGCTTGACGCCGCATAGCTCGCTAACCTCACCAATGGTGAAGTATCGCTTGGCAGGAATCGGCGGCAACACAACCTTAGGCGCGGTCTCCGGCATAAGCCTCCTCTACCTTTAGCTTGAGCTTCTGGCTGGCATGAAACGTCACGACACGGCGTGCCGTGATCGGGATTTCTTCGCCTGTTTTGGGATTGCGGCCTGGCCGCTCTGATTTTTGACGTAATTCGAAATTGCCGAAACCCGACAGTTTTACACTGTCTCCTGATTCCAAAGCCGTACGTATTTCTTCAAAAAAAGCTTCGACCATATCTTTGGCCTCACGCTTGTTCAGCCCAACCTGTTCAAAGAGCAAATCAGCCAGATCGGCTTTGGTTAATGTCATGCAAATCTCCCAACTACTTTTCTTAACTTTCGCACCATCGCGACGCATTTTCTAAAAACTGGCGCCCCATTGGCGTTCTAATTTCTTAATTCCGCACCATGTTTGGTCTTGAGCAATGCTAGCAAATTACTCATGACGGCATCTGCCTCAGCATCCGTCAAAGTTTTTTGAGTATCTTGCATAAGCACAAGAAATGCAAGGCTTTTTTTGTTTTCCGGCACACCTTTTCCGCGGTAAATATCGAACAATGCAATCTCGGAAACCAAGGCATTTTTGGCATCATTCATGGTATCCAACAGCGCTTGAACCGGGGTTGCTTCATCCACTACCACGGCAATATCGCGTCGTACCGGCGGGAACTTCGGCACCTCTTGGTACCTTGGCACCTGAACTGTTAACAAAGGGGCAAGATCACACTCAAATACCACCGTGCTGCGTGGCAATTGATAATGTTGTTGCCACTTTGGATGCAACTTGCCCAGCCAGCCAATGATCTTGCCATCCAGCAAAACATGCGCAGATTGTCCGGGATGCAGCGCTGGATGCGTGGCTGCCTGATAAACAGCCCGTCCATGCGTCAGGGCATCCACCTGAGCTTTCACATCATAGAAATCCACATCCCGCTCGTCTGCGGCCCATTGTTCAGGCTGTGCAGCACCGTAAGCCAGGCCGGAAACCCGCATGGTTTCAGCATAGCCAGAGTCGGCTTTATGATAGGCGGAGCCAATTTCAAACAGCTTGGCGCGTGGCTGCTTGCGGTTGAGATTGTAAACCAGCGTCTGCAACAGGCCGCCCCACAAGCCGCTACGCATCACGCTCATGTTACTGGCGATGGGGTTTTTCAGAACAATTGCGTCATCATTTCCCAGCAAGTCACGCTCCCAGCTGGCGTCTACAAAGCTGTAGCTGACGATTTCCTGGTAGCCACCAGCTACCAATGCATCTCTTACCCAGGCACGATTCAGCTCGCTACCTGAGGCTGGCAACATGGCTAATGTCGCTTGCGGCGCAATCGCGGGAATATGCTCATAGCCATGCAGGCGAGCCACTTCCTCAATGAGGTCCTCCTCAATTTCGATATCAAAGCGATAACTGGGAGGCGTGATCTCGTAGCAACCATCCGACTCACGCGCCTCGAAACCAAGGCGGGCAAATATGGCCGATACTTCGCTACGCTCCAGCGGGATACCCAGCACAGAAAGCAATCGCTCATAGCGCAATGTCACCGGCTTGCGCGTGGGCAAGATAGATTTGACTTCGACTACATCCCCAGGCTCACCACCGCAAATCTCAAGGATAAGCGCGGTTGCACGTTCCAATGCCTGGCGGGTGCTGCCAAAATCCACGCCACGTTCAAAGCGATACGACGAGTCCGTCGACAAGCCCAGGCGGCGTGCTTTGCCTGCGATCACGCCTGGGGCAAAGTATGCACTTTCCAGGAAAATGTCGCGGGTTTCCAGTGACACAGCCGAATCCAGTCCACCCATGATACCGGCCAACGCCAGCGGGCCATGGGTGTCGGCAATTACCAGCATGTCCTGCTGCAATGTGGCTTGCTGTTGATTCAATAGCGCCAATGCTTCGCCCTGTCTGGCGTAACGCACCTCGATATCACCCTGCAGCTTGGCAGCATCAAAGGCGTGTAAGGGTTGGCCTGACTCGAGCAATACATAATTGGTAATATCGACAATCGCACTGATACTGCGGATGCCGCTACGCTCCAAGCGCCGCTGCATCCAGGCAGGTGTTGCAACAGCAGCGTTCACACCGCGAATACTGCGCCCACTGTAATACGGGCACGCATCGGCTTCTCGTACGGCAATCTTGACGCCAGTGCTGGCAACCGGATTAATTTGATCAATCGCCGGCACCTGCAATGCTGCACCTGTGATGGCGGCCACGTCACGGGCGATGCCGACGATACTCAGGCAATCGCTACGGTTAGGCGTCAACTTCAATGTAAACAGCTGATCATTGAGTTGCAGGTAATCACGGATATCCGTACCGGTTACCGCCTCTGCAGGCAGCTCCAGCAAGCCACTGCTCTCTTCGGCGAGCCCCAACTCCTTGGCGGAGCACATCATGCCAAACGACTCGACACCGCGTACTTTGGCTTGCTTGATGTTAAAGCCAGGCAAGGCTGCGCCCACCATGGCGCATGGCGCCTTCAGGCCCACGCGCGCATTGCTGGCACCGCAGACGATCTGCAGGGGCGTACCCGAACCGACATCAACTGTTAATACTTGCAGGCGATCCGCATCTGGATGCTTTTCTGCCGTCAGCACTTCTGCCACGACGACGTGACTGAAGGCTGGTGCCACAGCATCCATCGCTTCCACCTCAAGACCAGCCATGGTCAAGGCATGACCGAGCTGCTCACTGCTAATGGCAGGATTGACGTACTCGCGTAACCAAATTTCTGAGAATTGCATGATCGTTAACCAAACTGCTTGAGGAAGCGAAGATCGTTTTCGAAAAACAGGCGCAGGTCATTCACGCCATACCGCAGCATCGTCAGGCGCTCAACACCCAGACCAAAGGCAAATCCACGATATTTTTCGCTATCGATGCCCACATGCTTGAATACTTCGGGATGCACCATGCCGCAGCCGCCGATTTCCAGCCAGCCACCATTCCAGCTCATATCCATCTCGGCGGAAGGTTCAGTGAACGGAAAAAAGGAAGGACGGAAGCGCACTTCCAGATCCTCGCGCTCGAAGAAACGCTGCAGGAAATCCTGCACGACACCCTTGAGATTGGCAAAGCTGATGTCTTCATCCACCCACAAGCCTTCCACCTGATGGAACATGGGCGAATGTGTGGCATCGGAGTCCACGCGATACACACGGCCAGGGGCAATGATTTTCAGCGGTGGCGTCTTGTTCTGCATGTAATGGACTTGCACTGGCGAGGTGTGCGTACGCAACACATGCTGTTCATCCACATAAAACGTGTCGTGCATGGCACGCGCAGGGTGATCTTCAGGAATATTCAGGGCGGTAAAATTATAGAAATCGGACTCGATTTCCGGCCCTTCGGCAACATCAAAGCCTATGGAGTGAAAAAGCTGCTCAATACGTGCCAAGGTCAGCGAAACCGGGTGTGCGCCACCGCGATCGTCACGACGCGCTGGCAATGTCACATCCAGCGCTTCGCTGGAAAGCTGGCGCTCCTGCTCCGCGAGCAACAGCGTATCGCGACGCATGCGCAAAGCCTCTTCCACGCCTTGCTTGACGACATTGATGGCAGCCCCTGCCGCTGGCCGCTCCTCAGCCGACAGTTTGCCCAAGCCCTTCAATGCATCGGTCAAGGCACCACTCTTACCGAGAAAGCGCGCCTTGGCCTGCTCCAGATCATTAAGATTGTCACACGCAGCAAAAGCGCTTTGTGCCTCGCTCAGGATGTGATCAAGATGTTGTGTCATATATTCTTGAGACCTTACTTGCATGAACCATGCATCAATAAAACCAGGGCATTTTCATCAGCATTCAGATGTATGAATTCCATAGGGAAATCAACAGCGAAACGGCTGAGGGAAAAACCCAATAAAAAAGGAGGCACAAGGCCTCCTTTTTCAATTGCCGGATTTAAGCGGCAGCAAGGCCCGATTTTGCCAGCTCGGCAAACTTGGCAAATGCCACTTTGTCGAACACAGCCAGATCGGCCAATACCTTGCGATCCACTTCAATCGCAGACTTCTTCAGACCGTTGATGAAACGGCTGTATGTCAAACCATATTCACGTGCACCGGCGTTGATACGCGCGATCCACAAGGCACGGAATTGACGCTTTCTTTGACGACGGTCACGGTATGCATATTGACCAGCCTTCATTACCGCTTGCTTGGCAATGCGGTATACATTCTTGCGACGACCACGGTAACCCTTGGCAGCGTCTAAAACCTTTTTATGACGTGCACGGGCAATGACACCACGTTTTACTCTAGGCATGCTCTATCTCCTTATTGAGTTGGCATCATGGCGCGTACGCGCTTGACGTCAGTTGCGGAAATAATAGCCGTGCCACGCAGGTTACGCTTCTGCTTGGTGGTCTTCTTGGTAAGGATGTGGCGCAGGTGCGAGTGGGTACGCTTAACCTTGCCATTACCCAAGAACTTGAAGCGCTTTTTGGCGCCACTCTTGGTTTTCATTTTTGGCATTTTTTTCTCCTGAAGGAACAATAAAAAAGAGCGATCGGGCATGCCTTTAGCCGCGTCGCTACCTCTTGCTGCTTGATACTGGCAACATTTAGCGCCAGCCATCATCAAAACAGCCCGCTATTATAACGCAATAACGGGCTGAAGTTAATGCACTTACTTCTGCTTCTTGTGCGGACCGAGCACCATCACCATCTGACGGCCTTCCATCTTGGGGAACTGCTCAACCACTGCATGTTCCTGCAAGTCAGCTTCCACACGTTTCAAAAGTGCGAGCCCAAGTTCCTGGTGGGTAATTTCACGGCCACGGAAACGCAAGGTAATCTTGGCCTTGTCGCCTTCCTGCAAAAAGCGGATCAGGCTACGCAGCTTGACCTGGTAATCGCCTTCATCCGTGCCTGGCCGGAATTTGACTTCCTTGACCTGAACCTGTTTCTGCTTGAGACGAGCTTCATGCTGACGCTTGCTTTCGGCATATTTGAATTTGCCGTAATCCATCAAGCGACAGACTGGCGGCTGCGCCTGAGGCGCAATCTCAACCAGATCAATATCAGCTTCTTCCGCTTTTGCAAAAGCCTCATTGAGACTCATGATCCCCAGCGGCTCGCCATCAACCCCCACCAACCGAATCTGTTGTGCTGTTATGTCACCGTTGATTCGTATTTCTTTTTCTTGAGCTATCGCAAATTCTCCAAATTAATCATTAAACGGCCATGCATAAATTTAAACCTTGGCACCCACGTCCGCCTTGAGTCGTTCGATAAACGCGCTCACTGACATGGAACCAAGGTCTTCACCCTTGCGGGTACGCACAGCCACTTGTCCGCTTTGCATTTCGCGGTCACCTGCCACTAGCAGATAAGGCAGCTTCTGCAAGCTATGTTCGCGAATTTTATAGGTTATTTTCTCATTCCTCAAGTCCGAATCGACCCGGAAGCCGTTTTTCCTGAGTTCGGCGACCACTTCCTGCACATAAGCGGACTGGCTGTCGGTGATATTGAGGACCATGGCCTGGACAGGGGCCAGCCATGTAGGCATCGCTCCTGCATAGTTTTCAATCAGAATACCCAGGAAACGCTCCATGGAGCCGACGATGGCGCGATGCAGCATCACGGGGTGCTTGCGCGTATTGTCCTCAGCCACATACTCCGCACCAAGGCGCTCTGGCAAGTTGAAGTCCAGCTGTATAGTACCGCATTGCCAGAGTCGACCCAGGCTATCTTTCAGGGTAAATTCGATCTTGGGTCCGTAAAACGCGCCCTCGCCGGGCTGCAGATCAAAGTCCAGATTGTTTTCACGCAACGCTGCGGCCAGCGATGCTTCAGCCTTATCCCAAGTTTCGTCAGCGCCTACACGTTTTTCCGGGCGGGTGGACAGCTTGACCAGCACATCGCTGAAGCCAAAGTCCTTGTAAGCCTGATACAGCATGACAATAAAGTCCGCCACTTCCTGCTTGATCTGGTCTTCGGTACAGAAAATATGCGCATCATCCTGGGTAAAGCCCCGCACACGCATCAGGCCATGCAAAGCACCGGATGGCTCGTTACGATGACAGGAGCCAAACTCGGCCAGCCGCAGGGGCAGGTCGCGGTAGCTGTGCAGGCCACTGTTGAAAATCTGGACGTGGCCGGGGCAGTTCATCGGCTTCACCGCATAATCACGGTTTTCCGAGGCGGTAGTGAACATGTTTTCACGGTAATTCTGCCAGTGCCCTGACTTCTCCCACAGCGAGCGATCCATGATAGTCGGCGTTCTGACTTCCTGATAACCATACTGGCGGAACAACCCACGCATGTATTGCTCCACCTCCTGCCAAAGACTCCAGCCGCGTGGATGCCAGAAAACCATGCCGGGTGCTTCGTCCTGCATGTGGAAATAGTCCAACTGCTTGCCCAATTTGCGGTGATCACGCTTTTCCGCTTCCTCCAGCATATGCAGATAGGCTTCCAGATCCTCCTTTTTTGCCCAGGCGGTACCGTAAATGCGTTGCAGCATTTCATTGTTGGAGTCACCACGCCAGTAGGCGCCAGCCACCTTCATCAGCTTGAATGCCTTGAGCTTGCCGGTGGAGGGCACATGAGGACCGCGACAGAGATCGGTGAAATTACCCTCAGTGTAGAGCGACACCTCCTGATCTGCCGGAATGGAGGCAATGATTTCTGCCTTGTACGCCTCGCCTATGGACTGGAAATACGCCACGGCGTCATCGCGCGGCAACACCTTGCGGGTGACCTGCTCATCCTTTTTGGCGAGCTCGGCCATTTTCTTTTCAATGGCTTCCAGATCTTCCGGAGTAAATGGGCGCTTGTAGGAAAAGTCATAGTAGAAGCCGTTGTCGATAACCGGACCTATGGTCACCTGGGCTTCCGGGAACAGCTCTTTGACGGCGTAGGCCAGCAAGTGGGCAGTGGAATGGCGAATGACTTCCAGCCCGTCTGCATCCTTGTCAGTAATGATGGCGAGGTCCACATCCTCCGCAATCTCGAAAGACGTATCCACCAGGCGAGGTGCCTGCCCCGGCAATGTCACTTTGCCTGCCAGTGCGGCACGAGCAAGGCCAGCGCCTATGCTTTGCGCAACCGCAGCAACGGTGAGGGGGGCATCGAACTGTCGTTCAGAGCCGTCAGGCAAACGTATTACCGGCATAGTGATCTTTCATACTGTTAAGGGAGCTGCACATGCAAAAGTCGTTGATTTAACGGCTTTCCAGCGTATGGGGGCGGATGTCGCCCAACGGGAAATTATCGCACAAAGCACAAAAACTGGACAACATCCGTAGCCAACTGAATCATGCTAGGCTATTTATATCCCATTTGCGGCAACGCAGGTGCCAGAACCGCCCTCCGTTGCACACGCCTGTATGCCGCACATCCATGACGAGAGCCTATGCAATCAGCCTCACCTGAGAATATAGACATACAAGCCAGCCGTTTTCTGGCGGGATTAGATGCAGAATGGCAACGCCTGGTCACCTTGGTGGGGCCTTGCGCCATCCAGCGCCGCGAGCAACGCGAACCCTATGAGGCATTGGTCCGCGCCGTCGCCCACCAGCAATTGCATGGCAACGCCGCCGCCGCAATCTTGTCCAGGCTGATGGCAAGCTTTCCGCATAATGGCTTTCCCAGCCCGGAGCAGCTTGCATCAGCGGATGAAACACAGCTTAGAAGCTGCGGTCTATCCATGGCAAAAGCCACCGCCATCCGAGGTATTGCTGCAGCCACACTGGCGGGCACCGTCCCCAGCGCCAGGCTCGCTGCAGGCATGAGCGAAGAAGAGCTGATTGCACGCCTCACCTCGCTCAAGGGCATCGGGCGCTGGACGGTAGAAATGCTGCTGATATTTAGCCTGGGACGCAATGACGTACTGCCGGTGGATGATTTTGGCGTACGCGAAGGCTGGCGCCTGCTTAAAAACCTGCCTGAACAGCCCAAACCCAAAGCGCTGGATGTGATAGGCGAACAATGGAAACCCTACCGCAGTATTGCTGCGTGGTATTTATGGCAAGCCGCCGCTCTGGGTAAAAGCGGAGCACTGGTGCGAGACAAGGAGCAAGCCGAATGAGTACGCAAACACAGCTAGAAGAGTTGAAGCAAGCCACACGCCTGGCGATGGCTGGCCAATGGGATGCCGCCCACAACATTGCCCAGGCATCGGGTCATCCAGTCGCAAACTGGATTCACGCCGTGTTGCACAAGATAGAACCCGACGAGGGGAATAGCCGCTACTGGTATGCGAGGACTACGCATCGATATGAGGAATACGAGACACCGGAAGAAGAGTGGCAGGCGATACTGGCGACACTTTCCGAGCTCTGATCTGGCAGGTACAGCGGCCAATAGCTTCTGCCAAGCGGCTTCTGTTTCAATTGCTTTCATTTATTACATTTTTCTGTAACAAATCTCTGTCACAATGCAATCGTTGGTTTTACCCAAGCCAACGATTTCTCAACATCAAAAATCCCAAAAGGACATCATGCTTATCAAGTTTTTCATTCTGTTTGCCATACCCTTTGTTTTTACCGCATTCAGCGCCGGTTTAGGCTGGTTTGCCAATGAAAGCGACGGCGCCATGTTGACCGGCACAACCGGTTTTGTGGTTTCGGCCGCGTGGGCTTTCTACAGCTGGGCGACATCGCCACTTCACCGTCGACAGCCCATCAGCCGCCAGAGCGCAAATCGCTCCCCGGCCGCCACGGTCAAAATAGCTCGTCTTAAGGCGTGCTAACAGTTAAAAAGGCAGCTTGAGCTGCCTTTTTTGTTATCCACAGCTTCCCAATGCATTACACTGGGTCACCACCTGCATCGCGCGCCGCATGCAAACTGGCATTCAACCTATCCACCACTTCGGCCCAATCGGCATCGGCCTGGATGGCTTCGCGCAAAAATGCCGCTTGCGAAAGAGTCCAGAATGGCGCTTCGCTCAATGCCAGACCGGTATGCAAATGACCATGGGTATTGATGAACTCGACAATCGACGCCTCATCCGAAGCCAGTCCAAGCTGCTCAAACAATTGAGCCATTTCATGCGCTGGGCTTTCCATGCAGTACCTCCCATTATTGATCTCACTACCCGTGTGACCGCCATCATGCTATCGCGTTCGCGCTACATTTTCTGGCGTATAGCCAGCACGGCCTGATTGCGCAAGGTGCGCAATAAAGACAACTGTCGCTGCGAAATCTGCATGCTGTTGGCGGTAGGCATATCGGCATAAAACAGGGCGATGGGCTTTCCCTTGATCACAATAGGCAGCAGTAGCAGGCTGCCCGTCGTCACCATGGCGCGATACCAGGCAGGAATTTTGTCCGCAATATTGGGCGCATTGATGTCCGCGATGGAGAGATCGGCGGCCTTGCTGAGCGCGATCTGAAACACATCGGGCGCCGTACTGATGGGAAAGCGAAACTTCGGCAGCATGGCTTCGGCATCTTTGCCAAAACCAAAGCGGGCCGCCATGACATTATGCTTGGCATCGCGTACGCAGATTATCGTGCGCTGGAACTCCATGCCACGATGCATGGTTTCCAGCACCATTTGCATGATGTCATTGAGCTGATGGTCTTCCACCAGGGTATTGGTCACATCCTGAATACCCGCCGACAATATGGCATCGGCATCATGCCGCTCGGCATTGACGTCACTCTCATCGGCAATATGCCCCATATCCAGCCGCGTGATCCCTGCCATGCTATCCACTACAGGAGGCTGCTCCTTGGCAACAGGCTCTTCCTCCCCGGCCCACTGTCGCATCTTTTTCATCAGAGCACTTTGCGCGAGATTGATGCTGACGATACCGGCACGTGCCGACATTTCAGCCAGGCTGGACTCTATCGCCGCACGCAACTGCGGCTCGGTAATCGCCACCGCATCCTTGTAGCGCTTCATGATCTTGCGTATGCCCTGTGTTTGCTGCTCGGCGTTACCATGCGCGATCACCGCACAGAGCTCATTGGCGAGGTTGACCGTGACAGTCAGGGTTTCCAGCTCGCCATACGGCTTGATCACATCGCCCACCAGCCGCTGCATGCCCGCCAGCAGACGTGGCGGGAAATTCCAGCTCTTGGCAACGCCCACGCCCAGCTCGCTATAGCCTATACCCAGCACCTTTACCGCGGCCTTATCCTCGCTGTCGCCCTGCTCCACCAGGCGCGCCACTTCCTGACTTTCTTCAAAGAAGTAAAACGTCGCCAACAGCTTGCCAAGATTACGAAACATGGAACAGATCATGGCCTCTTCGGCATCGCGTATATTGCGGCCGGAAGAAAATTGCGCAGCCAGTATCCCGGCAAAATACGATGACAGCACATCGTCCTTCAACTGCGCCGCCTGTGCCTTGTTCTGAAGAAACTCGAACAGGATCAGCGTCATGGCCACATTGCGCACCGTCTCAAAACCAAGGATCACCACAGCCTTGGAAATCGTATTGATCTTGCCGCCAAACTGCCCATAAGTGACGGTATTCACCAGTCGCAGCAACTTGTTGGTCAGGGCAAAGTCCTGCAGGATGGTCTTGGTGAGAATATTGGTGCTGGCAGACTCGTCATCTACCACGCGATTGATCTCGCTCAAGGTAGACGACAAAATCGGGAAATCACTCTTGCTCTGCATGCGCCGCAGCAAAAACTCCAGCGTGCTGTGCTTGCCGTCGTGCGCGGATTTTTCATCCTCGCGCGTCGGGTCAAGGTATTGCTGCAAAGCCTGATTCATGGCGGCAGCATTGGCATAGCGGTCATCCGGATTTTTTGCCAGCGCTTTCAGGATAATGGCTTCCAGCTGGGCATCCACATGGATATTGCGTTCAGAAGGCGCGGTAGTGGCATCATGCAGCGTCTTCCGCAGCACTTCCTGCACATCATCGCCCTCCACCGCTGGCTGGCCCGTCACCAGCGTATACAGCAACATGCCCAGCGAATAAAGGTCGGCACGCGGCGTGATCTTTTTTCCGGTCACCATTTCGGGCGCCATGTAATGCGGCGAGCCATCAATACGGCCCTGCACTGGCTGGCTGATACTGCGCGCAATGCCAAAATCCATGATCTGCGGCTGGCCGCTGGCGGTCAGCATGACATTAGCAGGCTTGATATCCAGATGCAGCACACCTTGCTCGTGAGCATAGGCAAGCGCATCCAGCAGGCTGCTGACAATCTGCACCGCACGGGTCAATGGCAGGACAGGCTCCGCCTGCAGCAGCTGCGCCAGCGTCTGCCCTTGCACATAGGCATACACCAGATAGGGCGCGCCCTCATGCTCCCCCGCATCAAACAGGGTCACGATATTGGCGTGCTGCAGCTTGCTGACGATGCGTGCCTCCTGAAGCAGCGCGCCCATGCCCTCTTGCGTGGCATGCAGGGTTTTGATCGCCACATCACGGCCCAGATGGCTGTCACGTGCAAGGTAAACAATACCTTGCGCGCCTTTGCCCAGCATGCGCACGATTTCAAAACGGCCGATCTTTGCCGCCATATGCTCTCCACCCATAGATGCGCCTTGCCGCTGAGGGCATGCGCTGTGCTGTTATTGAACTGCTGGATTTATTATCCTGTGATCCAACATAGCATATCCGGCCTTAAAGCCAAACGAGGAAACGCTAAATCTTGAGTTTGCTTCTTGCCAGCGCAGATGCGGCGGTGCGGGTTTCTACCCCGAGCTTGGTAAATACATGCTCGAGATGTTTATTGATGGTACGCGGACTGGTACCGAGGATGTCACCGATATCGCGATTGGTTTTGCCCTGAATCGCCCAGTACAGCACCTCCGACTCGCGGCGGGTGAGTTTGAAGGTCGTCATCAGCGCCTCAATCTTGGCGGCATCCGACTCTTCGTGCAGCAAGATCACCCACTGGTCATCGTTATCGATTTCCACCAGGGTAAAAATCAGGCGGCCACTGCCTTGCGGAATGGTCAGCGTCGGCTTGTTGAGCCCGACAATGCCGCCATCAAACAGCTCTTTCAGCCAGCGCACCAGCTCCGGCGGCATGGAAGCGCTATATTCCGGCATGGTCTCTTCACCAAAATAACGCTCCATCCACTGCCGCGCCAACGGTGTCTGCCAGACAATCTTGCCGGTGCCCGGCGTCACGGCGATCGCGGCCTGGCCAAAGGCATCGAGCACGCCACGGGTCTGGTGCACCAGACGCGATGTTTTGAGATGCGCGCTGATCCGTGCCAGCACCTCCGCCGTGCGTATGGGCTTGGTCACATAATCAGCCCCCCCCGCCTCAAACCCGGCCACAATGTTTTCAGATTCGGTGAGGCCCGTCATGAAAATCACCGGGATATGCCGTGTCACCAGCTCCTGCTTCAGGCGACGGCATACCTCAAAGCCATCCAGTCCCGGCATGATGGCATCCAGCAGAATGACATCAGGCTGCGCCTGTGCCGCCGTCGCCAGCGCCGTGGCGCCATCCTGGGCAATCAGCACCATAAAGCCGGATTCATCCAGAGCATCATGCAATACCGCCAGGTTATCCAGCACGTCGTCAACGATTAGAACAACCGTCTGCGCGCTACGGTCATCATTCGCTTTTTTCATGGAGACTCACTTCTTCCAGTATTTTTCGCATGGCATCGAGCTGAAACTCTTTCAACAGCCGCTGCATCAGAGTGACAAAGGGGCCGTATTGTGGGCCCAGCAAGGCAATAATCTCGAGTTTTTCGGCCACACCACGCACAAAACCGATTTTCAGGAATGACTGCAACTCATGCAGAAACTCCGGTGGCGGAAACAGCAAAGGCTCCTGCGGTGGTGGAGGCGGCTCCTCGGCAACCCTCTCGGCGCGTGTCACCCACTCCAGGCCCAGGCGGTTACCCATCCAGCCCAGCAGCTCAAACACATTCACGGGCTTGAGGATAATGTCTTCGGTCGGAATCCCGGCCGTGTTTTCCAGCCCCTTGTCGAAGGCATTGGCCGACACGATGCCAATGCAGACATCGGACTGATGCACCTTACGAATGATATAGCTGGCCTCCCAGCCATCCATCACCGGCATCGCCAGATCCATCAGTATCAGATCAGGGCGGAAATTGGGGTAGATTTCCAGGCATTCGCGACCATTGGCCGCCTGCGCCATTTCAAAGCCCAGCGGTTCCAGGATATTGATGATCAGCTCGCGGTCTACATGCTCGTTATCCACCACCAGCACCCGGCGACGCGGCCCCAGATAGGCCACTGGCTGCGCAATGATCACCGACTGCATTTCGTTGCTGCTGTGGATTTGCGGCAGAAACAGGCGTATCTGGAATACCGTACCACTGCCCACCACACTGCGCACACTCAGCTCGCCGCCCATCAGCTGCGTCAGCATCTTGCTGATGGTCAGGCCCAGGCCGGTGCCCGCCACCGTGCTGTTATTGGCCGCACTTCCACGGGCAAAAGGCTCGAAGATTTCGTCCAGCTCCTCTTTCAGGATGCCGGGGCCGGTATCCTCAATCTCAATCACGGCCAACTCGCGTGCATAGCGCAGCCGGAAAATCACGCCGCCCTGCCGGGTGAATTTCACGGCATTGCCCAGAATATTGATCAGAATCTGGCTCAAGCGTTTCTGGTCGGCACGCACCATGCCGGGCAAATCGCCGGTGAGCTGGTAACTGAAACTCAAGCCTTTATTACGAGCCTGCAGCTCAAACATGTCGACCACCTGCTGGATGAACTCGGGCAAGCGCAAGGGCTTGATATCAAAGGTGAGCTTGCCGCTCTCGATACGGGCAATATCCAGCGTGCCTTCAATCAGCGAAAGCAGGTGCTCTCCACTGCGGCGAATCACGCGAATGGCGGGCTGGCGGGCGGCGGGAATGGAAACATCGTTGTCCAGCAACTGCGCATAGCCGAGAATACTGTTGAGCGGCGTACGCAGCTCGTGACTGATCCCGGTGATATAGCGGCTCTTGGCCTGATTGGCCTGCTCGGCCACCTGGCGCGCCAGTTGCAGCTCGGCGTCGGTTTGCCGGTGCAGCTCGATTTCGCGCAACAGCAAGCCGGTCTGGCGATTGGACTCCTCTTGCGCCACGCGGCGGCTTTCACTGGTAAGCACCAGCCACCAGGCAATCACAGCGCTGGCAAATACCAAGGCCGCAAATACCTTCAGAAAAGCCAGCCTGAGCGGCGTCAGCAATGCTGCCGCGGCGCTCTTCTCCAGAATCAAGGTTTCATGGAAATAGATCAGCCCGAGCAAAGCGCCCAGAAATGCCAGCGTCACGCCCATCAGCAACAGGTAGTTACTGAGACCGCTCTGCAAATAGGACCACAAGGCCTTGGGGAACAGAAACTTGAGCATGTCCTGCCACTGCTCGGAAAAGCGCGCCTGCGGCTTGCAGGCATCGTTGCAGCGGGCATCCAGACAGCAGCACAGCGAGCAGATGAAGCCCTGGTAAGCCGGGCAGTTGGCCATGTCATCGGTTTCATAATCATTGCCACACACCGAGCACTTGGCAATGCGCATGGGAATGCTGGATTGCGGCAGCGTGAACTTGAATGGCTCACGCGCAATGTAATAACGGCCGCGTGTCGCCCAGGCAATCAATGGCGATGCTAGCAAGGCGGTAAACAAGGCGATAAAGGCCGAGAATGCCTGCGCCTGCTGGCCGAAGCTGCCAGAAAACGCCAGGATGGAGAGCAACGAAGACAGCAGCATCGCCCCTACCCCTACCGGATTGATGTCAAACAGATAGGCGCGGCGGAATTCAATACCCTTGGGGCTCAAGCCCAGCGGTTTGTTGATCACCAGATCGGCCACCACGGCAGCGATCCAGGCAATGGCAATATTCGAGTAAAGCCCCAGCACCTGCTCCAGCGCCTGGAACACATCGAGCTCCATCAACATGACGGCGATCAGCGCATTGAACACCATCCATACCACGCGTCCGGGGTGACTGTGCGTGAGCCGCGCGAAGAAGTTCGACCAGGCGAGCGAGCCCGCATAAGCATTGGTCATGTTGACCTTGACCTGCGAGATCACCACAAACAAGGTCGTGACACCCAGCACCACCTGCGGGGATGAGAAGACATAATTAAACCCTGCCATGTACATATGCGTGGGGTTGATCGCCTGCTCATGGCTCACGCCCTGCTCAATCACCAGATACGCCAGCAGCACACCACCGAGCATTTTGAGCATGCCCAGCAATATCCAGCCCGGCCCTGCCAGCAGAACACCCGCATGCCACTGCCATTTGTTCTTCTCGGTTTTTTCCGGCATGAAGCGCAAGAAGTCGACCTGTTCGCCTACCTGCGGAATCAAGGCCATGCCGACAGCAATGGCGGCCCCAAACATGAGCAGGTTGAAATCGCCATGCAGGCCGGAGCTGCCGCTGTAAGCATGCAGGCGATTGAGAATGTCCGGATCTTTATAGATCACAAAAATGAAAGGCAAGGCCAGCAGCACCAGCCATACCGGCTGGGTGATCATCTGGATACGGCTGACCAGTGTTACCCCGTGCGTCACCAATGGAATCACCACCAGGGCGCTCACCATATAGCCTATCCACAAGGGCAGATGGAAACAGAGCTCCAGTGCATAGGCCATGATGGCGGCCTCCAGCGCAAACAGGATAAAGGTGAATGACGCGTAGATGAAGGAGGATATGGTCGAGCCGATATAGCCGAAGCCAGCGCCACGGGTCAGCAGATCCATGTCCACGCCATACTTGGCCGCGTAATAGCTGATGGGCAACCCGGTCATGAAGATGATCAGGCCGACGGCCATGATGGCCCAGAACGCATTGATAAAGCCGTAGTTGACGGCAATGGTGCCGCCTATGGCCTCCAGCACCAGAAAGGAAATGGCACCGAATGCGGTATTGGCGACACGCAGCACCGACCATTTGCGGAAGGAGCGCGGGGTAAACCGCAAGGCATAGTCTTCCAGGGTCTCATTGGCGACCCATGTGTTGTAGTCGCGGCGTATCTTCACGATACGCTGCGTCGCCATGGATTCGCCGTTCAATTTCCCCGGATTGACTGTTCCGTCTGCCATCTAACTCCCGCCATATTGCGCAGCGATACGCGCTGCTGTCTTGTTATTTGTCTGGCACAAACCTGCCCCACTTCATCTTACGCAAGCCAAAAACTTTTGGCACTGCGTCAAATGACGTATTTCACATGCATGCAGCTTCCATGCCCGCCATCAAGATGGTCAATGGTTTATAACATCAAAAGCAAAAACATCGGGAAATCTACCGCAGGAAAGCGCGATGTATCAGTTAATCACGATTCAGATGGGGACAAAGGTTCCAGCGACGCCCATCCAGGACGGACAGGCGTTATTGCACATTCAGGCAAAGAGCATCCAGCTGCCCGCCAGGGCAATCACACCTCCCGCGGCCGCTTGTAAGCGTGCAGGCAATGCCATGCCGCGCGAAGTCAGCAACAAGCCAGCAACGTGCAGCAGACTGGTGGCGGCCAGCATGGCAGGCAAGACTGCCCATGCCGCGTGTGCGGCGAGTTCAGTACCATGGGCAAGCCCATGCAGCAGGGCAAACAGTGCCACCAGACTCACTTGCCAGATGGGTTTGACCACTACCTGCAAGGCGATCAACAGACCTATCGCCATGACACTGGCCGCGATACCTGTCTCCATGGCAGGCAGGGTCAGCCCTGCCATGCCGGCCAATGCGCCCACCAGCATGACCAATACAAATGTCAGCGGCAATTGCCAGCGGGCAGCCCCGCCCAATCGCCCAGCCCACATACCCACCGCCAGCATCACCAGCAGGTGATCCCATCCGGTCAGCGGATGCATGAAGCCTGCGGCGGCGCTCTCCATGCCATGACCGGGATGGGCCAGCGCCAGCGCGGGGGACAGTAGCAAAGCCATCGCGGTCAGGCCAGTTGTTTTAAATACATGATTCATGGTGGACTCCTGTTAATGGGGTTAGCGTGCTGCGCATTTACTGCATCAGCCCCTGTTTTTCGATAAAGCGCACAATGTCTTCCAGGCCTTGTCCGGTCTTGAGATTGCTGAACAGGAATGGCCGTTCGCCGCGCATGCGCTTGGCGTCGCGGTCCATGACCTCCAGCGATGCGCCTACCATGGGGGCAAGATCAATCTTGTTGATGACCAGCAAATCGGACTTGGTAATGCCAGGGCCGCCCTTGCGCGGAATCTTCTCGCCAGCTGCCACATCGATCACGTAGATCGTGAGGTCGGACAACTCAGGGCTGAAGGTGGCGGCGAGGTTATCACCACCGCTCTCGACAAACACCACATCCAGTGGTGCAAAGCGCTGACTGAGCTGCGCCACCGCCTCAAGATTCATGGACGCATCTTCGCGAATGGCGGTATGCGGGCAGCCGCCAGTTTCCACGCCGATAATGCGCTCCGGGCTCAAGGCTTCGTTGCGGGTCAGAAACTCGGCATCTTCCTTGGTATAAATATCATTGGTAACGACGGCAATGTTGTAGACATCGCGCAGGCGCTTGCACAGCGCCAGTGTCAGGGCCGTCTTGCCGGAGCCGACCGGGCCGCCTATGCCAACGCGCAGCGGTTCAGTGGTGTGTTCTGTTGATGTACTCATGTTGTGTTCCTTGCCTTGATCTCACTGTTCATTGCGATGGTGGCTACCCCGTCAGGAGCGGAATAGCCTGGTATATTGCGTTTCATGGCGGCAGCCAGCAATGCTGAGTCCGGGGCAGAAGTTGCTGATGTCATCATCCGCCAGGGCCATGGCGCTCGTCACCAGGGCTGGCAATCGCCCTCCCAGTTCCAGCATGATTTTCTGCCCGGCCACTTGCCCCAGAGGCACCGTTTTCATGGCCGCAGATGCCTGGTTTTCCAGCCAGGACCAGGCATAGGCATGCAAAGCCTGCTCAGGTGAAATCTGCCACTGCTCGGCAATGCCGGCATATACCGTAATAAATGCTGGATGCGGCATCGCTTGCAGCTGCGTCAGCCAATCGGCAGGCAGCGAGTCAAACTCGCTCAGCAAACGGACCAGTGAATACCCCATCTGGCGGCTTTCGGCATGCGCTTCGGCAGTATCGCGTCCGGCCTGGTAAAACGCATCCCACTCACTGACCGCTGACTGATCACGGGCCGCCCACGCCCGCATCAGGCGGTGCAAAAGCGGCAACTCGAACTGCCCCTGATACATCGTCAGCACCGCCCCTATCCAGGCTTCGGCACTGGCTTTATCGGTGACATCACCACACTCTATCGCCCACTCAAGGCCTTGCGAATAACTGTAAGCCCCTACCGGCAACATCGGGCTTGCCAGCTGCAACAAGCGTGAAAGAGCCAGGGCCTTATCCGGCATGGCGTTTCAACCGCATGGGCGGGCGCAGGTTGCCGCCAGCATCCTCATCATGATGATGGCGATGGCCGCCGCCATAGGCACCAGCTTCTGGCTCGAAAGGCGCCTGCAGTTCCTGTACCGTCACATTCAGTCCCAGCAGCATGTCTTTCAGCACGTGATCCTGCTCCAGCCGCAACCAGCCATTGCCCACTTGCAAAGGCACATGCCGGTTACCCAGATGATAGGCAGCCCGGGTTAACGTAGGGGCATCGGCAGCCGTCACATCCATCACCGGCTGCTCGGCCGCCAGCACTTCAACAATGCGGCCATCTTCGGCGCGCAGGCAATCGCCGCCACGCAGGATGGTACCGCGCTCCAGCAGCAAGGCGGCTTCCTGGCCAGACTGCAAGGTGACGCGCAACCGGCTTTTCTGGCGACGATCAAATGGCAATGCCACCCGATCATCAATGTGGTCGTGGCCAACGGCCCGTTCAAATATATTCAGCATCTCGCTCATTGAGTCTGCGCTTCCCTCTGACTTGCGCTCGCCATACAGTGCATCCAATTAAAACAGGAAATAGCGCTGCGCCATGGGCAGCACGGTGGCGGGCTCGCACACCAGCAGCATGCCATCGGCACGCACGGCATAGGTTTCGGTATCCACATCTATCGTTGGCATCCAGCCATTGTGGATCATGTCTTTTTTCTTGACGTCGCGCGTGCCGCGCACGGCCACCAGCGGTTTTTGCAAGCCTAATGCCGCCAGCTGCGGATTATGCAGCGCGGCTTGCGAGACAAAGGTCACCGAGGTTTTCAAGCCGCCGCCATAGGCGCCGAACATGGGGCGATAATGCACAGGCTGCGGCGTGGGAATGGACGCATTGGGATCGCCCATGGCGGCTGCGGCAATCATGCCGCCCTTGAGGATGGTGGAGGGTTTCACACCAAAAAATGCCGGGCGCCACAGCACCAGATCCGCCAGCTTGCCGACTTCGATGGAGCCCACTTCGTGCGCAATGCCATGGGTCAGCGCGGGGTTGATGGTGTACTTGGCGATATAGCGCTTGACGCGGAAATTATCGTTACGCGCCGTATCTTCGGCGAGTGCGCCACGCTGCACTTTCATTTTGTGCGCGGTCTGCCAGGTGCGGATGATGACTTCGCCGACGCGGCCCATGGCCTGCGAATCGGATGACATCATGGAAAAAGCCCCGAGGTCATGCAGGATATCTTCGGCGGCAATGGTCTCGCGGCGGATGCGGCTCTCGGCAAAGGCGATGTCTTCGGCGATGGCCGGATCGAGGTGATGGCATACCATCAGCATATCCAGGTGCTCATCGATGGTATTGACGGTGTAAGGACGGGTTGGGTTGGTCGAAGACGGCAACACATTGGCAAAGCCCGCTGCCTTGATGATGTCCGGCGCATGGCCGCCACCCGCACCTTCAGTATGGAAAGTATGGATAGTGCGATCCTTGAAGGCGGCAATGGTGGTTTCGACAAAGCCCGACTCATTCAGGGTATCGGAGTGGATGGCCACCTGCACATCCATGTCCTCCGCCACGTTCAGGCAATTGTCGATGGCGGCGGGCGTAGTGCCCCAGTCTTCATGCAGCTTGAGGCCGATGGCGCCTGCTTCCACCTGCTCCACCAGCGGCTGCGGCACGCTGACATTGCCCTTGCCCAGAAAGCCCAGGTTCATGGGGAAGGCATCGGCTGCCTGCAACATGCGGTGGATATGCCAGGGGCCGGGGGTACAGGTAGTGGCAAAGGTACCCGTTGCCGGGCCGGTGCCGCCGCCTATCATGGTGGTGACGCCCGACATCAGGGCCTCTTCAATCTGTTGCGGGCAAATGAAATGGATATGGGTATCGATGCCGCCAGCCGTCACGATCATGCCTTCGCCAGCAATCACCTCCGTTGCGGCCCCAATGGCAATGGTGACACCGGGCTGAATATCCGGATTACCTGCCTTGCCAATCGCGGCGATACGGCCGGCCTTGATGGCAATATCGGCCTTGATGATGCCTGTGTAATCGACAATCAGCGCATTGGTGATCACGGTGTCCGCCACCTCAGCCGCGACACGCTGGCCTTGGCCCATGCCATCGCGTATCACCTTGCCGCCGCCGAACTTCACTTCTTCGCCATACAGCGTGTAGTCTTTTTCCACCTCGATCCAGAGATCGGTATCGGCCAGTCGCAAGCGGTCGCCCACCGTGGGGCCAAACATTTCGGCATAGGCCTGCCGTGTAATCTTGACGCTCATTTCAATGCTCCCATGACCTTGCCGGCAAATCCATAGACCTTTCGGTCCCCGCCCAGTGCTACCAGTTGCACGGTGCGCGTCTGCCCCGGCTCAAAACGCACGGCAGTGCCCGCTGCGATATCCAGCCGGAAGCCGTAGGCGGCCTGGCGGTCAAAGTTCAAGGCGTCGTTAGTCTCGTAAAAATGGTAATGCGAGCCCACCTGTATCGGCCGGTCGCCAGTATTGGCGACATCCAGCGTCACCGTGGCACGGCCATCGTTGAGAAGTATCTCGCCTGCTTCTACCTGCATTTCACCAGGAATCATGACATGTCTCTTTTCGTTAACGATTGCGTGGCAGACCATCAGGGAATGGGGTGATGGACGGTGACCAGCTTGGTACCATCGGGGAACGTCGCTTCAATCTGGATTTCAGGAATCATCTCGGGCACGCCCTCCATCACATCGTCACGTGTCAGCAGCGTGGCGCCATAGCCCATCAGCTCGGCCACGGTCTTGCCGTCGCGGGCGCCTTCCATGATGGCGGCGGAAATAAATGCCACCGATTCCGGATAATTCAGCTTGAGTCCGCGCGCCTTGCGACGCTCGGCCAGCAGCGCGGCAGTAAAAATCAGCAATTTGTCTTTTTCTCTTGGGCTTAATTCCATCGTTTGCCTCGTTTCATCCTCTTGGCATTTCGCCAACTCATTCTGTTCATAGCAAGCCGCTTTCTACCATTTCACACCCGTTATCACCAGGCCCTGGATACGCAGTGAACGCCATCTGCTGGCTACACGCTGCGGTGCCAATGCTCATCAGGTGTTCCAGATACGCGGCCGCACTGCCTCGCGCGCACCATACCAGGGACGCAAGCACTGCCATAGGGTCTCAAAATAATGCCGGGCTTCCGGAGCAGAATTCCCCAGGTAACGCGCCACCACAATCTCCGGCAAGGCAGTCACCCCAACCCGCGCTGCCGAGGTCACCGTCAGCGCCTGGCAATCCGCCAGAATATCCTTGGGCAAACTCCCAGCTGCCACCACAAAACTGCCATGCACCAGGGCCTGATGAAGGCCGACAGGCGAACGCATGACCAGGGATTCTGGATGCCAGTGACCACGCTCCTGCCAGATAGACCGTCCATCACGACGGATGGTAAAGCGCTGGCGCACACCACCGTGCTGCCATTGCTCGCCGCGCGCCTGACGGCCAAAGCACTGAATATCCCATCCGGCAAAAACAGCCTGGCCGGTCAGGTGAATGTCGGCTTCGAAGTGCACGTCAGCACCATCAAACAATATATTTTCCTGCGGCAGCCATTCCAGTTGTGCCTGGTCAGCCAGATGAAACTGCAGTGCCTGACTGGCGCGACGGCCACCGGATCTATACCACTTGCCCGCACCGGGAGTGGTCAGCAAAGCCTGCGATTGCGACCCCAGCGTGGCTTGCAAGGTCAGCTGATCACCGCCGGCAACACCACCGGGCGGATGCACGATAATGCCATGACAAAGATCAGGTCCTTCCGGATGCAGGCTTTTCTGTATGACCAGCGGCCCCTGATGGGCGCGGCGAACCAGCGTGCTGCGTTGGTGACTGACGGCAAACTCCAGCTCCAGCCTGGCCTGCCAGCCTGCGGCATATGCGCCGGATAATGCGGTAAGCGCCTCATGGGAAATCTGGTTCATACCGCATCATGACATAAAAAAATGGAAAAACGGACTGCGAAAAGGGCCGACTGGCAGTCTGAAAGGGCCTGCCAGTCGGGGGATACTCCCGGTCGCTCACACCGAGAGGTAACTCTTGATCTTGGCCGCATCCACTTCTTCACGCTTGTTTTCGTGGATGAATTTACCCTTGTCGATCACGATGATGCGGTCGGCAATTTCCATGGTAAAGCTGAGCACCTGCTCGGACACGATGATGGTGATCTCGCGCATTTTGCGGATTTCATTCAGCACCTTGGCAATGTCCTTGATGATGGAGGGCTGTATGCCCTCGGTGGGCTCATCCAGCAGCAATACCTTGGGGTTGGTCACCAGTGCGCGGGCAATCGCCAGTTGCTGCTGCTGACCACCGGAGAGATTGCCGCCCTTGCGGTTACGCATCTCGAACAACACCGGGAACAAGGCATAGATATCCTCGGGTATTTCCCGGGTTTTGGATTTCTCCATGCCGGTCATGATGTTTTCCTGCACCGTCATGGTGGGGAATATCATCCGGCCCTGTGGCACATAAGCCAGGCCCTTGGCGACACGTTCATGGCTTTCGTTGCCATTGAGGTCTACACCATCCACCGTTGCCTTGGCGGCCTTGCTGGGCAGGATGCCCATCAGCGACTTGAACAGCGTGGTCTTGCCCATGCCATTGCGGCCCATGATGGCCAGGGTTTCGTTGCGCTCAGCCTTGAAGCTGAGGCCGTGGATCACCTGGCTCTGGCCATAACTCACATTCAGGTCTTGAATTTCAAACATCGTCTGTCTCCCGTGACGTAATGGCTCAACTGCTAGTGGCCCAAATACACTTCAATGACCTTTTCATCGGCCTGCACCTTGTCCATGCTGCCTTCGGCCAGAATCTTGCCCTGATGCAGCACAGTCACCTTGTGCGCGATTTTCTTCACGAACTCCATGTCGTGCTCGATCACGATCACCGAACGGTTCTGGCAGATGCGATTCAACAGCTCGGCGGTCTGGTCGCGCTCCTTGGCGCTCATGCCCGCCACCGGCTCGTCCAGCATCAGGAGCTCCGGCTCCTGCATCAACAGCATGCCGATCTCCAGCCATTGCTTCTGACCGTGGCTCAGCAAGGCGGCTTCCATATCCAGCAGGTCTTTCAGCAGGATTTCTTCCGCCACCTTGTAGACACGCGCCATCACATCGTCCGAGCGCTTGAACAGCAGGCTACCCCAGACGCTACGGCCACGTGGATACGACACTTCCAGGTTCTGGTACACCGTCAGGTTTTCATAGATGGAAGGCGTCTGAAACTTGCGTCCCACCCCGGCCCGCACAATTTCATGCTCGGCCAGCTTGGTCAGCTCCTTGTTCTTGAACTTGATCGAACCCGAGGTGGATTTCGTCTTGCCGCAGATCAGGTCGAGCACGGTGGTCTTACCGGCGCCGTTAGGGCCGATCACCACGCGCAGCTCATTCTTGTCGACGTACAGGTTCAGCTTGTCCACCGCCTTGAAACCGTCAAACGATACGGTCAGGTCTTCAATTGCCAGGATAAAGTCAGTATTACTCATGCTTCTGCTCCCAGTTTGGTGCCTACCTTGCCATGACTGGCATGGGCGTCAGTCTGCTTTTGTTTTTCCTCCGCCACCCAGCGCTTGAGGAAAGGAATCTTGCGGGCATGTTTCTGGTAAATGCCAGCCAGGCCATCCGGGAAGAACATCACCACGGCGATGAACAGGCCGCCCATCAGGAACAGCCACAGTTCCGGGTAGGTTTCCGAGAACACGGTCTTGCCATAGTTAACCAGCAAGGTGCCGTATACCGCGCCTATCAGCGACATGCGCCCACCCACAGCAGCGAAGATCACCATTTCAATCGACGGTACGATGCCGACAAACGAAGGTGACATGAAGCCCACTTGCAGAGTGAACATGGCGCCGCCGATGGCCGAGATCATCGCTGCCACACAGAAGGTGAAGATTTTGAAGTCAGACACATCGTAACCAGAGAAGCGCACGCGCTCTTCCTTGTCCCGCATCGCCAGCAGCAGCATGCCGAACTTGCTGGTCAGGATGTAACGCGACAGGAAGATGCAGCCGAACAGCAGCAAGGCATTCACATAGTAAAGAATGTACTTGGCGCTATCGGTACGGATATCCCAGCCCAGCATGGTCTTGAGGTCGGTAATGCCATTCACGCCTCCGGTGTAGCCTTGCTGACCGACAATCAGGATGCTCAGGATCAGCGCAATCGCCTGCGTGATGATGGCGAAGTACACACCACCCACACGACGCTTGAACATGGCAAAGCCGATGATGTAGGCAAAGATGGTGGGCACGATCAGGATTGCCAGGATGGTGAATGGCAAGCTCTTGAACGGCTCCCAGAACCATGGCAAGGCCGTCAGCTGGTTCCAGTCCATGAAGTCAGGAATGCCTGGCGTGGTCTGGATCTTGGTACTGATCGGGTCAGAGGCTTCCAGCTTCAGAAACATCGCCATGCAGTACCCGCCCAGGCCGAAGAACATGCCCTGCCCCAGACTAAGGATGCCGCCATTGCCCCACAGCAGTACCAGGCTCAGTGCCACAAAGGCGTAAGTGAGGTATTTGCCTACCAGATTGAGCCGGAAAATATCCAGCCCCAGCGGCAGGATCACCATAATCAGCAGCGCCAGCAGGGCAAGGCCCAAGACCCCCTGCTTGCCGCCCAACAATTTATCGGAGAGTGTTTTCATGAATGTTTCCTTTACTTACGCACTTTGGAAGCGAACAGACCTTCAGGACGCATCATCAGAATGCCGACGATGGTGAGCAAGGTCGCCACCTTACCCATGGAACTGGTCATGAAAAACTGCAGTATCGATTGCGCCTGGGCGATGCCGAAGGCAGAAGCAATGGTACCGAACAGACTTGCCGCACCGCCGAACACGACGACCATGAAGCTGTCGACGATGTAGAGCGTACCGGTGGTAGGGCCGGTAGAGGCGATGGTCGTAAACGCTGCACCGGCAACCCCGGCAATGCCACAGCCCAGCGCAAACGTCACGCGGTCCACCTTTTTGGTATTGATGCCAACAGCACCCGCCATGACACGGTTTTGCACGGTAGCGCGCACACGCAGGCCCCATTGCGAGCGGAACATGAAGAGGAACACACCGAAGGTGACGACGGCCGCAAGCCCCATCACGAATACCCCGTTAATCGGGATATCAATATCAGGTGTAGGCTGGAAAGACCCCAGCAGCCATTCTGGCAATTCAGCACTCACTTCCTTGGCACCGAAGCTGGAACGGAAAATCTGCTGCATGACCAGGCTCAAACCCCAGGTCGCCAGCAAGGTATCCAGCGGTCGCTTGTAGAGATGCCGGATCAGGGTGAACTCAACCAGGTAGCCGATGGCGAACGCCAGTACAAAGGCCACGATAATGGCGAAGATAAAGTAGTAATTCACAAAGCCGTAGGCGACGGCGAGTTTGGAGAGCATGACGGTGGTGTATGCGCCTATGGTCATGAACTCGCCATGTGCCATATTGATCACCCCCATTTGCCCGAAAATGATAGCGAGACCTAGCGCCATCAGTAACAGGACGCTGAACATGCTGAGGCCGGCGAAGCCCTGCATCACCATGATGTTTCCTATTTCCGCCATTGAATATCCGAACATGATTAGGCCTCCACTTGTATGACTTGCCTGAAAAATTCACTGCACAATTTCACGAGACTTCCTGTTGCTTGATCTATGTTTCGTTACCGCTCACCAATACGGCCCCTAAGGGCCGTATGGTTTACGTGATGATTATTGGTAGCCCTTTGGGAACGGATCAGGTTTGATCAGCTCAGACTCGTACACCACATCAGCCTGGCCATCAGCGCGCCATTTACCAATGCGCAGCTTGCTCCAGAGGTGGTGGTTAGGGTCAACCTTGACGTAGCCTTCTGGCGCTGTCTTCAGCTCGTAGCCTGGCAATGCAACCACTGCCTTGTCCACGTCGAAGCTGCCAGCACGTTCAACGGCAGCCTTCCACAGCCATGGGCCGAGGTAAGCAGCTTGAGTCACGTCACCGATAACGGCTTTCGGGCCCCACATTTTCTTGAAGTCAGCCACGAATTTTTCGTTGTTCGGGTTCTTCAAGGACTGGAAGTACTTCATGGCAGAGTAGAAGCCAGCCAGGTTTTCACCACCGATACCCAGTACTTCATCTTCGGTTACCGAGATAGTCAGCATGGTTTGCTTGCTGGAGTTAAGACCAGCCGCGTTCAATTGCTTGAACCAGGCCACGTTACTGCCACCCACAACCGCTGCGTAGATCACATCAGGTTTCTTCAGCTTGATCTTGTTGATCACGGAGCCAAACTGCGTATCGCCCAGCGCGATGTACTCTTCACCAACCACCTTGCCACCCAGATGCTGCTCAATGTGCTTGCGGGCAATCTTCATGGAAGTACGTGGCCAGATGTAGTCAGAGCCAATCAAGTAGAAGGTTTTTGCCTTCTTTTCCTTGGCGATCCAGTCCAGACCAGCAAGAATCTGTTGAGTCGCTTCCTGACCGGTGTAGAACACGTTCTTGGATTGCTCCAGGCCTTCGTAGAAGGTGGGGTAGAACAAGAGACCGTTGTCTTTTTCAAACACAGGCAAGGCAGCCTTGCGGGAAGCGGAAGTCCAGCAACCGAATACAGCGGCTACCTTGTCGTTTTCCAGCAGCTTCTTGGATTTTTCAGCAAAGGTCGGCCAGTCGCTGGCGCCGTCTTCCTGAATGATTTCAATCTTGCGGCCAAGCACGCCACCCATTTCATTGATCTGGGCAATCGCCAGCTTTTCAGCCTGGATGGAACCTGTTTCACTGATGGCCATGGTGCCGGTAGCCGAGTGCAGAATACCGACCTTGACGGTCTTGTCGGTCACGGCCAGCTTGGTGGTGTTCACCTTGGCAGTAGGAAAGTCCTCAGCAAAAGCGCTGCCCATGCCGGAAACCATGCTGACCGCCAGCAGTGCGCCGGTCAGGGCGCCCACTTTAGTCATGAATCGACGTCTATCATTGGTACTCATAAATTTCTCCTAGTTGAAAGTGAAGCTAACCTTATCTGCCCTACGAAAAACTGCTTGCAGCAAAGGCGGGAATGTCGGGGCCTGCTTGAAACTAGTGCCCCAGCATCCACGGCCTTGCCGTTTTTTTGGTTTGCATCTGCAAACCGTTGTTACCACCTGCGGATTTCTCTTTGGCGGTGGTGCCGGATGACTTGCATGTATGGGAGCCTGTGCATCCGCAACTGGAGCGACGGCGTACGCCAGGCTCATGTGCAGACTTTTCATTGCGCTCGTGTGCGCTGCGCTGTGCCTTGCCCAGAATGGCCAGGTTGGGTGCTGACAGAATCCGCTCGCCTATGCCGCCACAGCTTTCGCAGACGGCAGGCTGGCTGGATTCGGACATCTTGCGCAGTGCAGAAAACACGCCACAACTTTCACAGTGATACTCATATACAGGCATACCGGCTTCCCCTTTATTTACGCTAGTCGACGACGTTCTGATCAGCTGGCTTTGGCCAGGTCAGGACCGCTGGCGACCATGATTTTCGGTCCATCGGCATTCGGCTTCAGGTCGAAGTCAAATATCTCCGTCGGCAACCACAAGGTGGCGCACGCATTCGGGATATCCACCACGCCACTGATATGGCCTTCTACCGGCGCTGTGCCCAGAATCGACAAGGCCTGCGCACCGCTGTAACCAAACTTCTTCAGGTACTCGATGGCATTGAGGCAAGCCTGACGGTAAGCCACATGCACATCCAGGTAATGCTGCTTGCCCTGCTCATCCACCGAAATACCTTCAAAAATCAGGTAATCGCGATAGTTGGGCGTCAACGGGCTAGGCTGGAACACCGGATTCTTGATGCCGTATTTCTTGACGCCATCCTTGATCAGGCTGACCTTGATATCGAGGTAACCGGCCATTTCAATCGCGCCGCAGAAAGTGATTTCACCGTCGCCCTGCGAGAAGTGCAGGTCGCCCATGGAGAGACCGCCATCCTTGACGTATACCGGGAAAAATACCTTGGAACCCTTGGTCAGGTTCTTGATGTCACAGTTACCGCCGTGGTCACGTGGCGGCACGGTACGTGCACCTTCCATGGCAGCCGCTTTAGCAGCCTCACCGGTCATCTTGCCCATCACCGCCGCTTGCGCATTGGGTGGCAAACCGAGTGGTGGAACGCGATCAGGGTCAGTCGCAATCAGCTCGCCTTCGCGTTTGTTCCAGGTATCGAGCAGCTCGCGGGATGGCAGGCAACCGATCAGGCCTGGGTGCATGATGCCGGCAAACTTGACGTTTGGCACATGGCGCGACGTGGTGTAAATGCCGTGGAAATCCCAGATCGACTTGCGTGCTTCAGGATAATGATCGGTCAGAAAACCACCGCCGTTTTCCTTGGCAAACAAGCCATTGAAGCCCCACTGGGAGTCTTCCAGCGTACCCACATCAAGAATGTCCACCACCATCAGGTCGCCTGGCTCAGCGCCTTCGACGCCAATCGGGCCACTCAGGTAATGCACTTGCAACAGATCCACATCACGAATGTCGTTTGCGCTGTCGTCGTTCTTGATCTGACCACCGGTCCAGTCCATGCACTCCACCCGGAATTCATCCCCAGGCTTCACCATGGCGATCATGGGCAAATCAGGGTGCCAGCGATTGTGAATCTGACCATCCTGTTCCCATGGCTTTTTATCAAGATCGAGTTTTACAAGGGTTTTCATAGCTATCCTCAACGTTTGTTAATGCCCCACACACTGCTTTCGGGGCGCTTTCCGCTGCGATCAGCTCCAGCATCGCGGCGGTCCGTTGCGCACCGGGTGTCCGGTGCGCATCCCCTTTAACAGTTAGAATTGCAATTGCAGACCAACAGTGAACTTGTTCACCGTGTCAAAAGTTTCAGTCTTGTTGTTGGTGTAAACAGCGCTCAGACGAGCGTTATGAGCATCAATGATGTAGTTCAGACCCAGGTCGTATTCCTTCACGTCCAGGCTGGCAGAGCCGTCACCATTGAATTTCTGATAGCGAACATACGGTTGGAACTTGCCCCAGCCCACCACGTCCGGGAACATCCAGGCAGCCAGGCCCAGATAGGCTTTACCCGCCTTGACTGGGGAGGTGCCAGTGCCTGCACCGGCAATAACGGCTTCATTGCTGAAGTCATAGCGGTAAGCAGCGCCTTCCAGGTTAAGTACACCCGCGGTGAATACTTTCTCAAGTACGCCGTCGATGTTGTAGGCAACGTAATCATCCTTGGTCGTAGCTGAGCCAACGGCATCCTTCTGGTACATGCCTACCAGAGCAAGTGACAGGACATCCTTGCCGTAATAGGTACTGCTGGTGTAATAAGCGGGGTCCAGACCTGCGCTCCAGAAGTCATATTGCAGACGACCGGCATACATCAGGGCGTCGCTACGGTTAGGATCAGTTGCATTGGTACCCGCGTTGTTGGATGCATGGTTACCTTCGTAGGTACCCACCGAATAAACCAGGTGTTTATCCAGCAACTTACCCCAGGCCGTCACACCTACGTCACGGCCGGTGTTCTTGTTCTGGTATTGCGAAACCACACCTGGATAGCTCCAGGCGGTCAGGTAGTAAGGACCATCCAGATTAGCGCGGTCAGTCGGTGGCAACATTTGACCAGCCCACAGGTTGAATTCAGGCATGAATTCGAACTGGGCAATGGCATCGATCATCTTGACCGTGTCATCGGCGTTCTTTTCCGTGTTGAATGTCCCCTTGATATACTTGTTCAGCGAGGCACTGGTATACAGACGTATGCTGTCCAGGTTGAAATCCTTGCTGCGAGAAGTACCGTTAGGAGCAGAGTCTTCCTCACTGGTAAAACTGGTACGCATCCCCAGACCGATGGTGATGGATTTGTCATCACCAAAATTGATGGTGCCACCCGCCTGTGCCTGCATGGCAGGAACAGAAATCGCCGTTGCCGCAGCCACTGCCAGCAAACACTTGTTAAGCTTGAAATTCATCGCGTAATCCCCTTTATGTAGATGAGCCGCACACTGTAAAAAACCTGCACCCTGAAACGGGTTTCACGTCATTCATCGCAACAGCCGACTGACGTGCAACGTGGTGCTAGATTAGCGAGTGCGAAGGGGCGCTTAAATACGTCATATTGCGTAGTTGTTTTTACAGACGAGAACGGTATGCTGTGTGAGCTTTTGTCCTACAAGGATTTTGACGACGTGAATAAAGGCGAGGACATCCCGATGAAAAAAATACTGCTTGTGCCCTTGCTGGCCTGCCTGCTATTAAATGCTTGTGGCGAGTTTTCCTATAAACGCGGAGCCACTGCCGCCGACCTTGAAAAATCAAGGAATGACTGCAAAGCCAGCGGCATGGATGACGCCGCCGTGAAAAAATGTCTGGAAGATCAGGGCTGGTTTGTACACGATCTGAGCGATATGGATCCAGTCGCCGTACTGATGCCCAATGAAGATAACCGCAGTAGCGGCAGTCAGGGAGACGTCGCGGCGGCGGCAGCCGCTACCATGGTGGAATCCGGCACACCCAGTTCATCAGAGGGTCCACAGCCAGCGGCTGCTCCCGTCGCCCCCGTCAAAAGCATGACAGACAAGTTCAAGGTCACGTCATGGTGGAAGCGTGGCGCAGGGCGTACTGAGCTGGCAGACGCCACCAACCAATGCGTCGCTGAGCTCGGCGAAGAGCATCGCCCGGATCCGGTCACGCAATACACCACGCGCGGCTTGCTTATTTGCCTGCGCAAGAGCGGCTGGTACGGATTGGCATCCAAGTAGTCTTAGAATTGAATCTGACAATAAACAAGCCGCTCAAATGAGCGGCTTGTTTATTTGTTTGGTAGTCGCGATTGGACTCGAACCAACGACCCCCACCATGTCAAGGTGGTGCTCTAACCAGCTGAGCTACGCGACTGCAGGCTTGAGTGATGCCTCAAGCTTCGAGAGGGACGCATTATAGCCGAACTCCCGGCGTGGAACAATCACTGTCACGCACGCTGCGTGTGCTCTTGATCTTCATGTGTGCCGGGAATGATTTCAACGGCTGGCGGTCTTTTGATCAGGTATCCTGTTATTCAAGGGACATTACTCAAAGGAAGATCATGCTCTGGTCCACATTATTCAAACTGATCCCGTGGGGGCAAGTCATTGATCACGCCCCCCAAGTGCTGGATGGCGCAAAAAAGCTTTACCAGCGCCTCAGGGCCGAAGGCCGGACCGAGGCAGAAGCTTACGGAACCGAGATTGCCGTGTTGCCACCTGAACCGGAAGCCCTGGCACAAGCCGTGCGTGAGCAGCGTCAGGCACTGGCGCGTTTGCATGATGAGCTGGAAGAATCAGGGCAACTGATCAAGCGTCTGGCGGAGCAGAATGCAGGCATGGTGGCGCAGATGGAGTCCCTGCGGCGGCGCTTGCGTTTGCTGGGCTGGCTGGGCGTGCTGCTTGCCGGTGGGCTGGTTTACGCCTTGTCTCACTTGCCTGCTGCATAAGCCCGGCTTGCGCGGGCTATAATGGGCGACTGCTCTTAGTCCGGGTTCTGCCCCTTTCATGAATTCACGTTCCAACGATTTACTGGTGGATGCCATCGCCAATGATGGCTATGCCATTACCCCTGATTTTCTGCCGCCTCACCTGATCAAGGCGCTGGCAGATGAAACAAAGGCCCTGCATGCGCAAGGCGCCCTGCAAGCGGCGACCACGGGGCTTTCCAGTCGCCGGTCGGCGGATAATGTCGGGCTGCGGGGTGACTTCATTCACTGGCTTGAGGACGACCTCGCCAGTCCGGCGCAGCAGGGTTATCTGGCCGCCATGCGGCAATTGCAGCAGGATTTCAATCAGGCATTGTTCATGGGGCTGTTTGAGCTGGAAACGCATCTGGCCATTTATCCGCCGGGGGCCGTGTACCGCAAGCATCTGGATCAGTTTCAGGGGCGTGCTGAGCGTCAGGTCAGCTGCATTCTGTATCTGAATGAAGACTGGCTGCCGGAAGACGGCGGCACCTTGCGCATCTACCTGAATGGCAGCGCCAGCGAACCCTATATGGACATCAGCCCGACCGGCGGTACGCTGGTCACCTTTCTCTCTGGCCGCTTCATGCATGAAGTCATGCCTTCACGCCGCGAGCGCATCAGCCTGACTGGCTGGTTCAGAACACGCAGCACTGCCATTTGATGAACACACCACCAACCCCTTCGGCGGACATCGCCGCCATGTTTGCCCCGGAGACCTTCCGTGAGCTAGGGCATAAGCTGATCGATTTACTGGCAGATTACCTGGCTGGCAATCTGGCAGGGCAAGACCCGGTGATGCACTGGCAAGCCCCCGAGAAAGCCGACACGCAATGGCAAATGCCCTTGCCGCAGGAGCCGCTGCTGGATGCTGCCGGCTTACTCGCACGCCTGAAACATGACATCCTTCCTGCCAGTCTGGCGATTCATCACCCTCACAACATGGGGCATCAGGTGGCCACGCCATTGCCTGTGGCCGCCCTTTGTGATCTCGTCGCCGCCCTCACCAACCAGGCCATGGCCGTCTATGAAACCGGCCCCAGCGCCACCATGCTGGAGCGGCAAGTCCTGCGCTGGCTGGGCGAGCTGATCGGCTGGCAGGATGCGGGCGGCATACTGACCTCGGGCGGCGCACAAGCCAATCTCACCGCCCTGCTCGCTGCGCGCCAGCATGCGGCCGATGTTTGGAAGCATGGCGTGGCCGACGTCAAACCCTTGCGCATTCTGGTGTCTGAGCATGCGCATTACTCCATCAGCCGCGCTGCGGGCATCATGGGGCTGGGCACCGATGCCGTCGTCAGCATTCCCACCGATACGGAAGGCCGCATGCTGGTCAACGCGCTGGCCCTTGCCCACGCCGAAGCATTGGCAAACGACACGGCGATCATGGCCGTGGTCGCTACCGCAGGCTGCACCCCCACGGGCAGCATAGACCCCTTGCTGGAGATAGGCCGCTATTGTCGCGATCATGATTTATGGCTGCATGTGGATGGTGCGCATGGCGCGTCAGCCTTGCTTTCCGAACTGCATCGCCCAGCGCTGGAAGGCATTGCACTCGCCGACTCCGTAGTGTGGGATGGTCACAAACTGCTGTATATGCCCGCCGCTGTTTCCGCCGTGCTGTTTCGCAACACGGCCAGTAGTTTCCAGGCCTTCAGCCAGGATGCTTCCTACCTTTTTCAGGGCGGCGAGCATATTGAAGAAATGTATAACGTCAGCTACCGCACACTGGAATGCACCAAGCGCATGATGGGCTTGAAGCTGTGGGTGGCGTTTTCACTGTATGGCGTGCGCGGCATGGCGCAACTGCTGGACAGCGCCTTTGCCAAGGCGCGCTTGCTGGCGCAAAAGCTGGAGGCGCATCCGGACTTTGAACTGCTCATGCAGCCGCAAACCAATATCGTCTGTTTCCGCCATCGCCCGGCGGCACTGGAAGGCAGCGCGCTGGATATGCACCAGAGCCGCCTGCGCGAGCAACTGGTACAGAGCGGCCGCTTTCATTTAACACGCGTGACGCTGGAAGGCCGCGTCTGGCTACGCACTACGTTGATGAACCCATACACCCAATCAGAAGATATGGATGAACTGTTGCTGGCGCTGAATCAGCTGGGCCAACAAGCCCAGGCCTGACAGCTTGGGATATGCGTTTTTCTGTTTGATCGGCTCTATATTATCGAACCTGTATTGCCGGAACCGCCCGCCTATTCAGGTCCGCAAGGGTTGCGTGGGGATGAGGCACCGAGGTGAGCACGCCCGAGAAATAGCGTTGCTCACTATCCTGGCAGAATAATCAAGATTCCAGGTTTTCCTGTTCCAGCAGCGTCGCATAGCCTATTTGATAATCCGGATAGCGCAACTGAAACCCCGTATGCCGCAGACGCTGATTGCTCAGGCGCTTGTTGCCGCATACCGCAGGCGCATCCTGCGGAGCATCCGGCACACCCATCTGCTGCGCCAGCCATTGCAGCACCTCGTATTGCGATGCGGGCCGGTCATCCGTCACCACATACAGCGGCTCCACCGGCTTGCCTGCAAACAGCTGCTTGACCAGGTAGGCAATCGCGGCCGCGCCATCATCCCGATGGATGCGGTTGGTCCAGCCATTTTGCGCGGGCCAGCGCGCAGGCTCACGCGCCAGATCCAGCATACGGCGGCGGCCAGGGCCGTAGATGCCCGAGAAACGCAGAATGGTATGCGTGGCAGGATATTCACGCGCCAATAACTGCTCTGCCTGCAACATGCGTTCGCCACTGAAACCATCCGGCACCGGTATCGTGGCTTCATCCAGCAGATCATCGCTCACCTGCCCGTACACACCCGTGCTGGAGACAAAAAGCACATGCTCAGGTGGCGCTTGCCGCAGGGCCGTCAGGGTATTGCGCAAACCATCCACATAATGCGCACGGTAACTGTCATCGCGATGCGCATCCGCCGCCACGCAATAAATCACGATACGGGGCTTCAAGGCCGCCAACCCCTGCAAGGTTTCAGGCCGCGTCACATCCGCCTGTACCAGATGCACGCCAGCCGGCAATGCCGTGGCGCTGCGTTTCACCCCATAGACCTCCAGCCCGCTATCCTGCAGCAGGCTTGCCACCGCCTGCCCCAGATCACCGCAGCCCACTACCAGTGCACGATCTGCCATCTCAACCCTGCGCTGGCATCGGCTGCCATTGGCCAGACAAATACTTCTCCGCCCACATCAACGCCACGATGGTTTTGCCATCGGTAATCTCACCACGCTGCACCATCGCCAGGCAATCCTGCAAACTGGCATCGATGATATGCAAGGCCTCGTCCTCATCGCGCTTGTGCTCACCGGCGGTAAGGCCACGTGCCAGATAGATGTGAATCACCTCATTTGAGTAGCCAATGCAGGGATGCTGCAGACCGAGGTACACCCACTCCTTGGCGGTGTACCCGGTTTCCTCCAGCAACTCGCGCTGCCCGGTCAGCAGAGGCGCCTCACCCTGATCAATCTTGCCCGCCGGCAACTCGATAAACACCCGGCGCAAAGGGTAGCGGAACTGCCGCTCCAGTATCAAATGGCCGTTATCCAGCACCGCCACCATTACTACAGCGCCAGGGTGCAACACATACTCGCGCTGGCTTTGCCCGCCATTAGGCAAGCGCACCTGGTCGCGGCGCGCCGTCAGCATACCGCCCGAGGCGATTACTTCAGAAGAGATGGGGGTTTCGATGAGGTCGTTGTCGTTGTGCATGGGAAGAGGAATTAGTAGGTAGAGGGTTGAGTTTAAGCGATAGCGGGGCATTCGGCTATCGGAGGTCAGCTCTCAAGAGGAAGTGAATGTAACGTTTAGTCAATAGTTACGCTATCGTTGCTCACCTAGATAAAAGAATGGCGCCCCTCGTAGAATCATCTCAGGTAAATGCCATTTTTAAGTTTTCCATTATTCGGTCAGTAGTATCCTCAATCAGTTTTGATCTTCGCCACTTTTTTACTTTCGGACCTAGCATCTGATCGAAAGTAAAAGTCGAGGTCCTTAGGTCGGAAGAAAGGATGGAAGCCTCTTTCAGAAAATCTTGTAGATTAATCAAACCATCCTCAATAGCACCCATGAGATTTTCGAACTCCGCAATGCTTATGATAAATATATTATTCAAAGGTAATCTTTGAAGCTGCCGGGCTGATGGTACGGAATACTTTCTAGGATCAGTAAAACGCGTCAAGACTTCCGGACCTAGCAGCCTAATCAATTGCTCCCCTGAACATATATTCAACTGCCGGCTAGTAACAATAACTAAGTAATCAATAGCACTAGTTAATGGCTGAGTGTATGAGTACCCATTTCTGATCAAATCCCCGACTCTCCAACCTTGTACCATTGCCTCTTTAACCCTTTTTAATTTACTAAATAGGCGAGACTCTCTATCGGTGATTAGAATTTCATCACGAAACAGACTCATTTTTGCCTCGACCATGACGTTTCCTGACGGGCTGGGGATAATGACTTCAACAGCTGGATTATTCGGCAAACCCTGCCGAATTTCCTGTTCACTTATGTAAGGAAGTTTAGTTGAGTCAATTAGAGAAACTACATAACTTTCAAATATTTTTGAAAAATTATCCGTATAGCTCTGCCCATGTAGTGCCAAACTATTATGTACTGCGTCCTCCATTCCGCGTGCAAAGACCAGTCGATGCCAAATCACTAACTGGCCATTCGGATATCGTAAAAATGGATATCGTGAAAACCAAGGAAATTCATTAATTTCTGATACTGGGCGTATATTCGCTATTCCGCCAGGTAGATCTTTTCTAGCCTGAAGCTCCTCTTGCAAAATATTTCTTAACTCACCATAGGTTTTACTAAATCTTTGAATAAATTGATCAACAACCACTCCATATATCGATTTAAGATGATTGAAATAATTACTATCAACCAGAAAACTATTTTTCATTACTGCTGCATACGCAGTAAAACTAATCTCCATGAAGATATCTGGATCACAGCCAAAAGTATTTATGAATTGCACTCGGCAAGGATGCGCTTCATCAAGTTGCGCTATAAGTGCTGGCCAGCGGACAAATGACAGAGTCTCTTTCTGCTGAAAAAGAAGTTGAGGATATGCTAAAGCACGAATCATGCGCAAAGCCCAGGAGGAGTCATCCCCTTGGCTTTTTTCCGGATCTGGTGCAACCTCCCAAAGCTCATGACGGAGCTCATTAAAAACCTGTTCAGAACATAACTTCCCATCTGTAAGATGAATAGAGGAATCCTCTATGGCCAACTTTGCGATGAGTAGTGTTATCCATGGTGCGCTTTGTATTTCGTCGATACTTCTTTTACCTGCGTTTTCTCTTAAGATGGATAAAGAAACGTTAATTATAGACGTGAGAGAGTAATTTCTTAGCTTTCGCCTAATCCGCTTAGTGGCTTCTTGATATGAATTACCAACAACACGAGGTGGAGTTGAACTATTGAAATAAGTTACACCCATATCTTATCTAGCCTTTTTATCAGAAAGAACGAAACCTCAATTAGACAGTAGCTATTGAATACTATGAAAAGAGCTTATGCAGCTCTAACGATAACTTAATAGTTACTATAAGTTTGTTGGTCGGGGTGAGAGGATTCGAACCTCCGGCCTCCGCGTCCCGAACGCGGCGCTCTACCAGGCTAAGCTACACCCCGGAAGCCATGCGGGTGATGGCGAATGGAGGTTTAATTATCCTGGTGCTGACAGCAAAATTCAACTGACAAGCCGCTCTCACTGGATGTGGGCGGCTTGATAGCGCAGGCTCAGGCGCGGTTAAGCCAGAAGTAGCGGTAGACGAAGCCGGGGAAGGCGAAGACGAGGAACAGGCTGCCGGTGGTGGCATAGAATTCCCAGCCTTGGGGGAATGCCTGGCCCATGGTGGAGAGTTCGGCGTAGTGGGCGATGCCACCGGCGACGAAGTACATCACGATGAGCTCGAGCAGGCACCAGCCAGTGTGCTTGGTGCCGCCTTTAAGCGGGATCACGAAAAACAGGCGTTCGGAAAACCAGGGCATATTTGCCAGCACCAGGGCCAGCAACAGCAAAATCGTTTGTGTCATGTCAGCTACTTATTGAAAACTGTGGGTGATGGCGTAAGCGCAAATATCCATCAATCGTTGCGGGAACATGCCGAGTGCGAGCAATAGCAACGCATTCAGGCTGAGCAGCACTTTCATGTCGATCGGGGCTTTGATCGGCGTGTTATCCAGTGGTTCATCAAAGTACATGAGTTTGACCACGCGCAGGTAGTAGAAACCACCAATCGCGGCCATAACCACGGCAAAGATGACGAGGCCAACAAAGCCAGCCTGGAGCGCCGCCTGCAGCACGGCAAACTTGGCGTAGAAGCCGAGCGTAGGTGGCACACCGGCCATGGAGAACATGATGATGAGCATGAGGAAGGCATACCACGGGCTGCGCTGGTTCAGGCCTTTCAGGTCTTCCAGGTTATCGGCCTCAAAGCCTTTGCGTGAGAGCAAGAGCATGATGCCGAAGCCACCCAGGGTCATCAGCACATAGGCCATGATGTAAAACATGGCGGACACATAACCATTGGTGCCCGCACTCATGAAGCCATACAGCAGGTAGCCCACATGCGAGATGGTGGAATAGGCCAGCATGCGCTTGAGGTTGGTTTGCGCAATGGCGGTGATATTACCGATGAGGATGGACAGCACGGCCATGATGGCGAGCATGCCCTGCCAATCGATGGCGAGCACATAGAGCCCTTGGATCAGCAGGCGGATCATGAAGGCAAACGCGGCCAGCTTGGTTACCGAGCCAATGAACAGCGTGACCGCCGTTGGCGCACCATGGTACACATCTGGCACCCACATCTGGAACGGCACGGCACCGAGTTTGAAGCCCAGGCCGGCGATCAGGAATACCACGCCCAGCACCAGCACCGAGCGATCTGGCGCGCCCTGCAGCAGGGCATTGGCGACTTCGGCAACATCGAGCGTACCGGTCACGCCGTACAGCATGGACATGCCATACAGCAGCATGCCGGAAGACAGCGCGCCCAGCACAAAATACTTCATGGCGGCTTCGGTAGCGCGCGGATTGTCCCTGTCCATGGCGACCAGTGCATACAGACACAACGACAGCAGCTCCAGGCCCATGTAGAGCGTGAGGAAGTGCTGGCCGGAGACCATGATCATCATGCCCAGCAAGGCAAACAGCGTGAGGGCAAAATACTCTCCGCGGAACATGTCGCGCAGAGAAACATATTGGCGGGTGTAGACCAGCATGACCGATGTTGTCAGGTACATCATCAGCTTGAGCACATCGGACAAGGGGTCATCGACAAACATGCCATTGAAGGCATAGCTCACCACCGAGACATTATGCGTGCACGCCGTGACGACTGCCGCTGCTGCGAGGCCGAGCTGGGTGAAGATGTATATCAGGGAGCGATTGTGTGACTTGAGGAAAAGGTCCAGAAGCAGCACGAACATCGCCATACAGAGAATGATGATCTCCGGCAAGGCGGCATACAGGTCGGATTGAATCGCGTTCATTGGCTGGTTCGCTTGTTATCTAGGCATTATCAAAGCAGCTTGCTCTGCGCCATGTGCGCGAGCAGGTTGTTCACGGTGGCGTGTGTCATTTCGGTAATCGGGTGCGGATACACACCGAACCCGATTACCAGTACAGCCAACACCGACAGGATGAAAAATTCGCGTCGGTTCAGGTCCTTCAGCGCGGCCACATGGGCATTGCCAATCTCACCATAGAACACGCGCTTCACCATCCACAGCGTGTAGGCTGCGCCCAGGATCAGCGTGGTTGAGGCAAGGAAGGCAAACCAGAAGTTGGCCTGCAAGGCGCCCAGAATCACCATGAATTCCCCCACAAAGCCGGAGGTGCCTGGCAAACCGGCATTGGCCATGCCAAACAACACGGCAAAGGCGGCAAATGTTGGCATGGTATTGACCACACCGCCGTAATCGGCGATCTGGCGACTATGCATGCGGTCATACAGCACGCCCACCGACAGGAACATGGCGCTGGAAACGAAGCCGTGCGAAATCATCTGCACAATCGCGCCTTCCATGCCCAGCGGATTGAAAATGAAGAAGCCCAGCGTGACAAAGCCCATGTGCGAAATCGACGAATAGGCGATCAGCTTTTTCATGTCTTTTTGCACCAGCGCCACCAGGGCGATATACACCACGGCAATCAGCGACAGCGTAATCATGAAGCCAGAGAGGTAATGCGCAGCATCTGGCGCAATCGGCATGGCAAAGCGCAGGAAACTGTAGCCGCCAAGCTTGAGGGCAATGGCCGCCAGCACCACGGAACCGCCCGTTGGCGCCTCCACGTGGGCATCCGGCAGCCAGGTATGCACCGGCCACATCGGTACCTTGACGGCAAACGCCATGAAGAAGGCCAAGAAGATCAGGATCTGTGCCTTGAAGCTGAGCGGCAACTGGTAGTAATCCACCAGCTCAAAACTATTGCTCTGGTGATAGAGATAGATGAAGGCCACCAGCATCAGCAGGGAGCCGATGAAGGTATAGAGGAAGAACTTGATGGTGGCATAGACGCGGTTAGGCCCACCCCAGATACCGATCACCAGGAACATGGGGATCAGCATCGCTTCCCAGAACATGTAATAAAGAATGGCATCCAGCGCGGCAAACACGCCGATCATCAGGCCAGACATGATCAGGAATGCCGCCATGTATTGCGCCACGCGTTTCTCGATCACTTCCCAGCCGGCAATCACCACAATCACCGTGGTAAAGCTGGTAAGGATGATCAGCGGTACGGCCAGGCCGTCAACACCCAGGTGGTAATTGATATTGAAGGAAGTGATCCAGCGGTGGCCTTCCTGAAACTGAAAGCCGCCATCCATCATGTTGAAATGGGTATACAAGGGCAACGTGACCAGGAAAGCCGCGATACTGCCGAACAAGGCCAGCCAGCGCGCCAGACGTGCGTTCTGATCACCGCCCGTGCACAGCACCAGCACCCCGGCGAAAATAGGTACCCAGATACTTAGACTAAGAATAGGCCAATCCACCGCTTATACTTTCATGAACAAGGACAGTAACAGGAACACGCCGATAATCATGGCAAAGGCGTAGTGATAGATCAGTCCGGACTGCAAGTGCCGGATAATGCCGGAAATGCGGCCAATCAGGCGCGCAGTGCCGTTGACCAGATAACCATCGATCCACTTGACGTCGCCTATGCCCCAGAGCTTGCCGCCCAGGAAGCGCGAGCCACCGGCAAACACCTTCTCATTGAAGGTATCAAAGCCATATTTGTTTTCCATCAGGCGATACAGCCAGCCGCAACGCTTCTGGATAGCCGCCGGGATGTCCGGCCGCTTCATGTAGAAGAACCACGACAACACTACACCTGCCAGGGCAAAAATGAAGGGCAGACTGGTCAGTGCATGCAGCGCCATGGCACCTGCGCCGTGGAAATGATGCGCCAGCTCATGCATGACGGGATGTGCCTCGGTATCGACAAAGATCACGCCATCAAAGAAATTTCCGAACAGCATGGGGCCAATGGCGATATAACCGATGACCAACGAAGGGATAGCCAGCGCGATCAAAGGCAAGGTCACCACCCAGGGTGACTCGTGCGGCTTGTCATGTGGGCCAAGGCCATGATGGTGCTCGTCATGATCATCATCGGCGTGCGCATCATGGTGGTCATGCGCATGCGCTGTTTTTTCCATCCAGCGCTCCTTGCCATGGAACACCAGGAAATACATGCGGAAGGAATAAAACGCGGTCACAAACACGCCCGCCAGCACGGCAAAGTAGGCAAAGCCGCTGCCCGGGATATGCGATAGCTTGACGGCTTCGATAATCGAATCCTTGGAATAGAACCCAGACAGCAATGGCGTGCCGATCAGCGCCAGGGAGCCAATCAATGAGGTAATCCAGGTGATCTTCATGTATTTGCGCAGACCACCCATGTTGCGGATGTCCTGATCGTGGTGCATGCCCATGATCACAGAACCGGCGGCCAGAAACAGCAAGGCCTTGAAGAAGGCATGGGTCATGAGGTGGAAGATGGCAACGGAATATGCCGATGCACCCAGCGCCACCGTCATGTAGCCCAGCTGCGACAGCGTGGAATACGCCACCACGCGCTTGATGTCGTTCTGGATAATGCCGAGAAAGCCCATGAACAAGGCAGTAATCGCGCCGATCACCATCACCGTGGACAAGGCCGTAGTCGACATTTCAAACAGCGGCGACATGCGCGCCACCATGAAAATACCGGCAGTCACCATGGTGGCCGCGTGGATCAGGGCAGAAATAGGGGTCGGGCCTTCCATGGAATCTGGCAGCCATACGTGCAAAGGCACTTGCGCCGATTTACCCATGGCGCCGATGAACAGCAGGATGCAAATCACCGTCAGCAGCGACCATTCGGTATTGGGGATGATGCTGACCGTGGCATCGGCAAACTGCGGTGCGATGGAGAACACGGCGGCGTAATCCAGGCTGCCAAAGAAATACAGCACCATGGCAATGCCGAGCAGGAAGCCGAAATCACCCACGCGGTTCACCAGGAAAGCCTTGAGATTGGCGTAGATGGCAGTTGGGCGCGTATACCAGAACCCAATCAGCAGATAAGACACCAGACCCACCGCCTCCCAGCCGAAGAAGAGCTGCATGAAGTTGTTGCTCATCACCAGCATCAGCATGGAGAAGGTAAACAGCGAGATGTAGCTAAAGAAGCGGCTATAGCCAGGATCTTCGGCCATGTAGCCTATGGTGTAGACGTGAACCATCAATGATACAAAGGTCACGACCAGCATCATGACCGCCGTCAGCCGGTCGATCAGGAAACCGACTTCAAAACTGGTATCGCCACTGGTCAGCCAAGTGTAGACCGTGCCGTTAAATACCCTGCCCTGCAACACATCATTGAATACCACCACCGACAGCGCAAAAGCACCTGCCACACCGGCAATGGTAAGCCAATGAGCAGCAGCACGCGGCAGCATGCGGCCAAACAGCCCCACAATGGTCGCTGCCACCAGTGGCAAGAGCGGAATCAGCAGATAGATGGTTTGCATGTCAGTCATTTGTTATTTTCCGCTTAACCCTTGAGACTGTTGATGTCATCGACGTTGATGGTTTTCAGGTTTCTGAACAGCACCACCAGAATGGCGAGGCCAATGGCAGACTCGGCTGCCGCCACCGTCAGAATGAAGAACACGAACACCTGGCCAGCCGTATCCTGCAGATAATGCGAGAAGGCAATGAAGTTGAGGTTAACCGCCAGCAGCATGAGCTCAATCGCCATCAACAGCACGATGACGTTTTTGCGGTTAAGGAAAATGCCGACCACGCTGATGGCAAACAGCAATGAACCCAGTATGAGGTAATGCGAGAGTCCGACCATTACGCCTTGTCCTTTCCTTCGGTCTCGGCAGCTGCCGGGATTTCCACATCGGCAGGCATGCTCACCATGCGAATACGGTCTGCACGTTTGACCTTGACCTGCTCGGCCGGATCAATGAATTTCGAATCCTTGCGGTCACGCAGGGTCAGCGCAATGGCCGCCACAATCGCCACCAGCAGTACCACAGAAGCCAGCTCAAACGGCAGCAGGTAATCGGTATACAGCTGACGGCCAAGTTCGGCGGTATTGCTATAGCCTGCGGGGTGCGGCGTTGGGGCCGCAACACGGTCTACACCAAAGTGTTTGGAACCCAGGATCATGACCATTTCCAGTGTCATCAGAATGCCCACAGGCAAGGCAATCGGCAACGCTTCCCAGAAACCTTCGCGCAGCTTGTCGAGGTTGATATCCAGCATCATCACCACAAAGAGGAACAGCACCATCACCGCGCCCACGTAAACCAGCACCAGCGCAATCGCCAGAAACTCGGCTTCCAGCAGCAGCCAGATACCGGCGGCGGTAAAAAAGGCCAGCACCAGATGCAAGGCGGCATGCACCGGATTGCGTGAAGTAATGACGCGCAAGCCAGCAAACAGCAGGATAGCCGCCAGGACATAGAATACGTAGTCGTTGAAATTCATCTAGTCAGCTCGGTTGATATAGGGCGCATGGTTATTCGAATCGTCGCTCGTGTTTATTGGCACGCTAAATCAGCGGTATTTGGCGTCCGCACTGCGATCCGCCGCAATCTGGGTTTCATATTTATCACCCACCGCCAGCAGCATGGGCTTGGTATACAGCAAATCGCCGCGCTTCTCGCCGTGGTAATCAAAAATCCGCGTTTCCACAATGGAGTCGACCGGGCATGATTCTTCGCAGAAGCCGCAGAAAATGCACTTGGTCAGGTCGATATCGTAGCGGGTGGTACGGCGCGTATTGTCTTCGCGCTGTTCGGACTCAATGGTGATCGCCATGGCCGGGCAAACCGCTTCGCACAGCTTGCAGGCAATGCAGCGCTCCTCACCATTCGGATAACGGCGCAAGGCATGCAGACCACGGAAACGTGGGCTCATGGGAGTGCGCTCTTCCGGGAACTGAATGGTGATCTTGCGTGCAAAGAAATAGCGTCCGGTAAGCGCCATCCCCTTCAGCAGCTCTACCAGCATCAGGCTTGATAATACGGTTTTGATCTTGGCTAGCATAATGGTCTCAGTGGAACAGGTAGGCCAGCGGGGTCTGCATCAGACCGCCAACCACGATGATCCAAACAAGCGTGATAGGAATAAACACTTTCCAGCCCAGTCGCATGATCTGGTCATAGCGATACCGCGGGAAAGTAGCCCGAAACCAAAGAAAGAAGAACAGCAGCAGCGCCACCTTGATGATCAACCACAGGAAGCCTGGGATCATGTTGAAAGGTGCCACGTCGAGCAAAGGCTGCCAGCCACCGAGGAACATGATGGCGGCAAGCATGCAGACCAGTATCATGTTGGCGTATTCAGCAAGGAAGAACACGGCAAACGCCATGCCCGAGTATTCCACATGGAAACCCGCGACAATTTCGGATTCGCCTTCGGCCACGTCAAATGGCGCGCGATTGGTTTCCGCCACTGCACTGATAAAGTAAACGATAAACAAAGGGAACAAGGGCAGCCAGTACCATTGCCAGAAACCGCCCGCCTGCGCGACCACGATCTTGCCGAGGTTGAGGCTGCCAGCACACATCAGCACGCCTACCAGTGCAAAGCCCATGGCGATTTCGTAGGAAACAATCTGGGCCGCCGAGCGTAGCGAGCCAAGGAAGGCATACTTGGAGTTGGATGCCCAACCGGCGATGATCACGCCATATACGGCCACCGAAGTCATGGCGAGGATATACAGCAAGCCAGCGTCAATATCCGCCAGGATCATGTCCACATCAAACGGCACCACGGCCCAGGCCGCCAACGCAGGCGCAATAGCTAGCACGGGCCCCAGCAGGAACAAGGTTTTATTGGCGGCTGAAGGAATGATGATTTCCTTCATCAGCAGCTTCAAGCCATCGGCAATCGGCTGCAACAGGCCAAAATAGCCCACACGGTTAGGGCCCATGCGCACCTGCATGAAGCCAATCACCTTGCGTTCAGCCAGTGTCAGGTAAGCCACCGCACCCATGATGGGGGCCACGATGGCGATGATCTTGACCAGGGTCCAGACCACGGGCCACGCCGGACCCAACAGATTTTGCATAAAGGCGATCATGCGCGTGTCACCTCGATTTCACCCATGAGATCACCCAGCAGACTGGTCACCGGCAGGGCGGTCGGTACGCGAACCACGCCATGTGGCAGACGATCATCACGCTTGGCTTTCAGCAGCACACTTGCCACCCCCTGCTTCACGGTGACCATTTCACCATCATCCAGGCCCAGCTCCGTGAGCAGTTGACTATGCATGGCAGCTACCGGAGCCTGCACGGCACGGGTTTTCTGCAATGGCGGTGAGCGACGCACGATGGCATCGGACTGGAACTGCGGCACCTCACCCAGGCGTTGCAAGACATTGGATTTGATCTTGACCTGAATATCGATCAGCTCGCGCAGATTGTTATTGAGCGAGTTCCAGACCACAGTAGATGGTTTCTGACCGCCAAAAATCGCGTTTTTAACCTGCTCACTGCTATCAAAATCGAACCCGGACAAGCCCAGGGTATTGCCCAACACGCGCAATATCTTCCAGCCGGGACGGCACTCGCCCAATGGCTTGGTCACTGCGGTAAAGCTTTGCACGCGACCTTCCATGCTCATGTAGGTGCCGGAGGTCTCGGTAAACGGAGCAATTGGCAGCAATACATCGGCATGCTCCAGCGCTTCGGACTTATAAGCCGTCAGTGCAATCACACATTCGGCTTCCGCAATGGCCTGGCGGGCCTGCGCAGCATGATGGCAATCCAGCTCGGGCTCCACATTCACCAGCAGGTAAGCCTTGCGAGGTGACTCCAGCATGGCTTTGGCATTCAGGCCATGTTCGCCTGGCAGGACGCCCACCAGATGAGCACCGGTGCTATTGGCGGCTGGCGACAGAATGCCAAAGGTAGCGCCGCAGAGTGAGGCAATCGCTTCGGCCAGACTATAAAGCTCGGTAAAACGAGGATGACTTTGGGCAATATTGCCCAAGAAAATACCGGTGCGCGGGCTGACAAGGTCGACTTCCTTGCCCAGGCCAGCAAGGCTTTCTGCCATGGCTTGCGAGTTATCCCACACGCGGACGGTTTCCAGCAGATCATTAAGCGACTTGGGCAAACACAGCGAGAGGCGTTGCAAGCCGGACATGGCTTTCAGTATCTGCGCCAGCACGTTGACCATATCGTTCGGTGTGCAGATCGCCTTGTGTTTGACGGCCATCAGCTGATCATCATCCATCGGATTGACCAGCGACAGCTCGGCGCCCTGCGCCACTGCCTTACGAATGCGATTTGCCAGCAGCGGGTGCTCATTGCGCAGATTGCTACCGATGACCAGGATGCGATCCATCTCCTGCAGGTCAGGGATATTGCAACCCATCCACGGCGTGCCCATGCGCTTGCCGTCCAGACGGAAGTCGGTCTGGCGCAGGCGGTAATCAATATTGCTGGAGCCCAGGCCATGCGCAATCTGCTTGGCAAGATAGGCTTCTTCCATCGTGCTATTGGGGGATACCAGCACGCCCAGCTGCTCGCCGCCGTCGGCGTTGGTAATGTCCTTGAGCTGGCCGGCCGCAAATTCCAGTGCCGTTTTCCAATCGGTTTCGTGCCACTCACCATGATGCTTGATCATGGGCACGGTCAGGCGGTCTGGGCTGTTCAGGCCTTCATAGGAAAAACGGTCACGGTCAGACAGCCAGCATTCATTGATGCTTTCTTTTTCGCGCGGCAATACGCGCAGCACTTTGCCATCCTTGATATGCACTTCGATCTGCGAACCCAGGCCATCATGCGGGGCAATGGAAGGACGACGGGTCAGCTCCCAGGTGCGGGCTTTGTATCGGAATGGCTTGCTGGTGAGTGCGCCTACGGGGCACAAATCAATGATATTGCCGGACAGTTCTGAGTCGACACTCTTGTCCACGTAGGCCGTAATCTCGGCATGCTCACCACGGCCGACCATGCCCAGTTCCATCATGCCGCCGACTTCTTTCAGGAAGCGAACGCAACGCGTGCACTGAATGCACCGCGTCATGTCGGTGGAGACCAAGGGGCCTATATTCTTGTTCAGTACCACCCGCTTTTCTTCGGCATAGCGCGAAGCGGGAGCGCCGTAGGCAACGGCGATATCCTGCAGATCACACTCGCCACCCTGATCGCAAATCGGGCAATCCAGCGGGTGATTGATCAGCAGAAACTCCATGACGCTTTTTTGCGCTTCCACGGCGGCTTTGGAGCGGGTGAAGATTTTCATGCCATCGGCAACCGGAGTTGCACAGGCAGGCAGCGGCTTTGCAAACTTCTCGACCTGCACCAGACACATGCGGCAATTGGCGGCTACGGAGAGTTTTTTGTGATAGCAGAAACGCGGAATGGCAATGCCAAGCTTGTCCGCTGCATCGATGATCGTGGTGCCGTGATCAACTTCTACGGCTTTGCCGTCTATCTCTATATTCAGCATGGTACTAACCTTGAAAAGCCTAACACTGAAAAGCCATGTTCAACCCCGGACACACGCAAGAACGCCATCTTGCGTGCTTCATCAGTAATGAAATCGCATGTGTACGTGGTCATGACCATCACTCCGCCTTGCCCGTCACCATGGACTTGCCATGCTGAATGTAATATTCGAATTCGGGACGGAAATGCTTGATGAAACTGAGCACCGGCGTGGCAGCGGCATCGCCCAGCGCGCAAATCGTGCGGCCGGAGATATTGCTGCTGACATCGGTCAGGAGATCCAGATCGCCCATGCGACCTTCGCCTTCCACGATGCGTTTCACCACACGGTAAAGCCAGCCTGTACCTTCACGACATGGGGTACATTGACCGCAGGATTCTTCATAGAAGAAATACGAGAGACGTTTCAGGGTTTTCACCATGCAGGTGGTTTCATCCATCACGATCATGGACCCGGCACCCAGGCTGGAACCTGCCTTGGACAAGCCATCGTAATCCATGGTGGCACCCATGATGGCCGCCGCCGGCATCACAGCGGTCGATGGACCGCCGGGAATCACGGCCTTCAGCTGGCGGCCTTTCCAGACGCCACCAGCGATATCCAGCAGCTCGGTAAACGGCATGCCCATGCGCACTTCGTAATTGCCTGGGCGCTCCACATGGCCGGACACCGAAAACAGCTTGGTGCCGCCTGAGTTTGGCACACCCAGCGCCTGGAAGGCATCGCCGCCATGCTCAAGTATCCAGGGTATCGATGTGTAGGACTCGGTATTATTGACATTGGTCGGCTTGCCGAACACGCCGTAACTGGCGGGGAATGGCGGCTTGAAACGCGGCTGCCCCTTCTTGCCTTCGATGGACTCGATCAGTGCGGTTTCTTCACCGCAGATGTAAGCGCCATAGCCATGCACGGCAAACAGATCAAAACTGAACGTGGTACCAAACAGGTTTTCGCCTATGAAGCCAGCAGCACGTGCTTCATCCAGCGCACGCTCGAATATCTCGTAGTCCTGCCAGATTTCACCGTGTATGTAGTTGTAGCCGACACGCGCGCCCAGCGTATAGGCGGCGATGGCCATGCCTTCAATCAGCTGGTGCGGGTTGTAGCGGATGATGTCGCGGTCCTTGAAGGTACCAGGCTCGCCTTCATCGGTATTGCATACCAGATATTTGGTGCCATCGTAATAACGCGGCATGAAGCTCCACTTGAGGCCGGTAGGAAAACCAGCACCACCCCGGCCGCGCAGACCGGAAAGCTTGACCTGGGTGATGACGTCGGTGGCTTTCACCTTGTCCTGCACCAGGCGTTGCAGTTGCTTGTAACCGCCGACATTCAGATAGGCTTGCAGTGATGCGGGATCAGGCTGCCCCAGCGTGCGCAGGCAGACCAGGGTTTCCTTGTCGGAGCGATGTTGAACAGGCGTATCAAAAGCAGCCATTACTTCAACTCCTCCAGAATCGCATCCACTTTTTCCTTGGTCAGGAATTCACACATGCGCTTGTTGTTGATATGGAACAAAGGCGCACCGCCGCAGCAGCCCATGCACTCGCCTTCTTTGAGCGTGAATTTGCCATCAGGCGTGGTTTCGTTGAACCCGATACCGAGGCGCTCCTGCAAATGGTCCACAATGACATCAGAGTCACGCAGCATGCAGGAGATATTGGTACAGACGGTGATCTTGTACTGCCCTACCGGTTCCAGCTCGTACATATTGTAAAAACTGGCGACTTCCAGGGCGGCAATCGGCGGGATACCCAGATACTCAGCCACATAGGCCACCGTTTCCTTGGACAACCAGCCTTTTTCATCCTGGGCAATACGCAAGGCAGACATGACGGCTGCCTGACGACGGTCAGCCGGGTATTTGGTCAATTCGCGATCAATCTTGGCGAGGGATTCCTGAGACAACATTAGCGATCAATCTCCCCGAAAACGATATCCTGTGTACCGATAATAGCCACCAGGTCGGCAATCATGTGGCCGCGCGTCATTTCATCCAGCGCTGCCAGATGCGGAAAACCAGGCGCACGAATTTTCAAACGATAAGGCTTGTTGGCCCCATCCGAAATCAGGTAAATGCCAAACTCCCCCTTAGGGTGCTCCACCGCTGCATAGGCTTCTCCAGCTGGCACATGAAAGCCTTCGGTAAACAGCTTGAAGTGGTGGATAAGCGATTCCATGTCCTGCTTCATGCCTTCACGGGCAGGCGGTGCCACCTTGTGATTGTCGGTAATCACTGGGCCGGGATTTTTGCGCAGCCAGTCTATGCATTGCTTGATGATGCGGTTGGATTGGCGCATTTCTTCAATACGCACCAGATAACGGTCATAGCAATCGCCATTCACACCTACGGGGATATCGAAATCCATCTTATCGTAGACTTCGTAAGGCTGTTTCTTGCGCAAGTCCCAGGCGAAACCCGAGCCTCGCAACATCGGGCCGGACAAGCCTAGCGCCAAGGCGCGCTCAGGCGTCACAACACCGATACCGACGGTGCGCTGCTTCCAGATACGGTTATCGGTCAGCAGGGTTTCGTATTCGTCCACATAGCCTGGGAAGCGGTTGGTAAAGTCTTCAATGAAATCGAGCAAGGAACCCTGGCGATTTTCATTGAGGCGCTTGATTTCATCCTTGGCACGGACGGTGGAGCTTTCGTATTGCGGCATGCGGGCTGGCAAATCACGATAGACACCGCCAGGCCGGTAATAAGCAGCGTGCATGCGGGCGCCGGAGACGGCTTCATAGCAGTCAAATAGATCTTCGCGCTCGCGGAATGCGTACAGGAACACCGTCATCGCCCCCACGTCCAGCGCATGAGCACCCAGCCAAAGCAGGTGGTTCAGCACACGGGTAATTTCATCGAACATTACGCGGATATATTGCGCGCGGACAGGGACTTCAAGCCCAAGCAGCTTTTCAATCGCCATGACATAGGCATGCTCGTTTGCCATCATCGACACATAGTCGAGGCGATCCATATAAGGCACGGATTGCAGATAGGTACGATTCTCGGCCAGCTTTTCCGTCGCGCGGTGCAAGAGGCCGATATGGGGATCCGCCCGCTGAATGACTTCGCCATCCAGCTCAAGCACGAGCCGTAACACACCGTGTGCAGCCGGGTGCTGGGGACCAAAATTCATGGTGTAGTTACGGATTTCAGCCATGATGGAAGCCCTCGTCACGGATAACACGTGGCACGTTGTTGCGGGGATCAATCGTCACCGGCTGATAAATGACGCGCTGCTGCTCGGGGTCATAGCGCATTTCCACATTGCCGATCATCGGGAAATCCTTGCGGAAGGGGTGACCTACAAAACCATAGTCGGTGAGCAGGCGGCGCAAATCAGGATGGCCTTCATACATGATGCCATAGAGGTCGAAGGACTCGCGCTCAAACCAGTTGGCCACCGGCCACATATCCACCAGGGTTGGCAGGACGGGGAAATCATCATCCGCCGCAAATACCCGCAAACGCACACGCTGGTTCAAACTGATGGAAAGAAAATGATAGACCGTGGCAAAACGCAGCCCAGTCCAGCTGCCCTCACCATATTCGGCATAATCAACACCGCAGAGATCAATCAGCTGTTCAAACTTGAGCGAAGGATGGTCTCGCAGGATAAGGCAAACATCCAGCATATTGGCGACGGAACACTCTATCGTCACCTCACCGACGTTGCTTACCAAACGACCCAGCTTGTCTCCAAGCGCCGATTCAATATTGGCGATAAGTTGTTGCAGACGGGTCATGTGTTCACCTGGCGATAGTGTTGGTACGCTTGATTTTGTTTTGCAGCTGAATGATGCCGTAGAGCAACGCCTCAGCGGTCGGCGGACACCCGGGCACATAGACATCGACAGGAACGATACGGTCACAGCCGCGGACAACAGCATACGAGTAATGGTAATAACCGCCGCCATTGGCACAGGAGCCCATGGAAATGACCCAGCGCGGCTCGGCCATCTGGTCATATACCTTGCGCAGCGCAGGCGCCATTTTGTTGACCAGCGTGCCAGCCACGATCATCACATCGGATTGACGCGGGCTTGGTCGAAACACGATACCAAAGCGGTCCAGATCATAACGCGAGGCACCGGCGTGCATCATCTCCACCGCACAGCACGCCAGACCGAATGTCATCGGCCACAGCGAACCCGTACGCGTGTAATTGATGACCGTATCCAGCGTGGTCGTGACAAAGCCTTTTTCCAGTACACCTTCAATACTCATGCAGAGACCCCGTAGTCGGCATCTACTTGCCATAAAGCAGGTAGCAGAGCGATAACAATATGCGCAATGGATAGCAAGGCAGCCGACTGAACATGCGCCGCCAATGGCACATTACCAGGACAGCGATGGAAGTTTATTCCCACTCGAGCGCCCCCTTCATCCATTCGTAGACGAAACCCACCACCAGAATTCCCAGGAAAACCAGCATGGCAATAAAACCGAAAAGACCAATCTCCTGCAGCACTACGGCCCAAGGGAAAAGGAAAGCGATTTCAAGATCGAACAGGATAAAGAGGATAGCGACGAGGTAGTAACGTACGTCGAATTTCATGCGAGCGTCTTCGAAAGCTTCAAAGCCGCATTCATAGGGAGAATTTTTTTCGGCGTCAGGGCGGCTGGGGGCCACCACCTTGCCAAGGACAATAGGGGCTATACCGACGGCTAAACCGACGATGATGAACAGTAATATAGGAAAGTAGTTTTCCAGCATGTTCACGCCCCAATTTAACTCAATGCACGTAATTGTGATTGAGCATTTTAATTATTGGTGCCGTCGATGAGACTCGAACTCATACGTCTTTCGACACTACCCCCTCAAGATAGCGTGTCTACCAATTCCACCACGACGGCAAGTCTGGCTGCTAAAGCCAATACAACTATTACTGCGGCACATCCTTTGCTGGTGAGGATTCAGCAGGTTTGGCTGGCGCGCTTTCGCTTGCCTTGCCAGGTGCGACAACAGAATTCGTTGGAAGCTTGACGACGCTTGAGCCCTGGGTGCGATGGCTCGACATGTAAGCCAGGGTCAAGCTGGTAGCAAAGAAGATGGCCACAAAAATAGCGGTGGCACGACTCATGAAGTTGGAGGATCCGCTAACACCGAATAGGCTGCCAGATGCACCACTACCAAAAGCAGCACCCATATCAGCACCCTTGCCGTGCTGAAGCAATACCAATCCGATAACACCGAGTGCAGCCAATACGTGCACAATTGATACTAAAGTTTCCATGTTCTCTCAAATCCACTGCTTAAGTCAGCTTTAGTTTGATTTTATCAAATCTACTGACAAGCAGCGCGACAAATTTCCTCAAAATCGTTGGCATTCAATGAACATCTGCCAATCAAACCGCCGTCTATATCCGGCATAACGAATAATTGTGACGCATTTAGGGGATTTACGCTACCCCCATACAGAATTCTTACGGTTTCTGCCGCATGCACATCCAGCGCGGCGATTCTATCACGGATAAACGCATGTACCTGCTGCGCTTGTTCCGGTGTTGCAGATAAACCTGTGCCGATGGCCCATACTGGCTCATATGAAACAACCGCATGCGCAAACACGCCAGCCCCCACCGTCTTCAGCACGGCATCGATCTGGCTGGCAATCACTTGATGGCACAGGCCGGACTCGCGCTCGGCCAGGGTCTCGCCCAGGCAAAGCACAGGCGTGATGCCCGATTTGCGTGCCACCACAAACTTGGCGGCAATATTTTCGTCACTTTCGCAATAGGCGGTACTGCGCTCGGAATGCCCCACAATCACATAGCTGGCACCAAAGTCCTTGAGCATGCGGGCACTGACTTCCCCGGTATACGCACCAACTTCATGTTTGGCGACATTCTGCGCGCCCCAGGCAATATGGCTGCCCTGCAACTCCTGCTGCGCCTGGAATAGATAAGGGTATGGCACACAGACCGCAAAATCGGCCGAGGTCAAATGATCAAGCCGCTGCCTGAACGCATCAAACAGCACCTTGTTTTGCGCAAGGTCGCCATGCATTTTCCAATTAGCGACCACCAGCTTACGACGCATATGAATACCTAAAAATTTTCAGAATGGTACCGTGCAGCCCGCTTGGCAGTCAATTTGACTGCGCCGGCACAGGCTGCCAGTGCTTGATCAGCAACTGTACGTTGCGGGCGCCATTAAAGGCGTTGGTCTGCAATTCGTACACGGCCGTGACATACTGCGGCAAAAACTCCTCCTGCCGGAAAAATATCGCATCCACGGCGCGTCCTCGGGTCGATAACGTGAGCTTGAGATGCTTGCCGCCGACGATACGTTGTGCCACCACCTCGAACTCGTCGCAAAACATTGGCGGAGGAAATCCCTGCCCCCATACCTGGCGTTGCAGGGCCACCGCCACATCCCAGTGCATGTCATCCAGCGCCAGCGCACCATCGACTTCAATAATGGACTCCAGATCCGCTGGAGTCAGCAAGCCTGCCACCACAGACTCGAAGCCCAGCCGGAAACGCTCCATATCATTTTCGCGAATACTGAGCCCAGCTGCCATGGCATGCCCGCCAAACTTGAGTATCAGATCAGGCTCACGCTTGGACAGCAGATCTAGCGCATCCCGCAGATGCAGCCCGAGTATCGAACGCCCCGAGCCTTTGAGTACCCCATCGCCCGCCTGGGCAAAGGCAATCACGGGGCGATGGTAACGCTCCTTGATCCGCGACGCCAGAATGCCAATGACGCCCTGGTGCCACTCTGGCTGATACAAACTCAGGCTATAGCGGCCTTCTGCATCCAGCCCATCCAGCTCTGCCAGTGCACTTTCCTGCATATCGGCTTCTATACTGCGGCGCTCATGGTTCAGGGCATGCAGTTGCTGGGCCATGGCATGGGCTGACTGATCATCCTCAGCCAAGAGGCAGCTGATACCCAGCGTCATGTCATCCAGGCGACCTGCCGCATTAAGCCGCGGGCCCACGCTGAAGCCAAGATCCTGCGCACAACTTGAGGCAGGCTCGCGACCTGCCAGACGCATCAGCCACAAAATACCCGGGCTGCACTGGCCAGCACGAATGCGGCGCAGCCCCTGCTCGACCAGAATGCGATTGTTCTCATCCAGCTTGACCAGGTCAGCCACCGTACCCAAGGCTACCAAGTCCAGCAGACTGGTCAAATTCGGCTCAGCCCTACCCTCAAACAACCCTCTTGCCCGCATCTCGGCACGCAAACCCAGCATCACATAAAACGCCACACCGACTCCAGCGAGATGCTTGCTGGGGAAGTCACAGCCATGCTGATTGGGATTCACAATGCATGCGGCTGCCGGCACTTGGTCGCCGGGCAAATGGTGATCCGTGACCAGCACGGATATGCCCAGCGCATTGGCACGCGCCACCCCATCGACGCTGGCAATGCCATTATCGACGGTAATGATGAAATCCGGCCTGGACTGAGCAGCAAGCTCCACAATTTCGGGCGTCAGGCCGTAGCCATATTCAAAGCGGTTAGGCACCAGAAAATCCACCACCGCCCCCAGCATGCGCAAGCCGCGCACCATCACGGCGGTGGCGGTGGCCCCGTCCGCATCATAATCGCCCACCACCAGCAGAGAACGCTTTGCGACAATCGCATCTGCCAGCAAAGCCGCCATACGAGGATTATGGGTCAAGCGATCAGGAGGAATCAGCCCGGCGAGGGAGGCTTCAAGCTGCACTGGCGTTTTAACCCCGCGTGCCGCGAGCAGCTGCGCCATCAAAGGCGACAAGCCACTGGCTGCCAGTGCGGCAACCGCAATCTCATCAGGCTCGCGTCTCACAATATTAACCACCAAGCACCTCCGTCCACGGTCTGGATTTGCGCCAGAATTGATAGGTATCCCATTTCCCCACGCGACACTGCAACACCCTATCTCCCAGGGCGATATTGAGCTCCAGCTGACTTAGCCCGCCGCGACGCAGCGCCTGCCATAGCATGGGCAATCCATTCACCACCGCGGCTGCCGACTCAACCGGAACCAGCCAGGCATGCGTCGCTTCATGTCGCAGCACCTCGCGCATATCTTGCGGCACCCCATGGCATTCGCCCGCCTGCAGTGTAGCCAGACCACGCGCCACGGCATCCTCCGCAAAGAGTAGCGGCAATACGCGGGGGGATTTAGCTGGCGATTCACCGCCGCCATACACCCATACGCCGCTTACCGGCAAGGCACCCCGCGCCTCGCGCGCCTGATTAAGCGGATGCTCAAACAGCAACATCTGCACTTCATTCAAAAAAGCATTCCAGAAAGCCGCATCCTGTCCATGCGGTAACAGGCTGCGAATATCGCGCCCCAAGGCCACATCCACCGGGGTAGTTTGAATATGCGGTGGTGTTTCCACCTGCAAATACCAGCGATCAGCACAATGCGGGCTCTGTACAAACTTAAGCCCCTGCTCCGCAAAATGCTGGTTCAATAAAGCAAGCAAGGCATCTGCCTCCGCTTTTTGCAGTTGCAGAGTCCCGGGCCCGGCAATCGTAAAAGAGTCGCGCTGCAGTTGAAGATGTACGGGCTGAGCAAAAAACACATACTCGGTCGACAGCGAAATACCGTCAGCCGGCGCCGCCAATGCTGCCAGCGGCCAGTCCTGCTGGCTGACCACCCCGGCGCTGCTGCACAGCATTTCGTCAATGGTCGTTGCAAGAAACTCACGTCGACCGACTGCCAGCAGACGCTCAAAGGTCGCCGCCACAGCGGGACTCATGGTCATTAATGTGTGCGGTGTTTTCAGGAAAATCTGGAGATTCACTTCAGGTTCACTTAGATGTCACTTTGTTATACGCCGTGCAGGCGCTAAGATATATTCAACTTAACAGAATGATACGCTATATGGATCTCATTTTATGGCGTCATGCCGAAGCAGACGACACCTCACCTGACATCACGCGCGCCCTCACGGCCAATGGCAAAAAACAGGCTGCGGCCATGGGCGAATGGCTACGCCAGCATATGCCACCGGATACCCGTATTATCGTGAGCCCCGCGACGCGCACCCAGCAAACCGCGCTGGCACTGGGAATGGATTTCACGACAGTAGACGCCCTCGCCCCCGGCGCAGCTCCGCATGATGTATTGCATGCCGCCGGTTGGCCCAAGGCACAGGGCGCAGTGCTGGTCGTCGGGCATCAGCCCTCGCTGGGCATGGCCGCCGCGCTGGCCATGAGCGGAAAGATTCAATACTGGTGCGTCAAGAAAGGCAACATCTGGTGGCTGAGCAATCGCCAGCGTGCCCATGAAGACCAGACCATATTGCGTGCGGTTATTTCGCCGGATCATCTATAAACACGTTAATTTGGGATACATCGCAAGCTATCGGGTGCCTCACATAACCCTGAACACGCAAAATCAAGCGCTCAAACAAATACCGATACAAGAAAAATGCCTCGCAGAGTAATGCTGCCAGCCACTGACTGGCGCACCACCCAGGCAAACAAGGAAAACTGAATTTGAGAACTGTACTGATCGCCAACCCCAAGGGAGGCAGTGGCAAAACCACACTGGCCACCAATCTCGCCGGGTACTTTGCCAGTCGCGGACGTCATGTGGTGCTGTCCGACATGGACAGGCAACAATCCTCCCTGCAATGGCTGGAGCGCAGACCGAGTCAATTGCCCTTGATCCATGGCATGGATGGTCGCGGCAAACATGCAGACAGCCTGAGTGCTGACTGGACCATCATCGACTCCCCCGCCGGACTGCGCGGCGACAAGCTCACCGAAGCCGTGAAAACAGCCGACTGGGTCATTGTGCCCATTCAGCCCTCGGCGTTTGATATTGGCGCCAGCCAGGAATTTTTAGAAACTTTGCGCGAAGAAAAAGCCGTGCGCAAAGAGCGTACCTTTGTGGCCGTCGTCGGCATGCGCATCGATAGCCGTACCCGCTCGGCTGCAAATTTGCAGCGCTATCTGGATAAAAGCGGTTTCCCTGTCATGGGTAACCTGCGGGATGCGCAGATTTATGCCCTGGTCGCCGAACAAGGCGCCAGCCTGTTTGACATTCGCCCATCGCAGGTCACCCGCGATTTACAGCAATGGGCGCCTCTGCTGCACTGGCTGGTAAACGCAGACCGCAATGCCAAATGAAATAGAACTGAAGCTGCGCATAGCCGCGGCTGACACAACACGTCTGTTCAACCAGCCCGCCCTGACACACGGGCTGGAGCATGGCCCGCTCACGCGCCAGCTCATCAGCACCTACTTCGATACGCCAGACCTGCGTTTGCTGGATGCCGAAATCAGCCTGCGCGTGCGCAGCATGTCCGGGGGCTGGTTTCAGGCGGTGAAAGCCGCAGGCTCATCTGTGGCAGGCCTGCACCAGCGCATGGAGTGGGAAGACATCGTCAGCGGCAGCGAGCCTGATTTCAGCAAAATTACCGAGCCCGCCCTGGCCGCCATATTTGCCGACAATGCATTGCGCGACGCCTTGCAGCCTATCTTTGTTACCGATGTGGAACGCACCGAATGGCAATTGCGCATGCCGGATGGCACGGCACTGGAAGTAGCGCTTGATCTGGGGGAGTTGCAAGTGGGCAGCCATATCCGCGAAACCATCAGCGAGGTCGAAATCGAACTCAAAAGTGGCAATGCCGCACAGGTGTTTTCGCTGGCGTTGGCCTTGCAGGCAGATATTCCGCTCACCATCGAAAACATCAGCAAGGCACAACGCGGTTATGGACATTACCGCACGCTGCCGCCCGATCTTTCAGCATTGACCACGACCACATTGCCGCACGTGCTGGATAAAGCAGATTTCACCAAACTCGCCTGGGCATATCTGCATCATCTGCAAAGCAAGCAAACCCTGCTCGAAGCCGATACCACGGAGCTCCAGCAGCATGCCATCGCCGAGATCCGCACCACCTTGCATCACATGGTCAGCGCGTTGCAGATATACAAACACGCACCTGCTGCATTGCTGACCGAATACCACTGGCTGCAGGACGCAGTTGATGCCATGAAACCGCATGACCACGCAGTACCGCGCCACATCCACACATTGCTGCAAGGCCAGCGTTGTCAGCGTCTATTGCTGCAAACCGGCGCCTGGTTACTGGCATAGGCAACGCTTGTCCAGCCCTGGCAAGCTCTGCATAATGGGCAACCGCTTTAGCTTCAACAGCTCAAAGGAATAGCATGAATCTCGAGAAAGTTATTTTTGGTTTTTTTATCCTGTTGGCCTTGACGCTGAATTTCGGATTTTTTACGGGCGACATTGATAATCCACACCACCATCATGCGTATGAGCTCTACATCGCGATTGTGGTGAATCTGATTGCCACCGTACTCAAGTTCGGCGACCGCACCCATATTGGCGCCATCCACCTGGCCACCAGCCTGGTAGCGGATCTGCAACTGATTGCCGCGGCCATCCTCTGGGCAGCAGCAGGCACGCAGGGCGATGACCCCAGCGTTATCGTCAGTGTCGTATCGCTCTCGGGCGGCGCACTGCTTGCCAACATCACCTCCGTGGTTCTGCTGATTGCAGAAACCATCCAGATCAAGCGCTAGGCCAAGGCAAGCGAAGCGCAAAGCCGCCACGTCGTGAACAACATCCTGTTTCTGATTCTCAGGCGCATGCGCCTGCCTATCATCGCGGTCATTGTCAGCTACACCATCGCGGTCGCCGGCATGTCGCTCATGCCGGGGGTAGATCCGGAGGGCCACCCATGGCGGCTCAGCATTTTTGAAGCGTTTTACGTCATCAGTTATACCGCCACCACCATTGGCTTTGGTGAAGTCCCCTTCCCTTACTCCACCGCGCAGCGCATGTGGATGGCGTTTTCCATCTACCTCACAGTGATCCCCTGGTTTTACGCCATAGGTAAGATCATTACCCTGTTTCAGGATCCGGGCCTGCGCCAGGCCTTTACCACCTCCCGCTTTGCGCGCGAGGTCAGCCATCTGATGGAACCGTTTTATATCGTCTGTGGCTATGGCGAAACCGGCAGCCTGCTGGTGCGCGCGCTGGACAAGAACGAAGTTCGCGTGGTGGTGATCGAGCTGGAGCAGGAGCGCATCAATGAACTTGAGCTGGAAGATTATCAGTTTGATATTCCCAACCTGTGCGCAGATGCCAAGCTGCCCGAAACCCTGCTGCGTGCCGGGCTGAAAAACCCGATGTGTCAGGGTGTAGCCGCCCTCACCAATGACGATCATGCCAATCTCGCCATTGCCGTGGCAGTGAAGCTGATCAGCCCGGAGCTGCGCGTGCTAGGGCGCGCTGAAACCGAGCAGACAGCTTCCAACATGGCCTCGTTTGGTACCGACCACATCATCAATCCTTATACGATATTCGGCGACCACCTGGCGATGGAAGTGCACGCCATCGGCACTTACCTGCTACATGAATGGTTGACCGGTGTGCCTGGGGAAAGCCTGAAATCGCCGATCTGCCCACCCATCGGCAAATGGATTGTTTGCGGTTATGGTCGATTTGGCCGTTCGGTTGTGCAGAATCTGGAGCTCGAACACATCGTTACCACCATCATTGAGGCTGACCCGGAGCGCACCGGATGCAAGGAATGCATCGTAGGCAATGGCACCGAGAAAGAGACGCTACAACAGGCAGGCGTGCATGAAGCGGTCGGTATCGTGGCAGGCACCAATGACGATATCAACAACCTGTCCATCGTCATGACGGCGCGCGAGATGAATCCCGATCTGTTTGTGGTATTGCGCAAGAACAAACGTTTCAACGCCGCCCTGTTTGAGCATTTCAAGGCCGACATCACCATGGAGCCCAGCGACATCATTGCGCATGAATGTCTGGCCAACATGATTTCACCACTGCTGGCGCAATTCCTGAGTCTGGTCCGGCTGCAAAGTAATGTCTGGGCCAATAACCTGATCCAGCGTCTGGTGGAAACCGTGGGTGAAAATGTGCCGGAAACCTGGGCCATCAGCATTACCCAGGAAAATACGCCCGCCCTGTTTCATATGCTAGCGCATGAACCCATTACGCTGGCGGACATCCTGCGCAACCCGCATCATCGCGAAACCAGCCTGCCGATTGTGCCCTTGATGATATTGCGCCACCATCAGCCCCTTCTGCTGCCTGAAGCCAACATCGCGCTTGAACGCGGCGACCGCATCCTGTTTTGCGGCCATGACAACGCCAAGAGCACCACGACGTACGCGCTGGGAGATTTCAAAACCATGCGCTACATGCTGCATGACCAGCAGCTGGCGGATAGCTGGCTGTGGCGGCAGATCAAACGCCGCAAATCCGCACACAACGCTTCCCTATAAGAAGCCTGACTTAATGGATCATGCGCTCCAGCGCGGCCCGATCCAGCAACTCCAGTTTGCCACGCCCTAGCGCCAGCCAGCCTTTTATCTCGAATCGCTTGAGCTGGCGGCTCACCACTTCACGCGCCGTGCCCAGCTCATCCGCGAGTTGTTGATGGGTGCGACGCACCTGATCCCCTGGTTCCTCCAGCAGCAGTTTGGCGAGCCGGGCGTCCAGGCTATGAAAAGCCACTTCGTCCAGCAACACAATCAGATCGCTGATCAGCGCGCCATAATTTTCCATGACAAAGCGGCGGAAGACGCGCGATTCCAGCATCATTTCGTGAAAGGCAGCGGCGGGCACCAGAATGTCGCGTATCGGCTCCTCCACGATGGTCGATGCCGGATAATCACTGGAGCCCAACAGACAGGTGGTCGTCAGCACGCAGGTTTCACCTCCGGTAACGCGGTACAGCAAAATCTCACGGCCGCTACTGGAAAGCTTGAACACGCGCGATTGACCAGCCAATCTCAGCACATAAGCGTGGCAAGGCGTGCCCTCTTCATAGCCTATGGTGCCGACGGGCGCCTCCACCACCCGCGCATGCTTCAGCAGCAAGCTCCGCGCCTCGGGCTCCAGTGCCATCAGCGCTGGGAATTGCACCAGCCAGTCCAGATCGGTAATGGGTTTGATGTGTGCCACGGCTCCCCCGCGTACTGCTTAGTAATACTTGCAACTGGCTCTCATGTCTTGGCCGCCATAAAAGCCGCTATCACATTGAGAGTAAAACCAACCCCGAAACCGGTGGTATCCGTAGCAACCGCCCCCAGCCCGCCTTTGCGGTTCACAGCGGCAAGGTCCACATGCATCCAGGGAATATCGCCTTCGATAAAGCGTGAGAGGAAACGCGCTGCAATAATATGGTCAGCATCCGAGTCCAGCGTGCATTGCTTGATATCGGCAATATCACTATCCAGATCTTCTTCATAATCCTCATCAAATGGAAATGCACAAACCCGCTCGCCCGCCGCATTGCCGGCCGCCACCGCATGGCACAGCATCTCCGGGCGATTGCCCAGCACACCGCTGTAGCGATTGCCCACCGCCGTCACCATGCTGCCAGTCAGCGTGGCGAAGTCGATCATCAGGTCCGGCTTCTGGCGTGAAGCCAGGGTAAGCGTGTCCGCCAGCACCATGCGGCCTTCGGCATCGGTATGCACAATCTCGATGGTGGTACCGTTAAGCGCGGTAATGACGTCATTCTGTTTATAGGCCCGCGGGCCGATGTGGTTCTGCGCAATGGCAAGCCAGGCATCAATTTCCACTGGCAAGCCGGCCTCGGTAGCAGCGAGCAGCGTTCCCAGCACCACGGCGGAGCCGTTCATGTCCTCATGCATGCCATTCATGTAGCGGGCGGGTTTAAGATTGTGACCACCCGTATCAAAACAGATGCCTTTACCCACCAGCGAGATGCGCTTTTTGGCATGCTTGGGTTTATAGCGCAGATGCACAATCGCGGCGTCTTGCGGATCGGAACCCTGGCCCACCGCTACAAATGCCCCGGCGCCCATTTTGCCGAGCTTCTTCATGTCAAAGCTCTCATGGTCCCAGCCATGCTTGTCTGCCAGCTCAGCAATACGGTCGCGGTACAGCGCAGGCGTCAGCTCATTCGGCGGCAACACGGTGAGCTGGCGCACCAGAATATTGCCCTGGGCACGTGCACGCACCGCCGCAAAGCCGTCGGCACGCTTGTGTCCATAGAGATGAATCGTCTTGAGCACATGTTTTTTTGGCTTGGATTTGCGGGTGGGCAACACGCCAGCATTCACCTCGATCACATATAAAGCCTCTGCGGCTGCCTGCGCGGCCTCTTCCGCGTCACCATATACCGCAATCACCAATTGCGCGGGCGACTCATCCAGCAATGGCTTGACGGCTTTGCGCAACAGGGTGTGCCGCTGGAACACAGATTGCTTTTGCTCAAGCACGACCCAGCTTGCCCTGGCGCCTTCAGGCAAATCTGCGGTCAAGGGGGATTTGGCAAGTTCAGCATATAGACTGCGCTGCCGCTTCATTCTGGCATCCAGCACCGATGCATGGGGGAGATCCTGCGGCCGCTTGGCGGGGAGTACAAACAGGATATGCGTCGCGTTGTTAAGCTGGCTGGCATCAGCATATGCTGCATTTTGCTTTAATTGGATGGCCATAAACCCTCTTGGAATGTATACAGTTTGTTACAAATTTTTCAGATTTTGCGGGCACTTAGCAGCAGAAGTTTTAAATCTACTGGAGATGCTTAACTTGACCAAAATAGTCAAAAAAGCCAATATATCGCCTTAAGTCAGTCAGTCAAAAACTGCCTCGGCACTCAAGCTTCAGTTCAAGCACAACAATAAGTCCTTGGCTGATTATACCTACAGCATAGACAAAAGTTTCCCGGAGACTTCTCACATGGCATTAACCCCCGATATTGACCCTCAAGAAACCCACGAGTGGCTGGAAGCCATCGATGCGGTACTTGAGAACGAGGGATCAGAACGCGCGCACTTTTTGCTCGAAACCCTGGTAGACAAGGCAAGACGCTCAGGCGCATACCTTCCGTACAATGCCACCACGGCCTACGTTAACACCATTCCAGCCCACCTGCAGCCCAAGCATCCAGGCGATACCGCCATGGAGCGCAAGATCCGCGCACTGGTACGCTGGAACGCGATCATGACGGTATTGCGCGCCAATGAAAAATCCCCTGGCGTCGGCGGCCACATTGCCAGCTTCCAGTCTGCTGCCACGCTGTATGACACCGGGTTCAACCACTTTTTCCGCGCCGCTTCCGATAACTTCGGCGGCGACCTGGTGCTGTTCCAGGGGCACTCGTCCCCTGGGGTATATGCCCGCGCCTTCCTTGAAGGCCGCATTACTGAAGAACAATTATCCAACTTCCGGATGGAGACTGGCGGCAATGGCCTGTCATCCTACCCACACCCATGGCTGATGCCAGATTTCTGGCAATTCCCTACGGTATCCATGGGCCTGGGCCCATTGCAGGGCATCTACACGGCACGTTTCCTGAAATACCTGCATGACCGCGGCATTGCCGATACCTCCGATCGCAAGGTCTGGGTCTTCTGCGGTGACGGTGAAATGGATGAACCGGAATCGCTGGGTGCGATTTCGCTGGCCGCCCGCGAAAAGCTCGACAACCTGATTTTCGTCATCAACTGTAACCTGCAACGTCTGGACGGTCCGGTACGCGGCAATGGCAAGATCATCCAGGAACTGGAATCCGATTTCCGTGGCTCCGGCTGGAATGTGCTCAAGGTGATCTGGGGTTCCTACTGGGATCCATTGCTGGCCATGGACAAGGATGGCCTGCTCAAGAAGCGCATGGAAGAAGCCGTGGACGGCGAATACCAGAACTTCAAGGCCAAGGGTGGCGCCTATACCCGCGAACATTTCTTCGGCAAGTATCCTGAGCTGAAGGAAATGGTAGCCGCCATGTCCGATGAGGATATCTGGCGCCTCAACCGTGGCGGTCACGATCCACACAAGGTGTACGCGGCCTACCACTCGGCAGTCAACCACAAGGGTCAACCTACCGTGATCCTGGCCAAGACGGTCAAGGGCTACGGCATGGGCGAAGCTGGCGAAGGTCAGAACACGACCCACCAGCAAAAGAGCATGGATATTGCCTCCCTGAAGGCATTCCGTGATCGTTTTGATCTGCCGCTGACCGACGAACAGGTAGAAAACCTGTCCTTCTACAAGCCGGCGGACGACAGCCCCGAAATGCAATACATGAAGCAGCGTCGCGAAGCCATGGGCGGCTTTGTGCCATCACGCCGTCGCAAGGGTAACGAACTGACGGTGCCCGAGCTTTCCGCCTTTGAAAACATGCTGGGGGCCACCGGCGAGCGCGAAATCTCGACCACCATGGCCTTTGTGCGCATTCTCTCCACCCTGGTGCGCGACAAGCAACTGGGCAAATTCGTGGTACCTATCGTGCCGGACGAAGCCCGCACCTTTGGTATGGAAGGCATGTTCCGCCAGCTGGGCATCTATTCGCACCTGGGTCAGCTGTATGAGCCGCAGGATGCTGACCAGGTCATGTTCTACAAGGAATCCAAAGACGGCCAGATCCTGGAAGAAGGCATCAACGAAGCCGGTTCATTCTCGTCCTGGATTGCAGCAGGCACGTCTTATAGCGTGACCGGCGTGCAGATGATCCCGTTCTACATCTTCTATTCCATGTTCGGTTTCCAGCGTATTGGCGACCTGGCGTGGGCCGCTGGCGACAGCCGTACCCGTGGCTTCCTGCTCGGTGCCACTGCCGGCCGCACCACGCTGAATGGCGAAGGTCTGCAGCACGAAGATGGCCATAGCCATCTGATGTCTGCCACCGTGCCGAATTGCATTTCCTATGACCCGACCTTTGCCTACGAGCTGGCCGTGATCATTCAGGAAGGCCTGCGCCGCATGGTGCAGAACCAGGAAGATGTGTACTACTACATCACCCTGATGAACGAAAACTACAGCCATCCGGCCATGCCCAAGGGTTCTGAAGAAGGCATCCTCAAAGGCATCTACAACTTCAGCAAATCCAAAGCCAAGGGCCCCAAGGTACAACTCATGGGCAGCGGCGTGATTCTGCGCGAAGTGATTGCCGCCGGCGAACTGCTGGAAAAAGACTGGGGCGTATCCGCCGATATCTGGAGCGTCACCAGCTTTACCGAGCTGCGTCGTGAAGGTCTGGATGTCGAGCGCTGGAACCTGCTCAATCCGGAAAAGAAACAAAAGCAAAGTTATGTGGCACAGCAACTGTCCAAGGCCGAAGGCCCGGTCATTGCCTCTACTGACTACATGCGCTCGTTTGCTGATCAGATCCGCAACTTCATTCCGCAACGCTATGTGGTGCTGGGCACCGATGGCTTCGGCCGTTCCGATTCGCGCGAAGCCTTGCGCAGCTTCTTCGAAGTGGACCGCTACTATGTCGTGCTGGCCGCCCTCAAGGCGCTGGCTGACGAAGGCAAGCTGCCTGCAGCGAAAGCCGCTGAAGCAATCAAGAAATACAACATCGATATCACCCGTCCAAACCCGGTGACTCTTTAATTCAGGAGACGATTAGAAAATGGCAATCAAGGAAGTACTCGTCCCCGATATCGGCAATTTTGATAGCGTAGATGTCATCGAAGTGCTGGTCAAAGCTGGCGACACCGTCGCCAAGGATGACTCGCTGGTGACCCTGGAATCCGACAAGGCCTCCATGGACATCCCCGCCCCCTTTGGCGGTGTGGTCAAGGAAGTCAGTATCAAGGTAGGTGACAAGGCCGCTCAAGGCACATTGATCCTGACGCTGGATGCCGCAGAAGAACAGGCGACCGCAGCCAAGCCTGCGCCAGCCCCTACTGCTCCGCCAGTGGTGACCTCGGTACAGGAGCAGGCCGTGCCTGCGCCTACCCGTCCCGTGGCTGAGCCACCCAAGGTGATCCAGCCGCAAGCCACGCCTAATCCGGTTGCCGCCAGCACAGCAGCTGCGCCTGGCAAACTGGCCCACGCCAGCCCATCCATCCGCAAGTTTGCGCGCGAGCTCGGCGTCAACCTGTCGCTGGTCAGTGGCAGCGGCCCGAAAAACCGCATCCTGCAAAGCGATGTGCAAGCCTATGTAAAAGCCCAACTGGCCAAGCCGCAAAGCAGTGGCGCCGCCGGTGGCATTGCCGTTTCACAGGCACCGGTCATTGATTTCAGCCAGTTCGGCAGCATTGAGCAAAAGCCGATGTCGCGCATCAAGAAGCTGTCAGGTGCCAACCTGCATCGCAACTGGGTGACTGCACCGCACGTCACGCAATTCGACGAAGCCGATATCACCGATCTGGAAGACTTCCGCAAGTCCATGCAGGACGAGGCTGCCAAGCGCGGTGTGAAACTCACCATGCTGGCCTTCCTGATGAAAGCCGTGGTTAACGCGCTGCGCACTTACCCCAATTTCAATTCCTCGCTCTCCCCTGCTGGCGACGAGCTGATCCTCAAGCAGTATTACCACATCGGGTTTGCCTGCGACACGCCGGATGGCCTGGTCGTACCCGTGATCCGTGATGTGAACCAGAAAGATGTGCTGGATATTGCCCGCGACCTGGCCGACCTGTCTGCCAAGGCACGCGAGCGCAAACTCAAGATCGAGGAAATGCAGGGTGGTTGCTTCACGATTTCCAGTCTGGGTGGTATCGGTGGCACGGCATTCACGCCCATCATCAATTGCCCTGAAGTGGCGATCCTGGGCGTATCACGCTCCAGCTTCCAGCCGGTGTATGACCCCAAGACCAAAGGCTTCGAGCCGCGTCTGATCCTGCCGTTGTCATTGTCTTACGACCACCGCGTGATCGATGGTGCCGATGGTGCGCGCTTTACCAGCCACCTGCGCATGATGCTGTCCGACGTTCGCCGTCTCTTGCTGTAAAGGGTTTTCATGAGTCAGTTAACAGAAGTTTTCGTCCCGGACATCGGCAATTTCGATAGCGTCGATGTCATTGAAGTATTGGTAAAGGTGGGCGATGTTATCGCCAAGGAAGATGCACTGGTGACCCTGGAGTCTGACAAGGCCTCCATGGACATTCCATCCTCCCACGCCGGCACAGTTAAAGAAGTCAAGATCAAGGTCGGTGACAAGGTCGCCAAGGGCTCGCTGATTCTGCTGGTGGAAACATCCGCTGCCGAAGCAGCACCCGCTACCGCCAGCGCCCCGGCTCCTGCCGCACCGGCACCTGCGCCGACCCAAGCGGCCGCACCAGCCGCCCCTGCCCCCGTGGCAGCCGCGCCCAGTGGCAACAATGATATTGATACAGAAGTGGTCGTGCTCGGCTCAGGCCCTGGTGGCTACACCGCGGCATTCCGTGCCGCTGACCTGGGCAAGAAGGTGGTGCTGATCGAGCGCTACTCCACCTTGGGCGGTGTTTGCCTCAATGTGGGCTGCATCCCGTCCAAGGCTTTGCTGCATACGGCAAAAGTCATTACCGAAGCCGAAGAAACCAGCCATCACGGCGTGAGCTTCAGCGCACCTAAAGTCGATCTGGATACGCTGCGCAACTGGAAAGCCAACGATGTCGTTGGCAAGCTGACCGGTGGCCTGGCCGCAATGGCCAAACAACGTGGCGTAACGGTGGTGCAAGGTGTAGGCAAATTCACCAGCTCGCATCAGATCGCCGTCACGGCAGCCGATGGCAAGGTCACGACGGTCGGCTTCCAGAACGCGATTATCGCGGCGGGCTCGCAAGCCACCAAATTCCCCGGTGCGCCGGATGACGAGCGCATCATGGACTCCACTGGCGCGCTCGCGCTGGCGGATATCCCCAAGCGCCTGCTGGTCATTGGCGGCGGGATTATCGGCCTTGAAATGGGCACGGTTTACGACGCCTTGGGCAGCAAGGTCAGCGTGGTCGAGTTCATGGATGGCCTGATCCCCGGTTGCGACCGCGACCTGATCCGCCCATTGCAGAAGCGCATGGAAAAACGCTTCGAAAGCATCATGCTGTCAACCAAGGTTGCCAAGATCGATGCCAAAAAAGACGGCATTCATGTCAGCTTTGAAGGCGAGAATGCGCCGAAAGAAGCCCAGGTCTATGACCGCGTACTGGTTTCGATTGGCCGCCGCCCCAATGGCAAGAACATTGGTGCCGAGAATGCCGGTGTTGCGGTAGATGATCGCGGCTTTATTGCGGTCGACAAGCAGATGCGCACCAATGTGCCACACATCTTCGCCATCGGCGATATCGTCGGACAGCCCATGCTGGCGCACAAAGCCTCGCACGAAGCCAAAGTCGCCGCCGAAGTCATTGCCGGTCACAAGGTCGAGTTTCAGGCACTGGTCATTCCATCCGTTGCCTACACCGACCCTGAAGTCGCATGGGCAGGCATGACCGAAACCGAAGCCAAGGCCAAAGGCATCGAAATCGAAAAGGCCTCCTTCCCCTGGGCTGCCAGCGGCCGTGCATTGTCCATCGCACGTACCGAAGGTGCCACCAAACTGATTTTCGACAAGGAAACCCATCGCGTCATTGGTGCCGGTATCGTCGGTGTGAATGCCGGTGAATTGCTGGCAGAGGCCGTGCTGGCTATCGAAATGGGTGCCGATGCGCATGATCTGGGTCTCACCATCCATGCGCATCCGACATTGTCTGAAACCATCTGCTTTGCCGCAGAACTGAAGGAAGGCACGATCACGGATATGCTGCCGCCGAAAAAACGTTAATCAAGTTTTTGCGATTTGTGCCGTAAAAATAGCTGGGGCTTGCTCCAGCTATTTTTTTGTCCGGCCTTTCCACTTGGCAGAAGGAATCCGCTATGCGTCATGCAGTCACATGCTTGCTTATCCCCCTCTTCGCCAGCCTCACTGGCTGTGCGACGCTGACGCAGGACGGGATGCAGACCGTGATGCTGGAAGCCTATACCAAGGACAACCAGCCGGTGCAGGCACGTTGCATGGCCAGCAATGATGTGGGAACCTGGGTCGGCTATGCACCCGGGAAACTGCAAATTCATCGCTCCAGTGGCGACCTCAAGATTATTTGTGAGCGTGAACGTGGTGACAATGAGGCCGGGCGCTTCACCTCAACATCACGTGCCAATGATGCCGCGCGCGGCAATCTGGTGATGCCAGGAGGGGCCATTGGGGCGCTTATCGATCACGCCACTGGCTACGGTTACAACTACCCCATTACCATGCGAATTGTCATGGGTAATGAGGCATCGCAAACGTTCGACACACCACAAACAAGGGAGCCACTTCCCGCAACCACCGCTTTCGTTACCACGCCAGGATCTGCGTCTCTTCGTCCCTAATCCGACTGGCTTCACCGTGTTGCTGATGCTTGCCGACCACATATCGAGATTGTCCAAAAAATGAGAGCCGCGATCGCGGCTCTTCTATTTTGGGACGTGGTAATAATGGGACCCCACCTAGCAGACAAGCACAGGCAATGTAACCACCCAGGTAGTTGTGCTATCCCGAAAGCAAATGCACAAGTGAAGCAATCAGAAGTCATCCCCTCGCCTGTTCTGGGCGCGGGGTAAATTCTCTATTCGCTGGCCGACCCTGCCGTCGGTACACTTGGAGAGTCTGCCGCTTCCGCTTGGCTTTCCACAACCTTCGGTTTTCTCGGAGCCCTTGGCTTACGGGCCGTTGCCGTGGCTGCGCTGGCATCTTTGGGCTTGCTGCGGCTGGCGGCTGGTTTTTTGACGGTTTTTTCATCAGTCACCGCAGCAGGTTTGGGCTTGGCGCGTGATTTGCGCACAGGTTTGGCTTTTACCGCTGTGTCCGGTGTCGCTGGCGTGGTACTTGTTGCTGGCGCCTGCACCTCCTCGTGAGCGCCGCCATCGTCCGCCTTGCGTTTCTCAATGGCGCTTCCAATCGCCTTGGTGAGAACCTGCTTGCCGACCACCACCAGTGTTGCCAGAGCGACTTTCTTTGCGACGGACTTCAGTACTGTGTTGAATAACCCCATACTACCTCCTATTGGCAATTAACCTGCTTGAATTCAGTACCGGCAAATTCCGGCTTCAGCTGTTCGACTTCCGTCACGACCTCGGGCGATAATGGCCCAAGCACCAGGGTAGTCAGTCCTTTTTCAGCGCGTCGCATCCCCTTGATTGCAGAACGTATGCCGCGACTCCGCAAGTCGGCAAGAAGGCGATTGGCCAGTTGCTCATCCGTGAATACCCCAAGTGAAATTGCGTTTCTCCACAAGGGGTCCTGCATCACCGCACTTTCGGAAACACCTAAAGCCTGTAACTCCACTATCTTCGCCTGAGCGGCCTGCAATGATTTTAATGGTGGAATATAAACCCAGTAACGGATGACCCCGCTGACCACATCTTCACGCTCCTGCGGCGAAATCGATAATTTCAGCAATGCAGCCCGGGCAGTCGCAACCGTATTAGCAGTAAAACCCGCCCATTCGTAGCATGCGTTGGTAACGGACTCGGCAGCCGCGATCTCTTTCCTGGGAAGTCTGGCCGCCTCTTCTGCCGTGTAAATCTTGATGCGCTCTGGAGAAATTGACTGTTCGGCAGTGGCGGAGGATCCATTCCCCGAGGGTTGCGTCTCGAAATATGCCCAGACCAATATATTGGTTAACACCAGCGCGGAAACCAGCCACTTCATAAACATTCTCTTTCAAGATAGAACAAGCCACGCAATACCAGCGAGGGATCTATTGTGACAGGCAAATCAGGTTGCGCTTGCACCAATGCCTGTCTTAACAACTCCACATCGCCACCGGTCAGCACGCATGGAATAATCGCGTCCGTATCATTCCCTGGCATGGCCTTCATCTGCTGCCATTGCAACAACACGCTACCTGCCATCGCATGCGATATACCAGTATACAAGGCATCCCCTGTGTTCGTCGGCGCTGTACGCCACATCCCCGGCAAAGTGCGAATACCTTCGGTATTTTGCAAAAGGGACTGATGCATCAATCGAAAGCCCGGACTGATGGTGCCACCTTTAAATTCGCCACCTGACGGTTGCTCATGACGACTCAACATGTCCACCGTCAGCGCCGTACCTGCACTCACTACCAGGCAAGGGGCCTGATAGTGCTGCCAGGCTGCGATCAATGCTGCCCAGCGATCACTGCCTAATGCCTCAGGCGGCTGATAGCCATTGATCACCCCTGCAGCCCCATGTGAAGCGTGCACCCAGTGTACCGGAGCATGCAAGTGCTGAAACATGCCCAGCAACGGGCGGCTTGCTGCCATTCCGGCCACATTTGAGACGACGATGCGCTTTGCCTCGTGCCAGCATGCGGGCAAGGCTTGCTCGGCCAGTTCGTCGTTTACCCAACAGCCCTCTGCCACCATGCTTGCCTTGGCGTCAAACAGGGCCCATTTGCAACGGGTGTTGCCAGCATCAATCGCCAATATCATGCCACGGCCTTTCGCAAACTGATTTCTCCCGAGGTAAAGCGCTGTTCACCGGCCTCGGTCGTCACCAGCAAACTGCCATCCTCCGCCACGCCAGCAACCACACCATGGCGCTCGGTCGCATCGGGCATCAGCAGGCGCACGGGCTGCTGATGGTAGACATGCATGGCTTGCCAGTCCGGGACCAATGCTGCAAACCCCTCTCGCTCAAATCGACCAATTACCTGCAGCATATGCTTCAGCACAATGCCCAGCACCATACTGGCCTCCACCGGTGCGGCTTTCAGGCTTTGCAGGTCTATCGCCGCCTGGTCAATCTGCGCCAGCATACGCTCCGGCAAGCGCAAATTGATCCCGACACCGATCACAGCAGCGCTCGGCCCCTCCATGTCGCCCTGCAATTCAATGAGGATACCGGCAAGTTTGCGATACTCCACCAGCACATCATTCGGCCACTTGAGGCCCACAACGACCCCCATCTCGGCAAATGCCTGTCCGAGCGCCAAGCCAACTGCCAGGCTCAGCCCGGATAATGCGGCAGCGCCCGATTCAAACCGCCATAGCAGAGAAAATGTGAGACTGTTGCCCAGGGCAGATTGCCAGACCCGGCCGCGGCGGCCGCGGCCCTGCGTCTGATGACTGGTAACCGCACAGCTGAGATGAACAGCACCGTTCGCTGCCTGCTGCATCAACCAGCGGTTAGTGGAATCAAGTTGATCGTGCACAAACAACTGCACGGCGTTAGAGGCAGGCCCCAGCGCCGCCAAAATCCTATCCGCCCGCAATAAATCAAGCGGCTGGGACAGACGATAGCCTTTGCCACGCACCGAAAAAATTTCAACGCCTAGTGTTTCTGCATGTTTGACGGCATTCCATACCGTGGATCGGCTGACCTTGAAATGGGCAGCAAGTGCCTCGCCAGAATGGAAGCTCCCATCCGCCAGGCGGTGCAGAATGGGGAATGTAAGCGGGTTTGTCATGTCAGAGTTATATTAGCATAGGCACGAGTGTCCACTCAGCAGGCGGCTGGGTGTAAAATATCGGCAATCCCATTTTAGTCAGATTCCATGTCAGCCGATAAAACCCCAGTAGCACCTGCCTCCAATTTCATTCGCCATATCGTTGAACGCGACATCGAGCAAGGCACCTATGCCAGCCGCCAATGGTGTGGCGAGCCCGGCGACGCAAGTACGCAGGCCACTGGCCAGCCCGACCCGGCCAAGATCCGCACGCGCTTTCCGCCTGAACCCAATGGTTACCTGCATATTGGCCATGCCAAGAGCATTTGCCTGAATTTCGGTCTGGCACGGGATTATCAGGGCGTATGCCACATGCGCTTCGACGACACCAACCCGGAAAAAGAAGAACAAGAGTACGTGGACTCCATCAAGGACTCCGTGCAATGGCTGGGCTTCGGCTGGGAGGCATTTGGCCATTCCCATCTGTATTACGCCAGCAATTATTTCGACTTCATGTACCGCGCGGCGGAATACCTGATCACATCCGGCAACGCCTATGTGGACCAGCAATCCGCCGAAGAAATGCGGATTAACCGTGGCACGCTGACCGAGGCGGGTAAAAACTCGCCATGGCGCGATCGTCCGGCCGACGAGAATCTTGCCCTGTTCCGCGAGATGCGCGATGGCAAGCACCCGGATGGCAGCATGGTATTGCGCGCCAAGATCGACATGGCATCCCCCAATATCAATCTGCGGGACCCGGCGATTTACCGTATTAAACGCGCGACTCACCACAACACGGGCGACACCTGGTGCATCTACCCGATGTACACCTATGCCCATCCGCTGGAAGATGCACTGGAAGGCATTACCCATTCCATCTGCACGCTGGAGTTTGAAGACCAGCGGCCGTTTTATGACTGGGTATTGGAAAAACTGGCGGAGGGTGGCCTGCTGGCACACCCATTGCCCAAACAATACGAATTCTCGCGGCTTAATCTCACTTATGTGGTGCTCTCCAAGCGCAAGCTGATTGAGCTGGTAGATGGCGGCCATGTCAGTGGCTGGGATGACCCTCGCCTGCCCACCCTGGCAGGCGCACGCCGTCGCGGCTATACCCCGGAAGGGCTCCGCCTGTTTGCAGATCGCATCGGCGTCTCCAAAGCAGACTCTTGGATTGAGTACACCATCCTTGAAGACTGCATGCGCGAAACGCTGAATGAATCTGCAGAACGCCGTATCGCCGTGCTGGATCCGATCAAGCTGGTGATCGACAACTACCCTGAAGGTCAGTCCGAGGACTGCTTTGCCCCTAACCATCCGCAAAAACCAGAACTCGGCAAACGCACGGTACCCCTGTCGCGCGAACTGTGGATTGAGCGTGAAGACTTCATGGAAGTCCCCAGCAAGGGCTATTTCCGCTTGTTCCCGGACAATACCGTGCGCTTGCGTTATGGCTATGTCATCAAATGTACCGGCTTTGAAAAAGACGCGGATGGCAATGTGACGGTCGTGCACTGCGATTACCTGCCAGATACCAAGTCCGGCACGCCTGGTGCCGACAGCATCAAGGTCAAGGGCAATATCCACTGGGTTTCAGCCTCGCACGCCTATGCAGCGGAAGTGCGTCTGTATGATCGTCTGTTCAAGGAGGCTCACCCAGGCAGTGGCGACCGCAATTACCTGGATGACATCAATCCAAATTCACTCACCGTGATCACGGCGCAACTCGAACCTGCCCTTAAGGAAGCCAAACCAGAAGACACCTTCCAGTTTGAACGCCATGGTTATTTTGTCGCAGACAAAAAAGACTCGGTTGAGGGCAAGCCAGTGTTCAACCGCACCGTGACATTACGCGATGCCTGGCAAAAATAAGCTGGCAGTTTGACCTCCACGGAGAAAAATGTAGTCGCGGTGCCCCTGGAGCAAGCCTATCGACTGCTGAACCACGGACCCACCGTGCTGGTAAGCTCCGCCCATGGGGATCAACGCAATGTGATGGCCGCGGCCTGGAACATGCCGCTCGACTTCAAGCCACCCAAAGTGGCCGTTGTGATCGACAAGAATACCTACACACGCGAACTCATCCTGGCCAGTGGCAAATTTGCCATTAACGTGCCATGTGCTGCCCAAGCCGACTTGGTGGTGAGGGTAGGCTCGAGTTCGGGGCGTGAGTTGCTGGGAAAAGCACAGGCCACCAAATTTGCAGCCTTTGATTTGGCAACCTTTGCTGCCAGCAAAGTCCCAGCACCGTTAATCAAGGGCTGTGTCGCATGGCTGGAATGCGAGCTAATTCCTGAGCCACATATTCAGGATACCTACGACTTATACCTCGCTGAGGTGGTGGCCGCCTGGGCAGATGAACGGGTTTTCTCGGATGGTCGCTGGCATTTTGATGCTCAAGACGCATTGAAAACCGTGCACCATGTGGCCGGAGGATTTTTCTTCACCCCTGGCAAGAGTATTCAGGCGACTTAAACAAAAAAGCCGACGTCATCGTCGGCTTTTTTTATTCACTGCCCATCGCTATTTTTTCTCAGAGGGAAACAACGGGTCATGGATGGCATGAGCATGGTCTTCGACCTCCTCTGGTTTTTTCACGGCATCTTCTGTCGGGATTTTTTCAAACGTGAATTCCAGGATATTGGTTTCCGCCAATGGTTTTAATGGCTCAAACTCCGGAAGAACTGGACGCTCTTCCACAATAGGCTCCAGTTCCGGCAACATCAGGTTATCCTCTTGGGGCTCTGGAGCAGGGGTCTGATCCGTCAGCCCCTCGATGATATAAAGCGGGTTATGAGGTGACAAGCGGTGCCCCATCTCAGCCGCACTATGCCATTGTTCCAGGGTGCCAGGCTCTTCATTCTCCGCGGCTTTTTGCAAGCGCAATGCAAGATTATCGAAGGCAATCACGTCCTGACGTTCTGCATAAATTTTCAACAGACAAAGCGTCAACTCATGGCGATCCGGTGTTTTTTCCAGTGCATTCAGCAGAATGTTTTCGGCCTGCTCGTCACGACCATATGAGATGTAAATCTCCGCTTCGACAATTGGATCCACTTCATGGATGTCAAAATCGGCCTCCTCCGCAGAGCCAGACTGCGACGGCGTAAGCGGTGAGGATAGCTCCTGCCTATCTTCTGCCACGGCCGCCGCAATAGCGGGCGCCATGATGGCCGCTACGGCAGGCTCAACGGGCGTTGCCGGCGGCGGGGCGCTCACCACGTTAGGCTCAACATCGTTAGGATGCGGGCGAGGAGTGGTCGTTTGCACCATGCTTTCGTGCCATTTCTGCATGGCGGTCAATCGGCGCATATGCAGGTAATACACCATGCCCAGTGAGACTAACCCTAACAATAAGCCCAAGCCTATCCATAGCAGGCGGTCGAGCACTGTTTCCCAGAAACCAGGCTGCCCCTGGTTGGCAACCGTTGCTAGTGAGGGGGCAGGGGTTGCAGGTTGGGCGACAGCAGGTGCCGGTGCGACAGATTCGGGAGTGGGGTTGGCCTCCATGCCGGAACCTTTCGCTTCCGCGCTAGCATCCGCAGCGGGCTCCCCACTCTGGCCATCCTTGTCGGCAGCCTCCGAGGTATCTCCGGGCGATATTTTTAAAACAAACTCCGGGTTAGCTGGCGTGTCTGCCGATTTTGGTGCTGCAGGAGGAGGCACCTCGACTACCGCAGGCTGTGCTTTATTCGGAAGCTCTCCGCCCAGCGCTTCCGGACTGGGAATCTTGAGCACCTGACCAGACTTGAGCTGATTGATATCGCCATCGCGAAAGGCGTCGGGGTTGGCGGCATAAAAAGCGGCCATCACCTTTTTCAGCGGCACTCCTGCAGGTTGATATTGTTGGGCAACCTTGCCAAAGATATCCCCCGGCTGTGTCAGGTAGGTATCTGCGGATACCGGGATAGCGGCTTTGGGCGTGTCGAACGTATGGGTACCATTACTGCCAGAATGCGCCTTGCGGGCTTTGGGTTTTGCCGGCAATGGGGGCGGCGGTACCTCCGCGACCAGCCCCTGACTTTTCAACTCGGGGATCGTATTGACGATGGCAGGCTCATCACCCATTTTGCTGGTGGGAGGGTCCAGCAATACCGTGTATTGCCGAACCAAATGCAAATTGTCCGAGTCCACCTTGATAAGCAGCTCAAGAAACGGCTCATTGACTGCTCTTGGTGTGGTGACGTGCAAAACATGCGTGCCATCTGGCCGTGTCACACTGGTAACCCTTACCCCCGGCGGCACGATGGCATCCTGCAGCCCCGCTGTCAGGTATTCATCATTATTGCCGATACGCGCAACAAGGGTAGCAGCTTCCTTGGCGGGCATTTCCAGCAACTCGATGTCTGCGTTGAATGGTTCCCCGAGTGCCGATTTGACATTGATGCGTCCCAGGCCTGCACCATATGCAAGCACAGGCACCAATACCAGCAGAAGTGTCAGCGAAATCGCTTTAAATCCAGACCTGCGTGCAAGGGAATTTATGGAAGGCATATTGGCATCATTGAATTTTTTAATAATGGTAGTAATTTCATCATGTTGCATCTGTTTTTATAAGTACATCCCCAATATTCGGTACAGTAACTCTTTCCAGAGTGACTGTAAATGGCAACGCTTGTTTGACGAGACCGAAGAATCTGCTAGGGAGATGCAATTTATGCGCCTACTTCAGCGTGAGCGCAGATAAAATAGCGCAGTGTATTCGGGCACATTTTTTCGGAGAGCAGTCAGCATGAACATCGCCAACAATACCGCTGAACTAGTGGGTAACACCCCACTGGTCCGGCTCAATCGGATCAGCGCCAATATGGGCGCCACCATTGTCTGCAAGCTGGAGTACATGAACCCGGCCCATAGCGTGAAAGACCGTATTGCCGTGGCCATGATTGATGCCTTGCAGGCAGCAGGCAAACTCACCCCAGAAAGCATTGTACTGGAGCCAACCAGCGGCAATACCGGCATCGGTCTCGCCATGGTGTGTGCAGCGCGCGGATTGCGCTGCGCATTCGTGATGCCGGAAACCATGAGTCGTGAGCGCAAATTACTGCTGAAGGCATATGGCGCTGAACTTATCCTGACCCCTGGCAGCGAGGGCATGCCCGGCGCCATCCGCAAGGCAGAGGAGCTGGCTGCTGCCGATTCACGGTATGTGATTGCCCAGCAATTTTCCAATCCCGCCAACCCTGCCATACACCGCAGTACTACTGCCGAAGAAATCTGGCGCGATACCGATGGCAAGGTCGATATTTTTGTGTCTGGCGTTGGCACCGGCGGCACCATCACAGGTGTTGGTGAGGTGTTGAAAGCCCGCAATCCAGCTGTCCAGGTCGTTGCTGTAGAGCCCGACGCCAGTCCGGTATTATCCGGGGGTGCTCGCGGACCACACCCGATTCAAGGCATAGGGGCGGGGTTTATCCCCGAGATTTTGAATACGGCGATTTACGATGAAGTCGTCCGCGTTAAAAACGATGATGCCATGGACATTGCCCGCCGCATGGCCACGGAAGAAGGCTTGCTGGTGGGCATTTCTTCAGGCGCCGCCGTATCGGCTGCCCTGCAATTGGCCGTCCGTCCGGAAAACAAGGGCAAGCTGATCGTAGTCATCATTCCATCCTTTGGTGAGCGCTACCTGTCAACGCCGCTTTATAGTCATCTGGATGTGTAATGGCCGGTAAAAAGCACCGCAAATCCCGACTCAAAAAAGCGGGAGCAGCGCCCGGTACTCTGGTCTATATCGGGGACATCAAAACGCAGCAACCCGCCATCCATATTCTGGAATATGGAGCGGAGAGCCTGCATGAAAAGCAGCTTACCCAAGCCGAGCTCACGCATTACCAGCGGCCGCCCTCCTGCAAGTTATGGCTGAACGTCTATGGGTTACACGAAACCAGCCTGATTGCCGAATTGGGTAAGTGTTTCGGGCTGCATCCGCTGGTGATGGAGGATATTCTCAACACCAATCAGCGCCCCAAGGTGGAAAGTTATGGCGATTATCTCTACATCGTGTTGCACCATGTCGCCTATGACGCGGTGTCGGATCAGCTGCAATCCGAGCAAATCAGCCTGATACTTGGACACGACTTTGTGCTCAGCTTTCAGGAGCGCCCCACTGGCTGCTTTGAGCCGGTGCGCGAGCGCCTGCGCAATGGTCGCGTACATATCCGCGAAGCCGGCACGGACTATCTGGCGTATGCCTTGCTGGACGCAGCCGTGGATCAGTATTTCAGCACATTGGAAAAACTGGGCGATGAATGCGAGGAGTTGGAAGAACAGCTACTGCATGCGCCCAATAATCAACATTTGCTCCAGCTGCATAAGCTCAAAGGCCAGAGCATGGAGTTGCGCCGCAGCATCTGGCCATTGCGCGAAGCGGTGAATCAGCTGGTACGGAATGACGATAAATTCTTTGCGGCGGAGAATGTCGTCTTCCTGCGCGATGTGTATGACCACACCATCCACTTGATTGAGTCGCTGGAAGCGATACGCGATCAACTGGGCAGCATGCTGGACATTTACATGTCGAGCATTAGCAACCGAGTGAATATGGAGGTCAGAGCACTGACTGTCGTCACCATGCTGTTCATGCCCGCGACCTTGATCACCGGTATTTTCGGCATGAACTTTGATAGCATGCCTTGGCTTAAAAACCCGAATGGTTTTTGGTGGACCTTATCTGTCATGGCGTTTGTCGCTTCGTCCATGGGACTTTTATTCTGGCGACGCCAATGGCTCAGCCGGCATTAGGCATGCACCACCCCGGCCATACTTAATCAGTTACGAATCTTTTCAGGGAATTTGGCGCGGATTTTTGATACCTTGGGCGCGGCAACCAGCATGCAATAGGGCTGATCCTGATGTTGCTCATAATATTGCTGATGGTAATCCTCCGCCGCATAAAACACGGCAGCATCATTCACCTCGGTCACGATAGTCGAAGCAAACACATGCAATTGATTAAGCTCGGCGATCATTTGCTCTGCGGTGGAGCGCTGCATCGGATTCTGGCAAAAAATAGCTGAGCGATACTGAGTTCCTATGTCATTGCCTTGCCGATTGGGAGTTGTAGGATCGTGCGATAAGAAGAATATCTCCAGGAGCTCATAAAAACTGATGCGGGCAGGATCAAAGCTGATGCGGATAGCTTCCGCGTGCCCCGTATCACCTCGGCAAACCTGCTTATAATCAGGCTGCGAAGTATGCCCCCCGGTATATCCCGAGACGACTTTCTCAACGCCGTCCAGCTGGGAGAACACAGGCTCCAGGCACCAGAAACAACCGCCGGCCAATATTGCTACATCCAATTCTTTTACCATGACGCATCCTGTCAGTTATCGCGAACGGAAAAAACGCAGCTATCTATTACTATCGAATTAGTGGGCTTGATCGTATGATAGTTCTGTTTCAGAAGAAGATCCGGTTTTAGATTCTGCTTTTATGTGCCTTATAAGGAACTACATGCGTCGAATTGCGGTATTCAATCAAAAAGGAGGCGTTGGAAAAACAACCTCCGTCCTTAATCTCGCAGCCGCCATGCTCAGCCAGAAGCAATCCCCGCTACTGATAGATATGGACCCCCAATGCCATCTGACGGAAATCCTGACTGATGCCCTTCCTGGTTCGCAACGCAGCTTGTTTGGTTTCTACCAAAACAATACGCCGCTTGATGAGCTCATGGTGCCCTGGAACGATGCTGGCCTGCTAATTCCCGCGCATCGCGAATTAGCAAAGGTCGACAGCATTTTTGGCAAGGGTCCCAGCATCCTAAACCGTCTTCGATCAGGACTGGATAATCTGGAAAAAAAAATCAGTGCTGACACCATCTTATTGGATTGCTGCCCCTACCTGGGGGTACTTTCATTGAATGCGGTCTTTGCCGCCGATTTGATGATTGTGCCGATTTCATCGGACTTTTTGTCCCTGCAAGGCGCACAGAAAGTAGAAAAAACACTCAAAGCACTGGAAAACGTGCTCAAGCGTCGAGTCCCTCGACGTTATTTGCTTACTTGCTACGATAGACGCAGAAGCATGACATTTGACGTCGAAAAGCTGGCTCAGCAATATTTCGGCCCTGAGCTCTGTCAAACAGTGATTTCAGAAAATGTGGCTGTGGCTGAAAGCCCTCAGGCCAAACAAGACATTTTTCGCTATGACAGCCATGCAAAAGGCGCCCATGACTACCTGGCACTGCTGCAGGAGCTCAACAATATTGATCTAGCTGGCGAAGTTAATCATGTTGCTCAGGTGGATTTGACTATAAGGTCGAGTATGTCTTCGTAATTCGATGTCGCGGCTTTAACCGCAGATACAACGCGGCAATCCAGTATTTCGCAATGCATGTACATTTTTTGCAGTTTTTGCCGGGCTTCGGCTTCATCTCGCCCGTAGATTTGCAAGTTATCGACCACCACACCATTCCGGCTACGTATCTGGTATACGTACTTCGCCATTGGATTTATTTCCATTCCCGCTACTCCCCCGTTGTCATTCAGCAATATCACCCCGTTATCAAAGCCAGCTAACCCCTTACCTGCTTGGCCGCTTTGTTGTATTACCTGCCAGTAACTCTTATACGACACGCCCGGAATAAACTTTATCTACATAGTACGTTCCAAACTGAACATTCGTCATCTACTTACTGTATTGAGGAAAGTATGCGCATATTAAAAGAAGGATCGCCTTTCCCCCGGGGTGCAACATATGATGGCAAAGGTACTAACTTTGCTTTATTTTCTGATAATGCCACAGGTGTAACCTTGTGCCTGTTTTCCGCAGATGGCAAAGAAGTTGAACGAATAGACCTCACGGAATGCACCAACGGGGTTTGGTATGTTTACATTCCAGACATCCACCCTGGCCAGTTGTATGGTTATCGTGTGCATGGCCCTTGGGATCCTGTTCAAGGGCAGCGTTTCAATAGCAACAAGTTATTGCTTGATCCCTATGCGAGAAAGCTTTCCGGGGATATCCAGTGGGATGATGCCCTGTATGGCTATCAGCTCAGTCCTTCCAAAGATGCGGACCTCCGCATGGATGATCGCGACAGTGCTCCCTTTATGCCCAAAGCAATCGTGGTAAATCCTGCGCCGCTGACAAAATCAAACAAACCACAAGTCAAATGGCCCAAAACCATTATCTACGAAGCCCATGTCAAAGGGCTGACCATGAAACATCCTCTGATACCGGATGATATTCGTGGAAGCTTTGCAGCTCTTTCGGACCCCGCTTTGATTGACCATATGCATCGCATAGGCATCACTTCATTGGAGTTGCTACCGATACATGCCTTTGCTCAGGACAGGCATCTGATTGAGCGAGATCTTAGAAATTATTGGGGATACAACACGTTGGCCTTTTTTGCGCCAGAGACCAACTACCTGCATAGCGGAGATCTCGAAGAAATAGCCGCTACCGTGGATTGTTTGCATGAAGCCGGCATCGAGTTGATTTTGGATGTTGTCTACAACCATACATGTGAAGGTAATCATCTGGGGCCTACCTTATCCTGGAAAGGCATAGATAATTTAAGTTATTACCGATCCCTGCCTGGTGAGCCCCGCTATTACGACAACCTGACCGGATGCGGTAATGCCTTGAATACGTCCCACCCCAAAGTGCTGCAGATGGTTATGGATAGTCTGCGGATGTGGACGACGGTGTATGGCGTTGATGGATTCCGATTTGACCTGGCTTTAACTCTTGGCCGCGAGGACACTGGCTTTACTGCTCGTCATCCTTTTTTCCATACCATTTTGCAAGATCCCATCCTCTCCCGCTGCAAGCTCATCGCGGAACCCTGGGATGTTGGACCTGGTGGTTATCAACTAGGCGAGTTCCCACCTGGATTTTCGGAATGGAATGGCGACTATCGTGATGTCACCCGTGACTTCTGGAAAGGCGACGAAGGCTGCCTGGCCAAATTTGCAGGGCGATTTGCTGCATCAAGTGACCTGTTTGATGCTCAGCATAGACGCCCTTGGTCCAGCGTGAATTTCGTCACAGCCCATGATGGCTTCACACTGCATGACCTTGTTTCCTATAACGAAAAGCACAACGAGGCCAATGGAGAAGACAATAACGACGGTGCCAATGACAATAGAAGCTGGAACTGCGGTGCCGAAGGTGAGACTGACGACCCACAAATTAATGCATTACGCTTGCAACAAAAAAAGAATTTCCTCATCACACTCTTCCTTTCGCAAGGCGTGCCCATGTTGTTGGCGGGGGACGAGTTGCACAACAGCCAAGGTGGCAATAACAATACATATTGTCAGGATAGTGAGATTGGATGGGTGGATTGGCAAAACCCCGACAAAACCTTGGTAGAGCTCGTTGGATTACTCTCACAGATTCGTCGCGAGAATAACGCCATATCCAGAGCAGAATTTCTTACCGGCATGAACAAGCACGGGAACGCCGATGTTGCTTGGTACAACGTCAATGGTCAGCTAATGACCAATGAGCAATGGGAAGACCCTTTCAACAAGTCGCTTATTGTAAAGCTCATGGCCGTCGACAAACATCAAGCCAGCATTCTCGTTATTTTCAATGCTGCTCATATAGAAATTGAGGCTACCGTACCCGACTGCGAAATCAAGCAATGGCAATTCCTTGTGAGCTCAACCGGAGAAGGACAAGACATAAAACAGAAGGAAAAATTACCGATACCAGCACGTTCCATATACGTATATAAAACGGCAACGACATAATCATTCAGACGTCAGATGAAAGCCAGCAAGACGAATTGGAAGGGTTGACAGCGTAATGAGCACCGAGACCTAGACATTCTTCAGGCGACCATAAAGCAAAAAGCCTCTGCATAAGCAGAGGCTTTTTTAATGAGAAGCTTGGCGGTGACCTACTTTCGCATACGAGAAGTATACTATCATTGGCGCAGAATCGTTTCACGGCCCTGTTCGAGATGGGAAGGGGTGGTTCCAATTCGCTATGGCCGCCAAG
>NZ_JAJAVG010000008.1 GCF_020531915.1 Methylovorus mays
ATGTCATAGAGGCAAAAAATGAAAACACAGAGGGACGCAATCAAGACGATCCAGTAGAGGTTACGTTGCAGCGCAAAAACAGCCTCCCAGAACAGGGGGCGCAGTATGAAGAACCATATAAACGGACCAAACAGTCCGAACACAAGTATTGCAGCAATGCCAATTACCATAACCAGCACTTGCTTGAGGGGGGACATTCTCATGACATGAACTCACTTGTATAAACGGGAAATGACGGAAAGGTGGAGACGGCAAACATGGCCGGGTATGGCTTGACGTAGAGTCGAGTGGTTGGGCTTCTCAGGCGGACGGGCTCCAGCCCATCGGGCAGTATCTGATGGAGCGCGGGACATTGCAGGGTCAGCAGGGTCAGCAGGGTCAGCAGGGTCAGCAGGCGACGGGAGGATAACAGCGAGGAAAGCATGACAGGGAATCCGTGGCTAAAGGCGGGTTCGATCATGCACAGGATTGCGAAATCGGGAAATTGCCCTTAAGGGTAGAAATGACGCTGGGCGTAGTCCTTTCAACACCGATAATAAAAAAGCCCGCCAATGATGGGCGGGCTTTTTGTTTGGCTGAAGACTAAAGGATTAGTCGGCTTTTACACTGTGCGGGCCGCTGCCATGCACCAGCACAAACAACAGGCCACCGGCCATGGAGATGTTTTTCATGAAATGGATCATCTGATTTTGCGCCATGTCTGGGCTTGCTGCCCAGAAATCATGAAACAGGAATGCGGCTGCCAGGGTGAACAGGAACAAGGCAACAGCGGCCAGACGTGCACGGTAGCCGACGACGATCAGCAAGCCGCCACCCAGTTCAATGATAATGGTGAGGATGGTCACCAGGTCTGGCAGCGGCAAGCCTTTGCTGGCAATGTAGCCGGAGGTGTCAGCAAAGCCGCCGATCTTGGAAAAGCCAGAGAGGATGAAGATCAGCGCGATGAGGATGCGGCCGATCAATGGGCCGTGGCGATGTAGTGCTTGCATGAGAAAACTCCCTTAAAAGTAAAAAAATAAAAACCGAATGCTTCTGAAAATGGCCTGACTCACCCAGCTGAGGCTGAGTCAGGCAGTGCTAACACGATGGATAAACCGAGCGTATTTCTTATGCCAGGCGGCCTTCGCGATAATCGTGAATTGCCTCAAAAATCTGCTCCTGAGTGTTCATCACGAAGGGGCCATATTGCGCGATGGGCTCCTTGAGAGGACGACCCGCGATCAACAACAGACGCGTAGATTCAGACGCTGCAATGACAACGCCATCGCTGTCGCTCGTTGTCTTGAGTATCGCCATGCGCTGCTGTGGCACCTGACGTTCGCCAATGAGCGCCTCACCGCGATACACATACACCAGGGCATTGAACTCGGCAGGTATGTGCTGGGTAAAGCGTGTGCCTGCTGGCAAATGTACATCCAGGTATAGGGGCTCGGTGGTGTCACGCTGGATGGCACCGGCAACGCCGTGGCTTTCGCCGGCAATCACCCGCACCGTGACGCCATCGGCCGTGGTGAACTCCGGAATCTCGTCCGTTTGAATATCCCGGTAGGCGGGGTCCACCATTTTGTCCTTGGCGGGCAGATTGAGCCAAAGCTGGAAGCCTTCCATGGCACCTTCTTCCTGCTCTGGCAACTCGGAGTGAATAACGCCCTTGCCAGCCGTCATCCATTGCACACCCCCAGGGGCGAGCAGGCCTTCGTTGCCAGCGCTGTCCCGATGGCGCATGCGGCCTTGCAGCATGTAAGTCACGGTTTCGAACCCGCGATGGGGGTGATCAGGAAAGCCGCCGATGTAATCTTCCGGCTGATCGGTGCCAAAGGCATCCAGCATCAGGAAAGGGTCAAGCCGGCGTTGCAGGTGTTGCGTCAGCACGCGCGTGAGCTTGACCCCGGCGCCATCCGACGTGGCTTGGCCGATCACGATCTGCTCAATCGCTCTTGGCTGTGTCACGACTTCGTTTTGCAATGCAACGTCAGGTCTTGTGCTCATGGTTGCTCTCCTTTTTATACGATTAAATATGCCTTAGGCAGGGACCAGTTCTTGCAGTTGGCGATAAGCAGTATCCAGCGCGGCTTTTTCCGCGTCCGGGCCCATGGCCAGGCCTTCGGCATGAATGAATTCGACATCGCGCATGCCCAGAAAGCCCAATACCACTTGCAGATATGGCGTTTGGGTATCGGCAGGTGTATTGCGATAAATGCCGCCGCGTGCCAGCACCACATAGACCTTCTTGCCGGTCAGCAAGCCTTCAGGCCCATTGGCGGTATATTGAAACGTCACCTGGGCGCGCGAGATGGCATCAATCCAGTTCTTGAGTTGCACTGACACCCCCAGGTTATACATGGGTACGCCCAAGACCACGATATCGGCGGCCTGGATTTCGCTGATCAGCACATCATCCAGCACGACACGGGCTGCCTGCTCGGCATTGCGCTGGTCCGCAGGCGTGAACAAGGCCTGCAGCGCTTTTTCGTCCAGGTTTGGATGTGGGTTGCGGCCCAGGTCACGCACCGTCAATGTGGCATCGGCATGCTGGGCGAGCAAGCGCTCCACCAGGGCATTGGCCAGATGCGTGGAGTGTGAACCGACCGTACGGGCGCTGGAATTCACTTGCAGAATGTTCATGATGATCTCCTTGGTTAATGTGAAATGACGATGGAGACACTTTACATATTCCCAAATAATTGATTAAGTCGTTAAAATGGATATTATTGTTCCATCAATGGAAATATAAAATGAAGCTGGAAGCCAATGACTTGCTATTGTTTGCCCGTGTGGTGGATGAAGGAAGCTTCAGCCGCGCGGCTGACCGGCTGCATATTCCGAAATCCACCCTATCGCGCCGCATGGCGGCCCTGGAGACGCAACTGGGCGAGCGCCTGTTGCTGAGAACCACGCGCAAGCTGACCGTGACCGACTTTGGCAATGCCGTGTTGGCGCATGCGCATCAAGTAACAGCCGAGGTAGAAGCCACGCTGGCATTGACGCAACACCGGCAGGTTGAGCCCAGTGGTCGCCTTCGACTGTCAATGCCGGGCGATTTTGGGATCGACATCCTGCAGCCCCTGCTTGCCGAGTTTGCCATGCGGTATCCAACAATTTCGCTGGAGATGGATATCTCGCCACGGCGGGTGGATCTGATCGGCGAAAATTTTGACCTGGCGATTCGCATGGGCGATCTGCCAGACGACACATCGCTTGCAGCACGTCGCATCGCCACATTTGAAACCGGCCTCTATGCCGCACCGGCTTATCTCAAAAAACGCGGCACACCGCATGAACCAGAAGCGCTGATGGAACATGACGCACTACACCTGCTCACCCGGCGCGGTGAGCCCGCGCTATGGCAACTCAAACGCGATCAGGCGCAATGGCAAGGCACGCCCATCGGCAAAGTATCCGCCAATTCGCCTGCGGTACTGGTGCGCATGGCGATTTCGGGGCTGGGTATTGCCATGCTGGGTGAGCCGTTTGCGGAGCCTTACGTCAAGGCGGGGGAACTGGTGCAGATACTCGAGGACTGGCAATTACCCAGCGTTACGGCGTGGGCCGTTTTTCCTGGCCGGCGCCTGATGCCCGCACGCACCCGTGTTTTTCTTGACGCGCTCATGGCACGCTTTGCTGCGGCGGACTGCGAAAAGCATAAACGTTAACGCGAGAACGTGACGGCCACGCTACCAAGCTGATGGGATGAAACATGTGCAAACGCATGCGTTTCGAGCAATCTCAAGATACCCATGCCCGGCCAGTCACTTAAGCACACTATCCAGTATTCATCCGCGTAGTTATCCACAGAAATTGTGGACTAGCCAGCAGACTGGAGATGGCCTCAATGCCGCTGCCCATCAGGCGTTGCGTATACCCCCTCGCAACAAAAAAGCCTCGTCAGGTCTGACAAGGCTTTTTTTGAATCGGCGCTTTGGTAGCGCCTGAATAGAACTCGGAGCGCCGCTTTAACCGTATTTGCGGAACTGGCCTACGACTACACCAAAGATCTCCAGATTGCCTTGCGGGCGAATCACGGGATAGGCTTTATTGGCGGGTAGCAATACAAACTGGCCTTTTTCGCGGCCCAGTGTTTTCAGGGTGAATTCATTGTCCACAATAGCCACGACGATATCGCCCACATTCGCCACCTGCCGTTTTTCCACAATCACCACATCATCCGGCACGATGCCCGCATCAATCATGGAGTCGCCCTTGACGGTAATCAGCACAGTTTGCGAGGGGCGCTCGATCAGATAGTCATCAATGCTGAGGGTGTCGTGGCGATCACCACTGGCAGCAGAAGGGAAACCGGCCTGCACGGTACTCTCAGCCAGGATGCGCTCGAAAAAGCGCTTGCCGGGCTTGAGCCGCCGATCAGCAGTGGCATCAAGAAAGCCTTGCAGCTTGAAGCGGGCGACTAACGCTGTCACCGCGTTTTTTGATTTGAAACCGAGCATGTCTGCAATCACCGAATAGGATGGCAGGGTTTTATGCTCGGCGTAGTAGTCCTGGATGCGACCCAGGTAGTCAATATCGTTTCCCATACGCGTTACCATAATGTACGAACGTACACAAAGTCAAGCGTCACGTGTTTGCTCAATCCGCTTAATTGGCACGATAAGGTGCACGCTCTTCCAGTTCATCCTGGTATTGCTGCATATTGCTGGCTTCCATGGCGACAAAGCGGCGAATCGCGGATTCAAACTCCGGATTGGCAATGCGGTGAAACGAGCAGGTGGGCCGCGGCATGAAACCTCGCGCCAGCTTGTGCTCACCTTGCGCGCCTCCCTCAAAAAACCGGATGTTGTGCTCCAGGCAGAATTCTTGCGCCTGATAATAACAAAGCTCGAAATGCAAACCAGGTATGTAGGTCAGCGCTCCCCAATAGCGGCCGTATAAAGTATCGCCATCATATAAATTAAGCGCCGAGGCGATGGGCTTGCCATCCAGCTCGGCGATGATCAGTAACAGGTGCTCCGGCAGTGTGTGACCAATCTGCTCAAAAAATGCACGCGTCAGGTAAGGCGATGAACGATGCTCGTGGTAGGTATTGACGTAGCACGCATAGAAAAAATCCCAATCGGCAGGCTGAATATCCCGCCCCTGCAAGCGTCGGCAAACCACTCCAGTGCTGAGGATTTTCTTGCGCTCCTGTTTGATTTTCTTACGTTTATCGTGCGACAGCTGGCTAATGAATTCGGCAAAATCGCGAAACCCCTCATTCTCCCAGCGGAACTGTACGCCATCTCGCTGCATCCAGCCTTCTGCCTGTAAAGCCTCTGCTGAGGCCTGATCAGGAAACAGGATGTGACTGGAAGACAAGGCATTCTGCTCCATCTGCTGTTGCACGATCCTTGCGAGCAGGCGCTGAACTTCCTGCCGATGACTCAGCAGACGCGGACCGCTAATGGGAGTAAACGGGATCGCTACCAGCAGCTTGGGATAATAGCTGAGTCCATTCTGCTCATAGGCATTGGCCCAGGCCCAATCAAATACATACTCACCATATGAATGCTGCTTGAGGTAGAGCGGCGTAGCGCCTATCAGTTTGCCCTGCTCATGAACCGTAACGGGATAAGATTGCCAGCCAGTATCCTCGCCCACACACTGGGTATCCTCCAGCGCGCTGAAGAAGCGGTGACTGAGCAAGGGTGAGCCATCCGTCAAAGCATCCCACTCTTGCGCTTTGATCTGCGAAAAGCTGGTCGCTATATTCACTTCTATCGTCATAGCACTCCAATCACATGGCCAGGTTTACAGATGAAAGAGAGATATGGCGTGCAAGAGTTCATCGCCATATAGTGCAAGATGACATAAAAAAGCGGCTGATGCATCACATCAGCCGCCCCACCTGTCGTCAATTCACGACAATGTTTCATACCCCATTAAAATACACATACACATCAATGGGATAAGATGTGTAAAAAAACGACAGCCTATTTCTTCTTGCTTGTTGCGCTATCGACACCATGTCCAATGACTCCGCCGATGGCTGCGCCGCCCACTGTCCCAAGAGCACTACCGCCCGTGAGCACAGCCCCTGCTACGCCGCCAATACCCGCGCCGACGGCAGCGTTCTTTTGCTTGGTACTCATGCCTGAGCAGGCAGTGAGCACACCGATAAGCAATGTACTGATGACCAATTGTTTAGTAGCAACCATATTAATTCTCCTTATTACACGATCAATCAATCCTGAATAAAACCGCTTTATCCAGGTACTGCTGAATGACTATATGCAAGGATGATGCCAATAAAAAATGCCATTTAAATTCATACATTTAAATGGCATTCGCAATTAGAGCAGGAAATGATGGCTTATAGAGCGCGCTTTCGGCTATTCACCATGGCGCCTTTTTCCTTTACTTTGGGTGAGGATAGCACCTGCGCTTCCTCCCTGACCACCGGGATGGGACGTTGCTGGCGCTCAATGGCTTTGGCCTGCGCAGACTCCAGCTCTTCCATGGTAATCACGCCATCATTATTTGCGTCTACCTGACTGAAATGACGAGCAATCTGCGGCAGCAGTTCAAAGGCTTCAATACGGGAAATGGCACCGTCGTTATCTTTGTCTGCCTGGTCAAAGCGTGCCTGCAGGCGCTGATGCATTACCCGTCTACGCTCTTCAATCTGAATATGGGCAGGATCTACCGCACGGGAATATTCATACAGATCGCGGCGCAAGCGCATGTTTTCTTCGATGCTGATGTTGCCGTTTAAAGACTTGGCAGGGGCACTGTTATCGGGGGCAAGTACGAGGGAAGGTTTGGGCGCATCATCGTCTGCATTGTCGTTCGCATCCTTGGGAGCGGCGTACAAGACATCCACAGCGCCAATCATCAGGCAAGCAGCAATCGCAACATGCACACAACCAAACCGGGAAACCGATGAGATAGACATCATAGGATTGAAAAATCAGGCCGGACAGGCGCGACAGCCAGACGCCCGACAAAGATTGAAATCAACTACATTCATTGTTCCATTTCTCCACTTCTTGGGGGAGCGTTAATAGCCCCTCGCCTGATTCTGCAAAACATATTGCTTTGAGTGTTGGTGCGCTTGAGAATTCCGCATATTATTATTTGGTACGGTAGCCGTGATTATAATGAAGCAGGAATGTAAATCGAGTGTTTCACTGTGCAGCCCGAATGTAACAATTTGTGACAAAAATCACATTATATTCCCAAACCGCTAGCGGCTAACCGTATAATATTCCACATAATAAATCTCGCGACCCCAGACCATATATTGCTATGAACGCCATGCAAACCAACCCAAAAAAAATCCTGATGGTTGACGATGATCTCCGCATGCGTGAGCTGTTGCAACGCTACCTTAGTGAACAAGGCTTCAGCGTAAAAACCGTCTCCGATTCAACCGAGATGAATACCGTATTGAGCAGCGAGCATATTGATTTGCTGGTGCTTGACCTGATGCTCCCCAGTGAAGATGGTTTGGCCATCTGCCGCCGCCTGCGGGCTGCGGGCAGTACCATGCCCATCATCATGCTGACCGCACGCGGTGATGAAGTGGATCGTATTATTGGCCTGGAAATGGGCGCGGATGATTATTTGCCCAAACCATTCAATCCGCGTGAGCTGCTGGCACGCATCAATGCCGTCATGCGGCGCAATGAGCGCCCTGTGCCCGGCGCCCCCGCCAACAGCACAGAAACCATCAGCTTTGGCGAATTCGTGTTTGACCCATCCACACGCAGCCTGCTTAAAAATGGTGAGCAGATCACGATTACCAGTGGTGAATATGCCCTGCTTAAAGTGTTTGTGGATCACCCGCGCCAACCTTTGTCGCGCGATCGCCTCATGCAGCTGGCGCGTGGCCGCGAGCTGGATGTGTTTGACCGCAGCATTGACGTGCAGGTCTCGCGCCTGCGCCGCCTGATTGAAGCGGACCCTACACACCCCCGCTACTTGCAAACCATGTGGGGTTTTGGCTATGTGTTCATCCCTGACGGCGAAACCATCAAGCATTAATCAGGGCCGTGCCTTGATTGCTGCTTGCCACGACTGTTTATATTTCAATTGAGATTATTCCCGCGCACCCTGCTGGCCAGGGCCATGCTACTGATTGCCATTCTGCTGGTAATCGGCCAGTACGCCTCACTCAAAATCTTCGATTACTTCGAGCGCAAACCACGCGCCACAGCAGTTGCGCTGCAAGCAGTAACCGTCGTGAACTTCACTCGCGCATCGCTGCTTGCCGCTCATGAAAATCGCCGCCTGGCGCTTTTATCGGAGTTGTCGGGCAAGGAAGGCGTTCGCATTTACGCCGCAGACTTGCTGGAAGAAATCGAAAAGCTGCCGGATGATCCGGTGATTGCGCTGATAGCCGCCAAGATCAAGGAAAAGCTGGGCAATGAAACCATTGTGGCGGTGAATCATTTCGGCATCCCTGGTCTGTGGGTGAGTTTCACGATTGGTCAAGATGATTACTGGGTGGTCATTCCACGCATACAGGTGGATAGACCCTTCCCATGGCAATGGCTGGGATGGGGGGCGCTGGTCATCCTGCTTTCCCTGGCAGGTGCCTATTTGCTGGCCGCGCGCATCAACCGCCCTCTCAGCCTGCTAATCCGTTCAGCAGATCGCCTGCGTAAAGGTGAGCAACCGCCCAAGTTGCCAGAGGATGGCCTGGATGAGCTGAGCGATGTGAACCATGCATTTAATGACATGATGGAAGCCTTGGCCCGGCTGGATTCCGAACGTACCTTGCTGCTGGCCGGGGTTTCGCATGATTTGCGCACCCCGCTGGCCCGTTTGCGCCTGTCAGTGGAAATGCTGCCAAATGAACTGGGTGACAGCCTGAAAAACGGCATGATTCAGGACATCACGGACATGGATAACATCATCCACCAGTTCCTGGATTTCGTACGCGGGGTGGAGGGCGAACCGACGCAGATGATCGATATCAATGCCCTGCTGAAGTCGATTTATGATCGCCATACCCGTGCGGGCCGCCGCATGATCTTGCGACTGGCACCCACGCATCTGATACCGCTGCGTCCACTTGCCATGCACCGGCTGTTGGGCAACCTGATTGATAACGCCTTCAAATACGGCAGCAGCGAAGTCTCGGTTGAAACCAGAATCACCGCTGGCACCATTATCCTGAGCGTGCTGGACAATGGGCCTGGCATTCCTCCATCGCAGATCAGCCGCCTGTTGAGACCTTTTGAACGTCTGGACACCGCACGTGGCAATGAGAGTGGCAGTGGCCTGGGCCTGGCCATTGCTGACCGTATCGCCCGCCTGCACAAAGGCCATCTTGAATTGATCAACCGTCAGGAAGGCGGGCTCGAAGCACGCCTGATATTGCCTATCGTCAAGAATGTGGCAAATTAATTCTTATAAGCTCATGCAGGGCGATTAACGACTTGTCGCAAATCGCCTGCAGCTACTCTGCCGGGATCAGTCAGTTTTACCTTCAAACCACGCCAGCTTACTACGCAAACCAACGACACCGCCGATAACGATCAACGAAGGCGATTTCAGATGCGCCTCCGCGACCTTGGCGGCCAGATTCTGCAAACTTTCTGTCACCACGCGCTGACTGGGCAACGTCCCGTGCTGAACGACCGCTGCAGGGGTATCTGCAGAAAGGCCATGGGCAATGAGCTGCTGGCATATCTCTGATAACGCGGCCAGGCCCATGTAAATCACCACGGTTTGCTGCGGCCGCACCAAAGCCGTCCAGTCGAGGTCGACCGTACCATCCTTCAAGTGCCCGGTGGTAAAGATGCAGGTCTGGGCAAAATCACGGTGTGTGAGCGGGATCCCGGCATAGCTTGCCACGCCCGATGCGGCTGTCACACCAGGCACCACCTGGAAAGGAACACCATGCGCCATCAGGGTTTCGATCTCCTCACCACCACGCCCAAAGATAAAGGGATCCCCCCCCTTGAGGCGCAACACGCGTTTACCCTCTTGCGCCAGTCGTACCAATAATTCATTGATCTCCTCCTGCGGAAGGGTGTGCTGATCACGCGCTTTGCCCACATACACCAGCTCGGCATCACGCCGCACCAGTTCCATGACTTCCGGACTGACCAGCTTGTCATACACACAGACATCTGCCTGCTGCATCAGGCGCAAGGCACGAAACGTTAGCAAATCAGGGTCGCCAGGACCACCTCCGACCAGATAGACCTCACCACGAGGAGCATGGGCTGGTTGTTCAAGTTTTTGCACCAGCGCAGCTTCGGCTGCAAGCTCCTGCCCGGCAAGCACTTGTTCCCCTATGGGGCCTTGCAAGACATCCTCCCAAAACATCCGACGTTGCTGGGTAGTAGGAAAATGCTGCTTCACGCGCTCACGGAATCGCGCCGCCAGCGTCGCCAATCGTCCATAAGTCGCTGGCACCATGGTTTCAATCTTGCTGCGTATGCTGCGCGCCAACACCGGCGCAGCGCCACCGCTGGAGATGGCAATGACAATTGGCGAGCGGTCGACAATCGATGGCATGGTAAAGGTACACAAGGCAGGCGCATCGACCACATTGACCGGGATGTTGCGCGCCTGCGCTTGCTCCGACACCGCCTGATTGACCAGCTCATCATCGGTCGCGGCCACCACGAGGCGGGCGCCATCCAGCTGTTGTGGGTGAAAAGTCGCGGCGGTATGGAGAATGTCTCCCTGAGCAGCCAAGGCCTGCAGCTCAGGGTATAGATCGGGGGAACACACCTCAACGGCAGCCCCCGCTTTACGTAGCATGAGCACTTTGCGCGCCGCCACTTCACCGCCGCCAATCACTACGCAGCGCTGTTGCTTGATATTCATGAAAATTGGGAGTGCGTCCATCCCGCTATTTTACACGCGGGCCCTGCCTGCCCGTTTCAATTTTTCTCACGGATGCATCATGAAGCAGGACAAATAAAGGCAAAACATCATCGTAAAAGCCCGTCACCATCAGTCTGTTGACACTGTATTTCCTAAAAAACAGCCCAAGGGGTTTTGTTGTAATAAGAACCATTCTCATTATATAATCACTGCATACATCAACCATTCGATGGTGCAGCAAAGACTGCTCGCCATTAACTGCACCAGCCAGCGATTGCCAGCCCGTGCCTCACAGGAGGACACCATGCACGCCCGGCAGGATGCCATCATTGAAGCTTTTAGCCGCATGCGGCGCGACAGCGGTTTACGCCATAGAGAAATTGCCGCCACCCTGGAAATAAGCGAGGGGGAGCTGATCGCCGCGCATTGTGGCCTGGACACAGCCAGCTCCGATAGCGATATGCAAGCGACACGGTTACGGCCAGATTTCCCCCAGATCATCGCCGCGATTGAACCCTTGGGTGAAGTCATGGCACTGACGCGCAATGAGAGCTGCGTGCATGAAAAATCCGGTATTTATCGCAAGGTCAGCCATCAGGGCCCCGTCGGCCTGGTATTAGGCGGCAGCATAGACCTGCGCTTGTTTTATCAGCAGTGGCGCCATGCATTTGCGGTGGAAGATCACACCAGCAAAGGCTTGCAACAAAGCCTGCAGTTTTTTGATGTCACCGGCACAGCTGTGCATAAAGTCTTTTTGAAATCAGAAAGCCATGCTGCGGCATACGCCCTCTTGATCCAGCAGTTCCGCGCAGACGATCAGTCAGGCGGCATGATCGTGGAGGCCGCCCGTCCATTGGCTGTCGCGCTGGATGACAGCGATATCGACATTGCCGGTTTTCGGCGGGACTGGGCTGCCATGAAAGACACGCACGAATTCTTTGGCTTGCTGAAGCAATACAAGCTGACACGCACACAAGGGCTGCGCCTTGCGGACCCAAGCTTCTCCACAGCGGTGGCTCCCGATGTCATTACCCGCTTGCTACAGTCTGCTGCCGCGGAAAATGTCGCCATCATGGTGTTCGTCGGCAACCCCGGCATCATCCAGATTCATAGTGGCCCGGTGCGCAATATCAAATTGATGGGCCCCTGGATCAATGTGCTCGACGAAGACTTTAATCTGCACTTGCGGCAGGATCTGATCGCCAACGCCTGGGTAGTACGAAAACCCACGGAAGATGGCATCGTCACCTCGCTCGAATTGTTTGATGCACAGGGCGAAAATATCGCCATGCTGTTTGGGGAACGAAAACCCGGCAAGCCTGAGCTTGAATCCTGGCGTGCCTTGATCAACGACCTGACGGAAGCAACATGCAGCGCATGATCTCGGCACATCAGGAAGGGCAGGAAGGGCAGCCAGCCCTGCCATCGCGGCGGGCACATCTGCAACAATGGCTGGGGCTGGGCGCAATCGCATTTGCCGGGCTGCTGCCCCGCAGCGTGCATGCCGCCAATCAACGCCTGGTATGTGTCGGTGGTGCACTGACGGAAATTGTTTACGCATTGGGGGCATCTGCCGACTTGGCGGGCGTCGACACCACTTCGCTTTATCCACCGGCTGCACAGGCACTGCCCAGCGTCGGCTATGCGCGCACCCTGTCCGCCGAAGGCATTCTGGCGCTCGCACCTTCCATGTTGCTGGCAACGGAAGATGCCGGACCACCCACCGTCATTCGCCAGATCGAAAACGCGGGCATTGCCGTGCATGTACTCGCCGCCAACCATCAGTTTGAAGGCTTGCTGCAGCGCGTACAAAAAGTGGGCGAGCTCACCGGCCATGTACGTGAAGCCACCGAGCTGCAAACCCGCCTGCGCACTGAATGGCAACTGGTCCGAACGAATGTTGAAGCGCATTCAGCGGCGTCGCCTCGCGTGCTGTTTATTCTTTCGCACTCCATGTCGCAGGTCATGGTGGCCGGACAAGATACCAGCGCAGATGCCATGTTGCGCTATGCCGGTGCCAGGAATGCCATGCAGGGCTTCACTGGTTTCAAGCCGCTGACGCCGGAAGCCGTGATTGCGGCACAACCCGACATTATCCTGTTAACGGACCTGGGCCTGAAAGCCGCAGGCAGCAAAGCCGCGATTCTCAAGCTGCCAGGCCTGGCGCAAACACCTGCCGGGCGCAAGCAGCGCATCGTCAGCATGGAAACCATGCTGCTGCTCGGCTTTGGCCCGCGCCTGCCGCTGGCGCTGAAAGAGCTGGACCGCTCCCTGCAATCTGCCATGCAGGCAGGATAAGGTGAAAGCCGGCGTCTTCAATCATGCATATTTCATCTGCGGTACTCCCCAAAATACCCCACCGGAATTTTCCAGAAATACCACAGCGAAATAGCGACTTATGCCATCCGGATACCCACCATGCCTGCACTCCATGGGCGACATGGCCGCCCTAGATGCTGAACTTTTCTATGCATATGCATGACGAATATAGAGTAAAAATCGATGCAAGCTGCACAACGGATAGTCCGGCGCGGGCATGGCATAAGGCTGAACGATTGATCCGGGCCTGAGCAATGCGCATTCCCTTTCGCTCAACCCCAAGCGCACACTGGGGTAACAAATGGCATGTAACGTTGCTGCTCGCCACCACCCTGTTGGCACTGGCAATAGCAAGTTCCATCGGCGCTGTGCCCATAAGCTGGCGCGATTGGCTGCCCCCCCTGCATGGCGAAAACACGGGTAATAGTTATGTCCTGTGGGAACTTCGCCTGCCAAGAACCCTGCTCGCCCTGTTGGCGGGCGGCATGCTGGGGGTAGCGGGTGCGCTGGCACAGGGCCTGTTTCGCAACCCTCTGGCAGACCCCGGTTTGCTGGGCGTGAATAGTGGCGCCGCATGTGCGGCCGCCCTGACCATCGTTTTCGCAGACAGCTTGCCTTGGGGGTTGCCAGCCGGACTGCGCCCATGGTTGTTGCCATTGGCCGCATTTGCTGGCGCGCTGCTGGTCTGTTTTACGCTGGATCGCGTGGCGCGGTGGATTACGCCGGGCTCCATCGCGGGATTACTGCTGACGGGGATTGCCCTGAATGCCATCGCAGTCGCTGTGCTGGGGCTTTGCACCTATTTGTCGACGGACGAACAGCTGCGCAGCCTGAGCTTCTGGACCTTGGGTTCACTGGCGGGCGCTGGCTGGACTATCGTCGGAGTGGCGCTGCTGATGCTGCTGATGGCGATCTGGCAAGTACGCAGGCTGGCCCGTGCGATGAATGCACTGGCGCTGGGAGAAGCCGCGGCGGCGCATATCGGAATAGAGGTAGCGACATTGCGCTCCCGCACCATTTTGATCGTGGCCCTGCTGGTCGGCGCCACCGTGGCATGGTGCGGCATGATCAGCTTTATCAGCCTGATCGCGCCACATCTGGTACGCACTTTGCATGGTTCAGACCAGCGACGAGTTTTACCCTTGTCCATCTTTGTTGGCGGATTACTGTTACTAATCGCCGATACCTTGGCAAGGACACTGGCAACACCTGCTGAAATTCCGGTGGGCATCTTTACCGCCCTGCTTGGCGGGCCATTTTTTCTGATGCTGCTTAATCAAACACGTGAACGGATAGGATGAACCCAGCTACCATCAACCTGATCAACCAGCCACTCCTGGTCATGGAGTCAGCCAGCCTGCGCCTGGGACGCCATCACTTTGGCCCTTATACCTTGACCTTGCATGCGGGCGAGCGCGTGGCCGTGCTGGGCCCCAGCGGCGCCGGCAAAACCACCCTGCTCAAGCTGGCATCGCGTGAGCTTCATCACTCTGGTGGCCATATCAGCCTGCTGGGGCGGGATATCCGGCATTACAGCCTGCGCGAGATGAGCCGTCGACGCGCTGTGCTGGCGCAAACCACCCATGTCGCCTTCGGCATGCAGACCGAGCTGGTGGTGTCTCTGGGCCGTGCGGCACTAGAGATTGACCCGCACCTGACCACCATCGTGCACAACGCCATGCAACTGGCGCATGCCGCCCATCTGGCGGGACGCAAGATGGATCAACTATCCGGCGGCGAGCAGGCCCGCATTCATCTCGCAAGGATATTTGCGCAACTATGGGATATAGAACAAGGGCTGGTGATGATGGATGAACCACTGGCGGCGCTGGACCCCGGCTTGCAAGGTGAATTGCTGGACAGCATGCAAAGTTATGCCGAAGCCCGCGGGCATGCCCTGCTCGCCATCCTGCATGACATCAATCAGGCCCTGCATGCGTTTGATCGCCTGCTGCTGGTCAACAATGGCCAACTGGAAAGCCAGGTAAAAGCCGATCTTCACGCGCTGCCCGCCCTGCAATCGCTATATGGCATCCACCTAGGCAGTCTGATGACGCCCGATGGTCAGGCCGTGGTTTACCGCAAGAAGAACGCTGCTCTGACAGCACGTCCGCAGGCACACAGCCATCTGAACAGCTGAGTGTATGCCTGCTGCCATGACCTTGATTGGCATTTAGCCTTGGGCTGGGCTACAATTAGGCCTTAGCGTACTGTTTTTTTAAGATATTTTGCACCGAAACCTCCAGCTCTCCCCCCTTGTGCCGGCCATGCGCACATCCTCTGACTTGCGGTTGCCCACGCAATCATGAACACGCCAAAAAAAGTTTTCATCAAGACATTCGGCTGCCAGATGAACGAGTATGACTCGTCGCGCATGGCCGACATGCTGAATGCGGCCGATGGCATGCAGCCCACCGATAATCCGGAAGACGCAGACGTCATCCTGCTGAATACCTGCTCCGTGCGCGAAAAAGCCCAGGAAAAAGTATTCAGCCACCTGGGCCGTTTCATTCCGCTCAAGGAAAAGAACCCCAACCTGGTTATCGGTGTCGGCGGCTGCGTTGCCAGCCAGGAAGGCCAGCATATTGTCGATCGCGCACCTTATGTCGATGTGGTATTCGGCCCGCAAACGCTGCATCGCCTGCCGGAGTTGATCGCCAATCGCCGCAGCAGCGGATTGTCACAAGTGGATATCAGCTTCCCCGAAATCGAGAAATTCGACCACCTGCCCCCGCCACGCGTGGAAGGGGCGGCCGCGTTTCTCTCCATCATGGAAGGCTGCAACAAGTATTGCAGCTTCTGCGTGGTGCCTTATACCCGTGGCGAGGAGTTTTCGCGGCCATTTGAAGATATTCTGGTGGAGGCCATCCAGCTGGCGGAACAAGGCGTCAAGGAGATCACCCTGCTGGGCCAGAACGTCAATGCCTATCGCAGCACCAGTGCCGATGGCACGGCGGCAGACCTCGCCATGCTGATTGACTACATTGCCGAAATCCCGCAAATTGAGCGCATACGCTTTACCACCTCGCACCCCAATGAAATGAGCGAAGCCCTGATCGATTGCTTCGCCCGCATTCCCAAGCTGGTCTCGCATCTACACCTGCCGGTGCAAGCCGGATCCGACCGGGTGCTGATGGGCATGAAGCGCAATTACACTGCGCTGCAATACAAATCCATCATCCGCAAGTTGCGCCGGGCGCGTCCGGATATCTGCATCACCTCCGACTTTATCGTGGGGTTTCCGGGCGAATCCGAACAGGACTTCACCGCTACGCTCAAACTGATGCAGGATGTGGGCTTCGACTTCAGCTACAGCTTTACCTACAGCGCACGCCCCGGTACGCCCGCCTCCTATCTGCCGGACGACACCAGCGAAGAAACCAAGCTGGAGCGGCTCAGTCGCCTGCAGGAACTGAATGAAGCGCAAGGCAAGGCCGTGAGCGAATCCATGGTCGGCAGCGTGCAGCGTGTGCTGGTCGAAAGCCTGTCCAAAAAAGACAGCGGCGAACTGGCAGGCCGCACCGATAACAACCGTATCGTCAATTTCCCCGGTGACGCCAAGCTGATCAACCAGTTTGTCCATGTAAAAATCACCCAGGCCATGCCGCACACCTTGCGTGGAGAATGCCTTGCCTAAGCGCCTCCTTGCCCTTTTAACTGATGCACCTATTGCCCCTTGGGCGGTCACCCCATAATGGACATTACCCTTAGCCCCGAAGACAACCTGCGTCTTGCCAACCTGTGTGGCGCGCTGGATGAAAACCTCAAGCAGATCGAAGACGCCCTGGATGTTGGCATCGCGCGCCGTGGCGCGCATTTCCGCTTCTCTGGCGAGCAAAGCAATGTGCGCATTGCCGCGCAACTGATCGAAAACTTTTACGATCGCGCCAGCAAACCCGTGAGCCTGGAAGAGATACAGCTGGGGCTGGTCGAGATAGACCGCATGAAGCCGGAAGATGTACAAAAGGAAATGCCGGTGCTGATGACGCGCCGTCAGGATCTGCATGGCCGCACGCCGCGCCAGGTCAGTTATCTGCAACAGATTCAGGACTTTGACATTACCTTTGGCATTGGCCCGGCAGGTACGGGCAAAACCTATCTGGCGGTGGCCAGCGCAATTGATGCCATGACCCGTGACAGGGTGAAGCGCATTGTTCTGGTGCGTCCGGCGGTGGAAGCAGGCGAGCGACTGGGCTTTCTGCCAGGCGATCTGGCACAGAAAGTCGACCCTTACCTGCGCCCTCTGTATGACGCCTTGTACGACCTGGCAGGCTACGATACGGTGAACAAGATGTTTGAACGCGGTGCGATTGAAGTGGCCCCGCTGGCATACATGCGCGGTCGCACCCTGAACCAGAGCTTCATCATTCTGGATGAAGCGCAGAACACCACGCCGGAACAAATGAAGATGTTCCTCACCCGCATCGGTTTTGGCACCAAAGCCGTGATTACGGGCGATGTCACCCAGATCGACCTTGGACGCGGCCAGAAGAGTGGCCTGGTCGAAGCCAAGCAGGTGCTGAAAGACGTGCGCGGCATTGCCTTTACCCACTTCCTGTCGGAAGACGTGGTGCGCCATCCGCTGGTACAGAAGATCATCAATGCCTACGAAAACTTTGATAGCGAGCGGCACGCACAGCCGCATGACCCTGACCGTCGAGGGCGTTCCGATGCCTAGACTGGCCATGGATGTGCAGATAGCCAGCGATGCGGCGGATATTCCCGCAGAGCGCCTGTTTCGCAAATGGGCGCGTGCCACCCTGCGCGTTGACACGGAACTTGCTTTAAGAATCGTGGATGAAGACGAAGGCCGTGCGCTCAACCACGATTATCGTGGCAAGGATTACGCCACCAACGTGCTGACCTTCCCGCTGACGGAAGAGCCCCACCTGATGGGCGATATTATTTTGTGCGCACCGGTGGTTGCCCGCGAAGCTGCGGAACAAGGCAAACCGATAGAAGCACATTACGCCCACCTGACCGTGCATGGCGTACTGCATCTGCATGGCTACGACCATGAAACCGAACCGCAGGCCGAGTTAATGGAAGGCCTGGAAACAGAAATCGTCACAAAACTCGGCTACAGTGACCCTTACGCCGCCGAAAAAACAGAATTGACAAAGAAAGCAATCGCCTAAGATGGCCGAAACCGACAAACCACGATGGCTGGAACTGATCAGCAACTTTTTGCTGCGCGAACCGGAAGACCGTGAACAACTGATCGAGCAGCTACACTCTGCCTACGAAAAAAACCTGCTGGATGCGGATGCCCTCTCCATGATTGAGGGCGTGCTGCAAGTCTCCGAAATGCAGGTACGTGACATCATGATTCCCCGTTCGCAGATGGACGTCATTGACATCACCGATGCGCCAGAGAAATTCATTCCCTTTGTGATCGAAGCCGCGCACTCGCGCTTCCCGGTCATTGATGACGACAAGAACCATGTCATCGGCATTCTGCTCGCCAAGGATTTGCTGCGTTATTACGCTGGCGAAGATTTTGACGTACGCGACATGCTGCGCCCCGCGGTCTTCATTCCAGAATCCAAGCGCCTCAATGTCTTGCTGAAAGAGTTTCGCAGCAATCGCAACCATATCGCCATCGTCGTGGATGAGTACGGCGGTGTGGCAGGCATGGTCACCATTGAAGACGTGCTGGAGCAGATCGTCGGCGACATTGAGGACGAATATGACTTTGATGAAACCGAAGACAATATCATCCGCGATGCGCAGGGCCGTTATCGCATCAAGGCTCTCACCGAAATAGCCGACTTCAACGAAGCCCTGGGCACCCAGTTCAGCGATGAAGAGTTCTCCACCATCGGCGGTCTGGTCGTCAGCAAGTTTGCCCATCTGCCCAAGCGCGGCGAGCAGATCAGTTTTGATGGTTTGCACATCACGGTCTTGCGCGCTGACAGCCGCCGCCTCCACTCCATGCTGGTAGAGATTCAGGCAAAACCCGAGGGCGTGATCGAGTAAGCCAAGCCATTGAATAAGCTTGGAATTGATGCATGGAACCAAGCGCAAAAAAACATCTCATACCCTTTGAGGCTGTACCACATTTTGAAGGGGATAGATCATGAAAACCTTGTTTCTGGCACTGATGCTGGGTATTGCGGGGCAGTCTGTTGCAGGAGTTGCGCAAGAGCCCAACCCAAAAGCCCCGAGTCCCGCCACAGGGGACATTGCCGTTACGGAAAAAGAATTCGTCGCGGGCATTTCCGGTGTCGACAAATCCAAAATCGTGGAGCAGTTTGGCGAGCCCAGCAAACGCGACGATATCACCAACCCTGATGGCAAGGTGATTGCTTCCGTATGGCATTACCACTATCTGAATACCGATGAAAAAGGCGCCTACTACAAGACTACCGAATTGGATATCGTAGACGACAAGGTCGTCATGGTAGTCTTCATGAATCATGATGGCGAAAGCAGCCCGGCAGTTTCACCGGAAGCCCCTCCAGCCAGGTCGACGGATTCCGATATCTGAGTGCCGGAAATACTGGCGAAATGCTGACTTAATTTTAAGTCTCCAGATATTTTTACCGGCATTACAAACAACAAGCCCCGCAATGCGGGGCTTGTTGTTTGTGGCATGTAGCGAACCCTGGCAGCGCAAGGTACGCCAGCAAGCTATTTTTTCAGCGAATCGCGAATTTCACGCAACAGCAGCACGTCTTCTGGTGTCGGTGGTGCATCAGGCGTCAATTGATCGCGGAAGCGATTCATTTGTTTGACCAGCAGGAAAATCACAAACGCCAGAATCACAAAGTTAAGTGCCACGGTGAGAAAATTACCATAGGCCAATAACGGCACACCAGCGGCCTTAAGGGCGGCATAGGTCGGCGGCACGCCAGCCGGGGCATCGGATAACTGGATAAACATATTGGAAAAATCGAGCTTGCCAACCAGCATGCCCACCACTGGCATGATCAGGTCACCCACCAGTGAGTCGACGATTTTGCCAAAGGCGGCGCCGATGATCACACCCACCGCGAGATCCATTACATTGCCGCGCAGGGCAAATTTCTTGAATTCTGTCAAAAGGGCCATGCGTGATTTCTCCTGTTGTGAATATGAAAAGGGATGTTTTTGACTGCTCTTTGACTCGAATATAGGGGCTGCCACGGTGAGCTGTCAACCAGACGGCACCAGATAATTCAGCTTCCTGCTGCCGGTTCAGCCGTCCGCCATCAGGTATACTGGCAGCCAATTTCATCTCTCTGCACTCACGACTTTGCTTACCCTATTCAAGCCCTTATGGGCCAGACATGTGCTGGCCATCCTGCTAGGCGCATCTACCGTCATCGGCTTTGCTCCCTTTTATATTTACCCGGCTGGTGTACTGTCACTCGCCGGATTTTTCTACCTGGTAACCACCGCGGCACATGGTCGACAGGCCGCAGGGCTGGGATTCACCTACGGCCTGGGATTGTTTGGCGCTGGCATTTACTGGATCTACATCAGCCTGCATGATTTTGGCGGCATGCCATTCTGGATGGCCGGGCTGGCCACCTTCCTGCTTTGTGCATTCCTGGCACTTTTCCCGGCAATCGTCGCTGCACTCGCACGCAGTCGCCCAGCGCACCAAGTGCTGATTGCACTGCCCCTGCTATGGGCCCTTTCAGAATGGGTCAGAAGCTGGATATTCACTGGCTTCCCATGGCTGAGCATAGGCTATACCCAAGTACCGGACAGTCCGCTGGCAGGCTATGCGCCGATTATCGGCGCGTATGGTGTATCACTGGTGGTGGCGCTGCTTGCCAGCCTGCTGGTTAGCGTGTACTTGCATTCGGCCCGCAGGCGCATGGGCCTCGTTCTGATGGCCGTACTGATAGGCTGCGGCTTGGCCCTGAAAAAGATCGAATGGAGTCAGCCTGAAGGTGAACCCGTGAGTGTCGCCTTGCTGCAAGGCAATGTTTCGCAAGATAAAAAGTGGAACGAGGAGGAAGTGCTACGCAGCATGCGCCAGTATTACGATATGGCACTGGCGAGCCAGGCCAGACTCATCATCCTGCCGGAAACGGCCCTAGCCGTCCTGCTGCAGCAAGTCCCGCAAAACTACCTTGATGGCCTGAAAAAGCATGCCCAGAGCAATGGCGGCGATATTCTGCTTGGGTTAGTGGAATACGAGCACGAGCAGTACTACAACAGCATGATGAGCGTAGGCCGTGCCGATACCCAGTTTTACCGCAAATCGCACCTGGTGCCGTTTGGCGAATTCATTCCCTTGAAACGGGTATTCGGCTGGATCTACCGTGACTGGCTCAACATGCCGCTGGCCGATGTGGCCCGTGGCGGACTGGATCAGCAACCCATGCAGGTCGCCGGTCAGCGCGTGGCCGTCAATATCTGCTACGAAGATGTGTTTGGCGAAGAAATCATCCGCCAGTTGCCGCAGGCCAGCGTGCTGGTGAATACCAGCAATGACGCCTGGTATGGCGAATCCATTGCGGCGTACCAGCATTTACAGTTCTCGCAGATGCGGTCCATTGAAACGGCACGCATGATGCTGCGCAGCACCAATACCGGCGCCACCGCCATTATCAACCCCAAGGGCGAAGTGCTGGCCCATGCCCCGCACTTTATCGCGACGACACTTGAAGGTGAGGCGCAAGGCTATGTGGGTACAACCCCTTATGTGCGCTTTGGCAACTGGCCCTTGCTCATCCTGCTGGCGGGCAGTCTCGCTCTTTTGTGGGGCCGTAAAACCAAGTAGAATTAGCGGTTATTTGCCTTGCATGCAGGCCGTTAAAAAAACATGAAAATCGGCCCGGCCAACACTGTCTGGCAGCGCACTGGCTGCCGGATCATTCACCAAGATTCAGAAATGGAAATATGCTGACATTTCAACAGATTATTCTCAAGCTGCAGCAATACTGGGATGCCCAGGGCTGTGCCTTGCTGCAACCTTACGACATGGAAGTCGGCGCGGGCACCTCGCATACGGCCACCTTCCTGCGCGCCCTGGGCCCTGAGCCCTGGAAAGCCGCCTATGTTCAGCCCAGCCGCCGCCCCAAGGATGGCCGCTATGGTGAAAACCCGAACCGCCTGCAGCATTACTACCAGTTCCAGGTCGTGCTTAAACCTGCACCTGACAATATTCTGGAGCTTTACCTGGGCTCGCTGGAAGCCCTCGGTTTCGATCTCAAGAAAAACGACATCCGTTTTGTGGAAGATGACTGGGAAAACCCGACACTGGGCGCCTGGGGCCTGGGCTGGGAAGTCTGGCTGAATGGCATGGAGGTGACGCAATTCACCTACTTCCAGCAAGTCGGCGGCATCAACTGCAAACCGATCACGGGTGAAATCACCTATGGTCTGGAGCGTCTCGCCATGTATCTGCAAGGCGTGGAAAACGTGTATGACCTGGTCTATGCCAAAGGACTGCATGGTGCCCGCGACCTGTCTTATGGCGACGTGTTCAAACAAAACGAAGTCGAGCAATCGACTTACAACTTTGAGCACAGCGATGCCGACTTCCTGTTCACCGCGTTCAACGCCCACGAGAAGCAGGCGCAACATCTGATGGAACATCAATTGGCGCTGCCCGCCTACGAGCAAGTGCTAAAAGCCGCCCATACCTTTAACCTGCTGGATGCGCGTGGGGCCATTTCGGTCACGGAGCGCGCTGCGTACATCGGCCGCATCCGCAATCTCGCCCGTGCTGTCGCCGCAAGTTACCTGGATAGCCGCGCCCGCCTCGGCTTCCCCATGGCCCCAAAAGCATGGGCAGATGAAGTATTGGCACAGTTGGATAAGAAGGCCGCCGCATGAAGCAGAATCTGTTAGTTGAATTGTTTGTAGAAGAACTCCCACCCAAGGCCCTTAACAAGCTGGGTGACGCATTCTCCACCACCCTGTTCGAGGTACTGAAATCGCAGGGCTTGACCAGCGAGACATCGCAGGTCACGGCCTATGCCTCGCCGCGGCGCCTGGCAGCGCATATCAGCGATGTGGTCGCCAAGGCAGCGGACAAGTCCTTGTCCCACAAACTGATGCCTGCCACAGTAGGCTTGGACGCCAACGGTAAGGCCACGCCCGCGCTGCTAAAAAAACTGACCGCGCTGGGCGCGGATGAATCCGCTGTCAGCCAGCTCAAGCGTGAGCACGACGGCAAGGCAGACATTCTGTTTCTGGAAGGCACTGCCGCGGGCGCGACCCTGAGCGAAGGTCTGCAGAAAGCGCTGGACGAAGCGCTTGCCAAGCTGCCTATCCCCAAGGTGATGACCTACCAGCTGCAAGATGGCTGGACCAGCGTCAATTTTGTACGTCCCGCCCATGGCCTGGTGGCGCTGCATGGCAGTGAAGTCATCCCGGCCAGCGTGCTCGGCTTGCAGTCTGGCAACACCACGCAAGGCCACCGTTTTGAGGCGAAGGTCAGCCCGGTGACGTTGCGTCACGCAGACCACTACGCCGAGCAATTGCACACCGAGGGCGCCGTGATTGCCAGCTTTGCTGAGCGTCGCGCCGAGATCCTTCGCCAGCTCACAGCCGCTGCCGCCAAGGCCGGTCCCCAGTTAACCCCCATCCAGGATGACGCCTTGCTGGATGAGGTCACCTCACTGGTAGAGCGCCCCAATGTCTTGCTCGGCCAGTTTGAAGACGAATTCCTGCAAGTACCGCAGGAATGCCTGATTCTGACCATGAAGGCCAACCAGAAGTACTTCCCGCTGCTGAGTGCCGATGGTCAGCTGAGCAACAAATTCCTGATCGTCTCCAATATTTCACCGGAGGATGCCAGCGCCGTCATCGGCGGCAATGAGCGCGTAGTGCGCCCCCGTCTGGCCGACGCCAAGTTCTTTTTTGACCAGGATCGCAAGAAAACCCTGGAAAGCCGTCTGGCTTCGCTGGATAAAGTGGTTTACCACAACAAGCTGGGCTCGCAAGGCCAGCGCACTACCCGCGTTGCCAGCATTGCCAGCGCCATCGGCCAGCAACTGGGCGGTGACGCACTGGCAAGCAAGGCCGCGCAGGCAGCACGCCTCGCCAAGGCCGATCTGGTAACGGACATGGTGGGTGAATTCCCCGAGTTGCAAGGCATCATGGGACGCTACTATGCGCAGCATGAAGGGCTGGACAATGATGTTGCCTACGCGATTGAAGACCACTACAAGCCCCGTTTTGCTGGCGATGAATTGCCGCGCAATCAGGTAGGCGTGGTGGTGGCGCTGGCGGACAAGCTGGAAACGCTTGTCGGGTTGATTGGTATTGGTGAAAAACCCACAGGTGATAAAGATCCTTTTGCATTACGTCGGCATGCGTTAGGTGTAATACGATTACTGATTGAAACAAACCTGCCTCTCAAACTGAATGAGCTTTTAACTATTGCTTATGATCAACTTGTAGGCGTTGATGCCCTACAAAATATTACTCAAAATAATGGGGCAAGCTCGACAACATTCTTCGCCCCAGAGACTCCTTCGATCCTTGCTGGCTTTATTTACGACCGCCTCTCTGGCAGCCTGCGTGAACAAGGCTATAGCGCGCAGGAGGTCGATGCCGTGCTGGCGCTTGAGCCACAGCAGTTATCCGATATTGCCAAGCGCCTGGAAGCTGTAAGAGCGTTTGCGGCCCTGCCCGAAGCCGAAAGCCTGGCCGCTGCCAACAAGCGCGTTGGCAATATCCTGAAAAAAGCGGAAGGCGATGTGCAAGCCAGCATTAATCAATCACTGCTTGTCGAGCCTGCCGAGCAGGCCTTGGCGCAAGCACTGGCCAGTGTTACGCCGCAGGCAGATGCCGCCTTTGCCGCCGGGGATTACCGTGCATCATTGCAGGCATTGGCCGCCTTGAGAACGCCCGTCGATGCGTTTTTTGATGGTGTCATGGTGAATGCAGAAGATCCTGCCCTCAAGGCCAACCGTCTTGGCTTGCTGGCCAGCCTGCATCAGGCCATGAACCGGGTGGCTGATCTGTCCAGACTGGCAGGCTGATCATGAAACTGGTGATCCTGGACCGCGATGGCGTGATCAATCACGACTCACCGCACTTCATCAAAAGCCCCAATGAGTGGATTCCCATTGCGGGCAGCCTGGAGGCGATTGCGCTGCTGAACCAGAGCGGATTCCGCGTCGCACTGGCCACCAACCAGTCCGGGATTGGGCGTGGGCTGTTTGATATGGCCACCCTCAATGCCATCCACGACAAAATGCACCGCAGCCTCAGCCAGCTTGGTGGGCGGGTTGATGCCTTGTTTTATTGCCCGCATGCGGCAGAAGCAAAGTGCGATTGCCGCAAGCCTAAAGCTGGCATGCTGGAGGAAATCGGCCGTCGCTTTGGCATGGATCTGAAAGGTGTGCCCTGCGTGGGAGACTCCCTGCGTGACCTGCAAGCCGGAGTGGCGTGCGGTTGCCAGCCCATCCTGGTGCGTACCGGCAAAGGTGAAGCTACATTGCAAGCTGGCGGCCTGCCAGAAAATACCTGGATTTGCGCGGACCTGGCAGAGGCGGTTCAACGCATCATCGCTGAAGACAAATAAATGCTCGTTCTGCGCTCCTTACTTTATACCCTGGGCATGTGGCTGCTGACGCCTATCTATGCTTTCATCGCCATCCTGACATTCCCGTTGCCGCCCATCTGGCGCTATCAAATCATCTCGGGCTGGGCTCGCAGCATGCTCTGGTGGCTGCGCGTCACTTGCGGCATCCGCTATCGCATCATCGGTCAGGAAAATATTCCCGCGACCCCCAGTATCATTCTCGCCAAGCACCAGTCAGCGTGGGAAACCCTGGCCTTCCAGCAAATATTCCCCCCGCAGGTCTGGGTGCTGAAGCGCGAGCTGTTGTGGATCCCCTTCTTCGGCTGGGGACTTGCCATGACATCGCCAATTGCCATCAACCGTTCGGCCGGTCGCGAAGCGCTCAAGCAAATGGTAGCGCAGGGCAAGGACAGACTGAAAAAAGGCTTCTGGGTAGTGATTTTCCCCGAGGGCACACGCATGGCACCCGGTAGCAAGGGCAAATACCATATAGGTGGAGCTTGGCTGGCGACGCATACGCAAAGCAGTGTGGTACCGGTTGCGCACAATGCGGGGACACTCTGGCCCAAGAACTCCTTCATTAAAAAGCCTGGCATCATTACCGTCCATATTGGCCCGGCCATTGCCAGTGCAGGTTTAAAACCAGACGAGCTGAACCAGCGCGTAGAAGCCTGGATAGAGTCCGCCATGTCGGAGCTCGCTGCCATCAATGCCTGAGCTAGCCTTGGCCGACGGCACTCGCTTGCCCTATGAACTCAAGCGCAGCACCAAGCGGCGTTCCATAGGACTGCGTATCAGCGAACATGGCCTGGTTGTGTCCATCCCGCAGCGACTCAGCCTCCGCGAACTTGAAGCCCTGCTTTACAGCAAACGTGACTGGATACAACAAAAAATCCGGCAGCAGGCCGCCGCCAAAGTCCCCGCCCTGAGCTGGCAGAACGGCGAAACGCTGTTGCTGCTGGGCAATAGCCTGCCGCTTTACCTTGCCGCAGACAGCCGCAATCGCGCAATCAGTTGCGATGGTAACCGCATTGATGTCCGCCTCACCGACATCAACGATACCGCCATGATCAAGCGCCGGGTAACGCAGTGGTATAAGCAACTGGCCCTTGTCGATTTCAGCCGCCGCACCGAATTACTGGTGCAGAAACTAGGCCTGCCTATGCCACCGATTGCCTTGTCCAGCGCACGCAGTCGCTGGGGAAGCTGCAACTCCAAAGGTGAAATCCGGCTGAATTGGCGACTCATTCAGGCGCCGCCCCATATCATCCAGTATGTGATTGCGCATGAATTGGCGCATCTCAAGGAAATGAATCACTCTGCCCGTTTCTGGGCGATTGTCGCGCGGCTATTCCCCAGCTACCGCGATGCTGAAGCAGAGTTAAAGCAGCTTTCGCGTCAACTGCATCGCATCGATTAATTCCACCCTCACTTAATTGTTGCAAATATGATGCAACAATAATATGATGCCGCTCATGCAACTGACAAAATTTACCGATCTTGGCTTGCGGGCGCTCATGTATGTGTCACAAAGCACGCATACCCGCATGGTCTCCATTACTGAGCTGGCCCAGCAGTTGAATGTGCCGCGCAACCACCTTATCAAAGTGGTGACTTTCCTCAACAAGACCGGCTGGATACAGGCGACGCGCGGTCCCGGAGGCGGCTTGCGCCTAGGCATGGATCCCGCCAGCCTGTCATTGGGATTGGTCGTGCGTACCCTGGAAGGAAAACAATCCCTGGTGGATTGTGCACAACCGCCCTGCCCTTTGGCCGGCAGTTGTGGCCTGAAGGGTGTGCTGGATGAAAGCCTGGATGTCTTTTACCGGCATCTGGACACCTATACATTGGCGGACGTCACCCCCAAACATACCAGTGAAATTATCGTGCGCTTGCAACAGAAACACCTTCAAACCATGACCGCATAAGCACATGGAGCAGCACCCCGGGTTATCCCGGTTTTTTAATAGCCACATTGTTTCATTTAAAATACAACATAAGGAGTAATGATGCTTTCAGCGACCGCCAGACCCTATATTGACGCCAGCGTACCGGTACTTCGCGAGCATGGCCTTGCCATTACCACGACGTTTTACCGCAGCATGTTTGCGGCACATCCTGAGTTGACCAATCTGTTCAACATGGGAAATCAGGCAAATGGCACGCAGCAGCAATCTCTCGCTGCAGCGGTCTTTGCCTACGCAGCCAATATCGACAATGCCGATGCCCTTGCTCCCGTTGTGAGCCGTATTGTGCACAAGCATGCCGCTGTAGGATTAACGCCTGACCATTACCCTATTGTTGGCGAACACCTGCTGGGGGCCATCAAAACCGTGCTGGGGGATGCCGCCACCCCCGCCCTGATCGATGCCTGGGGAGAGGCATACTGGCTTCTGGCCAACCTGCTGATTGATGAGGAAAAGAAACTCTATGCCAAGAGTGGCGCAGATGCTGGTGCACTCACCAGACTAAGGGTGGTGAAACGCGTACAGGAAAGTGCGGACATCGTGTCCTACCACTTGCAAACCGAAGATGGTCTCAGTCCGGGCCCATTCCTGCCCGGCCAATACATTACAGTGGAAGCTCATCTAGATAAGGAGCGGCGTCAATTGCGCCAATACAGCCTGTCGGATTCGCCGCAACAACCTTGGTGGCGTATCAGCGTAAAACGCGAGATCGAAAATGCCGGCAAACCGGAGGGTACAGTATCCAACTGGCTGCACATGCATATCACGGAAGGTGATTTTATCAACGCCAGCAAACCATTTGGTGATCTTAAGGTAGATTTGTCTGCTAGGAAGCCCATTGCATTGCTGTCGGCAGGGATTGGCATCACCCCCATGCTATCCATCCTGAATACCTTGCGCGACCTCGGGAGCACTCGCCAGATATTGTTCAGTCATGGCAATCGCGGAACAGAACAGCATATCCTGCAAAACGAACTGGAAGCCGCAAAACGTCGACTTCCTGGTTTAATTGTCGAGCGTTTTTACCAGACGGGAAATGCCATATCGTCAGGCGATGAAATGCGCCCTACTGCAGCGTGGCAACCGTTCTTGGCTGAGGGTGAGTTTTACTTGTGCGGACCTGCCGGATTCATGCAACAGCAACGGCAGCATTTGCTGGATGCAGGTGTCAGCGCTGATCGCTTGCACAGGGAGGTATTCGGCCCGGAGTTATTGGAGCATCTGCTTTGATGTTGATAGGCACGGAAGACTAATGTAAAACGCCAGCTTGAAGCTGGCGTTTTACATTAAAAGAATGGCTTGAGATCACCCGAGCGACTAAGCCTGATATCGAACGCTCAGTTAAGCGTAGCCCAAGCCCGGTGCATGCAAGGGAATGATGTTGGCGACAGTCGAGGTCTCCTGATGCGCTTCGCGCAAACATTGCTTGGCGCAACTGGCGCAACGGCCACATTCTGTAGCTACGCCCAGCTCATGCTTCAAGTCTTTAAGATTTTTTGCCCCGGCACGGGCTGCTTGAAAAATTTGACGCTCAGTTACCGCACGACAAACACATACATACATATAATTTAGGCCGACTGTATATCAGTTAAAATAAATTGAGAACCATTATCATTCATAGAGCAATGCGTGTCAATATAGTTCCAAGTGACTGACATTTTTGGACAATAAAAAACCGCAGACAGGCTGCGGCTTTTTATTCTGCGACATCGTCAGTACTAATCGGATTCGATATGCGCCTGCAGGTAATTCGGCAAGCTGACATCTGCAATCAGCGTTTGCTGGGTTTCCAGCCAATCAATCGCTTCTTCGCAGTGCTCCAGCAGATCCTGCAGCAAATCACGGCTGACATAATCCTGCATCTCTTCGCAGAGGGCGATCGCTTCAATCAGCTGCGGACGCTGAATGTCCTTTTCGTACTTCAGATCGCCATTCAGACACTCCACCACGTCTTCGCCAATCAGCAATTTGCCAAGATTCTGCAAATTGGGCAGGCCTTCGAGAAAAAGGACGCGCTCAATCACCTTGTCAGCTTCCTTCATCACGCGGATGGACTGCTTGTATTGGTAATCGTTGAGCTTTTCCAGACCCCAGTTGCGAAACATGCGAGCATGCAGGAAATACTGATTGATGGACGTAAGCTCGTTCTTGAGCACTTTGTTCAGTATTTCAACGACTTTCTTGTCACCCTTCATCTTCTGCTCCTTAACGCTCAAACCGCACCAGATGACTTCATCTGGCTCTGCAGGTAGTTTTCCAGACCGACCAGATTGATCAGGCGCAATTGCTGTTCAAGCCAGTACGCGTGGTCCATTTCGGTATCATCCAGTTGGGTCAGCAGCATGTCGCGCGTGACATAATCCTGTGCTTTTTCGCATTCCGCCATTGCTTTTTTTAGCGATCCCACTACATGGTATTCCAGGGCCAGATCGGACTTGAGCATCTCGGGAATAGACTTGCCGATGTTCAGCGGGTCGCGCTTTTCCAGATTGGGCTTGCCTTCGAGAAAGAGGATGCGCTGAATGATCGCGCGTGCATGGGAGCGCTCATGTTCGGATTCGTGCAAGCTTTTATCCGCCAGTTGCTGCAAACCGAAATCCGCATACATCTCGCCATGAATCAGATACTGATCGACCGCAGTCAACTCGCCCGCGAGCAAGTCATTCAGTATGCCGACTATTTTTTTATCACCTTTCATACCAACCTCCATTCCAAATTTGCATCATGCAAAGCATGACATTGGGGTGGATGATAACGTAAAAAGCTTAAAAAAGCACTCGGAAAAATTCACTATCTTATTGTTTATAAATGGGTTTTGTAACAATAACACCAATAGCAATCATTCCTGCTAAGATCGCGATGCATATTATCCGGCCAGAATGGGGGACGAGCCAATGATACTGCAAGCGTATTCTGAGCCGCGCTACCGCAAGCGCAGGGCATTGAGGACGACGATCAAGGAGCTGACAGACATACCGATCGCAGCCATCCATGGCGATAGCAGACCGCTGGCGGCAAAAGGCAATGCAACCAGGTTATATGCCAGCGCCCAGGCAAAATTCTGACGGATGATCTGGATGCCGAAACGGCTGATTTGCAAAGCATGCTCGATTTCAGGCATATGCTCCGTCAGCAGCACAATATCCCCACTGGCTCTGGCCATTTGTGTACCGCTACCCATGGCAATGGAGACCTGCGCGCCAGCCAGTACAGGCGCATCGTTGATGCCATCCCCTACCATGACCACCACTTCGCCCTGCTCCTGCAATGCTTGCAGGGCTTGCAATTTCATCGGCGGCGACATTTCAGCGCGGCGGTCTGTCACGCCCATTTCATCGGCAAAATAATCCACCGAGGCCTTGGCGTCCCCACTGAATATCGATACCCGCAGGCGTTGATTTAGCAGGCGCTGTATCAGCAGGTCCGCCTCGGGACGTGGCTGATCCGCCAGCACAAATGCGGCCAGCAATTGACGACTGTCACACAGCCACACTATCGAAGCCCCTGCGGGATATTCATCCAGTGGCAATTGGATGCCTGCTGCGGCAGGATTGAGGCGCACATTGCCCAAACTGTAGCGCTCACCCTCGATCTCACCCACCACACCTTGCCCGGGAATATTGGCACTATCGGTCACCGTCAATAATGGCTGCGCGTGAATCGCTTCAATAAAACTCCGCGCCAGCGGGTGTTCAGAGCTTTTTTCCAGGCTGGCTGCAATCCGCAGGCAAGATTGCGCGTCCATGTCGGCAAAGCATTCCGTATGCACCAGCACGGGCTTGCCCATGGTCAGCGTGCCCGTTTTGTCGAAGACAAAATGCGTTGCCCGGGCCAGGGTTTCCAGCGCATGTCCACGCGTGAACAGCACCCCACGACTCACCAGATGCGAGCCTGCGGCGGCAAATGCAGCAGGAGCCGCGAGTGAAAGTGCACAAGGGCAACTCACCACCAACACCGCCAGTACAATATCCAGCGTGCGTTCAGGCTCGATACGCCACCAGATCCAGGCAATGAGAATAACGGCCAGCAACAGAGCCGTTGTAAAGTAGGCTGCAACACGATCAGCTACATGCGCCAGACGCGGTTTCTCGGCTTGCGCACGGTCCAGCAAGCGGGAAATACTCGCCAGCATAGTGTTTTCGCCCACACTGGTCACTTCAATAACCAGCGGGCTTTCATAATTGATACTGCCCGCGTATACGGTATGGCCAATGGTTTTATGAACTGGCTTGCTCTCGCCACTCAGCAGAGACTCATCCGCACTGCTTTCACCTTCAATGACCACGCCATCGGCCGCCACCGACTCTCCTGGACGCGCCAGTATATGGTCCCCGGCTTTCAGCTCGACCACCGGAACGACTTCCTGTTCCTGTCCGCGCAAACGCGTTGCCATGGCGGGAGCAAGCCTGAGAAGGTTTTCAGCCGCCTCTATGGATTTAAGCCGGGCATTGCGCTCGAGATATCGGGTAGATAACAAAAAGAAAATCAGCATAGTCAGTGTGTCGTAATACACAACCCCATGCCCCTGCAAAGTCGCCCATATGCTGCCAGCAAACCCGGTCAACAGACCTAATACAATCGGCACATCCATGCCCGGGCTGCGGTTGGCCATACTGCGCCAGGCAGCCCGATAAAATGGCCACGCGGCATAGGTCATGGCCGGTACGCTCATCAGCAAGCTGAACCAACGCAGAATCTGGGCAGTAGCAGGCTCCAGGCCCTGTGCAGGTCCTGCGTACAGGGCCACGGCGATCATCATGACCTGCCCGGCTGACAGCCCGGCCACCGCCAAGCGACGAAAATCGCGTTTCTTCTGCTGCTGGCGGACGTCATCCTGCTGCTGGGCACTGAAGGGATGGGCGTGATAGCCCAGCTTGCGGATTTCGGCGAGGATTTCGCTCAGATGAATCTTGGTATCGTCCCAGCTGATGCGGGCCCGTTGCGATGCATAGTTGAAAGAAACCGCATGCACACCAGGCAGTTGCTGCAGATGGCGCTCATTCAGCCAGATACAGGCGGCGCATGTTATGCCCTCAATGATGAGAGCAGCCTCCTTCAGAGAGTCAGCGGCTTCATGCACAAAGCTTTTTTGCACATCGGGATGATCATAAAGGGCAAGCTTGCGCAGCTCATCGGGAACCAGCTCTTCGGCAGTTTTGGGAAGCTCGGTGCGATAGCGGTAATAGTCCTCAAGGCCATTGTCGACAATGGAATTCGCCACCGCCTGGCAGCCATGGCAGCAAAGACGCCGACGCGCGCCCAATACATCAAGTGTATAGCGCTCGCCCGTCATCACGGGCAAGCCGCAATGATAGCAATCCACCACGTCCGTCATACGCGCAGCTTAATCGCCATCAATGTAAAGGGTTTGCTGCTTGATGTAGGTATCTTCACCATGTTGGATATAGAGATCCAGTATCCATCTGCCCGAGTCATTCAAGGTCATGGTCGTCTGGTAAACGCCAGGACTGACCTCGGACAGGGAAAATTTCTGATCATCACGGCTATTGGCCATGCGCCACAAGCCCATGGTCACTTCAGCACCGGCAATGCCTGTGCCTTGTGCATCGTCAAGTTTGAGGGTGATGACAGATGGAGTCTTGCTTCTCATGGTATCCCACCCCTCAATACCAATCTTCCAGCCCAGATGACGTTGCTGCTCAAGTCTGGCAAGGTGCGGTTCGTAGAGTTTGTTGCGATCATGCGGAATGAGGCCAGGAAAGGCAGTATGCACCGTTTCATTCGCAGGATGCGGCAAAAACAGGTTACTGATGCTATCTGGCAAGCCACGGCTGGAAATGGATAACAGCACGGCATTCAGCACGACCAGACCAATAAAAAACCCGATGATGAGTCGCGGTGCCCAGTGCAGCTTCTGCTTTTTCTGCTGCATGCCGCCAAATACCATCAACAAGCCAGCATTGGCCAGATAAACCGCAAAGTGGATCGCCAGGACATCCCCCCCGGTCCAATGCTGCTGGCTATACGCAAGATACAACAGGAACGGCAAGGCGCCACTCAGGATACCCGCCCAGAAATTGGGCAAGCCCAGGCGTCGACTGACAAAAAACAGGACGGCCGCAAGGAGCAAGCCACCAAACAGGGTTTCCGTCATGGACACTTGCGGCAGAGCAAACAAATTCACGGCTAAACTCACTTACTGTTGAAATTGGTAGGAAGAGTGATGGTTTCTGCCCCAGCGGTCTGCGGCTGGATGACAAAGTTGAAGGTTTTGGTGCGCTCGGCCAGTTCATGCTCAAGATTGACCTTGGCATTCACCGTCAAATCCTTGCCTGCACGTACATGCACTTGCGGGATATTTCCCATATCGAGCGCATCTGCCGGTATTCCGCTAACACTGATCTTGTATATCTCGTCGTGCTCGGTCTTGTTGACGATATGAATCTGGTAACGATTACGGAAGCTGCCATCAGACAACATGATGAACATGGGCTGCCTTACCTGTTGTACAGACACTTCCACATTGGTACGGGTGCCGATATTGTAAAAAAGCGTCCCGGTCATCACTACAATAGCGACGGCATAGCCCAGCACTTTAAGGCGCTTCCACTCCAGGCGGGGCGCATGTGGCGTTGCATCTGCCAGGTTTTTCTCGGAATCGTAGCGGATAAGACCACGCGGATAGCCCACGGAATCCATGATGTTGTTACAGGCATCAATACACAGGCCGCAAGAGATGCATTGATATTGCAAGCCATTGCGGATATCAATACCGGTCGGGCAAACCTGCACGCAGAAGCCACAATCAATACAATCACCATGGCCTTTGGCCTGGCGTTCTTCGCGGGTTTTCAAGCCAGCGATGGGCAGCGTGCGACCTGCAAGGCCTTCGCCACGCTTGGCGTCGTAACTGACTGCCAGCGTATCAGGCTCATACATCACGCCCTGAAAGCGCGCGTACGGACATGCCAGCGTACAGATATTTTCACGTAACAGGCCAGCAGCCACATAGGTAGTCACTGTTAAAGCAGCGACCGTAATATAGGCGGCATCTGCGGCATGCCCCGTAAACAGGTTGACCAGAAAATCCGGGGCGTAATTGAAGTAGGCGGCAAACGTGAACGCCGTCCAGAAGGAAATCAGCAACATCAGGAAATGCGAGGAGCCTATCTTGAGGATTTTTTCCGCATTCCAGGGCTGCTTGTACAAGCGGAGCCGTGCCGGACGCTCACCCTGGATGGCCTTTTCCACCATGATGAAAAGATCAGTCCACAAGGTCTGAAAACAGAAATAACCACACCAGGCACGGCCGATCAAGCCAGTAGCAAAAAACAGCAAGGCAGCTGCGATGAACAATAACATTGCCAGCCAGAAAATATCCTGCGGGTAGACAATCAGATCAAAAATAAAAAACCGGCGGGTGCTCAAGTCAAACAGCAATGCCTGACTGGGAGAACTGGCCCGCTCCCAGGGCATCCACGGCAACAGGAAATAAACACTGTAAGCGACGATCATGACCGCAGTCTTGAAGTTACGGTACTTGCCTTTGACCGAGCGCGTAAAAATCGGAATATGCTTGGCGTAGAGGGCAGATTGACTGGCTTTGCTTGCTTCCATGGCTGTTTCTGACTCGCTTTGAAAATAACCGCTAAAAAACGACAAAGGCCCACATTAGGGCGTGAGCCTTTGATTAAGTTGCATCGTTCAGATTGTACTTGGTGTAAAACGTACTACTTACCGCCACCCAGACTATCGTGTACATACACCGTCAACAGTTTGATCTGCTCAGGCTTCAAGCGGTGATCCCAGTTTGGCATTACACCACGATCCAGACCACCAGAAATCACATGTTTGACAGCGTCCAGCTTGGCCGCTGCATCCTTGGCAGCAGGCACATCAGCCCATAACCAGATTTTGTCGGTCAAGTTGGCAGAGCCCAATTCGACGCGGCCTTTGGCATCGGCGCCATGGCAATAGTAACAAGCGGCCGAATCGCCCTTGAAAATATTGGCACCGGCAGCAGCAGCGGTTTCATCATGGGGTTCGCCAGACAGGCTCAACACATAATTGGCCAACTGGGTGATCTGCTGGTCATTCAATACTTCCTTGAAAGGAGGCATGTAACCACGACGGCCACCCACAATTGTGGTGTGAATCTGGTCATACGTACCGCCATATTGCCAGTGGTCATCGGTCAGGTTAGGCGAGAAGCCGACTTTACCCTGACCACCAGACTGGTGACATGGTGCGCAGTTATCCGAGAACAAGGTCTTACCGGCCGAGTTAACGAACTGCATCAGGTCAGCATCCTTGGATACGTCTTCATAAGAAGCACCCGCTACCTTGTCGAACCATTTCTTCTGCTCGGCTTGTTGCTCATTCATCTCATGCATGAACTTGGAGCGCATGTTCCAGTGCGTGGTTTTCTCGACTTCCTTACCATCGACTGTCGTAGCCGTGTAGGTGATGCTGTTCCAGCCAGGAATACCTTTGGTGTAGGTATGCCCAATCGGCCAGGCTGGGTAAAACAGCCAATACACAATGGTGAATACAAACGTAATGTAAAACCCCCATACCCACCAGTTAGGCAATGGATTGGTAAGCTCCTGAAGATCGTCGTCCCACACGTGTCCTGTGGTGGTCGGTGTCTTGATTTTGTCCTGACTCATGATTCGTCCTAATTAAATCTAATCGTCTTGCAGAGGAATGTTCTTGAAGTTTTCCAGCTTCTCGCCGCGGGAGCGGCTACCGTAAAGGTAGACCATGACCCCGCAGAACAAGACAAAGAAAATCACCAATGAAACCGGCTTGGTATTCTCAAACTTGGTAAACCACATCAACCATTCCATCATGAAGCCTCTTGCAGTCTATTAACGGAATTTAACGAAGTAATCGTCGTCGTATTTCTTGAAGTCGACCATGGTACCCAGCACCTGAAGGTAAGACACCAGGGCATCCATTTCACTCAACTTGCCAGGATCCGTGTCGTAGTTACCCAACTGGGCCTGCGCGACCAGATTCTTTTCAGCATCAGGAATATGCAGACTCTTGGCAACGTCTTCACCGAAGTCTTTCACATTACGGTCATATTCTGCCTGTGTGAGAGAGTAAGGCACGCCAGTCGTACGCAAGGCTTTCATGCGCAACTCGATATCGGAGTAATCGAGATCGGTCTTCAGCAGCCATGGATAGTTAGGCATCACAGACTGAGGCACCAGCGAGCGAGGTGCATTCAAGTGCTGGGTTTGCCAGTCATTCGAATACTTGCCGCCAACACGGGCCAGATCAGGACCAGTACGCTTGGAACCCCATTGGAACGGGTGATCGTACTTGGACTCGGCAGCCAGTGAGTAGTGACCATAACGCAGCGCTTCATCGCGGAATGGGCGAATCATTTGCGAGTGGCACAAATAGCAGCCTTCACGCACATAGATATCGCGACCACGCAGCTCAAGAGGGCTATAAGGACGAACACCCTCTACATTCTCAACCGTTTCCTTGATAAAAAACAGGGGAACAATCTCAACCAGGCCACCAGCACTGATAGCCAGCATAGTCAGTACCAGCAGGATGCCTAGGTTGCGCTCAATATTATCGTGTTTCATTTTGACTCCAATACCCTCTATTCCGTATTAAGCAGCCACTGGGCTGACTTCAACCTGTTGCTCGGTACTGCCTTTGCGGATGGTTTTGTACATGTTGTAGCACATCAACAACATACCGCTCAGGAAGAACGCACCACCCAATGCACGCATGACATAGAAAGGATGGGCTGCCGCAACAGATTCCACGAAGGAATACTGGAGGTTGCCGAAATCATCAAACGCACGCCACATCAGACCCTGCATGATGCCGGAAATCCACATGGCAACGATGTACAGAAGAATACCGATAGTCGCCAGCCAGAAGTGCACGTTGATGAGCTTTTGGCTATACATCGGGGTATTCCACAGGCGTGGTGCCAGGTGGTACAGCGAACCGAAGGAAATCATGGCTACCCAGCCCAGAGCACCGGAGTGCACGTGACCAATGGTCCAGTCGGTGTAGTGCGACAAGGCGTTCACATCCTTCAGGGACATCATTGGGCCTTCGAAGGTGGACATGCCGTAGAACGACAGCGCCACAATCAGGAATCGCATGACAGGATCAGTACGCAGCTTGTCCCAGGCACCGGACAGCGTCAGGATACCGTTAATCATACCGCCCCAGGATGGCAGCAACAGCATGATGGAGAACGTGGCAGCCAGCGTGGATGTCCAGTCAGGAATGGCCGTCCAGTGCAAATGGTGCGCACCGGCCCACATATACAGAAAGATGATCGCCCAGAAGTGCAGCACTGACAGACGATATGAGTAAACAGGGCGACCAGCCTGCTTGGGCACGAAGTAGTACATCATGCCGAGGAAGGCAGCCGTCAGGAAGAAGCCCACGGCATTGTGACCATACCACCACTGCGTCATCGCATCCTGCGCGCCAGAGAACAGGCTGTAGGATTTCATGGAGAACAGGCTGATAGGCACGGCCAGGTTATTAAAGGTATGCAGCAAGGCAGTTGCCAGGATGAAGGCGAGGTAGAACCAGTTGGCAACGTAGATATGAGGTTGCTTGCGCTTCATCAGGGTGCCAACGAAGATGATCAGGTAAGTTACCCAGACAACTTCAATCATCAAGTCGATCGGCCATTCCATTTCCGCATATTCACGGCCCTGGCTATAACCCAGCACGTTACCCAGTGCGGCACAGACGATAATGGCCTGCCAGCCCCAGAAGGTAAAGCTTGCCATGCCATCACTGAACAGGCGCGCCTGACAGGTACGCTGAACCACATAGTAAGACGTAGCAAACAGCGCGCTACCGCCAAACCCGAAAATCACAGCACCTGTGTGTACAGGACGCAAGCGACCAAAGGTAATGTAAGGAATATCAAAATTGAGGAAGGGATAAGCCAGTTCCGAGGCGATATACACCCCGACAAACATACCTATCGCACCCCATACCAACGTCATGATGGTGAATTTGCGAATAACATCGTAGTTATATTGTTCGCTCACTGCACTCACATTGACGCCAGAAGTTGCGACGCTCGCCGTTGCCATTACTACGTCTCCCGATCAAAAACCGCTAAAGTAAAGAGTTGCGATTATATTCTGTAACAGCTTTACAGAACAACATAAAAACCCTTTTTACTACATGAGTTTTCGCACATTCATATTCCAGACTTGTGCAGATTCGCTGAAAGTTCACTCGCCAATGCACTTTCCACTAGCGTGACAGGCGTCACAAAAAAGCAACACCTGCCACACACGGACTCATCTATTTTTTTATAACTTAGAACTTCTTGCCGAAACCTACGCCGACCACCCATGGATTAATATCCAGGCTGTCAATTTTGGTCCATTGATTACCGCTACGCATTTTCACATCCGTGTCCATCCAGATGTATTTGACATCGGCATTGATCAGCCAGCCACCTTCCAGATTAATATCAAAACCGGCCTGTAATGCTGGCCCTACGCTATCGCGGTCAATCTTGATCTTGGTTCCATCCGTGGCTCCTGAAGAAAACTGCAGATTGCGATCCAGAATGGCAGTGTAATTCAAGCCAGCACCGACATAAGGATCAAATGTCTGATCAGGCCGGAAATGCCATTGCAAGGTCAGGGTAGGTGGCAGCAAGTTGACCGAGCCCAGCTTCTGGTTGCCGATCACACCAGCCGAATCGCCATGAACACTCACATCGTGGCGCGTACCCAGTGCCAGAATCAGTTCGGCAGCGATATGCTTTGTAAAGTAATAAGAGATATCCAGCTCTGGAATAGTATTGCTATCCACCTCAAGCTTGGCACCTGGGCTCATTACATTCCCTACATTACTATTTACTGTGCGCCCTAATTTACTATCTTCGTTAGGACTGACATTCACCGCCCGGGCACGGACAACCCAGTCACCAGCCTCGGCCATCGCGGCCACAGGCGTCATTAATGCCAGCAAAGAAACCAGAATTTTTTTATGCATGATAATCCCCTCTTGAAATGACCATAAAAAGAACATGGGTTAACTTTACACGCATTAACCATATTTTAAAAGTGGTTTATACTTGACCATAATGCTCGACTTTAGCCATGCCACTGGCCTATGCCCCATCCTCCATGACCTTTCTTTAGCCGAAACCCCTACATGGCGCCGATTTCGGCTATTCAAATACAAGGGCTTGCGATTACAATGATGCTTTTAATAGCTTTAGTATTGATGGAGAACTGAAGATGTCGATGGCTGACCGTGATGGTCTAATTTGGTATGACGGCAAAATGGTGCCATGGCGTGAGGCAACCACGCATGTTTTAACCCACACACTGCATTATGGGATGGGGGTGTTTGAGGGCGTGCGCGCATACAAAACTGATAAAGGCACAGCCATTTTCCGCTTGAAAGAACATACGGATCGCCTGTTTCGTTCCGCGCATATTCTTGGCATGAAAATGCCTTTTGACAAAGCGACTGTTGTTGAAGCGCAAAAAGCAGCTGTACGTGAAAACAACCTGGAATCCGCCTACATGCGCCCGATGGCATTTTATGGTGCTGAAGCGATGGGCATTTCAGCCAAGACATTGTCTACACATCTGATCGTCGCTGCATGGAAATGGGGCGCCTACATGGGCGAAGAAGCCCTGCAAAGCGGCATTCGCGTCAAGACATCATCCTTCTCGCGTCATCATGTCAACATCACCATGTGTAAAGCCAAGGCAAATGGCAACTACATGAACTCCATCCTGGCGCATCAGGAAGCCGCCGCTGACGGCTATGATGAAGCCCTGCTGCTGGACGTGGATGGTTTCGTTGCCGAAGGTTCGGGCGAGAACATCTTCATCGTACGCAATGGCAAGATTTACACGCCAGACCTGACCAGTGCGCTGGAAGGCATTACGCGCGACACCATTGTGCAGTTAGCTGCCGAGCTTGGTTATACCGTGATTGAGAAGCGCATTACCCGCGACGAAGTCTACTCTGCTGACGAAGCGTTCTTCACTGGCACCGCCGCTGAAGTTACGCCTATTCGCGAGCTGGATAATCGCGCGATTGGCTTAGGCAAACGCGGCCCGGTTACCGAGCAACTGCAGAAGATGTATTTTGACGTGGTTACCGGAAAATCCGCCAAGCACATGGATTGGCTCACCATCGTTTAAAGCAACAGAGGGAACATCATGGCATACGAAGCAAAAGAGATTGAAGTCACGGCCAGCGATCTGCCGCTGCACTGTCCTACCAAGGAAGTCTCGTTGTGGTGTTCCCACCCCCGCGTATTTCTCGACATCACCGCCAGCGGCCAAGCCATGTGCCCATATTGCGGCACCAAATACAGACTGAAAGCGGGCGAAGCTGTCGCCCATCATCACTGAGATTTGTTGGCCATGCGCTTAATCTGGCAAGCGCATCACGTCAACGGATGCACCCCATAACAGGCTGATCACTGACTGTGCTGATGCAGTATCCGCATTACTCCAGAACTCCGTCGCACCGGACTCAACTGCCAAACTATCGACAAGCAGGTTTGCCTCCCGCAAGCGATATTTGAGCTGGCGGGCCACGGCGGCTCCTGTATCGATAATCACCACATCCGGCCCGGCAATATCTTCAATCAGCGGTCGCACGAAGGGATAATGGGTGCAGCCAAGCACCAGCGTATCTGCGCCGGCATCCAGCAAGGGGTGGATATACCTTTGCAATAACTGCCGCGTTGCAGCATCTTGCAACTCCCCTCGTTCAATACACTCCACCAGGCCAATACACGCCTGTGTTTCCACCCGCACCTGACGGCCATAGCTTTCAAGCAAGGCGGCGAACTGCGCACTTTGCAAGGTGCCACTGGTTGCAAGCACGCCGACCACACCTGAGCGTGTAGCGGCGGCGGCGGGTTTAACCGCGGGTTCCATACCGATAATGGGTATCGCATAGCGCCGTCGCAATTCCCCGATGGCCGCGGCCGTAGCCGTATTGCAGGCCACCACCAAGGCCTTGGCCCCACGCGAGATGAGGAAATCAGATAATTGTATGGAACGATCAACAATAAACGCCTGCGACTTGCTGCCATAAGGCGCGTGCAAGGAATCTGCCGCATAGATAAGAGACTGCTGCGGCAGCACATGCCGAATATGGGCAAGCACCGACAAGCCGCCGACGCCGGAATCAAAGACCCCAACCGGGATATCCTGACCAGCAAAAGATAAGGTAGCCACCACAGTAAAATTAAGTCGTAAAAAATAATGAATCGCGCCAGTGTAGCCGAACTTGCAGGGGCATGGCACAGTCATTCAGCCGCATGTACTACAATTCAGCCTTCTTCAGGAGATCATCATGGGCAATCGACTTAGTAAAATCTACACACGCACCGGCGATGAAGGCGACACCGGCTTAGGCGACGGCTCACGCATTGCCAAGGATAGTCTTCGGGTACATGCCATGGGCACCGTGGATGAGCTGAATGCAATTATCGGCATCCTGCTGACCGAATCACTACCCGCAGACATTACGCCTCACCTGACACGCATCCAGCATGATCTTTTTGATCTGGGCGGTGAACTCTGCATTCCCGGCCACAGCATGGTCAAGCCAGAGCGCGTGGATGCTCTGGAAAAAACACTGGATACCCTGAATGAAACCCTGAGCCCGCTCAAAGAATTCATTCTTCCTGGCGGATCGCGCGCTGCCGCATATTGCCACCTGGCGCGCACAGTATGCCGCCGGGCTGAACGTGAGGTGGTCGAGCTCGCGCGCACTGAGCAAGTCACACCGATTGCGCGTAGCTATCTCAACCGGCTTTCAGACCTGCTTTTCGTGCTTTCACGCTATCTGAATAAAGAACAAGGTGTAAATGACGTTTTATGGCAGAACGATAGCCGCTAATAAAACCTGGACTGACCGGAAAGCCCGACGCATGTGTTGGGTTTTTATTTTGATCTTTATATTCACTTAAATTATAAAATTATAAAAACAAATTATTTTTTATTATTAAACAGAATTGGTAAAGTGCGCAGCATTCGATTCATCTTTGCTGGAGCATCATCATGCCATCACCGTTTCAAACCGCCCTCCCTGCCGATGTCGTACAGGAAATCCTGCGTGCAGTAGAGCAGCTTCGCTTTGGTGCTGTCGAGATCACGGTACACGACGGCCGTGTGACTCAAATCGAGCGCCGTGAAAAAGTCCGCTTCAGTAACGAATCACAAAAATCCAAGCCTACTGCAACTGCAGCGGCCGCAATCTAGTTAAAAAATCTCGATGACCTGACCGGACCGCCGGAAGCAATACATTTACAGGGGATCATCATGCAATTCAAAATCAACAAAATCACTTCCGCACTTCTTGCTAGCGGTCTCTTACTGGCCACGCACAGTGCATTCGCTGCCGATCCAGAAATCGAAGCATTGCGTCAAACTATTTTAGACCTCGATCAAAAGATCAAGGTCTTGGAGCGTAAAAATGAAATCGCTGCAGAAGAAGCTGCCGCCAAAAAGAAAGAAACACCCGTCGTCGTAGCCGGACCAACTGGCTTCGGCATCAAGTCGGCCGATGGCCAGTTTGAATACAGCCTGAAAGGCCTGATCCAGCTGGATTATCGCCAATTCGACAACCCGGACCATACCACCAACGCCGATGACGGTTTTACCGCACGCCGCATCCGCCCGACATTTCAGGGCACCCTGTTTGGCAAATATGATTTCCGTTTTACACCTGAGTTTGGGGAAACCGACAACACCAACACAGGCACCGGCAATATCTCACGCGTGATTGATGCTTATGTGGATGGTCGTTTTGACCCGGCATTCAAAATCCGCGCTGGTAAATTCAAGCCATTTGTTGGGCTTGAACGTCTGCAAGGTGGCGGCGACATCAAGTTCATCGAACGCAGCTATGTCAGCAATAACATCCTGCCTAATCGTGGCCTCGGCACCTCAGTCTATGGCGACTTGCTGGATAGCAAGTTGAGCTACGCTGTGGGCTTTTTCAACGGCACAAATGATGGTGGTGAAGAAACCACCCGTGTGGATGCGAATAGCGACAAGGATTACACCGCGCGCGTTTTCACCACACCCTTTAAAGGCAGCGACAGCGTACTGGAAGGATTGGGATTCGGTGTAGCAGGCACATACACCAACTCGTCTACCGGCACATTGCCCAGCTACAAAACGCCATCGCAGCAACTTAACTTCTTCCAATACACCACGGGCACCGTGGGTGACGGCACGCGCGTACGTGTATCGCCTCAGGCGTATTACTACTACGGCCCGTTCGGCGTGATTGCTGAATACGCACGTGTATCACAAGAAGTCCGCAATGCCGCTGGTACGGTGAATGACACCTTGAAAAATGACGCCTGGCAAATCGCTGCCTCGTGGGTATTGACCGGGGAAGATGCATCCTTCAAGAGCGTAAAACCGAAAAACCCGTTTGAAACCGGTAAAGATGGTTGGGGCGCATGGGAACTGGTTGGCCGCTATCAGGAAAACAATATTGATGGCAGCGCCTTCAACACGGCATCAGGTAACCGTTTCGCCAATCCGCTGACAAGCGCAAAGGAAGCCAAAACCTGGGGCATCGGCTTGAACTGGTACCTCAATCAGTGGGTACGCCTGGCAACCAACTACGAACAAACCAAATTTGAAGGTGGCGGCGGCGGCACACTGGCCAACATCCGCGACCGTGAAGACGAGCGCATTCTGTTCAGCCGCTTGCAATTCCAGTTTTAACCAGACAACTAGAGAGACAGGAAAAACCAATGAAAACAATTATTCATCATTTGCGTAGCGCTGCGGTAGCGCTTGCCCTGGCGGCACCTTTGGCGGCATCGGCGGCGGATATCAGTCTGCTGAATGTATCTTACGATCCGACACGCGAACTGTATCAGGACTTCAACGCGGCATTTGCCAAATACTGGAAAGCCAAGACCGGCGACAATGTCACCATCAAGGCTTCGCATGGCGGCTCTGGCAAACAAGGTCGTGCCATCATTGATGGTCTGGAAGCTGACGTTGCTACCCTGGCACTGGCGTATGACATTGATGCGCTATATGAGAAAGGCAAGCTGATCCCCAAGGATTGGCAAAAGCGCCTTCCCCACAACAGCTCGCCCTACACATCCACCATCGTATTCCTGGTGCGCAAGGGTAATCCGAAAAACATCAAGGATTGGGATGACATTGCACGCCCAGGCATCTCGGTCGTGACCCCCAACCCCAAGACTTCTGGCGGCGCACGCTGGAACTACCTGGCGGCATGGGCCTATGGTCAGCGCAAGTTTAACAACGACGAAACCAAGACCCGTGAGTTCATCGGCAAAATCCTGAAGAACGTGCCGGTACTGGATTCCGGTGCACGTGGTGCCACTACCACTTTTGTTGAACGTGGAATCGGCGATGTCCTGCTGGCTTGGGAAAACGAAGCCTTCCTGGCACAAAAGGAACTCGGTCCGGACAAGTTCGAAATCGTGGTGCCTTCGCTGTCCATCCTGGCTGAACCACCTGTCACCGTGGTCGACAAGGTAGTCAACAAGCGTGGTACCCGTGCCGTGGCTGAAGCTTACCTGCAATATTTGTATACCGAAGAGGGTCAGGAAATTGCCGCCAAGAACTACTACCGCCCTACCCTGGAATCGGTGGCCAAGAAGTACGAAAAGAACTTCCCCAAACTGAATCTGGTAACGGTGGATAGTGAATTCGGTGGTTGGCAAAAAGCGCAGAAAACGCACTTTTCTGACGGCGGTACGTTTGACCAGATTTACCTGAAATAAACACACTTCCAATATCAGGGGCCTTCCGGACAAAATTCGGTGGCCCCGTTTCAACAGGAGACTCTCACCATGAGTACAGCATTGATAGTAGGCGGCGACCAGATAGACGGCATCAAGCAAGTGCTAGCCCAACACGGCATTACCCGCATTGACCATTGGTCAGGGCGCAAGGTCGGCGATGGCAAGAAAACCATCCCACACAACACAGAACTCATTGTGCTGGTCACCAACTGGATCAGCCACACCTTTACCCACAAAATCAAGCAGACGGCAGCCAAACGCGGCGTGCGGATTGTCTACACGCCCAATGGTCCGGCTGCTCTGCAGGCCAGATTGGAAAAATTGAATCTAGACAACTTGTCGGAGGGCGAATGTCCATCCGACAAACATCACTGGGCCATCGCAGCCTGATCACGCCCAACGCAGCACCCCCGGACTGTCTTTTACTGCCGCAAAGGAGGCTCCCATGACCATCAAAGCCATTAATGTGCGCAACCAACTACGGGGGCGCATCGTTGAAATTCTCACTGGGCCGGTATTATCCGAAGTGGATATAGAAACGGCTGGAGGCATTGTCACGTCGGTGATTACCACCCGTTCAGTCACCGAGCTGAATCTGCAAGTGGGAACAGAAGTGCTGGCGCTGATCAAAGCCACCGAAGTTTCCATCGCCAAGATATAAATCTCAGCCTTTAAATTAAAGAAAACAAAAAGCCGATGGCAATATGCCACCGGCTTTTTTGTTTTGCTGCTTGAATAGCTGAGCTGGAGAAGCTTGCCTAGCGGGTACGCGCCAGCTTTTGCAATACATCCACCATCACATCGACTTCCTGAGCGGTGTTGTAAAACGCCAGCGATGGTCGCACCGTTGTTTCCACACCAAAGCGACGCAGAATAGGCTGAGCGCAATGATGCCCGGAGCGCACCGCAATCCCCTCTTCGTTCAGGGCGGCACCGACTTCCTCACTCTTATACCCAGGCAAACTGAAGGACAACACGCTGGCTTTTTCACGGGCGGTACCAATCAGGCGCAAGCCCGGCACCTTGCACATGGCGGCCGTGGCATACACCAGCAAGTCATGCTCATACCGTGCAATGTTGTCGATACCCAAACGCTCTACATATTGCAGCGCCGCGCCCATGCCCACCGCATCGGCGATATTGCCCGTGCCAGCTTCGAACTTGGCGGGCGCTTCGTGATACACGGTTTTTTCAAAGGTGACATCCTGAATCATATTGCCGCCACCTTGCCATGCGGGCATCTCGGCCAGCACATCCACTTTGCCATACAGCGCCCCAATGCCCGTCGGGCCAAACACCTTGTGACCAGAGAACACGAAAAAGTCACAATCCAGGGCCGTCACATCACTACGCATGTGCGATACAGACTGCGCACCATCCAGCAGGACTTTTGCCCCTGCCGCATGGGCCATCTGGATCATTTCGCGTGCAGGCGTCACAGTACCCAGTGCATTGGAAACCTGGGTGAATGACACCAGCTTAGTACGCGACGTCAGCAGCTTCTGGTATTCATCAAGCAATACCTGACCGCTATCATCCACGGGGGCCACACGCAGCCTGGCCCCGGTTTCCTGACATAACTGCTGCCAGGGCACAATATTGGCATGGTGCTCCAGATGTGAAATCAGGATCTCATCTCCCTCGCGCAGATGTTTCTTGCCCCAGGTTTTGGCCACCAGATTAATCGCTTCGGTCGTCCCGCGCACAAACACCACATTATTGACCGAAGGTGCGTTGATGAATCGACGCACTGTTTCGCGCGCCTCCTCATACGCATCGGTAGCGCGCGCGGCCAACGCATGCGCGGCCCGGTGAATATTGGAGTTTTCATGCTGGTAGAAATACGCCAGGCGGTCGATGACCACTTGTGGCTTTTGCGTGGTCGCTGCGTTGTCCAGCCAGATAAGTGGACGGCCATTTACCTGCTCACGCAGGATAGGAAAATCCTTGCGTACCAGATTCACATCAAAGGGAGGATGCGCCGAAGGTGCGACCCCGCCACCCGCTTGCGCGCCTGGATTCAGTGAGCTGACCGAAGCACCTTGCAAAAAGTAATACGGACTCACCGCTGGCTGCGCGCTCGCAGCGGATGTAGGCGTGCTCAATGATGTCAACAAATCCTGCAGATCGCTCGCATAGGGAATCTCAACGTTGCCCAGCAAACGACTGATCTCCAGATCACCGCCAAATGGCACGCTCAGAGCGGGTTGATATTGCCCGCCACTTACTGTCGCCGCAGCACTGGCAATATCCAGCTGCGGTGGCACCAAGGATGGATCCGTTAACTGAATGCTTTCGAGTCCGACCGAAGAGGCATGCGGATGCGACGTCACTGGAGCAGTTGGGCCCGGTGAGCCGGAACGAATACCAGCGGCCTGGCCTGAGCTGTCGGGCAAAGCAGTGGTGGTGTACACATCGGGCGTACTGCTGAAAGGCGCTCCCGCAGGAAACCCCTCGGCATAGAGCTCATTGGCAATACGTGCCAGCTCGCTCACATCCAGGTGTCCGGACTCTGTTGCGGCCCGGCCAACCGCCAGACCTGCCGCCATGCGGGGATGCTCCCCCGGCAAAGCCGCCAGAATAGCTTCCGGCTCAAAGGCCGAAAGATCGTTGAAATTACTTGTAGTCATAGTAGTTGTCCACGCTGACATTCTCCAGCACGGCAATCGCATCATCGGTCAGAACAGCGACCGAGCAATACAAGGACACGAGGTAGGAGGCAATCGCCTTGTGGTTGATCCCCATGAAACGCACCGACAGGCCCATGCTTTGCTGACCTGGCAGATTAGGCTGATACAGACCCACCACGCCCTGACGGCTTTCACCCGTACGCAACAGCAGAATATTGGTTTTACCCTTGGTGACCTTCAGCTTGTCGCAAGGAATCAGGGGAATACCACGCCATGTCAGGAACTGCGAGCCAAACATGGAAACAGTCGGTGGAGGCACACCACGGCGTGTACATTCACGACCAAAAGCCGCAATTGCCTGTGGATGGGCCAGGAAGAAGGCTGGCTCTTTCCATACCTTGCTGATCAGTTCGTCGAGGTCGTCTGGTGTTGGAGCGCCAGTGCGGGACTTCACCTTTTGCGAGTCAGCCACATTGTTCAGCAAGCCATACTCGGCATTGTTGATCAGTTCGCTTTCCTGACGCTCTTTGACGGTTTCAATGGTGAGGCGCAACTGTTCACGAATCTGGTTGTGCGGGCTGCTGTACAGGTCGGATACGCGGGTGTGTACATCGACCACGGTATTGACGGCGTTCAGCACATACTCACGGCCCCACTCTTCGTAATCAACAAAGGTCGCAGGCAACTCGCGCTCATCCTTGTTGGAGCAATCCACTTCAATCGCATTCGGATTCTTGGCCTTGTTAACGCGATAGATACCAGCTTCTACAGGCACCCATTGCAACAGATGCACCAGCCAGCGGGGGGTAATCGTGCTGAGCATGGGCACCGTTTTGGTGGCATTGGCTAGCGTACGTGCTGCGACATCGCCTAATGCCGTTTGTCCTTGATGAATATCCGCCATTTAAATCTCCTGTGTAGTGTGGTTTAGGTGTTGCAAGGGGTAAAAAAAGGCCTAGCCGTATTGGGCAGGCCCGGAGGGATTAGCGCCTGGAGTGGCATTGGCGGCCATCTGGCCTTCAGGCAGAGGCAGCACACCGCTGCGCATTTGCGCCTGGGTGATGTTGCTGCCTGGTGGCACGCTGTGGGTCAACCAGACATTGCCACCGATGGAGGACCCACGACCGATGGTAATGCGGCCCAGTATCGTCGCACCGGCATAGACGACGACGTCATCCTCAACAATGGGATGGCGTGCATTGCCTTTAATCAGCACACCACTTTCATCGGCAGGAAAGCGTTTTGCGCCCAAAGTCACTGCCTGATAAAGCCGTACGTGATTACCGATGATGGTGGTCTCACCGATCACCACGCCGGTGCCATGATCGACAAAGAAACTGTCGCCAATCGTGGCGCCGGGATGAATATCAATACCAGTACGTGAATGGGCAATCTCGGCAATCATGCGCGCGACGAGTGGCACGCCCAGTGTGTAGAGTTGATGGGCAAGACGATGGTGAATGATGGCGGTGATGCCTGGGTAGCATACGAGCACCTCATCGACACTGCGGGCAGCGGGATCGCCCTCATACGCCGCAAGAATATCGGTATCCAGGGTTTGGCGTATGCCGGGAAGTGCAGCAGCGAACTGGCTGACGATGCCACGCGCTGAAGGCGCTTCGTCATCCGTCTTGTCAGACTCAAGAGAAGACGCAAATGCCAGCTCCAGCCGAATTTGCGTGTGCAGGTCCTTTAATGCGACATCCAGAGTGTGGCCGACAAAATAATCGAGACCGTCTTCTTTCAAATCGGGCAAGCCGAGACGATTGGGAAACAAAGTGGCGGCCAGGCCATCCACAATCGCTTCGAGCGCTTTGCGCGAAGGCAGTTTGGGCGGGTTTTGCCTGCGCTTGCGATTCTCCAGCGCATTCAGCCGCACGGTACGAAGTGCGTCCACAATACTGGCAATATCCCAATCAGCCTCCGCTTGAGGTGCTGTCAAATCCACTGCATCGGTCATCTCGTTATCCCCAAATCGGCGGCCCTAAAAACAAAAAAGCCAGCGGCCTCGGTTGAGGCGCACTGGCTTCCGGTTGTCCGGTCAGCAACTGGCTATAACAATCAGTTATAAGCTAATTCTATTTAGTTATTTAAAAAACCGCAAGGTTGCATGAAGTAAAGCATGGCTAAAAATGCATTGTTCCACGGCAACTCAGGTAATTTATAATAAATATTATGAATATAAATATATTTTTATATTCTTTTACATTATTTAAATGCCTGCTTATCATGGCGTCCATTCCTAACTTATTCATCTACGGAGCCCGCATGTTGAAGCGCATCGCCATCATTGCCCTGCTGTTTACCCCATCCGTCTGGGCAGACACCTCAATCCTGAATGTTTCTTACGATGTGACGCGCGAGTTTTACAAGGACTTCAACCCGGCCTTTGCCAGTTACTGGAAACAAAAAACCGGTGAAACAGTCACCATCAACCAGTCGCATGGGGGCTCCAGCAAACAGGCACGCGCCGTTGCCGATGGACTGGAAGCAGATGTCATCACCATGAACCAGAGCAATGACATTGATATTCTGTACGAACGCGGCAAGCTGATCCCCAAGGATTGGCAAAAACGCCTGCCTTATAACAGTTCCCCGACTGCCTCCACCACAGTATTTCTGGTGCGCAAGGGCAACCCCAAGAAAATTCAGGATTGGAACGATCTGGTAAAACCCGGCATTGCCGTCGTGGTGCCCAACCCCAAAACCTCGGGCAATGGTCGTTACAGCTACCTTGCCGCCTGGGGATATGCCGTGCGTAATGGCGCGGACGAAACCAAGGCCAAGGAATTTGTCGGCAAGCTGTTCCGCAATGTGCCGGTGCTGGATACCGGCGGCCGCGGTGCTACCACGACCTTTGTGCAACGCGGCATCGGTGATGTGCTGCTGACCTTTGAAAATGAAGTGTTCCTGATTAAAAAGGAGTTGGGCAATGATCAATTTGATGTGGTGTATCCGTCATCCAGCATCCTCGCCGAGAATCCGGTAAGCGTCGTCGACAAAGTCGTCAACAAGCGCAATACCCGCGCAGTTTCTGAGGTCTACCTGAATTATCTGTATTCGGAAGAAGGTCAGGAAATCGCAGCGCGCCATTACCTGCGCCCCAAGCTGGAGAGCGTGGCTGCCAAGCATAAGACCGACTTCAAGTCGATAGACCTGTTTACGGTAGAAGAGGTATTTGGCGGCTGGGCCAAAGCACAGAAAACGCATTTTGCAGATGGCGGCATCTTTGACCAAATTTACGCAAAATGAAGGAGCATCAATATGAGCATTCCCACACAAGATCTGAGTTACCTTGAAACCCTGAAATCCCAGCTGCGCGAATCGCTGCATCTGGACCTGGACGATTATGGCCTGGACGAGCTGTCACGCGGCGAGTTCAGCAATACCTTCCTGGGTATTCAGTTGCACACCGCCTTCCAGCCGATTTATGACAGCGAAGCGGGCGACCTGTTTGGCCACGAAGCTTTACTGCGCCCCTCTTTGGGTGGCGTACAGGAAGTCAGCCCGCACTTTGCGTTTTACTACGCCGAGCAATCAGGCAAGCTGGTGAAGTTTGACCGCGTCAGCCGTACCTTGCACGTGCTGAATTTCCGCCAGCTACATGCCGAAAACGGCCTGTTGTTTTTGAATGTGCATACCAAGCTGCTGGCCAGCGTGAATGCCCATGGCAAGGTGTTTGAGCGCATTCTGCACAGCAATTCGGTGCCGACCAACCGCGTGGTGATTGAGATTCAGGAAAGTGCGGTTGATCAGGAAAAGCCCCTGGTGGAAGCCGTGGAAAACTACCGCGATCGCGGCTACAAGATCGCGATTGATGGCTTTGGCAGCAAGCATTCCAATCTGGACCGCTTGTGGACGCTCTCCCCTGATTTCGTGAAACTGGATATCCAGTTGATTCAGGAAGCGGAACGCAACCCACGCGTACGCAAGATCATCCCCAAACTGCTCGGCATCATCAGCGACCTGGGAGCGCAACCCGTGATTCAGGGTATCGAAACGCAGACGCAATTCGATATTGCCATTGAATCGGGCGCCAGCCTGTTGCAAGGTTACTTCCTAGGCAAGCCAGTGACGGCGAAGGAACTGCAACCCGTGTCGGTATTCAAGCCCAGCATTCGCGTCGCGGCCTGATTATCTTGCCTTACCCAGTTTACATCTCCTCCTCAGTCCGGGACGCATGCATGGCATGCCCCGGTCATTTTTCACCGCTCCTTTTATAGCAATTCAGTTATATAAATATAAAAACATATTATTTTTAATATATAAGGAATTTTGCTACATTGGCGCCCGATTACCGCACTTTAATGCATCTATTAACTGACGAAAAAATGGCGAAAAGACACCACGTTCTACCTGGATTCAACCTCTCTCTCGGCTACACCATCCTCTATTTGAGCCTGATTGTGCTGATACCGCTGGGAGCGGCCTTCCTGAAAACCACAGAACTCAGCTTTGCCGAATTCTGGACCACCGTCACGGCACCACGCGTGCTGGCCTCCTACAAGCTGACGTTTGGCGCCTCCTTGATCGGTGCCTTCATCAACGCGATATTCGGCCTGCTGACCGCCTGGGTGCTGGTGCGTTACACCTTCCCCGGCAAACGCCTGGTGGATGCGTTGGTCGATCTTCCCTTCGCACTTCCGACAGCCGTCGCTGGCATTGCGCTGACAGCGATCTATGCAGGCAATGGCTGGATAGGTTCATTGCTGGAACCGTATGGCATCAAGGTCGCCTTCACCCCATTGGGTGTGGTCGTCGCCCTCACCTTTATCGGCCTGCCGTTCGTGGTGCGTACCGTACAACCGGTGCTGGAAGATCTGGAAGCCGAGACAGAAGAGGCCGCTGCCAGTCTGGGCGCCAACCGTTGGCAAACCTTCCGCAAGGTAATTCTGCCTGCAATCTGGCCTGCGCTGCTGACCGGTTTCGCATTGGCCTTCGCCCGTGCCGTTGGCGAATACGGCTCAGTGATTTTCATCGCAGGCAATATGCCCATGGTGTCTGAAATCACTCCGCTGATCATCATCACCAAGCTTGAGCAATACGACTACACCGGTGCCACTGCGATTGCCGTGGTCATGCTGGTGATCTCCTTCATCCTGTTGCTGGCCATCAATGGCTTGCAATGGTGGAGCAGCCAGCGCAACGCCAAATCCGCCGAATAACCCTTACATAGCCAAAGGCAAAGCACGCATGTCTTCTACTGTTTCCAATCTGGGCCACTACCAGGCCAAGGTCGCCCGCAGCCGCGCCACCTCTGAACCGGCGTGGATACGCTGGTCATTGATCGCCATTGCACTGGCATTCCTCAGCCTGTTCCTGTTCATTCCGCTGGCAGCGGTGTTTACCGAAGCCCTGCGCAAGGGGTTTGAAACCTATATCGCGGCCCTGGTCGAGCCAGATGCGCTTTCCGCCATCAAGCTCACCGTGATCGCTGCGGTCATTTCCGTCCCCTTGAATTTGGTATTTGGGGTAGCCGCCGCCTGGGCGATTGCCAAATTTGATTTCAAGGGCAAAAGCGTGCTGATCACGCTGATTGATCTGCCGTTTGCCGTATCGCCCGTGATTGCCGGTCTGATCTATGTATTGATCTTTGGCCTGCAAGGCTGGTTTGGCGAATGGCTGATCGATCATGATTACAAAGTTATTTTTGCCATCCCCGGCATTGTGCTGGCCACCGTTTTCGTTACTTTCCCGTTTGTGGCACGTGAGCTGATTCCGCTGATGCAGGCGCAAGGCAAGGAAGAGGAGGAGGCGGCTCTGGTACTGGGTGCCTCCGGCTGGCAGATACTATGGCGTGTGACTCTACCCAATATCAAATGGGGTCTGCTGTATGGTGTCATCCTGACCAATGCCCGTGCCATGGGCGAGTTTGGCGCGGTATCCGTGGTTTCCGGCCACATCCGCGGCCTGACCAACACCATGCCGCTGCATGTCGAGATTCTCTATAACGAATACAACTACGCTGCCGCGTTTGCCGTGGCATCGCTGCTGGCCTTCCTGGCGCTGGTTACCCTCGCCCTGAAAACCTTCATCGAATGGCAGTCCGCCCGCAGCGCACGCACTAACGAACAATCTTCTGAAGAATAAAAGAGGCCGCAATGAGCATCGCAATTCGCAATATCCATAAACGCTTCGGCAAATTCCATGCCCTGAACAACATCAACCTGGATGTTCCTACCGGTGAACTTGTGGCCTTGCTCGGCCCGTCCGGTTGCGGCAAAACCACGCTGCTGCGCATTATTGCCGGCTTGGAAGCCGCAGATGAAGGCAGCATTCTGTTTCACGGCAGTGATGCCACCAGCCGCGATGTGCGCGAACGTGAAGTGGGCTTTGTCTTCCAGCATTACGCCCTGTTCCGCCACATGACCGTCTTTGAAAACGTGGCCTTCGGTCTGCGCGTACGCCCACGCAAAACACGTCCATCCGAAGCAGAAATCCACCGTCGCGTGCATGCCCTGCTTGAGCTGGTACAGCTTGACTGGCTGGCTGGCCGCTATCCACCCCAGCTCTCTGGCGGTCAGCGTCAGCGTATCGCGCTGGCCCGCGCCCTTGCAGTGGAGCCCAAGGTACTGCTGCTGGATGAGCCCTTTGGCGCGCTGGATGCCAAGGTCCGCAAAGACTTGCGTCGCTGGTTGCGTCGCCTGCATGACGAACTGCACATCACCAGCGTATTTGTGACCCACGACCAGGAAGAAGCGCTGGAAGTCGCTGACCGTATCGTGGTCATGAACCAGGGCAATATCGAGCAGATCGGCAGCCCGCAGGAAGTGTATGACAAACCGGCCTCGCCTTTCGTCTACAAGTTCCTGGGCAACGTCAACCAGTTCCATGGCCGTGTGCACGCCGGCAAGGCGCATATCGATACGCTGGCGCTGGATATCGACGGTCATCACGAAACCGACAACACGCCTGCGCATGCCTTTGTTCGCCCACATGACATTGAAGTGCTACGCGAGCGCGGCACCCAGCCCGCATTCAGCGCCGTGGTCAACTATATCAATGCAATCGGCCCACTGGTGCGCATCGAGCTGCAGCGTCAGGACAACCAGAGCATCGTCGAAGCCGAGCTGACGCGCGAACGCTTCCGCGAGCTGGCCTTGCAACAAGGTGAAGCGGTGTATATCCAGCCGCGCAATGTCCGCGTGTTTCTGGATGTGCCAAATTAAACACCCCAGCTAAACACCAGGCCTGACAGCACACGCCAACCAGACCACTGGAGGCTAGTACGCAAGTACTAGCCTCTTTTTTTTCGAGTCGCGCTATCAAAGCCGACCGCCTATAACACCAATCAACAGGGAATCATCATGCAAAAACAACAGCAGGTATTCAACAAGGTATCGTCCGCCTCTTCGTCTTCTTTACTTTGGCTGGCCCTGGGCGCCGCCATTCCGCTTCAAGCCCATGCGACCGATGGCTATTTTTCCCATGGCTATGGCGTCAAGGCCCAAGGTGCGGGCGGCGTTGGCATTGCATTGCCGCAAGACACCTTGAGTATCGCGGCCAACCCGGCAGGCCTGGCAGCCATTGGCAATCGTCTTGATATTGGCGCCACCTGGTTCAGACCAGTACGCGATGCTGAAATCGAGGGCAGCCCAGCCCCCATTAATGGCAAGTACGATGGCAACGATACCCAGAATTTTCTGATCCCGGAGTTTGGATACAGCAAGCAGCTGAATGACACCACCACCGTCGGTGTCGCCCTCTATGGCAATGGCGGCATGAACACCGACTACAAAAATGGATTCCCCCTGTTCAACAACACCGGCAGCCGGGTAGGGGTCAACTTCATTCAGGCCTTCCTCACCCCCGCCATCGCCTGGAAGCTGAGCCCGACGCAATCCGTGGGCATCGGTCTCAATCTGGCCTATCAGCGTTTTGAAGCCAAGGGCCTGCAAAACTTCGCCAACAGCACCTTCTCTTCATCGCCAGACCATGTCACCAATAAAGGCGCAGACAGCGCCTACGGCGCAGGCCTGCATCTTGGCTGGCAAGGCAAGATCAACGACCAGGTAACCCTGGGCGCGCATTACCAGACCCGGACCTACATGACCAGATTTGACCGCTACGCAGGTCTGTTTGCCGAGCAGGGGGATTTTGACGTCCCTGCCAGCTTTGGCATCGGCATTGCCGTCAAGGCCACCCCAGCCCTCACCCTGGCAGCCGACATCCAGCGCATACGCTACAGCGAGGTCGATGCCGTTGGCGCCAGCATCGCCAACTTCTTTACAGCGCAACTAGGCACGGACAATGGCGCAGGCTTTGGCTGGCAAGATGCCACGGTGTTCAAACTGGGAGCGCTGTATGCCTATAGCGAGCAACTGACCCTGCGCGCAGGTTACAACCACGTCAACCAGCCTATCCCCAGCAGCCAGACCTTGTTCAATACGCTGGCGCCAGCGGTGGTGGAAGATCATGTCTCCCTCGGCGCCACCTGGAAATTTGCCAACAGCAGCGAGCTATCGTTCAGCTATACCCATGCCTTTGAAAACGAGATCAAGGGCAGCGGCTCCATCCCGGCGGCGTTTGGGGGTGGCGACGTCAATCTCAAGATGTACCAGGATTCGCTGGGGCTTGCTTACAGCTGGGCCTTGTAAAAGCCTGGACGAAGGTGTGCGGACAGATGGCGTGCTTTGGCCTAGAATAGCCGCCATCCGCCGTCCCTTTATTTAGGAACCCTCATGATAGCCTGGGCAAACTTCACCCCTGTCCCCGCCTTTGTTGGCGGCTTGCTGATTGGCGTGGCCGCCGCCATGTTAATCCTCCTCAACGGTCGCATTGCCGGGGTAAGTGGCATTCTGGGTCGCCTGCTGCAAAGCTGGGGCAAGGAAAGCGCCTGGTCCGTGGTGTTTGTTTTGGGCCTGGTATTGGCGCCGTGGTTTTACAGTCTGGCAGCCCCGTTGCCAGAAGCACAGATAGAAGCAGGTCATGCGCGCCTCATCATCGCCGGTTTGCTGGTCGGCATAGGCACACGCCTGGCTTCTGGCTGCACCAGCGGGCATGGCGTATGCGGGCTTTCGCGGTTGTCACTGCGTTCACTGGCGGCAACCATTACCTTCATGCTGGCAGGCATCGTCACTGTGTCTGTCGTTCGCCACCTGCTGGCATAAGCTTTCCTGACGGGACAACCACCATGCGCTTATTGACCGCGTTTGTTTCCGGCCTGATCTTTGGACTGGGCCTCATCATTTCCGGCATGACCAATCCGGCCAAGGTCATCGGCTTCCTGGATATTTTCGGCCATTGGGATCCTTCGCTCGGCCTGGTGATGGGCGGTGCCATCCTGGTCGGCGTGTTTGCCTTTACCTATGCAAAATCCCGAAAAACCAGCCTGCTGGGCAACACCATGCAGCTCCCCACCAACAGCACCATTGATAAGAAACTGCTGGGCGGCAGCCTGCTGTTCGGCATCGGCTGGGGGCTGGCAGGCTACTGTCCCGGCCCGGCCATTGCCAGCCTGCTGAGTGATTACACTCAACCGCTGATTTTCACCACCGCCATGCTGGGCGGCATGTGGATCAGCAGCAAACTTTCCTGACCGTCTTCCGTCCTGCCATACCGGCGCGCAGGAATTAGCCTGCGCTGCCAACATATCCGCAACACCTTAGGCTATAATCGCATCATTTAGCGCTTCTGGACCTCAGGCTAAACTTCATAATGATCAGAAAACTGCTGCAACGCGTTTTTAAAGGCTCACCCTCTTCCCCAAAAGCTGGCACGCGTACCGCTAAAACCAGCGGTTCCGTCAATCGCATTCCGGTCAAGACGCATAAAATCAACCGCAAACTGCTGAGTACAGGGGCTATCAAAACCACCGAAGGCCTGCAAAAAGCCGGGTTTGAGGCATTCATCGTCGGCGGCGCCGTGCGCGATCTGCTGCTGAAAAAGCGCCCCAAGGATTTTGATGTCGCGACCAATGCCACGCCCGAGCAGGTAAACCGCGTGTTCCGCCGCTCGCGCATCATTGGTCGGCGCTTTCGCCTCGTGCATGTCCTGTTTGGTGATGAAACGGTGGAAGTGTCCACCTTCCGTGGCAGTCACCTGAATGATGACGGCGATGCCAAGATTGCCGACAGCGGCCGCATTCTGCGCGATAACGTCTTCGGCAGCCAGGAAGACGATGCCCTGCGACGCGACTTTACCGCCAACGCCTTGTATTACGACCCATCCAGCGAAGATGTGCTGGATTTTCACCATGGTTACGAAGATATCGAGGCCGGCATCCTGCGCATGATAGGCGATCCAGTCACGCGCTACCGCGAAGACCCGGTGCGCATGCTGCGCGCCATTCGCCTGTCTGCCAAACTCGGCCTCAAGCTGGATAAAGCCACCGAAGCGCCTATCCCCAAACTGGCAGATGAATTGCAGGAAGTCCCCGCTTCGCGCCTGTTTGATGAAATGCTCAAGCTGTTCCTTTCCGGCCACGCCATGGAAAGCGTCAAGGCCTTGCGTCAGCATGGTCTGCATCACGGGCTGTTGCCGCTGCTGGATGTGGTACTGGAACAACCGATGGGCGAGCGTTTTGTCACACTGGCGCTGAAAAACACCGATGAGCGGGTGCTGCAGGACAAGCCGGTGTCGCCCAGCTTTCTGTTTGCCACACTGCTCTGGCATGAAGTACTCACCGCCTGGCAGCAATACCAGGACAATGGCGAGCGCCCTATCCCTGCGCTGCATCTCGCCATGCATGAGGTCTGCGATATCCAGGCCGAGAAACTCGCCATACACAAACGCTACAGCACCACCATGAAGGAAATCTGGGGCATGCAGCCACGCTTTGAGCAACGCTCAGGCAAGCGGCCCTATGCCTTGCTTGAGCACCCACGTTACCGTGCCGCTTATGACTTCCTGCTGTTGCGCTGCGAGTCAGGCGAATTACCCATGGAACTGGGCCAATGGTGGACTGACTTTGCCAATACCGATGGCGAACAGCGTAGCGCCATGTTGCAGCCCGCCACCGCCGAACCCAAGAAACGTCGCCGCCGTTCGCGCAAAAAACCGGCGGCCAAACCTGAAGCGGCATGAGTCGCGCCTTTGTAGCACTGGGCAGCAATCTCAAGGATCCGCAAGCGCAGGTGAGTTCGGCGCTAACCGCGCTGAACACCTTGCCTGAGACGCAGGTCGTTCGCCCCTCATCCCTTTACCGCACCGCGCCTGTGGGCTATGACAACCAGCCTGATTTCATCAATGCGGTTGCCGAGGTGGAAACCACGCTTACCCCGATTGCCCTCCTGCGCGCCCTGCTGGCCCTGGAAAATCAGTATGGACGTGAGCGGCCTTTCCCCAATGCACCGCGCGTGCTGGACCTGGATTTGCTGCTATACGAAGATGTGCAGATGCAGAGCACCGAACTGACGCTACCCCACCCGCGCATGCATGAACGTGGCTTTGTGATGCTGCCCCTGGCCGAAATTGCACCAGAACTCAAGATTGCCGAGTACGGCACGGCCAGCGAGCTGGCTAAAGCCTGTGGCGATCAGGGCGTTATCAAAATAAAGGCTGAAGGTTAGCACCATGAGTTTGATCGACAAATTTCCATATATCGTCATTGAAGGCCCGATAGGCAGCGGCAAAACCACACTTGCGCGCAAGCTGGCGGATAAATTTTCTGCCAATTTGCTGCTGGAAAATGCCGAGAGCAATCCCTTCCTGCCGCGGTTTTACCTGGATGCGCCACGTTACGCCCTGCCTACACAGCTGTTTTTCCTGTTTCAGCGTTGCGAGCAGATCCGCGACCTGAGCCAGCGCGACCTCTTTGGCAAAGCCACCATCGCCGATTTCTTTCTGGAAAAAGACCCGCTGTTCGCCCGCATGAACCTGGATGACGAAGAGTTTGCCCTTTATCGCCAGATCTACCAGCACCTGCAAGTACAGGTATCGACGCCAGACCTGGTGATCTACCTGCAAACCCCCGTCGATGCGCTGGCCGAGCGCGTCAATCAGCGCAACATCAGCTACGAGCAGGAGATTCCGCGCGAATACCTGAAGCGGCTGGCCGATGCCTACAGCGAATTTTTCCACCAATACGATGCGGCGCCAGTGCTCATCGTCAATAATGAAAACCTCGACATCACCAAACGTGAAGGCGCGCTGGACCTGCTGATCGAGCGCACCATGCAGATGCGCGGCCGTCGCGAGTTTTTCAACCCTAATCTGGAATAGGCGTGACCGTACACGATTTACAGACCATGGCGGCGCGCGGCGAGAAAATCGCCATGCTGACCTGCTATGACGCCAGCTTTGCCAAGCTGATGGAAGCCGCTGGCGTGGATGTGCTGCTGGTGGGCGACTCTCTGGGCATGGTATTGCAAGGGGCTGCCGATACCCTGAGCGTCAGCATGCAGGACATGATTTATCACACGCGCAGTGTGGCCACCGGTAGTCGCCACACATTGATCATGACCGATATGCCGTATGGCAGCTATGAAAGTAGCCTCGAAGAAGCGCTTGATAATGCGCAGCAATTGATCGCCGCTGGCGCCCATATCGTCAAGATCGAAGGCGGCGGCCACATGGTGGCGACAGCCCGCCATCTGGTGGAACATGGCGTTCCAGTGTGCGCGCACCTGGGCTTCACCCCGCAATCGGTCAAGCAGTTAGGGGGCTACAAGATTCAGGGCAAAACCGAGGATAGCGCCAGCCAGATCATGGCCGATGCCGAAGCCATGAGCGCAGCAGGCGTATGCCTGGTATTGATGGAAATGGTGCCAGCTGCGCTGGCGGCCGAGATCACCCGGCGCATTGCAGCCCCTACCATCGGCATAGGCGCTGGCGCGGACTGTAGCGGGCAGGTGCTGGTCATCCAGGACTTGCTGGGCATTTACACCGGTCCGGCAGACAAAGACCCGGCCAGCTTCAAATCGCCCCGTTTCGTGCGCAATTTTTTACAGGAAAGTACCAGCATTCAGGATGCCGTCCGCCGCTATGTGGAGGCGGTCAAGTCTGGTGAATTCCCCTCCGCGGCCCACGCTTATTGAGCCTGGCCATTCTCCATCGAGCATTTATGGACATCATACATAGCGTTACCGAACTCCGCGCCCGCCTCGCTGGCGAGACCCGCATCAGCTTTGTGCCCACCATGGGCAATCTGCATGATGGGCACATCCATCTGGTTAACCTGGCGCGCGAACATGGCGACTGTGTGGTCGTCAGCATTTTCGTCAACCCCCTGCAGTTTGGCCCCAACGAAGATCTGGACAACTACCCGCGCACGCTGGAGCAGGATTGCGCACGCCTGCAAGCGGCTGGTGCCGATGTGGTGTTCGCGCCCTCGGTCAGCGAGATGTACCCCACCGCGCAAACCATGACCATCAGCGCACCACCCATTGCCGACAGCCTCTGTGGCGCCAGCCGCCCCGGCCATTTTTCCGGGGTCGCCACCGTGGTGATGAAGCTCTTCAACCTGGTGCAGCCGCAAGTCGCCATATTCGGTAAAAAAGATTACCAGCAGCTCAGCGTCATCCGCGCGCTGGTGCAGCAATTCAATCTGCCAATCAGCATCATCGGCGGCGAAACCGTGCGCGAGGCCGATGGCCTGGCAATGAGCTCACGCAATGGCTATCTGAGTCCAGCGCAACGGCAAGAGGCCAAGCGCCTGCATGCCGCTCTGCAGCTGGTAAAGCAGGCGATCCAAAAAGGCAATCATGATTACCCCGCCATCTGCGAGCAGACGCGCCAGTATTTGACGCAGCTCGGCTGGATCGTCGATTATATTGAGGTGCGGGCCGCATCTACCCTGCAACCCGCCACCGCCACAGATACCCAGCTGGTCGCACTGGCCGCGGCCCGCCTGGGCAAAACGCGGCTGATCGACAATCTGGAATTTGACGCAAGCCACCAGGCTTGATGTATCGCAACCAGCCGCGGCTAAAAGCCGGCTGGTCGCGCTAACCCTCTCACCCGGGAGCTCACCATGCGTTTGCTGGCATTGGTTTTAAGCAGCATGCTCTTGCTCAGCCATATGGCGGAGGCCGGCCCCCTGCGCGACCTGATCAACAAGCGCGCCGATGCCCGCAGCAGCGAGATGGAAGCGGAAGATGCCGCAGACAGCAGCACAGCGCTTCCCGCAGGTGTAAAGCTGCTGGCCGACATTGCCTACGGCCCAGACAAGCTGCAAAAAATGGATGTGTATCTGCCACCCCAGCTCGCTCAGGTTGCCATGGCCCAAGCCCCGATCATTGTCATGGTGCACGGCGGCGCCTGGCGCATAGGCGACAAAACCCACAGCAAGGTCGTCACCAACAAAATAGCCCGCTGGGTGCCCAAAGGCATCATCCTCGTCTCGCTCAACTACCGCATGCTGCCCGGCACTGCCCCCTTGGCACAGGCTGAGGATGTCGCCCTCGCCCTCTCGGTGATCCAGCAAAAAGCGCCCGGCTGGAAAGGTGACTCAGGCCAGCTCATCCTGATGGGCCACTCCGCAGGTGCGCATCTGGTGAGCCTGCTTTCATCACAGCCGTCCATCGCTACCGCCTTCGGTGCCAAGCCCTGGCTGGCGACCATCTCGCTGGATAGCGCCGCACTGGATGTCCCCACCATCATGCAGCGCCGTCACCCACGTTTTTATGACCAGGCCTTTGGCAAGGACGCCAACTACTGGCGCGCCACCTCCCCGCTGCAGCAGCTCACCCAGCAGTCACTTCCCCTGCTCGCCGTATGCTCCACCCAGCGTCGGGACAACCCTTGCGAACAGGCCTACAGCTACCAGCGGCGCGCCCAGGAACTCGGCGTGCGCGTTGATGTGCTGGAGCAGAATCTCAACCATGGGGAAATCAACGGTCAGCTAGGGCTGGAAAGCCCCTATACCAAGCAGGTGGAAAAATTCATATCCGAGCAATCCACAAGCCTGTCTGAAAAAATGAGTAGCAAGCCTTAGCTCTCCTGCAAGGCACTACCAGCGCCATTCATCATGGCGCGACTGTCAGGATGACAACCGAGTTATCGGTCACCTGCTAAAAACTTCGTTTATTCAGCGTGTTGTTTACCTTATAATGATCGGCCGAATTGAACAAACCCAGACCAACCATGCAAAGAACCATGCTCAAATCCAAATTGCACCGTGTGCGCGTGACGCATTCGGAGCTGGACTATGAGGGCTCCTGTGCGATTGACGAGGCATTGCTCGATGCCGCGGATATTCGCGAGTACCAGCAGATCGAGATTTACAATATCAACAATGGCGAGCGTTTCACCACCTATGCCATTCGTGCCGAACGCAATTCCGGTGTTATTTCGGTCAACGGTGCTGCCGCACGCAAGGCAAGTCCTGGCGATTTGCTGATTATTGCGACCTATGCCACTTACAGCGAAGTTGAGCTGGAAAAATTCAAGCCCCAGCTGGTGTATGTTGATGCCCAAAACCGCATCAAGGACCAGCGTCAGGCAATCCCCGTACAAGTATCTTCACAGGCCGCCTGAATGTTAGAACTCGAAGCAATGAAACTGGCCATCATCGACGCGCTGGAAGATATCAAAGCCTTTGATATCACCGTGATGGATGTGCGCAAGCTGACCTCCATGACCAATTACATGATCGTCGCCAGCGCCAATTCCACGCGCCAGGCCAAGGCGATCGCCGATAACGTGCGAGAAAAACTGCGCGAAAAAGGCGTGCCACTGCGTGGCACCGAAGGTGAAAAAGAAGGTGAATGGGTCCTGGTCGATCTGGACGATATCGTCGTTCACATCATGATCCCGACCGCCCGCGCCTATTACAATCTGGAACAACTCTGGGGCGAAACCGAAAGCCGTCGCTCCGCTTCCCAGGCAGCCAGCGCCTGAGTTTCCTCCCTTGAAGCTGCGTATTCTCTCGGTCGGCCACAAGATGCCCGACTGGGTGGAAAGTGCCTGCAGTGAATATCTGAAGCGCATGCCGCGCGAAGCAAGCGTTGAGATCATCGAGATCAAGCCGGACAAGCGCGCCTCTGGCAAAAATGCTGAGGTGGTGCAGGAAGCAGAAGCCAAGCGCATTCTGGAAGCCGCAGGCAAGGATTATCTGATCGCCCTGGACGAGCGCGGGCAGGAAGTCACCACGGTGCAGCTGGCTGCCCGCATGGAAACCTGGCTGACCAGTGGACGGGATATTGCCTTGGTCATTGGCGGCGCCGACGGTTTGCATGCCAGCGTCAAATCCCGCGCCGACTGGTTGTGGGGCTTGTCCAAACTGACCCTGCCGCATGGCATGGTGCGCGTATTGCTGGCCGAGCAACTTTATCGCGCCTGGACAGTCATTCAGCATCATCCTTACCACCGCGAATAGCGGGCATGCACTTTTATGACACCCTCGTCCTCCGCCCTGGTCTGGTTCCGTCGCGACTTGCGCGACTTTGACCACGCCGCGCTCTATCACGCCCTCAAAGCGCATGCTCAAGTGTATTGTGCCTTTGTGTTTGATACCGACATTCTGGATACCCTGCCAGACCGCGCCGACCGCCGGGTTGAGTTTATCTGGGAAAGTGTGCGTGAACTGCAGCAGGCGCTGAGATCGCAAGGCGGTGATCTCATTGTGCTGCATGCTTCCGCCAGAAGCGCTATCCCGGCATTGGCGGTTAAACTCAAGCTCAGCGCCGTTTACAGCAATCGCGACTATGAGCCTGATGCCATCGCGCGGGATGCCGAGATAGCCGCCAAGCTAGCCAGCCACGATATCGCCTTTCATCAGTACAAGGATCAGGTGATTTTTGAGCAGGATGAAGTGCTGACACAGGCCGGCAAACCTTATGGCGTATTCACTCCCTACAAAAATGCTCACCTGAAAAAGCTCAATGCCTTTTATCTGCAAGCCTATCCGGTAGACCGCTATCGCCAGCATCTGGCCGTTTCTGAGAAAACGGAGATGCCGACCTTGGCATCCATGGGCTTTGCCCGCACCAATCTCGGCGAGATGAAATTGCCCACCGGCATGTCCGGCGGCCAACAGCTGTTTGCAGAATTTCAGGAGCGCATGGACCGTTACAAGGACGCGCGCGATTTTCCTGCCGTCAAAGGCCCATCCTATCTTTCCGTGCATTTGCGCTTTGGCACGGTGTCTATCCGCCATCTGGCGGGCACCGCTTGGCAACAACATAATGCGGGTGCAGAAACCTGGCTGAACGAACTGATCTGGCGCGATTTTTATTTCCAGGTATTACATCATCACCCGCAGGTAGCTGCTGGCCGCGCCTTCAAATCCGAGTTTGATGACCTTGCATTCCCACCAAACCAGCAGGCGCTTTTCGATGCCTGGTGCGCAGGCCGCACCGGTTATCCGCTAGTCGATGCGGCGATGCGCCAACTCAACCAGACCGGCTACATGCACAATCGCTTGCGCATGGTCGCTGCCAGCTTTCTGGTCAAGGATCTGCTGATCGACTGGCGCTGGGGCGAACGTTACTTTGCCGAACGGCTGATTGACTTTGATCTTGCCGCGAATAATGGCGGCTGGCAGTGGGCGGCCTCGACCGGCTGCGATGCGCAGCCCTGGTTCCGCATTTTCAATCCCGTCACGCAATCCGAAAAATTTGATGCACAGGGCAAATTCATCCGCAAATATGTACCGGAATTGGCAGCCTGTCATGATAAGGAAATTCACGCACCGTGGTTGATGCCGCCCTTGCGCCAGCAGAGTCTGGGCCTGATCATCGGCAAAGACTATCCCGCGCCTGTGGTAGAGCATAGCGTGCAGCGCGAAAAAGCGCTGGCCCTCTACAAAAATGCCTCCGCCACCCCGGCGCCTGAGCGTTAATCGCCCAGCGAGCGCAAGGCCTTGCCACTGAGGAGATTGCGTTCGATACGCTCCAGCGATACGCCACGCGTTTCCGGCACCAGCAGCAGCGTCAGCAAAATAAACAGCAAATTGCATCCGGCGTAGACCCAGAAAGTATGCGCACTGCCCAGCACATTCAGCATGGTCAGGAAAGTCGCACCAACCACCATGTTGGCAATCCAGTTGGTGAAGGTGGACACGGCAATACCAAAGTCACGGCCGCGCAAGGGCTGTATCTCGGAACACAATACCCAGACCAGCGGCCCGGCAGACATGGCAAAGCCCGTGATAAAAATCAGCAGCATCGCCACCGCCGCCATCTGCTGCGCCTGGCTATCAATGCCAAGATGCATCAATAAGCCCAGCACACCGATGCCCAGGCCCATAGTCAGAAAGCCGACATAAAGCACCGGCTTACGGCCCCAGCGGTCCACCAGCGCAATGGCAATAAAGGTGGCCAGCACATTGGTCAGCCCCACAATCACCGTGCCCCACATCTGGGCCACGGGGTCGTTAAAGCCGGCCAGGTCAAAAATGCGCGGCGCATAATACATGACCACATTCATGCCGGTCAGTTGCTGCATGATCTGCAACAGCATGCCGAGATACACGGCCCTGCGCACGTGCCGATTGGCAAAGAACAAGCCCCAGCCCTGCTGCTTTTGCGCAAGCTGTTGCTTGATTTCATCCAGCTCGTTTTCAACTTCGCTGTCATTCACGCGCAACTGCTGCAAGACGCGGCGGGCATGGTCTTCCCGCCCGCGCAGCATGAGCCAGCGCGGACTGCGCGGCAGCAATAAAACCCCGAAAAAGAGCATCACGGCCGGGATGGCAATAATACCCAGCATCCAGCGCCATGCGCCGCTGTAGCTGAAGAAGGTATTGGAAAGAAACGCCAGCAGAATGCCGAGCGTGATCATCAGTTGATAAAGCGAGATCATGGATCCCCGCACCTTGCCGGGCGCGATTTCAGACAAATACAAAGGCGCGGTAAATGAGGCGATGCCCACCGCCAGCCCCAGCAACACGCGCGCCAATATCAGCGGAACGGGTCCCCAGGCGACCGCACACAGCAGCGAACCAGCGACGAACAGCAATGCGCCCAGCAACAGGGAGTATTTGCGACCGAGTCGGTAAGATAACCAGCCCGCAGCCAGTGCGCCGAATGCGGCACCGAACATCATGGAACTGACGATCCATTCCTGCACCTGGTCGGGCACATCAAACTCGCGGGCAATGAATGGCAGCGCACCGGAAATCACCCCGATATCGAGTCCAAACAGCAAGCCCGCCAATGCACCCAGCAGGCCGGTCATGAACACCTTGCGCCTTACCTGCGTGGCATGATGGCGGGTAGCAGAGAGTATTTCGCTCACACAACAACTCCTGTGCCGGGTTGATGCCGCATGTTAGCATGGGCTGCGTCAAAAGCTTCTGAACAAAGCGCGCTTTCCATAGTCATTCAGACAACATTCGCCAACCTACAGGAGTCTTTATGTCACACAATCAAGCCGCCATTGAAGCCATTGCCGACCGTTTTACCGAACTGGTACAGCAAGCCTTTGATAACGCCTATGAAGTTAACGATACCGACACCACCTTCAGCGAGTTTGTTGAAGAGCTGTTCGAAAACATTGAACAGGTATTCTCTGAACACGTGGCTACCGAGGTGCTGCAATTTACCGATAAAGAGGTAGAAAGCTATAACGGCGGCAGCGGTCTTTACCTGGACGACATTCAACCCTTGCTGGATGATGATGAAGACGACGAAGAAATCGAAGACGATTACGACGACGAGACCGAGCACTAAGCAACAGCTAGCCTCAACCAGCACCGTTACTCGGCGCTGAAATAGTCCTGCACCCGCTCAACCTCATGGCGCGAGCCCATCATCACTGACACGCGTTGGTGCAAAGCTTGCGGTACAAGTTCCAGCAGACGCTGACGGCCTGTGCTGGCCAGGCCACCAGCCTGCTCCACCAGCATCGCCATGGGGTTGGCCTCATAGAGCAACCGTAACCTGCCGCCCTGTGCGGCATTTTTATTATCCATGGGGTACATGAAAATGCCGCCGCGCAACAGAATGCGATGCACCTCGGCCACCATGGAAGCCACCCAGCGCATGTTGAAATCCACCCCGCGTGGCCCGCTGGCACCTTGCACGCACTCATCCACATAACGCTTGATGGCGGGCGGCCAATGACGCTGGTTGGACATATTGATGGCAAATTCACGGCTGTTCTCTGGTATCCGCATTTGCGGATGGGTCAGCATGAATTCGCCAGTCCCATGATCCAGCGTAAACCCGTCCACCCCACTCCCCGTCGTGATGACCAGCATGGTGGAAGAACCATATAAAGCATAACCCGCGCATACCTGCTGCACGCCGGGCTGCAAAAAGTCCGCCAGTTGCGGCTGGACGACGCCTTCCGGGCAACGCAATACCGAAAAAATGGATCCCACCGAAATATTGACGTTGACATTGGACGAGCCATCCAGGGGATCAAACAGCAGCAGATAACGCCCACGCTTACCCTCCTGCACCAGATATGGGTCGTCCATTTCTTCGGAGGCCATGCCCGCGAGCAAGCCACTGATCTGATTACTCTCCAGGAAAATCGTGTTGGCAATGACATCCAGCGCCTTTTGTACTTCACCTTGTACATTCTGGCTGCCAAGGTCACCCATGGTACCTAGCAAAGCCCCTTGGTTTACCGCTTGCGCCACGCGCTTGCAGCTGGTCACAATATCGTTAAGTATCAGCGTCAGCTCGCCCGTCGCCCCGGCATGCTGTTGCTGGGCGCGGGTCAGGTAATGCTGTATGGTCATCAGGGACATGGGACAAGACTCCTCTGCAAGGTATGGTGAATGCACAGCGCGTAACAGGCAAAACGATCACGAGGATAGCAGTGACCATTCTCGTCACCACTGTCAGATTTTCGCAACTGAATCTCTGGTGATGCACAGCAAAAAAGTGGACAATGCACAGGCCGTCGGTTAAAGTCCGATGTGGTTTCCGGCCTGGGCCGGTCGTCCAACGCAATAATATCAATCATACAGTTTGGAACAACGCATGCGCACCAAATCATATGCCGTCATTGCCAGCCTCGTCTTGGCCTCCCTGTTATCAGGCTGTGCCTCGCAAGCGAACAAAGACCCGCTCGAAGGCCTCAATCGTGGCGTTTACAAATTCAATGACACTGCTGATAAAGCCGTCATCAAGCCAATCGCAGGGGCATACAAGGCTGTGCTGCCATCCCCCGTACGTTCTGGCGTAAGCAACTTCTTCAACAATCTGGGCACGTTTGTGTCTGTGATCAACAATTTGCTGCAATTCAAAATTGATAATGCGATGAGTGAAGCTGGCCGCTTCGTCATCAACAGCACATTCGGTGTCGCAGGCCTGATTGACGTGGCATCCAAAGATGGCATTGAGCGTCACCCGGAAGACTTCGGTCAAACGCTGGGTTACTGGGGTGTAGGCAATGGTGCTTACCTGGTCCTGCCTTTCCTCGGCCCAAGCACACTGCGCGACACCGGCGGTCTGGTCGTTGACACACTGGCCTTTGATCCGATCAGCTATGTGGACAACCCCCGTACACGTAACCAGGCTCGCGTGCTTAACCTGATCGACAAGCGTTCACAATATCTGCCAGCGAGCGACTTGCTGGACGACGCAGCACTGGATCCGTATGCATTCATGCGTGATGCTTACCTGCAACGTCGCGCCAACCAGATCAACGATAACGTCAGTGTAGACAATGACGACGACGACGATCTGCCAGAGCCCAACGTCAATGGCGACAAGAAATAAGCCAGACCTGATCTGACCAAACAAAAAGCCCGGCATGCCGGGCTTTTTGTTTATCTGAATCAGCCTATCAGGCTGGCTGCAGCCAGATAGCCTTCTCTGGATGATCAGTCTCCTGCCACCGTCATCTGCTCAATCAGGATGGACCCGACCTGCTTGGAGCCCTGTATCAGCACGTCACTGCCAATGGCCACAATCTGCATGAACATATCGCGCAGGTTGCCAGCAATGGTGATTTCTTCTACCGGATGCACAATCACCCCATTCTCTACCCAGAAACCGGCAGCGCCACGCGAGTAATCTCCGGTCACCATATTGATGCCGTGCCCCAGCAACTCAGTCACCAGCAAGCCGGTGCCCATTTGCCGTAGCAAGCCATTCAGATCTTCGGCAGGCTTGCCTTGCTGGCTCACCAGCAGATTATGGTTGCCGCCGGCATTGCCTGTGGTTTGCATGCCCAGCTTGCGCGCGGAATAACTGGAGAGAACATAGCCTTGCAATACACCGTTTTCAACCAGCATTCTTGGCGTTGTGGCAACGCCTTCGTTATCAAACGGGGCGCTGGCCAGCGCGCCGGGAATATGCGGCTGCTCGCTGATATTCACAATGGATGACATCACTGGCTTGCCGAGGGAGTCGAGCAGGAAGGATGACTTGCGATACAGACTGCCGCCAGAAATGGCGCTGACCAGATGGGAAATCAAGCCGGACGCCAGCGAGGCATCAAACAGCACGGGCACCTGCGCGGTCTTGATCCGACGGCAGCCCAGGCGACGCACGGTCCGCTCACCGGCCAGTTGCCCGATGTTTTTCGGGCTATCGAGCCAATCTGCACTGCGGGCCGTGCTGTACCAGTAATCACGCTGCATGGCATCGGCCTCCTCTGCGATCACCGAGCAACTGATGCTGTGCCGTGAACTCAGGTAGCCGCCAGAAAAGCCATGGCTATTGGCATAGGAAAACAGGCCTTCATAGGTAGAGACAGAGGCCCCTTCCGAATTGGTAATGCGCTTATCCACTGCACGCGCTGCATCTTCACATTCGGTAGCCAAACGCACGGCATCATCCACCGAAATCGTCCAGGGATGATGCAGGTCCAGATCCGGCACATTGCGCGCCATCAAGGCGGCATCGGCCAGACCACAAAACTCGTCTTTAGCGGTGTAACGGGCGATATTGCAAGCTGCGGCTACCGTGTCCTGCAAAGCTTGCGGATTCAGGTCCGAGGTGCTGGCATGGCCTTTTTGCTGGCCAAAATACACCGTGACCGACATGCCTTTATCGCGGTTGTACTCAATGGTTTCTGTCTCGCCCATGCGCACGGACACATTCTGCCCGACACCAAAACTGACCTCCGCCTCAGCGGCACTGGCGCCCGCGGTCTTGGCCAGTGCCAATACGCGCGCGCTCATCTCGCGCAGGTCATCCAGCGTATGACTGAATCCGGTGGTTGGGGCAACGTGGGTTACGCTCACATTAAGTCTCTTGGGGAAAAACTGCTATCATACCCCAGCATGAAACCTAATGAGACAAACAACGCCGCCGAGGCGGATATCGAAGACAGCCCGCTCAGCAAGACCAAGCGCAAAGCGGCCATGGACGCACTGCAGGATCTGGGCGTGACGCTGGTCGGCCTGCCCAAGGAAAGGCTGGCCAAGCTGGATCTGCCAGAAGCGCTGAATGATGCGATACGCGAAGCCAAGCGTATTACCGCCAACGGGGCGATCCGGCGCCAGATGCAATACATCGGCCGCCTGATGCGCAATGTGGATACTGCCCCCATCATCGACCAGCTGCAACGCTGGGAGGGCAAGCACAACGCCGAAACCGCCTACTTCCATCAACTTGAGCGCTGGCGCACCCGCCTGATCGAAGAAGAAACCGCGCTGCAAGACTTCATGTCGCACTTCCCGGCAGTGGATATTCAGCAATTGCGCACCCTGATACGCAATGCACGCCGTGAAGCCGCCGCTAACAAACCGCCGAAAAGCAGCCGCGAATTGTTCAAATTGCTGCGTGAAGTAACCGCGCCCGGCGCAGTTCCTGAGGAAGAACCCGAAGACGAAACGGAAGAGTGACGAGCCAACATACCCAGGCTCCACATCGCCGCATAAAAAAAGCCCGCTTGAACCAGCGGGCTTTTTTTACATGACATTAATGCCCATGCCCAGAGTCGGCCTGTGACTCACTCCGCGGCGGTGGCAGGAAAAACTTGCCAGGCTCATTGTTCAAGCGCTTGAGCAAGGTCACCAGAAAGCGGCGCCATTGCACAAAGCTCACCTTGCGCGACTTCATCGCCACATACAGCGCCAGACTGAAACTCACCAGCAGATTGACGGTGCCAATAAGCAAGACGCTCACGGCGGCGATGGCAGCCAGTTGCCAGGTAATATTGAAATCGAGGGCGGTAAACGAGAAGCCGACAAACGCAGATGAAAATGCAATGTGCCGGATATCAATCGGCAAGCCCAGCAAGACGCCCAGCCCTGACATGCCGCCCAACAGGCAGCCGAAGTAGAAGTTGCCCGCCAGCGCCCCCAGATTGTTTTCCACATATTTCGCCACGCGTTCCAATCGAGCAGGCCCCAGCAACCTCCGCAGCCAGCCGAGGGCTTTCAGACGTTGCGGAATCTTGTTATAGATCGCGAGATTGTCGTGATACCCCGCAATCAGTCCCGACAGGAACAGGCAAACCCCGGCAATACCGGCGTAAATCAGCGCCCCGCTGTGCCAGGGGTGTATATCCGCCAGTAACTTGTGCGCCTTTTCCGGTGGAATAAAATGACTGCCGGTGAGGCTGTAGATAGCCCAGCCAATCAGCATCGCCACCGGCACCGCCAGCGACACATTGCCGATAATGGCAATGGTCTGGCTGCGTATGGTCTGCGCGATGATATTCACCAGGTTATCCATCTCCCGGCTCTTGCCATCACTGGCATCGATACTGGCGGCAATGGCAGCGGCAGTCATCGCAGGCTGCTTGGTTGCTACCGTAAAGTGCAGGATATGAATGATGACAAAACCCAGGCCATAATTGAGGCTAAACAGGATGGCTTCGGTCAGCGGGGCATAATGTTTGCCCGCGGTGATGATCTTCAGCATCGCCATGAAAGCGATAATGATGCCCGCGCCCATGGCTGACCGCATCAGGCCATAGTATTCGCGGCGATTGTTGGTGATGTAATGCTCGCCGGTACGGCTGGCATTTTCCGTCACGCGCAGGGCCAGCAGCTCCATGTTCTCGCGCCAGTGCTTGCGCACATCATTTTTGTGACACTCGGCGGAAACCAGCTCTTTCAACAGATGCACGAACTCAAGATTCGCGCTCTCCCCGGCGCGCTGGCTGGCAATAATGCGTAACAGGCGCTCCAAGCGGCGTATCTGCTGCGTCATGCGTTGCAGCAAAAAGGTCAGGTGGATGCTGGTCCCGGTTTGCGAGCTGTTGCGCCGTATCTTGCCGATCACTTCGCGGCACTGATCCAGCATGACCAGAATATGCCGTATGTCATTTTTGTCGTCGTCGGGCGCCTCCAGAAAATTACCCAGTTCCACATTCTGGATGATGAAGGGCGATGCATGGTTTTCCAGCTCAGGGTGACTGCGTATCAGCTCAGGCTCCAGACCCGAGGCCGACAGACGATAGGAAAGTACCTGCACAGCATCCAGCAGGCCACGTTTGCAGGCATCCAGCAGACGGGTATCCGCCTCGTCAAAGCGCATGGCGTCCAGCAGCTGCAGCCAGACCTCGTCGGGCACCGCAATGACCCACAGCTCATCTTGCCGGCGCCGGAAAATCTGCCCGAATACATCTTTCACATATTGCGGGTCTACGGCTTCGGGCAATAATTTGTGGCCAACGCGCCGGAACATTTCGGTAAAGAATCCGCTACTGGGCTGAATGCCCGCATCCACATACAGCGAGACCGGGCGACGGCCGCCCAACAAGCCCAGCACGGCTTCATGCAAGGCCTGGGCCAGCACGGGTTCGCGATTCAGTACATGGCATAGCGCCTGGATGGCATGGGCGGCATGGTCACGGTGGTCGCCACGTGCCGGGCGTATCTGATCCACCAGATCGGCCAGCAGGCGCACAGGCTCGCTTTTGTGTTGCAGATAATCGTGGAGGATTTTATCCATCATGGCTTATTGCTTTTGTTATGGGGTTAGCTGGATTGTAAGCATGCACGAACGTGCCTGCCAAATGAGAATAAAGCTGAATGCGTCCGGCACACTTGCTGAGGTGCCGGACGGCAAACACTATTGCGAACGCTGATTCAGGGTAATCATGGCTTTGCCCGGGCTGCCGCTACGGCGGAAATCCACCTCCACGGTTTGACCGGCATACTGCCTGGCGGCGCGCGTCAGGGCTTCCGGTTTGTCGAGGTTGACGTCCCCCAGACGGGTCAGCACATCACCATCCACCAGCCCGGCCTTGTCAGCAGGCGACTGCTTCACCACAGCCACCACAGGCAAGCCAGGCTGATCTTCCGCCAGTGGCCCATTCACATGCACACCAATTAATGGCGGCGCCAGCTTTACCCAATAGGAAGCAAAATAATGATAACGCTGCTTCGCGTCATCCACCGGAGCAGGGGCTGCGCCTGCGGCTTTCGGCTCGGCAGCAGCGGCTTTTTGAGCGGCAGCCTGCTGGCGCAATTGCTGCAACTTCATACTGGCGGGAGTACTGCCGGTCAGCTGGGTATAAACCAGTACCAGATCCGCTTTTACCCGTTTAGCCTGCTCAGTCGCCAGCTCTGGCGCCACGTCACCGGATTCAAAACTGGAGTAGCCCAGCATGTCATAGCCTTGCTCCAGCATGCGCTTGTAATCGTCTTCTTTCTTATCTCCAAGATAGAGCTTTGGCCCGGCAGGGTCTGGCGCCAGCAGCGTGGCCGGCTGCGGGTGGCTGACATAGGTATCCGAATATGGGTTGCCATTGCTGGCCCGTGTATTATCCACCGGCACTGGCTGGGGCTTCTGACTGGCACAGCCCACCAGCGCAACGGCTAGCAACAGGCTCGTGATGTATTGCATGGTGACTCTCCTCGGAGGTTCAGCCGAGAGCGTAAGTCGGCTGATGTTATGATAATGGCATTCTTGATTTTGTTATTACGATTGCGTAGACAACCACTATGTCAGAACAATTCCTTACTGTCGGCTTAGTTTCCGTGAGTGATCGCGCCTCCGCCGGCGTCTATGAAGACAAAGGCATACCCAGTCTCAAGGCATGGCTGGACAATGTGCTGCTCACCCCATGGCAGGCTGTGGCACGCATCATCCCCGATGAGCAGCTCGAGATTGAAAGTACCCTGCGCGATCTGGTCGACCACGAAGGCTGTGACCTGGTGCTCACCACAGGCGGTACTGGCCCGGCGCTGCGCGATGTCACCCCCGAAGCGACACTGGCTGTCGCTGACAAGGAAATGCCAGGCTTCGGCGAGCAGATGCGACAAATCAGCCTGAACTTTGTGCCCACCGCCATCCTTTCGCGCCAGGTGGCCGTCATCCGCAAGCAGAGCCTGATCATCAATCTGCCTGGCCAGCCAAAAGCCATACAGGAAACCCTGGAAGGCTTGAAGGATGGCGATGGCAAGACCGTGGTGCCCGGCATTTTTGCCGCGGTGCCTTATTGCCTGGACCTGATTGGTGCGCCGTATATTGAAACTAACGAAAACATCGTCAAGGCGTTTCGCCCCAAATCCGCCATCAAGCCACAAACCTGAACATCCGCTGCATGACACCTGAATTCGACCTGATCGCCCGTTACTTTACGCGTCCACAGCAGAATACCGACCTGGGCATAGGTGACGATGCCGCCTTGATCACCGTGCCTCCAGGTCATCAACTCGCCATATCCGCCGACATGCTGGTCGCGGGCACGCATTTCTTTGCGGACGCCAACCCTTATGGCATCGGCTGGAAATCGCTGGCGGTCAATGTCTCGGACATGGCCGCCATGGGTGCGGAGGCTCGCTGGGCCACACTGGCTATTGCCCTGCCAGAGATCAAGGAGGCCTGGCTGGCCGAATTCAGTCGTGGTTTTTTTGATTGCGCAGAGCGTTTTGGCGTTTCGCTGATCGGCGGCGACACCACACGCGGCCCGCTCACCATCAGCGTACAAATCATGGGCGTCGTGCCGCAGCAGCTGGCACTTACCCGTAGCGGCGCCAAGGCGGGGGATGACATCTGGGTTTCCGGTCCGCTTGGCACTGCCGCATTGGCACTCGCCGCCATGCAAGGGCGCTACCCGCTGACACCCGATACGCTGGCCGAATGCAGCGTAGCACTGCATCAACCGCAGCCGCGCGCGGCACTCGGACTGGCATTGCGCCAGATTGCCCACAGCGCCATTGATATTTCCGATGGTTTGCTGGCCGATCTCGGCCATATTCTGAAAGCCTCGCAACTCGGTGCCGATATCCGGTTTGCCGATATTCCCCTGTCACCTATTACGCGCCAGCATGTGGCTGACACAGCCGTGCAGGGCATGGTGCTGGCAGGCGGGGATGATTACGAGCTCTGCTTTACTGCGTCCCCCGCCAAGCGTGATCAGATTGCCGCGCTAGGCAGACAGCTAGGCTTAAGCCTGGCCGTGATTGGGCAGACGAGAATTCAGGCCGGTGTGGATGTTTACGATGCAGACGACACGCGGCTGGAGATCAAAAAATCAGGGTTTGATCATTTCATATAAGTTACCCCCACCCATTGATTTGCTTTTAAAATCAAAATATTAGTCATGATATATTCTTTTAGAGCGAGATTAGTGCATTAGGACTATATCCGGCAAATTTGCACAGGCATACGATCAGTTCCTCGCGCTATCCGGGGAGAATTACCATGAAAGTGATTTCTGGAATTGTACTGCGGAGAGTTATCGGCTCTCTTATCGCCTTGTTGGCGTCCGTTGGCAACCTGCATGCTGCGCCAATTTATAACCTCACCTCGATTTACAACCCCTCCTTAAGCAATCCCTATGGCACCCCGTATATCAATGACTTGGGGGAAATTGCCGTCAGCAATGGCGTTCGCAGTGCGTCAGGCAATTGGAGCTACCTTAACCCCCTAGGCTCATTTGACTCCGGGGATGGATATGCCTATGTCACTGGCATTAATAATCTCGGGCAAACCGTAGGCTCATCAACGACCACGGGCATGTATATGGGTGCGGTGGTCTGGAATGGCACCACCCCCACTGGCATTGACGATGGCACAGCCCGGGGAAGCACCCTGACAGACATCAACAACCATGGACACTGGGTCGGGTATGGAGAAAACCACGAGTTTGCCTACCCCTTGGCAGAAGGCATCACATTAGGGTCTGCCACCTATTATGGAAGAGCAACACTGCACGGTCTTAACGATATGGGGGTTGCGGTTGGCCAAGCCATTACGCATGAACAGATCCCCGCGACCCAGGCAATATCGTGGTCTGCTTCTGGCATGCAACTCTTGGACAATCGGGTTATTACGGATGTCGATAACAATATTGTGGCGTATTGGCAGAGTATAGCCAATGACATCAATAACGCCGGACAGGTCATCGGCCAGGCGGAATACGAAGCCGGACTGCATGCCACCTTATGGGAAAACGGCAGCATGCTGGATCTTGGCACACTGGGAGCATCCGACTATAGCAATGCCTATAAAATCAATGAGGCGGGAATCGCGGTAGGCGACTCCAATGACCGGGCGGTGTCTTTTCATGCCGGACAGGTGCTGGACCTTAACCTGCTGGTAGACCCGTCCATTCTGGCGAGTGGCTGGATACTCAGCAAAGCAACCGACATCAATGAGTTGGGCTGGATAGTTGGCATCATGAACAATACCCTCTCGGGGCAAACCCAGTTATTCCTGCTCAAACCCATCAGCGCGGTACCTGAGCCCAGTACATGGTTAATGATGCTGATTGGGGTGATGGTGGCCTGGCGAAGACGTTCTATGGCATAACGCCGCCCGCGTCATATTGCTGACCAAGGTTGGCAGCACCTGAGATGAATGCGCTATGATGACCAATCATGCATGTCATTCAGGAATAAAGATTGATCCACTGGCCAGACCGTCACTTTCTGCTACGACACCCGGCGCATTTCCTGGCGCTGGGGTTTGGCAGTGGCCTGCCACGCAAGGCTCCCGGCACATGGGGCACGCTGGTTGGCATACCCTGTTTTATCGGCCTCATGCAACTGGCCGAACCACTGCATTATCTCATTCTCGCCGGCATGTTCGTGCTAGGTATTTATATTTGCGGCATTGCAGGCAAAGCCCTAGGCGCCTCTGATCATGGCAGCATCGTCTGGGATGAGATTGTGGCCTTCATGCTGGTGCTGGAATTCACGCCACTGAGCTGGCAGGCATGGCTCGCCGCCTTCTTGCTGTTTCGTCTGTTCGATATCTGGAAACCCTTCCCCATCAACCTGAGCGATCGGCATATCAAGGGCGGCCTGGGAGTCATGCTGGATGACTTGCTGGCAGCAGGGTATGCCATTGCCTTTTTGCAAGGCGGCTTATGGATAAAACTGAATTACTGGAGCTGACCCGCAGCCTGGGCAACACCCTGCAGCAGCAAGGCTTGCTGCTGTCGCTGGCGGAGTCCTGTACTGGCGGCATGGCGGCCAGCCTGATTACCGAGATTCCGGGCAGCTCGACCTGGTTTGAGAGCGCGCATATCACTTACAGCAACGCTGCCAAAATAAGCATGCTGGGCGTAAATCCCACCACGCTTGACACTTACGGAGCAGTGAGCGAGCAGACCGCGATTGAAATGGCTCACGGTGCGCTACATCGCGGACGTGCCCATATCGCGGCGGCGATTACCGGCATTGCTGGCCCGGGTGGCGGCACTCAGGCCAAACCAGTCGGCATGGTGTGCTTTGCCTGGGCCACCCCCGGCCACATCGTAAGCACCACTCGCCACTTCAGTGGCAATCGCCAGCAAATCCGGGCACAAGCCGTGCAAGCTGTTTTCGAAGGTCTGCTACAACTGCTCAAGCAACCCATGCAGGCGTAAAAACAGCTGACGATCAGACATAAAAAAGCGACTGCTTTTCAGGCAATCGCTTTTTTACCTTGTGGGCGAAGACCGCCCTTTTTATCGCCAGCCACCATGGCGACCACGGTCATGATGGTGGTGTCTTCCACCCCCATCATAATATTCCCGATAGTAAATGCGTGGCTCATATGGCCGGTAGTACACAGGAGGGGGGGCGCCAAAATACACCACTGGCGGTGCACGATAAATCACTGGAGGGGGTGCGTAATAAGCCCCGGGAGGCGGGCCGTAATAACCTGGCCCACCAATGTTCAGACCAATACTGAAGGAATCGTGGGCGTGGGCGGCACCCATGCTAGCCATTGTCAGCGTCAGCCCCAGCAGCAAGCGTTTGAATAATCTCATTTTCATCTCCTCATCACTTCCATGTTTGGAAGTCATGCTTAAAACGTGTTTGCCCCGAATCCTGTTACCACTTTAAAACTCAGTACTTTTTATTTTTATACCCAACTGTTGTGTACCTATGACCGCATTCAACGCATGAGGTTCGCTTGCAGTGATGCATGTCATTTATCTTGAGTCAGCGGAGCTTAAAGGCGACAGCAATGCGCGTCTTTGCTTACTTTAAGTACTGAATTATGAAATAATTACAGGCTTTATCAGGCACTCCAACAAAGGCAGATTCATGGACGAAAACAAAAGCAAAGCGCTCGCCGCAGCCCTCTCGCAAATCGAGAAGCAATTCGGCAAAGGTTCTATCATGCGCATGGGCGATACGGATGTCGCAGCCGACATTCAGGCCGTATCGACCGGCTCGCTCGGCCTCGACATCGCGCTGGGCATTGGCGGCTTGCCTCGCGGCCGCATTATTGAAATCTACGGTCCGGAATCTTCCGGCAAAACCACACTGACGCTGTCTGTCATCGCGCAAATGCAAAAAATGGGCGGCACCGCCGCCTTTATCGATGCGGAGCACGCACTCGACCCGCAATATGCCCAAAAGCTCGGCGTTAACGTTTCCGACCTCCTGATCTCGCAACCCGACACTGGCGAGCAAGCCCTGGAAATCGCCGACATGCTGGTGCGCTCAGGCTCGGTGGATATCGTGGTAGTGGACTCGGTGGCCGCACTGACCCCCAAAGCCGAAATCGAAGGCGAAATGGGCGACTCCCACATGGGTCTGCAAGCCCGCCTGATGTCGCAAGCGCTACGCAAGCTGACCGCCAACATCAAGCGCACCAATACCCTGGTCATTTTCATCAACCAGATCCGCATGAAGATCGGCGTGATGTTCGGCAACCCTGAAACCACGACCGGCGGCAACGCCCTGAAGTTTTACGCATCGGTTCGTCTGGATATCCGCCGCACTGGCGCCATCAAGAAGGGTGACGAAGTCATTGGCTCCGAAACCCGCGTCAAAGTGGTCAAGAACAAAGTCGCGCCTCCATTCAAGCAGGCTGAGTTCGATATTCTGTACGGCGAAGGCATTTCGCGCGAAGGCGAAATCATCGAGATGGGCGTTAACCTGAAACTGGTTGAAAAATCCGGTGCCTGGTACAGCTACAAGGGTGAGAAGATTGGTCAGGGCAAGGATAATGCCCGCGAATACCTGCGCGAGCATGCTGACATTGCCAATGAAATTGACGCCAAAATCCGTGCCAATTCCAATCTGGCCGGTGCCGCCATGACCGTCGCACCGGATGACGACGGCGAAGAGTAAAGCCATTGGTGCGTTGCGTGAGCGCGCCTTGGCCTTGCTGGCCAGGCGCGAACATACAGCGCTGGAACTGAAACGCAAGCTGATGCGCAAACCGCAGCAGCCTGGCAGTAGACGTTTCCCCCGGCAAGATACTGAAGATTTTTCGGCGGACGCCGATGTAGTAGCGCAGGCCGATGTCCCTGAGCAGCCCGCAATACCAGCCGATGAGCTGGAAGAGCACGTGGATCAGCTGCTGCAGGACTTCAAACAGCGTGGCTGGTTATCCGAGCAACGCTTTACCGAGCAGGTGGTGCATGCGCGCCAGCAGAAATTTGGCAGCATGCGCATTGCGCATGAGCTCAAGCAAAAAGGCGTGGATGACACGCTGATTGCCGAAGCCATGCAGCAGGTAAAGCAGGATGAATTCAGCCATGCACTGCAGATTTATCGCAAGAAATTTTCGCAGCCGCCAGCCAGCAGCGAAGAGTGGGCGAAGCAGGCCAGATTCATGCAGGGCCGTGGTTTCAGCATGGACATGATCAAGCGGGTGATCAACGCGGGTAATCAGGTCGAAACAACAGACAGTGAAGACAGGTAGCGCACTGCGCTGCCAAGCATAAGGCACAACATGAAGAGCAAAGAAATACGTCAGCAGTTTTTGGACTTTTTCGCGTCCAAGGGGCATCAGGTCGTGGCATCCAGTTCGCTGGTGCCGCATGGCGACCCTACCCTGCTGTTTACCAATGCGGGCATGAACCAGTTCAAGGATGTGTTCCTGGGTTTTGACAAGCGCCCCTATACCCGCGCAGCCAGCAGCCAGAAGTGCGTACGCGCAGGCGGCAAGCACAATGACCTTGAAAACGTCGGCTACACCGCCCGCCACCATACCTTCTTTGAAATGCTGGGCAACTTCAGCTTTGGCGATTACTTCAAGCGTGATGCGATTGCCTATGCCTGGGAGCTGTTGACCGAAGTCTACAAACTGCCCAAGGAAAAACTGCTGGTTACGGTCTACGCCGAAGACGACGAAGCCTACGACATCTGGACCAAGGAAATGGGCGTGCCCGCCGACAAGGTGATTCGCATTGGCGATAACAAAGGCGCGCGCTATGCCTCCGACAACTTCTGGATGATGGGCGACACTGGCCCCTGCGGCCCCTGTACCGAGATTTTCTACGATCACGGCGCGCACATCTGGGGCGGCCCTCCCGGCAGCCCGGAAGAAGACGGGGACCGCTTCATCGAAATCTGGAACAACGTGTTCATGCAGTTCAACCGCGATGAACAAGGCGTGATGCATCCCTTGCCCAAGCCATCGGTGGACACCGGCATGGGGCTGGAGCGTATCTCCGCTGTGCTGCAAGGCGTACATGCCAATTACGAGATTGATCTCTTCCAGGCACTGATCAAGGCCGCTGCCCGCGAAACCAAAACGACCGACCTGGAAAGCCCATCGCTCAAGGTATTGGCTGACCACATCCGCGCCTGCAGCTTCCTGATTGCCGATGGCGTGATTCCCGGCAATGAAGGCCGCGGCTACGTGCTGCGCCGCATCATCCGCCGCGCCATTCGCCACGGCTACAAGCTGGGCGTGCGGGCTGCCTTCTTCTACAAACTGGTGCCCGACCTCGTCATCGAAATGGGCGAAGCCTACCCCGAGTTGGTAAGCAACCAGACCCGCGTGATGGATACCCTGAAGCAGGAAGAAGACCGCTTCTTTGAAACCATTGAAAATGGCATGGCGATTCTGGAGACCGAACTGGCCGACATCGCCGCCAAGGGTGGCAAGACCTTCAATGGCGAAACCGCCTTCAAGCTGCATGACACCTATGGCTTCCCTCTGGACCTGACCGCCGACGTTTGCCGTGAACGCGACGTTACCGTTGATGCGGCCGCCTTTGACGCCGCCATGGCGCGCCAGAAAGATCAGGCACGTGCCGCTGGCAAGTTCAAAATGTCCGCCAATCTGGAATACGAAGGTGCCGCTACCCAGTTCCATGGCTACGAAAAACTGGAAAGCGATGCGCTGGTGCTTGCGCTGTACAAAGATGGCGCGGCTGTTGACAGCCTGAGCGAAGGCGAAGTTGGCGTGGTCGTGCTGGACAATACACCGTTCTACGCCGAATCCGGCGGCCAGGTAGGCGATAGCGGCGAACTGCGCGCCAGCGATGGCATCTTTACCGTAGAAGACACCCAGAAAGTCCAAGCGAGCGTGTTCGGCCACCATGGCGTGGTCACCACCGGCAAAATCAGCAAAGGCGACAGCCTGAAAGCCCGCGTTAATACCCGCGCCCGCGCCGCCACCATGCGCAATCACTCGGCCACCCACCTCATGCACAAAGCCTTGCGCGAAGTATTGGGCGGCCACGTGCAGCAAAAAGGCTCGCTGGTGGATAGCGAGAAAACCCGTTTTGACTTCGTGCACACTTCACCGATGACGGACGACGAAATCCGCCAGGTCGAAGCGCTGGTCAATGCCGAAATTCTGGCCAATGAAGCCACCCAGGCCCGCGTGATGGGCATTGAGGATGCGCAGAAAACCGGCGCCATGATGCTGTTCGGCGAAAAATACGGCGATGAAGTGCGCGTGCTGGATATTGGCAGCTCGCGCGAACTGTGCGGCGGCACCCATGTCAGCCGCACCGGCGATATCGGCCTGTTCAAGATCACCGGCGAAAGTGGCGTAGCCGCAGGCGTGCGTCGCGTGGAAGCCACTACAGGCGAAAATGCGCTGAAACTCATGCAGCAGCAGCAAGCCCTGCTGGGTCAGATCGCTGCAGAACTCAAGGCACCCGCCAGCGAAGTCCCGGCAAAACTGGGCCAGCTGATGGACAACGTCAAAACACTGGAAAAAGAACTCGCCCGCCTCAAATCCAAGCTCGCCTCCTCGCAAGGGGATGATCTGGTGAATCAGGCCGTGGATCTCGGCGGCATCAAGGTGCTGGCAGCCACGCTGGAAGGCGCAGACGCCAACACCTTGCGCGAGACGATGGACAAGCTGAAAGACAAGCTGAAATCGGCTGCCATCGTTCTTGCAAGCGCCAACGACGGCAAGGTCAGCCTCGCGGCTGGCGTGACGGCCGACCTGATCGCCAAGGTAAAAGCGGGCGAACTGGTCAACTTTGTCGCCGGGCAAGTGGGCGGCAAGGGCGGTGGCAAACCCGACATGGCAATGGCAGGCGGCACGGACGCCAGCAAATTGCCAGAGGCACTCAGCAGCGTTGAAGGCTGGGTAAAAGCAAAGTTGAATTAAGCTCCCGCATCGACAAGGCTTCACGCCCTGTCGGTAAAGGCGCGCATCTGCAGTTTAATTAATTAGGCTACAAGACACATGGCACTTATCGTACAAAAATACGGCGGCACTTCCGTCGCCAACCCAGAGCGGATCAAGAACCTGGCGAGCCGCGTGGCCCGCTACAAAGCGCTTGGTCATCAGGTCGTGGTGGTGGTTTCGGCCATGTCCGGCGAAACCAATCGCCTGATTGCCCTGGCCAAGGAAATCATGCCCACACCAGACCCACGCGAGCTGGATGTGATGGTCTCCACCGGCGAGCAAGTCACCATCGGCCTCACCGCCATGGCGCTGATGGACCTGGGCCTCAAGGCCAAGAGCTACACCGGTAGCCAGGTGCGCATTGTGACCGACAGCGCCTTTACCAAGGCACGCATCCTGAATATCGATGAATCACGCATCCGCGCCGACCTGAATGCAGGCTATGTCGTGGTCGTTGCAGGCTTCCAGGGCGTGGATGAACACGGCAACATCACCACTCTGGGCCGCGGTGGCTCAGACACCACCGGCGTGGCGATTGCCGCCGCGCTCAAGGCCGATGAATGCCAGATCTACACCGATGTAGACGGCGTCTATACCACCGACCCGCGCGTGGTCCCCGAAGCGCGCCGGCTCAAATCCATCACCTTTGAAGAGATGCTGGAACTCGCCAGCCAGGGCTCCAAGGTATTGCAGATTCGCTCGGTCGAGTTTGCAGGCAAATACAAGGTCAAGTTACGCGTGCTGTCCAGCTTTGAAGAAGAAGGCGACGGCACCCTGATTACGTTTGAGGAAAATGACAACATGGAACAACCTATCATCTCCGGCATCGCCTTCAACCGCGACGAAGCCAAAGTGACCGTGCTCGGCGTGCCCGACCGCCCTGGCATCGCTTACCAGATCCTCGGCCCCATCGCCGATGCCAATATCGACATCGACATGATCATCCAGAACGTCAGCGCCGATGGCACCACTGACTTCACCTTCACCGTGCATAAAAACGAGCTGAGCAAGGCGCTGGACATCCTGCGCGGCGTACAAGCCCACATCAACGCCCGCGAAATCGTGGGCGACGACAAAATCGCCAAGGTATCGGTAGTCGGTGTCGGCATGCGCTCGCACGTCGGCATCGCCAGCCAGATGTTCCGCACCCTGGCCGAAGAAGGCATCAATATCCAGATGATTTCCACCAGCGAAATCAAAATCGCCGTCGTCATTGACGAAAAATACATGGAGCTCGCCGTGCGCGTTCTGCATAAAGCATTTGATCTGGAAGAAGCTTAAAAAGATAAGCGCCACGAGCGTTGATTTTTGGGGCGTAATCAAGTATTGTTACGCCCTCGTGCGGAGAGCTGGCCGAGTGGTCGAAGGCACTTCCCTGCTAAGGAAGCATACGGGCTTAAACCTGTATCGAGGGTTCGAATCCCTCGCTCTCCGCCAAAGTTTCAAAGGCACATCATCAAGTTTTACTGGAATAAAATCCTGCTTCTTGTATAATGCACGCCTCACGCGCCCGTAGCTCAGCTGGATAGAGTACTTGGCTACGAACCAAGGGGTCAGGAGTTCGAATCTCTTCGGGCGCACCAAACATCAAGGAATTAGGCCACCACCTCGGTGGCCTTTTTCTTTTCCGTAGTAAAAACGTCAGTACCTTGTACTACGCGCAATCCAGTACGACGATTTACCCATTGAGCTAGATGCTCCGTTGAGAGGTGTGCATAACGCTGCACCATCTCCGCCGAAGCCCAGCCGCCTAGCTCTTGCAACACGTTCAACGGCGTTCCATCTTGGGCGTGCCAACTTGCCCAGGTGTGCCGAAGATCGTGCCACCGAAAACCTGCGGCAATTCCAGCTGCTGTTACTGCATCCCGCCACGCTTTAGTTGATGTCTGCGTTACAGGTTTACTACGATATGGAAACACCCATATTAAATGTTTCCCTTCTTGCCCCTTAAGGAGAACGACAGCCTGATTTGACAACGGGACGCCAATAGCTTTCTCAGCTTTTGCTTGATCAGGATGTATCCAAGCAACGCGCCGTTCCAGATCAACCTGAGACCACTCCAGATGCGTCACATTATTTCGCCGCAATCCGGTCTCCAGTGCAAAAAGCATCATTGGCTGCTGATGCCTCGGCAACAAACCCAACAATATTTCGGCTTGCTCTCTGGTGATCCATCGCACCCGCTTTGCTGGTTCCTTCAACATTGGAATATTAGGGCAGTTAGCTATCCACTCCCAATCATCTCGCGCCTTACGAAGAATGGCACGTATGATTTCCAATGTGCGATTCACAGTTGTCGGCTTTGGGTCAATCCAACGCGGTGGACCCTTTTTGCGTGGAATCTCATATGGTTCCTGACGAGCAGCAGTGATTTTTGCAATCAAATCACGGTTGATCTCTTCAAGGCACTTTCCACGCATAAATGGATCAAGCCAACGTAAATGTGACTTGTCTGCATCCAATGTCGTTTTCTGTGACTTCTCAGACAAATAACGCAACACTGCTTCCTGCCAAGTACGGCGCGGCTTAACCCCGAGCCTTTTTTGGTCCCACATTTGCGCTTTCAAGCGATCATGCAGTTCCTGAGCTTTTAGCTTATCGGCAGTCCGAGCGCTTTGCTGTAATCGTCGTCCATCCGGGGCAGTAAGTTCGATCCACCATGACGGTGAATCTTTACGTCTATAGAGTGACATGTGTTTCTCCTTTCATCAAAGTCACTCACCGACGCCTGCGGTTGATACTTTGACCGAATCCATTCAATCAAGTCAACATCGATGAAGACCCATTTTTTTCCTGGCTTTGCAGCAGGCACCTCCCCACGTTCAGCCATGCGGTAAAGCGTGACAGGATGGACCATTAGAAGTGCAGCTGCCTCCTTAATACCCATGGTTCTCATTGGTAAATTGATTCCAGCCTCAGGCCTAAACTTCCGCTTCCAAGCCACGCTCGTGCCCGACAGGACTAAGCTCCAAAGCAGAAGACTTTTCATACTCTCGGCTCATTGCAATAGGTAGCATTTCACGGTCATCGGTGTAGATTTTGGCGGCCTGGCGTGCCCGGCTGATTGCCACATAGAAAGATTTTTGATTGGACGTCAGACTGTGGGCATCGGCCTCTACCAGCACCCGATCACAGGTCTGACCTTGCGCCGAGTACACCGTCGAACAATAGCCATAATCCATGGTTAATGGCTGGGAGCTATCCAGCGACACTTGCCGTCCGTCACTCAACTCCAAAGTCAGACGGTTGGTGTCAGGATAGATGGCCACCACCTTGGCCAGATCGCCATTGACCAAGCCCCGTGCACGGTCATTGGCAGTTACACGTATCAGATCACCTGAGGCCAAGGGTTGCCGCTGCGGCACGAACGCCGTCAACCGCGTCATGGTGGACGGCTGCCAAGCGACCTGCGCTCCATCCTCACACTTCAGTACTATCCGATGGTTTAGCCGATCCACGACTTGAGCGAACTCGCCACGCTTCAACCGCAAGGATGGGTAATCGACCTCGGCTTGGACCACGTCGCCGATCTCGTAACCCAACGTCGAGCGCCGCCCGGACTCCGTCAAGTCCTTCCTGGTCAGCATCGTGACACCATAATCCTCACCACCAAACTGAAGCCGGTCACGGATGCGCCGGTTGATCTCAGCCCGCGCAAACCGGGTGCCTGCAATGACACGAGTCTGATCTCGTTCCGCCGGTGACAAAGTCACGTAGTCATTGGCTATCTGGTCAAATCGCTCGGCCGCTGCCTTGATCTGGGTAATGTCCTTGTCCAGAAGTTCCGCCGCCAGCGACACTTGTCCATTGACCGCATGCTCTACGGCTTGCTTGAGAAACGGATTTCTCTGGCGCTGGATTTGACTAACCAAGGCTGTAGCCATACCGTTGGCCTGTAGCTGGACGAAAGGTTTTCCGGCCTCCACCGCATTCAGTTGGGCCGTGTCACCCACCAACAGCACCCGGCAATGCGCCTCCTTGGCCGCTGTCAGCACATCATGCAGTTGCTTGGTCGAGACCATCCCTGCTTCATCAACGATTAATAAGGTTTTAGGTGTTAGGCCTTTGTGCTTGCGCTGGCTAAAGGTGGCAATGGTTTCCGCCGCCATGCCTGTCTCCGCCAGTTCACGCGCGGCGCTGGCGCTTGGTGCCAGACCCTGTACCTTGTAGCCGCTGGATGTGACAATCACTGCAGTCTTCTCCAGCAAAGTTGTTTTGCCGACACCGGCCCGGCCCTGAATCCCAAGCACCTGATGCCCCGTCAGCAACACGCCCAGCGCAGCCTGCTGCTGCTCTATCGTCAGACCGGCCAGTCGGGTATGCAATTCGGCACGGTCGCCAACATGGATTGGGACCAGCGCATTCCGGCCGGCCACTTCAATATCCAGGATTTTCGCTTCGCGCTGCTGCGCGGCCAAGGTGGTATAGCGGTCGCCGCGTTGGATCAGTTCACTCCCAGCCACACCCGCGTCCAGGGCGGTTTCCAGTTCCGCCAACGTTGCCACCCCTACGCCGCGTTCCAAGGCAACACGCAGCAACTCCGCACGACCGAACACAGATTCGCGTTCAGCCAAGTGCGCCACGGCCGCATGCAATACGGCTTGCACCGCATCATTCGCAACCGCCGGCAACTCATGCGCCTCGGGGAAGGCGTAGTTGATGCATTTTTCCCGGCTTAATGTCGTCCACTCATGCCACAGCAGCGCTCGATCAACGGAGCTCTTTTTTTCGCGAGTCACAACGGCTGCCAGCTTCTTGAACCATGCGCCAGCTACGCTACGCTCCTGACCATTGTCCTTTAAATACGCTTCAATCGAAGCACTGCGCTGGGAGAATGCCATGATCTGGTGATCATGGATGTGGGCCAGCTCGAAGCGGCCATCCAGATGCGTGGCACGTACCTCATACCCCAGCATCTGAACTTCACGCGCTAACTCACTTCGGTACATCGCGCCAAGCAGCATCTTATGGCGGTACAACGTCTCATTGTCCATGGCTCGCCATTGGCCATCTGAGCGTTGCGTGGCATTGATTATGACGCAATGGGTATGCAACTGCGGATCGCAAGCCCGGCTCAAGTCGTGCTCAAACTTCGCCACTATCAGATTGCCAGTATGTTGAGAGCGAGTTTCCCCGCTCTCAGTCACCCGACAGGCTGCAAGTGATTCCGCATAGGCCAGCGCGCTATTCACTGCGTGCTGATGGGCTTCCAGCAGACGGCAATCACCCCCGACTAATGCTTGTAGTGAAATCGACTTGGGCGCAGAGAAGGTGCCATCGGTGCCACCACGCCTCCCCTCCGCCGCATTGTGTATTAAGCTACCATCCGGCATCTTGCCATCAAGCAAGTCAGCAAACACCACAGAATCGACTGGACCGACCAATCCCAGTACTACAGCTCCTTTCCCCCACCAATCGCTGGGACTGCAATCAGCGGTATAGTAATCGTCGACCACTTCATAATACTCGGCCGCCACTGCACCAGTACCAACGTTCGAAAGGCTCAGCATTTCAACGCTCCACGAACGGCTTGTTGCGCATTGGCAGGTCGCGCGGAACCAGTTGAACCCTCGCTACCGGATTGTCGCCAGCCAGGGCGAGGAACCCATGCAGCGGCGGCAGCCCCATCAACTCCGATGGCAACACGAGGGTTTCGTTGCCGCGCTGCGTGTGGCTGCTCGTCGTCGTGCCGGTTGGGCCACTGTTGTATGTCACCTGCGTGCGCTCTATCTCCGCTTGGCCCAGACCTTTCGAGATGGCCTCTGCCGTATCAGGATCGGCATTAGAACAGCCCAAGGCCAACAGGCTGCGGAAGCAGGAGCGCAAGGTCTGGGCGCTATCGCGACCATAGCGCTTTTCCAGTTGCGAGGTCGCCTGCAACCCAGCCACCACCCTCAATCCATGCTTGCGGCCACGCGTCAGCCCATCCTCTAGGCTGTTCAAGTGCTCCAGGCCGCCCAACTCGTCCAGAACCAACCACAGCCGGTTGGTACCTTGGGTCGGCAAGATCAAAATGGCAGCCATCAGGATGTCCACCCAGCCGCTGATCAGCGGGCGCAGACTGTCCATCATATCTTCGCGCCAAGTGAGGTAGAGATTGCCTGTTCCCGACTCAAGCCAGTCGCGCAGACTGAAATCGCCAGGTCGCAGGTGCTTGTATGGGCCGATGTAGTGCGTAATGATGAACCGGGTATTGGACAGGGGCTTTTCTGAGCCTGGTTGAAACAATCCAGCAGACGCAGTTCCGGTCAAGAAACTGCCCAACTGTTCGGCCGATGCCTGCGTCGCCCAGTAAACTAGGCGCTCAGTCGTGGTTTCTCCCCCTTGCGCCAATGTCTCCATAATGTCTGCCAGCAACCGCTGAGCGTACGCATGCCATTGCTGGTTGGCGGCGTCGGCAGCATCGGACACCACACTCTTAGCCAGTCGCTCGTAATCGTAATAGCCCCTGATTTCGTTGAACAAACACCACCCCGGAGAACGGCGATCAAATGGGTTCAACACCGTGTCGCCCTTCTTGGCGAAACTGGACAGGGCATGGCCGTCGGGATCGACTACGATGCAGCGGTCCCCGCGCGCCAGAGCGAATGACAGCAGCTCGTCAATACCCGTGCTTTTGCCGGTACCTGTACTGCCGACCAGCAAGAAGTGACCAGTTTCGCATGCAAGCGGGAGGGGCACTCCGGCCATTTCAACTTGCACTGGGGCAGCATCTTTTGTTCGTCTGATACGGGTACGGTTGGCAAGTTCTGCCCCCCTCACCACCCGGCTGCCGCGCAACACACGTTCGCCACTACCATCCCAGTCCCCTAGCGCATACAACAATATGCCTATGGTGGCAAAGCCGAAGAAGAGAGATTGCCATGCAATCGGGCGGAGGCTGGGGTAGCTGAAAGTATGCAGCAAGCCATCAGGTAAGCCGGTCATGGGATGGGCAAAGTCGAATTGGTGCAACACCAGCCAGAACCAGGCGGCAAGCGAGAGAACGATGGCAGCCAACAGGGCCAGGCCTAAGGTTTTGAGTGTGACTTTCATGTGAAATTGCTTTTAAGGTTTTTGGGTAAGTTTGGCCCTGGCTTGAGCAACAAGCTGGGGATTCAGGTGGGCGGCAATTGCGCGGCACAGCAGCAGTACTTCTTCGCCAGTCGTGGCAATTTGGCGGTCCGGCCAGGCCAATCCATCCAGGCGACCGAGCAGTTCGCGACGTAGATCATCGATCTGTTCGGCCTCGTGTTCGCGTTCGATGAGCCGTCTGGCGTGGGCAGACACAGAGATTCCGGATTCTCCGGCATCACGGCAGAGCGTGTTGTACAGAAGCCTTGGAACTCGTAGGGTCAAGATTTTAGTTGTCATGTAGTAAACTCCTTTTAAATCAATTACTGATGCGCTTTGTATGCGCTCCTCTTTCCTGCGCGTATCTGCTACCAAGCCACAGGTGACGGGGGTTTCATGGCAATGTGCCCATTGCGTCCGGTGTGTGTGCAATTCCCAATATGGCTGGCTAGACCAATTTTTAGCCGGACATACCACCACCCCATCACTCCAATGATCGATGGAGGTTCCTTATTCGATCCAGCTTGGCTTCCATTCTCTTGGCTGAACGTTTATTCCTTTTTTCCACTGACAGCCTCTTTCTCAGCAACCGCTTTGGCGGCAGCAGGAATAAATTTCATCCATTCCGGTCCGATTCGCTCGATAGCCTCAGCAATGGTGTAACTCATTGAATTCAACCAATCCGAACGATTGAGAATCAGTGCCACGGCAAGCTTTTCTCCTGTCGATAGGCAGCCGAATCCGCCATGTGCTGCGTGCCTGGATTTCATTACTAAGTGCTCAAGCTCTTGCATCGTGATCTCCTGTAATCGATACTTTTTATGACCATATTTTGTGTGCTTCGTGGCCTTTTCCTCCATTAGCTACCGGTGATGAAGAGCAGTATAATTTTCGTTGCAACCTACTGACAGGACGTGATTTAATTGATAACTGTCCAATATAGGTTAAAAAAATGCCTCGGCCCCGGCGCAGTAGAATTAACCAGCTAAGAACCCAGGTTTGGTACGAAGTTATCCGTGCCAAATTGAAGAAAGAAACTGCTTATGAGATGGATGCGGAGTTCGGCACTGGCACCGATAGGCACTGGTATAAATATCGAGCTGGGACAAGAGTCCCGACGAAAGCAACACTTGCCGCTGTGGAAAGAGTTTGCCCAGGCAGTCGTTCAGTGTTCGATCAAGGGCCAGGAGGTGTAAGGTTGTGGCAAGCTTTAGCTAGTCCCCATATCGAGCTATGGGATTTAATCGATCTGTCATTTCCTAAACTTCAGGAACTGCGGAGGGTTGGACTGGCGGGAATTGCTCAATATGCGATTGAGTTTGAAAGGCGCTTGATCCCTCAGCAATACAAGTCAAAGCTGGATTACATTGATCATGCCAAGGGACTTCAGAGAAACGCGATATATCTTGCACACACCACGGAGGAAATTTCCTTAACGCCTGAAATCGCTGTGAGTGTGATTGCCTTCTGGCGACTGTGCTCACTCGTGCTATTTAATATGTTGAGCGCTGACTATTTATTATCGGGTGTTATGGCGGCAATGTCTCATGGGGAAATTTTTGGCCCAGAAATCGACGAGCTTCTGCGCAAATATCTTAACGATCAGTTAAGGGAGGAGTACCCTGTTGATCATAATTTGAAGGATGCATATTCGTTAAGTAGTGATAACCCTATGACTGGCTTCTGAATACTGGATTCCATCCCTATTGGAAAAATTATTTACTACGTAATACGAATAGATTTAATAAAAAAAACATTAAAAACCATCATGAAAATTCTCACGAACACAGGGACGGATAGAGTTATTGACCTTATTCGCCCGCGCCTATTGAGCGGGCATGGCCTAGACTTAGCCGCCTCCAGTTTTTCGCTATTTGCGTTTGAAGAGCTGCTGAATGAGCTATTCAGACTTCAGAACATCAAGCTACTGCTACCAGGTAGCGATGTTGACCTGGAACTGATAGGCAATGAAGGGGATCGTGCAGCGCGCAACCGTCTGCAATCCCGCTGGTTGGCAAAACGATGCCTTGAATGGATCAGCCAACGTATAGTTGTCAGGTATGCAAGCGGCAGCGTGCCCCAAGGGGCTGCGATTGTCCATGACGCCGCCAACCAGGCTACTCAGGCAGTATTTGGGTCTTTTTCTTTTAGTACTGATGGATTGGGAGTTGCGCCAAGCAATCCGCTCAACCTGATTCAGGCCACTGAAAACCTCACCGAATCGGATCATCTCGCCAAGTGGTTCAATGCGCAGTGGTCAACTTTATCTGATGCGCCGGAGAAAAAGGCACAGCTACTCCAGGCACTGCAATCCATTTCCGAATTGCAGGAGCCGTTTACCCTTTACACCCTCATCCTTTCCAGCCTGCTACGGGATGGCGATGGCGAGATGGACGAAGAGCGCATCGTCAAATCAGCAACCGGAATCCGCAATACAGTCGTCTGGAAAAAACTGTTCAAATTCCAACGTGATGGGGTGATTGGTGCAATCGACAAGCTCAACCGTTTTGGTGGTTGCATCATTGCCGATAGCGTAGGCCTTGGCAAAACATTCGAAGCGCTGGCCATCATCAAATACCATGAGCTTCGCAATGATCGTGTCCTGGTACTTTGCCCCAAACGCCTGCGTGACAACTGGACACTCTATAAGGCCAACGACAAGCGCAATGTGCTGGCCTCCGACCGATTCAATTACGACGTGCTTAACCATACCGACCTATCAAGGGATGGGGGCACATCCGGCGATATTGATCTGACTCATGTGAACTGGGGAAACTACGACCTGGTTGTTATCGATGAATCGCATAATTTCCGTAATAAGGCGACACACAAGGGCAAGGAATCCCGCTATGACCGCCTCATGCGGCGGATCATCAAGGAAGGCGTCAAAACCAGGGTGCTGATGTTGTCTGCAACCCCGGTCAATAATCGCTTGGCCGATTTGCGTAACCAAATATCCTTCGTGACCGAAGGTGACGATTCCGCTTTGCTGGAGCATGGCATTGCCAGCATCGAAGCGACTACACGCAAGGCGCAGGCCCAATTCAATCGCTGGCTCGACATGGATGAGGCGGAGAAAACACCGTCACGCTTGGTCGAGATGCTGGGGTTTGACTACTTCACCTTGCTGGATCACCTCACCATTGCCCGTTCCCGACGGCATATCGAAAAGTATTACGGCACCAGCGAGACCGGCAAATTCCCGGACCGGCTGCCTCCAGTCAACATCAAGTCGGATGTTGATCTGAGCGGTGCATTCCCGGCCATTCGCGACATCAATCTGGAAATCCGCCGTCTTAATCTGGCGAGCTACGCGCCATTGCGTTACGTGCTGCCGCACAAGCAAGCCGCCTACGATGCCAAATACAGCACCCAGATTCGGGGCGGCGAAAGCTTCTTCCGCCAGGTAGACCGTGAAGAAAGCCTGATTCACTTGTTGCGGGTGAACGTACTCAAACGTATGGAAAGCGCGGTATCCTCATTTGCGCTGACTGTGGAGCGCCAGTTACGCGATGTGGAGGCCATGCTTGCCCACATTGAAGCTCATGATCAGGACATTGAAGAAATCGACATCGCCGATGTTGATATTGATGATCCAGCATTCGAAACGTTACTGGTCGGACGCAAGGTCAAAGTGCTGTTAAGTGATGTCGATTTGATTCGCTGGAGACAGGACCTGATCGAGGACCGTAACCGGCTGGCGACACTGCTGGCGGCAGCAAATGAAGTGGATGCAGCGCGCGATGCCAAGCTGGCAGCATTACGGAAGATGATTGAGCAGAAATGCACCAATCCCATCAACGCTGGCAATCGGAAAGTCATCATCTTTACCGCATTTGCCGATACCGCACACTATCTGTATGAACAGCTGTCGCCATGGGCTAAGGCAAATCTTGGGATTGAGTCTGCACTAATGACGGGGGCTGGTGGCAACCAAACTACGCTGACAGGGCTGCGCAAGGATTTGGCCTCCATTCTCACGGCGTTTTCTCCAAGGTCAAAAGAGCGTCCAGAAGAACTCTCTTACGAGGGTGAACTGGATTTGCTGATCGCCACCGACTGCATCTCCGAAGGCCAGAACCTCCAGGACTGTGACTGGCTCATCAATTACGACATTCACTGGAATCCAGTGCGCATTATTCAGCGCTTTGGCCGTATAGACCGTATTGGCTCACCCAACCAGCATATTCAACTGGTGAATTTCTGGCCCAATATGGAGCTGGAGGAATACATCAACCTGGAGCAGCGCGTCAGCGGTCGCATGGTTCTGCTGGACGTTTCCGCAACCGGTGAAGAAAACCTGATTGAACAGCAGTCCGGCAATCCGATGAACGATCTGGAATATCGCCGCAAACAGCTACTGAAGCTTCAAGATAGCGTCATCGACCTGGAAGACCTCTCCAGCGGGGTTTCCATTACCGACTTAACCCTCACCGACTTCCGTATCGATCTGGCGCAATACCTCAAAGCACATCCTGGAAAGCTGGAAACATTGCCACTTGGTGCTTGCGCTGTGACTTCATCCATTGATGAGGATATTCCGCCTGGCATTATCTTCTGTCTACGGGCAGAAGGCGTGGCTGCACAGAAGCCAATCGACCCCAGCTATCCATTGGCTCCGCATTATTTAGTACACGTATCGGAAGATGGCAATGTGGTACTACCCTACACTCAGGCGAGACGTATCCTGGACCGATTGAAACGCCTCTCTTTGGGGCGCGAAATGCAGGATGCCGGTGCAACGGCCATTTTTGAGAAGACCACCAAGAATGGTGAAGACATGCGACAGGCCCAGCGTCTATTAGCATCAGCAGTAGCGTCAATTGCCGGCAAGAGTGAAGAGCGCGCGGTTGCCAGCTTATTCAATCCAGGTGGTACGCATGCCATGCGGGGTGAGTTTGCAGGTATCAACGATTTTGAGGTGGTCGCCTTTCTGGTGGTGCTGCCCCCCGTACAACGAAAGGATCATTGAGCAATGAGTTTCAGAACAGCCGAGCCAGCCCTCAAAGATGTGCTGGATAGCATCGCCAAAGGTGATACGCAATTACCGGATTTTCAGCGCGGCTGGGTTTGGGATGATTTGCATATCCGCTCGTTGATCGCGAGTCTTTCGCTTTCTTATCCGATTGGCGCAGTCATGTTTTTGGAAGCAGGTGGCGTCCCGTTCAAACCGCGTTTGTTTGAAGGCGTTACCTTACAGCCAGCACCCAAGCCAAAAAAATTGGTGCTGGACGGGCAACAACGCCTGACCTCAATGTATCTTTCCTTGCGCAGTGGCTTGGCCGTTAAGACCAGAACAGAGAAAGGCGCAGATATTCACCGGGTGTACTTCCTGGATATGGCCAAATGCTTGGACATCAATGAAGACCGTGAAGATGCGGTAATTTCCGTCCCGGAAACATTACAGGTGACTTCTGATTTCGGCAGAAAAATCGATCTCGATTTAAGCACCCATGAACTCCAGTACCAGCAGCGGATGTTCCCTGTTTCGCTGATGTTTAATACCGAAGGCTTCATGCAGTGGAAGATGGGCTATGCCGCCTTTCACCAGAATGTAGCCGACGCCATGATGTTCCTGATGCGCTTCGAGCAAGAAATTTGGCTGAGCTTCCAGCAGTTCAAAGTGCCCGCGATTGAACTTTCTCAGGACACCCCTCGCGAAGCAGTCTGCCAGGTATTTGAGAAGGTCAACACAGGTGGCGTGACGCTCACCGTGTTTGAGCTCATGACGGCAACCTTCGCCGCCAATGAATTCAATTTGCGAGAAGACTGGGATGCCCGCGAACAGCGGCTGACTGCCAAGCATGACGTGCTGACAGCGGTAGATGGCACGGGGTTCCTGACAGCAGTAACCCTGCTCGCCAGCTATGAGCGTCATCTCGCCACTAAATCGGCAGTCTCGTGCAAGCGTGCCGATGTGCTACGCCTGGAGCTTGCTGATTTCAAGAAGCTGGAAAGCCGCATCGAGGCTGGCTTCAAGAAGGCGGCGGAGCTGTTGGCCGAGGAAAAGATTTTTGATGCGCGCAGCCTCCCGTATGCCACACAAATGATTCCCCTGGCAGCCATTTGCGCATTCCTGGCCGACAAAATTTCTCAACATGGGGTCAAGCAGAAATTGCTACGCTGGTACTGGTGCGGAGTGTTTGGTGAGTTGTATGGTGGTGCCAATGAAACACGTTTTGGCATGGATTTGCCCGAGGTAGTCCAGTGGGTAGAAGGTGGTTCTGAACCGCGTACCGTCCGTGATTCGAGCTTCGCGCCAATTCGCCTGCTCTCGCTGCAATCGCGCCTAGCAGCAGCTTATAAAGGTCTCGCGGCCTTGTTGATGAAGCATGGCGGCAAGGACTTCATCAGCGGCACGCCCATCGATCTCAACACTTACTTCAATAACGCCATTGATATTCACCATATCTTTCCTCGGGTGTGGTGCGAGAACAACAAGCTCCCGCGTGAAAAGTGGAACAGCGTCGTTAATAAAGCTCCGCTCGCAGCAGGGACGAATCGTTTTATCAGTGGCGATGCTCCCAGCATTTACCTGTCACGCATCCAGAAGAACAAACAGGTCAGCCAAGAGCACCTGGATGAGTTTCTGAATAGCCACCTAATTCCAGTGACTGAGCTACGTGGTGATGACTTCGACAGTTTTATCCGATTGCGTGCATCATTCCTACTCGGACTCATAGAAAACGCCACAGGCAAGGCAATCAGCGGGCGCGATAGCGAAGAGACCGTCAAGGCATTTGGGGCGGCACTCGGCTAATGGCAGAAACGACAGCCGACAAAATCATTGATGCCTTACGGCTGCCGGAAAGCTGCCGGGTAGATCAGCGTGTCCCCAAAAAGCTGCTGGCAGAAAATGGTGCGCCGACCTCAACAGATAAGCGGCTTATCCATGATGGTGTCGATGAAATACAATGGTTGGCCGCACTCAAGCCAGGCACTACCGGCATTGCCGAATATCGCGATGATGAGCGGGAATACCTGGAAATTGCGCTACTGTCTGTGAGACTTAGACCCGAAGCCAGCTCACAGGCGAAGGTTGGCCGCCTGGAAGAGCTGGTCCACCGTGCCGTGCCTTACCCGGTATTTTTATTGTGCGACTTTGAGGGCAGGCTGTATCTGTCACTTGCCAACAAACGCTGGGCGCAGAATGAGGCAGGCAAGGTGGTGCTGGATGATGGCGTTATTGCAACGCAATTCCCGGATGGCTTGGATGCCAGCATTCAGTGCTTATTCCTGGAAGCACTTCCACTGGGTCAGCAACCTAATGTGTCATTGCTGACGGTATATCAGGGATGGATGGATGCCCTGCAAGCGCTGAATGTAGCTAGGATCACAGGGGTATTTACCAAGGCTGGCACCCTCGAACAAGCAGCCAAGCAAAGACATGCATTACAGGAAATACAGCAACTCAATGCTGAGATGGCTCGCCTGCGTGCAGCCGCAGGCAAAGAAAAACAACTGGCTCGCCAGGTAGAAACGAATCTTGAACTGAAGCGTCTGCAAGCGAAAATAACTGAAGTACGCTCCAGTCTGTAATTACAGGGAAACATCGATGGAAAAACTCACGCCCCAAAACCCGGAAACCCAATCAGCTGACATCATTACCGGCAACATTGCGCAGCTCAAGGCACTATTCCCGGAGCTCATCACCGAAAGCGCGGATGGCACGACGGTCAACATCGATATCCTCAAGCAACTGATAGGCGATAAAACAGTTACTGATGTCGAAGAGAAATATGGCCTCAACTGGCATGGTAAGCGCCGCGCCCGGCAATTGGCACTGACGCCATCAACCGGAACCCTGCGCCCCTGTCCGGAAGACAGCGTGGACTGGGACACAACCCAGAACCTGATGATCGAGGGTGACAATCTGGAAGTGCTCAAGCTCTTGCAAAAGAGCTATGCCGGCAAGGTGAAGCTCATCTACATCGACCCTCCTTATAACACTGGGAAGGATTTTGTGTATCCAGACAACTTTCAGGACAACATAAAGAACTATCTTGAATTGACGGGGCAAATTGAAGGCGGGCAGAAGATCAGCAGCAACACCGAAGCCAGCGGCCGGTTCCATACCGACTGGCTGAACATGATTTATCCACGACTTACTCTTGCAAGGAATCTCTTGCGTTCCGATGGAGTAATAGCAGTACACATAGATGAGAACGAGTATCCCAATCTAGAAAAGTTACTAAACGAGATATTGGGTGAGGAAAACAATCTTGGGACTGTTGTGTGGGACAAACGCAATCCGAAAGGAGAAGTGGTAGGTGTCGGTCAACAGCACGAACTAATCTCTATCTACTGCAAGAACAAGGACGCTTTTGCGGCCAATGCCAACCTTTCAAGGAAGAAGGAAAATGCAGAGGCGATGCTCAACAAAGCAGCTTCATTGATCAAAACAGCTGGAACTGTTAACGACGAAGTTAAAGCCTTTTACAAGAAGTGGCTTAAGGAGCGAAAAAATGAGCTCAGTGGCGGAGAACTGGCCTATAGCGAAATCGACGAAAACGGTGATGTATATCGCCCTGTATCAATGGCCGCGCCAGACAAACCAGAGACTCGTTCTCACCGCCCCTTGATCCATCCAACAACCGGAAAGAATTGTCCCGTTCCTGCAAAAGGATGGCGCTATCCAGATAAGACGATGGATGATCTTCTAAGCCGTGGCAAGATTCTATTTGGGGTGGATGAGACTACACAACCAACACAAAAGTATCTATTGCGTGAAAACATTCGCGAGAATTTCCCTTCCCTTCTGTATTTTGGAGGCAGTGGCGATGCATTAGATATTCCTTTTGAAAACCCCAAACCGCTCAAGGTCGGTGCTCTGGTGGTTGATGCTGCAAGTAGTGAAGCCGACATTGTTCTTGACTTCTTCGCCGGCTCCGGCACCACCGGCCATGCGGTCATGGCCCAAAATGCTGTCGATGGGGGCAAGCGCCGCTACATCCTCGTTCAGCTACCTGAACCACTCGACCCCGAGAATAAAGATCAAAAGGTTGCAGCTGATTATTGCGACAGCTTGCATAAGCCAAGAAATATTGCGGAATTAACAAAAGAGCGCTTACGTCGCGCCGCAGCTAAAATCGAAGCCGAGAACTCATCCTGGCATGGCGATACTGGCTTTCGCGTCTTCAAGCTAGACTCGACCAATATTCGCGCATGGGAGCCTGATCGTGACAACTTGGCCACCTCACTGTTCGATGCCACTGAACACTTAAAATCCGACCGTACCGAGCAGGACATTCTGTTCGAGTTACTGCTAAAGCTGGGCCTGGACCTCACCGTGCCGATGGAAACCAAGGTTATTGCTGGCAAGACGGTTTACAGCATCGGTGCCGGTGTGCTGATGGTGTGCCTGGCCGACACGATTGCATCCGCTGATGTTGAAGTACTTTCGACTGGCATCGTCGCCTGGCACGCAGAGCTGGCACCAGTGGGTGACACCCAGCTTGTCTTCCGTGACAGCGCATTTTCGGATGACGCCGCCAAGGCCAACTGCACGGCCATCCTCCAGCAGCACGGGCTGATCAATGTCCGCAGCCTATAGGTGAAATCTGATGGATTCAAACGACCTTCTCGATAAGCTCAGTCAGCTCCTCGGTAGCGCCAGGGAAACTGCAACGATTGAGTTCAAATCGAACTGGGACAAACCTGGCGATATTGCTGAATACATATCAGCCTTGGCTAACTCTGCAATACTTGACCGGCATGACAGGGCTTGGTTGATATGGGGAGTGGACAACCAGACCCATCAAGTGAAGGGCACAACCTTTGACCCTTTTAACGCCAAAGCTGAAGGCAACCAGCCACTCATCATGTGGCTCACGCAAAAAATATTGCCCAGGCCAGACTTCACATTCCATGAACTCAGCAATCCTTATGGAAAAGTGATCATGCTGGAAATTCACCCACCAAGGTCTGCCCCCTTAGCCTTTAGCGGTGTCCGGTACATTCGGGTCGATAGTCACAAAGTAAATCTGGCGCAACACCCAGACAAGGAGGCTCGGTTGTGGGATGCGCTGGGGGTCAAAGACGACTGGTCAGGTGAACTGGTCACCGAAGCCACTCTGGATGACCTGGACCCTGAAGCGATTGAGGCAGCACGCAAACGGTTCGGCGAATATTTACTCAAGAATGAGCCGGATACCAGCCGGCATGAACAAATCCGCAATGATGTGGCCAGCTATGATGTGGCAACTTTGCTAAATAAGGGGCGCATTACCAAGAGTGGAAAAATCACGAGGGCGGCACTTTTGCTTTTAGGCAAGGATGAGTCCGCGCATTTTCTCTCGCCGGTGGATGCAAAAATTAGCTGGATTCTCCGGGATGCCAGCAATAAAACAGAGTCCTCACAGCATTTTGGTATTCCCTTGATTCTGTCCACGGATAAGGTTTACAGCCGAATCCGAAACGTAACCATTGAGCATATGCCTGATGGCACTTTGTTCCCGACGGCGATCCAAAAATATGATGCCTGGGTGATGCGAGAAGCTCTGCATAACTGTATTGCGCATCAGGATTATCGCCTGGGCGGGAAAGTTAACCTGGTTGAGCATCCCGATCGCTTGGTGTTTAGCAACTTGGGACAGTTTATTCCTCCCAGCGTGGAATGGATGCTGGAGCACCAGTCGCCACCGGAGCACTACCGTAATCAGTGGCTAATCGATGGCATGATCCGCTTAAGAATGATCGACCAGGTTGGTAGCGGTATTCGACGGATGTTTGAAACTCAACGTGAACGGTTCTTTCCGCTGCCTGATTACACCTTTGATACAACTGAGCAAGGTTATCCGCGTATTGAAGTCACCATCAGTGGCCACGTGCTGGATGTGAAATACACGCAGATGCTCATGAAACGCAGCGACCTGGAACTGCGCCAGGTTCTACTGCTTGATCGAGTACAAAAGCATCAAGCCCTTTCCAGCGATGAGGCAAAACCTTTGAAGGCCATGAAGCTGATTGAAGGGCGGTCGCCGAATTATTTCATCTCAGCCAAAGTGGCGGATTGGACCGGTCAAAAAGCCCGTTATATCAGGAATCGTGGCTTGGATGACAACCATTATCAAGGGTTGGTTAAAGGCTATTTGGAAAAGTATGGTGAGGCAAGCCGCAAGGATATAGATGATCTGCTGCTCTCCAAGCTTCCAGACATTTTGGATGCTGAGCAAAAGGCCCATAAGGTCCGTAATCTACTACAAGCAATGCGGCGGGATGGCTCAATTCACCGTGTCGGCGCCAGAGCCAGTGGCGTTTGGAAACTTGGGCCCGAAGAATAGCTAAATTTGATTGCTAAGAACATTTTCTAGCAATTAATTTAGCAAAGAGAAATTACATAACCTAATGATTTTATTGTTTTCTAACCCTGTTAAATAGATTTAATTCGCGAATGAAACTACATTTCGAGCCAAACCTGGACTACCAGCTGCAAGCCATTGATGCCGTCTGCGATCTGTTCCGGGGGCAGGAAGTTTGTCGCACCGAGTTTACGGTCACAATGAAGGCTCCTGTCGAGGAGTCATCGGACCTGTTTCCGGGAACCACGCCACAGCAGATGTCGCTGGGCGTTGCTGAAACCGATCTGGGCGTGGGCAATCGCCTGACCTTGCTGGATGACGACCTGCTGAGAAATCTGAATGACGTGCAGCTCAGGAATGGCCTGGCACCATCGACGGCGCTAACCTCCGGTGACTTTACCGTGGAAATGGAAACCGGCACAGGTAAAACTTATGTGTACCTGCGGACGATCTTTGAGCTGAATAAGCGTTACGGGTTTACCAAGTTCGTCATCGTGGTGCCCTCGGTAGCAATCAAGGAGGGTGTCTACAAGTCCCTGCAAATCACTGAGGACCATTTCAAGGGCTTGTATGCCGGGGTGCCATTTGATTACTTCCTTTACGACTCCGCCAAGCTCGGCCAGGTACGCAATTTCGCGACCAGTTCCAGCATCCAGATCATGGTGGTCACGGTCGGGGCTATCAACAAAAAGGATGTGAACAACCTTTACAAGGATAGCGAGAAGACTGGTGGGGAGAAGCCAATCGACCTGATTAAGGCGACACGCCCTATCGTCATTGTCGATGAGCCTCAAAGTGTGGACGGTGGGTTAGAGGGGCGCGGCAAGGAAGCACTGGACGCCATGAATCCGCTTTGCACCCTGCGCTATTCAGCTACCCATGCAAACAAGCATCACATGGTATTCCGCCTGGATGCGGTTGATGCCTATGAGCGCAAGCTAGTGAAACAGATTGAAGTTGCCTCTGCCACGGTCGATGGCGCATTCAACAAAGCCTATGTACGTTTGCTCTCCACAAATAACCAGCGTGGCGTGATTTCTGCCAAGGTGGAATTGGATGTGGAAACGGCCAGTGGCATAAAGCGGCAAGAGGTGACTGTCCAGGATGGCGATGATCTTGAGCAAACGACCCACCGTGCGATCTATGCAGACTACCGCATTGGCGAAATCAAGACAGCCAGGGGCGATGAGTTCATGGAGCTTCGCTTCCCTGGCGGAGAAACCTATCTGCGTATTGGTGAGGCGCATGGGAATGTTGACGCGATGGCCGTGCAACGGGAAATGATCCGCCGCACCATCAAGGAACACCTGGACAAGGAAAAACGCCTCCGGCCACAAGGCATCAAGGTGCTATCCCTGTTCTTCATCGACTCGGTTGAGAAGTACCGCCAGTACGATGCGGATGGCAATGCGCTCAAGGGGCCATATGCTCAAATCTTTGAAGAAGAATACCGCCGCTACGCCAAGCACCCAGACTACAAGAGCCTGTTTGAAGAAGTCGATCTGAATCACGCCACCGAGGATGTCCATAACGGCTATTTCTCAATCGACAAAAAAGGCGGCTGGACCGATACCGCCGAGAATAATGCTGGCAACCGGGAAAACGCCGAGCGTGCCTATAACCTGATCATGAAAGAAAAGGAAAAGCTGCTGGGCTTTGAAACGCCTCTCAAGTTCATCTTTTCCCATTCTGCGCTCAAGGAAGGCTGGGACAATCCCAACGTATTCCAGATATGTACGCTGCGTGACATCCAGACTGAACGTGAGCGCCGCCAGACCATCGGGCGTGGTTTGCGCTTGTGCGTCAATCAGCATGGCGACCGGCTGCGCGGTTTCGAGATTAACACCCTCACCGTGATTGCCACGGAAAATTACGAGCAGTTTGCCGAGAATTTACAGAAGGAAATCGAAGCTGATACAGGTATTCGCTTCGGCATTGTGGAGCAGCACCAGTTTGCGACGATTGCGATCCCGGATGCTGATGGCAAGCTAATTCCGCTTGGCGTTGAGCAATCCAAGACCCTATGGGAACATCTGAAAGCTACTGGCTACATTGATGCTAAGGGCAAGGTTCAGGATTCACTCAAAAAAGCGCTCAAGGATGGAACGCTGGCATTGCCAGCTGAGTTTGAAGCCCAAAAGCCCCAAATCAATGAGGTGCTGCGCAAGATTACCGGCAAGCTGGAAATCAAGAATGCTGATGATCGCAAGCCAGTCGCAACCCGCAAGGCTGTTCTATATAGCGAGGAGTTCAAGGCGCTGTGGGATCGAATCAAGCACAAGACCACTTACCGCGTGCAGTTTGATTCTGAGAAATTGGTTACTGATTGCGTATCCGCGTTGCAGAAAGCTCCCCCAATTACCAAAACACGACTGGTGTGGCGTAAGGCAGAAATTGCTATTGGCAAGGCTGGAGTGGAGGCAACTGAGACCACTGCTGCTATGCCTGTAGTGCTCGATGAAGCTGATATTGAATTGCCTGACTTACTGACGGATTTGCAGGATCGGACTCATCTCACCCGCCGCACCATTGTCCGAATCCTGACTGAGAGCGGTCGCCTCGATGATTTCAAGCGTAATCCGCAACAGTTCATTGACCTGGCTGGTGATGTAATCAATCGCTGCAAACGAATGATTCTGGTTGATGGAATCAAATATCAGCGCATCGGGGACGAGCACTATTACGCGCAAGAACTGTTTGAGCAGGAAGAGCTGACCGGTTATATGAAAAACATGCTCAAAGACACGCAGAAATCAGTCTATGAGCATGTGGTTTATGACTCCAATACAGAACGCGACTTTGCCGACGAGCTGGAAAAAAACGAGAACATCAAGGTATACGCCAAGCTACCTGGATGGTTCAAGGTCCCAACCCCCCTGGGCACCTACAACCCTGACTGGGCTGTGCTGGTTGAGGATGGTGGCGCTGAACGCCTTTATTTCGTGGTGGAAACGAAGAGCACCCTCTTTGATGATGAGTTGCGTGATCGGGAAAGCGCCAAGATTGCTTGTGGAAAGGCGCATTTCCATTCGCTCGCAGTTGGTGAAAATTCGGCTAGATTTATTGTCGCTAAGTCTATCGAAAACTTATTTACCAATTAAGTGGCATGAGATCCCAGAATGTTTAATGAGAAGCAATGCGAAGCGCTGTTTTTAATGGCGAAGCAACATGCAGAAGCAACGCCAGCAATAGGGAGTAGATTGGCATGCAATTGTGATACCGTCTCGTTTGGGATGCTTGGGATTGCTCGTGATTTTGTGCCTCCAGAAATTAAGCTGGAAATTCAACTAAATATAGGTTGGATTACCATTGATGGAAAAGAGGTTTATCACTTTACCGAAAATGACTGGAAATCATGGAGGCGTGATAACAGGCCGAAAAAATTCCCGGGGCATGCGTGGCTTTCATTTGGAAATGAGATTTTAGACCTCACACTTCCATCTACACTTTTAATTGGCGATTTGCTTGACAGTAGGCGTAAGGAGAAGCTTCAGTCTTTTACGTACATGACAAAGAAAATTGCTGCTGATTTGGGTATCGAATACTTCCCCGTTGTTAAAGGGGATGATGTACTGAATGTATTTTTGGGAAGATGAATTGCCACATAGAGAAAGATGCCTGGTATGTAAAAATGTATACCTTAGCGTAGGGAAAGCGTAACAAAACGGCCCTAAATCCAGATACTACAATGCTAAACTCAGCTAAAAATAAAGTTTGCAGGCGTCGTAAGTGACTGTTTTTAAATGCGCCAATATCTGAGAACCGTCCTACGAACCAAGGGGTCAGGAGTTCGAATCTCTTCGGGCGCACCATTTTTCCGAAAGGGTCTGATTTTTCAGGCCCTTTTTTCATTTTAAAGCCTCACTCACTCTAAGTGCTACACAATACTGCTACACAGCCTCTCATAGGCTATGGAGCATGCTTGGAGTGCAAGCGGTGAAAACACAAACAAATCTAGTAAGGCGTGGCGCTGTTTATTATTTCCGCGCAAGGTTCCCGTCTGATCTGGTTGACCACTATGGCAGGCGTGAGATACTCGCCTCGCTTAAGACCACTGACAAACGGGAAGCCCTCTGCAAGGCGCGCAGGGAGCGCATACGCTTCGATCTTGAGCTCTCCCAGGCCCGAGCATCAATTGCCTCAGGGAACCCCGTTACGCACCCTGTGCCATCACCCACAGAACCCCTTCTCCATCCGCCAGAGTCTCGACAATTAATCAAGACAATCAAGAGACCGGGGGACACTCTCCGAGCACTGTTCGATTACTGGAAGGTGCAAGGACAAAAGCGGCCTCGATCCATCCTCGAAGCTGAGACTGCAATCAATCGGCTAGCAAAACAGACTGATGGTAAGGCGGCCTCAGAGATCAGCAAGAGCGACATAGTTACATTCAAAGATAACCTAATTGCCAATGGTAAAGCACCAGCCACGGTAGCCAAGCAAATCAACCTGCTAAAGGCGGTATTCCAGACTGCTACCGATAACGACAAGCTCCCTAACAACCCAGCAAGCAAAGTGAAAGTACCCAAGCCAAAAGCCGTCTCTAAAGCCAGAGTTCCATTCTCTGCCAAAGACCTACAGAAGATATTCACTTCCGACATCTACACCTGGGGAGAGCGTCCTAGAGCAGGTGCAGGCGAGGCCGCGTATTGGATATGGGGCGGAGTATTACCCCTTAAAGCCTTTGAGCGAGGCCCTGCGCCATTTGAAGTACGAGGGCTTAGACATGTCACACATGGATTGTCACTGACTACTACGGTGTCGCCATTCCCAAGGAGGTGTAGGCTCAGATTGGGCTGACACCCTCTATACGAACTCCCCGAGCCTATCCGCCGTGCAGCCCTTGAGAAACTTGTGAAACCTCCTCGAATCCAAATCCGTAGAATCGTCGTAGAATCGAATAAAAACGGCTGATTGATACCATGTATCAACTAGCAAAAAAAATCGCCTCAGGGACTCACCTCGACTATCCCTTCGCGTGCTCGGAGATATTGATAAAGGGTTTCTCGGGAGATGCCGAAATCCCGAGCCAGTGCAGCACGGTTCTTATGCCCGTTTGCCTTATCTCTAGCCATTAGCTCTGCAATTCTCTCAGTACTCAGGGTCGGCTTACGACCTGCATAGGCTCCCCGGCCCTTAATGCATCACTAAAAGATTAGCAAACTCCGACTGGATCAATGGTAGAAAATCTTTATCCTGTTTGCTCTGCAAGGTGCAGCAATCTGCGACTTCCTGCAAACCAAGGAGGAAGGAGCCCGGATATCTTCGCGCGGACTAATATAAAAAGACACCTACGCCGATTTACTCGCCACTCCAAATGCCCAGCCGAGAGCTATGCATCTCATTCCTTCGCTAAGTAATAGTCTGCCACTTTTTCCTCACAAATTTCCAAATTTGCAGAGGCCAAATCCAGGGATTGGGTCGGTGTCACTGTGTAATCATGGTAATGAAAGCTATCGGTTGCGTGGACATAGACCAGTTTCCCAACGATATTTTCATAAGAATAAGCGTCATAAATCTCCTCTGATATATCTAAGTTTCTGACAAATTCCAAATGCTCTCTTGGGTTGGATTCCATGGATTCTCCTGAATTGGTTTAAATCGATTTCTACAATTGTAGAGCTGGGTAGGTTAATTATCTTTGCTAACTAAATCAAAACGCATCCAGCACAATATGATCATTCGTCCAATCTAACACCCATTGCGAGCGTATGCTATTGACCGATAGCCCAAACAAAAGGCTAGCTTATGCTAGCCTTTTATCATTTATGGCCTTCAGGGCTATTAGTTGGCCTCTCAGTCCCTACAAACAACAAAATCCACTGCCCATCAACTACCCCAAGTGGAAATCTTCGTAGGCAAGCGCCGTATTGGCCCCTAAATCTGCAAATAGGGTTTTTGATTGGCCGCCCACCCCATCCGCATCGTAATAAAGCTTGCCTGACGCCTGGTCATAGATCATGTGGTCCTCGGCGCTTTGCGCCTCTGTTCCGACCAAATACATATCTTCAGTAAATCCACCTTCAAAAGCTGAAAATGTAGAGTGCGAAATTTGCAAGGTGTCTTCCCCGGAGACGAAGTCAGTGATTCTATCGACGCCGTTGAAAGGCAACAGAATATTGAATATATAAATATCCTGCCCCTGTCCTCCAGTAAATGTATCGTTGCCATTGCCAGTGAAGATGGTGTCATTACCATCCCCTCCGGAGAACGAGTCATTCCCCAGGGAATGCTGAAAGAGGTCATTTCCACTGGTCGCAGTGATATTGTCGTTTTTATCGCTGCCTCCATATATGTTGCCGGTGGAGGACGTCAGAATGACATTCGGAGCATCATATGCAATGAATGCGTATTCAATAGTGGGATATAAATCGAGGTCGAGGCTGGTATAAGCCACGATGCGATCAGTGCTGTATTCACCCTCAGCCTCAATGATGATGTCGCTGGTACTACGGACATAGTAAGTATCACTACCAGAGCCGCCAATCAGCACATTGCTACCGAGTCCACCATCCAGGGTATCTTCGCCTTCGCCGCCCTCTAGTGTGTCGTTTCCACTATCGCCAAATAAATAATTCGAGTCACTGTTGCCGGTAAGTCGGTTGTTTAACTTGTTTCCATATAGCGTTATTCCAATGCTGGTTGTCAGGCCGTCATGTGATAGCTGGCTTGCATCTAAATTCTCAATATTGGCACCAGCAGAAATGGCTGGAAGTGTGTATGAAACTGAATTACCAATCAGGCTAACCGTATCTATCCCGCCATTCACGGATTCGACGATGGTGTCTTCAATGGTGACTGTGTCATTACCTGCGGGGCCCTTTACGGCTAGAGTCACAAGGTAAGTGTCATCCCCCAGTCCTCCCGTTAATGTGTCTTTTCCGGAATCGCCTTTTAAGGTGTCATCCCCTGCATTTCCATACAATCTGTCATTGCCCGCACCACCGTTCAGGACATTATCGCCAGCATTGCCGATGATGTCATTGGCAATGCTGTTGCCTGTAGCGTTTATATCGCCGCTAGCCATCAGTGTGATGTTTTCGACATTGTCGGCAAGTACATAATTGGCTGCCGTGGATTTGACCAAGTCAGCCCCTGCATTGAGCCCTTCAACAATTTGGTCGTTTTCATCATCGACTATGTATGTGTCGTTTCCCGTGCCACCTGCCAGATGGTCGGCGCCCAAGCCACCATCCAAGGTGTCGTTTCCTGCCAAGCCACTGAGCGTATTGGTAGAGTCGTTACCAATAAGATAATTTGCCGAACTCGTCCCCGTACCATCAATACTATCGACACCAGTAAGGGTCAGATTCTCAATATTACTGAGAATACCAAGACTGAAACTTTCATCAATTAGAACGGTGTCCGTGCCTTCGTTTGCCTTCTCAACAATTAACGCTCCACCCTCGCCAAAATAGTCAGAGCTTCCCTCAAATACATAACTATCGTTGCCCGACCCACCAATCAAAGTATCGTTATAGCCGTTCCCTATCAGGGTGTCATTACCAGAACCACTTTTAATAAGCTTGTTATATGAGCTCCCTGTAATGATGTTATTTAGTGAGTTTCCGATAATGATTAAATTTTCCAAACTCACATTGGAGATATCCATATTCTCAACATTGTCAGCAAGTGTAAATGTAGTCGTCGAATACGAGTTTGAACTTTCACCCACAATTACAATAGTATCGATACCTTGAGACTTTCCCTCCACAATGACATCTTCAAATCGATACACTGCATATTCAGGATCTTCATTATTGGTATAGATATTAACAATATAAGTATCGTCTCCTGCACCACCCTTGAATGTATCTTTACCGGCACCGCCAGATAACACATTATTACCGGCATTGCCTGTCATAACATTGTTTAAGTCATTTCCTACAGCATCAATATTGTCATTGCCAAGCAAGGTCACATTTTCAACCTCTGACCAGTCTGCCAAAAAAAGACCAAGAACAGAATAAACAAGATCAATACCTTCATCAGGATTTTCCCCAATCTGATCATTAATCTGATTATCTGAGTCAACATCGACGAAGTAGTAAGTGTCGTTACCCAGCCCTCCTTCCAGATAATCACGCTCTGAACCACCATTTAATACATCGTTACCATCACCGCCATATAAAATATCAATGCCTTCGCCACCTTTTAATACATCATTTCCCGACATCCCATATAACTCATCATCGCCACCTTGGCCATCGAGTGTATTAGCAGCTTTATTCCCCTGAATGATATTGGTCAACTCATTACCAACACCATTGATAGAGTTACTACCTTGCAGGTAAAGATTTTCAATATAAGCCAGACCTGGCATATTGCTATTCGACAAACTATAAGAAACTTGAGTAACTATCGAATCCTCATAGTCTTGTTCATTTTCTGTCTCGATAACAGTATCGTTGCTATCAACAACATATACGTCACCGCCACTCCCGCCAACCAGGGTGTCCCTGCCTGCTCCACCATCCAGATGGTCATACCCAGCAAACCCATAAATGATATTATTTGCAGCATTACCAATCAGGGTGTTATCGCCTCCATTCCCTATCAAATTCAACTTGGTTGCGCCTGTTTTTGATACATCCAGCCCTTGAAATTCATCGGACAAAGTAAAGTCTACGTTTTCCTGAAATGACAAATTACCTCTCAGCACCAACCCACCTAATTGGTCAGAATCACTAATCACATCCTGCACAACAGCGGTTTGATTAACGTTTAAAATATCCACCACATAAGTATCATATCCAGACCCGCCATTTAGTGTATCAATCGCGGCAGAACCCTTGGTGCCAACGCCACCATCCAGGACGTCGTCCCCATCACTCCCTGTAATGACATTAGCAGATTGATTACCGGTAAGTTTGATATGCAAATTTACTTTATTGCTATCAAAGTAAACATTGCTTACATCAATATTTTCATTGTTAGGATTAAGGCCAAGATTTAGCGTTATATCGATTAACTCAACATCATCCAGGCCTGTAACATCCCCTCTGATAACGACCGTATCTATGCCTTGGTTTGCATTTTCAACTACCGTATCTTCATTGCCTATTCTGAAGGATGATCTGGTAGTTCCTGACTGGATCATATCCACATAATAAGTGTCATTCCCCCTGCCACCTATCAGAGTGTCTTTTCCGCTCAAACCATCCAGAACATTATCCTGATCATTTCCAGTAATTACGTTATCAAGCTCGTTTCCTCTGCCATATATGGCTTCACCTAACAACTGAAGATTATCCAAATTCAATCCGAGTACGTAATCGACAGAAGCTTTGACTAAATCAACTCCACCTTTTTCTTCCCTAGCGAACTCCTCATCAATCCAATCGCTATCAGAATCTACGATATACGTATCCGAGCCTTGCCCACCCGAAAGATAGTCACCACCAGCTCCACCATCAAGCGTGTCATTTCCACGCCCCGTCCCGATAGCATCATCGCCAGCATATCCATAAATTAATGCCGGAGAAGTCGGGGAAGAGTTTGCTGTTAACTCGTCGTTATTCGCAGTGCCTTTGATAATCTTTGCCACAAAATTCTCGCTTAAAAATATTCTGTAATCTGTCGAACGTGTAAATATACGTTAAATAGCTTGACTTGATATTATCAGATGCAGATGGCTATCGCGCCTCCATGTGCGTGCATTTCGCGTTTTATTTCTTCTGCAGACGCTCCATCCAGCCAACCTCGCGAGGCCATCGTCCCAGCCCTTTCCCGCCAAATCTTCCTACACCCATTTAGGACTTTACCGATGGGGTGTCATCCCCTTCCCGCCTATGCTCTGGGTCTTCATGCGGAAACGCATTCCCCTCCAATGCATAAGGAGCAGTCATGGCAACTCAAGGTAAGGCTAAAAATTCGATTGGTACAGGCGCAGCACAGGGGACGGTGTCGGGCCCTTCCACGCACACGCCGCCGGCTACCCCCAAGGCGGCCGGGCCGGCCAAGCTGGTGGAAAAAGTCGCGGGCACGGATCAGCTGTCAGCTTCGATTCCGCATAACCCATCCAAGGCCGACGAATATGGCGAGGCGGCGCGTTGCCCTTACACCGGGGCATTCAGTTTGCCGGATTCTCCTGCGGCTACCAGCAGCACGGTGAATGAAACCGTGGCATCGCCCAAGACCGGCGAAGGCAAAGCGCCTGCCGGTGAAAACCGCATGAAGGGTGATCTGGACCGGGTGCGGGTAGACTCCGCCGGGCAGATGCTGACGACCAATCAGGGTGTGAATGTCGCCAGCAATCAGGATTCGCTGAAGATCGGTCTGCGCGGGCCGACAGCGATGGAAGACTTTATCCTGCGTGAAAAGCTCACGCATTTTGACCATGAGCGCATCCCCGAGCGCGTGGTGCATGCGCGTGGCTCCGCGGCCCATGGCTATTTTGAGAATTACAAACCGCTCACCGACCTCACCAAGGCCGCGCCGTTTAGCGAGGCGGGCAAGCAAACGCCGGTGTTCGTGCGCTTCTCCACGGTGGCGGGCGAGCGTGGCTCCATGGATACCGCGCGCGATGTGCGCGGCTTTGCCGTCAAGTTTTATACCGACGCAGGCAATTGGGATCTGGTCGGCAACAACATCCCGGTGTTTTTCATCCAGGATGCGATGAAATTCCCTGACCTGGTCCACGCCGTGAAACCCGAGCCGCACTTTGGCATGCCACAGGCCTCCAGCGCGCACGATACCTATTGGGATTTTGTCTCGCTCATGCCCGAATCCACCCACATGCTGCTGTGGCAGATGTCCGACCGCGCCATTCCGCGCAGCTACCGCATGATGCAGGGTTTTGGCGTGCACACCTTCCGCCTGGTGAATGACAAAAACGAATCCGTGTTCTGCAAGTTTCACTGGACCCCCATTGCTGGCGTGCACTCGCTGGTGTGGGATGAAGCCGTGAAACTGGGCGGCGCCGACCCCGACTTTCACCGCCGTGATTTGTGGGAAGCCATTGAAGCAGGCGCCTACCCCGAGTGGGAGCTGGGCGTACAGGTATTCACCGAAGCGCAGGCCGAGGAATTCAGCTTTGACGTGCTGGACCCGACCAAGCTTATCCCCGAAGAAATGGTGCCCGTCACCCCCATCGGCAAGATGGTGCTAAACCGCAACCCCGACAATTTCTTTGCCGAAACCGAGCAAGTGGCGTTTTGCACCGCCCACATCATCCCCGGCATCGACTTCAGCAACGACCCCCTGCTGCAAGGCCGCATCCACTCTTATCTGGATACGCAGATCAGCCGCCTCGGTGGCGTCAACTTTCACGAGCTGCCCATTAACGCCCCGCTCAAGCCCGTGCACAACAACCAGCGCGATGGCATGCACCGCCAGTCCATCCCGCGTGGCCGTGTCGCCTATGAGCCCAACTCCCTGGCGGGCGGCTGCCCATTCCAGGCCGGTATGCAAGGCTTCACCAGCTTCCCCGAAACCATCACCGAAGACAAAGTGCGCGGCCGCCCAGAGAAATTTGCCGACCACTACTCGCAAGCGCGGCTGTTCTGGATCAGCCAATCCCCACCCGAGCAGCAGCACATCATCAACGCCTTCCGCTTTGAGCTCACCCGCGTGCAAACCCAGGCCATACGCGAGCGCGTCGTCTCATTGCTGGTAAATGTGGATGAAGAGCTGGCCGCAGGCGTCGCCGCCGGGCTAGGCATTGCCCTGCCCGAGGCCGCCCCGCTCGCCAGCAGCACAGACTTCCCCGTGCCACCACCCTCCACCGCCCTCTCCGAGCAACACTTCCCCGGCAACGGCATGCTGCTCGGCCGCCGCGTCGCCATACTCGTGGCCGATGGTGTAGATGGTGACAGCGTGCAAACGCTTTACGATGCCATCCTCGCCGAAGGCGGCGTACCCCGCTTGCTAGGCCTGCAGCTAGGCCCGGTAAAAGCAGATAGCGGCGCAGCACTCGATGCCGAAGGCAGCATAGAAACCATGCCCAGCGTATTGTTCGACGCCGTCGCCCTGCCAGATGGCAAGCTCGTCGCCGAAAACCTCGCCGCCAGCGGCCAAACCCTGGAATTCCTGCGCGACCAATACCGCCACTGCAAACCCATGCTCGCCATCGGCGCCAGCCAACAGCTGTTGAAAACCGCTGGCATCCCGGAAACCCTGGTTGATGGCTCGCCAGACCCAACGTTGCTCGCAGTGAATGCCTTGGAAGACGCACTGCAAAACTTTGTGCAGCTAGTGGGTAGCCCTAGAAGCTTTGCGCGGGAGACGGATCCGCCTATGGTTTAGGTATACAAAATAAGCACCTTAATAGAGTGCTTGGGAAAGAAAGTTATAGGCATTCGTATGAATGCCTTTTTTCTATTAGCGCGTCATAGGGAATACGCAACCTCATGAATACTAGCGGACTTTATAAATTGTCAGCTATTATGCAGTGAATATTAAAGCTAAGCTCAATAAAGTAAGAGAACTTTTATGCAGGAATTATAAATCTAGCAAACGCGAGAAAGCGATTATTCAATTCTTATCCAATATAAAAGAACTGAAATCCGATAAATTTAATGAACCAGTCAGAATATCTTCACAGTAATAATAAGTAATAAATCAATAAAAATTTTACACATTAGCATCCTTTAAAAAGAAGAGGCGAACATGTCCAAGATTGAAAATTTGATTAAAAGGGGAATGTTTCCATCACAGCTACCGCCAAGCTTCACAACTACTCAATTTGGAGAAAAGCACTTATCCTTCACCAGAAGAATAAAAACCAAGGAAAAACTTTCCAATAGGCTATTTTCCACTGTTAGGCCTGAGATATTTAGCGTTGCAAGATATGGTCATTTTAGAAGACTTACGACCATTGTAAATCCAATTGCCTATCATCACATAGCCCAGCTATTGTCGAACAATTGGAGAGCTGTAGAACGGCAATTCAAAAAAGCCAAACTATCAAAAAGCAATCCTAAAATAACAGACAAAGGAGGGCGATCAATTGAATTTACCCCAATCAAAGAACTTCAAGAAATAAAAATAAAAGAATCGGCCGGTTATAAGTATGTTTTAAAAAGCGATATATCTCAGTTCTTTCCGACTTTATATACTCACACTATCGGGTGGGCATTAGATGGAAAAGACATAGCCAAGAAAAAACAATACAAAAGAAACTTACATTCAAATGATTTTGGGATATTACTTGATAAATCAGTTGGATTTTTTCAATCCAATCAAACAATAGGCCTCCCAATTGGTCCTGATACATCTCATATAATAGCAGAACTAGTCGCCACAGGAGTAGATGAGCAACTGATAAAGAAACTTGGCTACATACCAGCAGGCTTTAGGTTTGTTGATGATTACTATCTATTTTTTGAGTCAAAAGACAAAGCGGAAGATTCTTTAGCGAAACTAACTAGCTCTATGTCTTATTATGAGTTGAAGATAAATTCAATCAAGACAGAAATTATGGAGATTGAATTACTAGCAGAAGAGACTTGGAAGTATTCATTACAGCAATTCTCTTTTGAATACTCCAAAAAGAATCAAAGAAATTCAATAAATCACTATTTCGACCTCGCATATCGATCTGCCAAGAATCATACAGATGAAAATGTAATGGTTTATGCGGTAAAAAAATTAAAAAGCCAAATCATAAAAAAAGAAAACTGGGATTTGTTTGAAGCATACTTATGCAGAATACTACTAACATACCCAAACACCATTCAGGATATATCACAAATATTAACCACTTACCAAAAATATGACTACCCACTCAATGACGTCAGACTTAAAAGAACTATAAATCAAATCATTATAGATCATGCCCTCTTTGATCATCACAGTGAGATTGCATGGGCGCTTTGGTTATCTAAATCATTAAAAATAAAATTAACAAAAAAAAGCTGTGAATCACTTAATCAAATCAATAGTTCTGTTGCCTTGATAATTGCGGTTGACTTGGAAAATAGTGGGCTACTAGAGGGGGAACTTGACAATTCCAGGATAATAAACTTAGCAAACATTGCTGAGATTTGGGGAACAAACTGGCTCTTGGCATATGAGCTCAGAATGAAAGAATGGTTGGGATTCTCAAAAAGTAGTTTATTGAGTGACAATTATTATGGGATTTTAGCTGGTTTAAATATACATTTTTATGATCAAGAAAAAATTCTAGAACCAATTTTCGCTCCAGCTGAATCAACAGTGACTGAAGGGAATCCATTTAATGAAATGTCATGGAATGAATTGTTTGAGTCCGATGAAGATTTATCAGATCTGTTTGATTTTACTGAAGAGTCAGAGGGATATGGTGATATTAAAACAAGTGATCCGCATAGCATTAATTTAGGTGATGATGAATTTATTGATGACATTCCTTTTTGATTTGATCTTAAAAAAAATTTATTAATCCCATTTCCCAAACCCACATCAGATCGCACATCTAGCATGGATGCGAACTTCTGACACAAATGGGCACCCACTAACAGCCAAGTAGCGGTTGTCACAAACCTGTAACACCCCCGCCACAAACTAGCCTCCTAATCTGAATCTTCCCCGCCCCGCGGGGACTTAGGAGCGCCATCATGAATATCCCCAAACTCACCGTGAACAAACGCATGCTGATCTTGCTGTTTGCGGCGTATCTCGGCCTGGCGGGCTTTGCGGGCTGGGCGTATGCGTACTTAAGCAAGCTGCAGGCGGGGGCGAGTGTGGTGAACCTGAATGCGGTGCCTAGCCTGGAGACCCTGGGGCGGGAGAAAGCTTTGTTTGGGGATCTGCGTTTGCAGATTTCGGCGTTTATTCTGAATAACGACACGGCCAAAAAAGCCACGCTGGATAAGGAAATTCAGCAATCCATCACTGAACTCAAGGCCGGGCTGGCGAATTACCACCGCCTGATTGCCGACCCGCAGGATGCAGCACTGCTGAAAAACGCCGAGCAGGCGATGCAGCGTTATCTGCCGCGCATTGATGAATCACTACAGTTTTCGCGTGATAACGCGTTTTTTGAGGCGCGCGAATCGTACATGGATAACATGGAATATGCCGACCGCGTGGATGCGGCGCTGAAGGCGCTCTTCAGCTACAAGAGTCAGCTGGCGCAGCAGGCGGTGGCGGCCACGCAGGCGGCGTTTGCGCACACCATGCTGATTGGCGGCATTGTCACGCTGGGCTTGCTGATTGTGCTGAGCCTGATTGGCTACTGGGTGATACGCTCGGTGGAGCGCGAGCTGGGCGGCGAGCCGCATGCGGCGGCAGAGATGGCGCGGCGCATTGCCGATGGCGATTTGTCGGCGCCCATTACCATTGCCCCGCATGACAAGCAGAGCCTGATGGCCTCGATGCGCGATATGTCGTACACGTTGCAGCGGCTGATACACGATATGCGCGATCTCTCTGACCGCCACGAGGCGGGCGATATGGATGCGCGCATTGATACCACGCCTTACACCGGCGAATACCAGGCGCTGGCAGAGGGGCTGAACCGCATGCTGCTGAATTATGTGCAGCTCATGCAGCAATCCATGGCCTGCGTGCATGCCTTTGCCGAGGGGGATTTTGATGCGCGGCTACCGGCCTTCCCCGGCAAGCAGGCGATGATCAACACCGGCATTGAAAAGCTGCGGCACAACATTCGCCAGCTGATGGCAGACATGCAGCGCATGGCGCAAGACCACGATGCCGGGCTGATGGATAGCCGGATTCCGGCGGCGAATTACCAGGGCGATTTTCAGCGGGTGGCCGAGGGCGTGAATGCCATGGTGGCGCAGCATCTCACCATCAACCACAAGGTGCTGGCGTGCATACAGGCCTTCAGCCGTGGCAATTTTGATACGCCGCTGGAGCGCTTCCCCGGGCAGCTGGCCTCGATTAACGACAATATTGAAGGCGTGCGTGCCAATCTGAAGGCGGTAATCGACTCGCTCTCGCAGCTGGCCGCGGCGCATGCGCGTGGCGAGATCGACCAGATGCTGAACCCGGAGGCGTTTGAGGGCGACTATGCCCTGATCATGCAGAGCATGAACCGTACGCTGGAAAACCACATCACCATCAACCGCAAAACCCTGGCCTGCATGGCGCAATTCAGCGAGGGCGATTTTGATGCGCCGCTGGAACACTTCCCCGGCCAGCAGGCGTACATCAACCACACCATGGATACCATACGCCACAAGCTGCAGGCGCTGAATGACGATGCGCAGATGCTGGCAGCCGCGGCCAAGGCGGGCAATATCATGACGCGGGCCGATGCCAGCCGCCATCAGGGCGATTTCCGCCGCATTATCGAGGGCGTGAACAATACGCTGGAGATACTGGTGCAGCCCATGTTGCAGGTGAAAACCTCGGCCGAGACTATTCACGTAGCCGCGCAGGAGATCGCGCAGGGCAATGCGGATTTGTCCGCCCGCACCGAGTCGCAAGCTTCGGCGCTGGAAGAGACGGCCTCCAACATGGACGAGCTGGCTGACACCGTGCGGCAAAACGCCGCCCGGGCGCAGGAGGCCAATGGCCTGGTGAAAACCGCCGCCGGTGTCGCCAAGCAAGGCGATATGGTGGTGAACGATGTGGTGGCGACCATGACGGCGATCAACCAGAGCGCGCAGAAGATTGAGGACATCATCGGCGTGATTAATGGCATTGCCTTCCAGACCAATATATTGGCGCTGAATGCCGCCGTGGAAGCCGCACGCGCGGGTGAACAAGGCCGTGGCTTTGCCGTGGTAGCGGGCGAAGTGCGCTCGTTGGCGCAGCGCTCGGCCTCCGCCGCCACCGAGATTCGGCAACTGATAGAAGACTCAGTGAGCAAGGCCAACCAGGGCAGCGCGCTGGTGGCGCAGGCAGGCAGCACCATGCAGGAGGTGATGACCGCCGTGCAGCGCGCCAGTGAATTCATGGACGATATTGCCGCGTCATCGCACGAGCAGAGCCTGGGCATACAGCAGGCGCGCATGGCGGTGAACCAGATGGATGGCGTGACGCAGCAGAATGCGGCACTGGTGGAGCAAGCGGCGGCGGCAGCGGAATCGCTGTTGCAGCAATCGGATCAGCTGTTTGCCACGGTAAGTGCTTTCCGCCTCAACGCACGCAGGCCGGAGCTGCCCGTGTTGCGAGAACCACTCAAGCTGGTGAATCGCTAGAGTTCAGCGGGGCGACTCGCCCCGCGCGCCATCCCATCCAGCGTCCGTTCAAATATCAGCAGGCTTACACAACCGCCGCTGCCATCTCGGCGCGGGCGGCCTCGGCCACTGCGCCTGCTACCTTCTCCAGCAGGCGGGGGTCAAACGGCTTGGGGATAATGTAGTCGCGGCCAAAGTGCAGCTCGCTAATGGCATAGGCATCAAGCACCGCCTGCGGCACCTCTTCACGCGCCAGTGCCGCCAGCGCATGGGCGGCGGCCACCTGCATGCCGGTGGTGATCTGGCGTGCCTTGGCATCCAGCGCGCCGCGAAACAGATAGGGAAAACACAGCGCGTTATTCACCTGATTGGGGAAATCAGAACGGCCGGTGGCCATGATGATGTCATCCCGCACGGCCATGGCGGTGGCAGGCAGAATTTCCGGGTCCGGGTTTGCCAGGGCAAATACCACGGGCCTGGGCGCCATCAGCGTGAGCAGGTCTGGCGGCAGCGCATTGGCCGCGGATACGCCGACAAACACATCGGCACCCGGCATCACATCGGCCAGCGTGCGGGCGGAAGTCTCGCGCAGCAAGTCGCGACCGTATTCGCTGATGTCGTCACGGCCCGCATGCAACACGCCCGCAATATCCACCAGCACAATATCCTGCGCGCCCATAGCCTTGAGCAGCCGGGCGGTTGCCATGCCAGCGGCCCCCGCGCCCAGAAACACGATGCGGGCCGTGGGCAGCGTTTTGCCTTGCAGCTCCAGTGCATTCAGCAGCGCCCCGGTAATAATCGCCGCCGTGCCGTGCTGGTCATCATGAAACACGGGGATATCGAGCCGGGCCCGCAGCTCGCGCTCTATGCGAAAGCAATGCGGGGCGGCGATATCTTCCAGATTGATGCCGCCAAACGTCGGCGCGATATTCACCACGGTCTCGATAAAGCTTTCGATGCTGGGCGCGGTGACTTCAATATCAAACACATCAATATTGGCAAAGCGCTTGAACAGCACGGCCTTGCCTTCCATCACCGGCTTGCCCGCCAGCGCACCGACATTGCCCAGGCCGAGCACGGCGGTGCCATCGGTAATCACCGCCACCAGATTGCCTTTATTGGTGTAGCGGTACGCGGCGGCGGGATCCTGATAGATGGCCTTGACCGGCTCGGCGACGCCGGGCGTATAGGCCAGCGCCAGGTCAGCGGCGGTGGCGCAGGGCTTGCTCGACTCCACCGAGAGTTTGCCCGGTGTGGGTAATGCGTGGTAATCCAGGGCGCGTTGTTTCAGATCCGGCATAAGCTTTTCTCCACGGCATTGATAAGACACCTTAGCCTGTAAGCATCAACCCTGCCAGCCTTAATCGCGCTGCGTAGTAGGCGTGTATTGCCCGGCCAGCAACAGCGGCAACACGCGGTATTCCACGGGGAAGGACACCGCGCCCTGCGCCAGCCCGGCGGCCAGTGCCTGCAGCTCGGCGGCCTCGGCCTGCACGCTAAAGAGGCAACGCCGCGTGGTGCCCAGCACTTGCTCGCGCAGGGAAAGCCCACCTTCGGGCTGACCATGCAGGCTGATCATCTGGCTGCTGAAGCGCACGCCGGGCAGGGCCTGGATCAGGTAATCCACCATCTGCTCTTCGTGCTCCGGCTGTACGCTTACTTGCAGCACAGCCATGGTTGTCATGGACTCTTGCATTGTTTTTTCCTTATTTGGCATGCGCAAAGCGCTGGTAAAGCATGGGTAGAAGAATGAGTGTAAGCACGGTGGAGGTAAACAAGCCACCGATCACCACAATCGCCAGCGGGCGTTGAATCTCCGAGCCTGGGCCGGTGGCAAACAGCAAGGGCAGCAGGCCAAAGGCGGCAATGCAGGCTGTCATCAGCACCGGCCGCAGCCGACGCTTGGCGCCTTCGATTACCACTTCCAGCATGGGCAGGCCTTGCGCGTGCAACTGGTTGAAATACGACATCATCACGACCCCATTAAGCACGGCAATGCCCAGCAAGGCAATGAATCCCACAGAAGCGGGCACCGACAGGTATTCGCCCGACAGCCACAAGGCAAACACGCCACCTATCATGGCAAACGGGATATTGCACAGAATCAGCGTGGCCTGCCGCACCGAATGGAAGGTAGCAAACAGGATGAGGAAGATCATGGCAATGGCCGCAGGCACCACAATCGCCAGCCGCGCGGCGGCCCGCTGCTGGTTTTCAAACTGGCCGCCCCAGGTCATGGAGTAGCCTTCGGGCAGCTGCACCTCTTTTTGCACACGGGCTTTCGCTTCTTCCACAAATCCCACCAGATCGCGACCGCGCACATTGCTGGTGACGATCACCATGCGGGCGCCGCGCTGGCGGTCTATCTTCACCGGGCCTTCCACCCGCTCCAGCTTGGCCACGGCAGATAGCGGAATGTTGCGGCCGTTGGGCAATGTCAGCATCAGGTTGCCAAAGTCAGCGGCGGACTGGCGCAGGCTCTCGCCGCCGCGCACCAGCAAGGGTGTGCGGCGCTGGCCTTCCTGCACCACGGAGAGCACTTTGCCTTCGAGCTGCGCACGCAGGATGGATTCGATCTCGGTCATGTTGAAGCCCATGCGCCCTGCCGCCAGCCGATCAATGGCAATGCGCATGTATTGCACACCGCTGTTTTGCGGGGTGTAGACATCCTGACTGCCGGAGATACCCTGAAGCAGATGCACCAGCTGCTGCGCTTTCTGGTCCAGCACATCCAGATCATTGCCAAAAATCTTGATAGCGAGATCGCCACGCACGCCGAGGATCATTTCATTCACGCGCATATCAATCGGCTGGGTAAAGCTATAGGCCAGGCCGGGCAGCTCTTCCATCACCTTGCGCAGGTCGTTGATCAGGGCCGCTTTATCTGGCTGGCGCCACTCGGATTGCGGCTTGAGGATGAGGAAGTTATCGGTTTGGTTCAAGCCCATGGGGTCCAGCCCCAGCTCATCGGCACCGGTGCGCGAATAGATTTCCTTTACCTCCGGCACATTCTGCAAAATGGCGCGCTGCACATTCATGTCGGTGGTGAGGCTCTGCTGCAAATTGATCGAGGGCAGCTTTTCCACACCGACAATAATGTCGCCTTCATCCAGCGTCGGCATGAAAATCTTGCCTATCTGCAGATACACCACCACTGTCAGCCCCAAGGCAACAAACGCAGCAATGACAAGGGCTCGGCCGTGAGCAAGCGCCCACCTCAGCGCCGGTTCATACAGCGCCAATGCCTTGCGCACCACCCAGGGTTCTCCGTGGGGCATCTTGCGCAGCAGAAAAGAAGCCAGCACCGGAATCACCGTCAGCGACAGCAGCAGCGAGGCGGAAAGCGCAAACACAATGGTCATCGCCACCGGGCGAAACAGCTTGCCTTCCAGCCCTTCCAGCGTCAGCAAGGGCAGGAATACCGTGATGATGATGAGCACGCCCGCCGCCACCGGCACGCTGACTTCGCGCACCGCACGGTAGATGAGATGCAGGCGTGGCAAGCCGGCGCCACGCTTGTTATCCGCCAGATGCGAGGCGATGTTTTCCACCACCACCACGGCGGCATCCACCAGCATGCCGATAGCGATAGACAGCCCGCCCAGACTCATGAGATTGGCAGACAGGCCAAACTCTTGCATGAGCAAAAATGTGGACAAGGCCGCGAGTGGCAAGATCAGCGCCACGGTGAGCGCCGCCCGCAGATTGCCGAGGAACAGCAGCAGCAACACCAGCACCAGCACAATGGCTTCCACCAGCGCCTTGGAGACGGTGTACACGGCTCTATCGACCAGACTGCTGCGGTCATAAAACACATGAATGCTGACACCCTTGGGCAAGGTCGGCTGCATCTCGGCCAGCTTGGCCTTGATGCCGCTCACCACCTGCCGCGCATTGGCACCACGCAAGCCCAGCACCAGGCCTTCGACCACTTCCTCCTTGGCATTGCTGGTCACCGCGCCATAACGGGTCAATGCGCCTAGCTGGATGGCGGCGACATCGGCCACCCGCACCGGAATGCCATCTTCGGTGCGGATCACGGTGTTCTGCACATCTTCCAGCGTCTTGAGGCGGCCTTCGGCACGCACCAGCAGCGATTCCTCACCATCATTCAGGCGGCCAGCGCCGTCGTTGTTGTTGTTTTCGATCAAGGCATTTTGCAGGGCATCGAGCGTCACGCCGCGGGCATACATGCGCGAGTTATCGGGAATGATCTCGAAACTGCGCACCAGGCCCCCCAGCGAATTCACATCCGCCACCCCCGCCACCGTGCGCAGCTGGGGTCGTATCACCCAATCCAGCAGACTGCGGCGCTCGGCCAGGCTGAGATGGGGTGCCTCCACCGTGAACATGAACATCTCGCCCAGCGGCGTGGTCATGGGCGCCACGCCACCCGACACATCCGGCGGCAGATTGGGCAGCACCGCGCTCAGCCGCTCATTGACCTGCTGGCGGGCCCAGTAGATATCAGTACCCTCGGCAAAGTCGATGGTGATATCGGTGAGCGCATACTTCGCCACCGAACGCAGCATGGTCTGCCTGGGCAGGCCCAGCATTTCCACTTCAATCGGCGCGGTGATACGGGCTTCGACCTCCTCGGGGGTCATGCCCGGCGCCTTCATGATGATCTTGACCTGGGTGGATGAGACATCCGGAAACGCATCAATCGGCAGTTGTTGAAACGCCTGCACCCCGGCAAAGGAGAGCATGGCGGTAAGCACCAGCATCAATACCCGCTGGGTCAGGGATAAGCGGATCAGGGCTGCCAGCATCACTCAGCCCCCAGCCCCAGCCAGCGCCCCTTGATGGCGGCCTGGCCGCTGACGGCGACTTGCTCCTTGCCGGTGAAGTCGCCATTGATGACGACCTCTTCAAACTGCTCGGACACCACTTCCACCGGCATGGCGCGGAAGCCCTGCGCGGTTTTTACAAACACATAGGTCTTGCCATCATGGCGGGCAATGGCCGGACGCGGCACGCTGAAGTGCGTGCTGGTACCCAGCCCGCCGATTTCTGCCTCCACAAACTGGCCGGGGGCCAGCTTCTCGGTGCCGGTGGTAATCGTGGCACGCAAATGCACGGTCTGGTCGTTCTTGTTCACGCTGCGCACGATGTGGATCAACTTGCCGCTGGCGCCGTACTTGGGCACGCTCACCGGCATGCCGACGCTGACATAGGGCAGTACTTCCAAAGGCGCGCTGATTTCCAGCCAGAGCGGATGCAGGCGGCCGATACGGTATATCGGCGCCGACAGATCCACGCGCTGGCCAACGGCGGCGAGTTGCTCCAGCACCTGCCCGGCGGCCGGGGCGGTGAGCGTAATGCCACTCGTCATGCGGCCGGATTTTTCCAGCTGGGCAATCCCACCCGCGCCCATGCCTGCCAGCTGCAAGGCCTGCTTGCGCTGATTGAGCAGCGCGCTCAGCTCTTCCTGCCCGCTTTGCGTGGTCTGGAAACGGCGCTTGGCGATAATGCCATCCTGATACAGCTCCTGATCGCGCTTGAGGTTGTTTTGCGCCAGGCGATATTGCGTGAGTGCCTGCAGGTAATCGCGCTGCAGGGCGATCAGCTCGGGGCTGCTGATATGCGCCAGTGGCTGCCCGGCTTTGACATCCTCACCCGCGGCCACATACAGGGTATCCACGAGGCCGGATTGCGGAGCGGAGACCATGCGCTCCTGCCCGATGGGGATCATGATTTCGGCAGGCAGGCGATGGCTGCTGACCGGCGTATTGCGCCCCAGGGCGGCGACGCGGATGCCCAGCGTGTTTTGTTGTGTTTCGGTAAAGGCGATATCCGCCGCTTGCACCAGCTGGCCGGGCAACAAGGCCAGCATCAGGGTCCATATCCACATTGTCTGTTTCATATTCTTCTTCATGGTAATACTCCAACCGCCTGGTTATAGCGGGCAATGTCCCATTGCAGCTGTATGCGCCGGGTAGTGAGTGCGCGCTCAGCCTCGTAGGCCAGCGCCTGTATGCGCATCAGGCCGACCAGGTCGGTTTCGCCGAGCTGGAAGGCCTTGTTGGCGAGTCGCAGGTTTTCCTGGGCCAGCGCCTGCTGACGCGTGACCATCTCGAGCTCGGCGCGGCTGACCGTGAGGTTGTGCTCGGCTTCGTGCATGGCGGTTTCGAGTTGATAGATCAGGCTGTCGCGAGCACTCTGGGCACGGCCGACTTCCATCTCGGCCGCAGCCTCAATGGGGGCGGCGCGCACCGGACTATCCAGCGGAATGCGCAACTTGAGGCCTATGCTGTCGTTAAAGGCATTTTCAAATGGGCCGCGCTGGCTGCGCGCATTCAGGATGACTTGCGGATTTTCACGCCGCTCCAGCCGGGCCAGCTCGCGCGCCTGCTGGGTGAGGCCCAGCCGTGACATGGCTTCGCGGTAGTAGGGATGCTGCTCGCTGTAATCTTCCAGCGCAGACTGCGCTTCATCCAGCTGCTGCGGCATGGTGTGCAAACCCGTGAGGATGATGTAACGATGCCGCGCATGCATGAGCTCGGCCTCGGCCCGCAAGCGCCCGGTTTCGGCAATGATGCGCTCGTTCTGCGCCAGCATGAGATCGGTCTTGGCAAGCTCGCCCGCCTCAAAGCGCCGCTGCACATCGTGCTCCAGCGCCATGGCGGTGTTCAAGCGCAGGTCGGCCAGCTCCAGGGCATTGGCATTCATGCGGATATCCCAGATGGCCTCGCGCACATAGCCAGCCACCTGCAACTTGAGGCTGTCGCGGCTGGCGGCCAAGTCTTCATCGGCGGCATCGGCCACATGTTTGCGGGCATTGCGCTGGCCTTGCAGCCAGACTGGCAGCTCGACTTCGGCCTGCCAGTCGCGCTCACCGCGGCCACTGCCGACGGCGTCGTTCTGCGCGCTCATGCCGACGGCAGGTGCCTGTGGCAGGAACGATGTTGCCACGGTGCGGCGCGCGCGCACTTCGGCCATGCGGGCTGCCAATATCGGCTGGGTAGGGTTACGTAAATAGGCTTTCTCAACCACCTCATGCAGGCTCAAGGCCGCATCGGGTTCAACAACATCGGTGTGCAGGACATCAGCATGGCGAGCATCGGCGGCCAATGGCGCCGCCAGCACGATCCCGGCCCCCATGCCGCCCACGCATGACATGCCTATGCAAAACATATATGGCATAGCACGCCCAAACAGGCGTTTCTGGTACATAGATTTCTCCTGAAGCTATTATCTGGCGCAGCTTTTCGCTGCGTTCAATGCAATAACTCAGGCGAGAGGTGGCGCTCGGGAAAGGTAAGGCGAATAAACCTGCAGACGTCTGGCATGCGTGCCAGACACAGGGGGGAAGTGACGTTTGCTGGCGGGGACTGCCAGCAGTAACACGAGAACCAACACCAGCATGGGTGCCTGAATCAAGAGATCCTGATCATTCTTGAGGCCGTGCTCGACAGTGACCGTATGCAGGGCGGCATGCCCCATGCTGACATGATCGGCAGCGGCATGCATCTCGGGCACATCGATATCCACTGCATGCATGTGCAGGCCATGGCCCTGATCTTCTGCATTCAATTCCAGATGCCCATGAATGAACGGCGCAAAGACTTGCAACAGGGCAAGCCAGAGCACGATGACTACAGACATGGATTTGAATGGACGGCGCAGCATGCGGCAAATCTAACAAATTAAGGGGGTACTGGCAAATGAAGTCTGCGTCACAAGGCAGTTTATTTTTTCTAACAAAAATAATGACATACCCAACAGTATTCAGAATGACAGCCGATACTGCCTATAACACCGCATGTTTTGCAGGATGGCCAGGGCTGCATATTCGCCTGCCATCGGGATGGAAGTAGCCAGGCTATCCGCAGCCATTATTTTTTATGGGTAGCACGTACGCCGCAACTTGGCTACTATGGCGCTTGTAACAAATCTTTACAATTGGCTTTACCGCATCAAGAAACAGCATCACCTCACAGCAGGAGGTCGTTTTGGCATGAAACCGGTAATCAAGCAGTTGCTCACTTCGATTGGGATGGGCGTCGCCATGCTGCTGCTGGCCACGATCGCCTATCTGTCCTATACCCGTACCGAACATTTCGTGGCCAGCTCACGTTGGGTCGACCACACCTATACCGTGCTGATACAGCTGGATAAAGTCACTGCGGGCATCAAAGAAGCCGAGTCGAGCGAGCGCGGCTACCTGCTGACCAATGACCCGCATTTTTTTCACCTTTATGAAGAGGTCGTGCACAAGCTGCCCGCCGACATGCAAAAACTGCAGTCACTGACAGCCGACAACCCGATTCAGCAGCGCCAGGTCGTGGCCTTCAATGCGCGCGTGCAGAACAAGCTGGATTCCATGCGCGACATTATTTCCACCAAGCTGGAATATCATCGCCTGGCGACGGACCCGGTCTTTCTGGGCATGCTGAATACCGGCAAGCAGATCATGCAGGACATCCGCATGCAGGCCGCCAACATTCTGAATACCGAACAAAGCCTGCTGAGGCAGCGTTTGAAAGCCATGGAAGACGAAGCCGCCTCAACCCGGCAATGGATTTTGATCGGCAACCTGCTGGCCGCCTGCATGCTGGGCCTGAGCTTCTGGCTCTTGATCAAGGAAATCCAGAGTCGCGAGCGGGCGCAACGCAAAGCCGAGGCCACCGCCTCGCAGCTCGAAATCACCAACCGTGAACTGGAGAGCTTCAGTTATTCCGTCTCGCATGACTTGCGGGCGCCCTTGCGCGCGATTGACGGTTACTCGCGCATGTTTGAGGAAGACTACAGCGACAAGCTGGATGAAGAAGGTTTGCGCCTGCTGTCGGTAGTGCGCAGCAATAGTCGCAAGATGGGGCAGTTGATCGATGACCTGCTGCAATTCGCGCGCTCTGGCCGCAAGCAGATTGAGGCCGAGCCCATCAATATGCCCACGCTGATACACGAGGTATGGCTGGAGGTCACGGCCGACCAGATGGCACATAACACCCAGCTCGAATTGCAACAGCTGCTGACGGTACATGCCGATCGTGCGCTGATCCGGCAGGTGCTGATCAACCTGCTCTCCAACGCGGTCAAGTACAGCAAAACCAAGCCGGAGCCCAAGGTGGTTGTGCGCTCCAGCCACAACCGCAACACGGTGAGTTACGAAATAGAAGATAACGGTGTCGGCTTTGACATGCGGTATTACAACAAGCTGTTTGGTGTATTTCAGCGCTTGCACAGTGCTGATGAATTTCCCGGGACCGGCGTCGGGCTCGCCATTGTGCAGCGCATCATCGTGCGGCATGGCGGCCAGGTCTGGGGCAAAAGTACGCTAGGCGAAGGCAGTGTGTTTGGATTCAGCTTACCCTGGAAGGAACCTCATCATGGATGATTTGCAACAAGTACAGATCCTGCTGGTCGAAGATAGCGAGACCGACGCCGAAATGACCCGACGCGCACTCAAGAAAATCGGCCTGACCAATGAAATACTGTGGCTGAAAGATGGTCAGGAGGCACTGGATTTTGTATTCCGGCAGGGTGCATTCGAGCACAGAGCCAAGCACTCGCCCAAGCTGATTTTGCTGGACCTGAAAATGCCCAGGGTAGATGGCATCGAAGTATTGCAGCAAATCAAGAAATCCGAAGAAACACGCATGATCCCGGTGGTGATGCTGACGTCCAGCGCTGAGGAGCGCGATATCGTCAAAAGCTACGAGCTGGGCGTGAACAGTTATCTGGTCAAGCCAGTCGAATTTGACCAGTTTGTGGAGGAAGTGTCCAAAGTGGGTTGCTACTGGGCAATATTGAACAAGATCCCGCAGTACCAGTAACGACTGGCAAACAGCCCTGGCCTCAAAACCGGGGAATAGGGGGAACCAAATGTTGCGTATCCTGATGGTGGAGGATAGTCCGACTGATGCCGAGCTCGCGCTGCGGGAGCTGAAGCGCGCCGGAATGGCGTGCGAATTCATGCGGGTAGAAACCGAGAAGGATTTCCGCGACCAGATTCAGGACTATCAACCGCAGCTGATTCTTTCCGATTATTCCCTGCCGCAGTTTGACGGCATGTCGGCACTGCATATTGCACGCGAAGTGGCCCCGGAAATTCCCTTCATTTTTGTCTCCGGCACCATAGGCGAGGAAACCGCCATTCTCTCGCTCAAGAATGGCGCCACAGACTACATCATCAAGAATAACCTCAGCCGACTGCCCAGTGCGGTGAGTTCGGCGCTAGAACGGGCCCAAGAAAAAGCCCTGCATCGGCGCATGGAACGCGAGCTTGAAAACAGTAACCGCCTGTTTCGGGTGTTCATGCAGAACCTGCCCGCCATTGCCTTCATTAAGGATCAGCACGGCCAGTATATTTTTGCCAACGCCAGCACCGTCGATGCGCTGCAAATGCCGCATGAGGAGATCATCGGCAAGCAAGACACCATGCTGTTTCCGCCTCAGCTGGCGCAGGAAATACGGGCTGCCGAGCAGCAGATGCTGGCACAGGGCGAGGCGATCCAGCATGTCCGCCAGTTTCCACAGGCAGATGATGTCAAGCTGTGGCTGCTCACCACCTTCCCCGTGCAGGACATAGATGGCAATTTCAATCACATCGGTGGCATCGGCATCGACATCACCGAGCAGCGCAAGGTAGAAGAAGCGCTGCTGCTACGTAACCACGCCATTGAAGCCAGCGCGACGCCGATTCTGATTGTGGATGTGACGCAATCTGCCATGCCGCTGATCTATGTGAACCGGGCGTTTGAACTGGTAACGGGCTATTCAGCGCAGGAGGCCATCGGCCGCAATTGCCGCTTTTTGCAGGGGCATGACCGCGATCAACCCGAGCTGGAAAAAATACGCACGGCGATACGCGAGCGCTGCCCCGGCAACGCCATCCTGCGCAATTATCGCAAGGATGGCAGCCTGTTCTGGAACGAGCTGTATGTGGCGCCAGTGCCTGACCCCCATGGCGGCGAGCCACGCTATTTTGTTGGTGTGCAAAAAGACATCACCGAGATCCGGCAATATCAGGAAGCCCTGGAACGGCAGGCGAATTACGATGCGTTGACCGGGCTGGCCAACCGCAACCTGCTGAAAGAACGCATGCAGCAGGCCATCAGCGAGGCGCGCCGCCACAACTGGGCATTCAGCGTGGCCTTTGTGGACATTGATAATTTCAAGCGGGTGAATGACAGCATGGGACACGGCGCGGGCGATGAGTTGATCCGCCTGTTGGGCCAGCGCTTGCAATCCTGCCTGCGCGATGGCGATACCGTGGCGCGGCTGGGCGGCGATGAATTTGTCCTGCTGCTCACCAGCCAGTCGCTGGATGAAAGCATCCATACCGTGGTGCAACGCATACGCAACACCATCATCAACCCCTTCATCATCAGCGGCAAACAGCTCACCATCACCTGCAGCATCGGGCTGGCCAACTTTCCACATGATGGCCGCAATGCCGATACGTTGCTATCGAATGCGGATAGCGCCATGTATCAGGCCAAAGCCAGCGGCAGCAATAATTTCCGTTTTTACGCCAAGGAGATGAATGCCGAGTTGGGCCACCGGCTGTCACTGGAAAACGATTTATGGCACGCGCTGGAAAAGCAGCAACTGGTGCTGCATTATCAGCCGCAGGTGTGCATGCGCAATAGCCAGATCATTGGCATGGAAGCCCTGATACGCTGGCAGCATCCCAATCTGGGCCTGATTCCGCCGCTGCAATTCATTCCGCTATCGGAGGATGATGGCCTGATTGTGCCGATCGGTATCTGGGTCATGGAAACCGCCGCACAGCAGAATCGCCAATTGCAGCTGGCTGGTTATCCACCCATACGCGTAGCGGTGAACCTCTCCGTGCGACAACTGGAACAAAAAGACCTGGTGCACTGCATCGAAAAAACCCTGCAGCATTCCGGCCTGGACCCGCAATGCCTGGAGCTGGAAATTACCGAGAGCATGCTGATGCACAACATCGAGGAATCCATCATCACCTTGAACCGGATCAGCGAGCTCGGGGTGCAGCTATCGCTGGATGATTTTGGCACCGGCTATTCCAGCCTGTCTTACCTCAAGCGCCTGCCCATCAATCGGCTGAAGATAGACAAGTCCTTCATCAATGACATCACCACCACGTATAACGATGCCATTATTGCGCGCTCCATCATCGCCCTGGCCCATAGCCTGGAGATACAGGTGATTGCCGAAGGTGTGGAGTCCGTGGATCAATACGCCTTCCTGCTGGAGAATGGTTGCGACGAGGTGCAGGGGTATCTGCTCAGTCGCCCGCGGCCGTTTGCCGAGATCGAAGCCTTGCTGCAAAGCGGCGGGCGCCTGGCCTTGCCTGAGGTTTAAGTTTTTTTTAATCGTGTTAAGGTAAGAGCCAGCATCTCAACTGCGTTCACGATTTATTCAGACATCAATAGCTGGTTGTGGTCGGTCTTGAGGTAAAAGCGACCATCAGCATCAATCTTCACCACGCGAATGCGGTAACCACTCAACACCGGCTCGGCATACACCAGACGATGCCCTTCCTTTTTCATGTGATACAGCGTCGTGGTGGCCATGCCCGCCACAAAAAAGCTGTTTTCCCAATAGGCATTGCGGCCTGACTTGGGATAACGCGCCATCGAGCCCACGCCTATGGAGGGCACAAAGGTGAAGATGGGCTTTTCGTAGCCATCATGGCCGTTGTAGCTATTGCCGTAATAATCGCCATTGCCATCGCGTTCATACATGGTGCCGTAACTCACCAGCGGCCAGCCATAATTGGAGCCTTCACGTATCAGATTGATCTCATCACCACCGCGCGGACCGTGCTCGGTTTCCCATAAATCGCCTGCTTCGTGGTCAAAATACAAGCCACCAGAAGGTGAACGCAGACCGGAGGCATACAAATCCACGCTGCCGGTCTTGGTGTTGATTTTCATCAGCTTGCCCAAGGAGGTGGAAGTATCCTGTACGCCCTGGGGTTTGCCAAAATCCCCGATGGCCAGGTATACAACTTCATCACTCTCTCCCAGCGCCAGCTTGCCGCCCGCCTGCATGCCCAAAAAAGGCTCCTTGATCGCGGGGGAGCTAGTGAAGATATCGCGCTTGTACACCAGGCGGCTATTCACCACGTCCAGCGTAAATTCCGACACGGCCAGACGCGCGCCATTCTGCATGTCGTCCCATACGATGTAGCTGACATAGAGAGAATTATTCACCCGCAGGCTGTCCTTCACGCCGGACGACCCCTGGCAGTACACCAGCGGCTTGACGTCATCATCGTCCTCATCGGATTTGCTCAAGCGCTGCGGGGATTGGGTGCGCTCGATGTCATTGTCATCCAGTGCGGTAAAGTAGGCTTCGCCACATTTGCTGATAAACAGAAAGCGCTTGTTGCCCAGGATTTCAAAAGGCCCGGAGGGAAACTCGTCGTCAATCGGCAGATTATAAATGCGGAGGTTTTCGGTGCCGAACACCGAGCCTATTTTGGCGGTCTGGTCCGGCAGGATTTCATCAATGCTGAGGCTTTCAAAACCATCTTCAAACGGCCACCACTTCATGCGGTACTGATTGGCACCCAGCATGAACAAGCCGATGACCATCACGATAAAGAGCAGAACTTTGATAATTTTTTTTCGGTTGAAATGCATGCTTTCTTTCGCCATGCGCAAGCCCCGCTGCACATCGCCTTATTTATTGTTTTATTACCGACCGCCACCCGCGCGCATAGTTTCCTTGGGCGGGTGATTTTCCCGGCATTCCGCACCATTGTAGTGCCGCTACGGTAAAATACCACTTTCGACTTTGGCCTCGCCTGCCCCATGCATACCCTGATGCAGTTCATGCGGCGCTTTCGCCCGCAAACCAATATAGTCAGCCACAGCGAACGTCTGCGGGCCTGCTGCGGGGCGTTGCTGGGCATATTGATCACCGCCAGCGTGAGTGCGCTATTGGTCGGCAATGCCAGCCTGCCGTATCTGATGGCGCCGATAGGCGCATCAGCGGTGTTGCTGTATGCGGCCCCGGCCAGCCCGCTGGCGCAACCCTGGTCCATCATGGGCGGCAACATGCTCTCGGCCATCGCCGGTGTCCTCTGTGCCAGCTGGATACCCTCGCCCCTGCTGGCAGCCGCGGCCGCCATTTTCCTCGCGATAGGCCTGATGTTTGCCATGCGCTGTTTGCACCCGCCAGGTGGGGCTGTCGCCTTGACCGCCGTCATCGGCGGGCCGGCCATCCACCAGCTGGGCTGGAGTTATGTGCTGATGCCGGTTGGCTTGAACTCACTCTTGCTACTGGTCGTCGCGCTGATCTACAACAATGCTACGCGGCGCCCTTACCCGCATGCCCAGCAACTGGAGCCGGAGCGTTCGCTGCATGAGACGCAGGATATGCCGCCGCTGGCACGCATGGGCTTTACCCACGCCGACATGGATGCCGTACTCAAGGATTACAACCAGGTGCTGGACATCAGCCGAGATGATCTGGAGTCCTTGTTCCTGCAGACCGAAATGCATGCCTATCGCCGCCGCTTTGGCGAAATACGCTGCCAGGACATCATGTCGCGCTCGCTGATCACGGTGGAATTTGGCACGACATTGGAAGAGGCCTGGCAATTGCTGCTACGCCATCATCTCAAGGCCTTGCCCGTGCTCGACAAGGCACGTCGAGTGTGTGGCATTATTACCCAGGGCGATTTCATGCGGCAGGCGGATCTCTCTGGCTATCGGAGCATTGCCAGCAAGCTGAAGCAGGTGGTGCAACGCATCCCTTATACCCATACCGACAAACCGGAAGTGGTGGGCCAGATCATGACCAACCGGGTCATCACCGCCAGCGCCGACATGCACATTGTGGAGTTGATCCCCCTGGTGTCGGAACACAATCTGCATCATATTCCGGTAGTGGATCAGGAGCGCCGCCTGGCTGGCATGATCAGCCAGTCCGACCTGATCGCCGGGCTCTACCGTGGCCGCCTCAACAGCATGGCGAGCGGATGATGCAAGCTGCAGACCTGCATCGTTTCCCAGCTACTGAGGGATGGTTTACACTGCCCGCTCCCATCAAGCCTTGATAGTCATGCCTACTGAACTCCGACAAGCCGCCCTCGCCTGGCTGGCCGAACCAGACCCCAGCCGCAAAGTCGCAGGCGTCACCGACTTGCATAGTGCGTATCAGTCAGGTGAAGTTGTACTGAATAGCGCCGCTGACCTGACTATGGCGCCAGACCAGGCACAGCTGTCGATTCCCGGCCGTCCCCAGCAACCCGAGCTGGTGTCGCCGCTGGCCGTCAAGCGCCGCAACATGCGCACCGTGGAAGGCCGCGCCGCGCTGATTCATGCGCTGGCCCATATCGAATTCAATGCGATCAATCTGGCGCTGGATGTGATCTGGCGCTTCCCCGGCATGCCAGATGCCTTTTATGCCGACTGGCTGCAGGTGGCGCAGGAAGAAGCCCTCCACTTCAGTTTGCTGCAAGAACACCTCGTGACACTGGGCTACCGTTATGGCGACTTCCCCGCCCACAACAGCCTGTGGGAAATGGCCACCCGCACCGAGCACGACATCCTGGCACGCATTGCGCTGGTCCCGCGTACCATGGAAGCCCGCGGCCTGGATGCCTCGCCCCCCCTGCGCGCCAAACTCGCCCAGGCTGGCGATATGGCCGCCGCCGCCATTCTGGATATCATCCTGCGGGATGAAATTGGCCATGTTGCCATCGGCAACCGCTGGTTTGGCTGGTTATGCGAACAAGGCAATCTCGAGCCCCTGGCCACCTATGCCGATTTGGCCGCCCGCTACAGCGCCCCCACCCTGCGCGGTCCTTTCAATATGGAAGCCCGCCGTGCGGCAGGTTTTAGTGATGCCGAGCTGGAATCGCTCTTGGGACAGGTGCCCAGCTAGCTCCCTTGTCACTCCCTGCTTGCAGTGCAGGATGGAGCGTCCAACGTGCCAACTTCAATAAATGCAATCAATAAAACACGTCGCATTTTCTTATGTAACTTATTAATAAATAACATTTTTGTGCACGGCCCGCACAAAAAAGGGGATATATCGTATCTCCCGAACCTCGCCATCAGACAACCATTAATTAAGCAATTGAATACAATAGGTTTTATTGAAAAAATCCCACCTGGCATTCATTTTGCATAGTACTAGTCGCATTACTTCATATTATTCAAAAATAAAATCAGGGAAGATCATGAAAAAACTAACGTCTTTAATGTCACTACTTGCTCTCACACTATGGTTTATCACCCCAGCCCAAGCGGCCTTTGATACCTGGGATTCAGCATCACCCTGGGGATCCGCTACACCGACCTACTATGTAGGCTGGAATGTATTTGACGTTTTGCCCACTGACACAACCCCGGACAACCCCGGCAGTGGTACAGGCAGCGTGTATTTTTATCCATACTCAGGCGGCCCTCAATTTTTGGCAGCCACGTCTTATTACGGCAGTGGTAACGTTTCAATGCCAAATCCGGCAGGCAATCTCAGTGGCATCATTGCAACGACCATTTCCAATATGGATGCCACCCTTACCAATACCTTTGACGTTTATGTACGCATTGAAACCTACAAGGCCCCGGTATTGACCGATGCTTCATTGCATACGGGCGATGGCACATCGTTCGCCGCCACCAGCATTGTGTCGTATTCAAACTCAAACTTTGGCGAGCTTGAATATTACTGGCTGTTCTCCGGGGTTTCTGCTGCCAGCACTTACACCATCAAGATCCTGAATGCGGGGAATCTGTATAACCAGGTAGGTATTACCCAGCTTGAAACATTTGTTGTCGCCAGCGCAGTTCCAGAGCCATTGACCACCACCATGATGCTGTTTGGCATTGGCTATATTGGTTTCAAACGCAGAAAAAGCCTGTAATCATCGGTGACGCTGCATAGGGTTGTGCCCCTGCCTTATACGCAGGGATTGCAATAAAAAAGCCCCGTAAGCGGGGCTTTTTTATTGCATGGCGTTCAATTCAGATGACCGTCCGCCTGCAAATATTAACCGTACTGACGAATCGGCACGCGGATCTTTTGCAGAATAACCGTGGCCAGCTCTTCGATGGAGCGGTGGGTGGAATCGATCCAGGTGACGCCAGCACGCTTCATCAGATCTTCCGCCTTGGCAACTTCATCACGGCAGTTGTCCAGCGAGGCATAGAAGCTGTTGGGGCGGCGCTCGCTACGCACGGAATGCAAACGCTCAGGACTGATGCTGAGGCCGTAAAGTTTTTCCGGGTAATTTTCCAGCACGGCGGGCAGGCGCATGCGGTCAAAGTCTTCCGGAATCAGCGGATAGTTGGCGGCCTTGATGCCGAATTGCATGGCGAGATACAGGCTGGTTGGCGTTTTGCCACAGCGCGATACGCCCACCAGAATAACCTCGGCTTCTTCCAGACCGGAGTTGGTCATGCCATCATCATGGCCAAGCGAAAAATTGATCGCTTCAATACGGTTGTTATAACCCTGGCTTGCGGCGCCGTGGGTAATGCCCACGCCTTGCGAGGGCTCAAGACCCAGCTCGCTGGCAAGCGGATCAATAAAGGTACCGAAGAGATCCAGGAACATGGCATCCACTTCCTTGAGCTTGGCACGAAAGTCTGGCTTGACCAGCGTCATGACGACAATCGGACGCACGCCGTCTTCTTTGCTGGCCTCCTTGATACGGTCAATCGCAACCTGCAGCTTGTCCAGCGTATCAATAAACGGGAAACGAAGCTGACGCAGCTTGACTGTTGGGAAGTGCGCCAGCAAATGGCCAATGGATTCAGCCGTAATACCGGTGTTGTCCGAAACAAAAAAAACGGAACGGTCATGGGTCATGATCAGGGCGCTCTGTAGATGGTCGAGTAAAAGGCCAGTGATAGCGCTAGCCAACGTAAGGGCTGCCTTGCGGCAGCGCGGTGTATCAACGAAAAGGGCTGCCTTACGGCAGCCCTTGGACTATAACACTAATTACTACTTGTTGGCGGCGGCCAGGCGCTGCCAGGTGGTCACGACGGTATCGGGGTTAAGCGATACCGACTGGATGCCTTCTTTCACCAGCCATTCAGCGAAATCGGGATGGTCCGATGGGCCTTGACCACAGATACCGACGTACTTGTTGAGGCGGTTGGCAGTGGAAATCGCCATCTTCAACAGCACCTTGACGGCATCGTTACGCTCGTCGAAACCGGCAGAGAAGAAGCCGGAGTCGCGGTCCATGCCCAGCGTGAGCTGAGTCAGGTCGTTGGAGCCAATCGAGAAGCCATCAAACAGCTCAAGGAACTGCTCAGCCAGCAAGGCATTGGATGGGATTTCGCACATCATGATCAGGCGCAAGCCATTCACACCGCGCTTGAGACCATGGCTTTCCAGGATCTCGATCACGGCACGGGCTTCATCCAGCGTACGCACGAACGGCACCATCAGCTCGACGTTGGTCAGGCCGATTTCCTCGCGCACCTTGCGCATGGCGATACATTCCAGATCGAATGACTTGCGGAAATCGCCATCAATGTAACGCGACGCGCCACGGAAGCCGATCATCGGGTTTTCTTCATCCGGCTCGTAGATATCACCACCGACCAGCTTCTTGTATTCGTTGGACTTGAAGTCCGACAAACGCACGATCACGGGCTTGGGGTAGAACGCAGAAGCGATGGTCGCTACACCTTCGACGACTTTTTCAATGTAGAAGTCGCGCGGACTGGCGTAGCCATTGGCACGGCGCTGTACTTCTGCCTTCATGTCGGCTGGCAGGGTATCAATATTGAGGATGGCCTTGGGGTGAATGCCGATCATGTTGTTGATCACGAATTCAAGACGGGCCAGGCCAACGCCATCATTTGGTGTCTGCGCAAAGCTGAACGCCATGTCAGGGTTGCCCACGTTCATCATGATCTTTACCGGAGCCTTGCCCAGTGCGGCGGCTTCCTGGCTGGAAACTTCATAGTCCAGCGCGCCAGCGTATACATAGCCGGTTTCGCCTTCGGCACAGGAGACGGTCACGATGTCGCCATCTTTCAGCACATCGGTCGCATCCACGGAACCTACAATCGCGGGGATACCCAGTTCACGCGCGATAATCGCGGCGTGGCAGGTACGGCCACCACGGTTGGTCACCAGGGCAGAAGCACGCTTCATCACAGGCTCCCAGTTCGGGTCAGTCATGTCAGCCACCAGCACGTCGCCTGGCTGCACGCTGTTCATTTCAGCTGGGTCACGCACAATACGCACAGGGCCTACGCCCACTTTTTGCGTCACGGCACGGCCAGTCACGATTGGTGTGCTGCCATGCTTGATCTGGAAGGTCTCGATCACATTGCCGGTTTGCGACTTCACGGTTTCAGGACGGGCCTGCAGGATGTACATCTTGCCATCCACGCCATCCTTGCCCCATTCGATGTCCATCGGGCGACCGTAGTGTTGTTCAATGATCACGGCATAGCGTGCCAGTTCCAGCACATCTTCGTCGGTCAGGCAGTACTTGATGCTGAGGGCAGGGTCGACATCCTTGGTGACCGTGCTTTTGCCAGCCTGCTGCACATCGCCAAACACCATCTTGATGGCCTTGGAACCCAGCGTGCGACGCACGATGGCAGGACGACCCTGGGCCAGCAATGGCTTGTGTACATAGAATTCGTCAGGATTCACCGCACCTTGCACCACGGTTTCACCCAGGCCGTAAGAAGCGGTAATGAAGGCGACATCCTTGAAGCCGGATTCGGTATCAATGGTGAACATCACGCCAGCGGCGCCAATGTCACTGCGCACCATGCGCTGGATACCTGCGGACAAGGCGACATCAGCGTGCAGGAAGCCCTTGTGTACGCGGTAGGAAATCGCACGGTCGTTATACAGGGAAGCGAATACTTCCTTGATAGCGTGGAGGATATTGTCCAGGCCCTGAATATTGAGGAAAGTTTCTTGCTGACCGGCAAAGGATGCGTCAGGCAAGTCTTCCGCGGTAGCAGAAGAACGCACGGCGAAAGTGACATTCTGACCGGAGGAAGCGGTCAATGTGGCGTAATGCTCGGCAATGGCGTCTTTCAGGGCTGCCGGGAAAGAAGCCTGCATGATCCATTCGCGGATCTTGCTGCCACAGGCTGCCAGTGCGGTCACATCTTCCACGTCCAGCTTGTCGAGCTCGGCATTGATGCGATCTGCCAGACCATCTTGCGCCAGAAACTCGCGATAGGCATGGGCCGTCGTCGCGAAGCCGGTAGGCACGCGAACCCCTTTTGAAGTCAGCTGGCTGATCATTTCCCCCAGCGAAGCATTCTTGCCCCCAACTTCAGGCACATCCGTATTTCGCAACTTTTCAAAAGCAATGACGTATTCCGACATATTTTCCTCATGCGTTCATAGCGTTTTTGAGGCGCGTATGAATTTCATAATTTCAAGGTTGTTGAGTTAGCAAATGCATAAACACTGCTGACAGGCTTGTTAAAACTGGGCTTAAATTTATTGATATCACTATTGAGTGCACTGAACGCACAACCACGAGAATATTGCCTTGAGCAGGCGACATGTTAGGAGCCGCTCCCCAGCTCTTTCACATATACGACTAAATCATGTGTCCTGCCATAGTCCTTATCTATTCTTGATGGCAGACGCCAGCTGCACAAGTGCAGCAAAATCATGCTGATTCAGGTTGAAATAATACAGTAAAAACGGCCGAGTTCACCAGCCTAAAACGCATTTAGGCCGAAAGGACTAATCCACTTGCCGCCATTGTCTGGGGTTAGCGACAACTGGTCGGAAATGGTGGCTAACATCTGAAGCACTTGCGTGTGACGAACTGCCCTATCGCCAGAAAAATGTACTGATATAATTCGCGGCCCGGCCCTCTATTGAACCTCTGGCGCCGTGTTGACATCCAAATTTTCCACCTTGGATGTTTCCTCAGCGCATAAGGACGCTCATGATACTGATATTTCTGGTGCTGCTGCTCGCACTGCTACCGTTGGTGCTCACTACGTCGTTCCCGCACCTGGTTGTCGTGAGCATTTATAGCGGCCTTGCCCACCTGCTCGCCTTTGGCTGGGCCATCATGATCATCATCATTCTCCTGCGCCGCCGTCGCATTCGCGAATGGCGCGAGGCGCGCAAGCTGCGCAAGCTGCGCAAGCAAGCACGTGCCAAGCAAAAGAAAACACCGTCCAACTGAGCCTTACCATGCGTAGCCCGCGCTGAACAAGAGGGTGGAATCAATCTCCTTGCGCCCTGGCGTCGGGCTTCCATCCCAGGTGACATTCCACTGCGTGGAGGCATTCAAGCGTTCGGTAAGCGGAAACCTGAAGCCCGTTTTGGCATAAATCAGCATATCGCGCGTCTCTTCCAGGCTCATGAGCGCTTCGTGCTCATGGAAAAACTGGGTAAACCCATTCAGCAGCTTCTGGTCGTACTTCACCGCCCAGCGCAATGCCGCATAGCTTTTGTCTGGGTCGGTGTAATGACGCTCACTCACATAAGCCAAACCGCCTTCCAGCGACAGATTCAGGTTCGGCGACTCATACATCTGGTAACCAGACCCGCCGCCGATGGTGGTCAGCAATTGCAAGTCACGAAACCTGTCCTGCTCCAGTGACGTCACGCCATAGGCATACCAGCGACGGCTCCAGAAATGGTCGTACTTGGCGTAGCCACGGCTATTGAATTGCGTGCTGTTGCCTCTATCCTCCGCCCGGTTGAAGATGGCCCCGGCGGTATACCGATTCTGCAAGGTACGAATGATGGTTTCGGTATCCAGCCGCAACGCCTGGGTTTCGGAGTTGCCTTGTGTCCAGGTGCCGCCGACATTGATGCGGCCTGTCCACTTGTAGCCACCACGCACCAGCTCGGGCGACGGGTTGATGTAACGCAACTCGGCAAGCTCGATATCACGATATTGCTCATTCTCAAGCTTGATCCAGGCCCGGCCATCTTCCACATCATCCAGATTGACAAATGCGCCTTCCACCCGCTCCTTGTCATTCAGCACGATATCGAGCGCCTTGGCAGAGTCCAGGCTGGAAATTTCTGCCCAGACGACCTTGATGACACCCGCATAAGCGGTTCTGAACTCGACCGTATCACCTTCCTTTTTCAGCACTTCCCCCGTCAATACATCGCCATTTTTGAGGCGCAACTGATCCGCCTGGGCATGGCATGACAGCAATATGAGAGACGCCGAGACCATGGCTTTTGCATGAGCAGATACCTGCATGTAGTTCCTCCTGATGTTGTTGCTTGATGTCGACATGCCTGCAGGCAGTGACTTTATACATTCATTATTGCGCCCAGCATTGGGCAGGATTGAAATCACCATCGGCTAAATTCGGGTGCAAGAGAATGGCACGAGCACCGGGCTTACTTTCAACATGACTGCTTAAGGCCCAAAAAATTCGCAGCCAGCGAGACCAAGCGGGGCTGATATGCCGTTTTGCAGGTGCTACAGACCGAGCAAGACTGGGAACTCGCGTATGGATGGAATGATCCGGTCAGGTTGGATAGACGAAGCATCACAGTATGCCTGGCGATATTTTCCCGTCTGCACCAGCACGCCATGCAAGCCCGCCTGTTGGGCACCCGCAATATCGGCATCAATATCATCGCCAATGAGCACGGCATCACATGCCGCCACACCCATACTGATCAAGGCCATGGCAAAAAAATCGGCAGAGGGTTTGCCCATCAGCGTGGTCTGCACTCCACTGGCGTATTCCAGACCCGTGATAAAAGCCCCGATATCCATCTGCAAACCATGCTCGGTTTGCCAGTAGCGATTCTTGTGAATGGCGATCAGCTTGGCCCCACGCATCAGGCAGTTGAATACTTCATTCAGCAGACGGTACGACCAGGCATCGCCAATATCGCCAATCACAATGAATTCAGCGTCAGTATCTGACTGGCGAAAATCGGCAAAATCCTGCATGACGTCTTCCGCCAGCAGAAACCGGCAGACCGGATCACTCTGCCGCATCAGATATAAACGCGCCGCCTGTGTGGCGCTGATGATCTCGCCCGTATCGACAGCAAAGCCCAGGCTGGCCAGCTTTGCCTGCAATGATGTCAGCGATAGCGTGCTGGTATTGGTAACAAACCGACAAGGCAACCCTGCGTTGCGAATGCGGTCTACCGCATCCACCGCCCCCTCCACCGGCTTGCCGCCGATATAGAGCACACCGTCGAGATCAAACAGCACGCCCTTGATGGCATTTAGCGGCTCCATGATGACTCCTTTCTGCATACGAATAACACTTGCATGCAAGCATCAACGATGCCAACTCTCTCCACGTTTACCTTCCCTCAATACGACGAGCCTGGTAGCCCAATACACGAGGATGCCGATATAGGTACCAGCAATCACATCACTCACATAATGATAGTTTGTCGCTACCAGCGCGGCAGCCAATAACGAAGCCCCTATAAAATACCCACTGCGCCAGCGGGGATAAAACTGCCAGAACGCCATGAATATCGTCATGAATACCACCATGTGGCCGGATGGAAAGCTGTCATAACCAGACTTACCCATCTGAAACCAGTGTGGCTGGAACCCCTCTGGACTGGACAACCACAAACGAACCTCTATACGGGCAAATGCAAGCTTGAGGATATTCTTGGCGATGAAAGCGACTGGCAACACTACACCCAGCAACAGAAAAAAGTTTCGCCGCGGGCTATGTTCTCCCAGCCATCGCAGATAGAAATAACAAGAGAAGCTGATGGTAGATCCAGCAAGCACTACCCAAAACAGATGGCTGGGCAGATTGCTGGTGTATTCACGGAATGGCGCATAACTGAGAAAATTCGCCTTGATCCAGAGCGCGACAGGCGCATCCACATAAAAAATCGCCAGCAAACTCGACACGAGCACCACCAGCGTCAACTTCATGTCACGCATGTAGCCTGCCCCTTACCTCTAACCATGTCCGCCACCAAGGGCATGCAAATTTTCCTGACCATGGCAGGAGTTTAGCCGACCCGTGCTGGTGCGTCGATAATGCAAAGACGAATTGCAGGCCCATGCACCAGCACAGGCATCAACGTAGACATAAAAAAGGCTGACATGGAAGTCAGCCTTTTTGTTGCCGGTTATCCGGCTTCTTGCAGCAGTTACTCTGCCACAACAATTTCATTCTTGACGGCGGTTACGCCCTTCACGCCTTTGGCAAGCAATACTGCCTTTTCAGCTTCTTTTTTGCTCTTGGCAGTGCCGGATAACTCGACCAGACCATTGCTGTCGGTTTCCACCTTGATATCACTGGCACTTACCAACTTATCCTTGGCAAACTCGGCTTTCACCTTGGTGGTGATCACAGTATCACTCAACTTGGTGGAAACGGCGTCACCGTCTGCGGCGAAACCACTCAATGGCATTACCAGCGCACTTACCAACAGCAGAGCTTTTAAATTCGTTTTCATATCGTTTCCTTATAATGGGTTGTTGTTGAAGACGAGTCCATTGTGAAAGAAACCGACATAATGACGAATAAGCCAGCCGCTGATTCTCATGTCAGAGAACGCTTACCAAGCTGTAGGCTTGGCGCCCTACTTCAATATTTCGCGCGTGACTTCCACGCTCGCCTCACCATCACTTAACCATACCTGCCCATCCTGTATCGTGCATTGCAGATTCATGCTGCGCTGTGCCAATGCGGCCAGCGCCTGCGTGGTCTCCTGCGGCATACTGTAAACCCGCAGGTTGCTGAGCCGGGCAAAGCCGGAAGCATTCTGTGCAAACCACATCTCCGCAGTGCGCCCACCATAGGCATACACGACTACCTCATCGGCGCGACCACATGCCTTGCGTATCAATTTCTCGTCCGGCAGGCCGACGTCGATCCATTGCTCAATGCGGCCGGTCAAATCGCGCCGCCAAAGATCCGCCTCCTCATCGTCCGTCATGCCCTGACCAAACGCCAATTGCTCATCTGCATGCAAGGCAAACGCCAGCAAGCGCACCATCATGCGCTCATCCGTCTCCGATGGATGCCGCGCCAAGGTCAATGCATGATCCTGATAGTAATGTCGTTCCATGTCGGCAATCTGCAGACTGGCTTTGAATACGGTGGATTTAAGGGCCATAAAAACAATCTTGATGAATCAATTAGAAAAACACGATTAAAACTGCAATGTACAAAAAACAGCGTCCGGGCCAAGACCACGCATGCTTGCGTCAGACTTGATCGGCTTGCCGTTGCACTTTAAAGAAAGCGCGAATGGCAGACTCGTCCTCATCGCCGAAAAAACGCGTCGAATGTGTCACTTTCTTGTTATTGGCCAGCAACGCCGCAGGCGAACTCGGCAAGCCTCGCCAGCGCAGCCCCATAGGGAAAGCTCCTGTTGCAAAATCGCCGTGCCGCAGCCCGACCGAATATATCAGAAGACCAAAAATATGATCTTCCTGCAGCTCGCTCCAAAAAAACTCTTCTCGTGCCAGCAACTGATGTTGTATCAGTCTCCGAACACATTCACTACTGACAAAATAAGCACCTCCCAGGCAGTGCTCTCCGGGTTCATAACCGTGTTGGATACTGCGTCTGGATAATCGGTAGAGAAACCACCAGCTTTTCCAGGCACCAGGATGGAATATCAAGGCCATGTTGATCTTGAGCTTATGCGCCAATTTGCGGCGCGGCCAGGAAAAGTCCCTTGCCTCTCCGTTGCAATCAACGCGGCATGAACCAAGCATGCCAAGCTCAGGATGTTGGGCAAACCATGCAATGGCATCTTTTTCCGGATGATGGCCGATGACCAATGCGTCGGTATCCAGCCGCAGCAACACCTTGAACCCATAATGCGCATAGGCATAAGCAAAGCCACGCGAGAGGTTGATATACAGGCCAGCCTCTTTCCCCATGTTACCTTGGGTAGTGATGACATCCACGGTATCGAACACCTCAGCCAGGCCAGCGCAAAGAGCATCTCCAGTATCATCCAGCACAATGATGACATGGGCCGAAGTGATGTAATGACGGATGCTCTCTATCGTATCCACCACATACGCGAGTTTGCATGTCGGCCCCACGGGCAGTACAACGGCAAGTTCAACATTTTTCTTGGCAACATTTTGCATGGGATGACCCGCCTGTTCAGGTTCTTATCTGCCGCAAACATAAAACCAACAAACAACATCATCGCCCACCAGAATGGGCACTACACCGCATCTCTACCCAGACATTAGCATAAACCTGAATCCCTATGCTGCGTTTTGGAGGACCGCATTGCGCGCGACATTAACGAAAGGCCACCAGTATTCAACGAGCATAAAAAAAGGGTTACGATTTCTCGTAACCCCTTTTAGTGTTGGTGGGCTGTGCGGGGATCGAACCCACGACAAACGGATTAAAAGTCCGCTGCTCTACCAGCTGAGCTAACAGCCCGGAGACTTTCGTCCCGATGTTTTCCGTTGCTTTGGAAAGCGCGCAATTATCCTGAAAAGGGCGTAGCGCGTCAACCAGAAATCAGGGAAAGTTTAGGCCCCATTCATTTGACCAAGACGCTGCGCCTTAGCGCATGCCAGGGAACCGACCTTGCATGGCGCGCATCATCTTGCTCATGCCGCCTTTGGAGAACATTTTCATCATCTTCTGAATTTCTTCAAACTGGTTGAGCAGGCGATTGACCTCCTGCACCTGCACACCGGCACCAGCGGCGATACGGCGTTTGCGCGTCGCCTTGATGATCTCCGGCTTGCGGCGCTCTTCGGCCGTCATGGAATTGATAATGCCTTCCATCCGACGCATGGCTTTATCGCCGGTTTCGCTGTTGATCTGGCCGGCCATGCCCGCCAGCTGTGCAGGCATTTTGTCCATCAGCGCGCCCATGCCACCCATTTTGCGCATTTGCAGCATTTGCGACTTGAAGTCTTCGAGGTCAAAGCTTTTGCCGGACTTGAGCTTGTCGGCGACTTTTTGCGCTTCGACCATGTCGACATTTTTCTGCGCCTGCTCGATCAGCGACAGTACATCGCCCATGCCCAGCACGCGTGAAGCCATGCGCTCAGGGTGGAATACTTCCAGGCCATCGACTTTTTCGCTGACACCGACGAATTTGATCGGCTTGCCAGTGATATGGCGTACCGACAAGGCGGCACCGCCACGCGCATCGCCATCCAGCTTGGTGAGGATGACGCCCGTCAGGGGCAAGGTCTCGCCAAAGGCGCGCGCCGTATTCACGGCGTCCTGACCTTGCATGGCGTCGACCACAAACAGGGTTTCCACCGGGTTCAGCAAGGCATGCAATTGCTGGATTTCGGCCATCATGGCTTCATCGATGCCCAAGCGGCCGGCGGTATCGAAAATCACCACATCGTAAAAATGACGCTTGGCAAAATCGAGTACATTGGCGGCAATATCCTGCGGCTTTTGGGTGGCATTGGAATCAAAGCAATCAACATCCAGGCTCTTGGCCAGGGTTTTCAATTGCTCGATGGCGGCAGGACGATACACGTCGGCACTGGCCAGCAATACTTTCTTCTTTTGTTCCTTTAGCAGGCGCGCCAGCTTGGCTGAGGTCGTCGTTTTACCTGAACCCTGCAAACCTGCCATCAGGATAATCGCCGGAGGAACTGCTGCCAGGTTGAGCCCTACATTCTGTTCGCCCATGAGGCGCGTGAGTTCTTCATGCACCACCTGAATGACAGCCTGGCCGGGTGTCAGGCTCTGCAGCACATCGCGACCTACCGCCCGCTCCTTGACCTGGGCGATGAATTCCTTGACCACGGGCAGGGCGACGTCAGCCTCCAGCAGCGCCATGCGCACTTCACGCATGGCATCACTGATATTTTCTTCGCTGAGACGGGCCTGGCCGCGCAGCGTCTTGACCACCTGTTGTAATCTACCGCTTAAATTTTCAAACATAATCCGTGCCGAATGTAATGCGGGCCAGCGTTTAGGGGCTGAAACCGCGTGTTATAGTATTTACTTAATTCTAACCCAAGACCTGAAGACACAAGACAGCTAAATGGTTGCCCTTATTCCTTTTCTGCTCACAGCCCTGATTTACAGCCTGGTCGCCATCGACTTCTGGCGTAGCGTAAAAACCTCTGACCCCGCCTCACGCCGCAAGCTGCATAGCCGGGTGCTGGCCATTGGCCTGTTGCTGCATGCAGGCCTGCTTTATAACGCCATGTTTACCGAAGGCCTGAATCTGAGTTTCGACAATGCCCTGTCGGCCATTGCCTGGCTCACGGTGCTGATCTATTGGGTCAACAACCTGCGCTACCCGCTGCAAAGCCTGCAGGCTTTTGTGCTGCCACCTGCGGCGTTTTTCGTGCTCTTGCAATACGGCATGCACGAAAACCATGTCTTGCCTTACCTGGGCAACCCATTGTTCATGGCGCATCTGGTCATTGCGATTCTGGCTTACAGCCTGTTTACCTTTGCCGCCTTGCATGCGGGCTTGATGGCGTTTGCCGAGCGCAAGCTGCATCAAAAATCCAGTCTGAGCCGCCTGCCAGAGTTTCCGCCCATTATCGTCATGGAAAAGCTGCTGTTTCGCGTGATTGCGCTGGGCTTTTTCCTGCTCACCCTCACGCTCTTGAGCGGGGCGCTGTTTTCAGAACAGATTTTTGGCCAGGCCTTGAAGTTCAATCACAAGAACCTGTTCGCCATTATCTCGTGGCTAGTCTATGGCGGCCTGCTGCTGGGCCGCCAGGCCTATGGTTGGCGCGGCAAGACCGCCATCCGCTGGACCCTCAGCGGCTTTGTGATTTTGCTGCTCGCCTATGCAGGAACCAAATTCGTACTGGAAGTCCTGCTGAATCGCTAGTCTCCCGAAGGCGGCCAGCCTGCATGGAGGCCTGGCCTCGCTCAACGCTAGCGCAGGCTGATCACGGGCCAGCCCTCCCCTTCAGCGTAAGCTTTCAGCGTGGGGTCCGGATCGACTGCCACAGGCTTGTCCACCAGCTTCATCAGTGGCAAATCATTGTGCGAATCGCTGTAAAACCAGCTCTGCTCAAAATCCTTGAGGGTTTGCCCGCGTGCCTCCAGCCAACTGTTCAGGCGGGTAATCTTGCCTTCCTGAAAACTGGGCACACCGGTACTGCGACCGGTGAATTGACCGCCAATCTCTTCCGGCAACGTCCCAATCAGATTATCAATGCCAAAGGCCTTGGCAATCGGGCCGGTAACAAAGCTGTTGGTCGCGGTGATGATCATGAGCAAATCGCCGTTGGCGCGATGCTTTTCTACCAGTGCCCGCGCTTTGTCCGTGATCATGGGAGCGATTTTTTCCTGCATGTAGCGCGTGTGCAACTCATCCAGAAAGCTGCGCGGATGCTGGCTTAATGGTTTCAGCTGAAACTCAAGGAAAGCGTAGATATCCAGATTGCCCGCTTTATAGTCTTCATAAAACTGCAGGTTTTTTTCCAGGTGCTCCTCGCGGTTGAGCAATCCCTGTTCGATCAGGAACTGGCCCCACTGAAAATCACTATCCCCGGCCAACAGGGTGTTATCCAAATCAAAAAGTGCAAGCTGCAAAATCATCTCCGTTCTGTTACGGCGTTTCAAAAATAGGTAAAGTACAAGACTTGTGCAGCCAATTCCTGGGCGCTTAAGCCTCAAGAACTCGCAGCCGCAATAAAGGTCATTCCATCATGAACTTCCCGGATCATTTATTACCCACCGAGCTGTGCTGGGCCGCCAATGCATTAAGTCTGGCGATTCTCCTGGCTTGCCTGAAAAGCGCCCCCTGGCGTCATCTGAAAGACACCAGCCTGTTGAATGTGTTCATGGCAGGCATCGTCGGCCTCATGCTGGTATGGGCAGTTAACGCCGGGATCAAGCCTGGTCTGAATTTTCATTTGCTGGGCGCTACGCTGCTCAGCCTGATGTTTGGGCCGCAACTGGCGATTATCGCCCTGGCACTGGTCCTGCTTGGCATTACGACCTTTGGCATGGCAGGCTGGCTCAGTTATGGGCTCAATCTCATGCTCATGGTAGTGATTCCGGCGATGTTCAGTTGGGGCGTGTTCCGCTGGGTAGACCGCAAACTGCCCAACCATTTGTTTGTGTATATTTTTGTGGTCGGCTTTTTCTGTGCGGGTGTCGCCATTACCCTGTGCGGGCTCGCCAGTACTTTTGTGCTATCCGAAAGTGCCATCTACAAACGCGAATATCTGGGCGAGCATTACTTGCCCTACTACATCTTCATGGCATGGTCCGAAGCCATGCTCACGGGCATGGCGGTAACACTGATGGCAGCCTTCAGGCCCGCGTGGCTCTCCACCTTTAACGACAAGCGCTATCTCAAAACCAAATAAGCCGACGCTGACCTGATTGTGCAAGGCGCTTGCCGGAATTATCTGCCAGCGTCACCGCAGAGTTTCCAGCAGCTTTATAGTGGCTGCGGATGCGCCCGTTCGGCGTTGGATTGCAGCTTGTTCAAGCCATTCAAGTAAGCTTTAGCCGAGGCAATCACGATATCGGTATCGGCCCCTTGGCCGTTCACAATGCGGCCACCCTTGGACAGGCGCACGGTCACTTCGCCTTGCGCATCAGTGCCACTGGTGATGTTGTTGACCGAATAAAGCTGCAATTCGGAACCACTATTGACGATGCTCTCAATGGCTTTGAATGCCGCATCTACCGGGCCACCGCCATTGGACTCTGCACGCTTTTCAAGGCCATTTTCTGTCACGGTCACAATCGCATGCGGGATTTCGCCAGTCTGCGAACACACCTGCAGATATACCAGCTTGTAGCACTCACTGGCTTCGCCCATTACGTCATCGCTGACCAGGGCATGCAGATCTTCATCAAAAATCTCGGACTTCTTGTCCGCCAGCTCCTTAAAGCGGGCAAAGGCAGCATTCAAGGCTTCCTCGCTGTCAAGCTGGATACCTAGCTCGTTCAAACGGGTGCGGAAGGCATTGCGGCCGGACAGCTTGCCCAGCGTAAGCTTGTTGGCACCCCAACCCACATCTTCAGCACGCATGATCTCGTAAGTCTCGCGGTGCTTCAGCACGCCATCCTGGTGGATGCCGGATTCGTGAGCAAATGCGTTGGCGCCAACCACGGCCTTGTTCGGCTGCACCGGATAACCGGTAATGGTGGAAACCAGTTTGGAGGTGGGCACGATCTGCGTGGTATCAATGCTGGTGTCGAGATTGAATACATCGCGGCGCGTACGCACCGCCATCACAATCTCTTCCAGGCTGGCATTGCCTGCGCGCTCGCCCAGACCGTTGATCGTGCACTCGACCTGCCGTGCGCCGCCCATGACAGCCGCCAGCGAATTCGCTACCGCCATACCAAGGTCATTATGGCAATGTGTGGACCACACCACCTTGTGCGAATTAGGCACCTGCGCAATCAGCTGCTGCATGCGCTCGCCCCACAAGGCAGGAATCGAATACCCCACGGTATCCGGAACATTGATGGTCTTGGCGCCAGCATCGATCACCGCTGTAAACACCTGCACCAGAAAATCCATGTCCGAACGCACCGCATCCTCCGCGGAGAATTCTACATCGTCGGTATATTCCAGCGCCCATTTCACGGCCTGCACCGCACGCTCCAGCACTTGCTCCGGCGTCATGCGCAGCTTGTTCTGCATATGGATAGGGCTGGTAGCAATAAAGGTATGAATGCGTCCCTTGGCAGCTGGCTTGATGGCTTCACCCGCACGGCGGATATCGTTCTCATTGGCACGCGCCAGCGAGCAAACGGTGGATTCCTTGATGATCTCGGCTATCGCATGAATCGCATCGAAGTCCCCGGGGCTCGCCGCGGCAAAACCGGCTTCGATCACATTCACCCCCAGCTTTTCCAGCTGACGGGCAATGCGGATCTTTTCTTCCTTGGTCATGGCAGCGCCGGGGCTCTGCTCCCCATCGCGCAAGGTGGTATCAAAAATGATTAACTGCTTGTCTTTTATCGTGTCTGACATGGTGTCTGGTCCATAAACTTGGTGATCGCTGCATCATGTGACGCAGCGAAATGCATTTGCGGAGATAACTAAATTCAGTTGGCGGAAGGCGACGCGGGCGGGCGCTTCAGCTTGCGGTATGCCCACAAGACATACCCTGACAAGCCGTAGAGCAGTGAAACTGCGAACAGGACCTCAGCTGGACTGTAGGAAATCAGCACAAAGGCCAGCACGATCAGCAGAATCACCACAAACGGCACGCTGCTGCGCAAGTTGATATCCTTGCCACTGTAAAAGCGCAGGTCGCTCACCATGGAAATACCGGCAAATACGGTGATACTCCAGGCCAGCCATTTCATCTTGACCCAGCCGAAGAAAATCTCGTCACCGGCAATACCATTATCAAACGCAATCCACACCAGCCCGGCCAGCAGTGCAGCGGCAGCTGGGCTGGGCAGCCCCTGAAAATAACGCTTGTCGCTTTCATCCAGCTTGGTATTGAAGCGGGCCAGGCGCAAGGCGGCACTGGCGCAATAGATAAAGGCGGCGATCCAGCCCAGCTTGCCCATGGGTTGCAAAGCCCATACATACAGCACCAGCGCAGGGGCCACGCCAAACGACACCATGTCGGAAAGGCTGTCGTATTCCGCGCCAAATGCACTTTGGGTATTGGTCATGCGGGCAACGCGCCCATCCAGGCCATCGAGGATCATCGCAATAAAAATGGCCACGGCGGCATGCTCAAAGCGACCACTCATCGCCTGCACGATGGCGTAGAACCCGGCAAACAGCGCTGCCGTCGTAAACAGGTTGGGCAGGAGATAAATGCTGCGCTCGCGCAGACTCTGTTCAACCAGTGGCTTGGTACGACGCAGACGGGGTTTGGCATCAGCCATTGCGAAACTTCCTGAAATTAAACTTCGGCTAGTATATCAAAGCCGCATGGATTGACTATGTTAGACTCGCGTATTGATTTCAACACGCTTAGCACCATGCAATTCACTCTGCACAAACAGGACGGCGCAGCACGTCGCGGCACCGTCAGCCTGGCCCACGGCGAGGTACAAACCCCCGCCTTCATGCCAGTCGGCACTTACGGTTCCGTCAAGACACTCTCTCCGCAGGAAGTCCACGACATTGGCGCGCACATTCTGCTTGGCAATACCTTTCACTTATGGCTACGGCCTGGCCTCGATGTCATTGAGGCCCATGGCGGCCTGCATGGTTTCATGGGCTGGGACGGCCCCATCCTCACCGACTCCGGCGGCTTTCAGGTCTGGAGCCTGGGCGACTTGCGCAAGATCAGCGAAGAAGGCGTCAAATTCCGCTCCCCGATCAATGGCGACAGCTGTTTCCTGACACCTGAGGAATCCATGCGCATCCAGCGTGTGCTTAACTCCGACATCGTGATGATTTTTGACGAATGCACGCCTTACCCTGCCACCCACGAGCAAGCCATGACATCCATGCAGCTCAGCCTGCGCTGGGCACGGCGCAGCAAGGATGCCCATGCTGGCAACCCCAATGCCCTGTTCGGCATCATCCAGGGCGGCATGTATGAAGACCTGCGCGACATCTCGCTGGCGGGCCTGACCGACATTGAGTTTGATGGCTACGCCATAGGCGGCTTATCGGTAGGCGAGCCCAAGGAAGACATGCTGCGCATTCTGGCGCACACCACGCCGCAGATGCCACAGGACAAACCTCGCTACCTGATGGGCGTGGGTACGCCAGAAGACCTGGTGGACGCGGTAAGCCATGGCGTGGACATGTTTGACTGTGTGATGCCTACCCGCAATGCCCGCAATGGCTGGCTGTTCACGCAATACGGCGACATCAAGCTCAAAAACGCCCGCTATAAACTGGATACCGGCCCGCTGGATGCCGACTGCAGTTGCTATACCTGCCGCCATTTCAGCCGTGCCTATCTGCATCATTTGCATCGTACCGGCGAGATTCTGGGCGCCCGCCTCAACACCCTGCACAACCTGCACTATTACCAGCAACTAATGGCAGGCATGCGCAAGGCCATCGAAAATGGCACATTCAGCAGTTTCGTTGCGGAGTTCAAGGCCAAACGCCAGCAACTTAAAGCCGGAAACCTGGCAACCGCCTCAAATTAGAGGTGACCCTGATCACATAGCGAGCACGCCACAAGATGGCGGATAAATTTAGTGAGAACACCACAAGGCGCTCTATGCTAGAATTTTTGGCTTTAGTATCAACAGTATCAATTTTATTTAAAGTAATAGAAAGGTAGCTTCCGTGTTAATCAGCTCAGCTTATGCCGCATCGGCCTCCCCGGCTCCGGAATGGACCAGTTTTCTTCCCCTGGTCGTCATCTTTGTCCTGTTCTGGTTCATGCTGATTCGTCCGCAAATGAAGCAGGCCAAAGAACAGCGCCGCATGCTGGAAGCCCTGCAAAAAGGCGACGAAGTCATTACCGCTGGCGGTATCGTCGGCAAGGTCACCAAAGTCGGTGATGCTTATGTCTCGATTGAAATTGCACCGGAAATCAGCATCAACGTACAAAAGCAAACCGTCCAGACCCTGCTGCCCAAGGGCACCATCAAGTCCATCTGAATTTAAACCAACTCGCCATTCCGTCCCATGCTCCGCACTATTTCATACATTGCACCATCACCATGTATGGCCGAGCCTGAGGACGGAATGCGTTTTTTTCGAGCCGCATTATGAATCGTTACCCCTTATGGAAATACCTACTCGTGCTGATCACCCTGGTGCTCGGCGTGGTGTACTCGCTGCCTAATCTGTTTGGTGAATCGCCAGCAGTCCAGGTATCGACAGCCAAGAGCTCCGCAAAACTCGACCCCGCATTGCTGGGGCAGGTTGAAGATATCCTGAAACAGGAAAAAATCACCTATGAAGCGGTGTTTCTTGATACCAATGGCGTCAAGGTACGATTTGAAAATGCGGACACGCAGATCAATGCCAAGGATGTGCTGCAAGGCAAGCTGGGCAAGGATTATGTCGTAGCGCTCAACCTGATCTCACGCTCACCTTCCTGGCTGCGCAGCATCGGTGCCCTGCCCATGTACCTGGGTCTGGATCTGCGCGGAGGTGTTCACTTCCTGCTGCAAGTAGACATGAAAGCCGCCCTGGACAAGGCTGCAGAACGTTATGTCGGTGACTTCCGTAGCGCACTGCGCAAGGAGCGCGTCGCTTATATGGGCGTCAGCCGTGATGGCCAGGCCGTGCAGGTACGCTTCAGCAGCGCTGCTGAACTGGAGAAAGGCAAAAAGATCCTGAACAAGGAATACCCGGATCTGACGTTCCGTGACATTGATAGCGGCAACGACAAGCTGCTGATTGCCACGCTCAATCTGCAAGCGCAAAAGCGCATCCAGGAGTTTGCGCTCAAGCAGAATATTCAAACCCTGCATAACCGGGTGAACGAACTGGGCGTTGCCGAACCGATCATCCAGCAGCAAGGTCTGGATCGCATCGTCATTCAGTTACCAGGCGTGCAGGATACTGCCAAGGCCAAGGAAATCCTCGGCCGTACCGCTACGCTTGAAATCCGCATGGTAGACGAAGAAAAGAGCGATATGACCACACTGGACAAAGCCAGCAAGGGTCAGGTGCCATTTGGTGACGAGTATTATGTAGAACGAAATGGCCAGCCTATTCTAGTGAAGAAAAACGTCGTGCTGACCGGTGATTACATCACGGATGCAGGTCCTGGCCTGGACCAGCAAAACGGCGAGTCCGTCGTGCATGTGACACTGGATGCTCGCGGCGCCCGCATCTTCAAACAAGCCACCAAAGAAAACGTTGGCAAGCGCATGGCGATTCTGCTGATTGAAAAAGGACAAGCCGAAGTCATTACCGCACCCGTCATCCGCGAAGAAATTGGCGGCGGCCGCGTGCAGATTTCCGGCATGGCCAACGTGCAGGAAGCCACTGATGTTTCGTTGCTGTTGCGCGCTGGCGCCCTGGCTGCGCCGATGGATATCATCGAAGAACGTACCGTTGGCCCAAGCATGGGTGAAGAAAACATCAAGCGCGGCTGGCACTCCACCCTGTGGGGCTTTGCTGCGATTGCCGTGTTCATGATCATCTACTACATGCTGTTCGGTAGCGTGTCGGTGCTGGCGCTGGGCGTCAACCTGCTGCTGCTGACCGCCGTGCTGTCGCTGCTGCAGGCCACGCTCACCCTGCCAGGCCTGGCGGCGATTGCGCTGACGCTGGGGATGGCGATTGACGCCAACGTGCTGATCAATGAGCGCATTCGTGAAGAGCTGCGCAATGGCAATACGCCTCAGGCCGCGATTCACGCCGGCTATGACCGTGCCTTCGATACCATTCTGGACTCCAACGTGACCACCATGATCGCCGGTCTCGCCCTGTTCATGTTTGGCTCCGGTCCGGTCAAGGGCTTTGCCGTGGTGCACGTGCTGGGCATATTGACTTCCATGTTCAGCGCCGTGGTGGTTTCGCGCGCGCTGGTCAACCTGATTTACGGTTACCGCCGCAAGATCAGCAAGCTGTCCATCGGCTGATGCGACCTCACGTAAACGACTAGATACGAGTAAAGATCATGGAAATTTTCAAGATTAAAAAAGACATACCGTTTATGAGCTATGGTCGCCTGACGACCGCGATTTCGCTCATTACCTTCCTGCTGTCGGTGTTCTTCCTGGCGCACCGCGGCCTTAACCTTGGCGTCGACTTCACTGGCGGCACCATGATGGAAGTCAGCTATCCGCAGGCCGCGGATATCGGGAAAATCCGCGAGGCCGTCGACAGCGTGGGGCTGAAAGATGCCACGGTGCAAAACTTCGGCACCAGCCGCGATGTGCTGATCCGGCTACCACTCAAGCCTGAGCTTTCGATCTCGGCGTTGTCCGAGCAAGTGCTGACGGCCCTGCAGAAAGCAGACCCCAACGTCAAAATGAATCGCGTTGAATCCGTGGGCGCACAGGTAGGACAGGAACTCTACGAAAATGGCGCACTGGCCCTGTTGCTGGTGTCCATCGGCATCATGGCCTATCTCGCCCTGCGCTTTGAATGGCGCTTTGCGGTCGCCGCCGTCATTGCCAACATGCATGACGTGGTGATCATTCTGGGCTTCTTTGCCTTCTTCCAATGGGAATTCAACCTCACGGTGCTGGCTGCCGTGTTGGCAGTATTGGGTTACTCGGTGAATGAATCCGTAGTGGTATTTGACCGCGTACGAGAAAACTTCCGCAAGATGCGCAAAGCCGGCGTGCAGGAAGTCATCAATAATGCGATCACCCGCACCATGTCACGTACCGTCATCACCCACTTCTCGACCCAGCTGATGGTGTTGTCCATGCTGTTTTTTGGTGGCGAAGTGCTGCATAACTTCTCATTGGCACTGACCATTGGCATCCTGTTCGGCATTTACTCTTCTGTACTGGTTGCCAGCCCGATTGCCATGTATCTGGGCGTATCGCGCGAGAATCTGATGACCGGCGCTGAAAAGAAGCCAGCCGCAGCCGACGCACAACCTTGAGCGGACGCGCATCCCGCTTCCGACTTCCTTGACAATAGCGCTCCATCAAAGGGAAACTAGCGTTATCGCTTAACGCCTGTTTCCCCTTGGACACCATTCCCTTACCCATGCAGCTCGGCGCTCTTGCCGTGCTGCTTTTGATTTCCGCTTTTTTTTCCATCGCTGAAACCAGCCTGATGTCGCTCAACCGCTACCGGTTGCGGCATCTAGCAAAAGGCGGCCACCGTGGCGCCCGCCTCGCCAGCCACCTGCTAAGCAAAACGGACAAGCTGCTTGGCGTCATACTGCTTGGTAACAACTTTGCGAATGCCGCCTCTGCCACCCTGGTTACGGTCATTAGCGTGCAGCTGCTGGGGGAAGGCGAGTGGGTGCTGATGATAGGTACACTGAGCGTCACTTTCTTCATACTCGTGTTCAGCGAGATATCCCCCAAGGTCATTGCAGCGGCCTACCCGGAAAAACTGGCGTTTGCCGCCAGCTACATACTTTACCCCTTGCTGAAGGTGTTATATCCGGCTGTCTGGTTCGTAAATCTATTTGTCAGCGGCCTGTTGCGCCTGCTGGGAATACGCGTCAATTTTGCCGACCACAATCACGCCATTTCCATGGAAGAGTTGCGCAGCATCGTCAGCGATTCAGCCAACTACATTCCCAAGAATCATCGCACCATCTTGCTGAACCTGTTTGAGCTGGAAAAGATCACGGTAGATGACGTCATGACCGCGCATACCCTGATCGACACCATCGACATGGATGCTCCACTGGATGACATATTGCAGCATATCTCCAGCAGCCATCACACCCAGTTACCGGTCAAGCAGGGCCCCGGGGAAGAAATTATTGGCTTCATTCATGTCCGGCGCGTCATCAACCAGCTGCGTGGTGGCGAACTGGATAAGGAGGCCTTGCAAGAGATTATCGCCGACCCCTACTTTGTGCCTTCAGGTACCCCGCTCTACACCCAGATGCAGCAGTTTCAGGAGCAGCAGCAACGCATGGGGCTGGTGGTGGACGAATACGGTGAACTGAAAGGTCTGGTGACGCTCGAAGACATACTGGAAGAGATCATTGGCGACTTCACCACCCAGTCACCACTGCGCACCAGCAAGTACATCCACGAAGAAGATGGCAGCTGGCTGGTGGATGGTTCCAGCAGCCTGCGCGATCTAAATCGCAAACTGGGCTTGAATTTACCGCTGGATGGCCCCAAAACATTAAATGGATTGGTACTTGAGCATTTTGAGGATATTCCGGAGCCCAGCACCAGCTTCAAGATTGGCACACACGCCCTGGAAATCGTGCAAACCCATGACCGTATCGTCAAGAGCGTCCGCATTTACCCCTAGCATCCCGGCCTGCTTTGCCTTGGGAGGCTAGGCGGGCGCGAAATTTGCATTCATATCATCAATCAGTTGAACTGGCCGGATTACCCACATTTAATTCAGGCTTGAATTATTTCTGATTCGGCTCAAAATAGGCATCACTATGGCAAGTACGAAGCATCAAGAGGGAATCGTTACAGAAAAGCAAACGGCTCGGCCTAAACCCCCGTCCATGTATAAAGTAATTCTGCTGAACGACGATTACACCCCCATGGAATTTGTTGTAGAAGTGATTCAGCGTTTTTTTAACAAAAGCCGTGAACAGGCGACGCAAATCATGCTCAAAGTTCATACGGAAGGCGCAGGTATCTGTGGCGTTTATCCGCACGACATCGCCGAAACCAAAGTAAATCAGGTATTGGGTTATGCCCGTGAATATCAACATCCGCTGCAATGCGCAATGGAAGAAGTCTGAGGAAGTGCAAAATGATCGCCCAGGAACTTGAAGTCTCACTACATATGGCCTTTATGGACGCCAGGCAAAAACGCCATGAGTTAATCACGGTGGAACACCTGCTGCTGGCCATGATAGACAACCCCACAGCGGCGGACGTGCTGCGCTCCTGCGGTGCCAATCTCGACACTTTGCGTTCCGAACTGGTGCACTACATTGAGGAACATACCCCCATTGTAGAAGGCTCGGATGAGGTAGACACCCAGCCTACACTCGGCTTCCAGCGCGTTATTCAGCGCGCGATTCTGCACGTGCAGTCTTCCGGCAAGAAAGAAGTCACTGGCGCCAACGTGCTGGTCGCCATCTATGGCGAAAAGGATTCGCACGCTGTTTTCTTCCTGCATCAGCAAGGCATTACGCGTCTGGACGTGGTGAATTTCATCGCCCATGGCGTCGCCAAAGTCACCGACAACACCAGCAAGCGTGCAGAAACGGAGCAGGAAGCTGAAGCGGAAGCCGCGCCCGGCAGCGCCTTGGAAAGTTTCACGCTCAACCTAAACCAGCAGGTGCTGGCAGGCAAGATCGACCCCCTGATCGGGCGTGGCAATGAAATCGAGCGCGTGATTCAAACCCTTTGCCGTCGTCGCAAGAACAACCCCTTGCTGGTTGGCGAAGCTGGTGTAGGCAAGACCGCCATTGCCGAAGGCCTCGCACGTCGTATTGTCGAAGGCAATGTGCCTGAAGTGCTGGCCAATGCCGTTATCTATTCACTGGACATGGGTGCGCTGCTGGCTGGCACCAAGTACCGCGGCGATTTTGAGCAACGCCTCAAAGCCGTGATGAAAAAACTGGCCGAGCAACCGGAAGCTGTCCTGTTCATTGATGAAATTCATACACTGATTGGCGCAGGTGCAGCCAGTGGCGGCACCTTGGATGCGTCCAACCTGCTGAAGCCAGCTCTGTCAAATGGCTCGCTGAAATGTATAGGTGCGACCACCTATCAGGAATACCGAGGCATTTTTGAGAAAGATCACGCGCTGTCCCGCCGCTTCCAGAAAGTGGATGTGGTGGAACCCACCGTGGCCGAAACCGTTGAAATACTCAAGGGCCTGAAGTCGCGCTTTGAGCAGCACCACAGTGTGAAATACACCATGGCCGCCTTGAGCACTGCCGCTGAGCTTGCAGCCAAGTACATCAATGACCGTCACCTGCCAGACAAGGCGATTGATGTGATTGATGAGGCCGGTGCTGCGCAGCGCATCCTGCCGAAGTCCAAGCAGAAGAAAGTCATTGGCAACAAGGAAATCGAAGACATCATTGCCAAGGTGGCCCGTATTCCGCCCAAGAACATCTCCAGTGATGACCGTAATGCGCTGAAAACGCTGGAGCGCGACCTCAAGGCGACCGTGTTCGGTCAGGACAAGGCGATCGAGGCATTGTCTGCTGCCATCAAGATGGCACGCAGCGGTCTAGGTAGCACCAACAAGCCTATCGGCTCATTCCTGTTCTCCGGCCCTACGGGTGTTGGCAAAACCGAAGTGGCACGCCAGCTTGCCTATACGCTGGGCATAGAGCTGATTCGCTTTGACATGTCGGAGTACATGGAGCGTCATGCAGTATCGCGCCTGATTGGTGCGCCTCCTGGCTATGTGGGCTTTGAGCAGGGCGGCCTCATGACTGAGGCCATCAACAAGCATCCATATTGCGTGCTGTTGCTGGACGAGATTGAAAAGGCCCACCCGGATATTTTCAATATCCTGCTGCAGGTGATGGACCATGGCACGCTGACCGATAACAACGGCCGCAAGGCGGATTTCCGCAATGTCACCATCATCATGACCACCAATGCGGGAGCAGAAGCCATCTCCAAGACGAGTATCGGCTTTACGCTGGGCAAGACAGCGGGTGACGATCTGGCCGAAATTAAGCGCCTGTTCAGCCCCGAGTTCCGCAATCGTCTGGATGCCACGGTATCGTTTGCACCACTGTCGCAGGAAATCATCATGCGCGTGGTCGACAAGTTCCTCATGCAACTGGAAGATCAGCTGCACGAGAAGAAAGTCGAAGTCACCTTTACCGATGCACTCAAGGCTTATCTCGGCAAGAAGGGCTTCGACCCACTGATGGGCGCACGTCCGATGGCACGCCTGATTCAGGACACCATACGCCGCGGTCTGGCCGACGAGTTGCTGTTTGGGCGCCTGGCCAATGGTGGTCGCGTCGAAGTGGATATCGACGAGAACGATGCCATCCAGCTGCATTTTGAGGATGGGGACACCAACAATAGCCCCGCTCTGGAAACGCATACGGCAGACTGAGTTCAGTCCACACGAAAAGCCCCCGCTCCAGCGATGGACGGGGGCTTTTTTCATAGCGGCCCTGATGGATAGAGGCGCCAAGAATTACTGAAAGCTCAGGCGATACGCGGGGACTCGGCCGTCGGCTCCTGCCAGGTAGGATATTTTTCCATGATGGACTCAAACAGCGGACTTTGTATCCGCTGCGCCAGCCACATCTTCAACAGAGGATAAGGGGCGGCCGCAAACCAGTCAGGTTCCACCATGGAAAACTGCCGTACAAACGGGAATATGGCGATGTCGGCATACGTCGGGCTTGTACCCAACAGGCATCCATGCAGATGCAAACTGGACTCCAGCACCTGCAGGAAGCGTTCGCCATCCGCGCGGTAAGTGCTTTGTGGATGTTCCGGATAACGATCCGGATATTTATAGCGATCCAGAGCTCGCTTGAATTCTTCGTCGTTTTGCTTCACCAGCGCATGCATGGCAGCGTCACTTTGCCCCAGCCATTGTTCGGGGTCATGCTTCGCCAGCGCCCATTGCATGATATCCAGGCTTTGATCAATCACCTGGCCGTCGGGCAATATCAGGACGGGAACAGTCGCCTTTGGAGAGACCAGGCGTAAGTGTTGCGGTTTATCGCGCAGGGAAATTTCACGAATCTCGACGTCAATGCCCGCATACCGCAAGGCCATACGCGCCCGCATCGCATAAGGGCAACGACGATAGGAGTACAGAATAGGCAGGGACATCAATCGTCGACAGGCGGCGTACACGTACTCACGCCAAACAAGGCATAGGCAGGGCACCAGCGCAATATTCCCGTCATCAGATACACAATACCCAACAGACCAAGCCAGCGCCATGGCGACTGTATCCAGAACATGGCGCCTAGCAATGCCACGCCTGATACTATTCGCATCACACTATCATTCGAGCCCACATTTTTGCGCATGACCCTCTCCCGACATTAGCCGATCGCGACACAAGCCTCTTTTACCAGCGACGGACCGCGATAGACCAATCCGCTGTAGAGTTGAACCAGGCTGGCACCCGCCTCGATTTTCTCGCGGGCATCATCTCCCGACAAAATACCGCCGACACCGATGATAGGCAATGCGCCTGCAAGCTGCGTCGCCAATGCATGAATCACACGAGTTGAAAGGTTGCGTACGGGTGCACCTGACAAGCCGCCCGTCTCGGTGGCGTGCGGCAGCCCCTCCACCGCGGTACGCGACAAAGTGGTATTCGTCGCGATTACCGCATCCATATTGTGCTGCATCAGCAAGCGGGCAATTTCGGTAATCTGCTCATCCTGCAGATCCGGTGCAATTTTCAGGGCCACCGGCACATACCGGCCATGCTGATCGGCCAGCACTTGCTGCTCGCGCTTCAAGGCAGCCAGCAGTTGTGAGAGGGCTTCCTTCTCCTGCAGTTGACGCAGATTCTTGGTGTTGGGTGAAGAGATGTTCACCGTAATGTAACTGGCATGGGCGTAGACTTTACGCATGCAAATCAGATAGTCATCCACCGCACGCTCATTCGGGGTATCGAAATTCTTGCCGATATTGATGCCAAGAATGCCGCGATATTGCGCTTTTTGCACATTTTCCAGCAGCTGATCCACGCCGTGATTATTAAACCCAAAGCGGTTAATGATCGCGTTAGCCGCAGGCAAGCGAAACATGCGGGGCTTGGGGTTACCGGGCTGTGCCCGTGGCGTGACCGTTCCCACTTCAATAAAACCGAAACCCAGCCGGGCCAGACCATCAATGCATGCGCCGTTTTTATCCAGACCCGCTGCCAGGCCCACCGGATTGGGAAAATCCAGGCCCATGACACGGCGCGGGGTGGCAGGCAATGCGCCCTGCCCTAATATGCGATTTACGCCATAGCGTTCGCCCGTGCGCAGTGCTTGCAAAGTGAGGTCATGGGCACGCTCGGCATCCAGCGTGAACAAGAGTGGTTTAGCCAGGGAGTAGAGATTCATGGCGCAATTCTACTGCAAAATCCCGGAGATTCCGGAGGAAATATACGCGCAGATGGCGACTGAAAGGGGCGGACAACCCTCATTATCCGCCGCTACCCAGAGATAGCAGAAAGGCCCCACAGGGCCTTGGCCAATCATGCACTGGCGTGCTGGACTCAGCACTCCAGCACGGTGATCTGCTCTGACAGGCGAATCATGCGCTCTACCGACGTCACCCAGACGATACCGTCGCCCACCTGACCGGTATGCCCGACCTCCACCAACACCTGCAGCACGCCCTCGACCAGCTCATCGGGGGTGACAAGCTCAATCCGCACCTTGGGGCTGTAGTCGGTCAGCTCTTCCCTTATCCCGCCTGAAGGCTTGGCAACAAAGTGGCCGCAGCCCTCCACCTTGCTCACCGTCATGCCAGGAAAGCCCTTGATGTTACGCAAGGCGGATCGTATTTTCGGCAACCGGTTGGGTTGCACCACGGCTTTTATTTCTTTCATCCCTTAACCTCTTCATTGGTCATGCCCGAACATGCTCAGGCTTCTATTTTTTTCTCTTCAAATTTGCGATACAGCGTAGGCACCACCACCAGTGTCAGCAAGGTGGAGGTGATCAGGCCACCGATCACCACAATCGCCAGCGGCCGCTGAATCTCGGAACCCGGACCGGTTGCAAACAGGAACGGCACCAGGCCAAGCATGGCCACGGTAGCTGTCATCATGACCGGGCGGAAACGCTGCTTGCAGCCCTGCATAATCGCTTCCATCTGCGGCAAGCCTTCGTCGCGCAGGCTACGTATATAAGATACCAGCACCACGCCATTCAGCACGGCTATCCCCCACAGCGCAATAAAGCCAACCGATGCCGGCACTGACAGATATTCGCCTGTGACAAACAAAGCAATAATCCCGCCTATGGAGGCAAATGGTAGCACCATGATAATCATGGTGGCGTAGCGCAGCGAGTTGAATAACAAAAATAGCAGGAAGAAGATGGCGCCGATGGTGACCGGAATAATGACCATCAAATGGCTCATGGCGCGCTGCATGTTCTGGAACTGGCCACCGTATTCGATATAGTAACCATCAGGCAGCTTGAGCTGCTTGTCCAGCGTCTTCTGCAACTCGGCTACAAAGCCGCCCAGATCGCGATCCTTCACATTCACGCCAACCACAATGCGGCGCTTGGCCAGCTCACGACTGATCTGGGCCGGGCCATCACGCACTTCGATATGCGCAAGGTCGCGCAACGCCACACGTGAACCATTGGGGGAAGTGATCAGGATATTGCCGATGGCATCCACATTATCGCGGAAGCTTTCAGGAAAACGTACGGCGGCACTGAAACGGCGCTGACCTTCATAAATTTCGGTCGCCACCTTGCCGCCAATGGCCGTTTCAATCACATCGTGGATATCCGACGCGTTGATGCCATGCCGGGCAATCGCCTGCCGATCAATCCGGATATTCAGGTACTGCTGACCGGAGACTTTTTCCACCTTGATCTCAGTGGCGCCACGCACGGTCGAGGCGATGCGTGAAATTTCATCGGCCTTGGCTTTCAGCACCACCATGTCTTCACCGAAGATTTTGACCGCGACATCCGCCCGCACGCCAGTCAGCAATTCATCCACGCGATCGGAAATCGGCTGCGCCATGATGATCTGCACACCTGGCAAATGTTCAGCCAGCACACTGCGCATCTTCTCGGCAATGTCATCCTGCGTCCAGCCTTCCGGCCACTCGCTACGCGGCAACAGGCTGATGATAGGCGTGGACTCATTCTGCGCCTGCGGATCTGCCGGACTCTCGCCACGCCCCACGCCAGATACCGCGGATTTCACGCCGGGCACCTTTTCCATGATCAGGCGCATGGCTTCGCTTTCCATCTTGATGGATTCTTCCAGCGAGATATTTGGCACACGGTTGATCCCCGGCACGATCGAGCCTTCCTTCATCTCCGGGATAAACGAGTTGCCCAGCAGAGGCACAATCGCCAGGGTGCCAATAAACACCAGCACCGCCAGCATGATGGTTTTCTTCTCATTGGACAGCGCCCAACTCAGCATGCTGACATAAGGGCGCTTGATCAACTGAATCATCCTGGTATCTTCACCACTGCCGCCCTTGAGAATGAATGAACACATGGCAGGGGTCAGCGTCAGCGACAGCACCAGCGACACAAACAGCGCAATCGCAATCGTATACGCCAGCGGCGCAAACATCTTGCCTTCCATGCCCTGCAGGGTCATCAGCGGCAGGAACACCAGAATGATGATGCCCACGCCAAACAGCACCGGAGTCGCCACTTCGGCTGCCGCTTCGAATACCACACGAATCTTGCTTTCATCTTTGCGATGACCCAGATGGTGGAAGGTATTCTCCACCACCACCACCGAACCATCGACCATGAGACCAATGGCGATCGCCAAGCCCCCCAGCGACATCAGGTTGGCCGAAATGCCGTAGTAATTCATCGCCATGAAGGTAATCAGCGGCGTCAGAATCAGCGTCCCCACCACAATCAGGCTGGAGCGCACGTCCCCCAGAAACAGGAAGAGGATAACGATCACCAGCACGATGCCCTCGATCAGCACCTTGGTCACCGTATGCAGCGCCGCATCCACCAGCTCGCTGCGGTCGTAATACGGCACGATCTGCAAACCACCCGGCAGCATGCCTTTATCGTTGATTTCTTTCACCCGTGCCTTGATGCGGCTGACAACTTCCTTGGCGTTACCGCCGCGCATCATCATCACCACACCGCCCACGGATTCGGTATCGCCATTCTTGAGAATCGCGCCCACGCGCACCTCATAACCCAGCTTTACCTCGGCCACATCGCGCATATACACCGGCGTGCCGTTCTGCTCTTTGAGAATGATGTTGCGGATATCGTCCAGATTCTGGATCAGGCTGATGCCGCGGATGAGGTATTGCTCCGCGTAATGCGGCAGCACACCGCCGCCGCTATTGGCGTTATTACGCGCCAGCGCCTGATACACATCGTGCAGCTTCACACCGTAGTGATTCATGCGGTCCGGATTCACCAGCGCCTGGTATTGCTTGACGTACCCGCCTTGCGAATTGATTTCTGCCACGCCAGGAATGCCGCGCAACAAGGGCCGCACCACCCAATCCTGCACCGCGCGGCGCTCGGTCAGCTCGTTCACCGAGAGCTCTTTTTTGCCATCGGTAGGTTTATCCAGCGTGTACTGGTACACCTCGCCCAGACCGGTAGAGACCGGCCCCAGCACTGGCGTCACGCCTTCCGGCATGCGGTCCATCACCTCCATCAATCGCTCCATGACCAGCTGGCGCGAGAAATAGACATCGGTATCGTCGGTAAACACCAGAGTAATCAGCGATAGGGCATTCTTGTTGAGGGAACGCATTTCAGTCAGACCGGGTAGACCGGTCATGGCGATTTCAAGCGGTACTGTGATAAAGCGCTCGACTTCCTCCGGTGATCTCCCCGTGGCCTGGGTAGCAATCAGCACCTGTACATTGGTCACATCCGGGAAGGCATCCACCGACAGTTTTTTGACGGCAAACAAGCCAGCGATCAGGAGAGCAACTGCAATAACCACCACGACAATACGCTGCCGCAAAGCACCACGGATGAGAGATTCGATCAAAACTTACCTCATGATTCATGCAAGGGGTTCAGGCACAGCAACATGCATGCTTCATCCCCCTGCGAGTTGATGTGCCCCAAAGAGTACAGGATAAGCCGTCGGCTTAGCAATCATCATGCGGCAGATAAGCAAAAGGCCCACAACGGGGCCTTTTGCATGGTGTTACTCCAGGAAACGCTTACTCAGCAATCATGGACGATGATCTTTTCCGAGAGGCGTATCATGCGCTCCACCGGGGTCACCCAGACGATACCGTCGCCATGCTGGCCGGTATGTCCGACTTCCACCAGCACCTGCAGGATACCCTCAACCAGCTCGTCCGGCGCCACCAGGTCAATGCGCACCTTGGGGCTGTAATCGGTCAGCTCTTCGCGCACATTGTGCGTGTTGGACAGATGATGACCGCAACCATCCGCCTTGCTGACCGTCATGCCGGGGAAACCCTTGATATTACGCAGGGCGGAGCGAATCTTGGGCAAGCGGTGTGGCTGTACTACAGCTTTAATCTCTTTCATGGTTCACTCCTCATGCTTCAACACGGGGTTCTTCAAACCAGCGATACAGCGTTGGCAATACCACCAGCGTCAGCACGGTGGAGGTGATCAAACCGCCGATCACCACAATTGCCAGCGGCCGCTGGACTTCCGAGCCAGGCCCGGTGGCAAACAGGAAAGGCACCAAACCCAGCATGGCGACCGTTGCCGTCATCATGACCGGACGGAACCGCTGGGCGCAACCCTGTTTGATGGCTTCCAGTTGTGATTTTCCCTCATCTCGCAAACTGCGTATGTAGGACACCAGTACCACCCCGTTCAGCACGGCGATACCCCACAGGGCGATAAAGCCCACCGAGGCAGGTACCGACAGGTATTCACCCGTCACAAACAGGGCAATCACCCCACCGATGGAGGCAAATGGCAGCACCAGAATAATCAGCGTGGCAAACCGTACCGATTTGAACAGCAGGAACAGCAGGAAGAAAATCGCCCCGATGGTGATAGGAATAATCACCATCAGATGGCTCATCGCCCGCTCCATGTTCTGGAACTGACCGCCCCAGACAATGTAATAGCCTTCGGGCAACTTGACCTTGGCTTCCACCTTTTGCTGCAACTCGGCGACAAAGCCGCCCAGGTCACGGTCTTTCACGTTAACGCCCACCACAATACGGCGCTTGGCAGACTCGCGGGCAATCTGGGTCGGACCATCGCGCACGGTAATATCGGCCAGATCTTTTAGCGCCACGCGCGAACCGTTAGCCGAGGTCACCATGATGTGATTGATGGCATCCACATTGTTACGGAAGGCCTCGGGGAAACGCACCGCCGCTTCAAAGCGGCGCTCGCCTTCAAACACCTCGGTCGCCACTTTCCCGCCAATCGCGGTTTCAATCACATCGTGGATATCCGCCACATTGATGCCGTGACGGGCAATGGCTTCGCGGTCAATATCAATGGTCAGGTATTGCTGGCCGGTCATCTTTTCCACCCGCATATCCTGCGCGCCAGGAATAGTGCCGGCAATGCGGGCAATCTCGTCAGCCTTGGCTTTCAGTACGCCAATATCCGAACCAAACACCTTGACCGCCACATCGGAACGCACGCCAGTGACCAGCTCGGCTACCCGCGCGGCAATCGGCTGCGACATCACCACCTGTATGCCGGGGATGTGCTTGATCTTATCGCGGATGGCATCGGCAATGCTGTCCTGATTCCAGCCCTCGGGCCACTCATCGCGCGGTTTCAGGCTGACGATCGGTGTGGATTCATTCTGCCCCTGCGGGTCTGCCGGGCTCTCGCCACGCCCCACCCCGGACACCACCCCACGTACGCCATCCACCTTGGCAATGCTTGCCAACGCCTCCTGCTCCAGCTTGAGGGACTCTTCCAGCGAAATATTCGGGGTACGGATGATGCTGGGCACAATCGAGCCTTCCTTCATCTCGGGAATAAACGCCGTACCCAGCAACGGGAACAACATCAGGGTGCCAACGAATACAGCCCCGGCGATGCCAACAGTCTTCTTGGGGTTGCTCACGGAAGCATCCAGCAGGCGCAGATAAGGCCGCTTCATGGCCTGGATCATGCGTGTATCTTCACCGCTACCGCCCTTGAGGATGAACGAGCACATGGCAGGGGTCAGCGTCAGCGACAGCACCAGCGACACAAACAGCGCAATCGCAATCGTATACGCCAGCGGCGCAAACATCTTGCCTTCCATGCCCTGCAGGGTCATCAGCGGCAGGAACACCAGGATGATGATGCCCACGCCAAACAGCACCGGAGTCGCGACTTCAGCCGCCGCTTCGAATACCACGCGAATCTTGCTTTCATCTTTGCGATGACCCAGATGGTGGAAGGTATTCTCCACCACCACCACCGAACCATCGACCATCAGACCAATGGCGATCGCCAAGCCCCCCAGCGACATCAGGTTGGCGGAGATGCCGTAGTAATTCATCGCCATGAAGGTAATCAGCGGCGTCAGAATCAGCGTCCCCACCACAATCAGGCTGGAGCGCACATCGCCCAGGAACAGGAAGAGCACGATGATCACCAGGAAAATACCTTCGATCAGCACCTTGGTCACCGTGTGCAGCGCCGCATCCACCAACTCACTGCGGTCGTAAAAAGGCACGATCTGCAAACCACCCGGCAGCATGCCTTTATCGTTGATTTCTTTCACGCGTTCCTTGATGCGGCTGACAACTTCCTTGGCGTTACCGCCACGCATCATCATCACAATACCGCCCACGGACTCGGTCTCGCCGTTCTTCAACAGCGCGCCTACCCGTACCTCATGCCCAAGCTGCACTTCGGCCACGTCGCGCATGTAGACCGGCGTACCGTTCTGCTCCTTGATCACGATGCGACGAATGTCTTCCAGGCTTTTCACCAGACCCACACCACGGATCAGGTACTGCTCGGCGTAGTGCGGCAGGATACCGCCGCCGCTATTGGCGTTATTGCGCGCCAGTGCCTGATACACATCATGCAGCTTCACACCGTAGTGATTCATGCGGTCCGGATTCACCAGCGCCTGGTATTGCTTGACGTAACCGCCTTGTGAATTGATTTCTGCCACGCCGGGGATACCGCGCAACAAGGGCCGCACGACCCAGTCCTGGACGGCACGACGCTCCATCAGCTCGGAAACGGAAAGCTCCTGCTTGCCATCCGCAGGTTTATCCAGCGTGTACTGATACACCTCGCCCAGACCGGTAGAGACTGGCCCCAGCACAGGCGTCACGCCTTCCGGCATGCGTTCCATCACCTCCATCAGGCGCTCCATCACCAGTTGGCGCGAGAAGAACACATCGGTGTCGTCCGTGAACACCAGGGTGATCAGCGACAAACCGTTTTTGTTGAGGGAGCGCATTTCGGTGAGGCCGGGCAAGCCGGTCATCGACATTTCCAGCGGCACGGTAATGAAGCGCTCGACTTCTTCCGGCGAGCGGCCAGTGGCCTGCGTGGCGATTTGCACCTGGACATTGGTCACGTCGGGGAAGGCATCCACCGACAGTTTATTCACTGCAAAAAGACCAGCCACCATCATGGCGAGGGCGAGCACCACCACCACGATGCGCTGTTGTAGCGCAGAGCGTATTAACGACTCAATCATGGTTTACTCCAGTTCTTTGCGCTTGCGCTCGTTGTTCACGTGGAAAGCACCGTCAGCCACCACGACATCACCGGCAACAACGCCACTTTCGACAGTGGCCATGCCCTGGAACTCAGGGCCCAGCACGACTTCACGCAAGCGGAATTTGTTGGGTGCGATCTGCACGAACACATGATCACGGTCGTTTTCACGCACGATGCCTTGCATGGGCACAGCAAGCTTGGGCGTAGGCAGCGACTGCACCACCATGGAAACCAGCATGTCGGGCTTGATGGTGTCGTCTGTGTTTTCCAGATCGGTACGCACGGTCACGGTCCGGGTTTGCGGATTCACGATATCGCCGACATAAATCAGCTTGCCCTTGAACTGGCGGTTGTTCAGCGCGGGGATTTCAATCATGACCTCTTCCCCTTCCTGAATCAGGCCCACCTGTTGCTCGGGCACCTCCGCCACCGCCCAGACATGCGACAAGTCGGCCACGATGAACAGCTCCTCGGCGGGCTGTACCACTTGTCCAAGATTGACCTTGCGGCTGATGATGGTGCCTGCAAGACGTGCGGATACGCTGCTGAAAGAATGAATCTGGCCAGACTTCGACAACTGGACAATGGCAGGAGAGCTCATACCCAGAATCATCAGCTGGTCGCGCGCTGCATTCAGCTCGGCTTGGGCGGCACTCAACTCGGCTTCGCGACGCTGCACTTCGGCTGCGCTGATCACATCGGCATTCAGCAACAGACGCGCACGCTCCACGGCCTTGGTTTGCAGGGAAATCTGCTGCATGGCCTTGATATAAAGCAGTTGGTTCTGCGCGAGCTCGGTACTGTTCACCGTTGCCAGCACCTGCCCCTGCTTCACATCCTGCCCAAGCACCACATCAATATCCGTGATACGACCCGTCACAGACGCACCGATACGCGCCATGCGCTGCTCATCCACCTGCACGCTGCCGGGGATGCGCAATGTCTCGCGGATATCCGACATACCTACAGTTTGCAGTTTGACCTGCTGCTGCAGCGAAGGCGTGAGCTCGACGATATTAGGGTCAACTGCTTCTGCAGCCGGCTTTTCCTCTTCGGCTGGTTTACAGCCAACGAGGCTCATGCCCATGAGAAGGCTTAATACCAGGATGCTGGCACGCGTTGTTTTTTGTACTGCGGAATAAGAAACCATTAAGACTTAACCTCCAGAAGTTCAGTGCCAAGCAGACGCTCAATCTCAAGCATCGAGTTAACGTAATCGTAACGTGCAGCAAGATAATCCTTGCGTACGGCGCGGTAGGTGCGTTGCGCATCCAGATAATCCAGAATGCCGCGCTCGCCAAAGCGGTAGGCGGATTCGGCCACCTTGAGTGCCGATTCGGCCTGGTTCAAGAGGCCGCTTTCAAAGGAATTCACCTGCCCTTGTGCAATCAGGTAGCGCTGGTAAGCAGAGTCCACATCGCGTTGCAAAGAAAGCTCGCGCTCACTCAGCGCTGCCGTTACCTGGCGTACGCCAGCAGCGGCTTCGGCGATCGGGCCTTGCCGCTGATTCCACACGGGTAAGGGAATCGCCACACCAAGACGGACGGTGGAGTAATCGGGATCCTGCTCAAAGCCCCCTTTCAGGGTGACGCCCGGGTTACGCAGCTTCTCTTCCAGACGAAGACGTGCCTCGGCAGCTTCGCGTATGGCACGGATCTGCGCCAATTGCGGGCTTTCATCGATTTTCTGACGGAGTTGCTGGAGGGTAGGCAGGGTATCGGCCAGTGGCAGCTCACCCTTCACATCAAAATCCATGGGCATGCCTGGGCCAACGAGACCTCGCAAGTAGGCCTTGGCTTCCGAGATGCGCACCACGGCAGCCTGATAATCGCGCTCTGCGGCGAGTGCTTCAGTATCGGCCTTGATAAGCTCATACTTGGCCGCTTCGCCAGTATCGACACGCAACTTCACCCGCTCGCGGATTTGTTGCAACAGATTGCGATCACCTTCCACCAGTCGCAGCACAGCTTGTCGCTGCAGCACATCGTAAAAAGCGGATTTCACACGCGTCCGCAGCTCAATGCCTGTCAAGGTGCGGCTGACGCCAGCGGCCCGGACATTGGACTCGGCCATTTCACGACGGGCACCTCTCACGCCGGGAAATTCCAGCGGCTGCGAAATGCCGACGTCCCATTTGGTACCCACCTCATTTGAGCCAGTACGGCTCCGGCTTGGCCCAGCAGCCACTTCAAACTCAGGATTGATGTAAGCCGTGGCAGTGGTCACTGCCGCGTTAGCAGCATCCTGTTGTGCCTGAGACATGGCCATGACCGGATTTTGCGCCATGGCATTGTCCAGAACATCACGCAATCCCAGTTCGGTTTGTGCTTGGGCAATGCTGGCATATAAGGCCATCACCAACGTCAGGCTACTGATCAGACTCTTGTTTTTTATATTCGCCATCGACGAACCCCCTGCACCATGATGGTGCTTGATACTCTTGTTTTGTGTATTCATAGCTTCCGTGTCTTCATTACTGATGACTGATAACAACTGCAACAGTAATACAAAAATGCGGCCACAATAAGCCTTGGCGTTGATATCAACACTATTTGGGCAGGCGTAACCGCTCGCAGACCGTTAAATGGTTAGCAAAGGTTACGCCAACCTTGTATGGGTTGGGAAATTTAAAGCAGAGGGGGTCGGAGGAACCGGGTAATAGGAGGGGAAATGTAAAGGTTGCACAGGGCAGCGCTGATCGCCGTCACTGCCAGATAGAGGGTGAGAGGCTGCAGCGGAATCACGACAGGATCATTGAAATCCAGCTTGTCATCACTGCCGACTTGCGGAGCATCATTGAATACCACCGCCACATCGTCATAGTCCATTTCATAGGCGTAATCCGCCTGCTGCGAAAACAGGCTGAAACAGAGCACCAGGCTCAACAATACCAAAATGGACTTGCGTAAGGTCATGCTGCGATTATATCTCGATTTTTCCGTAAACTTGCCATGGATCAGGCACGACGCCAGCTGGTGCCCTGTGGACTGTCTTCCAGCAGGATGCCCTCATCGGCCAGTTGCTTGCGTATGCGATCCGCCTCGGCAAAGTTTTTCGATTGCCGGGCCTGCAAGCGCAATTGTATGAATTGCTCAATCTCATCCGCAGAGCGCCCTTGTGCAGACTCGCCACCTTGCAGAAAAGTTTCAGGATCGCGTTCCAATAACCCCAATAAACCGGCAAGCGCCTTGAGCAGCGCGGCGTCGGCCAGCGACGCTGTCCGATTGACTTCACTGGCCAGCTCAAACAAGACGGCAAAGGCTTCTGAAGTATTGAAGTCATCGTCCATGGCCGCCTTGAAGCGAGCCGCCTGCGGCTGTTGCCAATCGATGGTGAAGGTCGGCAATGCCAGCCCGCGCAGGGCGGTATAAAGGCGGGTCAGGGCTTGGCGCGCATCATCCAGATGCTGGTCGGAATAGTTCAGCGGGCTACGGTATTGCGCGCGCAGGATAAAGAAACGCACAACCTCGGGGTCATACTTCTCCAGCACCTGCCGGATCGTGAAGAAATTGCCCAGTGACTTGGACATTTTTTCATCATCCACCCGGATGAAGCCGTTATGCATCCAGTAATTGACAAAGGTGCAGCCATTGGCCGCTTCTGACTGGGCGATTTCGTTTTCATGATGGGGAAACTGCAGATCCTGCCCACCGCCGTGAATGTCAAAATGCGGGCCCAGATGGCAAGCGCCCATGGCAGAGCACTCGATATGCCAGCCTGGACGCCCCTTGCCCCAGGGCGAATCCCAGCTGGGCTCGCCAGGCTTGGCCGCTTTCCACAGCACAAAGTCCATGGGGTCACGTTTGTATTGGTCAATCTCAACGCGCTCGCCCGCACGCAGGTCTTCGAGCGACTTTCCCGAGAGCTTGCCGTAACCGGCAAAGCTGGAGACGGAGTAAAACACATCGCCATTGTCCGCCGGATAGGCAAAGCCCTTGTCAATCAGGGCAGCAATCATATCCAGCATGCCGGTAATATGTTCTGTCGCCTTGGGCTCCATATCCGGGCGCATCACGCCCAGCCGTGCAGCATCCTCATCCATTGCGGTAATAAAGCGGGCGGTGAGTGCCTGTATGGACTCGCCATTTTCCTGGGCACGTTTGATGATCTTGTCATCAATATCCGTAATATTGCGCACATAGGTAACGTCATACCCCGAGGTGCGCAGCCAGCGGTTCACCATATCAAACACCACCATCACGCGGGCATGGCCCAGATGGCAATAGTCGTATACCGTCATGCCACAGACATACATGCTCACCTTGCCAGCCACAATAGGCACAAACATCTGTTTTTCACGAGCCAGGGAATTGTAGATTTTTAACATGGTATGATGGCGCTCGAATCCAAGGTCATCATCAGGCAGCATACTGAGGTAAATCAATGGTCTGCATGGCGAGCTATTGGAGGTTGAACCTGCTGTTGATAGAATTGTTGCACTGAAAAGAAATCGCGAAAAGTATAACACAATGCCTGCCCTGCGCACTTTACCCCCCCTGTTTGTTGTACTGGCATTGATCCTCCCTGTCGCCGCTCAGGCCGACGAACTCAAAGATATCAGCCAGCTGGCACAGCAAGGCCAGGCCCCTCAGGCCTTGACCAAGCTCAATGCCTACATCGCCAAGAATCCCAAGAGTGTGGACGCGCTCTTTTTACGGGGCGTCATCCTCACCGATACCGGAAAACGCGACGAGGCCATGAAGGCCTTTACCGAGATGACGGAAAAATATCCCGCATTGCCAGAGCCTTATAACAACCTGGCAGTGCTGTACGCCGAGCGCGGAGAATATGACAAGGCGCGCCACGCCCTTGAAAGCGCGATCAAAACGCATCCCAGCTATGCCACCGCCCATGAAAATCTGGGTGACATCTACGCGCGCATGGCCTCACAGGCATATGACAAGGCACTTCAGCTGGATAATGGCAATACCCGCCCACAGAGCAAACTGGCCCTGATCAAGTCACTGACCACATCTGCGCCGCCCACCCAGTTGGCAAGTCAATCCAGCTCGGCCACCAGCGTTGCATTAGCACCAGCGCCATTGGTCAATCTGGGCAACGGTCAAGTGCGGGCGCTGGAACAGACCAAGCCAGTGGTGAAATACGAAACACCGGCAAAATCGGACAACACCTCCAGACCTGCCTCCGTGGTGACAGAGATCAAGACGCCCGATGCCAAACCAGCAGCTCCCAAGTCTGAGATGCCGGTCGAGACTCCACCTCAACCAACGCCGGTGCCGCCCAAGACTGCAGAAATCAGCAAGCCAGCTGCTGAACCAGCCAAGCTTCAGGATCAAGCTAAATCCGGTAGCAATCTGGATGAGCAGGCCATAGAGCAAGCCGTGCGGCAGTGGGCAAAAGCCTGGTCAGATAAAAATGTGGCTGGGTATCTGGCGAGCTACGGGGCTGGTTTCAAAACCCCGGATGGACAATCCCGCCAGGATTGGGAAAAAACCCGCAGGCAACGCATCAGCGCACCGGCCAGTATTTCAGTGGAAGTCAGCAACCTGCGACTCAAGCAGGATGGCGATCTGGTACGCGCCAGCTTCAAGCAAAGTTACCGTGCAGGCGGCACGGCCATGCGTACCAGCAAAACACTGGTACTGAAAAAAGGCGGCAACCGCTGGTTGATTGAACAGGAGCTGACCGAGCGTTAAGCGCCGGTGGGTGAATAAGCGCATGAAGATGATCAAACTTTTCTTACAGATACTGCTCATGGCATCTGCACTAGTGCCATGGAATGTGCCTGCGCTGGATCGCCTGGATTACACCGGCACACTCAGCAATAGCAGCTTCAGCCCAAACTATCCCGAAAGTCTGGTAGTCAAGGGCCTGCTGCAAATCACGCGCGGCCAATTACAACAGGCACTAAATACCGTAGACGAGCTCATCTCCATCGCCCCCAACTTCAAGCTGGCCTACCTGATACGCGGCGATCTGCTGATGGCGAAATCACAGCAACTGGAAGGCTTTGGCAATACACCGCAGAACAATCCAAGCTCTGTTGAGGATTTCAAAGCCGAAGCCCGCATGCGTATTGAACGCTACCTGGAAAGCCATGCCCCCCAAGGCATTCCCGAACCTTTGTGGCAAATCGACCCCAGCCAGAAATACGTCATCGTGGTGGATGCTGATAAATCACGGCTTTATCTCTATCAGAATACTGGCGGCAAACCCACATATGTCGCGGACTATTACGTGACTATCGGCAGGAATGGCAGCGAGAAATCCAGCGAGGGTGACAAACGTACCCCGCTCGGCGTTTACACGGCCAGCAGCAAATTAAGCAGCAAGCTGCCTGATTTTTACGGCAGCGCAGCCTACCCGCTCAGTTATCCGAACGAGTGGGACAAACAGCAAGGCAAGAAGGGACATGGCATCTGGCTGCATGGCACACCAAGCAATACCTATAGCCGCCCTCCGCGAGCCAGCGATGGCTGTGTCGTGATCTCCAACCCCGACCTGGAAACCTTGGCGCCTATCCTGCAGCAAGGGGGGACACCATTCATTATTGTCTCCCAGCTGAAATGGGTAACTCAGCCCGCCCCGGAGCAATCGCAGCTACAGAAAGCAGTAGATCAATGGCGTCAGGATTGGCAATCGCAGGATACCGACCGTTATCTCAGCCATTACTCCTCCCGCTTTTTTACTCAGTCGATGGATATTCAGGGATGGTCACGGGAAAAGCGGCGCATACAGCTCGACAAAAAGCCAGTCAGCATTGCGCTATCCAATATCAGCATGATCCGCTATCCTAATAGCCAATTTCCGATGGCGGTTGTCAGTTTTGATCAGGAATTCAAAAGTGAATTCCTGGATAGTCGCATGCGGAAACGCCAGTACTGGATTTACGAAGATCAGCGCTGGAAAATATTATACGAAGGGGCAGCTTGACCCTTTCAGAGGAGCCTGAACAATGCAGACACGATGGGAAGCGTGGTTATTTCTTATTCTTTTGATGTGCACGCCTGTCGCCATGGCCGATGGCGTTCATACCCAAAAACCGCAACTGGAGTTTCAAACCAACCTCGGCAGTTTTATTGTCGAACTGTACCCTGACCGCGCACCGAAGACCGTCGCCAACTTCATGCAGTACGTGCAAAGCGGCTTTTACACGGGCACCATGTTCCACCGCATCATTGATCGCTTTATGGTGCAAGGTGGCGGTTTTGCCGTGGATTTCCAGGAAAAAAGCACTTACAACCCGATTGAGAACGAAGCCAACAACGGATTGAAGAACGAGCCCGGCACCCTGGCCATGGCCCGTGCCTTTGACCCCAACTCGGCCCGCTCCCAGTTTTTCATCAATCTTTCGGACAATAAATTCCTTAACTTCTACAAACCTGATCCTGCTTATTTTGGTTACTGCGTGTTTGGCAAAGTCATCCGCGGCATGTCCATCGTAGAAAAGATGGCCAAAATCCCGACCAAAAATGTAGGCAAATTTGAGAATGTACCGGTTGAAAATGTGGTGATTGAAAAAGTCACCACCCTGGATATACCTGTGGAGCCAGAACAGCCAGTGCGCGCTGTGCCCACCCCCCCCTCTTCAAAACCTGCTCTTAAAGGAAAAAAACGTGGTTAAACTTCATACCAACTTTGGTGAAATCACCCTGGAACTGGATGCGGAAAAAGCACCAGCAACCGTTGCCAACTTTCTGGCCTATGTTGAAAGCGGCTTTTACAACAACACCATTTTTCATCGCGTGATTGATGGCTTCATGATTCAAGGCGGCGGCTTTGAGCCCAGCATGAGCCAGAAGCCAACCAATGCCCCGATCAAGAATGAAGCCAATAACGGCCTGGTCAACAAGGCCTACACCATTGCCATGGCCCGTACCCCGAATCCGGATTCGGCAAGCAGCCAGTTCTTCATCAATGTGGCAGACAATGACTTCCTCAACTTCACCTCCCCAACCGCCCAAGGCTGGGGTTACTGTGTATTTGGCAAGGTAACGGCCGGTACTGAAGTGATCGACAAGATCAAAAAGGTAAAGACTGGCAGCCGCAACGGCCATCAGGATGTGCCTGTGGAGAGCGTCGTTATCGAGCGTGCCGAAGTCGTTTAATTCAAGCGACTCACCCCACACCAATCACAGATGGAAATGCATTGAGCGCTACCTTGCCGTATAGCCTGTTCATTTCCGATCTGCATCTATGCGATGCCCGGCCGGAAATCAGCCGGGCATTTCTCCATCTGCTACAAGGCCAGGCCCGCGAGGCCGAGCGGCTTTATATTCTGGGTGATCTGTTTGAATACTGGGCAGGCGATGATGAGGTCAACGACCCGCATCACCAGACCATCATCCACGGGCTGCGCGCACTCACGCAATCCGGCACCGCATGCTACTTCATGCATGGCAATCGCGACTTTCTGATCGGCGAGCATTTTGCCGAAGCGTCTGGCGTGACGCTACTGGCCGACCCCGTGTTGCATGAGCTCTACGGCAAGCGCGTCTTGCTGAGCCATGGCGATCTGCTGTGTACCGATGATGTGGCCTACCAGCAATTCCGCCAGCAAGTGCGGCAAGCTGAGTGGCAGCAAAGCTTTCTGCAACAGCCCCTGGCCACGCGCAAAATGCAGATTGAAGCTATCCGCATGCGTAGCGAATCCGAGAAATCCATCAAGCAGGCCGAGATCATGGATGTCAACGACGAGGCTGTCGCCAGTTTATTCTCAACCTGGGAATACCCCGAACTCTTGATACACGGTCATACCCACCGCCCCGCTTGCCATCAGCTCACGCTACATGGACACAGTTGTCAGCGCTGGGTATTGGGCGACTGGTACGAACAGGGCAGTTATCTCCGCCTGGACGCCACGGGCTGCACCAGCAGCCTGCTCTAACAAGCAAGCGGCAGCCCCTCGGGCTTAGAAGTCGGCTTCGCCAGCAGCCAGATAAAACTCCATTTTTACGCCATCATAGGCGATAAGGTCGTGATCCTGCAGCGGCTGGCTGAGCTCGCCCGCAATACTGGTCGCAATTGGGCGACCATTCACCGTGAGCGGTTCACCACCGCCTTCCACCGGCAGAATCCGGTAATCATGCCCATCCTGCAAGATCATCGCCACAGGCACATCTGAGCTACCTAAGTGGGTGGTCTGGCTCAATAAAATATCCTTGCCGAAATCGGGTCCACTAATGACATAGAGTCGACCGGAGCAGGTGCCAGGCGAGGCTGCGTTATCCCCGGACGGCCATACACGTGAAAATCGACGTGATTCATCTATCTGAGGCGCCACCAATGTGGCATCGACGGGAGCAGGATTATCGGAGCTGGTGGCCTCGTCCCAATAGCGCAATTGGTAATGGCCTAGCATGATGATGTCGCCATGCTGCAAGACGTGCTGCTTTACACGCACCCCATTAATCATGGTGCCGTTTGTACTATCGAGATCTTGCAACATGGCATTCCGGCCAATCGACATGACTTGCGCATGCTCAGCACTGATCATGAGGTTATCGATGGCGATGTCGTTATCGCGACGACGGCCGATGCGCAGTAGCGGTTTGTCGAGGGAGTACTCCCCCAGCAGATTGCCATCCAGAGAGAAAAGCAGCTTTGCCATGAGAATTCTTTCCAAACCTGCTGGCCATGAAATTAAGGGCAATATAGCACCCACTTGCTGGTCAGCAGTGGTCCGACCAGGCGATTGATCTTACATGGGGCACGCGGGAAATTGAAGATGGGCAGGACGAGATGTGGCACGTCCTGCCCTCAGGATGACGACTAGCGGGTATGACGGCTTACTTCGCCCGGGCGGGCTTCGGCAGCAAGCTTGTCAAGCACGCCATTAACGTATTTATGACCATCGGTGCCACCATAAATCTTGGCAAGCTCGACGCCTTCATTGATCGCCACACGATACGGAATACTCAGGTCGAAAATCAGCTCATACGCGGACAGGCAAAGAATGCCGTGCTCGATCGGGCTGAGCTCGTTCATGGGTCTATCCACAAACACCGCAATCCGGCGATCCAGCTCTTCGCGTTCCGCGAGCACGCCGTCCAACAATGTGCGCAGGTATTCCTGATCCGCCTTGTCAAACTCCGGCTCGTCCGCCAGCTCGCGCAGGATGGCCCGAAAATCGGCCTGATTCATCAGGTTGCGATAAATGCCTTTCAGGGCCAGCTCGCGCGACTTGCGACGATTTCTCGAGGCTTTTACCGGCTTGGCTTCCCCAGGCTTTTGATCGGTGTCGCTCATAAGGCCTTCAACAGGTTAACCATCTCGATTGCAACCGCTGCAGCTTCAGCACCCTTAACGGCGACACGCTCTAGCGCCTGCTCGTCATTCTCGGTAGTGAGGATGGCGTTGGCGACAGGAACGCCAGTATTCAGCTGAACCTCGGAAATACCGCGCGCAGATTCATTTGAAACCACTTCAAAATGATAGGTCTCGCCACGAATAATCGCACCCAAGGCGATCAGGGCATCGTATTTCTGGCTATCTGCCATATGGTGCAGTACCAATGGGGTTTCCAGCGCGCCTGGCACGGTTGCCAGGGTAATGGCATCTTCCGCCACGCCACGCTTCAGCAGCTCGGCCTTGCAGGCTGCGAGCAGGCCCTGACCCACATCGCTGTTAAAGCGAGACAGGACAATGCCGATTTGCAAACCGGAACCGTTTAAATCAATTGCGAGTTCTCTCACATTTACTCCACATACTTTAAATTTACAAAGGCCAGGGCCAAGAATTACGTGATGTCCAATGCTGGATGACGCCATGCCATTGCACTTTAAAGACAAGCACATGCGTCAAACGGGAAAATTCAGGCTGAATTATAGCCTAGCCGCATACGCTTGGGAAACGGCAGTCCGGGCATATCCCCGGACTGCCATCAGCGTGATTTGAAAAGCATGACTTAATGGAACAGTGCCCAGGCTTTTTGCAAAGTACTCCAGATACCATAACTTACTGGAATACCCACTGCCAACCAGGCAAATACTGCCAATACGCGCGACCCACCGCTGGCGGCTTTCGCTTGCGACGCGCTACTTGGCAATACCTTTTCATGTGCCAGCTTCTTTTCCTCGGCCAATTCGGCATCGGTCATGAAGTGCTTGCTGGCGACAGGACGCACCAGCAAATTCGCCACAAAGCCAATCACCAGCATGCCTGCCAGCACATAAAAGATGGGCCCATATACCTGATCAAACGGCACTTGTGCTTCAAGACGCATGTCATGCATGTAGTTGACGATCACTGGCCCCAGAATGCCGGCTGTGGACCATGCCGTCAGCAGGCGGCCATGAATGGCACCAACGAATTGCGTGCCGAACATATCCGCGAGATATGCCGGAATGGTGGCGAAGCCACCGCCATACATGGAGGCAATGATGCAGAACGCCCCCACGAATACCGCCAGCGATTTGGCACCCGCTGCCCACGCCGCGGCAACGTACATCAAAGCACCGAGGATAAAGAAAATGGAATAGGTGGTTTTACGCCCCAGCTTGTCTGATGAAGTCGCCCAGGCAAAGCGCCCGAAAATATTGAACAAGGACACCAGGCCGACAAATCCGGCACCGACTGCGGCCAGACTGGCAATCAGGACATCGTCCTTCTTGATGTCAGCAAAGCTCAGGGAGCCTTGGTCAATCAAGGCACCACCAAAGGTCTCCTGCAGCATAGGCGCCGCAGCCCCGATAATGCCAATACTGGCAGACACATTCATGCACAGGATCAGCCACAACAACCAGAACTGTGGCGTTTTGTGCGCTTGGTTAATATGGACGTGACGCGTGGCGATCATGCCCGAGCTTGTGCTCTTGGCGGGCGGTACCCAGTTTGCAGGCTTCCAGTCCGATGCCGGTACGCGGTAACCAAGCGAACCACACAACATGAAGACGGCATAGATCACCGCCAGGACAACAAACGTCTGCCAGACGCCTGGAGCAACGGGAGTGGCAAAATAGCTCATCAGCTTGGTGGCCAGTGGCGAACCTATCATGGCGCCGCCGCCAAAGCCCATGATGGCCATGCCGGTTGCCATGCCACGACGATCAGGGAACCACTTGATCAGGGTGGATACTGGCGAGATATAGCCGAGTCCCAGCCCGATACCACCGATCACCCCCGAGCCCAGCCACATCATCCACAGCTGATGGGTATATACCCCCAGCGCTGATATCAACAAGCCGCCACACCAGCAAACGGTAGCCACCAGGCCCGCCTTGCGTGGACCTGCCCGCTCCAGCCAGCCGCCCCACAAGGCAGCTGAACAGCCCAGCAGTACAAAGAACAGGGTGTACATCCAGCCCAGATCAAACTGGGTCCAATTACAATCCGTGGCAAACAGGGCACGCCATGTGCCGCTCAGTTTGTCCGCTACCGTCACAGCGCCGGCAGCACAGGCAGCCAGCGGCTTGCCATCGTCGCCTACCAGCGCATTGCCCAGGGGCTTCCAGAAAACGGAAAAACCATAGGCCATGCCGATACATAAATGCACCGCCAGCGCCGCGGGTGGAATAAGCCAGCGGTTAAAATTACCGCCGGTAATAATGCGTTCCTTAGACAGAAATCCAGCCATCTCCAAACTCCCTGCTTTTTATTATTTCGAATAATGAGTTGCGATCAATTACCTGACAGACACGATCATCATATAAAAAAACAGGGTTGGCAATCTGCATTAAAATTCGGGTTCCTCAAGTGTCATCAATCTGTCACATTAACGTCATATAGTAAGCAGCACTGCAAAAGCCAAGGATAAATGAAATGCCCGCTAACATATTGATTGTAGAAGATGAACCAGCCATTCAGGAGCTTCTAGCCCTTAATCTGACCCAGGCCGGTCACAACCCGATTCGTGCACTCAGCGTTGAGCAAGCACAAATGCTGATTCGTGAAGCATTGCCTGACCTGATTATCCTGGACTGGATGCTACCCGGTATGAGCGGCATTGAGTTTGCCCGCAAGTTGAAGTCGGACGAATTCACCAAGGCGATTCCCATCATCATGCTGACAGCGCGTGGTGAGGAAGCCGACAAGGTAAAGGGGCTGGAAGTGGGGGCGGACGACTATGTTACAAAACCCTTTAGCCCGCGTGAGCTGAATGCTCGCATCAAGGCGGTGTTGCGCCGTCGCGCACCCCAGATGACCGATGACCCGATCGAAGTCGGCGGCTTGCGCCTGGATCCTGTTACCCATCGCGTCACAGGCAATGGCACCACGCTGGACCTGGGGCCCACCGAATTCCGTCTGTTGCATTACCTCATGTCCAACCCGGAACGTGTGCACTCGCGCAGCCAGGTACTGGATCGCGTCTGGGGTGATCGCGTATTTGTTGAAGACCGCACGGTAGACGTGCACATCCGCCGTTTGCGTCTGGCCCTGGCTGACTCCGGTCACGAAGACCTGATCCAGACCGTCCGTGGTGTTGGCTATCGTTTCTCGGCGCACTAGCTCATAATATCGCTTTGCCACCGTCGCCCTTGTCGGAGCTGCTTTTTTTAAGGCGCCAACAAGCAGTTTATTAATTTGTGGAATGGTAGCCGCGTGCACGATATTCGTTGGAGAGCTTTCTGGCTCGGCTTTTTGTTAGTGACCGTCAGCCTGGTGGTATGGGCTGTCGTCGATGAAATTGCAGCATTACTGGTGTTTGGCGTGGGTGTCGTGCTTTACCTCACTACCCACCTATACTGGATACACCAGCTGTTGCAGTGGTTCAACAAACCGGATCTCGCCACCATGCCGCTGGGCACTGGCATCTGGGAAGATGTGTTTGCGGCCATCTACCATCAGCAACGGCGTTACAGCCGTAGCCAGACCCAGCTCAGCTCGGCGCTTGATCGCTTTCGCCATGCTGCCAGCGCCCTGCCTGACGGTGTGGTGTTGCTGAATGGGCACGACTTGATCGAGTGGTGCAACCCGCCCGCAGAACGCCACCTTGGCCTGTCCATGAAGCAGGACGTCGGCCAGCCCATCAGTTACCTCGTTCGTAGCAGTGACTTCATCAGCTACCTCGACTCACACGACTATACCGACCCCATCAAACTCAAATCCTGGCGTCTGGCAGATACCACGCTGGAATTGCAGGTTATTCCATTTGGTGTCAACCAGAAACTGCTGATCAGCCGGGACATCAGCCAGTTGGAAAAAGTCGAGCATATGCGCCGCGATTTCATTGCCAATGTCTCACATGAGTTACGCACCCCGTTGACCGTTGTTGGCGGCTTTCTGGAGACGCTGAGCGACATGGATGGGGCAGTGCCGGATAGCACACGCAGTTACTTTGACATGATGCAGGAACAGACAGGCCGCATGCGCAGGCTGGTTGAAGACCTGCTGACCCTGTCGCAACTGGAAAACAGCCCCACGATTCCGCAGGATACCGAAATTGATATCAACGCCCTGCTGAGCATGGTGATGAACGAAGCGCGTGGCCTAAGCAATGATCGCCATACCATCACTCTGGAGGCGGACACCACGCTGAACCTGACAGGTGCGCTGGAAGAATTGCATAGCGCCCTCGGCAATCTGGTCAGCAATGCCATTCGTTATACGCCAACGGGCGGCAGCATTCATATCAGCTGGAAAACCCGTGGCACCGATGGCGTGTTTAGTGTCAAGGACACCGGCCTGGGGATTGAACAACAGCACATCGACCGCCTGACTGAACGCTTTTACCGCGTAGACCGCAGCCGCTCACGTGAAACCGGGGGCACCGGCCTGGGGCTTTCCATCGTCAAGCATATCCTGACGCGCCATCAGGCCAGACTGGATATCGAAAGCGAATTTGGCAAGGGCAGCACCTTCAGCGCCGTATTCCCCAAGGCGCGCCTTGTGCACAAGGCCAATGCCACTTCAAATCAACCCGCCCACACAGCCTGACCACCGGACACAGGATCGGGTGTATAGCCCGAGCGCAGCTTAATCCACGACAGGCGGCAAAGGTTTTCTATTGCCAGTGGCATTCCCCGCATCCGGGCTAGCCTTGGATTTGGGCAAGGCAGGCTGCAAACTCGGCACCACCTCAATACTGTTCTTGCGCAGCACGACCGGCGGACCGCCTTCGCTGGGCAAGGGCACCACCAGCGTACGCGGCTCTACACTCTCTGGCGGCAACACAATGACGGGCGACAGGCGCGAGCGGGTATTCAGTTGGGTGGGCGGGCTGACAGCCACGCCGGAAGAGGCATTGTTACTATTGGATAATGCCGGAATGGCACCAAGCGTGCTCTCCTCCGCCAGGGCCTGACCAGCGGGGATGAGGGCCATGCTGGCCAATAACGGTACGGCAAATCTGGACATTTCAACTCCTTTGCCTGAATCAATTCAACCTTACTATACGCTGGCAAATCACACTGTAAACCCTTAATTTCCGCCATAGCGCGCAATAAAAAAGCGCAAGGCCAAGCCTTACGCTTTTTACGACGGGGATACAAAACAGCGTTACAGCAGGACTTTTTCAATCCCGCCATTATTGGCCTTGTGCACGAAATCCTGCATCCAGTTTTCGCCCAGCAAATGCTTGGCCATTTCCACCACGATGTAATCCGCTTGCACGCCGGTATCCTCGCCATAACGCGCGAGCCCCTGCAGGCAGGATGGGCAGGACGTCAGAATCTTCACATCCTGCTCAGGCGCGCCAGGAGTCAAGCCCAGCTTGGCCATGCCTTTTTCCAGCTCTTCCTGCTTGCGCATCTTGACCTGGGTCGCGATATCGGGACGCGACACGGCAAAGGTGCCTGACTCGCCGCAGCAGCGATCATTCAGCGCGACATCCTGCCCCATCAGGGCATTGGTCACCTTGAGCGGCTGATAGGTCTTCATCGGGCTATGGCAAGGGTCATGGTACATATAGCGCGTACCCGTCACGCCTTCCAGCTTCAGGCCTTTTTCCATCAGATATTCGTGAATATCCAGCAATCGGCAGCCCGGGAATATCTTCTCGAACTCGTACTTCTGCAGCTGATCCATACACGTGCCGCACGAGACGATCACGGTCTTGATATCCAGATAGTTCAGCGTATTGGCAATACGATGGAACTGCACACGGTTTTCTGCCGTGATCTGCTGCCCCTTGTCGTGGTTGCCGCTGGATGTCTGCGGGTAACCGCAGCACAGATAGCCTGGCGGCAGCACGGTGGTGGCACCGGTCTCATACAGCATGGCCTGGGTCGCCAGCCCCACCTGCGAGAACAAGCGCTCCGAACCACACCCCGGGAAGTAGAACACGGCATCCGATTCTTCCGTCGTCTTCTGCGGATTGCGGATGATCGGCACTATCGTGTCATCTTCCAGACCCAGCAAGGCACGCGATGTCTTGGTCGGCATGGCCTTGGGCATGGGGCGATTGATGAAGTGAATCACCTGCGCCTTGATCTCGGGCTTGCCCAGGGTGGCGGGTGGTTTCTTCTTGATATTGCCGATCAGCCCCAGCTTCTTGAACACCTGATGCCCCAGCCGCTGCAACTTATAACCCCAGCCTATCATGGCCGTACGCATCAGCTTGATGGTGGCCGGATCCTTGACGTTAAGGAAGGCCATGGACACGGTAGTACCCGCATTGAAGTGCTTCTTGCCTTGCTCACGCAGGAAGTTGCGCATCGCAATCGATACATCGCCGAAATCAATATCCACCGGGCAAGGGTTCAAGCATTTATGGCACACCGTGCAGTGATCCGCCACATCATTGAACTCATCAAAGTGCTTGATCGAAATGCCACGGCGCGTCTGCTCCTCATAGAGGAAAGCCTCAATCAGCAGCGAAGTACCGAGTATCTTGTTGCGTGGCGAATACAGCAAATTGGCGCGGGGCACGTGCGTGGTACATACGGGTTTGCACTTGCCGCAACGCAAGCAATCGCTGATCGAGTCGGCAATATCGCCGATTGCCGATTGCTCCATGATGATGGATTCCTGCTCCAGCAGACCAAACGATGGCGTGTAAGCGCCATCCAGACCGGAGCCTGCCATCAGCTTGCCTTTGTTGAAGCGCCCTTCCGGATCCACCTTCTGCTTGTAATCCGCAAAGGTCGAAATGGTTTTCTGATCCAGGAACGCCATCTTGGTAATACCAATACCGTGCTCGCCGGAAATCACGCCATCCAGGCTTTCCGCCAGCTTCATGATGCGCGCCACGGCTTCATGCGCGGCATGCATCATTTCATAGTCGTCGGAATTGACTGGAATATTGGTATGAACGTTGCCGTCGCCCGCGTGCATATGCAACGCCACGAACACGCGACCCTTGAGCATCTGCTTGTGGATTTCGTCCGCCCGCTCCAGGATTTTCTGGTATTCCCGGCCGGTAAATATCTGGTGCAGCGGCTTCTTCAACTCGCGCTTCCAGGACACGCGTACCTGATGCTCCTGCACGGCACGGAAGACGTTTTCAGTGGCAATATCCGCGTACTCGCTACCCAGAATGCTGACCGGGGCATCCAGGTTTTCCAGGATAGTGCGCCAGTGGGTACGCACCTTGTCTACCAGTGCCAGCGATTGGGCACGCTTGGCCACCAGCATTTCAGGATCGGCCTGGGTATCGTCGTCTTCATGCAAAGGCAGATCGCCTTGCAGGAAGGTTTCCAGTGCATCAGCCAGTTTGAGCTTGTTCTTGATCGACAACTCGATATTGATGCGCTCGATGCCGTCCGAGTAATCGCCCAGGCGTGGCAACGGAATCACCACATCCTCATTGATCTTGAACGCATTGGTGTGTTTGGCAATCGCCGCCGTACGACCACGATCCAGCCAGAACTTCTTGCGCGCTTCACCCGATACCGCGATAAAGCCTTCACCGCCGCGTGCATTGGCCAGACGCACGATGTGCGATGCTGCTTCACCTACGCCGTTTTCATCGTCACTGGCAATATCGGCCAGCAACACCATCTTGGGACGTTCATTGCGGGTTGCCTTGGTGGCATAGCCCACGGCCTTGAGATAACGTTCGTCCAGATGCTCCAGACCTGCCAGCAGGGTATTGGGGTGCGCGTCCAGGTAATCCTTGATCTCGACAATGGCAGGCACGCCGAGCGCCACGTGCCCGAAAAACTCCAGACAAATGGTGCGCACATGCTTGGGCATGCGATGCAGAATGAAGGTAGCCGAGGTAATCAGGCCGTCGCAGCCTTCTTTCTGTATGCCAGGCAAGCCTGAGAGGAATTTGTCCGTCACGTCCTTGCCCAGCCCGGTCTTGCGGAAACTGGGGCCAGGAATTTCCAGAATTTCCGGTTCGGCGAGCATGGTTTTGCCATCTTCGGCAAATCGCGTAATGCGGAAACGCGCGACCGGAATGTCATGAATCTTGCCGAGGTTATGGTCCAGACGCTCCACTTCGAGCCAGTTGGCATCGGGCGTCACCATGCGCCATGAGGCGAGGTTATCCAGCGCCGTGCCCCAGAGCACGGCTTTCTTGCCACCGGCATTCATGGCGACGTTACCGCCGATACAAGACGCATCAGCCGAGGTAGGATCGCAGGCAAATTCAAGCCCGGCGGCCGTAGCGGCCTCCATCACGCGGCGCGTCACAACGCCAGCGCCGCAATGGATGGTCGGCACCTGGCGACCTACGCCAGGCAGGGTACGCATTTCAACGGCACCCAGGGTATCCAGCTTCTCGGTATTGATCACGGCCGACAATGGTGTCAGCGGCACAGCGCCGCCGGTATAACCAGTACCACCACCACGTGGGATGATTGTCAGGCCGAGCTCGATACAGGCGCGCACCAGCGCTGCCATTTCGTGCTCGGTGTCAGGTGTCAGCACCACAAACGGGTATTCAACACGCCAGTCGGTAGCATCGGTCACGTGCGAAACGCGTGCCAGCCCGTCAAACTGGATATTGTCCTTGCGCGTGATCTTGCCCAGTCGGGACAAGGCTTTTTTACGCAGACTTTCAGTTTGCTTGAAATCCTGCTCAAACACATCCACCGCTTTGCGCGCCGCGGCAATCAGGCGCAACACCAGGGGGTTGCCCTGACTACGCTCGTCAATGGCCTTGATACGGTGATGCAATGCGCTGATCAGGGCTTGGCGACGTTTTTTGTTCGCAAGCAGATCATCCTGCAGGTAAGGATTGCGGGAAACAACCCAGAGGTCGCCCAGCACCTCAAACAGCATGCGTGCAGAGCGGCCGGTTTTCCGTTCGCCGCGCAATTCATTGAGAACGTTCCAGATATCTTCACCGAGGAATCTGATAACGATTTCGCGGTCTGAAAACGAGGTGTAGTTATACGGGATTTCGCGTAAGCGGGAGGTCATGAATTTGGAAGGTAACCAAAAGTGCAATTATACCATGGGCAACATTGCAGTTTATTAGCAGACTGAATTTGTCAGGTATTAAGCCTATGCGTGATGCAAAATTCATACAGTCGTCCATTTCCCGGCGCAGATTCCTGATGACAAGCCCCAGCAAACCCACGACAATAACGCGTGCATCGCAGATCGCTCATACTTAAAGATGAAATCCTTATTTAACTCCCCTCGCAAACTGCTGTTTCCACTGCTGCTAGTCCTGCTGCTGGGCTTTCTTGCCTACACGCTGGCCAGCAAGCCCACTGCGCCGAATATCAGCTTTACTACCCTGGATGGGAAGACCACCAGCATGCAGGATCTGCGCGGCAAAGTAGTTCTGGTCAATTTCTGGGCAACGGATTGCCCCGGCTGTATTGCCGAAATGCCGGCACTGATCCAGACATGGCATCAATACCATGAGCGTGGCTTTGAGGTCGTGGCGATCGCTATGCCCTATGATCCCATCGATCAGGTTAAAAATTACACCGCCAAAAACGCCCTGCCTTTCAAGGTCACCCATGACGACACCGGTGACATGAGCATGCAATTCAATGAAGTGCGCGTCACGCCCACCACTTTCGTGCTGGACAAGGACGGCAAAATCATCCGCAAAGCCATAGGCGAGCTTGATTTCAAATCCCTGCATGAGCTGCTGGATCAACAACTGGGCATAAAAGGCTAGCCATGCTCTGGATCAAGGCGTGGCACATCATTTTCATGGTGACCTGGTTCGCAGGGCTGTTTTATTTGCCACGGCTCTTCGTTTATCACGCCATGTCCAGCGATGAGGCCAGCAACGTCCGTTTCAAAATCATGGAGCGCAAGCTGTTTTACGGCATCATGACCCCCGGCGCGGTGCTGACTATTGCCTTTGGGCTGTGGCTCTGGCTGGGCTATGGATTCAGTGGCGGCTGGTTGCATGCCAAGGTCTCGCTGGTGGTATTGCTGGTGCTCTATCACCTGTATTGCGGCAAGCTCGTGCGTGACTTCGCCCACGACCGCAATCAGCATGGCCATGTGTTTTACCGCTGGCTTAACGAAGCTCCGGTGCTGGCGTTGATCGCCATTATTATCCTGGTTGAGGTGAAACCCTTCTAGCCATGCCAGTCCATCCATTACTCACCTCTGAGTTGCTGATCGCCAGGATACAAAAATCCTCAAGCGCCCCTGGCCAGCGCCTGCTGAATGCGTTTGATCTTCTGGCAGAAGCCGCCAGCAATCCGTCAATGCTGCCAGGCGAAGCAGACATTGCCGCGGATAGCGCCATGCTGCGTTTCATGCAAACCCAGACGCAAGCCATGGCGATAGAGATGCCAGACCTGCTGGCACAGCAACTTTACTTCATGATGCAGCAAGCGCTTGAGACTGAACTGGCCTCACCCGCTTCACGCGCTCTCCACCATGCCCGTATTGCAGCCGACGCCATGCTGCAAGCCCAGACACCTGAGCAAAAACCTGCGACCAAGGTGTTAGCTTATGCGATAGCGGCAGGCGTGTTTACCTTGCTGGGCAGCAGCAGCATTGCCTTGCAGAGTGAATTTCAGCCCTCAGGGCCATTTATCGTCGCGGCCCTGAATGCCTCGGCAAAACCCGCCGAGCCTCGCATGGCACCGGATTTCTCCGTCGCCAATCCGGCACGCACGGCCGCCATGTACGCCAAAATTGAGCAGATGCGTACCGGAAGCTGTGACTACCCGCAAGCACTTGTGCTTCCCGAATCGGAACGTGGGATTTACATCGAATATGTCGTCAACGGCAAAGTATCGACCAAGGTCAGCGATCAGGATGTCGTCAACAAACTGTTGCAGCAAGTCAGCTGTAACTACACGCCGATGTTGATGAAAAACTCAACGAGTTAGGGACAAATAATAAAGCCGGCCATCGCCGGCTTTATGACGTATGGCGTGCGGTATTACTTCTCGGACAGTGCTTTAAGATTTTGCAGGCCACTTTGATAAATGGAAGTCACGGTGTCACGCGCAGTTTTGTCATCCTCCCCGGCTTTGGGTTCATGCGCTGGATCCTTGCGCTTGAACATGCTCTTCCAGGTCACTTTGGTTTTGCCTTCGCCCACGGCCTGCACTTGCAGCGTGGAGTCATATTCACGTAGCGGCAACACGCTTTCCGTGATGGTGTACTTCAACACATGATTCGCATCATCAAATTCAGTCAGCGTTTCGTGAATAGTACCGCCATCTTTCAGCACCAAGACACGCTGGGCACCCGCAGCATTGGCAGCACCACTGGATAGCGTAGTTTTTGCCACAGCGGGGTGCCAGGACATATCGGCGAAGTTTCCGGCATGTGCCCAAACCTTGTCAGCAGGGGCATTAATTTCGATGGTTTCACGAATTCGCAGGGTTTCATCAATCGCCGCGATTGATACCACCGGTAAAGCAAAAGCAGCCAGAACTAAAGCACTTTTAAGTGTACGCATACATACCTCGGTTAATAAATGAAAATGACCGCATGACTTACGGCGCAAGGACTGTACATGACTTTTTCGCCTGGCGCCTGTGAAAAAATCCCGTTCTTATGAATGAATAAGGGCGCTGCATAAAAATATACAGATTTGTATATTTATTGAATGCTTTACGATAGAATTTAATCATCATCAGGAAACACCAAACCATGTCTCCATTACGGGCAAAAATACTTAGTGTGGCCACCGATCTGTTCCAGACACGGGGCATCAACTCTACCGGCGTCGATACCATCGTCGCCGTCGCCGGCACTACCAAAATGACCTTGTACAAATACTTCCACAGCAAGGAAGACTTGATTCTGGAAGTGTTGCAGCAAGGCCATCAGGACTTTCAATCCTGGTTACAACAAAAGTTTGAAACCAATACCAAAAAGCCCGCTGAAAAACTGCAGAAGCTGTTCGATTTTATTGAAGAGTGGGTGACCTCACCTGACTTCCGCGGCATGGCGTTTCTCAAAGCATCTGCCGAATTCCCCAACGAAGAAAATCCGGTGCACCGCCTTTCAGCCGAGCAATCGCGACAGTTTCGACAATATCTGGCCTCACTTGCCACCGAAGCGGGCATTCAGGATACCGAAGGTCTGGCCTTGCAACTTTCTCTGCTGATTGAAGGCGCCATGCAGGCCGAACAGATGAAACGGGGATCAGGCGCGGTGAAATATGCCAAGAAAGCCGCCAAAGTGTTGATCGATAACGCCCTTAAATCCTGATATAGACACTCAGCGCACTTGCCCGGCGAGCCGCTACTCGCTGATAATGTGGCTTTTCCTTCTTAGCCCACATAATGAAAACTCTGATCTGCGGCTCAATGGCTTACGACACCATCATGGTGTTTGGGGACAGTTTCAAAAATCACATCCTGCCTGAAAAAATTCACCTGCTGAACGTTTGCTTTTTTGTACCGGAAATGCGGCGTGAATTTGGCGGAACCGCTGGCAACATTGCCTACAATCTGCAACTGCTGGGCGGCGCCCCTTTGATCATGGCGACCGTCGGCGAAGATTTTCAGCCATATAACAAATGGCTGGACAAGCAGTCACTGGATAGCGCGCATATCAAGGTGATTCCCGACACCTTCACCGCTCAGGCCTTCATCACTACCGATCAGGATGACAATCAGATCACGGCTTTCCACCCGGGCGCCATGAGCGCAGCGCACAGCAACAGCGTGCACGATGCCAAAGATGTCAGCCTCACCATTATTGCGCCTGATGGCCGCGATGCCATGTTCCTTCATGCCAAAGAATGCAGCGATGCGGGCATCCCTTTCCTGTTTGATCCCGGCCAGGGCCTGCCCATGTTCAACGGTGAAGAACTGCTGCATTTCATTGAGCTGGCGGACTATGTAGCCGTCAACGACTACGAGGCGCAACTTCTGCAGGAAAAAACCGGTCTTACTCTTGATACCATTGCTGACAAGGTACATGCCTTGATCGTAACCCTGGGGAGCGAAGGGTCGCACATTTACACGGAAGGTAAACGCCTGCACATTCCATGCGTTGAAGCTTCAGCTGTGACCGATCCCACCGGGTGTGGCGATGCCTACCGTGCCGGCTTGCTTTACGGCATCAGCCAAGGCTGGGACTGGCAACAGAGCGGGCAGCTGGCGTCGGTGATGGGGGCGATTAAAATTGCCCATCGCGGTGCACAAAACCATCAACCAAGCCGCGAAGAAATCGCAGAGAAGTACCAACAGGCATTTGGCAGCTCAATCAATCTGGGTTAAAGGAGTCACAAGTGAATACAGTGAAATTAGTGGGTATTGCCGTCATGCTGGCCATGCTGGGGGCATGCGCCAGTTCAAACTCAGGCAGCGTGTATAGCCGGGATGAAGCCCGCAAGGTACAAACGGTCAAGATGGGTGTGGTGGAAAGTGTACGCACCGTCAAACTGGAAGGCACCAAATCGCCAGTAGGCACCGCTGGAGGCGCCGTTGTCGGCGGTGTAGCAGGTAGCACGCTGGGCGGCGGCAAAGGCCAGGCAATTGCAACGGTACTGGGAGCGATTGTAGGTGGCCTGGCAGGTTCTGCGGCTGAAGAAGGCCTCACCCGCAAGGATGGTCTTGAAATCACCGTCAAGCTGGATAGCGGCACCATGATCGCTGTCGTGCAGGAAGCGGATGATCAGTTCCAGCCTGGCGAACGCGTGCGTATCCTGGAAAGTGGCGGCACCACCCGCGTCAGCCACTAAGCAGATATCATCTGCATACGATAAAACCCGGCAAGAGATTGCCGGGTTTTATTTTGTCTGCTGTTTGCGATCACATGCCTTCTTCGATTCATGCAAGCTTCAAATGGCCGTCACCGTTCCGTCATAAAAGATTCGTAAATTCTCTCCTATCTTAAATCAGCAGGAGAGATTCAATTGCTAGAAAAGCATGTCTCAACCGGCTTGCACAGCGAGCCCAGCCATCTGCACGTGACTCTGGCGCGCAATCCATCCGAAATTGCCGAAGCACAACGCTTGCGCTACAAGGTATTTGCTGAAGAAATGGGCGCCCGCATCAACGGGCAGGACGGTCTGGACCGGGATGGCTTCGATGCCTTTTGCGATCACTTGCTGGTGCGTGAAACCCGTAGTGGCGAAGTCGTTGGCACCTACCGCATATTGAACCCGACCATGGCCGCTGAAGCCGGTGGTTATTATTCTGCGGGCGAGTTTGACTTGAGCCGCCTGCAACATTTGTTTGATCGCACCGTGGAAGTGGGCCGTGCCTGCGTACACCCTGACTACCGCATGGGCGGCACCATTACGCTGTTATGGGCAGGCCTGGCCAAATACATGCAAACGCACCGCTACGAATACATGATAGGCTGCGGCAGCGTTGGCATGGCGGATGGCGGCCACATGGCAGCCAGCCTCTATACACAACTGGCGCAGGATCACCTCAGCCCGGTGGAATATCGTGTATTTCCGCGCTGCCCATTGCCAATGAACGCACTGCAGACTTCGCTCGATGTCAATTGCCCACCCCTGATCAAAGGCTATCTGCGCCTGGGCGCTTACATCTGCGGCGAGCCAGCATGGGATCCAGATTTCAATACCGCAGACATGCTGGTCATGTTACCTTTGTCGCGTATCAACAAGCGCTATGCGGCTCACTTCTTCAAATAATTGGAAAAACCAAGCTCCCCTATCACCCGCATTTTTCGGGTAATCCGTATCGTCCTGCACATGCTCAATGGCATGCTGATCGCCACCCTGCTGTTGCCGCGCCTCAGTGCGCGGCAACGCGACCGGGTGATCAGCCGCTGGGCACGTGGCTTGATGCAGGTCATGAACATCCGTGTGGTGGTAAAAGGATCGCCACCACATCCAGACATCGCCTCGGCCATGCTGGTCGGCAACCATGTTTCCTGGGTCGATATCCACGCGCTGAACAGCGTGCGCACGGTACGTTTTATCGCGAAATCCGAAGTACGGGACTGGCCGGTATTTGGCTGGTTTGCGCGCAAGGTGAATACATTCTTCATCGACCGCCAGCGCAAGCAGGATACATCGCGCATGGTGGCTGAAGCGGTGAGCAGCCTGCAGGCCGGCGATTGCCTTTGTTATTTCCCCGAAGGCACGACGACGGATGGCACGGAGCTGAAACCCTTCAAGGGCAGCCTGATGCAAGCCGCGATTGATGCAGATAGCATGGTGTGGCCTGTGGCGATTCGCTATCCGCGGGAGGATGGCAGTGCAAATACCGAGATGGCGTATTGGGGAGACATCACGCTGATGCAGTCGATTGCCAAGGTGCTGGCATGCCGTAAACCCATCGTGGAACTCGACTTTGCGCCGCCCATCAGCCCCGCAGGGCATGACAGGCGCAGCCTGACGCTACAGGCCAGGCAGGCGATTGCCAGCCGGCTTGATCTTGCGGGGTGAGTCTTCCGGGCTGCAGGGCACCTGAAAAATTGTCCGGTCTTCCAGGCGCATGGCGGTAAGGCTGCCACCCCACAAGCATCCCGTATCGAGCGCAAACAGGTTATCGCGCTGCTGCAAACCCAGGGCTGACCAGTGCCCAAACACGATGGCAGTATCGGCAGAGCGCCGTTGCGGCACGTCAAACCATGGCACATAACCTGCAGGAATATCCTCCAGCTCACTCTTGAACTTGAAGTCCATTTCTCCCGCCAATGTGCAGATACGCAAACGCGTCATGGCATTGGTAATCATGCGTAGCCGGTCCATGCCCTGCAGATCATCATCCCAGGCGACCGGATGGTTGCCATACATGTGGCGCAGAAAATCACGATAGACGGGGCCGCGCAGAGCTGCGGCCACCTCGGCGCCAAGCGCCAGTGCGTCCCTGGCACTCCATTGCGGCAACAAACCTGCATGCACCATCAGATATCCTGCCTCGGCATGCACCAGCGGCAAGCTGCGCAGCCAATTCAGAAGGTCGTCCCGATCTGGAGCGTCCAGTATTTCCTGCAAGGTATCACTACGATGCGGCTGCACAAACCCTTCAGCCACTGCCAGCGCATGCAGATCATGATTGCCCAGCACGGCGACGATGGATTGCCGGTGCTGATGCAACCAGCGCAATACTTGCAGGGAATGTTCACCACGATTGATGAGATCACCCACCAGCCACAGACGATCATGGGCAGGGTCAAACTGAATATGACTCAGCAGATGCTGAAATGAAAAATGGCAACCTTGCAGATCACCGATTGCGTAGGTTGCCATAGCATGAACTCACTTAAGCGATGCTGCATGGCAGCACCGCATGATCAAATTAGTCGGCCTTGAAGTTGGCGCCGCTCTGGTTTGCCATATAAGCCACGGCACGGGAAACCTCCGCATCACTCAAGCCTGGATTGCCACCCTTGGCTGGCATCATGCGGATACCATGAATCGCATGTTGCACCAGAGTATCGTAGCCTTGGGCAATACGTGGTGCCCAACCATCCTTGTCACCAATCTTGGGAGCGCCCATCAGACCACCCGCATGGCACATGGCGCAAACGCCCTTGACCACCTCTTCGCCAGACTTGCCGCTGGCGGCAGCCGGCTTGGCGGCTTCGGCGACCACGGCAGGCTTGGCTTCTTCAGCAGGGGTGGCGGCAGGCGCTGCGGGTGCTGCAGCTTTGGCTTGCGGGGCAGGTACAGGTGCAGCAGCTACCGGAGCCGCTGCAGGTGCTGCAGCGGTTGGCTCTGCCGCAGCCGCCTCAGCAGGCGCAGCACCGTGTGAAGCGCCGCCCTGTTCAGGCGACTTGAAACTTGCACCCGACTGGTTAGCCATATAAGCCACGGCATTGGCAACTTCATTGTCGGTCAGATCCGGATTACCACCACGTGCAGGCATGGAGCGAATACCTTCAATGGCGTGCTTGATCAGAGTTTCATACCCTTGGGCGATACGAGGGCCCCAAGCCGATTTGTCGCCGATCTTGGGCGAACCCAGCGCGCCTGCAGCGTGACATGCTGAACAGACAGCCGTCACGACTTGCTCACCCGTCTTGTCGACGTGCGGGCCGCTATTGTCAGCCACTTCCACTTGCGCCACCGGCTTGATGCGCTCCTCAACTACCGCCTGCTGAATGGCTGGGTCCGCATCCACCAGATGCGAAGCCTGTATACCAAACAACATCTTAACAATCAGAAAAATCACCAGCGCGGGTGCAAACAATCCCCCCAAGGTAGCCAGCACCACCTGCGTCACTGTTGTTTTTGGAAATTCGTGATGATGCTCACCCATGACGATAAACCCTTATACCCATACGAAAAGTAGTGATTATACGTTGAAGCGCCTATAGGTAAAAGGACAAGCTAGCGTGCATTTGCTATAATCTTGTTCGCAGTATTTCGATACGCGCCCGTAGCTCAGTTGGATAGAGTGTTGGTTTCCGAAGCCAAAGGTCACAGGTTCGACTCCTGTCGGGCGCGCCATATATTTCAAGTAAATCATAAAGTTAACTTGAAACCGGTTTGCACAAACAAGCACAAAATTGCATCATCTGGCACAGTCACTGTGCCAGATTTGTGCCAAAAAAAGCATAACTATGGCGGCTCTGGAGTTGTTACTTAAACATCACTCTTGAGGTCAGTCATGGAAACCATAAAAATCTCTCTCTCAGACGGTGTAATGTCACTAACACCGTTAACTCGTGAACAAACCATTTCGGCTATACAAAACTCGCGCAAGGTGCGAAGGTTTTTGGGGTGCTTGAAGGATCAGGGCTTTGAGGTGCAGATCGTCAAAGTTACTAAAGAATCCGCCCCCAAGGAGGCATCATGAAGACAGTGTTCAGCTCTGCTTTATTACTAATGTCGATCATCATCACGGGATGCAGTGATGGGGGCAGTATCTTAATAGGGAAATGGCAAGCTCAAGATATTGGCTCAAGTGACGCAGCGATCCAGGCAGCAATCGCAAACCCTAAAAAAGGCGGGGGAATACGTGAATTCACTGAAACGGAATACATTTCAGCTATGGGATCTAGAGTTCCAATTGAATATAAGCAGACAGCGAGCAATGAGGTTATTGTTTATCAGCATGTCTTAGGCACAAAGTACGGGGAGACTTATAAAATCATTGACTCGGACAATGTGATACTTAAGTCAGCAGGACGTACATTCCTTCTTCACCGGGTGAAGTGAACGACTGTCAGAGATTCGCATAGTAATACTCACTGCTGGCGTAGCCTCAAAGCCAGCAGTGAATACCGGCGATTATTATTTTGACTGTGAAGGTGTAGAACTAGCTCCCACCTTACCGCCAACCAATTTCCTTATAGAGTTGAAATTAAATCCAGAAACGCCGCTACTGCCCCCCACTATGGCTGAGGCGATAGATGGGACCTGAAGAAGTAACCAAGCCATTAAGGCAGCCCCGAGAGATGCCGATACTGCGGCTACCAATATTTCCCCATAATTAGCTGCTCCCGAAGCTGCTGCATCAACCGCTTTCTGTATTACCGCCTGAAACATGGAATCAGAAATCCCAATAATAATTGCGGCAAGTACTTTCCATAGCGAAGCGGTAATCAAAAATCGGATCCAGCTTTCAGCTACAAATGAGGTTTGACTCATCAAAAGCCATGGCAGACAAACAGGACCAAGAATCAATGCAATAACCACCATATATTGGCTGCCCAAGCTCAATACAAAGAATAAGCCTCCACTGACGATTAGAATTACAGAGGACATCATTAAGGCTGATATAGCAGTTAGTGAGGATAGAGCTAGCGATAGCTTGCTCAAAGGATTAAGGGACGGATCAATTATTGAGTCCAGTGTGGAAAAAATCGCCATGCCGGACTTAAAAAATCTTGAAAATACCTCCCCTACCAACTCAGCCGGCGACCCCTGCTGGACAGGGAGCAATTGAGTAGCGATAGTATCCAGGCTACCAGCTACACCCTCAATAAAAACGGTTTGATAACCACTTTTAAGAAGCCAATACACAAAAGTAACTGTCAGCATTTGTCGAATCAGGCTACCGAAAATATCAGTAACGTCACCATTTGCCAGTAAAACCCGGACTCCATACCACGCGAAACTCAGGGCCGCCAAACCTGTAAACAGGCTTAACCCATAATTGGTCATGAGGGCCAACTTCATATCCAAGTATGCAGAGGCGGATCCAAGAACAGTTTGGGCGGCATCTACGAATAGTTCGGCAGCCATGTTTAGTACCCCATCTGCTTACGTGCCTTGGCTTTTGCAGCCTCCCAGCTTTGAATATACCTCGCGTCATATTCGCCTTTCTCCTCATCCAAGGCTTGCTTTTGACTGTTCGCTTTTGCCTGGGCGTTAGCATTAGCGACAAGATTACTAAGCTGATCAATGACGATATGATTTTGAGCCCCTAGAGTGCCGAGCCCCTCCATGAGGCCAGAATTTGAAGGCAGCCTTTCAGCCAGTCCATCCGAACGACGCTTGTAGTTATCAATGTCCCGTCCCAGATTGTCAAAAAGGGAAGCATAATTGGTCTGTGACTGCCTCCCTGCAGCCTTCATTTTCACCTCACCTTCAAGAAGCTGTTCAACACTCTGTCCGGACAAGACGCCTAAGCGCGTCGCGTCCTGGATTACTGATGAAACACTCTGATAGGCATTAGAAAGGCCTGAAAGATTATTGCTGAGCTGCTGATAATTACTGTAGACATCAGCACTCAGGGTTTGAGCATCGTCCACACTGCCAGGCACGCGGCCTAATACACGCAGAGAAATCGCGTCAGAAGGGAGCTTTTGCAAATGAACCAACATTGCTCGATATTGATCGACTTGGGTCATTAACTGGTTGGTTAATATCACAGACTGCTTCGCAGTTTGTGCTGCAGTTACAGAGTTCTTCAGGAAATTGGTAGGGTCGAACACAATTTTATCCGCCTGCGCGGTTCCAGATAAAAGCGACAACAACACCAATATGAATATTGATTTATTCATGATCGCCCTCCTGAGCTTCAGCACCCTCCTCATCGGGGAATTTCTGGGCGGTAGTATCAAGCTCAACATCCCCATTCTGCGGGGTGAATGTAATACCGAAAAACGGGGTATTTTCCGAAGACATCCGGCCCCATATATTTACCCAGTAATCGACACCATCAATTTTTGCACTACCTTTATAGTCCGGGTGGTTGGACTTGGTTTTACGATTATTTTTGAAAAAAGACCCTGTGTTGGGTTTGTGCTCAAATGGAATAGCCATGCTTACTCTCCTTGCCGGTTGAAAAATCAATAAATCGAAAATTGCTAAGATGCTCTTTAGTGATTGCCGCGGTCTGGCCCTTAACGGGAACAGTTCGGATGCTCTGAAAAAGAGCTTCAAGACGGGGAGCCATGCCCTGAATGGGGCAAATGTAATCAATACGCTCAATTTTTCTTGCTGCGACCATCTGCAGGTAACTCGAAATAATTGATTGATAGCGCTTGATAGTTTTGAAGGTACGCTCAACTTCAATGGCCACATACTTACCTTCTGGGTCTGTAGCCAATGCATCAGGAATCTTCAGCCAGCCATCGCGAGCATGTAGTTGATGACATTGACGATCAGTGATCCAATTCCTCCAACCATGCTCAACCAGATGCAAACGAGCCTCCTGTACCGCCAAGGAGTGCTGGATAGTGGATTGGCTAAGTCTTCCAGGCTCAAAATAAGTAAAGTCTGGGTTAGTAATATCCGCTGCCATTGCCGCACCGTGGGCAGTAATCCCCCAGATTTTCACTGCACCTCCCAGCCCCTCAACCTCATGCAGACTGACAAGCCCATCGGCTGCCATACGCCCCAGCGTGAGTCGCGTGGCTCGGTCCTTCAGCCCTAAAACCCGGCATAGAATAGATGTAGTGCTGTAACCCTCGCCTTTTAACCACTCCAGGATCAGAGTTCGTTTTTCTTGAATACGGATAGCGATCAGCTTTTTATCGTGTAGAAAGTGCAAAAGGATCCTCCTTTTCGTTTGCGTCAACTGGGGGAGCAATCATCTCGACGGCCTTAAGCAATCGATCGCCGTCCACGACTTGAGGAGCGAGATGATCCGAAGAAAGCTTGTCGATTCTGATGGGAGATGTGTGGATGAACCTGGGGAGACCATGCCCAAAGAGAACACCTTGGAACTTATTGAGATTGAGCAACATGTTTTCATCGAACAGAAATCGCTCAGCCTGGCGAATCGTCCGATCTGAATCGACAGTTTCAGCAAGAGCCGCATTGCGAGATACTTTGCGCATCTCATCATCGACCTCAATTTTTCCGCTTTTTCGAGCAAACCACTCTGCAGTCTTGGGATCCTGCACTTTGTAAACCAGCTTCAAAGCACAATTTTCCATAACAGCCCCAACTACAGCGTCAGGGGATAAATCTGCTGGGCAATCCCGAAGATCATCTAAAGACTGATGGGCCAGTACTACATGAACACCCTTATCTCGAGCAGCACCCAATGCTTCAATGCTAGGCCTGCTAATGTGGTATTTGGCCTCATCCAGCACCACGCCAATTTTTGAGTTGCTTTTGGTTCTATCGCGCTCTTCTGCTAGCTGAATAATCTTGATCAAGAGCATGCGCTGCATACGAATGACCTTGGCATTTCGCATGCTGCCAATGATGTAGACGACGCCAGGTTTTTTGATAATTTCTCTTAGGTTAAGTCCAAGCCCTGGTTTAGCATTGACCGCGGGTATTTCAGCCATCTCTCGCAACATGCCAGCAAACTTTGGGGACCTTTCCTGTAAAGCCTCACCGAACTGAAGGTAAAGACTCGTTGGCGTATGTTGTGAGTTGGCCATCTCATGGGCCATGTCACCAGCCGCTTGTCTGTCAGAGATGGTATAAAAGTCACTATCCGACCCTTTCTCGCTTAAAGAGAATGCGGCCAAAAATGCCTCCTCAATTTGCTCTGCGCTATCACCGTCAAATGGGTTTATTTGAGGTCCGGCGGAAGGGCGTAGATCAAGCAGATAAAAAGGGATTTTGAGCGCGGAACAAGCCCGACCAAGCACGTGCGGAGCCCATTCGTCGTTTTTAGGATCAACATAAACCAACGTCATGCCCAAATAAGCCAGCTGAGCCGAGAGCATGCTTAAAAACACGCCTTTTCCCGAACCCGTGGTGCCAGCCACCTGCACATGCCCAAGCATGCTGGGGGACATATATATGGGCTTTTTGAATTCATCTAATCCGAGAAACAAGCCCTTATCTCGGTCCCAAAACCCAAGTGGATCAAACTCACCTACAGACTTAGGAAGAAACTCATGAATTCGGCGAACGTCAGTTTTTTTATTGCGCTCCAGTGCAGAGCTTCGCTTCAGCTTTGATGACAGTTCTGCAAACCAAGGGGAAACATTTCTGAGCCATGTGAGGCCTAAAAAGAGACCTACCAGAATTCCTAAAGCCCCATAAAGCAATTGGACACAGCTCAGTGGAGCTAATGTTTTGAAATAGCCAATAATATAAAAGTTAAAAATTAAAAACGGTATTAACCCAATAATGACGCCACTCAGTACCAGTTTCAGTAAAGTGGATCGGTACTTTTCGCTATCAATGGCTCCAACTACTGCAATGCCCGCGACGAGCCCTCCAGCAAATAAGAATGGGCGTGAGGATTGAAAAAAGAAGATGGCGGAATGCCATAAGAGGTTGCCCCAAAAGGCAGTCATAAGAAAACTCCATATGTGATGTTCATATAGAGAAGGCTACTGAAATGCCTGATTTCCGGTATTCACCTAAAACATTCAAAAATGATGTCTTTACGAAAACAGGTTGTACTAGGTTAATAAGAGCAAGGCGACAGCCGCAGCGAATTACGAAAGGCCGCAAAGGCCTTGAGAAACAAGCTGCATCGCCACAGCGATGCAAGGCAAAGAGTGCGCCTAAGCGCGCGATTGCCGGGCTTGATAAACCATCGAATCGCCCATAGGCGATTTGTGGTAAAGGAGTTATCAAAATCCCCTCAGGGCATTTTGGTGGCGATACTGATGTCCCTTGCCCTTAGGCAGGGGACTGAGTTTGGCCCTAAGGCTTTAGGATTCGACCGCAGTGATGCCTTTGCGAAAATAGGTTGCACGAGGCCAAGATGAGCAAGGCGACAGCCGCAGTGAATCGCGGAAGGCCCCCGAGGCCTGGAGGGGCAAGCTGCATCGCCCAAGCGATGCAAGGCAAAGAACGCGCCCAAGGGCGTGATTGCCGTGCTTGGTGAGCCAGCGAATCGCCCATAGCGATTTGTGGCGAACGAGCTACCAAACACGACCCCCAAGGGCGTTTTGGTAGCGACCCTAAGCGAAGGCCCCTGTCCCCCTAGGGCAGGGGATGAAGCTGGGCCCCAAGGACCAGCTGAATGGACCGCAGCGCGGCAGCGGCGAGCGTCCGACTCTCGTCGGGCGCTTGCCCCCCCTATTTACTGGAGCGCGTTCAGCGCTCGCCCAAGGGGCCAAGTCATAGTTGCGATAGCAATCTATGGCGCAGCTGGAAATGGGGGGGGCAAGCGCCGAAGGGCGCGCCGCTGCCGGGTGAATTGGCATGAAGCTCGGCGTTCAGCCGAAGCGGAGTGGCAAGAGGGCTTCGCCCTGAAGCAGAAGTGGCGTTCAGCCACGCGCTGCGCGGTGAATGGCTTTGACGGGAGGCGTTCAGCCGACTAGAAAAGACAGAGGCGGAGCCTCCATCCTGGCACGCACTAGCGGGCAAGGATGGGAAGCAGTCGCGAGACTGATTCGTGAGTGAGCTTGATGATCATGCACGGATCACGTGCATAATCATAAGGTCAGATCACAAAAGCTTTAACGATTCATGTTTGATAGTTTTGTTTTCCATAACCTGAAGCGCTTATCTCGCAAGAAGGTTGTGTAAGCATTTTTAATATCAAGAACTCATGAACACAACTCGTCTGAGTATTCCAGTGAAAAAAGTGTACTTCTGCAATGGGGACAAAGCAGTCATACAATTTGCAGTGTCAATTAGTGCTATGTCCAAAGGCCCTTGTAAGTTAAGCCTATTTTGCGGAGTGATGGGTTGTCAGAATTTAAATTATTACTAGATCACGCTGCGTCTCTATATTAATATTTCAATATAGAGACCAATAAACAATAAAACCAATAAAAGACAAGAGGTTACAACTATGCAATTGAAAATATCAATTATTAATATACGGACACATGGGTCTTTACATTAACTGTTAAGCCTCTGAATGCCCGGCAAATCCAATCCGTATCTATCCGACCAATGCGTCGCTGTCGGCTGGCCTTTGGAACAGTTGACGGTACTGCGAACTCCCCAGAAGCAGTGGCGCCTTGGTGCGGTTGAAACATCAGATCCCGAAGCGATAGCCGCGCTTTACATCGCGAGCTTAGGCGAATCGTGCTCATGGTGTGAGGGAGCCACGATCAACTTACTTATCAAGGCGGCAGCTCTCGATACTTTGGCACGCCTCAATTCGTTCGATGATCGCGTCGACGCAGTTCGCCGCTACTTGGGAGCCCAGTTCACGATACTTGCATCCAACATCAGCGAAGTCTTCTCAACCATCGCCACTTCGGACCAAGCTGTGGTCGAGCGGAACCTGCGGGAAGTGCTGGGTGATCCTTTTGTTCAGGACGCATACCCGCGTGTCCAGCTTTCTTTCGCCTTAGAGCTGCTTCGGGCCATTGACCGAAGCAAGCTGCTAGAGATCGCCCAGCGCTTAGCGATGAAGCCGTATGAATATCGGTCAGGGTGGCCAGATCTGACGGTGATAGGAGGGAACGGAGTACGCTTCGTGGAAGTAAAGACGACTGATAGATTCCAGGCGTCTCAGCTTAGGTTTGCAACTGAAGTCGCAGAACCTCTCGGGCTGAGGTGCTCAGTTCTGCAAGTCATCCCAGCGCGGAATGGTGATCACGCAGAGGCCTAACCACTCCATCGAGCGGATACCCAACCGGCTGCGCCGGTCGGTCACCGCCTATGTCAAACGTTATCTTTCCAAATTAAAGGTTGCGCCATGAGCTACTGTGCAAATGTGTTCAACGTAATGATCGCTTCTCCAGGCGATGTCGCCTCTGAGCGCTCAATCATTCGTGATGTTGTCTACGAATGGAATGCTGTGCATTCGAGCCAACGAAAGACTGTTCTGCTTCCGATAGGTTGGGAATCCCATTCGTCCCCGGAGATGGGAGCCGCGCCTCAATCCATCATCAATAACCAGATTTTGGAAAAATGTGATCTTTTGGTCGGTGTATTTTGGACGAGGATTGGAACCGCCACAGACGACTTCGCTAGCGGAACGGTAGAGGAGATAGAAAAGCATGTTGAGTCAGGAAAGCCCGCCATGCTCTACTTTTCCAGCCAACCCGTTGCAATGGATACAGTCGATCTTGAACAGGTAGCAAGGCTTAGGGCATTTAAAGAGTCTTGTAGGAAACGAGGGCTATATGAGAGTTACGACAGCCATTCAGACTTCAAGGAAAAGTTTTATCGTCATCTTCAACTAAAATTAAATCAACATCCTCTGTTCAAAGTGGCCGAAGATGAAATGATTTCTGAAGTAACTGAATCAAAGACGCCGCTTCCCAACTTGTCGGGAGAGGCTCGTGTTCTATTGAAAGAGGCACGGCAAGATCCTCACGGTACTATTTTGCATGTTCGGTATATCGGCGGCACCGATATTCAGACTAATGGAAAAAATGTCATTCCATCTAACGAACGGAGAGAGATTGCAAAGTGGGAGCAGGCATTGGAGGAGCTGACCGTTCAAGGGCTTGTGGTGGCTCGCGGTCATAAAGGCGAAGTATTTGAGCTTTCGAATTTTGGCTACCAAATAGCAGACATGATTGCCCTGTAAGCATTCAACACGGACTGGCGCATAAAGTCGCGCCAGCCGGTTAATTCAAACGTTCACCGTCAGCTATGGTATTTATCAGCCAATCGCTTAGGCAAGAATACTCATTCGTTTATGTTTCGCGATGCCCTCTCCGGATAAAATGCTGTAACTCACTTTTAATGTGAGGAGGCATTTCGGAGCGATGCGATACAACTTGAGACGCCGTTGAGAACTCTGGGTATCGATTGGGCTGCGGTGGTTTTTCAGATTTACTAAATCTCCCCTGGCTTGCCAGCTCAGCCATACGCCTAATCCATCCCTCCACATTATTGATTTTCCCCTGGACAAGGTATTTTTGAAGCTCATCGGCAATATCTTGTGCGGCCTCACCATTTAACGCGAATTCTGCTATTACGTTCAGGAAGTACTGTTCGTATATGCGAACGAGCGGTCCCATATTGAGGGTAATGTTGGTGTTGTTGTTTAATATATTGTTACTGTTATTGTTAACCGATAGCGTATGAGTAACGCCCCCATGAGGACTGGGTACGCTATCAATAGGGTATGCAGACCCTATTGATAAGCTATTCACCTGCGAATGATCTCTAGAAATGCTTATCCATCGAGATACGTCGAGCCCGCGACTATTGGCATCAGAAAGCCACCGCTCACGAAGACTGAATGGAACTTCAAGCAACCGCTCCCGAATTTTCTTATCATGCGTTGGAGAAGGTGCCGCATTGTGATCGAACCAACTAGTAACCCACACCCATGACTCCTCAATAATAATTTCCTCAAAGCCTGCCAGGCGTGCCTCAACCAAACTTATCTGGTTAATATCCCATCCCAATCTCGCGGTGGCCATTCGCTTATTTAACTTGAATACTCCAGAAACGTGGCGATCCTTGCACGTCAGAAAATAGAGGAGCAAAAATTTATCCTCAGTAGTCATACTTTCGACTAACTCTTGGCACTCCCAGAAACCTGTTTTGATCATCGCTGATGCTGAGTTGCTGATTGTGCTATTCATTCTTGCCCCCTAAAACATGCATTGAATGGGCGGCCGGGGCGGCCTGCCTTGGGTTTTTGTGAGGGTTTCTTTGGGGAAATTACCGACTGAATTGTCTGACTCGAGTTTGGTAAATAGAATTGCTTCAGCCAGTCTAGGACATCGCTCTCCAGCCATAAGAGCCGTCTAGATCCTGTTATTTTAATAGGGCAAGGCAATGAGTCAGGGTTGCGAATCAAATCGCTGTATATAGACGCAGGGGACTTTCTAAGAATCTTACTAAGCTCTTGAACGGTTAATGTTTTTAGTAAATCCGTTGATTGCATTTAATTTCTCCAACGAGTTGGAGCCAGGGCACGCGACCTCCCCCGCTAAGCATGCAAAACTAATATGTGCTTAGCCCATTTTCCGCTCTATAAAACGGTAACTAATCAAACCTTAAGGCTCAAAAGACGGTGCAATCAGTTATATTTTCTGTTTGGATAGACGTACAGAGACCGCGGTCTTGCGGCTTTTTGACTGGGACTGACCAGTAGACAATGCCAAGAGCATTGATGCGTTATACGCTTTTGAAATGCTGAGCTACGCTAAGCAATGCAAACAAGATAAAGCTAAGTTTCCCATTCGTCAAGATGGTAGATCAGTCGAACGCTCCCATTTTTTAAATTGTTCGTTTATTTGTAATTTTAAACTATTGAAAACGGAGTTTTGTTTCTCATAATATCCATCTGGATATTCATTACTGAAATCTAACTCTTTCCGCAATGCCTTAAATACATCATCTTGGGTTACACGCAAACATTGCAACTCATTAAACAACTCAGACTGATATTCAGCATTGAATTTGTTAAATTTATCCCATGCATCACCTCGTTTCTCGGCATAATGATCTACGAGTTCTGTCTGATGCTCATAGCTAATGTTTAAAGCTTCGAGCACCGCTTTCGACTTACCAGGAGTTTCGCACCAATTCTTAATCTCAGAAAAAATTCTCTCCTGTTCAAGCAAATGCTTTTGATACAAATCATCAACAATGGTAATTTGATGACGCACTTGATTTACAGATGTTGCTCTACTCATAGCAGAAAACATTACCTTTCCAAAAGCAGCTTGAGCAGTTAAAAGAATTTCAGAAGTACTTGGCTCTACTATAAGAGTTGCTTTAGTCAATTCGTTAAAAAATGGCATAAACCCATCTGCCGGGTTTTGCCCAAGTTCCAATGCGGGAAGTTTTGTTAAATGAGTAGTGGCCTTATTGTACTCAGAAACCAATTCGAGGTAGATTTTTCGTCTAATCTCATGCGTACGCTCAATAGACTTTTGTTGCGCATCATGCTTTAGCTGCATAAGTATTCGAGAAGTATTGCTTTTATTCGATATGAGGACACCAGCCAATGTTGATGTAGTGGCTAGAAGCGCCGTCCAAAATGCAATCGGTATATTAGAAAGAAAAGTTAATATAGTATTCAAAATTTCACCACTGTGCATTTATAAACGAATCTGTCACTTGAAAAATTGGAAATTAAATGGACAAGAAAATATTAGAGTGGGTCGAAGTAGCCGCTATCGAAAACATGAAATCTCGCCAGCAAAATATAGATCTGATTACGGCAGAGGCCCATACAACATTAACAATCGGACTCTCTGCTATTGGAGTCGTATTCGCATATACCGTCCAGAATGTAAATGGAGAGTCAGTAATATTTTATTCTGCTCTGTTTACAACAGTCTATTTGATCGCTTCTGTTTTGTACTTGGTCTCCAACTGTCTTATTCAAGGAGACTTCCCACCTGTATACAACGAACCAAAAAATTTGAATCAAAAAAATTATTCGTTAGATGAGCTTAAAGAGTTTGAGCTCCAAAACATGCAGTTAAGGATAGACGAAGCATGCGTCGTCATCCAGAAGAGATCAAAGGCTCTGAATAATGCAAGAAAATTCCTTGCAGTTTTCCCAATATTGAGCGTGATTTTCTGGCAGTCATTCAAACTTTTAAGTTAAACGATTTCGCGTTCTTATTTCTTACTTGGTGGCGGCTGTGATGGCGCCGTAGGTACTGGCCTTGGACTATCTTTCACATAGTCTCTTCTGGACGGAGCGGGCTGAGGTATAGGATTCGGTTTATCGGCCATGATTACTTTCTCACTGGTGGTGAATCATCTTTTTTGAGCGGCTGCGGCTGAGGGATCGGATTATCTGCACAATTACTCATTTTATATGCGTCCAAGGATAGCTAATTTTCTATAATGCGCACCCAAAGCAGTTAAACGACAGCTTTGAGAGTTAATTGCCGCATAGTACATATGCAGAGCACCGACTGGATTGACTAGCCCATGTCGGTTACATAATTGCAAATCTGCAAATATTCGCGTGTTTTCAGGGTTGGGAGGAATAGCCATTATTGCTTCCGGAACGTTATCTCTATTAGGCTCAAAACTCGGATCTAATGCGAAATGATGTGTTTGATCAGGAAAATAGATGGGCAATAACCGAATCACTTCAGCAGGTACTTTAGGTGTGACCTGACGCAAAGTAATAAATGTTTGCACGTTAGCCTTATACATTGGCCTAGCCTCCCATTCGCCAAGGGTCTGGTCTATGTATGCATAGAGGGAGGCTGGAGTAATGCGCCCAAGAACATCCGAGCAGCCCCCACCTAATCCTTCAATCATTATCCCTGTAAAAACTCCATGACCATCAGCCTCTTCTGCAAAACCTTCTCTAGAACATGCAGTAAGGATAGTTACTCCAGGGCCAATTGCTGAAAATGTTCCTCGTAATGCGGGGACTTCACCGGCATAGCCAGACTTACAACTATCTAAAATAATGACAATTGAGCGGATTTTAGGATGCGCTTCGTTGGCCAGTGTAAGGATATGAGATAAATCCGCACCCCAATGTGGTCTAGTAGCATCTTGGGAAACGATGAAACCCGCATTGGTTTTTTCATCAACAATTCCATGGCCAGCAAAAAAAAGAACCACCGTGTCGGCGGGATTCTCGAAGAGCTCTTTAATCTGATCATCCATTACTTGAGCCGTAACTTTCTGCTCAGAGCTTAGTAGCTTACGGACATTAAAGTTAGGTGAGCCATCCCCATGCCTCGCCAAAAGATCGCCTATCACTGAGGCATCGGCAACGCATCCATTGAGAGGGGCGTTTTCGTAATCGTCAATCCCGATTACCAAGGCCCGTCTCATCATCTACCTCCATGGATGAGTTTCTTTAAGTTCTCCCAAGTCCATGAGTAAATCTTGTCACTCGGTTTGGCGGCTGTGGGTGCAACATTTTTTCCGTCCGAGTAGGCTGCTAGAAGAAAATAAGGAATCTTTTCTTCCTGTGCGATTGCCAGCTCCGCACTTACACCGGCAGCAGTGTTTGTAGAGTGACCGCACAAGATAATGACGACATCCACCGCTTTGATTCTTGTACGGGCTTTAGCTTTCCAATTACTGTCAATGTGCTCTTTGATTGACCAGTCCGCAATGTCGAAAGGGGTATCTTGATTTTTTGATTGCCCGACCAGCAAGTCTTTCTGACGAGCATCATTATCGTAATCAAAACTGATGAATGTTTTTTTCTTTGTAGTCATAGCTCATCCCCATTGCTAATATTGTTATTAGTAATATTTTTTAACATGCCTTTTAATCGAAGCATACTCTTATTTTATTGCCCCAACAAAGTCTACATTATTCAGACAATAGCCAATTTTTTGACTAACTCCTCTGGATCTGGGTGATAGTACCGTTTTAGCATCTGCAAATCTTTATGCCCAGTAATACTAGCCAATTCAATTAGATTGGGGACTTTTTTTGCTATTCGGCTTGTTGCTTCATGACGTAAATCATGAAAATTCAAGTCAATCAGATAATACCTGTCGGAGTCGGCACTCATGGATAAGCACTCGAGCTCGTACTCTTTTCTAGCCCGTTTGACGGCTCTCTCGAAAGACTGAGTAATGGAATCTGGTGACAACCCAAAAACTCTACCGTCGATTCTTCGCGGCACCTCCTTCAATATCGCCTGAGCTGCCGGAGATAGTGGCACCACTCTAGTTTCTCCATTTTTTGTGTCCTCAAGACGAATCAAATTTTTTTTCAGATCAACATTCACCCACTTTAGAGCTGCCAGCTCGGATCTACGAGCCGCTGTTTCAAGAGCAAGGCCGACAAGGCGTGGTAATTGATCACTTTCTGTGGCGTTGATAACTGCCTGGATTTCATCATCACTAATACGCCTATTGCGCCCCGGTGGGGGACTTGGCTTTCTAACTTGGGGCACACCACCTGGAAGAGCAATTCCCCAATCTAAAACACATGCTTTTAGAACTCGGGAAATCAAACCTAACTCATGGATAACAGACTGAAGGCCAACCTCCTTTAACCGCTCATCCCTGAATCTCGATAGGACCGTGCTATTGACTGCTGCTAAAGGAAGCCTCCCAAGCTTTTCTTTTATAGTCTTAATTCTAGATTCGTCAGAAGCTTTACCTTTTAGATTTGGTAGGACCTCTCTGCTGTATCGCTCACACGCATCTGCAAGGCTAGTGGATTCGGCTTCCGCTCTAGAAACATAGACTCCACGATCAATTTCAGTTTCGACCTCACGAGCCCATTGTTCGGCATCCGTTTTTTTGGTGAATGTCTTGGTGGCTATGACGTGCTTACGCCGAATCTGAACATGCCACTGATTGTCTCGCCCATCTTTCTTTCGAATTGTCGCCATACAAAACCCCTAGTGTGCCGAAATTGTGCCAATAAACTGTATTTTGTTTTAATTATCCTTTATAATCAATACATATCTTTGGTCAATATTTAGCTTCCGAAGCCAAAGGTCACAGGTTCGACTCCTGTCGGGCGCGCCATATTGTTACATTCACAACCAACCTCCTATACAACATCATCTATCCGCTGTTTGTCGAGGCCGCAACGTACTCAGCAGCACAGGCGCATGGTATTCAATCCGGTCTGGCCATTCACGGATGGGGAGAACGAAACGGTCACCTAGCAATTGATCGCCATGATTAAAATGCAGCGTGTCGTCGGCGTTTGGGTTGTCAATCTGTACACCCAGGCGCTGAGCAATCCACAATCCAAGTTCGTAATGGCTGATCCAGGATTGCTGTATCAAGTCGTGAGGCTTGTCAGCATCAGCGGAGAATACCATCAGCGGCACTTCAACCACCTCGGGTTGCAAGCGGTTATGGCCCCAACGGCCGCCCTCGCCCAATAGCTGACCATGGTCGGCGGTGATAATCAGGTATTTTTCACCCTCCAGTTTTGCAAAGGCTTGCAGGATGCGGTTCATGACGCCATCCCAATGCAGCAAGGCATTGTCGTAGGTGTTGCGCATGCGGGTTTCATGGTCTAGCTGGCCTGTGGTGGACCATGGGGGAGCAAAGGCAGCGTCATGCTGGTAGTTTTCTTCATAGGGAAAATGCACGGCGCGCATGTTGAAGACGACAAAACTTTTATCGGTGGGCATTTGCTTTTCAATAATATCGGCCAGCAATGCATCGCGACGCTGCATGAACCCGAGCACGCGGTTTTCTTTGGTCACCACATGGTCGATGAAAGGGCGCCCGAGATATGTCAGCAGCTTGGATTCCTGCGACGATAACCAATAGGTTTCGTAGCCTCGCTCGTTCGCCAGCCTGAAAAGGTTATGCCGCTTGTCTCTCATCCAGGCCTCCTGGCCTGGCTCGCGTATCACGTTAATCAGTGCAGGCAGGCTGACGGCGGTACTCACCCCGGCGGCAATCCCTTGCAGAGGCACGCCATCCAGCTTGCCCATCCAGGCTTGCAAATGCGGAGTGGTATTGCGGGCGGCACCGTAGGCACTCATGCGATCGGGCCGCAACGAATCGGCCACCACCAGCCAGATGTGGCGGGCTGAAGGTGATGCGACCTGCGGTGTCATTGTGTACGGCACCATCGCATGCATGCTTGTTGCATGAGGAGAGGCTCCCTCCTGCAACCCTTTTACCGCAAAAAATGAAAACACATTCATGCTGTTATGCAGGGCACTGCGGGTAGGACCTGGCAAAAAGTCTTCCAGATCGCGGTAACTTGCACGTATGGGTTTGGCCGCGATGATGAGCAAAATCAGCAGCCAGGCCAGGCCAAAATACGGCGTATTTATGCGCGGCGACAAGACCCCATGCAGAAATGCAAGAGCCCCATATGGCAGGCCCACCACCACCACTAGCCAGATATAAGGCCGCCAACTGGCCTTTAGTGCCTGACTGACATCTTCCGGATTCAGCAAGGCATTTTGCAAATCGCTCACACCTAGCGGCTCCCCGGTGAATGCCAGATTGGCGAACTGCATGACCTGCATGGTGGCAAACAGGGCCAATACCAGCAGCACCAGCCATCGCTGCCGGCATAACCAGAACGACAGACTGAGCAGCCAGATCACCAGGGCATAAACGGGTTCAAACACGGCATAGTGCGCACTGCCCAGCAGATGAAACAGGACGTCATCGGCCATCAGCAGAATGGACGTCAGGATGGATAGCCCGACAAGCAGGCTGAGTTGACGCCACGACAAAGCACTTAACACGCGGAGATATCCTTCACTGGATACCCGGTCGCGCGACATAGGAACAGCAAAAAATCAGCAGGCATATTCATCCGCAGAAAACCAGGGTATCTGGCCAGATGCAAAAGCCAGACCTGTCGCAACTACGTAACGAAAAACATAAATAGCTGATTTAATTTATAAAAAAATACAAAATACACACAGCATGGCCATTTTTTGCAGGCTCAGCTCACAAAACAGCGCAAATTCTGCAGGGCTACAACATCAATCCGGCCCGTTGCAGGCTTGTTATAAACTCCCCCACCTCCTGATACCCAACAATTTTGGCCGAGCGCATTTCCAGACCTTGCGCATTGAAAAAAACCAGGCCGGGCGGCCCAAACAGCTTGAATCGCTTCAGCATCGCTTGCTGCTCAACCGTGTTTTTCGTCATATCGACTTGCAATAACAAGGCATCTTTCAGCCCATTTTTTACACGTGCATCGCGAAAAGTGGTTCGCTCGTACTCTTTGCATGCAGCACACCAGTCCGCATAAAAATCCAGCACAACTGCTCGCCCTTTGGTATCCGCCAACACACTATCCAGTTCGGCCAATGACTGAACAGGCTGGAAGGCCAACCCGGATTCAGCCACTTGCGGCTTGGCTTCTGCGTGTAAATTGACGAGAGGTTGCAACAGATTCTGACTGCCCGTCATTGCCCCCAGAAACAGACTCACCCCCATTAACAACACCAGCACACCGCAGCCCTTGCAAAACATCTGCCACCGCGTCTTGTTTGGAGGCAGGCTATCAAGGGCATGCAGATAGATAGAGGAAACAACCAGCAGGGCCGCCCACAACAACATCTGAACACTGACGCTGATCACTGGCGAAATAATCCAGATCGCCATGCCCAGCATCACGACACCAAAGAAATTACGCACCACTTCCATCCAGCGCCCAGCTTTGGGCAGCAAGGCCCCTGCGGAAGCGCCCACCACGAGCAGAGGCACCCCCATCCCGAGCGAAAGGCTGAACAAGGCCATGCCACCCAGCACGACATCATGGGTCTGCCCTATATAAAGGAGAGCGCCCGCCAATGGCGCGGCAACACACGGGCTGACAATAAGAGCAGACAGCACGCCCATGACAAACACCCCTGCAAGCCGCCCACCCTTGATACGGTTGGTATAGCCCAGCACACTTGATTCCATTCCCCCGGGCATCTTGAGCTCATAAAAGCCAAACATGGAAAGCGACAGCAGCACAAACAGCAGCCCGCTGGTGCCAAGCACCCAGGGACTCTGCAGGGCAGCACTGATCAAATGTCCGGAAAGGCCGGCAATCACGCCCGCGACGGTATAACTAACCGCCATCCCCAGGGTATAGGCCAGAGACAAATTGAATGCCTGCAACCGGCTGGTAGTTTGCCCTTGACCGACAATGATTCCGGAAAGAATAGGGATCATCGGAAATACGCAGGGCGTCAGAGATAACAAGAGGCCAAAGCCAAAGAAGCCCAGAATCACCAGCCAAAGTTTGCCGCCTTGCAACAAGTGCCCGGCCTTATCCATGGGAATCTCGGGGCTGACCTCAGGAACAGTGGCCAGCACAGGCAAGCTGAGGTTCACCGTTTTCTCCATGGGCGGATAACACAATCCATGTTCGCTACAGCCCTGATAGCGGGCAATCACGGTGACGGCGCCTTGGGCGGTGGCTGGCAAATTCCCGGTCACCACCAGATGCTGGTGATAGACCTCACTTTCTCCCAGATTGGGATCCTGCTTCATCTCTCCCGAAGGCATGATCACAGGCAAGTCCTGACCGTCAGGCCCCATGTGAAAACTGATACGTTTCCGGTAGAGGTAATAGCCCGGTGCTATCGAGAACTCAGCCTGAAAACGCTGGGAAGCGATACTTTTCATTTCAAGCTGAAAAGCCTGATCGGGCTCAAGGAAGTCACTGCTGTTGTTATCAGGTGCGTCACTTTCAAGCGCATGCGCGATGGGGACCAGCAGCATCCACATCAGCAAAAGTAAAGTGTGTTTCGGAAATACGCGTGGCATGGAGTGTCTCTCGGAATAAGCTGGTTCAGATAATGACGATATCGCCGGAAACGAGGTCAGGGTGACTATCCCCTGCTCCCAGCTGGGCAATCTGCACCGCCACCTTGGCACCCGTGCCATCCGCGTCATAAGCCAAGACGCCTGTACTACTGTCATACATCAGGTAGTCGTTTGCATCCTGGGGGGCGCTATTGCCAAGATTGTCGGAAACATCCTCTCCAGCCTTGAATTTGGTAAAGATGGCATGGCTCAACTCAATGGTGTCGGTACCAGAGACAAAGTCCACCAGGGTATCGACATTGCTGGCCGAGGCCGCGGTATTGAAGAGGAAAATATCCGCATCATTCCCACCTTCCAGTTGATCCAGCCCGGCACCGCCAATCAGGATGTCGCTGCCCGCACCGCCATGCAGGCTATCTGCGCCGACACCACCATTCAGGGTATTGGCCGCATCATTCCCCGTCAGCGTGTTGGCTAATCCATTCCCTGTCAGGTTCAGCAGGCTGCTGCCGGTCGCACTTGCATCCAGATTCTCCAGATTCGCGCCCAAAACCAGAGTGCTGGCCTTGGTCAGACTGACACTCCCTCGCAATACCACCGTGTCATCGCCGCCACCCGCGATCTCAGTCACGCTGTCCTCCAGGCTCGCAACAGCTTTAGCACCAGCTCCGGTCACTTTCAGGTCTACCCGGTATTCGTCATCCCCGGCGCCACCGGCCAGTTTGTCTGTGCCCGCACCACCGTCCAGTAGGTTGGCGCTGCTGTTCCCGGTCAGCGTGTTGTTCAGGCTGTTCCCCGTTCCAGACTCGGCACTGCCGGTCAGTACCAGCTTCTCCACATTCGCACCCAAGACATAGTCGACACTCGACTCGACCATATCAATCTCGGTCGCCAGGCTAGACGTTTCTGTCACCACATCGCCAGCATCGTCCACCACATAGGTATCGTTACCCAGCCCGCCTGTCATGGCATCCGCACCCACTCCACCGTCTAGGCGATTGGCAGCGGCGTTTCCGGCAAGCGTATTGTCTGCCGCATTGCCCGTGCCGTTGATGGCAGCCTTGCCGCCGAGAATCAAATTCTCCAGTCCATCGGCAAGCACATAGGTTCCCTTGGCGAGGGTAGCTTTGATGGTATCGGCACCACTGGCGTCGGTAATGGCATCCGCCAGGTTATCAACCAGATACATGTCATCGCCGGCACCACCGTCCAGTGTGTCGGCCCCTGCGCCCCCATCCAAGGTATCATCGCCATCTCCGCCCGAAATGGTGTTAATGGCAGCATTGCCCGTTAACGCGTTATCCAAGGCGTTGCCTGTCAGGCTGAATACCACCTTGTTGGTCAACACAGCATCTTCAACATTGCTGCCCAAGGTATAGCTTCCGGTAACCGCGATACTCACCTGGACCTTATCCTGCCCGCCACTGCCACTGGATTCGATGACGACATCACCCACATTGTCCACCAGGTAAAGATCGTCGCCATTACCGCCAGTCATCGTATCGGCCCCGGCACCACCATTCAGGGTATTGGCCGCATCATTCCCCGTCAGCGTGTTGGCTAATCCATTCCCTGTCAGGTTCAGCAGGCTGCTGCCGGTCGCACTTGCATCCAGATTCTCCAGATTCGCGCCCAAAACCAGAGTGCTGGCCTTGGTCAGACTGACACTCCCTCGCAATACCACCGTGTCATCGCCCCCACCCGCGATCTCAGTCACGCTGTCCTCCAGGCTCGCAACGGCTTTAGCACCAGCTCCGGTCACTTTCAGGTCTACCCGGTATTCGTCATCCCCGGCGCCACCGGCCAGTTTGTCTGTGCCCGCACCACCGTCCAGTAGGTTGGCGCTGCTGTTCCCGGTCAGCGTGTTGTTCAGGCTGTTCCCCGTTCCAGACTCGGCACTGCCGGTCAGTACCAGCTTCTCCACATTCGCACCCAAGACATAGTCGACACTCGACTCGACCGTATCAATCTCGGTCGCCAGGCTAGACGCTTCTGTCACCACATCGCCAGCATCGTCCACCACATAGGTATCGTTACCCAGCCCACCTGTCATGGCATCTGCACCAGATCCACCGTCCAGGCTGTCGTTCCCAGCACCACCATCCAGCGTATCGCTGGCCGCCAGGCCAAACAGCTTGTCATTCCCCGCCAGGCCATGCTGGATGTCGCTACGTGATGTGCCGTTGATGGTATTGGCCGCAGCCGTCCCCGTAATCTCAGCGGAGGCCGTTGTGAAGTTGTAACTGGTCACACTGGCCAATGTATTGCCACTTGCATCCGCCACCGTACCGGCAGCGAACTCAATGCTGTATCCCGTGCTGAATTGCAATGCTGAGTCAGGGGTGATGGTCAGCAGATTGCCACTTATGCTGAGATTGCTGCTACTCGCGGCGGCGTAGGTTTCGATGACGTTACCATCCGCATCCTTGAGCACGATATCGCCGGTGCCACGAACCACGTTTTCACTGAAGGTAACCTGAATGGCGGTATCAATCGACACCCCGGTTGCCTCATCTGCCGGGGCAAGCGTTTTTATGGTGGGAGCCGTGGTATCCGTCGTTGAAAATGCATCTGGATAGAGCGTCGTCAGATCAACCTTGACCGAACCATTGCTGAATTTGAGGATTTCCACATTCTTTACGCGGATGTGATAAGTGGCACTGGCGCCCGCTTTGGAGTCAATGGTGATGTAACCATCACTATCCGGTGCCGAAATGGTGAAATAGGATTTGGCAAGGCGATCAAAACTCAGGGTGTCCGTCCCCGCCTTTCCATCATAGGTCAGGACCTGCCCGTAGCGTGCGATGGTATAGCTATTGTTTCCTGAATTCCCGGTGTAGGTGGTCATGTGCTCATGTCCTCATGCTGTATCTGATTGTTGTGAAGGGGAGGCTGATCGCCCGTGAAGTGCAGCTCTCCGTTACTGTCCATCGCAAGCGACCGAATGCCTTGTGCTGACAACCATGCTGTTGCATCTTCGCCTTTGAGCATGGCAATCGTGCTGTAGCTGCCCGCCGTAACGCACAAGGGCGCCAGCACACTCACCGATTGCCAGCCTGTCACCGGATAGCCTGTGACGGGGGATAGCACGTGGCAGTAACGCTTGCCTGAAATTTCAAAAAACCGCTCATAATCCCCGCTGCTTGCCAGAGCGCCACGCTCAATCGGGATACTGGCAAGCAAGTCATCCGGTCTTCTCGGATGCTGAATACCCATGATCCAGGGAGCGCCATCCTGCTTGGGGCCGACAACGCTGATATCGCCTCCCAGATTCACATAGCCATGGATCACGCCCTGTGCGAGCAGGACACTGGCTGCCCGATCAACGGCATACTCTTTGCCAAATCCGCCAAAATCGATCTCCATGCCCGGCTGTGGCAGCCTGAACTGTGGGCCATCCCACTCCACATGCGACCAACCCACCAGCGCCAGACAAGCCTGCAGATCGGTATCACTCGGTAGTTGCGGGATATTGAAATTCCAGGCGCGCCGCAGCACGCCGGAGGTAATGTCGAAGAGGCCATCGCTGGCCGTGAAAAGAACGTCCGCGTACTGCAGCAGGGAGAGCGTCTCCTCATCACAGTGCACGGCATCCGCACCTGCCGAACGATTGATGCGGGAGATAACGCTGTCTGCCAGATAACGAGAGTATTTTTGCTCAATGCGCCTGACCTCGTTAATGGCCAACGTCGCGGCAAGCTGAGCCTGTTCGGCTTCAGGCGAGCCAATGACGATCTCGCACCGGCTACCCATGGACTTGAACCGGAAGCGATGCGTGGCCGGGGCAATCTGGCTGATTTCTATATCCAAGGAGAACACCATGGTCAAAACCTGCGCGAAATACCAAACTGCAGGCTGCGATAGCGGAAAGGTGCAATCCCTGTACTGCCTCCTGAATTCAATGCCCACTCACTGCGTTGCTCATACTGTTCAATCTTGGCATCCACCGTCCAGTTTTCATCCAGCTGCTTGGCCACCTTCATGCCCACGGTGAACGCGCCATACTCCGAAAGACGCTGATCCTCCGAGTAATACTTGGCGTTAAAGTCAGGGAACGTTGGCAAGCCATTGGCATTGGGCAAGGCTTCCAGATAGAAATCGGCGGCGGTCTGGGTGTAGTAGCGCAAGAGGGGCGTCACGGTCCAGCCGTGCGCCAGCGGTTGCGCATACTCTGTCGCCAGCGTATGCGCCCGGATGCCATAGGTATCCGTGTAATAGCGATAGGAGACGTGACTGCTACCGCCAAGCTGATCAACATGATGATTCCAGCGCAGCAGTATTGTCGAGTGATCGCGTCCACGCGGACGTTCGTCAAACGCTTTGTAAGGGTCCGAAAAATATCCGTTGCCCTTGGAGTATCCCAGATTGAGCTGGACAATATCGCGCACGGTGAGAATCTGCGTGACCCCCACGATCCAGTCCGTCACGTGTTTCTTTTCACCGACGACAGCCAGGTTGTTGGGATTGATATCGTCATTCGACACCCCCATGCCTGCATTAAACGTCGTATTCTTGTCTTCGGTAGATAATGTCCCCTGCACGGAAAATCCGCGTGAGATGTAATCCGACTCATTGGAGTAACTGCTGCCAACCGTTACCGTTCCGCGCTGCATGTAATGCGTCAGCCTGAGGTCGATCGCACGACGCAAGTCCTCCATGGACGTCAACTGTCGTGAGTGATAGGCAGGCGATGCGCCGGAGACCGAATCAGACGTGTAAGTGCCGCTGACAGACCAGGCGCCTGCAATCGGCATCATGACCATGACCGAAGGTGCCCGGACGCGAATGCGTTCGTCCCCGGGTTGCCAGTCGCTATAGTCGAGATACTTGAATGCCACAATGCCTCGTTCAGGCGCCAGATCAGCATGGGCAGGCATGGCCACTGGCAGCAGAGCAGTCGCTGCTGACAGCAGCACCGCCCCTTTGCCTATCATGTCCAAAGCAGAACTGCCGGAAGCTTGTGGGATGGGTGATCGTTGTATTTTCATTATGTTTTCCTGACTCCGGCCGCTTTAGTTACAGCCACAACCCCCACCGCCTACACCGCCTCCGCCTGAGGCACCCTCCTTGCTGAAATAGGTATGCTCGGTAAAGTTAGTGTCAAGCACATCCCCTTCAAAGGTCATCTCCGGCTTGGCCAGGGTTCCTTTCTCCCATGGTTGTACGCGCGTGATTCCAGAACAGCCAGCGAGCGGGAGGATGGACAGGATCAGCAGCCATCGCCATTTCAGCTGCCTCATTTGGGAGCCCCTAAAAGGGACTGAATTTTCAATTCCAGCTTTTCTCGATCCGCAGCATTGAACCCCATATGCTGCATGATCACTTTGCCGTCTCGATCAATGAGGTAGCTGGTTGGCATGCCTTTTACCCCATAGGCTCTTGGCGTCACGCCCTTGGCATCGAAAGCCACTGTAAATTTGGCAGGCGTCCCCGCCAGAAAGCTGGCAGCATCGTCCTTATTCGCATCCAGATTGATGGCGACGATCTGAAGCCCTTGCGCTTGATATTTCTCCTGCATGCTGTTCATCCAGGGAAAAGACTGCTTGCAAGGGCCACACCAGGATGCCCAGAAATCCAGGTAGACCACCTTGCCTTTGTATTGCGCGAGTGAAATATTTCCGGCCGCGCTTGGCAGCTCAAAATCAGGGGCAGCAGCATAGTCAGCAAACCCCTGGCTCATTCCGATACTCAGTCCCAGAGCCAGCACAACCAGCAGACCTCTCTTGATACTCCGTTTCACAGCTTCTCCCCTTTTCACTTAACTTGATGTTTGATCATGGGTCTGCACTTAAATATTAAAAATGCAAAGACTTCCTGCAGATACCATGCGGTATGCATGCATATGTGCAAATCGCATTCCACCCGCCATGAGACCAACCACCACCCACATAAAAAGGGAATTAATCTATTGATTTATATATTGAAGTATTTAGAAGAAGCTTATTCTCAAAACCAAATTACGAAGGTCAATCAAGACGAAATCCCACATTTCCTGCATGGGTATTAAACATCCTCATACTTTTTTTGCGCACCCCGCGCCACACCGGATGATCAACCGGCAAAACAAGTTGTCCAATCCTGACATCCCAATCTCCTGCCCACATGTGTACTAAAGACCTTTTTTCCAGACCAGCAACCACTCCTCACCGACTGTCAGAGGCCACGTTTTACTTACCGGGTTTTGCGTTAAGGAATGAAGCCTCCCTGCTGATCGATATTGCTCGCGTTTTAGAGCAGTCGCCTTTACGTCATATGCAGACCCCAGGCGGATTTACCATGTCGGTGGCCATGAGCAATTGCGGTGAACTGGGCTGGGTCAGTGATCGCAAAGGCTATCGCTACACCACCATGGATCCGCTGACCAATGCACCATGGCCTGCGTTGCCGCCGTGCATGCAGCAGCTGGCCACCGAAGCAGCAGCGCTCTGTGGCTTTGCCGGATTTATGCCGGATGCCTGCCTGATCAATCGCTATGCACCGGGAACACGCATGAGCTTGCATCAGGACAAGAACGAGCAGGATTTCAGCGCGCCCATCGTCTCGGTATCGCTGGGGGTTGATGCCGTATTTCAGCTCGGCGGCCTGCAGCGTAGCGACAAACCGCTACGCATGGGGTTGCAGCATGGCGATGTGGTGGTGTGGGGTGGGGAAGACAGATTGCGTTTTCATGGCGTGTTGCCGATCAAGCCACAGCAGCATCCACTAACGGGAGCAGACCGCATCAATCTGACGTTTCGCAAGGCAGGCTAAAGGCTCGCTACCAAACAGCGTACCCGGCTTGCGACCATGAGACTTGCGACCATGAGGAACGCGCAGAAAATCACTACAGAATCAACGCAATTACCCGGCAGCAAGCCAAGTCAAACCAAGATCAATGGGAGTTTTTACAACAGGATCGTTATTTTTAAGCCATTGTTTATTATGGTAAAATAACTTTTTGTGGTGCCGGGGGGGGGACTCGAACCCCCACACCTTGCGGCGGCGGATTTTGAGTCCGCTGCGTCTACCAATTCCGCCACCCCGGCTGAGTGGAACGCGATTATAACAAAGCTTGAGCAATATGCGAACCGAAGATTTTGATTTTTTCCTGCCTGAAGAACTGATCGCCCAATTCCCTGCCGCCGAGCGTGATGGCAGCCGCCTTTTAAGGCTGGATGGCAATAGCGGCGCGATTGCCGACCATCAGTTTCGCGAACTTCCGCAGTTTTTAAACGCGGGCGATGTGCTGATATTCAATGATACGCGCGTGATCAAAGCCCGCTTGCAGGGCCACAAGGAAAGTGGCGGCAGCATTGAGCTGCTGATTGAGCGGCCGCTGGATACCCAGCGGGCGCTGGCGCATATTCGGGCATCGCGCTCGCCCAAGCCGGGCAGCCGCATCTTTATTGGCGATGGCATTCCGGCACGTGTTATCGAGCGTCAGGACGACCTGTTCCTGATTGAGGTGGAACACAGCATCCCCTTGCTGGATCTGCTTGACCAGTATGGCGCCCTGCCCTTGCCACCTTATATTACCCACGCCGCCGATGCAGCAGACGACGAGCGCTACCAGACGGTATACGCCAGAACGCCGGGGGCCGTGGCGGCGCCCACCGCCGGTCTGCATTTCAACCAGGCCATGCTGGATCGCCTGCAGGCACAAGGCATCCAGATTGCCTATGTCACTCTGCATGTGGGCGCGGGCACGTTTCAGCCGGTGCGTGTCGATGACATCCGCGAGCATCGCATGCACAGCGAGATTTATACCGTGCCGCCTGCCACCGTCGACCTGATCAATGCCGCGCGTGCCGCTGGCCACAAGATTACCGCCGTCGGCACAACCGCCTTGCGCGCCCTGGAAAGCGCGGCACGCACAGGCACCCTGGTCGCAGGCAGTGGCGAAACCGACATTTTTATCACGCCCGGTTACCGCTTTCAGGTGGTCGAGCGCTTGCTGACCAACTTTCACCTGCCCAAAAGCACGCTGATGATGCTGGTATCGGCGTTTGCCGGGGTGGAGCATATTCGCGCGGCCTATGCCCATGCGATTGCCAGCCGTTACCGCTTTTTCAGCTACGGCGACGCCATGCTGCTGGAACGTCGGGAAACCATGGACTAAAACGGTTCCCCTGCGCGAAACAGCGAAATGGCAGGTTGTGCACAAGCAGCATCGTCAACGGAACTCCTGCTGCCTGTCCGCTTCATAATCGGGTATTCTTCCCATCCTGCACGGGACTAAATCCCGACGGATGACCCAGGCCATGACCACAATGCGCCGTGAATTTGAGAGTGAGATGAGAGTTGCCATGACGTTAAACCGCTTTACTGCCATATCCGCCTTTTGTGCCAGCCTGGTATTGGCCCTGCCTGCGACCGCCCAGGTGTTGCCAGAAGCCCAGGTCGGCATACGCATTCCTCTGGTAAAGAAACCGACCACCCGGCCGATGGGTGTTGCCTATTCGCCGCTGCATCAGCGCTATTTTGTTGCCGATGGTGGACTGGGCCCGGTACCGGGCTCAATGGATATCACCACCTCGCGCTCTGAAGTGCATGTGTTTGATGCCACCGGCAAGTATCTGCAATCGGCCCTGCCTGGGTTGGATAACCGCGCCATTTACTTCAATCCCAACACGCAGCATATTGAAACCATTACCTATAACGTTTCAAGCAATGCAGGCTTTACACCGGGGACAGGCATTTTTGCCCTGGAGATCAACGACAAGGGCGAGCTGACAGACAATACCAATGATGTACTCAGCTTTAACCCGGCGTTTGGTGATGCCGCGACCATGCCGAGCTACGACGCTCAGCGCCAGCGCTATTACGCCAAGCAGGAACGCAGCAACCGGGTATGGGTAGTCGAACCAAAACAGCGCGAGAAAGTCACCGAGATCTTGCTGGACCTGGATGCGGCAGGTGCGAAGTTTGATGACGTGAGCGACCACTTTATCGCCTACACCGGTATTACAGGCGAAGAACTCGCCATGCTGGATGTCGACCACAAGGCGATTCTGGTGTTTGACCTCAACGGCAAGCTGGTGGGCAAGAGCACCTTGCCGGGCAATATCAAGCTGCTGTCGCAAAACCATTACAACGGGGTTGGCTACAGCAATGGCATGCTGTTTGTATACGCCGAGCGTGAGGGGGAGTTTGGGACTTACCTGGGATTCAAAATCTCGGACCAGACAGCTCCCTGATCCTAATGCCCAGAGTTAATAACTGGGGCGATAGCTCCAGTTGTTGCGCCAGGCGCCGAGCACCATATTGGGATATTCGGGTTGGCCCAGGCTGCCGTTGTAACGGCCAAGGGCCCGGTACAGATCGCCGTTTTCGATATCCAGGTAATGCCGCAGGATGGTGCAGCCATAACGCAGATTCAGGCGCAGGTGAAACAGGTTATGCTCCGGCGAACCGATGCTGCGCACCCAGAACGGCATGACCTGCATGAAGCCGCGCGCGCCGACTTCCGACACCGCGTATTTCTTGAAGCCACTTTCCACTTGAATCAAGCCCAGAACCAGTTGCGGATCCAGCCCCGCCCGCGATGCCTCGTAATGCACAGACCGTAAAAAATCCTCGCGCATGGTCTGATCCGGCATGCGCTTTTTTAGGCGCTCCGACATGTCCTGCATCCAGCGCTGGCCTTCCACCTCGCTGGCAAATACCAGTCTGGGCGCGGCCAGATCGCTGACGGACTTCTGCATCAGCGCCCGCACACTATTCGAGAGCGGCTCTTCTTTCTGCGCACCGGCGTGGGCAGGCAGAGCACTTAAGAGTGCCCACGCCAGCCAGCCGGATATACAGAGTTTATTCAATGCGCGCATCCTCATCATCAGTCTGTTACGGCGTCAGACGCTGCAGGTTTAGCCCGCAGCCCACATAAAGAACGGACTTCAGGCCAGTGCCTGCTTGAGCTTGCTGACAATATCGCTCAGCGCAACAGACTGCGCCTGTTCGTCAGTACGTGCCTGATACTCGACCTGGCCTTCCTTCAGGCCACGGTCGCCAATCACCACGCGGTGCGGGATGCCGATCAGTTCCAGATCAGCAAACATCACGCCCGGCCGCTCGCCACGGTCATCCAGCAGCACATCAATGCCGGCCTGCTGCAGTTCTGCATACAGGGCCAGCGCAGCATCCTTGACGGCATCGCTTCTATCCATGCCGATAGGCGCAATCGCCACACTGAACGGCGCCATGGCGGCGGGGAAAATAATGCCGCGGGCATCGTTGCCTTGCTCAATCGCTGCACCCACGATACGGGATACGCCGATACCATAGCAGCCCATTTCCATGATCTTGAGCTCGCCGTTTTCAGCCTGATAGGTTGCGTTCATCGCCTCGGCATATTTGGTGCGCAACTGGAAGATGTGGCCGACTTCAATGCCGCGGCACAGTTCCAGCACGCCCTTGCCATCCGGACTGGGGTCGCCGTTGATCACATTGCGGATATCCGCCACCAGCGAAGGCTCGGGCAAATCACGACCAAAGTTGACGCCCGCCAGGTGGAACTTGGGTTTGTTGGCACCACAAACAAAATCGCTCATGGCGGCCACGGTGTGGTCAGCAATGACGCTCACTTCGGCACTCACACCTACCGGGCCAATAAAGCCGGGAGGGCAATTCAGATGTGCGCGGATTTCTTCTTCGGTGGCAAAGCGGAAATCGGCAAAGCCGGGCTGCTTGGCCAGCTTGATCTCATTCAGGCTATGGTCGCCACGCAGCAACGCCAGCACAAAGCGGGATTGGCCTTCGCCATGGGCCACCATCAGGGCAATCGCTTTCACGGTGCGAGTTACGCTGATTCCCAGCAAGGCGGCGACATCTTCGCAGGCGGTCTGCTTGGGGGTATCCACTTCACGCAGGGTTTCCTGTGCGGCGGCGCGTGGCGCCGTTGGTGGCAGCGCTTCTGCCAGCTCCACGTTGGCGGCATAGTCAGAGGCTGGGCAGTAGGCCAGTGCATCTTCCCCGGAATCCGCCAGCACATGAAACTCATGCGAGCCGTCGCCGCCGATGGCGCCGGTATCGGCACGCACCGCGCGGAATTTCAGGCCCAGGCGGTTGAAGACATTGCTATATGCCTGATACATGGTGGCATAGGTTGCCTCCAGCGATTCCAGGCTGGTATGGAAGGAGTAGGCATCCTTCATGACAAATTCGCGGGCGCGCATCACGCCAAAGCGAGGGCGGATTTCATCGCGGAATTTGGTCTGGATCTGGTAAAAGTTGAGCGGCAATTGTTTGTAGCTCTTGATTTCGCGCCGCGCCAGATCGGTGATCACTTCTTCGTGCGTGGGGCCGAAACAGAAAGAACGCTCGTGGCGGTCGGTAATCTTCAGCATCTGGGGACCAAACACATCCCAGCGCCCGGTTTCCTGCCACAGTTCAGCAGGCTGCACCGCTGGCATCAGCAGCTCCAGCGCACCGGCCTTGTTCATTTCGTCGCGCACCACGGTTTCCACCTTGCGCAATACACGCAAACCCAGCGGCATCCAGGTATAGAGGCCAGAGCCCAGGCGCTTGATCAGGCCGGCTCGCAGCATCAGGCGATGACTGGGCAGCTCGGCTTCCTGTGGGGCTTCTTTTTGGGTGGCAATAAAAAACTGAGAGGCGCGCATGAGTAACTCTTAAAAAATAGGGGATGGAAGAAAACTTAAGGTGTGGATTTTATAGAGAAATGCCCACGAAGTCAGCCGAGAGGCGTTTCACGGGGCAAAAACGGCCCGGATCGTGTGCGAAATTAAATCAAATACAACGAAAAACACGCCCGCAGCGCGCGTGCGATGCTCAGCGAGCAGAGCTGTTTCCCGGCTTCCAGCCCGATTTCCATTGTTCCAGCGGGATAACCACAGCCGGCTGGCCGTTATCGTAAAACCAGGAGTCCACGGCAAAACGCTCACCCGAGGCGCGGTCCAGTATGGCGGCGGCGGTATGCGGCCATCCATTGAGAAAGAAACCACGACGCTTGGTATCCAGAATATCGTGAAAACGGATCAGGCCCTCTTTCAGCATCAGCTTCATGTAGGCGGTGCTGTTGGCGGCCTCGTCATTGCAATCCAGCTGACCGGGCTTGCCCCAGACACCAAAGGTCCCTGCCTTGTCGACCGATGTACCGGTTTTGGCACCCACCATCTGCTCCATTTCCCCCAGCGCGTGGCTGATGGCCACACGCTCGGCGGCTGCATTTTCCGGCAGGGGACTAAAGACCTGGACTACGCGCTGCCACTCTTCGGCGCTCAAGGTAATGCGGGCCATGGCGGCACAGCCGCCGCCGTAACATATGTCAAAACCTTCCAGTGTGGGCTTTTGTTGCAATACCTGCGTCAGTGCCGCGCTATCGGCCCAGACAGGGCAAGACAACAACAGAAAAAACGCGGCGATCGCGCCTGCAATCCTGGCACCCCAGTCGCCGCTATCAAAGCACCAGCGGCGCATCGGGCAACTCATTCTGATCATCGGAAGTCGGCGGAAAGTATTGCTGCAAGGCGGCACCTATGCGGGTAATGCCATGCAGGACGCCGGTTTCAAAATGTCCCTGGCGGAACATGGCTTCCATTTCGCGGCAGATTGCCTCCCAGCCAGCTTCGCCTACCCGCTGGTGTATGCCGCGATCGGCAATGATTTCCACATCGCGATCCGCCAGTAACAAATAGATCAGCACGCCATTATTGGCCGCGGTATCCCATACCCGCAGTTGCGAAAACAGCTCAATGGCACGATGACGCGGTGTAACCCCTTGCAGGATATGCATGGGCGAAAGACTGCCCTCCACCACCACGCGAATTTCGCCATTATGTGAGCGCTCGCTCGCGGCGGTGGCCTTCTCAATATTGACAAGTGCCTGCTGACTGAAGTGGCGTTTGAACTGCCATGGCGTTGCCAGCAAGTGGGCCATGAAACGTGAAAATCCGGATTTTTTCAGCATGATTTACCAGTCTCCCGAAGCCCCGCCGCCGCCGAAGCCGCCGCCACCACCAGAAAAACCGCCACCACCGCTGCCGCCACCAAATCCACCACCGCCATAGCCACCAAATCCACCCAGATTGCCAATACCGGCCAACGTGACGACAAAAGCAATGAACGCCAGCACCAGCGCCATGATGAGGCCACCGCCCAGTATCCAGACGGCAGCGCCTATCAGGCCACCAGTAGCCACACCACCAAAAAAGCTGCCCAGCACCGCGCGCAACATGGCGCCGGCGATCAAGCCGCCAAACAGCAGAATCGGCAGCATATCGCCCCAGTCATGTTCGCCACCACGGGCTTGCTGCGGTGGCGCAGGCAGGGCTTCACCGTCGATCAGCGCGGCGATACGCTCCACAGCGGCATTCAGGCCACCGTAAAAATCCCCCTGCCGAAAATACGGCGCCATGACATCACTGATGATGCGCTTGGCGGTGACATCTGGGATTGCGCCTTCAAGGCCATAGCCGACTTCAATGCGCATCTTGCGATCATTCTTCGCCAGCAGGATCAGCACGCCATCGTCCTGCTTCTCGCGCCCCAGTTTCCAGGCTTCCACCACGCGGATGGAATACTGCGCGATATCCTCAGGCTGGGTCGTGGGTACGATCAGGATGGCAATCTGGCTGCCTTTTTGCTGCTCAAATGCCTGCAGGCGGGCTTCCAGCCCGGCCTGCTGCTCAGCCGTCAAGGTCGACGTCAGGTCGGTCACGCGCTGGGTCAGCGGTGGAATGGCTTCCAGCGCCTGCGCCGCTCCCGCCTGCCATAAAGAGGCAAGCAACAGCAGGGGCAGGCACCAGCGCAGCAAGGCGCTCAACTTCTTCACGTATGCTTACTTGTCGAAGTTAACAGCGGGAGCCTTGGAGATTTCCTTCTCGTTTTCCACACTGAAGTTAGGCTTGGGTTTGTAGCCGAACATGCTGGCGGTCAGGTTATTCGGGAAGGTACGAATCGCCACGTTATATTCCTTTACTGCCTGAATATAACGATTGCGGGCCACGGTCACACGGTTTTCCGTGCCTTCCAGTTGGGCCTGCAAATCACGGAAGCTGGCGTCCGCCTTCAGCTGAGGGTAGTTTTCTGCCACGACCAGAAGGCGGGACAATGCCGATGTCATCTGGCTTTGTGCCTGCTGGAACTTGGCAAACGCGGCTTCATCGTTGATCAGCTCAGGGGTTGCCTGAATGCTGCTGACCTTGGCGCGCGCTTCGGTCACTTCGGTCAGTACTTTTTCTTCGTGGCTGGCATAGCCTTTGACGGTGCTCACCAGATTGGGCACCAGATCGGCACGGCGCTGATACTGGTTCAGCACTTCGGACCAGTTGGCGTTCACTTCTTCATCAAGTTGCTGGAAGGTGTTGTAGCCGCAGCCGGTCAGGTTCAGCACCAGCAGCAGTGTCGCCAGTTTAAGCATCAGGGATCGCATGTTGTGTCCTCGTTAGTGTTAAATGAATTCAGTCTTTAGATGAGGGTGCCGTTGCCGATTGCAAGGCATCTTCCTGCAGTTTGCGCATGGTCGCGCGCGCCAGACACAAGTCTTCCCATGCCTTGGCCTTATCCATCAGGTTGCGCAGCAGATAGGCAGGATGGTAAGTGACAATCACCGGCACGCCGTTATATGCATGCAAGCGACCGCGCATGCTGCCGATGGTCGCCTCCGAATTCAACAGGGATTGCGCGGCAAACTTGCCCAACGCTAGGATCAGTTTGGGCTTGATCAGTTCCACCTGACGCTTGAGAAAAGGATCACACTGCTGGACTTCCTCGCCTTGCGGATCGCGATTCTGCGGGGGACGGCACTTGAGCACATTGGCGATATACACATTCTGCCCGCGCTTGAGCTGAATCGCCCCCAGCATGTTATCCAGCAATTGCCCGGCCTGGCCAACAAAGGGCTCGCCGCGCTTGTCCTCTTCGGCGCCCGGCGCTTCGCCTACGATCAGCCATTCGGCGGCAGGGTCGCCCACGCCAAACACCGTCTGCGTGCGGGTGCGCGAAAGACTGCATGCCTGGCAATTCGCCACGCAAGACTGCAGCCCTTGCCAGTCCAGCTGGGCAATGCTGTCGCGTCGCCCTTGCCCCAGCGATGTTGCCATATCGGGCAAGTGATCATCGTCATCAAAGATGGGCAGCAGCATCTCATCCGGAGGAGGGATGTCATCGTCCCAGGGCGGTGAAGAGGTTGATGCGTCGTCCGCTGCATTTGCATCAGCTACTGCGCTGGGGGCAACAGAGGTATCTGAATCGGGCAGCGCATAGGCGGCATGGCTTGCGGCATCCGCTTTCACAGTAGAAGCAACGCTGGTATCCGTTGCGCCCACACCCGTTAGCGCAGCAGCGGTCACGGGGACAGACGTGAGGACTTCCTCACTGGCTTGCGTGGGCGTGGGCAGAGTCGCGACAGCTGGCTCCGCGGCATGCTGCGCTTCAGGTGATTGCGAAGTAGTTGATGCCGGGGTTTCAACGGGGGCTGCAGGCACCGCTTCAAGCGATGCTACCGGCGTGGGTAGCGGTTGCCGCAGATGCCAGGCGGGCAGCAGCTCCAGTTCGCGCAGCATGTCTTCGCGCGTCAGACTCATAGCGCGGCTCCCATCAGCACGGCATCTTCGCGGCCATGCTTGGCAGGGTAGTAATTGCGGCGGATGGCCATTTCATTGAAGCCCATGCTTTCGTAGAGACGCAGCGCCGAGGTGTTGGATGGTCGCACTTCCAGAAACATATTGAGGCCGCCATACTGACGGCCGATCTGCATGACATGCTCCAGCAGCAAGCGCCCCAGCCCCCTGCCCTGCATGGCCTGCGCCACACTGATATTCAGGAGATGGGCTTCATCCAGCACCATCATGACAATGGCATAGCCGACGATGCTGGCGTCTTGCTGCATGACCCAGCAGCTGTGGCCCGCATTCAGCGAGTCCATGAAATTACCGCGGGTCCATGGGTAAGGAAAAATCACCTGCTCGATGGCGACGATGGTATCCAGGTCGTCTTTTTGCATGGGGCGGAATGCCACCCGGGGCTTGAGCACGGCGTTCATTTCAGCCCTGCCATCTTGGCGCGCTCGCTGGTTTTGAGCGCCACCTTGTTACGAATGTACAAAGGCGCTGCCTCAGCCGCCGGGCGCCCTTCACCCGCGGCAAACACTGGCAAGGCCAAAGCCACAATCTCCTGCGCACGCGGGTAGCGGTCAGGCTGTGTGCTTGATACTTGCGCAGGATAAGCGGCTTGGAGGATGTCGGCATAACTGGCCCAACCGCTACCAATCCCGACCCAGCCAGCCCCCTCTAAGGCGGGCACGGCTTCAGGCTTGTATAAGCCTGGGGCGATGACTTCCTGCCATGCATCGCCTTGCCGACGATACACGGCGTGGTACACCTCACCCATGCGCGCATCGAGACAGGCTATCACCTGGTCAGCGCCACTGGCTTCCGCCAGCGCCAGCAGGGTGCATACGCCCACCACCGGCAGACCCGCGCCAAACGCCAGGCCCTGCGCCACGCCACAGCCTATGCGCAAACCGGTGAACGAACCGGGCCCGGCGCCGAAGGCAATGCCATCCAGATCGGTCATGGCGAGTCCGGCTTCGTCCAGCAATTCACGCAACAAAGGCAGAATGCGCTGCGAGTGGGTTTGACCAGCATGCAGCTCGCGCGTCAACACGCGGCCATCCAGATGGAGCGCCAGGGAAAGGTATTCGGTAGAGGTATCGAGTGCGAGCAGCCGCATAAAAACTTCAGTCTGTTATTCAGCCGCTATTTTGCCACGCATTGCCTTGATATGCCCGCGCCGCGTCTTGCCTTCCAGTCTTCTTTTGCGTGAAGCCAGCGTGGGGCGCGTGGCATGCCGCACAGCGGGCGGCCGCGCCACCTGGTTTACCCAGGCATGCAGGCGTTCGATGGCATCCTGGCGATTGAGCAGCTGGCTGCGATGGCGCTGTGCCTTGATGATGAGCACACCTTCGCTGCTCACCCGGGCATCGCGCAGCGCCAGCAATCTGGCCTTGTGCGCGTCATCCAGCGAAGAAGCACGGATATCAAAGCGCAAATGCACCGCGCTGGACACCTTGTTGACGTTCTGCCCGCCAGCACCCTGTGCCCGCATGGCGGTCAGTTCAAATTCGCTGTCAGGAATCACGATGGGCTGCATGAAAAGGGGCTCGGCATTCTGGGGTACCAGGCATTGTAACGCAGGGCTGCCGTGCCGTTAGCCGGTAATCCTGACAGCAGCAAACCGGTTGCCAGCAGGCATGGGCATGGTTACCATGCGGGCATGTCCCCTAGCCCCGCTCCTGCCCAGCCACATTGGCCCGCGATTGTGCAATTTGATGGCCAGCCCGAGCTGGCCTACATTAGCAGTCTGGCGGAGTGGCAAGCCGCGGCCGACCTGCAGCACCACATTTACCATGCACGCGATCGGCTGATTGATGCCCATGGCGCCATTTATACGCTAACGCCACGGGCGCAGCAGCGGGTCAAGCCCCAGGCCACCGGCCAGCATCTGTCGCTGGATCAGGTGCTGGAACTGGTACGCGCACATCTGGCACGTGAAGGCCAGGCCTGCGTCGCCAAGTTCCATGCGCCCTCCATCGCAGCCGCCATCGCCATGGCGAATGATGACGAACACACCGCGCCATGAAACCTGAAGATCTGCACCGCCTGGTGACTATGCAAATGCCGTTTGGCAAATACAAGGGCAGACTGCTGGCCGACCTGCCGGGTAATTACCTCAACTGGTTTGCCCGCGAAGGCTTTCCGCCCGGCGAGATCGGCCGCCTGCTGGCACTGATGCAGGAGCTGGACCACAATGGCCTGAAAACCCTGCTGGACCCGTTGCGGGTACCCGGCCAGCACTAGGTGCCCCGCAATATATACAGACAATACCCAGGAAACTATATGACCAGCCCTCAGCTGCAACAGGCATTGGATGCCTTTGATGCCCGCAATGCCCAAGACCCCAAGCACACCGTGGTCGATGGCAAAGCCATCCCCAATGAGCTGCTATATGCTCAGCGCATGAGCGCCATGCTGCAGCGTTACCGGCCCGATGCCAGTGAAGTGCTGCAGCTGGCCGCCCGCTGCCAGCATATTTGCCGCTGGAGCATTGCACGCGACAGCTACCCCATGACCAAGCCTGGCTACCATCAATGGCGCAATGCGCTGAAAGCCATGCATGCCAAGCTTGCCTCCGACATCCTGCGTGACGTGGGCTATGACGACATCACCCTCCAGCGCGTGGCCCAGCTGGTGGGCAAGGCCGCCCCGCTTAGCGACCCGGATATGCAAACGCTGGAAGACGTGATCGTGCTGGTGTTTGTGGAGGATTACCTGCAAGCCTTTGTCGAGCAGCACCCGGATTACGACACGCCCAAACTGCTGGATATTCTGCGCAAGACCTTGCGCAAGACATCGCCACAAGGCCGCGAGGCCGCCCTCACCATCATCCGCCTGCCGGATGCGCTGGTGCCGGCCATTACCCAGGTGATGCAGGAAGAAGGCTGGCTGCCCGCCTGATATGCGCATTGAGCCACAAAGCAGGCAGGCCGCCATTTTGCATCTGGAGGATGGGCGCCAGCTTGCCTTGCGCGTGGAGTCACATGCCCTTGTTTTTGCCTGGGCCGGACAGGTTATAATCCGCCTGCATTTCCGCACCCTGCGCTCTGCCAACTCCCCGGAAGAAACCCCGCTGTTCAGCCTGGAATCTGCCGAGGCCAGCCCCGAGTGGAAAGCCCAACTGGCGCCATGGCTTGCGCCAGCCCTGGCGTTATTCAGCCAATACCATGGCGGGCGCGTGATCATTGCCAAAGCGCTCGCCATCGACCTTGACCTTCCGGCCTGAGCTGCCGCCACCTCATCAGGAACCTTGCCCTTGAGTCTTGCTTTTACCTACTTCTGTGTCTTATTCGCCGCCATCCAATGGGGCGCCAACTTCAATCTGGCCATTCCCGTGGTGGCCGAAATGCCGCCAGTCGTGGCCGGCGCCACGCGCTACCTGCTGGCCGCGCTCATCATGCTGACGCTGACCTATATCCGGGGCGAACATGTTCCGCTACGTCATGCCCGTGCCTACGTGGTGCTGGGGCTGGTAGGCGTATTCGGCTTCAACCTCCTGTTTTTCCTCGGCATGCAAAGCACTTCAGCGGTCAATGGCGCCCTCATCATGGCGCTGAATCCATTGCTGACCGCGCTCATTGCCTGGGCCACCATAGGCGAGCGCCTGCACATGCGCCAATGGCTGGCATTCCCTATCGGCTTGCTCGGCGTGGCGATTGTGGTGCTTGGCGCAGGGGCGCATCTGGAAATATCGCACGGCGACATTCTGATTTTCCTCGCCAGCCTGAGCTGGGCCGCCTATAACGTCTGCGTCAAAAAAATGATGCCGACCGACACCAGCGGCATCGCCAGCACCGCCGCCATCATGACCGTGGGCGCCCTGGCGCTGACCTTAGTGGCGCTGCTCTCGGGCGAGCACTTCGTCATGCCTGGCCAGCACGCGGCCACGGCGCTGCTGATCATGACCATAGGCGGCGGCGTACTGGCTTACTTGTGCTGGAACGCGGGGATTCGTCGGCTGGGCGCGGGTCGGGCCGCCATCTTCCTGAATCTGGTGCCGGTCACCTCCATGGTGATTGCGGCGATGGAAGGCGTGCCGCCCACGACGATACAACTGACCGGGGCGGCCCTGGTGATTGGTGCCGTCAGTTTTGCCAGCTGGCCGCGTCCGCAGCCCACCGTTGACACTACACCCGCAACCTGAGCTGAACACCCCATAAAAAAAGCCCTTCCAGCAAAGACTGGAAGGGCTTTTTTCATCCTGCCGACATGAGCGCCGGAACAGGATGTTGCCTCCGGCCAGGCTTAGTAGCCCATGTCCGGCATGGCAGGTACGGCAGCCTTATCCTCCTTGGGCAACTCGGCAATCGAGGCATCCGTGGTGAGGATCAGGCTGGCCACCGAGGCCGCATTTTGCAGCGCGGTGCGGGTAACCTTGGTGGGGTCTACCACGCCGGTTTCCACCAGATCGGCATACTCACCGGTGGCGGCGTTGTAGCCAAAGTTGCCAGAGCCAGCCAGCACCTTGTTGATGACCACCGAAGGCTCATCCCCGGCATTGGCCGCAATCGCGCGCAGCGGCGCTTCAATCGCACGCAGCACGATACGGATACCAGCATCCTGATCGGCGTTGTCGCCCTTGAGGTCCGCAATGCGGCTGCGGGCACGCAACAGCGCCACACCACCGCCAGGCACGATGCCTTCTTCCACCGCCGCGCGGGTGGCATGCAGGGCATCGTCCACGCGGTCTTTCTTCTCCTTCATCTCCACTTCGGTGGCGGCGCCGACCTTGATCACTGCAACACCGCCAGACAGCTTGGCAACACGCTCCTGCAGTTTTTCGCGGTCATAGTCGGAACTGCTTTCCTCGATCTGGGCCTGGATCGCCTTGACGCGGGCTTCGATGGCTTTTTGCTCGCCAGCGCCGTCAATGATGATGGTGTTTTCTTTTTGCACTTCCACGCGCTTGGCGCGGCCCAGGTCTTCCAGCGTGGCTTTTTCCAGCTGCTTGCCGGTTTCTTCCGAGATCACGGTAGCACCAGTCAGGATAGCAATGTCTTCCAGCATGGCTTTGCGCCTATCGCCAAATCCAGGCGCCTTGACCGCCGCCACCTTAAGAATGCCACGCATGCTGTTCACCACCAGCGTTGCCAGCGCTTCGCCTTCGAGGTCTTCGGCGATGATCAGCAAAGGCTTGCCGGCTTTCGCCACGTTTTCCAGAGTGGGCAGAAGATCGCGGATGCTGCTGATCTTCTTGTCGTAAAGCAGGATCAGCGGATCATCAAACTCGACGGTCTGCTTTTCCGGATTATTGATGAAGTAAGGGCTGAGATAGCCGCGGTCGAACTGCATGCCTTCCACCACATCCAGCTCGTTTTCCAGCGACTTGCCATCTTCAACGGTGATCACGCCTTCCTTGCCGACTTTTTCCATGGCATCGGCGATGATCTTGCCAATGGCATGGTCGGAGTTGGCGGAAATGGAACCGACCTGGGCAATTTCCTTGTTGGTGGTAATCGGCTTGGACAGCTTGTGCAGCTCATCCACCACGGTATTCACGGCTTTATCAATGCCACGCTTGAGGTCCATGGGGTTCACCCCGGCGACCACGTGCTTCATGCCTTCCTGCACAATGGCCTGGGCCAGCACGGTGGCGGTGGTGGTGCCATCGCCAGCGATGTCCGCCGTCTTGGACGCCACCTGCTTCACCATCTGGGCACCCATGTTTTCAAACTTGTCCTGCAGTTCGATTTCCTTGGCGACCGATACGCCATCCTTGGTAATGACCGGAGCGCCAAAACTGCGCTCGATCAGCACGTTACGGCCCTTGGGGCCCAAAGTCACTTTCACGGCATCGGCCAGTACATTGACGCCCTGGACGATGCGCGTACGTGCGTGGTCATGAAATTTGACTTCTTTTGCAGCCATCTTGATGTTCTCCTGATATATCCAGAATTAAACGGTTAACAATGAGGATCAAGCCACTTTTTTGAGCTTGGCATCACTGGACTCGACCACGCCGAGAATATCTTCCTCGCGCAGCACCAGCAGTTCCTCGCCATTCAGCTTGACGGTCTGCCCGGCATATTTGCCAAACAGCACCTGGTCACCAATCTTCACTTCCAGCGGCACTTGGGTGCCATCTTGCAGACGGCGGCCGTTGCCAGTGGCAATCACCTCGCCCTGCTCGGGTTTTTCGGATGCCGTATCCGGAATCACGATGCCGGAAGCGGTCGTACGTTGCGCTTCAATTCGCTTGACGACGACCCTGTCATAAAGGGGACGAATGCTCATTTCTAATCTCCTTAGCGATATCAACGTTAGTCAACATTAGGTTCAGCCCAGGGCGGAGCCTGACATGAGGACAAGCGCCGCCTAAGCTGACAGTTTTTTTGATATGGGTGGGGAAAAAGGATTTCAAGAGGTAGCTTAGAAAAAATTTCAGCCACCTCCCAGAGCCAGTCACCGCAAGGGTTTCAGGGCAGAATGATGCGCTCTACGCGGCCAAGGCGATAAGCCACATGCAGGTTTTTGGAGGTGTAGGTAATCGGGTTGACCGGGCATGGCGTATTGCGCCCGCCAACCTCATCCAGCGTGTCGTCCTCGGCGGTCTGGCGCCAGATGCTGTCTTTCACCGGGCGAAACATCCAGCGCACATAACCAACGGCAGCGGCCAGATGCATCATCTCCAGGCGGTCAGGGGCTTCCACCAGCAAGTGGTCTTCCTGATCGCCCAGCGGCGAGTAATCGCCAAACGCCTGTCGGCATTCCAGCGCCTCCTGCTCGCTGGCACCTATCCAGTTGCAGCCGCGACGTGCATCGCGCACCACATCCCAGGCACCGAGTTTCCAGCCGGCATCCAGCATGGCTTCGTCCAGCATTTCCATGCGGTTCCAGCGTTCATTGAGTTGCAGCGCCGAGCCGGGCACGGCATAAAGCGGCGCAAAGCGTGAAGGCAGGCCTTCCACCTCTTCACGGCGAAAGCCATGCCAGTGCAGCATGAGTAGCAGGGGAGTATCCGCTCGGGGAACGGCAGTCAGGGTGACGGCATATAAGGGCATGCCAAGGGCGTTCATTTGTGCATTTACCACTTGCAGGATATCCATCGTCGTAGCCTCCATAGTACAAGCGCTTCACAATAAACAATCTAGCAAATTGGATACCAGCCGCAAGCGGCCAGCGTCATAAAATGTCAGTCTGACATGGCAGACAAATGCGCATGCTTAGTGCCGCAAGCACGCGCAGGCATTACTTAGCCCAGCGCGAGATAGATCGCCAGCAGCACGCCACACAGCACCACCGACAGTGAAAGGGCCACCGTCATCCAGGGTAGCGCCATGTTGGGCACATCATGTTCCGGCAAGGTGCGTACGTACAGATAATGGTTGTACTGGGCTCCAAGAATCACCACGGCTCCCGCCGCCACCAGCATCACGCCCAGGGTATCTGTCCAGGCATGATGATGCACCAGGTGTGTAGCGCCCGAAGCCGCACTCATCAGGGTGAGAAACAAACCAAATTTGGCCACCACAAAGCCCAGCGCCATGATGGTCACGCCGGAACGCACCCAGGCGAGCAAGGTACGCTCAGCGGCAAAAAACACACGTGGATCAGACATAGTCGCCTCTTGAATTCAGAACTGGCGCTGCACCGGCAGGCCTGCATCATGCCGGGCATTTAGCGCAATCGCGCTCCAATCCTGGCCTTCACGCCCTTCGGCCATGGCACTCAGGTAGCGTTGCTGCACAATACCAAGAAACGGCATCGGCGTCGCGCTCTCCAGCGCCACCTTCTGAATCAGGTTCATATCCTTGAAACCCAGTGAGAGCTTGAAGCCAGGCGCATAGTCCTGTTTCAGTATCAGTTCACCATAGCGCTGGTACATGGGGCAGGCGAAGATGGTGCTGGTCAGCATGCCCAGTACCGCTTCAGGCTTGATGCCATTTTTCTCAGCCAGGGTGGCGACTTCGGCCATGGTTTCCACACAGGAGGCAATCATGAAATTGCCGCTGAGCTTCACCACATTGGCGGCACCCGGGTCATCGCCAAATTCAAAGATGCCCTGGCTCATGGCTTCCAGCACCGGGCGGGCAATGGCTATCGACGGCGCATGGCCCGACACGCAGATCCACAATTTTTTGGCGGCCGCCATGTCTGGCCGACCAAAGACCGGCGCCGCCAGCAACTGCGCGCCTTTGTCCGCATGCAGCGCGGCAAGCTTGCGCGAGGTCTCGGGCGAAACCGTACTCATGGACAAATGCACCGCACCTGGTTTCAGCGCAGCCAGCACACCGTTTTCAGCCAGGGTAACCGATTCCAGCACGGCATCGTTGGATAGCATGGTAATCACGATATCCGCATCCTGCGCGGCGGCAAAAGGCGTATCGCTCAGCACGGCCCCCTTGGCGACCGAGGCGGCGGCTTTTTCCGCGCTGCGGTTATACACGCGCACCGCATGGCCTGCGGCCAGCAGATTGGCCACCATGCCTTCGCCCATGGCTCCCAAGCCTATGAAACCGATCACCAGATTATTGCTTGTTGCATTCATCTCATCATTCCTTCATGTTAATCCCATGGCGTGTCTGACCATGGTTCTGTGCAAACGTCACACCCGATATTCTCAGGCAGGCGGAGCTACCGTCAGCGCTACCAGCTTGACCACCACCGGACGCACCATCAGCACACAGCAGAAGGCCACCGGCATTGCCATCGAGTACGCATGAAACACACTGGCAATATAGTGATGGCCAATGCCACCATTGATCGCCACGATAACGAAAGACATCAGCAGGGCCATGATGCCGGCCATGTAAAAGGCAAATGCCACGGGGGTATAACGCGCTGGAATTTTAGGCAGGCGTGGTGCTTTTAATTCAGTAGTTTGCATGATGGTTTCCTTTCAAGTAATGCAGAACGTTGACGAGACTTTAACGCAAACCCTCCCTGCCGCAATAGAGGTCTGGAGCTTGTTACATTCACAAGATAAACTATCGAATCACATCAATATTCGCAGCCAATAGATTATGGATACCCTGCGCAGCATAGAAAGCTTTGTCCGTGCCGTGGAGCACGGCAGCATTGCCGCCGGCGCCCGCCAGATAGGCATTACCGCAGCGGCGGCCAGCCAGAACATTCAGCGGTTGGAAACCACCCTGGGCATACGCCTGCTCAGCCGTTCCACCCGCAGCATGGCACTGACCGACGCCGGACAGCTTTACTACCACGCCGTGAAAGATATCCTGCGCGACCTGGAGCTTGCCAAATCCAGCATCACCGAATTCCAGGGAGAACCGCAAGGCCGCCTGCGCATCGCCTGCTCGGCCGCCTTTGGCCGCAATGTCATTGCCGACCTGATCCCGCCTTTCATGCGCCGCTATCCGCGCATCTCAGTCGAACTCATCACCACCGACAACGCCATCGACCACATCACCGAAAACATCGACATCAGCATCCGCTTCAAGCAGCAACTGGAGCCCGGCATGATCGCGCGCCACATTGCCCGCGTGCCCATCCTGTTTTGCGCATCGCCAGACTACCTCGACCGCGCCGGACGCCCCACCCAGCCGGAGGAGTTATCGCACCACGCCTGCCTGATGTTTCGCGTGCCCGCCAGCGGGCGCATGCTGGGCTGGGGCTTTCTGCGTGATGGTTTGCGCTTCGAGCCGGACATCACTCCCACCGTCAACAGCAATGACATCGACGCCCTGGCCCGCCTCGCCGTCGGCGGTGCTGGCATCGCCCGCCTGGGCGCCTTCGTCGCCCAACCGCTGATTGACAGCGGCCAACTCGAAGCCCTGTTTACCGGACATGAAACCAGCAAAGGCGCCGTGACCGCCGATATTGAACCGCTGGATTTTTATGTCAGCTATCAGGACAAGCACGCCATGACCCACAAGCTGCGGGTGTTTGTGGATTATCTGGTGGAGGTGATGCCGGAGGAGTGGAAGATGGCCTAACCCTAAGGTCAGGCCTTGCCAGCCTCTGCGAGCGCATCGTCTGCGGCTTGCTCAAAAAACGCCTCTACTTCGGCAATGTCCCGCGTGCGCTTGAAGGGCGGCAGGCTTTGCCAGATGCGACGGCCGTAGTGTTTGGCGATCAGCCTGGGGTCGCAGATCATCAGCACGCCGCGGTCGGCTTCGTCGCGAATCAGGCGGCCGGCGCCCTGCTTGAGGGTGATCACGGAATACGGCAGCTGGTATTCCATAAAGGCATTGCGGCCTTCGGCGTTCATTTTGTCGATGCGCGCAGCGAGCACCGGATCATCAGGCGGGGCGAAGGGCAGCTTGTCGATAATGACGGCGCTCAGGGCTTCGCCGCGCACATCCACGCCTTCCCAGAAACTTTGCGAGCCCACCAGCACGGCGTTGCCCAGGGCGCGAAAGCGGTCCAAGAGTTCTGTACGGGCGCTCTCGCCTTGCATCAGCAGCGGGTATTCCATGCCTTCGCTTGAGAAAGCATCCTTGAGCAGGGCGTGGATTTCACGCATGGCCCGCAGGCTGGTGCTCAGCACGAATGCGCGGCCCCGGCTGGCGCGGATCACCGGCAAGGCGGCGGCCGCAACGGCGGCGCTGTAGCCGGGGCTGTTGGGCTCCGGCATGCCATTGGGCACATAGAGCAGGGCTTGCTGGCCGTAATCAAATGGGCTGTTCCAGTAGCCGGTGGTGGCTTCTTGCAGGCCCATTTGCCCAAGGTAGTGGCTGAAATCGCTTTTGACGGCGAGCGTGGCGGAAGTGAATATCCAGGCGCGCGGCTGGGCGTTCAGCTGCTTGCCAAAGCCTTCGGCCACGGAAAGCGGTGTGGCATGCAGCTGCACCGATTGGCTGAAGACTTCGACCCAGCGCACGAGGTTGGCGTTGTCGGCTTTTTGCCAGGCTTGCAGTTTTTGCTGCAGGGCCAGACCGCGCTGCCAGCAATTTTCAATGGCGGGGTCGCGCTCCGCCTGGCTTTCCAGCACCTGCGCCAGCACATTGAGTTTTTCCTGCATGGTGGCGTAGGCCGACTCAAAATTTTTAAGCGCCTGGGCTTTTTGCACGGGCATGCGGCTGCCTTCAAAACTGAAGACCAGCCGAAAATCGCGCACGGCTTTTTCCAGCGCAGCGGTGGCTTCGGGCAAGGCGGTGCAATCCTTGGCGGTGGTGATGTATTCGGCATGGGCATCGCGTGCCAGCTCCATCAGCTGACTGGTGGAGACATCCTCGCCAAAAAACAGCCCGGCGACTTCCGGCAGCTGGTGCGCCTCGTCAAAAATCACGGTATTGGCGCTGGGCAACAGCTCGGCCACGCCTTCATCGCGCAGCATCACATCGGCAAAAAACAGGTGATGGTTAACCACCACCACATCGGCAGCCAGCGCGCGCTTGCGCGCTTCCATGACAAAGCATTCCTTGTAAAACGCGCACTCCTGCCCCATGCAATTATCGCGGGTGGAGGTGACGGCGGGCCAGATGGTGGCGTTTTCCGGCACATCGGTCAGCTCGCTTTTGTCGCCGGTGGAGCTGTTGTCGGCAAAGGCGCGAATCTTGTGCACGTAATTGGCATCTTCCCGCGAGATAAATCGCCCCTCGTTCATGGCGCGTTCGAGGTGGAAGTGGCAAACATAATTGGCGCGGCCCTTGAGCATGGCCACGGTCACGGGCACCTTGAGTGCATCGCGCACGGCAGGGAGATCGCGATTGAACAGCTGATCCTGCAGGGTTTTGGTGCCAGTCGACACAATGACCTTGCCGCCGGAGAGCAAGGCGGGCACCAGATAGGCAAAGGTTTTGCCAGTCCCCGTCCCCGCTTCGGCCACCAGCTGGCGACCCTGCTTGATGGCTTCTTCAATGGCCTTGGCCATTTCGAGCTGCTGCACCCGGGTGCGGTAGCCGGGAATGCTGGCAGCCAGCGGACCTTCCAGGGAAAAAACAGAATCCAGATCGCTCAAGCCGAACTTTCAGAAAAAAGAGGTGCTCATAAAATCAGGTGCAATCGCCCAAACGGGCGGCTGGCCCAAGGTAGTATTATATTGATCCGTCCTCATCAACCCCAAGGGTTTTCTCATGAGCACAGCCACGCTTTCCTGCATTATCAGCATCGTGATCCAGCGGCCATGGCAAGAGGTCTACCGCTTTGCAGCCCAACCGGAGAATCTTTCGGCTTGGGCCACCGGGCTGGGCCGTGGCATCCGCCGGGTGCAGGATGCCTGGGTGGCGGACGGACCAGAAGGCCCGATACGCATCCGTTTTTGCGAACCGAATGACCATGGCGTGCTCGACCACTGGGTTTATCCGGATGACGATAACGAGATCTACATCCCCATGCGGGTGATTGCCAACGGCAATGCCGCCGAGCTGATGTTCACTCTGTTTCGCCAGCCCGGCATCAGTGATGAACAATTTGCCGAAGACGAGGCCTGGGTGCTACGCGACCTCGCCAACCTGAAAAGCCTGCTCGAAGCCCACGCGGCTTGAGGCCGACCGGAATCAAGACCTGAACCCACGCCAGCCACCCCCACCCTTCGCATGCCATCAGACACCGCCATCATCTTGAGTTCACCCGCCGCAGACATAAACCGTACACCTTGCTTGCAGGAGATGGCCTCGCACACCATCGCCTGCCGCGCTGATAACTTTGTACGCTGGCATCTGGGCCGACCGTTTTATGCGGTATGGATAGTAGAAGCGGATACGGCAGAGATGCGCGCCCATATCAGCGCGATGCGCCGCCACTTGGGCGACTGGCTGCTGCCGGATTATCGGCGCCAGCCGCACATCACGCTGGCAGTGTGCGGCTTTCCGCAAGCCCATGCCAGGGATGCGCACAGCTACACCGAGGCTGACTTTCAGCGGGATATCGCCTGCCTGCAAGCCTCATTGCCCACATCGTTGCAAATAAGCACCAGCTTCGCGGGTAGCTTTACCACCGCCGCCTATCTCGGACTGAAAGGCGACATCGAACCCTTGCACACCATGCGTACCGCGCTAAGAGCCACCGAAACACAGCCCTATGTACCGCACATCACGGCGGGGTTTTACCGTCAGCGCCTCGCCATGATCGACGTGCAGCAGAAACTTGCCGCCCTGGCACTGCCGGAAATATCACTGGAAATAAACGAGATCACGCTGGCCGTGTATGCCAGCGCCGAGATTGCAGGCCGCCTGCTTCCAGTGTGTCGCTACTCGCTGGAAGATGGCAGCCTGCAGGTGTTGCAGTCACGCTACCTGCCCTGGCGCATGCCAGGCGGCGCGTAAGCGAGTACTAGCACCAGTCAGGACTGGGCAAGCCGCTGAATACGGTTTTAAGGCCGTCGGACCAGCCTTGGCGGATCGTGGCGTAATACGGGTCTTTTTCCTCGATGCGCTGACGGCAATTGGCGCTGAGGCTATCGGTGCGATACAGCATGAGATCGATAGGGGCCGCTACCGAGATGTTGCTGCGGATGGTGGAGTCAAAGGAGATCAGCACGCACTTCACCGCATCCATCATGTCGCTGTTGTACTTCACCACGCGGTCGATGATGGGTTTGCCATACTTGGTTTCGCCGATCTGGAAATACGGCGTTTCCCGGCAGGTTTCAATAAAGTTGCCCGCGGCATAGATATTGAACAAGCGCGGCTTTTCACCCTTGATCTGACCGCCCAGCAAGATGCTGGCATTGAAATCGGTGTTATGGTTTTTCAGGTGCTCGGCATCTCGCTCAAACACATCACGCATGACATCGCCCACCAGCTGCGCCGCCTCAAACATGCTGCCGACATTGTTCAAATGTGCAATATCCTCCACCTTGATCGCTTCGCGCAAGCGGTTGACCACGGCTTGCGTGATCGCCAGGTTGCCCGCCGTCAGCAAGGTGATCACACGCTCGCCCGGCACTTCAAATACGTTCATCTTGGGGAAGATGGCCACCTGGTCCACACCGGCATTGGTACGGGTATCCGAGGCAAACACCAGGCCTTCATCCAGCAGCAGGGCTACGCAATAAGTCATGAGATTGATCAGCAGATTTAAACGGAAATAGCATCATACTCACCCGCTCTGCCTGCAACAACCCGTGTCCGGCCCGGTTTCGGCTTTCTACGCAAATTGACGTACACTTTGGTTTTTACGCAACGCGCCCATATCCCATGCAACTACGCCCACTCGCCCATACCGACCTGCACGTTTCACCCATCTGCCTGGGCACCATGACCTTTGGCGACCAGAACACCGAAGCCGAGGCGCATCAACAGCTGGATTACGCCGTTGCCCAGGGCATCAATTTCATTGATACCGCCGAGATGTATCCGGTGCCGCCCAAGGCCGAGACCTACACGCGCACCGAAACCATGGTGGGCAACTGGCTGAAGCACCAGCCACGCGACAAGATTATTCTGAGTGGCAAAGTGGCAGGCCCCCGGCGTGGCCTGGGCTGGATACGCGGCGGCCCGCCATCGCTGGATCGCGCCAATATACGCGCCGCCATTGAGGGCTCCTTGCAACGCATGCAAACCGACTATATCGATCTCTACCAGCTGCACTGGCCTGAGCGCAATGTGCCGATGTTTGGTCAATATCAGTTTGATCCGGCACAGGAGTTTGAAAACGGCCAGCAGAAGGAATGGGTAAGCATACGCAATCAGCTGGAAACCCTGGCCGAGCTGGTGAAAGAAGGCAAGATCCGCTACATCGGGCTATCCAACGAGCAGCCGTGGGGGCTGATGGAGTTTCTGCGCATCGCCAGGGAATACGATCTGCCGCGCGTGGCCACCGTGCAAAACTGCTACAACCTGATCAACCGCGGCATGGAATTCGGCATGACCGAGGTGCTGTATCGCGAAAACATCGGCCTTCTGGCTTACTCGCCGCTGGCATTTGGCCATCTTACTGGCAAATATATTGATGACCCGCAAGCTGTGGGCCGGGTCACCATGTTTCTGGGCTATGCCCAGCGCTACAAAAAACCCAATGTCGGCCCGGCCAGCGCCGCTTACGCCGCATTGGCGCGCCGTCATGGCCTGACACCCACGCAGCTGGCACTGGCGTTTGTCTATCAGCGCTGGTTTGTGAGCAGCACCATCATCGGCGCCACCAGCATGACGCAGCTGCAGGAAAACATTGCCGCCTGGCAAACCCGCTTAAGCCCGGAGATATTGCAGGAAATCGAAGCGCTGCATCTTACCTACATGAATCCGGCGCCTTGAGCGGTGACATGCGCTAGAAGCCGAGCTGGCCGGACAGGTACCAGCCGGTCTGGTTGTCTTTGTCGGCAATGCGGCCCAGATCCAGATAGGCTGCGGTAATCGAGAAGTTGCGGTGGGCAAACCAGGTGAGAAAGATATCCTTGGCGTCGTCTTCGCGATAGACGCTGAGATTATTTGGCTTGCTACGATACTCGGCCCCCAGTAGCGTGCGGTCGGTGAGCATGACGGCGGCCGACACCCCCAACTGCGCACGATAATCATCATGGCGATCGCCACCAAAACCCAGCAGGCCAAACTGATTGGCCTTGGTCGCCTGCAAGGTCGCCCCCAGCAGCAGGTTATGCCCCCCCACAGCGTCCAGATATAGCTTGGTGGCGGCCACATAAAAATCCGCCCCGCTGGCATGTTTGGCCCCCAGCGCAGCCGGGATGAATTCAAAATCCTCGTTGTGCTTGAGATGCATGCCCACCGCCACCTGCGGCCACCAGCGATCCTGGTCATACACCGCATCGCCAAACAGGCGCAGCTTGATACCCGCTGTATTCATGCGGATGGTCTCGCCATGCACCGTACTGCCCAGGCCAAAATGCTGCTGAGACAGCGACAGCTCAACCCGGTTGGCAATGCCCACGCTGACACCGACCACGTTGAGATCAAAGCCGCCACGCGTGCGGGCTTCGGTATAAAAACCGGTCGCACTGACCTGCTGGTCGGTGCTATAGCCTGAAATCACTGCCCAGGGCACCAGCCCGCCGCCACCAGAACCCTCCACCTGGCTAACCCCACCGGTTGCCAGCAGGCGATCACCCGCCTGTACTTGCCCAGCCATTGCCAGACCGAGCAGTAGGCACATCCCCCATTTTTTCCATCGTCTTGCCATCATTTTTTCACGCACCACACTTATTCAATATCCGACACAATTCATTATTCGTTATGATGCAAAGGCATGACGCACGGGAAATCCAGCACATCAGACCTTGCGCTGCCGTCAGCATTGGCAGCGTTCCCGTCGGAATCCATCATTTCAGTTACGGCATAAAATGCAAAACATGAAGCCATTCTCTATCGCCAGCCTCATCTTTTTAGTCGCCTGTGTATGTGCATGCAGCCCGGTCAAACCCGAGCGCAGTCTGTATGATCGTCTGGGGGGAAATGCGGTGTTGACGGCGGTCGTCGATGAAACCATAGACAAGGTCAGTCAGGACCCCAAAACCAGCCGCTCGTTCGATGGGGTGAAACTGCCAGTGCTGAAAGAAAGCATTGTCAGCCAGCTTTGCTCACTCACCGGCGGCGGCTGCCAGTACGAAGGCGAAACCATGGAAAATGCGCATGCAGATGCCAGGATTACCAATGCCGAATTTGAGCGGATGGTGGACGCCATGCGCACGGCGCTGGATCACCAGCATGTAGGCACCCGCGAAAAGAATGAGCTGCTGAAATTACTGGCGCCCATGAAACGCGATATCGTCGCGCACTAACCCTGTCAGGCATACCATATGCAGCCTTCCTTTCTTCATCGTTCCCTCAGACTGCTGACGCTGGCATGCCTGCTTGTCCCATACACCACATGGGCAGCAGACCTGACCATCACCGTCACAGATGCCGCTGGCACCCCGCTGCCAGATGCTGTGGTGTGGGCAGAACCGAGCGGCAAAGCCACCCTGCCGGCTCCGGGCACGGCAGCCATCGAACAGAAAAACCGCCAGTTTTTGCCGCTGGTCAGCGTGGTACAAACCGGCACCAGCGTAAGCTTCCCCAATCGGGACAAAGTGAAGCATCACGTGTACTCCTTCTCGCCCGCCAAAACATTTGAGCTGAAGCTGTATTCTGGCGTCCCCAGCACGCCAGTGGTGTTCGACAAAGCGGGCACAGTGGTATTGGGCTGCAACATCCACGACCAGATGCTGGCGTTCATCCGCGTGGTCGACACGCCTTATTTCGCCTTGAGCGACAGCACGGGCAAAGCAACCATCAGCAATGTGCCCAACGGTTCCTACACGCTGGCCGTCTGGCATTACGCGCAAAGCAATGAAAACACCCTCTTTGAAAAAGCGCTTGGGGTTAAAGCCGACGAACAAACTGCCGTTAAACTGGATATCAATACGAGCGCACTTCAGAAACGGTAAACGCGATACCTTCCATGCAGTTCAAAAGCCTACAAAGCCGCATGGCGGTGATCTTCCTCACGCTCATTCTCGCCATTCAGATCGCGGGGTTCCTGGCGATCAAATACAGTATCAACAAGAACTCGCGTGCCGCCGTCAATGAGCAGCTGGAAATTGGCGAACGGGTGTTCCTGAATCTGCTCAAGCAAAACGGGGACAGCCTGAGCCAGGGCGCCAGGATACTGGCGAGTGATTTCGGCTTCCGGCAGGCGATTGCCAGCATGGATTACGAAACCATCCTCTCCGCGCTCAGCAATCACCAATCCCGCATCGACGCCGATATTGCCATGTTCGAATCCGCGGCCACAGGCAACCTCACTATCTCGGGCAAGATATCCCATCTTGAAGCAAGCCCGATCGTCGACAAGCTGATTCAGGATAGCCAGCAGAACGGCTATGCGCAAAGCTTCGCCATTTTCAATCACCAGCCTTATCAGCTGGTTGCCGTGCCGGTAAAAGCACCCCTGACCATAGGCTGGATTATCATGGGTTTCCAGATTGACGATACCCTGGCCCAGAATTTACACAAACTGAGCAACCTGGACGTCACCTTCATCAGTCGCTCCAATGGCAGCGGCTGGAGCTCCATGGCATCCACGCTCAGCATGTCCCTCACCGAAAAGCTGCTCGACAAAGCCTCGACCAGCCGACTGACCGAACTCAGCATGGGCAATGCCGAGTACGGCACGCGCTATGTCTCCATCATGGAGCATGGAGACGAATCCCTGGTGGCTATCCTGCAGCGCTCAATTGATGAAGCCACGGCGCCCTACCTGGCATTGCAGCGCAACCTGCTGCTGCTCACCATGCTGGGCGCACTGGTGTTCGCCTTTGTCATTTTTTATGTTTCCCGACGCATCAGCCAGCCGATTACCGAGCTGGCCGATACCGCCAGAAAGCTGGAAGAGGGCAATTTTTCCATACGCCTCAGCAGCAGTCGTGAAGATGAGCTTGGCAAGCTCAGCCGCGCCTTTGGCAGCATGGTAGATGCGATTGCCAGCCGCGAGCAAAGCATCACCCGTCTGGCTTACTGGGATGAACTGACCGGTTTGCCCAATCGCGCTTCGTTCCTGCGCGAGCTGGGGCTAGCGCTGCAACAGGCACAGGAGCAGCAAGAGCATCTGGCGGTGCTGGTGATGAACCTGAACCACTTCAAGCAGATCAACAAGGTACTTGGGCATACCGCGGCAGATGACTTGCTGAAAGGCGTGGCGCAGCGCCTGCAAAGCTCTATCCGTCAAGAGTCGGATCTGGTGGCGCGGCTGGGCGGGGATGAGTTTGCCCTGCTATTGCCGAGAACCAGCCTGGAAAACGCCATGCACGTCGCCAATATGCTGCTGCAAAAACTGGAAACCCCCATCAGCATCGCCGACCAGTCGGTCGATATCAGCATGGGCATTGGTGTAGCCAGTTATCCTGAACATGCCAGCTCGCAGGAAAAACTGCTGGGCAATGCCGAGATGGCCATGCATGTTGCCAAGGCCAAGCAGTCCGGCGCCGTGCTGTTTGATCCGGCATTTGATATCAGCAGCCAGGGCAATTTATCGCTCGCCTCGGAATTACGGCAGGCCATTGCCATGAATGAGCTGGCGTTATATGTGCAACCCAAGATAGACCTGCAAAATGGCAAGGTCAGTGCGGTAGAAGCGCTGATCCGCTGGCGGCATCCGCAAAAAGGCCTGATGTTCCCCGATCAGTTCATTCCATTTGCCGAACAGTCTGGCCTGATTTCGCTTATCAGCCTTTGGGTGCTGGCCGAAGCGGTCAGGGTGGAAGTAGCGTGGCGCAAACTCGGTATTGACGCGCCGATTGCGGTGAATCTCTCAACCCGCGACCTGATTGATCAGGATTTGCCGCACAAGATTCTGAGCTTGCATCAGGATGCGGGGCTGGTACTCGGGGGCATGACGCTGGAAATCACCGAAAGCAGCATGATGGATGATCCACAACGTGCACAGCACACGCTGGAGCGCCTGGCGGACATGGGGCTGCAACTGTCGATTGACGATTTCGGCACCGGCTATTCATCGCTGGCCTATCTCAAGCGCCTGCCGGTGAGTGAGCTGAAGATCGACAAATCGTTTGTGCTGAAAATGGAAGAAGACGAAAGCGATCGCAAGATAGTCCGCTCGACCATAGACCTTGGCCATAACCTCAATCTCAAGGTGGTAGCGGAAGGGATTGAAAGTCGCGCCGCGTGGGATTTGCTAGCCAGCATGGGCTGCGACTTTGGTCAGGGATATCACATCAGCAAGCCCATGCCGGCAGCGGACTTTCCGGCATGGTTGCAACGCTGGCAAGCGCAAGAGCTACAAACCGCCTGATCCGGTCTGGGTTTGGTCGCCCTTGGTAGCTGTCAAGCTGGCTAAAGCAAACGCCAGCCTATGCTTTGCCCTGCACGTAACGGCACCAGTCGCTCCTGGCCCATGGGCAAGTCGTCTGGCACTTGCCAGCTTTCCTTAACCAGAGTCACCGTGTCGGTATTGCGCGGCAGGCCATAAAAATCTGCCCCATAAAAACTGGCAAATCCTTCCAGGCGATTCAACGCCCCCGCCTCTTCAAAGGCTTCGGCATACAGCTCAATGCCCGCATGCGAGGTGTACATGCCCGCGCAGCCACAGGCAGACTCTTTGGCAGATTGTGGATGCGGCGCACTATCTGTCCCCAGGAAAAACTTGGGCGAACCCGATGTTGCCGCCGCAACTAGCGCCAGCCGGTGCTCCTCGCGCTTGAGGACGGGCAGGCAATAATGATGTGGCCGCATGCCGCCGCTGAACATGGCATTGCGATTCATCAACAAATGGTGGGCGGTGATGGTGGCTGCGATATTGTCCGGCGACTCCGCCACGAACTGCGCGGCTTCCCGTGTGGTGATGTGTTCAAACACCACCCGCAATGCAGGAAAGCGCTGCAGCAGCGGGCGCATATTGCGCTCGATGAACACCTTCTCGCGGTCAAACACATCCACATCGGCATCGGTCACCTCGGCGTGCACCAGCAGCGGCAGGCCCAGCTCCTGCATGGCTTCCAGCGCAGGCACACAGTGGCCGAGGTTGGTCACGCCGGAGTCAGAATTGGTGGTCGCACCAGCGGGATACAGTTTGACGCCATGCACGATGCCACTGGCCTTGGCGAGGCGGATTTCTTCGGCGGAGGTTTTGTCGGTGAGATACAAGGTCATCAGGGGTTCAAAGCGATCCCCAGGTTGCAAGGCGGCCAGAATGCGCTGGCGATAGGCCTGTGCCAGCTCGGTGGTGGTCACCGGCGGGCGCAGGTTGGGCATGACGATGGCACGGCCAAAGCGACGCGCCGTGTCGGGCAAGACCGCCTGCAGGGCAGCGCCATCGCGCAAATGCAAATGCCAGTCGTCCGGGCGGGTAATGGTGAGGGAGGAGGTCATGTCAGGCTTCCACTATCTTTAAAATTCAACGAAATAATTCAACTTCATTTCACTCAGGCTTGCGCGTCATTCAGCTGCAAGGCGAGTTGGTACAGGGCGTTCTTTTTGCCACCGGTAATATCCACTGCCAATTTTACCGCCTGTTTCAGCGGCAGATCGGCCAGCAGCAGGCGGAGTATGCGCTCAGCCTCGCGTGTATCGGCATCGTCTTCCGCAGGTGGGGCAGCTTCCACCAGCAGCACAAACTCCCCGCGCTGACGATTGGCATCGGCCAGCAGCCAGTCATGCGCTTCGCCGAGCGGGCAACGGTGAAAGCTTTCAAAGGTTTTGGTCAGCTCACGGGCAATGGTGATGCGCCTGTGTGGGCCCAGCACGGCGGCCATGTCCTGCACGCTTTCCAGCACGCGATGCGGGGCTTCGTAAAACACCAGCGTGGTCGGCTCATGCTCCAGGGCTTGCAGCTGTTTTTTGCGCTGGCTGCCACTGGCGGGCAGGAACCCCACAAAACGGAATCCATTTTCGGTAATACCCGAGGCGGATAAAGCGGCGATCACTGCGCTGGCGCCCGGCACGGGGACCACGGTGACACCAGCTTCGCGCAAAATATCCACCACCACGGCACCCGGGTCACTGATACCAGGCGTGCCGGCATCGGTAATCAGGGCGACGGATTGTCCGGCCTGCAAACGCTCCAGCAGGATTTCTGCCGAGCGATGCTCATTGTGCTCATGCACGGCCAGCAGCTTTTTCTGGATGGCATAGTGGGCGAGCAGGCCGCCACTATGCCGGGTATCTTCCGCTGCAATCAGGTCCACCGTTTTCAGGGTTTCCAATGCGCGCAAAGTAATGTCCTGCAAGTTTCCAATTGGCGTGGCTACAACATATAATGTGCCGATATGATTCAACGCTTACTCACTCTGCTGTTCATGTGCTTGTGGCTGAATGCGGGCCCGGCAGCCGCCGATACCGTCGCTACTGGCTCTTCCCTCAAGAAAACGCCCGAGACGCAATTCAGTCTCGGCATGGGCTGCCTGAAAAAACAGGATATCCCATGTGCGCAGCTGGCGCTGGCGGGCATTCCGGCCATGTCGCCGTATGCCAAGGTGTTGTCAGGCAACATCGCCGCCAGCCAGCAGGATTACGATCAGGCCTTGCTGATGCTGCTTCCCTTGCAAGCGAACAAGTCGATATCCGCTGAGGCAAGCGCAAGTTTACACACAAGCTTGGCTCTCGCCTACGAAAACCAGGACGATCCCTTGCGTGCGCTGGAGCAATATGTTCAGGCGCAGTCAGGCCTGGCGGGCGATGCACTGCTCACAGCGCAGAAGCAGCTCTGGCAGTTTCTGAGCAAGACCAACAAGGTCGACCTGATTGCCATGCGCGGCAATATCACCGACACCACCCTGCAAGGCTGGATAGACCTGGCGCTTGCTGGGCAGGATGGCCTGAGCAAGGACGATGTCAGCCAATGGCGCAATGCCTATCCTGACCATGTTGCCATGGATGAACTTCTCGCGGGACTCACCGTCAGCAGCGCCGCCGCAGGCAACACAGGCACAACAGCAGCTTCAGCAAATACCGCTGCCTTGAGCGGTCAGATTGCCCTGATCCTGCCATTTTCTTCCGAAGCCTATTACCCGGCATCCGATGCTATCGAACGTGGTTTCGTGGCCGCACAGACCATTGCCAACAGCAATGCTGAGGTCAAGATTTACGCAACCACTGGTGGCCGTGATGATTTCGCTGCCGTCTACCAGCAAGCGGTCAGCGAAGGCGCCAACTATATTGTCGGCCCGCTGACGAGAGATGAAGTGACCGCGCTGAGCGAACTGCCGGTGAGTTTGCCCACGGTGGCGCTCAACCAGAGTGACCTTGCCACCGCCAACCGCAACATTCATTTTTACGGGCTGGCTGTCGACAGTGAAGCCCAGCAGGTGGTGCGCATCGCCCGCGACCTTGGCATGCAGACCGTCACCATCGTCGGTACCGAAAGCAGCCTGTCCAACCGCATGATCAAGACCTTTGGGGATGCATGGATAGCCGATGGCGGCCAAGTTAGCCAGCAATTTGGCGTCAATGAAGACACCGATATGCAAGCAATGAAAACTGACATTCAGGCGCATCCCACCGACATGATCTTCCTTGCCACCACGGCTGATAATGCCCGCCAGATCCGTCCGGCACTCGATGCCGCCACGCCGACATTCGGTCTATCGCACATCTATGCCGGTGTGCTGGACAATCCCGACGATGCCCCCCTGCTGGCCGTGCGCTTTGTCGATATGCCATGGCTGCTGAATCCGGACGCCTTTGCCGCTTACAAACCGGCCGCGCAGGATTTGCCCAGCGGCGAAATGCAGCGCTGGTTTGCCCTGGGCGCGGACGCCTACAGCCTGCTACAAGCCGTGGTACAGCGTCCTGGCTCGCCCGCGACCATCAAGGGCCTGAGCGGCACCTTGCGTCTGAATGCAGATGGCAGTGTCAGCCGCGAGCTGGCAGTGGCCCGATTCAGCCGTAATGGCATCACCGTAGAGCGCCTGCCTTAATCCACGTGAACACCCAGGGCACTGAAGCGGAAGAGCGCGCTGCCATCTATTTGCAACAGCAGGGTCTCAAACTGCTTGCACGCAATTACCGCTCGCGTTTTGGCGAAATAGACCTGATCATGCGCGATGGCGCGAGTCTGGTGTTTGTTGAAGTCAGGATGCGCAAAAGCGAACGCTTTGGAGGTGCTGCTGCCAGCATTACCCCCGCAAAGCGGCAAAAACTGGCACTCACGGCTGAGCAGTATTTGCAGCAACATGGCACCAGCGCTTGCCGCTTTGATGCCGTTCTGCTGGATCAGGCATACAACATCGTATGGATACGCAACGCTTTTGAAGCTTGAATGAAAACCCACAAGTCATGGACATCACAGAACGCATAGCCGGCCACTTTACCGAAAGCGCCAATCTCAAACTGCAGCTGGGCGACCTGCTGGCGCGGCCGATTGTCGCGGCGGCCGAGATGATCGTGCAGGCCCAGCTCAACGAGAAAAAAGTGCTCGCCTGCGGCAACGGCGGTTCGGCGGCCAGCGCGCAATATTTCGCTTCGCGCATGCTGAACCAGTTTGAAATGGAACGCCCAGGCCTGGCGGCCGTGGCCCTCAGCGCAGACAATTCGACGCTGACCGCCATTGCCAACCATGGGCATTTTGACCAGATTTTTTCCAAGCAGGTGACAGCGCTCGGCCACACCGGCGATGTACTGCTCGCCATCAGCACCAGCGGCAACTCCCGCAATATCCTGCGCGCCATTGAGGCGGCCAAAGACCGCAACATGACTGTGATCGCCCTCAGCGGTGGCGATGGAGGGGAGCTGGTTGAACTTCTGACGGAGGAGGATATCCACATAGGCGTCCCGCACGACAATGCATCGCGCGTACAGGAAGCCTATATTCTGATATTGCATTGCTTATGCGATGCAATTGATTGCACTTTACTAGGAGTCAACTAATCATGCGTTTCATCACCAAAGCGTTTATCGCCACCGCCCTCGCCACTCAACTGGCAGGCTGCTTCCCTGCGATTGTCGGCGGCGCCGCTGCCACGGGCGTCATGGCGGCAGACCGCCGTACCTCGGGCATTTACATTGAGGACGAAGGCATTGAGCTGAAAGCCTCACAACGTATCTCCTCTGAGCTGGGCGAAAACATTCATGCCAATGTCACCAGCTTCAACCGCAACGTGCTGATCACCGGCGAAGCATTCAATGCGGAAACCAAAGCCAAGGCCGAGTCGATTGTGAAAGAAGTGGAAAATGTCCGTAGCGTGACCAATGAACTAGTGGTGGCACCCAAGAGCTCGCTAAGCTCACGCAGCAGTGACACCTATATCACGTCCAAAGTCAAAAGCCGTCTGGTGACCGAAAACCGCTTCCCGGCCAATTACGTCAAAGTGGTGACTGAGAAATCCACCGTATTCCTGATGGGCCTGGTCACCAAACAGGAAGCCGCCGATGCTGTGGATATCGCCAGCGGCACCTCGGGTGTGGAAAAAGTGGTCAAAGTTTTTGAATACATGGACTAAGAGCGCACTGCTATAATCCAGATATTATTGAAATTTTCGGCAAAACGACCATGAGCTTACCTGACGAAATCATCATTGAAGGCCTGACCCGCGCAGGCAAACCTTTTCGCCCCAGCGACTGGGTGGACCGTATGTGCAGCACCTACGCCACCTTCGGGCCGGATCGCAAGCTGCGCTACTCACCTTACCTCAAGCCACGCGTCGTCAATGGCGTGCGTTGCCTGGCGGTGGATCTCAAGCTCAAGGTGGTAAATCCGGAAGGCTATACCCAGCTCATGCACTTTGCTGAAGAGAACCAGCTCAATGTTCTGGATTCCGCCGGCAACAGCATTCCAACGCCAAACTAAGCGGTAATCTCCATAAAAAAAAACGCCACGTCGCAGCCTGCTGCACGTGGCGTTTTTTATGGGTGTTTTTCCCGGGCGCCGTCCGGCCCCTGAAGATTATTTTCCGGAAACCACGCTTTCGATAAAGGCGCGTGTCACCAGACCACGCTTTACCTTCACCAACTGTCCCTGCGGGTTATAAAAATAAGTGGTGGGCAACACGGTATTGGGGCCAATCTGGGCGGCAACCTCCGCGTCGCCCAGCACTATCGGGTAAGACATCAGCATGTCATCCGCAAAATGGGCCACTTCGGCGGGGCTCTTGTATTCCCAGGCCACACCGATCACGGCCAGATCCCGCTTATGCCGCTGATCATGCAGATTCACCAGATCAGGCACCTCTTCCAGACATGGCGGGCACCAGGTAGCCCAGTAATTCACCAGTACCCATTTCCCCTTGTAATCCGACAATTGTTGCAACTTGCCAGAAGTATCGCGCAGCTTGAACCCGTCTTCCGCCATGCCGATGCCACTCAGCATGAGCAACATCAAGGCGAGCAGAAGGCGGACATACATGGTCAGGATTTCTCTGTGGTATGAGGCTGATGCCCGGGACTGTGTTGAATAGGGTGATGCTCACCCAGGTGAGGCTCCGCATGCTGCGCTGGGGCGGGATGATGCTCGCCGCGGTGCATCAGGAACAAGGCAAGCCCGATGAGGGCAATGCTGCCGCCAAAGGTGAGGAGATCCTGCGGGCCCGTCATTTTCATCTTGAGCGCATGTTCAAACAGCGAAACAATCATGATCATGACGATCACCTTGGCCAGACGATTCTTGAGATCATCCAGATCGTGGATTACCAGCACACGGCTGGATGCCTTGCTGCCCTGAGCCGCATCAATGTCGCTGATGAAGAGCTCATAAAGACCCAGCGAGAAAATCAGCATGATGGTAGCGAGCAGATAGCCATCCACCACTTCCACCACGTGCGAGACGGTATCATCGTGCAGGGTTTTGCGTATTTCATTGGTCAGGTCAGGATCGGCGTAATGCGCGACATGCTTGATCAGGAAAAATACATCGACCGTGGCAATGTAGAAAATGGCAAAGCCTGCGAGCAGGCTGGCAACGACCGCCAGCATCACCACAAAACGACTCTTCCATAAGATGCCCTCAAACACCTGTTCCAACCATTTCATTGCTGATATTCCTCTGTGATTCCTTGTTGCGGGCTATTCTAACTCATCACTGACAGAGCTTGCCGGGTTCATCGTGACAAAAGGCACCATAGGTCTTAACATGGGTTTACATACTCATGGAAGGCAATATGGCATTAACACTCACTATTCCAGCGCTCACCGACAAACCCCTGATCCCCGCCGAGACACAGCCGCAAAAACTGCAAACGCTGATGGGCCAGTGGTTGAAGTTGCCCATGCTGGAAGCCGCGACTGCCATGGCCGACGAGCTGGAAAACCTCAATCGGCAGGTGGTGCCGGCGGACGCACGCTTTCGGGCACTGGAAACTTATCGCCCCCTGGTCATCAGCATGAGTCGACGCCTGGCTGGCATTTATGGCAAAGCCAGCCTGCCCTTGCCAGCAGAGGCACGCGCCTATGTAAAGGTCGCGGAGTCATTATGGCTGGAAATGGCGTATGGCTACAAAATTGCGCTCATCGACGAACAGCAGAAACTGTTCAAGATCAACAGCAACCCCAAGCATATGGCGCTGCTATTGCTACGCGCCTTTGAAGCCCTGAATGGCCTGATCCATATTTATTTTCAGACTTACTTTCCGGCGCCGGGCAGTGTCTGGAACGATATTCACCAACTGTATCGCTATGCTGTCCAAGCCGAACTGCAAGACCTGCCCATTGAACAGGGCGAACGAAAAACCACCAGCATCAGCACGCAGTTCAAGCAGATATTGCTGATGGCACTGGCTGAGCCGCAAAACCTGACACCTTCTGAAATTCGTCGCGTCGCCGACTATATAGAACGCCACGCCGCCCTGGCGGAGTTACATGCCACGGGGCGCATTGAAAACCCGGCGGCGGTATTTCTGGTCAAGCTCAACACCGATATGCCGCCCATCGCCTACAGCAAGCATGAAAGCCTGCCGCCCACTGGCAGCGACCTTCTGTTGCTGACCATTCGTCTGGCGCGCATGGTGCATCAGCATATCCAGTTATTGCAGAAAAAAAACGCCATCATCAGCACGCATGAATTGCCTGATGATGCCACCGATGGGCGCTATATCGACCTGCTGCGCTACTTGCTGCAGCATTGGGGCAAGGTCCCCAAACGGGTTTTCAAACGCTCACGCAAGAGCAGCAGTGTGTCCATGGTGATCGGCATGCCTGCCGCGCATGCTCTGGCGAATCACGCGTGGCAGGGCAGCAAGCCAGCCAATGTCGGCCGTACTGGTCTCTTGCCAGAGCAACTGCAGGCTGCCCGCTGGGCGGTGCTCAATGTCAGCGCGGCGGGCATGGCCTTACGCAAACCGGCCAAGCTCACCAGCCAGTTGCATGTGGGGGAAGTGATTGCGGTAAAAGAAGACCATATGCAGGGCTGGGCGACGGGCGTCATCCGCTGGGCCATGCATGATGAACAGGACAATCTGGATATCGGCATCCAGCTGATTGCCCCTACCGCCAGAGCCATCGGCTTGCGCCGTCCGTCCCAGCCGTCGTTTGAGTTTGCGCTATTGTTGCCCGCCATCCATGCCCTGAAGCAGGATGCCAGCATTGTGGGAGCCGTAGGAAGTTATATGCCGGAGCGCATCATGGAGCTGGATTACGATGGCCGCACCCGACGCATTGTCCTCACCAAGCTGGTGGAGCGCACGCATGGCTTCGAGCGCTTTCAGTTCACTGCGCTGGATTAAACGCTCACATCCCAATCCAGGTCACAGCACAGCACTTGCACGACCCCCATCGGTTTGATGGCGATGGATATCGTCAGGCAAAGCTCGCCGGTCGCAATCGACAGATATGGCCGCGTCATCTGCACCTCACCGGGATTGCCCAGGGCGCGACGCAGATAAGGCCGCCGGATCCAGTTGGCGCCTGAGCCATCCGCCAGGGGTTGATAGCGCACGCTCATGATAGAGCGACGACTTGGCGCCACTTCGCTGGTCCCTATCTGTACCCCCTGCTGGTTAAGCAAATAGCAACGATCAACACCGGGGATAGCCAGCAAGGCTTGAACGGCGTTTAATAGTGGAACGCCTGCCTGTAATTGCTCAGACGCTTTAAGAAACGCGGCTATGGCATCCTGCATTTTCTGATGGCGAATCTCAGGCACGGTGGATTGGCGATAGCCCTGAAATAATTTGGCGATGGATTCGGAGCGCGTTTCCTGCAGCAAATACGGCGCTGGCCGACCAAAATAATAGCCTTGGACAAGGTCGACATCAGTATCCATGGCAATAATGGCTTCCTGCTCGGTTTCCACGCCTTCGATCAACACCAGGCTACCTGCCTCATGTATCAAAGACACCACGCCCGGCAACACGCGACGTGCCACTGCCGTGCTCGCCGCCTGCGTAATCATGGAACGATCCAGCTTGACGATATCGGGAGAAAGACGCCAGATACGCTCAAAATTGGAATGACCGGAACCAAAATCATCAATTGCCACCAGACAACCGAGATTTTTGTAAAACTGCACGGACTCGGAGAGCTGCGACTCATCTTCTATCGCCCCCTCGATAATCTCCACCACCACCATGGACGGCGGCACACCATAATGCTCCAACAGGTCCTGAAAGAACTGCCCATAGTGCTTGCCGTTCACAATCACCTGCGGATTGATATTAAGAAACAGCCATTGGGCTGATTGGCCCTGCTGCATGAAGTTGTGCATGTGCAAGGCACGCGACAAACGATCAAGCTCGACAATCTCGGACTCGGTTTTCGCCTGCTCAAAAATCCGCCACACAGGCAGCGCCTGCTGCTGCTCATCAAAAGCCCGGATCAGGCCTTCATACCCGACCACCCGACAATGCGAAAGACTAAAAATAGGCTGGAATGCACTACTTAAGCGCATTCCCTTGTAATTCGATTGTGAATGCCCCATGTTGGGGATAGTGGCATCCTCGATCAGCTCGAGAATATCCATCAGAATTCTATTCATTTCGGCAACACATGATTTTAGTATTGAACCTTCCCTGTAACCCGGCAATGATCAGCAATTATCATGCCGACATGAATACTTCACTTACGCGTCTTTTTTCGCTAGGATAGCGCAATACTTCGTTTTCACTATCTTAATTACAAGTCCCATTTTCTATAGAGGTTCACACATGAGCGACCATATTACCCATATTAGCGACAGCGCTTTCGAGCAGGAAGTGCTGCAATCCCAAGTGCCCGTGCTGGTTGACTACTGGGCTGAATGGTGCGGCCCATGCAAAATGATTGCCCCCATCCTGGATGAAGTCGCAAAAGAATACGAAGGTCGCCTGAAAGTCGCCAAGCTCAACATTGACGAAAACCAGCAAACACCTCCCAAATACGGCATCCGCGGCATCCCCACCCTGATGCTGTTCAAGAATGGCAATGTAGAAGCCACCAAAGTAGGCGCACTGTCCAAATCCCAACTGACTGCTTTTATTGACAGCAATATTTAATACCGCTACGCTTGCGCCTGATTTTGTGTTACCGTGACTTTTAATCCCACGCGTCATTCATCCAATTAGAAATCAGGCGCTAATTCCCTAGCAGTTCACTGCACTCCCTGCAGTTTCGATTTTCAGCGAGCCCTCCTCTTATGCATTTATCCGATTTAAAACATCTTCCCGTGACCGAACTGGTCGAAATGGCGATTGCCAACGAGATTGAAGGCGCGAGCCGCATGCGCAAGCAGGACCTGATCTTCGCTCTGCTGAAAAACAAAGCCAAAAAGGGAGACAGCATTTTTGGGGATGGCACGCTGGAGGTATTGCAGGATGGATTCGGTTTCTTACGCTCACCCGACACCTCCTACCTGGCAGGTCCGGACGATATCTATGTTTCACCCTCGCAAATTCGACGCTTCAACCTGCACACCGGCGACTCCATCATGGGGGAAATTCGCACCCCCAAAGACGGCGAACGCTACTTTGCCCTGGTAAAAGTCGATAGCGTCAACGGCGAAGCCCCCGAAAACACCAAGCACAAAATCCTCTTTGAAAACCTCACACCTCTCTTCCCCACCAAGCCTCTTGTACTGGAACGCGATATTCGCGGTGAAGAGAATGTCACGGGCCGCGTTATTGACATGATCGCGCCTATCGGCAAAGGCCAGCGCGCCTTGCTAGTGGCTCCGCCGAAATCCGGCAAAACGGTGATGATGCAACACATTGCCCATGCCATTACCGCCAATCACCCAGACGTCAGCCTGATCGTGCTGCTGATTGACGAGCGCCCGGAAGAAGTCACAGAAATGACCCGCTCGGTGAAGGGCGAGGTTGTTGCTTCCACCTTCGACGAGCCCGCTACCCGCCACGTTCAGGTAGCCGAAATGGTGCTGGAAAAAGCCAAGCGTCTGGTTGAGCATAAAAAAGACGTGGTGATCCTGCTGGACTCCATCACCCGCCTCGCGCGTGCTTACAACACGGTTGTACCAGCTTCCGGCAAGGTACTGACCGGCGGTGTGGATGCCAATGCACTGCAGCGCCCCAAACGCTTCTTTGGCGCTGCGCGCAATATTGAAGAAGGCGGCTCGCTGACCATTATTGCCACCGCGCTGATAGACACTGGCTCCCGCATGGATGATGTGATCTATGAAGAGTTCAAGGGCACCGGCAATATGGAAATTCACCTGGATCGCCGCATGGCAGAAAAGCGCCAATACCCCGCCATCAACGTTAACAAATCCGGCACCCGCCGCGAAGAGTTGCTGATTGAAAAAGATATCCTGCAAAAGATCTGGGTGCTGCGCAAACTGCTTTACCCCATGGATGATCTCGAAGCAATGGAGTTCCTGCTGGACAAGCTCAAGGCCACCAAGAACAACGCCGATTTCTTTGACTCCATGCGTCGAGGCTAGAAACCAGCAGCTTTCTGCTCGATATCAGCCGAAAATCCGCTTTTTCAGTCACAGTAGGCAACTTGCAGGCGAGTATTGCAAAAGAACCATCGAATCAATATAATGCTCACCTTTCGCAGTTGTCGCATGTGAACCACTACCCGCCGCACATACCGGCCAATTTGAGGTAAATGATTATGAAATCAGGCATTCATCCTGAATATCGCGAAGTTGTTTTCCAGGACATCGGCGCCGATTTTAGCTTTATTACACGTTCTACCATCTCCACACGTGAAACCATCAAGTGGACTGACGGTAAAGAATATCCATTGGTGAAGATTGAAGTTTCTTCGCAATCGCACCCGTTCTACACCGGCAAGCAAAAGATTCTGGATACCGCTGGTCGCGTTGAGAAATTCCGCCAAAAGTACGGCATGTAATTTCTTGTGCACTTGCACACAAAAAGGCAGCCTGGGCTGCCTTTTTCATTTGTGCCGCGCCAAGCCCGGCTTATCGGCAGACTGGGCGCATGACATCGTATACACTGCTGCAGCAACCTCTTGAGATAGCACATGGCTTTTGAGCTGGAACATGACTGGCAAGGCAATCTGGCCACACCCCGCGCCCGCATAGGCGAGAGCGCAAAAACGCGCTTGCTGATCCTGCTGTGCGCAGTGTGGATCTGCCTGGGCCTGATCAACCACGCGCCATGGAAACCTGACGAATCCCAGAGCATCAACATCGTCAAATCCATGCTGCATGGCCATGCGCTTATTGCGCCTGTTGTCGCAGGCCAAACCTCAATAGAAAACCCTCCTTTGTATTACCTTAGCGCGGCCGGCATGGCGAAAGTCTTGCAGCCATGGCTACCGATGCACGATGGCGCACGCCTGGTAAGCGGCTTGTGGATGGCACTCACCTTGTTGCTGGTCGGCATGCTGGGCCGCGAATTATGGGGACGGGGTGCCGGACGGCAAACCACGTTCATTTTCCTGGGGTCGCTTGGGCTGGTCGTTTCCGCCCACTTGCTGATGCCTGAGGTCGCGGCCCTCACGGGTTCCGCCATGGGCCTGTATGCGTTGGCACTGGCCAAGCGTCGCCCCTATCGCGCCAGTGCTTTGCTGGGATCAGGCATCGGTATCTGCTTCCTGACGACCGGCTTGCTGTATGCCATTCCGATTCTGTTCACCGCTCTTCTGCTGCCGATTCTGTTTAGCACCTGGCGCACCAAAAGCTACGCCGTTGTGCTGGGCCTGAGCATGCTGGTGGCGACTCCCTGGCTGGCCATATGGCCGCTGCTGCTCTGGCACACATCACCCAGCCTGTTTGCAGCATGGCAACAATCAAACAGCGACCTGTTCGCACAATCCAGCCATGTGTACTTTCTGAATACGCTGGCCTGGTTTTCATGGCCTGCATTGCCTATCGCCCTATGGGGCTTATGGCGTTATCGCACGGTCCTGCTGTTAAAGCCTCGTTTTCAATTACTCATCACGTTTTTTGTAATCAGCCTGATCGTGATTGGCTTTGGCGCAAACACACGCGAAATATATGCATTGCCCCTGCTACTGCCTTTGGCTGTCTTGGCGGGTGGCAGTGTTGAAACCTTGAAACGCGGCGCAGCAAGCGCGCTGAACTGGTTTGGCCTCATTCTGTTCGGCATGATCGGCTTTCTGATCTGGCTGGGGTGGTTTGCCATGATGACGGGCTGGCCCGAAAAGCTGGCCGAGCGCATGCAGTTTCTCTCTTCGATTCACCATCCGGTATTCAACTGGATTGGATTTGTCGCGGCTTTTCTCATCACGCTGATATGGCTGGCCGTTGTCATTAACGCCAAACGCTCGATACGCGCAGCGGTGACGGACTGGGCCGTCGGTATCACCATGGCCTGGAGCCTGCTGATGGCGCTATGGTTGCCATGGATTGATACTGCCAAGAGCTACGGCCCGGTGATGAGCAGCATGCAAAAAGCCCTGCCCAACGATTACCACTGCATGATGGAGCGGAATCTTGGCAGCTCACAATATGCCTTGCTGGATTATTATCTGGGCATTCGCCCTCGTGCAGCAGAATCACGCGCCAGTCGTCGTTGCGATCTGTATCTGATTCAGGATGAGCGCGGCAGGGCCAAGTTCCAGCCTGGCCCGGAATGGAACATGATCTGGCATGGCAAACGTGCGACAGACCGCCGTGAAAGCTTCAGGCTGTATCAGCGCAATTAATATCAACCGGGCTTCAGATGCCCGGTTTTCATGTCCGCGACAGCGGCCCTGCCCCTCACAATACCTGACCGTAAAGGTGCAAGGCCTGCGTTTTAATCAGCGCATGCACTTTCATTCCCGGGCTTAGGGCAAGATCCTGAATGGCCTTTGCACTCACCTCAGCCACCAGTGTATTTGCATCCAGCACCACATCGACCAGCATGCGGTGATCCACCTGCCGCATCTGGCCCAGCGTGCCGGGCAGCTGATTTTGTATGCTGATGCCGGAAACCGGCTCACGTGCCAGCGCGATATTGGACGCGGCTGTGGAAATGGTAATCCGCTCGCCCACGCCACCCGCCGAAAGTGGAATAAAAAGGCGTTGCGTACTAAGCTGTGCAACCGAATAGCCTTCTGCCGGATGATGCGAAAGCAATTCCACCTGCAGCACATTTTCCATGCCCAGTGAGCGCGCCAGAGCAAGCACCTGGGTATCCCGCATCACATCCACAAAATCACCATAGCCAATCACGTGACCCTGCTCCAGCACCAGCATGCGCGACGTCAGTTGCAATACCTCATCAATCGCATGGCTGACATACAGCATGGGAATATCAATCTCGTCCCGCACGCGCTGCATGAAGGGCAAAATCTGCATCTTGAGCCTGACATCCAGCGATGCCATCGGCTCATCCAGCAATAACAGGCGTGGTGAACTCAGCAACGCTCGCCCAAGTGCCACCCGCTGCCGCTGACCACCCGAAAGTTGATGCGGCTTTTGCAGCAGCAAAGCGCCTAGCTCAAGCAGCTCAACAATCTGCGCCAGGCTGAAGCGGCGCTGTCCACGTGTCAGCCGATGGTAGCCATATTCTAGATTGCGGCTGACAGTAAGATGTGGGAACAGGCGGCTATCTTGGAACACCATGCCTATCCTGCGTTTGTACAAGGGCAGGTCAATGCCGCGTTCGGTATCCAGTAGACATTCGCCATTTAGCACCAGCCGCCCGGCATCCGGCTTGACCAAGCCGGCCAGCGTACCCAGCAAAGTGGTTTTACCTGCACCGGAAGGGCCAAACACGCCCGTGACACGATCATTGAGCGTCACGTTGACGCGCGTGGCAAATTCACCGCGGCGCAGCGCAAAATCAAGCTCTATCATCGCCACTCCCTACGCGACGCAAGGCCCGCTGCTCCATGACATTGCTGAAGTAAAGCGCCGCAAATGCCAATAGCAAACTCAGTACGACGAGGCGCAACGCAGGCACATCGCCTCCCGGTATTTGCGTATAGGTATAGATGGCCAGTGGCAATGTCCGCGTTTCCCCTTCAATATTGCCCACAAAGGTAATCGTGGCGCCAAACTCGCCCAAACTGCGACTGAATGCCAGCACCATGCCCGTGAGAATACCGGGCAAAGCCAATGGCAAGGTGATACTGAAAAATACACGCACCGGATGTGCACCCAATGATTGTGCCGCCAATTCAAGGCCCCGGTCGACCTGACTGACGGCCAGACGTGCCGATCGCACCATCAAAGGCAAGGCCATGATGGCCGAGGCCACCACAGCCCCCATCCAGGTAAAGGCAATACTGATGCCAAATGCCTCCTGCAGCCACTTGCCCAGAACGCCCTGATTGCCAAACAGCAGCAAGAGCAGAAAGCCCGGCACCACCGGCGGCAGCACTAATGGCAAATGCACCACGCTATCCAGCAAGGCCTTGCCGAAAAAGCGCTTGCGGGCCAGCACCCATCCCAGCAATACGCCAGGGATGAGGATCAACAAGGTGCAAAATAAGGCAACTTTGGCGGATAGCCATAAGGCTGCCATTTCCTCAGGGGTTAACTGCAATATCGACACCAGAACGCGCCTTTAAAATAATGGGGTAAAGCCATATTTGCGGAAGATATCGGCGGCTTGGGGGCTTTTCAAATACGTGAGAAAAGCGCTGTCGGCATTTCTTGCCCCTGCCACCCGGGCGACAGGATACACCACTGGCGCATGGGTCTCTTCTGGAAACACCCCGACAATCTCCACCTTGTCACTCACTTTGGCATCGGTTTCATACACAATCCCCGCCGCACACTCGCCACGCGCGACAAACGCCAGTGCTGCGCGTACATCCTGCGCGCCGACAATCCGTGTTTTCACACCATTCCACCAATTGAGACTGCTCAGCGCCTGCTTGGCGTAAATACCAATAGGCACTGCCTCCACATCCCCCGTGCACAGCCGTCCATCAAACGCCTTGGCAAAGTCAAAGCCCGCATGAAAATCGACCTTGAATCCACGCCCTTTGGGCGCGATCAACACCACTTTATTCCCGAGCAGATTGCTGCGGGATGCGACCTCAATGCGTTTCTTCCCCTGCAGGTAATCCATCCACTTGATATCCGCCGATATAAAAATATCGGCCGGAGCCCCATTTTCAATCTGCTTAGCCAAGGCGGAGGAGGCGGCATAAGACTGTGTCACTTTGACCTCCTTCTCCTTTTCATAGGCCTCACTGATATCCGTCAAGGCATTGGTCAGGCTGGCTGCGGCAAATACCGTCACCTTGTCCTCGGCAAATGCCGAGGAGGTGATGACCAAGGCTAACAGGCCCCACGCAAACGTCATCTTGTTCATAAGATATTCCTGAGATAGAAATTAGAAATCATATTGCGCGCGCATGATCAGGGCCTTCTCCTGGTCATCGGTCTTGCCTGCCACCGTAATCGGCGTGTCGAAATCGGTCCGGATGTAGTTAAGCATGATGCGGGCATTGGGCGTCATGATCCATTTGACGCCTGCGGTCCAGGCATCCGCCTTTGCGGTATAAGCTGTTCCGGCATTGGCAGTGGGCAACATGCTTTCAAAGTCGGAAGCATCAAATTGGCTGTACCGCAGACCTAACTCCCAGGCACCCCAGCCACTCTTGCCCATGGCCATGTTGTTCTTGGGTTTCATGCGTCCAAACACGCCACTTTTATAACTATCCGCATATGCCTCACCCGTCAGCATCCAGTTAACATTCACATACCAGGCGTTGATGTCATTGTCATAGCGCTGACCCGAGCGATCCCCCTTGTAGTTGGTGGAAATATATTCGGACTGAATCTTTACAGGGCCATAGGCAAGCGCGGTTTCAACCCCCTGACGCCGACGATCAGCATCTGCATTTTGCAGTCCAGCCACATTAAAGAAAGATACCCCATTCGCTTCTGTCGCTTGCGATATGCCAGTAGCACTTGCAGATGAATAGGCGACACTGCCGTCACTGTAGGAACCACCCACATGAATAACAGCATTTTCAATATTCATGAGTTTTGCCAGATTGGCATTAACGCGGAAACCGACATCCTTGGTATTGTCTACCTTGGTAATGACACCTCCTGTTGTGGAAGAGTTATTGAGTTCATCATTATTTTGGCCAGTGCCGTTAATCACATAAGCGTTGTAGTTAAGCCATGGCAGAGGGTCGCCAAACACCATAACGCCTCGGTCATACGTGGAGTTGAACGCCGCCCCATTGTTAGTCGCCAATGAAAGCTCAGTAAAATCGGTAAAGTTGGTGCCATAGGCACGCTCGAGCCCGAAGAAGGGTTTGAACTGCCCAATACGAATTCTGGCCTGCTTCCACCAATTAATATCCAGATAGCCATAGGTAAGCGCAGTTGTTCCGCGCGAGCCATCTGTGGCATTGGCATATTCGCCTTCGATGCGCACCGCGTAATCCTTCAGGAAGGTAAACGTACCGCCAAACCGGGCACGGCGTATATTGAAGGTATCGGTCCGCCAATCGCTGTCGGCATAATCCCGATAGTCCGCCTGAACCCGCCCATTGATCTGCAATTTCCAGTTGCCACTACCATCATCAAACACCAGGCCATCCTTGAAAGCCGCATAGACGGGGCTGCCCTCGCTCTTGCCTTTTTCTTCAGTTTTGGCGATTTTGGATTGGCTGATCTGATTTTCAATGCCGACCAGCTCTTTCGTGAGCATCTCAATTTGCTTGTCTTGCTCAGCGCGTTGCTGCTGCATTTGCTGCATCATCTGTTCAAGCTGGCGAATGCGGGTTTCCGGATCCACCTCAGCCGCCATTAGCCCAGGGGCAAGTGTGGAGAAAAGACTGGCTACCATGAAAGAAATCGTGCTTCGTTTGTACGTTTGCATGTGAACTCTCCCTGAATGTATTTATAAGAAATTAGGTACAGCATAATACTACCGCTATTTCCATTCGGGAATAGCGATTCGTATTGGAACAGCACATCGACTACCGCAGACTAGCTTGTTACCCTCTACTTAAACGGCAAAATCCATGAGTTGCTGCAATTCAACAGCCGCCGCCAGCTCGCTTTTTCGCACCAGCTCTTCATAGCATCGAAGAATATGAAAACCGAATTCCGTGACTTTGGCGCCGCCGCCATTCGCCCCACCCATGGCGGTTTCCACCAGCGGTAAGCGATAGCAGGCATTCATGGCATCTACTAGCTGCCAGGCACGGCGATACGACATTTTCATCGCCTTGGCCGCGCCCGAGATGGAGCCGGTTGCTTCAATAGCACGCAGCAAATCCGCCTTGCCTGGGCCCATGGCAGTGACCTTGCCGTGGGAAATTCGGATTTTTAATATCGGCATAGGCGCGATCTCCAATTTTTGCGTTTAGTCATTATGAGCATAATGTCAAATTCGTGGTCCAACATCATAGCCCCCAGTGCCGCATTGCGTCGTTTGGCATTGTGCCGCCGGGGGTAAAGTCTTAAAATTCAAGGTCTCGCGCAAAGGCACTGGCATTTTAATGGGTAAACAGCTGCAAATTCCGGACGCATTGATAGACCAGTTTGGTCGCAAGGTGGACTATATACGCCTGTCGATCACGGATCGCTGTGATTTCCGCTGCGTCTACTGCATGGCAGAAGACATGACCTTTCTGCCTCGCGATGAAGTACTGAGTCTGGAAGAATGTGCCCGCCTGGTCAAAATTTTTGTGCAGATGGGGGTGAGCAAGGTGCGCATTACCGGCGGCGAGCCGCTGGTGCGTAAAAATGCCCAATGGCTGTTTGAAGAAATTGGCCATCTGCCGGGATTGAAAGAACTGGTAGTAACAACCAATGGTTCACAACTGGAACATCAGGCTGCCGCATTGCGCCAGGCGGGTGTCAAACGCATCAACATCAGTGTGGATAGCCTGAATGCTGACCGTTTTCGCCAGATCACCCGTGTCGGCGACCTGAACAAAGTACTGCGAGGCATTCAGGCAGCGAAGGACGCCAGATTCGACAACATCAAACTCAACAGTGTCATCATGCGCGGCGTCAACGATGATGAAGCCCTTGATCTGTTGCGCTTTGCCATTGACCAACAGATTGATATTTCCTACATCGAAGAGATGCCTCTGGGCGCGGTGGATCATGCGCGCGGCGATACCTATGTGAGCAATGCCGAAACCTTGAAGCGGCTGCAGCAGCACTACTCCATGATCAGCAGCACCGAAAGCACCGGCGGCCCGGCACGTTACTGGCGCATTCCCGGCACGGCAACGCGTGTGGGGTTCATTTCGCCCCACAGCCATAATTTCTGTGAGTCCTGTAACCGGGTGCGCATTACCTGCAAGGGCGAACTTTACCTGTGCTTGGGGCAAGATCATATGGTGGAACTGATGCCCTTGTTACGCGAGCATCCGCACGATGACCAGCCAGTGGTGGATGCGATTGTGAATAGCATGCAGATCAAACCTAAGGGCCATGACTTTGATCTGGCACGCGCACAACCTGCCGTTGTGCGTTTTATGTCGGTCACTGGCGGCTAAGCGCCAACCGGCTTTTATCTGACGAATAACTAAACAGGGAAACTTAATTATGTCCATTACCGCAGTTGTACTGGCCGGGGGCAAAGGTCGTCGCATGGGTGGTGTCGACAAAGGCATGGTCGAATTTCTCGGCAAGCCGATGGTGGCGCACGTCATTGAGCGCCTCCGTTCGCAAACACCGGAGATTCTGATCAATGCCAACCGCGAAATTGAGCGCTATGCCGCCTTCGGTTTCCCCGTGATTCAGGATGACATTCCAGACTATGCCGGCCCGCTGGCAGGCTTGCACAAGGCCATGACCACTACCGAATCCGCCTACATTCTCACCGTGCCTTGCGATGCACCGCTGCTGCCGCGCAATCTGCTGGCCAAGCTGATGGATAGCATGATGGCGCATGATGCCGATATTGCCATCGCCAAAACCGGCATGCAGGCGCATCCGGTGATCAGCCTCTGTCGTCGCGCCCTGTTGCCCAGCCTGACAAAATACCTGCAAGAAGGCGGTCGCAAGGTGGATACCTGGCAGCAAGGCCACGAAGTCGTGGAAGTCCAGTTCAGCCAGCATCCGCTGGCATTCAGCAACATCAATACCAGCGACGAACTGATCTCTCTCGAACAGGCCGCCTGAACGATGCCCAATGTCGCCGCCCATCACCAGCGCCCCAGACTTCTCGGCTTTTGCGCACAGGCGAGCGGCAGCGGCAAGACCACTCTGCTCACCGCCCTTATCCCGGTGCTGATCGCACGCGGTTTGCGCATTTCCGTCATCAAGCATGCGCATCATCAGTTTGATATCGACCACCCCGGCAAGGATAGCTATCGCTTGCGCGAAGCTGGCGCCGTGCAAACGCTGGTCGGCTCCAGCCGTCGCTGGGCATTGATCACTGAGCTGGAGCGTAGCGGCAAACCGGAGCCCGAACTCTTTGACTTGGTCGATCATATTGATCCCACCATGTGCGACCTCGTGCTTGTCGAGGGCTTCAAGCTGGCGAATATCCCCAAGATTGAAATTCACCGCCCCTCTCTCGGCCATCCATTGCTGGCGGATCAGGATCACAGCATTATTGCCATTGCTAGCGATGTGCCTTTTGAACACACACTGCGCGTGCTTGACCTCAATCAACCCGCCGACATTGCCGACTACATCCGTCTGTGGCTATCGACCACCCCTCATTAATTTCACCTTAGCGTCCATCCACGATGTCCGAAAAACCCCTCGCAGACCTTGCCCGTAGCCCCAGCTGTGCTGACGACTATGATCCCAACTCCATGTCGGTTGAAAAGGCGCGCGACTATATCAAGCGCTACCTCAGCCCGGTGAGCGAAACAGAAACCCTGCCCGTACGGGAAAGCCTGGGCCGCATTCTGGCAGCGAGCATCATCTCGCCAGCCAATGTTCCCAATCACGACAATTCCGCCATGGATGGCTATGCCGTACGCACGGCCGATAGCCAGGAAAATGGCGAAACCCGCCTCAAGATTGTTGGCACTGCCTATGCCGGCCAGCCTTGGGCAGGCAGCCTGGAAGCGGGGGAATGTGTCCGCATCATGACCGGCGCGGTGATCCCGGCAGGCGCTGACGCCGTGATCATGCAAGAACGCGTGGTGCAGGAAGGCGACACCATGCGGCATGCAGAACAACCCCGGGCCGGCAGCAATATTCGTCGCGCCGGCGAAGACCTCCGCGAAGGAGAAATCGTGCTACCCCAAGGGCATTTGATGCACAGCGCCGACCTGGGCCTGATAGCCTCGCTAGGCATTGGCGAGGTAAGTGCCTATCGCCGTCTCAAAGTCGCCTTCTTCTCCACTGGCGACGAGCTGGCCAGTGTCGGACAAGCCTTGCAGGCAGGACAAATATACGACAGTAATCGCTACACCCTGCATGGCATGTTGACGCGTATGGGGGTCGAGATCATGGACCTTGGTGCAATCAAGGATGATCCGCAGGTGCTGGAGCAGGTGCTGACCCAGGCTGCGAATGAGGCCGATGTGGTCATTACCAGCGGCGGCGTCTCCGTGGGCGAAGCCGACTACATGAAACAGCTGCTGCAAAAGCTGGGTTCCGTGCTGTTCTGGAAAATTGCCATGAAACCCGGTCGGCCGCTTGCCTACGGCAAAATAGGCGCAGCGCATTATTTCGGCCTGCCCGGCAATCCGGTCGCCGTCATGGTGACCTTTTACCAGTTTGTGCGCGAAGCCCTGCTGGTCATGATGGGGCAGGCTTCACCGCCGCCTTTGCCCATGTTGCAGGCAATCTGCGTGGAGGAGATACGCAAAGCCAAAGGCCGCACCGAATTTCAGCGGGGCATTTTATTTGCCGATGAAGATGGTACATGGAAAGTCAAAACCACTGGCGCGCAAGGCTCAGGCATGCTGAGCTCCATGTCGCGTGCCAATTGCTTTATTGTGCTGGATGAAGACACGGGCAGCCTGCCAGCGCATCAGCTGGTCAGGGTGCAGTTGCTGGAAGGCATTATTTAAATATCAACTACCGAGCTGGCCTATCTCACAGGCCAGCCCGCATCAACTCTCGTCGAAGTTAAATTCCACGCCATTACCAAATGGATCCTTGAAAAATATCTGCCTGACGTTGGTCGCCTTGACAACCCGGCTGCCAAACTGGACGCCATGCGCCTGCAAGTGCTGTTCCATGGCGGCGTAATCCGTGCAGGTGAAAGCCACATGATCAAACGTGGTTTGCACATTCAGTGCCGGTTGCACGCCCTCCTTCACCTCTGACAAATGCAGCACATCGTTGGCACCAGCATATAACCAGTAACCAAAGCTGCTGAGTCCAGGACGCTCACCCAGGGTCAAACCCACCACTTTCGTATAAAAATCGAGCAACACCGCCATCTGCTCACGCGTCGCCCGCAAGTTGTAATGATTAAATCCGGTAACGGCCACAAGATGTCCTTTTCTCTGGGTCAGGCTGAATATTCTACACCTGCCGCCCCACACCACGACCTCAACGTAATGGCATATTCCACTGTGAATCACAACGCATATTCATGATTATCCTGATGCGCCAAGGCCTCCAAATGTACTATCCTCCGGCCATTATAAAAATTAACTCATCAAGGGAGCATCATGTTCATCAGAAAAACCCTGCCATACGCCGTCTTGAGCGCATGCGCTTTTGCCCAACCTGGCATGGCCGCAGAGACCACCGACACTGGTCACGAAGAGCGCATTTCCATCCTGGCACCCATCGTAGTCACCGCCACGCGTCAGGCGCAGGACAGCTTTGACCTGCCCGTGGCTATCGATGTGGTGGAAAAGGAAAACATCCAGGACGGTCAAGCCCGCATGACACTGTCAGAAAGCCTGATCCGCGTCCCCGGCATTACCGCCCAGAACCGCACGCAGATGGCACAAGACCCGCAAATCTCCACCCGTGGCTTTGGCGCTCGCTCAGCGTTTGGGGTGCGTGGCGTGCGGGTATATGTTGATGGCATCCCGCTGACCATGCCGGATGGACAGGGTCAGCCAGGCAATGTCGATCTTGATATTGTGCAAAATGTTGAAGTATTGCGCGGGCCATTCTCAGCCCTGTATGGCAATTCCTCTGGCGGCGTGATTCAGATGCTGACCGAAGACGCGGCTAAAACGCCAGAAGTCTCAGCAGGCGTCGTGTTTGGCAGTTATGGCACCAGTAAGGAGAGCGTACGTGCATCCGGCACCTCGGAAGGTATCGAGTATCTGGTCAATTACTCAAATTACGAATCTGATGGCTATCGTGACCACAGCGCCAGCAGTAAGAAACAAGGCACTGCCAAATTCAAGATCAACCTGAATGAAGACACCAAGCTGACAACGCTGGTCAACTGGTTTGATCAGGATGCCCAGGATCCAGGTGGTTTACCCCGGGTAGCCACTGCCACCGATCCTTCTGCGTTTAATGATCCGAAAAGTGTCAGCACGGCGACACTACGTTCCAATACCCGTGTTTCGCGCACCAACACGCAAGTAGGGTTCAATCTGGAACACACGATCAACCCCAACAACTCGATTAACCTCATCAACTATGTCGGCACCCGCGAGAATCTTCAATATCTCGCTCTTGGCAGCACGGGCGCAGGCCGTGCCAGTGCCATCTCTCGTGAATTTTGGGGAACCGAGCTGCGCTGGAACAACCAGGGGATGCTGCTGAATAAGCCTTACACTCTGAGCGCCGGCCTGGTTTACGGCAAGATGAATGATGATCGTACGGACACGCCCACCACCAATGGTGATAAAAGTGCCGCAGCCACCCGTAACGAAAAAAATATCGCCTCCAACTCTGACCAATATCTGCAAGGCAAATGGTCTGTCCTCGACAGTCTTGATCTGCATGCGGGCTTGCGCAGAACCAAAGTTTCGCTGGAAGTTGATGATAAATTCATCACCGCAAGCAATCCAGACAACAGCGGCAACCTCACCTATGAGAAAACCACCCCTGTCATCGGTGCCGTATGGAAAGCCACGCCCCTGCTGAATTTCTACGCCAACTATGGCAAGGGGTTCGAGACGCCAACATTCATTGAGGTGGCCTACCTGACCAGCAGTATCAACAGCACGCCAAACTTCAACTTGAAGCCCAGCACCAGCAAAAATTTTGAAATCGGTACCAAGGCGCTTATCTCGGATAATACCCAGTTGAACGCTACGTTCTTCAAAACCCTCACGGATGACGAAATCATTGCGTTAACAACCGGAACCTTCGCAACCTATACCAATGCGGCAAAAACAAAGCGCAATGGGGCTGAGGTGTCCGTACAGACCAATCTGCCACACAACATTTCCCTGTATGGGGCCTACACTTTGCTGAATGCCAAATTTGACTCTGATTACGTCGGCAACCTCGGTCTGGTAAATGCAGGCAATACCATTCCGGGGACTTACCACACGCAGATATACGCCGAAGCCGCATGGAAACATGTGGAATCTGGCTTCCGTACCGCATTCGAAGCCCGCCACAACAGCAAGGCTTACGTTAACGATACCAATACCGATAGCGCGCCTTCGTATACCATCTTCAATGTACGCGCAGGCTTTGAGCAGCAACTCAAGAGCTGGCGCTTCAGCGAATTTGTCCGCGTCGAGAATATTTTCGACAAAGACTACATTGGTTCGGTCCGGGTGAATGATGGCAATAGCCGTTTCTTTGAACCGGCGGCAGGCCGTAACTGGCTGCTGGGTCTGAACGCCAATTACCGTTTCTAAATGGCGGTAAAACGACTGGGCTGGCTTAAGTAACTTCAGTCACAGACGCCATCTGGTAAAGTCGGCTAAGCTTCAAGGCATCTCTATCATCGTATAGTGATGCCTTGATGTTTTTTCAGGGTTGATACACGCAAAAACGATGCAAGCGCAGCTACCGAATGTCATCATCATTCTTATGTCTAAGCGCTATCTATTATAAAAACAGTGTTCTAAGGAGAAGAGGCCGTGGTCAAGCATAGTGTAGGTATCCCCAGCATGATGTTGGGAAAATGGGTAATGGCAGGCATGCTGCTGGCATGCAGCACAGGGGCTTGGGCAGAGGCTTCGGATAAACTGTGGCCTGTGGTCAAGGAGGCATTTTTTGCCAACCGCACCATCGAAGAAGTGCCCTTTATTCAACTCACCGGCCCACGTCGTGCAGAAAGTGGCGCGCAAGTACCCGTCACCCTGACGGTGAATCAGTCACAAAGCCCGGCCGCCATCAAGAATGTCTATATCATCGTCGATGCCAACCCTATCCAGCTGGCGGCGACCTATCACCTGACGGAGCTGCTGGGCAATCTGCAGCTTTCCACACGCATCCGCATGGAAACCGATTCTTTCGTACGGGCGATCGGCGAAACAGCGGATGGCAAGCTCTATATGTCCACCATCCAGATTCGCGCAGCTGGTGGTTGCGGTGGTTCGGTGGATGGCGATGAAGCGGCGATACGCGCAGCCTCCGGTAAGATCAAACTGAATGTGGAAACCCCGGTGAAGTTTGGTCAGGCAACTCCCGCCACCTTTATCATCAAACACCCCATGTACACAGGCCTGCAACGTGACCTGGTTTCGCAAGGCTTCCGGCCCGCGTTTTATATTCAGAAAGCGGCCTTCACGTATAACAGCCAGCCGGTCATGAGTGTGGATTTTGGCGTAGGTACCAGCGAAGATCCTTATCTGCGATTTGACTTCACACCTGCTGCACCGGGCACACTCGAAGTGCATGCCGAAGATAATGAAGGCACCAAATTCTCGCAGCAGCTCGAGGTCAAGAACGCGTCCTGATCATCGCTAAATAAAGGTCAGGCAACGTCATCGTGCAAATAAAAAGGCGTCCTCAAGACGCCTTTTTTACTCCGGAATGTGCGTTTACAGCATGCGCTTCAGGGTGTCATCCTTGTCCAGGAAGTGATGTTTGAGCGCCCCGGCCACATGCACGATGATAACGAGCAATAAAATGAGGCCTATCACTTCATGCACTTCGGTAAATACATCACGTAGCGCTTTATCATCCAGGCCGGGGATTAAAGGCAGCCCGAACCATTTAACACCAAATTTGCTGAAGGCGCTCATGATCAAGCCACTTACTGGCACGAGCACCATGAGCAGATAGAGGGAATGATGTCCGGCATGTGCCAGCTTCCGCTCCCAGACTTTGAGTGTGCTGACAAGGGCAGGAGGTTTGTGACCGATACGCCAGAACAGCCGGAACAGCACCAAGGCAAACAGGGTAATGCCTACGGATTTATGCAGGTTGAAGTAAAAGGCGCGGTCTGGGGTTTCTCGCGGCAGATCAGTCATGAACCAGCCGAGGGCAAACATGCCAAAAATGCTCAGGGCAATCAGCCAGTGGAGAATCTTGGCGGTAGTGGTATAACGGGCAGCACTCATTTCCATTCTTTCTTTTTTAGGTTGGGGTTAACGCGCAGCGCATTACTGCAACCTGACCTTGTAATTATGTATTGCGCGGATACTGCAGAAGCATAACAGCCGAGCTTCCATTATGTGTTAAACCCGGGATTATCGGGAAAAGTTCCCTAATCTCCCGGCACCAATTGACCGCTGACAGGCTTAGTGCCAAGATGCCTGCCTGCCATGCCTTGGCGACATCTTATGTCGCTGCACGACACCCGTCATCATAACGAGGAGACTTTCAGGATGTGGCGATTGCTTCAAGGGTTGATTTTACTCGCGGTGGTGCCTTATGCACAGGCAACCGCGTTGACATTGACGGAAGTCAGTCCGGGGGTTTATGTGCATCAGGGTGTGCATGAGGACTTATCGGAAGGCTATCATGGTGATATCTGCAATATCAGCGTCGTGATAGGCAAAAGCGGCGTGGCCGTCATTGATACCGGTGGCAACCTCAAGGTGGGGCAAGCCCTGCACGACGCCATACGCCAGCTGACTCCGTTGCCGATCCTGTACGTGATCAACACCCATGTGCATCCTGATCATGTATTCGGCAATGCTGCATTTATCGCAGATCACCCGCAATTCATTGGCCACGCCAAACTGGCAGATGCCCTGGAACGCCGCCGCGACAGCTATATGCGCAGTAACGAGCAATGGCAAGGTCAGGATTTTGCCGGGAGCGAAATCGTCAAGCCGACATTGCCCGTCAGTGATGCACTGGAGATCGACCTCGGCGGTCGCCAATTGGCACTTAAGGCCTATCCGCCCGCGCACACCAGCACCGATCTCACCGTCTATGACACGCTCAGCCAAACCTTGTGGACCGGTGATTTGCTGTTCATCGAACGCACCCCATCTCTCGATGGCGATATCAAAGGTTGGCTGAATGCCATCACGCAACTGAAGCAAGTCCCGGCCGCACGTGCGGTACCCGGCCATGGTCCGGTAAGCAGCCACTGGAAAAGTGCGCTCATCGATGAACAGCGCTATCTGCAAACACTGCTTGAGGATGTACGCGCCAGCATCAAAAAAGGCGAAGTGATGGAAAAAGCCATGGATACCGCTGCCAGCAGTGAAAAAGGCAAATGGGCGCTATTTGATATCGTCAACCGACGCAATGTAAATATCCTATACCCTGCACTGGAGTGGGAATGACCATTTCGTTGGAAGCACTTGCAAAGGCATCAGCGACTCGGCTGCAGAATTCAGTTTTCTGTGGCAGAATCAACGCCTTGCCACTGGCAACCCATAACAATAAACCATAATAACGATGGCCTTCTGGCCCCTTCCTGACTACTTTTGAGCGTGTGCAATTTGGCAACTTACTCATCCAGCATATCGGCCCCTTCTCACCGGCTTCAGTGGGCGCTGATTATTTCCATCGCCGTCCATGCCATCCTGATCTGGCAATTGCCAAATCTCAAGTTTGATAGCCCACCCGAACCCCAGGTGTTGCAGATTGAACTCGCCCCACCCGTCAAAAAACAGCAGGAAACCCCGGTAGCAGCACCGGCGCCCGCGCCAGAGCCTCCGAAACCAGAGCCTGTCGTCAAACCTGAAGTAAAACCACAACCCAAACCACGCCCGGTGATCACACCCTCGCCCGAGGTCGCACCGCCCCCTGTAGAGCGCAAAGCCGACCCCAGCCCACCGGTGATGACAACGAGCCCACAGCCCGACGCCCCGAAAGCGGAAACAGCACCGGCCCCTGCCCCCGCTGCCCCGGCGACGCCCGCCCCGGCGGCCCCAGCTGAAGCACCCAAAGCGGCTGCGATCAGCCAGCAAGATCTGGATGCGGCCAAAAATGCATTCGAAAACAATATTTTCAATGTAATGAGCAAATACAAGAAATACCCCAATATCGCGCGCAGAAACAATATGCAGGGTACGCCCGTGCTTGAGCTTGAGCTGGATGCGCAGGGGCATATCATCAATGGCCGCATCAAGCAATCGGCGGGCTATGAGATATTGGACAAGCAGGTACTGGAGATGTACCAGCAAGCTCTTTCCTCACTGCCTACGGCACCGGCTTCGCTGCAAGGTAAAATCAGCAAAATCAGCATTCCCATCACGTTCCGCTTGGAATAGGAATAACCCTCGCCATGTCCAAGCCAAAGTCGTTAAAAGACCTGCTGCTCATCCACGAGCTGGCATTCATTATGCTGGTTTGTCTGGCCGGGGCTGCAGGTGGGGTGGGCATACACTTGTGGGATAAATCTTCCCACGAATCACAACGTATCAACCTGCTGATCCAGGAAATCCAGCAAACCCGAGGCGACCTTTACCGCCAGATGAAGGAGCTGTTCGACGCCTACTTCCTGAAAGATCCGCAAGCCAAGGATGAGTACGACGCATACACGGTATCGGTGGGCGCACACTTTGTGAAGCTGAATCGCCTGGCGGTGGGAGACGAGGAACGTGCTGCCATCGATGAGTTGAGGAAAAGCTATGCGACGTTTATTACAGAAACCAGCACCATTTTCAATCATCAGAATGAAGTATCGGATGAGCTGATTGAAAAAACACTCAACTCGAACCTGGAGTCCGGGATTTTTCAGCGCTACGAGATCGTGTCGGCACGCGCCGAACGCCTCTTGTCGCTAAAGCAAAAAGAATTGCAGCAAAGGCTGGATGAATCAAAACGTACATCCCTTACCCTGCTGACCATTCCCATCCTGCTCGCGACATTGCTGCTCCTGTTTTCACGCGTTTTTTTGAAACGCGCGATTGTCCTGCCCATCAATGCATTGCTGCACGCCACTACAGAAATCAGTGCAGGCCGCCTTGAACATAAAGCCCCTCGCAAAGGCGCGGAAGAGTTGGCCACGCTGTCTGGCGCGATCAATGACATGGCGGACAAACTGACACAAAGTCAGGACGCACTGATCCGCACAGAAAAACAGGCGACGCTGGGCTTGCTGGTGCCGATGCTGGCCCATAATATCCGCAACCCGCTAGCCAGTATTCGTGCCTCCGCCCAAGTCGCAGACAGCGCCGAACTGGATAAGGATACCCGGGAATCCCTGCGCGATATCATCAGCACCGTAGACAGGCTTGAACGCTGGACTGGCTCGCTGCTTTCCTATCTGCACCCCATGCAACCTCAGCCCACGCTAAGCAAACTCAGCCAGATCATCCATGGCTCCCTGTCACCTTTGCAGCAAAAAATTGCAGAAAAATCCATTGAACTGGAGCTGCCTGCATGGGAAAAACAGGACGACAGCATTTATACCGACGAGCACTTGCTTGAGCAGGCGCTCTATAACTTGTTGCTGAATGCCATCGAAGCGGTCCCCAACCACTCCAAGCTGGAAATACATGCCGACCTCAGTCGCGAAACCGTCCGTCTGATGATTGCCGACCGTGGCCCGGGCATGCCGTTCACCCCTGACCCCCATGCCATCAGCCCAGGCCCTTCGACCAAGCGCTTTGGCACCGGGCTGGGTATTCCCTTCGCTTTCAAGGTATGTGACTCCCTACTGGGGCGCATTACCTTCAGCCCACGCAAAGGTGGAGGCACCTTGATCGAAATTGAGTTGCCACGCTTCCATCAGCCTGCGGTTTCTTAACGCCTGTAAAAAAACTTTTCGATTCCCCCATATCGGGCTTGCCTTATACCGCGTTTTTAACAACAATGGAGACGTGTATATGCCACCCCATACTTATGTTGAACCAACCCGTTCCTGATTTTGAATGTCCTTCGACCAGTGGGCAGTTCAAGCTTTCTGAGTTTCGCGGCAAAACCCTCATTATTTATTTTTACCCCAAGGATGCAACGCCAGGCTGTACCACGCAAGGTATGCAATTCCGCGATCACTACCCGGAGTTTCAGGCTCTGAATGCCGTGATTGTGGGCATCTCGCGTGATAGCCTCAAATCACACGAGAAATTCAAAGCCAAGTTCGAGTTCCCCTTCGATCTTCTGGCCGATACGGAGGAATTGGCGTGTTCCCTGTTCAATGTCATCAAGATGAAGAAGATGTACGGCAAGGAAGTACGCGGCATTGAGCGCAGTACCTTTGTCATCGACAGCTCGGGCAAGCTGGTGCACGAGTGGCGCGGCGTCAAAGTGGAAGGCCATGCGGCTGAAGTACTTGATTTCATTAAATCGCTTTAACGCACACTCAATCTCAACCTGGGGAATATAAGCTCATGGCTAAAAAAAGTGTCACAAGTACCAAACTGTTTGTTCTCGATACGAACGTACTGATGCATGACCCTTCCAGCCTGTTTCGCTTTGAAGAGCATGACATTTACCTGCCCATGGTCACGCTGGAAGAGCTGGACAACAACAAAAAAGGCATGACCGAAGTTGCCCGTAACGCCCGCCAGGCCAGCCGTAATCTGGAAGAGATCGTGGGTACCAGCCTCAACAACCTGGATGATGGCTGCCCGCTGGCGATCAATGGCAACAAGCACCTGAGCGGCCGCCTGTTCATGCAGACGTCGGCGGTGAGTATCGACCTGCCCATGTTGGCCGGCAGCAAGGCCGATAACCAGATTCTTGGGGTCGCCCTTGACCTGCAGAAGAAGCAACCTGAACGCCAGGTGATCCTGGTCAGCAAAGACATCAACATCCGCATCAAGGCCCGCGCTATTGGCGTAGCGGCTGAAGACTACTTCAACGACAAAGTACTTGAAGACACGGATCTGCTCTACACTGGCATGCGCGAACTGCCAGCCAACTTCTGGGAGAAGCACAGCAAGGAAATGGAATCATGGCAAGATGCCGGACGCATGTTTTACCGCATCACCGGACCGATCTGCAAAAGCCTGCTGGTAAATGAGTTTGTCTATTACGAATACGAAAAACCTTTTCATGCCATTGTCCGTAGCCAACAAGGCAATACCGCGGTGCTGGAAGTGGTCAAGGACTACACCCAGCACAAAAACAGCATCTGGGGCATCACCGCCCGCAACCGCGAACAGAATTTCGCCCTTAACCTGCTGATGGATCCGGATGTGGATTTCATCACGCTGCTGGGGCAGGCAGGTACCGGCAAAACACTGCTCACCCTGGCTTCTGCGTTAACGCAAACGCTGGACAAGAAAATCTACAGCGAAATCATCATGACCCGCGTAACCGTGCCGGTTGGTGAAGATATTGGCTTCCTGCCCGGAACAGAGGAAGAAAAGATGGCACCATGGATGGGCGCACTGGAGGATAATCTGGATGTGCTCAACAAATCCGACGAAGATGCTGGTGAATGGGGGCGCGCTGCCACTCAGGACCTGATACGTACCCGCATCAAGATCAAGTCACTCAACTTTATGCGGGGGCGCACTTTCCTGCACAAATTCCTGATTATTGACGAAGCGCAAAACCTCACCCCTAAACAAATGAAAACGCTGATTACCCGTGCCGGCCCCGGGACCAAGGTGGTCTGTCTGGGCAATATTGCCCAGATTGATACGCCTTACCTGACGGAGGGCAGCTCTGGCCTGACCTATGTTGTCGACCGTTTTAAGGGTTGGCAGCATAATGGTCACGTTACGCTGGTTCGCGGCGAACGTTCACGCTTGGCAGACTTTGCTGCCGAGGCTCTTTAGCCAGCTCTAAGCTGAAATGGAATTAGAATCGCCCGTGCTCCGGCCGGGCGACACCCTGCGATGAATCTAGGTTTTTACATCATACTGCTGGCGCAGTTCTTATCTGCATTGGCGGACAATGCTTTGTTGTTTGCCGCCATTGCCCTGTTGCAGCAAATGCAGTCTCCCGAATGGCATACGCCACTGCTGCAAGAGTTCTTTGTGATCTCCTACATCGTGCTCGCCCCCTTTGTCGGCTCTATCGCCGATGCATTTCCCAAAGGGCGGGTCATGTTCATTTCCAATGGCATCAAGTTCGTGGGAACGATCGCCATGATTTTTGGCCTGCCACCGCTTTATGCTTATGGCATTGTCGGTATAGGTGCAGCCGCCTACTCGCCTGCCAAATACGGCATTCTCACCGAATATCTGCCTCCGCACATGCTCGTCAAGGCCAATGGCTGGATGGAGGGCTCTACCGTACTTGCCATCATTCTGGGCGCCATCATCGGCGGCAAGCTGGCCAGTATCGATGTGCAAATGACGATGTGGATCATTACCGGCCTGTATCTCGCCGCCGCCACCTTCAATATGTACATCCCCCGGCTACCGATTGATCACAAGCTACCCAAGCGTAACCCGCTTTATATCTTCAAAGATTTCTGGCACTCCTTCAAGGTCTTGTGGAAAGATCCCATGGGGCAGGTTTCGCTGGCCGTTACTACGCTCTTCTGGGGCGCGGGTGCAACCTTGCGTTTGGTCGTGCTGGCATGGGCAGCCGTTGCGCTGGATTTTGGCCTGGAGCACGCCACGCAGCTCACCGCCATGGTGGCGGTTGGCATTGCCGTAGGTTCGGTATTCGCAGCCAAATACATCAAACTCGAAGACTCCATTAAAGTGCTGCCCGCGGGCATCCTGATGGGGCTGCTCGTAATGGCGATGGTATTGATCAACGACTGGCGCGTAGCCAGTGCACTGCTGTTCCTGATCGGTGCATTAAGCGGATTTTTCGTGGTACCGCTCAATGCACTGTTGCAACACCGCGGGCATATTCTCATCGGGGCAGGGCACTCCATTGCTGTGCAAAACTTCAATGAGAATCTTGGCATCCTGGTCCTGATAGGGGTTTATGCCCTGATGGTCAAAGCCGAGCTGCCTATCCACCTGACAGTGATTGCATTCGGCTTGTTTGTGAGCCTCAGCATGAGCGGCATTTACCGGCTTTACAAGCAGAAAACGTTTTAAGATTTCGGTGCTGAAAGCTTAAACCTTGCGAAAGTCTAAACGCTGCGTCCAAATAAAAAGCCTCAGAATCCTGAGGCTTTTTTATTACCACATCCAGGCATTAATGCAGCTTGACGTGCGGCTCGGTCCGGCGAGTAATCATGCGGGCCAGCGTCTGCAAGAACACGGTGAAAAAGCCGTGCAATGCCATCAAATGCATTTTATACAGCGACTGGTACATGAAGCGGGCAAACATCCCCTCAATAAAGAGGCTGGAGCCACCTACCGAACCCATCAGGTTACCCACGGTAGTGTACTTGCCCAGGTTGACCAGTGAGCCATAGTCGCGGTATGTGTATTCTGGCAGACCGGTTGTCTTGCCAGCCACACGCTTCTTGACCGTCTTGACCAGCATGGAAGCCTGCTGGTGTGCAGACTGTGCACGTGGAGGTACGTTCTCATCATGACCTGGCCATGGACAGGCGGCGCAATCGCCAAAGGCAAACACATCATCATCCAGCGTGGTTTGCAAGGTGCGACGCACTACGAGCTGGTTGATACGATTGGCCTCGAGCCCATCCAGCTGACTCAGGAAATCCGGCGCCTTGATGCCAGCCGCCCAGACGACCAACGAGGATGGGATAAAGCGACCGCTATGGGTGTAAATACCCTTATCCGTCACTTCGGTCACGCGCTCACCGGTGTATACATGCACTCGCAACTTGCGTAACTCAAGCTCTACCGATTGGGAGAGTCGAGGTGGCAATGCTGGCAATACACGATCACTGGCTTCAATCAGCGAGATTTTGACATCCCGGTCTGCATTGATCTTGTCCAGGCCATAGGCTGCCAGCTCACGTGTGGTGTTATGCAGCTCAGCGGCAAGCTCGACACCAGTAGCACCGGCGCCCACGATCGCCACTTCAAGTTGCCCCGCTTGCAATGGGACATTCTGAGTATGCGCACGCACCAATGCATTATGCAATCGCCGATGGAATCGTTCGGCCTGATCCTGGGTATCCAGCGCAATAGAATGCTCTCTTGCGCCGGCAATCCCGAAGTCATTCGTGGTACTGCCGATGGCAATGATCAGGGTATCGTACTTGAAGGTACGGCGCGGGATAATTTCCACGCCATCCTCGTCGTAAAAAGGCGCAATGTAGACTTCCTTTTTAGCACGATCTAACCCGTCCATGCTCCCCAGACGAAAACGGAAATGATGCCAGTGCGCCTGAGCCAGGTATTCCAGCTCATGCTTGTCCGGATTCATACTGCCAGCCGCGATCTCATGCAGCAGCGGTTTCCAGACGTGCGTTCTGGTGCGGTCGATCAGGGTGATTTCCGCCTTACCCTTGCGCCCTAGCTTATCTCCCAGACGAGTAGCAAGCTCCAAACCTCCTGCACCACCTCCCACAATAACGACATGGTGCAAACCCGAACCTGACTCTACTTGCGATTGCATAAATGATGCCTTTCTTATTTGCTATGACTCGTTACCTGTCGCCGTGCCGTGGCTACGTATCCAGGCTATTATTTTTAGCAGTTCGTCCGGGGACAAACCATTCGATGGATCGGTAGGATCCATCAAGCCCTTACCTTTTGCTCCCATACCACCATTGGTACCATGCCACACGGTTTCAAACATACCCTTGTTAGTGGCATCCTTGGCGTAATTATAATTGGGACCAGTCAGGTTGGGGCCAACCTGACCTTGCGCGTCAGCACCGTGACATTGCGTGCATGAATACAGTTGGAAAAGTTTTTTACCCTTGGCAATCGCATCCTGATTGCCTACGTAAGGGTTCTTGCCTGTTGTCATAAACTCCTTGGCTTCAGGCGTATCAAACAACTCGGCTTTTATCGTGAGGGGGGAACCATCCTGAGTAGTAACAAACTTGATCATTTCACCAGATGAGGCGTCGGCTGCCTTCTCTCCACCGCCAGCGCTATCGCCTGATTTACCACAGCCAGCCAAACCTGCCAGCAAGATAATACCCAGAGTGCTTAGTGTCATTTTTCGCATTGATACTCTCCTCTATCGTTATTGATTTTACTCCAACAGATATTGCTACACATAAAAAAAGCGGTCACCGCTTTTAACAATGACCGCTTTTATTTTAATTAGTGCCGAATTTTAGCGATAAGCGCTTATTCGTTACCAGTGAACTTGCTGTGAGTTCTCACCCAGGCAACAATTTTCAACACTTCATCTGGTGTCAGACCGTTTTCAGGATCGGTAGGATCCATCAAACCTTTACCCTTGGCACCCATACCACCATTAGTACCATGCCAGATTGTTTCAAACATGCCCTTGTTAGTCGCATTTTTTGCGTACTTGAAGTTAGGACCATGCAAGCTTGGGCCTACAGCGCCTTCAGCCTGACCGCCATGACATGCTGTGCATGAATACAACTGGAACAACTTCTGACCACGTTTAGTTGCAGCTTCGTTGCCGATGTAGGGGTTCTTACAGGTATCCAGGAATTGCTTTGCTTCTGGGGTATCAAAAGCTTCAGCCTTGATGTCCAGTGGCGAACCATCCTGAGTTGCGGTTAACTTACATTCGGCGCTAGCTTGCAGTGGAAGAGTCAATCCAACCAGAGCAAGCATAGAAACAAATAACGTCGCCTTAACTGCCTTATTGCCTAACATGTCATCTCCTCGTTTGAAAATAGAGCTACAGTTTAATCATGCCAAACCATGATCAACATGTAATACATATAACGGACAGGCGTTATTTACGGTTGACCCAAACAACCTGATAACGCCCATTCATTATTCGAATTTCGGAATTACATCACCGCGCGTTTCGCGTTTCTTTTCAACGCTATCACCGGGGACGACATCCAGATGTGGAATACCAAAATCATCCAGAATCTTCATGATGTCCGCATGCCGACGATCCAGTACTTCTTGAATCATGGCCAGACGTTCCTTGTCTTTCTTGCGCACAGCCACTGAAATATTCCAGTACTCCTTGCCATGCACATTCGTATCTTCATACTCAGGTACCGGCACAACGACCAATGGAACTTTGGACTGTTTGGCATAATACCCACCAATTGGCCCCCAGACAATGGCGATATCAATATCACCTTTGACCAGATCGTCAATCATGAAACTGGGAGGCAGATTCAAGTCGCGCTGAATACGATAAGGACGGGCATTTTCCATTAAGCCTTTATCGTAAATTGGACGGGATGGTGGAGTCTGCCCCACAACACCGATAATGCCTTTACGCAAATCAGGGGAGTCCCAATCCGTGATATTGAGGTTACTTTCCTTACGTGTAACAAAGACATACCCTGAGCGGTAGTAAGGCTTTGACGTCAGCACCATATCATTGCCAGCCACGGTTCCCATGATGACATCGCATCGATGTGCATTCAGAGTATTACGGATATAACCCATGCGGTCATACCAGAACTGATACGATAATTTCTTACCCAGATCCTGGGCAATAAGTTGTGCAATCTTGTTCTCAAAACCTTCTTGTCTTGAGTTTGAATAAGGCAAATTATCCTGGTCTGCACAGACCTTGAATTCTGTTGGATCATCAATCCGGGAAGGTTCGCCACCACGGCCAACGTTTGGATCGACTTCCAGAGTATTATCATCTGCGGCAAATGCACCATTTGCCAGGGCAGTGAAGAGTAAAACCAGCGATACTTTTTTCAAATTAATCAGCATTACCTTTGTCCTCGTGTCTGTTAGCGGCCTATTTTATCTTCTTATAATAATAAAAAGCACCCCGCCGAAGCGGGGTGCTTATGTGACACACTAACTAACGGTTAGTTCTGTAAATATTTGAATTTCTTCAACTATTACAGGCTGAACACGTTCAGTGCACCGCCGCCAGGAGCAGCGTTGTACTTGGTCAGTTCCTTGTAGCCACCAGCTGCACCCAGTGCATCGGTGTCATTGGTCATACCAAGGTTCATCGCCACGCCAGCCCAACCGCCGATACCGGACAGTACGCCAACGTATTGCTTACCCTTGTGGCTGTATGTGAAGGCATTGCCGATCACACCAGAACCCACTTGGAACTTCCACAACAGCTTACCAGTTTGTGCATCAACTGCCTTGAAGTCACGTTCCAGTGTACCGTAGAACACCAGGTCAGAAGCAGTAGTCAGAACACCACCCCATGACGAGAACTTCTCTTTGTTGTACCAAACTGCTTTACCCTTCAATGGATCCCAGGCTTCGAAACCGCCCATTACGCCATCTGGACCAGCAAACATGGTCAGAGTAGCGCCAACCCATGGTTGACCAGCAACGTACTTGGACTCAACTGGCTCGTAAGTCATACATACGTGGTTCAATGGGATGTACATCAGACCAGTGCGTGGCGAGTAAGCCATTGGCTGTTGGTCCTTAACACCCAAAGCTGCTGGGCAGATGCCCTTGGCATTGTAGTCTTGGTGAGTAGAAGCCTTAGCATCCTTATGAGGAACGCCAGACTTCAAGTCAACATGGGTAGCCCAGTTGATGAAGGGGTGAGCTTTTTCAGCAACCAGCAGGGTGCCGTCAACAGCGTCAAATGTGTAGTTGAAACCGTTACGGTCAGTGTGGAATGCGTACTTCTTGCCACCCTTTTCGAACAGAACAACTTCGTTGATGCCGTCATAATCCCACTCATCGTGAGGAGTCATTTGATAACCCCACTTGGCCATACCAGTGTCCAAGTCACGTGCGAAAATAGTCATGGACCACTTGTTGTCACCAGGACGTACGTCTGGGTTCCAAACAGATGGGTTACCAGTACCGTAGTACACCAGGTTCAACTTAGGATCATATGGCCACCAGCCCCATACGGAACCGCCGCCGTGTTCCCAGCCGTTTTTAACAGCTTGTGGCTTCAACCAGGTCTTAACGCCCAGGTCTTTTTCAGGGAACTTCAGTTGGTCCTTGGACAGAGCCTTGAAAGAACCGCCTTCTTTGTTACCACCGTTTACGTCTTGGTATACAGACAGAGCGCTGTAGTGTGGGTTAGCGCTGTTGAAATCAGCACCAATCAGCACTTCGCTGTCAGGACCAGTGGAGTAGGCCTTCCATGCCAGGGAGCCGTCTTTCAGGTTGTAAGCAGCGATAAAGCAGCGAACACCGAATTCAGCACCGGAGCAACCGGTCAGAACCTTGTCCTTGATAACATGAGGAGCGTTGGTGTTAGTAGCACCGACCTTAGGATCAGTGTTCTTAACATCCCAAACCTTGGCGCCAGTCTTAGCGTCAAGAGCAACCAGCATGCCGTCATTTTGTTGCAAGAAGATCTTGCCGTCGCCGAAGCCCAGACCGCGGCTTACGTTATCGCAGCACAGAACAGCTTGTACGGATGGGTCTTGCTTAGGGAAGTACGACCAGATGATCTTTTGGTTGTCGTTCAGGTCCAGAGCGTAAACGTTGTTTGGGAATGCAGTGTGAACATACATAACACCGTTAACAACGATTGGGGAACCTTCGTGACCACGGTTAACACCGGTAGCGAATGTCCAGGCAGCCTTCAGGTTCTTAACGTTACCCTTGTTGATTTGGTTCAGGGTACTGTAGGCTTGGTTGTTGTGCTGACCGCGGGGGTGTGCCCAGTTGTTTGGGTTGGCCATCGCAGCCTCTTGGTCTGCAGCAGCAGAAGCAACCATAGGAAGAGCCATGCTCATACCGATTGCCACGCCCAGAGCCAATTTAATCTTGCTCATCTCCATTTTAAATCTCCATAGTTGTTACTACTAAGGGTTTAATCAAAGCGCTAACTAGATAACTGCCACCTATTTATTGTTATAGGTTTTTACGGCATATTTAGTTGTTGCTCTCACTCACCTTATAAGTGAGTTGATCCGAATATTAGATCACTCCAAAATGTTTTGCAATACTCTATTTACATTTTATTTACAATTAAGTTTTTCCCTTGTGCAGAATGAGTTTTTCCCTAAATTACAAAATAATCATCACTAAATAAAACAAAGAGTTACCATAAACCACATGAATAATTCGCACACTTACAATTTGTTTCCAGAAATCCTCCCTTACCGTAGCGACTGGCTAAATGTATCTGCCAGGCATCAGATTTACTTTGAGGAGTGCGGCAATCCCGCCGGCCCTGCGGTGGTCTTTCTGCATGGCGGACCAGGCAGCGGCTGCAACCCGGCCCAGCGGCGCTATTTTGACCCAGCCTATTACCGCATTATTCTGCTGGACCAGCGGGGCTGCGGCCGCAGCCTGCCCCATGGCTGCACGGAAGAGAACACGACGGATCTGCTCGTAAGCGATATTGAGCAGCTACGCGAGCACTTGAGCATCGAGCGCTGGCTGGTATTCGGTGGCTCATGGGGCAGCACGCTGGCACTGTGTTATGCCATCGCACACCCTGACAAGGTTCGCGGCCTGATACTTCGCGGCATATTCTTGAGTCGCCCATCAGAGCTCGATTGGTTTCTGGGCGATGTGAAACACTTTTACCCAGAGGCATGGCAAAAGCTGCTTGCGTATCTGCCAGAAGAAGATCGTGGTGACGTGCTGCAGGCTTACGGAAAACTGGTCTTCAATGATGATCCGGCGATTAGTGCCCCAGCTGCCGTGCGCTGGAATGCGTTTGAAGGCAGCATCATGACACTGCTGCCCGGCAAGAACGAAAGCTCAGCCAGCAATGAAGTACACATTGCGCGCGCCCGGGTGCAGATTCACTATATAAAGAATCTGTGCTTTGTCGGTCAGCGGGATTTGCTGGAAGAAGCCAAAGCTCTGGCACACATCCCTTCCGTTATTGTGCAAGGGCGCTATGACATGGTCTGCCCGCCGATTAGCGCCTATGAACTGCATGCCGCCATGCCTCATGCATCGCTGCATATGGTGCCGGATGCGGGACACTCAGGCATGGAAGCAGGCACGCTTTCGGCACTGGTCGCTGCCACCGAAGAGTTTAAAAAGCTGTAAGCATGCCGAGCCAGCTTGTAGACTTGCGGCTGGCTCGCTATCTAAGGTTTAATGCAGCAGCACTCCCCCATTTAACTACGCTCTATTTAACTCACGAACTATTTAATTTGCGCAATATCCAGGTGGCGATAAAACAAGTTGGCGATCAAGCTCAATCAAGTTAAAGACATAGGCAACCACCCGGCACTTGCCATGCCGCTCAACGCCTACGCCAGGCGGCGTTATCGCACGCCCTTTTTCATCTTTCGCGAGACCCTGAGCGCATTTCAGCTGCATAACGGCTTCAGCATTTCGGCATCGTTATCCTTTTATGCCATGTTTGCGCTGATCCCCATGGCGCTGCTGATTTTTTTCATGCTGAGCCATCTGGTGGTGTCATCCAACTACGCCATCGTCAAGCTAGCCATCCTCACCAGCAACCTGGTGCCCAAGTTCAGCCACCGGATCATGATCGAGGTCTATAACGTTTCCAAACACCAGGCAGTGTGGGGAGCGTTTGGCATGTTCGCGCTATTCTGGATTGTGACGCCACTGGCCGGGGCCTTGCGCTCGGCCTTTCACACGATTGCTTCCATGGTGGAAGAACCCTCGTTCATCAAACGCAAGATCAAGGATGTGTTTGGCGTTCTCGGCATCTTGCTGCTGTTCTTCATCTTTACCCTCATGGGTCTGGGGCTGGAAAAAGTCATCGACTTCGTTAATCCGTCCGCACGACATACGCAGCTGATCGACACTCTCAGTTCCATTGCTATCTGCACCGTACTGATCGCCATTTTTTACCGCATCTTCTTCCCGGCGCGCATTTCGCTCAAAAACATCCTCATCGGTTCTGCCATTACCGGCATCATGTGGATCGCCATGCGTCCCGCCTTCGGGCTTTTTCTTTCGCTTAATCAATCTTACGACACCGTATTTGGCGGCATGAAAAACATGTTCATCTCGATTGGCTGGCTGTATTACACCTTTGCTGTGTTCCTGCTGGGCACCGAGCTGATCTCCACTCTGCATAAAAAAGACGTTTTATTGCTACGTGGTTTGTTTGGCGAATTACCAAAAGACAAAGAACACTACTTACAGGAACTGATGAATCGCTACGGCAAAATCTACCAGCGCGATGAATATGTTTTTCGTCAGGGCGAGCATGGCCTGGATCTCTATTACATTGTCATGGGCAAAGTGCAATTGATTTTCCCCGGCGGCACCATTCGCGAGATCGGCCCCGGTGACTACTTTGGTGAAATGGCCCTGCTAACCGATAGCCCGCGCGTGGCCGATGCCAAGGTGATCACCGACCATGCCGATATCGTGATTATCAGCGCCGACAACATCGAAACTCTGCTCATGGGTGAACCCAAGGTCGCCATGCGTTTTCTCAAGCACATGGCACGCCGTCTGCAACACAGCAACCACACGCTCTAAGCCTGCGATTTTTCAATAGAAATTCCGGTAAAATGCCGACCTTAACCCGCCAAACCATTTAACCTTGTTTCAAACATGGATTATCATAGCGGGATTACGCAGGAGACCTTCGCAGTGCCCGATATTATTGTTGCCGCCCTATACAAATTTGCCCCGCTGGATGACTACCAAACCATGCAGCCCGGCTTGCTCGATCTATGTAACGCCCAAGGCCTGAAAGGCACATTGCTGCTCGCCGCCGAAGGCATTAATGGCACCGTCGCCGGTAGCCGTAAAGGCATAGATGCCATGCTCGCCTACCTGAAATCAGACCCACGCCTGGCTGATCTGGAGCATAAAGAATCCTTTGCCAACGAAATGCCGTTTTACCGCATGAAAGTACGCCTGAAAAAAGAAATCGTCACCCTCGGCGTGCCTGGCATAGATCCCAACAAAAAAGTCGGCACCTATGTGAAGCCCGAAGACTGGAACGCGCTGATCAGCGACCCGGATGTCATCGTCATCGACACCCGCAACGATTACGAATACGACATCGGCACCTTTAAAAACGCGCTGGATCCGCACACCACCACCTTCCGGCAATTCCCCGAGTATGTCAGCCAGAACCTCGACCCCAGCAAACATAAAAAGGTCGCCATGTTCTGCACCGGCGGCATACGCTGTGAAAAAGCCAGCGCCTTCATGCTGGAGCAAGGCTTTGAGAACGTTTACCACCTGCAAGGCGGCATTCTCAAATACCTGGAAAACGTCCCCAAGGAAGAAAGCCTGTGGGAAGGCAAATGCTTTGTGTTTGATCAGCGCGTCGCCGTCGGCCATGGCCTGGCACTGAGCGAGTACGACCAGTGCTACGCCTGCCGCCACCCGATCTCGCCCGAAGAAAAAGCATCCCCACACTACATGGCTGGCGTGTCTTGCCCGCACTGCTACGACAAAATCTCAGACGAGAAAAAAGCCCGCATCCTGGAGCGGCAAAAGCAGATAGAGCTGGCAAAAAAACGCGGTGAAGCCCATATCGGCGACGCGGCCAAAACCAAGCTGGAGCAAATCAAGGCCAAGCCAGCAAAACAGGAAGGCTAAGTTGATCACCCCCGGCAGATTGAGCAACCCAGCCGGGTAAATACAAACGCCCCCTGAAACCTGGCATTCAGGTCAGGGGGCGATCCTTGTCAAGCTTGCTTATTCATCCACAAGCGTGGCGACTGTCAGACATACACATCCACGCCATCCCCCGTATCTTTCTGGCTAGCCTTCACCGTGGAAGACTCGACCATGCTTAGGGGATCCGCATCCTTATCCTTGTTTTTGCGCGCCTCCAGCTCAGCAATCTGCTGCAACACCATCTGAATTTTCTGCTCCAACAGCTGCTGCATCTTCTTCTTGGCCTCGGGATCCATACTCGTATCCTGCGCCAAATCCTTCACCTGCTTGTACAACTCCTTGAGCTGCGCCTTCAGTTCCGCAATCGAAGGAGATGCACTGGCGGAGGATTTACTGCTGCTGGCAGACTGCGACACCGTCGAACTTGCCGGGCTTATATACATATCTGCTCTATCCATTTAACCAAGGCTCACTCTATTTATCGGTTTGCATTACCCAATCCTTTAATGCCTCAGCAGTATATAAAGCTGCCTGGCGCAGAACCACATAAATCACGGCGTAGTAACCGGAGGCGCACTCGGGTCGCTCGTCACAGGTGGCGCACTGCCATCCGGTGATGTCACCGGCGGAGCACTCCGAATAGTAGACGTCGGGGGCACTGTTTTACCCGACACCGGCGGCGCGCTAGTCCCTGAGACGGGAGGCGCACTTGCTGGAGCCTGATTGGAAGGAGTGGCCTTTGGATTGGCAGGTGAAAAAGTATCCGGTGAGGTAGAGTCTGTCCCGGGCGAACGCTGCGAGCCAGCAGGCGCAAAAGTATCGGGGGAAGAAGGCTCAGTACCCTGTTGAGTGCTTGCCCCCGTAGGGTCAACACTATTTGGCGAAGAGGGAGATGTCATTGGTGCCGGAGAAGTAGTCGTCCCTGTGCCAGCACCACTTCCACCAGATGGGGCCCCTGCCGCGCCACCGCCAGCTTGCAGGTGGGCGCCCCATATCAACATCATTGCAAAAGACCATATGCGAATCAACTTCACGCTTAGCTCCTTGAGGATTGGTTTCGTAAAAACTAAACCTGAAGCGGTTTGACGGGCATAAGCAGTTTACTGAAGTTGACGTCAGAAAGTTATTAGCACGAGAGAGACTTTTCACATCTAAATACATTGATAAATGCCCGCCACTCTCTGCTGAGGCTTATTTACTTTCTCAAGCAAAAAAAGATTAGAAATAACGCCATTCCCTTAACCTTGATGTGGCACCTCCGAGTCGAAACAACCAACGGAGAACGATCTTTACTGTGTATTCGAAGATTGGATCAATATCTTAGCCATATCTTTTGCATGCCGAATAGCACCTTTGCGATCCCCTGAGATGCCTGAAATCGAGGCTCCTTCAATTATGAGCTGCAGTTGCATCGCTAAGGCATCCGAATTCTTCAGACCCGCTTTTTTTGCCATATGAGCAAGTTTGGCTTTTAGATCTCTAGAGAATTCTTGGGAGGTTTGATGCACGATGCTTTCAATCTCCGGAAATTCAACTGCGGCATTGATCGACGCAAACCCCCTAAAGTCCTTCTCAGCGATCATATCCAACAGTGAATTCACAAAGCTTTGCAAGTCAGCAGAAGCATTTTTTTCGTGGGGTATTTCCTCAATACGTTTCCATAGTTTTGTATTGTGATCACGCAGATATTCAATAATCAAAAGTTCTTTTGACGTGAAATACTTATACAAGGTCACTTTGGCAATCTGAGCCTGAGCCACAATCTTATCTACACTGGTCGAATTAATCCCCTGACGCGAAAATAGATCACTTGCCACATCGAGTATGTATTGGCGCATGCGTGCTGACATTATTTGCTCATTCCTAAAACAATTTTTTGATTATTTTCTGTTTTACATTCCCTGGCCATGTATTTGTCATACCAGTTTAGAAAAGCATTCAGTTTTTCACTTTCATATGCAGATCTATCAGAAAAATTTGCGTTTACAACATTGATATACCCATTTACCCGATCTGGCGGCATGTTGATGAGTTGTGGCGCCGGACAAGCGCCTGTATCAAATTTGTCCTTAAGGGCGATACTACGTCCCATTAAATCAGGACTCATCGTTGAATAACTTTTTGGCTCAACGAAACTTTGGGTTACCTGCAATTGATGCGGGCCTGTGGTTGAGGTTGAGTGTGGAATTGGTGCCAATAAAGTTATCATGAGACAAAGCATACCGGCTGATAATACGAAGCCCGGCATTGATGAGTACTGAATTGCTCCAGAAGATTCAGATATGCGTACATCCATAATGCATTTAGCGGCATCACGAGCTTTGAGAAATGCACCAGAGCCTGGATGCCTGAGCTCCTCTGCGATGGCGCCCTGCACCAGTATTAGCATCTGCTCCACATAGATGGTTGGAGCATCAACCTTTGCTTTGTATGCTAATACAAGAAGATATGCAGGGAACTCCGGCCAGGAGTCAGCCAAAGGAATCTCAGGGGTGAAATTGTTAACGATGGTCTCACGTACACCAGGCGAGTTTAACCATATCTCCAAGCATGAGTATACGCACAGTAGCTTAGCTGCTGGTGAACATGCACTACTCTCAATCAGATAAAATAAGCTCGTACTATCAGCTTTCAGCATTCCTTCAAATCCAATCAAAGAGTTAACCTCTGTCATTCGTAAGATTAATAAATTTAACTAGCAAAATCAAAACATACTGTTTAGTATATAAATGTACTATTTAGTACATTTATATCAACAGGGTGTGCTGTATCCACATCTACTTTTACCAGAAGGAGTCTGTCATGAAGGCAGTATGGTTGATTTGCGGTCTACTTTTCAGCTTTGTAGCGAATGCCCAAGATTCGATTGAGCGTATGTATGCACAGAAAATGGAATCTTTTCGATCTGCGGACCTACAGTGGAAGGATGAACCCATTCTGCCTAAAGGAGCTAAGAGCGTTCTGCTGGTGGGCGATCCCACAAAAGCTGGAGTATTTATTGTTCGATTGAAGTTTCCCGCACATTATCCCATTCCCGCTCACACTCATCCTTTTACAGAAGTCATTACCGTGCTCAAAGGCAAGCTTGGAAACGGAATGGGAAATAAACTAAACAAGAAGCACGGTGAAATATTGAATGTAGGGGACAGCTTTGTATTACCCACTGATCATGCCCATTACGTTTGGACAGAAGATGAAGAGACAGAAGTCGAGCTAATAGCAACCGGCCCTTGGGATATTACATATATTGATCCCAAAGACGATCCAAGAAAAACCAAATAACGCGCAGCCCAACTCCAATAGGACTGAAGCCTTACTATGACTATGCGATATGCGCACTTATCTCCGGATCATCTTGAAGAGGCAAGGCGATTGAACCAATTGCTCTTTTGGGCCGTTGAACCTTCGTTGAACCTTTAATAAAAAAGGGGTTACGAATTATCGTAACCCCTTGATTTTTTGGTGGGCCTCCTCGGAGTCGAACCGAGCACCAACGGATTATGAGTCCGCTGCTCTAACCAGGCATGAGCTAGAGGCCCTGTAACTTAGGCGTTTAGTCGTTGCCGGTTTCGAGGAAGCTGCGCAGGCGCTCGGAGCGCGTTGGGTGGCGCAGCTTGCGCAGGGCTTTGGCTTCGATCTGACGGATACGCTCGCGGGTGACGTCGAATTGCTTGCCGACTTCTTCCAGCGTGTGGTCGGTGTTCATTTCAATACCGAAGCGCATGCGCAGTACCTTGGCTTCTCTCGCGGTGAGGGATTCCAGCACTTCCTTGGTGGCTTCACGCAGGCTGGCGTAGACGGCGGCGTCTACCGGGGCGAGCGTGGTCATGTCTTCGATAAAGTCGCCAAGATGGGAGTCGTCGTCGTCGCCGATCGGGGTTTCCATGGAGATAGGCTCCTTGGAAATCTTGAGGATCTTGCGAATCTTGTCTTCCGGCATTTCCATTTTTTCTGCCAGGGTTGCTGGGTCTGGTTCCAGACCGGTTTCCTGCAGAATTTGGCGGCTGATGCGGTTCATCTTGTTGATGGTTTCGATCATGTGCACCGGAATACGGATGGTGCGGGCCTGGTCGGCGATAGAACGCGTAATGGCCTGACGAATCCACCAGGTGGCGTAAGTTGAGAACTTGTAGCCCCGGCGATATTCAAATTTGTCCACGGCCTTCATCAGGCCGATGTTGCCTTCCTGAATCAGATCTAGGAATTGCAAGCCGCGGTTGGTGTATTTCTTGGCGATGGAAATCACGAGACGCAGGTTGGCCTCAATCATCTCGCGCTTGGCACGACGTGCACGGGCTTCGCCGGTGGACATCTGCTTGTTGATTTCCTTGAGTTCCTTGATGGGGATACCGACGCGGTCTTGCAGGTCGAGCAGGCGTTGCTGCTGATCGACGATGGAGTGCTTGAAGCGCTCCAGACGCTCAACGTATGGCTTGTTGACAGTCAGCTCGCCAGCGAGCCAGTCCAGATTGCCTTCATTGCCAGGGAATACCTTGATGAAGTGCGCACGTGGCATGCCGGATTTGTCGACGCAGAATTCCATGATCTTGCGTTCGTGGCCGCGGATGTCTTCCACAATGGTACGCACCTGGTCACACAGGGCTTCAACCTGCTTGGCAGAGAAGCGGAACGCGGTCAGCTCTTCCAGAATGGCGTTTTGCAGGGCTTGATATTCTTTATCCTGAGAGCCGCGTTCTTGCAGGATGATCGTCATTTTCTGGTGTGACTGACGGATAACGGCAAAGCGGGTCAGCACTTCTTCCTTCAGCTTGGCCAGTGCCTCAGCGGAGATGGCAGCAGCCTTGGCGCCGTCTTCGTCGCCGTCGTCTTCTTCGTCCTCTTCCGCCTCTTCTTCTTCGGTTTCAGCCGCTTCAACCGGGATGTCTTCTTCCAGGCCGACGTCGGAGTCAATCAGGCCGTCTACCAGGTCATCAACACTGAGTTCGTCTTTTTCAACTTTTTCCACCATGGCCAGCAATTCGGCAATGGTGGTAGGACAGGCGGCAATCGCCTGCACCATGTGCTTGAGGCCATCTTCAATGCGCTTGGCGATCTCGATTTCGCCTTCGCGGGTAAGCAGATCTACCGTGCCCATTTCGCGCATGTACATACGCACTGGGTCTGTAGTTCGGCCAAACTCGGAATCCACAGTAGAGAGGGCCTGCTCGGCTTCTTCCACGGCATCTTCATCCGCAACTGGCGGTGGAGCATCCGACATCAGCAGCGCTTCAGCATCAGGGGTCTCTTCGTACACCTGAATACCCATATCGTTAATCATGCCGATAATGCCGTCGATCTGTTCAGAATCCTGAACGTCGTCCGGCAAGTGGTCATTGATTTCAGCGTAAGTCAGGTAGCCGCGTTCTTTACCCAGAACGATCAGCGACTTAAGCCGTGTACGACGTATATCAGCATCGCTGATCTGCGTTTCTACTTTATCGTTGACCTTATCGTTTTGCTCATTAGCCATGCTTGACCTCAAATCCATTAAACCTGTTAAATGCGGTTACGGAAAAACCCGGCATTATACCTTAAATCACGACCTATTTTTAGTCGCGCCTACCATCGCTTTCAGTAATTCCTTTTCCTGCTCGGTCATCTCACTGATTTTCTTTTCCTGCATGCGCGCCAGTAAAGTTTTGCCTTGTCGCTCGGCGTACATATCCCTTAATTGCTTGCGCGCGCCCTCAAATTCAAGGGAGTAATCGACTTGCTCATCCAACAAATGAATCTCGCGCTCCAGCTCGCGCATCAGCCTGGCGTCCACCCGATTTTGCAATTGCAGCAACAAGCCTGCAGGCTTTGCACTCGGGTAGGCGATCGCGGCTTCCAGCGCGTGTTTTACCAGGGCATCTTCTTCACTCTCATGCAGAACCCATGCCAAGTCATCGGGGCTCACCAGCGCGGGCTGCATCAGCACCATCAACACAAAGCGGCGCTGCAATGAGAGCGTGCTGCGTGTCTGCCGTGGCTGGCTGCGACGGGGGCGCTGCACCTCGGGCAAGCGGATCATGCTGCGCATTTCTTCATCCGAAAGCCCGGCCAATTCAGCCACGCGCTTGCGCAATAACAGTGCAAGCCGCGGTGCCTGTATCTGCGCGAGAATGGGTTCTGCCTCATTCAAAAAGCGCACCTTGTCTTCCTGCGATTGCAGTCCGTTATCTTCACTCAAATGCTGTATGAGGTATTGCGACAAGGGCAATGCGCTTTGCATTGCCGCCTCAAAGGCTTCTTTGCCGTATTCACGCACATAGCTGTCCGGGTCATGCTCGGCCGGCAAAAACAGAAAGCTTAATCGCAAGCCATCCGTCAGCGCTGGCAAGGCATTCATGGCAGCGCGCCAGGCAGCTTTACGGCCGGCGGCATCGCCATCAAAACAAAACACGATTTCGTCCGTCTGCCGCATGAGCTTGGTGATGTGAACCGGCGTAGTAGCGGTGCCCAAGGCAGCGACGGCATACTCAATACCATATTGGGCCAGCGCAACCACATCCATATAGCCCTCCACCACCAGCACACGCCCTGCATCGCGAATCGCACGACGGGCCAGAAAAAGGCCATATAACTCCTGACCCTTCTGAAACAAAGGAGTTTCGGGAGAATTCAGGTATTTGGGGCCATCATCGTCACCTTCAGTACCCAGCACCCGACCACCAAAGCCTATCACCTGGCCTTTTTGATCATGGATTGGGAACATGACGCGATCCCGAAAACGGTCATAGCGCCGCCCTTGCTCGTTTTCAATGACCAGCCCGATGGACTTCAACACATCGTCCTGATAATCACTGAACACTTCCTGCAAATTTTGCCAGCCGGATGGGGCATAGCCCATCTGAAACCTGGCGGCAATCTGGCCACTTAATCCGCGCCCTTTCAAATATTCAATGGCGCGCTGGGATTTCTTGAGCTCGCCACGGTAATACAACACGGCCTGCTGCATGGCTTCCACCATGCCGGGCACGGCTTTTTTCTGGGGAGCATCCGCATCGCGCTCACGCGTCTCTTGCGGCACGATCATCCCCACTTGCTTGGCCAGCTCGTTGATCGCTTCCACAAAGCTGAGGCCTTGATACTCCATCACAAATCCGATGGCAGAGCCGTGCGCCCCACAACCAAAGCAGTGATAAAACTGTTTGGTGGGACTTACCGTAAATGAGGGTGATTTTTCGTTATGAAAGGGGCAGCAGGCAGAATAGTTGGCCCCGGCTTTTTTGAGCGGGACACTACGGTCGATGACATCGACGATATCAACGCGATTGAGCAACTCTTGGATAAACGACTCAGGAATCATTTAAAGACAATCAGCACCCAAAAACCGTAATGCAGAAATCATAGCCTAAACCCATTCCATTAAAAGCAAAAAAGGAGCCAAAGCTCCTTTTTTAAATTACCAAGCTGTCAGGGTCAGGCACTTAATCTGGATTTGATCAACCCGGATATCTTGCCCATGTCGGCGCGGCCTACAACCAGCGGCTTCACCGCGGCCATGACCTTGCCCATATCCTTGATGCCAGATGCGGATGTCTCCGTCACCACCTGCTCAAGTATCGCCTTGATCTCGTCTTCGGTCAGCGCTTGTGGCAGATACTCCTGCAGCACGCTTACTTCAAACTTCTCGACATCTGCCAGATCATGCCGATTGGCTGCCTCGTACTGGGAAATGGAGTCGCGACGCTGCTTCAGCATCTTTTCAATCGCCTCGATGACTTGCATGTCATCAAGCTCGATGCGTTCATCCACTTCGCGCTGCTTGATAGCAGCCTGCAACAGACGAATGGCACCCAGTCGCGCGCTATCTTTGGCACGCATAGCCGACTTCATATCCTCGCTAATGCGAACCTTCAACGACACAACAGTCACTCCCTATAAACCAGTACAACCAATGCTACACAGCACACTATAAAACTCATAGCCGAATATACGGCCCAAGAATCTTAGTAGAGCTTAGGTGCCAGAGTCTGGTTGCGAATACGACGATAGTGACGCTTAACAGCAGCTGCAGCCTTGCGCTTGCGCTCCCAGGTAGGCTTCTCGTAGAACTCGCGAGCACGCAAGTCGGTCAACAGACCAGTTTTTTCAATCATGCGCTTGAAGCGGCGGAGAGCCACGTCAAACGGCTCGTTTTCTTTAACACGTACGCTGGACATTAGATCACTTTCCTTGAGAAAGGGCGAAAAAGTCTGCTATTCTAGCGGCACATTCCGGTTTTATCAATCGTTATATTGTATTTTTGCCTCAATCTCAGCCCCTTATCCCAGCGTACTGCAAGCCCAGCCCACTATGATTATCCTCGGCATTGAATCCTCCTGCGACGAAACCGGCATTGCCCTGTATGACCAGGAGCATGGCCTATTGGCCCATGCGCTTCACTCGCAGATAGATATGCATGCCGAGTACGGCGGCGTGGTACCCGAGCTGGCATCGCGCGACCATGTGCGCCGCACATTGCCGCTCATACAACGCGTGCTGGATGAAGCCAAACTGACGCTGGCGGATATTGGTGGCATTGCTTACACGCAAGGCCCTGGCCTGGCTGGCGCGCTTCTGGTCGGCACCAGCATTGCCGAATCACTGGCGTTCACCCTCAATGTACCCACCGTAGGCGTGCATCACCTTGAAGGCCATTTGCTGGCTCCGTTGCTGGAAGCCAATCCACCTGCATTTCCGTTTGTAGCTCTGCTGGTTTCTGGCGGCCACACGCAATTGATGCGCGTAGGCGGCATAGGCGATTACACCTTGCTGGGCGATACGCTGGATGATGCAGCAGGCGAAGCTTTCGACAAAACGGCCAAACTGCTGGGCCTGAGTTACCCTGGTGGCCCGGCAGTATCGCGCCTGGCAGACCGCGGCACGCCAGGACGTTTCAAACTACCGCGCCCCATGCTGAACAGTGGCGATCTTAACTTCAGCTTCAGCGGACTTAAAACCGCGGTATTGACCCTGGTAAATGACCACAGCAATGCCGACGGCATATTGGATGAGCGGACCAAGGCAGATATTGCGCTGGAATTTCAGGAAGCCGTCACGGAAGTATTGACCGCCAAATGCATGGCCGCTTTGCGCGAGACTGGGCTGGATCAACTGGTGGTTTCTGGCGGCGTAGGCGCCAACAGGCAGTTGCGCGAAAAACTCACGCGCGCCACCAAACGACGTTTATGCCATGTGCACTACCCGCGCTTGGAATTCTGCACCGACAATGGCGCCATGATTGCCTTCGCTGGCGCCATGCGCATGCAACACGAGAGCAATGGCGACCATGGTTTCAGCGTGCGCCCCCGCTGGGATCTTGCCAGCTTGCAGCGCCCACCCGCCTGAGCTTAAAGGCTATTTTTTGCCGAACCCTGCTTCGGTACCCGCCAGCAACTTGCTGATATTGCTGCGATGGCGCCAGATCAGGAGCAGGGCCAGCACTAGTGCAGTCCATACATAACTCTCGCTTGGCAATAGGTACCACGCATACAGCGGCGCCATCGATGCTGCGACCAATGCCGCCAACGAGGAATACCGCCAGATGGCAAACACAAGCGCCCAAGTCACCAGCACCGCCAGCCCCAACCAGCCCGAAAATGCCAGCAGCACACCCAGTGCCGTTGCTACGCCCTTGCCGCCCTTGAAACCGTAATACACGGGGTAAAGGTGGCCGATGAACACTGCCAGCGCAACAAGACACACCATCTCTGCATTCAACCCCCACTGCTGCGCCACGAAGACTGCAATCCAGCCTTTGGCCGCATCGCCCAGCAGGGTAAGCAGCGCTGCCAGCTTTTTACCGCTGCGCAATACATTGGTCGCCCCCGGATTGCCTGAACCAACCGTGCGCGGGTCGGGCAAACCAAACAGCTTGCTGATGACAATGCCAAACGAAACTGAACCCAGCAAATAGGCTGCCAGAATAAAAGCGCTATCAATCATCATAAATACTTTAAAATTCCTGAAATTTTACGGTGCCAGTGCGCATGAACCACGCACAAAAGCAGGAATATACTGGATTCCCGCACCGCCGTGAACGCAAACCTCGATGCAACAGCCTGAACCGGTGCCAGATTCGCCAGAAACAGGCTGGAATCAACCAAGGAAACCTCAGCATGGATATGATTTTCTTAAGCGAAGTCAAAGTGCAAACCAAACTCGGCGTGCCGGAGTGGGAACGCATGGTCCCGCAGACCATCTTGCTGGATCTAGAAATCGCCATGCCGCACAACCGCTCTTGCCAGACGGACGAAATCGACGACACCATAGACTACGGCATGGTGGTGGCACGCATACGCGAAACCCTCAGCGAGAAGTCATTCAAACTGGTAGAGGCACTGGCCGAGCACATCTGTCAGATTGTGCTGAATGAATTCGGCGCCCCCTGGGTCAAGATCAAAGTTGCCAAGCCTGGTATTTTGCCGGGACTAAAAGCATTGGGCGTTGTGATTGAGCGAACGAAATAGTATTAAGCCAGCCCAAGGCTCAAGCTCAACCTTATACTTCATCATGTTTATGTCCACCCGACTTACCAATATAGGCCTGCTATTCTGCCTCGCATGCCTGTTATCGTTCACCGCACTCGCAGCGCCCATGCCGACACGACTGGGACCTGCGAATCTTGCCGTGATTGTCAATGAAGCCGACGCCAACAGCGTGGAGGTCGGCGAGTATTATCTCCAGGCCCGTCAGACTCCCCCACAAAACCTGATCAAGGTAAAACTGCCCACCGGCAAGGTCAAATTAAGTGCCTGGGAATTTGCCGGTTTGCGTAGCAGCATCCTGCCCCGGCTTGGGCCGGAGATACAAGCCATGGTACTTATCTGGACCACCCCGTACGCGGTGGAGTGCAACAGCATTACGTCTGCCATGACCTTGGGCTACGACGCCGATCAGTGCAAGAAGACCTGCGACCCTGGCAAGCCCAGCCCCTACTTCAACAGTTCTGTCAGCCAACCCTACACTGCTCTTGGCATACGCCCCACCATGCTGCTGCCAGTCGAGTCTGTGGAACAGGCAAAAGCCCTGATTGATCGTGGCGTATTCAGCAGTTTCCGCTTGCTGCCCAGTAGCGCGTATCTATTGACGACTTCGGACCATGCACGCAATGCACGCGTACCCATGTTCCCCAAACCCATGCAGATTGCCGCCAGCCAGCTGACCATTCAGCGCATAGAGGCAGACAGCATCCAGGATCGCAAAGATGTGATGTTTTACTTCACAGGCAAAATCTCCGTGCCGCATCTGGATACGCTGACATTCAGGCCAGGCGCCATTGCCGACCACCTGACATCAAGTGGTGGCGACCTGCTGGGAAAATCTCAGATGTCCAGCCTGCGCTGGCTGGATGCAGGTGCCACTGGCAGCTACGGCACAGTATCCGAACCCTGTAATTACTGGCAGAAATTCCCAGCACCCAGCATTGTGATGAAGCATTATCTTGAGGGCGAAACCCTGATCGAAAGCTACTGGAAAAGCGTGGCATGGCCAGCACAAGGGCTCTTCATCGGCGAACCTCTGGCTGCCCCTTATGCCAGAACACGAGGCGTACCCAACCCGTGAAGCCCTTGCCATGCCCTTGCCATAGTGGCGCGAACTACCATGAATGCTGCCAGCGCTGGCATACGGGCAAGCGTGAGCAACAAACGCCTGTAGAACTGATGCGATCCCGTTATGCGGCTTACGCGCTGCTGCTGGAAGATTACCTGCTGGCGACCTGGCACCCCGAGACTCGTCCTGCCCGACTTGGGTTAAGCAACGAAGTACCCACCAAATGGATAGGCCTGCGCATCTTGCGCGATGCAGTGCAAGGGGATAATGCGATCGTGGAGTTTGATGCGCGCTACAAGATCAATGGCAAAGCAGAAAAGCTGCATGAAATCAGCCGCTTCATCAAGCTGAATGGTGACTGGTACTATCTGGATGCAAGCGGCGAGTAACACCTGAATTACTTCGGGAGCACACCCTAGCCGCGCGGATGGTGCATGGCATGCAGCTGTTTCAGGCGCTCACGCGCCACATGCGTATAAATTTGCGTGGTTGAAATATCCGAGTGCCCCAGCAGCATTTGCACTACCCGCAAATCCGCTCCGTGATTCAACAAATGCGTGGCAAAGGCATGGCGCAACACATGGGGCGACAAGGGTTTGTGTATGCCGGCCTGCAAAGCATAGCGCTTGATCAGGTACCAGAATGCCTGGCGCGTCATCGCCTCGCCGCGTTGCGTGACAAACAGACTATCCGACACACGCTGCTGCAGAATCTGCGGCCGGCCTTCGCGCACATACCGCAACAACCAATCGACGGACTCTTCCCCCAAAGGGACCAGGCGCGTCTTGCTGCCTTTACCCGTCACCCGCACCACCCCCTCATTAAGGCTGACCTCGGTATAGCGCAACCCCACCAGCTCAGAAACGCGCAGACCACAGGCATACAAGGTCTCAAGCATCGCCCGATCGCGCAGGCCAATGGCCTGGGCAATATCCGGTGCATTCAACAAGGCAACTACCTCGTCTTCATTCAGGCTTTTTGGCAATGAACGCGGCAGCTTGGGGGTATCAATCAGCAGCGTGGGATCCACGCTAATCTGCCCCTCACGCAAGCCATGGCGATAAAATCGCCGCAAGCTCGCAATCAGGCGGCTGACACTGCGCGGCTTGCTGGTTGGAAAGCGGAAGGCGAGATACTGCTGAAGATCGCCCTGGTCCGCCTGATTAAGCAACTTGGCATGTTCAGACCATAACCAGTCAGCAAACAAGGCAAGATCGCGCCGGTAACTTTCCAGGGTATTTCTCGCCAGACCATCCTCCAGCCAGAGATGATCCACAAATCTATCCAGCAATGCTGCATTCGCTGCACTCATGCGAAGCCCTCATGCGCCAGCAGCCATTGCTTGATGGCAAGACCTTGCGGATTGCCCTGCATGAAGCCACCCAGGCCACTCTTGGCGATCACGCGATGGCAGGGAACCAGCAAGGGTACCCTGTTCGCCCCGCATACGTTAGCGACGGCCCTGGGACCTGAGCTGACGCGTTGGGCAAGCTGGCTGTAGCTTAAGGCTGCTCCCGCGGGGATATCGGCAATGGCGCTCCAGACGCGTTGCTGAAACAAGGTGCCACCTGTGACATAGGGGAGATCGATCGTGAGCCTTGCATCTCGTAGATACCGCTGCAGCTGATGCACGGCGTGCTGCACAAACGGTGTGGGCGCGGCATATGTCGAGCCGCTCTCACTTAACAATTTGATGGCAACCACAAAGTCATCCTGAACGCGCAGGCCTATGGCGCCAAACGGTGCGGCAATCAGAGCATCGTAATCGCGTGGGCTGGATTCGGAATTCATCAGGCTATGGTAACGCAATCCTTTAGGGCGTATCCAGTTCGCTCGCCATGGGCTAGACAAAAAAGCAAAAAGCCCCTTGCGGGGCTTTTTGCAGACAGCTCAGGCTGAATTTATTCAGCGCTAACTGGCTTTTCGCGCAGCTTGAGCTTTTCCTTGATACGTGCAGACTTGCCTGAACGCTCACGCAAGTAGTAGAGCTTGCTGCGACGTACGTCACCACGGCGCTTCACTTCGATAGAAGCGATCAGTGGGGAGTATGTTTGGAATGTACGCTCAACGCCTTCACCGGAAGAAATCTTGCGAACGATGAAAGAAGAATTCAGGCCACGATTGCGCTTGGCAATCACAACACCTTCGTAAGCCTGTACGCGCTTACGTGTACCTTCAACCACGTTCACACCAACGATGACGGTGTCACCAGGTGCAAATTCAGGGATATTCTTGCCAAGACGGGCAATTTCTTCCTGTTCCAACATCTTGATAATGTCTGCCATTTTTCAGTTCCTTTTAATTATGAGGATTCTTGTTCCTGCTTCAGCGTTTGCTCAACATCAAGCTCCGCCAGCAGCCGAGATTCCTCTTTCGTCAACGACCTTTCGGCCAGTAAATCCGGGCGTTTAGCCCTTGTTTGCGCTAGCGACTGCTTGAGCCGCCAACGCTTGATCTTTGCATGATGCCCGGACATCAGAATCTCGGGCACCGCCACGCCTTCGTATACTTCCGGGCGGGTATAGTGGGGGCAATCCAGCAAGCCATCCACAAATGAATCCTCGAGTGCGGAATCCATATCGCCCAGACTCCCGGGCAATTGGCGCACAATCGCATCTATCAACACCATGGCGGGTAACTCACCGCCCGATAGCACATAATCGCCTATCGAATATTCTTCGTCGACCACACGGTCAAGCAAGCGCTGGTCTACACCTTCATAGCGGCTGGCCAGCAAGATCAAGCCAGGCTCCTGCGCCAGCTGCATCACTGCAGCATGGGTGAGCGGCTTGCCTTGCGGTGACATGTGTATCACCTTGGGCACAGCCACTCCGGCTTTCTCTTGCCTGACCCTGGCAGCACCAATCGCTTTTTCCAGAGGCTCGGCCAGCATCACCATCCCGGGGCCGCCACCATATGGTCGGTCATCCACTGTACGGTAATTGTCGCTGGTGAAGTCGCGCGGATTCCATACATGCAGGGCATAAATGGCTTTTCCCAGTGCCCTCGCCGTAATGCCAAACTGACTGACGGCTTGAAACATCTCCGGAAAAAGGCTGACCACGTCAAACTGCCTGGTGGCGCATTGTGTGGCTGCAGGCTCCTGCACCGACATTAAAACTCCGGATCCCAATCCACCAGCATGGTGCCTGCCTCAACATTCACCTCAGGCACGGCTTCTGCGGTAAACGGCACCAGACGCTCACGTCCGGCATCATCTTTCACCACGACCACATCATTGGCACCGGTTTCGAACACATCCACCACGGTGCCAAAATCTACCTGCTGCAAATTGCTGACGCGCAAACCAATCAGATCGGACCAGTAATACTCGCCCTCTTCCGCTTCCGGCAACTGCTCGCGCGGCACTGACACCTGTTTGCCTTTGGCTGCAAATGCCGCATCACGATCGTCAATGCCGACCAGCTTGACCAGCAAGGTCTTGCCATGCACTTTCGCTGCTTCGACCGGATATTCCTGCCACTTGGGGTCACGCCCCAACCACCAGTTATCGTAATCGAACAGGCTATCTATGGTCTCGGTATCCGGCTGAATTTTCAGCCAGCCATAAATGCCATAAGGGGCGACAACGCGCCCCATGACGACCATATCCTTCACAGTTGTTATCGCCTGCTAAAAGGCGATACCCCGCTTAGGCAGCTGCTTTGGCAGATTGCTTGACCAGACGTGCAACGCAATCAGACAGCTGTGCGCCATTGCTTTGCCAGTGAGCAATACGCTCACCGTTCAGGCGCAGGCCTTCTTGGCCTTCTTTAGCCAGAGGATTGTAAAAACCTACACGCTCAATGAAGCGACCATCGCGACGATTGCGCGAGTCAGCTACCACTACGCTGTAAAAGGGGGATTTCTTCGCGCCACCGCGTGCGAGACGAATGATCACCATAATAGTTGTTCTCTTTTAATTGACACAGAAAGGCGCGGATTTTACGTTATTTATGAGGGGCTTGGCAAGGGGAATATCAGATTATCTGCATTCTTGCGCTGTCAGCCCCTGCTATGCGGGCTGGTAGCGTGTAGGGTCCGCGAGGCCCGCCGCCAGAAAACCATCGCGGCGGAAGCGGCATGAATCACACTTGCCGCAAGCCCTGCCCTCTTCATCGGCCTGATAGCAGGAAACCGTCATACCATAATCAAAGCCTAACGCACTGCCGCGCTTCACAATATCCGCCTTGGATAAATCAATCAGCGGGGCATGCACGGTAATGGTGTCGCCTTCGACGGCAGCCTTGGTCGCCAGATTGGCCATGGCCTGAAACGCGCGTACATATTCGGCTCGGCAATCAGGATAACCGGAATAGTCCAGCGCATTGACGCCAATAAAAATATCACGTGATTTCAACACCTCGGCCCAGGCCAGCGCCAATGACAACATGATGGTATTGCGTGCTGGCACATAGGTCACCGGTATGCCTTCCGTGGGGGACTGTGGGACATCAATCCGATTATCGGTGAGGGCAGACCCGCCAAACAGGGAGAGATCCAGTTGCACGGTCTTGTGCTCCGCTGCACCCAGACATTCGGCTACACGCTGTGCCGCCAGCAGCTCGGCAGAATGACGCTGATGGTAATCCAGGCTAAGGCAATAGCACTCATAGCCCTGGCTACGTGCAATCGCCAACACAGTGGCGGAATCCAGTCCACCGGATAACAGCACAACCGCTTTTTTACTCATATCAAACTCCGGGCCTTTCGCCCCACAATATCTTGTGCAATTGCACCTGCATGCGCACGGGCAACTTGTCAGCCAATATCCACTCAGCCAATTCTGTCGGATTCACCTGACTGTAAACCGGCGAGAACAGCACACTGCAGGTACGATGCAGAGGCTGTTTATCCAGCAGTTCTTTGGCCCAGAGATAATCCGCATGATCGCAAAGCACGAACTTCACTTCATCCTGCGGCTTGAGATGCGCAAGGTTGCCCCACAAATTCTTTTCCAGCTCGCCTGAGCCTGGGGTTTTAATATCCAGGATGACGGAAACGCGTGGATCGACGTTGGCAATATCCATGGCGCCGCCAGTCTCGAGCGACACGCTATACCCCGCATCGCACAGACGCGTCAGCAGCACATGGCAATCGCGTTGCGCCAGGGGTTCGCCCCCCGTTACCGTCACATAATGCGCACCGTACTCGGCCACCTTCTGCATGATGTCATCAATCTCCATGCTGCCGCCGCCATGAAAGGCATAAGCGGTATCGCAATAAACGCAGCGCATGGGGCAGCCTGTCAGCCGCACGAATACCGTAGGCAGGCCAACGCGCGATGACTCGCCTTGCAGCGAATGGAAGATTTCGTGAATTCTAAGTTTCATGGCCGTATAAATGGACAATAGCCGACAACGAAATGTTGTCGGCCATCAATAGACGTTATTTTACTTGAAGTTAGGCAAGTTCTGGCGAATTGCCTGCGCGTTTAGCGCTTGATGGACTCCAGCACCTTCAGACGGCTTTGTGCGCGAGGAATGACATCGCTCTTGGGATACTGGCTGATCAGGTCGCGCAATGTCTTCTTGGCGCCATCAATATCCGCCAGTTGAATCTGGCTATTCGCAATGTTAAAGCTGGCTTCTGGCGCTTTGGCACTGTCAGGATACTGCTTCAGCAGCTTCTGCTGGGTAGCAATCGCAGCCTTGTAATTCTTGAGCGAGAACTGCGAAAATCCCAAGCCATACATCGCATCTGCGGCGTGAGTGCTGGCAGGATATGTCTGCAGAAACTTCTGGTAGGCATCAAATGACTCTTTGAACTTGCTGGACTGCAGCAAGGCATTGGCGGCGTCGAGATCTTTGCTTTCAGAGGTGCTGGCAGGTGCGGCAGATGTATCTGCGACAGCACCGGATGCTGGCTGTGTCGCATCGGTAGTGGCGGCTGGCGCCCCACTCTCCAGTTTGCGCAGACGACCATCGGTGTCTGCGTACAAATCCTTTTGACGCTGTTGCGTCATGTCAATATTGTGATTGGCCACTTCCAATTGGCCTTGCAGACGACTGATCTGCTGATTGAGCGCATCAATCTTGCCCAGCATGTCAGTCAGGCTCTGGGTGTAGCGTTGCTCCAGAGCCTGCTGATTTTTCTTCAACTCATCTATCGCAGCTTGCGTGGCCTGATTCTGGGTTTGCACCTGTTGCTGAAGGTCAGCAATTTTCCTGCGTGCCTCGTCATCCCCAAACAGCGCAGCATGCGCCACTTGAGAAACACCCATCAACAGCCCCAAACCTACTATCAAACCACGCATTGTCAATTACTCGCCTTGGTAAACGATGTCAGCACGACGGTTCTTGCTGTAAGCAGCCTCGTCAGAACCAGCAGCTTGAGGCTTTTCTTCGCCATAGCTGATGGTTTCGATTTGCTTGTCAGAAACACCTTGCAGGTTCAGCACTTGCTTGACAGCAACAGCACGACGTTGACCCAGCGCCAGGTTGTACTCACGGGTGCCGCGTTCGTCGGTATTGCCTTGCAGGATTACCTTGGCATCTGGATGCTCAACCAGGTACTTGGCATGGGCATTCACCAGATCACGGTATTCAGGCTTGACTTCATCCTTGTCGAAGTCGAAGTAAACACTGCGCTTGGACAGGATGTTGTTTGGATCAGTCAGCGGGTTAACCGACATGCTGCTGTTTTGCACGCCGCTGGTAGAAGCAGAGTCAGAACTTTGGCTGGTAGTGGTTTGCGCTGGACTCTTGTCTTCAACAACAGGGGCATTCTTTACAGGCTTGCTTGAGCAAGCAGCCAGCATCATAGCCAGCAATACGCTTGTTACTAAACTTTTATTCATGTTTTTCTCTCCTTAAAAATCAATAAAATACAACCAAAATTCACTACTAAAAAATCTACTCCATCACAAAACGGCTAATTCGCTGCGGGCCCCCAGGCGGGCTCACGCACATCGCCGCCGGTTTCGCTCAGACGCTGCTTGACGCGACCATCTGCAGACACGGCAGCCAATGCACCACGCCCACTGATACTAGTTGCATACAAAATCATGCGGCCATTGGGAGCAAAGCTGGGAGACTCATCCTGCGCAGTATCACTCAGAACCTGCACCTGGCCGCTGGCAACATCCTGCACCGCTACGCGGAACTTGCCGTTATCCTGCTTGATGTATGCCAGCGTCTTGCCATCAGGCGAGATGCGCGGGCTTACGTTGTAATTGCCATCGAACGTCACACGCTTGGCGTCGCCACCGGTGCTGGCCATGCGGTAGATCTGCGGGCCACCACCACGGTTGGAGGTAAAGTAAATGGCAGATCCATCAGGCGTCCAAACAGGTTCCGTATCAATGGATGTTGTATAGGTCAGCTGCTTCAATCCGGTGCCATCGGCATTAATGACATAGACCTGCGAGTTGGCGCTATGCGTCAGCACAATGGCCAGGCGATTGCCATCAGGCGACCATGCCGGGGCGCTATTGTTGCCCTTGAAGTTTGCAACCACATTACGTTGACCGGTCACCAATGACTGCACAAACACGATGGGTTTCTTTTTCTCGTAAGAAACGTAAGCCAGTTTCGTGCCATCGGGAGACCAGCGTGGCGAAATCACAGGCTCATTCGAAGACATGACGGTTTGCGGATTGAAACCATCGGCATCAGCCACCTGCAAGGCGTAACGCCCTGCGGTCTTGGTAATGTAGGCAATGCGCGTGGAGAACACACCCGGCTCACCGGTCAGCTTTTCATAAATGATGTCAGCGATCTTGTGTGCCGTGGCACGCTGCTGCGAAGCCGCAATGTTGAATTCAAGCCCTGCCAGCTGATTCTGTTTCAATACATCCAGCAAGCGGAAAGACACCTTCAGGCGACCGCCAGGCAAGGTTTCCACGGAACCGATGGTCAGTGCCTGCGCTTGAATCGCAGCCCATTCCGGATATTTCACCTCGGGTAGATCGTGCGGCTGATTCACCACACCACGCGTTTCCAGCACACGGAACAGGCCGCTGCGGCGCAAATCAGCCCCCACCACCGTGGCAATATCGTCCTGCGCTCCAGGCGTCTTGGCGAAAGGCACGACAGCAATCGGGATTTGCTGTGCAGCGCCGCCAACGATTTCGATTGTCAATGCGGCTTTACCGGCAAGCGGCAAGGCCAAGAGGAAAAAGCTAAGTAGTAGGCGTAGTTTGTTCATGGGTAATTAGGGTAAGTATGTGTTGCAAAGTTCCCTTATGCAAACTCCTGTCATTCTAGCAAACTTATGCTATTCGTTCGGCCTGAACTTGAGTTCCAGGTTACGAAATTGTGCAAGCAGGTCAGGCTGCGTAGGCAGGGGCAAGGGTTGAGACTGCAAAATGGCCCGCTCAACCGCGTCGTCACAGGCAGGAATGCCGCTGCCCTTCACCAAGCGCGGCGAGCCAATCAGCTCCCCGGTCGGCATCAGATTAAGATTAAAGGTTAACTCTGGCTTGCCGCTGCCGCACAATTGCGAATTCACATTGCGGCGGATCTTGTTCGTGATCAGGCCGATATATTTGGCGACTTCGCTAGGATCCACCTTGGGGGAAGCCGAAGCCGCTGGCCCTGTCTTTGGTGCGGCTGCCTGTGTCGCCTTTGCGTCCTCCTCCAGCATGGCCTGCTGCAGTTTTTTCAGCATGTCCTCTTTAGGTTTTTCGTCCTTCTTTTTAGGCTCAGGCTTGGGCTCTTCTTTCGGCTTTACCGGCTTTTCTTCCTTGGGTTTGACCGGTTCCTTTTTCACCTGAATCTCAGCCTTGGGCTGTGGCTCAGGCGCGGGATCCGGTTTAGGCTCTGGCTTGGGTTCAGGCTTTGGCTCGGGCTTGGGTGGCTCTGGCGTCGGCTCGGGCGTCGGCTCGGGCTTGGGCGGCTGCACCGCTTTTTCAGCGGGAATTGCTTCCCACAGCTCCACCTGAGCCACGCTCATGGGCTGTACGGTTTTCCAGTGAAAGGAAAACAGCAGCAACATCAACAACAGGCCATGCACCAGCACCGACAAGGCACCAGCACGTATGGCAAATGAATTTTCACGCTTGCGTATCATGCCAACCTATTTTGCGGGTTTGAGCAGCAGCCCAACCTTGTATTGCTTGAGGCCATCCATCAGGCTGACCACCTGGTCGTATTTCACATTTTTATCGGCGGCGATCACAATGGCCCGTTCTGGCGTTTTTTCCAGCATGGTGCGCACTTCAAACAGCAGTTGATCGCGCTCCAGCGCCTTGCCTTCAATTTCGACCTGATCATTGGCCTTGACCGTAATCACGAGTGGCGCTGCGGTTTGTTTGAGCGTCTGGCCAACCTGCGGCAACTCCACCACGCCAGGATTGGTCATGGGTGCCGTGACCATAAAGATCACCAGCAGCACCAGCGTCACGTCGATATAGGGAACGACGTTGATCTGGTTCATCATGCGCCGTTTACGGGTTCTCGCCATGATGCCCCCTTACTTGTTGCGCTGCAGGATGTTGGTGAACTCTTCCATGAAGCTTTCATAGCGCACGGCCAGCCTGTCCACCGCGGAGGCAAACCGGTTATAGGCGATAACAGCCGGGATGGCGGCAAAGAGGCCAATCGCCGTTGCCACCAGCGCTTCGGCAATCCCCGGCGCGACATGGGACAAGGTCGCCTGCGCCATATTGGATAGACCACGAAATGCATTCATGATGCCCCACACCGTACCAAACAGACCGATGTAAGGGCTGACCGAGCCCACAGATGCCAGGAAGGGCAGGTGCGAATCCAGATCATCCATCTCGCGGTTGTAGGCCGCACGCATGGCGCGCTGTGCACTTTGCGTCACGTCGCTGATTTCCAGGCCACCCTGGCGTTTCAGTTTGGCATATTCCTTGAACCCGGCCTCAAAGATGCTGGCCATCCCCTGCGCGTGCCGACGGCCCGCGTTCACACTGTCGTAAAGCTTGTTGAGATCTCCACCGCGCCAGAATTCCTCTTCAAATGCCAGCGCATCGCGCTCGGCACTGCGAATGCTGAACACTTTGATGAAGATGTACCACCACGACACCAGGGAGGTGAGAAGCAAGATGGCCATGACAATCTGCACCGGCACGCTGGCGCCGGAAATCAGGGTATATAGGGACATATCCTCGCTGAGGTTCATTACTGCTCCATTTTTTTCATTGACTGTTGGATGGGGGCTGGAATCGTCACCGGCGTGTAGTTGACCGCATCAATGCAGACGACTTCGATGCTGGCTTCGGTAAGGACTTGCCCGTCACGGAAAATTTTTTGTTCAAACACCATGCGGCTGCGACCCATGCTGGCAAGCTGGCTATGCACCATGATGGCGTCATTGAAACGAGCGGGCTTTTTAAATTTGATCTCGATATTACGCACAACAAAGATGATGCCAAACTGCGCGGTAAGTTCCGTTTGTTCAAAGCCGAGACTACGCAACCACTCGGTGCGGGCACGCTCCATGAAGTTGAGATACTGGCTGTGATAGACAATGCCGCCTGCATCGCTATCTTCATAGTAAACCCGGATCGGCCATTCAAACTGCTTCGCCTGCATGGTGTCGCTCACTCCTGCCATAAGCTTCCATTTTGCATACTGGCCGGGGTTGGCAACCCAAAATGCTGGTATGACTGCTGGGTAGCGACACGACCGCGTGGCGTGCGCATCAGGTAACCCTGCTGAATCAGATAAGGCTCGAGCACGTCCTCAATCGTGTCGCGCTCTTCGCCAATGGCCGCGGCCAGATTATCCAGTCCAACGGGCCCGCCACCGAATTTCTCCAGCACGGCGAGCAGCAGCTTGCGATCCATCACATCAAAGCCCAGTTTGTCGACATCCAGCATTTGCAATGCGGCATCGGCGATCGCCGATGTCACGATGCCATCGGCCTTGACTTGCGCATAATCGCGCACGCGGCGCAGCAAGCGGTTGGCAATACGCGGCGTGCCGCGCGAGCGTTTGGCAATCTCCAGCGCACCCGCCTCCTGCATGCTGACATCGAGCAGCCCCGCAGAGCGATGCACGATACGCGCCAATTCATCGGCCGTATAAAACTCCAGCCGGGACACAATACCGAAGCGATCACGCAGCGGATTTGTGAGCATGCCGGCGCGCGTGGTGGCACCCACCAGCGTAAACGGCGGCAGATCAAGCCGCACCGAACGCGCGGCCGGACCTTCGCCTATCATGATATCGAGGCGGTAGTCTTCCATGGCGGGGTAGAGGATTTCTTCCACCACCGGGGACAACCGATGAATCTCATCGATGAACAGCACATCGTTGGGCTCAAGATTGGTCAGCAGCGCAGCGAGGTCGCCCGCGCGTTCCAGCACCGGGCCGGAAGTCTGGCGCATGTTCACGCCCATTTCGCGGGCAATGATGTGCGCCAGCGTGGTCTTGCCCAAGCCGGGCGGGCCAAACAGCAGAACATGATCCAGGGCTTCGCTGCGGCCACGCGCCGCATTGATGAAGATTTCGAGCTGACCGCGAGCCTTTTCCTGACCGACGTACTCGTCCAGCACCTTGGGGCGCAGGGCACGCTCCAGCGCTTCTTCCTCCCGGCCCAGCGGCTCGGCGGCGATCAGTCTGTCGGTTTCTATCATGGGCCTGTCAGGCGGTCTTTAATCAGGATTTGGAAAGGGATTTGAGCGCCAGACGGATACCGTCGGCCACCACGACATCGGCTGGCAATTGCTTGACGGCTGCCATGGCTTCCCGCTCATTGTACCCCAAGGCGAGCAGCGCGTTGAGCACATCGCCACTGGCGGATTTTGCCTGACCTGCGGGCGCGGTAAGACCATCGACGCTGAACTTGTCTTTCAGCTCCAACAGCAAGCGCTCGGCCGTTTTCTTGCCTATGCCCGGTACGCGGGTCAGCAGCGCAGTTTCCTGCAAGGCTACCGCTTGCGCCAGATCATCTACCGACAAGCCACTGAGTATCGACAAGGCTGACTTGGCACCTATGCCATTCACCTTCAGCAACTGGCGGAATGTCTGCCGTTCGCGGTCGGTGCCAAACCCATACAGCAGCTGGGCATCTTCGCGCACGATGAACTGGGTCAGCAGCACTACTTTTTCGCCCAGGGCAGGCAGATTGTAAAAGGTGCTCATGGGCACCTCGCATTCATAGCCAACGCCATGGCAATCAATCACCACTTGCGGCGGTGCCTTTTCGATCAGGACTCCGCTGATTCGGCTAATCATGAACAAACTCCCACAGGTGTTGCCGCTGCAACACGATTAAATTTTAAATGCCGTGCCAGAAATAAAACATGACTCACACCAACCGTCCACCCCGTACGCGGAACCCGGCAGTTGCCAGCAACCCCAAGCCCTGACCGCCATGTGCATGGCAAATGGCACATGCCAGGGCATCGGCTGAATCCGGCTTGGGCACGCCAGGCAGCTTCAGCAGACGTTTCACCATCTCCTGTACCTGCTCCTTGGCGGCATGACCATTGCCCACCACTGACTGCTTGACCTGCAGAGCGGTATATTCCGCCACCGGCAGATTCTGGATCACGGCCGCACAAATGGCGGCACCTCGCGCCTGCCCCAGCAATAACGTGGATTGGGGATTCACGTTTACAAAGACCTTTTCAATCGCCACCTGCTCCGGCGCATAAGTGGCGATCACCTCGGCCAAGCCATCCAGTATGATTTTCAGCCGCGAGGGCAGATCTTCAATTTCGGCGCCCTTGCCCTGCGTGGTCTTGATCGTGCCACTGGCGACATAACTCAGCTTTTCACCGGTTTTTTCAATGACGCCAAAACCGGTCAAACGCAAGCCTGGATCAATGCCAAGAATGCGCATCAACAATGTCCTGTCGCCAATAACGGCGTCACTCTTCAATCACCGCCGTGGTGTAAACGTCCTGCACATCATCCAGGTCTTCCAGCGCATCCAGCAGCTTTTGCATTTTGGCAGCATCGTCGCCAGTAAATGCAGTTTCATTGAGAGGCTTCATGGTCACCTCGGCCAGCACAGCCTTGAGGCCTGCTGCTTCGAGGGCTTCTTTGACGGCGGTAAAATCTGCAGGCGACGTAATCACTTCAATACTGCCATCGTCATCGGTAATCACGTCTTCTGCACCGGCTTCCAGCGCGGCTTCCATTACCTGCTCTTCACTGGTGCCTGGTTCAAATACCAGAGTGCCGCAATGCTTGAACATGAAGGCCACACAGCCATCGGTGCCCAAATTGCCACCATTTTTGGACAGGGCATGTCGCACATCGGCCACGGCGCGCTGCTTGTTATCCGTCATGCAGTCGATGATGATGGCGGCGCCGCCAATGCCATAGCCTTCGTAGCGGATTTCTTCGTAGTTCACGCCTTCCAGCTCACCCGTACCACGCTTGATGGCGCGGGTGATGTTTTCTGCCGGCATGTTTTCTTCTTTGGCTTCCGCCACCGCAGCACGCAGGCGCGGGTTGAAGTTGACATCACCGCCACCCAGACGGGCCGACACGGTAATTTCCTTGATCAGCTTGGTAAAAATCTTGCCGCGCTTGGCATCCTGACGGCCCTTGCGATGCTGAATATTGGCCCATTTGGAATGACCTGCCATGACTAAATCCTCTAACCCTTTAAATTCGCCGGATTTTACCATAGCCAGGCCGGCTGCTGGCAGTCGCTAACGCAAGCAATACTCGATAAGACGGGAAGAAAGACGAGGCTAATCCTGCCCCATGGCGGGGTCTATGGTCTCGCGACTGCGCATGCTGCGCAGTGAAATAATGACCAACGCAACACCGATGAGCAGCATGCCGATAGCCTCACCTGAAGTCGGGCGTTCACCCAATTGCCACCAGGCAGCGAGTACGCCGATCACGGGCGCCAGCATGGAGGTCATGCTGGCAATACCGGCAGGCAGACGCTGCAAGGCATATAGCCACAGCATCCATGCCAGGGCATTACAGAGTATGGCATTGAAGGCCACGGCACCGATAAACTGAGGCGTCCATTGGATAGGTCCAGCGGGCACGATCAAGGCCACCGCCACCAATGGCAACGAGCCGAAAAACATCTGCCAGGCTGTGAGTGAGAGTAAATCAAGCTCCGGTGAGCGCTGATGCAGCTTCTTGGCGACGATCACCGACAAGGCCCAGAACACCCCACCGAGCACCGCCAGCGTCATGCTGAACAGGTCAGCGCCCAGATGCAACGGGTCCAGAATGAAGAGCAGGCCCATGATGGAGCTGGCCACCGCCAACCACTGAGTACCGCGGATTTTCTCACCGAGCAAAGGCCAGGCCAGAATCATCACCCAGAACGGCATGGTGTAAGTCAGCACGGCCGTCTTGCCGGCGCCGCCTTCCACCAGCGCCCAGATAATAAGGCCGGTAAATCCGCAGGTTTGCAACACGCCCAGCAACAGCAAGGTGGGAATTTGCCGTGGACGGATCGGCCGCCGCAAGATCGGCAGCAGGATCAGCAGACAGAGCGCGCCCAGGAATGTGCGGAGCGCGCCAAACTGGAAGGCGCCCGCATATTGCAAGGCATGCTTCATGACCACCCAGTTATACCCCCACAGCACCGCGAGCAGAAGCAAAGCCAGGAAAGCGCGCACCGTGGCGCTGACGGAGGTATTCATCTCTGCAAAATCAATTCCAGGTGTGGGTATACAGCTTCCAGCTGCCATCGGCCTGACGGCGATACAGCAAGTGCACATTGCCACTGAATTCCTGACGCTCACCCGCAGCATTCACGGCGGCAGCGCTCCAGCGGCCACGTTGAAAAGCGAGCGTTTCATCCGCGCCCACTTCCAGCAGTTCCAGCTTGTGGTCAACCACACCCTGGCCGATCAGGTCACGCCAGAAATCCAGAATAGCCTTGCCGCCCGTCACTTGGGCAGCACCCGATGGCAAAAGACTGGCTTCGTCGTCGTAAAAAGAGGCTACCAGGGCAGGCTGCTGGCTGTTGAAAGCCGAATCCCACGCCTGGTTCGATGTGGTGAATTGCGCCTTTAATGCGTCATTGGTGTGCATGGTATTGCTCCTTGGGTTAGTAACGAATCGAATTCAGCTAGTGTGAAATGTCAGGCCTGGACCATGGCGGGAACACCCGCCACGATCAGATGTAGCATCTCATGCAGGTGGTTGCGCCCGGCCTCATCGAGACCGGCCATACATTGCTTGAGGCGGCTATAGTAATCCGGCATCACCTGGTCCAGTTTGGCTTGGCCGGCTGGGGTAAGGCGCACGCTAATGTTGCGACGATCTTCACCGGCGTAGATGCGTTCAACCAGGCCATCACGCTCTAGGCCATCAATCAGGCCGGTCATGGTGGCGCGTGAAACGCCCGCCTTTTGCGCCAGCACCGAGGGCGTCGACGTCAGGGTTTCTTCCCGCATCAGCAGGATCAGCACCCACCAGCGCCCTTGCAGCAAGCCATGCCGACTGAGGCAGGTATCGAGCGCAATGGACAAGTCCGTGGCTACCCGCAACAAATGCAGGAAAGACGAAATCGCCGAGACATCAGCCTCGGGATAGCGCTGGGCAAATTTATCCAGCACTTCAGGGGTAGGAAGATCGCGTAGTTGCAACATGATTAGGGTCATTATAGTTAGCTGGCTAACTATGTCAAGGCCGTAATGGGATTTTAGGTTCAACTACGCAGCTGATAGGTGTATATTCAAATTTCGAAACAAGCCCTTGCGTGCATCAAGCGCGGGCCGAAAAAAAGAACAGGCAGTTTTAATAAGCCTTAAAAACGTTCGAGGAGGATGTATGAAAACAGTACGGCAGTTGCTGGAAGAAAAAGGTAATACCATCTTATCCGTCGGCCCCGATAGCCTGGTATACGACGCCCTCAAGATCATGGCCGAGTATCGCGTGGGTGCTCTGCTCGTCATGCGCGGACAGGCCCTGGTTGGTATTTTTTCCGAGCGGGATTATGCGCGGGAAGTCGTGCTCAAGGGCAAGACATCCAAAACCACGCCGGTCTCCGACATCATGTCGCATCAGGTGATTACAGTGTCTCCAGACCAGACCGTGGATGAATGCATGAACCTGATGTCAGGCAAGCGCATTCGCCACTTGCCGGTGATTGAGCATGGCCAGGTCGTGGGCGTGTTGTCGATTGGCGATCTGGTCAAGGCGACCATCGAATATCAGCAATTCCTGATTCAGCAGCTGGAGAGCTATATCCAGAGTTAAGCATCGCCCGACCAGAGCACCAGCCGGGCAAAGCCACGGCGTGAAACTCAGATGCGGTCTGTCTCAGGCCGTCCCACCTGCTCCCAGCCCTGGTTGATGCGTTCGCGCTTGTCATCACCCTGCTGCTCTTCCGTCAGGATACGGGTGAGGTCATTGCGCATGCGCAGGCTGTTGACCACTACTTGCTGCATGTCATTGCGTATCGGATGGCTCGCCCACATCAGCTTTTCATCGTGCTGACGGAAACGCCAGGCTGTGCGGTAGGCATGAAAACGGCTGTAGCCCAGCTCGGTCAGCACCTTTTCGCCCAGCTGCAAGGCGCCGGCAAAGGTCTCCCGCACAAAGTCCACTTCGAGATCCATATACTCAAACGCATAACTGCGATTACGGGCTCGGGCCAATATCGTCACCTGCGGATAGTGTTTGCGCACATAACGTGCCGTCTCCAACGCGTCTTCGGCATTATCAATCGCCAGTATCAGCAGCTTGGCCTTGGCAATGCCCGCCGCCCGCAATACATCGGGCCGGGTGATATCACCGTAATATGCCTTGTGCCCAAACTGCCGCATCAGGTCTATCTGGTTCGGGTCAAAATCAATCACGGTGGGCGGCTGGCCCACGCTGCTCAGCAAACGTGTGATCACCTGCCCGACACGTCCAAATCCGGCCACAATCACCGCGCGCTGCTCTTCAAATGCATCATGGCGGGATGATTTCCGGTTGAGCCGCTTGCGCTGGTAAATACCATGCAGCAGCATGAATAACGGCGTGGTCAGCATGGAAATCGCCACCACGGAATTCAGCAGGCTGGCCGTATTGTCCGTAAAAATCCGCGCATCGGCGGCCGCATTGAAAATCACAAAGGCAAATTCGCCCACCTGCGACAATGTCAGCGCAAACAGCAGCGCATCCTGCGACTTATGACCGAACGCGCGCGCCAGGCCAAACAGCAAGACCAGCTTGAGCAGCACAAACCCAAGTCCCAGGCCGAGCACCAGCCAGGGTTGCTGCATGATCAACGGCAGGTTAACCGACATGCCGACCGCGATAAAAAACAGCCCCAGCAGCAAGCCCTTGAATGGCTCGATATCCAGTTCCAACTCCTGCCGATATTCGGAATCCGCCAGCAGCACGCCGGCAATAAATGCACCCAAGCCCATGGACAGGCCTACCGAGGTCATGAGAATGGAGACGCCGATGATCAGGAACAGGGCAAAGGCGATGAAAATCTCGCGCAAGCCGGTATTGGCGATATAACGCAGAATAGGCCGCAGCAGATATTTGCCGCCGACGATCAATACCACCACCAACGCAATCGCCTTGGTAATGGCAATCCAGTCCATATGAAAGCCTGTGGCCGTTTCGGTACCGGGGGCAATCACCAGCAGCAGGATCATCAGCGGGATCACCGCCAGATCCTGGAATAACAACACAGCAAACGCCGAACGGCCCGAGGGCTGCGCCAACACGCCCTGCTCCGCCAGCACCTGCATGGCAATCGCGGTGGATGACATTGCCACGCCCATGCCCGCCACCAGCGCCAGACGCCAATCCAGATGCAGAAAGAGCCCCAGCGCGACCACCAGGCCTATGGTCAGCACCACCTGCAAGCCGCCCATGCCGAAAATCGGCGTGCGCAATTCCAGCAATTTATCCAGTTCGATTTCCAGCCCGATGAGGAACAGCATCATCACCACGCCAAATTCGGAAAAGTGCAGCACGGTTTCGGGCTCGGCAATCAGCCCCAGCCCCCATGGGCCGATGAGAATACCGGCGATGAGATAGCCCAGCACGGAACCCAGCCCCAGACGTTTGGACAAGGGTACGGCCAGTACGGCAGCGCCCAGATAGACAGCGCCCTGAATAAGCAGGGCCGGGATGTGCGCGTCAGCCATGCTTAGACTCCTGCCAGAAAATCAACTTGCGGTGCATGCGCGGTATGTACCACGGGCGGCAGATCACCATCCACCATACCCTGTATCCATTGTGCATACTGAGCGGCCCGTTTTTGCAGGGCGATTTCATCAAGCTGATTCACGTCCTGCGTTAAAAATGGCTGCAAATATGGCATGCCACACAAGGTGGCTGTCTGCTCAAAAGGACGCAGCAATTCGGCAATCGAAAACTGGTTGTATGCCATGCGCTGATAGACATTGGCGGCGCCACCGCTGGTGATGGCATGTACCCATGGCTTGCCATGCAAGGCATCGGCATCATCGCCATACGCCCAGCCAAAGGTCAGCACCGTATCCAGCCAGTTTTTCATCAGCGCCGGGCACGAATACCAGAACAGCGGATGCTGAAACACCAGCACATCATGCTCCGCCACCAGCGCCTGCTCATGCTCGACATCAATCATCTGCTCCGGATAGTGCTGATACAGGTCATGCACGGTGACATCCGGCAAGTCGAGCACGGCATTCAGCAAGGCCCGGTTCACCCGCGAGGCTTCGGCGTAGGGATGCGAAAACAGGATGAGGACACGTTGCGCCATCAAGGGGCTTCCTTCCTGGGCATTTCCATGCGGTAACTGTCATAGCTGCGATTAGCGGCATCCATGCAGTTCTGCCATTGAATCGGATCGGTGAACAGGCGGCACTCTGCCTGGCGGGTGGCTTGCGCGCTATCGTAAAGCTGGCGTCCAGTACAGCCAGCCAGTAGCGCAATGAGCATCAGGCAGAGGATACGCAGCATATCCGTTACTCGCCGATGATCTTGACCAGCACGCGTTTCTTGCGGCGACCATCAAACTCGCCGTAGAAAATCTGTTCCCACGGGCCAAAATCCAGTTGACCTTCAGTAATCGCCACCACCACTTCGCGGCCCATCACCTGACGCTTCATGTGAGCATCGGCATTGTCTTCGCCGGTGTCGTTATGGCGGTAATTGCGGATAGGCTCGTGCGGTGCCAGACGCTCCAGCCATTCTTTGTAATCGTGGTGCAGGCCGGATTCATCGTCATTGATAAACACACTGGCGGTGATATGCATGGCATTCACCAGCGCAAAGCCTTCGCGCACGCCGCTTTCCCGCAGGCACTCGCGGATTTGCGGGGTGATGTTGATAAAGGCAACGCGGGTGGGAGGGTTGAACCAGAGTTCTTTGCGGTAGCTTTTCATGGAAGCGCCTTTCTGCAATGGAGGATTATTCAAGCTGCATTATAGCCAGCGCTTCTGGCGAGTAAACACGCACAAGAGGCCAGCGCGGCCTCCTGCTTGTGTCTAACGAGGGAAACCCGAACGCTAGATTTTGCCGTCCAGGCCCATCTGGTAGTACTTGTGCACGATCTTTTCCTGGTTTTCCAGCAGCCAGTCGATGCTGGGTTCATTGCTCATGGCTTTATGGATGGCCTGGGCTGTCGCCTTGCGGTGCAGCTCAAACAACACCTTGTGATCAAGGTCATCCTTGTCCGCCACGCTGGGGTGCAGCCAGACCGAGACGATAATGCCGATGTCGTTCACCTTGTCCTTGGGGATATCGCCATTACGCACAGCATCCAGCACGCCATTGGCAATCGCCGCCTGCACGGTGCCCATCAGGATATTGGTGTAGCGGGAGTTATCCACCGTCACCTTGCTCACCATCAGCGTAGCCGGACGCACCATCACATCGGTATTCAGAATCGCCAACACCCGGGTATGCCCCTTGACCTGGTCTCCCAGCAAATTGGCAAACGCCACGCCCATAGGCCCGCTCATTTCGCCAATAGCCACTTCCGGCTCGGCCGCCGTACCCGGTGGGCCACCGGCCACCAACGCTTCACCTACCCGCATAACAATCGGATCACTCATACCCTGCTCCTTGAGATGGATTGAAAAAAAAGAAAGCGGGCCCGCCCGAGGCAGGCCCGCCGACAAATGACGCATTGTTTCGGATACGACGCTGGATGCGGCGCGAAGTTGCAGCGCTACTGAGCGAGTTAGTGCTTGAGTCCGGTCAGCCAGCGGCTATACACCGCACTTGCCACCTGATTGAGCGCAGCCACCTGATCAGGTGCAGCCTCCATGATGGCCTGAGGGGCCTGTACACTGGGCTGGTGCAACGCAGCCTCAATCTCCTGCGCACTGGTGGTGCACCAGGTATTGACCAGATCCACCGTCATTTCAATATGGCACTGAAAACCAATGTGCTTGCCCAAGACAAATGCCTGGTTGCAGCACTGTGCATTGCCGAGCAAGGGCGTGGCGTCGGGCGGCATGCTGAAGGTCTGGTAATGCCATTCAAAGGTCGTGAATTCGCGTACGCCTCCCAGCCACTCCTCTGCCAGCTGCGCATCTGCCGCCTGCACCGCATGCCAGCCGATTTCGGCGCAATGGTTATCGGTAATCTGCCCGCCCATGGCGCGTGACAGCAACTGCCCCCCCAGGCAATGCCCCAGCACAGGAATATCCTGTGCCACGGCATCCTGAATAATCTCCAGCAAGGGCGGAATCCACGGCAATGGATCATTCACGCTCATGGGGCCGCCCATCATTACCAACCCACTGTATTCGGTAATGGGCTGCGGCAAGGCATCGCCTGCGTGCACGGAAATGCGGCGCCAGGGGATTCCCATGCGATTCAGATAATGCGCAAAAAAGGCGGGCGTATCATTGGCGGTAAACTGGACAACGGCAACGGGCTTCATGACGAATTCGATTAAAAAACAATAGATGAATGATACACCCAAAGCATGCACGAATCGTGCCGCAAAGGGCTTTTAGCAGAGGGTTTAAGATGCGCACCGATAAAAAATGCACCGGGGAGTGTGCATTTTTTATCGCCTGCCTAGTTAATGGCAAACCGCACTTTATGCAGATGGTAGCCCTGCCGGTCTATATCCTTGATGGCATCGGCCGCCAACGAATCCTCACCAATTTCAACGCCGGTTTTTTGCCGGATCAGCTTGGCGTAATCCGGGTCATCCACGGCAATTTTGGATACATCTGCGCCTGACAAGACGGAAAGATATTTCTGGCTGCTGCTGGCGCTCTGGTAGATATCGATTTTCATGTTTACCTCTCCTTGAGTATTCAAGACAAACAAAAAACTGCATAAGTTTAGAGACTGGAATGGCAAGAGGGTTCACAAAAACCAGCTGACACATCGCATCAGCCCCTACCAATGACAAAAGCCCGCTTGCGCGGGCTTTTGATTTCACGCCATCCAGACAGCAAGCGGTAGCTGCCGGGATGAGATGAACTAGTACTGCACCTGGCCAGGAATCCAGCTGGTACCTGCCAGCGGCACTTTGGCCATGGCAGCGGATTCCACGGTCAGTGCAACCAGGTCTTCCGGCTCCAGGTTGTGCAGATGCGATTTACCGCAGGCACGGGCGATCACCTGAGCTTCCATGGTCATCACGGCCAGGTAGTTGGCGAGGCGGCGGCCTGCCTTAACCGGGTCGAGACGCTTCATCAGCTCGGGGTCTTGCGTGGTGATGCCTGCAGGGTCCTTGCCTTCGTGCCAGTCGTCGTAGGCGCCAGCGGTGGTGCCCAGGGCCTGGTATTCGCTTTCGAGGCGTGGGTCGTTGTCACCCAGCGCCACCAGTGCAGCGGTACCAATCGCCACGGCATCGGCACCCAGCGCCAGCGCCTTGGCGACGTCGGCACCGTTACGGATACCACCAGAGACAATCAGCTGCACCTTGCGGTGCATGCCCATGTCCTGCAGGGCTTGCACGGCGGGGCGAATGGCGGCGAGCGTGGGGATGCCGACGTGTTCGATGAACACTTCTTGCGTGGCGGCAGTACCGCCTTGCATGCCATCCAGCACCACGACATCGGCACCAGCTTTCACCGCCAGCGTGACATCGAAGTAGGGACGAGTCGCGCCCACTTTCACGTAGATGGGTTTTTCCCAATCGGTAATTTCACGCAGCTCGGCGATCTTGATTTCCAGATCGTCCGGACCGGTCCAGTCAGGGTGACGGCAGGCAGAACGCTGGTCCACGCCCTTGGGCAGGCAGCGCATCTTGGCAACACGGTCACTGATCTTCTGGCCCAGCAGCATGCCGCCGCCGCCCGGCTTGGCGCCCTGCCCGATCACGACTTCAATCGCGTCGGCCTTGCGCAGGTCGTCGGGGTTCATGCCATAGCGCGATGGCAGGTATTGATACACCAGAATGGAGGATTGACCACGCTCTTCTGGCGTCATGCCACCGTCACCGGTGGTGGTGCTGGTGCCAACGGCGCTGGCGCCACGGCCCAGTGCCTCTTTGGCAGGGCCGGACAAGGCGCCGAAGCTCATACCGGCGATCGTGACTGGGGTTTTCAGATGAATCGGCTTCTTGGCGAAGCGGGTACCGAGCACCACATCGGTACCGCATTTTTCACGGTAGCCTTCCAGCGGATAACGGCTGACCGAAGCGCCGAGAAACAGCAGATCATCAAAATGTGGCAGCTTGCGCTTGGCACCGGCACCGCGGATGTCGTAAATACCGGTCGCGGCAGCGCGGCGGATTTCAGACAGGGTGTAAGGGTCGAACGTCGCGGAGAACCGAGGCTGCGTCTGAGGGGTTTTGGGGGTATCGCTCATATTAGTAAGCTCCTGCGTTATCGACATGGAAGTTATACAGGGTGCGGGCAGAGCCGTAGAGCTTGAAGCTGTCCGGGCTGACATCGGCATGGCCGGATTTGGCCAGCAGGTCCACCAGAATCTGGCGGGCTTCGTCATCCATCGGTTTTTCTTCGCAATCAGCACCCAGGCTCTTGACCTCGCCGCGCACAAACAGGCGGGCTTCGTACAGGGAGTCGCCCAGCGCTTCGCCAGCATCGCCCAGCACAACCAGATTACCGGCTTGTGCCATGAAGGCGGAGAAGCTGCCGACCGAACCACCGACCACGATATCGGCGCCCTTGAGCGAGATACCGCAGCGCAGGCCAGCATCGCCATCAATAATCAGCAGACCACCTTGTGCCGTGGCACCGGCTGCATTGGAGGCAAAGCCTTTGACGTGCACCACGCCAGACATCATGTTTTCAGCGACACCGGTACCAGCGCTGCCGGTTACCACCACATTGGCCAGCTGGTTCATGCCTGCGGCGTAATAGCCAGCGTGACCATCAATCGTCACCTTAATGTCAGACTTGAGGCCGACGGCGATATTGTGGGCGCCATTCGGGTTATCAATCACCACATGCTTGCCATTCAACTCGGAAGCCGGGCTGTGCAGGTACTGGTTAACCTCGCGCAAAGGCGTTGCCGCCAGATCAAATTTTAGACTTTCCATACATACATCTCCTTGGGCGAAGGTTCAAACACGTGCGCATTCTTCACATCGGGCAGGTGGGCCAGCGAGCGGAACTCGGAGGCAATCGCCACGTAATCATCATGCTCAGCCACCACGGCTGGTTTGCAGGCAAACGGATCGCGGATCAGGGCCAGCTGGTCCTTGGTGCCCATCAACAGGGTGTAGAAACCATCCAGCTCGTCAAAACCATGCTCCAGCGCGGTCTTGAGATCGTCGCCTTCACGCATGCGCCATTCCAGGAAACGGCAAGCAGCTTCGGTATCGTTATCGGTTTCAAAGTCGATGCCCTCGTGCTGCAGTTTGCGGCGCAGGCTGTTGGCGTTGGACAGTGAACCGTTGTGCACCAGGCACCAGTCACGGCCAGCGGTGAACGGGTGGGCGTGGGCCGGGGTAATGGCAGACTCGGTGGCCATGCGGGTATGGCCTACCAGATGGGTACCGCTGACATGTGGCAGGTCATAACGGGCGGCGACGTCCGCAGGCAGGCCGGTGTCCTTGTACACATCAATCGACTGGCCAACGGACAGCATGTGAATCTGGGGATAATGTTCCTTGATCCAGGTCTTGATGGTCGGGGTTTCCAGATGCGAGATCAGGATGGCGTGGTTGCCCTTGGTGCTGAGGCTGACCTTGCTGCCCAGGTGCGCATCAAAGTCATGTGCGAGCCCCTGCCAGTTGAAGTCCATGGTCGGGGCATACAGGCTGTACTTCAGCTCGTTGCCTGCCACAGGCGCCGTAAACACCGCCATACCGGCAGAGTCAGGGCCACGTTCTGTCATGCCGATCAGCATCGGCATCATCAGCTCGCCAATGTTGGCGCGCATGCTGGGGTTTTTAACCAGCAAACCTACAATTCCACACATGATGTTGCTCCTTTCAAATTCATTCATCAGGTGGCGGATATAGTTAACTCCGCCATGCGCTGCCGGGCAGCGCGCTCAAAGTCCAACCTAGTAAAACTGTACGTAGCGATTGATTTCCCAATCCGACACATGGCGCATGTAATCCACCCACTCCATGCGCTTCAGTTCGACGAATTCCTTGCTGAGACCGGGGCCCATGGCATCCATGATCACCTGGTCGGCTTCCAGCGCATCCAGCGCTTCGCCCAGGTTTTGCGGCAGGATGCCAATGCCGAATTCGGCCAGCTGTTCCAGGCTGTAGTCGTAGAGGTTGTCATCACGACCGGTGCCGGGGTCAAGCTCGCGGGCCACGCCATCCAGACCGGCGGCGATGACCGCTGCGGTCGCCAGGTAAGGGTTGCAGCTGCCGTCCGGCAGACGCAGTTCCAGGCGGCCGTAGGGAATCCGCACCAGCGTTGAACGGTTGTTGTTGCCATAGGCGATGTACGCCGGTGCCCAGGTGGCGCCAGACAAAGAGCGTCCCACCACCAGGCGTTTGTACGAGTTAACGGTCGGTGCGCACACGGCCGCCAGCGCCGGGGCGTGCGCCAGAATGCCGCCGAGGAAGTGGTAGGCCAGCTTGGAAAGCCCTAAGCCGCTAGGGTCACTGTCGTCCTGGAATAGGCTCTTTTTGCCGTCGCCGATGGACATGTGCATGTGCATGCCATTGCCAGGACGATTGCTGAACGGCTTGGGCATGAAGGAACAGATGATGCCCAGCTCGTTGGCGATCTCGCTCGCCGCCATCTTGAACATGATGTAGTCGTCGGCGCTCTTCAGGCAGTCGGCATAGGTGTAGTTGATTTCAAACTGGCCGTTGGCATCTTCGTGGTCGATCTGGTAAATATCCAGGCCCACTTCCACCAGCGATTCGGTCAGTTTTTCCAGAAAGGGCGAGTGGCGGGTAATGCCCTTGTAGTCATAACAGGGCTTTTGCAGCGTGTCGCTGTCATCAAACGGATGCACCGCACCATGTTCGTCTTTTTTCAGCAGGGAGAATTCGGGCTCCAGACCGGTGTAAAGCGTCCAGCCTTTTTCAGCCAGGCGGGCAATCTGCTGTTTCAGCACGACGCGGGTATCAAATTCGTAAGGCTTGCCATTCACATGGCCATCGCACACCAGGCGGGCATAACCCGGCTGCCAGGGGATCAGGCTCAGGGTGCTCAATTCACCAATCGCCATGTAGTCAGGGCCGTTAGGCGCAATGCCTGTACCCCAGATGGCGCCACCGGCAAAGCCGGCGCCGGTGGTCAGGATATCGTTCAGATGCGAGGCAGGCACCGACTTCACCTTGGCCACGCCATGTATATCGACAAACTGCGCCAGCACGTATTTGACGTGGTGGTCTTCCAGAAACTTCTGTGCTTCTTCCAGTGACTTCATCGTGTGATCCCCTTGTAGATGCTGCAATGTTTGGTAACTTGAATATGCTTACTTGAAATAAAAGGAGAGGCCCACCGGACCGCCTCCGAACTCTTGGGCCATGGCGGTCAGTTCGTGCCACAGATAGGGGCCGTAGGTGCCATCGCACCACAGGCGGTAAACGGTTTCGCCATTCAATGTCTGGCTGAGCAGGGTGACCGAAATATTGGCGACTTGCGTCATCAGCAGGCGCTGGTTATTGGCCAGCTCGGCGGCCACATCCAGTGCGCATACTTCGGCCAGTATCGACAGCGCATGCTGACCGCTCAGCACCAGGGCTGCATCGCTACGCGCCACGGGGTAAAGCTTGGCACCCACCGGGGCTGGGCCTTGCGCCAGACGGCTGGCGTGACCTGTGACAAACTGGTCTTCCAGCAAGTACTCGCTATTGCCCAAACGCAGCACCAGCGTGGAATCCTGCATGAGCCAGCTGTTGGCTGCCGGTGGCAGTGTGATGCCCTGCGCGCTCAACCATTCGGCAGCGCCAGCTCCCTTGACGGCGAAGCGGGTAAAGGCGCTGAACTCGGCGACACCGGCCACCGCTGCCTCGGCTTGCTGGATTTGCGGGGTACCAAATTCCAAGGCGATTTCCATGCCATTCAGGCTGCCCATGACCGGGTATGCATGGTGCTGAGCGTGGCTGACAGGAGAGGTCTGGATAAAAGTCATGATCAGGCTTCCGATTGCAGTTGAACGAATGGCGTGGCCGCAACACGGGCCATGACCAGACTGCCGCTATCTGTGCGGATATTGAAGGCTGCGCCCTCGGCGACATTGGCCGGATCTACATAGGCAAAGCCGATAAAACGGCCGACCGTGGGGCTGAAGGCGATGCTGGTCACGCGGCCCTTGATGTTGCCGTCAGCGCCTATCACCAGATTGCATTCGTTGATGGTCTCGCCCTGATAGCCTTCGGACAAAGTGAATGGCACCAGACGCTTGTTGAGCGGCTTGCGGGCGATGATCTGCAGGCTGCGCTGACCGATGAAGAATGGCTTTTCAAACTGGATGGCGCCTTCACTACCCGCTTCAAACGGCTGGGTCAGGCCATCGGTGTCCTGGCCGATCAGGTGATTGCCCATTTCCAGGCGCAACAGACGCTGGGTATCGGTACCAAAGGGACGCAAGCCCTCAGCCGCGCCGTTTTCCAGCAGGGCATTCCACACATGCTGGGCACTGCCAGCCGGCACGTGCATTTCAAACGCGAGGTCAGATACAAAGCCCACGCGGATCAGGCGGGCCGGAACCCCGGCAATCTCGGTATCGCATACCGCGCCAAATGGCAGGCTGGCGTCGTCCAGCGGGCGCAAGGTGAGTCTGGACAAAATGCCACGCGCAGCCGGACCAGCCAGGTTGATGCCACCATAGGCACCGGTGACATTCACCAGCCCAACATCCAGTTGCCAGATTTGCAGCCAGCGCTGCATCTCGCGATAAACGGCGGCGGCATTGGTGGTGCTGGCGGTGATGTAGAAATAATCCTCGGCGATGCGGCAAGCAATGCCGTCGTCGACCATCACACCGGCTTCGTCCAGCAACAGGGCATAACGGGTGCGACCAATCTTCTGCGTCTTGAAAGACCCGGTGTAAAAGCGCTCCAGGAACTCAGCCGCATCCGGGCCACGCACTTCCAGCTTGCCCAGGGTGCCCACATCAATCATGCCGGCGGCTTTGCGCACAGCCAGGGCTTCTTCGTAAATGGCCTGCTGTTTTTCCAGACCGGCACGGCGATACCAGGCAGGCCGTTTCCACACGCCCACATCGGTGAACTCGGCGTCATGCGCTTCGTGCCAGCCATGCAGCGTGGTCAGGCGATGCGGGTGCAAGCCACGTCCGGCCAGATGCCCGATCGGCGTTGGATGGAAGAATGGACGCGCGGTGGTGGTGCCAATGCGTTCCACCGGCAATTGGCGGATACGCGCCAGAATGCGAATGGCATTCATATTGGAATGCTTGCCCTGGCTGGGGCCCATGCCGACCGTGGTAAAGCGCTTCATCAGCTCGATATTGTCAAAGCCTTCCTGCGCGGCATGCACAAAATCCTTGATGCTGATGTCTTCGTCAAAGTCGACAAAATTCTTGCCCTTGGGATGCTCCACCATGGGGTAAGGATGGCTGGGGCTGGCGATGTATTCGCGGTCCACGGTGACGCTGGGCACTTGCTTGCCCAGGTAAGTCAACGCTTCGGAAGCCGCGCGGGCACCATCCTGCAACCGTTGCGCCAGATCAAAAATGCCATTCACCTTGCCCGCGGCAAACATGCCGGCAGGCAGCTTGGCAGGCACGAACTGCTCGGCAGACTTTTCATAGCGCATGCCAGTGCCAGCCTGATACAGCAAGGCAGCGGCTGGTGCCCAGCCTGCGCTCATGATGATGCCGTCACAAGCGAGGGTGAAGCGGTCATGCAGCAGCGGCTTGGCGCTGGCTTCGTCGTAACTGCAGATCACGGCACCCTTGACGCCAAACTTGTTGGCCGCAGGCAGCACTTCATAGACACACGCGCCGTTGTAGATGGCGACGCCACGGCTCTTGATGGCATCCACCAGGCTGCAGGGCTCACCCTCAGCACGCAGGTCGACAATCGCCTTGACGGTGACACCGGCATCAAGCAGATCCATGGCGGCACGGTAGCCTTGCTTGTTGGCGGCAAACACCACGGCGCTTTCGCATGGCTTGGTGGCATAGCGGGCCAGCAGGCGTTGGGCTGCCGTTGCCAACATGACGCCAGGCAAATCGTTATTGCGGAACACGGGAGGCTGTTCAAAGGCGCCACTCGCCACGATCACGGCTTTGGCACGCACCTTGGTAATGCCGGTGGTTTCCACAATCGGAATCAGGTGGTCGGTGTAATAGCCAGCGGCATAAGCGCCCGTGCGCAGCGTGACATTCGGGTACTTGGCCAGCTCGGCCAGCAGGTCGGCCAGACGCTTGGCAGATTCATCAGAACCACCCAGGTCATAGCTCAGGCTGCCACCCGCTTGTGCATTTTCATCCACCACGATGATGTTCACACCATGCGGAGCCGCCATCAGCGCCGCGGTCAGGCCGGTGGGGCCAGCGCCGATGATCAGCAGATCGCAATGCGTATGCAGCTTGCGCTTGAGCTCACGTGGGTAGTTGAAATTGACCACGCCCAGGCCTGCCGACTTGCGGATGATGTTTTCCCAGAAAGGGAACAGGCTGCGTGGCGTATGGAACGCCTTGTAATAAAAGCCCACCGGCAATATCGATGAAATCGCATCAATAAAGCGCTTCTTGTCGTTCTTCACACCGCCATCGGTATTCACCACGGTCAGCTGCATGCCATCCTGCACCGGCAAAACATCGCCGCGCATATTGGTATCGGTACCATCAGCCAGCATGACGTTGACGTCATGATTGGCCAGGCTCAACACGCCACGTGGGCGGTGGTATTTGAAACTGCGACCCAGCACGGTCTCACCGGCGGCCCACAGGGCACTGCTGATGGTATCGCCTTCATAGGCCTGGTATTTCTGGCCTTCAAAATAAAAGCTGATGGGCTTGTCGCGCTTCAGCCATTCACTGGCACGCTGAGGTAAACGCTTGCTCATGCCTTGTCCTCCTGGCCGTAAAGATAGGTACGCGCCACCTGATCGGTCAGGGTGTTGCGCTCGGCTACAAACCAGGTGCCGCTTGGGCTGTGATACCACCATTCCTTTTTCAGGCCGGGGGCGCCAGTGCGGTTGTACACATAGGCGGCCCAGGCGCTATCGCTTGCCTGCGCAGGGTCAGGCATGTTGCGAATCTCGCCACCGAAGACAAATTCGCTCAGGGGACGGGTTCCATTCACGGGACAAGTCAGTAATTTCAAAACAGCATCCTTAACTTAACAATTCGCCAAACAATCTGCCCCGTGCCTAGTGGCCGACGGAAGCAGCGCCCTTTTCGCCTGTCAGGTCGTAATCTTCAAACCGGCTCAAGCGGAATGGCTTGATCAGTTCGGGAGCCTGGTCGTTGGCCATGGTGGCGGCCATGGTCTTGCCGCTGATCGGCGTGGCCTTGAAGCCCCAGGTACCCCAGCCAGCATCCAGGTAAAAGCCTTCCACCGGGGTCGTGCCCATGATGGGTGAGAAGTCAGGCGTCATATCCGCCATGCCTGCCCACTGGCGCACGATCTTCACGTTGGAAAGGAAAGGGAACATATCGAGCATGTGCGAGGTGAGGCCTTCGACAAAATCCAGCGAGGAACGCGTGGAATGCACTTCGTAAGGATCGAGCGAAGACCCCATGACCAGCTCGCCGCGCGAGGACTGGCTGACATACACATGCAGGCTGCCGGAGACCAGAATCGTGTTCAGCCAGGGCTTCATCGGCTCACTGACACAGGCTTGCAGCGGATGAATGACAATAGGCGTATCGACACCGGCCATATTGGTGATGCGCGGGGTAAACCCGGCCACGGCCGACAGCACCTTGTTGGTGGCGATATAACCGCGACTGGTGTGCACGCCCTTGATCTTGCCGGACTGGATGTCGAGGCCGGTGACTTCGGTATTCTGGAAAATTTCCACGCCCATGCTGTCTGCACCGCGGGCATAGCCCCAGGCTACCGCATCGTGACGCGCAATCGAGCCCGGTCCGTGGTACAGCGCCCCGACAATCGGTGCCTTGCCACTGCAGCTGATATCCAGCTGTGGACAGGCTTTGGAAATCTCGTCCGGTCCGACGACATAACTATCCACACCGACATGCTTGTTCACCTCGGCACGCCAGCGCATGGTGCGCAAGGCAGATTCGGTATGCGCCAGGGTAAAGTGACCGCGGGTGGAATAGAACAGGTTGATGTCCAGCTCTTCGGACAAACCTTCATATATCTTGACGCTGGCGTCGTAAAAATTGACGCCTTCAGGGGTCAGGTAATTGGAACGCACAATGGTGGTATTGCGGCCGGTATTGCCGCCGCCGATATAGCCTTTTTCCAGCACCGCCACATTGGTAATGCCATGGTCCTTAGCCAGGTAATAGGCCGCTGCCAGGCCGTGGCCGCCACCACCAATAATCACGGCGTCATAGCTTTTCTTGGGCTCGGTACAGTCCCGGAAAAAGCGGGGGGCCGGGTGCTTTCGGCTCAGGGCGTATTTCAGCAGTCTTAAGGGCATCGATTGTCTCCATTGCTTATGCTGTACATAAGCAATAAATATTCCTGTTTAATAACTTTGTTTACTGTGGTGAAACATTTGTTGCTATTTAAGCATTCCTGGAATTTCGCCGTCAACAGTTTTTTGAAACTTTTTTTCTCCGCAGGAAACTTACCGTGGCTAGCCCTCTTTTTTTCTTGTACACTGAAGCCTGATTTGCAACCCCGGAGAGCCCATGGCAACCCCATCCACCACTGCTTCCGCCGACATTGCGCCGGTGATGAGCGACAGCGACGCCAGGTCGCTGGGTCGCCATCTGGGCAATGTCATCCGCCAGATTCGCCTGCAACATGGCCTGACCATTGCGGATATTTCCGAGCGCGCCAACATCAGCCGCGGCATGTTGAGCAAGATAGAAAATGGCCTGGTCTCCACCAGCCTGGAAACACTGGAACAGATTGCCAATGCGCTGGGCGTGACGCTGTCGCGGCTATTTCGCGACTACAACGTACAGACCAGCAGCGCGCAGCTGGTAAAACACGGCCAAGGCATGGAAGTGGTGCGCCGTGGCACCAAACGTGGGCACACCTACCACCTGCTGGCTTATGATCAGGGCCCGAAAAAAACCTTCGAGCCGTTCCTTATTACATTGGAAGATCCGGGCGAGGAATTTCCGCCCTTCGAGCACAGCGGCACCGAATTCATCCATATGCTGGAAGGCGAGGTCGAATATAAAGTGGGCAATGAGACCTTTCTGCTGCAGCCCGGTGATTCACTGACCTTTCGCGGAGAACAGCCGCACCGCCCCGAGCGGCTGGTGAGCGCGCCAGTGAAGTTCCTTTCCATCATCCATCACGATTTCCCAGAGACGCCGGAGGAATAGGCATGCAGCTGCAAGCAAGCAGTATCACCATTGATAACGCCGTTGCCGCCGACATTCCCACGCTGTGCCTGCTGCTGGAAGACCTGTTCGGCATAGAGGCGGATTTTGAAGCGGACACCGAAGCCCAGCGGCGCGGGCTTGCCATGCTGATTGCGGCGCCGGATCGCGGCATTATCAAAGTGGCACGCACGGCCGAAGGCAAGGTGATCGGCATGGTCAGCGCGCAGCTCATCATCTCCACCGCCCAGGGCACCCCTGCCGCCTGGCTGGAAGACATGATCGTGGACAAGGACTACCGCCATGCCGGCATCGGCCGCACCCTGATCGATGCCGTATTGCAATGGTGCAAGGAGCAAGGCGTCACCCGCGCGCAAATCCTGGTCGATACTGAAAACACGCCCGCCGTCGGCTATTACCAGCATCTTGGCTGGCAACCCACCCAACTGCAGGCACGCCGCATGTTTTTATAGGCGCTCCGTTTCACTGCCCGCCTCTGCTCGCCTCCTGCCTGTAGGACAATCCCGACTTGTCGCGTTCCGCCAAGTCGGGCATTGTTGAGCCCATAATGTTGAACCAGTGTCACATCCCGCCTGTCCCTTGAGGTGAGGCAATACCTTCGCCAGCCGGATGACTGACAACAACAAGACACATCTCCACCTGTATACGTTTTGCAATGCGGCACCCTGCTTTCTGGGCGTTCGCAAGGGGTAAACATGGCAGCAGCCAGTTTCGAAATTGATCAGGACACACAAGGCCGTCGTCGCGTACGCCTGCTGGGGCAATGGTCTCTGCGAGCGCTGGACAACGACTTTGCCGAACTCAAACAGGCCTTGCAGCCTTTCTTCTCCGACCCGTTCACGCAATGGGATCTGCTGGCCACCGAACAACTGGACACGGCGGGCGCGACCGTTCTTCTGAATGGCTGGGAGGGCAAGCTGGATGCCCGCATGCAGGTAACGGACGAGCAGCGCGCGCTTTTCACCACACTGCAGGGATTGCGCACGCCACAACGCACGGGTTCCCGCATGGACTGGGCGCTGCCGCTGGTGGCAATCGGCGAGCTGGTCATGAAATTTGCCCAGCATTTGACCGATTTCGTGCAGTTGATCGGCCTGCTGTTGCTAGAGATGCTCTATCTGTTGCGCCGTCCATCGGCGTTTCCCTGGCGCGAATTCATGGCCAATATCTACAAGAGTGGTGTCACCGCATTGCCGGTGACTGGCCTGCTGGGTTTCATGATCGGCATCGCCATGAGCTACCTGATGTCCTCGCAACTGCGCACCTTTGGCGCTGACATTTTCATCGTCAACATTCTGGGCCTCAGCATGATCCGCGAGCTGGGGCCTATCCTGATGGCGATTCTGGTGGCTGGGCGCTCCGGCTCCGCCATGACGGCGCAGATAGGCGTGATGCGGGTAACCGAGGAAATCGACGCGCTGACCACCATGGGGGTCTCGCGCATCTTGCGCATCGTGCTGCCCAAGGTGCTCGGGCTGACCTTTGTCGCACCATTTCTGGTGTTGTGGACCTCCTTCTGGGGCCTGGCAGGCGGCGCCCTCTCGGCCAATACCGAGCTGGGCCTGAGCTTTCGCTTCTTTTTCGATTATCTGCCCATGGTGGTCGAGCCGGTCAACCTGACCCTGAGCCTGTTCAAAGGCCTGCTGTTTGGCTTTGTGGTCACGCTGGTGGCCTGCCATTTTGGCCTGCGCATCATGCCCAATACCGAAAGCCTGAGCGCCAGCACCACCAGCTCGGTGGTCACCGCCATTACGTCCGTCATCCTGCTGGATGCGGCATTTGCCATTTTGACCCGTGGAATTGGCGTATGAGCGACAACGCGAATAACAAACCCAGCCCGCCGCCAGCGCCGGTATGCGAAGCGCGCAATGTCTGGACCGAGTTTGGCGATGTGGTGATACATCGCGATCTCAACCTGGTGATGGAGCGCGGCGAAATCATGGCGCTGGTCGGCGGCTCCGGTAGTGGCAAGACCACCTTGCTGCGCCATATTGTCGGGCTGACCGAACCGTCACGCGGCGATATCTTGCTGTTTGGGGAAAATCTGCACGCGCTGGAGCGTGAGCGGCGGCAGCGCCTGATGACGCGGCTGGGCATGCTGTTTCAACAGGGCGCGCTGTTTTCGGCATTGTCGGTATTCGACAATATTGCCTTCCCCCTGCGCGAGTTGAAGCAGTTTGACGAGGACACCATACACACCCTGGTCATGCACAAGCTGACCCTGGTGGAGCTGGAGCCGCAGCATGCCAGCCTGCTGCCCGCCCAGCTTTCCGGCGGCATGATCAAACGCGTGGGTCTGGCACGCGCCCTGGCGCTGGAGCCTGAGCTACTGGTGCTGGATGAACCCACCGCCGGGCTGGACCCGGATCGCAGCAGCAAATTCGTCGCCCTGATCAAGCAGATCAAGCAAACACTGGGGCTCACCGTGCTCTTCGTCACCCACGATATCGACACCCTGATCGCCATGAGCGACCGCGTCGCGGTGCTGGCGGACAAGCACATCATCACCGCCTGCTCGCTCCAGGCGCTGGGCGATGTCGACCACCCCTTCGTCACCAACTTCTTTCAGGGCATACATGCCCGCATGGAAAGGTCTTAATCAACCATGGAAAATCGCTCGCACGCCATTGCCGTCGGCCTGTTTACCCTGATTCTGGGGCTCGCGGCCATCTTCGCCTTCTGGTGGCTTTCCGGAGCGCGCGAAGAAAAAACGCATTACACCATCAACTCCAATCGCCCGGTCAGCGGCCTCAACCCGGAAGCCTCGGTCAAGTTTCGCGGCGTGGAAGTCGGCAAGGTGCTGCAGATTTCACTGGATGACAACACGCAGAATGACATCCATGTCGAGATTGAAGTCACCAAAACCCTGCAACTGAGCAAGGCCGCCTATGCCGAACTGCGCCTGCAAGGCGTGACCGGTCTCGCGTATATCGACCTCAACGATGATGGCAGCAGCCAGCAGCGACTGGGGCCAGACGACACCATTCCGCTACGGCCCTCGTTTGTGGACCGCTTTACCGAGCATGCACCGGAGATCATCGAACAGGTGGAAACCCTGGTGAAAAGCAGCAGCCAGCTCGCCGCCACAGCGCATGAGATGATGCAGAAAATAGACACCGACCAACTCAACCGCACCATTGCCAATCTGGAGAAAGCCTCGGCACAACTGGAGCCGCTGCTGCGCACCAGCACCGCCACCATGAACCGGCTGGGCAGCTTTGCCTCCGAGCGCAATCGCCAGCAACTGGAAACCACCCTGCAAAGCCTGCAGCAAACCTCGGACGCCGTACGCCCGCTAATGGATACCCTGGGCCAAAGTGCGCGTGATTTCAGCAGCATGACGGGCACGCTCACGCAAAGCAGCCAGCAACTCAGCGACAGTCTGCAGCAAGACACCCTGCCCCGCCTGAATGCGCTGACCGACAGCCTGCAGCGCGACTCCCAGCAGTTTGAGCAATTGATGGAAATGCTGGAAGACCACCCGCAAAGCCTGCTGCTGGGCAAACCCAAAGCCCAGCCCGGCCCCGGCGAAGCTGGCTTCAAGCCTTAACCCCAATAAGGACAAATGAGGAACTGACATGCAACGATGGATCACATTACTGATACTGGCAGGCAGTCTCAGCGCCTGCCTCAGCCTCAATGGCAACAAGCCACAAAGCGGCCCGCAGACCTTTGACTTTGGCCTGGGCGAACCCGGCGAACGCATCGCCACCCAGACCAGCATTGAAACCATACGCAGCGGCGATGCGCTCAATAACAAGCGCATACGTTACCGGATGGCCTACCAGAATGCCCAGCAGGTCGCCTACTATGCCGACAGCCGCTGGACCGCCCCGCCCGCCGAACTGCTGACGCAATCACTGCGCAACCGGCAAGCGCCCGCCGCGACCAGCAACGGTTGCCTGCTGACACTCTCACTGGATAGTTTTGATCAGGTATTTGACAGCCCGACCGCGAGCCATGGCCTGGTACAGATCAGCGCCAGCCTGCAGCAAAAGAAATCGCGCCAGACCGTGGCAAGCCGCACATTTCAAGCCAGCAGCCCCGCCCCCACGGCCGACGCCGCTGGCGGCGTTGCCGCCCTCAGCAAGGCCAGCAACCAGCTGCTGGGCGAGCTGTTGACCTGGACCGAGAGCCAGGCCGCGTGCAACTAAACTCTTGTCTTGCTTAGGCTCTTTCCGGCAACGCAATCCCGCGTTCACACGCCCACATCAGCCGCCAGCGAATGACTTGGTCAGGGGTTTCCAAAGGCAAGCCCAGCCTGGCGGTGAGCGATGGCAAAGGCTCGCCTTGTACCACAAAGGATTGATGGCGCCAGGCCTCGCTGCTGAATCCCGAGTTAAATCGTTTGTATAGCGCATGGTCTTTTACCGTGACCACGGGTTGCCAGATGCCGCTCTGGGGGCAAACGTCCCCCTCCCCACAAAACGTCCCGGTGGCACTGGCTATCGGCAATACCGTACCTTGCCTCGCCAGCCAGTCGGTGGGCACGTATTGCTTGTGCGCTTCGCCCACAAACAGCCACTGGATGTCAGCATGGCTTGCATCATTTTCAAACCAGAACTCTTCTGACACTTGCCCGGTCAGCCGCATGGGCTCGCCTGCTTCATAAAACAAGGGGGCGAGGCCGCTGATGGCTTGCTGGCGCACATAGGCATCTACCCCATATTCCTGCGGGGTGAGCACATGGTCAAACACACTGCTGGCCTGGTAGTAGCCTGAGCGCTGAGCCCGGACGATGCCCACGCGGACCTCAGGGACCGATAGAATGCTATTGAACCCGACAAAGGGCCGGGGGCTGATGTTGGGTAGCATGAAGATGGCATGGCCTTCGGGGATATGGGCACGCCCCTTGGCGCCGTGAGCAGGCAGACTGACGGGCTTGGGGGTCACGCGCAGCCCCTGGGCTGCATCGATCAGGGTTTTGGGGTTGCTATCCCACTGCGGCAGCTTGGCAGGCGGCAGGGGCAGGACTTTGTCCAGATTGGGGAAACGGCGGTCGGGGTCGTTGTAGAGGGCATCGCCCAGCGTGCTGTACCGGCGGGCGCGGGCGGGGTCTTTGGCGTACTGCACCAGGGCGTCTCCATTATCAAAGGAGGAAAACAGATAGTTGGCCGCATCCTCACTCCCGAACTTCACGCCATCGTGCAGCACTTGCAGCGCACGGCGGAATTGGGCGTCAGTGTCGCCGTTGACGGCGCGTCCATGCTCGGCGTCCAGATCCAGCCAACGGCCCAATTCTATGCTGGCGGGGCCATAGCCTTGGGCATGGGCGCATTCCAGCAGTTTGTACATGAGAGGGCGATTTGCCCACATGCCATTAAAGTCGCGTTGTCCTTCCATATCTCGACGTATCAGTTCCAGTGTCAACGCTATCTTGGTCTGCGCCTTGGCACTGCCCATGTCGGCGGCCAGTTGCCAGAAGGCCCAGGCGCGGTCGGCATCGCCTCTCTTCAGTCCGTAGCCAGTGCGGTGGTAATCGCCCATCCAGAAGAAGGCGTCGGCCACCCCTTGCCGCATCAGGGCTTCGGTGCCTTTCAGCACAGTTTCCGGCGGGGCGGGAGGTACATAAAACGCGCCTTTGCTGCTGTTGATGCCCACACCCGTCCGGGCATTCTGCAGCCACATCAGCGCGGCTTTCCAGTGGCCCATTTCCGCTGCCTGCTGCCAGAGCTTCATGGCGGCGGGCCAGTTCTGCTCTTCTGGCCACAAGAGGCCGCTGGTGAGCGTCATGGCCTGCTCGTGCAGGGCTTGCGCCTGGGTGGTGAGGGCTGGCGCATGGTCAGCGGCATGGCGGCAGGTGAACGCATTGCTGTCGCGGTGGGGGTCGAAGGCCAGCAGATTGATATTGCGTGGCAGTACCTCAGGCTCGCTTAGCAGGGCCAGGTCGGATTGGGCGGTAAAGGGCTGTGCGTAGGCTTGGGGTGTGGGCATGATGGGATAAAAGTGAAGCAACAAAAAAGTGCCGCCGACGAACACCGCCAGCAGCAGGGTAATGGTCACGGCCTTGACAAGGCGGGTGTGAGGGGGGCGGTTATTCATCATCAACCCACTCTGTCCTTGGCCACGCGATCGTCTTTGAAAGCCACGATGAAGCCATCGAATTTTTTATTTTCTTTAATCTGACGAGCATTGAACGCCGCCAATTTTTTCCAATTTTCAAAGGTATCGTCCATGCTGTCGGAATAGGCGTTGCCGCCGTCGTACAGGCCGCCGGTCTGCAGGCTCCAGATGCGCTTGCGCAGTTCGCGGTTGTGCGGAATGCTGTCGGTCGCCACATTGATCTCGCTATCGGCGGCCATGGAGCGCAGGTTGAGGTTGGCACTGCCCAGGGTCATGAAGTTGTCATCAACCAGCATCAGTTTGCTGTGGATGTAGATATCGCGACTGCTACCCAGCTTGCCGCCCGGCGGATTGGCGGTGGCCATTTTGGCGATCAGGACTTTCATGCGCAGGCTTTTGCCGTCCTGGATCAGCACGCCTTCCTTATCCAGCGTGGGGGGCTTGACCTGCGCCGCATGGGTGGCAATATCGCGTTCACTGGCGCTAATGCCATGCTGATCTGGCTGGCTCAGGATGTGGTCGGTGGCACCTTGCTGCCCCGGCATGGCGTCGCCGTGGCCCAATGCCTTGATGGTGTCATGGGTACGTGGCACCATGCCGGCGTTTTCCGGATGGGGGATGACCACCATCAGATGCAGCAGCGGCACGTTGTCGCGTGTGCTTCCCACCTCCTTATGTCCTTGCAGATAGGCTTCACGCTGCTCTTTGAGATGATCGGCCCAAGGCTCGTAAAAGAAATACTGGTTTTCGATATAGATGTAGCGCCGTGCCGTGCTGGCGACATGCATGTACGCCAGCCGTATGCTTTTGTCGTAGTTGGTGTTTTCTTCTCCCTGATAGGCTTCTTCTGGCTGCGTGCGCAGGATTTGCAAGCGGGCAACATGGCTGGCGGCGCTGGTCTCAACGGGCTGGCTGAGGCGGGAGGGGTTGAGCGCTGCATTCAAGGGGGCGGGCTGTTTCGGCGCAGGGGGGCGGTTGCGCTGGAAGGGAACCGTCAGCGGTGGCAAGGCCGTCGCCCGGTTCCAGGCGCGGGTAAAGTTGATCCAGACATCCTGCAGGGCGGGCCCATGAATGCGGCAGGCATAATCCTGAAAGGGTTTGCGGCTGATGGGCTGACCCGCCTTGATCGCCGTTTGCACGATGGCATCGGTGCGGATGCCCTTTTCCTCCGCCGCCTTCAGTTCGGCCTGGGTGCTGAAGTCCTGTTCCCGCAAGTGGCTGTCAAACAGGTGCTGGGCGTCGTCCCAGTAGTCAGTCACGCTGTTAAGCCCCATGACATAACCCACCGCATGCTCTCCATCGGCATGGTCATAGTCGATGAGGATGGGTTTCTGGTGGTGCGTGGCATAACGTTCGATCAGCGTTTGCTCGTCAAATATGCCAAAAACCTCCCCCCCTTGTTGGCTGGGCTTGATGGGCTCATCCTTCACGCTGGCTTGCACCTTGTCGTCGGCGCCATCCCGGCAGCGCACTGTCAGGTTGGGGATGCGGCCATGGGTGGCATCGCGCCACCACTGGATGCAGTAATCCTGACGGATGTCAGCGAGGGGCTTGGGCATCTTTGCGTTGGGGTTGCGCTCATCCCAGGTCCATGTCAGTGTCCCGCCGGGCGGGGTATTGTCCGTGGCAACATAGCCCACGAGATTATTCTGCACGGAAGAGCCACCGTAGTTGTACCAGACCAGCAGGCGAACCTGCACGCCCTCCGCTGCTTTGCGCCGTAAGAGCTCGCCATAGGGCAGGCCGTTGGCCCATGGGTAATTTGCCTGGCCTTCGCCCCGCACCAGGGCCATGCCAGGGTCAAAGCCCCAGCAGACTATGCACAGGCTGCCACGCGCCGCTTCAATATCTTGCGCGATCCGCCCAAACCCCTCTTGTCCGCAGATCAGCGTTTCGATCCGGTTGCCTGCGGTAATCGGGTGCGAGCGGCTTTTTTCCAGTAGCCATTGAAAGCTGTGCGTGGCTTCGCCTGTTTCCTTGTCGAGCGGGGCAATAACCCGGTTGTGCGTGTTGTAGGGGTCGCGTGGCTGCATGGTCGGTGAGCTCCTTGGGGATTATTGGCGGGCACACCATGCTGCTGGCTGATAGGAGACATCTCACGCAACACCCGGTATGCCTTGCCATGAGGGTGTCGATCATGCACAGGATTGTTAAAAATGAATATTGCCCCAAAGGGCTTGGGGGCAAAGGGATGTGGGATGTTTTATTGCGCGCGCCAGAGGGACGCGCGCAATGGAGCGATCAGAACAAAATGGCGTTTAAATAGGCGTCGGCCAGTTCTGCAACAGCAGGGCAAATTCCGCCGCCGGTAGAGGACGGCTGGCGATAAAGCCTTGCATCTGGTCGCAGCCTTCTTTCTTGAGGAATTCGAGCTGGTTGACATTCTCCACGCCTTCCGCAATCACATTCAGGCGCAGGCCGTGGGACATGCGGATGATGGCGGTAATGATGGTGGCATCGTCAGGATCGGTCTCGATATCGCGGATGAAGCTTTTGTCGATCTTGACGTTGTTGATCGGCAGGCGCTTGAGATAGGAAAGACTGGAGTAGCCGGTGCCAAAATCGTCCAGCGCCAGTTTGACGCCCATGCTTCTTAGCTTGTGCAGCCAGTTGATGACTTCGGTTTCGGCGTGGATGGCCACACTTTCGGTGACTTCCAGCTCCAGGTAATCCGGCTCCAGCCCGCTCATGAGCAGAATCTCGCTGACCTCTTGCAGGAAGTTGTGCTGGCGCAGCTGCACGGTGGAAAGGTTAACCGCCACCGGAATGCGCGCCAAGCCTGCGGCTTGCCATTCCTGGTTCTGGCGGCAGGCTTCGCGCATGACCCACAGGCCTATTGGGCGGATCAGGCCGCTGTCTTCGGCAATCGGGATAAAGCGATCGGGTGCCACCAGCCCCCAGCTGGGGTGCTGCCAGCGGATCAGGGCTTCGGCCCCGACCACCTGCCCGGTGCGGATATCGATCTTGGGCTGGTAATACAGCACAAACTCGTTACGCTCCACGGCCCGGCGCAGCTTGCTTTCGAGTTCGGCAATCTCCATCACACGCTCGTTCATGGCACGGGTGAAGAACTGGTAATTATTGCGTCCCAGCGATTTGGCGTGGTACATGGCGGCATCGGCATTTTTGGTCAAGAGCTCGCCGTTTTCGCCATCGTCGGGGAAGACAGCAATGCCGATACTGGCCGACACAGTGATTTCGTGCGCGCCTATTTCATAAGGCACGGTGGCGGCGGCCAGCAGTTTTTCGGCCACCTCGGCAGGTGAGAAGTAATTGGTCAGCTCGGGCAGCAGAATCATGAATTCATCGCCGCCCTGGCGGCTGATGGTGTCGCTGGCGCGCAGGCAGCTTTCCAGGCGGCGTGCCACCATTTTCAGCAGTTGGTCACCCACTTCGTGACCCAGGCTGTCGTTGATATTCTTGAAATGATCCAGGTCCAGGAACATCAGGGCGATGAATTCCTGATCACGCTTGGCAATGGTCAGCGCCTGATGCAGGCGGTCATTCAGCAACAGGCGATTGGGCAGACCGGTGAGGTAATCATGCTCGGCCAGATAGGTCATCTTGTTGGCCATGTTGCGGGCTTCGCTCACGTCATGGAACACCAGCACCACACCCAGCACATTGCCATCCTGATCGCGGATGGGCGCCGCGGAATCTTCAATCGCGTATTCGTTGCCATGGCGACCGATCAGTGCGGTGTGGTTGGCAAGCCCGTAAATTTCACCATGCTGCAACACCACATCCACCGGGTTGGGCACCAGCTTGCGCGTGCTTTCATTCACAATGCGGAACACTTCCAGCAGAGGCTTGCCCTGGGCTTCGGCGTTGCTCCAGCCGGTCATGCGCTCGGCAACCGGATTGAGGTAATTCACCCGCGACTGCTTGTCGGTTGTGATGACGCCATCGCCGATGGATTGCAGGGTGACCACGGCGCGCTGTTTCTCGGCGTAGAGGGTTTGCTCGGCTTCGCGCCGCAGATCAATTTCAAGCTTGAGCAGGCGGTTGATTTCTTCCAGCTCGGCCGTCCGCTGGCGCACCTGAATTTCCAGCGTGTCATTAAAGGCCGCCAGCGAGCGCTCAGCCAGCTCACGCTCTTCGACTTCGTGTTCCAGCCGTTCTACCGTATCCTCAAGCTGCTGCGTGCTGGGCAGACGCAAGGCTTGCGGCATCAGCCGCCACAGCATGATGGCGGTCACCAGCGAGGCAACCCCCGTGATGGCTTTCATCGTCGCATCGGCCCAGTAGTCGGGGTTCCAGATCGTCCACAGGGAAAGCAAGTGGGTGGTGCCACAGGCAAAAATGAAAATGGAAAACATCACGAATATCCAGTTGAACTGGAGATCGGGACGTTTGCGCACGAAATACACCAGTGCCATCGGAATCGAATAATAGGCAACAGCGATCATGAGATCGGAGATGATGTAGGTCCAAAGCAAAGGTGGTTGCCACAGGTAACAATGCCCATGCGGCATGAAGCCATCGGTACTGAAAAAGCTGGTTATGACGTCCATCGCGGTTCCCTGTTTCTCGATTGCCATTAAGGCGTTATACACGTTTTCTTATGCACGCGGCTCTGATGAAGATAAACATCAGGAACTATGGGCAAGCTTTCACATCACATAAAAAGTAATACTTAAACACATCACGTACGCCAGTTTTTAACCAGAACAATCACCTCACTGGATACCATGCCGACTACCACTCCTCACCATGCGCCGTTTTACGTCATCCTTAATGCAGGATCTGGCCGCCACGACACCCATGAAGTTCGGCAAACCATACAGGGCATCATGGATGCAGCAGGCCGTCCTTGCACCATCATCGAGGTAGCCCAGCCGCAAGACCTGAGCCGCATTGCCCGCGAAACCGTCGCCACTGCCATGCAGCATGGCGGCATTGTCGTGGCCGCCGGCGGCGATGGCGCCATCAATGCCATCGTGCAGGAGGCCTGGCAATGTGATTGCCCCATGGGCATCCTGCCGCAAGGCACCTTCAATTACTTTGGCCGTACACACCACATACCCGAAGACACGGCAGAGGCTACCCGTGTGCTGCTGACGGGACGTTTGCAGCCGGTACAGATCGGCCTGGTGAATGACAAAGTGTTTCTGGTGAACGCCAGCGTGGGGCTGTATCCCCAGCTGTTGCAAGCACGCGAACAATTCAAGCGCCAGTATGGCCGTAGCCGCGTAGTCGCGCTGATCGCAGGCTTTTTCACCTTGCTGCGCCAGCATCGCGTCCTCAAGATCGTGTTGGAAACCAAAGGCGTCTCGCGCAAATTGCGTACGCCTACTCTCTTTGTCGGCAACAATCAGCTACAACTTGAGCAAATTGGTATACCACTGACCGATGCCTTGGCCACAGGCGAGCTGGCCGCCATCATGCTGAAGCCCACCAGCAAACTGGCGATGCTGGGACTCATGCTGAAAGGTGCGCTGGGCCGACTGGGTGAGGCGGAAAATATTGTCAGCTTCAGTTTTTCCAGCATGGGCATACGTCAGTTTTCGTTTCCGCGCCGCCGTATCAAGGTGGCGACTGATGGCGAGATCGTGCGGCTCAAATCGCCCTTGCAGTTTCGGGTGGCGCCGCGTCCGCTGCAATTGATCAAACTCGACGAGCCTGCCTGAGCGCCTGGAACCATGACCTTGATCGCCCATCTTTCCGACCCGCACTTTGGCACTGAACAACTGCCAGTAATGCAGGCGCTGCATGCCTTGCTGCAGCAGCAGGCGCCGCATCTGCTGATCCTGTCCGGCGATATCACCCAGCGTGCAAGACGCAGTCAGTTCAAGCATGCCCGCGCGTTTGTCGACAGCCTGAACATTCCGCACAGACTGGTGATTCCCGGGAACCATGACATTCCGCTTTTTAATCTGGCAGCGCGGGTGCTGGCCCCCTATGGTCGCCACCGCCAGGCCTTTGGGCATGACCTTGAGCCCCTGTATCGGGATGATGCATTGCTCGCCATTACCGTCAACACCACCCGGGCCTATCGGCATGAAGACGGCGAAGTCTCCCACGCGCAGATCACGCGGGTATGCGAGCAACTGCAACAAGCCGGGCCGCAGCAACTGCGTCTGGTCATTACCCACCAGCCGGTCTACGTCACTGAAGCGCGCGACAAAGGCAATCTTCTGCATGGTCATCAACAAGCAGTGCGCGCCTGGGCTGAGGCCGGGGCCGACCTGATACTGGGCGGGCATATTCACCTGCCTTTCGTGATTGCCCTGCATGAGAAACGGCCTGAGATACGCCACCGCATATGGGCGGTGCAGGCAGGCACGGCCGTATCCACCCGCATCCGCCGCAATGCGGGCAACTCCATCAACCTGATTCGTTACCAGGAGCGAAATACGCCCTGCATGGTCGAGCGTTGGGATTATGCGGAAACGCAGCAGCAGTTTGTGCAGGTATCTGCCGAAGCGCTGAACCTGGAGGGCGCATCGTCATGAATACCTCATGGTGGATGCACATTGCCACATACGGCGCTGAGTATTACCTGGTGGGGCTGGTGGCGATTTGGCTGATCGTGACGTTAGCTCACCATGCGCACTTTTCGTGTGCAGATGCTGAAAAGCGCTGGCTGACAACCAGCCTGTTGTTGATGAGTCTGGCCGGGGGGATGTTCTGCTGGATTGCCTACCTGCTGGAAACGGGCAGCCTCATGCAGCCAGATGCGGAATTCAGCGAAGCGGTGCGGGACCACGCCAGCCCATTTGCCATGCACTATTTCCACCTGATCACGCACCTGGGCAATACCTCGACGCTCACGGTAATCTGCGTGCTGGTGGTGTTGCTGATGCTATGGCTCAGGCATTTCAAATTGGCTGCGGGCAGTCTGCTGGCGATAGGCGGCAACAGCATTCTCAATGTCAGCCTCAAAGATATCTTTGAACGCCTGCGGCCGATAAACCCCTATAGCGAACCTCTCGAAAGCTGGAGCTTCCCCAGCGGCCACAGCTCAGGCTCGCTTGTGGCATATGGTCTGCTGGCTTATCTGGCCATGCGCCTGCTACCATCGCGCTACCATCTGCCAGCCCTGCTACTGGGTAGTTCCCTGGCGTTCAGCATTGCCTGCAGCCGGGTATTTTTGCATTATCACTATGCCAGCGATGTACTCGCTGGTTTAATGTCTGGCCTGCTATGGCTTACTTTTTGCATTGCCGTGATGGAGTACACCACCACGTCGTCCCCTTCGCATCAACCCTCACCAGATAAGGGTTGAATGCATTTTTCAATGCCCCTATGCTGGCCTAATTGATGTGTAAGAAAGCCATATGAAATCAGCCACCTTGCCGCCGGACGAAGCAGAACGTGTCGCCATGCTGCATGCACTCGGGCTGCTGGATACAGAGCCAGAGCCTGTTTTTGACAGAATCACGCAACTGGTTGCCCTGACCCTGAACGTTCCCATCGCCCTGATTTCGCTGGTGGATACGGACAGGCAATGGTTCAAATCCCGCATTGGGGTGGAAGCGGAAGAGTCGCCCCGTGACGTCGCTTTTTGCGCCCATGCCATCTTGCATACCAAGCCCATGGTGGTGAATGATGCCCTGCTGGATGAGCGGTTTGCCGACAATCCCATGGTGCTGCAATTTCCGAATATCCGCTTCTATGCAGGCATCCCCATACGGACCACGGCGGGCTATGCCCTTGGTACCCTGTGCGCCATCGATGCCCAGCCCAGAGAGCTGAGCAAACACGAGCTGGAGATATTGACCTGCCTTGCCGACCTCGTCAGCAAGGAAATCCGCTTGCGCGAAACCCTTGCACTCACCGAATCGCACCTCAAGCTCTCCCAAACCGTACTGCATGCTAGTGAAGCGCGCTTTCGCACCATCTTTGAAAAGGCTGCCATTGGCATTGCCCTGGTCGCCCCCGATGGCGGCTGGCTGAGTGTGAACGAAGAGCTATGCCGCTTTTTGGGCTACCATGCCGATGAGCTTTATCAGCTCAGTTTCAGGGACATTACCTGCCCCGACGATTTGCAAGCCGACCTGGATTTGCTGAAGCAATTGGCCGAAGACAAGATAGACCGTTACCAGATCGAAAAACGCTATATCCGCAAGGATGGCAAACTGCGCTGGGCCAGTCTGAGCGTCACCAAGCAGATCAATTCGCGCGGCGAGCTGGAGTATTTTGTTTCGATTGTCAAAGACATACACGACAGAAAAGTCGCCGAGCAGGCATTGAATGACTTGCAGCGCGACCTGGAAAACCGCGTTGCCCAACGCACCTTTGAGCTCAAGAAAAGCAACGAGATGCTGTCATTCGCCATGGCCAAGCAAACGCTGGCCGCGCAGGAACTCAAAGAACGCGAGCTTGAGATCAGCATGGTGATCGAAAATGCCAACGACGCTTACGTCAGCATCAATCAATCCGGCATCATCACCGCCTGGAACCGCCAGGCCGAATCCACCTTTGGCTGGTCGGCACGCGAAGCTATCGGCCAGCGTCTGGATCAGGTCATCATTCCGCCCCATCTGCGGCAGGCCCATCTCAATGGCATGCAGCACCACATGGATACCGGCGAAGCCGCCGTGCTGGGCAAACGGCTGGAGCTGGAGGCCATGCGCAAGGACGGCCGTACCATCCCGGTGGAAGTACGCATCAGCAAGATAGAGGTGCATGGCAAGCACATCTTCAGCGCATTTCTCAGTGACATCAGCGAGCGCAAGCACTTGCAAAGCCTGCTGGAAAAAGAAGCCAAGCACGATGTGCTGACCGGCCTGCCCAACCGCCGCGCCTTTACCCACGCCCTGCCGCTGGCGCTGGCCCGCGCCGACCGCACGCAGCAGTGGATGGCCTTGATGTTTATTGATCTGGATGGCTTCAAGCAAATCAACGACGAGCTGGGCCACGACGCTGGCGACATGTTGCTGCGCGAAATTGCCAACCGCCTCAGCAGCGCCACGCGGCAAACCGATACCGTCGCCCGCTTTGCTGGCGATGAATTTGTGGTGCTGCTGGAAAACATGCCAGAGCAAGCCCACGCCCAACTGGTGGCCGAAAAAATCCTGCATCTGCTGCGCGAGCCCATCCATCTGGGTGGCCTGCTACGCCACATCAGCTGTAGCCTGGGGCTGGCGTACTACGCCCCCTCGAGCGAAGTGCTGCCAGAAGCTCTGCTGAAAGATGCCGACAATGCCATGTACGAGGCAAAACGCAGTGGCAAGAATCAGATCCGGGTGGCGGGCTGACAGAGAGTAAATTCCAAGCCCACCACGTTCTCACAGTTCATGCCCATAAAAAAAGCCCCGCAAGCGGGGCTTTTTCATATCAGAACCAGTTTCAGGCGCGACGGCGACGGGCAACAAAGCCCATCAGGCCCAGACCCAGCGCCATCATGGCGTAGGTGTCAGCTTCAGGCACGGCCGAAACAGTGGGCGTGCCGGCGGTGTACCAGGCGCTACCACCTTGCGCATCGGTCAAGCCTTGTACATGCAGCGCAAAGGAAGACAAACTCAGGGTGACGTCGCTAGCAAAGGTAGCCGTCCAGGTAACGCTTTCACCATCAGTCAAACGGTCTTTCTTAGGACCTGTCAGATCAAAGCGAAAACCAAAACCACCACCAGGGCCACCGCCAGCAGCAATAGATACTGGCGCATCGCCTGATACATTTGACACAGTTGGCGTTACCGAAGAATCAACGGCAATGGCACCGATAAAGGCATCGGTCGTAAACAGCGCATTCAGATCATTGGCAGTAAGAGTGAAGGTATAAACATTACCGGTATTGGTATACGTCAGGGTGGCGAACGAACTGGACGGGGTGTAAGACCCCGACAGCAGCGTACCGTAAGTGTCAGTTGCCGCGTTGGCTGCCACACTTGCCAGCAGGGCCAGGCTGGCAATCAGGCCCTTGAAAAAATTATTGAACATTTGGCTTCCCCATAGTTGGCTAATCTGTTTTTGTAGTATTGCTTGATGCTGCGCCATTGTAGAGCTTGGGATTTATTGCACAATAGTACTTTGGTACTAGCGATGTCATGCCCACGCATGCCAGCTTGCCAGCCTACGTCATCCTGCTTATCAAAAACCCGGCTTGAATGTGGTTCAATCCCATGGCGTATGGAGCAAACAATAAGCTTCATACGATGATTAATAGGGAACCCCCACCTTGCATCATCTTTCATTCCGACGACTGATCACATGTCTGTATGCCGCCTGCGTAACACCGGCTTTTGCGCTTGAGTCGCTGACGCTAAGCCCGGTCAGCGTCACCAGCCATTACGACAACGCCATCGGGACCTCGGATGCTGCCAGCGAAGGCAGCGTGACGTCCACGCTGATCGCCAACCGCCCCACCCTGCGCACCGGCGAAATACTGGAGTTTGTGCCCGGCATGATCGTCAGCCAGCACAGCGGCGATGGCAAGGCCAACCAGTATTATCTGCGCGGATTCAATCTAGACCATGGCACCGACTTTGCCACCTATGTAGACGAGATGCCGGTCAACATGCGCTCGCATGCGCACGGTCAGGGCTATACCGATCTCAATTTTTTGATTCCCGAGCTGGTCGAGCGCATTCACTACCGCAAAGGGCCGTATTACGCTGAAGAGGGAGATTTTTCATCTGCCGGAGCGGCGCATTTGCAGCTGGCCAATACCTTGCCGCAGGGCGTGGCCTCGATGTCGATTGGGGAGAATGCCTACCGGCGTTACCTGCTGGCGAACGCCATGGCGGCAGGCCAGGGGCAGCTGCTGTATGGCCTGGAAATCAACCGCAACGATGGCCCGTGGGATACCCCGGAAAACCTGCGCAAGGTGAATGGCGTGCTGCGCTACAGCGAAGGCGATGCCGCCAATGGATTCCATGTCACGGCGATGGCCTACCACAATCACTGGAATGCCACCGACCAGATCCCCGCGCGTGCCGTCTCGTCCGGCCTGATCAGCCGCTATGGTGCAATAGACAGCACCGATGGCGGCGAGTCTTCCCGCTACAGCCTGTCTTACGGCTTGCACCGGCGCAACCAGCAAAGCGCGTTTGAGGTAAATGCCTATATGGTGCAATCGAAGCTCGACCTCTACAGCAACTTCTCTTACTTTTTGAATGACCCGGTCAATGGCGACCAGTTTAACCAGCGCGAGCAGCGGCGCATGGCGGGGCTGAATGTCAGCCAGACCTGGTTCAGCACATGGGCGGGGCGGGATGTGCAAAACAAGCTGGGCATGCAGACGCGTTACGACCGCCTCTCCCCGGTCGGGCTCTATAACACCGTGGCGCGGCAACGTCTTGCCACCATCCGCGAAGATCAGGTGAAAGAAGCCAGCATCGGCCTTTTCGCCGAAAACACCACGCAATGGCTGCCCAAATTCCGCAGCGTGGCCGGCGTGCGCTACGACAGCTATGCCTTTGATGTGGACAGCAGCATTCAGGGCAACTCCGGCACCGCACATGACGACGTGGTCTCGCCCAAACTCTCGCTGATCTTCGGGCCATGGGCCAATACCGAATACTTCGTGAATGTTGGCAAAGGCTTTCACAGCAACGACGCCCGCGGCACCACCCAAACCCAGCTGCCCAATGGCGGCGGTACCACCAGCGCCGTCACACCGCTGGTCAATACGCGCGGCATGGAGCTGGGGCTGCGCACCGAAGTCATCCGCGGCCTGCAAAGCTCACTCGCCGTGTGGCGGCTGGATAACGCCTCCGAGCTGGTGTTCGTCGGCGATGCCGGGGAAACCGAAGCCAGCCGCGCCAGCAAACGGGTGGGCGTGGAATGGAACAACCACTACATCGCCAATGACTGGTTGCTGCTGGATATGGACCTCGCCGCCACCCACGCCCGCTTCACCGAGCATGATGCGGCCGGTGACTACATCCCCGGCGCCATCAATCAGGTCGCCTCGCTCGGCGCTACAGTCACGCGGCTGGGTAACTGGTCAGGCGCCTTTCAGCTGCGCCACTTTGGCCCCAGACCCTTGCTCGAAGACAACAGCTTCCGATCCGACGCCACCACCATCGCCTACCTGCGCGTGGGCTATAAAGTGGATGCAAAAACCCGGCTGACTCTGGATATCTTCAACCTCTTCAATCGCAAAAACAGTGACATCGACTACTACTACGCATCCCGGCTGCAAGGCGAAGCGCTGGCCGGGGTTGATGATGTGCACTTTCATCCGGTGGAGCCAAGGACTGCCAGGTTGACGCTGTCTTATACCTTTTGATCATGGCAGGCGCGATCATCACAACCTGGCGATCGCTGCGCTCTGCATGCTGGGATAAGTATATTGCTCTGCTCTATTTAGTTAGTCCTGGAAAAAACATGGCGCACTCCAGTCTTTTGGTTTTCCAATGTCAATCTACTAGCATCAAAATCAACGATAGAATCTTGATCTTGCTTTGCATCTGAAGGTAGCGAGGGATTGCTATACAAATATGTCCAATAAATTACTTGGTCTTTTACATACCAGCTTCCTGTTGCTTCAAGCACATCCTTTCCATTTACGCTAACTTTGGTAGCAAAGGAAAGATCATTTTTCAAATTCATATATGCAACCAACTGATGGCCATTAGGTAAAGTTTCATTTGCCTTCCAGGCCCCAACATAGTCCGTTTCTACTTTCTTTTCTAAAGATGGCACAATCTCGTGGCTTGCTATCGACGCCAGTTTAAAAATACTCACGGTATCGGCCATGACTTTCTCTGTATCAACGTCTGGATTGATTACAGTAACAAAGCCCACGTAAGAAGATTTTTTATCTGTTAAGAAAAACACAAGCGATGGCTTATCCGAAGTTGATCCAGACTTTCTCCACTCAACCACAGTAGATTTTAGATTTCCTTGTGAATCAAAACGTTCGGATTTACCAATTTTCATATTGGGATATGCTGCTTTTACATCCCTAAAAAATCCTGATAGATAAACTTTTGAATCCAACCACCCAGGCGGAAGTTTCTCCACCAAAACTATGTAATCAAGCTGATCCTGATTCCAGCCGGCTATATATTTTTGAGCCTCATCAATTTCAGGGATTGCTTGATAAGTTAAATCAAGATCATCAGGTACATCAAACTGCAGGCCCGACGATGAAACTATTGAATCTGCATAAACCGAGCTAAAACATAAAGCCCACACGCAAACTAAAACTACTTTTGCCAACGCCTTCATAATTCCCATTCTATTTTTAACCACCCTGACTAAATTTCATCCGAGTATAGATGAGTATGGTTCTCATTACCATAAAAATGGGCGCCACCCCAATTGCCTCTGGAGCAGCAACGCTCATCATCCCGCGTAAGGTTGCGGAAGCGGTAACGCCGCAGGAGCTACCAGCTCACCCTGGCCTTTGGATCACTTTATGCGGGGGAGATATCTATAAAAAAAATTGGCCCCAACCAGTATCGATGCGGTTGAGGCCAAAATAATATTACGTGATACTGACAGAGATACCGTCAAATCTATGGGTAATCCTCTCCGCCTTGATACAAAGCACCATTACAACGCTTTATACGTTTGTACGTGTAATAAGCCCCCTTGACTGCCCCATACTTTCTCACAGCAAGAATTCCGTAGTTAGAGCAGGTTGGCGAATAGATACAACGCCTGTTATGAAATTTATGAAGATGACGTTGATAAAATCGTATCAGGAAAACCAATAGTGTCTTCAAGATGCTTTCTCAAACGTACAAATAAGCCAAGAACCTTTCCCGCCAGAGCAGCCTTTCACTGTAACCTGCCTAAACTCTTGAGAATGCAGACGCCAGCCAACTTCTGCGTGAGCATTCAAAAAATCTTGAAATTGCTTACAGCGAACCTCGTCCCATCCATTATCTTCTGCACCACACCCTGAGATTTTGGGGACAAACGCTTTGACCATATATTCGAACGCCATAACTTCGACTCCCTTCATTTATGTTATTTATTAGTTATTTACAGCGATTATGCCTTTAATACACTGAGACAATATTGAAAACAAATGAACGCCTTGGTTGTATTGTGTCCGTAATATAAATTTAGGCGGCGCCTCGCGCTGGGCTACGCTCCCGGCACGAAGCACCGCCTTAACATTTATAAAAAAAGCACCTCATGGGCGCTTTTTCTTCACCTGGTTGTATCAAACCTCCCGCGTAAGGTTGCGGAAGCGGTAATGCCGCGGGAGCTACCGGCTCACCCTGGCGTATCTTTGGATCACTTTATGCGGGGAAATGGTGCCGGAGATAGGAATCGAACCTACGACCTTCTCATTACGAATGAGCTGCTCTACCAACTGAGCTACACCGGCACTTGAAAGAACTGCATGAGGAATGCAGGGCTTGAATTATAAGGGCTTGCGGCGGCGAGGGCAAACCGCGGCGTGACCTTGCCCACGCTTAACCCTAGTGCTGATTGCCGTAGCCGATGAGGCCGAGGATGAAACGGACGGCGCCGAAGACCAGCCAGGAGAAGCCGCGGCGGATGAAGTGGCCGCGCTGCCACTCTTGTGGGCGTACCTGCACGGCGCCTTCTTGAATGGCGTGCTCCAGATCGTGCTTGAGGGTGAGGGCAAAGCCGTTGTCCATGACGGCGACATTGGCCTCGCGCGCGAGCAGAAGACTGAAGGGGTCGATATTGGAGGAGCCGACGGTGGCCCATTTGCTATCGACCACGGCGACTTTGCTGTGCATGAAGCTTTTGCGGTATTCGTAAATCTCGATGCCGCTATCCAGCAGCTGGTGATAGATGGCGTGGGTGGCGGTCATGAAGACGTATTCGAGTCGCCCTTGCAGCAGCAGGCGCACGCGCACGCCACGCTCGGCGGCGGCAATCAGGGCGCGGCGGAAGCGGCGGCCGGGCAGGAAGTAGGCATTGGCGATAAGGATTTCATCGCGGGCGCGGCCGATGGCTTGCAGGTACATGCGCTCGATATCCCGCCGGTGCAGCACATTATCGCGAATGACAAAGGCGGCGCGCACGTTACCGGTGCTGCTGGGTCTGCTGTCACCATCGACGGTGGAGGCATAGCGCACTTGCAGGTGCATCCAGGCAATACGCCGCCACAGGCGCTCTACGCGCAGCTGTATTTCGGCCAGCAGCGGGCCTTGCACACGCACGGCATAATCAATGCGCGGGCCCATATTGCCCGGCACATCCATGTCGTCAATGATGTTGATGCCGCCGACAAAAGCCACTTGCGCATCCACCGTGACTAGCTTGCGGTGCAGACGTCGAAGGCGGTTGCGCTTGAAGGTCCACGGTGAAATCTTGGGGCGGTAAAACAGCACCTGCACACCCGCCTGCTCCAGCTGCTCGCGGGTGTTTTCAGGGAAATGCCGGCAGCCGTAACCATCCAGCAGCAGATGCACCTGCACGCCACGGCCCACCGCATGCAGCAGCGCGGCGGTCACCTGCTGGCCGATGTCGTCCATCTCGTAGATATAGGTTTCGAGAAAAATCTCGTAGCGCGCGCTATCCAGCGCTTGCAGCAGGGCGGGGAAATATTCCGTGCCATTGCGCAGCAGGCGTACATCGTTACCCCGGCTGTAGCGCGGTCTCATCGTTTCTCCAGCACGGCGGAAAGAGCGGCGTGGTCGGAGGTGAGTGCAGTGCGGGGGCCACCGTGCACATGCGCGCTGTGGATGTGAAAGCCGCGCACATAGATGCGGTCCAGCCTGAACAGGGGGAACATGGAAGGAAAGCTGCGCGCCGGTTTGCCATGGGCATGCTCAAATACTTCGCGCATGTTCAGCCCATCCATCACCTGATGCCCGGCCGAGAGGCGCCAGTCGTTAAAATCCCCGGCGATCACCAGCGGCGCATCTTCCGGAATCACCGCATGGATGTAATCCCGCAGGGCGCCAAACTGCTTGAAGCGCCAGCGGGCCAGCAGCCCAAGATGCACGCAGATGCAATGCAGGGTTTGCGGCCAGCCTTCTATCGCGATTTCACAATGCAGCAGGCCGCGCTGCTCGATTTCATGCGCAGAAATATCATGGGTGGTGGATTGCAGGATGGGAAAACGGGACAGCACCGCATTGCCATGATGGCCGCCGGGGTAAACCGCGTTTTTGCCATAGGCGTAGTTGGGGCCGCAGGCTTCTGCCAGAAAATGCGTCTGGCCGGTGGCGGGCCAGTGCTTGAAGCGCAGGCCGTTGCCGTGGTGCTCGTCTTGAACTTCCTGCAAAAACACCACGTCGGCCTGCAGGTTGCGGATCATCTCGCGCTGATCGTGCAGGGCCAGACGTGCGTTGAAGCTCGTCAGCCCTTTGTGAATATTGAATGTGGCTACGCGCAGCGTGGGCAGCATGGAATCCCGATGAAGTGAACACGCAAGGTGCGACGCGGAATCGGCATCAAGGTTCCTGGCTTATGAGGCATCCAGCATGCGTTGCAGCGTGAGCTTGGCCAGCTCCGCCTCGTGTGGCGGCACGCTGATGCGGTTGACCACATTGCCATCCGCCAGGTTTTCCAGCGTCCAGGCCAGGTGTTGCGGGTCTATGCGCGCCATGGTCGAGCACTCGCAGATCACGTGCGACATGAATTGCACCAGCTTGCCTTCAGGCTTCATCTGCTCGGCCAGGCGATTCACCAGATTAAGCTCGGTGCCCACCAGCCACTTGGTGCCCGCAGGCGCTTCGGAAACGGTCTTGAGGATATATTCGGTGGAACCGACATAGTCAGAATTCAGGCACACCTCAAACGGTGACTCGGGATGCGAGATGACAAAGCCATCCGGATGTTCCGCGCGGAACCGCGTGATGTTCTGTTCGCGGAACATCTGGTGCACGGCGCAGTGGCCTTTCCACAGCAGGATTTTGGCATTCTTGATCTGCTCTTCAGTGAGACCGCCCATGGGCTGGTCAGGGTCCCACACTGGCATTTGCTCCAGGGGGATGCCCATCTTGTAACCGCTCCAGCGGCCCAGGTTCTGATCCGGGAAGAACAGGACTTTTTCGCGCTGGGCAAACGCCCATTCCAGAATCTTGGGCGCATTGGTCGAGGTGCAGACAATGCCGCCGTGCTCGCCGCAAAAGGCTTTGAGGTCAGCCGCCGAATTGATGTAGGTGACTGGCGTGATGGTGGCATCAAAATCCAGCACCTTGGCCAGCTCACGGCGCGAACGCTCGACCTTGGCAAGGTTGGCCATATCGGCCATGGAACAGCCGGCCGCGAGGTCAGGCAGAATCGCAATCTGCTCGGGGCGCGACAGGATATCCGCCACCTCGGCCATGAAATGCACGCCCAGAAACACGATGTATTCCGCATCCGTCTGCGCGGCAAAGCGCGACAGCTTGAGCGAGTCACCGGTGTAATCGGCATGGCGGTAAACGCTTTCTTGCTGGTAATGGTGGCCCAGGATCACCAGGCGTTTGCCCAGCTTGGCCTTGGCCGCCAGAATGCGTTCCTGGCAATCATCCTCGGCGGCGTGTTGGTAGCGTTCAAATTTGATGGTGGCTGTTTGCATGATTTCCGTTTACCTGTTGGCGCGCCAGCATCTGGCTGCCGCCCTATTGTGAGCCTGGGGCTCGAATTTCAAAAAAACACCTGACTCTATAATATTTCACCATGGCGGGCGCCCAGCATGCGCAGGGCTTCGACATTGGTCCATGAAAATACTTGTTTGGCGGCCTCGCGCCAGTCCACCCATGCATAGCGCACATGCTCATCCGGCGCGAGTTGCACCGGCAGCGGGGCTGGCAACTCAAGGCCGAACACATGCTCGGTATTCTGCGTTACCCCCGGCGCATAGCGATAACGCCAGTGCGGGTAGATTTCGTACACATTGGATGCCTGCCAGTCGCTAAAAGCATACTGCCGCGCATCCAGTCCGGTTTCTTCCGCCACCTCGCGTATGGCCGCATCAAACGGCGCTTCCAGCGTGCCATCGGGCAGGCGTTCCACACTGCCCGTCACCGATTGCCAGTAGCCCACCTTGTCAGCGCGCTCCATCAGCAGCACCTGCAAATCCGGCGTATGAATCACGATCAGGGCAGATACCGGAATTTTAAAAGAAGACATAGTCCAGGGACAGGCTAAAAGTTAAGTGGAATCGCACTATACCAGCGGAGGAGCGACGACTGCCGGGTTCTCCCCAAAATCAGTCACCCTCAAATTCGCATAGCGCATAAGCTTTGAGGCCCAGCGCCGCCAATCGTTTCATGCCACCCAGATCCGGCAGGTCGACAATAAACGCACAGTCGGTCACTTCGCCGCCCAGTTGCCGTATCAGCATCACCGCCGCCTCGGCGGTGCCGCCCGTGGCAATCAGGTCATCCACCAGCAATATACGCTCGCCCGGCACAATCGCATCGGTATGAATTTCCACGCGATCAGTACCATATTCCAGCGCATAGTCATGCCCCCGCACAGCGCCCGGCAACTTGCCCTGCTTGCGCACCGGCACAAAGCCCACGCCCAGCTGATACGCCAGCGCGGCGCCCACGATAAAGCCGCGCGACTCAATGCCCACCACCTTGCTGATAGTCTGGTCACGATACCGCGCGGCCAGCTGGTCTATGGTGAGCCGCAAGCCTTCGGCATCTTTCAGCAACGTCGTGATATCACGAAACTGGATGCCCGGCTTGGGGTAGTCGGGGATAGTGCGGATCAAGGATTTTATGGTCATAACCGTTTGTGCAAAATATTCAGTAATTCTTAATGGGGCAACAGCAACCAGCCGGTGATGATGTATTTGGAACCCTGCGACACCACTTCACCCGCATGGGCATGGGTCCACTCTGCCGGCCAGATCAGGGTTTTGCCTTTTTCCGGCTTGATTCTGAGTTGCTGATGCACAAAATGGGTATATCCATCTTCAAAATCATCGTTCAGATAGGTCATGAAGGCAAACAGCCGGTGCAATGAGGCAATGTCCGTACGCTCGCTGTGCACATGGGCAAAATGGCCGCCAGGATTGTATTTCTGGATATTGAACCGCCCGATGTCCAGCACCGGGAAGGTCTTTTCCAGAAACGGCCATTGCCTGGCGTAATCGGTATAGCAGGCATAGAGTTTGCCGATATACGCCTTGATGCAGCGATGGCTGGGCGTATTGATATCCGCCGGGGCAATCGACATATCCAGGGAGTTTTTAATGTTGGGATCAAAGCCCTCCAGCGTAACACCCTGACGTTGCCGGTCCTGATGCTCCTCAAAAAACCGGATGAGCTCATCGCACAGTGGCAGGTCATCCAGCTTCCAGGCACCGATAAAATGCGGGCTGGTCTCACAGGCAATATTGATCTGTTCCATCCGCTAACGCCTATAAAGCGGCGTACCCCTTTCCCAGCCTGAATCGTATAAACCCGGAGCCCTTGCGTATGGTCTCCAGCCCCTTGGCATGCATGCCTTGTGACAAATAGAGGTTGCCCAGATTATCAAAGGCTTCCTTGAAATTCTTGTGCGTTTTGGTCAAGCGCTCATAGGTCTCAATGGCACCTGCAATATCACCACTCCCTTTAAGGGCAGTGCCCAGGTTGAGCAGTATCTCGGGCTTGTCGGCCACATGCTCAAGTGCAATGCGGTAGCAGCGTATCGCTTCATTGTGCTGGCGTTCTGCCAGATAGGCATTCCCGAGATTGATATAAGCCGTATGAAACTCAGGATGCGATGCAATTATCGCCTGCAAACTCGCAATGGCATCGCTGGTTCTGCCACCATTCAACAAGGCATTTGCCAGATTGAACCTGGCTTCCAGATGATCCCCCTGCATGGCGAGCACATGCTGATATGTCTCAATCGCTTCGGCATATTGCCCCGCCTGCGCCAAGGTATTGGCGAGATTGAAATGGGCTTCCAGCACATGAGGATTGCTTGCAATCACATACCGAAAACTGGCAACCGCATCGGTTAACTGCCCCAGGGCTTTTTGTTGCATGCCAAGAAGAAAATACGCTTCTGCATACTGCGGGTTAGCCTTGATCGCAGACTGCAGGCTGGCAACCGCCTCCTTGATCTTTTTTTGCTCAACGTAGAACACCGCAAGGTTGTAATGCGCATCGGCAATGTGCGGATGAATAGCCAACGCCTGCTTGCAGGTAGCAATCGCTTGCTGCAAACGTCCACAGATGTAATGCAGGTTGGCATAGTTAAGATACACCGCCGGATTGCGTGAACGCATGCCGACCAACTGCCGAAAGAGGACTTCCGCCTCTTTATACTGCCCACGTTGTTGCAATAACAGAGCCTGATCCAGCAGCTGGTTTTCGTTAACCATGTGAGAGCTACCAGTGCTTGTATTTTTTACCGCTGCCGCAAACGCAATGATCGTTGCGGCCCGGTTTTGTGGATGACATCAATCTCGCTCAAGCCTGCAAGACAGCCGTCTGGCAATGAGATCAGCCGGCCGCATTCTGCTGGCGCACGCGGATGTGCAACTCACGCAACTGCTTCTCGTCGACTTCGTTGGGCGCATTGGTCATCAGGCATTGCGCGCGCTGGGTCTTGGGGAAGGCAATCACGTCACGGATGGACTCGGCACCGGCCATCAGCGTGACCAGGCGGTCCAAACCGAAGGCCAGGCCGCCATGCGGAGGTGCACCGTATTGCAGGGCGTCCAGCAGGAAGCCGAATTTCTCCTGGGCTTCTTCCTTGCTGATCTTGAGGGCGTCGAATACCTTGGACTGCACTTCCTGCTTGTGGATACGCACGGAACCGCCGCCGACTTCCCAGCCGTTGAGCACCATGTCGTAGGCTTTGGACAGGGCGGCACCGGGGTTGGTGGTGAGCAGGTCTTCGTGACCATCCTTGGGGCTGGTGAAGGGGTGATGCAACGCGACCCAGCGGTCGGCTTCTTCGTCGTGTTCAAACATGGGGAAATCCACCACCCACAGCGGTGCCCAGGCACGGCCATCAACATGGCCTTTTTCGTGGCCAACCTTGGTACGCAGGGCGCCCAGGGCTTCGTTTACCACCTTGGCCTTGTCGGCGCCGAAGAACACGATGTCGCCATTTTGCGCACCAGTGCGGTCAATAATGGCTTGCAGTGCGCTGACGTGGATGTTCTTGACGATAGGGCTTTGCAGGCCTTCTTCATTGAGCTTGGTGATGTCGTTGATCTTGATGTAAGCCAGACCCTTGGCACCGTAGATTTTGACGAACTCGGTGTAGGCGTCGATCTCGGAGCGGCTGATGGCAGCGCCATTGGGCACGCGCATGGCGGCCACGCGACCACCCACCATATTGGCGGCACCGGCGAACACCTTGAAATCCACATCTTTCATGATGTCAGTCAGCTCGGTGATTTCCAGTGTCACGCGCATGTCGGGCTTGTCGGAGCCGTATTTGTTCATGGCTTCGGAGAATGGCATGCGGGGGAACTGCGCAGGCAGATCAATGTTCTGCACGCTCTTGAACATCTTGCGGATCATGTCTTCCACGATGTTCATGATCTCTTCTTCGCCGAGGAAGGAGGTTTCAATATCGACCTGGGTGAATTCAGGCTGACGGTCCGCACGCAAGTCTTCATCGCGGAAACACTTGGTGATCTGGAAGTAACGGTCGAAACCCGACACCATCAGCAGCTGCTTGAACAGCTGTGGCGACTGCGGCAGCGCAAAGAACTGGCCGTGATGCACGCGTGATGGCACCAGATAGTCACGTGCGCCTTCGGGCGTCGAGCGGGTCAGCATAGGCGTTTCGACTTCAATGAAGCCGTTGCTGTCCAGATGGTCACGCAGGGTCTTGGCCACGCGGTAGCGCAGCATGAGGTTCTTCTGCATGGCGGGACGGCGCAGGTCGATATAGCGATGCTCCAGACGCACCATCTCGCTAAGGTTGTCATCGTCCAGCATGAACGGAGGCGTGAGCGATGGGTTGAGAATCTCGATCTCGGTCGCCAGCATTTCGACTTCGCCGGTCGGGATATTCGGGTTTACGGTACCTTCAGGACGGGCGCGCACCTTGCACACCACCTTCAGCACAAACTCGCTGCGTACGGTTTCGGCCAGCTTGAAAGCTTCCGGCGTATCGGGGTCGATCACGATCTGGGCCATGCCTTCGCGGTCGCGCAGGTCGATGAAGATCACGCCACCATGGTCACGGCGGCGATGCGCCCAGCCGCACAGGGTAACAGTCTGGCCAATGTGTTCGCGGTTCAAATGACCGCAGTAATGAGTACGCATAGTGAATATCTTATTTTGTCGGGTTGGTGATGATAGGGGATTTGTCGGCAGGTGCCACCACCCCCATGGAAATAATGTACTTGAGTGCTTCGTCCACGCTCATGTCGAGCTCGACCACATCTTCGCGCGGCATCATCAGAAAGAAGCCGGACGTCGGGTTGGGCGTGGTCGGCACATAGACGCTGACGTAATCGCCCTTGAGATGATTCGAGACATCGCCGCCAGGCTGACCGGTGAGGAAAGCCACGGTCCAGCTGCCTTCACGCGGGTATTGCACCAGCAACGCCTTGCGGAAGGCATTGCCGGAATCAGAAAACAGCGTGTCGGATACTTGCTTGACGCTGTTGTAGATGCTTTTTACCACCGGCACACGGCCCAGCAGGTTTTCCCACAGGGCAATCAGCTGCTTGCCGAAAAAGTTGGTCGCCACCAGCCCGGTGACGAAAATGATCAGCAGGGTGAGGATGGCGCCTATGCCTGGGATGCTGCGGCCAAACTGCGCTTCAGGACGCCAGGCCAGCGGCAGCAACAGCAGGCTCTGGTCCATCAGGCCAATCAGGGTCGCCAGTACCCAGGCAGTAATGAACAGCGGCACCAGCACCAGGAGGCCGGTAATAAAATAACGCTTCATGTAGGGATTCTTGATTTAGGGGTTAGTGGCAAGCACAGCCGGGGTTGCAGGCGGCAGCTGCCGCTTCAGTCTTTTTTTCGGGTTTGGCACTCCCGCCCTTGAAATCGGTGGCATACCAACCGCTACCGCTCAGCTGAAAGCTGGGAGCCGATACCTGCTTGGCAAAGGTTTCCTTGCCGCACTCAGGGCAAGCAATATTCGAGGTCGCTTCGCTGACCTTGCGCATGACTTCTTTTTTAAATCCGCAACTGGTGCATTGATAATCGTAAATAGGCATGACGAATCCTATATAAAAACGTAAATGGTATAAAAAACGTGATTATACCCGAACACAAGGCCATAGATGGGGCGATTAGGGCGAAGTATCAAGTGCTTGGCTCAGGCGCGCCACAATAAAAAAAACCGCCAGCCCGGGGGCTGACGGTTTGGTACGACAACCGCTTTCAAGCAGGATGAAAGCGGAAACACGCGGACTCAGGCAAGCTGGGCTTGCAACTCATCCTGTATCTCGAAAATATCGGCCACGATGCCGTACTTGGCAATGGTGAAAATCGACGCACCGGGATCGGTATTCACCGCCACGATGGTGCTCACATGCTTCATGCCCGCCATGTGCTGGATGGAGCCGGAAATCCCCATCGCCACATACAGCTTGCACGCACTGACCACCTTGCCGGACTGCCCGACCTGGCGCGACTTGGGCAGCCAGCCAGCATCGGCAATCGGCCGCGAGCAGCACAGGGTGGCGTCGATGTTATCCGCCAGCTCGCGGAAGTCTTCCACATTGGCCTCTTCGCCGATGCCGCGGCCGATGGACATGATGAACTCGACCGTGGTGATGTCGATATCGCCACCACCGCCCTGCTCAATGAATTCCAGCGGACGGCTGCGGGCGCTCAGATCGCTGCGGTCATCCACCGTCAGCAGCGGTGCCGCTGCCGTTTCTACCGGCTTGAAGGCGCCGCCGCGTATGGTCATCACCGCACAGGCATGACCGGGAAAATCCACCTCGACATTCACCTTCTGGTTATAGCCGCCGCGCGTGGCAACCAGCGCGCCACCATCGTAGGCGAGCTTGAAGACATCGGTGGCATAACCATAACCGCCTTTCACCGCCACCGCCGTCGCGTAGCCCAATGAATCCACACTGTGCGGCAACAGCACGGCAATGGGTTTACGCGAGACAATCAGCGCAGACACCGCCTGCTCGGCCAGCTCCGGTTCAAATTCGGCGCTGCGGGTCTTGCAGGCGATGATTTCGTCCACGCCTGCCCATTGCAGCTGGCTGGCAAGCGACTCGGCCTCTTGACCCATAATCGCCAGCAGCACGCGGTCATCTGCCGCCGTTTTCAGTTGCTGGGCGGCGGTGATCAGCTCCAGCGTCACCGGACGCACCTCGCCACGCCGGTGCTCAGCTACGACAAGAATAGTGTTCATGCAGCTTCTCCCTTGTATTCCTTGATGATTTCAATCAGCTTGGCAGCTTGTTCGGCGATCGTGCCCTCTATCATCTGGGCGCGACCCTTGACCGGGATTTCCATGCGGCGCACGCGGGATAGCGCGGCGGTGGTGCCTACTTGCGTCGCATCCAGCCCCAGGTCGCCCAGGCTCCAGTGCTCAATCGGTTTGGCGGCCGCCTGCTTGATACCCCGCAGCGAGGCATAGCGTGGCTTGTTGATGCCGAGCTGCAAGGTCAGCACGGCCGGGCAATCAATTTCCACCGCCTGCAGCATGCCGCCTTCCAGCTCGCGCTTGATGCGGGCCGTGGCAGCACCGGGCTGATAATCCAGCTCGGCCACCACCGCAGCATGCGGCCAATCCAGGCTGGCGGCGATCGCCATGCCGGTGGCGGCATTCGCCTGGTCAGAAGACTGCACCCCGGCAAACACCATGGCAGGCGCTTCCTTTTTCACCACGCCCGCGAGAATGCGGCCTATGGTCACGGCATCCGAGCCTTCCATGGCGTCATCCCATACGCGGATGGCGCGATCAGCGCCCTTGGCCAGGCACTTGCGCAGGCTTTCATCCACACGCTCCGGCCCCACCGACACCGCAATCACCTCCACCGCGCCCTCGGCAGCGGCTTCCTTGATCTTCATGGCCTCTTCCAGCGAGTAGTCATCCCACTCATTGAGGTCATACATCAGAAAATCCTCGTCCACATCCAGGCCATCGGCGCGTATCTCGAAATCGTCATCGAGCGCGGCCACCTGTTTTACTGCCACTACTATTTTCATGCCTTCCTCCTGTAGAAATACCGGTCGGCCACCGGGCGCAAGGCGCGCGCGGCCAGCCATTGAAATAAGGCAAAACGCACCCGTGGATCGGGGTCGTCCCGCAGTTGCCATTTGTCCTGGTCGCTGAGTTTTGGGCCGCTCGCCAGCATCACGCGATGCAGGTAATACGGGTCTTGCAGCAGCGGCAGCAGAATGTCAGGGCCCGCTGCCGGATTCAGGATCACGCCGCGCCGCACGTCCAGCTCCTCGGAGAACACCAGGCGCTTCAGCAGCGCGGGCGCCGTGTGTGGATTGGCCGCCACGCCGGACAGCACATCCACCGCGCTATCGCGCGCCAGGCTCGCCATCAGGCAGGACGTGACATTGGGCTGATACGCCACGGCGGCGCGCACCCAGCTTCTATGGTCAGACGCCAGTTTCTCCAGCAAGGTGATGGGGCAATTCGGGTTACGCGCCACGGCACGGCGCACATCTTCATGGATATCCAGCGCCAGCTTTTGCAACACGTGCTTGCCCGCCATGGCATTGCGGCCCAGCCATTGCCGCACCCAGGGGTCATGGTCTTCTGCCAGCATCTGCATGAGGGCGGGCGAAAGATCGGCGCGGCAGGCCACCGCGCGGCGTACACTGTCGCTTTCGTCCAGCGCCAGGCGCGCACTCAAGTGCACAGGCAAATCTGTCCGCGTCGCCAGCGCCGCACGTATGGCGTTGTCCTTGTGCTGGCTCAAGGCATCCACCAAGGCCGCGGGCAACAACGGATGCTTGACCAGGGCACGCAATATCAGGGTATCGGTGGATTTGGCTGCCTGCAGCAACACGGCCTCCGGCACCTGCTTGTGCGCCAGCACGGCGGCCCGCACAAACTTGTCGCCACGGTGGTAGAGCGTGCCCAGCAGATCCGCTGGCACCGCGGTGTGGCTGGCAATCTCCTTGTCAAAGCGTCTGGGGAATCGCTGCGCCAGCAGGCGCAACACCTCCGGCTGCGCACTGGGGTTACGCGCCAGCCCTTTCAACACCACCTGATCGTGGTCGCCCATGGCAATCTGCAACAGCAAGGGCGCAGGCGTATTGGCATGCAAGGCAAGGAGACCCGTGAGCGCAGGGTCGTCCGACTGGCTGAACTGATGCTTGAGCGTGCTGCCCCCGGTATTGCGGTGCTTGACCACGCGCCGCGCCAGCGGCATATGCTCCAGCCGCGACAGGGCGTCCAGCACATTGGCGGGCGTGTGTTCCCAGCGCGCCAGCATCAGCACATCGCGGCGACTGCCAAACAATCGCTCCTCCAGCCGCTGCCGTTGCCTGGCATCGGCGATACCATGCACGGCCACCGCCGCATAAAAATCACCACTCTCCAGCACATGCGCCACCAGCGCCTGTGCAGTCATGGGGACCTGTGACTCAGACTTCGACAGAAAGCGCTGGGGACTCATCGTATTCCACACATTCTTCTATCAGTTCAATCAGTTCGCGCACCACAAACTTGCCCTCGTAGCCCGAGGTCTTGAGGGCATCCTCAAACATGGTGAGATCCTTGGGGCAGGACACCACGAACACTTGCAAGCCTTCGATGGCACCCGCTTCGTGCATGCGGTTCTGCGAAGGTTTTTCCGTGCCCGGCGCATCGGGGATCCAGATACGGCCGCCACCCGCGCCGCAGCAGAAGGAGTTGTCGCGGTTGCGCCCCATTTCCACCAGCTCGCATCCCAGCATCTGCAGGATGTCGCGCGGTGCATCAAAGCCCTTGTTGTAGCGACCCAGGTGACAAGGGTCATGAAAGGTCACGCGGTAGCCCAACGTTTTGCTCAGGCGCAAGCGGCCTTGCAGCAACAGCTCGCGCACCACGGTGGTGTAATGCTGAATCTCGAATTCGCCGCCAAAGTCGGGGTATTCGTTGCGGATGGTGTTGTAAGAATGCGGGTCGGTGGTGACCACGGACTTGAACTCGCAATCACGTATCGAGGTGATGTTGGCGGTGGCGAGGTATTCATACAGCCCCTCCTCCCCCACGCGGCGTACATCGTTGCCTGCGTTCATTTCACCTTCAAACAGCAGGCCAAAATCCACCCCCGCCTGATGCATCAGCCGGGCAAAGGCACGGGTGACTTTCTGGTTGCGCGGATCAAACGAGGCGTAATCACCAACAAACCACAGCATGTCCACCGCTTCCTTGCGCGCATCCTTGATGGTGAAGGGCAGCTCCTTGGTCCAGGCGGCGCGCTTGCGTTTGGATTCGCCAAACGAATTGCCGGTCTTGTGGATGGTCTGCAGGGTTTTCTCCAGCAGCGGTTCCATGTTGCCGTCTTCCACCAGCTTGCGGCGCATCTGCACAATAATCGGCACATGCTCCACCGCCACCGGGCAGATTTCCACGCAGGCCAGGCAAGTGCGGCACGACCACAAGGTCTCCATGAACACCTGCCCCGGCGCCTTGCCGTGCACATCCAGCTCGGCTTTTTCCGGCAGGGTGACAGCGTTGAGGCTCTGGTTGGCAAACTCGCGCAGCGACAGAATCACATCGCGTGGCGATAACGGCGCCCCCACGGCATTGGCCGGGCAAGCTTCGTGGCAGCGGCCGCATTTGGTGCAGGCATCCAGATGCAGCAGCTCTTTCCATTTGAAATCGGTGATGTACTGATAGCCTGCACTGGCCTGCTCTTCCGGCACCTTGGGCAGGCGACGGCCCGCCAGGGGGTCGCGCAGCATCAGTGAGGTTGGCGCGGTGACAATATGCTTGATCTTGCTGTAGGGAATGAGCGCAATAAAGGTGAGCGCCAGCAGGCCGTGAAACCACCACAGACCGCTGCGGAACAGCCCGGCACCTTCCGGTGACAAGCCAAACCATTGCATGGCATGCGCCATGACGGCACCGACCGGTGACCAGAAGCGCAGGTCCCACACCGTGGGCTGGCCGCTCAGCCAGACCAGGCGTGTGGCTTCCAGCACAAAGCCAGTGATGCCAATCAGGATCAGCGCCCACAGAAAGGCCCAATCCTCACGACGATAGGCACTGCGATCGTAATCCGGGTCTTGCGGGCTGCGATCCGGCCGGGCGTAATCCAGCTTGGGCAGCTTCAGCCACTGGCGGCGATACATCATGTACAGCACACCGGCGATCAGGCCTGCGCCAGCAATATCCAGCACCAGCGAAAACCACAGGTAAAACTCACTATGCCAGAAGCGCCAGCCAAACAGCGGCTGCAAAATGTCGTATTCAAGCGTGATGGTGGCCGTGCCAATGAACAACAGGGCAAAGCCAAAGAAGATCAGCGCATGGGCACGCCCCGCCTTGCGGTCACGCCGTACCAGGGTACGATGTGTCAGCATATCCTGCACCATCGTGACGGCACGCTGGCGCCAGGCGCCGATGTCCAGCGGGCGGCCGCGCCGGTATTTACGCACCTGGGTATACACACCGTGGGCAAAGATGCCGATGGCGGTGTAGCCCAGCAGGTAAAACAGGGTGATGCTCCAGGAAGAAAAATCCTGGAAAAGAATGCGGGTGACCAGGGTGGTATCGCTCATGAACTGTCTCTTTTGCTATCGGAGGTCTTCACGGCCCACTGCTGCACTGGGCCGTGAAGTGAACCGTTGACTAAACCTTGTACTCGATCTTGAACTGACCGCCCGGCATGTGAGGCGCGCCCCATACCGCCACCTCGCGTTTGTAAGGCAAGGGGTATTGCGGATTGGCTTCTTCGATCTCGCGTGCCACGCGGTGGCCGGTAAAGGTCGCGTCGGCAATCAGGCGGGGAGCCTCGGCATCACCAATCAGGTATACCCCCTTGATGCCATTGGCCTCCCACTCGCTTTCGCGGGCTTTCAGGTCGTTGAACAAGGCATTCTCGGAATGACGGCCGGTGACCAGAATCAGCGAATCAAACTCGAGCCAGCGATGGGTCTTGTTGGCATCACGCGGAGCCACGCCCGGGCCGCGATAAGTGCGCTTGGAACCATCGCCCCAGATGTTGTAGATCTCCAGACGGCCCGGCTCAATGCGTGAGCAGAAATGGTCGCCCAGCTCTTCCACACCCAGCTCATGCAGGCGGCGCATCATGTTCGGATACTCCAGCGTGAAGTGCATGTAATTCGCCAGATGCACTCCAGAAACGATGGTGACCTCGTGCCCCGCCACAGCCAGCTTCTCGGCCAGGCTAGGCGCCATGAAATAGGTATCGGCATTCAGGATCACCACACGCTTGCCGATGGCTTTTTTGCCTTCCATCACCTGCTCAGGCGTGAGCTGGTCAGCACGCGAAGCATCGGCACCGGGAATGGCATCGTGCGTCAGGCAGTTGGTGCCATCGGTATTCCAGCTGGAGCCGGTGGCGATCACCACCTTGTCGGCGCCGTATTGCAGGATATCGTCGGCGGTCAGGCGTTTCTGGCCGAGGGCAATCACCGAATCCTTGTTTTTCTTCACCAGCTTGTTGAGCTGGGTTTCGCGGTAATCGCGGTGGTAGCTCCATTCACCCAGGCCAGGCAAAGTCGCGACACTATTCAGGTGGCCGCCGACTTTTTCGGCGCTGTCGTACAGGTGCACGGTGTAGCCACTTTCCATCAGCACACGCGCGCATTCCGAGCCGGATGGGCCGGCCCCGACCACCAGCACGGCATCGCTGGAAGCGGTCTTGCGGAATTTTTCCGGATGCCAGCCACGGCGGTATTCTTCCCCTGCCGTTGCGTTCTGGGTGCAGATCATCGGAGGCCCACCGATTTCCCAGCGCGAAATACATACGTTGCAGCCGATGCAGACGCGAATATCGTCATAGCGGCCTTCTTCAATCTTCTTCGGCAGGAAAGGATCGGCAATCGATGGACGGGCGGCGCCGATGATGTCGGCATAGCCCTTGGTCACGATCTCGGTCATTTTTTCCGGGTCGGTATACCGGCCCACGCCCAGCACCGGCTTCTTGGAAACCTGCTTGACGAACTTGGTCCACGGCACCTGATGGCCCTGCTGGTAAAAGCGCGATGGGCCCGCATCTTCGCCCCACTCGGCAATGTCACCGACATCCACGTCCCACAAATCCACCAGCGGATCAGCCAGCTCAATGAACTTCATGCCATCCACTTCAACTTCGATCTGGCCTGGGCCATACACGGTGTCCACGGCAAAACGCGTGGCAATCGCGCAGTCATCACCCACAGCACGGCGTACCTTTTCCAGCGTCTCCAGCCAGAAGCGGGCGCGGTTTTCCAGCGAGCCGCCGTAGCCATCGGTGCGCTTGTTGTAATAAGGATTCAGGAACTGCAGCGGCAGGTAGGAGTGCGCGCCGTAGACATACACAATGTCAAAGCCGGCATCGCGGGCGCGGTAGGCAGCATCCACATAGTATTGCTGCACCATGGCGATGTCGTTCAGGTCCATTTCCTTGCAATAGGTCAGGGTCTCGAACTCGGAAGCGTACTGGCTGGGGCCGCGTGGCGTGGCACGTGACTCCATGCACGGCGCATGCGCGCCGCCGTACCACATCTCGATACCGGCCAGGGCGCCGTATTTATGCACTTCATCGGTCATGGCGCGCAGGTTGCGCACATCGCCTTCATCCCAGATACGCGCCGACAGACGGTGGGTATCATCAGACTCCGGGTGGATGGAGCAATATTCGGTGTTCATCGCGCCCCAGCCGCCTTCGGCCTTCATGGAGCGGTGCGCCGCCTGAAAGCCAGGCTTGTCCGAACCGGCGCCGATACAGTGCGGCACCTGATAAAAGCGGTTGCGCAGGATTTTCGGCCCAATCTGAATGGGCTCAAACAGAATGTCGTGCTTGGGATCGCGTGCCATGAAGTGTCCTCTCGAAATAGGCGAAGTGAATCGTTGTTGTGGAGCTATTTTCGAGGGGCAGGCGTGCTCTCACAATTCTCCTTAGGGCTTACCACCTAGGGAGTACCGGCTACCAAAACTTTCATTACGAATCAATTAATTAAATAAAAAAACGGGCCGCCTTGCGGCGACCCGTCTCCATGCCCGGTTAGCGCGGAATACTAACCGAGATGATGGAACACATAGACTACGACTACCCCGGCGACCAGGGCGACGTATGGCAGGATACCAGCACGGCTTGCCACACCAGCTTCATCCCCGACATGCATGTCCTCGAGCATGGCCTTGGGGAACTGGCCTTTGTCCTGCACATAGTGCCGGTAGATGAAGACCGGGATAATGAGCGCCGCGAAGAACAGGCCGGTAACCAGCGTGCCTTCACCCCAGACATCGGCACCGAAACCCATCAGAGCCAGGTTGACGAAGCTGAGCGCACCACCAGCTGCCAGCAGGATGGTAGGTGCCTTGTAGGGGCGCAGCCAGCTGGGGCGATCCATGCGGTGTATCCAGCCGGAGTTGAGGTTGAGGAAGTTGAAGATGATGTAGCCGATATTGGATGCCGCCAGCACGAACACATAATCGGACAGCAGCAGCAACAGCAGATTGAAACAGAGGTCGGTCCACATGGCGGGGGTAGGCGCGCCGTGTTCATTGACCTTGGACAGGTACTTGGGCAACCAGCCATCGACTGAAGCCTGGTACAGGGTGCGCGAAGAACCCGCCATGGAGGTCATGATGGACAGCAGCAGCGCCAGCACCAGCATGATGACCATGACATTGCCGATGATCTTGCCGCCGCCTGCCATGTCGGACAAGGCGCTGGCAACCCCCATGCCACTGTAGATGTCAGGTGCCAGCATGCCGCTGTAGACCGCAGGGGTAACCGTAGTGCCTGCAGCATCGACGACGGCTGGGGTGACCAGCTGACCGAGGCCAAGGTGGGCCTGGAAGGCAATCGGCACCAGCGTAAACACGGCGATAGAGAGCAGCCCAGAGTAGAAGATCGCCTTGAAGGTATCGGTCTTGGGGTTCTTGAACTCGCGGGTGTAGCAGACCGATGTTTCAAACGCATAGGTAGACCAGGCGGCAATAAAGAGACCACCCGCCATCAGTTTCCAGCCCTCAATGCCCCAGACACCATCGACCACATTGCCTGCGGCGTCATAGCTCAGCGGTGCCATGGGGAAGAAATTCACCTGTGGCACATCGCCCGTCAGGATAGGGATCAGACCAATCAGCATCAGCGGGATCAGCGCGGTGATGCCCAGTATCATGGTGACGCGGGCAGAACGCAGAATGCCGCCATGCTGCACGGCAAACACCGACATCAGCACGGCAGCGCCGAGGATGAAGGTAGCATTGATACGCAGCACCAGGTCGCTCTTGATGAAGCTCAGGTCCATGAGCGTGATCTGCCAGGTGTTGATGACGGCATCCGGCGCAAACAGCGCGCTCAGGATATAGCCGGCGGCAAGACCGGAACCTATCGCCAATACTGGCGACCAGGCGAACCAGTTACACCACACCGAGATCGGTGCGATGAACTTGCTGTAGCGCACCCAGGCCACGGCGCCATAGACTGAGGCGCCGCCGGATTTGTGCGGAAACAGGCCAGCGATTTCGGCATAGGTAAAAGCCTGGATAAAGCCGAAGGCGATCGAGATCATCCAGACTATCCAGGAAGGTTTGCCGACGGTGGCGGCAATGGCGCCTATGGAAAAAAGCACCAGTGCCGGTACACCGCTGGCCACCCAGAACGCACCCTGCCAGCTGATCTTGCGGTGCAGGGTAGAGTTCTGGGCCACGACATCGCCGGATAAATCGGCGGAGATCGCGTCTACGGGCGGATTACTGTTCAATTTAATTCCCCTTATCGAAAAGTCATGCAGTCAGCAGATCCATGGCCAGCACATACGGTACTGACATGTCCTGCATTGGGCACCATTGAATACCCGCCGCCCCCGCCTCACAATTCTCACTACGGATTACTCCTTAAGAAGTAGCAAGAAAATGGTGCGGCATGCGTGGCTTAAAGCAGGTTCCGGTCCAACTTGGGGCATCAGGCAACGTGGTCGCCCCAATGGCCCGCCCTACTCCCTCAGGAGTATGGAAAGACAGGCCGCGTGCCCATTACCATTTCTGGCAAATACGTTTAAAGGAATCCGTCTCATGCAAGCCCCGCCCTACGCCGCCAGACTACAATCCACCCTGCAACGCCATTACGCACGCAACCAGCGCTGGGGATTCATGTGGGCCTTGTGGACGGCGATACTGTGGGGCGCCTGGTATGTGCCAGGCACAGCGCTTTGGTACGAATCACCTTATGTGGATATCCCGCAGGATCAGCAGTCGCTGAGGCTGGCCGCCACGGCTGTCATGACCTGGGTGCATGCGCTGACGGTATTTGTGTTTTTGCTGCTGTGGAATGGGGTGCTGGGCAAGGTGGGGGATTACGCCCGTACCATGGGGCGCTTTCGGCGCATCTCCAAGTGGTATGCGCTGGCGTCGCTCTGTGGCGGGCCGATGGCGATCTTCGGCTCCTATATGGCCATGGGCTATGTGGGGCCGGTGTTTGCCGCGGTTACTTCGCTGTTTTACCCGGTCATCGGCGCCGTGGTGGCGCGCTTGTGGTACCGCGAAAAAATCTCCACGCGTGCCGCGCTGGGCATGGTGATCATCATGCTGGGGGGCCTGGTGATTTATGGCCCTGGCCTGTTTGGCGAGGTGGGAGGCGATAATAGCCACGCCTGGCTGGGCTATCTTGGCGGCATCATGTCTGCACTGGGATGGGGCATGGAAGGTGCGGTGGCAGCACGTGCCATGGATGTGACCGACCCGGATGTGGGCATTCATTGCCGCTTCAGTTTCGAGATCCTGTTCTGGGGCATATTGATCCTGCCAGCCCTTGCGCTTTTCACCAGCCTGCCGATAGGTGAGCTACTACTCACTACCGTGCAAAACCCCAAGGCCATGGTGTGGATAGTGCTGGCCTCGGCCTGTCATGCCTATTGCTACACCGCTTTTTACAAGAGCTTCAGTTTGATCGGCGTGGGCCGCGGCGAAGCAATAGGCAATCTCTATGCGGTGTTTGCCCTGCTGTTTATTGCAGCCTTTACCCTGCAGATGCCGCCGTGGTATTTCCTGGTCGGACTCATCCTCACCGTGGCGGGCAGCTTTGTCATGTTTGGCGAATCGGCCGAAAACGTGGCCCAGTTACGCGACAACCCAGCGGGAGAACACGCATGAAACTGCACATCAAGGGATTCTTACTGACACGGCTGCACCAGTTGGGCGGCATGCGCGATCAGGCGCTGATTGAGCTGACCCTGAACGCCTACAGTCTGCGGGGGCGTTATGCGATCAACAGCCTGCATGTGGCGCTGGATGAGTTATCCGCCGCCGGTCTGGTGGCGCGCAATGAACCGCAACTCATCACCGAAACCGTGGGCAATATCTTGCCGCGCGAGGCCCTGTCGTTTTATTACCAGCTGACAGCGTTTGGCTTGGCTCGTATGGAAGATACCGGGCTACTCGCCAACGATGGCAGCGCCATGGAGGAGTATTGCGCATGAACAGTTTCTGGGGATATGCCGGGGCCGATGTGCTGGCTATCATCATCATCGGCCTGGCCAGCTTGATCTGCCTGATCTCTGCCCGGCTGTTTGTCAGTCGCCGCTAGTCCGGGCAAGACCAGCCAGCAGAGCAGGCACTTACTTTTTACGATGGGCCCACACGGCAGCTTCGAGCCGGCTGGTGAGCTTGAGCTTGCTCAACAGATGCTTGATATGCACCTTGACCGTGGTATCGGAAATGCCCAGCTTGCGCGCGATGGTCTTGTTGTTGAGGCCATCGGCCAGGCATTGCAGGATCTCCTGCTCGCGGTCGGTCAGCGCCACGTCGTCATCCGCCTTGCGCGTGCGCGGTTCCAGCAAAGCCTGCTTCAGCACCTCGGTCAGGCTATCCTGTATCACCGTCATGCCGGAGATCACCTTTTTCAGGCTGGCACAGAGGTCTTCCGGCTCCATGTCTTTCAGCAGATAGCCATCCGCCCCCGCGCGCAGGGCTTCCAGCAGGTCATCCTCGGCATCCGACACCGTGAGCACGACAAAGCGCGCCTGCAAACTGCTTTCCGTTTTGAAGCGGCGCAGGGTTTCAATGCCATTCAGGCCCTTCATGTTGAGGTCGATCAGCACCACATCGGGCTGCAAAGGCGGAGCCAGCAACAAGCCCTCGCTACCCGAAGCCGCCTCGCCCACTACCCGGAATGCCGGATCGGCTTCTATCATCTGGCCGACCCCCTTGCGAAACAGCGCATGGTCATCAATCAGGAACACCTTGGTCGGGCTGGCGCCGCCGGATGTCAGCTCAGAGGTCGGATTACTGGGGGTGCTCAAGGTCGTGCTCTCCTGTCATTGTGCCAATTGCGGCGTAAATACCAATCTTACCCGCGTGCCGCCGGTGCGGCGACGCAAAACTGCCAGCTCGCCCCCCAGGCTGTATGCACGCTCCTGCATGATGCTGTGCCCGTAATGCCCAGGCTCGCCGGGCTTGCTGGCATAGCCTATGCCATCATCGTCGATGGTGACGATCACCGAGCCATTACTCTGGTAGACCAGCGCCACCGTCACCGTGCTGGCGCCGGAATGGCGCACGATATTCGACAGCGCCTCGCGGATCACATGCAGGATATGAAACTCCTCGTTCACCGTCAGGCGGCAATTCACCAGCCGGTTATCCAGCGCGATCGAGAGATTGGAGCGCTGCATGAATTCGTCAATTGCCGACTGGATGGCAAAGCCCAGCCCGCGCACATCCATGTGCACGCGGAAGGTCGACAACAGCTCGCGCAACTCGCGGTAGGCATTATCCAGCCCCTGGCGCAGCTCGTTCACAATGCCGCGCAGGTCGGCGTGCTGGGTCTGCGGATGGCTTTGCAGGCGGAAAATCTGGATTTTCATGAACGACAGCGACTGCGCCAGCGAATCATGCAGCTCACGGGCAATGGCGGCACGCTCATCCAGCAAGGCGGCACGCCGGCCTTCCTGCTCGCGGTTCTGCGTGCCCATGACCATGGACAGCAATTGCGCGGTCATTTCCACCAGCTCGATATCGGTTTCATCAAACACATGCGATGCCTCGGCTTCCACCGTCAGCATGCCCAGCGTTTCCCACGGGCTGGTAAAGGCCGCGGCGAGACAGTTACTGGCCTCCTGGCTGGTGGTGGGCTCCAGCTGGTAATTCACCGCCTGGCTGGTATTCAGTTCCGCGAGCAGGCTTGGCGGCACCGGGCGCGGCGTATGCTGCGAAAACAGCATGCGCTCCACCGGCTCACCGGCGGATTTTTCGGCAAACAGCAAGGCGACATTCTGCACATCCAGCGTGCTTTCCAGCATGTACAACACCTTGCGCAGCAAGGCTTCGCTGAGGTCAGGGGTATTGATCATGCCCACCAGCCGGTGCAAAAATCCCTGTGCGCGCAACAGGCGGCGCAAGCGCTCACTGCGGGTCTGGTTAAACCAGGCACTCTCGGCCTTGAAGCCCTCAAGCCGGGCCGCAATACGGAACACGGTCTGCTCCAGCCGGGCAAACTCATCAGCATGCCCCTGCTCATCCGCCACCTGAAACTCCTGCGGCAGCAACTTGGCCAGATGGCCGACACGGTCTATCAGCAGATGCTTGGCCTTGATGGCCACGGCAAACAGGCAGCACACCAGCAACAGGCCGCTCACCAGTTGCAAGAGCCCGATCACCGACTGCTTGACCTCAACATCGCGCTGCAACTCCTCTGCCAGCAGATCGTAATCCTGCAATACCTTGTCTACCGCCTGCAGCCAGCCCGCCGTATGCTCGGCTTGCGGATAGGCAGAGAACAGGGCTGCGGTATCGGCTTCCAGTCGGGCAATGGCGGGCGGCAAGCGCGAGCCCAGTTGCTGGCGAAACCAGGAGAACTCCATCATGCCATCCCCGGCATTGAGCCCGGAACCGGGCAGCCGGGTATCCTGCGGCGTGGCAGCAACTTCGGCGCGCAGCACCTGCCAATGGAATTTTTGCGCATAGAGCTGCCGCATGGCAGACTGGTTGCCGGGAATGTAATCCAGCAGGAACAGGGAGCCGACCTGCATCATGATGATGAGCAAAAGCACACAGAACAGCAGCACCACCAGCCGCAGATAAAGCGTATGGCGCAGCAGGGCCTTGATTTCGGCCACGTCGGACAATTGTTTCAACCAGCGCATATCAGGACACGGTCTCCCCGGAAACCCACACATAACAGGACACAAGCATGAGCATATATGTATTCAGCACGCTGATCCTCAGTATCATTTTTCTATTCGTCTTCAACACCTGGTGGGCGGGTAGCGCCCCGTTCAAGATGCATCTGGCCGGGATGGTGATCGTCGCCACCACGGCATTTTCCGCCCTGCTCATGCTGGCGATATATCCACTGCTGCGCAATCGTGGCAGCACGGCCCTGAGCAACCCGGGCTTTGACCGCAAGGCCTGGGGCATCAATGTGTCATCACTACTGGCAACGCCTGCCGCCGTGGTGGAAGGCTACACCGTCATTTTCGCCAACAATGCCTTTCTTGCCGAGCTGGGCATGCAGGGCATTTCCGATCAGATTCTGGGCATGCCGCTGACCAATGTCATCCATCCCGGCGATCACCAGGCGCTGGCTGCGCTGCTGGCCACCCCCGAGCACGACAAAAAAGCCACGCACCGCTTGCGTCTCTTGTGCATGGATGGCTCGATATTGCCCGTGCATATCTCGGTCTCTCCCATCAGCGAAGCCGCCCATAACGAACAATTGCTGCTGCAATTTTCCACCGTGTCGTCGCACGATACGCCAGGTGCCAATTTTCGCGAGCAGTTTCCTTATCATCTGCTGGTCAACCAGATCGAGCAAGTCGTGTTCCAGGTCGATACCGCACAAAACATTCTTTTCCTCAATCCCTCGTGGCAAGGCCTGCTCGATTTCAATGTGGAAGATTGCCTGCAAAAACCGCTGCTGAGCTTTATCCACCCCGAGGACAAACCGCTGGTGGAAGCCCGCCTGCATTCGCTGATCCAGGGCAAGCGCAGCCGCTGCCTGCTGGAAGCCCGCGTCATCAGCAAAAATGGCGATTCGCACTGGGTGGAGCTGCGCGCGCGCAACACCTCTTCCGTCAAGGGCGAGCGTTCCAGCGTGGTCGGCACCCTGACCGACATCAGCCACAGCAAGCAGGCCGAAGCCAGCCTGCGCACCAACCGCCGCTCGCTCAGCATGCTGATCAACAATGCGCCCTGCATGATCTATCGCTGCAAGAACGACAGAAACTGGAGCTTCGAATTCGTCAGCGATGGCTGTGCCGAAGTCACCGGCTACGAAGCGCATGAGATGATCAATTCGCTCAACTTTTCCTATGTCGAGATCATTCACCCGGAAGACCGCACCCCGGCCTGGCAGCATGTGCAGGAAAAACTCGCCATGCAGGACAAATTCCAGCTGGTGTACCGCATCATGACGCGGGCGGGCAATACCAAATGGGTATGGGAACAAGGCAAGGGCGTTTACTCCAGTGCAGGTGAACTGCTGGCGCTGGAAGGCTTTATCGCCCACATCAGCGATGACGATGCCCCGACCGGCCTGATTGCCGATATCAAGCGACTGATACAGTCCCAGCCTACCCACAGCGGCGAATGAAAGAGGGCGTTTTGCAACGCCCTCTTCAGGTACATCCCGACTAAAAATCAGGGATTAGAACGTGCGCTTGATAAACAGCACCAGGTGATCATCGCCGGTCTTGCGGCCTTTGGCATCTACCCACAAATCGCCATCGGCATTGGTACCGGTGTAGTTGAAGCCGGCATTCCAGCCTTCACTCTTGCCAACAGAGAAGTCCTTGTTAAGGCCGATCAGATAATCGCTGTAGCTGAGATCACCGTAGTTTTCAACGCGCTGATGACCTGCGTGCGCCACCAGATTGATATCCTTCACCGGCAGCTTGTAGTTGAAATTCAACTCAATGTAATCCGTACCCTTGGTATCCCCATGTCCCAGTGTGCCACCGATGGACTTGGTGTTGTAACCGAAGAAATCGGTCACGGCGCGGGAGTACTTGAGGGTGAACCACTTGTAGCCCAGGGCACCGTTCAGCTCGGTGGTATTGGCAGACTGACCGGCAATCTTTTCATTGTCAGGATAGTAAAACTGCAGGAAACCGACATTCAGGCTGAGATCAGGCGTGAACTGGTGCAGGTAGCCACCATAGATATCGACTTCGAGCGTATTGCCATAGAGCGCATTCTTGTCGACATTGGTGCCCCATACACCCAGGTAAAGACCGCTGGAGTGGGCATAGTCAAAACCGCCTTGCACGGCTGGGCGCTCGTTGGTGTAGGTGATGCCACGAAACACATACTGACCGAAGAAACCGATATTGGTGGTCAGGGTGTGGGGTGAGGCCTCGGCGGCGGCTTCATCCGCAGCAAACGCCGGCAGGTTGAAAAGACTGCAGGCCACAAGACCGGCCACACTCAGACGCTTTACATGGTTCATTACGTTCCCCTTATGAAAAGATAGATGCAAATGGAATTGCCCGGTAACCACGGCGCCATGGCTTAAGCCTTATTCAGGCTGGGTGCCTGTGCCGATGTCGGCGCCGTCGTCGAATCTGGAAAGCCAGGCCACCACGGCCTGCTGGTATTTGGTGATGCCCTTGTACTCCACCAGGTCAGGGTGAAGATCGCGCAGCACACGGTGAAAACGCTTGGCCCAGCGTGGGTAGGTCGCCATTTCCTGCATGCTGATCAGGTAACAGCGGATGCTGAACACAATGGCATTGCTGCGTGGCATGCGGAACAGGGTTTGCAGCTCCACACGCAAATGTGCAAGTTCGCCCGCATTCTGCTCGTTGACCTTGTTGCGGTCGCCGCCCCACAGCGGATAGTTTTCCGGCGAGGTATCCAGGCGCGGATTGATGGTCATGGTCCAGTTAAGACGGCGCACCGGATTGGCCTGCTGCAGGCTCATCAGGAATTTCAGCGCACGGTCCATCACGCCCAGCTTGGTCACTTGCGGTACCGGGCCATGCCATTCATTCCATGACATGCCCACATTGAAAGCCAGCGACCAGTCAGCCTGGCTGGTAACAATGCCCGCATCGGCAAACAGGGTGTCTTCACGCTGATCCAGCAGCACAAAGTCGCCCTGCACCTGGCGGCCCATGTATTCAAACGGCCCCATGGGCAGAGTGGCGGCATCGCCAAATACAAAGGATTGCTCGATCCCGAGTGGACGGTTGATCCAGGTCCAGGCCTTGCCGTTTTTGCTCAGGCTGAATTGCTCGGGATAGTCGCGCGCCAGGCTTTCCATGGTGAACTCCAGGAAATCCCACTCGGCATCCATCATGTGGGGCAAGGAGGCACAGCGGCCGGGATCCTGCTCCAGGGTAATCGCCTTGTCGCGGCACTCGGCCACATAGTGCTCGTCCACATCCAGCGTGAATTCGGTCACAGCGCCCTTGGGACCAGCCGTATGCGGCTCGATGTTGACCGAGTACATGTACTGGTCTTCGGGAAACGGAAAGGGGAAACGGCGTATGGCTTCCGGCGAATTGCGGAAGGTATAGTCGTCGCGAAAGGTTTCCTGCTTGAAAGCGAGGCTCATGGGAGCATTCCTCAAAGGTTGAGTTCCAGATAACCGCATTTGGCCCGGGATACACAGGGCATGATCTTGCGGCCGCTAGCCTTGTCGGCGTCGCTCAGATAGTGGTCGTGATGCTGCAGCTCGCCGTCGGTGCCCAGCACTTCAAGTTCGCAGCGGCCACAGGCGCCACCGCGGCATAATGAAGGGGCATCGACGCCAGCGGCCTCCAGGGCCTCCAGCATGCTCATGTCGCCTTGCACGGTGATTTCCAGCTCGGACTTGCTGAGTTTGAGCGTGAAGGGCTCGCCCACCGGCGGCGCCAGGAACTGTTCGCTATGAATGTGGTGCTCGGGCCAGCCGAGCGCACGCGCGGTCGACACCAGCGCTTCGACCATGCCTTGCGGGCCGCAGGCATACACATGAGTACCCAGCGGCTGAGCGCGCAACAGGGCGTCAAAATCCATGCGCTGGCCCAGGCTTTCGTCATAGCACACCGCACGCTGGCTGACGCGCCCCTTGAGAGCATCGGCAAAGGCGGCATGCTCGCGTGAGCGGAAACCATAGTGCAGGCTGTAATCGCCGCCCAGACGCTCAAGATCATGAATCTGTGCCATGAAGGGCGTAATGCCAATGCCACCGGCAATCAGCAGGTGATGCTTGGCCACGCGCGACAAGGCAAACAGATTGACCGGGTAGCTGATGTCGAGCACGCTGCCAACCTTCACTTCTTCGTGCATGTAGATGGAGCCGCCGCGCGACTGTGGCTGGCGATGCACGGCAATTTCGTAATGTGCGCGGTCTTCCGGCGAACTCAACAGCGAATAGGCATTGCGATAGGTGCGGCCGGGCGCCGGCATGGTGACCACAATATGACTGCCGCCAGAAAAGGCGGGCAGCTCGCCGCCATGGGCATCCACCAGCGTGAAGTGACGCACGCCAGCGCTGACGTCCTGAATGGACGCCACTTTGACCTGTAACTGACTCATGGATAAATCTCCTCGATCTGGGGCACTTCGCCGGGGTTTTCGGCATCCACCATCAGCCCCATGTAGGCGCCCATGCGCCGCGAAAAATGGTCGCGCACAAACAGCTGGCGGCCGCAGCCGGAGCAGGTGGCGATGTTGCTGGTGACCTCATGCGTAAGCGACTTGCAATGCACGCAGTACACCGAGCGTGCCAGGGAGCCGGTCAACTCTTTCATGACGTCCTGATTGAGAATGCCGAAGTCGGCGGCTGCATCCGTCACATCCCACATGAATTTCTCGGTACCCGCGGTGTAAATGCGCAGGCCCATGCGGGCGGTGGCCAGATAATCCGCCCAGGCGGCCAGCAGCTCGGCCGTGGTTGCAAACACCCGCAGATCCGCATCTACCGCTGCCTGCAAGGCGGGCAGGTAGTCCTTGTCGGCACCCGCCGGGCTGTAAAACACCGTGATCGGCTGCTCGGGCAAGGCCTGTTGAAAGAGCTTGAGCACGGCAAGCCCGCCGTCCCCCGCTGCCAGCACGGCGTGCGCCGTGGCTTTATCGTTCCAGAGCAGCGCCGTGTAGACCGGCTTGCTGCGTATCCAGTAACCGCGTTCCATCTTGAATGTCCTCTTAAACTGCTGATCCTTAAGCCTGCTGACTTACGCGCCTTCGGGATGTGTGCGCAAACGCAAGGGGTCGTAAAACGGCGTAGGCGCAATATAGGCCTTGCTGACACCGCTACTGTTGTGCACTTCCAGCGTGGTGCCGATGGCAGAAAGCTCCGGTTTCACATGTGCCATCGCCAGCGAGAGCATGAGGTAGCGGCTGTAACTGGCGCTGGTGATGACGCCGATTTCCTTGCCGTCCTTGAACAGTTTCGCCCCGGCTTCCATCGCCGATGCGCTGCGGCAGATAAGGCCGACATGGCGCACGCGCTCGCGGCCCTTGAGCTTGAGCACGGCGGCTTTGCCGATGTAATCGCCCTTCTTGTCGAGGTCCACGCCCCAGCCCATATTGACTTCCCATGGCGTGGTATCGCCTTCGGGCATTTCAAACGGGAAGAACAGCAAGGCCGCTTCAATACGGGTCAGTTCCAGCGAATTCCAGGAGGCGGCAATGGCACCGAAAGGCGCGCCGACTTCCAGAATCTTGTCCCACAGGAAAACGGCATCGGCGGCGGTACAGTAAACCTCATAGCCACGCTCGCCGGAGTAACCGCCGCGAGCGATGATGATGTTTTTGCCGAACAGCACGGTAGGCACATGACGGAAATAAGGCAGACCTGCCAGATCAAAGCCGAGGTGCGGTGCGAGGATATCCAGCGACAACGGGCCTTGCAGGGAGAGAATATGCACATCCAGATCAGGCTCGATCTTGATGTTTTTACCGGCAGACAACAGCTTGAGCTGCTCGGGGGTTTTGCCGCTGCCATGCGAGAGACGGAAGTCGGTAGCCGAATCGCGTATCACCATGATGTCATCACACAGGGCGCCGCTTTCATCGACTTCCGCAGCCAGCAATGAGCAGCCAGGCTCCAGCTTGGTGATGTCGCGCGCCACCAGTTGGTCGATCACGGCTTCGGCATCCGGACCACTGACCTTGACGATATTCAGTGCCGATACATCATACAAACCGGCTTTGCTGCGCACCGCCACGACCTCGTCATGCACGCTGGTGTTGTAGCTCCACGGAATCGGCATATCGTTCCAGGTATCGCCATCCAGCTTGGAGCCGAGTGCGCGATGTCGTTCATTCAGGATGGAATTTCTTGCCATGTGGATGTCCCCTTTAAAATTTGATGCAGTGTTGAACTTGGCATCACGATAGCCAAATCACCGGGGGACCAAAATTCTCTTGAAGGGGTACTACCAAAGAAGTACGCATAAGAAATCTAAGCTTTTAGATGTAAAACCCGAAACAAGCCAATGAAAACACTTTAATTCTTCGCATTAATTCTATATATTCGCGATTAGTATGCGTGAATATCGGCCTGACTTCCTGCCCTGTTCGCGTCCAGAGTAATCACGACAAATTGATGGGTTTTGCCGCGCCAATGAAATTCCTAACGTCAGCGTTGGATATAACTATAAGGCTCTCCTGGTGCACAAAACTGGCGGTGCTGATCTGCCTTTTCACGCCACCTGCATTGGCTGATGCCCAAAAAATCAACCTGCAGCTCAAATGGCATCATCAGTTCCAGTTTGCAGGCTACTACGCGGCCCAAGCCAAGGGGTTCTATAAAGACGCCGGGCTGGATGTCAACATCATCGAGGGCGGCCCGGACAGGCCGGCACTGGATGCTGTGCTGTCCGGCAAGGCGGAATATGGCGTAAGCGATGCCGACCTGCTGCTGGCCCACATGCATGGCAAGCCCGTCGTCGCCATGGCGGCCATCTTCCAGCACTCCCCTTTCATCATCGTCAGCCGCGAAGACAGCAATATTCACCGTCTGGCCGACCTCATGGGCAAATCGGTCATGATGAAACATGACCTCAGCGCCGTGCAGTTTGATGCCATGATGCTGAAAGCCGGGCTGGATCCTGCCAGCGTGCGTTTTGTCACGCACACCGGCAAGCTCGATGACCTGATCAACGGCAAGGTGGATGCCATGTCAGCCTATTCCACCAACGAACCCTACCGCTTGCGCGCACGCGGTATTGAGCCCGCCATCATCAGCACCATCGATTACGACGTGGATTTTTATGGTGACACCCTGTTCACCTCACGTAACGAAATCGAGTCGCACCCGGACCGGGCTGATGCCTTCCTGAAAGCAACCCTCAAAGGCTGGCGTTATGCCTTTGACAACCCGGAAGAAATTGCCGACCTCATCCTGCAATTACCCGGTGTAAAACAGAGTGGCGCCACCCGGGAATTGCTGCTGGCAGAAGCCAAAAGCATGCGCCCGCTGGTCATGCCCGATATCGTGGACATGGGCCACATGAATACCGAGCGCTGGAGCCACATCGCCCAGCTGCTGACCCGCTTGAAACTGGCGCCGAATAACTACCAGCCGCGCAAGTTCATCTACCATTACTCCACTACGCCGAATAACCTCAACACCCGCTGGATTGCGTTTGGTATTGCCGCCCTGCTGCTTTGTGTGATGCTGGTGATTTTGTGGAATGTGCAGATGCGCCGTCAGGTGCGCATGCGTACCGAGGCGCTGCACGCAGAAATTGCCCGCCGCGAACAAACCGAAGCCTACCTCAAGATATCCAGCCGCATGGCACGTGTGGGCAGCTGGGTATTGAGCCTGCCGGAAAAAAACATCTACTGGTCAGACGAAGTGCGGGATATTCACGAGTGCCCGTCCGACTTTGCGCCGACGATGGAAAACACATTGGCGTTTTATCCGGAAGAGTGGCGCAGTCGTATTGTGCAGGCCCTGGAGGAATGCATGCAGCACGGCACAAGCTTCGACGAGGAGCTGCCCATCCTCACCTGCAAGGACAAGCTCTTGTGGGTGCGCATCATTGGTCAGGCGGTCGTTGACGGGCATGGCAACATCACCCGTCTCGAGGGCGCGATTCAGGATATCAGCGCACAGAAAGTGGCCGAAAGCCGCATTCAACATCTGGCGTTTTATGACTCACTGACCAGCCTGCCCAACCGCCAGCTGTTCATAGACCGGCTGGAACATACCCTAGCTTATTCGGCGCGCACCAGCAAATCCGGCGCGGTGCTGTTCATCGACCTGGATAACTTCAAAACCCTGAATGACACCATGGGCCATGACCTGGGGGACATGCTGCTGCAGCAGGTGGCCATGCGTATTGCCGGCTGCCTGCGCGAAAGCGATACCGTGGCGCGCTTTGGTGGCGATGAGTTTGTGGTGCTGCTGCATGAGCTGAGCGGCAATCACCAGGAAGCCGCCGCCCAGGCCCGCCTGGTGAGTGAGAAAATTCTGATCAGCTTTGCCCACCCGTTCCAGTTCAGCGGCTATGAGCATCACACCAGCGCCAGCATAGGCGTCACCCTGTTTGATCAGCAGCCCACCACCGTGGATGAAATCCTCAAGCGCGCCGACCTGGCGATGTACCAGTCCAAAGCCGCTGGCCGTAATGTCATCCGCTTTTTTGACCCAGAAATGCAAGCGCTCATCGCCGACCGCGTCGAGATGGAAGAGGATCTGCGTAACGGTCTGCGTAATGACGAGTTCTTCTTGTGCTATCAGCCCCAAGTGGATAATCAGGGCCGCCTGCTGGGCGCTGAAGCGTTGCTGCGCTGGCGCAACCCCAGACGTGGCATGATCCCGCCCAGCACCTTTATCCCATTGGCAGAAGACAGCGGCCTGATTGTGAGTGTGGGCAACTGGGTCATGTATGCCGCCTGCAAACAGCTGGTGCTATGGGCACAGCAACCGCTGACGGAGAAGCTGACACTGGCGGTGAATGTCAGCGCCAAACAGCTGCGCCAGATGGATTTTGTCGATCAGATTGTGGAGGTGCTGAATGTCACTGGCGCCAACCCCAAACGTCTCAAGCTGGAGCTGACCGAAAGCCTGATGGTGAACAATATTGAAGATGTGATCGCCAAGATGACCGAACTGAAGAATCTCGGTGTTGGCTTTTCGATTGACGACTTCGGCATCGGCTATTCGTCGCTGTCTTACCTCAAGCTGCTGCCGCTGGATCAGCTCAAGATTGACCAGTCGTTTGTGCGCGATGTGCTCACCGACCCCAACGATGCCGTGATTGCCCGCACCATCATTGCGCTGGGCAAAAGCCTGAACCTGCAGGTGATTGCGGAAGGGGTGGAAACACTGAGTCAGCGCGAGTTTCTGGATAACTATGGCTGCGATGCCTACCAGGGTTATCTGTTCAGCAAACCCGTACCCGCGGATGAATTTGAGCGGGATGTGGTGCAGACCTTCGAACACTTCTAGATTCCCCGCCAAGCGCATCGGCATGACGGGCTGACGCCGCCTTGGTCAGCGCCGCCCGACCAGCATCTCAGCCCGCGATAACGGGCGCATCGGCGCCATGATCCGCAAAGCGCAATGAAATGCGCAGCCCGCCTTCCGGCGTGGCGTCCTGCATCTGGATGGTGGCACCATGCACCTGGGCAATTTCCAGCACAATGGCGAGACCGAGACCGCTACCTGACTGCTTGGTACCCACCACACGATGAAAGCGCTCGAACACCTTTTCGCGCTCATCCTCCGGAATCCCCGGCCCGTCGTCTTCCACGCTCAGTACAAAACCTTCCGCATCGCGCAACAGGCTCACCGTCACGCGGCCACCTTCATCGCTATAGCGTATGGCGTTGTCCACCAGATTCGAAAGCATCTCCTCCAGACTGGTGGCATCGCCCAATACCCAGGCATGCGCAAGCTCGCTCTCAAAACCCAGGTCTATATTCCGGGGCAACGCCAGGGAGACCAGATCCCCCGTTACATGCTGCGCCAGCGCACGCAAATCCAGCACATGCATCTGGATGGCCCGCATCACCTCAGGCTCGGCGCGCGCTAGTATCAGGAGCTGATTGACCATATGCACCAGGCGCTCGGTACTGATGGCAATATTGCCCAGACTTTTTTGCAGGGCCTCGGGATTGGTTTCATATTGCGCGAGTTCGGTCTGCGCCATGACCCCCGCCAACGGCGTGCGTAACTGGTGCGCGGCATCGGCAATAAAGCGGTTCTGCGATTCCAGCAAGCGTTGCACCTGCTGCATGAGCTGATTGATGGATTCCACCAGCATGCTCACCTCTTCCGGCACCTGTTTCAACTGTACCGGGCTGAGATCACGCGCGGTGCGCTGGGCCAGAGCGGCGTGCAGATCCCACAACGGACGCAAGCCTCGCCCAATGCCAAACCACATCAGCACCACGGCCACCACCAGCAGCAGCAATTGCGGAATCAGTATCCCCAGCAATATCTGGCTCGCCAGATGCTGGCGCTGATTGCGCGTCTCTGCCACCTGAATGCGCACCGGCGCATTGCCTTCTTCCGTCGCGATCACCACCGGCATGGAGACGACGCGCACATCGTGGCCATTCACCAGGCCCGCGCCGTAATACATGGTGTTGTGTTGTCCTTTCAGCGGCTTCAGGTAAGGCAGCACGCGGTCGCCTCCCATGAAGTGACCTTGCTGATCGTACACGCTGTAATACATGACATCCTGCTGACTGGAGAGCAGCATGTCGCGCACTTCCGGCTTCAGTTCCACCTGGGCGTGGTTAAGGCGATTCTGAATAAGGATCTGCGAAACATCGTACGCGGTTTCATAAAGCGCATGGTCGAACGCCTTGCGCAGGAAGTGCAACGAGATGCGATAAAGAATGGTGGAATCGACCGCGATCAAGATCAGCAATGGCACCAACAGCCATTTAAGCAACTGCCGCCGTACAGAAAAGCGCGACTTCATGCGGGCTGTTTTTCCAGGAGATACCCCAGGCCACGCACCGTGCGTATCATGATGCCGTAGGGTTCCAGCTTTTTGCGCAGGCGGTGAACATACACCTCAATGGCATTGTTGCCGACATCCACATCCCAATTGCAGAGATTTTCCACCAGCGCTTCCTTGCTCACCACGCGCCCGCTGCGCAAGATCAGCGCTTCCAGCACGCTCAATTCGCGCTGAGAAAATTCCACCAGCACGCCATCGACCGTCACCGTTCTATCCTTGCTGTCAAAGCGCATGGCGCCAAAATCGATATAAGACGTCACCACCTGATGACTGCGCCGTATGTGTGCCCGCAGCCGCGCTTCCAGCTCGGGCAGTTTGAATGGCTTGGTCAGGTAATCATCCGCGCCCAGGTCCAGCCCGTGCACCCGGTCATCCAGCCCCTCGCGTGCCGAGAGTATCACCACCGGCACCAGCTGCTTGCGCTGACGCAAACGCCGCAGCACCTCCATGCCGTCCATGCGCGGCAAACCCAGGTCCAGCACCACGGCATCGTAAACCTGCTCATGCAGCGCCACATCCGCCTGCTGACCGTCCTGCGTCCAATCCACCGCATAGCCGGATTTGATCAGCGAGCGATGTATGGCATCACCAAGTACGGCGTCGTCTTCCACTAGCAAAACCCGCATGACGATCCCCTTGCCAAAATAAACCAAAAGCGTATTTCCGCCGACTTACAGTCGGCTTACATTATCCAATCTTAACACTCGTCCAGCTGAACTCAGCCTCAGCAGCGCTGGAAAAACCTGCATTTCCTTCGCATGTCCGCCTGCGCTAAACTGCCTGTTCTTTCATTACATGCAGTGAAAGGAGTATGTCGCATGACAACAGGTACCGTGAATTTGCATCGTGTATTTCGGGCTCCACCGCAGCGTGTGTATCAAGCGTTTCTCAATGCAGACGCCCTGGCAAAGTGGCTGCCTCCCTATGGCTTCACCTGCAAGGTTCATCATCTGGAAGCCAAAACCGGTGGCACCTTCCGCATGTCGTTCACCCACTTCAGTTCGGGAAACCAGCATGCCTTCAGCGGCGAATATCTGGAGCTGGTTCCTGACACCAAACTGCGCTACACCGACCGCTTTGATGATCCCAACCTGCCTGGCGTGCTGGAGGTCACCGTCACCCTGACCGGGGTCTCATGTGGTACGGACATCACCATCCAGCAAACGGGCATTCCCGCCGCGATCCCGGTCGAAAGTTGCTACCTTGGGTGGCAGGAATCGCTAGCCCAGCTCGCCACGCTGGTAGAGCCCGATATTCCGGGATAGCAGACAAGGCCGCCCTGTAGATAATGCTTACCTCCGATTTTGATTTAGTATTCACTCATCCCTACATGCAGACTCGTTGGTAGTCCACCAACAACAATACATCAGGCCTCTTACATGAAACACCTACCGTTATTGATCACCAGCTGGTTATTTTGGTCATTTGCCTTGCACGCGCACGCATCAGAAGCCTACATGGGGCAGTTTCTTTATCAATATGAAGGCGGAAATGTGTACCGGGTAACGGTAAGTGATGCCAAGTCCATGGCATGGAAATGCATCGCTGGCTCGGAAAAAGGCGCGCATGGAACCGAAACACCTGAGCGCTTCAAGGTGGATGACAATATCTACTTTGCCACATGGCGTGAGAAGACAGGCATTAACGTCACTCAAGTCATCGACCTGAAAAACATGAAGGTGTACTCCACCATCATTGATGGCAAAGAACGTTATGTTCTCTCGGGCAAGATTGTGCGGGAAAAGTGATGTTTGCCCATCGGACCTGAGCGCCCGGCAGACATGAAAAAAGCCCGTTGAACTGAATCAACGGGCTTTTTGGTATTGGCGGAGTGGACGGGGCTCGAACCCGCGACCCCCGGCGTGACAGGCCGGTATTCTAACCAACTGAACTACCACTCCATTCGTTAAGGATTTGGTGGGTGCTGACGGGGTCGAACCGCCGACATTCGCCTTGTAAGGGCGACGCTCTACCAACTGAGCTAAGCACCCGTTTCCTCACGAAGGCCCGCATATTACACAAGGCCGGGCCGTTTGCCAAGTACAACGTGCAAGCTTTATCTTGAAGCGCCATTGGGCAGGGTGGTGCGCGTTTGCACCAGGTCGCTGGTTTCGAACAAAGCCGCGGTCCAATCAATGAAGGCGCGCACCTTGGACGACAGGTGGCGATTTTGCGGATAGAGCACATACAGGGGCAGGTTTTCCGACAAATGGGTACCCAGCACGACTTGCAACTCGCCACTGGCAATGTGCTCCTGCACCATGAAGGTCGCCGCCTGAAAAACGCCTAGCCCGGCCAGGCAGGCGGCGAGACAGGCGTCGCCATCGTTGAAGATCATTTTTCGATGGCTGGACACTTCATAGCGCTGACCTTCGCCTTCAAAGTCAAACTCGTAGACCTTGCCGGTTTTGGACGAGAAGTAATGGATGCCGGTATGGCGCTCCAGATCGCGAGGCTGCAGGGGGATACCATGTTTGCGCAGATAGCCTGGCGTAGCGCAGGTAACAAAGCGCAATGAGGCGACGCGCCTGGCCACCAGCGATTGATCCAGCGGATCACCTCCGCGAATCACGCAATCAACCCCTTCTTCCAGCAGATCTACCGGGCGATCATTGCAGCCCATTTCAAGGATGATGTCGGGGTATTTTTCCGTAAAGTCGGGTAATGCGGGAATCAGGATGCGCCGCCCGATGGAGCCCGGCACATCTACCCGCAGCCGCCCACTGGGCCGCGATGTGGCCTGCCGCAGGGCGGCCTCGGTTTCTTCCAGTTCATTCAATAGCGCCACGGCCCGCTCGTAATAGGCGGCGCCGTCCGTCGTCACACTCACATGCCGTGTGGTGCGGTTGAGCAATTTCACGCCCAGCCGATTTTCCAAAGCCTGTACCTGGGCAGAAATCGTGGTTTTGGGGAGATTCAGCGACAAAGCCGCCTTGGTAAAACTCGCCAGCTCCACCACACGGGTAAAGGCCTGCATCGCTTCAAACCTGTCCATTGCCATGTTTACACCCCCATTGTCCCGATTTATTGCACAGTGATTCTTATTTTAGCCTATTTATCTGGTTTTATGCTCAATATAAAGTGCGACTAACAACTTTTGCAGTCTTCATTTTTAAAACTTCAAGGAGCTTCATCATGGCAAACAAACTGATCAACAAGGTGGCAGTGATTACAGGTGCATCCAAAGGCATAGGCGCTGGCATTGCCAAGCTCTATGCAGCAGAAGGCGCCGCCGTGGTTGTTAACTATGCCTCCAGCAAGACGGGGGCTGAACAAGTCGTTGCTGAGATCACCGCCGCTGGCGGCAAAGCGATTGCCGTGCAGGCCGATGTCGCCAAGCAGGCCGATATCCAGCGCCTGTTTGCTGAAGCAATCAAGACTTACGGCAAGGTCGACATTCTGGTCAACAATGCCGGCGTTTACGAATTCTCCCCGCTGGAAGCCATCACCGAAGAACACTTCCACAAGCAGTTCAACCTGAATGTCCTGGGCCTCATCCTCACCACCCAGGAAGCCGTGAAGCACTTTCCCGAAGCAGGCGGCAGCATCATCAACATCAGCTCTGTCGTCTCCAGCACGTTTGCACCGGCACAAGGTTCGGTTTACAGCGCCACCAAGGGCGCGGTGGATGCCGTGACGCGCTCGCTCTCCAAGGAGCTGGGCCCTCGCAACATCCGCGTCAATGCCATCAACCCTGGCATGGTCGAAACCGAAGGCCTGCATAGCGTGGGATTTGCCGAAGGCGAATTCCGCAGCCACATCGAAAGCCAGACACCGCTGGGCCGCATTGGCCAAGTGCAGGATATCGCGCCTGCAGCGCTTTTCCTGGCATCCGACGATGCCGCCTGGGTCACGGGTGAACCGCTGTTCATCTCCGGTGGCCTGCGTTAAACCCGCCGGAAAGATCCCTCGCCAACGTTCAGGAACAGCCGTTAAATGAAACCCGTATCCGATCATCAACCAAGCCAGCCGTGGAGCACCAGTTTTATCTCTGCGCATACCGACCGCCTGGTCGGTATCCAGGTCTTTGGCCATGGCAAGCATGAACTCGCCAAACCGGTGATCGTGTACTTTCACGGCGGGCTATTCAACTGCGGCTCGGTGGAAGATGCCTCCGGACTGGCGCGCATGCTGGCCAACGATTGCGTCGTGGTGTGCGTGGATTATCCGCTGGCGCCGCAGCTGCACTTTCCCGACACTGTGGAAGTGGTATTTGATGCCACGCAATGGGTACACAAGCAGGCAAAAAAACTGGGCGCTGACCCCAAACAGCTGTTTGTCGCGGGGGATCAGGCCGGTGGCAATCTGGCAGCCGTCGTGGCCATGATGGCACGCGACCGTGGTCTTGGCCGCGGCAGCCACCTCAAGGGACAAATACTGATCAACCCCATGCTGGATCCGGGGCAGTCCACCCTGTCCATGCGCGCAGCCGAAGACTGCCCGTGCCGCAAGGCCTGGGCAGATTATCTGCCAGTGGCGAGCGATGCCTTGCACCCGTATGCCGCACCTTTGCATTCCAAACGCCTGGCCGAGCTGGCACCGGCGTTGATCCTGACCTCCGACAACGAACCCTTGCGCGATGAAGCCGAGCTCTATGCCTCACGCCTCATCGCGGCAGGTGTCTCGGTCAAGGTGCGCCGCCTGTCATGCCAGAAAGAGAAAGACAGCCTCGCCAGTCCTCGCTGTCAGGGCTTTCACGAGGTGACACAACTTATCACCCAATTCATCACCGAGATGGCATAGCCAGCGCACACCAGCCAATCGCCAGCTCACGTTTCAAGAGTTCACCATTTTTAAAAACAGGGAGTTACACATGAACGCAGCATCCCCCCGCTTTAACCGCAAACTGATATGGCTGGCCCTGGGCGTGGCGCTCATCGGCACGGCAGGCATAGTCTCGCACAACAGCCAGGCCGCCCGACCTGCAGCCACCGCTGCCGCCCCCGCCCCGGTGACAGTTGCCACTGTCATTGAAAAATCCGTCATCGAATGGGATGAGTTCTCTGGCCGCGTAGAGGCGGTGGAATATGTGGAGATACGTCCGCGCGTGACCGGCACCATTGATGTCATTCACTTTCGCGATGGACAACTGGTGAAAAAGGGCGACCTGCTGTTCACCATAGACCCACGCCCATTCCAGGCTGAACTCGCCCGTGCCGAAGCCGACAAGGCCAGCGCTGAAGCCGCCCTTGAGCTGGCCCGCACCGAGCAGGAGCGTACCCGCCGCCTGATCGAAGACCGCGCCGTGGCCCAACGCGAACTGGATGAACGCAACAACACCTATCTGGTGGCCAACGCGCGCCTGAAAGCGGCCGAAGCCGCCGTGATGACCGCCCGCCTCAATCTGCAATACACCGCCATCACCGCGCCGGTGAGCGGCCGCGTATCGCGCGCTGAAATCACCGTGGGTAACCTGGTCGGCCCTACTGGCAACTCCCCGGCGTTGACCACGCTGGTGTCCGTATCGCCCATGTACGTGAATTTTGAAGTGGATGAGCAAACCTACGGCCGTTATCTGGCCCATGGTGCTGGCAACAACGCCCATAGCGATCGCATTCCCGTCGCCATTGGCCTTGCCAGCGAAACCGGCTATCCGCATCAAGGCCAGATCCGCTCGTTCGATAACCGCCTGGATACCGCCTCGGGCACCATCCGCGTGCGTGCCGTGCTGGATAACCAGGATGGCGCGCTGACGCCCGGCATGTATGCCCGCGTGCGCACCGGCGGCGGTGGCGAGAAGCCCGCGCTGCTGATTGACGACAAAGCCATAGGCACCGATCAGGACAAGAAATTCGTGATGGTGGTGGATGCCGACAACAAGGCCAACTATCGCCCGATCAAGATCGGCCCCATGGTGGAAGGCATGCGCATCGTGCGTGAAGGCCTGAGCGCCGGTGAACGCATCATCGTCAATGGCTTGCAGCGCGTACGCCCGAACGATGTCGTGGCGCCCACACCTGTCGTCGAATCGCCTGCTGCGCCAGCAGCCAAATCGGCCAGTCTCGTACCCGCGCCCACCAGCGCGGCTGCCAAGAAAATCCGCATCTGAGTCGGCACCACTGACCAGTACAGGGAGAATGTAACGTGAATATATCCAGATTTTTTGTGGACAGGCCGATCTTTGCCGGCGTGCTGTCCGTTCTTATTTTTATCGGCGGCTTGATCTCCATGTTCAACCTGCCGATTTCGGAATACCCCGAAGTCGTGCCGCCGTCCGTCATCGTCAAGGCGCAGTTCCCCGGTGCCAATCCGCAGACCATCGCGGAAACCGTGGCAGCGCCGATTGAAGAGCAGATCAACGGCGTGGAGGGCATGCTGTACATGGCATCGCAAGCCACCTCCGATGGCCTGATGACATTGACCATCACCTTCAAGCTTGGCACCTCGCCCGACTTGGCGCAGCAACTGGTGCAAAACCGCGTCAACCAGGCCTTGCCCCGCTTGCCAGAAGAAGTGCAACGGCTGGGGGTGACCACGGTGAAAAGCTCGCCCGACCTCACCATGGTCGTGCATTTGCTGTCGCCTAATGGTCGCTACGACATGACCTACCTGCGCAACTACGCTCTGCTGAATGTGAAAGACCGGCTGGCGCGTATTGAGGGCGTAGGCCAGGTGCAACTGTTTGGCGCCGGCGATTACTCCATGCGCATCTGGCTGGACCCGCGCAAGGTGGCCGAGCGCAAGCTCACCGCCAATGATGTGGTCACCGCCATCCGCCAGCAGAACGTGGACGTGGCAGCCGGTGTGATCGGCGCATCGCCGTCTCTGCCTGGCACCGATTACCAGATTTCGGTGAATGCGCGCGGCCGTCTCAATACCGAAGAGGAGTTTGAGAATATCGTCATCCGCACCTCGTCCGATGGCGTGGTCACGCGCCTGAGCGATGTTGCCCGCGTTGAGCTGGGTGCCAGTGAATATGCCCTGCGTTCGCTGCTGGATAACAAATCCGCCGTCGCCATTCCGATCTTCCAGGCACCGGGTTCCAACGCCCTGCAGATTTCGGAAAACGTGCGCAAGACCATGGCCGAGCTGCAGGAAGACATGCCCGAAGGTCTGGAATACCACATCGTGTATGACCCCACGCAGTTCGTCCGCGCATCCATTCATGCCGTGACCGAAACGCTGCTGATCGCCGTGGGTCTGGTGGTGCTGGTGGTGATCATCTTCCTGCAAACCTGGCGTGCTTCCATCATCCCGCTGCTGGCGGTGCCGGTGTCGGTCATCGGTACCTTTGCCGTGATGATGGGCCTGGGCTTTTCCATCAATACGCTCAGCCTGTTCGGGCTGGTGCTGGCGATTGGTATCGTGGTGGATGACGCCATCGTGGTAGTGGAAAACGTGGAGCGCAACATCGAGCGCGGTCTCTCGGCCAAGGAAGCCACCTATCGCGCCATGCGCGAAGTGTCCGGCCCGATTGTCGCCATCGCGCTCACCCTGTCGGCCGTGTTTGTACCGCTGGCGTTTGTGAGCGGCTTGACCGGCCAGTTCTTCAAGCAGTTTGCGCTGACCATCGCCATCTCCACGGTGATTTCGGCATTCAACTCGCTGACGCTGTCACCCGCGCTGGCCTCGCTACTGCTGAAGCGCCATGACGAAAAGAAAGACGCGTTCCAGCGCACCATTGACCGTCTGTTCGGCTGGTTCTTTGTACGCTTCAACCGCGTGTTCCATCGCGGCTCGGAAAAGTACGGCAATGGCGTCACCGGCGTGTTGCGCCACAAGAGCGTCATGCTGGTGCTGTATGGCGCGCTGATCGGCTCCACCATGCTGCTGATCCATCTGGTGCCTACCGGCTTTATTCCGGCACAGGACAAGCAATATCTGGTGAGCTTTGCGCAATTGCCGGATGCCGCCTCGCTGGATCGCACCGAAGACGTGATTCGTCAGATGAGCGAGATTGCGCTCAAGCATCCCGGCGTGGAATCCGCCGTGGCCTTCCCTGGCTTGTCGATCAACGGGTTCACCAACAGCCCCAACTCCGGCATTGTGTTTGCCACGCTGAAACCGTTTGATGAGCGCAAGGGCGCGGACCAGTCCGGCTTTGCCATTGCCCAGCAACTGAACCAGCAATATGCCAGCATCCAGGGCGCGTTCATTGCCGTGTTCCCACCACCCCCGGTACAAGGTCTGGGCACCATAGGCGGCTTCAAGTTCCAGATTCAGGATCGTGGCGCGCTGGGCAATGTAGCGCTCAACGATGCCCTGCAGGCCTTTATGGAAAAAGCCCGCAAGGCGCCTGAACTGGCCGGCATGTTCTCCAGCTTCCAGATCAATGTGCCGCAACTGTATGCCGATGTAGACCGCACACATGCGCAGCAGCTGGGCGTTTCCATCCCGGAAGTGTTCGACACGCTGCAGATTTACCTGGGCTCGCTGTACGTCAATGACTTCAACAAGTTTGGCCGTACCTACCAGGTGCGTGTGCAGGCAGATGCGCCTTTCCGGGCGCATGCGGAAGACATTGGCCTGCTCAAGACCCGCAATGCGCAGGGCGATATGGTGCCGCTAGCTTCGGTGCTGAAGATGACGCAAAGCTACGGCCCAGACCGCGCCATGCGTTACAACGGCTTCCCGTCGGCTGACGTGAATGGCGGCGCGGCGCCCGGCTACAGCACAGGTGAAGCACAGGCCGCGGTGGAACGCATTGCCGCTGAAACCCTGCCCCGTGGCATCGGCTTTGAGTGGACCGAGCTGACCTATCAGGAAAAGATTGCCGGCAACACGCTGTTCGTGATCCTGCCGCTGTCCATCCTGCTGGTGTTCCTGGTGCTGTCTGCGCAGTATGAAAGCCTGACCCTGCCGCTGGCGGTGCTGCTGATTGTGCCCATGGGCCTGCTGTCTGCCATCTTTGGCGTGTGGCTGACCAATGGCGATAACAACATCTTCACCCAGGTAAGTCTGGTGGTGCTGGTCGGCCTTGCGTGCAAGAACGCCATCCTGATTGTGGAGTTTGCCCGCGAGCTGGAGCTGGAAGGCCGCAAGATTTATGCAGCCGCCATTGAAGCCGCCCGCCTGCGCTTGCGCCCTATCCTCATGACCTCCATCGCCTTTATTGCAGGCGTGGTGCCTCTGGTGGTGTCCACTGGCGCGGGCTCCGAAATGCGCCATGCCATGGGGATAGCCGTGTTTGCCGGGATGATAGGCGTGACGGTATTCGGCCTCTTCCTCACCCCTGTGTTCTACGTACTGATTCGTACCATGGTGACCAAATGCCAGGACTTCGGCCATGCGCATCACGCTGCCGCACCTGCCATTGAACCAGCACCTGCCTTAGAGAAAGGAACCCAAGAATGAACAAGCACAGCCTGAAACTCAGCTTGCTGGCAACAGCGCTGGTGCTGGCCGGATGCTCCACCGCCAAGCCGCCGGAGCAGATCAACCTGCAACTGCCAAACCAGTATCGCGAAACCGCGCAGCTGGATGGCGCCTGGCAAGCAGGCAACCCGGCCGACCACATTGACCGTGGCGCCTGGTGGACGGTGTTTAACGATACCGAGCTGAATAACCTGATCGAAGCGGCTACCGAAAGCAGCCCGACACTGGCCATCGCGCTGGCGCGGGTAAAAGAAGCCCGCGCCAATGCCGGCGTGGTCGACGCTGATCGCAAGTTCCAGCTGAATGGCGGCGTGGGCCCCACCCGCCAGCGCGATCCGGATACATCGGCCAATACCGAGTGGCGCGCCCAGGTAAATGCCTCGTATGAGGTAGACCTGATCGGCCGCCTGTCTGACCAGAGCCGCGCCGCCCGCCTGGATGCGCAAGGCCAGGAGGCCGCCTATCGCTCGGTATTGCTGGCGCTGCAGGCCGATATTGCCCAGCAATATTTCACGCTGCGCGCACTGGATTCGGAGCTGGAGATTCTGCGCAAGACCATAGACCTGCGTCAGGAAGAGCTGCGCATGGTGCAGCGACGCTTTGACCTCGGCGATATCGGCGAGCTTGACCTTGCCAAGGCCAAAACCGAGCTGGCCACTGTGCAAGCCGAACAGGAGTCGGTCGTGCGCAACCGCGCGCAGCAAGACCACGCGCTCGCCATTCTGTTGGGCAAAACCCCGGCCGAATTCACCCTGGCTGCAGCGCCCTTGCAACTCAACGTAGTGCAGGTGCCGGTTGGCCTGCCATCACAATTGCTGGAGCGTCGCCCGGACATTGCCCAGGCACAACGTGCGCTTGCCGCCGCCAGTGCCCGCGTGGGTGCAGCCAAGGCCGCGTTCTTCCCACGGCTGGTGCTCACCGGCACCGGCGGTTACGAGTCGGACGAACTGCATGAGCTGTTCAAATGGTCCAGCCGCAGCTGGTTGCTCGGCCCTCTGGTCGGCACCGCGCTCACGCTGCCCATCCTCGATGGCGGCCGCAACAAAGCCAACCTGTCACGCGCCGATGCCGTTTATGAACGCGAAGTCGCCAACTACCGGCAACAAGTGCTCGTCGGCTTTCAGGAAGTGGAAAACAACCTGAGCGGCCTGCGCACGCTGGACCGGCAGATCGACTACCAGCGCCAGGCTATCGCCTCCGCCAGCGTCGCCGAGCGCCTCGCCAACACCCGCTACAAAAACGGCTCCGCCAGCTACTTTGAAGTCATCGACGCGCAACGCACCAGCCTCTCCGTGCAACGCGCCGAAGTGCAAACCGCCGGGCTCAGAATGCTGACGTCCGTGGGCTTGATACGGGCACTGGGTGGGGGATGGTCGGACACACCAGAAAAGTCCTCATGATGTAAACGGACTGATGTAAAAACAAAGGTGCAAGAGACTGACGTTTCTTGCACCTTTGTCTTTTTTACAACGGCTCTATTTCAATGGCAGATAGATGTCGGTTATCAAGTCGGCTTCAGGCGTCTCCGGCAACAGATTCACGTAATGAAAATAAAGCGGAAAATCACGCAGTTCCTCACCACTCTCTGGCAACCACTCCCGGTACAAGGGATAAATACTTTCCCCAATCCGCGTATGCGAGCCATGGTGCCGGACTCTTGCACAACGTCCACCCGGAATAGACTTCATCACAATCGCTTGTTCATTCACTGCGATATCGGTTTTGATTTCCCCGGCAATATCAAAGCGAAATTCTGAGGGCTCCGTCGTATCGGGGTTGTCATATGCAATACCAAATGTCCTGGAGCTGTTTTTAGGGGAAGACCCCGTCTGTTTGCGCCACGCAATGAAATCCCCAACAGAATGATTCAATTTATCGGGTGCGCCGCGATGCTCCTTTACGGCAATCATCGTCGTTTCAACATTCACAATCTCGACCTGCATTATTTTATTTCCTTCTGGTAATCGGAAGCTGTAGACCGCATGCCAGGCTTCCCAATCAGGATTCTTCCTGAACGCGGATGGGGATAGCCCAAAGATATTACCGAAGGCACGGGTAAAGGATTCCGGAGTTTCAAACCCGGCATTTAAGGCGATGTCGATAATTTTGACCTTTGCATCAAACGCCAGTTGATAAGACGCGTGGCGCAGACGCAGCAGCAAAATATACCGGGCAACGGTAATACCGATGTAATCGCCAAATTGCCGGTGGAAATGGAATCTGGAAAACCCCGCGATATCGCATAAAGCATCCATGCTCAAAGATTGATCCAGGTGCTGCTCAATGTGATCAAGCACCTTTTGAAATCTCATTGCATACACTTCTGCCCTGCGTTGACTCATGTTGGCTCCGTTCTCCACAAACCGAACTATGCCCAAGATGTTGGGCGAAAACCTGACCGAAATTGCTAATTCAGTCTTTAGGTGGGCTGACAATAGGAGGCTCAACGGTGAATGGTCGTTGCAATTAAATGTTGGGCCTCATCCTTCTGCCCAACCTGATGTGACTATTTGCTTTTGTATTGACCCCATATTTAAAAACCAAAGACCAGATTGACGATAGCCAGGGGAATCATCTGGCGATGGGGAATGTTGAATCAAGGCGCAAGACTAGAAGCAATCATTTCTGCTTGCTTTAATACTGTTTCTGTCGCCAATAACTCCATATCCGGTGGATAACCAAACTGCCGTAATGTCCGCTTAACCATCACCTTGAGCTTGGCTTTGACGTTTTCCTTGATGGTCCAGTCTAGCGTCGCATTTTCACGTACACGCTGAGTCAACACCACCGCCAGCTCACGCAGCTTGTCCTGTTGCATAAGTTCTCGCGCACTGTCGTTATTAGCCACTGCGGTGTAAAAGGCAAACTCCACCGGGCTCAATTTCATACGCTCGGCTTCGTTATCGCCATGTACGATTTCCTTGCTGATGCGTATCAACTCATCCATCAATTCAGCGGCGGTTAAAATTTTGTTCTGATATTTCTTAATCGCCGCTTGCAGCATTTCCATCAGGCTTCGGCTTTGTACCAGATTGGTTTTTTGGCGGACCTTGATTTCATCATTGAGCAGTTTTTTCAACACTTCCAGCGCGATATTTTTGTGCTCGTGATTCTTCAGTTCCAGCAAAAACTCATCACTCAGGATCGATATATCCGGCTTTTTAATGCCTGCGGCATCAAACACATCAATCACCTGCTCACTCACCAGTGCTTGATCAATCACCTGCCGAATCGTGGTTTCAATCTCCTCATTACTTTTACCCTCACCCGTCGCATCAAACTTGGCGAGCCGTGCTTTCACCGCCTGAAAAAACGCCACCTCATCCTTCACCGCAATGGCGCGCTCATGCGGGATAGCAATGGCAAACGCCTGCGAGAGCAAAGTCACTTCATTGATATACCGCTTTTTGCCATCGTCCAGCCCAAGAATATGCTCTTCGGCAGCCAAAATCAGGGATAGCTTTTTTGAAGTGTCAGCAGAGAAATACAGCTGATAATCAAAGCCATGATAAAACTGTTGCAGGACTTCCAGTTTTTCATCCATTAAACCAATCGCCTGCTCTTGCGCAATCGCAGGATCACCTTTACCGCCTGCGTCAGAATAAAACGAGAGCGCATGTTTCAAATCAGCGGCAATGCCCAGATAATCCACCACCAGGCCTGCCGGCTTGTCTTTATATACCCGGTTCACCCGTGCAATTGCCTGCATCAGGTTATGGCCTTTCATCGGTTTGTCGATGTACAGGGTATGCATGCTTGGCGCATCAAACCCGGTGAGCCACATATCACGCACAATCACCAGTTGCAGGGGGTCGTTGGGGTCTTTCATACGGTCTGCCAGCACGCGGCGCTGCTGCTTGGTCGTATGATGTGCCGCCAGTGCCGCCCCATCACTTGAGGCCGCTGTCATCACCACTTTAATCACACCCTGGTTCAGGTCTGACGCATGCCATTCTGGCTTAAGCTTGATAATCTCATCATACAAAGCAACCGCAATCCGCCGCGACATGCTCACGATCATGCCCTTGCCTTTAAACACCTCCTGCCGCTGCTCAAAATGGCTAACGATGTCGCGCGCAATATTGGCAATGCGTTGCTGGCTGCCAATCAAGGCCTCAATTTGAGTCCAGCGAGCTTTGGCTTTTTGTGTTTCCGTCAGCTCATCCTGTTCCAGCTCTTCATCCAGCTCAGCCACCAGTCTGCGGCCCTCATCAGACAAGGTCACTTTAGCCAGGCGACTTTCGTAGTAAATCTTGACCGTGGCACCGTCTTCCACCGCCTGCGCGATGTCATAAATATCTACATAATTGCCAAACACCGCAGGCGTATTCACGTCTGTGCCTTCAATCGGCGTGCCGGTAAAGCCCAGATACGTCGCATTGGGCAAAGCATCTCGCATGTACTTGGCAAAGCCATACACAATCTTTTGCCCAACCACCTCACCGGCATCATCCCGTTCTTCCACCGTTTTGGCTCTAAAGCCATATTGGGTGCGGTGCGCTTCATCGGCAATCACCACAATATTGCGTCGCTCAGAGAGCATGTCGTAAACATTGCCCGACTCCGGCTGAAACTTTTGTATGGTGGTAAAAATCACGCCACCTGCGGCCACTTTCAGCAGGTCTTTGAGCATCTGGCGGTCTTCAGCCTGTATCGGTGCCTGCCGCAACAATTGTTTGGAGGCGGCAAAGGTATCAAACAACTGATCATCCAGATCATTGCGATCAGTGATAACGACAATGGTCGGGTTATCCAGCGCCAGCACAATCTTGCCGGTATAAAACACCATGCTCAGTGATTTGCCACTGCCCTGTGTGTGCCACACCACCCCGGCCTTGCGGTCCCCCGCCGGTTGGCTATGCACCCCAGGCATGCCATAACTGGCCGGACTTTGTTCCACGCCAGGGCTATGTGCTGCTGCGCGCAAGGTTGAAGCCACGGCGGCATTTACCGCGTAATACTGGTGATATGCCGCCAGCTTTTTCACCGTGCTGATGCTGATCTGTTTGCTGACGGGGTCTTCTTTGGAGGATTTTTCAAACACAATAAAGTGGCGTATCACGTCCAGCAGGGTAGCCTTGTTCAGCATGCCGCTAATTAGCGTTTCCAGTTGCCCCGTCAAATTGCTGGCTTCGGTTTTGCCGTCGGCACTTTTCCACGCCAGATAACGGCTAAAGTCTGCTGAAATCGAACCCGCCTTCGCTTCCAACCCATCTGAAATGACATTAAAGGCGTTATAGGTAAATAAGCCGGGAATGGTGGATTTGTAGGTGCCGATTTGCTCATAAGCGGTTTTCACCGTGGCGTTTTCATCCGCCGGGTTTTTCAGCTCCAGCACCACCAGCGGCAAGCCATTCACAAACAGAATCACATCGGGACGTTTGTTCTGATTGTTTTCAATAATGGTGAACTGGTTCGCCACCACAAATTCGTTGTTGTCGATATTTTCAAAATCCACCAACCAGACCAGATCGCCGCGTGAGCTGCCTTCTTTCTGATAGCTCACATTCACGCCTTCCGTCAGCAAGCGGTGAAAGGCCTCATTGTTGGCAAGCATCTCCGGCGAGTTAATGCGCAGTATGGTATTGATCGCCTCGTCCAGGGAGGCAGGTGGCAGGGTTGGGTTGATGCGGGCAATGGCATTGCGCAGTCGCTTTGTAAGTAAGACCTCGGCAAAGCTTTCTCGCTCCGGGCTTGCGCCATACCCTAGGGCACCCTCTCTGGCACCGCCATTCACCTTGTCTGGCGCGATATCAGGGGCATACACATAGTCAAAACCCAGCGCTTGCAAGCGTTCAATCGCTAAGGTTTCAATGGCTGACTCTGTGAGTTTATGCATGCTTAATTTACTTTTTGTCTTTTTTTGCCACATCTGCAAGCTGATTAAAATAATCTGCTTCTGCCTGCTTTTCTTTTAAAGCGCGTCTTGATTCCGCAAACTTATCATATTCCAACGTCGCTTTAGCCTCCGCCTGCTTTTTACTCACGCGCCCAGCATTATTTAAAACCGCTCTATCGTTAAAGCGCAAAAAGTCATCCAGCTTATCTGACCAATCCTGCATAAATACCTGCTTACGCCTTGTTGCCTGGTCTTCTGCAAAATCGAGCCACATGGTGACGATGCGGTTTAGCTCACTCACTTCATTCTCGGCAAGATAATTTTTAGCAATCATCACATCGGTTTTGCGCACCTCATCTTTTTGCCAAGTATTCAAGCCCATATTCGGTTTGGCATGGTCAGCCCTGCTTGCAATCAACTCAGCCGCCGTCATCCCGGTGGCAGCAAAATGCAACTTGTTTTGAATCACACTAAAGAACCTCGTCGTTTCAGCCAGCGTGGGCGCATAGTCTGCCGCCAATGCAAAAATCTCCCGTACACGCAGATACATACGCCGCTCGCTCGCACGTATATCACGCACGCGCTCCAGCATTTCAGCAAAATAATCTGGTACAACAGACTGACCAACGGGGGGATTTTTCAGCCGCTCATCATCCATCACAAAACCTTTAATGATGAACGTTTTTAATTGTTGCGTAGCCCAGATTCTAAAGCGGGTGGCTATAACACTTTTAACGCGATAGCCAACGGAAATCACCATATCCAGATTGTACGTATCCAACTCTCGCTCTACTTGTCGTTGCCCCTCCTGGCGAACCCACAAGGATTTCTTGTGAGTTGCACTTTGCAACAACTCACCCTCCTCATAAATGTTTTGAATATGCAAACTTATGTTTTGCTGAGTGGTTTGAAACAACTCCGCCATTTGGCTTTGCGTCATCCAAAGAGTCTCATTTTCCAAACGCGTTTCGAGACGGATTTTTCCATCTTCGCTTTGGTAAATAATCATTTCAGATTGGCTACTCGTCATGTTTATCGACTTTTAGAAATTATTTATAGTTTAACTTGTAGGTTGGGCTGACTTCAGGAAGCCCAACATCCACCACACAAATCAACGCTCACCACCCGCTTCTATATTCACCATGCTATCGCCCCAATCTGCTGACAAAATCTCTCGCTCAACATATTTGTGAAACGTTGAAAACGGCCAATCAATCACTCGGCGCACATACCCATGCTTCACAGGGTTGTAATGAATATAATCCACATGCCGTTCAAAATCGTTTTCATCCCGGATGCAATGCTCCCAATACCGGCGTTGCCAAATACCACGCTCACGTTTTGCTAGGCGGCTGGCGCGTATCGTTTCAGTTTTAGCCATACGCCGCGAAAACCCCGCTTTAATCAAACTCCACCGCATGGGGAAATCCACATCATCGTGCGGCAAACGCCAAATCGCATGCAAATGTTCGGGTAACACCACCATTGCCTCAATCACAAACGGGTGCGCCTGCTTTACCTGCTGCATCACCTCGCGCAAGACATCAATATGGCGCGTGAGTAAATCGGCTTTTCTATCCGCCAAATTCACCGTAAAAAAATAAGTGCCGCCTGCCACATCTGCCCGTCGATAACGCAAAACATGACCTCCAAATTTTCCTCATTTTGTAGGTTGGGCAGAGGAACGAAGCCCAACGGTTAACCCAAACCGTATCACCCAACACCCTGCATTTGTAGGTTGGGCTGACATTTGGAAGCCCAACGGTTAACGTATGTGTCATTGTCTGTTGGGCTTTTCAGCCCAACCTACGAGTTAACCCTTACCTCTCCGCTCATCAGCTTGGGGAGCAAGTTATCACGGAGTTTTTCTAGGGTTTGGATTTGCTTTTTATTGTTATTTATTTTTATAAGCATTGGTTTTGTTAGGCTATTAAACTCAACTACCAAGTGCTCTGGCAATTTGGGAAAATCCAAAGCCTTGAGATTGCCTTGATTAATTTTTGGCTGAACAGCGCCAGTGACTATTTCATCAATGTTTTTCTTTGATAAATAGTTCCAAATTAAAAAATTGCTATAAGGTGGTTTTGCCTTTAATACATGCGTGTGGTTATTTACCCAGAATTTACCAGTTGCATATTGCAACACTGGAAACCCCTCATCGGTTCTAACTGTGCCATCCTCGCCCATTAAAATGTATTCACCATCAAAAATGTAGTCATTGATGTAATCCATTATTTGCGCGGCACCATAATAGGGATATAAAACACCACCTTTCTTTTTATCTCTTTCCATTTTTGAAAGTGGTATTCGCATATTATCAAAGATTTCCACAACCTCACCGAGCGTACCATCCTCCCAATCCTCCTGCACTTCTTCTACAAACCACTGTCTAAAAAGCGTTTCGGCCATGCGTTCTAGGGTGGTGTTTTGGCGGTGGAGCAGGTCGATTTTGTCATCCAAACTGCTGAGGACTGAGGCGATGGCTTTTTGTTCTTCGGGGCATGGCAATGAAATTGGAATTTGCTCAATATCCGTTTTGGATATGTTGGCTTGATTCGCGCTACCTGATGATTGACTAGCTAAATATTGATGTGTATTTTTATCAATTAAAAAGTAATAAATAAAATCTTGCGCTAAAAGACTTTCATCTTTTGTCACAATTTTCGCTACTCGTTGGTTAAGTAACGCTTTTTCATTTAGTTTGTATCGTGATGCAATTCCGACAACTTGTGACTCTGCTTGCGGGTGGTTACCAGTCAGTGCAATTAGTACGTCTTTGTTTTCAACTAAATACTTAGATAATGAAGCATCGAAAATATGATGTTGCGCGCCATTTAAATGAACATTTCCATTTGCTACATTCTTGATTTTAATTATGGGTAATGTTTCGCTTGTCCCTGCATCAAGAAAATTTGATGATTTAAAAGCGTATCCATTGATTACATTAATGTAATCGCCAAAGTAAGTTTCAAGCCATTCACTCACAGCCTCACCCTCGCCAAATTCTCTGCAATGGCTTTATTGAGTTTTTCTTCCTCCACCAACTGCGCTTCAAATTCTGCTTTTAAGGCGTTAAAGCGCTCTGCAAAGTTAAAGTCCTCTTCGTCATCGGGCAGGCCAACATAACGGCCTGGGGTGAGCACGTAATCGAGTTCTTTTACGCGCTCTAAACTCACAGAGGCACAAAAGCCTGCAATGTCTTGGTAATCCCCATTCGGGTTGCGCCAGTTGTGGTAGGTATTGGCGATTTGTTTAATGTCCTCATCGCTTAGTTGTTTTGTACGGCGGTTGATGAGGTGGCCCAGGTTGCGGGCGTCAATAAACAGAATCTCATTGCTGCGGTTTCTGAATTTTCCATTTTTACGGTTGCGGCTCATAAACCACAAGGCCGCGGGAATCTGCGTATTTAAAAACAGCTTGGCGGGCAGGTTGACGATGCAATCAATGACGTTGCCTTGCTCGATGAGCGCTTTGCGGATGTCACCTTCGCCGCTGGTTTTGCTGGTAAGTGCGCCTTTGGCCAGCACTACGCCGGCTTGGCCGGTGGGCGAGAGGTGGTAGATAAAGTGTTGCAGCCAGGCAAAGTTGGCATTGCCTGCGGGTGGGGTGCCGTATTGCCAGCGGCCATCGTTACGTAGCAGCTCGCCTGACCAATCACTGACGTTAAACGGCGGGTTGGCAATGATGTAATCGGCTTTGAGGTCTTTGTGGGCATCGTTTAAAAAGCTGCCTTCGTTGTTCCATAACACTTTGGAGGCATCAATACCACGAATGGCGAGGTTCATTTTTGCCAGGCGCCACGTGGTCTGGTTGCTCTCCTGACCGTAGATGGAAATATCATTGACCTTGCCTTGATGCTCCACCACAAACTTTTCTGATTGCACAAACATGCCACCAGAGCCGCAGCATGGGTCAAACACGCGGCCTTGGTAGGGCTCCAGCATCTCGACCAATAGCTCAACCACCGAACGGGGTGTATAGAACTGGCCGCCCTGCTTGCCCTCGGCCAGCGCAAACTCGCCCAGAAAGTATTCAAACACATGGCCAAGCACATCGGCGCTAAGCTCTTTTGCGTCTTGCAGGGCGATATTGCTGACCAGATCAATCAACTGGCCGAGGCTGGTGGGGTCCAGATTATCGCGGGCATAGACTTTGGGCAGCACGCCTTTGAGCGATGCGTTTTCACGCTCGATGGCATCCATGGCTTCATCCACGGTTTTGCCGATGGTGGGTTGCTTGGCGTGGCTTTGCAAAAACTTCCAGCGGGCTGAAGGCGGCACAAAAAATACATTCTCGGCGGTGTATTCGTCTTTGTCTTCGGGGTCTGCCCCGGCATATTCACCCTCGCCTGCCTGCAACTTGGCATGCTGCGCCTCAAAGGCATCGGAGATATAACGCAAAAATATCAGGCCCAGCACCACATGCTTGTATTCGGCGGCGTCTATGTTCTTGCGCAGCTTATCTGCAGCTTTCCAGAGTTGTTTTTGCAAAGGTTCTTGTTTGGTTTCTTTTGAAGCTTTTGCCATGCGGATTTTTCTTTATTTTCTTTTTTTGTATGACGGATTAAATAAATAGTACGGGGTAATGCTTTTTACATCATGTTTGGCGATGCTAACTCACACTTATGGGTAGCACAATGTAAACTGCCAGCCGAAAATAAAAAAGGCCCTTGCAGGGCCTTTTCCTTTTCATATCTGCTACTTAGACGTCCAGCTCTATGCTTAGAGGATGTCCTTAGAACGGAATATCGTCATCAAAATCATCAAAGCCTGAACCACCCGCTGGCTTGGATGCAGCCGCAGCTGGGGCAGGACGGGCTTGGGCTGGAGCGGCGGATTGACGTGGCTGGTAAGACGCTGACTGATCTTCGTCCATGACTTCGTAGGCATTGCCGCCGCCGCTGCGGGCGCCGAGCATTTGCATGCGGTCGGCAACCACTTCGGTGGTCTGGCGTTCGTTGCCTTCTTTATCCTGCCATTTGCGGGTTTGCAAACGGCCTTCGATGTAGACGCTGGAGCCTTTTTTCAGGTACTCGCCAGCGATTTCGGCTTGCTTGCCAAACATGGAGATGCGGTGCCACTCGGTGCGCTCCTGTTTCTGGCCGTTTTTGTCTTTCCAGGTGTCGGTGGTGGCGATGCTGAAGGATGCCAGCGCGTCGCCGGATGGCATGTAGCGCATTTCGGGGTCACGCCCCAGATTGCCGACCAGAATGACTTTGTTCACAGATGCCATGGTTAATCCCCTATTAATCTTAAAACTTCAGCTTCATCGAATGCGTGTTGCAGATCGACCTTGAGCATGAGCATGCTTTCGTCGGGCAGCACTACCACTTCGCGCACGCCACTGACGGCGGCCAGGCGGGTGGAAAGCTGCTGCGCATCCGCTGAACTCATATCGCGTAAATGATACATTTTACTCTTAACTGCGGGCGGGCTTGTCATACTCAAGGCAAAAATTAACCAAAGGCCCATCAGCACACTACAGAAAATGAAGACCGCGGCAAAGCCATGGTAGTGCGATAAATAGCCGCCCATCACACCGCCGAGAAACACCCCGAAAGATTGCGAGGTATTGTAAACACCGATGGCGGTGCCTTTGGAGGCGGCAGGCGCAATCTTGGAAATAATCGATGGCAGCGTGGCTTCCAGCACGTTGAAGGCAATGAAGTACAGCGCCAGTGAAGCGACGATGCCCCAGAAGTGGCTGATGGAGTTTGCCAGCATGAGCTGGGCAACCAGCATGAGGCCAATCGCAGAAACAAACACCTGCTTGAGCTTGGCGCGTTTCTCGCCATAAATAATGGCGGGCACCATGAGAATAAAGCCCACCAACACCACCGGCAGGTAAATCTGCCAGTGATCGTTTTCGCCCATGCCGCTGCTTTGCTTGATGGCAAAGGGGACGACGACAAACATGGCCATCTGCGCCGCATGCAGGGCAAAAATGCCGTAATTGAGGCGCAGGAGCTGGGTGTTCTTCAGCACATCGCGCAGCTTGGAGGTCGAGGCTTCGGCATCGGAGTGAAAGCGGCTGACGATAGGATCAGGCACCATGAATTTCACATCCAGAATCGCCAGCGCAGCGAGCGCACCGGTGAGCAGGAATATGCCTGGCACGCCTATCCATTGATTCAGCGCAGGCCCCAGCACTAGCGAGGCGGCAAATGTCACGCCTATGGTGCCGCCTATCATGGCCATGGCTTTGGTGCGGTGCTCTTCACGCGTGAGATCGGCCACCAGCGCGGTCACCGCGGCAGACACCGCCCCGGCGCCCTGAATGGCGCGGCCAATGATGACGGTGGTGAGGTCATGCGCAAAGCCTGCCACCAGACTGCCGATGACGAACAGGATCAAGCCGGCATAAATGACTTTTTTGCGCCCAAAGTGATCGGAGGCCATGCCAAACGGCAACTGGAAGATCGCTTGCGTCAAACCATAGGCACCCAGCGCCAGACCAATCATCAGATGGCTATCGCCCCCAGGCAGGGTTTCGGCATAAATGGCGAAAATCGGCAGGATCAAAAACATGCCCAGCATGCGCAATCCATAGATGGAAGCCAGGCTCATGCTGGCGCGCAACTCCTGGGCGGACATACGTTCATTAGATGACATGGAAATAGATTGGGTTGGGACCGAAAATTGCGTATATTAACAGGTTGCCTCCACTCAGCCCTAGATTCACTCGGGCTATTTTGGTTGCCGCCGAATATAAGCGCCTGGGGGCAGACCAGCCAGGCCGAATACATCAACAGTCATGGCCTGCACAAACATTAGTCCACAATTAGGGAAGCCTCTTCGGCTGCGGATTTTCACGGATTTGATTAGGTGATTGGATTTGCATGGAATACATACGGATACGCGGCGCTCGCACGCATAACCTGAAAAACGTTTCACTCGACCTGCCACGCAACAAGATGATCGTCATCACCGGGCTTTCCGGTTCCGGCAAATCCTCGCTGGCGTTCGACACGCTGTATGCCGAAGGGCAACGCCGGTATGTGGAGTCACTCTCTGCCTACGCCCGCCAGTTTCTGGCCCGTATGGATAAACCAGATGTTGACCTGATTGAAGGCTTGTCGCCCGCGATTTCGATTGAACAGAAATCCACTTCGCACAACCCGCGCTCCACCGTGGGCACGGTGACCGAAATTCATGATTACCTGCGGCTGCTGTATGCACGGGCGGGCGACCCGGAATGCCCGGATCATGGCATCAAGCTGGAAGCACAAACCGTCTCGCAAATGGTGGATAGCGTGCTGGCCTTGCCGGAAGAAACCAAGCTGATGATCCTGGCGCCTGTGGTCAGCAACCGCAAGGGCGAACAGGTGGACCTGTTTGAAGAACTCAAGGCCCAGGGCTTTGTGCGCGTGCGGGTGGATGGCGAGACTTATGAGCTTGACGCCGTGCCCAAGCTGGCAAAAACCACCAAGCATAATGTGGATGTGGTGGTGGACCGCTTGAAGGTACGCGCTGACATGAAGCAGCGCATTGCCGAATCCTTTGAAACCGCGTTGCGGCTGGCGGAAGGCAAGGCAATTGCGGTGGAAATGGATACCACCAAGGAACATCTGTTCTCGGCCAAATTCTCCTGCCCGGTGTGCGATTACTCGCTGGCCGAGCTGGAGCCACGCCTGTTTTCGTTCAACAACCCCATGGGCGCCTGCCCCAAGTGCGATGGCTTGGGCCAGATCAGCTTTTTTGACCCCAAACGCGTGGTCGCCTTCCCGCATCTTTCGCTGGCGAGTGGCGCCATCAAGGGTTGGGACAGACGCAACCAGTTTTACTTCCAGCTGCTGTCGTCCCTGAGCCAGCATTATGGCTTTGACCTGGAAACCGCCTTTGAAGAGCTCCCCGCCCATGTGCAGCATATTTTGCTGCATGGAAGTGGCAAGGAAGAAATCAGCTTTAGATACCTGAACGAGCGCGGCAATTTCTATCAGAAAACCCATACTTTCGAAGGCATCCTGAATAACCTGCAGCGTCGCTATCACGAGACCGATTCGGTGACCGTACGCGAAGAGCTGGCGAAATACCTCAACTCGCAGGCTTGCCCGGAATGCGGCGGCACCCGCCTGCGCCGCGAGGCCCGCCATGTCAAAGTCGGCGGTCGCAATATTCATGAAGTCTGCGAAATCGCGCTCAAGCATGCGCTGGTGTTCTTTGACTCATTGGAGCTCACCGGCCAGAAACTGGCGATTGCCGACAAGATCGTCAAGGAGATCAGCAGCCGTCTCAAGTTCCTGACCAATGTCGGGCTGGAGTACCTGTCACTATCCCGCTCGGCAGAAACCCTGTCCGGTGGCGAGGCGCAGCGCATCCGCCTGGCATCGCAGATAGGCTCCGGCCTCACCGGCGTAATGTATGTGCTGGATGAACCTTCCATCGGCCTGCATCAGCGCGACAATGACCGTCTGCTGGAAACCTTGATGCGCCTGCGCGACATCGGCAATAGCGTGATCGTGGTAGAGCATGACGAAGATGCGATCATGGCGGCGGATTATGTGGTCGATATCGGCCCGGGCGCGGGTGAGCACGGCGGGCATATTGTGGCGGCGGGCACTCCGAAGGAAATCCAGGACAATGCCAACTCGCTGACCGGCCAATACCTCAGTGGCAAAAAAGCCATCGCCATCCCCAAGAAGCGTCACCAGCCTGACCCGGAGCGCTGGCTGAAATTAACCCATGCCACCGGCAACAACCTGAAAGATGTCGATCTGGCTATCCCGGTCGGCCTGCTGACCTGCGTCACTGGCGTCTCCGGCTCCGGTAAATCCACGCTGGTGAATGACACCTTGTATCGCGTGGTGGCCAAGCATCTGTATGGCAGCTCCACCGAGCCGGCTGAATTTGCCGAGATTGATGGGCTGGCATTTTTTGACAAGGTGGTCGATGTAGACCAAAGCCCGATTGGCCGCACACCACGCTCCAACCCGGCGACCTACACCGGCCTGTTTACGCCCATACGCGATCTGTTTGCCGGCGTGCCGGAAAGCCGTGCGCGTGGGTATGGCCCTGGCCGTTATTCGTTCAACGTCAAAGGTGGCCGCTGCGAAGCCTGCCAGGGCGATGGCGTGCTGCGGGTGGAAATGCACTTCCTGCCGGATGTGTACGTGCCTTGTGACGTCTGCAAAGGCCAGCGCTATAACCGCGAAACCCTGGAAATCCAGTACAAGGGCAAGAACATCCACGAAGTGCTGGGCATGACGGTAGAGCAGGCACGCGCCTTCTTTGACGCCGTTCCTGTAGTGGCGCGCAAGCTGCAAACCCTGCTGGATGTGGGCCTGGGTTACATTACACTGGGGCAGTCCGCCACCACGCTCTCCGGCGGCGAAGCCCAGCGCGTCAAGCTGGCCCTGGAGTTATCCAAACGCGATACCGGCCGCACGCTGTACATTCTTGATGAGCCGACCACGGGTCTGCACTTTGCTGATATTCAGTTGCTGCTGGACGTGATTCATCGCCTGCGCGATGCGGGTAACACCATCGTCATTATCGAGCACAACCTGGATGTGATTAAAACCGCAGACTGGCTGATCGACATGGGCCCAGAAGGTGGGGATGGCGGTGGCATGGTAGTGGCAGAGGGCACGCCCGAGCATGTGGCTACTATTGCCAAAAGCTATACCGGCAAATATCTCAAGGATTACCTCTAATCATCAACAAAAAGCCCATGCGGCTCGCGCTGCATGGGCTTTTTTTAAACAGTCACGTCAGGTCTTAAAGAAAGCTTTCGGCTTCCGGTATCAGCGGACGATAACTGTCGATGCGCTCTATCCATTCAATACGGTCCACGCCCAGCGCTTTTGCCACTTCCGGCTTCAGCGTTTCGGCAATGTGCGCTGACTCTTCCAGATTTTCCAGACCAAACGCGATGTGCGCTGCCATGAACACCACGGGCGCCAGATCGCATGCCATTTTATCCAGCGGGTCAGCGTAGTAGCGAATCACGCGCTGAATATCCTCAGGGAAATTCCAGCGACGTGCCAGCTCGGCACCCACCTGGCAATGATCCAGTCCCAGCGTGGCGTTTTCCAGGGCTTTGCGCTCAATCACACTCAGGCCTTTGCACTCTTCATCGATCTCGGCCGCCTGGACGGGGAACACGATATGAATGAGCAATTGGCCGATGCTGTGCATAAGGGCGGCAAGGTAGGCAGTCTCGGTGGGCTTTTTCAGCTCCTGACTGATTTTGCCGGCAACGGCCGCAGTCACCAGACTATGGCGCCAGAAGCGATTGATATCGAGCCCGGGCAAGGTGGTGAATGTACCCGTCACACCAGAGGCAATCACCAGCGTCCGCAGCTTGCTGACACCGATCACCGAGATGGCATCGGGGATAGTCTTGATGGTGCGACTAACGCCGTAATAGGAAGAGTTGGCCATGCGCAGCACTTTGGCCGAGAGCACCTGATCATGCGCAATGCGCGCACCCAGCTGACCGAGGTCCACATCCTCATTGTCCAGCATCAGAATGACTTCCTGCACGACCTTGGGCAAGGTTGGCAGGTTGAGTATTGAATGGAAAAACTTGTCTACCACGTCCATCTTGAAATCACCCCCACTAATTGTTGTTGCCGGGATTGCTTCCGGTCTTCTGATTACGGCTGGCGCTCAAGGAACACTGACAGCATTCATCCGCGCCTGGATGATGCCGGTTTTTTTCAGCAAGCCGCGTGCATTTCGATGGCTGTCATAATAGCGCGGATTTGGCACCATGGCAGCGAGTTTGGCGGCTTGCGCCGATGTCAGGCCTTTTGCAGAAGTATGAAAGTAATACCTTGCAGCAGCTTCGGCACCAAATACGCCATTGCCCCACTCAATCACATTCAGATAAATCTCATAGATACGCCGCTTGCTCATCATTTTTTCCAGCATGAGCGTGATCATGGCTTCTTCCAGCTTGCGCCAAGGTGTGCGGCGCGTCGACAGAAACAGATTTTTGGAAAGCTGTTGGCTAATGGTAGATCCGCCCGCCACGATACGGCCTTTTTTCAGGTTTTTCTCATAGGCTTTCTGGATGCCATCCCAATCAAAGCCTTCATGCTCGACAAAACGCGAATCCTCGGCGGCAATCACCGCCCGTTTCAGATGGATGGATATCTGGTTATAGGGCACCCACTGATGCCGCAACTCGGCGCCGGGTTTGTCTTCCTGCAGCAACTCCAGGCGATCGCGCATGAAAGCACTGCTATCTGGATTGTGCTGCACCCACCAGCAGATATGCAGGAATATCCAGAGCTGATACAACACGATCAGCAAGAGCAAGGCCAGGAGGCCACGCCATATCCATTGGCGCCATGTCATGATTTGAAATGTGCAATCACGGGGGCGGTATCAGGCCGCACCTGACGCCACAGATAAAACGATTCGGCGGCCTGTTCAATCAACATGCCGAGCCCATCGACCACGTGCTCAGCACCATGCGCGCGGGCAAAGGCCATAAAGGGCGTCTCCCGGCCATACATCATGTCGTAGGCCAGGGATCCTGCCGCAAACATGGTGGGCGGCAAGGGCAACTGAGCGTCGGTCAATCCGGCAGAAGTGGCATTCACGACCACATCAAACGCCTGGCCCGGCAGATCTTCGAACGCCAATGCTTGTACCGAGACATAGAGCAGTTCACCCTGCGCTTCCACCTTGCGCACCATGGCAAGCGCCTTGTCCAGCGTACGATTGGCCACGATAAGCAATGCAGGCTGCTGCGCCAGAATGGGATGCAACACCCCTTCCGCCGCACCACCTGCACCAATCAGCAGAACCCGCTTGCCTTGCAGAGAAATCCCCAGATTATGCTGGATATCCTGCACCAAACCGGCGCCATCGGTATTATCGCCAATGATGTGCTCGCCCTGAAACATCAGGGTATTAACGGCGCCGGCATCATGGGCGCGCTCAGTCAGCTGCGTTGCCAATGCATATGCCTGCAGTTTGAATGGCACCGTGACGTTGGCGCCTTTATAGCCTTGGGCCCGCATGGCCTGCACAGTCTCAACGAACGCATCCAGGGGAGCCAGCACACGGCCGTATTCGAGTGGCTGCGAGGTTTGCTCGGCAAACATGTGGTGTATCAGCGGCGACTTGCTGTGCTCGACCGGGTTGCCGATCACGGCATAACGATCCATCATCACGACCCTGTCTGTATTTAACTATTCGTCCAGGGCAGGCCAGCCGCTTTCCAGCCATTAATCTTGCCACGCTGACCGGTTTGAGGATCAGTAGCACCTTCAAAACCTTCCAGTATGTTGTAAGCCTCGGTATATCCCATGGAATTAGCCAGCACTGCTGCATTGTGCGAACGGCCACCGGTACGGCACAAAAACATCACCAAGGCTTCGCGATCGACCTGCTTGTCGAGATGAGCAGCAAAATCAGGATTGGCTACCATGCCGGGATAAAATGCCCATTCAATGCTCAAGGCCTGAGGTACACGCCCCACCAACTCAAGCTCGGCGCGGCTTCTTACATCCACCAGACGGGCGCCTGGCGCAGATGACATGATGTACTGCGCTTCTTCGGGTGTCAGGGCGCCTGCGTAAGGCAAATTATTCGCCTGAGCACGCTGCTTGGCTTTTTGTAATATTTGATTGATAGTTTCCATAGTGCGCTCGAATATTCTGTAGATTTACCCCGAAGTATAGCGATAAATTTGCCGGACAAGTAGAAAGCACCAAATTGGTGCAATCAACCCATTGGCCGCCCCCATTCGGTGCCCAGCTTTTTTATTCTCTTTTCTAAGTGATTATGTGAAAATGAGAATCTCGGGGTTTCCGATGGCACGTTTCCTGCTAGATATATTCAGCAGTTTTTCTATCAAACCGTAGTGTTTGATTACTTAATTTACGCTTTTACGTTTTAGGAGAATGAAATGGCGGTAGCCGACGTAATGAAAATGGTGAAGGAAAATGACATCAAGTTTGTTGATTTCCGTTTCACCGACACCAGAGGTAAAGAACAGCACGTAACTGTACCCATCTCAGCGTTCGATGAAAGCAAATTTACCGAAGGCCACGCATTCGACGGTTCATCTATCGCTGGCTGGAAAGGTATTCAAGCTTCCGACATGCAATTGATGCCTGATCCTGAAACTGCCAACATCGATCCATTCATGGACGAACCTACTCTGATTCTGAGCTGTGACGTGGTAGATCCTACCGACGGCAAGGGCTATGACCGTTGCCCACGCAGCTTGGCAAAACGCGCTGAGGCTTATCTGAAGTCCAGCGGTCTGGGCGACACCGCCTACTTCGGTCCAGAACCCGAATTCTTCATTTTCGATTCCATTCAGTGGAATGCCAGCATGGAAGGCTGTTCCGTCAAGATCAACTCCGAAGAAGGTGCATGGGCATCTGGCGAGAAGTTCGAAAGCGGCAACACCGGTCACCGCCCTGGCGTCAAGGGCGGCTACTTCCCAGTACCTCCAGTCGATTCATTGCAAGACCTGCGTTCCGCCATGGTCATTGCTCTGGAAGGCATGGGCGTTCCTGTTGAAGTGCATCACCACGAAGTGGCGACGGCTGGTCAATGTGAAATCGGCACCAAGTTCAGCACCCTGGTACAACGTGCTGACTGGACCCAAGTGCTGAAGTATGTGGTACTGAACACCGCCCACGCTTACGGCAAGACCGCCACTTTCATGCCTAAGCCTATCGTTGGCGACAACGGTTCCGGCATGCATGTGCACCAATCCGTATGGAAAGACGGCAAGAACCTGTTCGCAGGTAACGGCTACGCTGGCCTGTCCGAGTTCGCCCTGTACTACATCGGCGGCATCATCAAGCACGCTCGCGCTTTGAACGCCATCACCAACCCAGGCACCAACTCCTACAAGCGTCTGGTTCCTGGCTTTGAAGCTCCGGTGAAACTGGCATACTCTGCCAAGAACCGTTCGGCTTCGATCCGCATTCCTTTCGTGCATTCCGACAAGGCTCGCCGTGTTGAAGCTCGCTTCCCTGATCCTACAGCCAACCCATACCTGGCATTCAGCGCCTTGCTGATGGCTGGTCTGGACGGCGTACAGAACAAGATTCATCCAGGTGAACCAGCGACCAAGGATCTCTACCATCTGCCTCCTGAAGAAGATGCAGCGATCCCAACCGTTTGTTCCTCACTGGAACAAGCACTGGAATACCTGGACAAGGACCGCGAGTTCCTTACCCGCGGTGGTGTGTTCTCCGATGACTGGATCGACAGCTACATTGCATTGAAGATGGAAGAAGTCACCAAGATGCGCATGACTCCTCACCCAATCGAATTTGCCATGTACTACAGCTGCTAATCACAGCATGTTAAAAAAGGCGGGGCGACCCGCCTTTTTTATTGTCTGTCACTCTTGCGCACATCTTCACCGGCGCGCGTTGCCACCTCGTAGCTTCTCATCTAAACTCAATGCATGAAATTTCTATTGCTGTGTTACGGCTTGCTGCTTTGTTTTACGGTGCAAGCGGCCGATATCTACAAGTGCGTTGATGAGTCGGGGCAACCGACATTCACGGACGCCAAGACTCGAACGCTCTACAAAAATTGTCATCTTTTCCTGAAGGGCGACAATGCCTTGCCCGTACCGCAAACAAAAAAAGAGCGAGCAAGAACACCCACACCTTCAGATTTTCCCAAAGTCGACAAAAACACCCAAACGCGACGCGATGATACGCGCAGGCAAATTCTGCAAGACGAGTTGGCCAGCGAAAAAAAGGCTCTGGAAGAAGCTCGACAGGCTTATGACGAGGGTAGCGCCAAGCCCGAGGTGTACCGCACTGCCGATGGCAAGACCCTCAGGAACGTAGCAAAATTTGAAGAGAAAATGCGCCGCCTCAAAGCGGATGTTGATACCCATGAAAACAATGTGAAGTTACTGCAAAAAGAACTTGATGGCATGAAATAAGCATATTTTTCATTGGGTTGCGTGTTGCACATGCACATTTAAAACTGAGGCGCCCTATCTTATGCAACGCTTTTCCTCCCATTCAAAGCCCGGCTCTGGCCTGGCTTTTGCTTAAGCACTGCCATGGTACATATTATTCCTCCTACATTTGCTGGTCTTGAACATCTCGCTACTGCCGTCATTCTTCTGGATGACTCCCGCAAGGTTCTATATGCCAATCCTGGCGCTGAAATCCTCTTTGCGCTAAGCGCAAAACAAATTACCGGACTGGATATTTTCCAGGTATTTCCTGAATGCGAAATCCTGCATTCAGCGGTGGAAAACGCCATTAGCAATCGCAGTCCATTCCGTGAACATGAGTTTCTGATTACCACCATGCGTCAAAACTCGGTGGCTGTTACCTGCACAGTAACCCCAGTCGATGTCAATCCAGCCTGCTTGGTGCTTGAGTTCCAGCAGATGGATCAGCAACTACGCATTGCGCGGGAGGAACGCATGCTCATCCAGCAGCAAGCCAACGCCGAGTTGCTGCGCAACCTCGCTCACGAAATCCGTAATCCGCTAGGCGGACTGCGGGGTGCCGCGCAATTGCTGGAGCATGAGCTCCCCCAGGTCAACCTGCGCGAATATACCCAAGTCATCATCAAGGAGGCAGATCGCCTGCAATCATTGATGGATCGTTTGCTGGTGCCGCATCGCGTACCCAAATATGAGCCGACCAACATTCATGAAGTACTGGAACGCGTGCGCAGCCTATTGCTGGCAGAGTCACCCAAAGCCATTATGGTCAAACGGGATTATGACACCAGCCTGCCCGAGCTGATCGGCGACCGCGAGAAGCTGATACAAGCCGTGCTGAATATTGCCCGCAATGCTGCACAGGCCATGCAGGGCACAGGGCAGATCACCTTGCGCACCCGCGCCGAGCGGCAGGTCACCCTGGCAAAGAAACGTTATCGCGTGGCCATCCGTCTGCAGATTATCGACAATGGCCCCGGCATCCCCCCCGATATCCGCGACCGCATTTTTTACCCATTGGTCTCAGGCCGCGAAGGCGGTTCAGGCCTAGGGCTGACACTGGCACAGACATTTATCACCCAGCATCATGGCATGATTGAATGTGAGAGCGAGCCCGGCAAAACCTGCTTCACCATTCTGCTGCCCATCGAAACGACCGCCATGAAAGGCTTTATTGCCAAGCAGTAAACTCACGTTGAACACATGAACGATTTTAAACACACAGGCAAGCTATGAAACCAATCTGGATTATTGACGACGACAAATCGATACGCTGGGTCTTTGAAAAAGCGCTGGCGCGCACCGACATGGATTTCAAGACCTTCGCCTCTGTACCCGAGGCACTCAATGCGCTGACCCGCGAGGAACCACAGGTGATTGTCAGCGACATTCGCATGCCCAACGGCTCTGGCCTGGATTTCCTGGATGAAGTAAAAAAACGCCTGCCTGAGATTCCCGTCATCATCATGACGGCATACTCCGATCTTGAGAGTGCTGTTGCGGCATTTCAGGGTGGCGCTTTTGAATATCTCGCCAAGCCTTTTGATGTGGACCAGGCAATAGAAATTATTCGACGTGCCGTGGAAGAAAGCATGCGGCAAGCCACAGAAACCGTCACGCCAGAAGCGACGCCGGAGATTATTGGCCAAGCCCCTGCCATGCAGGAGGTATTTCGCGCCATTGGCCGCCTCAGCCGCTCCCATGCCACCGTACTCATCAATGGTGAATCAGGTACCGGCAAGGAACTCGTTGCCAGCGCCTTGCATCGCCATAGTCCGCGCGCAGACAAACCGTTTATTGCGATCAATACCGCAGCGATTCCCAAGGATCTGCTGGAGTCCGAGCTGTTCGGCCATGAACGCGGTGCCTTCACCGGCGCCCAGGCTGCACGGCGTGGCCGCTTTGAACAAGCCGACGGCGGCACCCTGTTTCTGGATGAAATTGGCGACATGCCTTCTGATCTGCAAACGCGCTTGCTGCGCGTGTTGTGTGACGGGCAATTCTATCGCGTAGGTGGCCACCAGCCAGTGAAGGTCAACGTACGCATTATCGCGGCCACTCACCAGGATCTGGAAGAGCGCGTCAAACTGGGCCTGTTCCGTGAGGACTTGTTCCACCGTCTCAACGTCATCCGCCTGCGCCTGCCGCCATTACGCGAACGCCGTGAAGATGTGCCTCTGCTAGTCAAGCACTTCCTGCAACAAAGTGCGCAGGAGCTCGGCGTGGAAGCCAAACAACCGTCTGCAAGTGCGCTACGTTACCTCGCCACCATGAGCTGGAGCGGTAATGTGCGGCAGCTGGAGAATGTCTGCCACTGGCTGACAGTGATGGCACCTGGACAGAATATTGATGTAGCGGACTTGCCGCCAGAGCTGAAAGAAGACAGCAGCAAACCCACCACCGCCACTTCGTGGCAAGAAGCACTGGCAGCAGAAGTGATGGACGCCCTTAACCGCGGAGAACAGGAAATCCTGGAAACGCGCACCAAGGAATTTGAAAAAATCCTGATCAGCCGTGCGCTGAGCCACACTGGTGGGCGGAGGATTGAGGCGGCCACCCAACTAGGCATGGGCCGCAACACCCTCACTCGCAAGATTCAGGAACTTGGGATTGAAGAGTAAGCAAACCGCAACGTAGCTCGCCGAGATCGGGCCAGCAGATTAACGCTGGCCCACCTCGGTAATTTTCACCACCACTTGCTTGGTAAAGAAACTAACCGCCAGATATTGGTAGCGCCAGCCATAAGCGGCGACGGCTTCCTGGAAGGCCTTGTACTCATCCTCGCGCCAATGCTCGTTGCCGATGTATTCGTCAAATATGATCACCGTACCCGGGACAATACGCCGGGCCAACGTGTCCAGCACGGTTTTGGTTGAACTATAGATATCGCAATCGATGTTGATAAGGCGCGCAGGGCCCTCATGGTTTGTAACGAATGCAGGCAAGGCTTCATCAAACCATCCCGCATGCAGCTTGACCAAAGGTGGCACTTTGGGGATCACGCCCTTGGTGGAATAACTTCCGCGAGATTCCGCATGCCAATCCTCAGGCAAGCCTTGAAAGCTGTCAAAACCATGCGCCTCTTGCCCGACCAGCTGCACCAGCTGCCGGATACTGTTACCGTGCCTCACCCCAAACTCCAGAACCAAGCCCTTGATATTGGCTTGAGCAACGGCGCGTTTAAATGTCACAAGGTTGCTACCCGTTATCACGGGCTTCTCTGGTAACGCACGAAAATAATGCCAGGCATCCAGACGGGCTTTCATCAGCGGGCTCGTGATATCCAGCATCTGCTCCACCTGCAGGCTTTGATCCGGCTTGCCTGCATAGTCCAGCAGAATTGCCAGCATCAAGCGCGCCTCCTCGTCATGTGGATTCAAGACCAACACCTTGTTCAACGCCTCACAGGCCGAAAGGTAATCGCCGGGCCGAATCAACAACGCATGAAGGTTATACCAGGCATCAAGATAACGGGCATCCAGTGCAATCGCCGCCTGATAGCACTGCTCAGCCTCTTTGAGCTTACCCTGCTCGTGCCAGGCCAAGCCTAAATTGCTATGGAACTGCGGATTTTTGCCATTGATCTTGATGGCTTTTTGAAAATGCTGCGTCGCCTTTTCCATATTGCCATCTTGCAACGCAATAACACCAAGCAAATGAATGGCATCTGCCTGTCTGGGCTGCGCGGAAAGTATCTGCTGACACAAAACTGCTGCATCTTTTGCATTGCCTGACGCTTGCCACTGATGTGCAGTCCGCAATGCCAGCAAAAGGTTTGAGGAAGTTATCTCGAAAGACTGTTGTTGATGAAAGTCCATACCTGCTTAGATCCACCCAAGTGATGATGCACCATAACGTTTTCCACCGTTATGGTGCAGTTTACTACTGACAGTAAGCCATTAAGACTGACTCAGCGCACGCACTGAAACGTCAATTCGCGACGACCACCGACGGCACTTTCATTCTTCTTGATCGTTGCGTATTCGCCAGCACAAGCCTTGCGAGCTTTTACATGACAGGAATTCCAGTCTTCAACTGCACCACTGCATGAGGTGTAATACTCGCCATTACCCTTGGGGACTACTGCCTGCTGTTCGCCATGCATCAATTGCGCACAGCCCACAAGTAACAAGACAAAACCAATCAACATGAATTTCATTTTATATTCCCAAATAAAAAACGGCACCCGAAGGTGCCGTTCAAGCTTCAAGTCAACTAAGAATAATCTTAGAAGAACAGGATCGCGCCCAGAGACACGGTCTTAGCCTTGCCGTCTTGGCCAGCGCTGTAACCCATGTTTTCCAGCTTGTTGTCGGTGTATTCTGCAACCAGATTCAAGCTCTTGGTCAGAGGGTGGTATGCACCAACGATCCAGGACTTGTTCTCGAATTCAGCAACACCTTGACCAGCGGTTGGATCAGACTTGCTGACGCCGTAGGAAGCGCCCAGCTTGGTGCCAACGCCAGGCAATACGTAGGTAGCTTGTACGTAGCCGCCCTTGTCATCAGACTTGCCAACATTGCTGAAGAACAATGCGCCGTTAGGAATCAGAGCAGTACCACCAGCCAGTGTAGTGGTAGAACCGGACAGACCCTTACCATCGTAGTAGTAACCAACCAGACCGAAGCCTGCTACGTTTACCTTACCGCCGATATCCCAGCCGCGTGATGTGTAACCATCAAAATCGGAAGCAGGAGTAATTACTACGTTACCAGCAGAGTCAAGTGCTGCGGAAGCAGCAGTAGTACCGCTTTGATGCTTCTGGCTGATAGCACCCAACCAAACCTTACCAGCGTAATCGCCGGTCCACTCGTAGGTAACCTTACCTTCGTAGCCCATGTCCTTCTTAGTCGTGTCGGAACCATTAGTCCAAGGCTCACGAACACCAACTGCGAAGCTGAAGCCATTCCAGTTTGGAGACATGTAGGAGATTTGACCAACCCAGTCAGCGTACATGTAACCGGAACCGATACGACCCAGAGTGGATGAACCACCTGCGCCAGCACCAACACCAACACCCAGCAGAGTCATGTCAGACAGGATAGCGTCAGAAGCGAAAATGCCCAGATCACGACCACCCTTGATGGTACCCCAGCTCTTGTCACCGAAAGTCAAGTAAGCTTGACGAATGTTCAGGCTGTTGTTGCCCAAGCTGGTACCGCTACCGGAATCAGAGCCAGTGAAGAATGTGAATTGGAAAGCGATGTCCAGATCGTTTTGACGAGTCTTACCACCGATACCCAGAGCGGATGGCAGCAGACCGGTTTGTACGGTATTGGTCTTGTTCTCAGAACCAGTATCCAGATCGCCGGAAACTTTAGTGTGAGTGTAGTAAGCGTTAACGTTACCACCGATGTCGATTGTCCAATCACCAGCAGGGATGGTGATCGCAGCGTTAGCAGCAGATGCGCCAAATGCCATTACAGCACCAGCTACTGCCAGGCCCAGTTTCTTGTTCATATAAATCTCCTAATGCGTTTTATATTAACTTCCGTACACTTTTTGCATGTGCATCGAAAGAGTTCGCGAACTCCCCTTGCGAGAAGGTAGATGCAGTATGCCAAAGTCGAAAGTTGAGCCGCAAGACAAATATACGAATTAGTTACAATTTATTAACAAATGTTGTTTAAATGCAACATCATGAAAGTTTGTGTAAAGACGCACGATAAAAACAATAAGCGCCATCACAAAAAATTCATTCTTAATCAGATGATTAGATAATTGTTCTCATAGCCAAAAGAGGTGGCGCCAAGGAGAGCTGACACAGGCCATGTAATCCCTGCGAGAGGTATTCAATATGCCAGCGCGGGGTTTACATGCAAATTGTCAGCTACAGCTCTCGCTCAGAAATGGAAAAGAGGCGCTGATATTCACGCATGGCATAGCGATCCGTCATGCCAGCAATATAGTCGGCCACGGCGCGAGGCTTGTCCTGTTCTGCACGTTGCTGAAACTCGTCCGGCATGATGGTGCTGTCTTGAATGAACTCACGAAACAGTTCGGTGATGATGCGATGCGCCTTGTTGCTCATCCGATTGACGCGATAGTGACGATAAAGCCTGGTGCGCAAAAACTTCTTAAGCTCGGCTTGCTGTTTCGCCATGCCAGCACTGAAGCTGATCAGCGAGGGGGCCTGCCGAACATCCTCAATCGAGCCAGGTGCATGTTCGGTAATTTTCCGGCTGCTTTCCGTACACAAATCCACGATCTGGCTATTAATCATGCGACGTATGGTTTCATGTATCAGGCGGCGATCGGCCAGATTGGGGTATTTGTCTTTAACCTGCTGCAGGTGCTCGGCAAAAATGGCCACCTCGGAAAGCTGCTCAAGGGAGATGAGCCCTGAACGCAAGCCGTCATCCACATCGTGGTTGTTGTAGGCAATCTCATCCGCCAGGTTGGCTACCTGCGCTTCCAGCGAGGGCTGGGTTTTATTGATGAAGCGCTCGCCCACATCGCCCAGTTTTCTAGCGTTTTTCAGCGAGCAATGCTTCAGAATTCCTTCACGCATTTCGAAGGTCAGATTCAGACCATCAAACTCTGCATAGCGCTGCTCAAGATGATCCACGACGCGCAGGGATTGCAGATTGTGCTCGAACCCGCCGTAATCCCGCATGCATTCATTCAAGGCATCCTGCCCGGCATGGCCAAATGGCGTATGGCCCAGGTCGTGTGCGAGGGCAATACCTTCGATGAGGTCCTCATGCAGGTTTAAATTGCGGGCAATAGCGCGACCAATCTGTGCCACTTCCAGACTGTGCGTAAGACGGGTGCGAAACAAATCGCCTTCGTGATTAACAAAGACTTGCGTCTTGTATTCGAGCCGCCGAAAAGCGCTGGAGTGAATGATGCGGTCGCGGTCGCGTTGAAACTGGTTGCGCCCCTGCGGGTCCGCTTCGGCATGACGCCGCCCCAGACTCCGCTCGGGATTGGCTGCATAATTCGCCAGCCGGCTCATGCTGCCAACGCCAAGGTTGCTTGCAGAGCGGCTTTGTCGTAATCACTGGTCACCAGAGATTTCCCTATGCCTTGCTGCAACACAAATCGAATCTTGCCATCCACGACCTTTTTATCCAGCCCCATCAAATCCAGGTACCGCTCCACACCCAAATCTGGCGCTTCCACCGGCAATCCTGCTGCAACAAATATGGCTCGCATTCTGGCGACTTCAGCCTCGCTCAGCCAGCCCATACGACGCGACAAATCCGCCGCCAGCATCGTTCCGGCGGCCACTGCTTCGCCATGCAGCCATACGCCATAGCCCATGGCATTTTCCACGGCATGACCAAAGGTATGTCCAAGATTCAGCAGGGCACGTTCACCTGACTCACGCTCATCTTTGGCCACCACCTCCGCCTTGTTCTCGCATGAGCGATAGATCGCATAGCGCAATGCATCTTCGTCCAGCGCCACCAGCTCGGCCATATGTGCTTCGAGCCACTCAAAGAATGGCAAGTCCCGGATCAGACCGTATTTGATGACTTCGGCCAGCCCCGCCGATAACTCACGCGCAGGCAAGGTATGCAGGGTGGCAATATCAGCCAGCACCAGCTGGGGCTGATAAAACGCACCTATCATGTTTTTGCCCAGAGGATGGTTAATCCCGGTTTTGCCACCGACCGAGGAATCCACCTGCGATAACAGCGTAGTAGGAATCTGAATGAAAGGCACACCACGCAAATAGGTCGCCGCCGCGTAACCCGTCAAGTCACCAATCACCCCGCCACCCAGCGCGATCAAGGTGGTACTGCGTTCGCACCGGTGCTGCAGCAATGCATCATAGATCAGATTCAGGGTATCGCTGTTTTTGTACTGTTCACCGTCCGGCAGGATGATGGGAATGACGGCAACACCCGCGGCCTGCAATGGTTGCGACAGTTGTTCCAGATACAGCGGAGCGACCGTGGTATTGGTCACGATGGCCACCTGCTTGCGCTTGAGATGCGGCAAAATCAAATCTGCCCTTCCCAGTAGATGACTGCCGATATGGATAGGGTAGGCGCGCTCGCCCAACTCAACCTGTAATGTCTGCATATTCCTTAACCAATCAATGATTCAATCTGCTGAACAATGGTGTTAACCGACTGGCCGCCCGTATCCACCACATGATGCGCCACTTCGCGATACAAAGGGTCGCGCTGTTCGAATAATTGTTCAAGTCGCTTGCGGGGATCCGCAGTTTGCAACAAGGGGCGATTTTTATCGTTGCGCGTTCTGATCCACAACTCGTTTACATGCGCCCTCAGGTAAATGACGGTGCCATGCTGCTTGAGGTTCTTGCGGTTTTCTTCCAGCAGGACTGCACCGCCACCGGTGGCCACCACCACATCAGGCATGCGCACCAGCTCATCTATCATGGCGCTTTCACGTCGACGAAAACCCGACTCGCCTTCCACCTCAAAAATATAGGGAATACTGACACCCGTGCGGCGCTCAATCTCGTGGTCGCTGTCGTAGAACGCTTTATGCAGATGCTTGGCCAGCACACGTCCCACGGTGGTTTTGCCTGCACCCATCAGCCCGACAAAAAAGATGTTCCCCGCCATAAAAAATGCCTGTTATTTTCATAACAGGCATTTTAAGGGATTACGTTCGGACTGTCAGATATTGTCTAGCGGATAGACAGATTGTCATCCATGATCTTGGGCGTGATGAAAATCAGCAGTTCGGTTTTGTCATTCTGCTTCACACGGCGTTTGAATGCGTTACCCAGGAATGGAATATCGCCAAAGAACGGCACCTTGTCCACATCGTTACGTTCGGTTTGCTCGTAAATGCCACCCAGCACAGCCGTTTCGCCGTTGGATACCAGTACCTGCGTATCCACACTCTGCGTTTCAATCGACGGCACACCGGAGAAAATCTGGCCCACACGGTCTTTCTTGATGGTAAGGTCCATGATGATCTTGTCATCCGGCGTTACTTGCGGCGTGACTTCCAGGCTGAGCGTCGCATCCACAAACTGCACACTGGTGGCGCCACTGCTGCTGGCACGCAAATAAGGAATCTTGGTACCTTGCTGGATCTGGGCTTTTTTCTGATTGGCCGTGGTCACGCGCGGACTGGACACCACCTTGCCGCGTTTGTCAGTTTCCAGCGCCGACAATTCCAGGTTGAGCAACAGGCCGGCTGGCAGGCGCAGCAGGGTAAAGGCCAGGTTGCCGTAAGCATTCGAAACCGGCAGGTTGGACATCAGGTCAGGCTCGCCATCAGAACTGGTCGCCGTGCTGCCTGTGGTAGCAGTCTGAATAGTACCGTTGTGGGTACCTTGGGTGATGGTGCCATCGCTGGAAACTTCCGTAATACGGTTACCCAAAGTACCACCAATCACATTCTGGCCATCTGCACTCTGCTGGGTCATCCCAAACCGGGCACCCAGGCTCTTGCCAAACTTTTCGTCCGCAATCACCAGGCGCGACTCGATCATGACCTGCTTCACCGGAATATCGGTCTTGTTGATGATCTGCTGGATTTCTTCCAAGTGTCTTGCCGTATCCTGCACAAATACAGTATTGGTTCTGGGGTCCAGCACAGCGCTGCCGCGCTTGGACAATATCTTCTGCTTTTCATCGGTCAGAATATTCTTGAGCGATTCGGCCTTCATGTATTTCAGGGTAAAGACTTCCGTACGCACTGGCTCCAAGTCTTCAATCTGCTGGCTGGCTTCCAGGCTCAGCTTCTCTTTGGCTGCCACTTCCTCCATAGGCGCCACCATGATGACATTGCCGGATTTACGCTGCGTCAGCCCTTTGCTGGACATGATGATATCCAGCGCCTGATCCCAGGGAACATCTTTCAAGCGCAAGGTCAGGTTGCCGGAGACGGTATCGCTGGTAATGATGTTCAAGCCGGTAAAATCGGCGATCACCTGCAGCACAGAGCGCACATCAATATTCTGGAAATTCAAGGAAAGCTTTTCACCGGCATAGCCGGGCTTGCTGCCCTGTACCAGCTTGTTGGGATCTTCCACCACTGGACGTACATCAATAATGAATTTCTTGTCAGCCTGATAGGCAGACTGCTCCCAGTTGCCCTTGGGCTCGATCACCAAGCGGGTATTCTTGCCTTGCTGCATGGCATCTACATACAGCACGGGCGTATTGAAATTGATCACGTTCAGGCGACGTTGCAAGGAAGCCGCAATATCAGTATTCACGAAATCCACCACGATGGTTTTGCCCTGCTGGCGGATATCAATGCCGGCAGCCGGGTCAGACAAATCCACCATGACACGCCCCTCGCCATTCTTGCCGCGCATGAAGTCCACATTGGTCACACTATGCGATTTATCGCCCACCTTGGGCTCGGCAAAACGCGTCACCGTGGTCTGGTTGGCAGCAACTTCGCTGGTTTGCAGCAAGATGATCGTGGCGTTGCCATCGGTACTGGTGCTATAGCCCACAGACTTGCTGAGGTTCAGCACCATGCGAGTTCTGTCTTTTGCCTGCGCCAGGCTGACGCTTTTCAGCACGCCCTGCTCAGCGGTCACGCTACTGCGTTGCAATCCATTGCCAACCCCGGGAAAATCCAGCGCGATGCGGGAGGGGTTGGTCAGGGTAAAGCCGGCAGGCACATTGGAAAGTGGCTGGGTGGTCTGTATGCGCACCGCGACCCGCCCACCGGGCATGGCCGAAAACTCGACCTTTTCGATTTTGTTAGGGAATGCGCTCTGCTCATCCGCAGCCGCCGCGGGTGAAACTAGCGTCAACATCGCGAAGATGCCCGCCAGGCCGCTAAAAAATTTGCTGTATGTCATTTCACCACCCTATTCCTGCAATCCCATGCTTGAAGTTCTTTCCGTCCAGTCGCCGCTGAGCTCGTCCTGGACGATTTCTTTTAATACCACTGCGTCATCATTAATATCGGTCACAATCCCGAAATTTTGACCCACGTAATTGCCTATTTTTACTTGCTGGATATTTTCATCCGGCGTTTTTATCAGGGCATACTTCAAATTGGCTTTGCTGAGCGAGCCAACGTACTTGAGACTTTCCAGCGGATACCCCTCAAGCGGCTCACGCGTACGATTGAGATTAGGCTGCACACCGCGGCTGGACTGGGCTTTGCGCGCCTTGAAAGGGTCATGCAAAGTACCATCCGCGTTATATTCAAACGGGCTGTATGGCTTTACTTCGGGGATGGGTTCGATCTTTACTTTCATATCCTTGGCCGCGTTCTGCATGAACTGGTCCAGGTCATCCCCCTGGTCGCCGCCGCAGGAACTCAGCGTCAATGCAAGACACACTGCCCAGATGGCGGGCAAGGCTGCCAGGACTGAAGTTCGGGAGTGATTCATCATATTGGCCGTGTCCCTTATTTCTTGTTCGCTTTTTCAGCGGCTTTTTTGGCGGCCACTTCATTGGCATCAAGATACCGATAAGTCTTGGCAACGGCTTCCATCACCAGCTTCGAATCTTTGCTATCCTTGTTGGCGCTGCTGATCGCAATATCATTAAGTGTCACGATGCGGGAAAGGCGCGAAACGTCCGCCGCAAACAGGCCCAGATCATGATAATTGCCTATCACCTTGATCGAGATGGGCATCTCGGCATAGAAATCCGCCACCACTTCCTGTCCGGGTTTGAAGAGTTCAAACTCCAGGCCGCGCTCCAGGCCTACCTGGTTGATATCGGTCAAGAGACCATCCATCTGGGATTTATCCGGCAACTGCTTCAGCAATGCGCCAAATGTTCTTTCAATCTCCACCATCTGCTTTTTGTAAGCATCCAGATTGATGGCCTGGCGCTTTTTGCTGACAAACACTTCACGCAACTGGCCTTCCTTCGCTTTGGCCTGATCCAGCTCCTCCAGCGATGGGCTCCAGACAAACCAGTAGCCAGCGGCCACAATCAGCAGCAGCATTACACCCAGCAATACCGCCTTCACTGGCAATGGCAGGTTGCCAGCGGTCTTTAGATCAATCTGGTTGAAATCCTGTAAATTCATGAGATTTTGCCCTCAGGCTTATCAGCGCTATCAGGCTGCCGGGTCTTGATGTTGACGTTCATGATGAAGTCATTCTGCTTGAGGCCATTGACGGTAGCGGACTTGATTTCAACCAGACCAGGCGATTCCATCGCAGGGGAAGACGAAAGGTTGCGCACCAGCGCGGCAACACGGGCATTGGTATCGGCGATACCTTCAATCGTGATCAATGCGCCCTGCTGCTTGATGGATTTCAGGAACATCCCTTCCGGCAGCTCACGCGACAGTTCATCAAGCACCATCACCGTCTGGCTGCGATTGGTTTGCAAGTTTTCCACCACTTGCTTGCGTTCAAGCACGGCACCGATTTCATTTTTCAGCTCCTTGATCTCGGCAATCTGCTGATCAAGCTGGGTGTTTGCCTGCTCCAGCCGCGTATTACGGCCTACCTGGGCATCGATACTGGCGCCGATAAACGTCTGTACCATAAAGACAATAACCACCCCCAGAATCAGCGTCCCCACCAGCATGAGGTTGAATTCGCGCTGACGTTCCGCGCGCTTGATCTGCCGGTGTGGCAGCAGGTTGATTCTGATCATGCATCCACCCCGCGCATCGCCAGTCCGCAAGCAATCAGCAAGGATGGCGCATCGGCCACCAGTTGCTGCTGCTTGATTTTGGGATTAATCGTCATGCCGGCAAACGGATTGGCGATGATCGCATTCACTTGCGTGCGCTCTTGCACCAGTGCATCAATACCTGGAATCGCGGCACAACCGCCCGCCAGGATAATGTGATCGACCCGATTGTACTGGGTAGAGCTCGTGAAGAACTGCAGGGCACGTGCCACTTCAAGCGCCAGGGTCTGCATGAAAGGCTGCATGACTTCGGACTCGTAGCTTTCAGGCAAGCCGCCTTTGCGCTTGGAGATTTCAGCTTCTTCTGGCGTAAGGCCAAAGCGGCGCTGAATTTCCTGGGTTAGCTGGCCGCCGCCGAAGGTCTGCTCACGGATATATACCGACTGATTGTCATGCAGAACATTGATGTGCGTCATGACCGCGCCGATATCGACGATCATCACGGTTTGCTCACGCCCATGATTGGGCAATTGATTAGCGATCAGCGTGTAAGCTGCCTCGGTAACGTAGGTTTCCACATCCACCACTAGCGCCTTGAGGCCAGCGCCTTCGACAGCAGCAACACGATCTTCGATTTTTTCCTTGCGAGAGGCCGCGATCAGGACTTCCACTTCATCCGGACTATTGGTCGCAGGACCCAGCACCTGAAAGTCGATATTGACCTCATCCAGCGAAAAGGGAATGTATTGATTGGCTTCGCCTTCGACTTGCAGCTCCATCTCTTCTTCGCGCAAGCCGCCAGGCATGAGGACTTTTTTACTGATCACCGCAGCAGCTGGCAAAGCCAGTGCCGTGCGTTTTTCACGTGAACCGAGGAGCTTCCAGGCGCGCTTGACGGCATCAGCCACCTGCTCCAGCCCGGCGATGTTGCCATCGACGACGGCATCTTTGGCCAGCGAGGCGATAGCGTACCCCTCAAGGTGATACCCCCCCTTGCTTCCCGTCGACAGCTCGACCATTTTGACGGAGCTAGCGCTTATGTCCACCCCCACCAACGGCTGCGTCTTTTCTTTGAAAAAGTCGAATTTCAAAATGAAATTCCCTTTCTTTATTGAGTAGTTACGCGCAACACTAATAATTTACATTAAATGCTAGCAACAAGTTTAAATAGTGTAAAGCGAATTATATTTTTCCATTTGGACGATCAGACTCATATAATGTCTTCACATCGTTTACTGATTAAATCTCTCCATGCTTCCCAAAAAATGGTGGCAGTTTCTGATTCTGATTGCCCTGGTGCTCGGATTGGTTTTCACTGCGCTCATCGGCCTCGCGGCCACCCTTATCTATCCAGAACTACCCTCGCTTGACGCCCTGACGGATTACAAACCCAAGGTGCCATTACGGGTGTACTCCGAGGACAATTACCTCATCGGTGAATTTGGTGAAGAGCGCCGTGCCTTCATCAAAATCGAGGATGTACCCGCCTCCCTCAAACATGCCATTCTTGCCGCTGAAGATGAGCGCTTTTACAAGCACGGCGGGGTAGACACCATGGGCATCCTGCGCGCCGCCATTGCCAATGTCACCTCGGGCAGCTTCAAGGAAGGCGCCAGCACGATTACCATGCAGGTCGCCCGCAACTTCTTCCTCTCCAGCGAAAAAACCGCCTCGCGCAAACTCAGTGAAGCCCTGCTGGCCATCAAGATTGAACACAACCTGACCAAGGATCAGATCCTTGAGCTTTACATCAACCAGATTTATCTGGGGCAGCGTTCGTATGGTTTTGCCGCAGCTTCACAAGTCTATTACGGCAAGCCTTTAAATAAATTGAGTGTGGCGGAGGCCGCCATGCTGGCCGGACTGCCAAAAGCGCCATCGCGCTACAACCCTTTTGCCAACCCAAAACGTGCCACAGCGCGCCAGCACTACGTTTTGCGACGCATGAAGGAGTTGCGCTACATCGATGAAAATACTTACAACAATGCTTTAAAAGAGCCGCAAAAATTCCGTCAGACCAAGCAAGTGCGTGACCTGGCTGCCGATTATGTGGCCGAAATCGCGCGGCAAATGATGTATCAGCGTTACAAGGATGACATCTACACCAGCGGCCTCAAGGTCTACACCACCATCCGCAAATCCAATCAGGAGGCCGCGAACAAGGCCGTACTGCAAGGCATACTCGATTACGACAGCCGCCATGGCTATCGCGGGCCGGAAAAAGTGATTCACCCCCCGGCACACGGGACTGAAGAAGAAGCCAACTGGGTAGACAAGGCGCTGGATGAAATAGAAGTTTCCAATGGCCTGATCCCCGCCATGGTCATCAACCTGAGCCCCAAGCTGGTCACCGTGCACTCGCAGAGCGGCGAAGATATCCAGATCACCGGCAACGGCCTGTCACTGGTACAAAAGACCTTGAATGAGAAAGACCCGAGCAAGCGCAAGCTGCAACCGGGGGCCATTGTTCGCATCGTCAAGACCACCGATGGCTGGCAGATTACGCAGCTGCCACAAGTGCAGTCGGGCTTTATTGCGCTGGATCCTTCCACCGGGGCGGTACGTGCGCTGGTCGGCGGCTTTGATTTCAACCGCAACAAGTTCAATCACGTTACGCAAGCCTGGCGCCAGCCAGGTTCCAGCTTCAAGCCCTTCATCTACTCGGCTGCGCTGGAGAAAGGCTTCACCCCTGCCAGCATGATTGAGGATGAACCCATCACGCTTTCTGCAGCAGAAACCGGCAGCGGCTCGGCCTGGGAGCCCAAGAACTTCGACAACACATACGAAGGCCCCATGCGCATGCGTACCGCGCTGACCAAATCCAAGAATATGGTCTCCATCCGCATACTGCAGAGTATCGGTGTGCGTTACGGCCAGGATTACATTACCCGCTTTGGCTTCTCGCCCAAGGATCACCCGCCGTATCTGGCCATGGCACTAGGTTCAGGCTCGGTCACCCCATGGCAGATGGCTGGCGCTTATGCGGTATTTGCAAATGGCGGCTATCGCGTGCGTCCTTACCTCATCAGCAAGATCGTGGACCCGCGCGGCAAGGTAATCGAAGAGACCAAGTTTGATGAAGTCGGCAAAAATGCCGTGCGGGTAATTGATGCCCGCAACGCATTCATCATGACCTCCATGATGCAGGATGTGGCACGCATCGGTACTGCCGCAAAAGCCCGCCAGATTGGCCGCTATGACCTCGCAGGCAAAACCGGCACTACCAATAGCCAGGTAGATGCCTGGTTTGCGGGCTTCAACCCGAAACAGGTGGCCATCACCTGGATCGGTTATGACCAGCCACGCTCGCTCGGCAGCAATGAAACCGGCGGCCGCGCTGCCCTGCCCATCTGGATTGACTATATGACCACAGCCCTGCGCAATGTGCCGGATGAACCATACTCCGTTCCACCAGGCATCACTTCGGTCAAGATCAACCCACACACCGGAATGCGGGTGAGCGATGATGAAAGCGGGATATATGAATACTTCTATCAGGAATTCATGCCGCCAGAAACTGAAGACAATACCTTCAGTCCAATTCCAGGATTCCCGACCAGCAAACCAGCGGAATCCACAGCGACGGACCCCACCCGGGCTGATCAATTGTTTTAGGTGATCCGTTACCACAGGGAATAAGCAAGACAGGTATGTTCTGGCGAGCGATTTACAGGGATTTATAAAGCGTTAGCAATGCCCCGACGGGCGAGGTAGAGCAAGCATCATGGCAAAAGACAGTTCAGGCCGACAGCAGCATCTGAGACAGCTGATTGCACAGCAGGCGGCCCGCATGATGGCCGAAGAAGGAATATCCGACTTCAGCCATGCCAAGCGCAAGGCGGGCAAGCAACTGGGAGCCACCGACATCAACTGCCTGCCGACCAATAGCGAGATTGAGGAGGAGATCCGGCTCTATCACGAGATCTACAACAGTGAGGATCAGCCGGAAAATCTGCGCCAATTACGGGCGGATGCCGTTATCGTGATGCGCCTGCTTGAACGCTTCAACCCGCACCTGACGGGTCCGGTACTGGACGGCACCGCCGGCAAATTTGCCGAAACCCATATTCATCTTTTCGCCGACAGCCTCAAGGATGTCGAGATGTTCCTGCTGAATCAGCAGATTCCGTACGAAACCAACGAAAAATCCTATCGCATCAATGACAGACGCAGCAGTGACCGTAAAGGCGGCGACCGCAAGAAGGTTCCGGTATTTACACTGGAAGGGCCGCATGGCCTGATCAGGCTCAGCGTATTTGAAATTGACGACCTCCGCACCCCCACCCGCAGTCCGGCAAACGGACAAGCGTCTACTCGTGTCAACCTGGATGGCCTGAAAGCGTTGATCGCCTTGTCCCGGTTAAATCCGGAACTTGAAATGTAGTTGTTGAATTGGCGCGTTTTTTAAGAAACGCGCTAGCCACGCAACCAGCGCGCCACATCCATCGCAAAGTAAGTCAGGATACCGTCAGCACCTGCACGCTTGAAAGCCAGCATGGCTTCCATGACGCAGGCCTGCTCATCCAGCCAGCCATTTTGCGAGGCCGCTTTCAGCATGGCGTATTCGCCGCTGACCTGATAGGCATAGGTCGGCACCCCAAATTCATCTTTAACACGACGCACAATATCCAAATATGGCATACCGGGTTTCACCATCACCATATCCGCCCCTTGCTCTAGATCTAGCGCAACTTCAACCAATGCTTCATTTGAATTGGCAGGGTCCATCTGATAACTGTACTTGTTGCCCCGTCCCAGATTTGACGACGAGCCAACCGCATCCCGAAACGGCCCATAAAACGCGGATGCATACTTAGCGGAGTAAGCCAGGATGCGGGTATGAATATGCCCATGCTGCTCCAAGGCCTCGCGAATGGCACCTATTCGGCCGTCCATCATGTCTGATGGCGCTACCACGTCAGCACCTGCCTCAGCATGGCATAGCGCCTGGCGGATCAGCACTTCCACGGTTTCATCGTTCAGCACATAGCCACTGTCATCAATCAGGCCATCCTGACCATGCGTGGTGTAGGGGTCCAGCGCCACATCGGTGATGATGCCAAGCTCGGGGTGCGCCTGCTTGAGGGCACGCACGGCGCGCGGCACCAACCCTTGCGGGTTATAGGCTTCATTGGCATCCAGGCTCTTGCCCGCCTGATCCACCACGGGGAACAAGGCCAGGGCCGGAATGCCCAGACGCACGCACTCGGCCGCTGTTTGCAGCAGGTGATCTATGCTCTGCCGCACCACTCCCGGCATGGAGGCCACCTCTTCCTGACGTTGCTCGCCATCCAGCACAAACACCGGATAAATCAGATCGTTGGTCGTGATGACGTTTTCGCGCATCAAGCGACGCGAAAAGGCGTCCCGACGCATGCGGCGCGGACGGCTCATGAGGAATTGTTTGCTGGATGCGGACATGGGGTGATACTCCTCAGGCAAATACACGGGCGAGTTCGGCACCTGGCTCAGGCTGGCGCATGAAGGCCTCGCCCACCAGGAAAGTATGGACATCATGCCCACGCATCAGGGCTACATCTTCCGGCGTGAAAATACCGGACTCGGTGACGACGATTTTGCCCGCCGGAATACGAGGCAATAATCCCAGCGTGGTATCCAGTGTCACTTCAAATGTCCGCAGATTGCGGTTATTGATACCGAGCAAAGGCGTCTCCAGCTGCAGTGCCAGATCAAGCTCCTCACCATTATGCACTTCCACCAGCACCGCCATGCCCAGATCATGGGCAATGGTTTCCAGCTGGCGCATGCGTGGCAGATCCAGGGCGGCGGCGATCAGCAGTATGCAATCAGCGCCCATGGCACGGGCTTCGTACACTTGATAGGCCTCGATCATGAAGTCCTTGCGCAACACAGGTAAGGCACATGCGGCCCGCGCCTGCTGCAAGTATTCTGGCGAGCCTTGGAAGAAGTCGCGATCAGTCAGCACGGAAAGACAGGCAGCGCCTCCCTTTTCATAGCTTGCCGCAATCTGGGCAGGCTGGAAGTCTTCGCGAATTACCCCTTTGGAGGGGCTGGCCTTTTTGATTTCGGCAATCACCGCCGCTTGGCCTGCGGCCATCTTCTGGCGAATGGCGCCCACAAAGTCACGCGGCGCTGGCATGGCCTGCGCGTCGCGCTGCACCATGACGAGCGGATGGACGGCCATGGCGGCCTGCACTTCCGCCTGCTTTACGCGGAGGATTTTATTCAAGATATCGGACATGCTGGTTCCAATTGAAAAATTCGCTAATGGATATTCGCTTGCTTACTGATACGTTTTGCCCTGGTATTCGAGCCAGCCGGGCGTATGGCGTTGCTGCGGGTCATGATGCGTCCAGTGCACCACACCGCCCTTGGCATTCCAGACATATTCACCAAAAAACGCCAGCTCGTCGCCAACCGCCAGTGCCGGAATACGCGGGGCGAGATCAATATTATGGGCAATCAGCACGGTGATGCCGTTTTCAAGGCGAACCAGTATGCGCTGATGCCGTGTACCGTCGTTGTCATCCTTGAGCACCTTCATCACACGGCCACGCGCCTTGACCTGCACATGGCTGAGCCTGTGGTCAAAGGCCTGACGGATAACCGCATCACCATCCTGCCAGGTCGCGGGCCGCGCCAGCTCAATGGGCTGGGCAACCGGCGCCACTTCCGTAGCGGCAGAGGAAAAATGCCAAACGGTATACCCAGCGGCAATCGCCGCTGCCAGTATCAAGCGCTTCATGCCGATGCGGCCAGGCTACGCAGGGCTTCCAGTTTTTGCATGGCGGCGCCGCTGTCTATCGCCTCGGCAGCACGCTGAATCCCTGCCTGCAAGGTGGCGGCCTGACCGGCCACATAAATCGCCGCACCCGCATTCAGCAGCACGATATCGCGCGCAGGACCTTGTTCACCGCGTAGGACAGCCTTGATCAACTCGGCAGATTCCGCCGCATTTTCCACGCGTATGCTATCCACATCATGCAATGGCATCCCGAAATCACGCGGGTTCAGCGTGTACTCGGTGACCACACCGTCTTTCAGTTCCGCCACATAGGTATCGCCAGAGAACGAAATTTCATCCATCTCGTCGGCGCTGAATACCACCATGACATGCTCGCTGCCCAGTCGCTGCAGCGCATGCGCCAGCAAGGGCACCAGGTCTTTATGGAATACGCCCATCACCTGGCGTTTGGCACCCGCCGGATTGGTCAGCGGTCCCAGAAGATTGAACAGTGTACGCACGCCGAGCTCACGCCGCACCGGACCCGCATGTTTCATGGCGCTATGGTGATTAGGCGCAAACATGAAGCCGATGCCAACCTCATTCACGCAGCGAGCGACCTGCTCAGGCTGCAAGTTGATATTGACGCCCAGCGCCTCCAGCACATCCGCACTGCCAGTCTTGGACGAAGCCGCCCGATTGCCATGCTTGGCAATGCGCGCCTGTGCACCAGCCGCGACAAATGCAGAGCAGGTCGACACATTGAAGGCCTTGTTCACCGCCCCGCCCGTGCCACAGGTATCAATCAGATAGGCGTCATCCGCCACCACCACCTTGGTGGAAAGCTCGCGCATGACTTCGGCAGCTGCGGCAATCTCATCCACCGTTTCGCCCTTGACGCGCAAACCGATCAGCAGCCCGGCAATCTGGGCAGGCGTGAGTTCGCCGCCCATCACCTGCCGCATGATGGAGAGCATTTCACCGTGGGTGAAATCCTGATGCTGGATCAGCTTTTGCAGCGCAGCCTTGACGGTCATGTCCATCAGTAGGCTTTCAGGAAATTATTCAGGAGATCGTGTCCGTGCTCCGTCAGGATGGATTCCGGGTGAAACTGCACGCCCTCTACCGGCAGGGTTTTATGCCGTACGCCCATGATCTCGCCGTCATCAGTCCATGCCGTGATTTCCAGGCAATCAGGTATCGTCTCACGTTCAATCACCAGCGAATGGTAACGGGTTGCCGTAAACGGATTGGGCAAACCGCTGAACACCCCGACATTGTTATGGGATACCTGCGAGGTCTTGCCGTGCATCAGCTGCTTGGCGTGAATGATGCGCCCGCCAAACGCCTGACCTATGCTCTGATGGCCCAGGCATACCCCCAGCAAGGGAATCTTGCCCGCAAACTCATGGATCAGCGGCACTGAAATACCCGCCTCATTTGGGGTGCAAGGGCCAGGCGAAATCACAATGTGATCCGGCTTCAGTTCAGCCACCTTGGCCAGGTCAATTTCATCGTTGCGATAGACCTGCACATCCTGGCCCAGCTCACCCAGATATTGCACCAGGTTATAGGTGAACGAATCGTAGTTATCGATCATCAGCAGCATGATTACTCCTTCCCTTGAGCCAGTTGACCGGCATTACTGTCCAGACCGGCGAGCACAATCTCGGCGGCGCGAATCACGGCTCTTGCCTTGTTCTGCGTTTCCATCCATTCGCTCTCGGGTACCGAGTCAGCCACAATACCGGCACCGGCCTGCACATAAAGCGTCTTGTCCTTGATCACGGCGGTACGAATGGCAATCGCCAGGTCCATATCGCCATTGAAGCCGAGATAGCCAACGGCACCGGCATAAATGCCGCGCTTGGAAGGTTCCAGCTCGTCTATGATTTCCATGGCGCGCACCTTGGGCGCCCCGCTCACCGTACCGGCAGGGAAAGTGGCTTTCAGCACATCAATCGCCTGCATGCCGGGTTTGAGCTGGCCTTCCACGTTGGACACGATATGCATGACATGCGAATAGCGCTCAATCACCATGCTGTCTGTCACCTTGACCGAGCCCGTGACTGCCACGCGGCCCACATCGTTACGGCCGAGGTCCATCAGCTGCACATGCTCGGCACGCTCCTTGGGGTCAGCCAGCAACTCTTCGGCCAGAGCTACGTCGTGCTCGCGCGTCTTGCCCCGTGGACGGGTACCGGCAATCGGGCGGGCAGTGACCATATCGTTTTCCAGCCGCACCAGTATCTCAGGTGAGGCCCCCACCACATGGTGATCTCCCATGTCGTAGTAAAACATGTAAGGCGATGGGTTCAGGCTGCGCAATGCGCGGTAGAGCGACATGGGGGATGCAGCAAACGGTTGTGACAAGCGTTGCGCCAGCACCACCTGCATGATGTCGCCATCAAAAATATAGCGCTTGGCCTGATCGACGGCCGCCTTGAAATTGGCTTCGCCAAACTCTGACACCGCTTCACTCGGCGCCATCGCAGGCGCTTGAGGAATGGCCACCGGCTGGCGCAACTGCGTCAGCAATTGCTGCAGGCGCTGATGCGCTGCCTCGTAGGCGTTATCCGTCGCGGGGTCCGCATACACGATGAAATAAAGCTTGCCTGACAGGTTATCCACCACAGCCAGCTCTTCGGAGACCATGAGCAGAATATCGGGCACACCCAGGGCATCGGTTTTGGCATGCGCGTTGCGCGTGAGCCGTGGCTCGATATAGCGCACGGTTTCATAGCCGAAATAACCGGCCAGACCGCCGGTAAAGCGCGGCAACCCCTGGTAAGGCGGTGTTTTGAAACGCGCCTGATACTGTTTGACGAAATCCAGCGGATTGATATCCGCCGCGGATTCAATCACGAGATCATCCTGCAATACCTTGATATCGCGATCATGCGCCACGATACGGGTACGGGCAGGCAAACCAATGATGGAATAGCGGCCAAATCGCTCACCGCCCTGCACGGATTCCAGCAGGTAGGAGAAAGGGCGATTCGCCAGTTTCAGGTAGAGAGAAAGCGGGGTATCGAGGTCGGCGAAGGTTTCGACGACCAGCGGAATACGGTTATAGCCCTGGTCCGCCAGGGCCTTGAACTCGTGCTTAGTGATGGTTTGTAACATAGTAATTCCCAAGTCTTGTATGTGCGTCAGGCGCAGCTGTGCGCCCTCCAGATTCGTCCAAACGGACGTTCGTCAGAGTTCAGCGCCACCATCGCCAGCTGAGCTGGCATTTAAAGTCCTGGAAATTCATCTATTTACCCTGGATCACACGTGTTGATCATACGTTAATAAAAAAGCCGCCTCTTGCAGGCTGTCAATCACCGCATCTGCCCCCAGCATATTGGCGGGCTGCCCGCGATTATACCCATACGAAACCGCAATCGCCGCACATCCAGCGGCACGCGCCGCACCGACATCTGCCGAGGAGTCGCCTATCATCACCATCTGCGCGGGGCTGACACCAAACATTTCGGCCATATGCAGCAATGGCAGGGGATCCGGCTTTTTCCGCGGCAGACTGTCTCCCGACAGCACCAGTGAAAAATACGGCAGCATGCCCATCGCTTGGAGCAGTGGCAGCGTAAAGCGTTCCGGCTTGTTGGTAATACAGGCCAGCTTGTAGCCGGCCTGATGCAATTGCCTTACCCCATCCATTGCGCCGGGGTAAGGCGCACTGCGCCGCGTCAACACCTCGGCATAGTGCTCAAAAAACAAATTCTGCGCCTGCTCGAATAGCGCTGCATCCGGCTCGGCGTCCATGTCGCCGGTCAACAAACGCTTGACGAGTCGCGCGGCGCCATTACCCACATAGGTCATGACCAGAGCCTCAGGCAGGACTGGCCGACCCATTGCATTCAGCATGCGATTGGCTGCATCAGCGAGATCTGGCGCGGTATGCAATAAGGTACCGTCCAGATCCAGCGCCACGGCCCGCACCGGAATCGGGAAATTCACTATGGGAATTCCGCAGAGCGCTCCATACGCCACCGCTTACGCGATGGCAGCAGGATTACACCTTGGCCAGCTCAGCGCGCAGGTTGCCGATGATGGTGTCGTAACGGTTAGGATCGGTATCCTTGCCAGCACCGAACACGGCAGAACCAGCCACGAAGGTATCAGCACCGGCACGGGCGATCTCGGCGATATTGGCCGTATTCACACCCCCGTCGATTTCCAGCCAGATTTCACGGCCCGTCTTTTCGGTGTAGGCATCAATACGGGCACGGGCCTGGCGCAGCTTGTCCAGGGTGCCAGGAATAAACTTCTGACCACCAAAACCAGGGTTAACCGACATCAGCAGAATCATGTCGACCTTGTCCATGACGTAGTCGAGGTAATCCAGCGGAGTAGCAGGGTTGAACACCAGGCCGGACTTGCAACCCAGTTCGCGCACCAGCGACAGGCTACGGTCAATGTGGTCGGAAGCTTCAGGGTGGAAGGTAATGATGTTGGCGCCAGCCTTGGCGAAGTCAGGGATGATGCGATCCACTGGCTTGACCATCAAATGCACATCAATGATGGCATCGGTCACTGGGCGGATGGCCTCACAGACCAAGGGACCAATGGTCAGGTTGGGAACGTAGTGGTTATCCATTACGTCGAAGTGAACGATATCCGCACCGGAAGTGATGACATCGCTGATTTCCTGGCCCAGCTTGGCAAAGTTGGCGGAAAGAATACTTGGGGCAATTCTGAATGGTTTGGCCATGGCTACGAATCAATCAGTTGAAAAACCCGCATTTTACCCGGATTTGTGACGTCAAGACAGCCCTTTAGCCCCGCCAGAGGTCAACATTTCGCCCAACTGGCCGTTACTAGGGAAGATATCTATCTGACTGAAATTGTTGCTTATGCTGGCGCGATACTGGAAAATTACGAAATGCATCTATTCACCGTCGGTGTGAACCACACCACCGCCCCCATTGCGATCCGCGAGCACGTAGCCTTTCAGAGCGAAACCCTGGAAGAAGCCCTGCGCGATCTCAGCACGCATGGCGTGCGCGAGGCGGCCATCCTGTCCACCTGCAACCGGACAGAGCTTTACTGTAATACCGACGACCCGCAAAAAGCCCTGGACTGGCTGGCAAAATACCACCAGCTGCAAACGCACAATATCCAGCCTTACATGTATACCCTGCCCAGCGAAGATGCCGTAAAGCACGCCTTCCGCGTGGCCGCAGGGCTGGATTCCATGGTACTGGGCGAAGCGCAGATTCTGGGGCAGATGAAGCAGGCAGTAAAAATCGCCGAACACGCCGGCACCCTGGGCACGCTGCTGCACAAGCTGTTCCAGCGCACCTTTGCCGTCGCCAAGGAAGTCCGCACCACCACCGACATTGGCGCCAGCTCCATTTCCATGGCCGCGGCCTCGGTCAAGCTGGCGCAGCGCATCTTTGGCAATCTGCATGGACTGCATGTACTGTTCATCGGCGCGGGCGAAATGATCGAGTTATGTGCGGAGCACTTTGCCACGCACAAGCCTGCCTCCATCACCGTGGCGAATCGCACCATGGAGCGCGGCAGCGAACTGGCTGCCCGCATCGGCGGCCACGCCATGCTGTTGGGCGATATTCCGGACCGCCTGGCCGATTTTGATATTGTCGTCACCTCCACCGCCAGCCAGCTGCCCATTGTCGGCCTCGGCATGGTGGAGCGTGCCATCAAGACCCGCAAACACCGCCCCATGTTCATGGTGGACCTCGCCGTACCACGCGACATTGAAGCCGAAGCCGCCGAGCTGGATGACGTCTTCCTCTATACCGTGGACGACCTGGCGCAAGTGGTGCAGGAAGGCCTGGTGAATCGCCAGGAAGCCGCACGCGAAGCCGAAAAGATCATTGCCCTGCGCGTGGACAATTTCATGCACTGGCTGAAAACCCGCGATGCTGTTCCCACCATACGGGCGCTGCGCGATCAGGCCGAGCATTTCCGCCGCAGCGAGCTTGAAAAAGCCCAGAAACTGATCGCCCGCGGCGAAGACCCGATTGCCGCCCTGGAAGCGCTGAGCACCGCGCTCACCAACAAACTTTTGCACGGCCCCAGCCACGCCCTGAATCAAGCCCATGGCGACAACCGCGAACAACTGGAAAACCTGTTGCGCCAACTCTACCAGCTCCACCACGATTAAGAATCCGTAATGAAACCCTCCATGCTGAAAAAGCTCGCCACCCTGAGCGAGCGCCTTGATGAACTGAACCGCCTGCTATCCAGTGAAGACGCTACGTCGGATATGGAGAATTACCGCAAGATTTCGCGCGAGCACGCCGAAATCACGCCCATCGTCGAGCAATACCGCGCCTACGAGCAATGCGAGAACGACCTCAAGGAAGCCCATGCCATGCTGGCAGACCCTGAGATGAAAGCCTTTGCGCAGGAAGAAATCGAGGCAGGCAAAGCACGGCTGGAAGAGATTGCCATGGCCCTGCAGAAACTGCTGCTGCCCAAGGATCCCAACGACGAACGCAATATCTTCCTCGAAATTCGTGCCGGTACTGGCGGCGATGAATCGGCACTGTTTGCCGGTGACCTGTTCCGCATGTATTCCCGCTATGCCGAACGCCAGCGCTGGAAAGTGGAAGTGGTCTCCGCCAGTGAGTCCGAAGTCGGCGGCTACAAGGAAATCATCGCCAAGATTGAAGGCTTTGGCGCTTACTCCAAACTCAAGTTCGAGTCGGGCGGCCACCGTGTGCAACGCGTGCCGGAAACCGAAACCCAGGGCCGCATCCACACCTCGGCCTGCACCGTGGCGGTATTGCCTGAAGTCGACGAGGTCAGCGATGTCACCATCAACCCCGCTGATATCCGCATTGATACCTTCCGCGCCTCCGGCGCCGGTGGTCAGCACATCAACAAAACCGACTCCGCCGTGCGCATCACCCACTTTCCTACCGGCATTGTGGTGGAATGTCAGGATGGCCGCAGCCAGCACTCCAACAAGGCGCAGGCCATGCAGGTGCTGGCAGCCCGCATCAAGGCCAAGCAGGTCAACGAGCAGCAGAGCAAGATTGCCAGCGAGCGCCGCAGCCTGATCGGCAGCGGAGATCGCTCCGAACGCATCCGCACCTACAATTATCCGCAAGGCCGCATCACCGACCATCGCATCAACCTCACGCTGTACAAGATCGATGCGATTACCGAGGGCGACATGGACGAGCTGATCAACACCCTTGCCAACGAGCACCAGGCCGACCTGCTGGCCACGCTGGGCGAAGACAACTAGGCGACGGCCATGAAATCCGCCGCCAGCCTGCGCAGCATCGCCCTGCTGGAAGCCGCCAAAGGCGCCCTGATCCTGCTCACCGCCCTTGCCGTGCTGACGCACTTGCATACCGACTGGCAAGCCGCTGCCGAGCAACTGGTGGCGCACTTCCATCTGAATCCCGCCCGGCAAACCCCGCGCTTTTTATTGCAACTGGCCGCCGATGCCAGCCAGCCGCGCCTGCTGGCCATCACCGCTGGGGCCCTGGTTTATGTGGGACTGCGCTGGGCAGAAGCCTATGGACTTTGGCACGACCGGCCATGGGCAAAATGGCTGGGCTTGGTCAGTGCCGGTGTCTACCTGCCGTTTGAATTCATTGAAATCCTGCGGCAACCCTCCATGCTGAGTTACGCCCTGCTCCTGCTCAATCTTGGCATAGTCATCATCCTCTGGCGCCACCTGCGCAAGTAAGTCATGCCCACCATTCAACAAGCGCTGCGCGAAGCCCAGCAGCAACTCTGCTCCAGGCTGAACCTGGAAACGCGAGAAGCGCGCAATGAAGCCCGCATGCTGATGAGCCACGCCCTGGGCAATGTCGAGCATGCCTGGCTGATCGCCCATGAAAGCGATGCACTGCCCCCCGAGATCGCCTCCGCATTCCAAGATTTACTGCACAGACGCCTGGCGGGCGAGCCCGTTGCCTATATTCTCGGCAACCGCGAATTTTTTGGATTACGTCTCGCGGTATCGCCCGCCACGCTGATTCCACGACCAGATACCGAAACGCTGGTAGAAACCGCCCTGGCGCGCATCCCGAGTGAAGGCGCTCGCGAGGTGCTTGATCTCGGCACTGGCACCGGCGCCATCGCACTGGCCATAGCCGCGCACCGCCCACAATGCCGCGTGGTAGCTGTCGATGCATGCGCGGCGGCCTTGCAGGTTGCTAGGCAGAATGCCGAAATGCTGGGGTTGGCCGCCACCGAATCCGATGACCATGGCATGACAAAAGGGAATGTGGAATTCAGACTGGGCAGCTGGTTTGCCCCGCTCGCCGATTTGAAGTTTGATGTCATCGTCAGCAATCCACCCTATATTCGCAACGACGACCCGCATTTGCAGCTGGGTGATCTTCGCCATGAGCCCATCAGCGCACTGGCTTCCGGAGCGGATGGGCTGGATGACATTCGCATCATCGTCCAGCATGCCCCGGCACACCTCATGCCATCAGGCTGGCTGCTGCTGGAGCATGGCTACGATCAGGCCGACGCCGTCGCCACCTTGATGCGCGATACTGACTTTGCAAATGTTCAGCATGCACACGACCTGGCAGGCATAGCCCGTGTGACGCTCGGGCAATGGATCGGCTAGATCATGCTGGCGCGGAAAATATGCCGGCAGCCGACCCCACCAGCATTCAACAGTAAAAAATAGGGATCGAGAAATTCAGACACCCACACACCGACGAAACATACCCGGCGTGCGGGAATAAAGAGATTAGTGCAAGCGACGGCGATCACTGCCGCCAGGTGTCAGGCCCACACTGAAATCATTGGCTTGCAGGGCATGGCCCTGACGCCGGAACAGCTGATCGACCAGCCCCAGCACCTCATCGATTTCACCCTGACCAAAATGCCGCGCCAGCAGGCCACCTACATCCGCCAGCATTTCGCGGCGCTGTGCATCCAGAATCGCAGCTGCCGTCGGGCCAACAAAGATAAGCTGCAGCTCGTCGCGCCCATCTTCATGGTAGGTACTGACCTCGACTGGCGATGCCTTTTCGCATAAAGGCCCCAGCGCCACCATGGCGGCTTCCAGCGCCTTGAAGAAAGTCTCTTCCACTTCCAGCGTGCAGCACATCTCCAGCGCCCAATTGCCCGCATTGTAGAAAAAGCCGGGCTGTTCGGGCTCCATGCTTTTCAACTCGCTCAGGTGCGCCACTTCCATTTCCTGCAGCAAAGGACGACAGGCATCCTCCACCTGGCGCGCGCTCACGCCCTCAACCAGCTCAAGATAGCCATGCACATGGACTTCGGTAGGCATGCCCACTCCTTCATTCAAATCAAGGGGATGATTATACCTGATCAGGCCGTCGCATCTGGATGCAGATAGCGATCCTTGAGCCGCATGTAGTGCTGGGCAGAATAGCTGAAATGGGCGATCTCCGCCTCGGTGAGGGCACGCACCTTTTTGGCCGGGCGGCCGATATACAAATAGCCGCTTTCCAGAATCTTACCCTCCGGCACCAGACTGCCAGCGCCCAGCAATACATGCTTTTGCACCACGACCTTGTCCATGACAATACTACCCATGCCGATCAGGCACTCATCTTCCAACGTGCAGCCATGCAGGATCACGCTATGGCCGACCGTGACATGGTTGCCGATAATCAGTGGGGCGCCAGGCGGATCCCAGCTCGATTGATGGCTGACATGCAGCATGCTGAGATCCTGGATATTGGTGCCATGGCCGATACGGATGAAATTCACATCGCCGCGTATCACCACCCCAGGCCATACGGAGGCATCATCACCCAGGCTGACCTGACCAATAATGGTGGCGGCATCATGCACAAACACGCGGGAACCGAACTCGGGAAAATGGCTCTGAAAAGCACTGATAGACATGTTGTTATCCAGATAGGGCATAGGGCTTTAGCCATAGTATAATCGCGAAATGTCAGAATCCTCCTCCATCGGCATTGTAGCCCCACAGATTGCGCACTTCACTGAACCGCTGCCCCTGAAAAGCGGCGAAGTCCTTCCGCAATACGACCTCGTTTATGAAACCTATGGCACGCTGAACGCGGACAAATCCAACGCGGTGATGATCTGTCACGCGCTGTCCGGCCATCACCATGTGGCAGGCAAATACGCCGACACCGACAAACATGCCGGCTGGTGGGATAATCTGATCGGCCCCGGCAAGCCTCTGGATACCAACCGCTTTTTCGTCATCGGCCTCAACAACCTGGGTGGCTGCCATGGCAGCACCGGCCCATCGAGCATACATCCGCAAACCGGCAAGCCCTGGGGATCGGCTTTCCCGCTGCTCACGGTGGAAGACTGGGTCACATCGCAAGCACGCCTGGCCGATTATCTGGGCATCAAACAGCTGGCCGCCATCGTCGGTGGCAGTCTGGGCGGCATGCAGGCCTTGCAATGGACCATCAGCTATCCCGAACGGGTGCGTCATGCACTGGTGATTGCCGCAGCTCCCAATCTCACTGCGCAGAATATCGCCTTCAATGAGGTGGCACGCCAGGCCATCATCACCGACCCTGAATTCCACGGCGGTGATTACTATGCGCACAAGGTCGTGCCACGCCGCGGCCTGCGCATTGCCCGCATGCTGGGGCACATCACCTATCTATCTGACGATGCCATGGGCGCCAAGTTTGGCCGCAAACTGCGTGAAGGCGAGATCAAGTACAGCTTTGACGTCGAGTTCGAGATGGAGTCCTACCTGCGCTATCAGGGCGATAAATTCGCCGGTGAGTTTGATGCCAACACCTATCTGCGCATGACGCGCGCGCTGGATTATTTTGATCCCGCTCTGGCGCACGATGGCGATCTCTCGCGGGCACTGGCGCCTGCCCAGGCAGATTTTCTGGTGATTTCATTCACCAGTGACTGGCGCTTCTCGCCAGCACGCTCACGCGAGATCGTAAAGGCGCTACTGGATAACGAGTTGTCGGTAAGTTATGCCGAAGTGACAGCGGCCCACGGCCATGATGCCTTTTTGATGCAGGATGCCCATTACCACGCCATTCTGCGCAACTATCTCAAGAAAATTAAAGTCGGAGGCCCAGCATGAGCAATACCTCCATCAAGTTTGCCGATGCTGCAAAATCAAGACACGACTTTGCGCTGATTGCCAAGTGGATCAAACCCGGCGCCAAGGTGCTAGACCTGGGATGCGGCGACGGCACCCTGCTCGGCTATTTGCGCAACACCTTGCAGGTGCGCGGTTATGGCGTAGAAAAAGACGATGCCAACTGGCTGGCCAGCATGAGCAATGGCGTCGACGTCATCCAGATGGACCTGGAAGCGGGCCTGTCGGGATTTGAAGCCAAATCATTTGATGTAGTGATCTTGTCGCAGACCTTGCAGGCGGTGCTCAATACCGAAGGCATCGTGCAGGAAATGCTACGCGTGGGTCATGAAGCCATCGTCACCTTTCCCAATTTTGGTTACTGGCGTCATCGCTTTCAGCTGATTGCCGGGCAGATGCCGGTTTCCAAGAATCTGCCTTACCAGTGGTATGACACGCCTAACGTGCATCTGTGCACCATCAAGGATTTTGACGAGTTCTGCATCAACCACCATATTGAAGTGATGGAGCGGCTGGTGCTGACTGAGCAGGAGCCCATCAACATGATGCCCAACCTGCGGGGCAGCCTGGCCATGTATCACCTCAAGCCAGCAGAGTAAGCATCACCGTTGATGCTTGCCCTGCGCGCGCTCAAAGCAGCACGCGATAAAGCCCGAACAGGCCAAACAGTATTACCGCCAGCCCACTCAGCTTTCTGAGCCAACCTTGCTGCAAGACTTTTTTCAGTTTCACCGCCGCCATACCCATCGCCAGCAAGGTGGGCAAGGTGCCCAGGCCAAACGCCAGCATAAGCAAGCCGCCCTGCACGGCATCTCCCGCAGCCAGCGCTGCCACCAGCACGCTATAAACCAAACCACAGGGCAGCCAACCCCATACCGCGCCCAGCAATATGGCCTGCCAGGGCGACTGCACCGGCAACAAGCGTCTGGACAAGGGCTGCAACTGCCGCCATAGCACACTGCCCAGCCGCTCGACATAGGTCACGCCGTGCCACACGCCTGCCAGATACAAGCCCAGCAACACCAGCATCAGGCTGCTGAGTCCGTAGAGTATTTTTTGAATGGGGAGGATATGTCCCAGAAAAAAGCTGCTGGCGCCGAGCGCGCCCGCCAAGACCCCGGCCAAGGTGTAACTCAAAATACGCCCGCCATTGTAGGCCAGCAGAAATGGCAAGCGTGGTCGCGCGCCCGGCAAGCTCATGCTGACCGCGCCGACGATGCCACCGCACATCCCGGCGCAGTGGCCGCCACCCAGCAAGCCCACCATGAACACGCCAAATAAAGTGAATTCCAACATCCTGATATTGTGGCATGCGGCACCCGATTTCGGGTAATGTGTCGCCCATGAACGCACAACCCACCTGGCTAAAGGCGCTGCTCAATCGGCGCATGCTGATCTGCATTTTCACCGGCTTCAGCTCCGGACTCCCCTTATTCATCCTGATCAGCCTGCTACCAGCATGGCTGCGTTCCGAAGGGGTCGACCTCAAGGCCATCGGCCTGTTTGCCTTGATCCAGCTGCCCTTTACCTGGAAGTTCATCTGGGCTCCGCTGTTTGACCGCTACATTCCGCCCATGGGCAGGCGGCGTGGCTGGCTACTGGTGACGCAGGTTGCCCTGCTGGTCAGCATTCCCCTGTTCGGCAAGCTGCATCCGGTGCTGGATATCTGGACCATCGCCTATCTGGCCGCGGTGGTAGCGTTTTTCAGCGCCAGCCAGGATGTGGTGATTGATGCCTATCGCCGTGAAATCCTGCCCGATGCAGAGCTGGGCCTGGGCAATGTGATTCACGTGAATGCCTACAAGATTGCCGGCCTGATCCCGGGCTCGCTATCGCTGATCCTCGCCGACCATATGGCATGGGATAGCGTGTTCATGATCACCGCGCTTTTCATGCTGCCCGGCATGGTGATGACGCTGCTGGTCAAAGAGCCCGAGCTCAAGCCCGGGCGGCCAAGAACCCTCGCCGCCGCCGTCATCGAGCCATTCAATGAATTCATCCACCGCAATGGCTGGCGCTCCGCGCTGCTAATTCTGGCGTTTATCTTTTTATACAAGCTGGGTGACAGCATGGCGGTAGCGCTGGCCACGCCGTTTTATCTGGACATGGGGTTCAGCAAGACGGAAATCGGCCTCATCGCCAAAAATGCCGGGCTGTGGCCGAGCGTGATAGGCGGCCTGCTGGGCGGCATCTGGATGGTGCGGCTCGGCATACACCGCTCGCTGTGGCTGTTTGGTGCGGTACAAATGCTGGCGATTCTGGGCTTTGCCTGGCTGGCCGTCGTGGGGCACGACCTGCTGTGGCTGGGGGTTGTGATTGGCGTGGAAGCCTTTGGCGTAGGCCTGGGTACCGCCGCGTTCGTCGCCTATATCGCCCAGACCACGCATCCGCTCTATACCGCCACCCAGTTTGCGTTGTTCACCAGCCTGGCGGCGGTGCCACGCACCTTTGCCAACGCCACCACCGGCTATCTGGTGGATATGCTGGGCTGGGTGAATTTCTTCCTGCTGTGTTTTGTGGCGGCAATTCCGGGCATGCTGTTGCTGCTCAAGATCGCGCCATGGCATGGCAAGCCGCTTGCCACGCCTTCTATCCGCGACCCCGAGTAAAGGTGCACCGAAAGCAGCTTAGCGCTGGTAATCAATAATCAGCGGCGCATGGTCGCTAAAGCGTTCCAGTTTGTAGATACTGGCTGCTACCGCCTTGGCAGCAAAATCCGGGGTCGCAATCTGGTAATCAATACGCCAACCCACGTTCTTGGCCCAGGCCTGCCCGCGATTGCTCCACCAGGTATAGCATTCGTCGGTGGTATCCGGATGCAGCACCCGGTAGACATCCACCCAGCCCACGCGGTCAAACAGATCCGTCAGCCAAGCGCGTTCCTCTGGCAAAAAGCCTGAGTTCTTTTTGTTGCCTTTCCAGTTTTTGAGATCGGCCTCTTTGTGCGCGATATTCCAATCGCCACAGATCACCACATCGCGACCGGCAGCCCGCAAGGCTTCGAGATGCACCAGGAATCGCGTCATCACACTGAACTTGAAGGCCTGGCGCTCTTCGCCGCTGGAACCGGAGGGCAGATACAGCGACACCACGCTGAGATTACCAAACTGCAGCTCCAGATAGCGGCCTTCGGCATCAATATCGGCTATCCCCAGGCCCACAATCACCGCATCCGGCTGCATGCGGGTATAGATGCCCACGCCGCTGTAGCCTTTCTTTTCGGCGTAGTGAAAATAGCCAAAATAGCCTTCCGGGTTCAGCATTTCCGGCGTCATGTCCGCCAGTTGCGCCTTCAGCTCCTGCATGCAGACGATGTCAGCATTCTGCTGTTGCAGCCAGGGGTAGAACCCTTTATTGGCCGCGGACCGGATGCCATTCAGATTTGCAGATATAATTCGGTACAAGCTCAACCCCTTTTCCATATTCTCATGTCTGATCAAGCCCTCGATTTTACGCAACAATTCATTGCCTTTGCCATTGATAAGCAAGTATTGCGCTTTGGCGAATTCAAAACCAAGGCTGGCCGCCTCAGTCCTTACTTTTTCAATGCGGGTCTGTTCAACGATGGCGAAAGCCTGATGAAGCTCGGCGAATATTATGCCGCCGCTATTGTGCAGTCCGGCATCCCTTTCGACATGCTGTTTGGCCCCGCCTATAAGGGCATCACCCTGGCCGCCAGTATCTCGATTGCCCTGGCGCGCCGTGGCGTCAATGTACCGTATGCCTACAACCGCAAGGAAGCAAAAGACCATGGCGAAGGCGGCACCATCGTCGGCGCCCCGCTCAAGGGTCGCGTGCTGATTGTGGATGACGTGATCTCGGCTGGCACCTCGGTGCGGGAGTCCGTGGAAATGATACGTGCGGCAGGTGCCACGCCCGCAGCGGTTGCGATTGCCATTGACCGGCAGGAACGCGGCCTGGGGAGCCTCTCTGCCGTGCAGGAAGTCGAACAGCAATCCGGCATGCCCGTGATCAGCATCGCGAGCTTGAGCAGCCTGATTGATTACCTCAAACATGCGCCGGAGCTTGCCACATTCCAGCCCGCCATTGAGGCTTACCGCAACGAGTACGGCGTGAGCTGCGCTTAATCTCCGACACGGCGGGCATCCTTGCACCATGGCCAGCATTGAAGGTTTCCCCGCCGTTGCCCAGGACGATGCCCGCGTTCTGATCTTGGGCTCCATGCCCGGCATTGCCTCGCTCACGCAGCAGCAGTATTACGGCCATCCGCACAATCTGTTCTGGCCCATCATGGGCGAGCTGGTCGGGGCTCACCCCCATCTGCCGTATGCAGAGCGTCTGGCCCAGCTAACACGCCACCACATTGCGCTGTGGGATGTCATGCATCAATGCTTTCGCCCCGGCAGCCTGGATAGCGCCATTGATGAAGGCAGCATTGTCGCCAACGACTTCGCCGGTTTTTTTGCCACACATGCGCAGATCCGCCATGTGTTTTTCAATGGGCAAAAGGCGGCGCAGGCATTTCAGCGCCATGTGCTCAAAGCAGAAAAGTTAAACAAGGATGCGCTGGCAAGCCTGAGGTTTACCACCTTGCCATCCACCAGCCCGGCGAATGCCAGCATTCCGCAAACGACAAAACGGCAGCAGTGGCAAAGCATCCTGCAGGCACTAGCAGACAGCGCGATGTAAAAATGAAAAAAGCCGGGACATCCCGGCTTTTTTCATGCGCGCAAACTATTGCCAGCTGATCAGGCACCCAGTTTTCGGCGCAGCACCTCATTTACCTGTGCCGGGTTGGCCTTGCCCTTGGAAGCTTTCATGGCCTGGCCCACCAGCGCGTTGAAGGCTTTTTCCTTGCCGGCGCGGAACTCTTCCACCATGGCAGCGTTGGCAGCCAGCACTTCATCGATGATGGCTTCGATGGCGCCGCTATCCGTCACCTGCTTCAGGCCTTTTTTCTCGATGATACTGTCGGCATCGCCTTCACCAGCCCACATCGCGTCGAATACTTCTCTGGCGATCTTGTTGGAGATGGTGTTGTCGGCAATGCGCTTGAGCAACCCGGCCAGTTGCAGCGGGCTCACCGGTGAAGCGCTGATATCCTGATCCTGCTCGTTGAGCTTGGCCGCGACACTGCCCATGACCCAGTTGGCCGCCATTTTAGGCTCGGCACCCTGCGCTACCACGGCCGTAAAGTAATCGGCAATGCCACGCGAAGATGTCAGGCCAGATGCGTCATAGGCTGAGAGCGAATACTCACGTTCGAAGCGTTCTTTCATGTCGCCCGGCAGCTCGGGCATCACGGCTTTCACCTTGGCAATGTCTTCCAGCGTAATCTGCAAAGGCAGCAAATCAGGGTCAGGGAAGTAACGATAGTCGTTGGCTTCTTCCTTGCTGCGCATGGCGCGGGTTTCACCGGTATCGGGGTTGAACAGCACGGTGGCCTGCTGGATGGTGCCGCCGTCTTCCAGCGTCTCGATCTGCCAGCGGGTTTCGTATTCAATCGCCTGCTGCATGAAGCGGAAGGAGTTGAGGTTCTTGATCTCGCGGCGCGTGCCGAGCTTGTCGGAACCCTTGGGGCGTACCGAGACGTTCACGTCGCAACGGAAACTGCCTTCCTGCATGTTGCCGTCGCATATACCTATCCACTGCACCAGCTCGTGCAGCTTTTTGGCATAGGCCACGGCCTCGGCGGCCGAGCGCATGTCCGGCTCGGTCACAATTTCCAGCAGCGGCGTACCGGCACGGTTGAGGTCTATGCCCGACATGCCAGCCGACGCGCCATGCACCGACTTGCCCGCATCTTCTTCCAGATGCGCGCGGGTAATGCGGATGGTCTTCTCCTGATCGCCCACCTGCACGGTGAGCGATCCCTTGCCTACCACGGGCAGCTCGTACTGGCTGATCTGGTAGCCCTTGGGCAAGTCCGGGTAAAAGTAATTCTTGCGGGCAAACACCGAACGCGGCGCGATCTCGGCATTCACCGCGAGGCCAAACTTGATAGCGCACTGCACAGCTTCCGCATTCAGCACTGGCAACACACCAGGCAAGGCGATATCCACCGCGCTGGCCTGGGTATTCGGCTCAGCACCAAAGGCAATGCTGCTGCCGGAAAAAATCTTGGACCTGGTTTGAAGCTGGGTATGTGTTTCCAGCCCGATAACAACTTCCCACTGCATGATTAAAGCCCCTCCGGCATACGGGTATGCCAATCCGTCACTTGCTGATAGGCGTGGCCTACATTCAGCATACGCGCCTCGTCAAAATAGTTACCGATCACCTGCAGACCGACTGGCAGTTGCTTGCCATCCACACTGGCAAACCCGGCAGGGATGCTCATGCCAGGCAAACCGGCCAGATTGACGGCGATGGTGTAAAGATCTTCGAGGTACATGGCCACCGGGTCATTTGCTTTTTCACCGCTACGGAATGCCGTGCCTGGCGCGGTGGGCCCCATGATCACATCACACTGGGTGAATGCCTTGGCAAAGTCCTCGGCAATCAGGCGGCGGATTTGCTGCGCCTTGAGGTAGTAGGCATCGTAATAGCCTGCCGACAACACATAAGTACCGATCAGGATGCGGCGCTTGACCTCGGCACCAAAGCCTTCAGCGCGGCTCTTGCAATACATATCCAGCAGATCGTCATACTCTGCAGCGCGGTGCCCGTAGCGCACACCATCGAAACGCGACAGGTTGCTGGAGGCTTCCGCCGGGGCCAGCACATAGTAAACCGGAATGGATAATTGGGTATTGGGCAGGCTGATCTCGACAATCTCGGCCCCCAGCTTGCGATATTCGGCAATGGCCGATTCCACCACGGCAGCGACTTCGCTGCTGAGGCCGTCAGCAAAAAACTCCTTGGGCAGACCGACGCGCAGACCTTGCAATGGCTTGCCCAACTCACGCTCGTAATCTTCCTTGTCGCGTTGCAGACTGGTGGAGTCACGCTCATCAAAGCCGGTCATGACATTCATCATCAGCGCCATGTCTTCACAGGACTTGGCCATGGGGCCTGCCTGATCCAGGCTGGAGGCAAAGGCGATCATGCCATAGCGCGACACCAGACCATAGGTCGGTTTCAGGCCGGACAAGCCGCACAGCGAGGCTGGCTGGCGGATGGAGCCGCCGGTATCGGTACCGGTCGCCGCCGCACAGAGGCGCGCTGCCACGGCAGCCGCACTGCCGCCAGAGCTGCCGCCCGGTACGCGCGTGCGATCCCATGGGTTTTGCACCTTGCCGTAGTAACTGGTTTCGTTGGAAGAGCCCATGGCGAACTCGTCCATATTGGTCTTGCCCAGGTTCACTGCGCCGGCCTGATCAAACAGCTTGATCACGGTGGCGTCGTATGGCCCGATAAAGTTGTCCAGCATTTTGGAGCCACAGGTGGTTTTCCAGCCATTGGCGACAAAAATGTCTTTCTGCGCAATCGGAATACCAGTGAGCGGCTGCGCATTGCCAGCGGCGATGCGTGCATCGGCGGCCTTAGCCTGGGCGAGGCTGCGCTCAGCGTCTATCGTGATATAGGCATTGATCTCGGGGTTATGATCATCAATGCGCTGCAGGAACGCCTGCGTCAGTTCGGTACTGGATATCTGCTTCGCCTGAAGCATGGCACCCAGCTGTTTGAGGCTGCTGTTTATCATGGAGTTGATTCGCGAACGTTAGGGTTATTCGATGACTTTGGGAACGAGGTAAAGTCCGTTTTCAACGGCAGGCGCAATCGCCTGGAAAGCGGCACGCTGATCGTTTTCAGTGACCACATCAGGACGCAAGCGCTGCACCACATCCTGCGAATGCGACATGGGCACGATGCCGGTGGTATCCACCGCCTGCATCTGTTCAATCAGCCCAAGAATGCCGGATAACTTCTGCAAGGTGGCTTCAGCCTCCTCATCGCTCACCTCAATTCGCGCAAGATGCGCGATGCGCTTTACATCTGAACTGCTCAGTGACATGGGTTTATTCCAGAACGCTTAAAGATTAAGCCGCCTTGGCGGCCAATGTGGACAGGGGAGCAACGGCCCGCCAGCCCAAATTTAAAACTAGTCTTAAAATTCGCGACTATATCGGGTATTATAACTTGATTTTATGCACATCTTCAGCCACGACTTGCCTCAGCCAAGGCGTGGCCGTTCGTTCAGGATACAGACAACCATGTTCGGTCTTTTAAATAGTTACTTCTCCAACGATCTTGCGATCGACCTCGGCACCGCCAACACCCTGATTTACGTCCGCGGCCGCGGCATCGTCCTCGACGAACCTTCCGTTGTTGCCATCCGCCAGGAAGGCGGCCCCGCAGGCAAGAAAACCATGCTGGCCGTTGGCCTGGAAGCCAAGCGCATGCTGGGCCGCGCCCCAGCCAACATCACCGCGATCCGCCCGATGAAAGACGGCGTGATTGCCGACTTCACCATTACCGAGCAAATGCTCAAGTACTTTATCCGCAAGATTCACGAATCCCGTTTGTTCAGCCCCAACCCGCGCATCATCATCTGTGTGCCGGTAGGCTCTACCCAGGTTGAGCGCCGCGCGATCCGCGAATCTGCCATTGGCGCCGGTGCCCGTCAGGTTTACCTGATTGAAGAACCGATGGCCGCCGCGATTGGTGCTGACATGCCGGTAGCAGAAGCCACCGGCTCCATGGTGGTCGACATTGGCGGCGGCACTACCGAAGTGGGCGTGATCTCGCTGGGTGGTATCGTTTACGCCAAATCCGAACGCGTGGGCGGTGACAAGTTTGATCAGGCCATCATCGATTACATCCGCCGCAATTACGGCATGCAAATCTCCGAGCCAACGGCCGAACTGATCAAGAAGAAAATCGGCTCCGCCTTCCCTGGCTCCGAAGTACTGGAAATGGAAGTCACCGGCCGCAATCTGGCAGAAGGCCTGCCACGCAAGTTCACCATTTCCAGCAATGAAATTCTGGAAGCGCTGACCGAGCCATTGAACTCCATCGTGGGCGCAGTGAAGTCTGCCTTGGAGCAAACCCCGCCCGAACTCGGCGCTGACATTGCCGAAAAAGGCATGGTGCTGACCGGCGGTGGCGCCTTGCTGCGCGACCTGGATCGCCTGCTGGTGGAAGAAACCGGCTTGCCCGTCATCGTGGCCGAAGACCCACTCACCTGTGTTGCCCGCGGTAGCGGTCGTGCACTGGAAGAAATGGACAAGCTCGGCAATGTATTTGCCAGCGAATAAGCAGATCCGCGTATCTGCATAACCGTAACAGGCCGGCAACGGCCTGTTTTAATTGATAAGCGTAGTTTGTTGGTGCCCAGCCTGACGGGCCCTCAACTACAGGATAGACTCAGGGCTGAACCTATCGATGCCGCGTCCGCTTGAACCTCAACACTCACCGGCCTTCTTTGTCCGCGGCCCCAGTCCGTTTGCCCGCCTCATTTTCTTTGCCGCCGTCTCGCTCACCCTGATGGCCACCGATTCGCGCCTGCATTATCTGGTCGAGGTTCGTCAGGGCTTCAGCGCCTTGATGCATCCCCTGCAGGTGCTGGCCAATGCGCCATCAGACCTGATGCACGATGCCAACGAATACCTCACCACGCACAGCACCCTGCTCAAGCAAAACAGCCGATTGACCGAGCAGGCCTTGCTGCAAAGCGCAGAACTGCAACGCTTCCGCTCACTGGAGCAGGAAAACGAACACCTGCGCAACCTGCTGGGTGCCGCCCGCAATTCGCCACAAAATGCGCGCCTGGGCGAGATTCTGCATATCGGCCGTGACCCCTTCACCCATCGCGTGGTGATCAACCTGGGCAGCCGCCATGAGGTGATCGCCGGGCAAGCCGTGATTGATGCCGATGGCGTCATCGGACAAGTCACCCGGGTCTACCCGTTTACCAGCGAAGTCACGCTGATTACCGACCGCGAACTCTCCGTGCCCATTCAGGTGGAGCGCAACAGCTTGCGCGCCATTGCCTTTGGTCATGGGCGCGACACCATGCTCGACTTGCCTTACTTGCCAGCCAATGTGGATATCCGTCAAGGTGACCGACTGGTGACCTCAGGAATTGATGGGGTTTATCCCATGGGGCTGGCAGTTGCAGTAGTCGTCAAGGTCGAGCGCAATCCCAACTCGCCATTTGCGCATATCGTTTGCAAACCTCTGGCGGGCATCGAAAATCACAAACAGGTGCTGCTGCTGGATATGCCAAAACCTGAACCCGTGGTTAACCAGAAAAAAACGGCAGCATCTGCGGCGACTTCTGCGAGCCAGAAAACCCCGGCCCCTAAAACCCCGACAGCTCCCCAATAATCTGACATGCGCCCCAACCTCAGCACCATCTACCTGACTCTACTTGCGGCCCTGCTGTGCCAGCTTCTGCCTTGGTCGGGCATCGCATTGACCATGCGCCCGGACTTTGTCCTGCTCGTCTTGCTTTATTGGCTTTTGCGTGCGCCACATTTATGCAACATCGGCACCGCATGGTTCGCGGGCCTGGTGATTGACCTGGCGACTGGTGGCCTGTTTGGCCAGGCAGCGCTGGCATATGCTCTAACGGCGTTCTTTGCCTTGATCTATCAGCGCCGCCTTACTCTGTTCAATATCTGGCAACAAGCAGCCTATGTATTTGCTCTGCTGGTGTTCAACCAGGGTACGCTGCTCATTCTCAAGATGTTTGCCGGTGGCGAAAGTCCAGGCTGGGGCTATTTCTACCCTTGCATTACCGGCATCATGCTATGGCTGGCAGTGATTTTCACCCGGCTTGGCATTCAAGGCCACACGGATCAGGACTAAGCCCGATTGAACTACCGCTCCGAGCTCCGCAACTACCAGCTGGAACAGCATAACTTCCGCCTGCGCCTGGCGTTTATGGCCGTGCTGGTGCTGGTCTGCTTTGGCATTCTGGGTAGCCGCTTCTTCTTCCTGCAGATGATGAAGTACGATTATTTCCAGACCCTGGCGGAAAACAACCGCATCTCGCTGGTGCCTATCGTCCCCAATCGCGGGCTGATCCTGGATCGCAATGGCGTGATACTGGCGCACAACTTCTTTGCTTACACGCTGGAAATCACTCCCTCCAAAGTTAAAAATGTAGAAGACACCATCAACGAAATCAGCGAATTCATTGAGGTCAGTGCAGCTGACCGCAAGCGCTTCAAGAAGCTGCGTGCGCAGAGCCACAGCTTTGAGAGCGTGCCAATACGCACACATTTGAACGAAACTGAAGCGGCACGCTTTGCCGTCAACCGTTACCGGTTCCCCGGGGTTGAAATCCGTTCGCGCCTGTTCCGCCACTATCCGGAAAACAATCTCGGTGCGCACATGATTGGCTATATTGGCCGCATTAATGACCGCGATTTGACCGCCTTGTCTGAGTCCAACGAGTTATCCAACTACAAAGGCTCCGATCACATCGGCAAAAGCGGCCTGGAGCAGTATTACGAACGCCAGCTGCATGGCACCACCGGTTTCCAGCAAGTGGAAATCGATGCCGACGGTCATGCCGTACGTGTATTGTCCAGCACGCCGCCAGTACCAGGCGACAACCTCATCCTGAGCATGGATAGCAAGCTGCAACGCATAGGTGAAGAAGCCTTTGGCGATCATCGAGGGGCCCTCGTTGCCATCAACCCGAAAAATGGCGAAGTGCTGGCTTATGTGAGTCAGCCCACGTTTGACCCCAACCTGTTTGTAGACGGCATCGACAGTGAAAGCTGGAAGGCCCTCAACGACTCCATCGACAAACCCTTAATCAATCGCCCCATGCGCGGCATTTATCCCCCTGGCTCCACCTTCAAGCCATTTGTGGCGCTGGCCGGACTGGAGGCGGGCAAGCGCGAGCCGCCTTTCAGCATCAGCGATCCCGGCTATTTCATGCTGCCCGGCAGCTCGCACCGCTACCGCGACTGGAAACCAGGCGGTCATGGTCAGGTTGATGTACAACGTGCCATTACCGTATCTTGCGACACGTTTTTTTATGGCCTGGCGCTGGATCTGGGCATTGAACGCCTGACTTCATTTGTCAGCCACTTTGGATTTGGCCGCAAGACTGACATTGACATGAAAGGCGAAATGAGCGGCCTGCTGCCTACACCAGAATGGAAATGGAAGCGCTGGAAACAGCGCTGGTTCCCAGGTGAAACCGTGATTACCGGCATTGGCCAGGGCTACACGCTGGTCACACCACTGCAGCTGGCTCAGGCCACCGCCATCCTGGCCAACAAGGGTGTCGCCATGCGGCCGCGGCTGGTAAACAGCATTCAGAATGCACGCAATGGCGTGACGACACCCAACCCAGCGGTGGTCGTTGATCGCGTAGCACTGGATCCGCACCATGTGGAAATCGTCACCCAAGGCATGGTTGATGTCACCTTGCCTGGAGGTACTGCCGCGAGCGTGGGTGCAGGCAGCCCCTATGCCATCGCCGCCAAGACCGGTACAGCGCAGGTCATCGGCATCAAGCAAAATGAAAAGTACAACGAGAGCAAGATCAACGAACGGCATCTGGATCATGCATTATTCATTGCTTATGCGCCGGCCGATGACCCGACAATTGCCGTCGCTGTTATCGTGGAAAATGGTCGCCATGGCGGTTCAACGGCTGGCCCGATAGCACGCAAGATCATGGACTATTACCTGTTGGGCAAGGAACCCTCGCCACCCGTGCCCGCTGCTGGCCCTGCGGTGGTCAATAGCCCGGAACCCACGCACGAGGAAGAATTGCATGATTAGTCGCTTCGGCTCTTATGTTGTCAGACATATCGACTCCTTCCTGATGGGCAGCCTGCTGTTTACCATGCTGGTGGGGCTGTTTGTGCTGTATAGCGCATCTGGCCAGAATGTGGACCGCGTGCTTTCACAAGCTGCCAACATGGGCGCCGCACTCGGGATCCTGTGGATAGCCGCCAATATCGCGCCGCAGCATCTGGAACGGCTGGCTTTGCCGGTTTATATCCTGGGTATGGTGTTATTGGTAGGCGTATTCTTTTTTGGCGAGATCAGCCATGGCGCCCGGCGCTGGCTGCACATAGGTCTTGTGCGCATCCAGCCTTCCGAGCTGATGAAGATCGGCGTGCCCATGCTGCTTGCCTGGTATTTTTCGCGGCGCGACAACACACTGCGCCTCAGCAACCATGCCATTGGAGCACTATTGCTGGCGATTCCGGTGGCATTCATCATGAAGCAACCTGACCTTGGCACCTCACTGCTGATCGCCTCTTCCGGCTTTTATGTCTTGTTTCTCGCAGGCTTGAGCTGGCGCCTGCTGATCGGCCTGGCCGTATTTGCGGGGGTCATGGCGCCCATCTTCTGGACCATGCTGCATGACTATCAGCGCAAGCGGATTGAAATTCTGTTTGATCCCTACCAGGACCCCCTGGGCGCTGGCTACCACACCATCCAGGCCACCATTGCCCTGGGCTCTGGTGGCATGGCGGGCAAAGGCTGGCTGCACGGCACGCAGTCACAGCTGGATTTTCTGCCGGAGCGCACGACCGACTTCATCTTCGCCGTGTTCGGGGAGGAGTTTGGCCTGATGGGCAATCTGCTGTTGCTGCTGCTGTTCACGCTGATCATCGGCCGCGGCATGGTGATCGCAGCTCAGGCACAAAACATGTTCTGCCGATTGCTCGCAGGTAGCATCACCCTTACCTTTTTTACCTATGTTTTCGTCAATATCGGCATGGTCAGCGGAATTTTACCGGTCGTTGGCGTTCCATTACCATTGATCAGCTACGGCGGCACCTCACTGGTGACCCTGTTGCTGGGTTTTGGTATTTTGATGAGCATACACACCCATAAAAAACTGGTGACTTCCTGATGAGCCTACCTCGCTATCTGATTGCCCTTGCCATTCCACTCTGGTTAAGCGCCTGCGGCGGCAGCACCAGCGTCAAACCCGAGAGCGCTACGCCCGCTGCCAGCAAACCAGGCACCAGCACCACCGCCCCTCCCAAGCGCGGCGGCTACTACCTGGATGATGGCCCTGGTGATAACCCTCCAGCCGACATCGATGCCATTCCTGATGCGGTACCCCGCGCCGAAGCCCTGTTGCCCCGCGCCAATCGCCCTTACATTGCGCTCGGGGTCTCGTACAAACCCATGACGGAATATCAGCCTTACAAGCAGCGGGGCATTGCCTCCTGGTATGGGCGTCGCTATCACGGGCAGAAAACCTCGAGCGGCGAAATCTACGATATGTATGGCATGACGGGTGCCCACACCACCCTGCCGTTGCCAAGCTACGTGCGGGTCACCAACCCCGACAATGGCCGCTCGGTGATCGTACGCATCAACGATCGTGGCCCATTTCACAGCGACCGTATCATTGATCTTTCCTACGCGGCGGCCTACAAACTACGTCTGAGCGAAAAAGGCAGCGGACTGGTTGATGTCGAAGCCATCGACACGCGGCCAGGCGCAAAACCCTTGCCATCCGTGGTCACACCCACCCCGGCGGTGCCCACCCCACCACCCGGCGCGCCAGTGGCTGATACTCCATTGCCGCAGCCAATCACCGCCAATGCCCTGCCGCAAGTGGACAATACGGCCAGCATTGCCAGTGGCGATTACGTGCAGGTTGGCGCATTCAAATTACAATCCAACGCAGACGCATTGAGCAGCCGAATCAGGGAGCAAGGCTTGGCCGGCAATGTCGCCACCCAGAGCTGGTATAATAACGGCACCTATCGAGTGCTGCTGGGGCCATATAGCAGCCGGGCGGAAGCTGACCGCGCTGCAGCCAACATCAAGCAGACGCTGGGCACCACCGCCATCGTCATCCGCAAGTAATTTTCAAAGTAGGAAGCCATGTCTTATTTTTCTCGCATTTTTACCTTGGTTGCCGCCATTTGCAGTATTACCGCTCAGGCCGCAGAGATTCCACCACCACCTTCGCTCGCTGTTAAATCGTATGTGCTGCGCGATTTCAACAGCCAGTCCACCATCGCCCAGCAAGCAGGAGATGAGCGGGTTGAACCCGCCTCACTGACCAAGCTGATGACGGCCTATCTTTCATTCAAGGCAGTCAAGAATGGTCATCTGCAGCTGACCCAGACGCTGCCGATCAGCGTCAAGGCCTGGAAAGTGGAAGGCTCCAAGATGTTTGTCGAGCCGAACCGTCCAGTGACGGTAGATGAGCTGATGCATGGCATGATCATCCAGTCTGGCAATGACGCATCGATTGCGCTAGCGGAAGGCATTGCGATTACCGAAGAAGCCTTTGCTGACCTGATGAACAAGGAAGCGGCACGCCTGGGCATGAAAAATACCCATTTCATGAATGCCACGGGCCTGCCTGATCCGCAGCATTACACCACGGCGTATGACCTGTCACTGCTGGCATCCGCGCTGATTCGCGACTTCCCTGAAGATTACAAGCGTCTGTATTCGCAAAAGCAATACAGCTACAACAACATTACCCAGCCTAACCGCAATCGTCTGCTATGGCTGGACCCGTATGTGGATGGCATGAAAACGGGCCACACCAAGACCGCTGGTTATTGTCTGATTTCTTCCGCCAAACGTGGCGAGACACGGTTGATTTCGGTCGTGCTTGGCACCCCTTCGGACAGCGCCCGTGCCACCGAAAGCCAGAAACTGCTGAACTATGGCTTCCAGTTCTATGAGTCACACCTGGTATACAAGCGTGGCCAGCCGATCAACCAGCTCAAGGTATGGAAAGGTCAGGACAATGTCGTCCCGGCCACGGTCCCCGCTGACCTGTCGATCACGTTGCCCAAGGGCGAATACGCCCGTGTAAAAGCCAAGGTGACCAGCCGTCAGCCTTTGATTGCCCCGATCAGCGCCGGTCAGAATGTGGGCACCATCGAATTCTTCCTGGATGACAAGTTGATCGACAAGCGTACCCTGGTCGCGGCCAAAAACGTGGAAGTGGCCGGCCTGTTTGGTCGCCTGTGGGATACGATCAAACTCTGGTTTGCCTAAATTCATGTCGCAGATCGTGTACCTGAACGGCGCCTTCATGCCGATAGAAGAAGCCCGCATTCCGGTACTCGATCGTGGCTTCATCTTCGGCGATGGCGTGTATGAGTTGATCCCGGTTTACTCGCGCCACCCCTTTCGCCTGCAAGAACATTTGCGCCGGCTGAATGCCAGCCTCAGCAGCCTACGCATACCCAATCTGTACGACAGCGCTGCCTGGAGCCGCCATGTGGAAGAGCTGATCAAGCGCAATGAAGCAGAAGACCAGTCCATCTACATTCAGGTCACGCGTGGGCCTGCACCGCGCGACCATGCATTTCCTGCGCATGTGGAGCCTACCGTTTTCATGATGAGCAATCCGCTGATCACGCCGCCTGCCAGTCTGGTGGAAAGCGGCGCCGTCGCCATCAGCAGTCAGGATATCCGCTGGGATCATTGCGACATCAAAGCCATCTCATTGCTGCCCAATGTGTTGCTGCGTCAGATGGCGGTGGACGAAGGGGCGGTCGAGACTATTCTGTTCCGGGACGGTGTGCTGACCGAAGGGGCGGCCAGCAATATCTTTGCGGTCGATAATGGCGTGATACTGGCCCCGCCCAAAGACCAGCACATGCTGCCTGGCATTACCTACGATGTGATCTTGGAACTGGCGGCAAGCGAAGGCATTTCCGTTGATATTGGCTATTTCCCTGAGGCACGCATCCGTAGCGCCGATGAACTATGGATGACCTCATCGACCAAGGAAATCCTGCCCATCGTCAAGTTGGACAATGCCCCCATTGCAAACGGCCTGCCTGGCCCCATATTCAAGCGCATGTATAAAGCCTATCAGCTTTATAAAAACCACATAATGCGTAGCGCGGAGACACCCCATGGCTGATCAAGACACTCTGATTGAATTTCCTTGCGACTTCCCCATCAAGGTGATGGGAGAAACGCACGAGACCTTTTCCGACACCGTGGTGGATGTTATCCGGGTGCATGCGCCCGAATTCGATGCTACCCGCGTCGAGATGCGCGCAAGCTCTGGTGGACGCTATATCAGCCTGACATGCTATGTGTATGTGACTTCCAAGCCCCAGCTCGATGACATCTATCGCGCATTGACTTCGCACCCTAGCGTCAAGGTTGTGCTCTAAGCATGCCCTTGCATATTCGCCGGCTCGGCTTGAGCGGGTATGAAGACACCTGGCATGCCATGCAGCATTTCACCGCCAGCCGCGGCGCTGACACGCCGGATGAGCTGTGGCTTACCGAGCATGCTCCCATCTACACCCTAGGGCTGAACCGGCGCGATGCGACGCCCCCGTTACGTTCCGACATCCCGCTGTTGCCGGTAGATCGTGGAGGAAAAATTACCTACCATGGCCCTGGTCAAGTTGTGATTTATCTGCTGTTGGATCTGGGACGACGCAACTGGACCATCCGGCATGTCGTGGATGCCATGGAAAACAGCATCGTCGCCTTGCTGGCCGAGCATGCAATAGAAGCCCATGCCCGCGCGGATGCCCCCGGCGTCTATATCGGCGAGGCCAAGATCGCCTCCCTGGGCCTGCGGATAAAGCAGCAGCGCTGCTATCATGGCCTAGCCTTGAATGTGGACATGGACCTTGCCCCTTTCAGCGCGATCGATCCTTGCGGCTATAAAGGCATGCCTGTTACACAAACACGTGACCTTGGCCTGCCCCTCACCCCAGCGCAGGCAGGCGAGCGACTGCTGAAATTGCTGGCTGGCAAGCTGGGGTATACTGAAAACGAATTCTTAAGAACCGAAGCCCTATGAGCGACACACTGGAAATCATCCCGCCCCCGGCCACTCCCCCACGCAAGGTAGCGGGTGTCAAAGAAACCGGTGCGGCAAAAACAGCGCGTATTCCCATCAAGATTGTGCCGCAACCTGCTATGCGCAAACCGGAATGGATACGTATGAAAGTGCCAGATAGTGCGCGCTTTCAGGAGATAAAACAGGTATTGCGTGAGAACAATCTGCATACCGTCTGCGAAGAAGCATCCTGCCCCAATATCGGAGAATGCTTTAGTGGCGGGACTGCCACTTTCATGATTCTGGGAGATATCTGCACGCGTCGCTGCCCATTCTGTGACGTTGCGCATGGCAAACCACTGCCGCCAGATGTCAACGAACCTGAGAATCTCGCCCGCACCATTGCCCAGATGCGCCTGCGCTATGTCGTGATTACCAGTGTAGACCGTGACGATCTCAAGGATGGCGGCGCCCAGCATTTTGTCGACTGCATACGCGCAGTCCGCAGCCAATCCCCCGCCATCAAAATTGAAATTCTGGTGCCCGATTTTCGCGGTCGCCTGGACCGTGCAATGGAAATCCTGTCGCAAGTCCCGCCCGACGTCATGAATCACAACCTTGAAACAGTGCCACGCCTTTACAAGCAAGCGCGGCCCGGTTCTGATTATCAGAACTCCCTGGACCTGCTGAAAGCCTTCGGCGACCAGCATCCTGATACTCCCACCAAGTCTGGACTGATGCTCGGCCTCGGCGAAACCGACGACGAGATTCTGCAGGTAATGCGGGATCTGCGCGCGCATGGTGTCACCATGCTGACACTGGGCCAATACCTGCAACCCAGTCCGCACCATTTGCCCGTGGTCAGATTCGTCACACCGGAACGATTCGCCCAGTTTGAGCAAGAAGCTCTCGCCATGGGCTTTGTCAATGCCAGCTGCGGCCCCATGGTACGCTCGTCCTACCACGCTGACGAGCAAGCACACGCAGCAGGTACTCCACTCTAACGCCCCCCGCCACTATGCTTAACCTCCATCCGCTCACCGGAAGGAGGTTAGCGCATCTTCCTGCTTTATTCGCACACCACTAACGTGGAATCTCCCTGATACAGCAGCCTCGACATTCCACATGCGTGCAATTTCCGTCGCCATCCATCAAAGCCTTAACACCTCAATCCCCAGCTAGATTTAACTCCTGTTGCAGAACTTTTTCTTCAAGCATGAATAGGCATGATGACTTTATTAATTCATCATTATCACATCCTGCTTTTTCCTCATAACTTCTCATCCAATTCACTTTTATCAAGAAATTAAGCACTTCTTCCATTGCAAAAACCCAATAAATTATGGATTAATCTTAAACTGAATTTCAGTCATTACTATTATTCATGCTGGGGCAGAATTGATTAGATAGAGAGCAAATTGTAAAGGTTAGTTAAAAACTTATTCAAAGAAATATTATGCAACCAGTCATGATTTTGGCGCATAGCATTACGCATATCAGAGGGAGAAAAAAAGTAAATTTGCATCAGATCATTAATGCAAAATTTCATGTCTCCCTACAAAGCACTATTTGGATGCAATTTGCGGACTTATGAGGTCTGCAGACTGATTGGCACGCGCACGCCACATAGCATTGTGATGATTAATATACAAAATATTAAGATGCCAATTTGTTGCCGGGGAGCATCCATTAATATGAAAAATGCCTGGTCAGCATTTGCCATATGTCGCATTCAACAAAAAATGTGACCCACCATCACAGGGGAATTGATAAAGCCACCGTGGAGAAGCAGCAACTTTCCACATGATCACAGCTAAACGTCATCATGCCGTCCTAAACTTATCCTCCACTTAATATTTCACTTTTTCACATGAGAGACGGCAGCACCTGCCCCAAGGGGATATTACCCTGCAGGGCAAACCTATTTATCGTTAGACACGAAAGCTAAGAAATTAAAAATGAAATGGGGAAAACAAAAATGGAGATAGGCCCAACAAGTCCAGACTTCTTAATGGCCGCCTTAATCGCATGGCTTTTGCCTGTCATCTCTTGGGGCTTGATGCAAAGCCAGTTTTCCATGTCAAAAAAATCCTGGTGTCTGGGCCATCTATTACTGGCCATTTCCCTGCTGCAGCTTCTCGTATTCCCAGGGTCAACCCTTCATTGGGTCACATTCATCTGCATCCTCATCGCCAATACCTTGTGCGCTTACAGCTTGGCGCTGGAACTCACCAATATCATTCAATGGCGAATGTGGGCCATTATCCTTGGCGTGGTCTGCGCTGCCTATGCCCTGATCCAGCAGGCAGGTCATCGCGAATTGAGCGTGCTATTCACGCAGTTCATATTCGCATTACAACTTTCCGGATTGTGCCTGCTTGCATTCAAGTTACACAAACAAGCATCCCTGGAGAATGCAAAGTGGCTGGGATACAGCTATACCCCAGCGCTTATCGGCGTGCTGGAGATGCCAGACACGCCTCTATTCAATCATGTGCCATTACCCATGAGCATGCCATTAGACGGCGACCTGTTCTATATCTGCCTGCTTTCCTCCAGCATCTTCTCGCAATTCGCCTATCTTGCCCTGATTTATGAAAAAGGGGCCGCAAAAAAAGTAACGGGACACATGAAGGAAGCCGACGCAGATGAGCTTCATCATCTGAATGAAATCGCCCATAACGCCAGGCAAGAAGTACTGCTCGAACTCACGCCTTACCTTGCCCATGAACTCAGCCAGCCACTCTCCAGCATATTGCTTGAGATACAGTACATTGAACGGTTACTACCCAAAGAAAATGCCATTGATCAGGAAATCCTTGCTGCCACGAATCGCATCTCATCCGCAGCTCAAGCAGCATCCCGCATCGTCAACAATATCCGTTCCTTTATTAAACCTTCGGCAACCACCCATCGCAAAGTTTCCATTAATGAGCTAATCGCCAAGGCCCATGATCTTGTTCACGCGTATGCGGGAAAAGCCGGCGTGAATTTTGTATTTACCCCGCCCGAACACCCGATGTTCATTATTGGTGACCAGGCCATGCTGATCCAGGTGCTCGTCAATATTTATCGCAACAGCATTGATGCAATGCGCGACGCGCCCAACAAGATCATCCATGTTAGCGCGTATATGCAGGCGATATTTCCCTGTATTGAAATCACAGATAGCGGTGATGGATTTAAAAATCTTGAAACACTCGGCACGCCATTCATGACCACAAAAGAAAATGGGCTTGGACTGGGACTTGCTATTTCAAGCTCAATCATGCGGTTGCATCAAGGAGAGATTCTTTTTTCAAACGCTAAGGAAGGGGGCGCAAAAATCAAGTTACGTTTCAGAAGTAGTTAACTTATGTAATCCATCGAAAAACATAAATCCAAAACACTCTCTCGGGGAAAGTACTTATTAATATGGAACTACTCAATAGCCATAGTAAGAACGTCATCATCATTGACGACGATCCAGCGATCAATGCATCCATGTCGCGCTTTTTGACATTGGCGGGGTACCAATGCCACGTATTCGGTTCGGCCGTCGGTGTAATCAGCTTCATCAAAGAACATACTGAGTTTCTGACGACCCCTTCATGCATCGTTTGCGACAACCAGATGAGCGGCATGACAGGGTTGCAGCTCCAGGAAGCGTTGCAAGACAAGGACATTAACGTACCATTAATTCTGATCAGTGGAGAAAGCGATGTTCACGAAGTCGCCAGCGGATTCAGAAAGGGGGCAATTGACTTTCTGATCAAGCCGCTAGATGTTAACAAGCTTGAACAGGCCACCGAAAAAGCCCTGGCCTACCACTCCACACAATTGCAATCGACCAGCAGCAAATCCATCCTGGCCAGCCGGGTGGCTTTGCTTACGCCACGTGAACGCGAAGTGGCACGTCTGGTGGCTAAAGGGCACACCAACCTTGGGGTGGCATTAAATCTCAATATTGCATTAAGAACGGTTAAGCTGCACCGGCACCGTGCATTAAAAAAGCTGAACGCTTCGGGCCTGGTCGATCTGGTGAAAATCAGTGAGCTAGTAGATTTGTAGATATCGTGCTGATCAATAGAAATAACACCTCATGACGCAACACCCAGGGTCGTTTCCGTACTCGTTATTGCAAGGCAACCAACGCTGCATATGCATTGGTTGCCAACACACAGTCTTTCGTCTCGCCGGATACCAGGCTACACGCCCAGGCTATGTGGCATTTCCCAACTCCGCGTAGCCCACCAAACCCTCGGCCTCAGCTACGCGATTCCACCTGCAGGCATTCTCTCGTCCGTCTATCACTCCACCTGGACCTGGAAGAGTACATTCCCACTGGCAGACGGGTTGAGGATCCCATCAAAACTCCATTGCATTTCCCCCTTGCCACCCTTTGACTGCGTGGCCGAGCAGGCTACCGGTGTGCTGGTGTTCTGGGGGGTTGTCTTCAGGCAGTTGCCTAAGTCCGGCGGCGTCGTGCCCGCACTCGCCGACTGGAAGATCGTATACGCCGGCGTGCTGTCCGAGATCACTATCGTGCTCATCGGGCTGCTGCTCTTGTTGGTGTAGGTAACACGGTATTCCAGAATGTCTCCGCTCTTGGCTTGGTTCTTGGTGCCGAAGGTGCCACTGTTTGTCACGTTACGAACCTCTTTCACCAAGGAGAAGGCATTGTTGCCCACCGTGGTAGTCTCTGTGACGCTGTAGCTGGCACTCAGGCTGGGGCTGGCGTTGCTGAAGCTGAACGTGCCGCTGAGGGTCGTGATGTTGCTGTTGCCGTTCATTGCGGTGGCGGGAACGCTGACCACACTCACCAGGCACATAACCTCACCCTGTATCACCGTGACCGGCCCGGTAATGAGGCTGGCATTGCTTTGACGACTACCCGTGCAACCCGTGTCAGTGTAAAGCGCGTTATTCCAGCCGCTGATCGTGGGGGTGGAGACTTGGCTGCTGCTGAAGCTGACGCTGCCCCCTGTGCCCGCCGTGAAGGTGTGGCTGTAAGAGACGGTTCCTCCGGCTTGGCCGGACTGCGTGCCGTTACTGGTGAAGGTGCTGACCGGGACCAGGCCGAAGTTGAGAACGGCAGTACCGCTGGCGGGGGCGCTGAAGCTGATGCGCTGGGTGCTGCGGCTGTAGGTGTAGCTAATGCTATTGACGTTAGTGGCGGTGTCACTCGGCAACACGGTGCCGTTGGCGTTGGCGCCTGTGCCCAGGTAGGTGTTGGGTGCCGTGACGCTGACGCAGAGCGGACTGCCTGCCGTGACGCTACTGGGGATGTTGAAGGCCCAGGCGCCGTTGCCGTCGGTGGTGGTGGTGCCGTAGCTGGTGCTGCCGCAGTCACTCAGGCTGAGGCTGAGGTTGCTGATGCCGGCCTCATTGCCGTTACGCAGGCCGTCGTTCGGAGTGCCGGTGTTGCTGGTGCCGTTAGGGGCACCACCGTCATTGAACACGACGCCGGAAAGACCGTTCAGCTGGTTGACAATAGTGCAGGTGAAGTCGGCATTCGCCACCATTTTATTGGCAGGGATGGTGAGCACGCTGCCCGTGAGAGTACCAATGGCGCCGGTGCCGTTATTGTCGGTGCTGCCGTTGGCGTCTACGCAACTGGCGGAGACTGGCTGCTTGGACCAGCCGAGCGGACCGGCGGATTCGGTAATGGTGGCTTCCTGCCCGGCGGTGCCGCTGAAGGTGGTGGGGTGCTGCACAGCGGTGCCGGCGGTCACCGTGGTGATGCTGGCGGTGGTGGCCGAGAGGCCTTTCAGCTCAAACGTGAAGGTGCCAACACCGCCTTGCGATTGCTTGGCGATCTTCACACGCGGATTAACCAGCACGCTGATCTCGTCGTTGGTGCTTTGCCAGACGGTGTAGGCGGCAGCGGTGCTGCCCATTGTGATGAGGTTCATCGGGGCAACACCGATGGTATTGCGTGTCCCGTTGGTGAAGGCCGTCGCGAAGAGGTGATCGCTGTCTTTGGTCCAGTTGCTCACCGTCAACGCATAGCTGTTGAGGGTAAGGGTGGCGACTTTCAAGCTGGCAAAGCCGCTGCTGTCCAGGTCGATGGTACTGGCCGCGTTCTGGCTTAAGGTGCCCAGGCTGATCGTCTTGCCACCAGCGATCTTGAGCGTACCTCCAACCAGGACGATATTGACGTTGAGGTTGGTAAGGTTGTCTGTCAGGATCAGTGTGGCGCCACTGTTGACCGTGATGGTGCCGCTGCCGGTGATCGTGCCGACGCTGAAGGTGCCGCTGGTGAGTGTCACACTGGCATTGGTGCCAAGCGCGAGTGTGCCACTAATGCTGGTATTGGCGCTACGCGTCACGCTTTGGCTGTTGATGTCGAGCGTGGCACCATTATCTACCGTCACCACGCTGCCAGCGGGCACGCCACTATTGCCACCGTAGCTTAAGGTACCAGCGCTCACTGTGGTGTTACCACTGTAGGTATTTGCGTATGACAGGGTCACCTTACCAGCGCCAGTCTTGGTGACTGTTCCGTCATTCCAGAGCAGAGCACTAACTAATAGAGTGGCGCCAGATGCGGCAATATGCGACCCGAAAAGCAAGGTAAACCTGGGCATACAAATGGGGGGAAGTTGGCGATTGCTCACCTACTTTTTATGGAAATGGGAAGGGTGAAGGGAAGTGAACTAAGGCGCAGATTCTGATTGTCTTAAATATGAAATATGACTTTTCTCATGGACTGAATCAGTTAGTTGAAGTTTCTGAAACTTGGAATGAAAATACTATCTTAACTTTATGTTTATATTGTTTTTTTACAAAAACTTACCAAGCACCCTCATGCTGAGGCATATCGAAAATGGGGGACGATAAGAACTAAAAAAAAGTGGGGATCCAGAGAAAAATGCAGGGGACGTCGGGTACTCAAAATTGACAGCCATGGCATGTTTATTTTTTGAGATTCCCGCTTTTTTGCAGCGATTGGAAAATGCAAATTTTTGGCTGTGGATGACAGCCTTGAGTTTTTTATTTTGTGGTGACCTAAATCACCGTGTAAACAGCCCTATCACATGCTTAATCTTCAGGATGAGCTCCTTCATCTGAAACTCGTCCAGATGGGAATAGCCTAAAAGCACGCCCGGCAGGCGACTGCTTTCGGCCGCGTAATGAATATTCTGGACCAGCTGAATGCCGGCTAGCTTTACATGCTCAGCCCAGACAACAGGCGGGATGGAAAGTTTAAACCCCAACCAGAAAAACAGGCCAGCCTCTGGCATACGAAATGACACCAGTTCGCCCAGCTCATCCAAAAGCAGGTTGGCGGCGTACAAGCGACGTTGGTTGTAAATACGGGAGGCACGACGCACCAATCGGTGGAATTCCCCATTCTGGATAAGTTCGGTAATGGCTGACTGACTCACCGGGTCGTCTACTTGCCCCATCAACTGGCGTTGGCGTGCGCATTTATCAATGAACTGCGGCGTATTGGCGATGTAGCCTACTTGGCGATCAGCAGGCAACACGCTCGGCAGCGCGCCGAGATAGATGATCCGTTTGCGCATATTGCCCGTCGCGACGGGCGGAAACGCAGGTCTATTGAAAAAGAGATGCTGGGAATAATCAGCCGCAATAATGTGAAAATCCAGCTCATCGGCGACCTGCAGCAGTCGTCGTCTACGCGCAACGCTCAGGGAGACGGTAGTCGGGTATTGCACCTGATGAGTGACAAAAATGGCCTTCACCGGATGATGGCGGCAAAGTGCTTCTATCTCGTCATCTTTCACCCCAGCCTCATCAATATCGGCAAACAGAATACGCGCACCTAGCGACTCAAATACACTCAAGGCTTCCGCGGGGGCCCAACGTTCAAAAATCACGTAATCGCCAGGAGATAGTAAAGCACGCGCGCTGATATAAATGCTCTGTTGTAATCCGCGTGTCAGGCAAAGCTGATCAACCGCCACATTAAAGCCACACTCCTCATGCAATAAACCAGCTACGGCCTGCCGGAACGTGGGGTGCCCTCTGTAGTCGGGTGCTTCCATATAGGAGGCACGCGCGACTTTAGCCATGGCACGCTTGGAGGCCCGGATGTAGGTTTCATATGGAATAACCCGTTTGTCCGGCAATCCCTCGCCCAACAACAGCATAGGGGTTTGCTGCGGCGTAATTGGCATGGACGCGCTGGCGGAGAATGCCAAGTCCAGTGCCGGGACCTCCAACAGCTGGGTTTTTGCAGGATAAGGCAGAGCCTCAGAAACAAAGGTTCCTCGTCGATGCTGAGTGGTAAGCCAGCCCTGAGCAATCAGTTCGTCGTATGAAAGTACAATGGTTTTGCGGTTAACGTTCAGCATCGCCGCTAGCTCGCGGCTGCCTGGCATGACGGTATTGGGTGGCAGTCGCCCCTGGCGGATTTTTTCAACGATTTGCTCGGCAATTTGCAGGTAAAGCGCCGTGCCAGGCTTGAATGGACTGAAATCAATATTCAGGTTCCAGGTACGACGTAAACTTTGGCCATGTGACGACATAGTGCGCGTCATGCCATACGCACCTGTTGCACATCTGGATCGATCAGTGTTGCAGCGTTAAACATGGGAAATTTCATCAGGGATCAGCCCCTGAATTGTCGCTCATTGACCCCTGGTAAAATTGTAGCAATTTGTATATTAAATGTTACAATTTGTTGGCATTCACTTGCCCGCATGTTGCAGCATGTATGTGTACACTTCACGCCAAAACCTGATACATCCAAGCTAACAAGGCAAACTAGGATTGCCACAGTCCACTGCCAGCTTAATTTCTCACTGCCTGGCCCCCAATGATGATCGCCATCTGGACCATTTGGACCCTTAAAGTTATTTCATCTGGCTCACGCCATCCATTTTACGTTTCGTTACAGTCTTTCGCTTCAAACCTTAATTTCTCGTTACATATTTGAGGTTTGGTCAGAAAAAGGGGCTCAACCCCATTCCCACAGCTATGGTGGCGTAAGACTTAAACAATGGAGATTTTAAAGATGAGCAAGATGAAATTGGCACTGGGCGCCGTGGTCGGCATGACCGTCGCCCTGCCCATGATGGCATTTGCTGCAGCCGATCAGGAAGCCGCAATGGCCAACCCTGCCAACTGGGCTGGCCCACGTGGTCAGTACAATGGCCAAGGCTACAGCACGCTGAACCAGATCAACAAATCCAACATCAAGAGCCTGAAATCGGCATGGACTTTCTCTACCGGTGTTAACCGTGGTCACGAAGGCTCCCCCTTGGTGATCAATGGCGTGATGTATGTGCACACTGCGTTCCCGAACAACGTTTACGCGCTGGACCTGAACGACGACCAGAAGATTCTCTGGACTTACTTCCCCAAGCAAGACCCCTCCGTACAAGCAGTGCTGTGCTGCGACAACGTCAGCCGCGGCCTGGGTTTTGGCGATGGCAAGATTTTCCTGCAACAGAATGACGGCATGCTGGTTGCCCTGGATGCCAAGACCGGTGCCAAGGTTTGGGATGTGAAGAACACCGACCCCAAGCTGGGCGCCAGCAACACCAACGCACCTCACGTATTCAAGGATAAAGTGCTGACCGGTTGCTCCGGCGGCGAGTTCGGCGTGCGCTGCTTCCTGGCTGCTTACAACCTGAAAGATGGTTCGCTGGCCTGGAAAGCTTACTCCACAGGTCCTGATAGCGAAGTGCTGATCGGCGAAGACTTCAACAAGGCTAACCCGCACTACAATGCGCTGTCTGTATACCAGGACGTGAACGGTGGTAACAAGGAAGGTGGCTCGTTCAAGGCACTGACCAAGGACCAGCTGAAGTACCCTGAAAAAGAACTGGGCACGCGCACCTGGCTGAAGCCACAAGCCACCAAGAATGGCTGGGAGCACGGCGGCGGTTCCGTATGGGGCTGGTTCTCCTATGATCCCAAGCTGAATTACGTGTACTACGGCACGGGTAACCCATCTGTCTGGAACCCGGACGTACGTCCTGGTGACAACAAGTGGTCCATGACCCTGTTCGCACGTGACTTGAATACCGGTATCGCCAAGTGGGGTTATCAGATGACCCCTCACGACGAGTGGGACTATGACGGCATCAACGAAATCGTCCTGTTCGACAAGGGCGACAAGAAGTACGCTTTCCACACAGACCGTAACGGTTTCAACTACACCCTGGACCGCACCAACGGTACTCTGCTGGTGGCTGAGAAGGCTCACCCCTTCATCAACTGGGCGACCAAGGTTGACCTGAAGTCCGGCGTGCCACAAAAAGATGCGCGTTACTCCACACACGAAGACTACAACGCCAAGGGTATCTGCCCGGCCGCGCTGGGTGTCAAGGACCAACAGCCTATGGCTTACTCGCCACGCACTGGTCTGATGTACATCCCGTTGAACCACGTTTGCATGACCTACGAGCCCGTGGAATCCAAGTATGTGGCTGGCCAACCATGGGTGGGTGCAAGCCTGACCATGTTTGCTGGTCCAGATGGCGTAATGGGCGGTTTCGAAGCCTGGGATCCATTGAAGGGCAAGGCCGTCTGGTACAACAAGGAGAAGTTCTCCTCATGGGGCGGCGTACTGGCAACAGCTTCTGACCTCGTGTTCTACGGCACTCTGGAGCGTGACTTCAAGGCCGTGGATGCACAAACCGGCAAGTTGCTGTGGAAGTTCCAGGTTGGTTCTGGCGTGATCGGCAATGCCTTCACCTACAGCAACAAGGGCAAGCAATACGTTGGCGTACTGTCCGGTATCGGCGGTTGGGCTGGCGTTGCGATGAACCTGGGCCTGGATAACGACTCCGACGCACTCGGTGCCGCAGGTGGTTACAAGGAACTGACCAAGTACAACGCGGCTCCTGGCGGCGGTGCACTGAACGTGTTCAGCCTGTAATCAAGCTGCTGTTTTCAATCGCCTGGTAACGGGCATTGATAATAAAAAACCCGCCTCACATCGAGGCGGGTTTTTTTATGACCAGAACCAATACAGCCAAAAGCCGTGGCTTCAGTTGGGTTGGGTCAGCCACTCTGAAACAGCGCGCTTTTCATCGCAAGAAAGTTTTACTTCAGCATTATCGGTAGAAGCCACCCAGTCCTTGGGAATGTAGTGATGTTGGCCCTGCTCATCCTTGGTGAGTTTGATGAGATTGGTCCCTTCCAGGCCATCGACGGTACCCACTTTGGTGTTCTGGGCGGAAAGCACCGGCATGCCGGGCAAAATAGCGTGAGAAACTGACATATCAAAACCTCCATATCGTCTAAAAGTCATCTGGTGCGTAGTGCAGTTGCATGCGACATGCAAACCATGGATTCACGATGACAGATCAGACGCGTGCTCAGCGAGAGAGTCACGTCCTATAGTGCTGTAGGACTTTATTAGCCGGTCATGTCCGATTTAGATTTTCCTACAGCACAATAAGAAATACCTTGATGTTGCAGGTGGCGCTTAGCTTTCACGATACATCCTTGCACAGTCAATACATCCCATAACTCAAGACTTCAAGGAGATCATCATGAAAATCAATATCTACGGAAAATACCTCGGCCTTGGCATTCTGCTCGCCTGCCTGCAAACGCCATTGGCCTTTGCCGGAGGCACCAACAGTGGCTCGAATACCAACGCCACCCCGGGCGACAACAGCACCTCCACATCAACCCCGGCCGACGGCAGTGGTAGCCAGCGCAAGGGCACCCACCAGCCAGAAAAAACACAAACACCCAAGCGTTCGGATGAACTGAATTCAAACCGCGCGGGGACAGGAACCGGCAATAATTCTGGCACTGGCAACAGCTCGTCCGGCAGCTCCAGTGGTTCAGGCAGCAGCTCTGGCTCGCATTAAGCAAGCACTTGCCGCCTGCTGGTTATTCCTGGCGGGTGGCGGTCAACTATTCAGCCAATCTCATTTCAGGAGAATTCGTATGGGTTTGTTCTACATAAGCGCGTGGGATAAATCCGCCCATCGTGACACCCCCATCTGGGAACATTCGCTGTCTGCCAAGGATATCGATGAAGCATATCGCATCGGCAAAGCGCAATTTCAAACCGAACGGCCGGAGCTGGACCTGCGTCAGTTCCGATTCGAGGCCACCTGGGGTTCGGTTGAAAAATAACAGCTGACACATGGGGATATAGAGGTCCCATCAGGCATCGATATATCCCCATTTGCGCAACAAGTTCAGTTCTCCATTCTCCAGGCGCTGGCCTATATCGTTGCGGTAGCGCAGATTAGGCACAATCACCTTGCCCGCCAGCACATAGGCACGCGCTGGTTTGTTCCACTGTCAGAACCGTGCCAGTAGCCACACGGCTGTACATGCCAGGGAGGTCACAGTATTCACCTATCGCCAATGTGCGCATGGCGGCTATGGCTCGCGCTTCAGGGTGAGCACCACGGCCGCAATGCGGTCCGCGATGTCATAGGGTGGCAGGTCCAGCTCCTCCCCAAAAATATCGGGGTCAATTTCATCGTAATGCCAGGAAAAACCAGATCGGTTTTGCAGACGCGCCTGCACGTCAGCAAAAAAAGGATCAGCTCCCTCCACCATGGCAACGCCGGTATACAGCAACAGCACACCACCCGGCGCCAGGCGCGCCATGGCAGCATCGACCATGCTCAGCGAAAGCTCGGCACCCAGCGCCCCTCCACCATGGCGGTAACTGCGCTGAGCGGCATCGACCAGATACGGCGGATTGGCAATAATGAGATCAAACTCACCAGGCACATCCTGCAATAAATCACTGTGCAGCATCTGCACCCGCTCGCAGCCATTGGCTGCGGCATTCACCCGTGCCAGCGCCAGCGCATGCGGGTTGATATCCACCCCCAATACCTCGGCATTCGGGAACAAACCGGCCAGCGCAATCGCCCCGACGCCGCTCCCTGTTCCGATGTCCACTGCTCGCCTGACCATCGGCTGCTGGGTCCTGGCATATTGTTGTACGGCCCGGATAAAGCGGTAAGTATCCGGACCAAAAAATACCGACGACGCCTCCAGCGTGGGATAAGCCGAATGCAGGAAGAGCTGCCCGTTCAGGGACGCCACCCGTACCTTGCTGCGCCAGCCCATTTCCACGGGTTGCAGCACATCGCCAGCTTCCATCAGGCCAAATAACGGCTCACCGGCCACATCCGCATGAAAGGGCCGCCCCCAGCCCACGATGTCGCGTACCGTTTTAGCCCAGGCCTGGGCATCTCGCTTGTAAATGCGCGAATGGCTCAAGGGAGTAATCGCCACATGCTGGTAATTCACGCCTCGTAGATAAACAAGCAAATCCCGCAACGCGGTCGCTTGCTCGGAAGACATGATCTGTTCGGAGTTGACGGGCTCTGGCTGGTTCGCGGGTTCATCGGGGTTCAAAGCTGGCCTCTGGTTTCAATGGGATGATCAAACAGCGTCCTGGCACCTCTTTTGGAGCTGGAGGCGCCGACCTATTCATGGCTCAGCTTAACAAAAGCCACTGGCACCGTCTGTAAGCCGCGTCTTACAGCAATCTCGGAGCCGGGCGGATAAGCAGAAGAGGCGACTCCGCCCATACTTTTCGCATTAAGAAGAAGGAACCAACATGCCCGGAGACCCAAGAATATTTGACGAGGAAGCTGTCACGCCGCCTGCGCCTGCCAAGGCGCCCCTCGCCATTAAAACGCTGTACTTTGATTTGCTTAATCCCGACCTGTCGGCAGAGCGACATGTGGACTCTTCACACCAGGCTAATGCCTTTCTGACTCAGCAACTGGCGCAGATAGATGCGTCGTCCATGGAATCAGACCCCGAATTAATCGAAGCCCTGTTGGCAGACTCGCCCCATGCCCTGCAGGCGTGGATACAGCGCAATGCGCAGGCCACAGGTCGGGAGTATCAGGAATACCTGGAAGGCCGCAAACGCGGCGAGCCCCGTCGCTATTTTTCATGTAAGTCGCATGCACTGAATTTTCTGTTGCAGGTGGCCCCCACCAAGATGGTGGACGGTGCCTGGCTTTATGGCCTCACACGGCAGTGGGATGATCCGCGTTATGCCTCCCTGATCAAGACCTATCTGGAAGAGCTGGGCGAAGGCCGCAGCGACAAGAACCATGTCGTGCTATATCAGCAGCTATTGCGCCGCTATGACCTCGATACCGAGTGGCATGCCCTGGATGACAGCCATTTTGTGCAAGGACTCACGCAGCTGGCGCTGGGCCATCATGCAGAAAGCTATCTGCCCGAAGTCATCGGCTTCAACCTGGCCTATGAGCAATTGCCGCTCCATCTGCTCATCACCACGCACGAGCTGGAAGAGCTCAACATCGACCCCTATTACTTCATGCTGCATGTCACGGTGGATAACGCCATGACAGGCCACGCCATGCGTGCCGCCTGGGCGGTATTTGAAGCCTTACCCAGACGCCAGCAACGCCAGGCATTCATGATGCGCATGTTGCGCGGCATGGCGCTTAACTCGGTGGGGCTGGCAACCCCTACGCTCATCCAGCAGTTTGATGCCGAAACCGAAATCACCGCTGTGTTTCTCAAAAAAGCCTCGGTGGGGAAATTCATGCACGCCAATCAGTGCAAACTCGGCGCTTACAGCATCAATGAATGGCTGTCTGATCCGCAAAAAATCCCCCAACTGCTGAATGCGCTGGTAGACGCCGGCTGGATGACGCGACACCAGGACCCTGCGCAATCGCGCTTCTGGAAATTGATGGAAGGGGAACATGCCAGCATGTTCGGGGTATTCACCCCCTATGAAAAACAGCTGATGTATGACTGGATGGCTGGAGAGGTGCTGGATACGCTGCCGCGCCAAGCCAGACTTGGCGAGCACTGGCGCAAGAGAGGCATGGCGGAAAGCAGCCAACGTCCGGCAGATACCTCCTATGCCACCTTGCAGTCGCTGATAGAGCCTGCCTTGCTGACCCAACCGAGCCGCCAGATGCACAACATGGCGAAATGGCTGGCTCCGGGACAACACCACACGTCTGCCGGGCTCGCCGCCACGCGCCTTTACATGCAGCAAACGGGCCTGAATTAAGCCAATAAACCAAGGTTCGTTTACATGTGCATGGCACAGTCCCGTTCTGCCAATCCACATGATTCAAGACATTTCTGCTGATCGTTATGTATGGCAGGCGCCATGTTCCAGATGCCGCAATTGATTCATTCATCAAATGCGGCTTTCTTTCCGTGGGCCAAGCCTGCGCGTCCATAAAAACCGCCTCAAACTATCCTTACAGACGTTTCCAATTTTCTCCTACAGCCCTTCCCAGCCCCAGCCTTTAGGCTACAAGTGCAAGCCCTGCGGCCTGAGTCAGGCGATGAATACCACACTTAACCTGAGGTGATGTACCCCTCCAGTTAAGGCATTCGACCTGACACATCCAGCCCAATTACTCCAGCCCCTTTGCATGAAGCGTCCGTCATGTCCCTCTCTCAGCAGAGCCATGGCAGGGGAAAAGGCGGCTTGCTGATTGCCCCTCATTTTTCAACAGGATCTCAGCCTGGGAAAGCATTGCAGATGATGTTACCGGAAGACCTAGATCACACACCCGACCCCTTGCAGCAAAGCAAGGAAGCGGCAGTACTGGAATATCGGTTTGCGATATTGCATCGCTCCCGCATTGCCATTGAAAACGTCACCCCGTGCGTGGATAACGGGCGTTTTGCCGTCAAGCGCAAAGAGCAAGAAGCCGTGGTAGTGAGTGCTGACGTGTTCATGGATACCCATGACCTGTTGCGCGTGTGCCTGGCCTGGCATAGCGGAGAAGACGGACGGGTGCATTACATCGCCATGCAAAGCCTGGGAAATGATCGCTGGCAGGCCAGTTTTGTACCGCCAGACATTGGCTGCCACTATTTTTTCGTTGAAGCCTGGCACGACGAATTTGGTACCTATGTATCCCATCTGCGCAAAAAAGCGCAAGCACGGCTGCCAGTGGAACTCGAAATCGAAGAAGGCCGCCTGCTCATTGCCAAATACCTCGCCAATTCGAATGGCGGGCCTGCCGACCAGCAGGATGCGCTGCATGCCAAGGAGTTTCTTGCGCGGCTGGTCTGCGCACTGGAAGCGCCAGAAATCACGGCTGCCTGCACCATGCAAGGTGAGCTGCAGCAGCTGGATACCAGCGACCTCTCTACCTATTCCGGGCGCGATCAGGTCAAGCTCAGTCTGCTGCTGTCCGGCGATGTCGCATACATGATGGATGCGCTGGACCCCAGGAACTTCATGGCGCGCAGCATCAAATTCCCCCTCATGGTGGAGCGCAACGCCGCCGCCTTTGCCAGCTGGTATGAAATGTTCCCGCGTTCGCAAAGCGGGGATACCGAGCGCCATGGCACCCTCAAGGATGTCGTCGCCCGTCTGCCGGCCATCCGCGACATGGGCTTCGATGTGCTGTATTTCCCGCCGATACATCCAATAGGGCTCACTCATCGAAAAGGCCGCAACAATGCACTGGTCGCCCAGGCCAATGATCCCGGAAGTCCATATGCCATTGGGTCGCATGAAGGTGGGCATGATGCCTTGCATCCGCAACTTGGCACCTGGGAAGACTGGGATCACCTGCTGGAACAGACACGCCTGCATGGCATGGAAATCGCGCTGGATTTTGCCATCCAATGCTCCCCCGACCACCCGTGGATATCGCAACACCCGGAATGGTTTGACTGGCGGCCGGACGGCTCGCTACGCCACGCCGAAAATCCGCCCAAGAAATACGAAGATATTGTGAATGTGGCGTTTTATGCGTCCGAAGCTATCCCGCATCTGTGGCGGGCCTTGCGCAATATCCTGCTGCATTGGATCGCCAAGGGCGTGAAGATATTCCGCGTGGACAATCCACATACCAAGCCACTGCCCTTCTGGGAATGGTTGCTGCGTACCGTGCGTGAACAGCACCCCGATGTCGTGTTTCTGTCCGAAGCCTTCACCACGCCCAAAATGAAGTATCGGCTGGCGAAAACCGGCTTCAGCCAATCCTATACCTACTTCACCTGGCGTAACGACAAACAAGGCTTGACCGATTATCTGCAGGAAATGGCGCAGGGCGAAATTGCCGATTTCTTCCGACCCAATTTCTTTGTCAACACACCGGATATCAATCCGGTCTTCCTGCAGGAATCCGGCCGGCCAGGCTTTCTGATCCGCGCCGCACTCGCCGCCACCCTGTCAGGCTTGTGGGGGATTTCGTCCGGCTTTGAACTATGCGAAGCCGATGCCGTGCCCGACAGCGAGGAATTCAACCATTCGGAAAAGTATGAAATCCGCGCCTGGGACTGGCAACGCCCGGGCAATATCGTGGCCGAGATCAGTCGACTCAACCAGATTCGCCGCGAAAACCCGCAACTGCAAACACACCTTGGGGTGCGTTTTCACCCCAGCAGCAATGATCAGGTGCTGTTTTTCTCCAAGACCGGTCAGCGCGACGTCACCCGCCCCAGCGCAACGGTAGTGCTGGTCGCCATCAATCTGGACCCGCACGCCACCCAAAGCGCCACGCTACAGATACCGCTTTACCTGCTGGGCCTGGTGGACGACGCCGATGTGGACGTGCTGGACCTGTGGGAAAACCAGCCCACCCGCTGGCAGGGCAAATTCCAGACCATCACCCTGGACCCTGCTGATCGCCCCTTTGCCATTTGGCGTATGGACGCCGGGAACCGATAAATGCCTACCTCCAAACATACAGACAAGAAGACCACCGACAAGAAACGGACCGATCGCCGGAGCAGCGCGCTGCAATTCACGCGCGACCCGCTTTGGTACAAGGATGCCGTGATTTATCAAGTGCACGTCAAATCCTTTTTTGACGGCAACAATGACGGCATAGGCGATTTTGCCGGCCTGATCCAGAAGCTGGATTACATTGTCAGCCTGGGCGTGAATACCCTGTGGCTGTTGCCCTTCTACCCCTCACCCCGCCGCGATGATGGCTACGATATTTCCGACTATCGCGGTGTGCATCCGGATTACGGCAACCTGTTTGACGTGAAGCGCTTCATCGCCGAAGCCCACAAGCACGGGCTGCGCGTCATCACCGAGCTCATCATCAACCATACCTCGGATCAGCACCCCTGGTTTCAGCGAGCACGGCAGGCCAAGCCTGGCTCGGCTGCCCGCAACTTTTATGTGTGGTCCGATACCGATACCGCGTACAGCCAGACCCGTATCATTTTCACCGATACCGAAAAATCCAACTGGACCTGGGATCCGGTGGCTAATGCCTTCTACTGGCACCGTTTTTTCTCGCATCAGCCCGATCTCAATTACGACAACCCCCGCGTATTCAATACCGTCATGAGCATCATGGAGTTCTGGCTGGACCTGGGCGTGGATGGCCTGCGGCTGGATGCCGTGCCCTACCTGATTGAACGCGAAGGCACCTCCAATGAAAACCTGCCGGAAACCCACCAGATCCTGAAAAAAATCCGGCAGTTCATTGATCAACGCTACCCCGACCGCATGCTGCTGGCCGAGGCCAATATGTGGCCGGAAGATGTGCAGTATTACTTCGGCAATAACGATGAATGCCACATGGCATTTCACTTCCCGCTCATGCCGCGCATGTACCTGGCACTGGCACAGGAAGACCGCTTTCCCATTACCGATATTCTGCAGCAGACGCCGGATATCCCCAGCGATTGCCAGTGGGCAATTTTCCTGCGCAATCACGATGAGCTGACGCTGGAAATGGTCACCGATAATGAGCGCGCCTACATGCTCAACTTTTACGCGGCGGATAACCGGGCGCGGCTCAATGTTGGCATTCGACGCCGCCTCGCCCCGCTGTTGCAGCGTGATCGTCGTCGCCTGGAGCTGTTGAACAGCCTGCTGCTTTCCATGCCCGGCACGCCGGTAATCTATTACGGTGACGAAATCGGCATGGGCGACAACATCCACCTGGGCGACCGCGATGGCGTACGCACGCCCATGCAATGGACCCCGGATCGCAATGGCGGCTTTTCCCTCACCGACCCGGCACGCCTGGTGCTGCCCTTGAACATGGACACCCTTTACGGCTACCAGGCCGTGAATGTGGAAGCGCAAAGCGCAGACCCGCATTCCCTGCTCAATTGGATGCGCCGCCTGTTGGCCGTGCGCAAGCAGTTCTATGCCTTTGGCCGCGGCAGTTTCCGGCTGTTATACCCGGCCAACCGCAAGATTCTCGCTTATCTGCGCGAGTACAAGCCGCAAGATATTCTGGCGCATGGCAGCCCCAACACCGCGTTTGACCCGACAGCCGACGCACGGGCGAGTAGCGCCCCGCCCCCGGAGAAAACCCAGGGAGAGACCAAGCCGGGCGAGACAGCCGCAGACCAGCCAGCCAGCATCAAGGCCCTGAGTGACGAGATTTTGCTGTGCGTGGCCAATGTCGGCAGTACCGCGCAGGCGGTAGAGCTCGACCTCTCGGAATACGCAGGCTATACGCCCACCGAGCTGATGGGGGGGGAAAAGTTTCCCGTGATTGGCCCTTCCCCGTATGTGCTGACGCTGGCGCCCTATGATTTTTACTGGTTCCGTCTCAGCAACGAGCAAAGTCCGCTGGCCACGCCTTCGCGTCTGAGTGCCGTGCCTTTCATCGCCCCCGAATACCGCACCCTGGTGCTGAATGCCGGCATACATGACCTCATGCAGCCCCGCTTGCAGCAACGCCTGGAAACCGAAATATTCCCGGCCTACCTGGCACGTCAGCGCTGGTTTTCCAGCCAGGCTGAGAACACTAAAAAGTCTGCCGGCCCCGCAAAAGGGCCGATGACTGTCCACCTGCAATACCTTACCCAGCTACCGAGGTCAGGTAATAGGGGAACAGATTTTCTGTTGGTAAGCGTCGCCGCCAGCGATAGCAATGCCTGGTTTTTCATGCCGCTCGGCATTGTCCCGGAAGAGACGTCCACCTCCACAGTGATACAGCAACACGTAATCTGTCGGGTACGTCAGGGCCCCAAAGTCGGCTTGCTGGTCGATGCCTATTGCATGGATGAGTTTGCGCTCACCCTGCTGGAGCAGTTCCGGCATTACGGCCAATATCGTGAAGGCGCTCGCGAGCTGCGCTTTGAATCCACCGCCAGCTTTGACGCGCTGGATTTCAAGAGCAGCGAGGGCAAACCGGGGCTCGTTATCCGTCGCCCGCATGCCGAGCAATCCAACAGCTCGCTGATTATCAACGATCTTGCCATCGTCAAAATGGTGCGGCACTTCCAGCCCGGCACGCACCCCGAGCTGGAAATGGCCCAGCGGCTGGATGAACTGGGTTACCACAACACGCCCGCCTTGCTGGGGCATATGGCGTTTACCAATGCCGAGGGCGAAAGCTATACCCAGATCGTCATGCAGGCCTATGTGCACAATCAGGGCGATGCCTGGCAATGGACCATCGATCGCCTGGGCATTGCCATCCAGCAGCTGAATGCCGCGGATATCGCCGCGCAAGCCTTGGCGCCGGAAGACACCAATGCCATGAAAGAGCTGCAGAATTTTGCCGCCACGCTTGGCAAACGGCTGGCCGAGCTGCACAACCTGCTTTCACTGCCCACCGTGCATGAAGCCTTCAAACCGCAACAGCTGGGCAAATCCGACATTACCGCCCTCAAGCAGCGCATCGTCCAGCAATGGCGGGAGGCATTTTCCGGGCTGGCGCATTTCAAGGCAGACAATCTGGCAGATCCGCAATTGCTGCCAGATATGCTGGGACGTCAAAAAGAAGTGTTTGCCCGCGTGGAGGCGCTGATAGACCAGGCCCGTGGTCAAGCCCTGACACGCATTCACGGCGACTTTCACCTCGGCCAGGTTCTGGTAGTGGGCGAGGACGTGCTGATCATTGACTTTGAAGGTGAACCAGCACGCCCGCTGCCCGAGCGGCGGCAGAAAGACAACCCCTTGCGCGATGTCGCTGGGCTGATCCGCTCGTTTTCCTATGTCGCAGCCTTTATCGAGAAAAGCGAACTGTACGCCAGCAGTGGTGGCAGCCTGCCCCGCCGGCAGATTCTGCAACGCTACAAGGACATCTCCGAAACAGCCTTCCTGCAAAGCTATTTTGACCACGCCCTGCCTCACCCACTAAGTCAGCCAGAGCAGAGCCTGAATGCAGGGGCTTATGCCCATGCCTCGGATATGGCGCTGCTACAGCTCTACAAGCTGGAAAAAGTAGGCTATGAAATCGCCTACGAACTGATGCACAGGCCCTCCTGGACCGAAGTGCCACTGGAAGGCCTGAAGTCTTTGCTGGAAGAGTTGGCGCATGACAAACCTCACCATGATGAAAAGTAACCCCAAGGAAAACGTGATGCCCACCCCAGCCCACCCCTGTTCCGAGCATACATCTGACCAGCCGCGCAATACCTTCAACTATCGGCTTGCCGGTGGCGCCCGCCTGCTCAGTCTGGCAGAAACCGAGTTCCGCCTGTGGGCGCCTAATGCACGCCAGGTCGACCTGATTCTAGACAAAGGCACCGTCATCCCCATGCAGCAGGAGGCCACCAGCGGCTGGTTCATCACACAGGCAGAATGTGGCCCGGGGATAGAGTACCGTTATCGCGCCATCAATAAGGAGGGCAACGAACTCCTGGTGCCCGATCCCTACTCGCGCAGGCAAACGGGCAGCGTGCATGGCAGCAGCGTGGTGGTCGATCCACAAAGCTATCGCTGGCGTCATCTGCAATGGAAAGGTCGGCCATGGCATGAAACCGTGATCTACGAAGCCCATGCCGGCGTGATGGGCGGCTTTGTCGGGGTGCGTGCCAAATTGGCTGAACTGGCGGCCATGGGCTTTACGGCGATTGAGCTAATGCCGATTGCAAGTTTCCCCGGGGCACATAACTGGGGGTATGACGGCGTACTGCAATTTGCCCCTCATGTGAGTTATGGCTCGCCGGATGAACTCAAGGCTCTGGTGGATGAAGCCCATGCGCTGGGCATGTCGATTTTCCTGGATGTGGTCTACAACCATTTCGGTCCCGATGGCAATTACCTGTGGCACTATGCGCCCGAATTTTTCAACCATGCCTACAAAACGCCCTGGGGCGATGCGATTGATTTTGCCGAGCCGCATGTCCAGCAGTTTTTTGTCGACAACATTTACTACTGGCTGGAAGAGTATCGCTTTGACGGCCTGCGCTTTGATGCCTGCCACGCCATCTGGAACAAAGCCTGGCTGGGAGACACGATCAAGCAGGTACGCGAGCACTATCAGGGCAAACGCCATGTGCATCTGGTCGCAGAAAACGACGACAATGCGGCCAGCCTGTTGGGAGACCGCTTTGTTGCCCAATGGAATGATGATGGCCATCATGTGCTGCACGTGCTGCTGACCGGCGAAACCGAAGGCTATTACTCGGATTACGCAGAACATGCCGCGGAAAAACTGGCGCGTTGCCTGGCAGAAGGCTTTGTCTACCAGGGCGAGGTCTCGCAACATCGGCAAGGTGAGGGGCGGGGCGAAAACAGTCAGCATTTGCCACTGAGCTCCTTCGTGCTCTTTTTGCAAAACCATGACCAGATCGGCAACCGTCCCTTTGGCGAACGCCTGACCACGCTGGTCCCCGAGCCTGCCTTGCGGGCGGCCATGGGACTGGTGCTGCTAAGCCCGCAGATTCCGCTGCTGTTCATGGGCGAAGAGTTCGGTGCCACCCAGCCTTTTCTGTACTTCACGGATCATGAAAACCCCGAGCTGGCGGCGGCCGTATGGGAAGGGCGGCGCCGTGAATTCTCCACCTTCGAGAAATTTAACAAGGCGAGCTTTGCAGAAAAAATCCCCAACCCGAATGACATCGAAAGTTTTAACGCGTCCATTCCCCGACCAATAGGTAGTCATGACCCCGACATCAATCGCGCGTCGGAATGGCAAGCGTGGATACGGCAGTTGCTGAGCCTTCGCCACCAGCATATTGCCCCTTATCTGGAACACACCAGAACCTTGTCGGCCTATGCCATTGGCCCGGCAGCGGTAAAGGCACGCTGGCGTCTGGGCAATGGGGCCACGCTGGAAATCCTGCTGAACCTGGGCGATAGCCCCGTGCATTTCGGCGAGCAGTGGCCTGAAGACAAACTGGCGCAGACCCTTCTGAATGTGGGCAACCGTCATGAAGCATTAATGCAGGGCTCTCTGGGCGCTTATAGCTGCCTGGTACTGCTGGAAGGCCCGCTAGGCACGGATAACGAAGCCAGCTTCGGCGCCGGAGAACCGCGGCCATGACACCTCAGCATCCACTATCCACCCTGCGCCTGCAGTTTCACAAGGGCTTTACCTTTGCCGATGCACTGGAACATGTGGGGTATTTTTCCTCACTGGGTGTCAGCCATATTTATGCATCGCCCATTTTTACGGCGCGGCCCAATTCCAGTCATGGCTATGACATTGTGGATCCGACGCAGATCAACCCCGAGCTGGGCGGGCGTAAAGGTCTGGCCCGACTGGTAGAAGCGTTGCGCCATGCCCACATGGGCCTGATCGTGGACATTGTGCCCAATCACATGGGGGTAGGCGGTGCCGATAACCCTTGGTGGCAGCATGTATTCGAGTGGGGGCGCCATAGCCCGTATGCCATGTGGTTTGATATCGACTGGCATTCGCCCGACCCTTACCTGCACAACAAGATTCTCGCGCCTTTTTTAGGGGATGCTTATGGCGCGGTGATCGATCAGGGGGATATCCGCCTGGAATATGACCGCCAGACCCAACGCATACAGGCACGTTATTTTGATAATGCCTTTCCCATTGCGCTGGCTGACTATGCGGATATTTTGCAAGGGGTCGATCATCCAGGCGTGGCAAGGCTGCTTGCGCAGTTTCGCCGGATAGACTACAGCCTGCCCTTTCTGGACATACAGTCGCAGGTCAACCAGGTGTTGGCCGCGCTGGCGACCCTCAGTCTGCATCCGGAAGTCGAGGACGCCATCAACACGGCACTGGCGGCCTACTCTGACCAGGGAATAGCGAAGCTGCATCCTTTGCTGGAAAAACAGCACTACCGCCTTACCTGGTGGCGCAATGCCTCGGACCAGATCAACTGGCGCCGCTTTTTTGAAGTGAGCGAGCTGGCTGGCGTGCGGGTGGAACTCGATGAAGTGTTTGAAGCCACGCATTCGCTGCTGTTTGAGCTGTACGCGCAGGGCCTGATCGATGGGGTGCGACTAGACCATATTGATGGGCTGGCTCAGCCGCAGCATTATTGCCGCAAGCTGCGGGCGAGACTGGAAAGCCTGATGCCGAACCGGCCGCCGCATCTGCGCACGCCGCTCTACATGATTGCCGAAAAAATCCTGGCGCCCGGCGAATGGCTGCGCGAGGGATGGGGACTGGACGGTACCACCGGTTATGAGTTCATGGATCAGGTATCAGCGCTGCTGCATGACCCGCAAGGGGATCAGCCATTGAACGCCTTGTGGCATCAGTTAAGCCAGGATGAGAAATCCTTTCATCAGCATGTAGAACAGGCACGCCGCCAGTTGCTGTCGGAAAATCTGGTCAGCGAATTTGAGGCAGCAGTGCATGCCCTGCATGCCATCGCCCGCGCTGACCTGCATACGCGCGATTATTCGCTGGCCTCGATCCGGCGCGTGTTTACCGAGATTCTGGTGCACTTTCCGGTGTATCGCAGCTATGTCACGGTGGATGGCATGGATGCCCAGGATCAGGAGCTGTTTGAAAGCACGGCCATCAAGGCGAGACGCACATTGGGCCATGTCGACAAACCACTGGTGGACATCATTTTCAGCTGGTTGCGCGGGGATCTGATCCATAACGCACCGTCACCAGAAATATCCGACCTGTCGCAGCGCGCCATTACCCGCTTCCAGCAACTGATGCCGCCCTTGTGCGCCAAATCCATGGAAGACACGGCGTTTTATCGCTTCGGCAGGCTGGTCTCCCGCAATGAAGTCGGCAGCGACCCCGATATGTTCACGCTCGATATAGCCGCGTTTCATGATGCCTGCCAACGGCGGCTGAACCTGTATCCAGCCAACCTGCTCGCCACCGCCACGCATGATCATAAGCGTGGGGAAGATGTGCGCGCCCGTATCGCAGTCATCAGCCAGGTGCCCGCGCAATGGGAGCTTCAGGTAAAGCGGTGGATAGAGATGAACCGCCGCTTTCACAGCCGGGTCTTCCCCGATGAAATGCGATATGTGGCATATGAGGCGCCGCGCATCACGCATGAATACATGCTGTACCAGATGCTGGTGGGCGCTTGGCCGTTTGACTTGCAGGTGAATGATGTCGCAGGCTTGAAGGCTTATGGCGAGCGCATGGAAGCCTGGTTCATCAAAAGCATACGTGAGGCAAAATGGATGTCGAGCTGGGTACAGGCCAATGAACCTTATGAAGATGCCTGTGCCGGCTTTTTGAAGAGTATTCTCGACCCGGCGCAAAGCGGCGAGTTTCTGGCATCGGTCGCCCAGTTCATTGCGATGATCGCCCCAGCCGGGGCGATGAATGGCCTGGCCCAGACTGTATTGCGCATGACAGTGCCTGGCATACCCGATCTTTACCAAGGCACCGAGCTCTGGGATTTCAGCCTGGTCGATCCGGACAATCGCCGCCCGGTCGATTACCTGCAACGCACGCAGGCGTTGCATGCTTCGCCCGCGTTGGCAGCCCAGCTTGCCAACTGGCGTCAGGGCACTATCAAGCAGACCATCATCCACCAGCTGCTGCGTTACCGCCAGCAACATCCACGCCTGTTTGAAGCAGCCGATTATCAGCCGCTGTATGCGCAAGGCATCTACAGCGACAACATCGTGGCATTTCAGCGCCAACATGGGGAGCAATGCCTGTTGGTGGTGGTGCCCCGCTTTTGCCATGCATTGCTCACCGACCATGGCGCCTTGCGTCTGGGCAACTGGCAAGATACTTATCTGAGCAATGGCTTGCACTTGCATGGGCGCTATCGCGACATCCTGAGCGGTACCCATCACACGGTGACTGACAAAGGCCTGACCATCACCCAGCTTTTTTCCACATTACCACTGGCCGTATTGGCGCTGGAACCGAATCCACCAGACGGGGCCCTGCTGTCGTGAGGCACTGATATTTATTATTTGCCAAGGTCGGGCTGGTCCGCGAGCAGGCCTTGGCGAACCGTGACAAGGTCTGATTGAAGGTCTCTTAGCCCTTTAGGGCAATGCCGCCATTTAAAAATCCTATGCATCATCGTCTTGCACAGGCCAGTCATGTTGACTCGCCTATCAACTGACGGAGACGATGCATGCCCTTCACCAGAATTCTCCCTTCACTTGCCACTTTTCCGTTTTCCCGTCCTGCCATTTGCGGCAGGCATATCCAACCCGCGGGGAGGACATGAGTATGTGGGAACAGCTGAAAGTGGCATTGGCGACCCTGAAAGCAGCCCCTGTCGGATGGGTGGATGGTATTAACGAAGGCAGCGAGCAGACAGTACAGTGGATGTGGGAAGTGCTACAGGGGGATTTCGGCGAAGCCGAGCAATCCAGCGCCCAACTCGCTACCGGCACTCTCATTTCCATGGTCCCGCTGATAGACCAGGTCTGCGATGTGCGCGATCTGATCGCCAATTGCAAGCAGATCAATAAAGACCCCAATAACGGCTGGCACTGGTTTGCGCTATGCCTCACCTTGCTGGGGCTTTTCCCCACGCTGGGCTCGCTACTCAAGGGTTGCCTCAAAATTCTGTTTGGCTATGCCCGACATGGCATCCCCAAGGCCATGCGCACTAATGCCAATGTGTGGGATGCCCTGTCTCCTTTCGTGGAACGCAGCATTCAACGGCTCAATGTGCACCTGAGCAGCGGCATCGTCAGAAAAACCCTCAAAACCATGCGCATCACCAACCCCTATGGCTGGCTGGCAACACAGGTAAGGGCGCTCTCAAAATCCATCAACTCGCGGGAATTACTGGCGGCCTTTGATCATCTGCATCAAACCTTGAGCGAACTGCTGGATTACATCAGTCGCTATGGCAACACCACCACCCAACATAAGGTCGTGCAATTGCTGCGCGAGATCAAGGCCGTGCGTGAACGCGCCAACGGCATCATGGGCCGCATGGTGAGACCTTTGCAGGAATGGCTGGAGAAACTGGCCAAACGGCTGGATGAAGAGCAGGCACGGACGCTCAAAAGCACGGCGTCGGCAGCCCAGGGGCCCAGGCTCCTGCATATGGAAAAAGAGGCCATGGACAAGGCCAAGCCTACCTGGGTGGACAAGGGGTTCATCCGCCCCCAGTACCCTGGCCTGGATGACATGCCGGGGAACGCTGAAGAGATGATACAGAAGGGCTATCCACGCAATATCCAGTATGAGTTTGCCAACTTCCACGGCAATGTGATGCCAGCGAAATACCCGCCAGGCACCGTGCTGTACCGGATTGTGGACCCGGCGGAAAAATCGTTTGCAAGTGGTCAATGGTGGACCAGCAAAACCGAATTTGATGCCATCAGCAGCAAGGATGGGTGGCGGCGCAAATTTGGCGTGTGGCGCATCTGGAAAAGCAATGGCGAATTCATGACCTATCAGGTACCCGAAGGCACTGTGCTCAAAGGCTGGCAGGGCATCAGTGCCTCGCAGGAAATGTATGGCACAGCCTATACCCTGGAGGGGGGAGCCTTGCAAATCCTGCTGGACCCTTACGATCTCAAAAGTGAAAGCCTGCAAAAACGATGGCCGACGCATTGGGGCTACAACCCCTACAATCCTGGCAACCCAAAACTTATCGGCGTGCCGGTATTGCAGCACAAATGGCCTCCCGCTTCCGACAAGGACCCAACATGAGCAGCATGGACCTCAAGACTCCCTTGATCCCCCAGGAAATCTGGCTACAGGAGCAATACAGCAGCCCGCGGTATTTCGCCAGGATGCTGAATGCCTGGGAACGCATGGTGGAGGTGGCCGAACTGGCTTACGACGATTACATGCGGCATATCCCTTCCAATTTCCGCCTGCGCGAGCCGGGAACGCAGGTGGATATCGTATGGGGAAACCGGATATTGCCCAATTTCATCCGGACCTTGATGCAGATGCGTGAAATTCATCATCGCATCAGCAAGGGTGACCTTGGCGTGTGGGCACCTGCCGCCATCCAGAGCGATATACGCGGCGCCAGCGATTACTGGCATGGCTGGATGGAGGAACCCGCACTGGTCGCGCGCCTGGGCTTCAATCCCTTGCAGGAGTACTATCGGCAACAAGGCATTGCGCAAAAATACGCCGCCAATATCGGACCCACGTTTCGTTATGGCTGGAAACGCGGCGATCTGCTGGGTGACCTGAAAGAAAACGGGCGCGGATGGGATATCAGCCTGCCCCAGGAGTGGCCTGCCTATCAACTGAATCCGCAATATCAGTGTGCCACTGGCGAGGAAGTCCCCAGACCTGGGATTTATCTGCCGGATATCGCCTATAGTTGCGCGCAGCTGATTGTCCCGCTTCCTGATGCACCCGAGGCCAGCATGGCCAATGTGGGGCGTACTCCCGATGGTATCCGTTACAACCATCTGGAGCCTGCCGTGTGGACATTGGTGGAGCGTGTCTCCGATACCGGTGGGGGACTGGTGGATACGCGCCTGATCACCGCAGCCCAGGAACACGCCTCGGATGAGGAAACCTGGCTGTCCGCTCTCGCCGGGGAGGCATGTCCGCGCGAAGGGATATGGCTGTGCCCGCGCATCAATATGCGCGAAGTGCGATTGCGTCTTGGTGAACCCATGCCAGGTGCCGGTGAACCAGGTTTGTCAGGCAGTTTGATCTGGTACTGGAGATCCGGCCTGTGAGCGAGCCGGCCCCGCACGTGCGCCGCTAAAGGCCTTCGCCGGCTGTTCTCGTGCTTTGCAGATGTTCCTGCCGGGCAGGTGCTTACATAAAATCTGACGTCGATAGCAGCCGCTCTCCGATGCCCGCCATGCGAACCCATGCTTAAGGTGTATGCCTGATTCCTCACCTTATGGAGATCATCATGCATTCAGCCCTCATGGCAGGCTCCCCCGCCTCCAGCTTTGAATATCATCACAACTGGCAATTTCCGTCTGACCATTTCATGGATGATTCTGGCATCTGCCCCGCCGATGCAGCCTCACGGAATGACGACGACAATCTTGAAAATGAAAATGTATCCGGCGGCCAGGCTTTCCCAGATGCAGGCAAGCATCATCGTGACAGGCAAGCTGAGAAACAGCCGCCATCACCGCCCGATCTGCTTGATCAGCCCAACCCGCCCACCGCGGATCCCGACTACCGCCAGCATCCCCCTGAAACCGTGACTCCCGATCCGCACAAGGCATATCCGCCCACGGATCCTGAGCACACCCAGCCCGAGCCAGAAATCATGGATGATGAGACGGTCAGGGACAAGCCCAACGTCATACCGCCACCCGATGGGTTTTTCATCCAGAAAACTACCAAATAGCGATTTATCCTCAGCGATTCATGGTCAGGGGCATAAAAAAAACAGGAGCCACGGGCTCCTGTTTTTTGGCTGAATCCACGCTAATGTCAGGCGCTTAATGTTTGGGCATCGATTGCTGGACAGCCGCTTTCAGCTTCTTGATATCAATATCCCCTTCGGCATTGACCACTTCCGCCATCAGCTGGCCTTTGCGCTTGCTTAATTCCACTTCCAGCTCTTCCAGGTCCACCTTGGCTTTTTTGACCTTGGGGAACATTTCCTTTTCCTCCTCCTCCACGTGATGCTCAATGTATTCGCTAAGCACCGTCATCTTGGCGTCGTACATGGGGTCTGCCGGGTTCATGGATTGAATCTGCCCGATCAGGCTCTTGGCACTGCTATGCTCCACCACCGCCTCATTCAACAGATCATCATCATGAATGGCAGCCCGGGCGGCAGGATAAAAAATCTCCTCCTCCACTCGTGTGTGCACGGTGAGCTCCAGACATATTTGGTTGGCAATGGAGGCTTTGCCTTCGATATCATCCTTCTCGGCCAGCTTGGTATATTGCTTGAACAGTTTTTTCACATTCTTGTGATCATCTGTCAGGTGCTGGATTACGTCTTTCTTCTGCGCCGTGCGGCGGGTGGTGGATTTCACGGTCGCATCGGCTTGTCGTGGTAACGTCATTTTCATCTCCTCAAGGTAGGTTTTTTTAATGCCCCTTCAGAGTGTCACTAGCGGTCACGCTCAACCAGCGGATAAAGCTGATTGCCATGTAGGAAATACTGTAGAGATTGGCGTGGAAGAACATCAGGGCAAGGACGAATGGTCACGCGAAGAAATGATTCAGTAGTGCCATGAACAGCAGAAATACGGCAATGCATACCTCCACAAAATAGAGGTGATACCACTTTGCAGGTTTTTCGCTTGGCTCGGGATCGTCGTTCAACATGATATGCAGAATGCCTTCTCATTCCTGATTGTTGAATAATCTGGGTGGCTAACTTGCATAATATTTTAGTTATTCACCGATCGGGCTGGCAAGCACTCCCACACACGCCATAACCCTTTATATTCATTAAGATAAAGTCATTTTCCGCATGCGGTTTATATTGTGGCGGCGCCTGATTTCCTATTCAACCCACCCCGACCTCTTAGGGATATTCCGACACAGATTTCAGCCCAGGACTACTAGGGGCTATCTGTGCCAACGAATAGGATTCCATCATGCAGTCACTTTGTGCTGCCTGTGTCTGCACCTCATTTATTCCTTCTGTTCACGTTCAGGAAACGATATGCCACGCGCTCTATGGAAAGGTGCCATCAGCTTTGGCCTGGTACACATACCGGTTGAACTTTATCCCTCGCACAACGCCCCCGGGATAGATCTGGACATGCTGGACCGGCGTGACTTTTCGCCTGTGGGATACAAACGTTATAACAAGACCACGGGAAAGGAGATTCATACCGAAGATATCGTCAAAGGCTATCAATACGAAAAAGGGGAATATGTCGTGCTGACGGATGCCGAGATTCGCCAGGCAAACAAGGAAGCCACCCAGACCATTGATATTCAGGCCTTTGTGAAAGTGAATGAGATTTCCCCCCTGTATTTTGAGCAGCCGTATTACCTCAAGCCCGCCAAAGGCGGCGAGAAAGTGTATGCCTTGCTCCGCGAAACCCTCAGAACCACGGACCGCATTGGCATTGCGCAGATCGTCATGCGCACTAAGCAGCATCTGGCGGCCCTCATGGTGGTGGATCAAGTCATCGTGCTCAATATGCTGCGATATGCAGAGGATATCCGGCCGCCAGAAGAACTGGGGCTGCCTGGAGAAGATGCGCCCAAGGTGCGTGTGAGTGACAAGGAAATCAAGATGGCCCATGCCCTGGTTGAAGACATGACGGAACCCTGGGACCCGGAGCAGTTTCACGACCGTTTTCGTGCAGACATCATGGCGCTGGTGAAAAAGAAAATCCGCAACAAGCAGACACATGCACTGATGGAGCCGGAGGATGAAGTGCCTGCGGATAACTCCGCCAGCAATATTGTGGATCTGATGGCGCTGCTGAAAGAAAGCATAGGCCGCCGCATGAAGCCAGAAAAAGAACCGTCTGGCAACAAGACGGATACAGCTGAGGAACCACCCGCACGCCGTAAAGCCACTCGCCGATAGGAGCGTATCATGGGTCTGAATCATTACTGGCAAAAGCGTAACTTCAACATCACCCCGGAACCGTCAGGCCAGGTCGCCGAGGCTGGCGACACGCTGGCGTTTTATATCCAGCGCCATCATGCGCGGCGGTTGCACTATGACTTCCGTCTGGAGCTGGATGGCGTGCTGAAAAGCTGGGCAATACCCAAAGGCCCCACTCTGGACCCCAAGGAAAAGCGTCTGGCGGTGCATGTGGAAGATCACCCGCTGGAATACGGGCACTTTGAAGGGCAGATTCCCGAACACCAATACGGCGCAGGCAAGGTCGTCTTGTGGGATTGCGGCACCTGGGAGCCGCTGGAAGACCCACATGCCGGTTACCAGAAGGGCGCGCTCAAATTCATGCTGCATGGCGAAAAACTATCTGGTAAATGGGCACTGGTGCGCATGGGTAAAAAACCTGCCGAGGGCTCCTCTGAGAAGGAAAACTGGCTGCTGATCAAGGAAAAGGACGAGGTGGCGCAAAGCGGCGAACAGGCCAACATCACCGAAAACCGGCCCGAGAGCATACGCAAACTGTTCAGTGGCGATGCTCACCGGCCATTGAAGGGTTCCGACAAGCCCAGCCGGGTCTCGGTGGCATCCACATCGGGCAGCCGCCGCTCTGCTGACGCGCACCACACCTCCCCGGACCGCGGCGGCAAAGAGGGGAAAACACAGCCCATGCCCGCCTCCATGCAGCCTCAACTGGCGCTGCTGGCGAAAAAATCCCCTGTAGGTGAGCACTGGCTCACGGAAGTGAAATTCGACGGCTATCGCATGCTGGCGCGCTGTGAGGACGGTGAGGTGAAGCTTTACTCGCGTAATGGCCACGACTGGACAGCGAAATGGAAAGGTATTGCCGATGCGCTCAAACGGTTGCCCATAGATCAGGCCTGGCTGGATGGGGAGCTCGTGGCCTTGCAAGCCAATGGCAAAGTGAGCTTTCAGGCGCTGCAGGATGCCATGCAAACCAATAGTGCCGCGACACTGGCCTACTTTGTGTTTGACCTCATGTATCTGAATGGTCACGACCTGCAACAGTTGCCCCTGATCAAACGCAAGGCCTTGTTGAAAACAGTGCTGGCGCACTCTGCCGAAGATGGCCCACTCCATTACAGCGACCATATTATCGGCAATGCTCCTGAAGTATTCGACCATGCCTGTCTGCATGATCTTGAAGGCATCATTGCCAAGCGCGCGGATTCCCCTTATCAGCCGCGGCGCACGGAGGACTGGCTGAAAATAAAATGTGGCTTGCGGCAGGAATTCGTCATTGGTGGCTATACCGACCCGGCGGGTAGTCGCCAGGGATTTGGTGCGCTACTGCTAGGCGTGTATGACGCCGAAGGTGCCCTGCATTATGCCGGGCGCGTAGGAACGGGCTTTACCGAAACCACGCTAGCCCAAGTGAGCAAGCAGTTCAGCCGCCTGCAGCGCGCAAGTTCGCCGTTTACTGGCAAGCTGACCGGCTTGCAAATGCGTGGCGTACATTGGCTCACTCCCAAGCTGGTGGCAGAAGTGCGTTTCGCACAATGGACAGACCGTCAGATCGTACGTCATGCCGCTTTCGTCGGGTTGCGTCAGGACAAGCCGGCCCGCGAGATCGTGCACGAAACACCGGCCAACCCACCACCCCCAACCGGGGATACGTCTTCGTCCTCAGAACACCCACGACAAGAACATCCGCAGCGTAGCGGCTCCGTCCGCGAGATCGCCGGTGTACGACTGACCCATCCGGGCAAGATTCTGTTCGCGCAGGCCGGACTGACCAAGCAGGATCTGGCGCATTACTACAAAGAAATTGCCCCATGGATATTGCCCCAGTTGCAAGGGCGCCCCTTGTCGCTGGTGCGCTGCCCGACGGGTGCAGGCCAGCAGTGTTTTTTCCAGAAACATGCCGCCATGACCATCCCGGACAATGTCAGGCGCATTCAGGTGCCAGTAAGCGGATTTTCGGATGACTACATGGTGGTGGATGACCTGCCAGCGCTGATTTCCCTGGTGCAAATGGGCGTGCTGGAGATACACACCTGGGTCTCGCGCGAGGAGCATCTGGAGCAGCCGGACCGCATTATTTTCGACCTTGATCCGGACGAAGCCCTCCCATGGACCACCGTAGTGGAGAGTGCGCAACTGGTGCATGCATTGCTGCAGGCGCTAGGCCTGGAGAGTTTTGTCAAAACCACCGGTGGCAAGGGGATACACGTGGTGATCCCCATTGTGCCCGACCACCGCTGGAAGACGATCAAGGCCTTCAGCAAAGCTGCCGCGCAGTATCTGGAACAACAATTGCCGGACCGCTTTACTGCAAACATGGCCAAGCAAAAGCGCACAGGCAAAGTATTCATCGACTATTTGCGTAATGCGCCAGGCGCCACCGCGATCGCCGCCTACTCCAGCCGGGCGAAACCGACGGCAACCGTTTCCGTGCCTATTTCGTGGGATGAGCTGAATATGGGGATACGCTCTGACACGTTTACCGTCGCCACTCTGCCAGAACGCCTGGCAAGCCTGAAACAGGATCCCTGGCAGGAATATGAACATCTGCGGCAACGCATCACCTCCGCCATGCTGGAAATGTTTACCTGACGAGAAAATAAGGACAGGCCTTTCTCCCTAACCATCTCACCAGCAAGGCGAAAACATCCAGGCTACTATCCAGAGCACCAGTACCAGCAAGGCGAACAGTAAGCCGCTCCAGACGCCGAGGTAAGCCACAAAATTAACGGGAGTCGGCTGTGGAGCGGATGCATGAGCGCCGGTTTTCTCCAGCTTTCTGGCAGCAGCGGTCATGCGCCGCCAAAGACGCCAGGCATGCATGGCGATGAAAAAATTCACTATAAATGCCAGGAGTGGCAAGCTCTGCAACAGCAGCTCTGGCACATGCAAGGGAGGCCCGTCACAGGCAGGCATCGCCAAGACATATAGCAAGCTCAGGCTGATGAGGGCAAGGGTGGGGGCCAGCAGCAAGGCAAGCCAGCTGCTCACGGCGCGCTTCCTGCGTAATCTGGCTTGGTTTGAATATTCATGTTCCTTCCCGATACGGCGACTGTGTTGTTGATGATGACGTGCATGGCAGGCGCGCGATATAAGCCCTTGCCTGATCGGCATGTCGGATAATTTCATGACGGACCGGGTTTTCAGCCTGAGATTTGCTGCAATCCCCGCGCCATAAACGAAAAACGGGGCTACTGTGAGCCCCGTTGTCATCTTGTTAACACCGCAGATTAACCACGATTGGGTCGCACACGCTCCCATAAATAGCGCAGGCTGAATCTGTCGCGCGGGCGCGGCTTGTAGTGGGTCTTGTGCACTTCAATATCTTCGTAAATACGCTTGGACGCCGTGTAGTAGTAAAGCGCCATGGATTTGCGGGTAACACCATCCGGGGTGTTGAGCGGCTCAGGGTGCCCGTGATTGCTATCTTCATCGGTATTGAACACCACACAGCGATTGAAAATGGGCGCCACTTTTTTCAGGCACTTGGTCATTTTCGTGTCCCACAATTCCAGATCGCCACCGTACTCCGGCTGCCAATCCTTATTGAGGTAAATAATCATGTTGAGCCTGCGCTCCAGGTGCATGGATTTGTTGATGCGGAAATCCGAATGCACACCGAGCAGGCCGCCGCGACTGGTCTCGTGAAATCCGCCCCCGTTGAAATAGGGGTCGGGGATCAGGCCGTCTATGCCCGTCATTTTTTGCAGAAACATCAATACGGGCGCCGAGTTTACAAAGGCAAACACCTCACGCAACTCTCGGTTACAGGCCTGAGGACTGATCTGACGTTTATGCAGGCCGCGATAGCCACGCTCGTAGACTTTTTCATTGCTAGTCTGTTCGCGCGGGAACTGGTCGAGGATGGACTGAGCCAGCGCTTCCGGTAAAAAATTATCAATGACGATATGCGGAAATGGCTCACCTGACTGGTACTGGCTGGCCAGTGTTTCCCCGCAGGCGATGGCTTGTGACTCTTCCAGATAGGGCCCATCCTGTGTATCAATCGGAAGGGTCAGGCTGACTGTTTGCATCAATGCTCCTTGCATCTTTCGTAGTGCAGGCACACACCATGATGTGCGATAGACGATGGTTATTAAGCGGGCTTACGCCCTGTCGATAAAGCAAAGCCCCTCACATGCGCAAGGGGCAGAACCGTCATCCAGTTCGATATACGGCCATTACATCTGCAAAAACCGTAGCGCCAGCGACTCACTGCTGACACAACAGCTAGCGAAATTATCCCACCAAACCCTCTCAGCTTAGAACAGAAATTACAGCTTCCGGCGTTAAAAATGTCTGGCGAGAGGGGCAAGGATCAAGCCCCCTTGCACTCCAGACCAGGGTTCAGCATTTTGAGTTGCTCAATGGCGGCTGCAATGGCACCCTCTGCGCCACCGGGAGCCTGCACTTCATCGGGCACCAGCGCCGGGGCATCGTCCGACAGGGGGGCGACTTTGGCCACACCATAGCCACTGGGGGCTTCATTGGGCAGGGCTGCACGACCGCTGATCTGGTAACTGCGGTAAATGGAGGGAATGCCTTCTTCATCCAGCGTGTCGCTAGTGAAAAAGATGCGTATAGATACAGCGGGCAATGAATTTTCGGCTGTCATGTCAAATCTCCATAAAATGCATAATGATTGCTGAGCCTACGATGCAAGCTGAATAAAACATCATACTACTGACAAGGGGCGTTTTACTCGCACGCCCGGGACTCTGATCTCAAGAATATAAGCGATGGCGTCTCGCCTTAGCTGTGAGTCCCGCCCGGCGCTTGCGTTCCCTGCTCGCACCTGCAAAGGCAGCAAGCCCTGCATTTGCAGGCTGCTCACGGCGTGGAAAATGAGGTTAGAATGCCTGTCCAGTCGCTTAACCGTTAGTTTTTTGGAGGGTGAACATGAGTGATCTTTATGGCGCGCAACACCGCGTGTTGCAGCAGCAGTTTGATACCGTCAGCATGGCAGACCGGGTAAGCGAGTTTATCGTCGTTCCCGAGATTAGCGATGAGCATCGTGGTTTTATCGAAAGCCGCGACATGTTTTTTCTTTCCACCGTGGATCACCGCGGCTTCCCCACCTGTTCTTACAAAGGCGGCAGCACTGGCTTTGTGAAGGTACTGGACAGCAAGACCCTGGCTTTCCCCAGCCTGGATGGCAATGGCATGTACCTGTCCATGGGCAACATGACCCTCAACCCGAAAATCGGCATGTTGTTTATTGATTTTGAGCATCCGCACCGGGTACGCGTGCATGGTACGGCGCAGATTGTGCTCAATGACCCCTTGCTGCAGGAATACAAAGAGGCGGAGCTGGTGGTGCGGGTGACAATAGAGGAAATATTCATCAACTGTCCGCGCTACATTCATCCCCATCAGCGCGTTGCCACATCGCGCTATGTACCGCAGCCGAATTGCCCGACACCATTGCCACAATGGAAGCGGATTGACGGTCTGCAGGATGCCTTGCCAGCACGCGATAAGGATGTGGCGGAATCGCTGGGCGGCACGATCAGTTTCGATGAGTATGCCGAGCTGGTGATGAAAGGCGAAGGTTAGACGACAGTCTTAGCGCCCATCTCGCCCGACATGCGCTGCGTCTGCAGGCGGGCGCTATAATGCCAGCTGGCATATCAGGCGCATCAGGCGCCAGGAGCAACAGGGATAACAATGGCAAGTTGTGAATTATGTGCAGTGCCGGGGGGCGAGTTGCAATGGCAGGATGAATTCTGCCGGGTGGTACGGGTGGAAGATCAGGATTATCCGGGCTTCTGCCGGGTGATACTTAACCGCCATGTCAAAGAAATGACGGATCTTGCCAGCGAGGATCAGCTACGCCTGATGCAAGTCGTCTTCATGGTGGAACAGGCCGTGCGCAAGATCATGCGGCCAGACAAGATCAACCTCGCGAGTCTGGGCAACATGACGCCGCATGTGCACTGGCATGTTATTCCGCGTTATAAACGTGACCGGCACTTCCCGGCCGCGATATGGGCTCCCGCACGCCGCGAGACCATGGCGCATCCGCTGGATGCCGCGACAGCCAGCGCGCTGAAACAGGAAATCCAGCAGAGGCTTGGCTAGCAGCTGAGCCTGAAATGCTCTAGCCCTGCAGTATTAGTCGCTCAACCGGCTTGCCGTTGATGAGATGCGACTCGATGATTTCATCAATGTCTTCGTTGTCCACAAAACCGTACCAGACGGCTTCCGGGTAAATCACCATCAGCGGGCCTTCGCTGCAGCGATCCAGACAGCCAGCACGATTGATACGCACATTACCCTTGCCACTCAGCTTGAGCTTCTTGATGCGCGATTTCATGTAATCAAAGGCTGCCTCCGCGCCGTGATTGGCGCAGCAATCGGAGCCGTCCTCGCGCTTGTTGAGGCAGAAAAACACGTGATGCTGAAAATAAGGTGTCATGGCGTTCATTTTCATGAGGCTAGGTTATGAAAGGCATGGCCGCGCAATGAAGACGGCTACTCCGTGGTCAGACTGTCCTGGCGGGTAAAGTTCCAGGTGCGGGTCACACTCAGGATATCCGTATCGGCGCGCACGTTTTCCGGAAACGGGGCAAAGGGTGCCGCCAGTTCCACAATGCGCCGCGCACCGTCATCCAGTTCTTTATAGCCGGAACTCTGATTGATTTCGATCTTGTCCAGGCTACCATCGGCGCGGATGGAGACGGTCATGGTCAGCTTGCCATACAGTTTTTTATCCTTGGCGGCTTCGGGATAATTGAGGCTGCCGACCTTCTCGACCTTCTGCCGCCAGTTATCCACGTAAGCGGCAAAACGATACTCCTGGGCGCGGGCACCGATAAACTTGCGCTTGGGCCGCTTCTGATACTCATCCTGCTGCTTGGCAATTTGCGCTTCCAGTCGCGCCATATCCAGGCTGCTTGCCAAGAGGTCAGCGGCTTTGAGCGATTTGCTGCTGGCCGCCTGCTCACCGGTTTCCGGCTTCACAGCGGCGGCTTCCTGCATGGGGCGGGTATCCACCTTGTTGGTCGATTGCATCTGATGCATCAGCTCCTGCACCTGCTTTTCCAGCTCGGCGACCTTTTGCTGCCTGCGCTCGGCTTCCGAGGTGGCCGCAGATGCCTGCATCGCACTTTGCCGCGATTGCGCTTCAGGCTTGGGCGTGGTTTCCTTGGGAGGCTGGTCAGGCGGCGGCAAGGCCGACTTCATGCGCCGGTCAGCATCGGTATTACCGCCGCGATTCAGGTTGGCTTGCGCCAGCGCATCGGCTTTTTCCGGCTTGCTTTCCGTTCTGGTATTCACCAGCACGACGTCCATGGACGACATCTTGTCCTTCAGCACCTGCAAGTCAGGCGCCTTGAAATCCAGGCTGGCAATGAGCGCAATATGCAACACGGCCGACACCAGCAAGGTGACGCCCAGCGCATCAAGGCGGCTCAACATGCGCAGGTTCAAGCCGCCAGCCTTTCCAGCAGTTTCTGATGGATACCGCCAAAGCCACCATTGCTCATGATCAAAATATGGTCACCGCTGCGCGCTTCATGGGCAATGGCTTCTACCAGCTTCGTCATGTCGGTTTCCACCACTGCAATATCCCCCATGCCCTGCAGGGCTTCGGCGGCATCCCAGCCCAGATTGGCGCCATAGCAATAAACGCGATCCGCTGCAGTAAGGCTGGCGGGCAAGGCGGCTTTCATCACCCCTAGCTTCATGGTGTTGGAGCGAGGTTCCAGCACCGCCAGGATACGCGACGAGCCGACTTTGGCGCGCAAACCTTCCAGCGTGGTGGTAATGGCAGTCGGGTGATGCGCGAAGTCATCGTAGACCGTAATGCCTTTCACCTCGCCGCGTACTTCCATGCGACGTTTCACATTCTGGAATTCGGCAAGCGCCGCAATGCCGCCCTCAACTGGCACACCCACATGGCGCGCAGCCGCCAGCGCGGCCAATGCATTCATGCGGTTATGCTCGCCCAGCAAGCTCCATTGCACGCGGCCCAATACCTGCTCGCCGTGTATGACATCAAAACTGCCCTCGGCATCGGCGGCGCCAGCATGCCAGCCATGAGCATCGCCGAAGGTTTCCACCGGGGTCCAGCAGCCACGTGCGATCACACGCTGCAGGCTCTCCTCACGTCCATTGGCGACTACCAGACCCTGCTGTGGCACGGTGCGTACCAGATGGTGAAACTGGGTTTCAATGGCGGCCAGATCGGCAAAAATATCAGCATGGTCAAACTCGAGATTATTGAGCACGGCCGTGCGTGGGCGATAGTGGACAAACTTGGAGCGCTTGTCGAAAAACGCCGTGTCGTATTCATCAGCTTCAATCACGAAAAAGGGTGAGCGGCCCTGTGGCTCCTGACGCGGAGCGCCGGGCAAGCGGGCAGAGATATGAAAATTCTGCGGCACGCCGCCAATCAGAAAGCCAGGCGCCAGCCCGGCGTATTCCAGGATCCAGGCCAGCATGGAACTGGTGGTGGTTTTGCCATGCGTGCCCGCCACTGCGAGCACCCATTTATCGTGCAATACATTCTCGGCCAGCCACTGCGGGCCCGAGACATAGGGCAAGCCACGATTGAGGATTTCCTCCATCAATGGGTTGCCACGCGAGACCACATTGCCAATGACGTAAATATCGGGATTGAGCGCGGTTTGCTCCGGGGAAAAACCTTCGGTCAGGTCTATGCCCTGCGCCTCCAGTTGCGTGCTCATCGGCGGGTAGACATTGGCATCGCAACCTGTCACGCGATGGCCTGCGGCTTTGGCAAGCACTGCAATGCCGCCCATGAACGTACCGCAAATGCCGAGGATGTGAATATGCATGATGTGTTCTTAACGAGTGATGACGGGATAAGGAATGTTTCTTAGTTGTAAAAACTATTGCTTAATGATCCCGTTAGCTTTTAAAGTATTTAAAAAATAGTGTCCTGTACCATTTTATGCATAATGATAAGCGATAGCAGGACTAAAAGGCAGTCAGTATCACTTGAATATGGGGAGCACCGTTGATGAGTAGCGCAGTAATCGAGCCATTAGGCTCAGGAGGGGCCGATGTCTTTCTAGGACGCCAGCCCATATTGACTGCGAATCGAAAAATCATAGCCTATGAGTTGCTGTTCCGGTCGGAAGCCAGCCTCTCGGCTGACGTGGTGGATGATGTGCTTGCCACCTCCACCGTCATCGTCAATATGCTGAGTGAATTCGGCCTTGAGCTGGTACTTGGCAGTGAAGATGCCTTTCTGAATGTCTCCGCCAGCCTGCTGATGAGCGAGACGCTGGAATTGTTACCGCCAGAACGTGTCATTCTGGAAATTCTGGAAGATGTTCCCATCAATACACAAATCGTCGAGCGCTGTGCGGCCTTGAAAGAAATGGGCTTCCGCATTGCGCTGGATGACTTCCTTTACCGCCCGGAATATGACCACATTCTGCCTCTGGTCGATATCGTCAAGGTCGATCTGACACTCACCCCTCTCAAGCACATGGCGCCCTCGCTGACCGTGTTGCGCAAGCATGACCACATTCAACTCCTTGCCGAAAAAGTCCAGAACGAAGAGGAATTTGAAGCCTTCAAGAAACTGGGGTTCGAGTTGTTCCAAGGCTATTTTTTCGCGCAGCCCGTTATCCTGCAAGGCAAAAAACCCCAGCCTAACCAGATGACGCTGATGCGCATCATGGGCATGCTGATCAGTGATGCCAATCTGCAAGAACTGGAAGAGCCCTTCAAGCAAAGCCCTGATCTCTCGGTCAGCCTGCTGCGCCTGGTGAATTCGGTGGGTATCAGTGGGGGACGCCAGCAGGAAATCGGCTCCATACGCCAGGCCATTGCCGTGCTGGGCCAGCGGCAACTCCTGCGCTGGGTGCAGCTCCTGCTGTATGTATCGCCCGAAGCAGGTAATGCCAGCAACCTGATGCAGCAAGTCGCCAGCCGCGCGCGCCTGATGGAACTCATCGCGCTCAAGCTGCAATCGCCAGAACCTCGTTTCAGTGATCAGGCGTTCATGGTCGGCATGCTGTCGCTGGTCGATGCCGTACTGCAGGTGCCTATCGAGAAAATCCTGAATGAAATCGGCCTGATGGAGCACCTGAAACAGGCGATCCTGGCGCACGAAGGCCCGCTCGGACAGTTATTGCAACTGGCGCAGGAAATAGAACGCACCGACTTTGAAGCCGTACGTGCCGACCTTCATGCATTGGGCATCAGCGTCGGTGACTTTACCGCTATCCAGCTGCAAGCCATGCAATGGGCCGCCGAGCTTAACAAGCAGGCAGCCTGAGCAAAGGCGATGTCACGAGAGTGGCATCGCACGCCCCACAAAAAAGCCGGCAATCAGCCGGCTTTTTTATTGCGCTGCCTTGCAACAGGGCAGGCTAAAGATTACAGATTGGGCGCGAGCCAGCGCTCCAGATACTCCTCCGAAAGCCCGCGTCTTGTCGCCATGTCCTTGAGCTGATCCTGCCCTATCTTGTCCACGCTGAAGTACTTGGCATCAGCATGGGCCAGATAAAAACCGGAGACAGCTGCGGCAGGCATCATGGCCAGCGACTCGGTCAGTGTCATGCCGATTTCCTCGCACTGCATGACCTGGAACATATCAGGTTTGACGGTATGGTCCGGACAGGCCGGGTAACCGGGCGCCGGGCGAATACCACGATACTGCTCCTTGATCAGCGCATCATTATCCAGTTGCTCATCAGCGGCATATCCCCAGAGATCAGTCCGTACCCGGGCGTGCAGGTACTCGGCAAACGCTTCCGCCAGTCTATCGGCCAGCGATTTCAGCATGATGCTGCTGTAATCGTCATGGTCGTTCTCGAAGCGTTCGAGGTATTTGTCGATCCCCAACCCACCCGTGACAGCAAACATGCCGATGTAATCGGCCACGCCAGATGCCTTGGGCGCAATGTAATCGGCCAGACACTGATTGGGGCGTGCCACGCCATCAATCACCGGCTTGGCCGTCTGCTGGCGCATGCCATACCAGGTAAAGGCGACCTGGCTGCGAGTATCGTCGGTGTAGATTTCAATATCGTCATCGTTGACCGTATTGGCAGGCAATAAGGCAACAACGCCGTTGGCGGTCAGCCAGCGCCCTTCGATAATTTTTTTCAGCATGGCCTGGCCTTCTGCCAGCAGCTTGGTGGCCGCTTCACCAACCACGCTATCGGTCAGAATGGCCGGATAAAAGCCAGCCAGATCCCATGTCTGGAAAAATGGGCCCCAGTCGATGTATTCAGCAATGGTCGCCAGATCAATATTCTTGAACACGCGTCGACCAATAAACTTGGGTTTCACTGGGACATGTGTGCCATCAAATGCGGCTTTAACCTTGTTGGCACGGGCCTGCGCCAAGGTCAGCATGGTCGGGCCTTTTTTATTGGCATGCTGGGTACGCGCGCGGTCGTAATCTGCCGCAACTTCGCTGATATAACTCTCCCGCTGTTCGGGCGTCAGCAGCGACTGCATCACGGATACCGAGCGCGAGGCATCCGGCACATAGATCACTGGCCCTTCGTAATTTGGCGCGATCTTGACCGCAGTGTGCGCACGGGATGTCGTCGCACCACCTATCAACAACGGTATCTTCAGCATGCGGAAGTGCGGGTCGCGCTGCATTTCCTTGGCGACATAGGCCATTTCTTCCAGCGACGGCGTGATGAGGCCAGATAAACCGATGATGTCGGCATTCTCGACCTTGGCCGTCGCCAGGATTTCCGAGCATGGCACCATCACGCCCATGTTCACCACTTCGAAGTTGTTGCACTGCAACACCACCGACACAATGTTTTTGCCAATATCGTGCACATCGCCTTTTACCGTCGCGATCACCACCTTGCCCTTGGGCTTGGCCGCCACCCCAGTGCGCTTTTCTTCAGCGGCTTTTTCTTCCTCAATAAAGGGAATCAGGTGGGCCACCGCCTGCTTCATCACGCGCGCAGATTTCACTACCTGCGGCAGGAACATCTTGCCCTGACCAAACAGGTCACCCACCACATTCATACCGTCCATCAGCGGGCCTTCGATCACATTGATCGGGCGCCCCCCGGCGGCCATCACTTGCTGGCGCGCTTCTTCGGTGTCTTCCACAATAAATTCGGTAATGCCATGCACCATGGCATGTTCCAGCCGCTTGCCCACCGATACCGGCTGTTCAGGTGTGCCGCGCCACTCCAGCGTGGGCGCTTCTTTCTTGCCGCCAGCGGTCAAGGTGGCCGCAAATTCGATCATGCGCTCCGTCGCATCTTCACGGCGATTCAACACCACATCTTCCACACGCTCGCGCAGCTCGGCAGGCAAATCATCGTACACACCGACCATGCCGGCATTGACGATACCCATGGTCATGCCCGCCTTGATGGCGTGATACAGGAACACGGTATGGATGGCTTCGCGGGCCGGGTCATTGCCGCGGAAGCTGAAGCTCACATTGGAAACGCCCCCGGAAATCTTGGCGTAAGGCAGGTTTTCCTTGATCCAGCGCGTGGCGTTGATGAAATCCACCGCGTAGTTGTTGTGCTCCTCAATACCGGTGGCAACAGCAAAGATATTGGGGTCGAAGATAATGTCTTCGGGCGGGAAAGCCGCCTCATTGACCAGCAAATCATAAGCACGTTTGCAGATCTCGATCTTGCGCTCATAGGTATCCGCCTGGCCTTTTTCATCAAAAGCCATGACGATGACCGCGGCGCCATAGCGGCGGCACAGGCGCGCCTGCCGCAGAAACTCGGCTTCGCCCTCCTTCATGGAGATGGAGTTGACGATGGACTTGCCTTGCACGCACTTCAAGCCTGCCTCGATGACTTCCCACTTGGAGGAGTCGATCATGATGGGCACACGGGCAATGTCAGGCTCGGAGGCAACCAGATTCAGGAAGTGCGTCATCGCCTTCACCGCGTCCAGCATGCCTTCATCCATGTTGATATCGATGACTTGCGCGCCGTTTTCTACCTGCTGACGTGCCACCTGCAGGGCATCCTCATATTGTTCGTTGAGGATCATGCGGGCAAAGGCCTTGGAACCGGTGACATTGGTACGCTCGCCTACATTCACAAACAGGGAGCTGTCATCAATGATAAAAGGCTCAAGACCGGCCAGCAGCGTGGCATGACGAGGTGCCGGCACTTGGCGTGGAGCGATATTTTTCACCGTCTCGGCAATGGCCTGGATATGCGCAGGCGTGGTGCCGCAGCAGCCGCCTGCCACATTCACAAAACCGCTCTCGGCAAACTCCTTGAGCAGGCTGGAAGTATCTTGCGGCTCCTCGTCAAAACCGGTGTCCGACATGGGATTAGGTAAACCGGCATTGGGGTAAATGCAGACAAAGGTATCGGCGATCTTGGACAACTCTTCGGCATAAGGCCGCATCAGCGCGGCGCCCAAGGCACAGTTAAGACCGATGGTCAGTGGCCGGGCGTGGCGCACGGAATGCCAGAAAGCAGGCACCGTCTGACCTGAGAGTATGCGTCCGGAGGCATCTGTTACCGTGCCGGAAATCATGATGGGCAGGCGCTTGCCGCTTTGCTCAAAGTAGGCATCAATCGCAAACAGCGCGGCCTTGCAGTTCAGCGTATCAAAGATGGTTTCGACCAGCAGGATGTCGGCACCGCCCTCCACCAGCGCAATGGTCTGCTCCAGGTAAGCCTTCACCAGCTGATCAAAGGTAATGTTGCGGGCGGCCGGGTCGTTAACGTCGGGGGAAATGGACGCGGTTTTGGGCGTAGGCCCCAGGGCACCTGCCACAAAGCGCGGTTTGTCCGGCGTGCTGTATTTGTCGCACGCGGCGCGTGCCAGCTTGGCGGCTTCCACGTTCATCTCAAACGCGAGATGCGCCATGTGGTAATCCTCCTGCGCAACCGTGGTCGCCCCGAAGGTGTTGGTCTCGATAATATCGGCACCTGCGGCCAGATATTGCTCGTGGATTTCCTGGATGATGTGCGGCTGGGTCAGCGTCAGCAGCTCATTATTGCCTTTGACGAACAGTTCGCGCGCCTCGCCTTCCGCAGGCGCTGCATGCGGCTGACCACACCCACAGCCATCGCCATTGGGGCAGAATGCCAAGCCTGGCTTGAAATCGGCAAACCGGCCCTGCGGGCCACCGCGATAATCTTCCTCTGTCAGCTTGTAGCGCTGAATCATGGTCCCCATGGCGCCATCCAGAATCAGGATGCGTGCTGCCAGCAGCTCGCGCAGGCGAACCTCAGTAGCAGAGATGGGAATGGCAGTGGATAACGTAGACGGCTGGTTCATGGGGCGCTCATATAGTGATGGCTAGTCTGGCATGACAGCCATGCGCAGACCTTGCGGTCAGCAGGTATTAAGACAAAGGCGTCATTATAAAACAGGCACTGCTCTCAGGCACAGGCGATTGTTTATGAGCAGCTTTCTCTGGCTCATGGCAGGCAACGAGGGTCATAGGACTACAATTGCGCTATCGGGTTCAGATCAAGGCATTTTTGAGACATGATTGCCTGTCACTGCCAGACATCACCTCTGGTTCAAACCACCGTGGTGCCCAACAAGCTGCCTATCCAGTAGGTCATGGCTCCTGCAGCGCTACCAATCAACAGCATGCGCAGGCCACCCTGCCAGGCATTTCGTCCGGTAAACAGGGATAAGGCAGCGCCTATGCCAAACAAGGCAAGCGCCGTCAGCGCAATGGCTCCCTTTAGTGCATGCGCGCCGCCGCCCAGCAAATAAGGCAGCAATGGCACCAGTCCGCCCAGGGTAAACGCCAGAAAGGAGGATAGGGCCGCCGTCCAGGGAGAGCCCAGCTCATCAGGGTTCAAACCCAGCTCTTCCCGCGCCAGGGCATCCAGGCCTTTTTCCGGGTCGGCCACCATGCGCTCGGCCAAGGCCCGCGCTTCGGCTTCATTCAAGCCTCGGGCCTGGTAAATCAGCTGCAGCTCACGTGCCTCCTGTTCTGGGTATTGCGCCAGCTCATCGCGCTCCAGCCCGATCTGATACTCAAACATTTCACGTTGCGATCGCATGGAAATATACTCGCCCGCCGCCATGGAAAATGCCCCAGCCAGCAAACCCGCTACGCCAGTCATGAGGATGGTCGACACATTGGCCGCCGCTCCGGCGACGCCCATCACCAGGCATGCGATCGATACCAGACCATCATTGACACCAAACACGGCAGCACGCAGGCCGCCGCTGGTACCCGCATTACGATGACTAAGCTCAACGTCATTAATGGAAAGAGGTGTCGGATGTCCATTCTGCTGCCGCGGCTGCCGGTAAACGGATAGGCCACGTATCTTGATGGCGGCCAGCAAGGGCTTCAATCGCTTCACCCCCAGTTTCCGTAACAGCAACAAAACCAGGCGAGTACGTAAATCCGGCTGATATATCTCGGGTATCGCCAAGCCTTTGGCAGTGCCTTGCTTGCGCCATATCCCGGCTTGAAACTCCGCCTCGGTCGCCAACTTCCTGAACAGATCACGGTGCGCCTCGACGGGCTCCTGCGCTGACATTTGCTTGTAAATGCAGGCAGATCGCATTTCTTCAATCCAGGCGGAGTGGTATTTTTCCATGAGTAAAAAGCCTCTATATTTCGTGCTTGCGGTACTGAATGGCCTCGGCCACATGCGAGGTAGCGATATCTTTGGCGCCCGCCAGGTCCGCAATGGTGCGCGCCAGCTTCAATATCCGATGATACGCCCGTGCTGACAGATTAAGCCGATGGATTGCCTGCTTAACCAGGGCTTGACCATTGTCATCCAACTCGCACCAGGCATCTATCTCGTGGCTTTCCAGCAAGGCGTTGGCTTTACCCTGACGCTGCATTTGCAGCGCACGCGCCGCCTCGACCCGGCTGCGGATCACTTCACTGCTTTCACTGCTTTCGCGCGTCAGCAACTCCTCATCACGCAAAGCGGGCACTTCTATATGCATGTCGATACGGTCCATCAAAGGCCCTGAGAGGCGATGACGATAGCGCGATACCTGGTCAGGCGTGCAGCGGCATTTGTTGTTGTAATGCCCGAGATAACCACAGGGGCAGGGATTCATCGCCGCCACCAGCTGAAAGCGCGCCGGAAAATCCGCCTGCCGCGCCGCCCGGGAAATGGTAATGCGGCCGGATTCCAGCGGCTCACGCAGTACCTCAAGCACCTTGCGATCAAACTCAGGCACTTCATCCAGAAACAGAATCCCATGATGTGCGAGGGATATTTCGCCTGGACGCGGCACACTGCCCCCGCCCACCAGCGCCACCGCCGACGCCGTATGGTGCGGCGCGCGATAAGGGCGCTGTCGCCACGCGCTGGCCCGGAACGCGCCATTGAGGGACTGAATGGCGGCAGACTCCAGCGCTTCCTCTTCTGTCATGGCAGGCAAAATACCGGGCAATCTGGCTGCCAGCATGGACTTGCCAGTGCCAGGCGGCCCCTGCATCAGGATGCTATGACCGCCTGCCGCGGCCACTTCCAATGCGCGCTTGGCATGCGCCTGACCTTTAACCTCGGCAAAGTCAGCATAGGCCTGGGTGAATGATGGCATTTCCGGCTGCTGCAATGCCAGCGGAGACTGACCAAGCAGATGGGCACATACCGCGAGCAAACTACTTGCGGGCCGTATTTGCGCATCCGTCACCAGCGCGGCCTCCGCCGCACTGGCCTCAGGCAAAATAAAAGCCCGGCCATCGCGCCAGGCTTTGTAGGTCATGGCCAGCGCCCCCTTGACTGGGCGCAGCTCTCCGGTGAGGGCAAGCTCTCCAGCCATTTCATATTGCGCCAGGCCTTCTATCGGCAATTGGCCAGAGGCCGCCAGAATCCCAATAGCGATGGGCAAATCATAGCGGCCACTTTCCTTGGGCAAATCGGCGGGCGCCAAGTTGACCGTAATACGGCGAGCAGGAAATTCGAACTGCGCCGTCTGCAAGGCAGCCCGCACTCTATCCTTGCTCTCTTTCACTTCAGCCTCGGGTAAACCGACGATAGTGAAGCTGGGTAATCCATTGGCGAGGTGCACTTCCACCTCCACAGGTGGTGCATCCATGCCACACAATGCACGACTTTTGATGACCGCAAGTGCCATAACCCGGGCCTAACTGTTGGTTTTTTGCAACAAAACTTCAAGTTCTGTCAGTTTTTGTTCCATTTTTTCCAATTTCTGCTGCGCCTCCCCTAGCTGTTGCCTTGCAACCCGCAACAAATCGGCCTGCACGTCAAATTCCTCGCGCGAAACCAGCTCCAACTTGGTGAATGCGCCCTGTAATAGTGCATTCAAGTTCTTTTCCAGATCACCCAATGGGGATGATTTTGAAATTTCCTTTATTTTCAATGACAAGTCATTCAAAAAAGTCGTATTCATGGTTCATTTACCTCCATCCGTTACGCCATATCGGCTGTTATTCAGTGCGCGTATACATATGTAAACGCACCATAGGGGTGCCGCAAATTATTGTAAACAAGGAAATACTCACATTGTTTCACCCTGCTCATTACTTTAGCATTGTAACTCAATGTTTTTCCGTGCTTTGTCTTTTTGGCACGAGTGTTGCTTTATGTTTGTTGCTCGTTTTATGTTGTTTTTTTACTCTGAAAGGAAATTCAATGCGTAAATCGCTTTTACTGGTAGCCGTCCTTGGTACCTTCGCAGCCCCTGCTGCAGTTATGGCCGCCGACGCTGCCGCCGAAGAAGCTACTTCGCCACACACTTTCTCTTACAACATTGGCCTTTACAGCCAATACATTTTCCGTGGTTTGACACAAACCGGCCGCGAGCCAGCTCTGCAAGGTGGTGTTGACTACTCTCACTCCAGCGGCTTCTACCTGGGCTCTTGGGGTTCTAACGTTAGCTGGGTAAAGGATGGCGGCTACAAGCAAGATTCCAGCCTTGAAGTTGACGTTTACGGTGGTTACAAGAATACCATTGGCGACACTGGTATTACTTATGACATCGGTGCCCTGCAATATCTGTACCCAGGTTCCAAGGAAAGCGGCTTGGGCGCTGCTGGCCTGACCGACCCTAACACCACTGAAATCTACGGTGCTTTGGGCTGGAATTGGATCACTGTAAAGAACTCTTATGTTGTTTCCAAGGGTGCTTTCGGTGTTGAAGATGGCCGTGGTTCCAACTATGTTGAAGCTAACGTTCTGTACCCATTTGCTGACACTGGCTACTCGCTGATCGCTCACGTTGGTTATCAGTACTTTGATGGCACATCCACTGCTGGTGCAACTCGCATCGACAATGACAAGGTATACACCTACACCGATTGGAAACTGGGTGCAGTTAAGACCTGGGCTAACGGCGTAAACGTTGGTGGCTACTACACTGGTACCGATGCTGGTGATGACGGCTGGAAAAACGCTGGCACCAACAACCGTAACCTGGGCCGTGATGCATTCACGTTCTTCGTTCAAAAAACCTTCTAAATTCATTTAACCCTCAAGGTTAAATTGTTTAGTTAAACTGGGATGAGGCGGCTGAGCAACCCGCCTCATCACTTTCAACACTCATCAGGAGACACGCATGAAATTCGTATCCGCGATCATCAAGCCATTCAAGCTTGACGAGGTACGGGAGGCTCTTTCCGCCATCGGCGTACAGGGGATCACCGTTACTGAAGTCAAGGGTTTTGGACGTCAAAAGGGCCACACCGAGCTGTATCGTGGTGCCGAATATGTCGTCGATTTTCTGCCAAAAGTAAAACTCGAAGTCGCCATTAAAGACGACATGCTCGATCAGGTGATTGAAGTGATTGAGAAGTCTGCCACCACCGGCAAAATCGGCGATGGCAAAATTTTCATTTTTGATCTTGAGCAGGTTTATCGCATCCGCACCGGTGAAACCGGTCCTGACGCGCTCTAATAGGGGACAGCCATGAAACGATTTTTATCTCTGATTACATTAGTTGGTATGTTGGGCCTGGGCACACTGGGCGCCAGCACCATTGGTTTTGCCGAAGACGAAGCTCCGGCAGCCACCACCACCGAGGTAGCGCCTGCGGCTGCCCCAGCTGAAGCAGCACCTGCCGCTGAAGCCGCAGCTCCTGCAGAAGCCGCACCCGCTGCTGCAGAAGAAGAACCAAAACTGGATACCGGCAGCACTGCCTGGATGATCACTGCCACTGTGCTGGTCGTGATGATGGCGGTACCTGGCCTGGCCCTGTTTTACGGCGGCCTGGTTCGCACCAAGAACATGCTGTCCGTGGGCATGCAGGTATTCGTTGCGTTCTCACTCATTTCCGTCCTGTGGGCCGTGTATGGCTACAGCATGGCCTTCTCTGAAGGAAACGCGATTGTCGGCGGCTTGAGCAAAGCCTTCCTGGCAGGTGTGACGCCTGACAGCCTCAGCGGTGTTATCCCTGAGTATGTCTTCATCACCTTCCAGCTGACCTTTGCTGCCATTACGCCAGCCCTGATCATCGGTGGTTTCTCCGAGCGTACCAAGTTCCCAGCTGTGCTGTTGTTCCTGGCACTGTGGGTGACCTTCGTTTACATCCCAATCGCCCACATGGTTTGGGGCGGTGGTCTGCTGAGCGATGCTGGCCCACTGTTTAATGGCCACGGCGCCAAGGACTTTGCTGGAGGTACTGTTGTTCACATCAACGCTGGTATTGCAGCGCTGGTAGGTGCACTGGTTATCGGCAAGCGCATTGGTTACGGCAAAGAAGCCATGCCTCCACACAATCTGGTGATGACGCTGATTGGCGCCTCCCTGCTGTGGGTGGGTTGGTTCGGTTTCAACGTAGGTAGCGAACTGGCTGTTGATGGTGTTGCTGGTCTGGTTCTGATCAACACTCAATTGGCTACTGGCGCTGCTGTTGTTGGCTGGGTATTTGCTGAATGGCTGTTCAAGGGCAAACCAAGCATGCTGGGTGCCGCTTCTGGCGCGATTGCTGGTCTGGTTGCCATCACCCCTGCTTGCGGCTTCATCGGCCCTATGGGTTCCATCATCCTCGGCTTCCTGGCCAGCTTCATCAGCCTCTGGGCCGTTACCAAGCTGAAGAATGCGCTGGGTTATGATGACTCTCTGGATGTATTCGGCGTACACGGTATTGCCGGTATCCTGGGTGCCATTGCAACGGGTGCTCTGATGTCTGCAGACTTTGGCGGTGTTGGTTATGCTGAAGGCGTGACCATGGGCCAGCAAGTGACGACCCAAGCCATCGCCGTAGGCATCACCGTGGTATGGACTGGCGTGATCAGCTACATCCTGTTCAAGATTGTTGACATCGTCATCGGCCTGCGCGCTAGCGAAGAGTCCGAGCGCGAAGGTCTGGACACCACTGAACATGGTGAACGTGCTTACCACTACTAAGCCTTGACGCTTAAGTAGCAGTTAGTCAAACGGGCGCAGTAATGCGCCCGTTTTTTTATTGCCCCTCTCACATGCCCGCTCTTATTTCCGCCCAGCATCTGATCCAGTTCCGGCTAGCGGGATGGGCAGTTGCTCGGTTTTGCACATCCATGGTGCACAAATGCACATTTTTAGCTTTCGCCATCCCTGCCACCCCTCCAAATACATGAAAAATACCGGGTTAAAAGCTGGCACAGCGTTTGCTTATGTATGACTAGGCATAAATTGCTCCACACTTCGGTGTTTCGAACATTTTATTGCTCGGTTTCCATGCATTATCTCCTCCTCTTCGGGCGCAATCTGCGCCCGTTTTTTTTAGTCAGATGGATGCAACTAAGCTAGAATCCTACGGACTTATACAATTTGATTGAATATGGTCCCTCATCTTACAACCGCCTTGACTGGCCCCTTGTTATCCCTAGAGCAACGCATGCTGGCAGCCATGCCGCAAATCGAACATTGGTTCCGCAGCCAATGGGCGGAATACAGCGTTCCTTTTTACGCTTCCGTTGATTTGCGCAATGCAGGTTTCAAACTGGCGCCCGTGGATACCAATCTTTTCCCTGGCGGATTCAATAACCTGAATCCTGAGTTTCTGTCGCTGTGTGTGCAGGCCGCCATGGGCGCGGTGGAGAAAATCTGCCCGGATGCAAGGCGCTTGCTGGTTATTCCTGAAAACCACACGCGCAATACCTTCTATCTGCGCAATGTGGCAGCGCTGACGAATATCCTGCGGCATGCCGGCCTGGAAGTGCGCATTGGAAGTATTTCGCCCGAGATTACCGAGCCCACTTACCTGGAAACGCATGATGGCGGCAGCATCCTGCTCGAGCCTGTGCAACGCAAGGGCAACCGCCTGGTGCTGGATAATTTCGACAGCTGCGCCATTCTGCTCAATAACGATTTATCGGGTGGCGTACCGGACATCCTGCAAGGACTGGAACAGAACCTGATCCCCCCTTTGCACGCTGGCTGGGCAACGCGACGCAAATCCCAGCACTTCAGCGCTTACAATGGCGTGGTTAAAGACTTCGCCAATCTGCTTGGCATTGATGAATGGTTGCTGAACCCGTATTTCGATACTTGCAGTGGCCTGGATTTTCATGCGCGCGTAGGGGAAGCCGAGCTGGCGGAAAAAGTGGATCAGTTGCTCGCCAAAATTCGCATCAAGTACGCCGAGTATGGCGTTGAGCAAGAGCCTTTTGTCATCGTAAAAGCAGATGCAGGGACTTATGGCATGGGCATCATGACGGTGAAAAGTCCGGAGGATGTCAAAGACCTCAATCGCAAGCAGCGCAATAAAATGGCCGTGGTCAAAGAAGGCATGCAGGTGTCAGAAGTGATCCTGCAAGAGGGCGTATACACGTTTGAATGTATCCATGACGCGGTGGCCGAACCCGTGGTCTACATGATGGATCACTTTGTGGTGGGCGGTTTTTACCGTGTGCATACCGGACGTGGGGTGGATGAAAACCTGAATGCCCCTGGCATGCACTTCGAACCCCTCGCCTTCGAAAAACCATGCTCCTTGCCCGATTGTGCGGGCGCGCCCGATGCGCCACCCAATCGCTTCTATGCCTACGGCGTCGTCGCCCGACTAGCCTTGCTGGCAGCAGCCATTGAGCTGCAAGAACACGACCCAGACCAATAATATGCGGCTACTCTTCATCCTGGACCCGCTGGACAAGCTGGTCAGCTACAAGGACACCAGCCTCGCCATCATGCGCGAGGCGGCGCGGCGCGGCCACGCATTGGCCGTCTGTGAGCAACAGCAAGTGCTGCTGCGCCATGACAACGTCACCGTGCAATATCGCGACTTTGCCTTTGGCGAGCATGGCTATGTGCTGGGGGATTTGCAGGAGACTGCACCTGAGAAGTTTGACGCCGTGCTTATGCGCAAAGACCCGCCCTTTGATAACGAATTTCTCTACAGCACCTATCTGCTGGAAATGGCCGAACGCCAAGGCGCGCGTATTCTGAATGCACCCCAAGCAGTAAGAGGCTGGAACGAGAAACTCTCCATCACCCGCTTCCCGCAGTTTGCACCGCCTTTTCTGGTAACACGGCAGCGTGGGCTGATCCGTGAGTTTCTGGCGGCGCATGGCGATATCGTGGTCAAGCCGCTGGATGGTATGGGCGGCAGCAGCGTGTTTCGCCTGACGCAGCAAGATCCGAATATCGGCGTGATCCTGGAAACCATCACCGACTTTGAGAAGCGCACCGTCATGGCCCAGCGCTACCTGCCAGAGATCGTCAAAGGCGATAAACGTATCCTGATTATTGACGGTGAGCCAGTGCCTTACGCTCTAGCGCGCATTCCGCAAAATGGCGAAACCCGTGGCAACCTGGCGGCTGGCGGCAAAGGCGTGGCACAACCGTTAACGGAACGTGATCGCGAAATTGCCACTACCGTCGGCAAAGTATTGAAAGCGAATGGCCTCTTCCTGGTTGGCCTGGATGTAATCGGTGACAGCCTGACCGAAGTAAATGTCACCAGCCCGACCGGCATGGTGGAGATAGCCGCGCAGACTGACTGCAATCCGGCGGCCATCATGGTGGATGCGCTGGAGAAACTCTCAGACCAGCTAGTTTGATGCTGGCGGCGGCTCTAGCGTACCAGCTGAGAAACCGCCGTCCAAACTAGCTTACTCCGTTGTAATTTCACGCCAGCTGGAGCGCGTTGGATACTCGGAGCTTGATCCGCTGATAGCCTCACCATTGCTGTTCCCGTCACCCGTCACCTTGGTGGTATCCCCACCCACGGTTGCTGTGGTGTACCGCAATGTTCCATTGGGCAGTGTGTATAGCGACAAGCCCGTTATCAACCCACCTGATGAATTATAGGTGCCCTGTGTACTTGTGCCTGCGGTAGTAAAGCGGCCAGTTTTGTAATCAAAGAAATATATCCAGCTATCGCCACCAGGGCTGCATGCATCCCCACTGGGAATACCACTGGCCACCACCAGCGTGCCCAAACCTAACTGCGGATTAACGAAGACGCGCTCCCCCGTTGTCGGCAAATCAGCATACCAGCTGCCATTGACGCCGGTGCCACTGACGGTGGCGGTATTGCCGGATTTTGAAATTGTGATGGGGTTGGTACGTGCATTACTAATGGAGGATCCCGTATCCCGCAGGGCATAAATGGTTTGCACGCCTGTCGTACTGAGATCGGTCAGCCCCAGGTAAGCCCCTGTAGCCACATATACGATATGCGCAGTACTGCCAGATATAGCTGCCAGCTCAGGCTTGGTGGTTATTGGCTGTGCCGTATTGCCATATTTGAGCTGAGCCAGGGTGGTGACATTGTAATCGCTCATATTAAAGCGCCATACATTGCCCAGAAGATCGCCGCCATAAACCTGGGTGATGGTAGCATCCGCGTTGCCATTATCCGCCCACCCATTGATTCTCGACAGCCCGCTAGGGGTAGTGGTGTCACCGACCCCGGTGGAGACTTTTTTGATCAACGCTCCGGTCAAGGCATTCAGCACATACAAATAGCCCTTGCCATCGCCTGGTGAGACATTGTTGTAGCCTGAGGTCACCATGACCACCCACGTACCATTGGGCAATTTGCCTATCACCGGATTGCCAAAGGTATACCCCAGATTTTCATCAGCAACATCGCAATAGGTACTGTCACTACAGAATTCCCACAAGCCTTTGGGTGCAGTGGGGTCTGTGACATCCAGCGCATAATAGCCACGACCGCCGCCATTCAGGCCACCGACCAGTATGGTTTTCCAGCCGCCACCGGCAAAAATATCCATGACGATCGGGGAACCATCAACATAATATTTGTGCTTCGAAGAGTAATTTTTATCTGCCAGCGCGTACATATTGGACATGACAGTACGCGGCACAAACGCCCAGCGTTCGGCACCCGTGTCCGCATTGAATGCATGCAGCATGCCATCATTGCCGCCGACATAAAGCGTAGCTGGACGATTGGTATTAGCGATCTTGAATGCGCCATAACTAGGCGATACATAGTCGCCAAAATTGTATCGTGGCGCTTTGACATAGGCCGGAATCGAGTTGGCCAGATCACCCAGCACATGTTCGCGATCACGGAAGGCCTTGCTGGCTTGTGGATTGCTGCCGACATTTTCGTGCTGGCTTTGGCCGCGCAAGAAATTAATGAGGTTGTTCGCATTGTTGGCAATCGTTTGGGTGGTCGAATTAAGTACCGGACATTGCGATAACTTGCTGCACTGGTTGGTAAACAGCAGCACCTCGGTAGAGCTCAGGTTAGCGGTATTAAACGGCACCAACGCACGGCTGGTATTCATTTTGTAGATAGTGCGCGTGTCTGCGTCAATACCACCTTTCGCATCTAGCTGAGCTTGGGCTGACCAGAGGTTAGTCGAGGTAGCGAGTCCCGTCGTCAGGTCGATAGTGCCCGCGACTATTTCGCCATCCCACTTCACCGTGCGGTAGGTAGCATTAAACGCGTAGTTATCCCCGGAGGTCAGATTAGGGCTACTGGTCGTGGCCGCCGAGGCATCCGTGGATTTGGTATTCACCGCAGCCAAGGCCGTTTGCAGCCCGGAAGTGACCGCAGAGGGGTCCGACGCACTGAAATACTGACCCCGACCATTAACGGCGGCATGCCACAGATCGTCAACCGCTGTGAGGGTATCAGCTACTGGCACAGGCCAATTTTTGACCCCATCGATAATGTCCTTGAAGTCCCCTTGCGGCGTCTGGTAATAGGGGTCATATTCCAGTTCACCATTCAGGCCCAGGCCCAAGGTGAAAGTCACCATGTGCTGCTGGTTATTATCGTCAGTGGGCGACTTCAACAGATCACTGGCCGGCATGGAAGGCCGAAGATCGGTCTGGTAATAGTACAGGGCAACATCGGCCAGGGTGTTGCTAGCATTAGCGAGACTGCCATCGTATACGCCATCGGAGCGCTTGGCATAGCCGGTGTTACTGCTGTCAGGACTGCCGATGGCACTCGTACCATCCAGCTGAACGCCGGCGTTACCGTTCCAGTACCCATCCGTCGTCAGTATCGTGAAATTCTGCTGGCAGGAATACTGCATCGGGTCATCCGTGGTCATGGAGTTGATGCCATTGGTTTTACCCCCATAGTAGCGCCCCACACGTGAAAGCGCTTCGCGCAGGGGCGTACCACCACTCGGGTCCATGCCATACAGGCGCTGGTACCAGGTTTTCTTGTTGGTAGCGTTAAAGGTATCCAGCTTGAGGAATTTGCTGGAAGCCGTATTCAGGGTGATAAACCCTACCCGATAGGCATCATCCAGTGAACTGAAAGCGCGCCCGGCCGAGCTTTTCATGTTCATCATGCGCGTGCGGTAATACGCATACCAGTTGGCAAAATTATTCATTTCTTCGGTATAGCTGCACGTGCTGCCACTGCAATCCGTGCGGTTTTCACCCTTGGTAAAAGTGGCCCCGGAAACAATATTCACACGCTTGAATTTGCCATAGCGCGCATAGCGAAAACCAGCACTCCGATTAAATGCAGCCTGGCAGCTACCATCGGCGGGATTGGCCGTCGTTCCAGCATTCGCGTTGCTGTTGCAATACCGCACGTAAGCAGGAAAACTATAGGTCGTCGTGGCGGCAGACTGCACATTGCAGGTTTTCAAATCTGCTTTTATGCAATATTCAGTAGGGGTAATCAGGTAATAATGCGGATAGGAGCTGACCGTTGAAGGATAACGGTAAGTCCCTGACGTCGAGGTGTAAGGCGTGGTTCTGTCATTATCCGGAAAGTCATAATCATCATACGAACCACTGCTGCGATAGTCGATCCCGTTGCGTTTGCAGGTCGTACCGTTGGAGTTGCAGTACACCCGCTCCGGGAACGCCGTTTGAATATTGACGGTACCTGAGGTCTGCCCGCAGCTGGTATTCATCGTATGTCCATTGGTACGCACCGCTGTCCAGGTGGTTTGGCTGGGCAGGTTGGAGGTCGGATCACACGGGTTGACCGGAGGGGTATATGTAATATTCGGGTTGTAATAGGTAGCGTTATGGTAAAAGCTGTAAAAAGGCGGATCGCCGCCTTCGGTCATGGCCGCCCCGTCATCGCGCCCACCTGCACATTCCGTGGAACCGCTGCTCATGCGGCGGCAGTTGTAGATAGTCCCCGCCGAGTTACTATTGGCCACGTTATCTGGCAGATAGTTAAAATCCATACTGCCCGAGTCATCCAGAACAAACATGACATTGGGCTTTACCACGGTCCCTGAATTGTTAGAGATGGGCGCATTAGCGATATCCGTCAGTGCGGCGCCAGCAGGTAAGGCCATGGACAAGACAAGCAAACCCAGGAAAACCGACAAGCGCATTTCTAGTTTTCTATTCAGCATTTTTCCTGGCTCCTAAGAATTCACCGTAACTGTGCTCTGGGTAATACTCACCGCATTACGAGGGCCCTTTACCCGTGAGGTAACACGGTAATACACCATATATTGCCCTTTATACGCAGAGGACCCTCCCCCTTCCAGTCCACCCGCGCCTTGAGAATTATTGGCTATCTGGCGTTTGATGCAGGATTGTCCATCTGCATCAAACGCTGTGCCTGCCACTTTGCACATCCGCTGGATAACATACTGCGTCGTGTTGCCTGCGCCATCGGCAGCCAAGGTAACGGCATTGCTCCATGCTGACTCAGCCACCCAGCTGCGGTCATTCCATACATCGGCAGTTGAGCCTGGCGAGCCCCCATTAGCAGGCAAGGATGAGAAATAGCCACTCCCGGGACTATCCGAGTTGAGTGAGCTCTGATTGGCAGAAAGCCACTGATAGGCTATCTGGATGCCACGGTCTGAGGACATCAGAGCGGATTTCTTGAATGCCACATTACCGGCGATGATATTGCCAGTATCCACTGACCGCACCAGGGCGACCCCGGCAAGCGTCATCGCCACCAGAAAAATCAGCGCGAGAAACAGCACTACGCCACGTTGGGAGTTAGGCATTGTGTTCATTTACTTGGGCATCCATATCATGTTACGCAACACATTCGTCGTCTCAAACACACGATAGCGGTAGCATTGCCAGTCGCTATTGGTGGAGACATTACTGAAGGGTTTCGTTGTCGTTCCATCAGGCCGCCAGACGGGTAACGTTGTCGTGACATTGCATGCAGACTCGCGCTTGATGCTGCGGGCCACCAGTCCATACCGAATGGCGATTACCTGCTTCCATGCCTCATTCAATGAAGAGACATTGGCACCGGTAGGGGTCACCGTATCCCAGAGGTCAACCGAGCCATCCTCATTCGTATCTTTGCCATACTCCGCCTGCAAGTCGACGATATCGGTTGCGATAATGCTTTGCGAACCGACCATATTGTTAGTTTGGACCAAATTGCTACGGCCTGAATTATCCTGAACGATGCTGTAAATATTGTTGACCGGGGCCTGGCCGAGGTTAAACAACAGACTTTGGGGGGGGTAAAGCGGGAGAGTACCGTCGTTGTATCGAAAAGACTGGGTCACGGGGCCAAGCTGGTAAGAACCCGTCTCATGCTTGATACGCGGAGTTGCCGAATCACTCCCACTGTATCCGCTATACTGGACCACATCCCCCGTACCTGTCGTGGTGTTTGCTACAACCATGACATCCCCCAACCCGAATCCAAAAAGAGTCTTCACATTGAAATCGTTTGTCCCGTTTTCAGTGGTGGTTTGCAAATATTCCGGCACACTGGTGTTTGAGGCATTGCCATAACTGATAATGATGGTATCGGGAGCATTTGCAGCCCCTTGAACAATCAATATCGGAGCAAACACAAATGGGGTAGCTGCAACCGTACGCGCGCCTGAATCGGTAATAGTAACTGTCCCCCCCATAAAACCAGACACATCGCATACTACCGAGCACGCCGTCACATTCATGCCATACCCCGCCTGCCGCAAATCCTTGTCCATCAGCAACATCGCCAACGCGCCATTTTGCTGGGCATCGCTGCCACTGGTCGTGGTCTGTTTGCTTTGCTCGGTAATGGAAAATACCTGCTCGATTACCAGGCTGCCAAGTAGGGCGATGACGATGCCGACCATCAGTTCGACTAGGCTGAAGCCCTTGGAAAAATGCCGGCTGCTCATGTCTGTGAATCCCGCGAGCTGATGTAGGACACCGAACGGAAGGTGTGCCGGCCTTCGTTCGCCGTGGCACCGGGTGCCTGCCAGAAAATGTTCACCGTCACCGTCCAGCCATTGGCAATACTGCCGGCCACGGTAATCGTTGGCGCATTGACGTTGCCCTGTACATTTACTCCGGGCAGGGTGCTGATATTGGCCAGCCAGGGTGTGAGTGCCGTTGCCGAGCCACCGGGGTAGGTATATGTCGAAATATTGGGCACGTCAGCCCACATCTGGGAAACAATACGCTCGGCATACAGACTGGCCTCAAGGCGATATTGGGCGTCGGCCACGGTTTTGATGGCCGAGGCATGCAGCCCCACAATTGCCAGTATCCCGATTGAAAAGATCAGGATGGCAATAAGCCCTTCCAGCAGAATGGAGCCTTGCTGGGCAGATCGTTGTCCATAAGAGGCGGGTATCAGCATTTACGGCCATCTCCACTCAAGGTGACATTCGGATCACAGCTGCGCACCGTGGAGCCACGGATCTGAATGCGCAATTCCTTGCTTTGCTCTGCAGTGATGTTGTCGTTATCAATCGTGATGTCGCTGATCGAGCTCGCCAATGACACCCCACCGACATCCGGATCCGGAATACGGCCAAGCCCATTAAACGTAACAGTGGCAGCGCCGCCTGGCGTGACGGTTGTCTTCACCGCGCTGGCACTTTCTGACGCATCGCGGCTCTGGATAATCGCTGGGCAATCCTGCAAGCCATCCCCATCGTTATCCGCCACCACGGTCAGGCAGCCCACACGCCAGCCTGTCTGACCTATCAGGGTAAACCGCACCTGAGCATTGCGGCGCACAGCCTCGGCGCGCGCCAGCTGCAAGCCATTCAAGATGGCTTCGGACGCTGACTTGATTTGTACATTCGCCATGAAAATGCGAAAACTGGGAATAGCCACTGCCGCCAATATGCCAACGATGCTGATCACAATCAGCATCTCAATCAGCGTAAAGCCTGCCGCCGGACGGGCTGACATCAGCAACTGCTCCCTGCCTTGGTCAACCAGCAGGTCGTCGACGTCTGGGTCGTACTTCCGAACTTGGTCTGTGAGGTTTTCGCATTGTTCTGATCTATGGTGTAGATAAAATTGGCCATGGGACCATTACCAGTGGCGGTAATCGTGTAACCCTGCCCACCATTGCTGGTGACGCACGCCACAGCGAAATGATCCACCGTCGATGCCGCGGCGCCACACCCAGCGCCATTGGCATAGGTACGGTTATCCTGGTAATAGCGCTCCATGCGATTACGCATTTGCGACAACTCACCGGTGGCCGACGGAATCTGGGCGCGTTTCACATAATCGGTATAGCTGGGATAGGCAATAGACGCCAGGATGCCGACAATGGCAACCGTGATCATCAGTTCTATCAATGTAAAGCCAGCTTGCTGGCATGATCTGAATACTTGACGCATGGCGTACCCTTTCTAGGTAACTGAATCATGCTTATCTTAGCGCGCAAACGCCAGTCTCGCCCGACGTATGGTCAAATTTGGGCGATAAGCGGCGTGCAAGCCCTCCGTCATTCGATAAAGAGGCTTTGTGCTAAAATACGCAGGCTTTTCACTTGCCCAGGCATATACCTCATGCGCATTGTTCTCATCGGCCTTTTATTCTCCATCAGCCTCGCTGCCTGCGGCACCAAGGGGCCGCTTTATATCCCTGAAAAGCAATATCCGCTGGACCCTGCCGAGCGCAAGGCAGAACAAAAATCGCCCAAACAAGATAACGATCAGGTGCCCTGAGTCCGCGTTAAACATGAGCCACAACACCGCCCCTATCCCAACATTTAATAGATCAATACCCACGTGAACGCATTTCAACTCAAGAACGGCCAACTGCACGCCGAACAAGTGCCTCTGAAGCAGTTGGCAGAGGAGTTCTCCACCCCTTGCTATGTCTACTCCCGGCAAGCCCTGGAAACCGCCTACCGCGATTTTCAGCAAGGCTTTGCAGGCGTAGACCATCTGGTGTGCTTTGCCGTCAAAGCCAACCCCAGCCTGGGCGTATTAAGTGTTTTTGCCAAACTGGGCGCCGGGTTTGATATTGTGTCTGGTGGTGAGTTGGCTCGCGTGCTGGCAGCGGGTGGCGATGCCTCCAAAGTAGTGTTTTCAGGCGTAGGTAAAACCGCCGATGAAATGCGAGCAGCCCTATCAGCAGGGATTTTCTGCTTCAATGTGGAGTCCGCAGCCGAGCTGGAACGCCTGAATGATGTGGCTGGCAGCATGGGCAAAATCGCCCCGGTATCGCTGCGCGTCAATCCTAACGTGGACGCCAAAACCCACCCTTATATTTCCACCGGCCTCAAGAACAACAAGTTCGGCGTGGCCTACGAGCAATCGCTGGCGCTTTATCAGCAAGCGGCTGCCATGCCCAACATTGACGTGCACGGTGTCGATTGCCATATCGGTTCGCAGCTGACTGAGCTGTCGCCGTTTCTGGATGCGTTTGACCGCGTATTGGCGCTGGTTGATCAGCTTGAGGCAGCAGGCATTGCGATCCGCCACATCGATGCAGGCGGTGGCATTGGCATTTGCTACAACGAAGAAACACCGCCGGATTTTGCAGCCTATGCCGCGGCCATGCTGAAGAAGCTAGGCGACCGCAAGGTCAAGCTGGTATTTGAGCCTGGCCGTGCGCTGGTGGGGAATGCCGGTGCATTGCTGACGCGTGTGGAATACCTCAAGCACACCGAGGCCAAGAATTTTGCGATTGTGGATGCTGCCATGAATGACCTCATGCGGCCTGCGCTATACGATGCCTATCACCAGATTGCCGAAGTCAGCCCAGCTGCCACGCCCAAACAGGTATATGAAATTGTGGGTCCGGTATGTGAGAGCGGCGATTTCCTCGGGCATGATCGTGAGTTGGGTCTGAAACAGGGTGATCTGCTGGCGATCTTGTCAGCAGGTGCTTATGGCATGAGCATGAGCTCCAATTACAACACTCGTCCCCGCGCAGCGGAAGTCATGGTGGATGGTGAAACCTATCAGCTCATCCGCAAGCGCGAAACCATCGCCGAGCTGTTTGCACTGGAAAATGTCGTGAAAGACTGATCTCATCCATCTGCAGACAACAAAAAAGCGAACGGTTGCGCGTTCGCTTTTTTTATTTGGCTTTACTAATGCAGCCCGCTTGGGGACATCCGCCTAATCAAAAATCACCGTCTTGTTTGCGTAGAGCAAAATACGGTTTTCAATGTGCCAGCGCACGGCGCGTGACAGCACTACGCGCTCCAGATCCCGCCCCTTCTGGATCAGGTCTTCCACCTGATCGCGATGGGAAATACGCGCAATGTCCTGCTCAATAATCGGGCCTTCATCCAGCACTTCCGTCACATAATGACTGGTCGCCCCGATCAGCTTCACGCCGCGCTCAAATGCCCGGTGATAGGGACGCGCACCAATAAAGGCCGGCAGGAAGGAATGGTGAATATTGATGATGCGCTGCGGGTAACGCTGCACAAAGGCGGGCGACAATATCTGCATGTAACGCGCCAGTACAATCAGGTCTACGCCGTATTGATCAAACAGGGCAAACTGCTGGGCCTCTGCCTCAGCCTTATTGTCGCGATTCACCTCCACATAATGGAAGGGGATGCCATGGTACTCAGCCAGCCGCTCGGTATGGCGATGATTGCTGACAATCAGCGGAATCTCGCAAGCCAGTTCGCCACTTTGATGACGGTGCAGCAAATCGACCAGGCAATGATCGTATTGCGACACCATGATCGCCATGCGGGTACGCTTCTGACCCAGCTTTAATTGCCAGGTCATGCTGAAACGCTCGGCAATCGGCGTGAAATGCTCGGAAAAGTTATCCGCATTGATGGCGGAATCACTCAGATCCCACTCAACTCGCATTAAAAACAAGCCGTTTTCCGCATCCTGATGCTGGTCAGCATGCAGGATATTGGCATTGTGGCGGTACAAAAAATCCGCAATACCCGCAACGATCCCTTTCTGGTCCGGGCAGGTCACCAGCAATGTGGCGGTATTCTTCATCATGGTCAGGTCGGCGATGCCGTCTTTTTTCGAAAAAACAGGATTATAGCAACTAAGGCCAGCACAAACGAATAGGCGCAAGCTGAATCAGTGCAAGCCGGGCAGGGTTGTGGTATCTTTTACCTTGATTATTGCTTCCCATGCCGCCACCCGCCTCAAGCACCGATACCCGTGAAAAAACAGCTACCCATTATCTTTATCGCCTTCATCCTGCCCATTACCGCCATGTTGTGGTGGTGGGGGCTGTTCAGCACGCCCAAGCTGCAAATCGAGCAGGCGGGCGATTATCACTATGCCTACCTTGAAGCGCAGGGGGTTTACTCGAAGCTGGGAGAAACGCTGGCCGAGGTCAAGCAGGAGCTGGACAGGCAAGGCATCCCCCGCGGTGCCGAGGTTACGCTGGTCATGACCGACCCCCGCAAAACCAAGCCTGCCGACCTGCTGGCGCGTACCGGCTACATGATTCCGGCAGAGGCAAAACTGCAGTCCCCACTCAAAAGCGCGACCATTCCCAAGCGTGAAGTCGTCGCTGTCAGCATCAAGGCACATCCTTTGCTGGCCTACGGCAAAACCTACGGTGCCCTATTGGACTATACGAATCAGCACCACTCTTCATTACAATTACCCACGCTGGAAATTTTCGACAACAGCGTATTACGGGTAGAAATGCCGTTATCGCATGAACCGCAGGATGCATCTCCATGAATTTCATTGTTCTGGTCAGCGCTCTCGCTCTCAGTTACTACCGCCCGCATAAAAGCCTGGATTGGCTTTTTCATGCATGCACCCCTTATGCGCAATTGCTGGAGCGCAATTTTAATGGCGGCAAGAACCGGCACGGCGTTGTCGCCTGGACACTGGGGGCACTGCTGCCATCCATCGTCATCGGCTTTCTCTATTACGGTCTGATGGAACTTAACGTCATCATTGGCATGCTGTTTGGCATTGCCGTGCTCTACCTCATACTACGCTTCAGCCGCTTCAGCCAGCGCGCCGAACGCATTGCTGCCGCCCTTGCCGACAAAAACATAGACGAAGCGCGCACCCTGCTCAGCCAATGGGAGCCCCCTTTGGAAACCAGCCACTACAATGCCGCCGAAGTCGCGCGCGTCAGCATTGAAACCACCTTGCGCCGGGCCCACCAGGGGCTCTTCGGGCCCATATTCTGGTTTGTGCTACTGGGGCCGGGTGGCGCTTTGCTTTATCGTCTATCGCATCTCCTCATGCAAAGCTGGGAGCCTCATCTGGATAACCACTTCCATCGTTTCGCCCATCGCGCCTTCGAATGGCTGGACTGGCTGCCCATTCGTATTTCGGGCGCATGTTTTGCGATTGTGGGTGACTTTGAAGATGCCGTGTATTGCTGGCGCACCCAAGCTGCAGGTTGGCCTGAGCAGTCCCTGGGTATCATACTGGCAAGTGGCGCTGGGGCCTTGGGCGTCAGGCTGGGTGAGCCCCTGCCATATCGCGGCGTGTTGCAGTTCCGTCCCGAGCTAGGCCTGGGTGATGAGGCTGATGCTGATTATCTGAAAAGCGCCGTCGGCCTGGTCTGGCGTGTACTGGTTTTACTGGTCGGCCTGTTGCTGCTGTTAACCTTTGCCCACTGGCTGGGCAACTAGGGCGGCCTTTCGCTGCCTGCCATTAAGCTGAATCGAAGACATTTATGGATATCGTACTTGCCAACCCCCGCGGCTTCTGTGCTGGCGTAGATCGCGCCATCATCATTGTGGAGCAGGCGCTGGAAAAATTTGGGGCTCCCATCTACGTGCGTCACGAAGTCGTTCACAACAAATTTGTCGTGGATGAACTCAAGCGCAAGGGCGCCGTGTTTATTGAGGAACTGGAAGAAGTCCCGCCAGGCAATACAGTAATTTTCAGCGCACACGGGGTATCGCGCGAAGTTCGTAGCGACGCCGAGGCTCGTGGCCTGCGCGTGTTCGATGCTACTTGCCCTCTGGTTACCAAGGTACACAACGAAGTCGCCAAAATGCGTCAGGATGGCAAAGAGATCGTGATGATAGGCCACAAGGGGCATCCTGAAGTAGAAGGCACCATGGGCCAGTCCGATGGCGGCATGTATCTGGTGGAAAGCCCCGAAGACGTGGATAGCCTTCAGGTGAAAGACCCGGCCAGACTCGCTTATGTGACACAGACTACGCTTTCCATTGATGATGCCGCGTCTATCGTCACCGCTCTCAAGAATAAATTCCCACTCATTAGCCCACCGAAAAGCGACTCCATCTGCTATGCCACGCAAAACCGTCAGGATGCGGTCAAGGCGATGGCCAAAGATTGCGACCTGGTGATCGTGGTAGGTTCCCCCAATAGCTCGAACTCAAACCGCTTGCGTGAAGTGGCGCAGAACCAGGGCATAGAATCCTACATGGTGGATAACGCCAGCTATCTGAATGCCGAGTGGCTGACAGGCAAAAAACGCATCGGTGTTTCCGCTGGCGCCTCCGCACCCGAGGTGTTGGTGAAAGAAGTCATTCAGCGCCTGCAGGAGATGGGGGCTGCCGACGTCACCGAGTTGCAGGGCGTCGTGGAGAATGTCGTATTCCAACTCCCGAAAAACCTCAAATCCGCCTGAAATAAATGCATAAAAAAGCCCCGCAATGCGGGGCTTTTTTATTCATGCAGACCGTTCAATCGCCAATCACTTTTTGAGATTATCCAGGCTGAACGCCGTTTTGGGATTAACTGCCAGAATGATCATGCCCCCCGCAATCGCCATGTACTGCATAAAGACGATGGGCTCATTGAACTTGAGTATGACCGCCACAAACACGGAATAAATGGCCAGGGTAATTGCCGCACCGCGGGTTTTGAATCCCAGGAATAGCAGGCTACCCGCCACGAGTTGAACCAGTATCATGATGGGAGCGAAGATGGTGCCCAGTCCGTGTTGTGCCAGAAAATCCTGATAGGCAGAATAACCATCCGGATTCTTGAAAATCAGCATCAATTGGATAATGATGGAAACCAGATAAATTTGCGCCAGCAGCAGACGACCGATCAGACTGAAAAATTTGTTCATACACACTTTCCTGAGTTGGTAACATGGCAAAACGGCATGATGCCTGCAAGCCTGACTGGCCGCAAGCCCGCAACACGGAGGAGCAAGCATGAGAATCGCCATTATCGCTGGAGCTTTATTGTTGGTCGCATGCACCCCGGAGCCCGACCACAGCACGCCCAAAGTCGCCGAGGAAGCACGGGCGACGCTGGATCAAGCCAAACAGGTGGAACAAACCCTGCAGCAATCAGAGCAGGCACAGCGCAAGCAGATTGAGCATGCCACCGAGTAATACCTGCCCAGGCTACGTCATCAAGCCAGTATGCTGGCAACAGGCAGGCGCATCCCTGATGCATGTGCGCCGTACGGTGTTCATGCAGGAACAACTGGTGCCAGAATCGCTGGAGTGGGATGGACTGGACGAAGACGCGCACCACCTATTGGCCTGCACCTTTGGGCATGAGGTGATCGGTTGCGCACGCATACTGCCGGATGGGCATATTGGCCGGATGGCGGTGATGCCGGGGTGGCGCGGCCATGGGGTCGGCCGGGCATTGCTCGACAAAGCCATCATGCATTGCAGCCATCTAGGATTGCACGAAGTAAAGCTTTCCGCGCAAACCCATGCCATTGCGTTTTATCAGAAAGCCGGCTTTGTGGTGTGCAGCGCGGTCTACATGGATGCCGGCATCCCGCATTGCGACATGATCCTCACCCTGTAACCCCCGCAACGACTGTTTGCCCCACCCTGCCCGCTTGGGTAAAATGCAGGATCAAGATTTTCTTCAACCCCCTCTTTTTCTTATCCCACAAAAGGAATTCCGCATGTCAAAAATTATCATGAAAGCTGGTGAAGCTACCGTATTCAGCGAAGGCAAAGACGTTACTGCAGCGATGCCAGAAATCGTCATTGGCGCTGTAGACGGCCCAGTGGGTACCGCATTTGCCAACATGATGGCGCAGAGCAAGGGCCACACTGCCATGTTCGCCGTACGCGACATCAACCAGCTGGTACGCCCTGCCACCATGATGGTGCCTAAAGTCACGCTGAAGGATTCCACCAACATCGAACTGTTCGGTGGCCTGGTACAAGCCGCCACCGCCGACGCGATTCTGGACTGTGTGATCGAAGGCATTATCCCCAAGGATCAGGTCAATGACCTGTGCATCATCAGCCTGGTGTGGATTGATCCGGGCTGTGCCGCACTGGCCAAGGAAGGCACACTGGACAAGGCTGACATGTACAAGAACAACTATGATGCCACCAAGCTCGCCATCAAGCGTGCACTGAACGATGAGCCAACCATTGATGAACTGATCGCCAATCGTCACAAGATCAAGCATTGCATGTGGGAAGACAGCTGGGATCAGAAGTAATCAGCCCCGCTGAGCTTTAAGAAGGGAGCCTCGGCATTATCCGCGGAGACTCCCAGCATCAAAAAACCCCGGAAGTCTATCTTTCCGGGGTTTTTTATTGGCGTTGTAGCCTGAATCCAGCAGGGCCGATTCAGGTCTTAGCCGTCAGCGCTTAATACTTCTTCACCAGCTCGGGGGAGAATGGCTCCAGCACGCAACGCAACTCCAGCACTTTTGCCTTGTTAGGGGCTTTGTCTGTCGTCGCGTCAAATTCAATCACGCTCTGGTCACGGTTGGTCCAGATGAACCCACCGCCCTTGTTCACGTTACCTGCCATGTATTGGACAGCTTCGGAGCATGCACTCACATCATCGTAAACGCCTGTTTTGATGAGGTAGTGGTTATCCAGATGGTCAAGTATTGCGACCATACTGCTCCATTGGCCCGCACGCGGTTGGGGAACACTCACATCCGCGGCCATGGCATTGCCCGCCAACATCAGAATAGCGGCGGCAGTCAGGGTTTTCATAGCTTGCATCGTCTTCTCCTTTTTTTATATCAACATTATCAATCAAGCATAGGTACGACCATGCCAGGCTTGAAAAGTTGAGATATTTATCGGGAGACCTGCCAGACGGCCTGCTGAAAAGCGTTGCCGGAGGTTATGTCAGTTGCGCCAGATCATCAATGACATTAGCGGCGCCCAGCTGCCCCAACAGCCCGGCACGTTGCAGTTTGTACCGCACATTGGCACGCATTCCGCACAACACCAGGCGCGTATCGTGTTTATTGCAGGTATCGCGCAAATCCCACAGGGCCTGCATGCCCGTCGCATCCACAAACGGCACATGCTCCAATCGCAATACCAGCACCCGCGCATGGGCATGCACATGCTCAAGCGTAGTTTCCAGCCGCTCGGCAGCAGCAAAGAAAAAAGGCCCTTCCATATCGAACACCACGGTTTGCGGCGGCAACACATAACCATGGTGAGCGGCGTGTTGCTGCACGTGCTCATCCGTCTGCTGGGTAAGCACCACGGCATCGGACATACGCTTCATGAACAGCAGAGCCGCCAGCAATACGCCAATATTGACGGCGATCACCAGATCACCAAAGACCGTCAGCAAAAAAGTAATCAGCAGCACGGCCACATCCGCACGCGGTGCTGTCGTGAGCATGTGGCGAAAGCGCCCTATTTCGCTCATGTTCCACGCCACCACAAACAGAATGGCCGACAGCGCACACAAGGGAATATGCGCGGCCAGCGGCGCCAGTATCAACACAATCAACACCAGGGTGAATGCATGCACCAGCCCGGAAAGCGGGCTGGTAGCCCCATTGCGAATATTGGTCGCCGTGCGGGCAATGGCCCCGGTAGAGGCAAAGCCGCCAAACAGTGGGGAGAAGATATTGGCAATGCCTTGGCCCACCAGCTCCTGATTCGAATTATGACGGGTTCCCGCCATGCCATCGGCCACCACGGCGGATAGCAGGGATTCAATCGCCCCCAGCAGGGCAATGGTAAAGGCGGGACCAATCAGGTGCAGGACTTCAGACAGGCTGGTCTCCGGCCAGGCAAATTGCGGCAATTGTTGCGGTATCCCGCCGAACGCACTGCCTATGGTGGCCACGCCATCCAGTCCCAGGGCGGCATGCAGCAGAGTTGCTGCCAGCATGGCAACCAAGGGGGCTGGAATACGCTTCAGCACCCGCGGCGAATACAGCAGGACGATCAGGGTGAATGCGGCCAAAAGCAACGTGGGGATATGGGTATGCGGAACGGACTGCACCAGATGCCATAGCTTCTGGTGAAAGTGCTCGGCACCCGGCTGCACAGGCAGACCGAGAAAGTCTTTCCACTGCCCGACGAAGATGATGACGGCGATGCCGCTGGTAAACCCAATGATGACGGGATCCGGGATATAGCGAATAACACCGCCCATACGCGCCAGCCCCATGCCGATGAGCATGAATCCAGCCATCAGCGTGGCAATCTGCAAGCCGGAGATGCCGTACTGCGCGGTAATCCCCGAGAGAATAACAATAAAGGCACCGGTAGGCCCGGCAATCTGCAGGCGGCTGCCACCAAAAAGTGAGGTCAATGCTCCGGCGATGATCGCGGTGTACAAGCCTTGCTCGGGTTTGGCGCCAGAAGCAATGGCAAAGGCCATGGCCAATGGCAACGCAACCACACCTACAATGACACCAGACACAATATTTGCCACCCAATGCTCCCGGGTAAGCAATCCTGCGCGTTTGGCTTCAAGTATGGCAATCATGGTAGTGCTGTCATTCTTGCACACAATACCCGTTAACTTCAAACGGGTATTACGGTGCCGGGAAAGATGTTACTCATTCGGGAGGAACGGCGCAAAAGCATCAGGACATTGCGCAGGAATGAAGACTTATAGCAGTGCGGTTTGCTGCCAGCGCAATTGCTCCAGCAGTACGCGCACAGGTGCGGGTATGCCCGCCTGTACTGCGGCTTCCAGCGTCAACCACTGGATATCGGGGGTTTGGGTTGCCATCCGCGTCGTCTCAACGGCCAGAGGCTGCGGCAGTATATGCAGCCTGAAATGGCTGAATACATGGGTCAGCGTGCCAAACGGCGGTAACTTCTGCGTCTGGAAGCCATAGCGCTCGACGGCGGCCTGCTGTGCATCCAGGTCACTATCGACTTCCGGCAGGCTCCATAAGCCGCCCCAGATGCCTGAACCGGGTCGTTTTTCCAGCATGACCTGATTGTCATGCAGCAATATCAGCATGGTGGTGGATTTTTCCGGAATCGCCTTGCGCGGTTTGGAAGCGGGCAGTTCGCGCGTGCGTCCTTCACGATACGCCAGGCAAGTTGCCTGCAAGGGACAGGCATCGCAACGTGGACGGCTGCGGGTGCACAAAGTGGCGCCCATATCCATTAGCGCCTGGGCATAGGGGCCGTGCTCTTGTGCTGGTTGCAGGCGCTCGGCCAGCGCCCACATCGTCTGCTCTACACGCGGCAAACCCGGCCAACCCTCAATCGCAAAATGCCTGGCGAACACCCGCTTTACATTACCATCCAGTATCGGATGCGGCGCCTCGAACGCGAATGAGGCGATGGCCGATGCTGTTGAGCGGCCTATGCCCGGCAAGGCCTGTATCGCCTCCAGCGTTTGCGGGAATACACCGCCATGCACTTCCATGACCTGCTGTGCTGCCTTGTGCAGATTGCGCGCCCGGGAGTAATACCCCAACCCGCTCCAGTGCTGCATGACATCATCCTGTGCCGCTGTCGCCAGGCTGGCAATGGTGGGAAAGCGCAGCATGAAGCGCTGGTAATAGCCGATCACCGCCGCCACCTGGGTTTGCTGCAACATGATTTCCGACACCCAGATCGCATAAGGATCACGCGTCTGCTGCCAGGGCAGATCGTGGCGACCATAGCGTTTCTGCCAGGCAATCAGTCGCTGAGAAAAATCGGCATCGCTTTCTGGCGCAGGCTTCTCATGAAGAGTATGCGCTAACTCAAGCATGACCCGCTCCGTGTATCGTTTGCAACCGCATCAAGACCGCAATTCCGCCTTGGCTGGCACCAGCACCAAGGCGATGTATACGCCCTGGCAGATGAGCACTGCCATTCAGGAGGATGAGCAAGTTGGCAGGCAATTGCGTCAGCACAGACTTCAAGAATTAAAACCCCAGCAACTTGTTCAGTTTTTTCTTAGCCTTGTCTTCCGCAGTCTCTTTGGACGTGGAATCCGTACTGGATGACTTCTCATCCGCAGGTGGCGTAGTGGTGGTGGCGTCTTTCTTGCCACCAAGCAAAGATTTCAGGGCATCTTCCTTGTTGCCGCCCATCAGGTTTTTGACGGTATCGCCCTTGGCACCTCCCACCCCATCCAGCAGCTTGTTCTTGGCAATGGCGGCACCCAGGCCAGCAAAGTCGATCGCATAGGCTGGCTGGGCAAAGGTGCCGCTAAGCTTGATGGGAATGGTCAGGCCATTCATCTCCGACAAATCCGCACCGCCCTGGCCCTTGAGGGTATTCACTACCGTCGGCTTGGCTACGTAATCCAGCGTTTCATTGGCGATATCAATATCGCCACTACCGGTAATGCGAAACAAGGGGGCTTTCATACTGAGGTCTTCGTTATGCGCCACGCCATTTTTGATCGTGAAGCTGGCCGACATTTCGCTGAAATCGGTCTTCTTGCTTTTGTCGCCAGTCACACTGCTCTGCCCCTTGAGCACATTGAGCTTGTCCTTCACACCGCGCAGGGTGCCCGCGACATCGATCCCCTTGACGGCACCATCGGCAAGGTTAAGCGCGGCCTTGCCGTTCAGAGCCTTTTTTAGGGCACTGACGGTCCCTCCCTGCGTCGTGATATCGAGATTAAGCGTGCCCTTGCCGCTCAGCATATCGTTATTGATGGCATCGGTGAGCAAAGGGCCAATGGCGATGCCTTTCATGTCCTGCTTGACCGCGATGCTGGGGGTAGCGCGGGCATCCACCTTCAGACTGCCATTCATGCTGCCTTCGTAGAGATTGGCCGACAGCGGCGCCAGCTCGGCCACGCCATCATCCGCCTTGAGCTTGAGGCGTACATTGGTGGATTTGATATTCGCCACCTTGAGCCAGCCTATGCGCAGCTCGCCGTTGGCATTGAACTGCTTGAGCGCGCTCAGATCGATAGGCGCATCCGTCTGTGGCTTTTTGCCCGCATCGCCAGGTTTGGCGGGGGGGGCATCTGACTTGGTGATGTATTTGTCGGCGTCCAGCTTGTCGATATCAATATCAAAGCGGTAGATGGGGTTGGCAAAGCGGCTGATACCAAGGCTGCCGGCAATCTGGCTGTCATCCAGCTTGACGCTCAGCGGCTTGATATCCAGCGTCTGTCCATCGGCTTTGACGCCAAGCTTAAGATTACTCAGCTGGTATTTGTCATACACAATACGGCCCATCTGCACATTGCCTTGCAAGCGCAAATTCGCCAGTGCAGAAAGATCTGCGGGTTTAGCGGGGGCGGCTTTATCGACGGCTACAGGCTTGCTGCTGGCTTTGCTGGCGGGGCTACCCAGCAGGGCGTTCAGGTCCAGCGCGTCGCCAATCAGATTAAAGCGAATGTCCGGCTGATCAAACTTGCTGAGAACGACATCCCCTTTGAGCCGGGTGGCATCAAGAGTCAGCGTGAAGTCACTATTCACCAACTGCTGCTTGGCATCGGCATGTAGCTTGAAAGCAAACTCGCCCTGCATTTCGCGCTTGGGCAAGGCGGGGTCATTCACGCTGATCTTGCCCACCAGCTTGGGCAGATCAAACACCTGAGTTTCAAGGTTGCCAGTGAAAGGCGAGTTGAAGGTGCTCTGCAGCTGATGTTCGCCCTGCTTCACATTCACTTCACCACTGATACCGCTACTTTGCACCGCCTTGGGCGAGCCTTTGAGATCGGCCAGCACCAGCTTGGCGCTGAGGGTGTCGCTGCCTTTTTCCTGGCTGACATGGATGCTGGCCTGCTTGCCGCTGACCGTGTCCTGCTGCACGCGGATTTGCGGGGCATCCAGCGCCACTTTCAGCTTGGCGCCATCCTGCGTGGCAGCCAAAGCAAGCTTGAGGCTATCCACCAGCAGTTCCATGTGCTCCAGACGCGCATCCACATCGCCACTCAGCGCCAAATTCGCGTCCCTCAGGGTGGCAATATCCCCCTTGATGCCTGCATCCAGACCCTTGACGGCAAAATGCTGTTGCTCGGGGTCGGCCAGCACATTGCCCTTGATGCTCACGTTTGCCTTAACGGCAGGATTATTCGCCTCCAGCTCAAAATCGCTTGCCAGGTCAAACGGCGTACCCAGCGCCACATGCCCGGTCTTCAGGTTGAATTTGCGCAATGCCAGCTGCTTGTCCGTCATCTCGTCGCGCACGTTCAAGGCGGCATTGGTAACGTTGATACCATCAATATCAAACTTGATCTGCTCGGACTCTTCCTCATCCTTGCTCATCAGATCGTCAAAGTTGGTAGTGCCATCCTTGTAGCGCACGATATTGGCACGCACGCCGTCCACATACACCGTATCCACCACCAGCTGTTTTTTCAGCAACGGCAGCAAGGCCAGCGAGACCTTGAGGCCTTCCACAGCAGCAAATTCCTTGTCACTGGCATGCTCTGATATGGAAATACGGCCGAGATCAGCCCCTATGCTGGGCCAGAAGGCCAGCTTGATATCGCCATCCAGATGCAGCGTGCGCTGCTTTTTTTCTTTCACAAGATGGATGACAGTCTGCTTGTAATCGTTAGGGTTGAATGTGGCGGCCACAATGCCCACCACCCCCAGCAAGATGACGACAATGCCTGCCAGGCCAATCAGGCCGAATTTGAGTAGTTTATTCATGCACAACGCCTCCTCGTAATTGCAGCCTGCCAAGCCGGGCGGCTACTTATTGGTCATTTGTAAATCCTGATCATGCCGTGACAACAAGCGGGTGTCTCAGCCACCCCAACCAAATCTGGACATGGCCTCCACTCCCAGATAGTACATACCAAAAAAGAAGAATCCAAAATACACCGTGGTGAATATCAGCCAGAAAAAGGCAATCATCACCATCAGGCCATCCTGCTCCAGTTGGCCTATGCAATAAAACAGTACGGCCAAGCCAGGCAACACATTATTGAGCGGCAGCACGCCAAAGGGTATTGCCATCAGCAACCCGGAAGCCATCAGGATAAAGCCTCCAGTCTTGCGACCGCGCTCACCTTCCACCAATCGGGGATACCGTTGCGGACGGCTGAAACGGCGACAGAACCCGACCACCTTGATACTGATTTTGGCCAGCATGCGCCAGCTTTTTTCGCTCATGGTCACGCCACGGATTTTTTGTGGCAGCACCGGGGATTCTGCCCCGCGCCACAGCTGCCAACCCAGCGCGGCAAAGGTCAAGCCGCCCAGCACGGTCAGCGGGCCAAGCGGCACCGGCTGCAACAGTGGCAGCACCAATATCAGCGCGATCAGCCCAAACGCAGCATGGTCCAGGCTATCCAGCGCCTCACCCAGGGCGAGCGGGCGCTGACTAGCCGTATCGGCAAAGCCACTTAGTATTTCGACAACCCGCTCGTAACTATGCATGCCTTAAGCAAACTGGAGAAAGTAAATCAGCACCACCGTACCGAACACAATGCGGTAATAGGCAAATGCGCGGAAATCATGGTTAGCCACATAGCGAATCAAGGTTTTCACTGCGATCAACGCAGCAATGAATGCCATGATAAAACCCACGGCAAACATGGGAATGTCATCGGCGCTGAATAAAGCGCGGTTTTTGAAGACATCGTAGCCACTGGCCGCCAGCATGACCGGAATCGCCAGAAAGAATGAAAACTCGGTGGCTGCCTTGCGCGACAAACCAAACAACATGCCGCCAAGGATGGTGGCACCCGAACGCGAGGTGCCTGGAATCATCGCCAGCGATTGGGCAAATCCAACCTTGAGCGCTTGCAAGGGGGTGATGTCATCCAGCGTGGCAGCCTTGTGCACGACATCCTTGCCATCAAAATGACGTTCAATCCACAAGATGAGAAAGCCGCCGACAATCAGCGCCACCGCGACATTGATGGGTGAAAACAGATGGGTTTTGATAAAGCTGTGAAAGACCAGTCCCAGCACCGCTGCTGGCAGAAAACCGATGAATACATTCAGTACAAAGCGTTGTGATTTGGCATTGCTGGTGAGACCTTGTGCCACATTGATCAGGCGGCTACGGTATTCCCAGCATACGGCCAGGATGGCACCCAGCTGGATCACGATCTCGAATACCTTGCCTTTGTCATCGTTGAAATTGAGCAGATCACCTGCCACGATCAAGTGGCCGGTACTGCTGATGGGGAGAAACTCGGTGGCGCCTTCGAGGATGCCGAGAACGGCGGCTTTGAGGAGTAACAGCAAATCCATGGATATTATTTCTCTTGTTCAGTGTGGTAATGAAAGGCACAGCGTAAGCCTGCAACATGACTCCCATATTGCGTTTAAGACCCAAGCAACTTATGGGCCTGCGTATTGAGCTGCAGATTTACATGCGTCGCCAGGCCGACAAGGCCTGCGCCATCAGATCGGACTGGGTTTGTGGCACCTTGCCATCGGGGCTGAGCCTGTCCACGACCTTGGGCAGGTAATTTGCCAATGTTTGCGCGACTTCATCCAGCGACATATGAAATTTTTGCGCGATATCGGTCAATACCGGTGTGCCAAGAGCCGCCTCTATCTGATCAGGCGCCAGCGGCAGGTTTTCACCTTTGGCCAGCCAGGAATCGACTTCCTCGGCCATGCCGGCGTCGCGGAATTTCTGCAGCACGCCAGGCGCACCACCATTGCGTTCGATAATTTCCAGGGCAACCTGGAACATGCGGCCTTGTTCGCCACCCATTTTTGCGGCCACGGAGCCCGCAATGCTACTAAATAAACCCATGATTCAGCTCCTTACTGTTCAGTCTGGCATCAACGGTGTTGACTTCGCATGCGCTTTTTCCAGTGAAAGATAAAGCCTGGTCAGCATTAAAACCGTTCGCCGGGACGCAGGTAACGCCATTGTCCGGGAGGCAACTTGCCCAAGGCCACACTGCCGATACGCACGCGCTTCAAGCCAACCACATGCAAGCCTACCAGCTCGCACATGCGGCGGATCTGACGCTTGCGACCTTCGCGCAGCACGAAGCGCAATTGGTCTTCATTCTGCCAGGAGACTTTGGCTGGCTTGAGTTGAACACCATCCAGACTCAAGCCGTGGTTAAGCTTGCGCAAGCCTTCATCTGACAAGGTACCCTCTACACGCACCAGGTATTCTTTTTCGGTTTGTGAATCCTCGCCAATCAGCTGGCGCGCCACGCGGCCATCCTGCGTCAGCACCAGCAAACCGGTAGAATCAATATCCAGGCGACCAGCCGGAGCCAGCCCTTTCAGGAATCCACGTCTAAACTCTTTTTGTACCGGGTCTTCTGCCCAGTGATTATCGGGATGTACCAGGACGACGGCGGGTTCATACCCGTCTTCTGCCTGACCCGAAACATAGCCCACCGGCTTGTGCAGCAAAATAGTGACAATCTCGGACTGATGTTTCTCGGCTTCTTTACTGACTTCGATGTTGGCGTCGGGTTCCACGCGGGAGCCCAATTCATCGACCACCTTGCCATTCACGCGCACCCAGCCATTCACAATCCACTCATCCGCTTCGCGCCGCGAGCACAGGCCCAACTCGGCCATGCGCTTTGAAAGGCGCGGTAAATCTGGCTGCGACGCCACGGGCTTGGGCGTGAACATCGGGTTCTGGGTACGATCGCGATTGAAATCGCCCGCCACAAAACCATCCCGTGCCTTGCCACCCCGGCGCGGGGTATCACGATCACTGGCAAGCCGATCAGCACGATCGGCTGCAGGACGGCGTGGGCGCTCGCTACGCTCAGCCGGACGCTCGTCACGGCTGCGGCTATCAGGTCGGGCCGTTTCCGCACGGGGGCGCGATTCGCTGGTCCGGGCAGGACGATCCGAAGCAGAGCGCTCTGGTCTTGTCCCATCTTGCCTGGCACTGGCGGATCTTGCACCAGCAGGCCGTGGACTATCCGATCTGGCAGGACCTGACGGGGAACGATCTGCTGCTACCCGGCGCGGACGATCTGTATCAGCGGGGCTATCGATCACCTGATGTTCATGCAGGGTGCCATCGTGCCGATGATTACGCTGACGTTTGGGGGCAGCACGATCAGCAGAAGGGCGCGCACTGACCGCACGTGCCGGCTTGTTGGCAGGAACACGTGCTTCTGCCTCCTTTGCGGGCACATGGGCCACCGGTTTGGACGCCGCATCGCGTGGGCGCTTGGCCGGGTCTGCGCGCCGCACCGGTTTACGACCAGAAGGTGCATTGGAATCATCGGGTGTTGCTTTGGGGGGGAGTTTTAGAGTGGTCACAGCTAGGGTCTCGTAAGACAAGGCTAGATTTTACCTTGATCGTGGGATGCATGCGCAGGGGAATCGCAAGAAATAAAAAAGCAGGCGCGAACGCCTGCTTTCCAATTCAAGGGCTTAAGCTTATCCGAAGGGTATTAAACCTTCTGATATACCTCGGAACCCTTCTTCACGAACTCAATCGCTTTTTCCTGCATGCCCTTGCTCAGCGCTTCTTTTTCATCCACGCCCAGCTTGTCGGCGTAATCGCGCACATCCTGCGTGATCTTCATCGAGCAGAAGTGCGGACCGCACATGGAGCAGAAGTGCGCCTGCTTGGCGCCTTCCTGCGGCAAGGTTTCATCGTGGAATTCCTTGGCTTTTTCCGGATCCAGACCAAGATTGAACTGGTCTTCCCAGCGGAATTCGAAACGTGCCTTGGACAAGGCGTTGTCACGAATCTGCGCGCCGGGGTGGCCTTTGGCCAGGTCGGCAGCGTGAGCGGCAATCTTGTAAGTGATGATGCCCACACGCACGTCTTCCTTGTCTGGCAGACCCAAGTGCTCCTTGGGCGTCACGTAACACAGCATGGCACAGCCGTACCAGCCTATCATGGCAGCGCCAATGCCGGAGGTGATATGGTCGTAACCAGGAGCGATATCGGTGGTCAATGGCCCCAGTGTGTAGAACGGAGCTTCACCACAGTGCTCCAGTTGCAGGTCCATGTTTTCCTTGATGAGGTGCATCGGCACGTGCCCTGGACCTTCGATCATGCACTGCACATCATGCTTCCAGGCGATCTGGGTCAACTCACCCAGGGTCTTCAGTTCAGCAAACTGGGCTTCGTCATTGGCATCGTAGATTGAACCAGGACGCAGCCCATCGCCCAGGCTGAAGGACACATCGTACTGCTTCATGATCTGGCAGATGTCTTCGAAATGCTCGTACAGGAAGCTTTCCTTGTGGTGGGCCAGACACCATTTCGCCATGATGGAGCCGCCGCGCGACACAATACCGGTCATGCGCTTGGCCGTCATCGGGATGTAAGCCAGACGAACACCCGCGTGGATGGTGAAATAGTCCACGCCTTGCTCGGCCTGCTCGATCAGCGTGTCACGGAAGATTTCCCAGGTCAGGTCTTCAGCCTTGCCGTCCACTTTTTCCAGCGCCTGGTAAATCGGCACAGTACCAATCGGCACCGGGCTGTTTCGGATGATCCACTCGCGGGTTTCGTGGATGTTTTTACCGGTGGACAGATCCATCACGGTATCGCCACCCCAACGGGTACCCCAGACCATTTTCTCGACTTCTTCCGAGATGGAAGAACCCAGCGCGGAGTTGCCGATGTTGGCATTGATCTTCACCAGGAAATTGCGGCCAATGATCATGGGCTCGATTTCAGGGTGATTGATATTGGCAGGGATAATCGCACGGCCGCGAGCCACTTCATCGCGCACAAACTCCGGCGTAATCACCTTGGGAATGCTGGCGCCAAAGTGCTGACCAGCGTGCTGGGTTTGCAGCAGCTCGCTCATGTTTTCGCGGCGCTGGTTTTCACGGATGGCGATGTATTCCATTTCCGGGGTGATGATGCCGCGACGGGCATAATGCATCTGGCTCACGTTCATGCCGGGCTTGGCACGCAAAGGCTTGCGCGTCAGGTTGAAGCGCATCTCGGCCAGCTTGGGGTCTTCCTTGCGTTGCTTGCCAAAGTCCGATGTCGGGCCATCCAGCTGCTCGGTGTCGTTACGCTCGGCAATCCAGCCAGCGCGCAGGGCTGGCAAGCCATTGCGGATGTCGATTTTCACATCAGGATCCGTGTAGGGACCGGAAGTGTCGTAGACCACGACGGGTGGATTCTTTTCTGCACCAAACGCCGATGGCGTGTCGGACAACGAGATTTCGCGGAAAGGCACGCGAATATCAGGACGGGAGCCTTCCACATAGATTTTGCGCGATTTGGCAAATGGCTGCGTTGCGCCAGCGTCTACTTCGGCGGTCTCGTTCAGGAATTTGTTCAGGTTTTTATCAGTGGCGTTCATGTGATGCTCCAAAAGATGCAGGGAGCACGAACAGGCTTCACGGGGAGATGTACAGGAGGGTACGGTGTGAGGCTTATCAGTGGCTTCCCTACGGCGGGATTATCCGCGTCAGGTTCAAAGGGTAACTCTCACTCTATAACCCTGATTAGATAAAGGATTAAGAGACCCCCAGCAATAGGCGAAACTTACGCGAAACCAGCAATAAAAGCAAGTTTGCAGGACTGGCAGTTCAAGCAGGCGAACTCCATAAAAAAGGGTAATGGCATGCAGAATTGCCTACCATTACCCAAAGACGCAAGGCGCTAAGGGGCCAGCGCTAGCGTTTCTTTTCTGCGACCTTCAACCCCTCTTCCACATCCTGGCGACGACCGGCATCGGCATCTTCACGACCGGGGCGGGCAGGCGCAGCCAGGGCTTTTTTGTAATATTCCACGGCCTTGGCATAGTCGCCCTGGCCACTCAGGAAATCAGCATAAAAATAGTTGGGGTCTATCCCCGTGGGGTTGAGTTGCAGCGCTTTTTCCAGATACTCGCGGGCTTTTTTCTTGTCGCCAAAACCAATGGGCCAGCCCGGCACCTTGTAATAGAGCGAACCCAGCGAGGTATAAATCGAGCCATTCAGCGCGTTCGGATTGATTTTCTCGGCGGCAAGCAACAAGTCGCGAGACTTTTCAGCGAGCTTGAGCGCGCCCAGACCGCCTTTGGCCTTGGCGTAAGTACTCAGAATAATGGCTTCCCAGATCATGGGTTCAGGCGCGGCAGGATTGGCTGCGCTTACCTGATGTGCTTCTTCCGAGAGCGTTTTCAACGCCGCTTCCTGCTGGGCATCGGGTATCTGGTAATTCGCATGTGCCCAGTCATGCTGCAGCTTGACGATGGCGGGATCCACCTTGTCATCCGCATATACCGGGGTGGCAAGCAGCGCTGTGCCAAGCAGGCAAAGCGCATATAAAGTACGTTTCATCGAATTTCTCCTAGGGGATGGGGTTTACGCGTCACAAATGGGGCGGCCAGGCGTGCCTGTTTTTTCATGCCGATATTGACCAGTTTGGGCAGGGCGCTATTGAGCCAGGCAAAAAAAGACTCTGGCTGACCGATGTAATACTCCTCGCACTCGCGGGCAATGGCACACACGATCTGGCGCGCGACATCTTCCGGCGCATCCAGCGCGATATTGGCGGCGCGCAGCATATGCGTGGTGGTGGCATCGTTGAGCGGAGTATCCACAGCACGTGGGGCAATGTAGGTCACCCGCACTGGCGTATCGACCAGCTCGCGCCGTAGCGATTGCGAAAATCCGCGCATGGCAAACTTGCTGGCGCAATAACTCGCGTAATGCGGAAAACCAATACTGCCGAAAATGGAACCGATGTTCACCAGCTGCCCTTGCTGCTTGGTCAAAAAGTGCGGCAGCACGGCCCGCGCCAGCAAGAGGGGGGCCGTGACATTGGTCTGGATAATCTGCGCAATGCGCTCGGGGCTCTGGTCTTCAAACTGGACAAAGTCCATCACCCCGGCATTGTTGATCAGGATATCCAAGCCGCCCAGCTGCTGAATGGCAGCATCCACTACGCCCTGTGCGGCATTGGGGTTCTCCAGATCGGCCACGATGGAAATACGTTCGCCGGGCATACCGCTCAAGGTATGCAACAGCTCCTGCAATTTACCGGAGTGGCGGCCCACCAGCGCGAGATGGGCACCCTGCGATGCCAGCTCAATGGCCAAGGCCTGGCCGATACCACCGGTGGCCCCCGTCAGCAGGATACGGGCATTCTGGATATTCATGCAGCCTCCTGATAAGCCGCGGGCAGGAAACGCTCCCCCAGCTCGCGGAAAATATTGCCATACAGCAGATAAAACACACGGGCACTGTGTATCAGTTGCGCCTTGTCATCCGCATCGTCAATGCGGTTGACCAGGCCTTCGTAAAAAGCGGTATGCCCGACATCCAGCGCGCCATGGGAAGTCAGGTAGGTAAAGCTATCCTTGCCAAGGCCCAAGCTGGACCTGATGGATTCACCCGCCTGTGTGGCCAGTGCGGTACTGGTACCTTCCAGCACCAGCACCATGCCAAAAAAGCCAATCGGGTTGACGCGCTGTATGGTGTCGTGGGCATACGCCACCATGATCTCGGTGGCAAGCCCGGGCTTGCCATGACGCACGGCTTCAGCATCGCCACCGCAGGCCTTGATGTCATTCAGAATCCACTCCTGATGCCCCAGCTCTTCTTCAATATATTCGGCCACGGCTTCACGCAGCCATTCATAACGCTCCGGCAGGCGGGCACCGCAGGCCATGAGCAGCGGCACGGTATGCTTGACGTGGTGATAAGCCTCAGTCAAAAACGCGATATACGCATCCAGGCTCACCTGACCACTGGCACCTGCCCGAATCAGGGGCAGGCTGAACAGGGCATTTCGTTGCGACTCGGTCGCAGCAAGCAATTCATCATAAAACTTCATGGTGTTCTCTTTCATACAAAGGGTTTATACGCGCAGCATATTGCTGCCAGATGGCATCGCGCCGCAGCCTGCCATTCGGGGTGAGCTGCTGGTTTTGCGGGGTAAAAGGATGTTCGGCCAGAATCCACTGCTGCACGCGGGCATAGTCCGGCAGGGTCTGGTTGGCCTGTTGCACGGCAGCTTCAATCTGCCCCGCTATATCGCCGGATACACGTGGCACAATCACGGCCACACTCCACGGACGCGCCTCGCCAAACACGGCTACCTGAGCGATTACCGGCGACAGGGCCAGTTCGCTTTCCACCCATTCCGGCGACACATTGCGTCCATAGGAGGTGATGTAGATATTCTTTTTGCGGCCCGTGATATGCAAATAGCCATCCTCATCCAGATACCCAATATCGCCGGTCGGCCAGTACGTGACATGCATGGCTGGCTGCGCGGCATAACCAAGCAGGGTGCTACCTGCCACCAGCAGTTCGCCATCACTGGCAAACGCCAGTTGCACATGCGGCAGTAACTTGCCTACGCTGCCAGGACGCTGCTGACCAGGCGGATTGAACGCCACCACGGAAGCGCATTCCGACAAGCCATAGCCCTCGCACACCGGCAGGCCCAACGCTTCTGCACGTTGCAGCAGACGGGGCGCCACGCGAGCGCCACCTACGGCAATCAGGCGCAAGCTCGCAGGGGGAACCCAGCCAGACTCGGCAGCCATGACCAGTGCACGCAATAGCTCGGGAATCAGCAGCAGGGTCGTTGGATGGGTTTCCTGTATGGTGTGCAATAACTGCGGCACATTGAGACCGGATGCACCACTCAGTCCCACGCGTGAGGATGAATACAAGGTCGTGGTCGCGCCCACCAGCAAAGGCAGGTAAAGGCCGGCGATGTTTTCCAGCAAGGTCGACAAAGGCAGGATGCTGAGATGGCTATCCTCGGCTGCGGCAGCCGTGGCATCGGCGAGGGAACGGCTGACCTGCTCCATGGCCTGCGCACTGAGGCAGACTCCCTTGGGCTGACCGGTGGTGCCGGAGGTATACGTCACCTTTGCCGTGCCCGCCGGCAAGGCTCTTGGTTCGGGGTTTTCAAACTGCAAGCGGCTGACCAGTTGCCCGCCCACCAGCTGGTGATGCTTGCGGACGATGCGATACCCCTGCGCCAGCAGCAGTTGCTCCATGACCATGGGCTGCTGGCAGAACAAGGTATCGATGCCCGCATCGTGAATGGCATGCATGATTTGCTGCGGTGAGAAAAAACCAGGCAAGGGCACGACCGGCACCTGCAGTTCAAGGCACGCCAAATCAAGCACTGCCCAAGCAGGGTCATTCTCCATGGCAATCGCTACCGCCTGCGGCCGGTCTTGTGGCAGACCGGACTGTTGAATGAACGCCGCTGCTGCATGGATTTCTGCCGGGAGCGCTTTATAGGCGATGCTGACATCGCTGCCACGCAAGGCAGGATGGTCTGGCCTGGTCTCGGCATGCTGTTGAATGGTGTTAAGAATAGACATGCCAGCTCCTACTGCATACGACGCACGGCAAGCACTTGCGGGGCATTGTCATAATAACGCCCCCAGTCAGGGCGCTCTTCGGCAGGCAAGCACTGAATATCAGCCGCGCCCAGATGCACCATCTGCATGTTCAGTTTGAGCAGGGCATTGCGCAAGGCAGGCGTTGCAGTAAATACCGCCCACTCGGCCTGGCTGCCATGCAGATACAGGCTGACACTGGCGAGCAAATGCCGAATATGCACAGGCTGGAATACCGCCAGATTGCCCACCTCAAGAATCTGGTCGCGCGTTACCTGCTTGCCGGTGGCGGCACTCAGGATCAAATCCACCGGCTGATCAAGATAGGTTTCCAGAAAGAGAGGTTGCTCGGCAGCATGTCGCACGCCACACACCGCATGCAGATTGCCCTCGTCATCGCGCAGGCTCATCAGTGTCGGCATGAAGTGACGTATGCGCGCGCCATGCACCAGGCGGAACACACTGCGCACAAACTGCTCCAGATCAACACGATCATGGGCATCCGGCCCGGCCAGCGTGGTTTGCAAGCCACCTGCCATATGCAGCGGTACAATCGCTTGCTGGCGCTTGGTCGTATATGACTGATGCGCTTGTGTTATTTTTTGAGGATCAAAGCTCGGTGCCGGCAACATGACGACTCTCCTGTAAGTGATAGTCATCTTGTTGCAATCGGCATGCCACTCCGAAAAATGATATTTAATTATTTAAAATCAATAGTTTAATAAATTTCACGGGATACGCCTAAGCGCATAAATTGTGATGACAACACCGAAGTCATACAAAAATTGCAGGGATGGCATGGCATGCGCAGGGCGAAAGCATAGTGGTTAATCGAGAAAACCGCTATGAGGCAAGCACTTAGGGAGAGCAATTCAGGGGCGGCGGGCTGGTCGTGAATGACCCATCCCCCAGTAGCCAAGCCACCGCTTTGACCCGGGCATCCACCTTGCAGGCATCCACATAGCCTATCCCTCCCGGCGTATCCGCCACGTAGCGCAATACCGCCTCCTGCGAGGAAACCACATGCGGTGGCGTGGTGCCGTGGTAATACACTTCGTTCCAGTATTCGGCTTGCGCTTCAGGCAGACTGCCAAGCACACGCTGCGAAAACTGTCGGCGCTGTGGACTATCGGTCGGCAGGTTAACTGGTTGCATGCGCACGCCTTCTGACCAGTAGAGCTTTTTGCGCCAGTAAATCAGCGAGAGATCGACCAGACTGCCAATCTTGCCGCCCTGCGTTTTGGGCACCACCACGGCCAGGGTATCGGCGGGGGCGGCCAACGGCTGGCCCATGCACAGCAGCAATGCGCAGCTGAGCGCGAACACCCCCATACGCTGACGGAGCACTCGCATCGTCAGGCGGTCTCGATATTGCAGCTTGGCAGAACGGGAGAGCATCAGAACAAAATGGCAAACGAAGTAAAGAAGCCTTTGGGAGCATCGGCGCGCTCCTCGTCGCCGCCTACATACTCAAGCTTCAATACCCGGTTAGGCTGCATCCGCCAGGCGGCCCCCACGACCCAACGTTCAGCCGAGCCTTCTGCCGGGCGCTTGAAATTTTCCAGCCGACCGACCGCAAACCAGCGGTTACCCAAGGGCGCCACCGCCTGCACATAAGCGCCGCTGCCGCCGTCGCGGTTATTGCTGTAATAGCGCTGATAGCCTTCGCCACTGAACTCCCAGTCATTGTGTTTCACCATGAAGTCAGCCCCCGCCATCCGGAATTGCGGTGTACCGGGAATATCCTCGGTAAATTCCATCAGGGTCAGCCCCAGATTCAGTTTTCCGGTAAAGGCAAAGCGCGCGCCATGGCTGTCGCGATACTGGATTTCGTCGCCGTCCAGATGCTGGTCTTCCAGCGCCTCCATGAAAAACGTGTACTCAAATGCACGGTTGTCAAAAGGCTTGGCGCCATAAAGCATGACGCCGTTGATGGACTGAGGGAACAGGCGGCTGGTCGCCAGCGGGCGGGTGGTGGTCCACACCAGCGGGGCCGCATGGATGAGGTTCCAGCGGCCAGCCGGGGTCAGGAAGCGGCCGGCGCGCAGATTGTATTGCTCGGAGATGTTGTAATCGAAGTAGAAACGTTCCAGGTCTATTTTTGCGCCATCGTTGGTCATGCCCTGGCCCGACTTCCAACTGACGGGCTTTTCCTGCTCAAGCTCGGCGAAAAACCGCCAGCGGCCTTCCCCTTCCCAGCGCAGCAAAAAGCTCAACTCCTCCAGACTGGCTTCTGATTTTCCACCAGGATGCACATTCAAATACGCACTGGAGTAGCCGCCCAGCTTGAAGCCGTCGAGAAAACCACCTGCCGTATCGTCCGCAGCAGCAGACTTGCAGAGGCTGAGGGCGACGACTACACTCAACACCCCATAGCAGCTTAATGCACGCATACATTCCCCAGCGTATGAATCATCCAAATGGCACCACCCTTTGCATCAAGTGCACCGCATGTTGCGGAGAACACCTGATGCCAATGTGCGGATTCTCGCATTGAAACCATGCTGAGCAAAGCGCTACCGATCCGCTTTATCCTGTTAGGCGCGTTTCTGCTGGCAGGTTTGCTGCCGACGCTGCTGATTACCGGCATGGCGTTTTACGAGGCCCGCAGCGCCCTCAAAACCGAAATCAAGCGCGACATGACTACGCGCGCGATCGCCACTGCCGATGAAGTGGATCGCATGATGTTTGAACGTTTGCAGAACGTGGCGTCCTGGAGCCAGCTCGAGATCATGCAGGAAATCCGCATTGATGACGTCGACAAACGCCTGTCCAAATTCCTGAGCGACCTCAAGCAAAGCTACCGCGATATTTATGTCGAACTCTATGTCGTGAATAACGAAGGTCTGATTGTCGCGTCCAGTAATATTCAGCATATCGGCCAGCGCCAAGCGCCTATCCCGGCGTGGCAGAAAGCCAGACTGCCACAAACACAGATCAGCCTGGGCGCCATTGCACATGACCAGTTGCCGATACTCGCCACCATCTACAGCACGTCTACCGAGGCCCCTGTCGGCCAGCTGGTGGCGGTATTTGACTGGCTGCAGATACAGCATGTGCTGGAAAGTGCCGTTACTGGCCGTAGTGCAGCGGCACTGTATGATGATCAGCATCAGCTCCTTAGCAGCACCAGCCGCTGGCATGCCATTCACCTGGCTAAAAAGCTGAGCAGCCACGCCAAAACCAATGGCTATCAGAATTTTGCCGGCTTTGACTGGCGCGTGGACATTCTGCAAAACCGCGCACAGGCCATGACACCCGTACGTCAGATGGCGTTTATCTTCCTGGCCCTGCTGCTGGTGACCGTGGCGCTTGCCACCTTGATTGCCGTGCCAGTCGCACGGGCCATTACCCGGCCTATCGCCAAGCTGACGGATTTTGCACTCGGTTTCATGCGAGCACCGAGCAATATGGCGCCGCCGCGTGGTGGCCCGGCAGAGATTGATGCCATGTCGCACGCCTTTGCCCGCATGATCGAAGATCTGGAGCGATCCAAGGAAAACCTGACGCGAGCTGCCAAACTCGCCGTCGTCGGCGAAATGGCGGCAGCCATGAGTCATGAAGTACGCACACCCCTGGGCATTTTGCGCTCCTCAGCCCAGGTATTGCTGCGCGAACCCACTCTCAGCGAAGAAGGCCGCGAAGTCTGCGGTTTCATCATCAGCGAAACCGAACGCCTGAACAAACTGGTCTCCACCCTCATCGACTCGGCCCGACCACGGCTGCCCAACTTCACGCCGGTAGACCTCAGCCAGCTGTGCGCACAGTCAGCTTCCATGCTGCGCATGCAGGCCGAGAAAAAACACATCGTGCTGGAGACCCAACTGGATGCAAGCCTCATTGCCACCTGTGACCCGGAACAAATGACCCAGGTGTTGCTCAACCTGTTGCTGAATGCCATTCAGGTATTGCCGGATGGCGGTCATATCGTGCTGGGCAGCAATAAGGTGGATGAGCATGCCTGCATTACCGTATCCGATAATGGCCCAGGTATACCCGAAGAGCACCGCGAGCAAGTATTTGACCCGTTCTTTACCAAGCGTAGCGGCGGCATCGGCCTGGGCTTGTCCGTCGTGCGGCAAATTGTGCAGGCGCATCATGGCAGCATACGCGCCGGCACCAGCGCGCTGGGCGGCGCTGAATTTCGTATTTTGTTACCTCTTTCCGGAGTAGAAAACTAATGTCCCCACTCAAACGCATCCTGGCACTGGACGATGAACCCAATATGCGTCGCCTGCTGGAGATCAGCTTGCGACAAGCCGGTTACCAGCCGGTGGTGGCCGAAAATGGTCGGGAGGCGCTGGATATCCTGCGTGCAGGCGGCGCCGATCTGGTGGTAAGTGATTTGCACATGCCAGTGATGGATGGCCTGCAACTGCTGCAAGCCATGCAGAAGGAAGGACTGGAAGTGCCGGTGATCATCGTGACGGCGCAGGGCGAGATCAGCACCGCCGTGGCGGCCATGAAGCTGGGCGCGTCTGATTATATTTTGCGGCCGTTTGATCTGGAAACCCTGGAAATTGCCATTGAACGCGCGCTTTCGCTCAGCCGCCTCAAGCTCGAAAACCAGTTTTTGCGCGAAGAAGCACATGGTGATGACGGCATGGTTGGCCAAAGCCCTTCCATGCAGCGCGTGCAGCAAGCCATACGGCAAGTAGCCCCGGAAAAAGCCACCACCCTGATTGTCGGCGAAACCGGCACCGGCAAGGAACTGGTGGCGCGTGGTGTGCACCAGCTGTCGCCGCGCAAGGATGCGCTGTTTGTCGCGGTAAATTGTGCGGCCATCCCCTCCGACATGCTGGAGTCGGAACTGTTTGGTCATGAGCGCGGCGCCTTTACTGGCGCCATCAAGGAGCGCATAGGCAAATTCGAACTGGCCGATGGCGGCACCTTGTTTCTGGACGAAGTGACGGAAATGCCGGTCAACCTGCAGGCCAAGTTGCTGCGCGCGTTGCAGGAAGGCGTGATCGAGCGCCTGGGCAGCAACCGCGCCACCGCGGTCGATATCCGGGTGATTGCCGCGACCAACCGCGACCCCATGCAAGCCGTCAAGGAGGGCAAGTTGCGTGAGGATCTGTATTACCGGCTCAATGTGTTCCGCATTGACTTGCCGCCATTGCGGGATCGCAGCGGCGACATCCCGCTGCTAGTGTCGCATTTTCTGCAAAAGCGCCAGGCCAGCATCAGTGAGGCCGCCTTGTTTGCGCTGCAATCGTATGCGTGGCCGGGCAATGTGCGCGAGCTGGAAAACGTGCTGGAACGCGCGTGCATCGTTTGCGGAAAATCGCCCATTGAACCGCAGCATCTGCCTGCGGACATACTGCAGTCCAGTCCGCTACCCGCCACCGCAGCAGGGGAAAATGCAGCGGCTGTGCTGTCGCTACCACTAGCCACCGAAGCACTGGAGAAAAAGCTGATTGAAGCCGCCCTGCGCCAGAGCAAAGGCAATAAAAGCCGGGCCGCCAAGCTGCTGGATATCAGCGAGCGTTCGCTGTGGTACAAGCTCAGCCGTTACAAGCTGGATGATGAGCCAGCATCTGATTCAAGTCATTGAAATCAGCCAGAGAAAACGGATTGAACCGTATTGATTGAAACTCGGAGTGCAGGCGCTATAATCAAGCACTCACTGACCATGCGACGGAAGCAAGATGATGCATAAGGATGTAGAACAAGCACGTTTTAACATGATTGAGCAGCAGATCCGCACATGGGAAGTGCTGGACGCGCGGGTACTGGACCTGTTAAGTCAGGTGCCACGCGAAGATTTTGTGCCGGAACAATATCGTGGCCTGGCGTTTGCTGATCTGGAAATTCCCATAGGTGCTGGTCAGCAGATGCTTTCACCCAAGATGGAAGGCCGCATCGTGCAGGCGCTGGAGATCAGCAAAACCGACCGCGTGCTCGAAATCGGCACGGGCAGTGGCTATCTCACGGCCTTGCTGGCAACGCTCGCCAAGGAAGTCGTCAGCCTGGAAATTCATGCTGACCTCAGCGTCGCTGCTCAACGCAAACTGCAACAGCACGGCATACACAATGTAAGTCTGGAAATTGCCGATGGTAGCCAGGGTTGGGCCACTGGTGCTCCGTATGATGTCATCGTATTCACTGGCTCGCTGCCTTTGCTACCCGTGGTTGCCGAACAGCAACTCGCCATCAATGGCCGCCTGTTTGCCGTGGTAGGCGAAGGCCCCGCCATGGAAGCCACCATGATACGTCGCGTCAGCGCTGACAGTTTTCGCCACGATGTATTGTTTGAAACCTCGTTGCCACCCCTGGAAAACGCGCCTCACCCAGCCCGTTTCGAATTCTAAGCTCTATCATGCGCTTCTCATGGTATGTACTGGTGCTGGCAGCGTGCAGCCTGTCGGCACAGGCCGCCCCCATCCAGCAGAATCTGGTGGACCTTTACCAGCTCGCCCTCAGCAGTGACCCCACCTGGGCCGCCGCCAAAAACGCCCACCTGGCCGCGCAGGAAAAACTGGAGCAAGGCAAATCCCTCTACCTGCCCACCGTTTCGGCCAGCAGCAATGCCAGCCATTCGGAAACCAACATCCGCTACATGGGCAGCGACACAGTATTTCGCAATGGCGGGCGCGAATCGTTTGATACCTTTGGTTACGGCGTCAGTGTCAGCCAGCCGATTTATCGCAAGCAGATCAGCGCTCAGTTTGCTCAGGCGAAAAGCCAGGTAACCCAGGCAGACAAAGAGCTGGTACTTGCCAGACAAACCTTGATGTTGCGAATTTCGCAGGCTTATTTCGACACCCTGCAGGCGCAAGACAGGCTGGACCTGATCAATGCCCAGAAGTCCGCCATCAGCGGCCAGCTGGAGCAGGCCCGCGCCAACTTTGAAGCAGGCACGGCCACCATTACCGATGTCAATGAAGCCCAGGCCCGCTACGATTTGCTGCAGGCACAGGAAATTGCCAGCCTGAATGACATGGAAGTGAAACGCCGCACGCTGCAAGCCATCACAGGGCAGCCGCCCGCCAAGCGACTGGCCGCTGCCATGGCCGATTTTCATCCTACATCACCCGAACCCGCCGATATGGAAGGCTGGGTCACCATGGCTGAACAGAGCAACCTGAATGTACTTATTCAGCAGCAGACGCTGGACATTGCCACGCAAGAGATTGAGCGTCAGCAGGCCGGGCATTTACCCACGCTGGATGCGGTAGGCAACTACACCGACACCCGTGCCAGCGGCGGTATTAACGGCTTTGGCACCGATCTGCAAAACGCCACCATCGGCGTGCAGCTGCAAATTCCCTTGTATCAGGGCGGGCTGGTAAATTCGCGTGTGCGGGAAGCCGTCGCCAACAAAAACAAGGCTCTCGACGACCTGGAAGCCGCACGCAGGCAGGCAGAGCTCGATACGCGCCAGGCTTATCTCACGCTGGTCAGCAGCATCGCCCAGGTGCGTGCGTACGAGCAGGCGCTAAGCTCCAGCCAAAGCCAGCTGGACTCCACCAATCTCGGCTACGAAGTCGGTGTGCGCAATAGCGTGGATGTGCTCAACGCCCAGCAACAGCTTTTCAGCGCCAAGCGGGATTTGCTGCAGGCGCGCTATAACTACCTGCTGGGCATGCTCAAACTCAAATCCGCCACAGGCCAACTTTCGGATGCCGACATGATCACCGTCAATCAGCATCTGGCATCCGGGGCATCGGTAACTCCGTGACCCAACCATCTTATCTTTCCCAGCGCCACTTGAGCCAAGTGGTCGTGATCGATGTGCAGCAAAAGCTTTGCGCCGCCATGCCTGCCGAGGAAGCAGAAAGAGTGGTTCGCAATATTGGCATATTGCTGCAGGCCGCTGCCTTGCTGGAAATCCCACGACTATATACCGAGCAATACCCGCAAGGCCTTGGGCCTACCCTGCAAGCATTGCAGCCCTGGCTGGGCGATGTGCCGCGCATTGAGAAAACCGTGTTTTCGTGCTGGCAGGCACCGGGCTTTCGCCAACACCTGACGAGTGACCGGCCACAAGTCATATTGACCGGCATGGAAGCGCATATCTGCGTGTTGCAAACCGCGCTTGACCTGCAAGCCCATGGGCATCAGGTGATTGTCGCGGCTGATGCCGTACTTTCCCGCCTGGGCTTGCACCGCGACAATGCCCTGCAACGTTTATTGCAGGCAGGCGTGATCGTCAGCAATACCGAATCCATCGTATTTGAATGGCTGGGTGCCGCTGGCAGCGATGCCTTCAAGCAGATCAGCAAGCTGATCCGTTAACTGATCATGACGTTTGCAGGCCTTTCCTGGCGACGTCTTGCATTTATCCTGCTGATTGCCTGGGGCGCATATCACCACTGGCAGCAACGTACCGAGCAACATGGGCCGGGCGTCATCGCGGCCGACAGCCCGCAGCAACAGCGCATCTCCCACGCCACCTCATTTTCGCTTAATAACTACACCATTACCCCGCTGGCAGAGTTCAGCCTGCAGGCCCGCGTACTCTCCACCCAGCGCTACCAGCTGGACCGTGCGGCGCAACTGGCGCCGGTGGATCTGGCGCTTGGCTGGGGCCGCATGTCCGATGAGACAATATTATCCAGGATCAGCATCAGCCAGAGTGGCCGCTTTTATTTCTGGCGCGTCGAGCAGTTTCCCATTCCGCGCGAAGAAATCGAAAGCCACAGCGCGAATATGCATATGGTGCCTGCCGACAACACCATTGCGCAGCAACTGAAAGCCATACGTGTGGGGCAGCGCGTCAATATTCAGGGCCAGCTGATTGAGGCCAAAGGTGCTGATGGCTGGACCTGGCGCAGCTCGCTCACGCGCACCGATACTGGCAATGGCGCATGCGAACTGGTGCTGGTGAAAGCACTCACCGTGGAGTGAGCATAAGGCCAGGCATGGAACCTATGTATAGAGAGAACTCAGGTGGGGATAGAGTCCAAAGTTGGATGGAAGCCTACACCAGAGAGTCGCCGGAGAAAGCGGATGGTCGGGATTGAATCTACCTTGATCGGCAGTAGTAAAACTGAACAGCTGGCGGTTTACATCCTCCGGAATAACTAATGGGCTTGCGGCACAAGGTAGCGCGCCACCAGATCGCACACCTTGTGTACGGCCCCACCGGCACTGCGGCTGAATTCAATCGCCGCCCACCCCATGGCCTGCCTGGCCTCAGCATCACCTAGCAAGCGCTGCATAGCCTTGGCCAGTTCGCCGGAGTCGCGCACGCGCCAAGCGGCACGGTCCGCAATGGCAAACTCGGCGGCGGCTTCAAAATTAAACGTATGTGGCCCGACCAGCACCGGCTTGCCCATGGCGCAGGCCTCAATCAGATTCTGCCCACCGTAGGGCAACAAACTGCCACCGATAAACGCCAGGTCACACGCGGCATAGTAGGTAAACATTTCCCCCATGCTGTCGCCGAGGATGACTTCAACATTCATGGCTGCGGCCTCTTCCACGGTGACATGCGCCAGCCGCGAGCGCTGCAGGTAAGAAAATCCGCGTTTTTTCAGCAACTGCCCGACTTCCGCAAACCGTTGCGGATGGCGAGGCACCAGTATGGTCAACAACTGCGGCACATCAGCGGCGCGTATGGCATCCAGAATCTGCTCTTCTTCGCCTTCCCGCGTGCTGGCCGCCAGAAACACCGGGCGGTTGCGCCCGACCAGCTCGCCCAGCCGCTCGCGCAGGACAGCACCCAGCACATCGGCATCCGCCGGTGGTTCCACATCAAACTTGAGATTGCCGCATATGGTGACGTTCTGCGCCCCTAGCGATTGCAAGCGTTGCTTGTCCTGCTCGGTCTGGGCGGCAATGGCACTCAGGCGTGCCAGGCCTTGTTCGGTGAGTCGGGCCACTTTGCCATAGCCATGGGCCGATTTGGCGGACATGCGGGCATTGACCAGCAACAGCGGAATCTGGCGTGCATCGCATGCCGCGATGAGGTTGAACCACAACTCGGTTTCCAGGATCAACCCTATCTCAGGCTTGAAGTGGCGCAGAAAACGGGCAACGGCGCCCGGCGTATCGTAAGGCAGGTAAACGCGGTCTACCTTGTCGCCAAACAGTTGCTCACTGGTCACGCGGCCGGTGGGGGTCGTATGGGTAAACAGGATGCGATGGCGGGGATAGCGCGCCTGCAAGGCCAGCACCAGCGGCGCCGCAGCACGGGTCTCGCCCACCGACACGCAGTGCAACCAGATGACAGGCTGGGCAGGCACTCCATGATAAAAACCGAAGCGCTCGCCCCAATGATGCAGATACTCCGGCTGACGCCGCAGACCACGCCACAACAGCTTGATGGGGGCGAATGGCAACAAGCCATACAGCAATAAGGTATAGAGTAAACGGGGCATAAGGCTATTTTCGCACATATCCCCATCCGGTTTCACCCTGGATCACCTGCGACCGCCTCATGACAGGACAACAGCGCTGAAACAGGCATGCAGCAATGCCTGAAAAGGTCAATATCACGGGCAGAAATTTATTTTTCCGTTCGTTAGCAAGGACTCACCTTTACGCTAACGCCTGCCCGCTGGCGTCTTGTCATTTCATGCACAAATGCAGGCACTGAAATGGCGCAGATGCACCGAAAAATCTTCTTGACCATCACAAGGAAATGACATAATTTTGCACAAAAGCACAATATATTGTGGTCTTGCCTTAAATCAGACCTAGAAGGCCAGACCTAAAATAACCAGCTTGATTACCCATCAAGCATCGCCACAAGGAAGGATCCCTACATGCTAAAAGCTGTGAAAGCTTCAGACAACGCCACGCAAGAAGTCCCCATGCAACCCGTTTCACTCGACATCTGGGACAAGAAATATCGCCTGAAGACCAAGCAAGGCGATCATATCGATGCGGACATGGATGACACCTACAAGCGTGTTGCCCGTGCACTGGCAGATGCTGAAGAAACCGATGCCAAGCGCAGCTTCTGGTACGAACGTTTTCTGTGGGCACTGCGCCGCGGTGCCATCCCCGCTGGCCGTATTACCTCCAATGCTGGTGCACAAGAGCACAAGCCCGCGACCAGCACCATCAACTGCACCGTGTCCGGCATTATTGAAGACAGCATGGATGGCATTCTGGAAAAAGTGCACGAAGCTGGCCTGACCCTGAAGGCTGGCTGCGGCATTGGCTATGAATTCTCCACGCTGCGTCCCAAGGGCGCATTCGTAGCTGGTGCAGGCGCTTACACCAGCGGCCCACTGTCGTTCATGGATATCTACGACAAGATGTGCTTCACCGTGTCCAGCGCGGGCGGACGCCGCGGCGCACAAATGGCGACCTTTGATATTTCGCACCCGGATGTCACCGACTTCATCAAGGCCAAGCGCGAGGCTGGCCGACTGCGCCAGTTCAATCTGTCGACCCTGATCACCAAAGAATTCATGGAAGCGGTGAAGGCCGATGCCGAGTGGAAGCTCGCATTCCCTGTTACCGAAAAAGAAGCCAATCAGGACAGCCTGAATCTGGAAGACCCCACCCAGGTGGTATGGCGCGAATGGCCCGTCAAGAACAAGTACCTGACCCGCGAATCTGACGGCAAGGTCGCTTGCCGCGTGTACAAGACCATCAAGGCGCAACGTCTGTGGGATGTGATCATGTCCTCCACTTACGACTTCGCCGAGCCAGGGTTTATCCTGATCGACCGCGTCAATGAAATGAACAACAACTGGTTCTGCGAAAACATTCGCGCTACCAACCCCTGCGGTGAGCAACCACTGCCACCTTACGGCGCCTGCCTGCTGGGCTCGGTCAACCTGACCAAGTTCGTGCGTGAGCCTTTCACCGACAAAGCCTGGTTTGACTGGGAAGAGTATCGTGAAGTCGTTGCCACCTTCACCCGCATGCTGGACAACGTGGTAGAAGTCAACGGCCTGCCACTGCCACAACAGCAAGCCGAAATCATGCGCAAGCGCCGCCACGGCATGGGCTACCTGGGCCTGGGCTCTACCCTGACCATGCTGAAGATGAAATACGGCGATGACGCATCGCTCACCTTCACCGAAGAAGTCACCAAGATCATGGCCGAAGTGGGCTGGCAAGTCGGTGTTGAACTGGCAGAAGAAAAAGGCGCAGCACCGATCATGGACGAAGAGTTCGTGGTCACCGCCGACCTGCTGGCCAAGCGTCCGGAAATGGTCAAAGACGGCATCAAGCTCGGCGACAAGGTCAAAGGCAAGGTATTGATGGGCCTTTACAGCCGCTACATGCAGCAGTTCCCCGAAAAGCTGCGCAAGCAGATCGCCAAGAATGGCGTGCGCTTTACGCACCACAGTTCGATTGCGCCAACCGGCACCATCTCGCTCAGCCTGGCCAACAACGCCAGCAACGGCATTGAGCCATCCTTCGCCCACCACTATGCCCGCAACGTAATCCGCGAAGGCAAGAAGTCCAAGGAAAAGGTCGACGTATTCTCGTACGAGCTGCTGGCTTACCGCGAGCTGATCAATGCCAGCGCCATGCCTTTCTCGGACAAACCCGAAGAGCAGCTGCCGGAATACTTCATGGATTCGTCCACCATCAGTGCCAAGGCTCACGTGGATATCCAGGCAGCGGCCCAGAAGTGGATCGACAGTTCCATCTCCAAAACCATCAACGTCCCCACGGACTACGACTTTGGTGATTTCAAGGATATCTACCTCTACGCCTACGAAAAAGGCCTGAAGGGCTGCACCACCTTCCGCTTCAACCCGGAAGCCTTCCAGGGTGTGCTGGTCACCGAAAAAGACCTCGAAAACACCACCTACAAATTCACGCTGGATGACGGCTCGGTAGTCGAAGTCAAAGGCAATGAAGAAATCGAATACGACGGTGAAATCCACTCAGCAGCCAATCTGTATGACGCGCTGAAAGAGGGTTACTACGGCAAGTTTTAATCGTAGCGCGTGAAGCGCTACGGTATGGGCACGGGAGATTGATCCCTGCCCAACTGACAGGAGAACAAGATGGCTATCAAAATAGAAAAAAAGATCACCGGCTACAGCGTAGTCACCGAAGAAGACAAGGCCAAGGAAGCCGCAGCCGCCGCTCAGCAAGAAGCACATGAGCAGCAAGCCGCCCAGAAAATGGCCCAGATCGTGCAACTCGGCGAGCCGCTCAGCCGCCCGGAAATGCTGGTAGGCAACACCTACAAGATCAAAACCCCGGTCACCGAGCACGCGCTCTACATCACGATTAACGACGTGATCATGAACGAAGGCACCCCGCAGGAACACCGCCGCCCATTTGAAGTCTTCATCAACTCCAAAAACATGGAGCACTTCCAGTGGATCGTCGCCCTCACCCGCGTCATGTCCGCCGTTTTCCGCAAGGGCGGCGACGTGACTTTCCTGGTCGAAGAGCTACGCAGCGTGTTTGAGCCGAGCGGCGGCTACTTCAAAAAAGGCGGCAAATTCATCCCCAGCCTGGTCGCTGAAATCGGCGAAGTGCTCGAACAACACTTCTACCAGATCGGCATGCTGAAAAAACCCGGCCTGGACGAACACCAGAAAAAACTGATCGAGGAAAAGAAAGCCGAATACCTCGAAAAACACGCCAACGAGCCAAGAAACGAAGAAGGCTTCCCACCTGGTGCGCAGCTCTGCAACAAATGCAACACCAAAGCCGCCATCGTCATGGATGGTTGCCTGACCTGCCTCAATTGCGGGGACAGCAAGTGCGGTTAATGTGAAGGGAAAAGGCCCGCGAAAGCGGGGTGTTCTGTGCACCATAAGATGCAAGTTTGACCGCATAAGCCGCAAGTTGAGACCGCATAAGTTGCAAGTTGAGACCGCATAAGTTGCAAGTAAATAGAAAGCCCGCTATTGCGGGCTTTTTTAATATCTCAGTGACATCTTAGCTTTCCGGTCCGGAAAATTCATAAACTCGGCTAAAAATCAGGTATAACGAGGCGGTACAAACTGAACAAAGCACTGGTTGAAGGTGTTCTGGAAACTAAGATGGCCGAACATCCAGGACAACGCACAAAGGTGACTTTGCGAACTGGATATCTACGTTCTTCAAGACCAAGAAGGCAGTTTCGAGCCCTAGCTCATCCCAAAATACAAAACAAGGTTACCAATTTTGATGAGCAGATTATTGCGCGCTACGCCCGACGAATGAACCCCGTCAAATCTAAATCTACCTGAAGAAACGTATGGTGCGGATGCCACACCGTTGCTCATTTCCAACGTAGGAGATTACCCGAAGAGCTCAGAGCTGAGAAGGCTGTGATTCGGGACAAACTCCCAAGAGAAATCATTTGCTTTTTGATGATGAGTTAATTAGATTGCAAGTTGTTAATTTATGTAAACATTAACCATAACAATATATACAACAGGGTGGCACATGGGGATTACGTTAGCCGTGAACGTTTCTGTATGGAATTTGAGCACGCAATGCCAGTTCAATCGCATTCCTTTTAATAACGAGTTAACAAGTAATGATTTCTTAATTCTCTAACATTTATTAAGCAGGAAAATCGATGGCACCTTGTAGGTGTCCTCCATCTGGCATTTTCAAGATATTGCCGATTTACTGCCCAACAACTCTCATGATATTTAGTCTGAATAGACTATTGCTTCATAGGCTATATGAAATATCATTCATTACCGACCTCAAGCAGCTAGTCACATTGCTCAAACACGGCCTAACAGGCTTAACTAATTCGATAAAAATATAACAAAATCAAGGCTAAACACCTCATTATGGCCATTATCAATTACACAGAATTAAGCAGCTTGAGCCTCAGTTCGCTTCACTCGAGCTTCAATCAAGTTAGCAGCCAAGTAGATGCTTTAAATGCGACGATTTTGGATTTAGATCAGGCGCCTCTCTTTGTTGACGGTGACTCAGCCACAAACACTCAAGCCACCGGCACATGGGGTCCGTATATACTGTTAATAACGGGGAGTGGATTTCTTGGAAATAGTCCAGTCTTCAAGACTATTTCTTTAACGGACTTTATTACAAATTCCAAGATTGTATTAAATGGAAATTTTACTGGCTCGGGCGGTACTCTAAGCAACATTGCCGTAACAGAGGGCAATAGCGTTATCAAATATACAGGCACATTCAGATTGAATGCTGACCTGGATTTCACAAGCGCAGTTGTTAAAACTGTCTCCATTGTCAATGATGGATATAGCATATCACTAGCTGGCAGCTTAACGATGAATCTCGATACCGATGAAATTTCTGACGGTACCGTGAATAGCTTCAAGGTTACAGACCCAGCAGGCCATACGCTTTCCCTCAGCGGCATTGAGCTTGATTATGATCTTTTCTATAGTCTGATCGATTCCGCTACGTATTCTGACTTCACCACCTTATTGACTACGGTCAATGCAGGCAATGACACCATCGTGTCCGGTATTGGAGATGACACGCTTATGGGTGGCGCGGGCAATGACAATCTAACCAGTGGCGCGGGCGATGATCACCTCGACGGTGGTGCTGGCAACGACCTCCTGAATGGCGGCGCAGGTAATGACACCTACATCGTTGACTCCATTCTGGACAAAATCACCGAAAGTCTGACACTGACTCAAGGCGGTGGCAATGATACGGTCGAATCCAGCGTGACTTATACGCTAGGCACTAACCTGGACCACCTGACGTTGACCGGGCACGCCAACATCAACGGCAGAGGCAATGCCTTTAACAATGTCATTACCGGGAATGACGGGGACAATCTCCTGGACGGCGCTACAGGCAGCGACACATTGATTGGTGGGCAAGGTAACGATTCTTACTTGGCAGACCTAATAGTGACCAAGGCTGGTACAAGCACTAGCGTCAATACCAGCCAATTTGTAGACACCATCACCGAGCAGGCAGGTGAAGGCTCCGACACCCTGAATTTGCGCGGTAGTGCCAATCTTGCTTCTGCTGCCGTTTTCTCCTTAACTGGCACTCTGGCGAATTTCGAGAACATCAACGCCAGCGCCACCGGCTCGACCAAGATCAACCTGACGGGCAATGATGAGGCCAACTATCTGACCGGTAATGCGGCCATCAATACGCTGATTGGCGGAATGGGCGATGACACACTGGATGGCGGATTGGGCAATGACGTTCTCGATGGCGGAGAAGGTAACGACACTTACATTATTAACTCACTGAGTGATGTCATCACTGACGTTAGTGGCAATGATGCTGTACAGGCGGCATTTACCCTGAGCCTGGAAAACCCAATATTCAACAATAGCATTGAGAATGCCACCCTGACTGGCGCGGCCAACCTTAATGTCACCGGCAATACTGCAGATAACAAACTGACAGGGAATGATGGCATCAACATCCTGGATGGCAAGGCCGGTGCAGACACCATGGACGGTGGTAAAGGCAATGATACATATAGCGTTGATGACGAACATGACATTGTGAGTGAAAGCCTGACCAGCGCTCAAAAAGGCGGCATCGATCTGGTCAGGTCCAGTGTAAGTTTCACGCTCGGCACGAATATCGAGAACCTGACGTTGACTGATGGATCCGCCACAGGCGGCCTAGCCAATATCAATGGCACTGGCAACGATCTCAACAACACCATCATTGGCAATGCTGGCAACAACCGCATAGACGGTGGTGCTGGCAACGACCTCCTGAATGGCGGCGCAGGTAATGATAAGTTAAATGGGGGTATTGGTACTGACACTCTCACAGGAGGCGATGGCGCTGATCAATTTACTTTCAATGCTGCACTAAATAGTGATGTAGATACTATTACCGATTTTTCACATGACTTAGATAAGCTTGTCTTGGACGCCTACATATTTCAAGGATTGGGGGGAGCAGGTTCGGAAAGCTTCGCCGCTGGCGCAGGATTAAAAACTGCCGCAGATTCAAATATCCATCTTATATACGACACTTCTAGCGGCACGCTTTATTATGATGAAGATGGCGCTGGAGGCAATTCTGCAATAGCGTTCGCAAAATTTACCCTAAAACCCGCAGGTTTCAATTTCAGCGATGTCATTATTATAAATAGCAGCGACACTGTCTACAGTAGCGTTTCTTATGTAATGAACCCATTTGATTACCGCCTGACTCTCACAGGCAGCAATCCGATCAATGGAACCGGAAATGATCTCGATAACCAAATTACTGGCAATTCAGCCTCGAATTTTCTGATTGGAAATGATGGCGATGACACGTTAATAGGGAGGGAAGGAAACGACACCATCATAGGAGGAGAAGGCTTGGACTCTCTGGATGGCGGCGAAGGTGAAGATATTTATATCTACACAGATAGTAATGACTACGAAGGTGCCGAAATTACTGATAGCGGCATCATAGGAAATGATGAGATTCGGTTCGCTTCGTCAATAAATGGTCAAACCCTAACATTGCATGCACAAGATACTGGTTTTGAAGATGTGATCATAGGGACAGGTACTGGTGCTTATGCAGATATTTCAGGCACGACAAATTTAAATATAGACGCTTCTGCAATTCTGATTAGCATCGGGATGCTAGGCAATGCTGGAAACAATGTGCTGATTGGCAGCGCTCAAGACGATTTCATCTTGGGCTATTTTGGCAAAGACACGCTCATCGGCGGCAGTGGTACTGACCATATTGATGGTGGCGAGGGTAGTGATATTTATATCATATATGCACCTTCAGACCATTCAGATTATGAAATTGTTGATAATGGCTTTACTGGGACAGACGAAATACGGTTTACCTCTACTGTAGCGGGTCAGACCTTGACGTTATTTAGTCAAGATGCCGGGATAGAAAGTGTAGTCATAGCGACCGGAACTGGAGCTGCAGGAAACTCTTCTGCGACCACAAGTCTGAATGTGAACGCGTCTGCATTGCAAAGAGGTATCACACTTACTGGTAATGAAGGCAATAACATTCTTACCGCTACGTCTTCCAGCGACCTTATCATCGGGGGCGGGGGGGACGATGAGCTAGTAGGTAACTCTGGTGACGATACTCTTAATGGAGGCAATGGTCTCGATGTTCTGAATGGCGGGATAGGCAGCGACATTTATCTTATTAACGCATCCTCAGAGCATATCTCCGCTGAAATCTCTGACACTGGCATTACAGGAAGCGATGAAGTCCGCTTTACAGCCACTGTGGGATCCCAAACTCTTACCCTGTTTGCCCAAGATAGCGGCATCGAAACTGTCGTGATCGGTACCGGCATTAACTCAATCGCAAATACCAGTGGCACCAGCAATTTAAATGTGAACGCCTCAGCCATTCTAAATGGCTTAATCATTACCGGAAACAATGGCAATAATGCCATTACCGGGACAATACAAAGTGATTTTATTTCCACGGGAGCGGGAGATGATACGGTAATAGGATCCGGTGGCAATGATACTATTATTGGCGACTCAGGCATCGACTCTATCGATGGAGGTGAGGCAAGTGATCTCTATGTCATTAATGCGGCTTCGGAACATGCAAATGCTGAATTCCATGACTCAGGAAGTAGCGGTCAAGACGAGCTTCGCTTTGCTTCAACCATCGCGGGTGACACCTTAAATTTATTTGCCAATGACTTTGGTCTTGAAAAAATTGTCATGGGGACTGGTACAGGATCCGTTGCAGACAATAGCTCTAATATCGCACTACATCTCAATGCCTCCGCTGTTACGACAGCTTTAACTATTTTAGGCAATGCTGGCAGTAATGCCATTACCGGCACTTCCGGCGATGACACATTAATCGGGGGGGCAGGCAACGATTCTTTGCGAGGTGGCGAAGGAAGTGATCTGTATGTTCTTAACGTGAGTACTGAGCATGTGGTGGCGGAAATAAACGATGCTGGCCTGAATGGCATAGATGAACTTCGCTTTGCTGCCACAAGTGTTTCCTATAGCGAACTCACTTTATTTGCTGGGGATATTGGCATTGAAAAAGTGATCATCGGCACCGGTACGGATACCGTTGCGGATACAAGTGCTGCCATTTCCTTGCAAGTGAATGCTGCCGCAGTTTTAAATGCATTAACGATTGTAGGCAATGATGGTGGCAACACTATTACCGGGACCAGTTTTAATGATTCCATTATTGGCAATGGTGGAGATGACAACTTACTTGGGGGTGGCGGTAATGACACGCTACTTGGGGGTACCGGCAGAGATGTATTGTGGAGCGGTGCTGGAATTGATGTGATGGACGGAGGTGAGGATAACGATACTTATTATGTCAATGCCGCCTCAGATCATACACAAGCAGAATTTGCCGATACCGGAACTTCCAAGGATGAGGTTCGTTTTATCTCAAATGTTTCAGGCGACACTCTTAGGTTATACGCGGGAGATACAGGTATTGAAATAGTGTCCATTGGCTTACAAACCTACGACACGGGAACAATCGCACTAAACATAGATGCTTCCAAAGCACTGAATGGTCTGACACTGATTGGCAATTATGGAGATAATTTTATTTTAGGCTCCACTCAGGATGACATTATGAGTGGGGTATATGGGAATGACACTCTTTATGGCGGCAGTGGAAACGACAGTATTTATGGCGGTTCAGGCAACGATTTTATTTATGGGGGCGCAGGCAATGATGTGCTGGATGGCAGCGCAGGCGATGATGTATACCTCATCGACTCCCCTTCAGAATATACCATATCGGAAATTCTTGATTCCGGATTCAGCGATGCTGACGTGGATGAAATACGGTTTATATCAACAACGGCGAATAGCACCTTGGTGCTTCAGCAGGGAACCTATGGCATAGAGTCGATAGTCATTGGCACTGGCGTTAACCCAACTGCCAATACCAGCGGGACGACCGCACTAAATGTTGATGCATCTGATTCATCCTGGAGCCTCTTAATTAAGGGCAATGCTGGCATTAATAACATTAAGGGAAGTGTGGCAAGCGACACCATTACTGGTGGGCTTGGCACGGACAGTTTAGATGGTGGGGATGCCGGGGATATTTACATCGTTGGGTCGAATGCAGAGCATACCTCCGCCGAGTTCAGGGATACAGGGCTCAAGGGCACTGATGAAGTAAGATATTCCTCTCTCTCAGCTGGAACACTGACATTGTTTGCGCAAGACCTTGGGATAGAAGCTGTGCAGATTGGAACTGGAACTCAGTCCATTGCCGATATTTCAGGTAATGCTGCAATTAATATCAATGCTTCCGCTGTTTTGAATGGGCTGACCATTAGCGGTAACTCCGGCACTAACATGCTGACGGGAACTGCTTTCGGAGATACGATTCAAGGCAATGCAGGTAACGATATTCTTATTGGAGGCGTAGGTGTTGATACATTAGATGGTGGCGATGGAAGTGATTTATATATCATTTCCTCAGGGGCGGAACATAGCGCTGCTGAAATTTCCGATTTCAGTTATAGTACAAATGACATAGATGAAGTCAGATTCACTTCCACCCAGGCATCTGACACATTAACTATTTTCGCCGGTGACCTTAATATCGAGCGAGTTGTTATTGGAACAGGATCATCCACTGTTGCCGACTCCTCTGGCACTACGGCTCTCAACATCGATGCCTCCGATTATTTAAGCACATTTAATCTCCCTGAATATAACTATACTGCCGGCTTAGAAATTATCGGTAATAATGGTAATAATCTCTTGAAGGGATCTTCTTCCAGAGACCTGATCAATGGGGAAGATGGCAATGATACGATCTATGGTGGCGAAATAAACCTTTCCTCTCCGCAACAAAAAGACAGGGGAATAGATACGATTATTGGGGGAGCTGGCATCGATATTTTAGATGGTGGAAATGGTAATGATATCTATGTTATTAACTCAATAAGTGAGCACACATCAGCCGAAATTAAAGACACAGGGCTTACAGATGATTACGGCTATTACTATATTGATGAGATTCGTTTTGCATCCACCATTGCCAATGAAAAATTTATTTTATATGCGGCTGAAACCGGAGTCGAAAGCATTGTAATTGGAACCGGGACTGACCTCCATGCCAAGACTGCGGGAACGACCAATCTTGATGTGGATGCATCTGCTGCAGTCAATAAGCTGAGCATTGTTGGTAACAATGGCATTAATCAGATTGTTGGAACAGATTATGCTGATACGATAGCGGGTGGCGGAGGTATTGATATCCTGACTGGGGGGCTAGGTAATGACGTTTATGATATCTCATCTTCATCAGATCACCTTGCTGCTGAAATAACGGATTCCAGTGGATATAACTATGTACGGTTCTCTTCACATACTGCTGGAGAAACGCTCATTTTATTTGCGGAGGACACGGGAATATCCAGCATCAGCCTCGGATACGGCAATGTCACAGATCAATATACAAATTTTGTTGCGTTAAACGTTAATGCATCCGCCTTACAATATGGCGTTAGTATCGAGGGTAATAGCGGCGATAACAATATCATAGGCACTTCATTTAATGATTCTATCAACGCAGGACTTGGCACCAACACAGTAAATGCAGGTGCGGGGAATGATTTCTTGTATGGTGGTTATGGTATCGATATTTTCTATGGTGGGTCCGGGAATGATTACATTACGGGCGGATATTTTGGTAATGACCAACTATTCGGGGAAGATGGAAATGACTCAATTATTGGAAGTTATAACAACGATTTTATTGATGGCGGTACCGGAGATGACACCCTAAGCGGTGGCGATAATGGAAATAACACTATTGATGGCGGAGAAGGCAATGACATTATCAGTTCTGGAGTCGGTAATGACTTGATTAACGGTGGCATGGGCGACGACACAATCTATGGAGGTGTCGACAGTGATATTCTTACTGGAGGAGAAGGCGCAGATATTTTTGTTTTTAATGCTGTTTACCAGTCTTCTAATACGGTAAGGGACTTAGCCACCATCACCGATTTCGAATCCACCGTCGATAGACTTCAGCTGGATCACAATAGATTCACGCAGCTGGGGATTGGAAATCTCACTGCCAATAATTTCATTAGTAACTCCTCCGGCACGGCTGGGGATGCGAGCGATCAGATCATTTACAATACGACTACTGGAGCTCTTTACTACGATATCGATGGATCAGGATCAGCAGTGGCAGTTGAATTCGCAAATTTAACTGGGCATCCACTCTTGACTGCTTCGGACATATTCATCACGTAAAGTGGTTATAGTGATGTCAACAGTCATCCCGTTTGTAAAAAAATAAGATATCAGCAGTACATAAACCCAGCGATTTTTTGCTGGGTTTTTTACTACCAAAATGTCGGCTCCGGGAGGTAGCAGCCAGTGAGGCTAGCGTCCAAGCTTCCTTGAGAGCTGATCCCCCTAAAGCATCACTCACATCACCCCAAGATAACGCACCGTACTTTCCAACTTGGTATGGCCGAATAGCAATTGCCATTTCTCACGTAACAAATAATGACACCCACCCAATGTCCAGCCTTAACCTTTTTGGTATAGTTAAGAATCATTCTTAATATAAAAGGGAAGCAACGTGAAGAAATTCATAATCATCCTCGCGGCCATGCTGACAACAGCATGCGCGGGCGGCCCGGGGGCAATGGGTGGTGGCGAAGATAAATTTACTGCCGCTTACGTTAACGCACACATCGTGGTGGGCAAAACCACGCAGGAAGAAGTAAAGGCCTTATATGGCGTTCCTGACAAGTCATCGCAAAGTTCCAGCAGCCGAACAAGCTGGAACTACAAAAAGCATGGTGCCTTGTATGCGATTGCCGATCTGGTAAGTGCAGCCCCTGGTTCTGTACCAGGCGTCGTGTCGGCTGACTCTGCATTGAACAGCGCGAAAAATGCGTCTGAAGGCTCCGGCAAGCTGACCAAGGTGATGGATAAATCCTCTGGCAATACCGCCGTCAAGGGCGACAACCTGTCCATCGACTTTGATAAAAACAACAAAGTCACCAACTGGTTCCTGTACTAAGCCCTGGCTTGGCTAGCTGATAGCCAGGCAGTAAAAACGCCCGATGCTGTTCGTCGGGCGTTTTTTATTCGCGATGATCCAGGCCTGATTTTCATGGCGCTTACGCTGATGTAGCATCGCCAGACTGCTACTCAACTCCTCTTACAAAGCTGCGTGAATCTATGCGATATCAAGGTCGAATTACCACATGGAAAGATGCCCAGGGCTTTGGTTTCATTACCCCCAATGGCGGGGGTGAGCCGGTCTTTCTGCATATCAGCGCATTCAGCCATCGCAAGCGGCGCCCAGAGGGCGATGAGCTGGTGACGTATGAACTGAAGCGAGACGCCAAAGGCCGCTTGCAGGCATTGAAGGTGGCATTTGTGGGTGATAGTCCACGGCCAGCGGCCACCTCTTATCAGCGTAGCCCTGTACTTCCAATGTTTGCCTTTATATTTCTCTGCGGCGTGGCAGGGGCCGTCTGGGCGGGACAACTGCCAGCTGCCGTGCTGGGCCTTTATCTGGCGGCGAGTGTCGTTACCTTTGGGGCGTATGCCATCGACAAGTCTGCAGCGCGACATCATCGCCAGCGAACAGCGGAAAACACTTTGCACTTGCTGGCGCTGCTGGGTGGCTGGCCGGGAGCGCTCGCCGGGCAACGGCTGTTCCGGCACAAAACCGCCAAGCGCTCGTTTATGATCATCTTCTGGGTCACGGTGCTGATCAATAACGGCGTGTTGCTGTGGGCATTGTCGCCTGCGGGTGCCAGCGTGCTCAAGCCTATTGGGCCAAGTCATTAGCACAAGGTTTACGCAGTTGCTTTACCCCACCAATATCTGACGCACTTTGCCATTCAGGTAAACCCAACATGCGAAAAGGGCCGGTTAAGGCCCTTGAGCTTTCATCTCGCCCGGCATATGGACAAGCTATTTATTTGGCAGTGCATCCACAGGCCGTGACAGATTGCTTGGCCGCTTTTTCACAGCAGCTCATGGCCTGTTTTGCGCTGGTTTTTGCTTTGTTGGTATCGTTTTGTGCATGGCTGTCTGCGGCCTCGTGATGGTGTTTGGCACAGGCTTCGTGGTCCATGGCCGCCGCCTTGTGGGCGGCGCTGGCGGTGGTATTGGGATCAAGCATATGGAGCTCCTTGGGAGGGGTATTCAGGGTGGCAGGGCAAGGCGTGAGGGTTAGTTAAGCGACATGTTGTCGATCACATTTTTAACGCCTGGGGCTCCCCAGGCAGAATGCCGCGCCAGGCTACGTTCGGACCAGCTGTGCACCTTGCCGCTCAGGATCACATCCTCATCCTTGATGGTGACCGTGATCTTCTGCGCATCATCAATCGCACGGCGTTTCAGGGCGTTCTCGATGTCCAGCTTGACCATCTGGCCGGAGACCTTGGGCTGGATCATGATCTGGTTGCTGACTCCCGTCACGCCGATCAGGTTGGACACACAGCTTTCAATCGCGCGTTTCTGGTAATCCTGCTCCACATCGCCGGTCAGGGTGATCCAGCCGTTTTCCACCATGACCTTGATGCCGTCTTCGGGGATGTAGGTCATCCATTCAAAAATATGCTGGGCCGAGCGGGCAATATCCGTATCCGTGCGTTGCGCGCTGCCGGGCAGGTTAACCACCATATCCACGGCCAGACCTTTAACACCAGAGACACGTTGCGTGGCTTCTTCGGCATGCCATTTCTCGCCATAACTTTCTACATGACCAGCAAGGGTCACGATGCCATCACTCACTTGCACCCCAATATGCGCAGCATTGACGGCGGGCTCCCATTGCAGCTCGGCCAACACATCCTGTTGTAGTTGCGTATCTGATTTCATGGGGTACCCCTGCTGATGAAAGAAGTCCGCAGTGTGACCTTCGCTAACCGGGGTTTCTGTGCGCTGGCTCGCTTATCACGCGCCCATGCAAAACGACTCAGGCTATGTGCAGCTGCGCACAGACCGAACCTTAATAAGCTCCTACGCTGGGGTCAGCAGTAAGAGCAAGAGCCTTCATGCCAGCTCGGCATGTTGACCATTCTTGCCCTCTGCGTTCCCGAAAGGAATCTCCATGACCAGACGCTCTCTTCTGCTATGTGCAGCCGCCTTGAGTACAACGTGCCCAATCGCCGTTGCCGCCACCGAATCACCAGACAACATCTCGCTCATGAATAGCAACGGCGACAGCATGATCTCGCACGATGAATACATGGCGTATTACGAACAGAAATTCAGCAGCATGAAGCAGACCAACGGCATGGTCAGCCTGTCCGACATGAAGGCCCAGTTGAGCAATATGACCAACCGCAGCTCCATGAACAACAAGCCCTTGGGTACCACAACGGATAGCAAGACCGTGAACCCCAGAGACGCCACCAACGGCAAGAGTTACTGAGCATGCCTCGCATGTTTCAACCCCACCTTACCCATCACACAAGGAATACCCCATGAAAGCACTAAAACTGATCGTCGCCTTCAGCATGGCATTGGCACTGATCACCTCCGTCGGCTGCGCGTCCACCTCCAAAAAAGAGGGCACGGGCGAATACATGGATGACAGCGTCATCACCACCAAGGTGAAGGCGGCCATTTTCAATGAGCCCACCCTCAAATCAGCTGAGATCAATGTCGAAACCTTCAAGGGCGTGGTGCAGCTGAGCGGCTTTGTTAATTCACAGGAAGACATCAACAAGGCGATTGCCGTCGCCGGGCGCGTCGGTGGTGTCAAGTCGGTGAAAAATGATATGCGGCTCAAGGCCAAATAGTCTTTCATCGTCCCGTATAAAGGAATCATCATGCTGGAAGCGTTTGCATTTGTTTTACTTGCCCTCTGGCTGCTTGCCATGGGGGCGTCGGTGACCATGGGCGGCCTGATCTATCTGCTGCCTGTGCTTGCACTTGGCATTCTGACGGAACGCACCGTCCATTTCTGGAGCCCGTGGCTGATGCTGAGATGGCATGCCAACCGCATTGCCCATGCAGCCTAAATCACCTACTTAATCACTCACCACCAAGGAGCACCATATGGATGACATCAAGACAACAACCGGCCGCGAACAATTGATTGCGGATTTTCAGGTCGCCGTGGCGGATGCCGAGGCCTTGCTCAAGGCTACCGCCAACCAGGGCGGGGAGCAGCTTGCGCAAATTCGCGACAAGGTGGAAAAATCGCTGGGCGTGGTCAAGGCCAACATGGCCGAAGCACAGACCGCCATCATCGCCAAAACCCGCGAAGCCGCCAAAGCCACCGATGAATATGTGCATGAAAACCCATGGGAAGCCATCGGCATAGGCGCAGCAGTGGGTGTCGCGATTGGATGGCTGATTGGGCGTCGGGCACCTTAGCCCATGGCCAACGATGCAGCCACTGCCAGCCCTGGCGTATTGGGTTCGCTGACGGCCCTCAGCGGCGCCCTGCTCGCCATCCTCTATACCCGCCTGGCCCTGTTGCGGCTGGATATAGAAGAGGAGCGGCTGCACTTTTTTTCTTTGCTGGTCACCACGCTGGCGCTGCTATTTTGTCTGGGTATCGGCGTGATACTGGCATGCATACTGCTGATCGCGGTGTTCTGGAATACTTACCCCTTCCGCGTGCTGGCCATCCTGAGTGCGGGGTTTATTACCATGGCCGTACTGCTTGGTCTGCTGGCACTGCATAAAATCAAGCACAAGCCTCAGCTGTTTTCCGCCAGCATGGATGAGCTGGGCAAAGACATTCACGCCATGAAAACGCCACCGTGACTACCCGCATGCAAGCCCTGCTAAAGCGACGTGCCCAGCTGTTGCAGCAGTCTGCGCAACAACGCGAACTGATGGGGCAGCATGCACGGGTATGGCACACCAGGCTGGCAAGACTGGACCATGGCTTGCACATATTCAAGTTCATGCACCACCATGCCTTTTTACTGGGGGCAGGGCTATGGCTACTGCTGCGCTGGCAACGCAGCCCCTCCAGTCACTGGTATTACCGGATATTTCATCTATGGCGCTATTACCAGCAATGGCGGGCCTTGCGTTCATTGGCCTCTGCCACGGCAAGCACCGACATGGATAACCGTCCCGCTGAAATGCATACCCCATTTGTGATTAACCCACCCTAGGAGTCATCATGTCCAAAGCCGGTTCAGAGTTCAGTTGCGATGCAAATACGCAGGCACTCATGCATGCATTTAACCAGGCGGTCGCCGAGGCAGAGTCTGCGATTGCCTTGACGGCGCATGAAAAAGATCCGGCCGTGGCATCGCTACATGCCAGGCTGAAAAATTCATTACAGCTGGTCAAACACAGCATGACAAAATCTGGACTGCTGGCCTCTTAAACTATCCAGCGCGCTATCGCCCTCACCTGCTAGCACACCAGCAGGCGGGCATACACCGCTTTATCCGTCTCGTAACAACTGCATGCCGCCGCCTCCAGCCCGGCGGCATCATCAATTCGCACCTCCCCGCGGCGATAGCTGATCAAATGCTGGGAATGCAGAGCACCTGCAGCCTTGGTAACCCCAACGCGCCGCACGCCCAGCATCTTCGCCAGCAGTTCGTGCGTGATGTAAAAATCCTCCGAGTGCATGCGATCGCGCGTCATCAATAGCAATCGTGCCAGGCGCTTCTCCACCACATGAAAGCGGTTGCACACGGCAATCTGCGCAAACTGCTGGCAGGAGACATGCACATAGCGTTTTAACAACTCGTGCAATTGCGGATGACGCTCCAGCTCATCCAGAAACAGCAACGCTGAGCTGCGCAAGGCGAGACCATGGCCTTGCACCGTGGCGCCGAAAGGACTCTGCGCCACGCCCAGTATCAGGGAAGCACCGACCATGCCCTCATTGCCAATCAGGGCGACCTCCATGCCCTCTCCCTCTTCCAGATTGAGGGTCAGGGCTACCATGCAGGTCAGCGGAAAATACACATACTCAATGGTGGAATCAGGCTGGTTGAGCACGTCGGTCAAGGTGAGCTCGACGGCGTCGCAAGTATTGATAAAGCTTAGTCGCTCAGGCGTCGGCAAGGCAGCAAGCAGACAGTTAAAAGGGGATGACGGGGCATGAAGCATCTGGTGAGGTACCTTGCAGAGAACCGTACGAATGGGCAACAGGCATCACCTGACACTTGCGGTAATCGTGAACTTGTACCGCGAATGCTTCGTAAGTTAGCGAATCAAGCGCGCAATATCTGTGCGTTAACACGCATACTTTACTAGGCCGTTTCATGAGGGCTTTGATGCAGACCATGACAATGCCCCTCACCAATCCAGTCTACACAAGGATGAGGGCAGGTAGTGGATTAAAGGCGGCTGAAAAACTTGTAATTGTTGCGTCCCTGCTTTTTCGCCTCGTACATGGCGCTATCCGCATGATTGATCAGGGTTTCCGCATCAAGCCCATCATGTGGGTAAAGACTGATGCCGATGCTGGCGGTCAGGTGCAAGTGCTTGCCTCCAACCGCGTGTGGCTGCTCCAGCGCGCGCAGTATCTTGGTGGCAATCAGGGCGGCATCGTCACCTTGTTTGCTTTCGTCCACCAGCATCAGAAACTCATCGCCACCTTGCCGGCTCACGGTATCCGACTTGCGTACCAGCGCAATCAGGCGTTTGGCCACCGACTGCAAAATCGCATCCCCGACGACATGGCCGAGGGTATCGTTGATCTGCTTGAAATTGTCCAGATCCATGAACAGCACGGCCAGCTGGCTGGTGCCACGCTCAGCCAGGGTGATGGCCTGCGACAGCCGGTCATTCAGCAGCATGCGGTTGGGGAGATTGGTCAGGTAATCATGCTGCGCCAGATGCGCCATTTTGCTCGCCATGGCACGCGCCGCACTCACATCGTGAAAGACAATCACGGCGCCGGTCAGCTTGCCGCTACCATCGTGAATCGGCGAGATGGAATCTTCGATCGCCACCTCGCTGCCATCACGACGTATCAATATCGTATCGGGGTTGAGCCCTTGCGGTATGTCTTCCGCCAGCACGCGGTGCACCGGGTTCTGGTCATGCTCGCGGGTAAGGCCATTAATCAGCTGGAATACATTGACGATAGGCAAGCCTTGCGCCTCTTGCCGTGACCAGCCAGTGAGCTCTTCTGCTGCGAGGTTGAGATAATTCACCTCGCCCTGTATGTCGGTACAAATCACGGCATCACTGATCGAGTTAAGAGCAGTTTCCGCCCGCTTTTGCTCCTGCTGCATAAAACGCTCGAATACACTGCGCTGCAGCACATTTTCCAGGGTCTGGATGATCTGGTCCGGCGTAAAGTGGGCATGGGTCAAATATCCTTGCGCGCCTCGCTCAGCCGCCGCTTTGATCAGGGCCGCCGCGGCAGCGGTATCTTCTGTCTGCAAGGTGACTATTGGCGTGCAGGGTGCCACGGCAAACAGGCTCTCAAACGTGGAAATGCCGGCGCTGTCAGGCAAGCCCAGATCGACGATGATGGCATCCACCTCTTTTGTCTTGAGGAAATGCAGCGCCCGTTTCAGACGACGCACCCAGGTCAGCTTGAAAGGATGCGACCGGACCCGCCCAAAGACTGTTTTTAATTGATATCCGTCCTTGGCCTTATCGGTAATCAACAGTATTTGTCTTGGCAGCACCATGGCAGCTCCTGAAAAGGCGAATGGAAGCCGTAGCGCCACGATGGCGATAGCATCGGCTGCTGTCAGCTTATTCCACTCGCAGAGGCTGCACCGTGCCCTTGCGAACATTGGCGCTACGATGGTCAGATTGAGGTCAGTCGATCACCGAGTTGTGCAGCGAAGGCAGCAAGCGGTCAAATTCGGTCTTGACCACCTGATAGCACTCGCAGACCCGCATTTCCAGGCCGGGCCGGTCCAGCACCATGATGTGACCACGACTGTATTCGATCAGGCCATCGCGCTGCAGTTTGCCTGCCGCTTCGGTCACGCCCTCGCGCCTTACCCCCAGCATGTTGGCGATCAATTCCTGCGTCATGCTCAACTCGTTGCCCGGCAGCCGATCCAGACTGAGCAATAGCCAGCGGCAGAGCTGTTTTTCCACCGAGTGGTGCCGGTTGCAGACAGCGGTTTGCGCCATCTGGGTAATCAAGGCCTGGGTGTATCGCAGCAACAGCCGCATCACCGGTCCGGCACGATTGAATTCATCCTTGAGCAGCCGCGCCTTGAGCCGGTAACCATAACCTTCACTCTGCACCACCGCCCGGCTCGGCGTGGTTTCGCCACCCATGAACAGCGCAATGCCCAATATGCCCTCATTACCCACGACCGCAATCTCGGCCGAGGCGCCATCGGCCATCACATAGAGCAGCGACACGATAGCGGTGGTAGGGAAATACACATGGTGCAGCTGCCCTCCGGATTCGTACAGGGCCAGACCGAGGGGCATTTTTACCAGTTCGAGATGCGACTGAAGACGCGCAAACTCGGCCGCTGGCAGGGCATCGAGCAAATGATTCTGGTGTGGGGTGTGCTGTATGGACATAGGCTTCCCCTTTCTGAGATGCGGCACCTCGTTCGTTAACCAAGGCGATCTTTAGCCTCTACTTTAGTACATGACAATAGCACTGATATGTTCGATACCGAACATAAGCATGCGTCGGCAATACATTGCGGGAATAAACCACCTGTCTGTTTGGTGGCGCACAGACAGGCATAAAAATACAGGCTAAAACTAACAGCTCGGAAAGCCGCCCAGGCTGATCGTTTCCTCCATGCTAACCCGGGCACTCCCCATATGGCTTTCCTTTCCCTTTAGGAGTACAGCGCATGAGCAAGGAACAGAAAAGCAATAAAGCCGACAAGAAAAAACCCGTGATGAGTGCCAAGGAAAAGCGCGCCGCCAAAAAAACCAAAAAAGATGACATCAAGCCATTTTTAACGCCCGACAAACACTGATCTCATCTGTCATGAAGCACAGGCAACCATGCCTGCTTCATGGCAATCGTTACGCACTCGTCCCTTCCGCAAGCCAGCAACACTCTGCCATTCAATAACCGCGCCGCTACCTTCGCACGGTGATTGGCCGCACTTTCACCAGGAGCAGATCATCATCAAGGAACTCGGCTTTTCGTCGCGACCCCGCCATCCCCGGCATAGTGAGCAGGATACGGAATTGTTGCGCTCCGAATTGTTCAGCATAGAACAGCTGAAACGGCATGCGGCCATGCTGGCCACCCAGCATGTGCTGACGCCTGGGCCGGGACCAGACCACCTGCTGCCCCGGTTGGCAGATAATGCCCGCGTGCTCCTGGCAGCCTATGAAGTGGTGACCACCGCGGCGACGGAGGGCCAGCATCTGGTGCCTGCTGAAAGCTGGCTGCTGGATAACTTTTACCTGATCGAGCAACAGATCAGCCTGGCTAAACGGCACTTGCCACGCGGCTACAGTCGCCAGCTGCCAAGGTTGGCGAATGGCATCTCGGCCGGGTTTCCGCGCATTTATGATCTGGCGCTGACACTGATCTCGCACATGGATGGCCGCGTGGATAACGACAACGCCAGCCAGGTAGTGGAAGCTTACCAGAGCGTGGAGGTATTGCGCCTGGGCGAGCTGTGGGCCTTCCCCATCATGCTGCAACTGGCCTTGCTGGAAAACCTGCGCCGGGTGGGCGTGCGCATTGCCCGTCGCCGCGAGGAGCGCGATGCCGCCATTGCGTGGGCAGATCGCATGCTGACGACGGCGGAGCAGGAGCCGCAGCTGTTGATTCAATTACTGGCCGAGTTTGCCAATGCCGATGTGCCGCTGACCGCGCCGTTCGTTGAGGAGTTTTACTCGCGCCTGCAAGCGCATGGCTCGGCCATGGCTTTTGTGCAAGCGTGGGTAGAGCACAAGCTGCAGGAGCAGGGCGTCACCGCCACCCAGCTTTCCGAGGCAGCCAGCCGCACCGCAGCCGCCAACCAGATTTCGATTGCCAACAGCATCAGCAGCCTGCGCTTTATCGGCACCATGGACTGGCGCAATTATGTAGAGTCGCTAAGCAAGGTCGAGGAGGTGTTGCGGCATGATCCAGCCGCCATGTATGCCTTGCAGGATTTCACCACACGCGACCGTTACCGGCATGTGATTGAAGATGTGGCGCGCCGTTGCGGCAAACCCGAGCCTGTGGTCGCCGAAGCGGCCATTACACAGGCGAAGCTGGCAGCAGCAAGCCAGGGAGCAGCGCACCGCACCGCCCATGTCGGCTATTTTCTGGTAGATCACGGCTTGCCCATGCTGGAAAAAGCCATGGGTCGCCCACCCTCCTGGAAGATACCGGCGCGCCAGTATTATCTGCGCCACCGCCTGTTGGTATATCTGGCCCCGATGGCGCTGCTGACGGCGCTGTCCGCGTTCATCGTACTGCGCCAGCTGCAACCGCTGGCGCTGGGCAGCATGTACTACTGGCTGTTTGCCGTGCTCAGCATGGTTGGCCTTTCCACCTTGTCGGTCACGCTGGTCAATCTGGTGGCGACCTGGATGCTCAGGCCGCGTGTATTGCCGCGACTGGATTTTTCGCAAGGCATTCCGCCCGAGCATTGCACCATGGTCATCGTGCCCACGCTGCTCACCTCGATGGCCGCGATTGATGCCTACATGGAAGCGCTGGAAATACGCTACCTGGGGAATCGCGATGCCCAGCTTTACTTTGCCCTGCTCACCGACTTTCCCGATGCACTGACCGACAGCCTGCCAACGGATGCGGCCTTGCTGGCCCATGCGCATCAGGCGATTGCCACGCTCAATGCGACCTACCGCGATGATCGCCCCTGCATCTTTTATCTGCTGCATCGCCCCCGCACCTGGAACCCGGTGGAGCGGCTATGGATGGGCTATGAACGCAAACGCGGCAAGCTGGAGCAGTTCAACGCGCTGTTGCGCGGCAGCGGGCAGGCCGCGTTTCCGGATATTGTCGGCGATACCCAACTGTTTCCGCGCGTACGTTATGTGATCACCCTGGACACGGACACCCAGCTACCGCGTGATACCGCGCGCACCCTGGTCGGTAACATGGCCCATCCGCTAAACCGGCCGGTGTACGACGCCAGAGTAGGCCGTATCGTGGAAGGCTATGCGATTCTGCAACCGCGCGCCGCCACCAGCCTGACCAGTGCCACGCGCTCTTGGTTTACGCGCCTGTTTGCCGGGGAGTCCGGCATAGACCCTTATACACGCGAGATATCGGATGTGTATCAGGATCTGTTTGGTGAGGGCTCGTTCATCGGCAAGGGCATCTACGATGTGGATGCCTTTCGGCAAGTGGTGGACCAGCAGTTCCCCGACAACCTGATCCTGAGCCACGACCTCCTTGAGAGTGGCTATGCCCGCTCGGCCCTGGTAAGCGATGTCGTGCTGATAGAGGATTACCCGGCCAGTTATCTGGCTGATGTGAGCCGCCGACACCGCTGGATACGTGGCGACTGGCAGCTGATCGGCTGGCTGTTTCCACGCGTGCCTGGCCCAGAGGGAACCACAGGCCAGCGTGGGCGGCGTGCGCCCAATCCGATCAATGCGCTTTCGATATGGAAAATCTTCGATAATCTGCGGCGTAGCCTGGTCGCCCCAGCCTTGCTCATGTTGCTGGCAAGCAGCTGGTTACTGGGGGTAGGTTCTGTCACTTTCTGGGCTGGCCTCATCCTGATCGTGCTGTTTGCGCCCATGCTGCTGACCAGCCTGGTCGATGTGGTGCGCAAGCCTGCGGATCGTGCCTGGCTGGTACATCTGACGCAGACTGGCAAGTCCGCCATACCGCCCTTGTCGATGGGCTTGCTCACCCTGGTTTTTCTTCCCTATGAAGCCTTGATCGCGGTGGATGCCATCCTGCGCTCCGCCTTGCGCATGCTGTTTACCCGCCGCGGGCTTTTGCTGTGGCATACCCGCGCTTATACCGTGCGCAATGCCAAACGCACCCTGGGCGACTTTGTGCTGGAAATGTGGATAGCGCCATTCCTCGCCATCGCGCTGTTTGCCAGCCTGCTTGGCCTCATGCAGCAAGAGCAGGTGATTGCCTGGCAAGTCATCCTGCCGATTTTATGCGTATGGCTTGTGGCGCCGGTGATCGCCTGGCGCATCAGCCTGCCTCTGCCCAAAACCACAGCCGAACTGACTACAGAACAACGTCTGTTCCTGCGCAAACAGGCACGGCGCACCTGGCAATATTTCGTGTCGCTGGTCGGTCCGGATGATCACTGGCTGCCGCCGGATAATTTCCAGGAATTCCCCGCGGGCATGATCGCGAGCCGCACTTCACCCACCAACATCGGCATGGCCCTGACGTCCAATCTGGCGGCCTATGACCTGGGCTACCTCTCGGCCGGAGAGCTGATCGCGCGTAGCGAGCACACGCTATCCACCATGGGCTTGCTGGAGCGCTATCGCGGCCACTTTTACAACTGGTATGACACCCGCACGCTGGAAGTACTGCGCCCGCACTATGTCTCGTCCGTGGATAGCGGCAATCTGGCAGGCTGCCTGTTGACCCTGCAAATGGGCCTGCTGGAGTTGAAAAAGCAGGCCACGCTACCGTCGCAGACATTCCACGGGTTGCAGGATACCTTTCAGGTGCTGGAGGAGCATGTGCCCGGGACCGCCGGCGCTGATGCCAAATCGCACCTCAGCTGGCTACGCAAGGAGCTGAACGCATTGTGCGCGCCTGGCGTTGCCTTCCCCAGTCCGACTGCGGCCTTCACGATACTGGAGCAACTGCACGACAGCGCCGCCGCGCTGGCGATATCACTGGCTAACGAAGGAAACACCGATGCGCAACTCGGCACCTGGCTAGACGCACTGGACAAGCAATGCCTGGCGGCCTATCAGGAGTTATCGCTACTGTCTTCCAGCCCTCATCATGTGCCGGATGACGGGAACGCACCCCACGAAAGCCAGTCGCGCCATGCGCGTATTGATGATCTGATGGCGCAATGTGCCCAATTGGCGGTCATGGATGCCGACTTCTTGTATGACGCTGAGAGTGGTTTGTTGAGCATAGGTTACGACGTGCGCGAGCGCAGGCGCGACCCCTCCTGCTACGATCTGCTGGCATCGGAAGCGCGCCTTGCCAGCTTTCTGTTCATCGCCGAAGACAAACTCCCGCAAAAACACTGGTTTACCCTGGGCCGCCTGCTGACCAGTCAGGGCGGCGAACTGAGCCTGATCTCATGGAGCGGCTCCATGTTTGAATACCTGATGCCGCAGCTGATGATGCCCAGCTACGACAACACCCTGCTGGACCAGACCTGCAAGGCGGTCGTACTGCGCCAGATTGAATACGGGCGGCAGCGTGGCATACCCTGGGGTATTTCCGAATCCTGCTATAACGCGACCGACGCCAGCCATATCTACCAGTACCGGGCATTTGGCGTACCGGGACTGGGCTTCAAGCGTGGTCTGGCCGATGACCTGGTGATTGCCCCTTATGCCACGGCGCTGGCGCTGATCGTCATGCCGCGCGAAGCCTGCCGCAACCTGCAAGCCATGGCGGGCCTGGGCTTTACCGGGCAGTTCGGCTTTTACGAAGCAATCGACTATACCCCGTCACGCGTGCCGCGCGGCAAAACCCATGCGGTGGTGAAGTCTTACATGGTGCACCATCAGGGCATGAGTTTGCTGGCGTTTGACCATGTGCTGCACGATGCGCCCATGCAGCGCCGTTTCATGGCAGCCCCTGCCGTACAGGCCACCGCCTTGCTGCTGCAGGAGCGCGTGCCCAAGAAGGGCGATACCCTGCATCCGCATGCTGCAGAAGTAAGTGCCGCCGCCAGGCCACCGGTGGCAGACCGAGGTTCGCTCATGCGAGTGCTTACCAACCCGCACACCACCCTGCCAGAAGTGCATTTACTCTCCAATGGCCATTACCATGTCATGGTCACCAACTCCGGTGGCGGCTACAGCCGCTGGCGTGATCTGGCGATTACCCGCTGGCGTGAAGATGCCACCATGGATGGCTTTGGTACCTTCATCTACCTGCGCGACCGCGATACCGGCTATTACTGGTCAAGTGCTTACCAGCCCACCCATGGCAAAACCGATAGTTTTGAGGCGATTTTCGTGCAGGGGCGGGCGGAGTACCGCCTGCGCGATCAGGCCATTGAAACCCACACCGAGATCAGCGTCTCACCGGAAGATGATGTCGAGATCCGCCGCGTGACGCTGGCGAATCTGTCCTCACGGCACAGGCGCATTGAAATCACCACCTATGCCGAAGTGGTGCTGGCCCCGCTGAATGCCGATCTGGCGCACCGGGCGTTCAGTAATCTGTTTGTGCAAACCGAGATTCTGGCGGATCGCCAGGCCATCCTCTGCACGCGCCGCCCGCGCACGCCAGAGGAACAGGTGCCATGGATGTTCCATCTGCTGGCAGCCCCCGGGACCGTGTCTGGTGCCTTGTCCTTTGAAACAGACCGCGCCCAGTTTATCGGCCGCGGGCGCACGGCCAGCCACCCCGTGGTCATGGATAGCCGCGCTGGACCAGCACTGCTTTCCAATAGTGAGGGCTCCGTACTGGACCCTATCGTCGCCATCCGGTGCAACATCAGCCTGCAAGCCGATACCTCGGCTGTCATCCAGATTATTTCCGGCGTGGCAGATACGCGTGAGCAGGCACTTGCACTGCTGGATAAATACTGTGACCGCCATTTTGTGGATCGCGCATTCGAGATGGCCTGGTTTCATAGCCAGGAAGTCCTCCGACTGATCAATGCCAGTGAAGCCGATGCCCAGACTTATGCGCGTCTGGCCGCCTCAATCCTTTATGCCAGCGCTCTACGCCGCGCCCCGCCCGCCGTGATCCTGCGCAATCAGCAAGGGCAATCCGGCCTGTGGCGTTTTGGTATTTCTGGTGATCTGCCGATTGTGCTGCTGCGGGTGGGCGATATCAGCCGTCTTAACCTGGTGAAGCAGGCGCTGCAAGCCCATGCCTATTGGCGCATGAAAGGGCTGGTGGTCGACCTGGTGATTATCAATGAGGATTTCTCCGGCTACCGTGCCCTGCTGCATGACCAGATCATGGGCCTGATCAATGCAGGCTCAGAGGCCCAGGTCATGGATAAACCCGGCGGCATATTCATCCGCCGGGCGGAGGAGCTGTCGGAAGATGCCCGCGTGTTGCTGCTCTCGGTCGCCCGTGTGGTGCTACATGATACGGCGGATACGCTGATCGAACAGATTGATCGCCGCGTGTCTACCGAGCGCGTATCCGACATGCTGCAACCGGTATTGCCGCATGAAAGTACCCCCAACGTGCCGCTGCAGGCGCCACCCCGCCAGTTCTTCAACGGCCTGGGCGGCTTTTCGGAAGATGGGCGCGAATACATCATCACCTTGCCGCCCGGCGCGACGACCCCTGCACCTTGGTCAAATGTGATCGCCAGCCCGTATATCGGCATGGTGATCAGCGAAAGCGGCAGCAGCTATACCTGGGTAGAAAACGCCCACGAGTTCCGCCTCACCACCTGGCATAACGACCCGATCAGCGATAGCAGCGGCGAGGCTTTTTATGTGCGCGATGAAGAGTCCGGCGCTTTCTGGTCGCCGACGCCCTTGCCGGCACGCGGCCTGTCGGGCTATATCTGCCGTCATGGTTTCGGCTATAGCGTATTCGAGCATGAAGAAGCGGGCCTACGCTCCGAGCTGACCACCTTTGTCGCCATGGACGCGCCCGTCAAATTTGTGGTGATCAAACTGAGCAATCACTCGGGCCGCGCGCGCAAGCTTTCGCTCACGGGCTACTGGGAGCTGGTGCTGGGGCAGTGGCGCCATGCCAACATGATGCATGTGGTGACCGAAATCGACCCTCACAACCACGCCTTATTGGCACGCAACCAGTATGGCCAGGAATGTGCGAATCGCGTGGTATTTGCCCAGGTTAACCTGAGTGAGCGCTCCATGTCGGGCAACCGCGCCGAGTTTATCGGGCGCAATGGCACACTCGCCAGGCCCGCCGCCATGCAACGCAAGCGCCTGTCAGGCCGCACCGGGGCCTGTCTGGACCCCTGTGCCGCCATTCAGGCGCCCCTGGAACTGGCCGAAGGGCAGACACGCGAAGTCGTTTTTGTATTCGGCGCGGGCGCCAATACCGACGAAGTGCACCACCATATTCAGCAATATTGCGGACCTGCCGGTGCCGATGCGGCCCTGGAAAAGGTAAAGGCTTACTGGGAAGTAACCCTGGGCGCGGTGCAGGTGACGACGCCCGACCGCGCCATGGATATCCTCACCAATGGCTGGCTGCTTTACCAGACGCTGGCCTGCCGCCTATGGGCACGCAGTGGTTACTACCAATCCGGTGGGGCTTATGGTTTCCGCGACCAGCTGCAAGATACCATGGCGCTGGTGCATACCACCCCGAGTCTGGCACGTCAGCAACTCATTACCTGTGCCGAACGGCAGTTCAGCGAGGGGGATGTGCAACACTGGTGGCATCCACCCGCCGGGCAAGGCGTACGCACCCACTTCTCGGATGATTACCTGTGGCTGCCCTATGCCACCTGCCGCTATGTGCAGACCACGGGCGATGTCGCCGTGCTGGATAGCCGTATTGCCTTTCTGGAAGGGCGCCTGCTGAATCAGGAAGAAGAGTCTTATTACGACCAGCCGCAGCGCTCGGCCGAAGAAGCCACGCTATACGAGCATTGCGTGCGGGCCATCCGCCATGGCTTGCGCTTTGGCGTGCACCAGTTGCCGCTCATGGGCTGTGGCGACTGGAACGATGGCATGAACCTGGTCGGCCGGGCCGGTCAGGGCGAGAGCGTGTGGCTGGCCTGGTTCCTGTTTGACAACCTGACCCAGTTTGCCAGCCTGGCACAAAGCCGCCACGATACCGCCTTTGCCGAATTCTGTACCGGGCAGGCCGCCCTGTTGCGCCAGCATATTGAAGCCCATGCCTGGGATGGCAACTGGTACCGCCGCGCCTATTTTGACGATGGCACACCACTGGGCTCCAGCAGCAATAGCGAATGCCAGATCGACTCCATCAGCCAGAGCTGGGCCATCCTCTCCGGCGGCGGCAATCCCATGCGCGCGCGCATGGCGATGAAAGCGGTGAATGAACGCCTGGTCATGCCTGATGAAAAACTCATTCGCCTGCTGACGCCGGCATTTGACACCTCCAGCCTGCAACCTGGCTATATCAAGGGTTATGTGCCCGGCATCCGCGAAAATGGTGGGCAATATACCCATGCCGGCGTGTGGGCCAGCATGGCCTACGCCATGCAGGGCGACACCGAGCAGGCATGGGCGCTATATGGCATGCTGAACCCCATCCATCATGGCAGCCACCCGCAAGACATGCTGCGCTACAAGGTGGAACCCTATGTGATGAGTGCGGATATTTATACGGCAGAAGCGCATATGGGCCGTGGCGGCTGGAGCTGGTACACCGGCGCGGCAGGCTGGATGTATCGCCTGGGGCTGGAAACCCTGCTGGGGCTGGAGTTACGCCAGGATCGCCTGCTCATCCATCCACGCATTCCTGCTGACTGGACCACCTATCAGATCCGCTATCGCTATCAGCAAACGCATTACCAGCTCAACTTCAGCTGCACCGGTACCCACCGCAACGTCATCAAGCAGGTGTGGCTGGACGGGCAGCTGATGGAGGCCTGGCCGCCCAATACCTTGCTACTGGTCAATGACGGAGTGGATCATGTAATGAATATTGCACTGGAGGGGTGAATCATGCCGGCGGCAGCGCAGTGATCCAGCGATATGGATCCTGCCCGGGTATTGGCTTGAAACACCGTGTAAAGGGTTAAGTCCACCCCGATGGCGTCGGTTTTATCGCCCCACCGCCGCCAGCAAGGGGCGGGCAGCGATGGCGTTACCCGCCTCGACCTTGTATCGTGCGACGGTTTCCATCAGGATATTCGCCTGATCCGCCAGCGACATGGCGGCCGCAGCGGCCTCCTCGACCAGCGCCGCATTCTGCTGTGTTACGCCGTCCATATTGCTGATGGCGACATTCACCTGGGCGATGCCCGCACTTTGCTCACTGGAGGCCTTGGTAATTTCTGCCATGATATTGGTCACGCTCTGCACGGAGGCCACAATATCACTCATTGTCGCGCCGGCCTCCCCCACCAGTTTTGAGCCATCCTTCACTTTCTCTACAGAGACAGTGATCAGCTGAGTGATCTCCTTGGCAGCCGAGGCCGAGCGCTGGGCCAGATTGCGGACTTCACTTGCCACCACGGCAAAACCTCTTCCGTGCTCGCCCGCACGCGCGGCCTCTACCGCCGCGTTGAGCGCCAGAATATTCGTCTGGAACGCAATGCCATCAATGACGCTGATGATGTCGACGATTTTTCTCGAACTCTCACTGATGCCGGACATGGTCTGGATAACCTCATTCACCACATCGCCGCCTTTGATCGCAATTTCGGAAGCACTGTGTACGAGCTGATGGGCTTGCTTGGCGCTATTGGCATTCTGTTGCACGGTCGACGCCAGGTCATCCATGCTGGAAGCGGTTTCCTGCAGCATGGATGCCTGCTTTTCCGTACGCTGCGACAAGTCGTTATTCCCTGTCGCAATTTCATTGGCAGAGGTAGAAATGGTATCGCTGGAGCGCTTGATCTGGGTAATGATGCCCGCCATGTTATCGATCAACGCATTGACGCCCTCACACAGAATGCGCAACTCGGCGGTTTTATCATCCAGCATGATGCGACTGGTCAGATCGCCCGTCTTGGCGGCCGCGACTATCGCCTGGGTTTCCTCGACAGCACGATTCATCACCTGGGTGCTTAACACCTGCGCGGTAATATCCGTTGCATACTTGACGACTTTGTATGGCTTGCCATTCAAATCAAAGATGGGGTTGTAGGAGGCCTGCAGCCAGACTTCCTTGCCACCCTTGCCCATGCGTTTGTATATACCGGCATCGTATTGCCCGGAACGCAGGCGCTCCCAGAATTGGGCGTAATCAAGACTGTTACGGTATGCGGCATCCACAAACAGGCTGTGCGGCTTGCCTGCAGCCTCTTGCAATGAGTAACCGAGAATATCGAGAAACTTCTGGTTGGCCGTGAGCACCGTGCCATCCAGGTTGAACTCGATCACGCCTTGCGATTTACCAATTGCCGCCAGCTGGCCCGAAAAATCGGCATTTCTTAATTCCTGCTCGGTGATGTCAGTGGCGTATTTGACGACTTTGTATGGTTTGCCATTCAAGTCAAAAATGGGATTGTAAGAAGCTTGCAGCCAGACTTCCCTGCCACCCTTAGCAATGCGCTTATAAATCCCTGCATCGTACTCACCTGCACGCAGGCGCTCCCAAAGTTGCTGATAGTCACGACTGTTGCGGGTTGCTTCATCCACAAACGTGCCATGTGGCTTGCCAGCGGCTTCTTCCAGCGAATATCCCATGATATCCAGAAACTTCTGGTTGGCCGTAATGATGGTGCTGTCCAGATTGAACTCGATAACGCCTTGCGACTTGCCAATTGCCGCCAGTTGTCCCGAAAAGTCCGCATTTCTTAATGCCTGCTCGGTGATGTCAGTGGCGTATTTGACGACTTTGAATGGTTTGCCATTCAGATCAAAGATGGGGTTGTAGGATGCCTGCAGCCAGACCTCCTTGCCACCTTTGGCAATACGTTTATAAATCCCTGCATCGTATTGGCCCGCACGCAACCGTTCCCAAAGCTGTTGATAGTCACGACTGTTACGGGTTTCCACATCCACAAACGTGCTATGCGGCTTGCCAGCGGCTTCTTCCAGCGAGTACCCGAAGATATCCAGAAACTTCTGGTTAGCGGTGATCACCGTGCTATCGAGATTGAACTCAATCACGCCTTGCGATTTGCCAATCGCCGCCAGCTGACCATCGGCATCAAGCGCCTTTCGCTGCTGGGCTGTAATATCCGTCGCATATTTAATGACTTTGCATGGTTTGCCATCCATATCCAGTACAGGAGTGTAGGAGGCTTGCAGCCAGATTTCCTTGCCGCCCTTGCCCATGCGTCTGTATACACCGGCATCGTATTGCCCGGCACGCAGACGCTCCCATAATTGCCGATACTCGCTGCTATTACGGGTTTCTGCATCCACAAACGTGCTATGCGGCTGGCCAACAGCTTCATCCAGCGAGTAGCCGAGGATATCCAGAAATCTCTGGTTGGCCGTGATCAACTGCCCATCCAGGCTAAATTCGACGACGCCTTGAGCATTACCTATTGCTGCCAGCTGACGCTGCAGATTTGATAACTCAAGGTCATGTACTGTTTTTGTTGAGAATAGGCGCGATAGCAACATGGATAACTTTAGAAGAGTGAACTCAAGACATATCTACGTCGCCTTTCTCACACTCTTTAAAGTGAATCGATATTCGCCATATTCGCCGCACACCTTTCCGTGTTATTGAAGCAACCGGGTCGCTACTGCAGCCTGGCGATACTGTCTACCCACTCCTGGGCAACGGCATCCAGTTCGTGACGCGCACGCTTCAAGGCCTCTTCACGGGCCACCTGATCCGAAAACTGCAGCGGCTGCGCGTCAACAAACCAGGGATTTTCCACCCCGAGAAAGGCGAAGGGAGATCTCAGTGCCAGCGTAAGGGCATCCATGTGTGACCAGGGGCTGAGGCCTGGCCTGAGGTCGGCGCCTCTGGCGGTAATGAACAGGGTTTTCTGGCGGGTAAGGTTACCTGTTGTGGTGCCGTCTTCATGAAAGTTGTAGGTGAGGTTGGTACGCACCAGATTATCAATAAACGCCTTAAAGCTGGATGGCATGGAGAAGTTGTACATGGGCATGGCGAATACCAGCAAATCGGACATCAGTACCCGCGCACAGAGATTGTCCGAATATTCCAGGGTCTTTTTCATGGCGTCGGTGCGCTCTGCGGCAGGCGTGTAGGTTGCCTTGGCAAAATCACCACTCACATGCGGCGGTGTCTCAACTGACAAATCAAGATAATCGACTGTCAGTCCGGGAATCCGCTTTTTCAGCGTTTCCACAAAATACGCGGACAACATTTTTGAGTTGGAAAGCTGGCGCTTGGGGCTGGCGTCTACATGCATCAGTCTCATTTCAGTCACTGCCTTTTCGTCATGATTAAACATGACGACCATGGTAGGCAGTACCATCCTCCGGATACAGGGCCAAAAATTGCATATACGACTGGGCCATGAATGGCGTCGGGTAGTAACCGCGGCACCTGGAAAGGAAACCATCTGGCGGACAACAAGCTCCGGCGTCAGGTGAAGAAGCCTTGCAACTGCCGCGCCGCATGCTCGGCTGTTTTTTCATTGGCAATATTGGTAAAGCCGATGATAAGGCCATTATGTGAGGAATGGGCTCTGGATGACTGAGCGCCGTTGGCCGTCCAGCGGGATAAGGCATGTATGCCATAACCCAGCTGGTTGAAGCCACTGACAATGGCCTGGTCAGTGTGCGGGCTGATGATCTTCGCCGCGAAATGCGTGCCATTTTTGTGCGCGTTGATCTCGAGATGGTTGCCCAGCACATCCCTCAGCACCTTGCGCGTCATTTCCCGGCGCTCAGCATAGAGCGACCGCATTTTCTTAAGATGTCGCGAAAAATGCCCCTCGGCAATAAAATCATTCACCACCAGCTGAGGGCCTATCGAGCTACCCAGTTGATAAAGTCTCGCTTTCTCGGTGCAGGTATCCACCAGGCTCTGCGGCAACACCAGGTAGCCCAGGCGCAAGGCAGGGAACAGCGTTTTACTGAAGGTGCCCGCATAGATGACACGATCATACTGATCCAGGCTTTTAAGCGAGGGCAAGGGGTAACCGGAATAGCGAAACTCGCCGTCGTAGTCGTCTTCAATGACCCAGGCGCCAGCGCTGCCTGCCCAATCGAGCAATTGCATACGCCGGGACCAGGACAAGGCCATGGCAAGTGGACTCTGATGCGACGGCGTGACAATCGCCAGACTGGCGTGGGGAGACATGCGTATGCCTTCAGACACCATCATGCCTTCCTGGTCCACCGGCACGCGTACCAGATGGGCGCCCACATCCTGCAGCATGCTGGTCGCCAGAATATATCCGGGGTCTTCCATCCAGACATCCTTCCCCTGCAGACCCAGGCAACGCGAGAGAAAGTCCAGCGCGCCCTGATAACCCACCGTGATAAATACTTGCTGCGGCTCGCACGCCACCCCGCGCGACAAGCGAAGGTAAGTGGCTATCGATTGCCGCAGGGGCAAATAGCCCAAGGGATCGCGATAGGAGAAATCACCGGCCGACAGGCTGCGCATTCGTCTTGAAGCCAGTCGGGACCACACTTTTCTGGGGAAGGCATCATACGCCGGACTGCCGGGCAGAAAGACATGCGAAGGCCCGCCTGCAACCAGGCCAGGTTCTGGATGTGCCATGGAAGAAGTCTTGCGTGGACGGGGGGTGCGGGCTGGTGTGGCTTGCCCGACAGGCCGGAACGGCGCATGCACAAAAGAGCCCGCCTGCCCTTTCGAGACAAAAATGCCCTCGCCCAGCAGCATGGAATACGCACTTTCGACCGTGCCGCGTGCCACGCCAAGCTCGCTGGCGAGTACACGGGTAGAAGGCACCCGGTCGCCATCATTCAATAAGCCACCTTCCACCGCCTCTTTAAAGCGGGTATATATCTGGAGATGGATGGGCTCAGACGCCGCCTTGTTCAGGGTGATTATCGTTGCAGACTTTTTCACCATGGCCCAGTGCAATTCGCAAATAATGATTTTTTCATTATGCCTTGCAGGGAGGTGACTTGGCGATGTCGTGCAGTTTCAGAATGAACTACTAACAGCATCGAAGGATTTCAAGCCGAGGAGCAATGCTTTCAATATTCGCCATTTAGGCAACACTCATGAGGCAAGCCTGTGGTCACCTTCGCACCACATGACCACAGACTGCCTCGGCAATGTCAGCTAAACAATCAGAATGCCCCTCCACCCAGCACCTTGTACAGGGTGACCTGGTTGGAAACATCCGACAGACGCACAGTGATGAGATTCTGCTGTGCGGAATAATAGCTGCGTTGCGCATCCAGCACGGTCAGGTAATTATCCAGGCCTTTTTCGAAGCGCAGACGGGAGAGCGTGAAGCTTCGTTCAGTTGCATTTACCAGCGCAGTCTGAGCGGACAACTGCTCTTCCAGCGTAGCGCGTTGGGCAAGCGAGTCAGACACTTCCTTGAAAGCGGTCTGGATGGCCTTCTCGTACTGCGCCACGCTGATATCGCGATTCACTTCCGCTACCTTGAGGTTGGCCTTGTTCAAGCCAGCATTGAAGATGGGCAACACGATCTGCGGTGCAAAACTCCATGCACGATTGCTCCCGTTGAACAGACTTCCCAGCTCATTGCTGGCAACACCAGCGCTGGCAGTAAGGGAAATCGTGGGGAAAAACGCAGCCCGGGCAGCGCCAATATTGGCGTTATAGCCTTGAAGATCCCGTTCTGCTTCCAGCACATCGGGGCGGTTTTGCAACACGGTGGAAGGCAGGCCATCAGGAAGGGTCGCGGTTTGAGAAACGGCCTTCAATGACCTCGTCTCATCAAGATTGACCTCTGGCGCAGTCCCCACCAACAGTACCAGGGCATTCCTGTCCTGATCTACCTGCGTCATGTATTTGGCTACATCCGCCCGTGCAGACTCCACACTGGTTTCTGCTTGCCGCAAGGTGAGCTCGGTGACGCTGCCAAATTCCAGCTGGCGCTTGGTCATGTCGTAGGATTCCCGCTGCGTGCGCAAGGTTTCCCTGGCCAACTCCAGGCTTTCCATATCCGCCACCATGGTGAGGTAGGCGTTCGCCACCTCGGCCACCAGCGTGATTTGAGCGCTACGCTTGGCTTCTTCGGTCGATAGGTACTGGTATACCGCCTGATCACGCAAACTGCGGACGCGGCCAAAGAAATCCAGCTCATAAGACGAGAAGCCCAGGTTTGCCGAATACTGATGGGTCAGCAATGTTGAGCCGGTCGTGGATGCGGCGGCGGGCGTACGTTGATTGGTGCCACTGCCCGTCGCATTGATCTTGGGGAAAAGGTCTGCGCGCTGGATCTGATACTGGGCACGCGCCTTTTCAATGTTCAAGGTGCTCACACGCAGATCACGATTGTTTTCCAGCGCCTGCCGGATCAGCTTTTTCAGGTCAGGGTCAGTAAAAAACTGTTCCCAGCCCAATACTGCAGGGGCGGTGGCCTGTTTCTGCACGGCATCTGCCGTGGCTGGCCACTGGGCAGGAATCGGCGCTGCGGGCCTTTCGTATTTGGGCTGCATGTTCATGCAGCCAGCCAGCATGAGGGCGACGATTCCAAGAGGATAACTATGCTTGTTCATTTTCATTGTTCCTTTTTGCTGCGCTCGCTTATCCATTCAACACTCCTGCGCACCGCCACAAAGAACAGCGGTACAAACAGAATTGCCAGCACGGTGGCGGTAATCATGCCGCCTATCACACCGGTACCCAGCGCGTTCTGTGCACCGGAACCTGCTCCGCTTGATATCGCCAATGGCAATACCCCGAGGATGAATGCAAGCGAGGTCATCACAATCGGCCGGAAGCGAAGTCTCAAGGCTTCCAGCGTGGCTTCCACCATCTCCTTGCCTTGCTCCATCTGCTCCTTGGCAAACTCCACAATCAGGATGGCATTCTTGGCAGACAAGCCTATGGTCAACAACAAGCCGACCTGAAAATACACATCATTGGAAAGCCCTCTCAAGGAAGCGGCGATCAAGGCACCGACAACCCCCAGCGGCACCACCAGCATGACCGCAAACGGAATTGACCAGCTCTCATACAAGGCGGCAAGACACAAGAACACGATAAGCAGTGACAAAGCATACAGTGCGGGTGCCTGCGAACCGGTCATGCGCTCCTGATAGGAAAGGCCAGTCCACTCATAGCCAATGCCTGGAGGCAATTTGCTTGCCAGGGACTCCATGATCGCCATCGCCTCGCCTGTACTGTGCCCAGGGGCAGGGGATCCCATGATTTCTGTGGAAGACAAGCCGTTATAGCGCTCCAGCCGAGGTGATCCGTACGCCCAGTGCGCCGTGGCGAAGGAGGAGAATGGCACCATCTCGCCATTGGCATTCCTGACGAACCATTTCTCAAAGTCCTTGGGATCCATGCGGGCAGACGCATCTCCTTGCAGGTAAACCCGCTTGATGCGACCACGGTCAATGAAGTCGTTGACATAAGAGCTGCCCCAGGCGGTCGACAGCAAGGAGTTGATATCCGCCAGCGAGATGCCCAGCGCATTGGCTTTGGCCCGGTCAATATCCAGTTTGTATTGTGGAGAATCCTCCTGCCCATTTGGTCGAACGCCCACAAGCGCAGGGTTGGCCGAGGCCATCCCCAGCATCTGGTTGCGTGCCTGCATGAGCACGTCATGGCCTACGCCAGCCCGGTCTTGAAGTTGCAAGTCAAACCCTGTGGCATTGCCGAGTTCAACCACCGCCGGTGGAATAAACGCGAACACCATCGCCTCGCGGATTTGCGAAAAGTAACCCATGGCTTTACCGACTACGGCGGTTATTTTCAGATCGGGGCGCTTGCGTTCAGACCAGTCCTTCATGCTGACAAAAGCAATGCCGTTATTTTGCCCGCTACCGGCGAAACTGAAGCCGGAGACGGTAAACACCGATTTGACGGCTTCTTTCTGATCTTCCAGAAAATGCCGTTCGACTTGCTTCAATACGGCCTGTGTGCGCTCAGTGGTTCCTCCCGCAGGCAGTATCACCTGGGTAAACAGAATGCCTTGATCCTCATCGGGCAGGAAGGAGGACGGTAAGCGCATGAAGAGTACGGCCATGGCAACAACGATCAAGCCATACACAATGCCATATCGCCCAAGACGGCTCAGCATGCGCTTCACCAGTGACTGATTCAACTTCGTGGTACGGTCAACGCCACGATTAAATCGGCCAAACATGCTGCTGAAGAGGCTGCGCCTTGCGCCTGCATGGGCATGCGTATGAGGCTTGAGCAAAGTTGCACACAAGGCAGGGGTCAGAATCAGCGCAACCAATACCGAAAGCGCCATGGCGGAGACAATGGTGATGGAGAACTGCCGATAGATCACGCCCGTAGAGCCACCGAAGAATGCCATGGGAACAAACACGGCAGAAAGTACGAGCGCAATGCCGATCAGCGCCCCGGTAATCTGCTCCATGGAGCGGCGTGTCGCCTCTTTGGGTGACAGGCCTTCTTCCTGCATCACCCGCTCCACATTTTCGACGACGACAATCGCATCATCAACCAGCAGACCAATCGCCAGCACCATGGCAAACATGGTCAGTGTGTTGATGGAGTATCCGGCCGCCGCCAGCACACCGAACGTGCCGAGCAGTACCACGGGAACAGCAATGGTCGGGATGAGGGTGGCACGAAAATTCTGCAAGAACACATACATCACGATGAACACGAGAATGATGGCCTCAACCAGTGTTTTCACCACCTCTTCTATCGAAATCTTGACAAAAGGTGTGGTGTCATACGGCAGCACGGCTTTCATGCCCTGCGGAAACAAGGGCTCCAATTCGGCCAGCTTTGCCTTCACTGCCTCTGCCGTATCCAGCGCATTGGCCCCGGTCGCGAGCTTGATCGCCAGACCTGTGGCAGGTTTGCCGTTGTAGCGTGCCACCACATCGTAGCTCTCACCGCCAAGCTCGATGCGAGCAACATCCCGCAATCTGACGGCAGCGCCATCGGTCGTGCTTTTCAGCAGTATGTCGCCGAATTGTTCTGGTGTTTGCAAGCGGCTTTGCGCTGTCACCGTGGCATTAAGTTGTTGCCCCTGACTGGCTGGCATGCCACCAATCTGGCCTGCCGATACCTGGGCATTCTGTGCCGTGATGGCCGTGCTGATGTCCGCCGGAGTCAGCCCATAGTTGTGGAGCTTGGCAGGATCCAGCCAGATACGCATGGCATATTTGCTACCAAACAGCTGCGTATCGCCCACACCGTTAATCCGGCTGAGTACGTCTTGAATATTCGACCCGACATAATCGCCCAGGTCGATATTCGACATGCTGTTGTCTTCTGAAATAAAGCCCACCACCATCAGGAAGTTACTGGATGCCTTGGCTACCTGCACCCCCTGCCGCTGTACATCTTCGGGCAATAGTGGCGTCGCCAGAGCCAGTTTGTTCTGCACCTGTACCTGGGCAATATCGGGGTTCGTGCCCGCATCGAAGGTCAGGGTAATCGTCACACTGCCGGATGAATCACTGGTGGAAGACATGTAAGTCAGGTGATCGATACCTTTCATCTTCTGCTCGATCACCTGCGTGACGCTATCTTCCACCGCTTTTGCCGAGGCACCAGGATAGGTGGCGGTAATGGAGATGGCGGGTGGTGCAATAAGCGGGTATTGGGCAATCGGCAACGAGCGGATGGCGAGGATGCCAGCCAGCATGATGACAATAGCGATCACCCACGCAAAAATAGGACGATCAATAAAGAATTTGGACATCATCGCTCCTAGATTTGCTTGCTTGCAGGGTTTTTATCAGGCGAAACCACCTGCGCCGGCATACCTGGACGTATCTTTTGCAAACCGCTCACAATCACCTGATCGCCAGCATTCAGGCCTTTATGCACCAACCATTGATCGCCATGGGTCTGGTCTGCCTCGATATTGCGGATTTCCACCTTGCCATCCCGGCTCAGCACAAATACCGTGGGGTTTCCTTTGGAATCACGGCTCACGCTACGTTGTGGCACGAGGATAGCGCGGTCATCCACGCCTTGCTCCAGCACAGCACGCACGTACATACCCGGCAACAGCACACCCTTGGGGTTAGGGAAGACGGCGCGCAGGGTGACGGTGCCCGTGGTCTGGCTCACGGTAATATCGGTAAAGGCAAGCTTGCCGTTCAAGGCATAGGTGCTGCCATCTTCGAGTACCAGTTTGACCTCCGCCTGGTTTTCCCCGGCCTTTTTCAGCATGCCGCTTTCCCATTGGCGACGCAGCCTTAACAGTTCGGCACTGGATTGGGTGACATCGACATATATGGGATCAAGCTGCTGAATGGTAGTAAGAGCCGTCTCCTGACTGGCGGTCACCAACGCCCCGGGCGTCACATTCGACTTGGCCACCCGTCCGGAAATGGGGGCGATGACGCTGGTGAATCCCAGATTGATTCTCGCTGTCTGCAAGGCGGCCTTGGCAACATCCACATCCGCCTGCCCCTGGCCCAGCGAAGATTGCGCGTCTTCCAGATCCTGTTTGCTCACGGCCTGTATCGTTGACAATTCGCCATAGCGCGTGGCCTTGCTCTTTGCTGCCACCAGATTGGCCTCGGCCTTGTTCAGGCTGGCCTGTGCGCTATCAAACGTCGCTTTATAGGTAGAAGGATCGATTTGATACAAAGGCTGACCTGCTTTCACGTCAGCCCCTTCAACAAACAAGCGTTTCTGCAGAATGCCACCGACTTGCGGACGTACCTCCGACACCAGAAAAGGCGAGGTGCGGCCTGCCAGTTCGGTCGTGAGATTGACCGACTGCGGCTGTACAGTCAGGACTTCAACCTGTGCCGCGCCTGGCGTGGCTTGTGCGGGCGCGCCTCCTTGATGACATCCGGCCAGGAGCGCATCCCCAGCGATCAATATCAGCAAAATGGCTGACAGGCGCATATGTTTTACATTGGATTTCATTTGGCTTTCCTTTAACCCCGTGAAGGCACAATTTGCACAGAACATTTAAATTTAGATCAATCATTCTAGATTGAGCGATCATTCTAATATAAACTAAGTAAAAAGCAACTTTTTTACATTTTTTGATGTTAGGAGATACGATGTCCACTTCACAGCCCCCCATCAGCCGGGCCGACCTCAGGCGCAACCAGGTGCTGACGGCCGCCACGGAATGCTTCAGAGCGCATGGTTTTCACGGCACCAGCATGTCCCAGTTATCAAAAGCTTCCGGCATGAGTGTGGGTCACATCTATCATTATTTTGAAAATAAAGAAGCCATCATTGAAGCCATTGTAGAAAATGATCTGCTGAAAATATTGAACATCCCGGAACGTATTGAGCAAAGCCGTGGCGATAGCGATATTTTTGACGCCTTGGTTGAAGATGTGAAACAGAGCGCTGCCGATGCGTTTTACGACCCCGATGCCGCGCTGTTGCTGGAGATCGTGGCAGAGGCCGCGCGTAACCCTCGCATCGCCAGCATCATCCGACGGGCAGAGGTCTTGGCGATGGAAAGCATCAAGAATTACATCCGGAAAGGGCTGCATCAACGCAACGCGCGTTTTTCAGAAGCGTCACTGGATACCGTCTGCAACATGCTTGCATCCTTGTTCGAAGGGCTGACCATCCGCCTGATCAGAAATCCTGACCTATCTTTGCAAAGCAGCATCCCCATGATGCGCAGGATCATCCAATATATGCTTGAACATGAGCTTCCCAGCGCAGAAGATACCAACTAAGCAGGGGGAAGCAAGAACACACCCAGGGGCCGCAAGGCCCTTTTTTATTGCCCCCAGGCCGCTAAAGTGGCTTTAAGAAATGCAAAAAAATGCCGATACGCTTACAGCAAGCCAGCATCTAGGCTAAAGTTTATAAAAACCGTAGTCTCTCCAGCTTCTGAAAGCGGCCCCATGATGCACACTATCGCTCAAGGCAGCGGAATGCCTCGCGCAGGCGGGACCAGCAGCCTGATGAAGAGCTTCATCACCTTTGGCATTTCATCCTTGCTTATTCTGATCAGCCTGGCCACTTTTTTAATCACCGTGGAGTGGCAGGAATTCAGGCGAGCCAGTGCTGCCCATCAGTCCACCATCAAACTCAAGCTATTGTTGCTCTATGCAGAAAAACTCTCGCGTGAGCGTGGGCCGACCAATGCCATTCTCGGAAACACGGATGCTGATGACAGCCAATTACGACAGACCCTGGAGCTTGCAAGAAAAGAAACGGATAACGCTTATGCACGCCTCTGCGCCACCGTAGGCTGCAACACGATATCGAACAACCTGACCAGCGAGCTTAACGTACTGGCGCATGAACTCGCGCAAGAGCGGGAAAACATAAATGACCTCGCAACCATGCCACTGAACGAGCGCGGCAATGAAAGGATAAGTGCGCAAATTGATCGCATGATTGGCTTTATAGACAAAATAAGGCCTTTGATCACCGCCCTCAGCAACGATGTCATCACCGCCCTCAGCAACGATGTCATCACCTCCTCATCGGCGATCAGCCTGCTGATTACCGAAGCTCGGCTGGCTGCAACATTGCGCGAATATGCAGGGCAATTAGGATCGGCACTTACCCCCTCACTCAGCTTCAAGCGCGAAAGAACCCTGAAAGAACAGCTTAAGCTGGAGCGCCTGAAGGGACATATTGAAGAATTGCATATGCGTCTTTCTGCCCACTTGGCGGTGGGAGCGCTGCCGGCAGAAATTGCCAACGCAAAAACCAACATGGAGCAGGAATACTTTGTACATGCCACGGCCTATCTTGCCAGTATCGAAGCATCAAAAAGTCTGCAGACACTCCCCAGTCCAGACACATTTTATAAAACCTATGTGCCGCTGATGGATTCGATTCTGACCCTGCGGGATGCGCTGCTGACGGAAGCCGAAGCCACTACGACCAAGGCCAAGGAAGATTCGTTGCTTGCGCTGAGTGTGGTGAGCATCCTGATGCTTGTCTTCCTGGCATTGACCATCAAGAAACTGCGCATCATTCATCAACAGGTCGTGGTTCCGATGATGCAGGCCTCTCACGCACTCAGAGCGATCAGTGCTGGCCATTATCAGGAAATTACCCATTCGAACAATCTGCCGGAAGAAATTGCCGAGGTCATGGAAGGTATCAACACATTAAATCGTCAGATCAATGCGCGTATCCGCCTGGAACATGAGCGGGATGAACTCGTTAAAACCCTGACCCTGCAGTCGTCCACCGACTTCCTGACGGGCTTGAAAAATCGCCGCGGCTTTTATGAGGCCGCCAATATCGAATACGCCCGCGCGCAACGCCATGCCTGCGAATGCTGCGTCATGATCATCGATATTGATCACTTCAAGATAGTGAACGATACCTACGGACATTCCGCAGGTGACTGGGCACTGACCTTCATTGGCGGCATTCTGCAAGATAATTCGCGCATACACGATATCTCCGCACGGCATGGCGGTGAAGAATTCATCTGCATGCTGGGCAACAGCAACCTGAAGGAAGGCTGCATGTTTGCTGAAAAAATCCGCACGCTGATAGAGGCCGCCATGGTCGACATCGGACCAGACTTAACGCCGATCAAACTTACAGTCAGCATAGGCATCACCAGCACCCACGATCAGCACCCGCCACTGGAGCAGCTGATCGAGCAGGCAGACCGCGCCCTGTATATGGCCAAAAATCTCGGTCGCAACCGCGTGCAGCGCTTTGACCACACCGCGCTTGCCGCGACGGCGCAATATTCGCTGCTTTGAGGGTGCGCCGCAGTCCTGTATTCAAATCATGCTAAATTAGTGTTCCGGGTAAGGCAAATGCATTGGAGGTAGATAGACCATGGGTATGTTAGACAACTTCGTTCCGGTAGGCTGCAAGGCCTGCAGAGATAAATCCAAACTCGGTATCGACTTCACGATGGCTTTTCAGCCGATTGTGGATATCTCGAATAACAGCATATTCGGCTATGAAGCGCTGGTACGCGGTATCAACAATGAAGGGGCTGCCAGCATCCTCTCTCAGTTGACCGATGAAAACCGCTACCTGTTTGACCAATCCATACGCGTCAAAGCCATCGACCTGGCACAACAGCTGAATTTGCAGGGCATGCTCAGCATCAACTTTCTACCCAATGCCGTGTACAAGCCGGAAACCTGCATACGCGCCACGCTGGAAGCCGCCGCGGAAGTCAACTTCCCCACCGACAGGATCATGTTTGAAGTCACCGAAGGCGAGCGCGTCATCGACAACGAGCACTTGCGCAAGATCTTCATCGAGTACAAAAAACACAACTTCACCACCGCCATCGATGACTTTGGCGCAGGCTACGCCGGGCTCAACCTGCTCGCCGACTGGCAACCGGACATCATCAAGCTGGATATGGCGATGACGCGCAATATCCACCAGGACCGCGTTCGCCGCGCACTGGTATTCGGCATTCTGTCGATTTGCCGCGAGCTGTCTATCAAGGTCATTGCAGAGGGCATTGAAGCCAGAGAAGAATGTCTTACCCTGGCCGACGAAGGCGTTACCTTATTCCAAGGGTATTTTTTTGCAAAACCGGGCTTTGAATGCCTGCCTACGATTCCTGACGAGGTCTGGCCCTTGGTCAAATCACGCCGGGTTCGGGATAGCAGGAAATAAGACATCCATCGTAAATCACCTGGCTGCGTTTTACTTTCCAAATGGACTGATCAAATAAACAAAATTGATCAATCTGCCAGATCGCGCAATACTCATGCTCAGCAATACCCTGCATGACCACCCGGGGTGTCAGGCAAGGCTGGAGGACGAGCCGCCATTGCGTTAGCAAGGTAGAGCACAGTCAATTTTATTCAATACATTTGACTTGGTAGCCTCTACCCTTTGTGAAAATAAATATCATTGGGAGCTTCCATGAACTTTGCCTTAAAACCTTTGCTTTTAGTCCTGCTGGCGGGCTTATCCAGCAGCGCATTAGCCGACGAGACTAGCAAGCCCGTGACCGAACAACTGGTCGATACCCTGACCCAGCTGGCAGGCGGGCCACATGCCAAGTTTCGCGCCAACCACGCCAAGGGCATCGTCGCCGAGGGGGTATTCACGCCAGCCGCCAGTGCCGCCGAGATTACCAAGGCCAGCATTTTCACGACGTCCAATCCTGTCACCGTGCGTTATTCGGATGCCACAGGCGTACCGAATATTCCGGATGCCGATGGCAATGCCTTCCCCAAAGGCATCGCTATTCGTTTCAACCTGCCCGACCAAAGCCTGGCCGACCTGGTGTGCATTTCAGTGAATGGCTTTCCTTCGGCGACCCCGGAAGATTTTCTGGGCCTGCTGAATGCCGTGGCCGCCTCTGGCAAGGAAACCACCAAGCCCACCACCATTGAAAAATATCTGGGCAGCCATCCCGCCGCGCTGAAGTTTGTCACCACGCCCAAGCTACCGCCCGAGAGCTTTGCCACCCAGGCGTTTTTTGGCGTGAATGCCTTCAAGTTCACCAATGCCAAGGGTGAAACACACTATGGTCGCTATCGTATCGAGCCGGTGAATGGTCAGAAATTTCTCTCGCCAGAAGCTGCCAAGGCGGCTGATGCCAATTACCTGATGAACGAGCTGCCTGTCAGACTAAAGTCTGCGCCGTATAGCTACAAGATTTCGGTGCAGATTGCTGACGCGGGCGATACGCTGAACGACCCCACGGTGACTTGGCCAGAGACGCGCCGCGTGGTGGAGCTGGGCACGCTACAGATCAAAAACATCAAGGCAGACGGAGCGAGCTATGAACGCCAGGTGATGTTCAGCCCGCTCAATCTGGTCGATGGTATTGAACCTAGCGATGATCCTATCCTGCTGGCACGGCCAAGTGCTTATGCTGTGAGTTTTGGTCGGCGCTTGCAGTAATTTTGCCAATGTCCGGGCGCGCTGCCCGGACATGTTTATTCGGAGTACAGTCTGCTCTGGCATGACTAACATGCCCTATGTACCTATCCCACCTCTCGACCATGAGGCTAGCAGAGGCTATCCGCCCATAGCCGATCAACAATATCAGGCGCGCCTTTCATGCGGGCTATCCACCATTTGAGGCCTTCGCCTGCTTCTGCCGTGCGCCATGCCAGGCAGACCGGCTCTGGCGGACGCGGCTCCTGCACTTCCTTGACGACCAGCAGCCCTTTTTCTATCGCGGGCTGCGCCAAGGGAACCGGTAGAAAACCAAAGCCTAGCCCGGCAATCTGGTAGTCCAGCTTGGCCCGCATATTGGGTACGGACAAGGTATCCTGCCCCAGAAGCAAGCCCACGGTTCTTGGCGCAAGTCGCCTTACCGAATCGCTCACCACCACTGCCCGATAAGGTGCCAGATCATTCTTGCCCAAGGGTTGATCCACCGCAGCAAGAGGGTGGGTGGGCGAGATGCAAAACACAAACTCCGTCATCCCCAGTATCTCCCTGGCATAGCCGCCACCCGACGGCCCTTCGCCCGCCGCACCAATCAGAATATCCACGCGCCCTTCCAGCAGCGCCTCCCAAGTACCCGAGAGCGACTCCTGCACCAGCTTGATGCGTGTGCCGGCCATGGCGCAAAAGGCAGCAATGTCCGTCACCAGCGTGCGCATGGCGAACATGGTATCCATGCCGATATTAAGCTCGGTCTCCCAGCCGGACGCCACGCGCTTGACCCGTTGCTCCAGCTCTTCCGCCGCGCGGATCAGGTGGCGCCCCTCGGTGAGCAACTCCAGTCCGACCTTGGTAAGCGTAACCTTGGGTCCTTGACGCTCATAAATTTGCACGCCCAGATCCTGTTCCAGTTTGCTGATCGTGTAAGAAATCGTCGACGGCACTTTGAACAAGGCGCCACCAGCGGCAGCAAACGATCCAAGGCGATCTACCGCATCCAGTACCAGCAAGGCATCCAGGCTAATTCTAAACATTCGAAAATTTCGATCCTATCTCGGCAATTTTTCCGTTTTTCTTCTTTTTTAAGCAGGTGCATACTAGCTCTAATGCTAAACAATATAGAAATATCAGGCAATTGAAGATATTCGAAAAAACTGCACTCACTATCAACCGTTATCAAAGGAGCACACCATGTTAGAGCTACTGAAGAATTCCCAACGCGGCGCAGCGGATCACGGTTGGCTGCAATCGAATCACTCTTTTTCGTTCGGGCAATACTGGAATCCAGAGCAAATGGGCTTTGGCCCCCTGGTCGTGATCAATGAAGACCGCGTACAGCCAGCCCAGGGCTTTGGCACTCATGGCCATCGCGACATGGAAATCGTCAGCTATGTATTGAGCGGTGCGCTTGAGCATAAAGACAGCATGGGCAATGGCTCGGTGATTCGTTACGGCGATGTGCAACGCATGAGCGCAGGCACCGGGGTAAGGCACAGCGAGTTCAACCACTCGAAAACCGAGCGCGTGCATTTCTTGCAAATCTGGATAGAGCCTGGCACCAATGGCATAGAGCCTGGCTACGAGGAGAAGCACTTTCCTGTGGAAACCAAGCAAGGACAATTGCGCCTGATTGCATCGCCAGATGGCCGGGATGGCTCCGTCGTGATCCATCAGGATGCGCTGATGTTCGCCAGCATTCTGGATGCGAATGACGCGGTGACGTATCAGATTCAGCCAGGCCGCACCGCTTACCTGCACCTGATACGCGGCGCACTGGAAGTGAACGGCCAGAAACTGACCACGGGCGATGCGCTGAAAATCAAGGACATTGCCGCGCTAGATATTGGTCAGGCCAGCAACGCTGAGTTGCTGTTGTTTGATCTGCCTTATTGAGCCCCAGGCAAGCGCAGCATGGCTGCTGAGGGCATCCATGAGTCACCCCGAAAACACTTGGGGTGACTCCTGTTTTTTTTTACCCATACCTTAAAAAAATCATCACCTCCTGATGACATATATACAGACCTGTATATATACTAGCTTCTCCATTCACACCACAAGGGAGAAGATAATGAATGTTTTACTCATAGGATCAGTTGCTTGCATCACCGCATTGATTTCATCCGCCTGGTTGATGACCTTTGCCAAATGGTTTCCATTACCAGGCGTGGATGCTTTCGTGGTCGATTACAAAACCATGATACGCGCGCACGTGGACTATGCATTGATGGCTTTATTCGGCCTGGGATTTTACGGCTCGGGCGTCGAGCTTCCCGTCATTGCCTGCTGGTGTCTGGCGATTGGCGGTTTCACCAACCCCACCATTTTTACCATTGCAGCGTTTGATCCAGATTTCTGGAGCAAGAAAAAGTGGAAAGTATTTACTGCGCTCAGCTTTGTCGTCTCCTCCATAGGCTTTATGTGGATTGCATGGACGTTGCTGATGCATGCGCTCGCCTGATTGGTTTAAGCGCGTCAATGCACTGGATTGGAAGGGTTGCCCGAAAGCGCCCTTCCAACATTTGACCAATAAACCGTACCAAAGTCTTCCATCCCGACTGCCGTCACAAGGCATCCCAATAAGGCTCTGGGCTGAATCTGGCCAGCAAGAAATCAATAAACGTGCGCGCCTTGAGCGGCAAATGCCGATTGGGCAGATACATGGCGTAGACGTGCTGTTCAACCGGGATGTACTCCGATAACACCGACTGCAGATGGCCGGACTGCAAATGATTGCCGATGATGAAGGTCGGCAGCAAGGCAAGCCCGAAGCCACCCAGCACGACTTGTGAAAGAGCCTCATCATCATTGATACGCACCCGCCCCGACACTGGAACGGCGATATCGCCCTCCGGTCCCTTGAAGCGCCACCAGCCCTTATCACCTGAGTGTATGTAGTCGAGGCAGTTGTGCGCTGTCAGCGCCATGGGCGATGTCGGCAAGCCATGCTGGGCAAAATAAGCTGGGGTGCCGCATATCTGCCGACGAACCGCGGCCAGTTTTCTGGCCACCAGCGCGGACGGCGGTTCCTGGGTAACTTTGACGATGACATCGTAACCTTCTTCCGCCATATCAATCTGGCGGTCAGTAATCGTCATGTCCAGTTCGACTTCGGGATACTGCTGCAAAAAGTCCGCCATGGCAGGCGCCACATGCAGAGTGCCAAAGGCCACAGAAGCGGCGACGCGCAAGGTCCCGCTCGGCTTGCTGTTGAGATTTTCCACCACCTGACTGGCACGCTCCGACTCGGTGACGATGCGCGCGCAATGCTCCAGCATGGCGGTGCCCACCTCAGTCAGGCTAAGGTGGCGCGTACTTCGGTTCAGCAAACGCGCACCGAGCGAGCTTTCCAGCTTGGCAACAGCCTTGCTGACGGCAGAGCGCGACATCCCCAGCTTTCGGGCGGCGTTAGAAAAGCTTTGCTCCTGGGCCACATGGGCAAAAACGGCCATCAGATTCAGATCATGCATCTTTATTGTATCCATATTGGAAACTTACCTTTTCCAGTATAGCGGCTTATGGCCGGTCTGATATCCCCTTATGATGTGATGACATGCCCCTGCCACTTGGCGGGGGCTTTCGTTTTTAAAAGGATATTTAACATGCAGGACAGATACTTATACATATCAGAGCCCGATTATGCCGTACTTCACAGCCTTACCCGGCATCATGCCTTGAGCGATGAGCTGGATCGCGCCATTGTTGTGCCAATTGAAAAAATGCCGGCTGATATTGTCGGCCTGAATTCCCGCGTCACCTATGTAGATGAAAGCAACGGCGTTAGTCGCACCATTGAACTAGTACTGCCGGAACAAGCCAATATGGAACAAGGCAAGATATCGGTATTGGCACCTGTGGGCACGGCGCTACTGGGACTGAAGGCGGGGCACAGCATTGAGTGGCCTTTCCCCAATGGCATGCCACGACGCCTGCGTGTAGTCAGCGCCATCGCGCCGTGAGATAAGCCGGATCATGCAACCTGATTCATTGCCATGATCCATGATCGGGAAAATTTCCCGTTTACAATATACAGACCAGTATATAAGATGAGGTACGAACTCCCTTTATAACGATTTTTAAGGACGCAGAATGACTCCCGGATTGGACACGCAGCTCGCCGATTGGCGCGACAAAGCCCTCAAGCTTGAAAACAGCGTCAAACAGGTCATTGTTGGCCAGGATCACGCCATCCGCCTGATGAACCTGGCGATCTTCGCCCGTGGCCATGTGCTGCTGGAAGGCGGCGTCGGCGTCGGCAAGACGACCCTGCTGCAGGCGATCACCCGGGCGATTGGCGGCGCTTATGAACGGATTGAAGGCACCGTCGACCTGATGCCGAATGATCTGGTGTATCACACCTTTCTCGGGCCGGATGGCCGTCCGCAGATCGACGAAGGCCCGCTCTTGCGGGCGGGGGAAAACCTCTCAGTATTTTTCTTCAACGAAATCAACCGGGCCCGGCCGCAAGTGCACGCGCTGATGCTGCGGGTGATGGCGGAGCGCAGCGTGCATGCTTTCAAGCGTGAATACAAGCTGCCGCATATGCTGGTGTTTGCCGACCGTAACCAGGTGGAGAAAAACGAAACCTTCGAAATCCCCTCCGCCGCGCGTGACCGCTTCATGATGGAAATCCCGATCGAGATTCCTGAAGATCGCCAGCTCCGCAAATCACTGGTGTTTGATACGCGTTTTCAGCACACCGACCGCCTGACCGCCGGAGTGCAGGCTGACATGCTGCATTTTGATCAGATGAATGATTTTTCTGACTTGCTGCAAAACCATATCCGCTCCAGCGAAGCCATTGAAGATTATGTGCTGGATTTGTGGGATGCGACGCGCGACCCTGCCAGGTTTGGCATACACCTCGATAGTGTGGATGTGGCGCGTCTGGTGCAGGCTGGTGCCAGCCCGCGCGGCATGGGCATGCTGCTGAAAGCCGCCCGTGTGCATGCCTGGCTGCAGGAGCGCGACAGCCTGTATCCGGAAGACATACATGCCGTATTCCACGAGATCATCTCCCACCGCCTGGTGTTCAACCCCATGTATGAAATGCGGCGCACCGTGCTCGCACGCGAGTTGAGCTCGGCCATTCTCAGGACCGTTGAAGTCGCCGCCAAGGCCTGAGCGGATGGCACACGATCACGAAAAAGCGTTCCGCTACCGTATCCCGTGGCGCACAAAAAGCATGCACCTCGGCGACCATCGCGGCACCGAGCGCGGCCTGGGGTTTGAGTACCGCGGCAACCTGCCGTTTGTCGAATACCCGGATGCCCGCCGCATGGACTTCCGGCAATCGGTGCGCGACCCTTACGAGCAGGTACAGGTCAAGCTGTTCAATCAGGACAACACCACGCCGGTGTATGCCGTGTGCGATTTATCCAGCTCCATGCAATACGGGACCCATCCGCGCAAGCTGGATAGCGCGATTGCCGTGGCAGAGAGCGTGGCGTATTCCGCCTGGCAGGCGGGTGATGTCTTCAGCCTGGTGAGTTATCACGACCAGGTGGACGAAGCCTACAGCCAGCCACTCTCGCATCACCTGGCATCGTCGCTCGACCTGCTGGCCGAGCTGCGTCAGTTCCGCCGCATGCAGATGGGCGCGCGCGGTGCGCTGGAGGTTTCGCAATACCTCAGCCAGCAACGCGGGCTGGTGTTCTGGATCTCGGACTTCCACATGCCGCTGCACCTGATTGAAGAAACCCTCAACTCGCTATCACGCCATCAACTGGTGCCCGTTGTGCTGTGGGATGAGGCTGAATTCAGCAAGCTGCCCAAATTCGGCATCGGCAATATGCTGGACCCGGAAACCGGCGTCATGCGCACCGTCTTCTTTCGCGATTATGTACGCAAGCAATTCATGGCGGCCTTCGCCCAGCGCAAAACCGCGCTGGAGCAACTGTTTCTGCAGTTCGACAGCCAACCGCTTTTTCTCTCTGAAAGCTTTACGCCGGATGTCATGACCCGGTACTTTGACCAATACGTGAGCTTATGAAAAATCGATTCCTTGTTTCCCTGCTACGCGGCCTTCTGTTGCTAGCGCTGGCGACGCCCATGTGGGCAGCAGCGTCAGCGCCAATCCCCATCAATGCCCGTGACATCCGCATCGAAAATCCATCCCGCAATGTCGGGCTCACTATCGGCGATGTGCTGACACGCACCGTGTCCGTGGATCTGCCACCTGGCTTTCGCATTGCCAAAAGTGCGCTGCCGCAAAAGGGCAGCCAGCAGCAAGGCATAGAGCTGGTAGACGTGACGCTGGACGAAAAATCTGCAGGCAAGGGCATGCATTACACGCTGACCCTGCGTTACCAGATATTTGCCCATCGCACCCAACCTAGCGTACTGCAACTCCCTGAAGAAACCATCGCCGCCACTGGCGACAAGCAGGCCGTCACCATCCCCGTGCCCGCCTGGCGTTTCTGGCTATCGCCCCTCGCAGTCAGCACCATGGCTTCGGCCAAGGCCAATGTCATGTCCGAACTGCCGCCCGCGCCCATCGCCACTCAGGAGCACAAACTGCGCCTGTATGCATGCCTCGGCCTGCTGGTGGTAGGCGTGATGGGATTGCTGTATATCAACGCCGAGCGCGCCTGGCTACCGCTGATGGGCGGGCCATTTGCCCAGGCTTATCGCCGCCTGAAACGCCTGCCTGCAGCATCAACGCAACCCGCCTACCTGCTGCTGCATCAAGCATTTAATCGCACCTATGGCAGCAGCCTGTTCGCCGCAGATATCCCTGACTTCATTGCGCAACATCCGCGGTTTGCGCCGCTGCAGGCAGATATCGAAGCTTTCTTCCAGGCATCGGCTGCCAGCCTGTTTGCCGGGCGACAAAGCGAGACCGAGAACAAGGTCAAGGCTGACTTGCTCCACCTGTGCCGCCAGTTGCGCGACTGCGAGCGGAGGGCAAGATGACGTTTTTGCATCCCTGGAGCCTGCTCCTGCTGCCGCTGGCCTTGATCCCGTTCTGGCTCAAAAGCAGTCAGGGACAGATGTATTCTTGGCTGGATATCGCGCCTAAAGACACCCTGTCGGATATCGTGGACTGGACCATCAAGGCCGCGACCGCACTGCTGATCGTCTGCATCATCCTGGCCATTGCCGCACCGCAAGGCTCCGAACGCCAGGTCGTGCGGGTGGGCAAGGGCGCCCAGACCGTGCTGGTGATTGACCGTAGTGTCAGCATGGATCACCCGTTTGCGGGTGATTCCACCAGTGGCCGCGTCGCCGAGATCAAATCTGCCGCCGCCCGCCGCCTGATCACCGGCTTTATCGATGCCCGGCCGGACGACATGATGGGCGTGGTGGCCTTCACCAACTCGGCCTTGTATGGCACCAAGATCACCGCCAATCGCCAGGCCATCCATGCCGCGATTGCAGCCGCCACCAGCGCCGGCATCAACCAGACCAACATCGGCGCAGGGGTGACCGAGGCGGTAGCCCTGTTTGACCAGATCCAGAGTTCAGGATCGCGCGCCATTATTCTGTTGTCGGATGGGGCAGGCAAACTGAGCCCGCGCATCAAGAACAAAATCCGCGAGCAGGTCACGGCACGTGGCCTGAATCTCTACTGGATCGTGCTGCGCGAGCCGGACGACATCAGTATTTTTGCTTCGGACCGGGTGTATGAAGAAGGCAATGAGCCACCCGCCATCGCCCTCGATCTGTTTTTCAAATCGCTGAAAATCAAATACAAGGCATACGAGGCGCACAACCCCACCACCTTGCAGTCAGCCATTCAGGACATTGATGCGCGCGAGAAAAACATCATCCAGTATTCAGTCACCATCGCGGGCCGCGATTATTCCCGCATCTTTATTCTGGTAGCGCTGGTTCTGGGACTAGCCCTGCTCATCACCAAACATTTGAGGGTTCCCGCATGGCAATCGGCTTGAAAACAAAAAACGCCCTGCTTTCCGTACTCGTGCTGGCAGGCATGGCAGGCGGTGGTTACGAGGCATACACGCTATGGAAAATCGAGCATTTCAATGCGGCCTTGCGAGATAACACGGTGCTCCCCCTGGACCAGTATCCGCTCACCGAAAAATTCGCCGCGGCTTATAGGCAAGGCAATGCCGGGGAGTACAAGCATGCCATCCAGACCTATGGGCAATTGCTGGAAATGGCACCGGATAACGAGATGCAAGCCAGGGTGCATTACAACGTCGGCAACAACCTGCTGCGGTTTGGCTTGAGCCGCCGAGTCAACGACGACGGCAGCCTGATTGAAGATGCGCGTTACGCCTTGATGCAGGCACGCGCCTCCTATGAGCAGGCATTGCGACTTGATCCCGCATTACTGCCTGCCAGCTTCAATCTGGATCTGCTGCTGTCCATTTTGCCGGCCAACTTGCAACAGGTGGAAAAAGAACAATCCGGCGTGCAACTCAGCAACCTGCCGATAGGCTTGCCATGATGCGCCTGGTCCATGCCCTGAAAGCCAACTATGCCACCGTGCTGTATGTGCTGGCGCTGGCCCTCATGCTGCTTGCCCTGTTCAAGCCGCAGATTCAGCTCAAGCAGGATGTGCACAACTACCTGCTGATTGCCGATGTGTCGCAGAGCATGAATGCGGAAGATGCCATGCTGGCTGGCAAGCCGGTGAGCCGCATGGCTTACACCCGACACCTCATGAAGCGTGTAGTGGAAACTTCGCCGTGCGGCACCTATTTCAGTGTGGGCGTATTTGCTGCCGAGAACGTCGGCCTGCTCTTCATGCCGCTGGAAGTATGCGCTAACTACGACATCATTACCGACACCATCAACCATCTGGACTGGCGCATGGCCTGGCGCGGCAACAGCCGCCTGAGCTTTGGCGTGAAGTCAGGTGAGACCGTGCTGGACTCATTGAATGCGCCTGCGCAGCTGGTGTTCTTTACCGATGGCGACGAAGCCCCCAAGGTCAATGCCATCAACAAGCTGGATCTGGGTGCGATGGATGGCAGCCACTGGTTATTTGTCGGCGTGGGCGGCCATGAGCCGGTGCCTATTCCCCGCTTTAATAGCGATAACAAATGGGTAGGCTTCTGGCCGTCAGACGCCAAGGAATTCTCCGCGGGTGCGGTCGGGGTCACCTACAACGACACTTCCAAGGACGAACCTGATCCTATTGTGGCTTATGCCGAGTTTGACCGTTATCTCTCGCAACTGGAAGACGGCTATCTCAAGGAGCTGGCGGGCGAAATCAAGGCGAAATACATTGAAGGTAAAGATGAAGCCGGATTTTATGACTATATCCAGCAGCAGAAACCGGCTGCCGTTTTCGTCACCGATTACAACATCCGCTGGCTGTATCTGGGCCTCGCCTTGCTGCTGATCCTTGGCGTGTATAGCCCTGATCTAATCAAGACCTGGCAGCGCTACCGTCAACGGTCATCCCGCCAAGCCTCCTGACCCGCCGACCAGGGGCTGGCTGACCAGACAGGCGTCTGGATTTTCTCAAGCGCCTGCGAACCTTAAAACCCTTCCAGCACGATCTTGCCGCGCGCCTGCCCGGACTCAAGCAGTGCATGGGCGCGCCGCAGATTTTCCGCCGTAATGCGGCCGAAATTCTCCGCCACCGTGGGGCGCAGCACGCCGCTATCCACCAGCGAGGCCACTTCGGTCAGGATATGATGTTGCGCTTGCATATCCGCGGTGGCATACAGCGCGCGCGTAAACATCAGCTCCCAGTGCAGTGAAACGCTCTTGCGCTTGAGCTTGATTACATCAAGCGGTGCGGCCGGATCATCAATCAGCCCGAACTTGCCCTGCGGCGCAATCACTTCGGCAATCTGATCAAAGTAAGACTCGGTATGGGTAAGGCTTACCACGTAATCGGGAGCAGGCAGGCCGATCTCCGCCAGTTGGGGAGCCAGCGGCGCATGATGGTCAATCACATGATGCGCGCCCAGATTGCGTATCCAGGCCTGGCTTTCCGGACGCGAGGCGGTCGCCATCACCGTCAGACCGGTCAACCGGCGAGCCAGCTGCACCAGGATAGAACCCACGCCGCCGGCTGCGCCTATGACCAATAGCGATTGGCCGTAGCCCTGGCCGCCACGTTCAATTTGCAAGCGATCAAATAACAGCTCCCATGCCGTGATACTCGTCAACGGCAACGAGGCCGCCGCCGCGAAATCGAGCGTTGCCGGCATATGGCCAACGATGCGCTCATCCACCAGCTGTAGCTCGCTGTTGCTCCCGGGGCGATTAATCGCCCCGGCATACCAGACACGATCTCCGGGCTTGAACAGACTCACCGCCGGCCCCACGGCACGCACCACCCCTGCAGCATCCCATCCCAACACTTTCCATTCACCTGCAGACGGCTGCTGGCCACGGCGTATCTTGGTGTCTACCGGATTCACTGCAATCGCCTTTACTTCGACCAGCAGATCACGGCCACTGGCAACAGGATCCGCCAGGGTTACATCCACCAGTGACTCGGGCTGACTGATGGGCATGGAGTGTTGGTAAGCAATGGCTTTCATGGCAAATCTCTTTCAAAAAATGAATAACGAGGCCAGTTTCATTGATTTGATTCAATTGATAAACTGGCTAATATTTGTTTTAGATTCAATATTATTTTGAAAATAAAAAATCTGGCAGACCTTGAGCTTTTCATTTCCACAGCCCAGTATGGCAGCCTTTCTGCGGCGGCGCGCAGCCTGGAGATTTCCCCCGCTGTTGCCAGTGCAGCGCTCAAGCGGCTGGAGCGCGAACTGGGGCTGTTGCTATTCGTACGCACGACACGCAGCCTGCGACTCACCGCGGAAGGTGAGCGCTTGCTCGCGCGCAGCCAGCCACTGATCAATGAACTGCGCGACTTGGCCGATGAGCTGGTCGCCGGGCATAGCCTGATACGCGGTGAGCTCAGCCTGTCCTTGCCTTCCGACCTGGGGCGCAATGTCATCCTGCCCTGGCTGGATGCATTTCAAGAGCAACATCCTGAGCTTCACTTGCGCGTGCAATTGTCAGACCGCATTGCCGATGTCATGCGCGAGTCGGTAGATGTTGCCATCCGTTATGGGCAGCCGCCGGATTCCAGCCAGGTGGCCTTGCCCCTGGTTAGCGACAACCGGCGCGTGCTCTGCGCTGCGCCACACTATCTGGCCACCCACGGCACCCCCGGCAGCCCTGCCGAGCTGAGCCAGCACAACTGCCTGTGCTTTCGGGTGGGTGATGCGCTTTATAACCGCTGGCATTTCACTCGCGACGGCGAAGTACTGGACATTGATGTCAGCGGCAATCGCTCGGCAGATGATGCGGATGCCGTGCGTCACTGGACGGTATCCGGCCATGGCATCTGCTACCGCTCATGGCTGGATGTCGGGCGCGATGTCACAGCCGGGCGACTCACCGTCATCTGCCCGCAATGGCAGGGAGAATCCTTGCCACTCAATCTCATCTGCCCCGATCGGCGTCAACTATCACCCACCATACGCCTGTTGCGCGAACATTTGCTGCATCGCTTTGAGGCCTATGCCATGCAGGGGAGCTGATTTCGGGAAGCCCACCCAGCAGCAGCAAGTGCCTCACGGATCTTCATTGGCCACATCCATTCCCGCAATACTTCGCATAGATGGGCGCATTTCATACGTTTTCTGCAGGGAATCTTCCTGCAGGAATTCCTTAAAAAATACAAATAAACCTTAAAATACATATTGTTAGAAATGGCCTGCATAAACCCCAATATCGGGCCCTTAACTTGCAAATGCATCACATCAGGAATTTGTAAGCTTGCGTCGCTACCATCACGCAACTCCTCTACGCATTTGTTAAATGTTGACCGGGTTTATGCACAATCGTCGTTTTTCTTCCACGCATCTACTCATGATGCTGATCGTGGCAGGCCTGCTGATCAAACTGATCAGCCTGGGCCTGTTTCCCTTGTTTGACTCCACGGAATCTCGCTACGCCGAAATCGGCCGCAAGATGTATGAGCTGAATGACTGGATCACTCCCTGGTATGACTACGGGATTCCGTTCTGGGCCAAGCCTCCACTCGCCTTCTGGCTGACTGCCGCCAGTTACCACGTATTTGGTGTGAACGCCTTTGCCGCACGCGTGCCACATTTTCTGCTGGGCGTGGCGATACTATGGGTCATCTGGGGCTGGCTCGGGTCACGCCGGCCAGCAGAACGTTTGTATGCCTGCGTCATACTCAGTGTATCGGTGTTGTTTTTCATTTCCATGGGCGCCGTTATGACTGACATGGCGCTGGCGCTGAGTTGTATCCTGATGATGCGGGGCTTCTGGCTAGGCATGCACGGCACAGAGCAACGCCGCGCAAGAGAGCGCTGGCTGCTGTTTATTGGCGCGGGCATAGGCCTGCTGGCAAAAGGGCCGATTGCCTGTATTTTGACCGGGGTACCCATAGTGCTGTGGTGCCTGCTGGCGGGACGCCTGCGCGACGCCATACGCAGTTTTCCCTGGCTGCGCGGCAGCCTGCTGGCACTCGCCATCGCCCTACCGTGGTATGTGGCCGCCGAGCTGAAAACACCGGGATTTCTGGATTACTTCATGGTAGGCGAACACTGGCATCGCTTTCTCACCCCCCACTGGCAGGGTGATCGTTACGGTCATGCCCATGCGTTTCCGCATGGCGCCATCTGGATTTTCATATTGATGGGCACTCTGCCATGGTCTTTGTTGCTGCCACTCTTTATCGGCTGGAAGAAACCGCTGGCGTTACGGGACATCCATAACAAAGCCCGACTGCGCCAGTGGTATTTTTTGATCTGGGGCATAAGTCCAGGCATTTTCTTCACAGCCGCCGCCAACATCATCTGGACCTATGCTCTGCCTGGCCTGGCAGGCCTTGCCATGCTGGCGGCGAGCTGGCTTGCGCGGCGCGGCCCGGCGCGGCACGTGGTGCGCGTGCTGGCAGCGGGCATGCTGATTGTGGTGGTTGGCTGGTCAGCCTATCTGGCCCACGAATATGAGGATGGCTGGGGCAGCCTCAGCACCACGCGCAATCTGGTCTGGCAATATCAGAAAGAAAAACAGCCCGGCGAACCGCTCATCGGCTACCCCTTCCTGGATTATTCCACCGAGTTTTACACCGAAGGCAAAGCCATCAAGGCGTCAACCGAAGTCGAGCTGGAAGCCGCCATGCAACAAGGCCAGGCCTATGTGGCGATGCACAAAACGCCTTATAAAAACCTGCCAGAGTCCTTCAAGCAACGTCTGCGCGTGGTGGCCGAACATGGGGATTATCTGCTGCTAAAGAATTAACCGGCGGCCTCTGCCAATTGAAGTGCCGACAGACTGTTTGCCAACCACACCACAAAATCGTGCTGCGGCAAGGGGCGCGAAATCAAATACCCCTGCCCCAGATCGCAGCCCATTTCAGCCAGCAGATTCAGCTGCTGCTCGGTCTCTATGCCTTCGGCGATCACCTGATAGCCCAGCTCGTGCGCCATGGTAATAATGGCCTTGCATAGCGCCTGGTTTTTGCCTGAAGTGGTCAGATTGGTGATGAATGAGCGATCTATCTTCAGGTAGTCAATTTCATACGAACTCAAATAGGACAGGGAAGAATACCCTGTCCCAAAATCATCCAGCGAAATACTCATCCCGGTATCGCGGATTTTCTTGATGCGCGCGTGAACCTCCTGGCTTTGCTGCAAAAGCAGGCCTTCGGTAATCTCGACGGAAATCGCATTGCCGGGCAGCCCCAGGGTCTGCATAAAGGCCGCCCAATCCAGTTTGCCCACCGTGAGAAACTGGATGGGCGATTTATTCACGCTGATCTGAAAGTCGGGCACGTAACTATCCCGCAATGCCTTGGCAAACGCGGCGGCCTCTTTGAACACCCAGTCGCCAATCGCATTGATCAAGCCGGTAGACTCCGCCAGCGGAATAAACTCAGCCGGACTGACATAGCCACGCTCAGGATGTTTCCAGCGCACCAGGGCTTCTGCCTTGACAGTTGCCCGGGTATCCAGCCTGAAAATGGGCTGGTAAAACACCTCGAACGCCTGTTGCTCAACGGCAAATCGCAGCTCGGTCGTCAGCTTGGAACGCTTGAGTGCTTCTTCCTCCAGTTCATGGGAGTAAAACGCATATTGTCCGCGCGCCGTGCTCTTGGCGAGATATAGCGCCTGATCGGCATATTTCATCAATACATTGGGCGAGAGTGTGTGCTGCGGATATAAGGCGATGCCGATACTGGCGGCACAAAACACCACCTCGGACAGCAGCTCGTAACTCTGGCCGAGCACCCGCAGCACATTGGTCGCCGTGTTCTCAAGCTCAGCAAGGCTGGCCGCCGTGGTGACGATAATGAATTCATCGCCTCCCTCACGCGCCACGATATCCGCAGGCAACACTGCGGCCTGAATGCGGCTCGCCGCCTCCATCAGCAGCATATCGCCATAGATATGCCCCAGAGCGTCGTTCACATCCTTGAAGTTATCAAGATCCACAATCATCAGCGCGACCATGTTGTTGGCGCCATGATCGCCATGAATGCGCTCGCTCAACAGCTGATTCAGGAGGTGTTTGTTCGGCAGGCCGGTAAGCGCATCAAAATTGGCTTGTTGCCAGATCAGGCGCTCGCTCTGTTTGCGGGCAGTGATATCGGTATTGGTGCCTATCATGCGGCGGGGACCTTCGCGGTCCTTGCCTGCCATGATCATGCCTTTGGAGAGTATCCAGCACCACTCATTGGTCTTGGTCAGCAAGCGGTATTCGCAGATCAGGCTTTGCGCTTCCCCTGTTTTCACGGCATCGATCAGGGTCTGAAAATGCGCAAGGTCGGCCGGATGCACGCGCGACAGCCACTCCTGGCAATCGTCGCCGATGTCCTGGTCGTCGTATCCCAGCATGGTTTTCCATTGCGTGCTGAAGGTCACCCGGTTACTACTCAGATCCCAATCCCACACGCCATGACCCGCACCATCCAGCGCAAATTTCCAGCGGGCATTGCTTGCCGCCAGCGCCTGATTCTGCAGCGCCATGGTCAACCAGCGAGCGGCGGTATCCGCCATTGCCCGCAGGCTGGTTTGCTGGTGCAGGGCCAGTTGCCTGGGTTCGGGATGCAACAGGAACAACCAGCCCAGGCAGGCCTGGTTTGCATCCCGCAAGTGGCAGGCGGCAAAAAACCGGATAGATGGGTTTGCCTGCGCAGCGAATACCGGCGCAAACGCCGGGTTAAGCTGTGTATCTTCCACCAGCATATGGTCCGGTAGCTGCTGAGCCAGCTGGCAAAAAAGCGAAGCCTGCTCCCGCAAGTGCGCGCTGACATGCGCGGGCGCATGCACCACGACATGTCCCTGCCCGGTCACCAGCACGGCCGCCATCATCTCCAGTTGAAGGCAAAGCGCGTTCAGCAGGCTGCCTATGCCTTGCTCCAGCGGCGCTTGTGCTTCAATCTCGTTAGGGGGCAGTGTCATGCTGATGCGTCTTCATTCCTGTCAAAAGTTAACGATGCATGGCCCCATAGTTCTGGATTTCGGCGGCAATCGCATCCAGCGCGATGCTTTTGTTCACGCCACCCAGTTTCACGGCTTCCTTGGGCATGCCATACACCACACAGCTGCGCTCATCCTGGGCCACGGTCGTGGCCCCCACCTCATGCATCTCTTTCATGCCCTGGGCGCCATCATCGCCCATGCCGGTCATGATGATGCCGAGAGCGTTTTTACCGGCAGACTGCGCCACCGAACGGAACAGCACATTGACCGAGGGTTTATGACGACTAACGGGCGGCCCATCAATCACGTCGACAAAATACTGCGCGCCACTGCGTTTCAGCACCATATGCTTGCCGCCTGGGGCAATCAGTGCGCGACCCATCACCACCCGATCGCCTTTTGCCGCCTCTTTTACCTCGATGGCACAGAGCTGGTTAAGGCGGGCGGCAAACGCCGCTGTAAAATTTTCCGGCATATGCTGCACAATCACGATACCCGGACATACCCGGGGCAGCGCGGTCAGCACGCGCTCCAGCGCTTGTGTACCTCCGGTGGAGGTGCCGATGGCGACAATCTTTTCCGTCGTCTGCGCCATGGCAGCGGGCTTGGGTGCCAGCACCGCATCCGCTGTCAATTTGGCCGGTGTTTTCAACACAGGCTGCGGGTCATGATGCAGAATTTTGCGCACATTGGCCTTGGCCGCAGCCTTGATATGCTGCACCAGATCATCCGCCGATTCGGTCATAAAGGATTTCAAGCCGGCCTTGGGCTTGGTAATGATGCTGACCGCCCCGGCTGCCAGGGCCTCCATGGTGGTCTCAGCCCCTTTTTCGGTCAGCGTCGAACAGATAATGACCGGGGTGGGGCGTTGCGCCATGATCTTTTTCAGGAAAGTAATGCCATCCATGCGCGGCATTTCCACATCCAGAATGATCACATCCGGCCATTCCTTCTGCATTTTCTCAATGGCAAAAATGGGGTCGGAAGCCGCCCCGATAATCTCCACCTCTTTTGACGCTTCGAGATAGCTCGTCAGCACTTGCCGCACGACGGCCGAATCATCCACGATCATGACTTTTATTTTATTCATTATTGAATCCTGGTTAAGGATGTACTCCTACATTTTCACGTGTCGCATCCAGACGTGTCCGCTCCACACATCGAATGAGATATTGCGGTGACCCGAGCCTCCAAGATGGCTGGCCTTGCAGCGGAAACCATGTTTTTTAAGTATGCTTTCCACCGCCTCGATGTTTTTGCAACCGATGGTCTTGCTGAACTCCTTGGCCGTTTTCGGGAACATATTGCCGCCGCCAAAAATCTTGACGTGGTAGTTCTTGTCGAACGCCTTGAATTTCTTCATTTCCTCGAACATCATCGCGATCGCATCATCCGCATACCGTCCATCGAGTTTATGCCCTGCCGGTGTATCCAGCTTGGGCGGCATCATGATATGCGTCATGCCCCCCAACAGCTTTTCCGGGTGCCAGAACACCACCGAGACGCAGGAACCCAGCACCGTGCGAATCCGCGTGTGGCGATCACCAAAATACAATTCGCCTGGCTGCAAAAAAATATCAATGACAAAGGGTGGCTTTTCCGGCTTTACCACCATCGTTATAACGGCCTTTGATAAATTGAGGGCTGAACAATCTGAAACTTTTCACTGATGCCATTCAGGCTTTCCGAATGGCTGATGAACAGGTAGCCACCTGGTTTCAGCAAACTGTACATGCGGTCCAGCAAGGCCCGCTTGGTGTCGTTATCAAAATAAATCATCACATTGCGCAGAAAAATCATGTCGAGCTCCCCCAGTTTGGGCAGCGGATGCATGAGGTTGATATGTTGAAAGCGCATCTGGCGCCGTAATTCCTTGGAAATCAGCACCACGCCATCCTGACTGCCTGTCCCTTTCAGACAATATTTCAGCAGGTAGTTTCGCGGAATATCTTCGATGACATCCAGAGGATAGCGGCCACGGGTCGCCGTTTCGAGTACGCGCGTGCTGACATCGGAGGCTATGATCTCCCACAGCTTGCTCTGCAGATGCTCGGCCAACACCATGGCCAGCGTGTAGGGCTCCTCACCACTGGAGCAGGCTGCGCTCCACACGCGGAATATCTTGGTTTTATTGTGCTTGGGCAGCACCTTGTCCCGGATAAAATCAAAGTGCTTGGGCTCGCGGAAAAAGTAAGTCTCGTTGGTGGTCAGAAAGTCGACCACCACTTGCTGCTCTGCTTCATTGCCTTTTTGGTGGATGAACTCGTAATACTGCTTGAACGTATTGAAGTTGTAATACTTGAGACGTTTCGCCAGGCGACCGCTCACCAGCGACTGCTTGTTATCGCTGAGACTGATGCCCACCTGCCCGTAAATAAACTTTTTGAAAAGCTGAAATTCCGGCTGCGTAATGGAGCGAATATCCATCATTACCTCCATTTGATCGATGTGAGCCAGACAGACATCAAGATCATGTCTGGCCTCCTATCGAAGATACTTAATTCAACACCAGCTCCGCCATCTCGTTGGCGGACAAGAGCTGGTTCACATTCAGGATAATCACAAACTTCTGATCGACCTTGCCCATGCCATCAATAAAATCGGTACGCACACTTGTCCCGAACGACGGCACAGGCTCAATCTGGTCACTGGCGATTTCCAGCACTTCATTCACGGCATCCACCATCACGCCAATCACCCGCTCTGCCTGCGCATACCCCACTTCGAGAATCACAATGCAGGTTTTACGTGAAATGGCCGCGTCCGCCCTGTCAAAACGTGCTGCCAGATCAATCACCGGCACCGCCGCCCCGCGCAGGTTGATCACCCCGCGGATAAAGGAGGGCATCTGCGGCACCATCGTGAGATGGCCGTATTCGATAATCTCCTTGATGCGGAGAATATTGATGGCAAACACCTCAACGCCCAGCATGAAGGTAAGGTACTGTCGCCCATCTCGCTTATCATCCAGCGTCTGTTGTGGCAGAGCCCGCCCCCCCGTGACCTGACGCGGCCCTCTTGTCGCTTCCTGTTCTATTGTCTGCATCATGATGGCCCCTAGAACTTCACAAACTCGGCGTCCTCAGCTTCATCGAATGAAAATGATGCTTCAGCGTTAGTCGCTTTTTTAAATGATGATGGCTTTGTTACTTTTTTTACCACTGTCCGGCTACCCGAGTCGGACTGGCCGATATTGAAAAACCCGATCAGCTCCTGCATCTGCTCGGCCTGACCACTCATCTCTTCTGCGGTCGCGGCCAGCTCTTCACTGCCGCTGGCGTTCTGCTGGGTGATCTGGCTCATCTGGTTCATTGCCACATTAATCTGTGCCGCCCCCGTGCTTTGCTCTTCGCTGGCAGCGGTGATTTCCTGCACCAGATCACTGGTCTTGTTGATGTTGGGCACCATTTCTTCCAGCAACTTGCCTGCCTTTTCCGCCGTACCGACACTCTTTTCGGCCAGCTCACCGATCTCCTGCGCCGCTACCTGGCTACGCTCGGCCAGCTTGCGCACTTCCGCCGCGACCACAGCAAAGCCCTTACCATGCTCCCCAGCACGCGCCGCTTCGATCGCCGCATTCAGCGCCAGCAGATTGGTCTGGTAAGCGATGTCATCAATAATGCTGATCTTGTTGGCGATGCTCTTCATGGCCGCCACGGTCTGCACCACGGCCGCACCACCTTCATTGGCATCGGAAGCCGCCTTGGCCGAAATGCTCTCGGTCACTTTGGCATTTTCGGTATTCTGGTTGATCGAAGCACTCATCTGCTCAATCGAGGCACTGGTTTCTTCAACACTCGCCGCCTGCTCATTGGTCGCCTGTGACAGGCTCTGCGCTGTCGAGCTCACCTGATCCGCTGCACTGGCAATGCCATCTGCCGAGTTGCGCACTTCCGCCACCACCTGCGAGATCTTCTCGATGGTGTTGTTGACGGTTTGCTTGAAGTCTTCCAGCTGGCCTTTGTACTGGCCATGCACCTTGACCGTCAGGTCGCCCTGCTCCATCGCCTGCAATACGGCCACAGCTTCGTTCACTGGCAGAATGATGTTGTCCAGCGTGGTATTGATGCCCTGCACGATGGTGTTGTATTCGCCTTTGTGCTTGGAAGCATCAGCACGATAATCCAGCTGGCCCTCGGCGGCAGCGGCTATCAATTCCCGGGTATCCGCTGATACGGCTTTCAGATTACGGCGCACTTGCTCAATGGTGTCGTTGATAAAGGCTTTCTTGCCTGGCAGTTGCTCCATGGGGGCTTCAAAGTTGCCTTCACCGAACTCGCGGATCACGGCCATGGCTTTTTTCTTCACCGCAATATGCCCGCTTACCATGGTATTCACACCCGCCGCCATGGTCTTGAAGTCGCCCTGTAGCTTGTCGACACTCATCATCACGTCGATATCGCCCGCGTCATGCTCCTGCGACATGTGATTCATGTCGGCAATAAAGCCTTTCAAATTACCGCGCATCTTTTCGATGGTCTCGTTGATAAAGGCTTTCTTACCTGGCAGCTGCTCCATCGGCGCCTCAAAATTGCCTTCGCCAAAGGCATTGATCACCGCCATGGCTTTTTTCTTCACCGCAATATGCCCGCCCACCATGCTATTGACGCCTGCCGCCATGGTCTTGAAGTCGCCCTGAAATTTTTCCGTATTCATCATGACGTCAATGTCACCGGCGTCGTGCTCTTTCGACATATTGCTCATGTCGGCAATAAAGCCCTTCAAATTACCGCGCATCTTTTCGATGGTCTCGTTGATAAAGGCTTTCTTGCCTGGCAGTTGCTCCATCGGGGCATCAAAATCACCTTCACCAAAGGCTTTGATCACCGCCATGGCTTTTTTCTTCACCGCGATATGCCCGCCCACCATGCTGTTGACACCCGCCGCCATGGTGCGGAAATCCCCCTGGAATTTTTCGGTATTCATCATGACGTCAATGTCACCGGCGTCGTGCTCTTTCGACATGTGGCTCATGTCGGCAATAAAGCCCTTCAAATTACCGCGCATCTTTTCGATGGTCTCATTGATAAAGGCTTTCTTGCCAGGCAGCTGTTCCATCGGCGCGTCAAAATTACCTTCACCAAAGGCTTTGATCACGGCCATGGCTTTTTTCTTGACGGCGATATGCCCGCCCACCATGGTGTTGACCCCGGCCGCCATGATCCTGAAGTCGCCCTGGAAGCGATCAGTATTCATCATGACGTCAATGTCACCCGCATCATGCTCTCTGGACATATGGTTCATGTCCTGCACAAAAGAGGCGAGATCCTTTTTCTGCTGGTCCAGACTGGCCTGCAGTCTCTTCAGGCTCTCCATTACCGGGCTCAGCGCGTCTCGCTCAGCGTCATGGATTTGTATTACGGTATTGCCCTGCTGCAATTGATTCAGTGCATGCACCACTTCATCAATGCGCTCTTGTTTTACTCGCACACCTAAAAAGCTCATGATCTCCACCTCTAATATTTAATTATGACTGCGAAATTTCACTCCATAGTTAGTTACAAGCTTATGCAAACACGCAAGACGAAGCCTGCTGCTACCTAATGCCAAACCTTAAATCTGTACCAGTTCGGCCATCTCATCCACCGACAGCACCTGGTTCACATTCAGAATAATCACAAACTTCTGGTCCACCTTGCCCATGCCATCAATGAAGTCGGTGCGGACTTTGGCTCCGAACGATGGCACTGGCTCTATCTGGTCGCTGGCAATTTCCAGCACTTCATTCACGGCATCCACCAGCACGCCTATCACCTGCTGGGCTTCGGCATGCTCCACCTCCAGAATCACGATGCAGGTCTTGCGCGAGATCGTGGCTTCATCCTTGTCAAAGCGCGCGGCCAGATCAATCACCGGCACCACGGCCCCGCGCAGGTTGATCACCCCACGGATAAACGACGGCATCTTGGGCACCACAGTCAGATTGCCGTATTCGATAATCTCCTTGATGCGCAGGATATTGATGGCGAATATCTCCGCCCCCAGCATGAAGGTCAGGTATTGCCTGTCGTCGCTGCTCTGCTCCAGCGGCCGTTTCGAGCCGCGCCCACTCGGGACCAGGCCCGGCCCGCTCGCCGTTTCACGCGTCATTGTCTGCGTCATGATGGCCCCTAGAACTTCACAAATTCGGCATCTTCAGCATCATCCAGGCTGGATGACACTTGCGCGGCAGGCGGTGTGTAAACCGTCTTGGATTTGGCCGCTTTCTTGGAGGCCGTACGCTGCGAGGATGAACCACCACTATTCTTGATCGTGAAAAAACCGATCAGCTCCTGCAACTGCTCGGCCTGACCACTCATCTCCTCTGCCGTCGCGGCCAACTCTTCACTGCCGCTGGCGTTCTGCTGGGTAATCTGGCTCATCTGGTTCATTGCCACATTGATCTGCGAGGCACCGCTGCTTTGCTCCTGGCTGGCCGCCGTGATTTCCTGCACCAGATCGCTGGTCTTGTTGATGTTAGGCACCATTTCTTCCAGCAGCTTGCCGGCTTTTTCCGCCATGCCCACGCTGCTCTCGGCCAGCTCACCGATTTCCTGCGCCGCTACCTGGCTGCGCTCGGCCAGCTTGCGTACTTCCGCCGCGACCACCGCAAAACCCTTGCCGTGCTCACCAGCACGCGCCGCTTCAATCGCGGCATTCAGCGCCAGCAGATTGGTCTGGTAGGCAATGTCGTCAATAATGCTGATCTTGTTGGCGATGCTCTTCATGGCCGCCACGGTTTGCACCACGGCCGCCCCACCTTCATTGGCATCGGTCGCCGCTTTGGCCGAGATGCCTTCGGTGACTTTGGAGTTTTCGGTATTCTGGTTGATGGAAGCGCTCATCTGCTCGATCGAGGCACTTGTCTCCTCCACACTGGCGGCCTGCTCATTCGTCGCCTGCGACAGGCTCTGCGCAGTCGAGCTCACCTGCTCACTTGCACTGGCAATGCCATCCGCCGAATTGCGAACCTCGGCGACAACTTGCGAGATTTTTTCGATGGTGTTGTTGACCGTTTGCTTGAAGTCATCCAGCTGGCCTTTGTAATGGCCATCCACCGTCTTGGTCAGGTCGCCCTGTTCCATGGCCTGCAATACGGCAACGGCTTCGTTCACCGGCAGAATGATGTTGTCCAGCGTGGTATTGATGCCTTGCACGATGGTGTTGTATTCGCCCTTGTGCTTGGACGCATCGGCACGGTAATCCAGCTTGCCTTCGGCAGCGGCGCCTATCAGCTGACGGGTATCGGCAGAGACGGCTTTCAGGTTGCGGCGCACCTGCTCAATGGTTTCGTTGATAAAGGCTTTCTTGCCTGGCAGCTGTTCCATCGGCGCTTCAAAGTTGCCTTCACCGAACTCCTTGAACACCGCCATGGCTTTTTTGTTCATGGCAATGTGCCCACCCACCATGGTATTGACGCCAACCGCCATGGTCTTGAAATCCCCCTGGAATTTATCCGCCCCCATCGTTACGTCGATATCGCCTGCGTCATGCTCTTTCGACATATTGTTCATGTCGGCAATAAAGCCTTTCAGGTTTTCCAGCATTTTCTTCATGGCCTGCTGCAATTGGCCGATTTCATCCTGGCTGGTCACCACGATCTCACTGCTGAGATCCCCACGGGCAATCCCCTCGGCTACCGCCACTGATTTGTTCAAACCCGTCAATATGCCTTTGGTAATCAAGAAGCCGATCACCACCATCAGTACCAGAATGCTGCCAGCCACGATATTGGATATGGTTTCAGCACTGTTCTTGGCAGACACGGCGGCCTCTGCGCCCTTGTTCGCAAGCTGAATGTTGTATTCCATTTGCGCGATCAGGCTGGTTGATACCTTCTCGGCATTGGCCACGTTGGCATTCATCGCTTCACGGGCAGCCTGCTCATTGTGCTGGCGAGAAAACTCAACGGCTTTTTCGAGTCCGGGAGTATATTCATTGAATGCCTTGATATTGTCTTCCAGCATTTCCCGGTCTTTATCATCGGCAATCATGCCGTCCTTCTCGTACTTATTTAATTCTTTCAGAACGTTATCGCGGGCTTCCTTGATCTTGGCTTCAATCTCTGCCATTTTGACATCGTCGGTCATCAGGGCATGGCGGTAAGCGCGAGCCCGCAGGTAGCCAAAGTTTTCGTTGGCGCGGCTCAGCGTCACAATACTGGGGATACTATTGGTATTGGATACATTGGTGGCCTCGAACACATAATCCATCCGGTTCTGGCCCAGCCATGCCAGGCTGATGAGACCAATCAGTGCAAGCACCACCAATAAAATCATTTTTTTCGCAACCGTCATTACCATTTTCTGCTCCCAAGCCATAAAGTTAACTTCATTAAACTCATTAATGACATTGCCGGCTTGCCTAAAAGTAAATACTCAGTACACCAGACAACACATGATTCATACGATCATCCGCAGCGGTGCGGATGTATTGATTCAGGTAGCCCCACTCTGTCTTCACACTGGCAGAAAACTCATGGGATATACCCAGAAACAACCGGTTCTGATCAAAGCCACTGCGAGCGCCCCAATCAGTATGGTTGGTATTGATAAACACCTCGTCCCACGCCACGGCACCCCATTTCCCGCCCAGAGGATGCGTGATGCGCACCATTTGCCGCAGGCGGTAGCCGGTATCCTCAAACTGTTCAACACGCCGCTCTTCCAGGCGAGTACGGGCAGACACCGCCGTAGAACCGACAGGCTCAAACGCATAGAGAAGCTGTTGCCACAAGCGATGCTCGTCGCGAATATCCCCGCTATCCAGATAGTTCCTGACATAGCCGTAGCCCAGCCAGACACTCAGGTTTTTGGATACCTTGTAGTTGATGGCAGGGCGTAGCAGCAGACTGTCCATCTGCTCGGCATTCTCACGCAATCGCGGTTGAATCTCAGCATACCAGCGCCAGCCGTCTGCAGGCAGACTGCCCTGCATGGTCAAGTTGAGCCATAGCCGGTTGTCTTCATCGGTAGCGGCAGCCGCCAGGCTGGTAAAGCCGAGGCTGCCGATAACGAACAGATAGCGCAGGAAAATGCGGGGCATCATCATGCCTGCACCAGCTCGGCCATCTCATCCACCGACAAGACCTGGTTGACATTGAGGATGATCACAAATTTCTGATCAACCTTGCCCATGCCATCAATAAAGTCGGTGCGTATTTTTGCCCCGAACGATGGCACTGGCTCTATCTGGTCGCTGGCGATTTCCAGGACTTCATTGACGGCATCCACCATCACGCCGATCACCTGCTGCATCTCTTCGTGGTCCACTTCAATGATCACGATGCACGACTTTCTCGAGATGGCCGCCTCGCCACGCGAGAAGCGAGCCGCCAGATCTATCACCGGCACCACGGCTCCGCGCAGATTGATCACTCCGCGGATAAACGACGGCATCTTGGGCACAATGGTGAGATTGCCGTATTCGATAATCTCCTTGATGCTGAGGATATTGATGGCAAACACCTCTGCCCCCAGCACAAACGTCAGGTACTGCTGCTGATCTTCCAGCGCGCGCCCAGCGGGAACGAGACTCTGTCCGCTGGTCACTTCATGCTTGACTGTTTCCGCCATGATGGGCTCCTTAGAATTTCACAAACTCAGAGTCCTCGGCATCATCCATACTCGCTGAAGCGTGAGGGGCTGGCGCAACGTAAGCACCTTTCGACTTGGCCACTTTTTTGGGGGCGGCACGCTGGAAGGAGGAGCCCGTGTCGCGAATATTGAAGAAGGCGATCAACTGTTGCAGCTGCTCGGCCTGGCCGCTCATTTCCTCGGCGGTCGCGGCCAGCTCTTCACTGCTGCTGGCGTTCTGCTGGGTGATCTGGCTCATCTGGTTCATTGCCACATTGATCTGCGCAGCGCCACTGCTTTGCTCCTGGCTGGCGGCGGTGATTTCCTGCACCAGATCACTGGTCTTGTTGATGTTGGGCACCATTTCTTCCAGGAGCTTGCCGGCTTTTTCCGCCGTGCCTACGCTGTTGGATGCCAGCTCGCCGATTTCCTGTGCGGCCACCTGGCTACGCTCAGCGAGCTTGCGTACTTCCGCCGCTACCACGGCAAAGCCCTTGCCATGCTCACCGGCGCGTGCCGCTTCAATGGCGGCATTCAGTGCCAGCAGATTGGTCTGGTACGCGATGTCGTCAATGATGCTGATTTTGTTGGCGATGCTCTTCATGGCTTCCACGGTCTGCACCACGGCGGTACCACCTTCATTGGCATCGGTAGAGGCTTTGGCCGAGATGCCTTCGGTAACTTTGGCGTTCTCGGTGTTCTGATTGATGGAAGCGCTCATTTCCTCTACTGAAGCACTGGTTTGCTCCACACTGGCCGCTTGTTCGTTGGTGGCTTGCGACAAGCTCTGAGCAGTGGAGCTCACCTGCTCGGATGCACTGGCAATACCATCGGCAGCACTGCGCACCTCACTGACGATGCCGGAGAGTTTTTCCACCATGGCCTTCATCGCCGCCAGCATGCTGGTAGTGTCACCAGGCTTGGTTTCCACCTGCATGGAAAGATCGCCCGCTGCCACTCTGCCAGCAACTTCCGCTGCATAGTTTGGCTCGCCCCCCAGTTGCTTGAGCAAGTCGCGAGTAATCAGAACACCGATAACGGCCACCACAATCAGCACAACGACGGTAATGATCATCGAATTGAGAACGGCCGTACGCTGAATCGCCATGGCTTCTGCAGAGGCGTTATTCCCGATTTCGACGTTGTATCCACGGGCACCATTGATCGCGTCGTACACCTTGGCAAACACATCTTTGGAGGCAAATGTGAGCTTGCGTGCATCCTCGATTTTATTGGCCCGCGACAAGCCAAGAAGCTGCTCTCTGGTCGTGTCGTATTCTTTCAGGGTGACGCGAATATCCTTGATCAGCGAAGCATCTTTGGCATCGGTGATATTGTTTTTTTTCGTAGGTGTCCAACCCCTCATTCATCTTGGCTCTATGCTCCAGGATGGTTTTATCCAGCTGCGTCATGACCGAATCATCGGTATTGATAATGTGCTGATACACCGTTTCCTGCATATCCGAGTAGGCTTTGCTGACGTCGTCCAGTATCACGATACTGGGTACGGTATTGATCGTCACATAATTGGTTTTCTCAAAAACCTGATTGATGTAGTACTGCCCGCTCACGGCAAGAATAATCAAGCCAAGAATGGCAATTGAGAGCAATACGATCATTTTTTTCGCAACTGTGAGTTTCATTTTGGTCTCCAGAGACTAGAGTTTTTAAGATTAAATAGCCGTTGCTAAAATGTTTATTCAGTTGGCATCAGAAATTTGTGCGTTCGCTGCATGCTCAGCCTCCTGCATCATGCTTGGCACATCCACAATCAGGGCAACGCGACCGTTGCCAAGAATGGTGAAGCCACCAATTCCCCTGATTTTGTTGAGCACCTTGCCAAGCGGCTTGATCACGGTCTGTAATTCCCCCATTAATTGATCTACGACTATCCCCATTTTGCGATCACCAAACTGGACCACGACCACATTCTCCCGGCGAGGCGGCTCGCCAGTTATCTCAAAGTGCTTGCGCAAGCGCAGGTAAGGCAGCACTTCGCCACGCAGATTAATGAAGTCGGCATCGTTTTCCGCGTTGTGGCCGGCCTGGGTGACTGGCAATTCAATGCATTCAATCACCATATCCAGTGGCACAACGTAAGAAGAGTCACCAACCTCTACCAGGAAGCCATCAATAATGGCGAGTGTGAGTGGCAAACGTATGCGCATGGTGGCGCCTTCGCCCAGCACCGACCGGATCTCGACCGTGCCACGCAAGGCTTCGATATTGCGACGCACCACATCCATGCCCACACCGCGACCGGAAAGATTGCTGACCGCATCGGCGGTTGAAAAACCGGGCTCGAATATCAGGTTGTAAATTTCATTTTCACTAAGAATCTGGTCCGGCTTGATCAGCCCTCGCTCCACAGCCTTGGCAAAAATCTTGTCTTTGTTAAGGCCGCCACCATCGTCACTGACTTCGATGATGATATTGCCCGAGTCGTGATAGGCATCGAGCTTGAGGGTGCCCACCACGGGCTTGCCGCGGGCAAGGCGCACTTCGGCGGGCTCGATGCCATGGTCCATGGAGTTGCGGACCAGGTGGGTCAGCGGGTCGCCGATTTTTTCCACCACGGTTTTATCGAGCTCGGTTTCTTCACCGCTTATTTCCAGCTGAATATCCTTGCCCAGCTCGGCCGATACATCGCGCACCACGCGCTTGAACTTGCTGAAGGTGCCACCAATCGGCACCATGCGCAGTGAAAGTGCGGAGTCACGTATGGTTTCCACCAGACGCGAAATGGTGGAGGTGGATTCCAGCAAATGGGGCAGGGCTTCTTTCTGGGCGATGAGGCTGGCTCCCGAGCTGGCAATGATCAGCTCGCCCACCAGATTGATGAGTTGATCCAGTTTGTTGGCATCCACGCGTATCAGGCTGGCTTCTGCCGTTTTCACGTCCTTGACGGCTTTTTGCTTGTCGAGGGCGGCAGCCACCACCACTGGCTGCACCACATTCTGCTCGATCAGCACCTCGCCGATCGGCTTGGCTTGATCAGGGGACTCGACCTCCCGCTGGCTGGCAAGACCATCTTCCAGCTCCTGGCGGGTGAGGGTGCCGCATTTGATCAGCAGCTCGCCCAGACGCATATCGTCGGCGGGCATGCTTTGTATCAGCTCTATGTATTCGGAGATCTTGCTGCGTGGCGGCAGGATATGGATCAGGCTGCCTTCGCGCACGAAATCAAATACGCTTTCAATCTCGGCTTTGTCGGCGTTGGAACTGAAGCTGATCTCGAAACCGAGATAGCACGTTTCAGGGTCCATGGCGTCCAGCGGCGGCAGGGTATCGGTCAGGGTGATGATGCTGACCACTTTGCCCAGCGTGCCCAGATAGCGGATGAAAGAGAGCGGATCCATGCCATTGCGCAAGACATCCTGATTGAAGCGCAGCGACAGGTGCCAGTTATCGGTTTCTACCGGCGTGCCGCCTTCGGATTCATACGGGGCATCGTGCTCGACCGGCAGCGTGGAGGCGCTGGGCGGCGGGGTATCACTGAGGTAGATGGAGAGGCCGGCTTGCAGGATGGCGGAGCCTTCGAGCAGATCGTTGTCGGGTTCCTTCAGCTGCTCCAGATAGCTCACCAGCAGGCCGATGTGATCACAGACCTGCAGCATGAGGGCAACCAGTGGCGGGTCCAGCGGGATTTCGTTATTGCGTACCTTGTCCAGCACGCTTTCGGCCACGTGGACAAAAGACACGATGTGGTCGAGACCAAATAACCCGGCAGAGCCCTTGATAGTGTGAGCCGCGCGAAAAATGGCGTTGATCGCTTCTTCGCTGGCCGGGGCTTCTTCTGCCGACAACAAGGCAGCTTCCATGCTTTCAAGCAGCTCGCGACATTCAATGATGAATGTCTGCATTGCATCATCTAAACTCATTACAACCCCCAAAAACTATCGTTATTATTCGCTTGCAGTCAGTACAACCTGATCGCCGAAAAAGCCTGCCAGGTCGGTCGCGTCCAGCACTTGCTGCACTGTCTCGCTATGGCCGGTAATGCTTAATGTGGACCCGGTTTGCTGCGATCTCAGCTTGGCCGAGACCAGCAACTGCAAACCCGATGTATCAATTTCCGTGACATTGGTGAGGTCGAGTTCCAGCGTGTGGCACTGGGTGACCGGCGGCAGGAGGGCGGCGTGGTATTCGGCTGCCTCGAAAATCGTCATTTCACCTTCAATGACGACATGGCCCATGGCTCCATTAATGTGGACAGTTATCGTCATGGCATCGCTTTCGTAAGTATCGAAGCCTGAGAAATGCTCAGGGCATGATGAGCTTGGAAACCGCCATGAGCAGCTGCGCAGGCTGGAATGGCTTGACCACCCATGCCTTGGCGCCAGCAGCCTGGCCTTCCAGCTTTTTGCTTTCCCCGGCTTCGGTGGTCAGCATGATCACCGGTGTGAATTTGTAAGCAGGCAACTGCTTGACGGCCTTCACAAAGGTAATGCCATCCATATTCGGCATATTCACATCACTGACAATGAGGTGCACTTTCTGACCGGTAAGCTTGGACAAAGCGTCCTTGCCATCTGCACCTTCCAGCACGCTGTATCCCGCGCCTTCCAATGCCAGTCGTACCACTTGCCGCAGCGTCGTTGAGTCATCGACGATCATGACTGTTTTGGACATTTACTTCCCCTCTTTGAACATGGACTAAAAATGGGCTAAAAAAACGTGATTTCGTTGTCTGCATCGTTATTCGGCAATGCGGCAACCGAAGCATGACCACTGTGGATATTGGTCTGCTCGGGCATGGTGTAACTGTTCTGCATGCGGCCCAGCCAGGATTGCGGATCAATGTAAGCGGTGCCGGAGGCCACCTCCTGATGCAGCATGTTCAGCTGCTCTGACACATTGGCCAGAATCTGGCTTACCCGATCCTGAAACTGCAGCGACACCAGCACTTGCGCAATCTCGCCGCCGATGTGCTTGCTTTCGCTGCGGGCGGTCTCGGCAGATGCCGTCAGCTCATCGGCCTGATGCTTGAACTTGCCCAGCACATCGTTGATGGCAGTTTCGGCGTTTTGCACCATGAGCTGGTCGTTTTCGGAGTACTGCTTGGACATGGCCAGGGTTTCGGCGATACCGCCATTCACGCTCTGTACCTTGTCGGCAATGTTTTTGCCTACGCGGGCCGAGTTGCTGGAAAGCTTGCGCACTTCATCCGCCACCACGGCAAAGCCACGGCCGAGCTCACCGGCGTGAGCCGCTTCAATGGCGGCATTGATCGCCACCATATTGGTCTGCTTGGCGATCTGGCCTACCGTATTGGCCAGCTCCTGCAACTCGCGGGTCACACTGGCTAGCTGCTGCACGGTATTGAGCAGGATTTTTTTTTCTTCGAGGGAGTTACGCAGGCTGGTGGTGATGTCGTTCAGTTGGGACTGGCTATCGCGCAGCAGGCTGACGATGCCATGTTCACTGTCATTGCCCTGCGAGGACTTGATGGCGTTATTGATGCGCTGTGAGAGATTGGAGAAACGACTGACGAGCTGGCCGACCTCCTCCTCGGTATGTTGCCGGGCAAACTCCACCTGCCCCGACCATATCGGCAAAGCACTGTAGCAAAGATCTGAAAGCCCTACGATTTCAGTCTGCCCTGCCTCCTGCATGGCATCTTGCGCGGAGGTCATACTGTTGTCGTTTCCACTCACAATTAAATCCTTATTTATCAGGCAGCATAAAAGACTGCTCTTGTCGGGTGACAGGGTGTCAACCGTCTTAATGAGGATTTTCCCGGTATTTCCACAATGCAATCCATTGATCAACAACAGGAAAAGAGTGCAGTTTGCTCAATCAGCACCACCAGCCTGGCGATGCTGAACGCTGTATTTGAATCCCCAGATATCAAAGTCACCAGCACCCGTATTATCTTCGCGCACTGTGTCAGCAGCGTTTAACTCAGATTACGGTCAGCGATTGCGATTCTTTAAAAAGATTTTGATTTAATTGGAAAATTTAGCTGCCAAACTGCCCGAAAAACGTGGAAAAACCCATAAGATACAATTTGTTACAAATTTATTGGCACCCCAGCCAAACAAGGTTGAATCGTTATTAGTTATTCAACCTTGAATAGCATGGACATTTATTTTGCATAATCTCGCAGACCATGCGAGATAGAGAAGTGCTTACTTGCGGATGAAAGCCATGGAAGCTGGCTAGTGACCACCGAGGGCTTTATACAGGTTGATCTTGTTGACCAATCCCAGCTGTTTCAGCTTTACCAGCTGCTGATCGGACTCAAACAGGCTGCGTTGTGCATCCAGCAGCTCCAGGTAATTCGCCACCCCGCGCTCGTAGCGACGCGTGGCAAGTCGCAGGCGCTCGCGGTCCGCCTCGGCGATGCGGGATTGCAGGGCGATCTCGTCATCAATCTGGCGGCTGACTACCAGCACATCGGCCACTTCACGAAATGCGGTTTGTATGGCTTTTTCGTACTCGGCCACGGCCACATCCTTGCGCACCACGGCCAGATCAAGACTGGCCTGGTTACGGCCGGCATTGAAAATCGGCAACACCAGTTGCGGGGTAAAACTCCACACGCGATCACTACCACCGCCAAACAGGCCCAGCAGATCATCGTTGACCAGCCCGGCGCTGGTGGTGAGTTGAATGCGCGGGAAGAAAGCCGCCCGTGCGGCGCCGATATTGGCATTGGCCGCGATCAGCCGGTGCTCGGCGGCACGAATATCCGCGCGCTGCTCCAGCAGTTGCGAAGGCAAGCCGGGAGCCACGGTTTCCACCTGCACGCTGTGGAGCGGCTTGGGCGGCATGGCGCTGGCAGGAGCCTTGTCGCCCGTCAACAGGTGCAAGGCATTGATCGCCAGCGCTTGCTCGCGCGCCAGTGCCGAAACACTGGCCTCGGCGCTACTGGCCTGAATCTCGGCCGTTTTCAGTTCAATGGCATTATCCAGTCCGCCTTCATGGCGCCGCTTGATTCTGCTCAGCGAAGCCCGGCGCGATTGCAAGGTGTCTTGTGCCAGCGTCAACCGTTCGTTCAGCGCCAGCAGATTCACATAAGCCGTCGCCAGCTCGGTGACCAGGCTGGTTTGCACGCTCTCACGAGCATCCTGCATGGAATAAAACTGCTCCAGCGCGGCGCTGGAAAGATTCTTCACCCGCCCAAAAAAGTCGAGCTCGAAATCGGTGACATTGACGCCCGCGCGGTAGTAATCCGTATCGAATTTCTGGCCCTGCGTCAGCACACTACGGCTGCGTTCATAACCCAGCGTGCCGTTGATGGTGGGCAGGCGGTCGGCTTTCTGAATGCCATATTGCGCACGCGCCTCTTCAATGCGCAACACGGCAATGCGCAAGTCGCGATTGTTTTCCAGCGCCAGCTTGATCAGCGCCTGCAGGTCGGGATCCTGAAAGTAATGCACCCAGTCCAGGGCAAACTCGGCGGCTTGGGGCTCTGTCGCCACCGGATAGGCTTCAGGCACAGGCAATGCAGGCCGCGCATACTGAGGCGCCAGCGAGCAGGCGCCCAGACTCAGTGAAACCAGCACGGCGATAAGCCACGGCAAGCTTGTTCTCATACGGATGCTGCGTCCTTGTTGGTCGGTTGAGACAGTGGTGGGCGTTTGATATAGCGTCCGAGCAATACAAAGAAAAGCGGAACCAGGAAGATTGCCAGCACCGTGGCAGAGATAATCCCCCCCAGCACACTGGTGCCGATAGCCGACTGCGCGCCAGAGGCAGCACCTGTCGCCAGTGCCAGCGGCAATACGCCTACGCCGAACGCCAGCGACGTCATCACGATAGGACGCAAGCGCTGACGCGAGGCTTCGAGGGTGGCGTCGATGATATTCATGCCGCCTGCATACAGATCCTTGGCAAATTCCACAATCAGGATGGCGTTCTTGGCCGACAGGCCTATGGTCGCAATCAGGCCCACCTTGAAGTAGATATCGTTCGGCATGTCGCGCAAGGTGACGCCGAGCAACGCCCCCAGCACGCCGAGCGGCACCACCAGGATGACCGATAGCGGAATCAGCCAGCTTTCATACAAGGCCGCCAATGCCAGGAATACAATGAGGATGGACACCGCAAACAGCATGGTGGCCTGACTGCCGGAGAGCTGTTCTTCATACGACTGGCCGGCCCATTGAAAGCCGATGCCCTGGCCCAGTTGTCGGCTCAGGCGTTCCATTTCATTCATGGCCTCCCCACTGCTGCGGCCGGGGGCAGCGCTGCCATTGATGGTAAATGAGGGGTAGCCATTAAAGCGCGTAAGTTGGGGTGCGCCCGTAGTCCAGGTCATGGTGACAAACGAAGATAGCGCGACAAACTCGCCTTTGGCGTTTCGTACCCGAAGATTATTGAGGTCATCCAGGCTCTGGCGACTATGGCCTTGTGCTTGCACGATGACCCGCCTGATCTGGTTACCATAGACAAAATCGCCGATGTAATTGGAACCGAACATGGTGGCCAGCGTATCGTTGATCTCATCCATGCTCACGCCGAGTGCGCTCGCCTTGCGGCGGTCGATATCCAGCCGCACCAGTGGCGCATCCGGCATGCCGGCAAACATGAGGTTGGTCAACGCCTCATTCTTGGCGCCATTCGCCAGCAGCTTGTCGCGCGCTTCGGCCAGCGCCTGCATCCCGATATTGCCCCTGTCCTGCAAGCGCATGTCAAAGCCGCTGGTTGAGCCAAGCTCAGGCAGAGGCGGTGCATTCAGGGCAAAAATGGTCTGGTTGGGCCGCCCGTAAAACTGCATGTTCACCCGTTCCACTATCGCTTTCACCTGCTGCTCGACGGCGGTACGTTCCTTCCAGTCACGCAATGTCACGAACAACATGCCGCTGCTGGTGCCCGTACCGTAAATGCTGAAGCCACCGACTTCAAACACATATTCAATCGGCTCAGTTTTTTGCAGATGCTGGCTGATTTCACTCAGCACGGCGTCGGTCTCCGCCATGGTAGCGCCCTGCGGCAGCATGACCACCACCATGAAGTTACCCTGGTCTTCATCCGGCAGAAATGCCGTCGGCAAGCGCACAAACAACAGCGCGACCACCGCCAGGAGGCTGCCGTAGACCACCATCCAGCGTATGGGCTTTTGCAGGATTTTTTTGGTGCGCCCCTGGTAATGTTCGGTCAGCCAGGCAAAGCGGCGGTTAAACCAGCCGAAGAAGCCACGATGGCCATGCGAGCCGCCTTGGGGAATCGGTTTCAGCAAGGTGGCGCAGAGCGCAGGCGTCAGCGACAGTGCGAGGAAAGCGGAAAAGGCGATGGACACCGACAGCGATAAAGAGAACTGCCGGTAGATATTGCCGACCGCACCGCTGAAAAATGCCATGGGGATGAACACCGACACCAGCACGACCGTAATGCCGACAATGGCACCGCTGATCTGCGACATCGCCTTGACGGTGGCTTCATAAGGCGAGAGTCCCTCTTCTGCCATCAGGCGCTCGACGTTCTCCACCACCACAATCGCATCGTCCACCACGATACCAATCGCCAGCACCATGCCAAACATGGTCAGCACATTGATGGAAAAGCCCAGCGCATACATGACGCTGAAAGTGCCCATGAGCGCTATCGGCACCACCACGGTAGGAATCAGCGTGGCACGGAAATTCTGCATGAAGAGATACATCACCAGAAACACCAGGACAATAGCCTCGATCAGGGTGTGCAGCACTTTTTCAATCGAGATACTGACAAAGGCCGAGGTGTCGTACGAAATCTGATAAGTCACGCCATGCGGGAAGTACAGCTGCAGTTCATCCAGCGCCGCGCGTATGCGTTTGACCGTGGCCACGGCGTTGGAGCCAGGGGCCATCTTGATCGCCATGCCCGCTGCGTTTTTGCCATTCACCTTGGATGAGAACGAGTAATCGCTACTGCCCAGCTCCACCCTGGCGATATCTTTGACCAGCAAGGCCGAACCATCGGCATTGGTGCGCAGTTGCACATTGCCAAAGTCTTCTGGCGTGGCAAGCACGGCTTCAGACTCGATGGAGGCGCTGATGGGGGCGTTCTCCGGTACGCCATTGGCGCCGATCTGACCGATAGTGACGCGCGCATTGTAGCTGCGGATGGCCGAGGCAATATCCGAGGCCGTCACGTTGAGCGCCGCCATTTTTGTCGGGTCGGGCCAGATACGCATGGCGTATTCCGGACTGAAGGACTGCACCTTGCCCACGCCCTGTACGCGCCGCAGCGTCTGGATCACATTGGCCGAGGCGAGCTCGCCCAGGTCTACCTCGCTGGTTGCCGGGTCATCCGCCGTCAGAGAGACGATCAGCTGAAAACTGTCCGCCGACTTTTCCACGGAAATCCCATTGCGGCGCACAATTTCCGGCAGCCGCACTTCGATGGTTTTCAGGCGGTTCTGCACATCCACTGCGGCGAGGTCAGGGTTCACACCCTGCTTGAAAGTAAGACTGAGCCCGGCCGAGCTCTGGCTGCTGGTGGCCGAGATATACATCAGGCCTTGCACCCCGTTCATTTCACGCTCGATTACCGAGGTGACGGTTTCTTCCACCACCCGTGCAGAAGCGCCAGGATACGTCGCACTGATGTTCACCACGGGCGGCGCAATATCCGGATACTGGGCAATCGGCAGCCCGCGTATTGCCAATATGCCGGAGAGGATGATCAACAGTGCGATCACCCAGGCGAACACCGGGCGGTCAATAAAAAATCTAGCCATAAATTTGCCTTGGGTTCTTCAAGCGGAGTGCATCAGGGAGTCTGGCCTGCGGCCGGGGTGACGTTTACCTTCGCCCCCGGTGCCAGTGTCGCCACGTTGGTGGTCACCACGCGATCGCCTGCTTTCAGCCCCTTGACCACGATCCACTCGCGCCCCTGCATGCCGCTGGTTTGCACTTCCACCGGCACCACCTTGTCATCCTTGTCCAGCGTCATCACCTGAGCCGATTGTGCGGTTCTGATCAGGGCATCCCGCGGAATCAGGATGGCATGTGGATTCACGGCCTGATCCAGCTTCACCTGCACATAGGCGCCGGGGAAAAGCTCGCGGTCCGGATTGTCAAACAGGGCGCGCATGGCGACCGAATCCGTCGTGCTGTTGACCGCAAGGTCAGAGAAGTAGAGCTTGCCCTTGTGGGTATACTCCGTGCCATCCGGCAGGATCAGACGCACGGTAACCTGCCCCTGTTTCTTGCCTTGCACCTGGCCGGCGCGCATCGCGCGTTGCAGCGCCATGACATCCGCCGCCGGTTGCGAGAAATTCACGTAGATCGGGTCGATCTGGTCTATGGTGGTCAGCGGGGTAGGACTATCCTGCCCGACCAGCGCGCCCTCAGTCACCAGTGCACGCCGGGCAATGCCATCAATCGGCGCCGTCACCCGCGCATACCCCAGATCCAGATTGGCCCGGTTGAGCCTGGCTTTGGCAGACAGCAGGGCAGCGCGTGCCGCCAGCTCTTCCGAAGCGGCCACCTTGTAATCGCGCTGACTCACCGACTGGTCGCTGACCAGATCCTTGTAGCGTTCCAGCTTGTCCAGGGCATTGAGATGATTGGCTTCGGCCTGCGCCAGTGCGCCCGCCGCATCCTCACGCGCCGCCGATAGCAGTTCGGGGTTGATCAGGAACAGCCGCGTGCCTTTTTTGACCTCCTGGCCTTCCTGATAAACACGTTCAGTGACAATGCCCGCCACACGGGCCCGCACTTCCGCTTGCCGATATGCTTCCAGACGGCCAGGAATCTCGGCCTCCATGGTCACTGGCGTTTCCGTCACCTGGATGACCTGCACTTCCACCGGGGCAGCGCCAGCCGATGCCGCCTGGTCGCCAGAAGAGCATGCGCTCATCAGCCCAAGCACCGACACCGTGAAAAATACTCTCCGCCACCCTGCTGGAGAAACACCCATATTTGAAAATTCCAACTGAAAAGAATGGGGCATCATAGCCCAGCGCCGATAATCAATCAATCGTGACTGATTAATTATCGGTGTATACTACGCGCTTCGATTCCTGCGAGTTCATGCCTTGGCACGCAAAACAAAAGAAGACTCCCAGCGCACCCGCGACCTGATCCTGGACGCTGCCGAACATGTCATTTACGAGCGCGGCATGAGTCTCACCACCATGGCCAATATTGCGGATGCAGCCCATGTGTCACGCGGTGCCGTCTATGGGCATTACAAGGGCAAAGTGGAGTTGGCGATTGCCATGGCCGAGCGCGCCATCCATCACGCCCCTTCAGTGGAGCGGGGCCCGGAAGAGCCCGCGCTGGTGTACCTGAAACGCTACTGCCTGCACGAAGTGCACTCCTACATCGACGCCAGTTCGCTGCAGCGCGTGCTGTTCATTCTCTACGTGCGCATAGACGACACACCTGAACTGGTCAGCATACGCGAGCGCTGGGAACAAAAACGCGCCGCCGTCATTGCGCAGTGCCTGCAAGCCGCCATACAGGAAGGCAGCCTCGCCGCCGATAGCGATGTCGCGCTTTATACGCTGTATGTCCAAGCGCAGATTGAAGGCATCTTCAGCATTCTTTTTTTCAATCACGACACCACGACAGATAAATGGGATATCGCCGAGCGCCTCTGCTCCATGGGGCTGGAGCGGCTTACCCTGTCGGCAAGACCCTAGCGCTTGCAGCATTCCACCCTGGCGGCGTGCAGCGTCGCGTTGCCACACCCATCAGCCCAGTAGGGCGACAAACTGCTCCAGCGGCAAGGGCTTGCTGAACAGGTAGCCTTGCGCTTGCGGGCAACCCATCTTATGCAGGTAATCGGCCTGCTCCAGGGTTTCAACCCCTTCTGCCACCACGTTTTTATTCAGGTTGCTTGCCAGTGAGACGATGGCCTGCACGATCAGCGCGCGTTCCGCGTTGTCCGTAATATCGCTGGTAAATGAGCGGTCGATTTTCAGTTCGCGCACCGGAAAGCGATGCAGATAGCTCAGGGCAGAATAGCCGGTGCCAAAATCATCAATCGAGATACACAAGCCCATGGCACTGAGACTTTGCAGCATGTGCTGGATGTTGTCGGTGTTTTCCAGCAGCAGGCTTTCGGTGATTTCCAGCTTGATCCAGTCGGTATGACAGCCTGTCTCGGTGAGAATGGTTTGTATGGAAGATACCAGGTCATTGTGCAGGAACTGGCGGGTGGATAAATTGACTGCGACGGTCACCGGCTCCCTGCGACCGCTATTCAGCGCTACCGCGACCTGACAGGCAGAACGGAGCACCCATTCACCTATCGGGATAATCAGCCCGGTCTCTTCGGCGATACCAATGAACTTGTCTGGCATGATGAGTTTGCCCGACTCAGGCTGCCAGCGCAGCAAGGCTTCGGCACCAATGATCTCGCGTGTGGCAAGGTCAACCAGCGGCTGGTAATGCAGCAAAAACTCTTCTTTTTTGAGCGCAAAGCGCAGATTGGTTTCCACCTCGCGCCGCTCGGCGGCCTTGATCGTCAGATCTGTCGAGTAGAACTGAAAATTGTTGCGCCCCAGATGCTTGGCATGAAACAGCGCCGAGTCGGCGTACTTGAGCAAGTCGTCCACGGCGTGACTGTCCGAAGGGTAAGCCGCAAGGCCCAGGCTGGCCGTGACAAAGACATCATGACCCTCTACCAGAAAGGGCTGGTCAAACGCCTGCAACACCTTGTCAGCCACGCGGGTGATGTTTTCCGGCACACGCATTTCAGAGACCAGAATACCGAACTCGTCACCGCCCAGGCGGGCGACCGTATCATAAGGCCGCACGCATTTTTCCAGGCGGTTGGCGACTTCACATAACAGCACATCGCCCAGCGCGTGACCCAGGGTATCGTTGATTTCCTTGAAGCGATCCAGATCAAGCATGATGAGCCCGAATGGATAAGCATGGCGCTCGGCTTCAGCGATGGTCTGCCCGATGCGGTCGATCAGCAGCGCACGATTGGGCAGTTTGGTCAGCGTATCGAAATACGCCAGGTGGTGTATGCGTTCCTGATATTCGTAAGTTTCGGTGACATCCTGCCCCATGCCGATCACGGCAATCGGCGCACCGGCCGCGTCCAGCTCGGCGGCCAACCAGATATGGATGATCTTGCGCGCGCCATCCTGCGCATGCCAGTGCATATCCATCGCCGCTGCCCGACCTGTGCGAAACACCTCGCTCACTGCCTTTTCATAGCCATAAGCCGAATCGCCACCGGGAAACTCGCTGGGCGTTTTCCCCAGCAGCATGGATTCATTTACGCCATAAAAACTGACGGTTTTCTGGTTAACAAAGGTGCGCCTGCCATGGGCATCAAAACGCACGATGAGGTTGGGAGAGTTTTCGATCAGGGAGTGGTATTCGCGTTCACGGCGGATGGCGTCGGTCACATCCCGCGCATATCCCAGCGTGCCTTCGACTTTGCCATCAATGACCAGACGGGATTTATAGGATTCGATCCAGATATCCTGGCCATCGGCGGTACGCAGCCGGTTGAGGGTGCCCACGGGCTCTTCACTGGCCATGGCATGCCGGTCGCCTTCCACATACTCCTGTGCCAGCGCCGGATCAAAAAAGTCATAATCCGTTTTACCTTCCAGCTCACGCGGCGAAGAAACGCCGGCGACACGTGCGTATTCACGATTGACGGCCAACAGGCGACTGTTCGTGTCTTTCAGCCAGACCATGAATGGAAAGTTATCCAGCAAGGTGCGCAGATATTTTTCTCTAGCCGTTATTTTTTCTTGCGCACTATCCAGCATCAAGGACCCTTTTCAGCAAATTCAACAGCAATAAAAGAGGACAAGCCTGTGATGAACATCACTAAATTGTTAGCAATGTAATACGTTATCGGGCATGAAGTGAATAACTTTTATGGAGGTCTGCATAAATATTTGCACACCTGATATGGCACAAGATAACTTCATATAGCGGAACGGCTTTATTTCATAAGCTCAGCCGGGATGAATGCCAGAACCAACATTTTCAGGTGTGGGGCCAGCCCTCATCCGGCCTGTCGCCGCGCATCATTGACAAGGGTCTGGGCGGTCCTGCACCGGGGTGATCCATACATAATCATATTGGCGACGCAACTCATCGCGCCGGGTGTTCAGCCCGGGAGTCTCCTCAACGAAGCCGACCACGCGCAACTGGCGCTCAGGCAACAGGGCCCGAAACATGACGGGGATTCCATAATCGCGCCGCACATGGTTATTGCCCGCCACCAGCACCGCCATGCCAGAACCCGCGTCGCGCAGGGCACTGAACATGGCGGCATCACGTGCGCGTTGCGCGAGCAGCATGGCAGGCAAATGCTGCGGCGGCAGCTGACCACAATGCCCATCGAGCAGATCCTGATTCAGCGTCGCCACCGCAGGCGGCGACAGGGGTGCCTGCTGGAGAATGCCTGCCAGCGTCGTCGGCACGGCAGACGCGCCCTGCCGCGCAATACTTCTGGCTTGCTCGGGTGCCAGATTGCCACCAGTGAGCGATATCCCGGCCTCGCGCATGGCGGCAAACAAGCCCTCATGCGCGGGCCACTGCCAGCTTTTTGCATTGAATCCGGCGCGCTCCAGATCGGTCAGCAATGGGCCATCCCACTGCACCGTCTGCCCGGATGGCAGATGTTCGGCGACAACGTGGACCATGGGTTTATAACCCTTGAGCTGCTTCAGCAGTTCGCCACGCCGCTGATGCTGCAGCGCATTGTCATGGACTTCGCCCAGCAACAGCACATCCTGCTGCGCGAGATCAGCGGCCAGCTGGACGGTCGACACCTCCTCCCCGTTCGTCAGGTTGATAATCCGCTCGGCAGCCACTGCAGGCATCGCGCTGAAAAGCCCCATCATCAGCCAGTTGAACAAAACCGCACCTTGCCACATCGCCCTCTCCTCACTCCATTTTCACTATTGCCACTCAACCTGACGCACGCCAGGCCTGATGGTTCAGTCAGTGCAATGCATACATAAGTTATGCAGGCTGCTCACACGGAACCGGCCATGGATACTCGCCCCTAAGCAGACAAGATAAGCAGGCCCTCATGGAGGGCGCAACAGGAGAATCTCATGGATCAGGAAATAGCCGGCAAGCTGGATGACATCAATACCACCCTAAAGCATATCCATCAGCATATGCTGTGGGTGTTCTGGCTGGTTGCCGTGTTTGCGCTGTTGTACTTCGGGCTGTTGATATACCTGCTGGCCTAAGCTGGCGCCACATCATCGTGATGGATCAGCCCATCCCCATAACCACATTAACGAGAGCCCATCATGACCACACTACCGATTCCTGACGAACAAGCCGCGCTGGCAGCCTTGTTGCGCCAGCAGCAAGCTGCGGGGGGAACCGAATCGCTATCGACAGAAACACTGGGGCAGTACATCTGCTTTTGCAAACTTCGCGGGTTCTGCGCGGACAAAAACGCCGAGAGCTGTCTGCGCGAGCGCAATCTGTATCAGGCGTTTGTTGACGCCGGGCGTTGAGCAACGCTTGAAAGGGGAGGTAGCGATTACTCGGACGCCACAATGCGTTCCACCAGCCGGCCGACCAGGGGCGCCACCAGCAAAATGGCCAGAAAAACCACAGGCCATGCGGTGCAGAAGGCATGCCACCACTCTCGCATGAAACCGGCATGCCAGCCCAAATGCCGCAGTGTGAGCGTGCCGGAAACCAGCATGACACTGAAAGCGGACATCACTGCGGCAAACACAATCGGCCGAAAACGGCGCGGTACTTTCCAGGACATGAGCTACCCCTCAAGCAATATCAACATGCACATGAAAAAACATGGACTCGGGAGCGTGCCCGAGCCCATGCTGTTCAGCAGGATTACTGACGCACGGCTTGCAGATAGCGGGCGGCCGGTTGTTTGTGCGAAAGATTGGGGCGCAGATGATTGCGCGCATCCACCAGGCGTGTCCAGTCGGACGCTTCGGGCAAGGAAGGAATAGTCACCACTTCGCCCAGATCAAGCCCGACCAGCGCTGCATCGACCATGGTTTCGGCTGGCATAACGATCTCTTGTGGCAAATGATTGACAGAGAAACCGGCACGATCCCACAACTCGGTATGTGTGGCGCCCGGCAGTACGGCCTGCACACGCACGCCCTTGCCGGACAACTCGTGATGCATGGATTCGCTGAGATTCAATACATAGGCCTTGCTGCCGCTATAGCTGCCATTCAGCATGTCCGGCGCCAGCGCCACAATCGATGCGATATTGATGATGGTGCCATTGCCGCGCTTGACGAAACTGGTGGCAGCCGCTGCAGCCAGATGTGTCAGCGCGGTGACGTTGAGCGAAATCATGGTGTCGATCTGGTCCAGGTTGGAATCCAGCAGCGAGGTCACCGCGGCACTACCCGCATTATTCACCAGCACGCTGATGTCGCTATCGGCGAGCAGCTTTTGCTTTACCTGCTCCAGGTCCTGTTTGCGCGTCAGGTCAGCGCCCAGGATTTCTACCTGACGCCCCGTGGCGGCGTGCAATTTGTCGGCCAGTGCTTGCAGACGGGTGGTATCACGCGCTACCAGCACCAGATCGTAACCGCGTCTGGCCAGGCGATCTGCATAAACAGCGCCGATGCCGGAAGATGAACCCGTAATGAGTGCCTTGCCTTGAGTAGACGTCGTCATGTGTTTCTCCTTGATAAATAAATTCAAGTGGGTGTTTGAATAAGCCATTGACGAGAGTCAGTATATGCACGTAATCTATGACTTAAATGTCATTTAACCCACCTTTTGAGACATCATGATGCGTATCGGATTTGTGGTATTCCCCGGCTTTCAGATTCTGGATCTGGCAGCCATGACCGTCTTTGAAATGGCCAACATGGTCAGCCAGCAGCCAGTGTATGAGCTGCATCTGCTATCCGAACACGGCGGTGCCGTGACCAGTTCAGCCGGGGTTGCAGTGCATACGGAAGCATTCGATGCGCATGCATACGATACCGTCATCATGATGGGCAGCATCGGCATCCATTCGGCCAGCCCAGGCCTGCTCGGCTATCTGCAACAGGCACACAGCGGCAGTCGCCGCATTGCCAGCATATGCACCGGCGCTTTCATCCTGGCTGAAGCGGGCCTGCTGGACGGGCTGCGCGCCAGCACCCACTGGCGCCATGCGCGTGAATTGCAGCGCCGTTACCCCAAAGTCAAGGTGGAAGAAGATCGCATCTTCATCCGCGAGGGCAAGGTATGGACCTCGGCAGGCATGACGGCCTGCATAGATTTATCGCTGGCACTGGTAGAGGCCGACATCGGGCTGGATGCTTCGCGCACCATTGCCCAGCGCATGGTGGTGTACCACCGGCGCACGGGTGGCCAATCGCAGTTCTCGGCACTGCTGACGCTGGAACCCAAGTCCGACCGCATCCAGACCGCCCTGACCTACGCCCGTAGCAACCTGCACAAGCCTTTGTCCGTGGAAGACCTGGCCGATGTCGCCCACCTGAGCCCGCGCCAGTTCAGCCGGGCTTTTCGCGCCGAGACCGGGCAATCACCCGCCAAAGCCATTGAAAACCTGCGCGTGGAAGCGGCCAAATCCATGATAGAAACCGCGCGGCACCCGATAGACGTGGTGGCACGGGAAACCGGTTTTGCCGACCCCGAGCGCATGCGCCGGGCCTTCATCCGCACGCTGGGGCATCCACCTCAGGCCATCAAACGCATGGCTCGCTTGCAAATCCATTGAGCGCAGACACGCTCCCTGCAGTAGGGCAGATATCACTCCAGCTACCCGGCGATACGCTGCATATTTGGTCTAAAATATGAACACAAGCCCATGACACAGGACAAGGCGTCACCCGCCACTATGAGTAACCCGGTAAAACCCCTTGAAGAAGACAGCACCGTCTATAAAACCCTGCTGGAATCCACCAAAGCGATTCCCTGGAAAATAGACTGGCGCACCATGACATTCAGCTACATCGGTCCGCAGATCGAAACGCTGCTGGGATGGGCCCCTGAGAGCTGGGTGAGCGCAGGCGACTGGGCAGCGCGTATGCATCCCGAAGACCGTGAATGGGTAGTGGATTATTGCGTGTCGCAATCGCGCTCCGGGATTGATCACGAAGCAGACTATCGTGCGCTGACCAAGGATGGCGAATACATATGGATCCGCGATGTGGTGCATGTGCTGCGCAATGCGGATGGCGAAGTCGAAGCGCTGATCGGCTTCATGTTTGATATCAGCGAGCGCAAGAAAACGGAAGAGAAACTGCTGCAATTGCAGAAAGAGCTGGAAGAGCTGTCATTTCAGGATGGCCTGACACGTGTCGCCAATCGCCGCATGTTCGATTCCATCATTCAGGTGGAGTGGACCAATGCCAGGCGCAACAGCCAGCCGCTGTCACTCATCATGCTGGATATTGATTACTTCAAGCAGTACAACGACCACTACGGACATATTCAGGGCGATGACTGCCTGAAGCAGGTGGCGGAAATACTGAGCAGTGCGGGTACACGTGCGAACGACTTTTTTGCGCGCTTTGGCGGAGAGGAGTTTGTCCTGGTGCTGCCGCAGACCGATAGCGACGCTGCCAAAAAAATTGCCGAACGCTGCCGCAAGCTGATTTTCAAGGCGCAAATTCCGCATGCCAAATCCCTGATCGGCCCCGTACTTACCATCAGCGTGGGTGTGGGCACCGTGATCCCTGGCTACCAGGATGAGTCTTTGGACTTTATCAACACGGTGGACCAGCGGCTCTATCAGGCCAAGCAGCTGGGCCGTAACTGCATCATCAGCGGCAACTAATTCTCAAGGCGCGCTTCTGGGCTCCCACAGTGGCTCGCCGCCGGCATCAAGATAGGTCAGGTACACCCGCAAGTCGAACTCCAGCTGGTGGTACTGCGGCTCCATGTAGCAGCATAACTGGTAAAACGCCTTGTCGTGGTCGCGCTCCTTGAAATGCGCCAGCTCGTGTACCACGATCATGCGCAAAAAGGCTTCCGGCATGCTGCGAAAAAGCCCCGACACATGCAGTTCGCGCTTGGCTTTGAGCTTGCCGCCCTGCACCCGTGAAATGGCCGTATGCGTACCCAGTGCATGACGCACGATATGCAGTTTGCTGTCGTATGCCACCCGGCTGAGTTGACCACTATTGCGCAGGTACTCGTCTTTTATCTTCACCACAAAATCGTACAGGCCCCTGTCGGTACGGATGGCATGCGGCTCAGGGTATTTCGCCAGAAAAATCTCCGCGAGTTTTCCCTGGCGGATAACATCCAGTGCCTGTGTGACAAGGCTGGCCGGATAAGCGGCAAGATAATGGCTGGTAGGCGTCAAAGGCGGCATGATGGACAGGTAAAAAGGGCTGCTGCATTTTACACCGCCCCATGCTGATCGCAGACTATTGCACATCCCCGGCAAGTTGTTTAGGCTTGCAGTTCACGCACCCGAAGGGCCTAACAATAATAAGCAGGGCATGGGGTTTGCTCACGTCAGGCGACCGATAGCGTCGCCCCATCCCTCTTGAAATATTGGCACAACCACATTGCGCGCCGCTCTCGACATCAGCCATAAAAGCTTCGCCACCGGTGCATTAAACCGCGTAGTGGCAGGCTGGCTGTGGCTTCAAGCCAAGCGCATTTTCATGGTGCGCATGATGCTATTTGCCCTGCTGGGGCTGCCCGCCATATCAGCCTATACCCAGCCGCAAACCTTGCGCGTCGTTACTGATGACAATTATCCACCCTACCTGTTTCGCGATGCCAGCGGTCATCTTGAAGGTTACCAGATGGATATCTGGAAACGCTGGGAGCAGGAAACCGGCATCAAGGTTGAGCTGATCGCCACCCACTGGGATCAGGCCCAGCAAGCGTTGCTCAACGGAGAGGCGGATGTCATCGACATGATCTTCCGCACGCCGGAGCGCGATGCGATCTATGATTTTTCACAGCCTTACGCAAATCTCCCCGTCGCCATCTACAGCCATGCCAGCATTCCCGGCATTGCCTCCGCGCATGACCTGCGTGGGTTTCTGATTGGTGTGCAGGCAGGCGATGCCTGTATTGAACGACTGCGGGCGGACTCCGTGACCAATTTCAAGCTTTATCCGGATTACACATCCCTGATCAAAGGCGCGCTGGATGAGCAGGTCAAGCTGTTCTGCATGGATGAGTACCCAGCCAATTACTACCTTTACAAACTGGACCCTACGCAACAATACCGCAAAGCCTTCCAGCTGTATCAGGGGCAGTTTCATTATGCGGTGAAAAAGGGCGCCACCGACACACTGCAGCTGATTGAAAGCGGCATGGCGCGGATTCCGCGTGAAGACAAGATCGAAATGTTCCAGAAATGGGTGGGGCAATCGCCGGTACTGCTGCCTTATAGCCGCTATATCGCGCCAGCACTGGGCTTGTTGAGCCTGGTGGGGGCGATCGTCCTGCTATGGATTTTCCTGTTGCGCAGAAGCGTTAAAACCAAAACCGCCGAGCTTGCCAATCAGCACCAGCGATTACAGCAAATTATTGATGGCACGGCGGCTGGGACCTGGGAGTGGGATATACGGCGCGGCGACTGTATCGTCAATGCGCGCTGGGCGGAGATGCTGGGCTATACGCCAGATGAGCTGGAGCCTTGCACCGCTGACAGTTGCCGTGCGCTCTGCCACCCGGATGATCTTGAACAGCTGGTACAGGCATTGGAAGCGCATCTCAGGGGTGAGACCGATTACTTTGCCAGCGAATCCCGCCGTCGCCATAAGAACGGGCACTGGATCTGGGTGGCAGATCGCGGACGGGTTACTCATCGATCAGTGCAGGGTGAAGCGCTGACCATGAGTGGTACGCGGCTCGAGATCACCAAGCTCAAGCACGCCGAAACGGCGCTAAAACAGGCGGTGGAACAACAAAAAACCTTTATCCGGCAGGCGCCGATCTGTGTCGCCATGTTTGATCGAGATATGCGCTACCTCGCCTGCAGCAACCAGTGGCAACAGGAGTTTGGTTGCCCCAATGGCAGCCTGCTTGGCTTGAACCACTATGAAGCACACCCCGACATACCCGAAAAATGGCGCCTGGCGCATCGACGCGCCCTGGCGGGTGAGCGGCTGGAAGAGGAAGAGGATTTGTGGGTACGAGCGGATGGCCAGCATTTATGGACACGCTGGATGATCACGCCCTGGCTGGATGACCACCAGACCATACAGGGCATCATCATCGCCTCCGAAAACATTTCTGCGCGCAAACAAGCCGAAGAAGAGCTGCGCCTGGCGCATACGGTATTCGAGCACAGCAGCGAAGCCATGCTGGTGACCGATGCCGATAACAACATCATCACCATCAACCCGGCGTTTAGCGAAATGACGGGGTACTCGCTGGAAGAAGTCATCGGCAAAAACCCCAAACTCCTGAGCTCAGGACGGCAAGGCAAAGAGTTTTACCAGGAGCTGTGGAATACCCTGGAAACCGCCGGAGAATGGAGTGGTGAGATCTGGAATCGCCGCAAGAGTGGGGAAGAATATGCCGAATGGCTGACCATCAATAATATTTACGGCGAAGACGGCAAGCTGTTCCGCCGGGTGGCGCTGTTTTCGGATATTACCGAGAAAAAACGCGCCGATGCATTGATCTGGAATCAGGCCAATTATGACCTGTTGACGCAACTGCCCAACCGCCGTCTGTTCAGCGACCGCCTGCAGCAAGAGATCAAAAAATCGCAGCACGACCATAGCCAGTTTGCGCTGCTGTTCATTGATCTGGATCGCTTCAAGGAAGTGAACGATACCTTGGGCCACAGTCACGGTGATTATCTGCTGATCGAAGCATCGCATCGCATTCAGCGGCACCTGAAAGAAACCGATACCGTCGGGCGGCTGGGTGGCGATGAATTTACCGTGATCATTGCCAACCTGCCTGACCCCAGCGTGATGACACTGATCGCGCAACGCGTGCTGGACGCCCTTGCCGCGCCCTACGATCTGGAAGGTGAAATCGTCTATCTCTCTGCCAGCATTGGCATTACGGTGTTCCCTGAAGATGCGACCACGAGCGCCGAGTTACTGAAAAATGCGGATCAGGCCATGTATGAAGCGAAAAAGAATGGCCGCAACCGCTTCAGTTTCTTCACCCCCATGATGCAGGCGATGGCGCAGGCCCGCATGCGCATGATGCGCGATCTGCGCAATGCGCTGGGTTTGAACCAGTTCACGGTCTATTTCCAGCCGATTGTGGATCTCACCAGCCAGCGCATCCACAAGGCAGAAGCGCTGATCCGCTGGCAACACCCGGAACTGGGCTTTATCAGCCCCGCTGAATTCATTCCCCTGGCCGAAGAAACCGGCCTGATACACGAGATAGGCGACTGGGTGTTCCAGCAATCAGCGCAGCTGGTCAAACAATGCATTCCGATGGCGGGTGACAATTTCCAGGTGAGCGTGAATAAATCCCCAGTGCAGTTCCGCGATCGCACCCAGGCGCATCAGGACTGGATGGAATACCTGAGCAGGCTTGGGCTAAGCGGTCACAATATCGTAGTAGAGATTACCGAGGGCCTGCTGCTCAATGCCGACAGCGGCATCTCGGACAAACTGCTGCATTTCCGGGATGCTGGCATGCAGGTGGCCATTGATGACTTCGGCACGGGCTACTCGTCACTGTCCTATCTCAAGAAGTTTGATATTGATTACCTCAAGATAGACCAGTCATTCGTGCGCAACCTGTCAGGAGAGGGCGAGGATCTGGCCTTGTGCGAAGCGATCGCCACCATGGCGCACAAGCTGGATTTGCGCGTGATCGCCGAGGGCGTGGAAACCACCACACAACGCGATCTGCTTGCCCAGATCGGGTGCGATTACGGGCAAGGCTACCTGTTCTCAAAACCCGTACCGGCCGATGAATTCATGCAATTGCTGGAACGATCCACCGCCTGATCATGCCTAACAGACATATACTGCACATCGGCAGCCTGCCTGAATAAAAACGACAACAAGAGAAGGGAGACACCATGCCTTACAAGTTTTTGATGTTTTACTTTATCTCTCTCGGCATTTGCTCGCTGTCCACCATCTACAAAACCAGCTGTTTCAAGAACATGCTGTGCCGCCAGATACTGGGCAATATGTTCTGGAGCCTGATCCCCATCGCCAACACCTTCAAGGCCGTGTTGTGGATTTATTCCATGATCGTCGATGCCTGGCGGCGACGCCATGGAGCAACGCCACCAGGCTGATAGCGGCATTTATCAGGTAAATCTGCGTAAACGCTTAGGCCGCCATGTAGGCATGCACTTTTTGCGTCAGCCATTCCATGAATGCCAATAAACGCCGCGACAAGTGACGTCGGTGCGGATATAGCAGTGACACCGGCATAGGCTCTGGCTTGAATTCCGGAAGCAGTTCTAACAGTTCGCCCCGCTGCAGATAAGTCCGAACCGCCACGAGCGGCACCTGGATAATACCAAGCCCGGCCAGACAGGCCATGCTGTAGGCGGCGGAATTATTGACCGTCACCCGCGCAGGAACCAGGCAATGCCGGCTCACCCCCGCTTCCAGATATTCGAACGCGGAAGGCTTGGCGCCTAGCACCGAAACATAGTGCACCATGTAGTGAGCGGCGAGGTCTTCCAGGGCCATCGGCATTCCGTATTGGCGAATATAGGCGGGGCTGGCGCAATTCACCATCTCTAAGGTGCCTAGATGCCTTGCGACCAGCCCCGACTCCGTTAGCACTCCCACCCTTACCACACAGTCAAAACCTTCACTGATCGGGTCTACTCGCCGATCCGTACTGCTGAGTTCGATTTCAATGCCAGGATGGCGCTGCATGAATTCCGGTAGCTGGGGTATTACCAGGTTATGGGCCATGTTCAGCGGCATATCCACCCGCAAGCGGCCGCGTAGCAGGGTTTCTGTTTGCTGGAAAAGACTCTCTACTTCGTCCACCTCGGCCAGCAAATCCTTGCAGCGCTCATAAAACCGCTGACCATCCTGCGTAAGTTGCACTTTGCGCGTCGTTCTATGCAAAAGCCTCGCCCCCAGGCGAGCCTCCAGCTGGGTTACTGCATTTGAAATGCTGCCTTTGGGTAATCCCAGGCTATCAGCCGCCTGAGTAAAACTCGCCAGCTCAGCTACCCGTATAAATACCTGCATGGCATCCAGCTTGTCCATACACGCCCCATTAGCATGAAATTTTGAACAGTATAACTACTTGGCGGCCGTTTATTCTCGCCAAAGATGGCAATAGACTGTTCACCAGCACGATTCATCACCCACATTTCAAAGGAGCATCATCATGACAAGCAAGATCGCGATAGTGACGGGAAGCAGCCGCGGGCTGGGTAAAAGCATGGCACTCTGCATCGCCGCCAAGGGTCAGGACGTCATCCTGACCTATCGCAGCCAGCGCGCGGAAGCAGAAGCTGTGGTCAGCAGCATTGAGGCCATGGGCAGAAAAGCGGTGGCACTGCAGCTGGATGTAGGCGACAGCGCTTCTTTTGCTCAATTTGCCCAGGAGGTGAAACAGGTGCTGCAGTCCCACTGGCAGCGCGATACCTTTGATTTTCTGGTCAACAACGCGGGTATCGGCATCCATGTCCCGTTCACCGAAACGACAGAAGAAGCCTTTGATACGCTGGTGAATATCCATTTCAAAGGCGTATTTTTCCTGACGCAGAAGCTGCTGGGGCTGATGGCAGATCAAGGGCGCATCATCAACATCTCCAGCGGTCTGGCACGCTTTTCCTTGCCTGGTTATTCGGCCTACGCTGCCATGAAAGGCGCCGTGGAAGTCTTGACGCGTTATCTGGCAAAAGAGCTGGGGCCACGCGGCATTACCGTGAATGTGGTGGCGCCTGGCGCCATTGAAACTGACTTTGGGGGTGGCACGGTACGCGATAACGCCGAGGTCAATCAATTCGTGGCCAGCCAGACTGCCCTGGGGCGCGTGGGCTTGCCCGACGATATCGGCCCCATGGTGGCATCGTTATTGTCGGATGAGAATCGCTGGGTAAATGCCCAGCGTATTGAAGTCTCAGGCGGGATGTTTGTGTAGCCAGCCCTGCGTATTGCTCAAGGCTCTATCTTGAAACCGGCATCGACCCAGGCATCGATGCCGCCCTTGAGTGGCCGCACCTTGTGATAACCCCGCTTGATGAGCAGCTTGGCCATTTTGGCCGCGGTCACGTCATTGGGGCAGGAACAGTAGAGCACGATATCCGTATCGATATCGGTATCAATAAACACGCTATCAATGGTGTCCTCGGTCATGCTGAGCGCGCCTGGAATACGGCCATCGCCTTGCAGGTGTGCGGGCCGGGCATCCACAATCACCGGACGCGAGCCGCTTTTCAGCATGGTGTCCAGTTCATCCACCGAAATGCGCGCCATGCGCAACGACTTGATAAAGCGGTGCCGCTCCCACCATTTGTTGAGAATAAAGGCCACCAAGGCAATACCCAGCAACAGGGCACCCCATTTGCCCATCTCGCTCAGAATATCCAGCAACTCATCAATGGCACTGCTGAACAAGGTGCCAAGCACAATAGCCGAACCTGCCCAGATGGCAGCCCCCAGGCTGTCAAAAATGATAAAGGTCGTGGCCCGTGTACCGACGGTACCGGCCAATGCGCTGGACACCGACGCAAAGCCAGGAATGAATTTGCAGAACAGCAGCGCAGGTGGCCCTATGCGCAGATACACCGATTCCGTCTGCCGCACACAGGAATCGGGCGACAGGGAAATGCGGCATAGCTTGCTCATGACCCGGCGGCCAAAACGGCGGCCGGCAAAATACCAGGCCAAGTCTGCCAGTAGCGAGGCGATGACCGCGGTCAGCAACAATTGCGCCGGGCTATATTGGCCTTGGGTCAGCATAGCGCCCGTCACCAGCAAGGTGGGGTAGGCAGGAATAGGTAAGCCGATCTGCTCAAGAAACACATTGGCAAACACAATCAGCAAGCCGTATTGCTGAAGCAGATCAAGCAAATGCTGCATGGATTACCTCGACTTCAATGCGTCAGCGATCTTCTGGTCGGTCTTGTACTGGCTGAGCGCGTACACCGCCCAGAGGGTGGCGGGCAGCCAACCGATGAGCGTGACTTGCAGAATCAGACAGACGATGCCTGCGATGGGACGGCCAATGGTGAAAAATGTCAGCCAGGGCAGAATAAGGGCAATCAGTAAACGCATGTCAGCAACCTATATGAAATGTTAACGCCCCCTATATTAACAGCCTCTACCAGCTTGCGGACCCGTAGCTGGACAAGATCGCACACGCAATGCCATGCCGCTTTGACCTTATAACCCATGTCGGACGCGCACCCTATGCTCACCCTGGCGCTGATCATGCATACAAGCGTCAGGGAAATCAGGATAATGCTAGCGCTCGCAAGATAACCCTCGCTATGGAAGGAGCCCTCTGTGGAAGCCTGGCAAAACATCAACCTCCTGTCGCTACTCGATACCCTGATCAGCCTTAGCACGGCATTTGTACTGGGCAGCCTGATTGGCTTTGAGCGCCAGTATCGGCAGCGAACAGCAGGGCTACGCACCAATGTGCTGGTGGCGGTGGGTGCCGCCATCTTTGTCGACATGGCGAACCGACTGACCGGGCATGAAGGGTCGGTGCATGTGGTGGCATATGTCGTGTCGGGGATAGGTTTTCTCGGGGCAGGCGTCATCATGCGCGAACAGGGCAATGTGCGTGGCCTGAACACCGCGGCCACCTTGTGGGGCTCCGCGGCGGTGGGTGCCTGCGCTGGCGCTGATCTTCTGCTGGAATCCCTGCTGGGTGCGCTGTTTGTCCTGGCCGCCAATACCCTGTTGCGGCCCGTGGTCAACCGTATCAACCGCCAGCCCATGGACACCCCGGCCGTGGAGCTGACCAATACGGTTTATGTCATCGCGGCGCGCACGCATCAGAAAGAAGCCATGTACCTGCTGGAGCAGGCGCTGGAGCAAACCGGCTATCCGCTGCAAGCGCTGGTCATGCATGCCTTTGGTGAAAACGAAATTGAAATTGAAGCGACGCTGGCGGCCACCTCCGTCGATGGTCCGGTGCTGGATCAGCTGATCGACCAACTGAAGCAGAGCCCGCATGTTGGGCAGGCGTTCTGGAGCCCCAGCACCACGGATTAAGTGAGCGTCTGCTATCGTGAAAACCAGCGACTGGCATAGAGCGCCAGGCCACTAGCCACGCCGCCGTGCATATTGCCGGTCACCAGCGGCATGTCGTCACCCATCACGTTGCGGATTGCCTGCTGTATGACGGGAGAGACGGCCGAGCCCCCAGTCAGATAGGTTTTATCAATGTGGACGCCAGCACCAGCGCGTGCTTCTTCGATCACCTTGCGAATTTTTTCTGTAGATTGCGTAATCGCCTGCTGCATCTGCTCGCGATTCATGCCGAGCTGCAACTCAGGCGCCACAAAATCCACATTGATATTCGTCTCAGCCGCATCCGTCAGGCGGATTTTGGCCTGCTCGGCGCTGCGTACCAGACTGTGGGTCAGGCGTTCGCGCCAGACCTTGTACAAGCGGCGGCGCGCTTCATCCGGCTCGCCATGTACCGGCATTTCAAACCGGTTGTAAAAGGCATGCTGACTGGGAATGCTGTTGACGGAAATGGCATCAAACGCCTTGTGATGCAACTCGCCATCCTTGCCAAAGGAGGGCATGATCTGGTGCCAGCCGATGTGAATATCGAGATCGGTACCGCCGATGCGGGTACCGGCATATGACAACAGGTCAGCACTACGATCCGCGCTCGCCCGCGCATCCGGCCCCACGCGCACCACGGAGCAATCGGTGGTACCACCGCCCACATCCACCACCAGCAACACTTCGTCATTCACCAGGCCGTTTTCGTAATCCAGCGCTGCGGCCAGCGGCTCATACATGAAGATCACATCCTGCAAGCCCGCTGCCTGCGCGGCTTCGCGCATAATAGTGAGCGCCTGCTCATCCCCGCGTTCGCCGTATACGCCATGATAACGAATGGGACGGCCTATCACGGCCTGCTGCAAGGGCATGCCGCTCGCGACCCGCGCCTGTTGCATCAGCCGCTCCAGCATGCGGCTGATGATGACGGTGAAAAAATCCAGCTGGTCGCGGCTGAGATCGCTGCCCAGAAATACCTTGGGGGACTTCACATACAGCCCGTCGGTGGGACCTTCGGTATGCGCTTGAATGGCGGCACGGCCAAACAGCAAGTCGCGGGCATCGCCCAGCTGCTGGCGCAGCGTCATGCGCGCATCGTCGTCTTCATCCAGATGGTCCGGGCGCTGGCGATAGACCGCCGAGGGCAGATAAACACTCTCGCCCTCCAGCGGCAACAAGGTCACCACGCCATTCTGCGCCACCCCCACTGAAGAGTTGGACGTTCCGTAATCGATCCCGCAATGCATGCGCGGCCCCATCTGACAAAAGAGCAGGATTCTACCATTTGTGCTGCCATCAACGTCGCCTTAGACCAGCATCTGAGCTTGCTTAAAGTTGCCTGAGTGCGCATCTCCCTAGCGTCATTCGGCCAGCCTGGCAAGCAATCAATTTTTAAGGTGGGTGGTCATGAAGCCACGGGAAGAACAGGTGACTGGGGTAAAATTCTCTGTTTTTGAGTACGCACCATGTGGTTCAAAAACCTCCAGATTTATCGCATCTCCCAATGGAACACCCCAGCTGAAGCACTGGAAGAACATCTCGCACGTCACGCCCTGCCAGACACACCCACTTCTGAAATGCAGCAGGCTGGCTGGATTGCGCCTGCCGGCCCCGGCAAGCCATTTGTGCATGTGCAAGGTCAGCAAGTGCTTATTGCGCTGTGTGTGGAAAAGAAAATCCTGCCTGCCAGCGTCATCAATCAATATGCCAAGGCACGCGCGCTGGAGCTGGAAGAACAGCAAGGCTACAAACCCGGGCGCAAGCAGATGAAGGAGCTGAAGGAAGCGATTGCCGATGAGCTAAGGCCACGGGCATTTTCATTGCGTCGCACTATTTATGCGTGGCTGGATCTTGCCAATGGCTGGTTTGTGGTGGATGCCGCCAGCGCCGCCCTGGCGGATACCTTGTTGGAGCAATTGCACAAATCTGTGGATGGTTTTTCCTTGCGCCTGATCAAGACCAACCTTTCGCCGACCAGCGCCATGACAGGATGGCTGGCGGGGAATGAAGCCCCTTATGGTTTCAGTGTGGATCGTGATTGCGAATTGCGTGCGCTGGGCGACGACAAGGCTACTGTGCGTTATGTGCGCCATGACCTCGAAGCCGAGGAAATCCGTAAACATATTCAGGGCGGCAAGCAGGTGACACGGCTAGCCATGACCTGGCGTGATCGCATCGCTTTTGTATTGAATGACGTACTGCAGATTAAACGACTGGAAGTGCTGGATGTACTGAAAGAAGCGGCGGCGGATGTCGCTGCCGAAGAAATGTTCGACAGCGACTTTGTCATGATGAGTGGTGAGCTGAGTCAGCTCTTGCCCGAACTATTGTCAGCGCTGGGCGGTGAAGTCGACACAACACCCAAACCTCAGGCGGCTGCCGCCTAACGTCTCAGGCATCTGTAGAAACCGCCTGATCGCTGTGTTGAGGCAGCACGATCCCGGACGCCGGGTCCTGCAAGGCCTCAATCTCGATCAGCGGTGCCCAGGAGTTAATCGCGCCGAATACCGTGGCGAAGGATACATCGGCAGCATCGCGACCCGTGCCAAGTCGTATCAAGCCCAGGCGCGGCGAGATGCCCGTTGGTTCAAACACGTACCAGCGATCGCCCAGATACACCTCAACATAGGCATGAAAATCATGCGGACCACTCGCCGGGTCTGAACCGTAATCCACGCCCGTCACAAAGCGAGCAGGCATATTCAAAGCGCGGCACAACGCAATCATCGCATGGGAAAAGTCACGGCATACCCCGGCTTTCTGCTCGATGACATCGGTCGCCGCGCTCATGCTGTTGGTGCTTCCCGGCAGATAGGCCAGGTTGCCATGCACCCAGTCACATACCGCCTTTACACGCGCATACCCGCGCGGCAGATGGCCGAACTGCTGGTTGGCAAAGGCTTGCAATAGATCAGACTGGCAATAGCGGCTGGGGTAAAGGTAGCGCAGATATTGAATGGGGATGTCAGTAATCGCCACTTCTTGCAAGGTGTCGGGAGCTTCCAGTTGATGGTCGACTTCCACCGTCGCGGAATAATGCACCTCCAGTGGCCCGGCCTCGGCCTGACAACGCACATAGCGCGTGCCATAGAACGTATCTTCGTAGAGTTCGTATCGCAATGGCTGGCTGAAAGTCAGGCGCTCGTTCATGACAGACTGATTCGCTGTCTGCGCAGCATGCACATTGAGGATGAAATCGGTCCTGGGGTCCAGCACTTCGTATTTGAGGCTGATGGCCAATTGCATTTTGATCATGATGGTATCTTGAAATAGGGATACCCCATGATACGTTAGTACTTACTCAGGGAGCATCGGCATTTCGCCGATAAATGTATCCGTGCCATCCTACAAAACTGGCAGGAAATAGGGAAAGGTCAGGCAGTAGTATTGATGTTCTGGCCGAGATGATCAGGCAGATTTTGTACTGGTGGCAAAGAGTTAATCAGACCCATCGCCGCAGACTCCTGGGCATCCAATGCCTTTTTAAGCACATTCATGGTGACGGCCTGTCCGACCCGTGTCTCTGCCATGCTTGCTGCTACGGTAGCGCTGCCAACTGAATCCATACAATTCTCCTCATCTACACTACTGTATCGGCAGGCTTTGTACGTTCTTTAGGGCTGTCATGAAAAAAACTTGCTCAAGCCCGGCAAAACTTGTTTTTGTACTGGTGGTCTTTTGATTGCAGGGCCTGATTCATCGCGAGCTTCTGCTAGACTTCGTAAGAAAGCACGGCCAGTCATGGGTACTCCACAGGCTGGCAATGCATTCAACTAACGCCACCGCCCAATAACCCCTATATCCAAGGTCATGATGCTGTCATTCGATAATCGCCTGCTAAACGAACTCCCCGGTGACCCGATACAAGGCGCCCAGCTACGCCAGGTGCATGGCGCCCTCTGGTCGCGGGTGGATGCCACGCCGGTAAGCGCCCCCCGGATGCTGGCGTGGTCACCCGAAATGGCGACCACGTTAGGACTCACTGCGGCGGATATGCAATCAGATGCCATGCTGCAGGCCCTGTCCGGCAATGGCTTGTTGCCCGGCATGCAGCATTACGCCACCTGTTATGGCGGCCATCAGTTTGGTAACTGGGCCGGGCAGCTGGGCGATGGCCGCGCCATTTTTCTGGGGGAAACCGTGAATGCGGCTGGCGAACGCTGGGAGCTGCAACTGAAGGGCGCAGGAGCCACGCCGTATTCTCGTCGCGCCGATGGTCGGGCGGTATTGCGTTCTTCCTTGCGCGAATTCTTATGCAGCGAAGCCATGTTCCACCTGGGCATCCCCACCACGCGAGCACTGAGCCTGGTGGCGACAGGCGATAGCGTGATTCGCGACATGTTTTACGATGGTCACCCGGAACGCGAGCCAGGCGCCATCGTCTGCCGCGTTGCACCTTCGTTCATACGCTTTGGGCATTTTGAGCTGCCTGCATCGCGCGGGGATATTGATCTGCTGCGCCGCCTGACCGAATTCACCATGCAACGCGACTTTGCCGACATGGCTTTCCCCGTCGATATGCCGCTGCATGAGCGCGTGCCCATCTGGTTTGGCGAGGTGTGCCGGCGCACGGCCCTGCTGATGGCGGAGTGGATGCGTGTAGGGTTTGTACATGGCGTCATGAACACGGACAACATGTCCATCCTGGGGCTCACTATTGATTACGGCCCCTATGGCTGGATAGACAATTTTGATCCCGGCTGGACACCCAATACCACCGACGCCTCTGGCCGACGCTACTGCTTTGGCCGTCAACCCGATATCGCACGCTGGAACCTGGAACGGCTGGCAGAAGCGCTGGCGCTTTTGTTGCCCGAGCCTGCACCCATTGCCGAGGGCCTCGGCATATTTGACAGCACCTATGGTCAGGCATGGAGCCAGGGCCTGGCCGCCAAATTCGGGCTGCGCGACTGGCAGGACGATGATGCCGCCTTGATGAGCGAAATTTTCGAATTGATGACCCGGGCGGAAGTCGACATGACCATGTTCTTCCGCCTGCTGGGCGATATGGATATGCAAGCACCCAAAGCCGAAGCGCTACGCCCAGCGTTTTATCGCGAAGAATTGTGGCAGGATTTCCACCCGCCCCTCTACTCCTGGCTGCAACGCTACGGCGAGCGGCTAAAACACGACAACCTGTCCCAGACAGCACGACGAACCGCCATGCACAAAGTGAACCCACGCTTTGTGCTGCGCAATTATCTGGCCCAGCAGGCGATTGACCTGGCCACCGAGGGCGACACCACCATGCTGCAGCAACTGTTCAGCGCCATGCGGCAACCCTACGATGAGCTTCCGCAGCATGATGCGCTTTATGCCTTGCGGCCAGATTGGGCGCGGCAGAAAGCCGGTTGCTCCATGCTCTCTTGCAGCTCATGAAGGGCTGGCCTACATCCACATTTTCTGTGGATAAGTATGTGGGCTCGCTGCGGAAGGTGACGCCAAGTACATGATGCAATAGCGAAGCCTCGGCATTGGTCACAATTGTGTCATCTCATGCCAGCGTGCAGCCACGATAATGCTGGGTCTGACAGGTTCGTGCCAGAGCTTGGGCCTTAGCCAGCTGCTCCGGTGTCATCTTGGCTTCGAGATACATGAGTATTTTCTTGCGCTTGGCGCTACGCCCATGGGCATCCTGCGGATTTTCAGCTGCGAGCCAGATCCACATATACCCATTCACCATACTGGCCGGCACGCCTTCCCCTTCCAGATACATATTGCCGAGATTGAACTGGGCGTCGCCATCCCCTTGCTCGGCCGCCAGGGTGAACCATTTCAGTGCTTCCGGGATGTCCTGCGGGACAACATCCCCTCGCAAGTAAACAATGCCCAGATTAAGCTGCGAACGCACATGGCCTTGCTCGGCGGCCTTGCGATACCACTTGATCGCCTCGTCGTAATCCATGGCAACCCCGCCATCACGACGGAAATAAATTACGCCCAGCGCATATTGCGCTTCGGCAAAGCCTTGCTCCGCGGACTGTCGATACCACTTCACCGCTTCCTGTGGACTTTCCGGAACGCCGTCGCCCCGGGCATACATCAGCGCAAGGTTGTACTGGGCTTTGGCATCACCCGCCGCCGCCAATTCACGGTACATAGCCGCCGCCTGCGCAAACTTGCCCGCGTCTACCGCCGCCTTGGCTTCGTCCAGGCTGGCCGCTACAACGGTGACGGGCAATAGCAAGGCCACACATACGAGATACCCCAATAAACGTTTCACCATCGCCTCCTGGCAGCTTATAAGTCATTTTTAGCCACCACAAACCCACTTGGCCGGATGGCAGTCTTGTATACAGCTCTGTATGGGCAAGCCATCTTGCCCAATAGTTCCGCCATCGGGATCCGCAACGAAGCTCAGCGAACAGGTCTGTGGCATGCAAGCCGCGCCAGTGCTTAAGTAGGCGCAGTCACCGCTTTTAATGGATAATCTGTACTGTGCCTGTTTGCACAATTTTCCTGCACCACTGCCATTGATACAGGAACCCCGTTCCCGAAAGCCAACGCGACATGCTGACCGATGTATTACTGATTATTTTTGCCGGATTGCTGGTGTTGTTAAACGGATTTTTTGTGGCCGCAGAGTTCGGCCTCGTCAAACTCCGTGCAACCCGCGTGCGCGCCATGGCCAAGACCTATGGCTGGCGCGGCCGCATACTTACTCGCGTGCATGGGCAGCTGGATGCCTATCTCTCGGCATGTCAGCTGGGCATCACCCTGGCCTCGCTGGGACTGGGCTGGGTAGGCGAACCAGCGTTTGCCGAGCTGCTTACGCCATTGCTGCAGGCAGCAGGCATTGAGAGCCCGCGTATTGTCCATCTGGTGGCATTCTCGCTGGCGTTCTTCATTATTTCCTTCCTGCATATCGTGGTGGGCGAGCTGGTGCCCAAATCACTGGCGATTCGCTCTGCCGAAAAGATCGGTCTGTGGACGGCACCTGCGCTGTATGGGTTTTACTGGGTCATGTACCCCGCAATCTGGATACTCAACCACAGCGCCAATCTGGTATTGGGTGTGCTGGGGCTGCAAAGCGCAACCTCGCACGACTCGCATTACTCGGCGGATGAGCTCAAGGTCATCCTGCGCAGCTCGCGCGCTGACGATAAATTCAGCCGTAGCGAGTGGCGCGTGCTGGCACAGGCCATCGACTTCCGCGAGCTGGATGTCGCGGATGTAATGCGCCCGTTCCACGAAGCCGTGGTATTGCATGAAGGCGACAGCCTGGAGACCAATCTGCAAAAAATCGTGCAACAGCGCTACAGCCGCTACCCCTACATGGAAACCTCCGGTGAGGTCATCGGCATCATCCACCTGAAAGACCTGTTTGTCGCCCAGCACAAAGGCCGCCTGGACGATATAGAAGACCTGGTACGGCCGATTGCCATGGTGTCACCAGAACTGCCGGCGACGGAGCTTTTCAGACGCTTTCAGCAGGGCGCACCGCACTTTACCGTGGTAGGTTATGAGGGCAGCCCGCCGGTCGGCTTTGTCACGCTGGACAACCTGCTCAGTGCACTGGTCGGCGAAATACGCGATGAATTCAGGCAATCGCTCAGCGAGTGGACAAAACTCGATGATGGCTCGTTACTGGGCAAAGCCAGCCTGCCGATTCCAACGCTGGAACGTACGCTGGGGATTGATATAGATTCCAACGCGGCGGATAGCGTCGGCGGACTCATCCTGTGGAAACTTGGGGATTTGCCCGAGGAAGGACAAAAGATCGAGTTCGACCAGTTCAGCATTGTGGTCAAAAAGATGGTGGGGCCACGCATATTGCTGGTGCGGGTGTACCCCAAATTTGATGATGAGCTGGGACTGGGTGGCTAACGGGAATAAGCTTTGGAAACAGCTGTCAAAACTTTGGCGTGACAAACAGCAGGCAATAAAAAACGGAGCACTAGGCTCCGTTTTTCACATCAAACCTAATACAGGATTAGGCTTTTTGAATGTTCGATGCTTGCTTGCCTTTAGGGCCATCGATGACTTCGAAAGAAACGCGATCGTTGTCTTTCAGGCTCTTATAGCCGGTGTCGGCAATTGCCGAGTAGTGCGCGAACAGATCGCTGCCACCGTCATCGGGAGTAATAAAGCCGAAGCCTTTAGAATCATTGAACCACTTCACAATACCTGTTGCCATTTTGATACTTTCTAACTAAAAGGGAGGCTCCCCGAAAGTTTGAATAAAAACCATATAAAACAAATTATTAATTCTTAATTACAAACGCCTGAAAAAGGTTTTACGCAGTAATCAGCACCCTGTCAATCAATATTTAAATTTATTTGCTTGGGCGCGAATCAAAAACAGCTCAATAAGTACGACGGCGGGGCACGAATGCACCACGGTTTTCAATGTGGCGAAAGGTGATACGGCCCTTGCTGACGTCATAAGGCGACAGCTCCAGCGTGACCTTATCGCCTGCCAGAATGCGGATATTGTTCTTGCGCATCTTGCCGGCAGTGTAGGCCACCAGTTTGTGACCATTTTCCAGAGTGACCAGGAAACGGGAATCCGGCAGGATTTCGGCAACTACGCCGCTCATTTCAATTAGTTCTTCTTTTGCCATCGCTGACCCATCCTTTTAGTAAATTAAAGTTCGTGTTGTGAAAATGTTGTCGACCGATACAACATCCGGGACAAACACGCGAGGCAAGAAAGCGAAGACATGTGCACCAGAAATGGCAACGCACAAGGAAGACTATTTTTTACCAAGTGCAGCACTATGCGCCAAGTTGACTACTTAAGCAATGAAAAAAGCCATGACAGCCTCCAATAATCAGCAGCTTAGCCGCATAAACCCTAGATGGGCATGGGGTTTACAGTCAGCTTGCGCTAGAATGACGGCTGGATTATTTGCCGGGCTGATTTCCGGCGTTCACTTGAATAAATGATGCCTGCCATGCGAAAAGAAACCTTTATCTTCCTGTCCAGTTCGGCCGTGGTCCTGATTATCATCGGCATCATGCTGGAGCTGGGTGTTGCTCAGCAACGCGCATCCATTATCACCACACGCTACGCCCACTGCGAAGAAGCGCCTTCACTTCCGGGCACGCCCTCGAGCGAGGGTTGCCAGCTTCATGTTAAGGACTACACCAAGAATGGCGATCTGCTGGTTTTTCTGGACCAGAACAACCAGCAGGGCATGTTGCCCATCACTGCCGTCAAGTCCATTGTGGCGCAAGCTGCACCACCATTCAGCATTTTCCGCAACATCTACCTGCTGATCGGCTTGCTATTGCTGCCCCTCAGCCTCGTGCTATACCGTCTGAGCAAACGTTCCCAGCCCATCGCCTGATACCCTTAAGAGCATGGAGGACGGCACTCCTGCCGTATCAGGCCTTCTCATTTCTCCCACTGCAAAACAGCTTTAACCTGGTTGTCATCAATCTGGCACAAAGTCTGCTTATGATTCAAGTGTCATCCACGTTTAAGCAATGTTCAGTTAGGAAGGAGTGATCATGATTATTACCCACACCTATAACGGCTACGAACTAAGCGCTACGTTTTACCAGAAAGCCGAACGTTACTACCCCTCTGTCAGCATCATCGCACTGCACGACGACAAGCGCAGCTCTGTCATGGCCCCCCCATGCCCAGGCAACGGCTTTGGCAACAAGGACGACGCCTTGATGCTGGGCATCGGTTTTGCACGCGATGCGGTCGATGGCAAGATCAAGAACTTTTGCATGGAAAGTCTGCAATTCAAAAAATCTGCCTGATTACCGATCTTCGCCCTTTTCCTTGCGACACCTCCGTCGCTGGCTAACGACGGCCACAATAAAATCTCAACTCGCTGGCTGCCTAGGGCAGTCTTTATTTTTTCACTTTAACGATCACGCCTAAGTTAGCATTTTGTAACATTTTTACACACGCTCGAAAAAACTCTTACAAAGCGTTACACCGCTGTCATCGTTAAGCAATAACCACCCGCTATGATGCATACATGGTTTCTGCTGGTTAAGCATCCAGCAGAAACTGGCTGATCTGGCTACGTCATCCAAACTGACTACAGATCACCCTGATTGCTTATCTCTCTCTTCAAGTTGTTTGTTCCACGCCTCCGCCCGGGTTCCCGGGCATTTTTTTGCCTGTCGTTCGCGGAACGAGCCAGGTTCACAATGAAGTTCACATCCTTAAATGGGTCTGTTTATAATTAATGCCGTTCATCACCCTGGATTCCCATCATCAGCTCGCTCCCCGATCACATTTGGAAGACTCTGGCACTCAGTGCGGACCCCGATACTTCTGATCGGCCAGTAGTCGCTCTCAGCGTCAATCACGCCAAAGGGCAGCATGTGGAAACGCATTCCCACGAGCGCGGGCAATTGATGTTCGTTGTCTCGGGCAGTATGCGTATTACGACAAACGAAGGGGCATGGATTACCCCACCGGGGCGGGCATTCTGGGTTCCAGCAGGTATTCTGCACAGTGTGGTTTACCCGCAACCCGCCCGTCTGCACACGGCCTATATCCGCCATGATCTGCTGGAAAGCCTGCCCGCCAGCTGTCGGGTGCTCAAGCTTTCGCCCTTATTGCGCGAACTGGTAATCCGGGCCGCGGCTTCGGGATGGGAATATACGGACGACAGCCCACAGGCTCGGATGATGCAGGTGCTGATAGACCAGATCGCTCAGGAAAAAGAAGCGCCGCTGTTTTTACCGGAAGCACGCGATCATCGCGTACGCCGTGTCACACAGGCCTTGCATGAAAACCCGGGCGACACGCGCCCTCTTGAGCAATGGTGTCATCTGGCCGGGGCCAGCTCGCGCACGCTGTCACGCCTCTTCATGCAAGATACCGGCATGACCTTCACGGCCTGGCGCCAGCAGCTATGCCTGATCAGTGCGGTTGAGCTGCTGATGGAAGGGCAGAGCGTCACCCAGATTGCACTGCGACTTGGCTACGCAAGCACTGGCAGCTTTACCAGCATGTTCAGCCGTGTCATGGGCACCCCACCCACGGCTTACCTCAATCGCTGGGAACAGGCCTAGCCCGCTTTCTTTTCGGATGCAGCTGCATCCTGCTTGATCAGCACCTTGGTGCCATCAGCAATGCCATCCGGCGGGTTATCGATGATACGGTCTGTCGCCGATATGCCATCACTGAGTTCCAACGCACTGCCTAAATCACGGGCGACGGTAATCGCTTTGCGCTTAACGGTGCCATCGTCACCTACCACAGCGACCTGCATGCCTTTTGCATCAAAAATCAGGGCACTCGCGGGGATACTGAGCCGGGATGCCTGACCTTGCAGGTTAAAGCTGACGCGGGCATAACTGCCCGGCAACAGCTTGCCGTCGGCGTTGTTCAGGCTGAGTTGCATCAGACTGGTGCCAGAGCTGGCATCCACTGATTGTGAAGCAGACACCACTTTTGCCTGAAATACCTGGCCTGGCTGCTCCGGCACCGTAACATCGGCAGAATCACCCGGCTTTATACTGCCAAGATAAGCCTGCGGCACACTGACATACAGGCGCAGGCGACGATTGTCAGACACCACAAACAACGCAGGCCCGGTGCCGCTTCCGACATTGATCAGTGCGCCGGTATCGGTATTCCGCGAGGTCACCACACCATCAAACGGGGCCACAATCCGCGCAAATGCCTTGGTCGCCACCAGGCGATCGAGATTGGCCTGTGCCGATTGCAACAGCGCCTGTTTGGCGGCGTAGTCACCTACCTTTTCGTCGACTTCCTGATGCGATACCGAATTGGTATCAAGCAAGGATTGCAGTCGCTTGGCCGTAATCGCTGCAAGGTCAACATTCGCCTTGGCGGTTGCCACTTCTGCACGCGCCTGCAGCAACTGCTGATCCAGATCCGGCGTTTCAATTTCCGCAATCAGTTGCCCGGTCTTCACGGGAGTGCCTATATCGGCCTTCCATGATTTGAGATAACCACTGACACGCGCATACAGCGGTGCTGTAGCAAAAGCCTCAAACCGTCCGGGCAATTCCAGAGGCTTGCCTCCCGTGATTTCGGTAGCGTTAATCACGCTGACTGAAATCGCCGCCTGCTGCTCGGTCCAGCTCTTGAGCGTGCGTGTGTTCTGGGCACGGGCGGTAATTCCAACGATTAATACGCCCAGCAATACGACGCCGACAATGACGGCGCCTATGCGTAATGAGGGTGGCGTCTTATGAGTTTCAGATGACATGCGGCTCTCCATTTACATGTGCCTGGGACGCAGCAGGTTTAAAGCGTGCGTGCACCATGCTAAATACGACAGGTACAAAAATCAGTGTGGTGACCGTGGCAAACAGCAGCCCACCAATCACGGCACGGCCCAGCGGCGCATTCTGCTCGCCGCCTTCTCCAAGGCCCAGGGCCATGGGGGCCATGCCTATCATCATCGCCAATGCGGTCATCAGCACCGGACGGAATCGTACAAAACCTGCCTCCAGGGCCGCTGCCGTGGCATCGCCCAGCACCTCCAGGCGCTCGCGGGCAAAGCTGATCACCAGCACACTATTGGCCGTGGCGACCCCCATGCACATGATCGCCCCAGTCAGCGCCGGAACAGACAAGGGCGTAAAGGTCGCAAACAGCATCCAGATAATGCCGGCGATCGCCGCTGGCAAAGCGCTGACAATCACGAATGGATCGCTCCACGACTGGAAGTTGACCACGATCAGCAGATAAATCAGCACGATAGCGCCCAACAGACCGAACAGCAGCCCGTTGAATGAGCGCTCCATGGTCTGCACCTGGCCCATCAGCGCCACGGTGCTGCCTTTGGGCACATCCTGCGCGGTCTCATCCAATATCTTGCGGATATCGGCGGCCACGGCGCCCAGGTCTCTATCCTGTGTGCTGGCATGCACCTGGATCATGGGCTGGATATCGTACTGGCTGACGATGGCATTGGCCCGATCGCGGGTAAAGGTGGCTACACCGCCCAATATCGGCGTGACTTCACTCGCACTGCCGCTCATGGGCAGGTTTTCCAGCTTGGAAAGCGAATTCATCTGGTACTGCGGCGTCTGCATCACAATCGGGTACGACACGCCATTGGCAGGATTAAGCCAATAGGTAGGCGCCACCTGGCTGCTGCCGGCCAGATTGACGATGACGTTATTGGTGACATCGCGCGTGGTCAATCCAAGCTCTTGCGCTCGCGTGCGGTCCACATCAATCTTGAACACCGGACTGCTACGTGACTGCTGAATGCGCGCATCGGCAATGCCAGGCACCTGACGTATGCGCTCCAGCAGCTTGTTGGCATAGTCAAAATTGGCTTCGCGGTTGGCCCCGCGAATCTGGATATCCACTGGTGCTGGCGAACCAAAATTCAGGATCTGGCTGACGATGTCGGCAGGCGGGAAGGAAAAGGTGGTGCCCGGGAATTGCCGTGGCAAGCGCTCACGCAAGGCTTTCACATAGTCCGCCGTTGGCTGGTGGCCTTCTGCCAGCGCAATCTGGATATCACCATCCTGCGCGCCAATGATGCCGGTGTTGTTGTAGGTCAGGTTGATCGAGCTGATCGGCTGGCCAATGTTATCCACCATGGTCACAATCTCGTGCGCGGGAATCACCTCGCGGATCGCCGCCTGAATCTCTGCAAACTGCGCAGCGGTTTCCTCCAGACGTGTGCCGACAGGCACGCGCACATGCATCAGTATCTGCCCGCCGTCTACCGCTGGAAAGAAGTTGCGGCCGAGGAAAGGCACCAGCGCAAATGACAGCATGACAAAAGCCATAAAGCCAATGACGAACTTCTTGCGGTTACGCATGGCAACATGCAACCAGCCGTGATAGCCCTCGCGCACGCGCTCGAAGCGCTCCTCAAAACCACGCTGAAACCTGACCAGCGGATTGCGGGATGGTGGCATGGTGGCATGCGTACCGTGCAAATCTGTATGGGGCGCATGCGGCTTGAGCAGGTACTTGGCCATGGTGGGCACCAGCGTACGTGACAAGATGAACGAGCTGACCATGGCAAAAATCACCGCCTCAGCCATGGGCACGAACAGGAAGCGTGACACCCCTTCCAGCAGGAACATCGGCACGAAAACGATACAGATACAAAGCAGCGACACGAACGCCGGTGTCACGATCTGCGCCGCCCCATCAAGAATGGCCGGCTCCACCTGCTTGCCTTGCTCCAGATGCCAGTTGATGTTCTCGATGGTCACCGTCGCATCGTCCACCAGAATACCTACCGCCAGCGCCAGACCGCCCAGTGTCATGATATTGAGTGTCTCGCCAAAGGCATTCAGCGCAAAAATGGCGCCCAGAATGGAGAGCGGAATAGACACCGCAATAATCACGGTAGAGCGCCAGCTGCCCAGGAACAGCAGAATCATCAGGCTGGTCAGCACCGCCGCAATCGCACCTTCAAACGCCACACCCTTGACCGCAGCGCGTACAAAGATGGACTGGTCATTGATAGGCACCGCTTCGAGATTATCCGGCAAGGTCGGTTTGATTTCCTGCAAGCGGGCCTTGACCCCGGAGACAATATCCAGCGTGGACGTCGCGCCGTTTTTCAGCACCGACATCAGCACGGATTTAGCGCCATCCACGTGCACGATATTGCTTTGCGGCGGGTTACCATCGCGCACGGAGGCTACATCACGAATATACACTGTGGCACCATTAACCACTTTGATCGGAAAGTTGCCAATATCATCCATGGACCCCGCGGCATTATTCAGCTGCAAGGTGTATTCCTGCACACCGATTTTCTGCGTACCGACTGGCAAAATCAGGTTCTGGGCAGCCAGGGCATTGGCAACATCCTGCGCGGCCAGGCCACGGGCCTGCAAGGCCGTCGGATTCAAGTCGATTTGCACCTGCCGCGTCTTGCCCCCAAAGGGGTAAGGCACCGCAGCCCCCGGTACGGTCACCAGCCGCGTACGTATGGTATTCAGGCCAAGATCGCCCAGTTGCTGCTCGGACAAGCCTTTACCGGAGAGCGCAATTTGCAGGATGGGCACCGTAGAGGCGCTGTAATTGAGGATCAGCGGTGGCGTCACGCCGGAGGGCATCTGTCGCAGAATCACCTGCGATACGGCGGTCACCTGGGCATTGGCCGTGGCGATGTTCACCCCGGGCTGGAAGAAAATCTTGACGATGCCAAAGCCGTTATACGAGTTGGCTTCGATGTGCTCAATGTCATTCACTGTCGTGGTGAGTACGCGCTGATACACCGTGGCGATGCGCCCTGCCATCTGATCTGGCGGCATGCCAGTGTATTGCCAGGCCACCGCAATCACCGGAATGCGAATCTCCGGGAAAATATCCGTCGGCATGCGCAGCGCAGACAGAATGCCCAGTATCAGCAGCAGGATAGCCATCACGACAAACGTATAGGGGCGCTTAAGTGCAATCTGAACAATGCTGAACATACGAACTTTCAAAACGCCTTGCGGCGTCTACACAAGTGATCAATAGGAAATACCACGAGGATAATGCCAGGATTCCATGACAGGATAAGCATTACCGCAGCTGAACATTATGCGCAGTCAGCCCGTCTCGTGCTTGGGCAATCCTGCCATATTATTCAACTTTTACGCTAACTATTATCGTTACGCGCAGAATTCTTAGGAATGCTTATTGTGCGAGACCCGCTTCTTGTGGAGCAATCTCTTGCGCCATATCGGGCGCCAGAGCCTGCAATTGGCTGAGCAATGTCAGCATACGGTTAGACTCTCCCTGCTGGCGCGCAATGTGTGCTTCTGCCAACAGGCTGGCACTATGCCGCGGATTGGCCTGCAATACCTGCCGGTACAAGGCATCTGCCGCGGCAATATTGCCAAGACGCTCTTCCGCCAACGCCTTGTAGTAAACCGCCTCCACGGTATGCGGCTCCTGCAGTGCCCATTCGGTGGCTATTCTCAGCACATCGTCCCATTCCTCGTTTTGCATGGGGATCACCACCCGCATCAGGTAAGGGCGCTGATTTTCTGGCGCATCCCATAACGGCCTGCCGTTCTGGCTCACATGCTCGGCCTCGGGTGCCTGCAGCAACGCCTTGATCCACTTCGCCGGCATGCTGTAGTAGTAGCTATGCCGCCCAGGGCTTTTAAAGGTATTGAGTCCGATCAGCTTGCCTTCGCTGTCAAACAGCGCACTGCCGCTGGCGCCCAGTACAAAGGAGGAGGACGTACGAATAATGGCAGCATCATCCAATGGATAGAGTGCCTTGATGGTACCGAAGGTGGTTTGCGGTTTGGGCGGCCCGCCAGGAAATCCGATGGCAAACACATCCTGCTCGTATTGCAATGGTTCGTCATCGCCCAGTACCACCGGTTTTAATGGCAAATATTCCACGCGCAACACGCAGATATCGTGACGCCAATCTTCACGCACGGCCACTGGCGCATAGGTTTCACCTCGCGCCGCCACGTTGATGCCATTCGCATCTGCCAGCACATGGCAATTGGTCGCCACCAGATTTTCTGCAACGACTACGCCAGAACCTATGCCATGACCGCCACTTTTGGTCACAGTATGTATTTTGACGATGGATCCTTTGAGCGCAAAAATCAGCTCGGCGGGAGGCTCGGCGTCCGCCCAGGATGGCAGGCTGACGAGCGTTAAAAGCACGCACAGGGATTGGTAAATTCGCATGGTCGCTCTCCAGCCATACTACGCATTTCAGGGCATGCACGCCGCTCAACTGGGAGAGCGTGGTTGCAGTCTAAGGGATTATGGTTATGTTATGAGGCCGCCCCATCCTGCAATCAACGCATGAGATGAGGCGGCCTTGAAGCCGCTGACCGCAGAACCGGGGAGACCGCAGCTAGCGACTACATAGTGATGGACTACCTGCTGACGCCCAGGTTCAATTTAAGCGGCACCTGTCCACCATCCCCGCTCACTGCATCGGTAGCACTTTGTGCAAGCCGCGACGGCGCCAGCCCTGCTGATTGCTGCAAATATTGTTGCACACTGGCGGCACGTGCATTCGCCAGGTCTTGCAGGGCACTATCTGGAATATTCACGCCATCTTTCAGTTGCTGCAGCATGCTGTCATACGCCGCTGGGTCTTCCGGTTTGGCGATTTCCAGATAATCCTTGAGCTTACCCAGCACGCCGCGCTTTTTGGCATCCGGACCGCGCTCTTGTGCCAATTGGAATACCGCCGACTGCACGTTGGGATTATGCAGATCGACCGGGCCCGGCTGCTCATTCGGCGCCAGTTTCAGCCCCATGCGCTGCGCCACATCCCGGCGGATCGCCTGCTCCTGCAACGCCTTCCTGTCCACTGCCGCGTCATAGGCCGGTGTCACGGTCAGCGTCAATGCCGGACGTTTTGCCATGGCATTTGCCACCAGCTGCAATTTTTCCTGCTCGGGGGGTGCCAGCGCTGCACTGGCAGGATCAAACACCACCGCCTCCAGTTTGTCGGATTGGATGCCCAGCAAATTGCCAAGCGCGCGGAAGGGGGCCGTCGCGATTTTGCCAAGTACGTTCACAAATGCTTTCCAGACGATCTTGCCGTAGCTGAATTGCGGATCATCCAGGCTGCCCGATACAGGCAAGTTGAGATCAATGATGCCATCGCTGTCTTCCAGCAAGGCAATCGCCAGATCGAGGGGCAGATTGACCGCATCCGGACTATCCACATGCTCCCCCAGCCGCAATTTGTTGATGACAAATTTGTTTTCCCCGGTCATCTGCCGCTGTTTGATCTTGTATTCCAGATCCACCGACAGCTTGCCCGATTCAATGCGGCGCCCGGCAAACTTGCCGGAATACGGCGTCAGGCGGTTCATTTCAAGGTTGCGGAATGTCAGCTTGAGATCGGTAAAGTCGGTCGCCTTGAATGGTTGCAAGGAGCCACGAATGCGGGCCGAGCCATACTCATCCACCTTGCCGTCCAGCTCCACCTGTGCGGTGGTATTGGGGTCCGTCGACAAGCCATTGATCACGCCTGACAGGCTGTTGATATAGGTACCAAACTGTGGCTTGAGCGAGTAATCCGCAAACTCCAGACGTGCGCGATCTATGCGTACCCGCGAAATGCTGACCGGGAAGGTGGATGAATCCTTGGCACCAGCTGACGCCGTTTTGCTTGTGGCCTTGGCTGGCGCTTTACTTATGGTGGCTGGGGGCGTATTCGCTTTTGCCGCCGCAGGCGGATTCACAGGCTGGCTACGCATCATGCGCTGCACATTCAGCGTTTTGTCTTCATGAATAATGAACTTGCCCTGCGGCTCCACAATGCGCAGCTCGTCCATATGCAAGCGGTCAGGACCCAGGCTGAGCTTAAGGCTATCGCTACCCAGGGTTTTCCAGGCCAGGAAGGTCGCGCCGCCATTTTCTTCAGCAATCGCCAGCCTGTCCACGGCAAAGCCGCCTTTGAACTGCGCATTGAATGCCTGGTCAGCCTTGAGGCCGAGCTGGCCATTCAGCCTGACAGCACCGTCATTCAGCCGCAACAGGGCGAACTGATTGATGTAAGGCGCCAGCGGCTTCAGCGACAAGGCATCCAGCGCCAGTTTGAGGTCTGCCTTGAATGGTGACAGTGTGAGCTTGCCATCCGCACTGAACTGCCCGCCCTGCTTGATCTTGAAGCCAGCCTTGACGGGAATGCTACGGCCAAGATCCAGCGAAACATCCTTCAGCTCTATCCCAGCATGCTCGATATCCAGCACCACCGGCTTGCCTGGCGTGCTATCTTCCACGTGCACACTGGCATCTTCCAATGCCAGCCTGGGCAGACTCAACTTCCAGGCCGGGCTTGATTTTGCTGCAGAGCTTGCATGGCTGGAGGGTTTCCCGGCGGGCGATGAAGCGGCAGCTTGTCCACTGGCAGCTCCGCTTCGTGTTTCCAGCATGGCCTGCCAGTTCAGCGGCTGACTGGCGGAGCGCAACACCTGGGCCTGCAAACCACTGAGCACCACCGCGCCAAGACTGAGCGATTGCGCGTCCACATCCACGGCGCCATCCTGCACCTGCAGACTGGACAATGTGGCTGCTGGCTGAGGATAGAGCGCGGATTGAAGCAGCACCGGGCCAACCCGGCTTTGAATATCACGCAACTGCAGCTTGCCTTCGGTATTGCCCAACCCAAGCTCCAGATTGAAGTCTTTGAGCGCCACATCCATGGGGTGAACAAAACTGGCATCGTGATATTCCGCCCGCCAATCCGCCAGATGCAAGTGGGCAATATCGAACGTAAATGCCTGCCTGGCAGCAGCGGCCTCGGGAGCGGGGCTGCCTGTTTGCGCGGGCTCACTGGAGGCAGGTGGTATCAGCGATTGCCAGTCCAGACTGCCATTATTGCTGCGGGCGGCCTTGATATGCCCTGCTTGCAAGACGGCATCTGCCACCAGCAAATGCTGGTGCGCAAGGTCATAATTGATGCCTTGTATATCTATCGCATCGAGTTGAAACAGCGTTGTTTTTGCCTGCTGCAGTGCCAGTTCCTGCATGCCCAGACGCATGTTCTTGAATGTCAGCTCCGTGCCTTTACGCATGGAAAAATCCAGGCGTGGCATGGCCACGGATAGCTGTTTCAGATGCAATTGCGCTGGGCCGTGCTGGCCTTGCACTTCAGCTGCCACATTATCCAGTGCGAGCTTGAGGTCCTGCACGATGGCTTCTGGTGTCGGGTCTTGCTGCTCGGCGCTTTTCACCATGGCAAAGCTGTAGGTCAGCTGGCTTTGCAATTCGCCCTGCGTCAGGCGCACAGGCAAGGCCTGATGTTTGACGATCTGCATCAAGGGGGCCAGCTTGATCCCTTGCAGTTCCAGCACGCCTTGTGACACCAGCGGATTAAGTCCGATATCACCCTTCCATTTCAAGCTACCGCCGTCGGCGGGCAATTTCGCCACGATCAGATAATCGCCTCTATCTTCAGGCAGGGTAGACAAGCCATCCAGCTCCAGACCCAGCGGCTGCAATGCCAGCTCGAAAGGCTGGGGACGGTTGCGTTCCACATAGGCGACATTTCCGCCTTCGATCAAAATATGATCAATCAGCAAGCGCGGCATGCTGGTGGATGGCGTGTCATCCTTGTCTTCATTTAGCTTGGCAATGAGATCGGCCCAATTCAGCCGTCCATCGGTGCCAATCTCGACATCCACATGTGGTGCGCTCAGGCGAATATCCTTGATACGCCACGCAAAGCGAAACAGCCCGCTGGTTTCAAGATTGACATACAGGCGGTCAAAGCTCGCCAGTGGGGCGCCATTTTTCTGGTTCAGCTTGAGTTGATCTATCGTCAGGATCAGACGCAAAGGGTCAAACCTGACATGCTCGACACTGGCCTGACTGGCCAGTTTGTTCTCGGCTACCCAAGGCAGAATGCGGCGCGCCAGAGGGTCTACCGCAAAATAGGCAAACAGCAGATAGGCTGCAACGAGGCCTGCAAAAATCTTGAATGGGGTGGTGAGCAGTAGCGCCCTGATTCTGCTTAACATGGCAGTCTCCTTCTTTTTCGGCAGTATAGAACATGCACCGGTCTGGGGCGACCTTGCTTTTTGCGAAGTGTAATACGCAACTTGAACACTCAGCCGGACGACTGAAAGCGTTGACGCGGTATGCTGACAACCATAAAATGAGAACCATTCTCATTAAAACAACATGCGCATGTCCGCTCAACACTATGCCGTTGTGCACGCACTTTATCGTGACCATCATGGCTGGCTTTCCCATTGGTTGCGAAACAAGCTGGGCTGCACCCAGCAAGCAGCTGACCTCGCCCAGAACACCTTCATCCGCGTGCTGCAATCGCGGCAACTCATGCAATTGCAGGAACCTCGCGCATTTCTTACCGTATTGGCCAAGCGCGAACTTTATACCTTCTGGAGACGACGCGAACTGGAGCAAGCCTATCTGGAAGCGCTTGCACAGCAACCTCAGGCCAACCAGCCTTCTCCTGAAGACATGCTGCTCATACGCGAAGCCATAGCCGCGCTCGATCAGTTGTTGAATGGCCTTCCCCCCAAGATCAGGCAAGCTTTTTTGCTGAGTCGGCTGGATGGGCTAACCCATGTGCAGATTGCGGACTCGATGGGCAAATCCGTCGCCACCATTGAGCGCTACATGAAGCAGGCTTTGCTGCACTGCTATCTGGCGGCCCGATGAAAAATACAAACCCGATTGCCAGTGAGGCGATAGATCCTGTGGTACTGACCGCCATCGACTGGATGGTCAGGCTGGACAATGGCCATGCCTCGGCAGATGTAAAAGCTGGGTTTGACCACTGGATAGCGGCGAACGACCGCCATCGCCAGGCCTGGCAGGAGATGACGCGCGCCTTGCAACCAGCCAGTCAGTTGCAATCCGCCCAGCATCAGTCGCCTGCACAGCTTTCTGTCATTCGTGAGGTATTAAGCGCGCCACCATCGCCTCAGCGCCGACGCCTGCTGAATGGGATGGCCCTGGTGTTTGTCGGCCTGGGAACCGCCTATCTGCTCAAGCGTTCGCCAACCGGCATGGCACTGAGTGCCGATATCACGACAAGCACTGCAGAACGTAAAACCGTCATTCTGGCGGATGGCAGCCAATTGACGCTGGATGCCGAGTCTTCCATCGACCTCCATTTCAGCGCAGGCAAGCGATTGCTGACATTACATTCCGGCGCTTGCATCGTTCAAGTGGCAACAGATCCCACTCGCCCTTTCACCGTCGCCACAGCCCACGGTTCCGTCACGGCTCTGGGCACCCGCTTTATGGTACGCCGCCAGCCAGACCGCAGTCTCGCGTTGGTACTGCAACACAGCGTTATGCTGGCCGCTGGCGAGCAACAGCAACCCTTGTCGGAGAACGAGTCCGCGTGGTTCGACAGTAAAGGGATATCGCCCGAGCGCGAGGACATGCATTCTTATGCGGCATGGGAAGATGGCGTACTTGATGTGCGCAACCAATCTCTGGGCGAAGTCGTGGAAGCGCTACGTGCCTATCGTAAAGACTATCTTCGCGTGTCGCCCGCGGCGGCTCAACTGCGGGTGTTCGGGGTATTTCAGTTGGACGATGCAGAACGCAGCCTGCGAACGCTGGCGCAAGCCCTCCCTATACGCATCACGCACTATGGACCTTGGCTTACGCTCATTGATAGCCGTTGATTGCAAAATCCTGATGCATTTTTGAGGGGTTTTCCCTGACTCGCTGGACATGGTGTTTGTAAATCCAAATCACCAATCGCTTCAGGGAGCTATAACATGACATTACCTATTTTCAAGCCCAGGCTTATCAGCCTGGCCATTTCGCTGGCTCTCACCGGACTGCCAGCCTGGGCCGAGCCTTTCACCACGAATCTGACCGCAGGCGCCCATGCCACGCACAATTACGACCTGCCAGCGGACAAGCTGGATGAAACGCTTATCCGCATTGCCCGTCAGAGTGGAAAGTCGATCGCCGCCGATCCGGCGTTGTTAAGAGGGAAGTTGGCCCCTGCCATTCACGGCTCACTGACCGCCGAGCAAGCGCTGGAGAAAGCGCTCTCCGGTAGCGGATTGCAAGCAGTGACAACAGAAGCCGGCTTTAGCCTGAAATCCGTGGCGGTCGATTCAGGCGCCGCTGTCGAAACCTTGCCGGAAGTGTCGGTGCGAGCGGCTGCGGAGCAAACTGCCACCACCGAAAACAGCCACGCCTACACGTCCAACGTGGTGTCCATCGGTAAAGGTGAACAACGCCTGCGGGATATTCCGCAGTCGCTGAGCATTGTGACGCGCCAACGCATGGACGATCAGAACATGACTACCGTGGCAGATGCGATGCAACAAACCACTGCGATGACGGTAGTGAATTACGGCAGTAATACCGCGGGCATTTCCGTACGGGGTTATGGGCTGGACGTGATTCAAATTGATGGGATCCCGGTGCAGGATAGCCAAGGCGCATGGGGAACCAGTTCGCTGGACCTGACAACTTACGATCGTATTGAAGTATTGAGAGGTCCGGCAGGAATGCTACAAGGAACCGGCGAGCCTGGCGGTACGGTGAATCTGGTACGCAAACGTGCGATGGCAGATTACGCGATCAAAACCAGCTTACAAGGCGGCTCCTGGGATAATTATCGCGGTGAATTTGACGTGACGGGTGCGCTCGATAGCGAAGGCAAAGTGCGTGGGCGCGTGGTTGCCATGTATCAGGACAAGAAGTCGTTTGTTGATCATGATTACGCGCGCAAACCCCTTATATACGGCACACTGGAATTCGACCTGACACCGAGAACCACACTATCCATTGGCGCCACCATTACCAGCATGGATTCACGTCCCACCTTTGGTCTTCCCACGTATGCGGATGGACGTGTGGCCGATATCAGCCGTTCTACCTATATCGGCTCCGGCTGGGATAACAAACACGAGAACAGCAACAGTTACTTCCTGGAGGCCGAGCATAAACTCAACAGCGGCGGAGAACTCAAGCTACGCGCCAGCGCTCTGGAACGTCGTTACGATCTGGAAACAAGTGCGTTTGGTGACTCCTATATTGATGCCGCGGGTAATTTTGATCGTGTTCTGCTGGCCAGCAAAGGCAAAACCAGCGATTACGGCCTGGATGCATATCTCACCCAGCCATTCACTGCGCTAGGGAAAGAACATAACATTCTCATTGGTTTGAACTCGCGCGTGTTTAACTCCAACACCGCCTATGCGCAGGTATATGGCTCCACACAAAACATCTTTACGCCGACGCGCACGGTGGCAAAACCCGATTTCATCTACGAACCCGCCGATATTTACCAAACCACCCAGACGGGTGTGTATGGCCAAACCCGACTGCAAGTACTCGACAACACCAAACTGATACTGGGCGGACGTCTGAGTAACTGGAAAAACGAAAGCAAAAGTTCTGCAGATGGGGATGCCAGCATCACGCATGAGTTCACCCCCTATGCCGGGCTGGTCTTTGATATCAGCAAGCAATACTCGCTGTATGGCAGCTATAGCGATATCTTTCAGCCGCAAACCGTGTTGAGTGCCGATAAAAAAATCCTGAAACCGCGCACAGGTAAACAATATGAAGTCGGCATCAAGGGGGAACTGCAGGATGGCAAGATCAACCTGCACGCGGCGCTGTTTCGCATCAACGACGAAAACCGTGCCATGACAGACCCTAACAATCCGAATTACTCCATTTCCGCAGGAGAAGTCCGCAGTCAAGGCTTTGAGTCCGAGATCAGCGGTCGCCTGCGCTCAAACTGGGATGTCATGGCAGGCTATGCCTATACCGAAACCAAATACCTGAAAGCGGAAGAAGCTAACCAAGGCCTGGTATTTTCCACCTCGACACCCAAACATAACGTCAAGCTCTGGAATAAATACCGGCTTTCTGAAGCATGGGCCATTGGCAGCGGATTGAATATCAGTAGTGGCGTTTATGCATATGACGGCACCACGAAATGGGAGCAGGGTGGATATGTACTGGCCTCAGCCCAGGTCAGCTATCGCATTGACCCGCATTGGGAGCTAAGCCTGACGGGGAACAACTTGTTCGACAAAGCCTATTATTCACGCATGGAGGGCTGGGCGCGCCAGAGCTATTTTGGCGACCCGCGAAATGTCATGTTGACCTTGCGTGGCAATTTCTAGGGCTTGATATCTGCAAATCACAAGGGAGGAAGTGAATGGCCATTCATCCTGGAGTAGAGAATTTTTCACAACCACCACTACTCAATTGACAATCATTCTCAATTGGATCATGATGAATTCACCAAGACATCATCTCCCGTCAAGGTACGTCAGAAACTGGCTGGTGACCCTTAAACGCCAGCCAGCTTTCTGATTCCCAACCTGCCCCATGTCCCTCCACCAAAGGGCAATATTCCTTTCAAGCCACATGAAACGCCTCTATTTACTCTCATGAAAATCATGAGCCGAGTTTCATGAGTTTGGCGCTTAAACGAACACATCGCTACACCGCATAATGGTTTCGTCAAACGCCCAAGCGTTTAACTCTCCAAAGTTTTGAATTTCAACGGTTACAAGGGCTATTACTATGTGGATCAAACCAGAAGTAACAGAAATGCGTTTTGGCTTTGAAGTGACCATGTACGTTTGCAATCGCTAATCTGCCAGAGAGCAGGGACATAACTGGCATAGTGTTGCCAGCGTGAAACAGGAGCCTAGGCTCCTGTTTTTTTATCTGAAATACGCCATTCGCACGCATTTTAATTTTCCGAAAACCTCTCCCGGCAAGCTAAAATAAAGAACATTACATTAAAAAACCGTTTCATTACTTTAGCTGGAGGATTCTCATGCTGATTCAAAGCCACATTGTTGACCTGCCGACACCCACCGGTGTCATGCGTACCTATGTACACCGCCCAAAAAGCGAAGGTCGTTTCCCGGCTATCCTGTTTTATTCAGAAATTTTCCAGCAAACTGGCCCGATTGAACGCGCGGCGAAAATCATGGCAGGCCATGGCTATGCCGTGTTGGTACCCGAAGTATTTCATGAGCTTAATCCGATTGGAACGGTCCTGGCTTATGACGATGCAGGTCGTGACAAAGGCAATGCAGACAAGTCAGCCAAGGATGTCCAAGGCTACGATACCGATAACGAAGCGATGATCACCTACCTCAAGCAACAAGCGTGGTGTAGCGGCGACATTGGCGCGATGGGTTTCTGCATTGGCGGCCATCTGGCATTCCGTGCAGCACTCCAGCCTGAGATCAAGGCAACCGCCTGCTTCTACGCCACGGATCTGCATACAGCGGTGATCCCTAACAAACCAGGCCAGCACAGCATGGAGCGTCTGGCGGATATCAAGGGTGAACTGCTGATGATCTGGGGCAAGCAGGACAACCATATTCCTACCGCAGGTCGCGCCGACGTTTATCAAAAACTGACGGAAGCAAATCTTTCCTTTACCTGGCATGAGTTTAATGGCCAGCATGCTTTCATGCGCGATGAAGGGGAACGCTACGACCCTCAGCTTGCCAATACCGGCTATCAGCTTGCCTTGCAACTGTTCGGCAATACGCTGAAAAAAGGCTGATGTTAAGAAAATCTTGGCACTGGTACCATTTAAGTGTCTGGAGCTGAACAAAAAAGGCTGGAAACCTGTGGTGGTTTCCAGCCTTTTTCATATTCAAAATAGCAATGTGACATTTTTTGACCATCCCCCTTTTTTTATTAATTTCACCTTGAGGCAACACGTCAACTTTCTTGAGTCAAAATCCACAGGCTGAAAAATTCAATAGAAATCATTTATTTAATAAATACTTATGCAAAAGCAAGCAATAATCTCTCCTTGCATAAGTATTAAAGACAAGTTGCCAACCCTTTGCAAAAATATTCAATGTGCACAATCACAGAATATTTTAAAAAAATTTGTATTTGAAGTGCCGCAAAGCTTGCCAGACTAGGTTAAGATAGGCGCTCCATCCAACAACCTTGATTGAAAACACTATGAACAAACAAGAATTGATTGAAGAAATTGCAACAAGCGCTGGTATTAGCAAGGCTGCCGCTGGCAAGGTGATTGATGCATTCACCAGCAGTGTTACTGGCGCTTTGAAGAAGGGTGACTCCGTAACCCTGATCGGCTTCGGTACCTTCGCAGTTTCGGAACGCGCTGCCCGTACTGGCCGCAATCCGCAAACCGGTAAAGAAATCAAGATTGCTGCACGCAAGGCTCCAGCCTTCCGCGCTGGCAAGGCTTTGAAGGATGCCCTGAACTAAGCTGAACCACGGTTCTTCAGTCAGGTAAAAACGCCAGCAAATGCTGGCGTTTTTTTATGCCCCTCAGACGTTAATCAGAGCTTGCCTGTGGGCTTTGTACACTTCTCTGTTTTCTCGCTTTCGATTTCTTTCGCCAGCCCATTCTTGTGTTCAACCTCCACACAAGCTCCAATGGCAAGCGGGCCATGGTCATCTTCGAGTTTGGTTTTTTCATTTACCTGTATCTGCTGATCACCGATCACCCATACACCCAGGTTGTTATCCGGCTTGCTCTGGACGGTGCCATAGAACTCGGTATCCGCCATGGCGGCCATAGGCAAGGCCAACAACGCTGCTGTCACAAGACACGCTTTCATCATGATCTCTCTCCTTTATTGATACATAGGTATCTGTAGGTGTAGGCGCTGAGGAATTAAGTTCCGCCCGGCTGCCCTTGCTCGTTAAGAGGTTTAATGAAAATCATGAGGCGTGAATCATGAATGGCAGCAGGGTCTTAATAAAACCGTGGGCGCATACTGCAGTCATACGAATACAGCAAGTTATCGCTGATGCATTACCCGGACGACTTAACCAAACCAATGAGGAGAACTACCATGTGGACCAAACCAGAAGCTACCGAAATGCGTTTTGGCTTTGAAGTAACGATGTACGTTTGCAATCGCTAAACGTCATTGACCTTTAGGCGCCCGCTAGTGAGCGCCTGTTGAGAAATAAAAAACGGAGGGTTTCCTCCGTTTTTTTATGGGCACGAGCCATGTGAAGCAAGCGCTAGGATTGCACAAACCGATTCAGAATATGCTTGGTCATGCCTTTTGCCAGTTCCTCCTCCCCATAGAACACCGTTCCTACGCCATCCTTCCTGAGCAGGGTGGACTCCTCTTCATTGTGGGTGCGTACCACAATTTCAATACTGGGTTGCAGTGTGGAAGCCGCCTCAGACATTTTGCGAAAATCGATGGTTTCCGGCGTCGCAATCACCAACATGGACGCATTCTGAATATGCGCTTGCACGAGGACGGCAGGATCGGCGGCGTTGCCTGACACGGCAGCGATGCCTTTTTTGCGCAGCCCCTCCACAATCTCGCGGTTTTGCTCGGCAATCACAAATGGGATGCCTTGCTCCGTCAACGCCTGGGCAATACGCCGACCAACACGACCATACCCCACCAGCACTACCTGGCCTTCAAGCAGCTTGCGCTCAGTGCTCATGGGCAGCTCGGCAAACGGATCGGTACGTCGATCGAGGTGGCGCGCCAGCTTGGAGAAGCTCAACAGCCACTTTTCTATCGGCTTCGCGAGAGAAAATACCAGGGGATTAAGCGCAATCGAAATCAGCGCCCCAGCCAACACCAGGCTCATGCCCTCGGCGGGCAGGATACCCAGGCTCATGCCGAGCCCGGCGAGAATAAAGGAAAACTCGCCAATTTGCGCCAGGCTTGCGGCTACCGTCAGCGCCGTGTTGAGAGGGTAGCGGAACGCCAGCACAATCGCCATGGCGGCAATGGATTTCCCCACGATGATAATCGCGACCACCGCCAGCACACTGAACGGCTCCGTCACCAGAATAGCCGGGTCAAACAGCATGCCGACCGACACAAAAAACAGCACGGCAAACGAGTCGCGCAAGGGCAGGGATTCCTCGGCTGCGCGATGGCTGAACTCGGATTCGCGCATCACCATGCCCGCAAAGAAGGCCCCCAGAGCAAAGGACACACTGAACAGTTTGGCAGCACCAAAGGCAATGCTGATGGCAGCGGCAATCACGGCCAGGGTGAATAACTCGCGCGAGCCGGTCTTTGCCACATGCCACAGCAGCCAGGGCAACAAGCGCTTGCCAGCCACCAGCATGAATGCAATAAAAAATGAAACCTGCAACAGGGTAAAGCCTATGGTTTGCCATAGCGGTGCCGCACTTTCCACTTGGGCAGTACCACCCAATATGCCTGCCAGCGGTGGCATCAATACCAGCACCAGAACCGTGGCTAGGTCTTCTACCACCAGCCAGCCCACGGCGATTTTGCCGTTCATGCTGTCGACGATGCCACGTGCCTCCAGCGCCTTTAACAGCACCACCGTACTCGCACATGACAAGGCCAGACCAAAAATCAGCCCCTCGCCCAAGGTCCAGCCCCACCAATAGGCCACACTCGCGCCCAGCACGGTCGCCAGCGTCATTTGCACCACCGCGCCGGGCAGGGCAATCCGTTTGACGGACATGAGATCTGCAATCGAAAAATGCAGGCCCACGCCAAACATGAGCAGCATGACACCAATTTCAGAGAGCTGGGAGGCGATGCCGGTATCGGCAACAAAGCCGGGGGTGGACGGACCGATCAGAATACCTGCCAGCAGATAGCCCACCAGAGCGGGCAACTTGATTTTTTCGGCAATAAAGCCGAAGACCAGCGCCAGGCCGAAGCCCGCCGCGATGGTGGAGATGAGAGTGATGTTATGGTCCATAGCGCAGTTTTTTGTGAAAATTGTTTTGAACATCACTGCATTGAAAGTCAGCTACAGTGCGGTAAGCGGGGCCGCAATTCATCGGTGCAGGGTTCCTGATGACGACAGGTACGCAATAGCTACTATCCATGCAAAAGCATGCAGAGCATGCATAACCCCTGCTGCTTTATTCCGAATTTTTATGGACGTCTAACTTAATGAATAGTGATTCCCCACCATAAGGGAGTCTCATCATTAAAAATGGTTCGCATCCGTGAATGAAGAATACAAAGATAGACTACCACTGGAAATCTTTGATCAGGAAATCTTCCAAGCCATCATTGTCTTGGGGACGTGCAGACAAAGTCACCACACGCCCGAGACGCTTGGACTCCCAGGTAAAATCCCCTTTGTAATCACGACGGATAATCTCGATCATGCGCTTGACCACCGCCCGACGAATATCACCATCTGCTGGCGCCTCGACCTCGATATATTCTGTACGGGGGTTACTGAAATAGCGCCAGCCACGGAATACGAATTTGGCCCCGCGAGAGCTCATCTGAGTAATCTGGAACACACCGCCACCCGCTTCCTTCAAGTTGCGCTGAATATTTGCCTCGCGAATCTCGTCCGCCGTCGGCCCGCGATCCTTGGCAGCCGCATCTTCATTCAGAATGGAAGGATCGCCCTGCGCACGCCGTCTGTCTTGCTGCTGTTTCACGTAACTCATCATGTCGGTCGGTGGAGGCGACATATCTGGCTCAGGCGCAGGCTGGGGCGGAACGCGCCGATCCAGCGGAGTCGGGGCTTGATCGCGTGCAGGCGGCTGGGCTGCCATGACCGGTGGCGATGTCGACTTGCTTGGTTTGGGCACCGGTTTGCTGACAGCCTTGGGGGGAGCTTTGGGCGCAGGGGCGGGTTCGGGCTCGGCCTGAGCACTTGGTTGCGGCGTCTCTGCAGCTTTGGGGGCGGTCTTGGGAGCAAGCTGCATCACAATCTGGCTGGACTCTGCCGGCTCCGCTTCCGGGCCCGAATCCATGGGATGAATAATGACGGTAAACAGCAGAATCGCGTGTAACAGCAGCGAAATCACAATCGCGATCAGCGTGTTACGGCTGATGCGAATCTGCAGCATGCGATCTCCCCGGGAACGTTGATCCCAGAGAAAAGGAGCCGCAGCAGAGGTAGGCAATTGCGAAGAGGGCTGTTTGTTAGTCAACACGGGTTCTTGTGAGCTTGATGCTGGTGTAAATCGCCATATTGGAGCCACGCAACCCGAGATGGTTGCATGAACGACCATAAGCTTAACATCAAGCGTAATCGCGTAATGTTAAAAAAAGTAATCATCACTTCACTGCAGATGGCGTCATATTCCTTTGTCAGGATGGGCTAGTGCTGGCCGCTTTTAAAATTAATCGAAACTTTGCCGCCGAAAAGACTACTAAAAGGTAACAGGGGAAGCTTACAACACCCTGACCATCCCACCTTGTCAGGAGTGGCTGAATGCAGATTATCTTTTAAAAACAACAGCAAAAGGGAACTCCATTGCAATTACAACCTCACCATAAAGACATGGGCTCATGCGTTGCCTTGTTTGGCGAAGTATTAGCCGATGTTTTTCCTGATGGCCATATTCTCGGCGGCGCGCCTTTCAATGTCGCGCGCCATTTGCAGGGATTTGGTCTTAACCCCGTCATGATCTCACGCACGGGGAATGATGCCCTGCGTGAAGAACTGCTGGCCGAGATGAACGCACGCGGCATGGACACCTCCGGCATCCAGTGCGATCCCCAATATCCTACTGGCCAGGTCACCGTACATATGGATGCAACGGGCCATCGCTTTGAAATCCTGCCCTACCAGGCGTATGACTATATCCACGCGGGCGTGACTCACATGCTGACCATGTCCATCAAACCAGACCTGGTCTATTTTGGCACCCTGGCCCAGCGCAACATGGAGTCGCGTCTGGCGCTGGACAACTTTCTCAATGATGCCCGCAGCCCGCGCTTTCTTGATCTCAATCTGCGTGCGCCCTGGTATGACAAGCATACAGTGCGACGTTCATTGCTGCGTGCCGATATCGTCAAAATGAACGAAGACGAGCTGGGTGCGCTGGCCGTTTTGCTGCGCCTGCCCGGAAAATCGTTGCCCGAGCTGGCAATGGCGATGCTCAAGCGCTTCAATCTCAAGCTGGTGGTGATCACGCGCGGCGAGCAGGGCGCATGGCAGCTGAATGCCAGCGGCGAGTTGCAGGAAACCGGGCCACAAGCCATGGCGCAGCCTTTGCAGGATACGGTAGGCGCAGGCGATGCCTTTGCCGCCGTTTATATATTGGGCCATCTGCGGGGATGGGAAGCCAGTGTCACCCTTACCCGTGCCAACCAGTTTGCCAGCGCGCTGTGTGCCATACGTGGCGCTGCACCGGATGATCCCGCGTTTTACCAGCCCTTTGTGCAGGAGTGGCTATCATGATCACCGCCAGCGATAGCCCGCTGTATGTATTGATGATCAGCCTGCATGGTTTGATAAGAGGTTACGATCTGGAGCTGGGTCGCGATGCCGACACTGGCGGCCAGATTACGTATGTCGTGGAGCTCGCGCGCACGCTTGCCGCCCATCCCGAGATCGGCAAGGTGGATCTGTTGACGCGGGCCATCCCTGACCCGTCGGTGTCACCAGACTACAGCCAGCCTGAAGAGGCACTCTCGGCAGGAGCGCGTATTATTCGTCTGCCATTTGGCCCCAAGCGCTATCTGCGCAAGGAGCTCATGTGGCCATATCTGGATGAACTGGTGGATCGTTGCCTGCATTATCTGCGGCAACAAGGCCGCCTGCCTGACTTGATACACACACATTATGCCGATGCAGGTTATGTCGGTCTGCAGTTGTCCTTGTTGCTGGGGATTCCACAAGTGCATACCGGCCATTCGCTGGGCCGTACCAAACGGGAACGCCTGCTGGCGAGCGGGCGCAAGCAGCAGGCGATTGAGAGGCAGTTCAATCTGGACCGCCGCATTGCCGTTGAGGAAGACATCCTCAAGCATGCCGCCTTTGTAGTAACAAGCACGCGTCAGGAGATCGACTCGCAGTACGGCATCTATCACAATTTTGCCCAGCAACGTTATGTGGTGATTCCCCCGGGCACCGATACCAAACGTTTCTCCCCACCTGGCAGGCGCAAGATTCAGTCTGACCCGCAGCAACAGATAGACCGCTTTCTCAGCGATCCGGACAAGCCCGTCATTCTGGCCATCTGTCGCCCGGACCTGCGCAAGAACCTGAAAGGGCTGGTGAATGCCTATGGGCAATCGCCGGAGTTGCAGGAAAAAGCCAATCTGGTCATCGTCGCCGGCACGCGCGAGGATATTCGCGCCATGGAAGAATCGCAGCAGCAGGTCATGCAGAATCTGTTACTTGATATCGACAAGTATGATCTGTGGGGCAAGGTCGCCATTCCCAAGCAGATATCGCAGGACGCCATTCCCGAGCTTTACCGGCTGGCCGCCAGAAGGCGCGGTGTATTTGTGAACTCTGCGCTGACCGAGCCGTTTGGCCTGACCTTGATTGAAGCCGCCGCCAGCGGCCTGCCTTTTGTGGCACCGGATGACGGCGGCCCACGCGATATCGTGCGCAATTGCCGCAACGGTCTGTTAGCCAACACGTTGGAATGCGAGGCGATAGGGCAAGCACTCACCAGCGCCCTGGCAGATCGCAAGCAGTGGCGCACCTGGTCGGCCAATGGCCTGCTGGGAGTCAAGCGCCACTATAGTTGGGACGCGCATGTCACCAAATACATGAAGGAAATGCGTCAGGTGCTGCGCCGCAACCGCAAAGTGGTACGCCGTCATCACGCACTGCTGCTGGATTCGGGCAAATCGCAGATGCCACTGGTCGAGCGCACGCTGATCAGCGATATCGACAATACCCTGCTGGGCGAACGTGCCTCGCTGCAGCAGCTGATGCAGTGGTTGAGCCGCAACAAGGGCAAGCTCGCATTTGGCATTGCAACCGGGCGGCCAGTGGAAAGCGCGATTGCTATATTGAAGAAATGGCAGGTACCGCAACCGGAAATCCTGATTACCTCAGTCGGCAGCGAGATTCATTATGGCGCCAAGCTGATTCCCGATATGGGCTGGGCCAACCATATCCGCCACATGTGGCGCCGTGATGATCTGCAACAGGCCCTCACCGGTATCCCCGGGCTCACCTTGCAAGCGCCGGAAAACCAGCGCGAATTCAAGCTGAGCTATATCGTGGACCCAGATCGCATGCCGACTATCAAGGAGCTGTACCGCCTGCTGGGGGAGCGCAAGTTGCGGGCGCAATTAATCTATTCGCATCAGGAGTTTCTCGACATTTTGCCTATTCGTGCTTCCAAAGGGCATGCCATCCGCTACCTGGCCTACAAGTGGGGCTTGCCGCTGGAAAACTTCCTGGTCGCAGGTGACTCCGGCAATGATCAGGATATGCTGGTCGGCAATACCCAGGCCATCGTGGTCGGCAATTACAGCCCCGAACTGCAGGCGCTGAAAGGCATGCATAGCGTGTATTTTGCCTCCCGGCATTTTGCCGCTGGCATCCTGGAAGGGCTGCGTCATTACGGCCTGCTGGAAGTCCCGGTCAGCACCGAACCGCAAATGCCGGACGCAGCTGAGAGTGAGGTGCCCCATGTATGAGCAGGTATCGCACTCTCTGCTGAATGACATCCTGATCGGCCTGAAGCCCGAGATCAAGAAACACAATCTGCAGCATTTCTATATCCGCTTGGGCGCCAATTTTTATGCCATTTATTCGCTATTTCATACCTTGTATGGCGAACGACCGGATTACAAGCAGCAATTGGGCAAGCTGGTAGAAACCCTGACGCGGCAATATCTGAATCGTGCGCCGCATCTGCGCGAGCAGGATCTGGCGCGGGAAAAAGACCATACCTGGTTCCTCAGCCAGAAGTGGGTGGGCTTCGCCATGTATTGTCAGGAATTCGCTGGTGATTTGCAGGGCGTACAACGTCACCTGCATTTCCTGCAGGATCTGGGCATCAATCTGCTGCACATCATGCCCATCATGGATTGTCCACGCGGCAAGAGCGATGGCGGCTATGCTGTGCGCGACTTTCGCAACATTGATCCGCGCTACGGCACACTTGCCGACCTTGATGCGCTGATCGGCAACCTGAAAAAACGCGACATGCTGCTGGCGCTGGATGTGGTGGTCAACCACACGTCGGACGAGCACGAGTGGGCCGTCAAGGCACGGCAGGGCGATCCCAAGTATCAGGATTACTACTACATGTTCGACAACCGCGAGTTGCCGGATTTGTATGAAGAATCGATGCTGGAGGTGTTCCCTGAAACGGCGCCCGGCAATTTCACCTGGAATGCCGAAGCCAATAAATGGGTGATGACGGTATTCAACCAGTTCCAGTGGGACTTGAACTACCGCAACCCGGCAGTGCTGATCGAGATGATCGACATCATTCTCTACTGGGCCAATCATGGCGTGGATATTTTGCGGCTGGACGCCGTGGCCTTCTTGTGGAAAAAAATCGGCAGCAGTTGCCAGAATGAGCGTGAGGCCCATCTGATTCTGCAACTGATGAAGGATTGCTGCCAGGTGACGGCTCCCGGCGTCTTGTTCATCGCCGAAGCGATTGTGGCACCGCCTGAGGTGATCAAGTACTTTGGCGAAGACGCCATCAATGCCAAGGAATGCGAAATTGCCTATAACGCCACCTTGATGGCGCTGCTGTGGGAAGGCGTTGCCACCAAAAAGGCCTCGCTGTTGAACAAGGGCATACGCAATATTCCGAACAAGCTGGAACGCGCTACTTGGCTCAATTATCTGCGTTGCCACGATGATATCGGGCTGGGCTTTGATGATAACGATATCCGTCAGGCGGGTTATGAACCGTGGGCCCACCGGCAATTTCTGATCGACTATTACACCGGCAATCGCGACGACTCCACCGCCCGTGGCGTAGCGTTTGGCCGTAATGATAAAACCGGCGATGCCCGCATTTCCGGCTCTCTCGCTTCCCTGGCCGGTTTGGAAACTGCCCTAAACCGTCAGGATGAGGCCGCGATTGATACCAGCATACGCACCATCCTGCTGCTGCATAGCATCATCCTGTCTTTTGGCGGCATTCCATTGCTGTATTACGCCGACCCCTTGGGTGCGCTCAACGATACCTCGTACCTGGAAGACGAGCTCAAATACAACGACAGTCGCTGGGTACACCGGCCCCGCATGAACTGGGAAAAGGCCGAGCTGCGTCAGCAACCGGGCACGGTGGAATACCGCATTTTCAATGGCCTGAAGAAGTTGATTGCGCTGCGCAAAGAACTGCCTGCGCTGGCCGACCTGAACAATCGCGAACTGTTTGAGCTGGAAAACCCGCATCTGCTGGTGTATTCGCGCTTTGATCCCCTGAACAGCCAGGCTCGCGTGCTGGTGGTCAACAACTTTGACCATCACACCCAGGCCATGCCGCTGGAGCAGCTGAGGCGCGCCGGTTTTTTCACCCACGGCACCGTACAGGAAACGATCTCGGCAGACAGCTATTCATGCAGCGAAGACAGCTTGCTCATTCCGCCACTCACCGCGTGCTGGTTCAAGACCTGAACCAGCCAGTCCGGCGGGTCCGCTGATCGCACATCATGCTGATCAAACTGGCTCGCCACCCATGTAACAGGAGACCCCATGGAACACTATCTCATTCAGCTTGGCATCGAAGACATCCAGAAATTCTGGGACATCGCCAAGGTCTTTCTCAAAATAGTGCTGATACTGGCCATCGCCTGGCTGGCCATGCGCATTTTCAACCGCATGCTGCTGGCACTGAAAACGCATCTGCTCACACATGCGCAGGATAACCCCGAAGAAATCAAGCGCGTGCAAACCCTGGGGCGCGTCTTCGGCTACATCGCCACCGTGCTGGTCTCCGTGATTACCATCATGGAGATACTGAACGAACTGGGCGTATCCATTGCGCCCATCCTGGCAGCGGCCGGGGTGGTAGGGGTGGCGGTAGGCTTTGGTGCACAAAGCCTGATCAAGGATTATTTCACCGGATTTTTCCTGCTGCTGGAAAACCAGATCCGCCAGGGGGATGTGGTGGATGCCGGCGGCAAAAGCGGCTTTGTGGAAGAAGTGACCCTGCGCTATATCAAGCTGCGTGATTATGATGGCAATGTGCACTTCATTCCGAATGGCGTCATTTCCACCGTGACCAACATGAGCCGCAGCTTTGCTTATTCCGTGATTGATGTGCGCGTGGCGTTCCGCGAGAACGTGGAAACCGTAATGACGCTGATGCGCGAAGTCGCGGATGACCTCAAAGCAGATGAGGTATTCAATCAGAAAATACTGGATGACCTGGAGATGGCCGGGGTGGATCGCTGGGATGATTCAGCGGTGATCATCAAGTGCCGCTTCAAGGTGCTGCCACTGGAGCAGTGGACCGTGCGCCGTGAATACCTGAAACGCCTGAAGCATGCCTTTGATCATGTGGGCATTGAGATTCCGTATCCTCACCTGACCATTTCGGCAGGCCAGATGCGGGGCGAAAACAGCCCTGCCATGGATAGCATGAATTAAAAAGCAGGGATGTCAGAAACGTACTGGGCTTATTGCAGAATGAGGAGTTGCCGCGCCTTGATACCCGGCAAAACCACACACTCAGCGCAAAAACGTCAGACGCAATCGCCGCTGGCAAGCGTCATCTTGACGATTTCGCGGCGCAGCTCAAGCTCGCGTTGCTGGGTTTTATAAAGCGTGGTCTGCGTGAAGCGGTCGGGGACTTCCAGCACATTCAGGTACTCCGGCTGAAACGCAGGAGCGGGGATCAGATAGTCAAAACTTGCGGCATGCATGTCAATTCCTTGTGGGATATCGGGTTAATACTCGGGCTGAAATTGTGTTTCAGCGCCATTAAGAGCACACGAAGATCAAAAGATTCCCGCGCGCTCGCAGTTTATTTGGTATTTGCGGATAGCAAACCGCCAAACTACCCTGATATCGTCCCCTAATTTGATTACTTTAGGGTTAGTACAGAATATTTCTGCCTGGATGGATAAATTCCACAGATCTTAATGCAACTCGTGCAAGTGCAGCCGACGCAAACGCGGCGCCAGACGAGCCGTCGCCGCGACTACTGCCAGCGTCATGGTGCCGCCAAAAATCACCGAGGGCACCAGCCCCATCAGTCTGGCACTGACCCCGGACTCAAAAGCCCCTAGCTCATTGGATGAACCAATGAAGATGCCGTTAATGGCCGAGACGCGTCCACGCATGGCATCCGGCGTCATCAATTGCATGATGGTGGTGCGCAGCACTACTGAAATACCATCAAATACTCCCGAGACAGCCAGCAAAAAAGCCGCCAGCCAGAAATGCGCGGTCAGGCCAAACAGGATAATGCTGATACCAAATCCTGCCACCGCCAGCAGCAGGTATTTGCCCGCGTGCCGATTCAGCGGGTGACGCGCCAGCACGATACCGATGATCACCGCACCCACGGCCGGCGCCGCCCGCAGTATGCCCAGTCCCTCTGGGCCGTGATGATATACATCATGGATAAACGCGGGCAGCATGGCGACCGCACCGCCGAACAGCACCGCAAACATGTCCAGCGCCTGCGCACCCAGCACAATCTGGTTGCTGAAAACAAAGCGCAAGCCTTGCCCGATGCTGGTAAACACCGGCACGCTTTCGGCCGGGGGCGGCTCCACCACCCGTATGCTCAGAATGGCGATAGCGGCCATGATGGCGAACCCGGCTGACACCAGATACGCCACACTCACATTGGTCCAACCCACCAATATGCCGCCCAGGGCCGGTCCCATGACCAGGCCTATCTGGAATATGGAACTTCCCACCCCGGCAGCACGACCGAATTCGCTACGCGATACTACCAGCGCAAACAGGGCGCTGAAGGATGGGCCAATGAAGGCGCGCGCAAAGCCGACGCAAACAATGGAACCATAAATCCAGTACGTCGGATTCCCCGGCACATAGCCAGCGGACACGGCGGCCAGGGTCAGGGCATTCAGCATCAGCACCCCGCCTGCCATGGCCCCAAAAAAGCGTCTGGAGTGATGATCCACCGCATATCCAGCAAATAGCGCTGTGCAGATATAAGGCACCACTTCGGCCAAACCGATCAAGCCCAGTGAAAGCGGGTCACGCGTAAGCTGATAGATATGCCACCCCACCACCACCGCCACAATCTGATACGAGAAAATCACTGACAGGCGAAATGCCAGCAATTTCAGAAATGAAGGATTCTTGAGCAACTGCAAGTTGGGGGAGTCAATAGAAGGGGTCATGAGGCGTGTTCGATCTAAAAACATATTTTACGGGAAATATGGACCGAAATATGCTTTGAAATTCATAGTTACTTGCCGATGGCCGATGTAGGTTCGCGCCGCTTGGCGCGCAAGCTATGCACATGAAAACAGATGCAAGCAAGCAATTGGTTTACATCCGTTAACAATTTGGGGTTAAATGATGCAACAGCATAATTATAAAAAGAACTTGATCATGTCCAGGAATGCAATCGGGGTGCTTTTTGGTGCAGTGACGGTGGTGATACTGACCATCATCGGTTCTTTTTTTGCCCCTTCAGCTTGGTTGCCCTGGCTGGACAATATTCACTGGACGGCGAGTAGTGGCGCAGCCACCCTGCTGGCATGGATGGGCTATCGGCAGGCGTATCCCGAGCAACGCGAACCCCGACGCTGGTTTTTACTGGGGATAGCATCCTATTTTACAGGTCAGCTATGCTGGGACATTCAATCGGCTCTCGGCTGGAATCCCTTCCCGGCTCCCGCCGATCTGTTCTATCTCTTGCTGGGTCCTTGTTGCATTCTCGGCTTGTTAAGCGTCCTTAAACTCCATTTATCCCACGCAAAACTCACTGCCGCCAAACTTGACATGGCGGTCATGACCATCGCCGTCATTGGCCTGATTCTACTGATTTACCTTTCGCACCAGACAGATAGCAACCCGTTGCAATTACTGGTTCTGGTATTTTATCCAGCGGGCTTGCTCAGCGCCGCCTGTTTTGCCCTCTTGCTAGTGCCGTTTTTGCGCCTGCGCATGCAGTGGGGCTGGCTATTGTTGCTCGGCGGGCTGGCATTGGAAGGTGGCATCTGGATGCAGTGGAATCTGAATGTGATCGACAAGGTGAACATAGACGGCTCGCTGCTCAATCATGTTTTCTCCGCTTCAGATTTATTGCTGGGCCTGGGGGCCATGCACTGGATGGCAACGCCATCAGGCAATCGCACATATGTTCGAATATGCCAGTGGATACAGCGCGCCATCCCGATTACGGCCATGTTGATCGCCATCAGCACCATCTATCTGATGATGACGGATACCGCCACCCCGATCGCAAAATCCATTGCACTGGCCTCTTGCCTCAGCATCATTGCGCTGGCAATGGTCAGGCAAAGCATACTGCTGGCCGAAAGCGAGCGTCTGCTCACAGCCGAACAACTGATAGAAGAAGGACAATTGCGCTACCAGCATCTGGCCCATCATGACATTCTGACCGGCCTGCCCAATCGCCTGCTTTTTCAGGACAGGCTGACCCATGCACTGGCATTGAGTGCGCGCAACAATAACCGGGTTGGCATGCTGTTTATTGATATCGACCACTTCAAGAATATCAATGACAGTCTCGGTCATGTGATAGGGGATGAGCTATTGGTCGCCATCGTGGAACGATTGAAACTACGCATACGTGAACAGGATACGTTCGCGCGCCTGGGCGGTGATGAGTTCGTGCTGCTGATCGAGCAATTACAAAATGCCAGCGAAGCCGCCACCATTGCGAGCAATCTGCTGGAAGCACTCAAGGCTCCTTTTCATCTCAGCGGCAATTGCGAAGTTGTCATCAGTGCCAGCATCGGCATCAGTGTATGCCCGGAAGATACTCAGGATGCCACCCAGCTTATCCGCAATGCCGACTCCGCCATGTACCGCGCCAAGGACACCGGACGCAACCGTTATCAGTTTTACACCGAGGAGTTGACCAAGCGTGCCCAGGAAAGGCTGATGACAGAAAGCCGCCTGCGGCAGGCAATTCGGGAAAAAGCATTTGTGCTGCATTACCAGCCGATATACGCCAAATCAGAAGAGGGCGACATGCCACAAATTTCCAGTTGCGAATGCCTGATACGCTGGCAGCAGGAAGATGGCAGCCTCATTTATCCAGACCACTTTATTCCGTGCGCAGAAGAAACCGGCTTGATTATCCCCATAGGAGAGTGGGTGCTGGATCATGCTTGTGGGCAGCTGGCCGAGTGGGATAACCGGTTCCCGGACAATACGCTCAGCATGGCAGTGAATATCTCAGCACGTCATTTTTGTGACACGAATTTTGTCATGACTGTGCATGAAGTATTGAAACGCCATGGCATTGCGCCTGGTCGGCTGACCATCGAGATTACGGAAAACGCCGTCATGGATAGAATGGACATCGCCATTCCCACATTGCAAACACTGGTTCGAACCGGCGTACATATCGCGCTCGACGATTTTGGCACCGGCCAATCATCGTTGGCCAAGCTGAAAACCCTGCCCATACATGCGCTCAAAATTGATCGTGAGTTCGTCAAGGATATTCCCGACAGCACCGATGACATGCAGCTTGCCGCCAGTATTATCCGCATGGCGCAGGGCCTGCATCTGGAAACGGTAGCGGAAGGCGTCGAAACACAGGAACAATATGACTTTCTGGCACAGGCAGGCTGCGACAAGTTTCAGGGTTACCTGCTCTCACGCCCGGTTACGGCAGATAAAATCTACGCGCTGCTCACCACATCCCCCGAACTCGCAACCGCTTGATACTACCCTGTCATTGATGACATTGATGAGGCAGGATCTGAATCCTCAGGGATTCCCCAGATCCTGGGCTGACAACGGCCCATACACCAGCTCATCCATGCCCCAGAAACCACCCGCGGCATCCAGATAATACGCGCCATCCTCTTCATCCTTGTATAGGGTGAACACGTACACTTTGCTGTTGTAATACTTGCCAGGCTCCTGATAAATCTGATGCAAGGCTTTTTTCTCACGCATGCGCTTCCATTCCTGCTTGTCGATGGCAGGGAGGGGAAGCAGCGATGTACTGTCTGGCCCAAAAAATGTCTGATAGCGCTGATTGAATGCCGACTGAATCGCTTCAGATTCCACCGCCTGAACGCTCATGGCAGCCGTTGCCAGAGAGGCATACAACAGGCAGGCTGCCAAACGTTTAATTGCCATCGTTCTCTTGCGCACTGGCATCGGTAATTTCGCGAATCTCGGGTTCCTCCAGCAGGCCTTCGGCGCCGATCACCTGGTTGCGCCCGCTATGCTTGGCTTTGTAAAGGGCGGCATCGGCTCTTGGCACGATAGTATCCGGGCCTTCGCCAGGCAGCCGTTCGGCTACCCCGGCGCTAAAGGTGATCAACACACGTTCGTTGCGGTGCATGAAGAAGTTTTTGGTGAGATCCCGCTGTACGCGCTTGATGATGTCCATGGCCTCTTCCTGCTTGGTACTGGGCAGTATGATGATGAACTCTTCGCCGCCATACCGGGCCAGCACGTCGGTATTGCGCAGGGAGTACTTGATGATGCGCACCAGGTGTATCAAAGCCTGATCACCCGTGGCATGGCCCAGGTTATCGTTGAGCTGCTTGAAGTGGTCAATATCCATCATGGCAATGCTGAGCGGCGTACCATGCCGGTCGGCACGGGCAAATTCGCGCTCCATCGCTTCATCCATGCCGCGCCGGTTGAGTGTACCGGTCAGGTAGTCTTCATGCGCCACTTCACTGATATGGTCCAGCCGTCGCGTCAGTTCATCAATGAGCTTTTCTGCCTCATCAGCGCGTTGCTGCGCGTCCACCAGCGCGTCCTTTGAACGCTGTATGCTCAGACCTATGCTGCGCGTATCGTTCAGCAGGCTGTCAATCACCGAGTTGAGTTCCACCAGGTCTTCGGTTGAGGTGATGCGATCGCGATAGCCATTCAGCTTGTTCTGGTATTCACCGGTATCGGTGTCCATTTCCGCCAGTCTATCCACGAAAATCTCGGCCATTTTCTTCAGCGAGTCCTTGGCCTCAATCAGCCGCGGCTTGATCTGACCCTGCTTGTACAGCATCTCCTTGAGACTGCTTTCAGCGTCATAAAGGCGGGTAAGGTCCAGCGGTTTTTCAAGGATATCCTGCACGATCTTGGTCTGCCCATGCAGCCATTTATCCTCCAGTACCAGTTCACCCATGCTGCTATTCAGCAGTCGCAAGAGTTGCAACAAGGCTTCGTGCAGCCGGTTCTGCTGATCCCCATGCATTTCCAGGGTAAACAGTACACCTTTCAACTCTTCGGCAATGCGCTTGATCTGGGTTTCATTGGTAGCCGCATTGATATCCTTGACCAGTTGTTTGGCCTTGGCTTCCGGTTCGGGCAGGGAATGCAGTTGTGGAATCAGCACCAGTTCCATGGTGCGCACCAGCATCTCGCGCCAATATTCGGCGGGCTTTTTGCCATACAGCGACTTGCTGGGAGCAGGGGTTGGCGTTTCACCTATGGTTTCCGCTTCGCCTTCCAGCACCTGCGGTCCATCGCCCGGTACATGATCGGCCACTGAGCCTTGCCCCCATGAATTGACCAGGGATTGAATCTTTTGCGGCAAGACATCGGGATCACTGCCAAAATTGGTAAGTACCCGGTTAAGGCCTTCTTTCTTGCGGGTAAGGGTAACCCCCTTGTGACTCACCTCAAGCTGCTTGAGCAGATTGCGGATCACCACGGGCCAGCTGGTTTCATCGCCGCCCGCTGCGCCCAGCGGCAACAACTTGATCAGCTGGTCCTCCAATCTGGACCAATCCTTTTTTTCGATCAGGGTGGCGATGGATTGAGCGGCGGCGATGTACTTGGGGCGTTGCTTGCCCGCGTCGTGCAACACTTTGTCCAGCACATGGGCAAGTTCCAGTGTTTCATTCGTGGAAACGACGCCTGCAATCTCGTCGTACACCGTGCGGAAGTTATCCGGCGTAGGCGGGACTTTGCGTGAGGCAAGCTGCATCAGTGCCTGCCTGGCAATCTCGATGGGGGTAGGTTTTTCTTGCATACTGGCTCGCGCTTAGCTCCATAACCGATGCATAGCACCGGAGTTTCAAACAGCGTTCTGGCTCTTGTCAGCATACGCTACCACAACTGTATTACATGGCGTAAAAAGGGCCGCCATTTAAGGCTATTTCAGCTCTTTACGGCTTATTTGGCGCGGAACGTCACCACCAGCACGTCACGATAGGCAGGATGCGCCGGATCGATCTGCTCCACCGGTGTCACACCATGCATGCAGCGTCTGTCATTGACGATGGCGCTATCCAGCGGCTTGGTCAGGGTAAAGCTGTCCAGGGTTTTGTGCTCAAGATCGTGCATGGTGGTGGTGCCACTGGAAATATTCACGCGCTTCACCATCATCACCAGCACAAAATCAACGCCATCGCGGTGTATGCCTTCGGGGGTTGGTTTGCCGTGCAGCTCGGCACTGGCTTCAATGCGAAATTGATGGCACTCGATATGCCACGCCTTGTCAGGCAACATGCGGCTGAACATCTTGCGACAGAAGCGCAGGATGTTGCGCATACTGTTACCCTGCATGATGTCTGCGGGTATGGGCTCAAACTCACGCGCCACGCCACCATTGAGCGGGTTGTAATCCAGGCTCTGATAATGCGGCTGATGCGGCTCGAGCACAATGTCACCGCCTTGCGCAGGTGCACTTAGCGTGGCGTAGCGACGGCGGCGATAACGCCCGCCATCGGCCATGTATTGATCCAGCGGCATGGCTTCCCAGCTGGCAGCAAAGGAGGGCCAGTCGCTCAGCGCATCTTCGGCCTGCGCCAGTAACCACGCCTGCATGGCCTCGCCTGCCACAAAACTGAAGCCCGCCCGGGCTATATTGTCCAACAGTTCGGATTGTCGCAGTAAAGGGGCCACGCCGGATCGCTATCTATGAAATCATGAAAGATAAGCATCTTAGCCGCTTGGAGAGGCAATCTCAATGTTTAGCAGGCGCGGATTGTCGTGGTTTGAACAAGATGCTTGACCAATATAACTAAATAACTAATTATTTAGTTATGAAACCCATCTTGCAGATTCCATCCGAATGGACGGATACCTCCAAACTGTTTATCGCCCTGGGCGACGAGCAACGCCAGCGCATTTTGCTGGCCTTTGAGCCCGAAGAGCGCCTTAATATCGGCCAGATCGTGGCCGCCTCAACCTTAAGCCGCACGGCCGTCAGTCATCACCTGCGGGTATTGCGCGAAGCAGGCGCTCTGCAAAGCGAAAAAAGAGGCAAGGAAGTGTTTTTCCATATCAACAAAACAATGATGACGGAGGCGCTCGAGGCCGTGCTGTCTTACATCAAGCACAATATCTGAAGGAGAAACCATGCTGGCAACGCTTTTAAAACTGGTTTGTGGATTGCTGTTTCGCGTTGAGGTCAGGGGCAGGCAACACTTGCCATTGCGAGGCCGTGAACAGCACAAGCTGCTGATTGTGGCCAACCACGAATCGTTTCTGGATGGCTTGCTGCTCGGGCTGTTTTTGCCATTACGGGCAACCTTCGTGGTGCACACTACCGTCCTGCAACGCCCGCTGTTCCGCCTGATCCTGCGCATGGTGCCGCATCTGGCCGTGGACCCCAGCAATCCGCTGGCGATGAAAAAGATCATCCGTCTGCTGGAGGCAGGGGAGAATGTCGTGATTTTCCCCGAAGGCCGCATCACGCTGACGGGTAGCCTGATGAAAGTGTATGACGGCCCAGGCTTCGTCGCTGCCAAAACCGGCGCGACCATCTTGCCCGTGCGGGTGGATGGCGCAGTCCGCAGTTATTTCAGCCGTCTTTCCGGTGGCAATTATCCACGCGAACTTTTCCCCAAGGTGTCGTTGACGATTTTGCCAACCACGCATCTTCCGATGCCAGAAGCGGCCAACGCCAGGGCCCGTCGCAAGCTGGCAGGAGAGGGCATGCGCGACATCATGCAGGATATGCTGTTCAAGTCGCGGCCGGTCAAGACATTGTTTGGCTCCCTGCTGGACGCGATTGCCATTCATGGTCGCCGTAATCGGCTGGTAGAGGACATGCAACAGATCGAAGAGTCGTATGGCGATCTCTTGAAAAAGAGCCTGGCGCTGGGGCGTCTCAGCGCCAAGATTACCAGGCCTGGCGAAAGCGTCGGCGTACTGATGCCCAACGTCACCAATACCATCTGCCTCATTTTCGGCATGAGCGCCTTCACGCGTATCCCCGCCATGCTGAATTACACAGCGGGCACTTCGGGACTACAGAATGCCATCATCGCTGGCAATATCCGCACCGTCATCTCGTCGCGCAAATTTATCACCGCCGCCAAGCTGGATGAAACGGTAGAGGGCCTGAAAAACGTCAACCTGGTCTATCTGGAGGACTTGCTACCCAGCCTGAGCGGCTGGGACAAGCTGTGGCTGATCGGCTTTGCGCTATGGTTACCGCGCCTGGCCGTACCGCATGCCAATCCGCATGACCCAGCCGTGGTGCTGTTCACTTCCGGTTCCGAAGGCAAGCCCAAGGGCGTGGTGCATTCGCATCACAGCATCCTGTCCAATATCGCCCAGATTGCCGCGATTATCGATTTCTCGCCTGCGGATAAATTCATGATGGCGTTGCCGCTGTTCCATGCCTTTGGCTTTACCTGCGGTGCCATCATGCCGCTGGTGACTGGCAGCAAGCTGTTCGTTTATCCTTCACCATTGCATTACCGGGTGATCCCCGAAGTGATTTACGACCGTGGCTGCACGGTGCTGTTCGGCACCAGTACCTTCCTTGGCAACTATGCCAAATTCGCGCATCCCTATGATTTCTACCGTCTGCGTTATGTGGTCGCCGGCGCGGAAAAACTGAGTGAAGAAGTGCGCAAGGTCTGGGCAGATAAATTCGGCATTCGCATTCTGGAAGGGTATGGCGCCACCGAGTGCGCCCCCGTGCTGGCGGTCAATACGCCGATGGCAAACCAGACCGGTAGCGTGGGCCGCATGCTGCCCGGCATGGAAACCCGGCTGGAAAGCATTCCCGGCATAGAGCAAGGCGGACGTTTGCTGGTGCGCGGCCCCAACGTCATGATGGGGTATTACCTGTATGACCAGCCAGGCGTACTGCAAGCACCTGCGGATGGCTGGTATGACACCGGCGATGTGGTGGATATCGACGCCCAGGGCTTTATCCGCATTCTGGGCCGGGTAAAGCGCTTTGCCAAAATTGCCGGTGAGATGGTGTCGCTGGAAACGGTGGAGACCCTGGCACATGCAGCCTCTCCCGAGCATCAACATGCCGCCAGTACCCAGCCGGATGCCCAGCGTGGTGAAAACATCGTGCTGTTCAGCACCGACGCCAGCCTGAGCCGCGATAGCCTGCAGGCTGCAGCCCGCAAGCTGGGGAGTCCGGATCTGGCGGTGCCGAAAAAAATCATCCCCTTGGAAGCACTGCCTTTGCTGGGGACGGGCAAAACCGATTATGTGACGCTGCGTAGCATGGCAGCGGAAGCATAATCCGGATGAATCTGCGAGCCGCCATCAAGCCCCATCACGTCTCGATGCAGCCTTAAGCCACCAACCAACCATTCAAGCCAACCATAAAAATCAGGGAGTTTGCATGCATTCCACCTCCACCCCATCGGCGATTCCTGCGCGCGGCATGACCGCCGTCCTCATCGCGCAGTTCATTTCCGCCCTGGCGGATAACGCTTTGCTGTTCGCCGCGATTGCCCTGCTCAAATCGCAATCAGCCCCCGGCTGGCAGCTGCCCTTGCTGCAGGAGTTTTTTGTGGTGGCTTTTATCGTGCTCGCGCCTTTCGTTGGTCCTCTGGCCGATGCGCTGCCCAAAGGCCGCGTGATGCTGATTGCCAATGGCATGAAGTTTATCGGTGCCGCTGCCATGCTGTGCGGTCTTCATCCCCTGCTGGCTTACGGCATGGTAGGGCTGGGTGCTGCCGCCTATTCCCCAGCCAAATACGGCATCCTGAGCGAGTTGGTCGGACCACAACATCTGGTCAAAGCCAACAGCATGATGGAAGGCTCCACCATAGTCGCCATTCTGCTGGGCGCAGTATTGGGCGGCTGGCTGGCAGATCATTCGGTCACTGGCGCCCTCGCCGCCATCGCAGGCTGTTACCTGGTTGCGGCCGTCGCCAATGTGTTTATTCCACGCCTGCCCGTCGCCAATGCCTTAAGCCGGGTATCGTTGCCGGCATTAGTCAGGGATTTTGTCATCGCCACCAGCACCTTGCTGAAAAACCCGGACGCGCGCTTCTCGCTGATGGGTACCAGCATTTTCTGGGGGGCAGGCAGCACCTTGCGCTTTCTGCTGGTGGCATGGGTGCCGATTGCGCTGGGCATCGCCGATCTCAGCACCCCCGCCAACCTGAGCGGCGGTGTTGCCATCGGCATTGCGCTGGGCGCATTTGCTGCTGCCCGCTATGTACAACTGCATTCGGTGAACCGCGCCTTGCCAGCCGGCGTGATGATCGGCTTGCTGATCGTAGGCTTTGCCTATATTTCCAATCTTTACTGGGCGATTGCCGCCTTGATTGTGATTGGCGCCTGCGGGGGATTTTATGTCGTACCGCTGAATGCCTTGCTGCAGGAGCGCGGTCACGCCAGTGTAGGTGCGGGGCATGCCATTGCCGTGCAAAACCTGTTTGAAAATATCAGCATGCTATTGATGGTGGGTTTGTATACCGTGCTGGAAAAGCAAGGCATGCCGGTCATCCACTCCACGGTAGCCGTCGGCCTGGTGGTTTTTGTGGCGATTGGCTTATTGGCAGCGCAACGTCTATGGGCAAAAAAGTAGGCGCTGTCTGACAGTGATTTCAGCCACGCACTGAATGTTGAATGGCAGGGGTCCCGTTACATTGAGCGGGTATAAATACCCCTTAATTTGCGACTGGAGATACATCATGAAAAATAAAATCATAAGCATCCTTTGCCTGTGCTCATTCATGCTGCTGACCGCCTGTAACACCATGAGCGGCGCCGGCAAGGATATTCAGAAGGGCGGCGAAGCCCTGGAAAATTCTGCAGACAAGAATAAAGGCTACTAAAAAATCAAGGCATCCTGGTACGTGGCCGGGATGCCCTGAAACATAGCGGAATCGTTTGGTCAGACGAGACTGAAATAGCTATCGCCATTGTCATCCGTGTGCAATGCCGCGATATTGAATTTCTCCAGCATGGATTCTCCGACCCCTTTCAACAACAGGCTTCCACCGCTATAGAAGGAAAATAGCAGGCCACTATCGTCCGCAGCCAGCCCCACACTGTAATCATCCCCATCAAACACCGTATCCTGATCATAGTCATGGCCGCTGATATAGAGCTTGTCCTCGACGATGGTCGTGATCCCCTTGCTGGTACTGCTGCTGTAGAAAAAATCACTGATGATGTCGTGATCCGTTCCGTCCGCAATAATGAAGATGTCGCTGCCTGCCCCGCCTTTAAGCAAATCATTGCCTGCTCCGCCCAGCAGAGTGTCGTTACCCGCACCACCATCCAGCTTGTCATTCGCATCACCACCATCCAGGCTGTCATTTCCAGCACCACCTGACAGTGTATCGCGACCCAATCCACCCGCCAGCGTATCATTGCCAGCGCCGCCGCTCAGCACGTTGGCACCATCATCGCCGGTCATCTGGTTTGCCATGGCATTGCCTGTTGCTTTCAGCTTCGTGCTGGCACTTCCCTGCAGGACAACCTCCTCGAGGTAGGACGCCATGGTATAGCTGACACTGGAATACACCACATCACTGCCCCCATCTGCCTTTTCCGAGATCACATCCTTGCTGCTGTTGATGTAGTAAACGTCATCGCCAAGGCCGCCTGTCAGGGTATCACTGCCCAGTCCGCCATCCAGTGTGTCATTCCCGCCACCAGCGCTTATCTTGTCATTGCCACTCAAGCCATAGATCATATTGTCGGCATCGTTACCCGTCACCGTATCGCTGCCTAGCGTCGCATTCAGATTTTCAATGACGGTGTCCTGAGCGATGGCAAAATTCTTTTTGTAGCCATTGATACTGGAAAAACCGCCTGCCCGCATGTCAATCACTGAGCCTCTGCTGACATTGCTGAAATCCATCGTATCTGTGCCGTCACTATCCGAAATGGTGCGGGCAAAACCAGCGTAGGAGCCCATGTCGCTGGTACCTCCCAGCACAGTTTCACCAAGGCCATACAACGTATCGCCCGTGTTCGTTGCCAGACTGCCATACAGCAGGCGAATAGCCGCAATATCCGCCATCATGGGAGAGAGCAGGAAAAGATTGCTGGCTCCACCATAATTGGACTGATCGAAATACGACATGATGGAGTACTGATTGGTATCAATGGCAAAAATGGCATCTTTCGCATACGTACCATTCACATTGTATGGCCCGCCATGTCCCAGCCCCAGCGTGTGGCCAATCTCATGAATAAAGGTTTGCACCCCATAGCTGCCGACGCTCCACTGCTCATCCGCAGGAAAGCCATCCATCCAGTTTTCGGAAACATTGACGTAGCGGGCGTTATTCTCTTCATAGGCATAGGCCCCTGCGCCCTGTTCGTCATCATTGCCGATATAAATATCCGCACTGCCGCTGGTCACAATAGTGAAGGTCAGCCCCGTCGCATCTTCCCATGCTTCCAGGGCAAGTCGTGCTGCTGATTCCTGCTGACTGTTGTCCATAAGGCCGGCCAGACTGACAGTGATTGTGGTCTTGCCCAGACTGCCACTGGCAGTATCGTTTTTATTCGTATCAATAAGATAGGTCACGTAATCATCAAAACTGGTGCTTTTTGCCATGTATATCCCCTTTGGAACGATTGCTTTCTTTCTCATCTACGGCATGGGCCGAGCATGACTGTAATGGATTCTCATGAAAATCATGAGCTGCATTTCATGACTAACACAATGCAAGTCAACCCCTGAACGCGTAAAGTCTGTCTCACGTTAGAAGCATGTGAGTGCATCGGACGAAACTTAACGAAAGGAGAAACGACTATGTGGACCAAGCCAGAAGCTACCGAAATGCGTTTCGGTTTTGAAGTGACCATGTACGTTTGCAATCGTTAATATTAACGTTGCGACAACATGAACGGGAGCCCAGCGCTCCCGTTTTCATTTGAACTTGCCTACGCCGTAATCCTTCGCCCGCGGGCGCCTGCCGGGAAATCATCACTGCGTCATCCTGAATCACCCCCCCTCCGCTCTTTGCCGCTAAAATGCCAAGGCAGCGTCCCTCAATTTCAGGAGATTAAAGCATGAACCCTTGCAACCGTTGGCTCACCTTTGCTGGAAGAGTATTGTTATCACTGATCTTCATCATTAGTGGCCTTGGCAAAGTGGCTGCGCCGGATGCCACCATAGGCTACATCAGCAGCGTAGGTGCGCCCTTTCCCGAAGTGGCTTATGCCATCGCCTTGCTGGTAGAACTGGGGCTGGGGCTGGCATTGCTGCTCGGCTTCAAGGCAAAATTTGCCGCGGCAGGTATCGCGATTTTTACGCTGGCGGCGGCGTTCATGTTCCATACGGATTTCAGCAATCAGATACAGCTGGTGATGTTCATGAAAAACTTCACCATCATCGGCGGTTTGTTGCTGATTGTGGCCCATGGGGCAGGTGGCTTCAGCCTGGATAATCGCAAGTAAATCGCACCTCATCTTCAGAATGCAGCCTGGCAGGACACGGTAATGACGACGCTTTTTATTTCACATGGTGCGCCTACCCTGGCGATGGAGCCAGGGAAAACCGGTGAGATGTTGCATCAGCTAGGCTTGTCATTGCCGCGTCCGCGGGCCATTCTGGTGGTATCTGCGCATTGGGATACGCCTGAACCTCGCGTCAGCTTTGTGCCGCAACCGGATACCCTGCATGACTTCAGCGGCTTTCCCAAAGCCATGTATGACATGCACTACCCGGCACCCGGCTGCCCGGAACTAGCAGGGAAGGTAGTAGCGCTACTGACGGATGCCCAATTCAACATCCAGCGCGACCCCAAGCGCGGACTCGACCATGGCGCATGGGTGCCCTTGATGATGATGTATCCCGATGCTGATATTCCGGTGACACAGCTTTCGATCCAGGGTCACCGCGATCCCGCCAGCCACTATCGCATGGGGCAGGCGCTGGCATCGCTGCAGGACAGTGGCGTCATGCTGCTGTGCTCAGGTGCCATTACCCACAACCTGCGTCACCTGTTCGAAGTGCAACGCACCACCAGCTCGTTGGCGTACGTCACGGAGTTTGCCAACTGGGTGGGGGATAAAATTTTGGACAAGAACGACGAGGCACTACTGAATTACCGTACGCAGTCTATCAATGGTGTACTGGCTCACCCGGAAGAAGATCACATCCTGCCACTATTTGTAGCGCTAGGGGCAGCGCGAGGCCCCGCAGTGCGTTATCAACCCGAGCACACCTATGGGTTTCTGGCGATGGATGCTTATGCCTGGGCGGCGTAGCCAGACAACAAGCGCCAAAAAAAAAACAAAGCCGCTTAAAAGCGGCTTTTTGATCCATCCAAAAAATTAAGGTGCAGGTACTGGTGCTGGAGCCGCCGTTGGCAATGGAAAGCCATGCGGCAGCAATACCCAGATCTTGCCCCGCTGTTTCATGGCACCCGCCTGCCGACCCGCATCATTGCCCGCCCCCCAGAAAAAGTCAGCACGTACGCCACCTTTGATGGCCCCGCCTGTATCTTGCGCCATCATCAGGCGATTAAGCGGCTTGCTGCTGTTGGGGTAAGTGGTAGACAGGAATACCGGCGCGCCCAGTGGCACAAAGCGCGGATCTATCGCTACCGCACGCTCCGCCAGAATAGGCACACCCAATGCGCCCAGCGGCCCTGGCAGGCCGGGCGGCAATTCACGGAAAAAGACATAACTGGGGTTGCTGTTCAACAACTCGCGCAACTTGTCAGGATTATTGCTTGCCCAGTTTTTGATGCCCTGCATGGACGCCTTGTCCGCCGTCAATTCCCCACGTTGTATCAATAGCTTGCCAATGGACTGATAGGGGAAACCATTCTGGTCGGCATAGCCCACATGCACCTGCTCGCCATTCTCGAGGCGTACTACCCCTGAACCCTGAATCTGCAGGAAAAACAGCTCGACAATATCATCCACCCAGAACAGCTCGCGTCCCCGCAATGGCCCTTGCGGCGACTCAATCTCGCCCCGGTCGTAGTAGGGAATCAGCTTGGTACCCACCACGCGGCCGCGTACCCGCTTGTTGGCAAGCTCGGGGAACAGGCTGGTCAGCTCCACGGTAATCAGGTCATCCGGCCGACTATAGAGCGGATAGCGGTAGGTGGCTGTGGGCAGACGGCTACCGCGCAACAAGGGCTGGTAGTAGCCGGTAATCAGGCCTTCGTCGGTGCCATCCGCATTTGTAGCCTGGTACACATCAAAGTAGGTTTGCAGATAACTGCGGATGCTGGCCTGATCGGGATTGACCATGTTCTGGGCAGCGGCGCAGGCGTCCTGCCAGGGTTGGCGGGTTTTCAGGGTAGAGCAGCTCTGCAGCAAGGCGGGCCAGGCCTGCGCGAGATTGTCCTGATCAAGCGCACTTAGTGCATCCCAACTGGAAGGCTTCAGCAGGCCATAGTCCGGAATCTTGGGCGCCGTTGGTTTTTCCGGAGCGGGCTTGGGCTCTTCCGGCAAAGGTATCGGCAATGCCGGGCACTCGCACGCTGGCTTGGGGCTGGGCTGAGTGGGCTTTTGCGGCTGGCTGCCACAGGCGGTCAGCAATAAAGCCAGTAAAACAATCAAACGAGCATGCATGCGTAAACCTTAATGCAGAACGCGGGGGGTGGAAAGGGTAAAGGCGGGAATCTCGGCCTCAAATTCGGTGCCATCTTCCGCCACCAGTTGATAGCTGCCCCGCATGAATCCGACCGAAGTCCGCAACACGGTACCGCTGGTGTACTGGAATTGCTGACCAGGCTTCAGCGTCGGTTGTTCCCCCACCACGCCCGGGCCACGCACTTCCTGCACGGATGCATCGGCATCGGTAATGATCCAGTGCCGGCTGATGAGCTGGGCGGTTTCGGTACCGGTATTGATGATGGTCACGGTGTAGGCAAAGGCATAGCGCGGCTCGGCTTCATCAGACTGATCCGGCAAGTAGGCACTCACCACGTTGACGGTAAACTGGTAACGACGGGATGACTCCACGCTTATCCAATCATGCCGGTGGTGGGCGAGCTGGGGGTGGCTGAATAAAGTTTTTTCGGCATGCGCCCGGCCAGATAGGCTTCACGCCCGGCTTCCACGGCTTTTTTCATGGCACTCGCCATCAATACCGGGTTATGCGCACCGGCAATGGCGGTGTTCATCAGGATACCCTGACAACCCAGCTCCATGGCAATCGCTGCGTCCGATGCCGTACCCACGCCAGCATCCACCAGCACAGGCACCTTGGCGTTTTCGATGATGATCTGCAGATTCCATGGATTGAGAATCCCCATACCAGAGCCAATCAGCGATGCCAGTGGCATCACGGCACAGCAGCCGATGTCTTCCAGCTGCTTGGCAATAATGGGGTCATCCGAGGTGTAAACCATGACATCAAAGCCTTCTTTTACCAGGGTCTCGGCGGCCTTGAGGGTTTCAACAACATTGGGATACAGCGTAGTCGGGTCGCCCAGCACTTCCAGCTTGACCAGTTTGTGGCCGTCCAGCAGCTCGCGCGCCAGACGCAGGGTACGCACCGCATCGTCTGCCGAGTAACAGCCCGCGGTATTCGGCAGGTAGGTAAATTCTTCCGGCGGCAAGTATTCCAGCAGCGAAGGCTCGCCAGCATGCTGGCCGATATTGGTACGGCGGATCGCCACGGTGATGATTTCGGCACCGCTGGCATCAATCGCCGCGCGGGTTTCGGTAAAGTCCTTGTACTTGCCTGTGCCCACCAGCAGTCGTGACTGATAAGCCTTGCCAGCAATAGTAAGTGTATCCATAACGCGTTATCCGCCTCCTACAGCGCCTACGATTTCAAGTTTATCCCCGTCATTCAGGGCTGTTTCAGCAAACAGGCCGCGTGGCACGATGTCGCCATTACGCTCCATCGCCAGACGCTTGCCCGTGAGGCCCAGGGTTTCTACCAGCTCAGCCACCGTGAGGGTTGCCACATCGAACTGCCGGGGATTACCGTTGATCGTCAGATGAATCAATTGAATTACAGCCTAATCGTTTTAGAGAAGCCAGGAATATGGGACCGCAGTTTCAAGAACTGCGAGGAAAGGTATTTTACGTAGGTTAGCAGGCAATTAGCAAATCATCTCCCACGCTTCGCAAGGATTAGCGATACCTTGAATAACGGGACTTTTACCCGATTGATACGCTCTTTACAGTTGTTAGTTTCCTATTAAGCTGGGCGACAATGTGTATTGCCATACACGAGCAATTGGCTTGACGCTATATCCCCTAGGATATAGGCTTCGCCAGAGTCGGAACCATACAGGCGTTCCGGATTACAACAGACCAAGGCCCCGTTTATAGTGTCTCAATCGCCCTCTTCGAAGTCTGCCGCATTATTCCAGGAAGCGCTCAAAGCGGAAGCGGAGCAGGACTATTTTGAGGCCTTGAGCAAATACACCGCCTCGCTGTCCCTCGAGGGCGATCAGGTGCCAACCTGGATCCGTATTGGCAAGATCTTCCTGCGTACCATGAAATATCAGCAGGCGCGCGAAACCATGGAATTTGTGCTGGGCATGGACCCGCACAATGTCGATGCCATTTACGGCCTGGCGATTTCGTATTTTTACCTGGGCAAGCTGGATGAAGCCCGAGCCTTTATTGATCAGGCCGTAGAGATGCAACCGGATAACGCGACCTATGCGATAGACCGCGCCAATATCCACTCCATCAGCCAGCCAGATCCCGCACGCAAACTGCAGCTTTACCAGGCATGGGGGCAACGCTTTGCCGACCCGCTGGCCCGCCAGAGCCCGCCATTACTGAACAATCGCAACCCGGATCGCGTGCTGAAAGTAGGTTATGTGTCCGGCGACATGCGTGACCATGCCATCGCCTTTTTCCTGGAGCCCGTGTTCAGGCATCATGACCCGGCACAAGTCGAAGTGCATGTGTTCTCTACCGCGATGCAGGAGGACGACACCACCGCCCACCTGAAATCCCTGGTGCCACACTGGCATGATGTGTCCAAACTGGACGACGAAGCCTTGTTCAAACGGATACGGGCCCTGCAGATTGATGTGCTGGTCGACCTCTCCGGCCATACCTACGGTCACCGCCTGTATGTATTCGCCCGTCGCGCCGCGCCTGTACAGGCGACATGGCTGGGCTACATGGGCGGCACGCTGGGCATGCAAGCCATGGATTACCGGCTGACCGATTACGGCGCAGACCCGGCTGGCCACGAGGCCCATTACCTGGAAAAGCTGTATCGCCTGGAATGCATGGCCAGCTATATTCCGCCCGCCCATTCGCCCCTGGTAGAAACCCCGCCCATGCTGCAGGGCAACCCGCCTACCATCGGCTGCCTCAACAGCTCGCGCAAGGTGACTGACCGCATGTTGCTGCTGTGGAAACGCATCATGGAGCAGCGCAGCGATATCCAGCTATTGCTGCAAGTGCAGGAAAACTCCATAGACGACGCCATCCATACCATAGAGCCACGTCTGGTCGAGCTGGATATGCCGCTGGATCGCATCATCGTTTCGCCCATGGTGCCGCTGGCAGAGTTCATGGAGCGCGGAGCTTTGGTGGATGTAGCGCTGGATACTTCGCCAGTCTCTGGCGGAACGACCACCCTGCATACTTTGTGGATGGGCTTGCCGGTGGTCACCCTGGATGCGGATGAAGCGGTATCTTCCACCACCGCGCGCACACTGGCAGGACTTGGCTACAGCGAATGGGTGGCCAGCGACGAAGATGCGTATATCAATATTGTGTTGCGCTTGCTGGATAACCCCGATCAGCTGACAAGCTTGCGCAGGGATATCCGGACCCGCATGCAAAACAGCTGGGTAATGGCTTACCAGACCCGTTGTGCCGAGCTGGAAAAAGCCTATCGGCGGCTGTGGTTCAATCATTTGCTGGGGGAACCCTTGTTTCTGGATTTCCTGCCGTTTACCGCTGAACAAAAAGCCAAGGTCACCGCCTTGCGTGAAAAATACCATCAGGGCTAGGCATGCAAACATCGTCCGGTATTCCACTGCTGACACCGCAACTGCCTGACCGGGCTGCCTTGCAGCCTTATCTTGAGCGCATAGACCACACTCGCCACTACTCCAACTTTGGTCCTCTTGTGCTAGAACTGGAGAGCCGTCTGGCCAGCCGTTTTTCTGACCAGGGTAAGCAACCACTCGAAGTGGTCACCGTCAGCAGTGCCACTGCCGGACTTGAGCTGGCCCTGACCAGCCTGGATCTGCCACCCGGCTCGCGCGTGCTGGTACCTGCATTGACCTTCGTCGCCAGCCTCACCGCCATATTGCGCGCCGGGCACCTGCCGGTTATCTGTGATATAGACCCGCACAGCTGGCTGCTCACGCCTGATATTGCAGAAGCCTGCATCGCCAGCAGTGATGCCAAGGCGATTATTGCCGTCGCCACCTTCGGCCAGGCGCAGGACACCTTGCGCTGGCAAGCGCTGCAGCAGAAAACCGGCGTCAAGGTCGTGATTGATGCCGCCGCCGCCTTTGGCAGCCAGTGGCTGCTCACGCCGGACATTCCCGTCGTCTTCAGCATGCATGCCACCAAATCGCTGGCAGCGGGAGAAGGCGGATTTGTCGTCACTGGCAACAGCGAGCAGCGGCAGATGATCAAGGAGCTGAGCAATTTCGGCATCAATCTCAACCCGGATACCCAGCATCCGGTCGGCCATCTCAGCTATGCGGGCACCAATGCCAAGCTGTCGGAATATCATGCGGCAGTGGGACTGGCCAGCCTTGACACCTGGCAGCAGCAGGCCGATGCCAGACAGGCGATCTACCATCGCTATCAGCATTTGCTGCAATCCATGTGTGGAGAAACGCTGGTCTGGCAGCACGGACCATTGCCCGCGGCCCCCACAACGTTCAGTGTGCGCGTAGGTTCAGATGCACGGCGAATTAAACTTGAGCAATTATGTGCCGTACAAGGTATAGGCACGCGACGCTGGTATCAGCCGCTACTACACCGGCATGCGGCCAAGGTAGGGCCTATCCTGCACTTGCCGACACCCGTGGCTGAAGCCGTAAGCTCAGACTTGATCGGCCTGCCGTTTTCACCCTTTTTGCAGGATGGACAAATGCAGGAAGTGGCTGCTAATGTGCTGGCCGCAGTAAGCGACTGATACAACGTATAACAATATAACTTAGGGAATATTATGGACAGCATCGAAGACTTCATCGAAAAATTCAATGGCGCGGTGGACTTTCAGGAGCCAGTGGAGATTACCGCCAGCACCCAGCTACACACCTTGCCAGAGTGGGATTCACTGGCTGCACTCGGCGTGATCGTCATGTTCAGCATGGAATACAACAAGACCATCAGTGGCGAAAACCTGAAAAACTGCAACACCATCGCCGACTTGCACGCGCTCAGCGCCTAACCTCTTCACGCTCAGGATCCTGTTATGGCCCAGTCCACCTTGCACAATGTCCGTATTGCCGGTGTCGCTTCCTGCGTACCCCGACAGACTGTCTCCAACCTGGACTGCCCGCCAGAGCAAGTCTCCATGCGTGAACGCCTGGTACGGAATATCGGCATTGCATCACGCCGACAGTCGCCAGCCGGGTTGTGTTTCTCCGATCTGGCACAGCATGCCGCAGAAAAGCTGATACAGGATCTGGGCTGGAACAAAGACGACATTGATGCGCTGATTGTGGTGACCCAATCGCCTGATTATCCTTACCCCGGTAGCGCCGTTATCCTGCAGGACCGCTTGGGCCTGCCCAATAGCTGTCTGGCATTCGATATCAATCTGGGATGCTCCGGCTACCCTTATGGCCTCTATGTCGTGGGCAGCATGATCTCGGCAGGCAAGCTGAAAAAAGCCCTGCTGCTGGTCGGTGACAAATCCACCAACCCCAACTCGCAGGATCAGGGCTTTGCCGTGCTGTTCAGCGACGCGGGCACCGCCACCGCGCTGGAGTATGACGAATCCGCTCCACCAGCCTATTTCGACCTTTACTCGGATGGCTCGGGTTACAAAGCCATTTATTGCCCTGCTGGCGGTAACCGCAACCCCTTGCTTCCCGAGTATCTGGAACCCAAGGCAGGCGAAGACGGTGTCATTCGTCGCCAGGTTGATATCGTGCTGGATGGCCCGGCCATCCTGAATTTTTCCACCACCCGCGTGCCACCGGCAGTGGATGCCTTGCTGGCGCAGGCCGGCTTGGGCAAGGAGGATGTGGACTGGTACCTGTTTCACCAGGCCAACAAAATGATCAACGAAACCATACGCAAAAAACTGGGCCTGCCGCCTGAGCGTGTTCCTTCCACCCTGTACGACTTTGGCAATACCAGTTCCGCCTCCATTCCGCTGACCCTGACCATGCACGCGCGTGAAACCATGCTGCAAAAACCGCAGCGCCTGCTGATGAGTGGGTTTGGCGTGGGGCTATCCTGGGCCAGTTGCATCCTGCAAATAGAGGGCGCCGTATTGCCGGAGCTGATTGAAGTATGAGCACCACGGCTTACAACCCCTTTAGCCTGAGCGGCAAACGCATTCTGGTTACCGGTGCCAGTTCCGGCCTGGGGCTGGCAACCGCCATTGCCTGCGCCCGCATGGGAGCAGAAGTGATTGGCGTGGGGCGCGACCCCGAGCGTCTGCAATCTGCCTTGCAGGCACTGCAGGCCATCTCCCCATTGCAACATCAGATGCTGTCCGCCGAACTGACGGACGGCGCTGCCCGCGATGCCCTGTTGGCCCAGATCACGACGCCGCTCAATGGTGTTGTGCATGGTGCTGGCATCTCGCGCCTGAGCCCGGTACGCATGATCACCGAAGCGCATCTGCGTGAAGTGCAGGCCGTGAACGTCGAAGCCCCCACCTTGCTGACCCAGGGTTTGTTGCGCAAAAACCTGATCGCGCAGGAAGGCTCCATCGTCTTTATCTCCTCGATTGCGGCCCATATCGGCGTCGCTGGTGTCGCCGCCTACTCCGGCACCAAGGCCGCCCTGATCGCCATTACACGCTGCCTGGCCATGGAGGTGATCAAGCGTCGCATCCGCGCCAACTGCCTGTCACCCGCGCTGGTGGAAACCCCGTTGCTGGATGCCACTGCCGCCATTACCGGCACCATCGAGCAAGAGCGCAATAATTATCCTCTGGGGTTCGGCAAGCCGGATGATGTCGCCCATGCGGCGATTTTCCTGCTATCGGATGCCAGCCGCTGGATCACCGGCACCACCATGGTGATGGATGGCGGACTCACCATCAGCTGACCATGAGCCATCAGCGCCATCGCAATCTGCTCATCGTAGGGGCTCGCGGCTTTGGCCGTGAAGTGCTCAATTACATCGAGAATGACAATCCGCTGTTCACGGTAAAAGGCTTTCTGGACCAGAACGTGAATGCGCTGGCGGGCTATGACCGCGATGTCGGTGTCGTTGGCGATCCCTTCACCTATCAGCCGCTGGAAAATGAAGCCTTTATCGCTGCTCTGGGCGATCCTCAGCAGCGCTTCAAATACACCGCCACCTTGCGCGATGTGCATCATGTCGATTTTGCGACCGTGGTACACCCGCGCGCCAATGTCGCCGCCCACAGCCGCATGCGACATGGCTGCATCATTGCGCCCAATGTCGGCATTTCATGCGATGTGGAGATAGGCGAGTTCACGCATATTCAGGAATACACCGTCATCGGCCACGATGCCCGCATCGGCAACTGGTGCCAGATCAACTCGCATTGCACCATCGCAGGTGGTGCCCAGATCGGGCATTTCGTCACCATACATCCCAATTGCGTGATCACCGCCAACGCCAGAATTGGCGATGGGGTAACCGTAGGGGCAGGCAGTGTCGTTATTGGGAAAATTCCCGAAGGTGTCACCATATTAGGCAATCCCGCCAGACGATTTACATTTACTTCTGGATAACCTCATGTTTCCATTTCTTCACGAACAAACACTTAAGAATGAGCTACTTCAACTTGGAAGCTCATTAGCCAATCCCGCCGCCCGGTTGCCCCAATGGCTGGACAAATCTCCGCAGAGCTTACTGAAAGAAAGCAAATTCATCGTCTGTGGCTCCGGTTGCCGTTCAGAAATCCGGGTGCTGGCGCAGCAAGCGAATGTGATTGCCATTGTCGATGATTTCCTTAAGCAACCAACTGTGTTCGGCATTCCGGTCATCCGTTCTGATGAGTGGATACAGCGTTGCCGCGAAGACCGGGCTATTGTTTCATGCATCCTTACGCCAAATGGCCGGGCGTTCCAGCACTTCACCAAACTGGCGACTCAGTGGGAATTGCGCACCCTGCTTCCCCTGCAGTTTCTGCATATGCTGGAAGAGTGCAACATCGACAGAAAAGGGGAAACCGGGCGTTTTTTCTGGTATGGCTATGAATTTTTTACTTACACCCTGGAACACCTGGATCGCCTGCTGGAGATACCAGCACTGTTTGAGGATAGTTATTCCAGGATCTCATGGCTATCCATCCTGCTTTATCGCATGACACTGAATCCCTTTTACCTGGAAGGCTGCGCTGTAGGCAGCGGCGGTGGGCAATATGTGTTGAACGGCTATGGCGTCAACAAGCAGTTTTTCAAATTTTCAGATGATGAAGTCTATGTGGATGGCGGTGCTTTTACTGGCGACACCATTGCCTCGTTTCTCAATGCCTGCAATGGAAAATTCAAGCACATTCACTCGTTTGAGCCTTCGCATGACCACAATGTGCAAATCAGAAACCGCTTGCGAACTCTGCAGCATGAATATCTTAAACCGCTGGCCAGCAGCATTACCTTGCACGAAGCCGGGCTCTGGGATAGCAAAACCACACTGGAATTCAACCCCAGCCAAATCGTTGATGACTTCGATATCACCAATCATGTGCAATCCAAATCCGCCCATATGGTGGACTCAGGCATCATCAATCACATCTATGATGACCACGTGGAAAGAAACGCCGCCATTCAAGTGCCCGTAGTCACCATAGACGAGGCCACCCATGGCGAAGCGACTTATCTGAAATTTGAAATTGAAGGGTCTGAATTAAAGGCCCTGCATGGCGCGGCAGAAACCATAGCACGCAATCGCCCTAAAATGGCGGTGTCCATTTATCACAAGCCTGAAGACTTGATCACGCTGACTGAGTATGTCATTGCCACCGGCCAAAATTACAAACTTGGCTTCAGGCAGCACAACTCTCTGGCTCCAGATGGTATGGTGCTTTATTGCTATTGATATCCAGATGACTACCGGCCTCATACTTCCCGATTTTTACCGCAATCCTGCGCACCTGGCTCATGAGTACAACGCGCTGTTCAAGGCCGCGTGGAACTTCGTCGGCATGCGCTTCGAACTGGAGGGCGGCCTGCATCGCGGCATAAAAGTGGCTGATACCGACTTGCTCATCCAGCTGGATAAATCAGGCAAGCCTCGCGCGTATCGTAATGTATGCTCCCACCGTCATGCCCAGCTTTGTGATCAGGGTTTGCACCATGGCCCCGTACGCTGCCCCTACCATAGCTGGACTTACGACCGCGAAGGCATACCGGTCGGCATTCCGCAGCAGCAAGCTTTTCCAGAGGTGGTTGCGAACCCGGCGGCTTATCGCCTGCAGGAATTTGCCTGTGAAGTAGCGGGCCAGTTCATATTTGTGCGATTAAGCGAAAACGGCCCCAGCCTGCAGGATTATCTGGGGGAGGAATTTGACTTTCTCTGCCGTGCATCCACCGGCATGACCAGCGTGCATGACGAGTTTCGCCAGGAGGTAGAAGCCAACTGGAAAGTGGTGATCGAAAACTCGCTGGAGGGCTACCATGTCCCCGCCGTGCACAACAAAACCTTCATGCAGGTGGAGGGCATGCAGCGCGGTTATGAAGCGCCGGTAGATCACCTTGAACATCCCTTGCACTCGCACATCGTCCATCCCGCCGATCCGGAATGGCTGGCCAGCTTTGAGCGCCGGGTGGAACCCAAGCTGGGAAAATGGCATTGGCGCTTTGCCAATTACACGCACCACCTGATTTTCCCCAACCTGACCGTCACCTCATTCATGGGCTATAGCTATCACGTACAGCGCTTTGAACCGACAGCCGTTGACCGCACCACCGTGCATTCACGATCCGTTGGTGTCGGTTTTGAAGGGCAGTCCGCAGTTGGTGCAAAAATGCTGGAACAAATCTACAGCGACAGCAAACATTTTACTGAGCGCGTGTTTGGGGAAGACGGCGACATTTGCAAAGCGGTACAGCTCGGCCTCAACAGCGCGGTCAATCCAGCCGTTATCGGCAATGGCATCGAATCGCGTGTCGCCCATTTCCATCGCGCCTATCAAGCCATGCTTCACGCAGAGGCCGCATAACATCTTGATTTCGAATATCCAGTTTTTACCCGACTTGCTGCGCAACACGCGCGCCTTCGCCGAAGGTTTTTATGACCTGGTGCGTGAACCCATCCTGCAAGGTTGCGGCATCCAGGCCGGGGCCTCTCCCGAAAGCCGTTTTGCTCACTGGCTGAAACCGGGGTTTTCTGTTGAGACTTTTCGCGAGCTCAGCGGCTGGGACGAGTCGGATATTGAAAACAGCTGGCTACGCCATTACTTTGCCCTGCCCACCAGCGCGGCTGACTATCTGCTCGCGCATTTGCCGGCAGATACGCTGATTCTCTCGTTTGAAATGCCGCCCTGGCTGTCTGATCTACTGGATCGCCAGCAGATCCCGTATCTCGATATCCGCGTGTCACCACTGCGCTTCGGGCGCGACCTCTATATTGCCTTGCGCACCCATCAGGGTAACCTCCGTCAGCGGCTACAGGCTTATGTGGTGAGTGCGGAAGAACTCAGACTGGAGGCGGCAGCCCTGGCGGCGTCCGTGCGCATGCATCAGCAGCGGCTGGAGGAATCTGGCCGCTACCCGCTGGATCTCGACAATACTCTCGTCTACATCGGGCAAGCGCCTTACGATGCATCGCTGTTATCCGACAAGCATTCCACCGCCCTGCGCTGCACCGACTTCGCCGACCAGCTGCGCGAGCTGGCCCAGGGGCGGCGCCTGCTGCACAAAGCCCATCCGTTTGCAGCGGATTTTGCGAAGGAAGAACAACGTGCGCTTGCCGAGATCACCGGCCAGGCGGTCGGCACCTGCTACCAGAATGCCTATCAGCTCCTGAGTTGCGCCCACGATGTGGAACTGGTGGGCATTTCGTCGGGCATGCTGCAGGAGGCCAGCTGGTTTGGCAAACAGGCCCATACGCTGTTCCGGCCTGTGGTGCCGCTTCCATTGGCGGATACGCCCCTTTCTACTCAGGATTTCCTGCAAGTCCATTTCGAAGAGTGGCTGTCGCCAGGCTTCTGGCATGCCGTACTGACGCCTGAAAAGCCCGCTCCACGCCTGCTCAAGCTGCCGACCGTACAACATCACCATGCCCGCCAATCGCTGGATCAGTGGTGGGACTACGCCAAGGTGATGACCTGGGAAAAATCACTGCCCATCGAATCTTTTGAACGCACAGGCGGCATCTTGCTGCGGCAACGCATTGAGGCGCTGGAGCAGGGGCTGCTGCAAAATCGCAGCATGGTGGTGGATTGCGATGAAGGCAACGAGGTGTATTGGCCATCCTCTGCCAGAATGCGCGGCAAAATCACCATACGCGGCCGTGGTAACCGGGTCATCATTGATGAGCAGGTGGACTTTGACGCGACCATCGACATTACGGGCGACCATAACGGCATCGTAGTGGATAGAGACGTACGCATCGCGGGCAAGATCTACGCTTCGGGTTCTGGTGGCATGCTCCGGCTGGGTGCGGGCTCGACCTTTACCCGTGTCATTATCAAGTGTCATGAGGGCAGAAACATTCTCATCGGCAGGGACTGCATGTTTTCCAATGAGATTGAGCTGCGCACCACCGATGGCCATGCCATCGTTGATCCTGAAACCGGCATGCGGCTGAATCCTGCGCAAGACATCGTCATTGGCGACCATGTGTGGGTGGGGAAGGGCGTCACCATCCTCAAGGGCGGGCAGATTCCGGGCAATACCATTGTGGGGGCCGACTCCCTCGTCAATGGCATTTACACCCAAAGCCAGACCCTGCTGGCTGGCAAGCCAGCCCGTATCATCAAAGAGCATGTCACCTGGCAGCGCGAACTGAAAAACAGCTTTAGTCAGGCCGAGCTGGAGGCATGGAAACGGACACCAGCGCCAGCAGAGGCAACGTCTCCGACGCTGGTTAACGATGACTGGGAACGCGCCAAACAGCTTGCCCTGGAAAAATTCGCCCAACAGCCTCAAGCCTTTGGCCGCGGGCAACTTTATCAAGGCCATGAGGCATGGGCGTTAGCTGGGCAACGCCCAACACTCTCACGTTTGCAGGCGTATGGGCTTGACCCGTATCTCTTGCCTGAGCACAAGGTGCTGGATATTGGCTGCAATCTTGGGCTGATGGGCATGGCCTTATCTCCCAGGATCGCGCGCTACCATGGCATAGACAGTAACCCGGCATTGATTGAAATCGCGAGAATTCTGGCGGCAGGCCGCGGCATCAAGAACTGTGAATTTCAGCATTGTTCATTCAACGACCTGATGCAAACATCGCCAGAGCCTTACGACATGGTGCTGTCCTTTGCAGTCCATGTCTGGATAGGCTTGCCGATGGCGCAATACGCTGCCCAACTCAAAACACTGCTCAAGCCGGGTGGCACGCTGATTATCGAAAGCAATAATCTGGCGAGCAATGATCAATCCTTTTTCTCCGATATTCAGGTCTTTCTGGATCATGGCTATATCCTGCAGAAACAGGGCATGCTCAAGGATGACGGCATCATAGAGCGTGGCTTCTGCATTTTCCGATGTGGGCAATGAGCAAGGCACCCACCATCCCCCAACTTGAATCAGGTGACGAAGCGGCATTACTGGCCCAGCTTGCCGCCCGCTACAGCTTGTTCGGGACGCTTCATGAAGCAGAAACCCACTGGCAGCAAGCCCTCGCGCTGGACCCATCTCCGAGCAGCTGGTGGCTGGAGTTGGCCAGACTGCAACGCGCCCATGTTCCGGAGCTGGCCCGCGAAAGCTATGCCCAAGCGATTGCCCGGGGCTGCCCGCATGCCCGTGTTGAGGCCATGCCGCTCAGCCCTGATATCAACATACAGTATCGCAACAGCCTGGATATCTGGACGGGCAATCGTCTCGATATCGCCGTCAAATTACTGTATGCGCTGAATTTTCTGGGCCAAGCGCAAGACGATGCGCTGTGCGTGCGCAGCCTGTATCGCGAGCATATCCAGCAGCGCACATCGGGAAGAGAGCCCGGCTCGCACAGCAAGCTCAGCGTGGAGGATTATGAGCGCAGCTTTCAGCAGCTGATCCGCCAAATGCAGACGCAGGGATTCCATGCCCATGCGGCGATCCCCGTCTCTGCTACCGGCCGCATCCTGAATGGGGCACACCGCCTCGCCGCTGCGCTGGCGCTGGGTATCCAGAATGTACCCACCTTTGTAGTGGAACATGAAACGGTTTACGACTGGGATATGCGCTGGTTCTTACAGCATGGTTTTCAGCCACCCGCGCTTAATGCCATGCTCAAATGCTGGCTGGAGACCAAACAGCACAAGGCAGCCGGATGGCTTCTGCTAGAAATGCCACCACGTCAGCCGACAAGCCTGACCACCATCATGCAATCCCGCGTAATCGCATGGCGCGAACTATGGCTGCAGGATAGCCATGCCCTGTCCGGTGCAGGCTTTACTGGCAAGCACACTGGCGATGCCGGGCTGACCCTGCGCTTCTTTCTGCTGGAAGGGGAGCAGGCTGATCGCACACACCTGCTCAATACGCTGCAACAGGCAGGGGAACATGCCATGATTTCCAGCAGTGAGGATCAGGCAGGTATCCTCACCAGCCTGCTGCTGGATGAATCGCAGATTGATCGCCTGCATGGTCATGCTTCCGTGCCGGATAAACGCATGGCATGGGCCACTAAAAATATGCCCTTGGCGAGCTTGAAGGCAGCTGTACCTGCTCCCGCGGCAAAATGGGAAAACCTTCGTCTGCTGGAGGGGATAAACACGGTGATTGATGTAGGCGTTGCGTATGGCACTCCCGCCCTCTATCGCCACTTCCCGCGGGCCCATGTCGTTCTGATAGAACCCGTGCCGCATTTCCGGGAACCAATTGCTGCCTTGCGCAAGACGCTGGCGAGTAGTGACTATATTGAGCTTGGCCTGGGCAGCGCGCCTGCCACGGCAACGATCAACTATCGCCACGATGCGCCAATCTTAACCTCGCTACTGGAAAGCAGCGCCCTCCGTGACAACGGTCATGAAGAGATAGAACCCATCACCATCCAGCTGACGACCCTGGATCTTTTGCTTCCTGGCCTGCCCCATCTGCCGTCGGACATTCTGCTCAAGATAGATAGTGAGGGCTACGAGCTTGAGATTCTCAAGGGTGGCATCGAGGTCTTGCCTACGATCAAATATCTGATGCTGGAGGTTTCCGTTATCAAGCGTTTTGAAGCTTCCTATAGCTGCACCGAACTTATGCAGTTTCTTCAACAGCAGGGGTTTGTTCTGTTTACCTGCCTGTCTGCCAGCGTTGACACTGAAGGCTATTGTCGGGTGATAGATGCCATTTTCATCAATAGCCGATACCTCGACACCACTACCGCCGCCTGATACGTCGCGTTAATTTTCACTGACACGGTTTTTGGCGGTTGACTGACTGCCAGCCCACATTCATCGCTCTATGATTTATTCGTGTTCATTCATTCCAACATGGATTAAAGGAGATCAGCATGAACTGGGACCAAGTAGAAGGTAACTGGAAACAACTCAAGGGCAAGGTGCGTCAGCAGTGGGGCAAGCTCACCGACGACCAGTTTGATCAGATCAAGGGTAACCGTGAAATGCTGTCAGGCAAGTTGCAGGAGCTCTACGGCATTTCCAAGGAAGAAGCCGAAAAACAGATTGAAAGCTTCAACCGCGACTGTACCCGGCATTAAGCTTGAAGGAGCATGCATGCAGATTCAGCATCTGATTCGTCATGCCAGCCTGCTCCTGTTGCTGATGGGCTCGGTCGCCAACGCGGCCCCCATCAGCAAACCCAACTATGAAGCGGGCAAGGTACGCGTGCAGGAGACCTATCAGCAGGCAAAAGCCCTATGTGACCATGTGAGCGGCAATGACAGCGAAGTATGTCTTGAGCAGGCACGCGCCAACCGCAATATCGGGCTGGCAGAACTGGAAGCGCAGTTCAAAGGCAGCCAGGCAGCCTGGATTGAAGCCGAGCAGGAAAAAGCCGAGTCCAATTACAACGTGGCCAAGCAAACCTGCCAGGGCATGATAGAAGAGGACACCAAGCGCGTATGCATCAGCAAGGCCAGGGGTGAGCGCGACAGTGCATTTAACGCCATCGCCGCGGAACGCATGCCCGACAACCGCGCCGAAGCCCAGCTGGATGATGCTCTCAAGAAATGTTCAGCCTTGAATGGCAATGAGCAGAATGCCTGTCGCGAACAGGCAAAAAAGCGCTACGGCAAAAGCTGAGGCCGTACCCTCGAATCCAAACCAGGCGTGAGCCCGCCGAATAAATATGCAGGATTCGTTTGCAACGACACCAGCCCGCCATTTAGAATACGACCCCATGCGGGCGTAGTTCAATGGTAGAACGCTAGCTTCCCAAGCTCGATACGCGGGTTCGATTCCCGTCGCCCGCTCCAGTTTTTGTGCATGCCTGCAAGATCAGCCGGCTGCTACCCCACCCAACATTCCCTCTCTACTACACGCTGGAAGAAACCATGGTTGTGCCTGTGACCAGGCATTTGATATGGGCACTGGCTTTGGCGAGCTCCCTCAGCAGAAGCTTGTAAGTATCCAGATCAAACATCAGATCGGCCCTCGCGCTGGCGAGGCTGTGCAGGCTGGCTTCATCGTCAACGCTACCCAGCGCACACCAATGTTCAAACACATGCAGCTGGCTTTGTCCGGTGAGGGGATTTCGCTCCTGAATACCGATCTTGCCCGGGTAGGGCCAGGTTTTCATGCGGTGGGCGGCGAGCGCCTGCTGCAGGCGCAGGTAATGCAATTCTGCCGCTTCCTTGCCTGCGCATACCCCTTTGCATTTGCGGAGTTGGTGGGCAAAGCAGGGACCTTTGCCGCTTTCCAGACCCAGCACTTTGGGGCAAAGGGCATGGTTCTCGGCAATCTGCCGCAAGACCTCCACCGCTTGGCGCTTGCTGCGAAAGGTACCAAACAGTTGCCCCAATTCTGCCGGGTTGATTTCGTCTTCACGCACCAGCGTAAGCAGGGGTCTGGCGTCATGACTGGCCGCCAGTCGCCAGGAGCATAACTGACGCTCGCGCCGCAACTGGCGGTTGTAGATGGGCTGGCGTTCTTTTACCAGACGTGACTCCAGCATCAGGGCGCCAAATTCACCTGCGGTTTCTATCCACTCAATATGCTTGACCTCTTGCGAGATACGCATCTCCTTGGTGGAGGCATGGTCGCCACTGAAATGCGACAGCACACGACTACGGATATTGATGCTTTTGCCTATGTACAAAGGCAGCTGGTTATCGCCATAAAACAGATAAACGCCGGGGCCTTCGGGAATATCGTCCAGGATGCTGGCGTCGATCCCGCTGGGCAGGGTATGGCCTTTGAGCAATTCACGGGCGGCTTGCGCAATGGCTACAGGACCCAGCTCCACTTCCGCTGAATGCAGAAAATCTACCAACGCCACGACATCGCCCATGGCGCGGTGGCGGGCGCCGCATTGCAGGGCGTGGCGCTGGATGATGCTATCCAGACTGTGGCTGCGATGTTGCGGATAGAGTTTGCGCGAGAGCTTTACCGTGCACAGCACTTTTTGTCGCAGGTCTATGCCGATACGCTTGAATTCATTTTTAAGGAAACCGTGATCAAAGCGGACATTGTGTGCACACAGCACAGCCCCTTCGAGATGATCGAGCAGCTCACCTGCAACCTCCCTGAAGCGGGGGGCGCTTGCCACCATGCCATCGTCTATGCCGGTCAAGCGCTGGATAAACGGGGGAATGGCGGTCTCGGGATTCACCAGCGTTTGCCAGCGGCTGACTTCCTGACCGTTTTCAAAGCGGATCAGGGCGATTTCAGTGATACGGTCTACCAGCGGCGTGGCGCCGGTGGTTTCCAGGTCGAGCAATACGTAAGCAGGTAACATCCGGGCGAGCTACTCTTTCCTTATTCAATACGGTCGGCAGAGGTTTCGGGCAGCCCCAGCTCCTGGCAGGCCAGCCGTTTGGCGGTTTTGATCATCGAATCTGAAAACATCGTGATGTCGGCATCCGCCAGCGCAATTTGCTGGTATTTCTGCAAGGCCAGTTCAAACGGCGCCTGGTTGATCATCTCAATCAGCTGCATGTAGCGGTCACGTTGCCTGGTATCTTTGCTGCCCGTTATCTGCAGGTGGATGTTTTCCAGATGCATGGAAAAATAAGCCACAAACTCCAGCTGAAAACTGTTTTGAATATCGGTCATGAGAGATAGCGCAGATGCTCAACCACGACTAGCGTAGCGACTGGTGAAGAAGGGTAGCAATGAGATTTCACCAGCGCAGGCAAGTTCAGCATGCTCAGATTTCGATCATTTCGAAGTCTTCCTTGCGGGCGCCGCATTCCGGGCAAGTCCAGTTGGGGGGCACGTCTTCCCAGCGCGTGCCAGGCGGAATGCCATCTTCAGGACAGCCTTTTTCTTCTTCGTACAGCCAGCCGCAAATATTGCACATCCATGTTTTCATGGGCTTTTCTCCTCGTTTATTGTTAGCGGGTAATTTAAGTTAAAATAGCATTCTTGATAGCAGAACCAGCGCTCTGTCAGCGCCTCTAAGCATCTCACCGCCCACCTTGATACGGTCAACACCCGGAACCAACACCATGAACCTGATGCCCCCTACCGTGATGACCTTTGCCGCAACCGATCCCAGCAGTGGCGCAGGCTTGCAGGCGGACCTGCTGACCTTGGCCAGCATAGGCTGCCACCCGCTTTCTGTTGTGACAGCAATTACTGTACAGGATACCGTGGGCGTCGAAAATGTCATGATGTTTGATGCCGACTGGGTCAATGACCAGGCGCGTACCATCCTCGAAGACATGCAGGTTTCTGCCTTTAAAATCGGCATGCTGGGTAGCGTGGAAAATGTCGCTGTTATTGCTGAAATCGTCGCAGATTACCCAGATGTCCCACTGCTGATCGACCCTATCTTATCCTCTGGCCGCGGCGATGAACTGGCAAATGAAGAAATGCAAGCGGCCATGATAGACCTGCTGTTCCCCCAAGCCACCATCATTACGCCGAATAGCCTGGAAGCCCGTCGGCTGGCGTTTCACGACGATGATTCCGATGCCATCGAACATGCCTCGCTGGACGAAAGCGCTGACCGCTTGCTGGGCATGGGCTGCGAATATGTGCTGATCACCGGCACCCACGAACGCTCACAGGAAGTCATCAATACGCTGTATGGCGAAAGCGGCCTGATCAAAGCCTATAACTGGGAACGCCTGCCAGGCAGCTACCATGGCTCTGGCTGCACCCTGACTTCCGCCATTGCCGCCTGCATTGCACACGGGTTGTCCATAGAGGAAGCGATTCTTGAAGCGCAGGAATACACCTGGAAAACCCTGAAATACGGGTTCCGTCCGGGCATGGGCCAATACATTCCTGATCGCATGTTCTGGGCAAGGGATGAAGAGGATGACGCCAATTAAAGGGCTGTACGCTGTCACCCCGGACCTGGACGATACGGAGCGGCTTTGCGAGATGGTTACGGAGGCTATTCTTGGCGGTGCGACGCTGGTGCAATACCGCAACAAAGAAGCCGGGCACGTGCTGCGCATTGCGCAGGCGCAAGCCTTGCTCGCCATCTGCAGGCAACATGGCGTACCGCTGATCATCAATGATCATGTGAAACTATGCTTGGCGCTGGATGCCGATGGGGTGCACATCGGCGGTACCGATGGCGATATTGCGGCCACGCGCCAGCGCATCGGCAACAAGCTGCTGGGCGCCTCCTGTTACAACCGCATCGACCTTGCCCTGCAAGCACAAGCCGCTGGCGCCGACTATGTCGCGTTTGGTGCCTGTTTCAGTTCGCAAACTAAACCGCAGGCACCTGAAGCGGCGCTCAGCCTGTTCAATATGAATCCGGCATTGACCGTGCCCAAAGTCGCCATCGGCGGCATCACGCTGGACAACGCGCCTCAGGCCGTTGCCGCCGGTGCCGACATGCTGGCGGTGATTGGCAGCCTGTGGGGATCCTCCGATATCCGCCATACCGCCCAACAATTTTCCCGACTTTACAATGGACCGAGCTCATCATGACCTCTCGTAACCAGCAACTCTTCGAACAATCCCAAAAACTCATTCCCGGCGGCGTCAATTCGCCCGTTCGTGCCTTTCGCTCTGTCGGCGGTACGCCAGTGTTTTTCAAGCGTGGCGCTGGCGCCTGGCTGTGGGACGAAGATGACAAAGCTTATGTGGACTATGTGGGCTCCTGGGGGCCTATGGTGCTGGGCCACGCCCACCCGGAGGTGATCGAGGCCGTGCGCACAGCTGCGGGCGACAGCCTGTCGTTTGGTGCACCGACCGCGCGCGAGCTGGACATGGCCGAGCTGGTAAGCAAGCTGGTCCCCAGCATGGAACAGTTACGGCTGGTCAGCTCCGGCACCGAAGCCACCATGAGCGCCATTCGCCTGGCGCGGGGCTTCACTGGTCGCAGCAAGATCCTCAAGTTCGAAGGCTGCTACCACGGCCATGCCGATGCCCTGCTGGTGAAGGCAGGCTCCGGCCTGTTGACCTTTGGCACGCCAAGCTCGGCAGGCGTGCCTCCTGAAGTCGCCGCGCATACGCTGACGCTGGAATACAACAACATCGCCGCCGTGGAACAGCTGTTTGCGGAGATTGGCAACGAAATTGCTTGTGTGATTGTAGAGCCGGTCGCGGGCAACATGAATCTGATCGCTCCGGCAGCCGGTTTTCTGGAGGCGTTGCGTGCGCAATGCACCCAGCACGGTGCGGTGTTGATTTTTGACGAAGTCATGACCGGTTTCCGCGTGGCGCTAGGTGGCGCTCAGGCGCGCTATGGCATTACCCCGGACCTGACAACACTGGGCAAAGTCATAGGCGGAGGCCTGCCAGTAGGGGCTTTCGGCGGTCGGCGCGACATCATGCAGTGTCTTGCGCCCGTTGGCCCGGTCTACCAGGCAGGCACCTTATCTGGCAATCCGGTAGCTGTCGCCGCTGGTATGGCCACGCTGAAGCTGATACAGGCACCTGGCTTCCACGCAGCGCTGGAAGCCAGCACCCAGCGCTTTGTGCAAGGCCTTGCAAATGCAGCAAAAGCGCACGATATTGAATTTAGTGCACAAAGTGTGGGCGGAATGTTCGGCATTTATTTCAGCGCCGAGGTGCCGCAAAGTTATGCGGATGTCATGCAGTCTGACAAAGAAGCCTTTAACCGCTTCTTCCATGCCATGCTGGATGAGGGCGTCTATCTTGCACCTTCGGCGTTTGAGGCGGGGTTTGTATCGGCAGCGCATGGCGACAAGGAAATCGACCTCAGCATCGCCGCGGCAGAAAAGATTTTTGCCAACTGGAAAAAGTAAGCCGCTTTAACTGCATAGGGTTTCATGCTTTTTTAGCCCTATGTGATTGAACTTATAACCCTTTAACGGTAACATTGAAGGTTCCGCTAAATATTTTATGGCCCAGCGATAATTTCGGCCACGCAGGACAGCAAGCACCAATAAAAAACTCCACGAAACCCCTCGATTAGCGCGACGGGATGAGGGAAGAACAAGGCGCCCGGTTCTAGTTAGTGCCTTTAAAGATGCAGTGTCGAAAGATGAGATGGAGACATGAGTTTGGTAACGCGAGTGAATACGCCAATGAATGAAACAGCAACAGTGACGAACCCTGAAATGCAGGGCCTTTACAATCCGGGCAATGAACATGACGCCTGTGGCGTCGGCATGATCGCGCACATCAAGGGCAAAAAGAGCCACAAGATCGTGGAGCAGGGCTTGCAGATTCTGGCTAACCTGACCCACCGTGGCGCTACCGGATACGACCCCAAGCTGGGCGATGGTGCCGGTATCCTGATTCAGTTGCCCGACGCCTTCCTGCGCAAGGAAGCCGCCAAGCTGAGCATCAACCTGCCAGCCGAGGGCGAGTACGCCTGTGGCATCGTGTTTCTGCCCCAATCGCAAAACGGTCGCGAAGCCTGCGAGTCGATCATTGCCCGCATCGTGCACGAAGAAGCGCAGACCCTGTTGGGCTGGCGTGATGTGCCACGCGACAACAGCAATATCGCCGATGCTGCCCGTGCGGTTGAGCCTGTCATGCGTCAGGTATTCATTGCGCGCGGCCCGGCCACAGCCGACCAGAACGCCTTCGAGCGCAAGCTGTTCGTTATTCGCAAACGTGTTGAACATGCCGTTCGCGCACTGAAGCTGGAAGACGGCAACCAGTTCTACATTCCTTCCTTGTCCTCACGCACCCTGGTTTACAAGGGCATGCTGCTGGCAAATGAAGTTGGCGTGTATTACCAGGACCTGCAGGACGAGACCATGGTGTCCGCCCTGGCACTGGTACACCAGCGCTTCTCTACCAATACCTTCCCAGCCTGGGATCTGGCGCACCCATTCCGCATGATTGCCCACAATGGTGAAATCAACACCATGCAGGGTAACGTCAACTGGATGGCTGCCCGCCACGAATCCATGCGCTCCGCCCTGATGGGTGAAGACCTGGAAAAACTGTGGCCGCTGATCGTGGAAGGCCAGTCCGACTCCGCTGCATTCGACAATGCGCTGGAACTGCTGGTCGCTGGCGGCTACTCATTGCCGCACGCCATGATGATGCTGATTCCGGAAGCTTGGTCCAGCAACACGCTGATGGACGAAGACCGTCGTGCTTTCTACGAATACCACGCTGCGCTGATGGAGCCATGGGATGGCCCTGCCGCCGTGGCCTTTACCGATGGCCGCATGATAGGCGCCACGCTGGATCGTAATGGCCTGCGTCCCGCCCGTTATCTGATTACCGATGATGACCACGTCATGCTGGCATCTGAAATGGGTGTGCTGACCTTCCCGGAAGAAAAAATCGTCAAGAAATGGCGTTTGCAACCCGGCAAGATGTTCCTGATCGACATGGAACAAGGCCGCATTATCGACGACGCTGAAGTCAAGCAAAGCCTGGCACAAGCCAAGCCATACCGTGAGTGGATTGAAAAATCCCGTTACTTCCTGGGCGATCTGCCCAAGGTAGAAACCAAGCTGGAGCTGAATGCCAACCTGCTCGACCTGCAACAAGCCTTCGGCTACACGCAGGAAGACCTCAAGTTTGTATTGCAACCCATGATCACCAATGGTGAAGAGGGTGCGGGCTCCATGGGTAACGATAGCGCCCTGCCGGTGCTGTCCAACAAACCCAAGCCGCTGTATACCTACTTCAAGCAGCTGTTTGCGCAGGTGACCAATCCGCCTATCGACCCGATCCGCGAAGAGCTGGTCATGTCGCTGGTCACCTTCATCGGTCCCAAGCCTAACCTGCTGGGTATTGATGAAACCAATCCACCTATCCGCCTGGAAGCAAGTCAGCCTGTATTGACGCTGGACGAGCTCGAACAGCTGAAAGCCATCGACAGCCTGACCCAGGGCCGTTACCGCACGCTGACACTGGACATCACCTATGCTGCCGCACAAGGCAAGCAAGGCATGGCTGCCGCGATTGAATCCCTATGCAAAGCTGCGGCTGATGCCGTGCACAATGGCTTCAACCTGCTGATCCTGTCTGACCGTCAGGTAAGTCCTGACCGTATCGCCATTCCGGCCTTGCTGGCCTGTTCTGCCACCCACCAGTCCCTGGTACGCGCAGGCTTGCGCACCAATACCGGCCTGGTTATCGACACCGGCTCTGCCCGCGAAGTGCATCATTTCGCGCTGCTGGGCGGTTATGGCGCCGAAGCGATCTGCCCATGGCTTGCGTTTGAAACCATCAGCAACATGATGACCACAGAAGGCAAGGGCGGCGACATCAAGGAAGGTCACAAGAAATTCGTCAAGGCGATTGGCAAGGGCCTGCACAAGGTCATGTCCAAGATGGGCATTTCCACTTACCAATCCTACTGTGGCGCGCAGATTTTCGAAGCCATCGGCCTCAATAGTCCATTTATTGCCAAATACTTCACCGGCACGGCCACTACCATTGAAGGCATAGGCCTGAATGAAGTGGCGGAAGAAAGCCTGCGCCAGCATCAATCCGCGTTTGGTAACGATCCGGTTCTGAGCAATGCGCTGGAAGCGGGCGGCGAGTATGCCTTCCGTGTACGCGGTGAAGAGCATATGTGGACGCCTGATTCCATTGCCAAGCTGCAACATGCCACCCGCACCAATAGTGCCAGCACTTACAAGGAATACGCCAAGCTGATCAACGACCAGACCCGCCGTCACATGACGCTGCGCGGCCTGTTCGATATCAAGTCAGCCGGCGCACCTGTGCCGCTGGAAGAAGTGGAACCCGCCAAGGAAATCGTCAAGCGCTTTGCCACTGGCGCCATGTCGCTGGGCTCCATCTCCACCGAGGCCCATGCCACGCTGGCTATCGCCATGAACCGTATTGGCGGCCGTTCCAACACCGGCGAAGGTGGTGAAGATCCCAAGCGCTTCATCCCGGTGGCCAAGGCCAGCTCGCTGGCAGAAGTGCTGGGCAAGGATCGCATTGAGAAAGATGTGCCCATGCTGGCAGGTGACTCCCTGCGCTCCAGCATCAAGCAGGTGGCGTCTGGTCGTTTCGGTGTTACCGCTGAATACCTGGCAAATGCCGATCAGATTCAAATCAAGATGGCGCAAGGCGCCAAGCCAGGTGAAGGCGGTCAGCTGCCAGGTCACAAGGTGAGCTCTTATATCGCCCAGTTGCGCTTCTCGGTGCCGGGTGTTGGTCTGATTTCGCCACCACCGCACCATGATATTTACTCGATTGAAGATCTGGCTCAACTGATCCATGACCTCAAGAATGCCAATCCCAAGGCTTCGGTATCCGTCAAACTGGTATCGGAAACCGGTATCGGCACCGTTGCCGCCGGTGTGGCAAAAGCGAAGTCCGACCATATTGTGGTGGCAGGTCATGACGGTGGGACCGGTGCATCGCCGATTTCCTCCATCAAGCATGCCGGCACGCCATGGGAACTGGGCCTGGCCGAAACACAGCAGACGCTGGTGCTGAACCAGTTGCGCGGCCGCGTGGTTGTTCAGGTGGATGGCCAGATGAAAACCGGTCGCGACGTCATGATAGGCGCGCTGCTGGGTGCCGATGAGTTCGGCTTTGCCACGGCGCCGCTGGTGGTTGAGGGCTGTATCATGATGCGCAAGTGTCACCTCAACACTTGCCCGGTCGGTGTGGCCACCCAGGATCCGGTCCTGCGCCAGAAATTTACCGGTCAGCCAGAGCACGTCGTGAATTACTTCTTCTTCGTTGCTGAAGAAGTACGCGAACTGATGGCCAACATGGGTATCCGCAAGTTTGAAGACCTGATCGGCCGCGCTGATCTGCTCGACATGCAAGCGGGCATTGACCACTGGAAAGCCAGTGGCCTGGATTTCACCAAGGTATTCCACCAGCCCAAGGTTGATGAAACCGTGTCTCGTCGCAACAACGAGACGCAAGATCACGGCCTGGTAAAGGCGCTGGACAACAAGCTGATTGCCCAGGCAGGCAACGCGGTGGAAAAGGGCGAGAAGACCGTCATCGAGACGCCTATCGTCAATACCAACCGTACCGTGGGCACCATGCTTTCGCATGAAATTGCCCGCCGTTATGGCCGTGCCGGCTTGCCTGACGACACCATCACCGTAAAGCTGAGCGGCACCGCAGGGCAGAGTTTTGCTGCCTTCCTGACGCAAGGCATCACCTTCGAACTGACAGGCGAAGGCAACGATTACGTGGGCAAGGGCCTCTGTGGCGGCCGCATAGTAATCAAGCCGCCCAAGGCGTTCCGTGGCATACCGGAAGACAACATCATCGCGGGTAATACCGTGATGTATGGCGCCACCTCCGGCCAGAGCTATTTCAATGGCGTGGCAGGCGAGCGTTTCTGTGTGCGTAACTCGGGTGCCACCGCGGTGGTCGAAGGCGTGGGTAACCATGGCTGTGAATACATGACAGGCGGCACAGTCGTTGTGCTCGGTCAAACTGGCCTCAACTTTGCAGCCGGTATGTCGGGTGGCGTGGCTTATGTGTACGACATCGATGGCATGTTCGCCAAGCGTTGCAACATGAGCATGGTCAGCCTGGAAGCCGTTGAAGCGGCTGGTCACGCGCCTGCTGGTGCCGGTCACCACATGGGTCAGCACGACGAAGCCACGCTGAAATCGCTGATTGAAAAGCACGCCGAATACACCGGTAGCAGCCGCGCGAAGGCAATACTGGCAGATTGGGATCAGGCACGCGCCAAGTTCATCAAGGTGCTGCCAAATGAATACAAGCGCGTTCTGAATGAACTGGCTGCTGCAGAAAAGAAGGAAGCCGCATAAATGGGCAAAGTAACAGGATTTATGGAATATGGCCGTCTGTCCGAGGCCAACCTGCCAGTCAATGACCGGGTCAAGAATTACAAGGAATTCGTTCTTCACCTGAGCGATGACCAGGCCAAGACCCAGGGTGCTCGTTGCATGGATTGCGGCATTCCGTTCTGTATGAGCGGCTGCCCGATCAACAACATCATTCCTGACTGGAATGACCTGGTGTATCGCCAGGACTGGCGCAATGCGATTGACGTGCTGCACTCCACCAATAACTTCCCCGAGTTTACCGGCCGTATCTGCCCGGCACCCTGTGAAGCGGCCTGTACGCTGAACATCAACGCTGATGCCGTTGGCATCAAGTCGATTGAGCACGCCATCATCGACAAGGCTTGGGAAAACGACTGGGTGAAGCCTCAGGTTCCTGCCAGCAAAACCGGCAAGAAAGTCGCCATCGTTGGCTCCGGCCCGGCAGGCCTGGCAGCGGCACAACAACTGGCCCGCGTAGGCCACGACGTGGTGGTGCTGGAAAAGGAAAGCCGCATTGGTGGCCTGTTGCGCTATGGCATCCCTGACTTCAAGATGGAAAAAAGCCATATTGATCGCCGCATGGAGCAAATGCGCGCGGAAGGCGTTGAATTCCGTACTGGCCAGCATGTGGGCGAAAACGTCAGCGCTGAACAGCTGACCAAGGAATTTGATGCGGTCATTCTGGCCGGCGGCGCCGAATATCCTCGTGACTTGCCCGTGCCTGGCCGTGCGCTGGACGGTGTGCATTTCGCCATGGATTTCCTGACACCACAAAACAAAGTCGTCGCTGGTGATACGATTCCCAACCAGATCATGGCAACCGGCAAGCATGTGGTTGTGATTGGTGGCGGTGATACCGGTTCCGATTGCGTAGGGACTTCCAACCGTCATGGTGCGGCCTCCATCACGCAGTTTGAACTGATGCCGCAACCGCCTGAAAAGGAAAACAAGGAACTGGTATGGCCGAACTGGCCACTCAAGATGCGCACTTCCAGCTCTCATGAAGAGGGCTGTGATCGCGACTGGTCGATCACTACCAAGGAATTGATTGGTGAAAACGGCAAAGTCGTCGCACTCAAGGGCGCACGTGTAGAGTGGAAAGAGGGCAAGATGGTCGAGATTCCAGGTTCCGAATTCACCATCAAGGCTGATCTGGTGCTGCTGGCCATGGGCTTTGTCAGCCCGGTACAAAAGGTACTGGACGCATTTGGCGTTGAAAAGGATGCGCGCGGCAATGCCAAGGCAACCACCGATGGCGAAGGCTGCTATGCCACCTCCTCTGCCAAGGTATTTGCTGCTGGCGACATGCGCCGCGGTCAATCTCTAGTGGTATGGGCCATCCGCGAAGGGCGCCAATGCGCGCGCGCCGTCGATGAGTTCCTGATGGGATCATCCACCCTGCCAAGATAAGGCTAACTAGGCATGACACAAGGGGATACCGCTGGTATCCCCTCATTTTTTTGAAAAGCCCCCACCATGACAGCACTCAAGAACGACACCTTCTTACGCGCACTTCTGCGGCAGCCTACTGATTACACCCCTGTCTGGATGATGCGCCAGGCCGGGCGCTATCTGCCGGAATACCGTGCCACGCGCAAGAATGCCGGCAACTTCCTGAGCCTGTGCAAAAACACCGACTTTGCCACCGAAGTCACCATGCAGCCATTGGACCGTTATCCGCTGGATGCCGCCATCCTGTTTTCCGATATCCTGACAGTCCCCGATGCGATGGGGCTGGGGCTGTATTTCGTGGAAGGCGAAGGCCCGAAGTTTGAACGCCCGGTGCGCGACGCAGCCGCGATTCACAAGCTGCATGTGCCGGACATCGCTGCTGATCTCGGCTATGTCACGGATGCGGTCAGTCAGATACGCAAAACGCTGGATGGCCGCGTACCCCTCATAGGTTTCTCCGGCAGCCCCTGGACGCTCGCCACCTATATGGTCGAAGGCCAGGGCGGCACCGATTTCCTCACTATCAAGAAAATGGCATATGCCGAGCCTGCGGTGCTGCATCATTTGCTGGACATCACCGCGCAAACCGTCACGCTATACCTCAATGCCCAGATTGAAGCAGGTGCACAGGCCGTGATGATTTTTGATTCATGGGGCGGCGCGCTTTCGCATAATGCATATCGCGAATTCTCCCTGGCCTACATGGAAAAAATCGTGGCGGGCCTGATCAAGCAACGCGACGGCAAGCCAGTCCCCAGCATCGTCTTTACCAAAGGCGGCGCCCTGTGGCTGGAAGCGCAGGCGTCCATAGGCGCAGATGCATTGGGATTGGACTGGACGGTGGATATTGGCGAGGCCAGAAAGCGCGTTGGCGGGCAAGTGGCGCTGCAAGGCAATATGGACCCGGCGATCCTGCTCTCGACCCCGGAAGCGATTGAAAAGGAAGTCGCCAGCATACTGGCGAGTTATGGTCATGGTCACGGCCATGTATTCAACCTCGGCCATGGCATCACGCAACATACCCCCCCAGAAAATGCGGAAGCCATGATCAAGGCCGTGAAAGCCCTAAGTCCGCAGTACCACATTTAAATCAAGAAGACGCCCTGGGTTCCTGCTAGCGCGGCGGTGCAGTGACAAACAAGCACTAGAATTCCAGGGGGTCTACATCGACCGTCCAGCGCAGCTTGCTGGCTAATGGATGGGCACGCAACTGCGGCACCAGCTGTCGCAATAATTGCTGAATCTGCAAACGGCTCTCGCCCTGCATAAGCAGATAAGCCCGCTCCATGCCCTTCAGCTTTTCCATCTGAGGCCGCACCGGATCATACGTAAGCACATGCTCACTTAGCTGCCTTGCCAATACCAACGCATCATTCAAAAAATCCTGCACTAGTGAATACTGATTGGCCTCAGCACGCAGCAGGGCTAGAAAAGCATAGGGCGGAAATTGCGCCAGCTGCCGTTCCTGCAGCTGTGAATCTGCGTATGCCACATAATCGTGCTTACGCAAGGCATTGAACAGATTGTGCTCGGGGAAGGTGGTCTGAATCAGCACTTCACCTGGTTTGTCAGCCCGACCCGCCCGGCCAGAGACCTGCATCAATTGGGCAAAAAGGCGCTCAGCCGCCCGAAAGTCCGGGCTGAATAGTGCACTATCGGTATCGACCACCCCCACCAGCGTCAGATTGGGAAAGTCATGGCCTTTGGCCAGCATCTGGGTGCCCACCAGAATATCAATCTCATCGGCATGCACCGCCTGCAGGATATCTGCCAGGGCTTCCTTGCGCCGCGTACTGTCGCGGTCCACGCGTTGAATGCGTGCCGTGGGGAACAGGCGCGCCAGGGTTTCTTCCAGACGCTGCGTACCATGGCCAGTAGGGTGCAAATCGGCATTGCCACAGCTTGGGCACTGCCGCACGATCTTCTGCTCATGTCCGCAGTGATGGCATCGCAAGCGACTCTGCCGCAGATGGACCACCAGTCGGCTGCTACAGCGGGTGCATGAGGCAATCCAATGACAGGCATTGCACAGCAGCACCGGCGAGTAGCCTCGCCGATTGATGAACAGCAGGCTTTGCTCCTTGCGCTCCAGGCGTTGGCGCAGTGCTTCGATCAGGGCTGGGGAGAGCCCATCCTGCAATTCAACGCGATTGGTATCGATGCAAGCGATACGGGGCAACTGCGATTTGGCAACAGCCCGGTTTTGTAGCGTCAGCAAGCCATATTTGCCGGTTTGCGCGTTATGCCAGGTTTCCAGGGATGGCGTTGCCGAGCCCAGCAGGATGGGCACTTTCGCCCGTTGCGCCCGCACCATGGCCAGATCGCGTGCATGGTAGCGCATGCTGTCCTGTTGCTTGTAAGAGCCATCGTGCTCTTCATCCACAATCACCAGCCGCAGCCTGGGCAGTGGAGTAAATACCGACAGGCGGGTGCCCACCACGATACGGGCAATGCCGGACTGGGCCAGACGCCAGTTCTGCAAGCGCTCGGCCTCGCCCAGGTTGCTATGCAGGGCCACCATGGGCAGATGCGGCAAGCGGCTGCGAAAACGCGCCTCCAGCTGCGGGGTCAGATTGATTTCCGGCACCAGCACCAGCGCCTGACCATCATTGTTCGCCAGCATAAGTTGCAGCCACTGCATGTAAACCTCGGTTTTGCCACTGCCGGTGATGCCATGCAGCAGCCATGCCTTGAATCCCTCGCTGGCCTGCATACGCTGCAGGGCAGCGGTCTGGTCTTCGTTTAATGGCGGCGGCGGTACGGCGGCTGACACCGAAGCCGACAACCCTGCCAGCACCTCATCCGCTTCTACCCAGCCAGACTCCTGCAAGCCCTGCATGGCGCCGCGCCAACTGGCAGAAATCTCTGGCAACGCGCTTTCATGCAGTACGCCATGCTCACGCAAGGCGGCATATAGCTTGCGCTGGATAAGCTTGCGCCGGGGTAATTGCTCAATATCGGCGGCCAGGCCCACGGCAGACAGGCGAAAAGCATATTGCTTGCGCGACACCGCAGGCTCGGTCTGGCGTAAACGCCCAGGCAAACTGGCCAGCAGAGCCTGCCCCAGCGGGTATTGATAATAATCCGCACAAAAGCGCAACAGGGCAAAGGTATCCGGATCCAGCGGCGGTTCATCAACAAACGCTGTTTCGATCGCCTTCAGTTTGGCGGAAGGCACCTCGCTGACCGCGCTCTTGCCCACCACAATGCCGATTTGCCGCCGACGGCCGAAAGGCACTACCACGCGCTGCCCCACGGCGACATCAAAGCCGCCATCCAGGTAATCAAACAGGCTGTCGATAGGAACATCCAGTGCCACTTGCAGGATGCCCATGGGAGATGGGGTAGGGATCATTGAAACAGATATTGAATCGGGTGGTGAGCGTTGTTGGTCAATGGGTTAGAATAGCGACTTTCGTCATATTGTATAGACTTCACTCTCTTGAAAGCACATCTTACCGAATTACTGACCCAGGCCGCAAAAAGCCTGGGGGTCGATAGCGCAAGTCTTTCGATTCAGCTGGAACGCCCGAAGTCTGCCGACCACGGCGATTTTGCCACCAATCTGGCCATGATGCTGGCCAAACCCTTGCGCCAGAACCCACGTGCCATTGCCGAGAGCCTGATTCAGGCACTTCCTGCCTCTGAGTATGTTGCCAAGGTGGAAATCGCAGGGGCTGGCTTTATCAATTTCTTCCTGAATGGTCAGGCACGCCATGGCGTGATTGCACAGATACGCGAGCAGGGTGACCAGTTCGGCCACAATAGTGCTGGTCAGCGCCGCAAGGTACAAGTGGAATTTGTCTCCGCCAACCCCACGGGGCCACTGCATGTGGGCCACGGCCGGGGTGCAGCAGTCGGCGACTGCCTGGCACGGCTGCTGGCAGCCAATGGCTGGGATGTCACGCGCGAGTTCTATTACAACGATGCAGGCGCCCAGATCGACAATCTGACCAAGTCCGTCCATGCGCGTGCGCAAGGGCTCACCCCTGAGCATCCGACCTTCCCTGAAGAAGGCTATCGCGGTGAATACATCATCGATATTGCCAAGGCTTACCTGGCAGGCGAAACCGTCGTGGCGGACGATCAGCAGGTGACTGCCAGTGGTGACGTCAATGATCTGGAATCCATACGCCGCTTTGCCGTGGCCTATCTGCGACATGAGCAGGATCTTGATCTGCAGGCATTCCAGATCAAGTTTGATGTGTTCTCACTGGAATCCAGCCTTTATACCGAAGGCAAGGTGGAAAGTACGGTACAAGCCCTGATCAATAGCGGCCATACCTATGAGCAGGACGACGCGCTCTGGCTCAAGACCACCGACTTTGGCGATGACAAAGACCGTGTGATGCGCAAGCGCGAAGGCGGTTACACCTATTTTGTGCCTGATGTGGCCTACCACGTGGAAAAGTGGAAGCGTGGTTTTGAACGCGTGATCAATGAGCAGGGCGCCGATCATCACAGCACCATTACCCGTGTGCGCGCAGGCTTGCAGGCAATCGATATCGGCATTCCGCCAGGCTGGCCAGATTATGTGCTGCATCAGATGGTAACGGTGATGCGAGGTGGCGAGGAAGTCAAACTCTCCAAGCGCGCGGGTAGCTATGTCACCCTGCGCGACCTCATCGAAGAGGTGGGCTGCGATGCCACGCGCTATTTCCTGGCTGCGCGTCGGGCGGATTCGCAACTGGTGTTCGACATTGATCTGGCACGAGCACAAACCAACGACAATCCGGTGTATTACATCCAGTATGCGCATGCCCGTATCTGCAGCGTGCTGGGGCAATGGGGTGGCGATGAAAGCACCTTGGCCAGTGCTGACCTCAGTCGTCTGGATGCCCCGCACGAGGCTGCGTTGCTGCAGCGTCTGGATGAGTTCACGGATGTTGTCAAAAATGCGGCAGATGAACTGGCACCGCATATGATCGCCAATTACCTGAAAGAGCTGGCCAGCGACCTGCACAGCTATTACAACGCACAGCAATTCCTGGTAGAAGATAGCGCACTCAAGCTGGCCCGCATGGCCCTGATCAGCGCTACACGCCAGGTATTAAAAAATGGCCTTGATCTCCTGGGCGTCAGCGCCCCGGAAAAAATGTAGGCCAGATAAAAGCGAAAGCAAGGAGATATTGTGAGCAGAGATTACAAACCCCGCAGCGCCTCATCGAGCAAAGGCAGTAGCAAGTCCAAGGGTAGCCCGTTCTTTTCCGGACTGCTGGTTGGGCTGGTCTTGGGTGTTGGCCTGTCGGTCGCGGTAGCCATCATGGTGAAAGGCAGCGACAGTCCATTTGTCAGCCGTGCCCCCGGCAAAGCCGCTCAGGAAACCGCCAAGGCGGATACCAGCGCCTTGCCCAAGCCTGAAAAGAATGCCGATACCCCGGAAAAACCACGTTTTGATTTCTATACTATCCTGCCCGGCAGCGAAACCCAGGTAACGGAACAAGAGATCAAGCAGAAACAGGCCGCACCAGAAGCCGCCAAAGTGCAGGAAAGCTACTTCCTGCAAGTCGGGGCTTTTCAGACCGAGCAGGAAGCCGACAACATGAAGGCCAAGCTGGCACTGCTGGGGCTGGAAGCCATCGTGCAAACTGCCACCATCCCTAACAAAGGGGTATGGCACCGTGTGCGAGTTGGCCCGTTTGCCAATGTCGACCAAATAAATAAATCCCGCGAAGAGCTGGTACAGAACGGATTTAAGGTTGACCTGATCAAAGTAAACAGCAGTACGCCTGGATAAAGCCTGTCAGCCGCAACCAGCTTAATGCGTTAGTCGATTACAACTTACCTCAAGAAGGATCAGTATCATGAAAAAATTCCTGGCGGCTTTGCTGCTTCTGGTTTCCACCCATGTCATGGCAGCAGACCCGCAAGCCGGCACCGATTACAACCTGACCGTGCAGAGTATTCCCAGCGATAGCAATGGCAAGCTCGAAGTCATTGAACTGTTCTGGTATGGCTGCCCCCACTGCTATCAGATGGAGCCTGCCATCAACGCCTGGGTAAAGAAGCTGCCGGCCGATGTGGTGTTCAAGCGTATCCCCGGCGTGCCTCGTCCTGACTGGGCGCCGATGGCCAAAGCGTATTACGCCATGGAATCGCTGGGCGTGCTGGAAAAGCTGCATGGTCCTTTGTTCGAAGCCATCCACAAGCAGCGTGCTTTCCGTCCTGATGACGAAAAGGCTTTTGTAGACTGGCTGGTCAAGCAAAGCGGCCTGGATCGCAAGAAGGTAGAAGAGGCCTACAACTCCTTCTCGAGCAATACCAAAATCATGCGCGCCATCCAAGTGTTCCGTGCTTCGGGCGCAACAGGCGTTCCCACCCTGATTGTGGATGGCAAATATATCACCTCCAGCAGCATGGCCGGTGGTAATGACCAGGCGCTGAAAGTCGCGGATTTCCTGATCGCCAAGGCCAAGCAGGAACGCGGCGGCAAGTAATCAGACCCGTGAGTTCCACGCGACCTTCCCAGCCCGCCACGGCCCATGCCCGGCGGGCTGATACATTAAAAGTCTTCATTACCGGCGCTTCCAGCGGCATAGGTATGGCACTGGCGCAGCACTATGTGGGGCTGGGAGCAACACTGGGGCTGGCTGCACGTCGCGCAGAGCCCTTAATCGCACTCCGCCAGCAATACGCCGGGGCTTGTGAAACTTATGCGCTGGATGTGCGCGATGCCAAGGCCCTTGCGCAAGCAGCTGCCGACTTCATGAGCAAACACGGGGTGCCGGATATTGTGATTGGCAATGCTGGTGTCAGTCGAGGCACGCTTACTGCCATCAAGGAAGATAGCACGGCATTTGCTGCGGTCATGGCCATTAATGTGCAAGGTCTGGTGCATACCTTTCAGCCGTTTATCGCGGCCATGCAGCAAGCTGGGCAGGGCCAGCTGGTGGGCATTGCCAGTGTAGCTGGAATACGGGGCCTACCGGGTGCAGGCGCTTACAGTGCCTCCAAAGCGGCAGCGATTGCTTATCTGGAAAGCCTGCGCATCGAGATGCTGCCACATGGTATTGCTGTCACCACCATTGCCCCTGGTTACATCCGTACACCCATGACGGATGTGAATACCTATCCCATGCCGTTTTTGATGGATGTGGATGTGGCCGCCAGCAAATTCGCTCAGGCGATTGCCGCCAAGAAGCGCTTTGTGGTGATTCCCTGGCAGATGGGCTGGGTAGCTCGCTTGCTAAGAATATTGCCGTGTTGGCTATGGGATGGCTTGATGCGGCGTGCTCCGCACAAAGCACGTATCGACGTGGAATAACAACGGAGGGCGCAGCCTGTTCTCTTCATGCAGGGCATGATAATCAAGCGTTGCTCAGCATCTCCGGCTTAAGTTGCTCCAACTCTTCCAGTAGCATGGGCTTGCCAAGGAAGAACCCCTGCGCCATGGTGCAGCCCTTTTCGCGCAAAAATTTCAGCTGGCTGGCGCTTTCCACGCCTTCTGCGACCAGCTCCAGATGCAAGGCCTGGGCAATACGGATGATCGCATTCACCAGCTCGGCCCTATCCTGTTGCTGCACGACATCCTGCATGAATAGTCGATCAATCTTGACCTGGCGCACCGGGAACTGACCAAGATAGCTGAGTGCTGAATAGCCCGTGCAGAAATCATCAATCGCGATAGTAATGCCCATGGCCTTGAACGCATTGAGTACAGCCATGACTTCGTTATTTTCCTCCAGCAGCAGACTTTCCCGGATTTCCAGCTTCACCCATCCGGGCAGGCATCCGGTTTGCTCCAGCAGGCGTGTAACGGCCGCCAGCAAATCGTTATATAGAAACTGACGGGCAGAAAGATTAATGGCGATGGTCAGTTTGTCATGACGCTCCTGATTCAACTCGACGATGGCTTTGAATGCATTCTCCAGTACCCATTCGCCTATCTCGACGATCAGACCGCTTTCTTCCGCCACGCCAATAAAGTCAGCAGGTTGCAACATGCCACGTAGCGGATGGTTCCAGCGTAGCAGGGCCTCTGCCCCCAGTAGCTTGCCGGTCAAAAGATCAATCTGTGGCTGAAAATGCAGGACAAACTCATTATTCCGCAAGGCATGCCGCAAGGAAGTGCCAATCGCAATATATTCCGATGCTTTTGAGCCTAGATCATGGCTGTAAAACTGATAGTTGCTGCGCCCCATGCTCTTGGCGTGATACATGGCTGCATCGGCGCATTTGTACAAGGCTTCCTGGTCTTCGCCATCAAGCGGATAAGTCGCTATGCCGACGCTGGTTGAGATAAACAGCTCCTTGCCCTGAATATGGAAAGGCTGCGCAATCACCTGCACGATTTTGCTGGCAATCGTTGCCAGATCGTCCGGTTTGCGGATATCCGGCAGCAGAATGGCAAACTCATCCCCCCCCATGCGCGCTACCGTGTCATAGGTGCGGATAGCCATCTGCAAGCGATCCGCGGTAGCACATAACAATTCGTCGCCAACCAGATGCCCGAGGCTATCGTTGATGCTCTTGAAATGATCGAGATCCAGCACCATCACACCAAACTTCTGCTTGCTCCACTCGGCTTCCATCAGCACCTGACTGATGCGGTCATTGAACAAGGTACGATTGGGCAGGTTGGTCAATGAATCATAGTAAGCAAGATAGTAGACACGCTCACGGTAGGCGACCAGCTCGGTAATATCCCGTTCGACAGCCAGAATTTGCTGTACCCGGCCTTGCTCATCCAGCTCGGGCACGATACGGATGTGCGAATGCCAGCTTTCGCCTTCCGGAGTGCTGCCCGACATTTCCATGAAGCCAGGCTGGCGGGTAGAGATAACATCGAGTATTTTTTGCTCGTATTCAGCAAAGAGCGGGCCTCCGGGGAATTCGGATGGTGTTTTGCCTAGGACCGCGCTACGCTCTACGCCCAGCTTTTCCAACTTGCGATTATTGACGAAGATACGTCTTGCCTCGAGATCAAAGCGGGTAATGGCATCGGGCGTGTTATCAATCAAGGTGCGCAGCTCGATTTCCCGACGCATGATCTCCAGCTCGTTAAGCTTTGCTTCGGTAACATCCCGGGCATAACCCACAATCCCTTTGAGTTCGTCATTCACCCGTACTGGAGATTTGTATATCTCCATCCAGCGTGGGCGGCCATGCTTGTCTGTCACCTGGTCCACGGCATGCCATGGTTTGCCACTATCCAGTACGACCTGATCACTGGCGATATGGGCTTTGGCAATCTCTTCAGGGAAGAGATCAAAGTCTGTTTTGCCGTCAACATCCCGGGGCGACGACGCTTGCGCCCACTCTGCATACGCAGCATTGGCCGCCAGTAAATGGCTTTGCCGATCTTTCAGCCAGACCATGAAGGGGAAATTGTCGATAAGCGCACGCTGGTATTCATCCCGCAACCGCAATGCATTCTCCGCAGCCCGCCGTTGGGAAATATCCCGGGTAATGCTCAGTACGCTGACAACATCACCTTGCGCATCAAACTCTGGGGCGACCTGCAAAGACTTGCATACGTATTGCCCATCTGCCGTTACCCACTGCAGCTCAATATTGCCCGGTTTGCGCGAACGCATGATCTGCTGCAGCTGGTTTTCGTATTCCTCTGGGGCCATCCATGCCTTGCCCCACACCTCTGTCGGCTTTTTCCCCAGGACATTTTCCAAGGGTATGCCGTATACCGTTTCGTAGGCCTGACTGATAAAAATGCGACGGCAGTCGCGATCGTATCTGATGAAAATATCCGGTGCATGCTCGACCAGATCGCGAAACTTGGCCTCACTGGCTTCCAGTTGATCCTGCAAGTGCTTGCGCGTTGAAATGTCCCTCACCAGCGCCAGGTTGTAGGCTGTGCCCGCGTATTCCACATAATTGGCATTGATTTCGACAGGCAAAAGCTTGCCTTGATGAGTACGGTGCCGACTCTCGAAGGTAAGCGAGATTTTGCCGGTGAGTTCCTGCCAGTGTTGGTCCCATGCAGCTTGATCCACGCCTGGATCAATGTCTGCCACTCGCATGGCCAGCAGTTCCTGCTCACTATAGCCCAGAGTCCGGCAACATTCCTGATTGACATAGCGAATACGGGAAGAGGGATCAATCAGAAAAATGGATTCCGTCACCTTATTGAGGGCAAAGCTCAATATGGCGGGAATATCCACCGTGTCCCCTGCATCCGTATGTATATCAAGCCTGCTCATGTTTAGTGCGCCACTTGCCCTGATTTTCGTTCTGCTGGCGCTTGCGCTAGCACTCTTTTTGGGCCAATCCCAATAACACGATATTCCTGCACTTTGGTCTGGCAAACGGCAATCACCGGGGTGAATCCATGCCTGATCCTGAAGATAGCGATACAAAGCCTATTCTGCTGCAGAATGCTTGGCAATACGCTTGCCAGGCATGGACGAGCTTTAAACTAAGATGCATCGTTTAAAGTCGTCCATATCTTATTCACCAAGCAATCTGCGTGCCGTGGGATTTCATGAATATCAGGATAAAACGTGGATCCAAGAAGAAAGCGAGGCAGATCAAAGTCTAGCCAGCAGTCCTAGGCTGGCCTTTGCCTGACTTCGATCCAATATGAAATGTGTAGATGGGATAACAGAAATGGGGGCTTATTCCACCGTTACCGATTTAGCCAGATTTCTTGGCTTATCAACATCCGTGCCCTTGAGCAGGGCGGCATGATAGGCCAGCAGCTGTACCGGAATAGTGTGCAGAATGGGAGATAGCACACCCACATGACGCGGGGTGCGAATAACATGTACCCCCTCACTCTCGGTGAAGTGGCTGTCAGCGTCGGCAAACACAAACAACTCGCCCCCACGCGCTTTCACTTCCTGCATATTGGATTTCACTTTTTCCAACAACACATCATTGGGGGCAATCACCACAACCGGCATATCACGGTCTACCAAGGCCAGAGGGCCATGTTTCAATTCGCCCGCAGGGTAGGCTTCAGCGTGGATATAAGAAATCTCCTTGAGCTTGAGTGCGCCTTCCAGAGCAATGGGGTAGTGGATGCCACGCCCCAAGAATAAGGCATGCTGTTTGTTGGCAAACAAGGTGGCCCATTCCCGAATCTGCGGCTCAAGGTTCAGCGCATACTGAACGCTGCCGGGCAGGTGACGCAAAGCATCCAGATAATCCTGCTCCTGGCCTTCTGCCAGACGCCCATGCTGTTTGGCCAGCGTAACAGCCAAGGTGAACAAAGCAACCAACTGGGTAGTGAATGCCTTGGTGGAAGCCACGCCAATTTCAGCCCCGGCCCGTGTATACAGGATCAGGCGCGATGCGCGTGGAATAGCACTTTCCTGCACATTGCATATAGCCAATGTCAATGTGTGTCCCAGGCTTTTGGCGTGCTTCAGTGCTTCCATGGTATCCAGCGTTTCCCCTGACTGTGAAATGGTCACAATCAGTTGCTTGGGATTAGGCACGGATCGACGGTAGCGATATTCACTGGCGATTTCTACCGATGTGGGAACCTGTGCGATACTTTCCAGCCAGTACTTGGCTGTGAGCCCGGCATAATAGCTGGTCCCTGCCGCGAGTATCAGTACACTCTCCACCTCAGCGAATACTTCTTCCGCTCCCTGACCAAACAAAGCGGGCGAAAAGCTGGCATCGTCAATCAGCGCTTCTATCGTATCTGTGAGTGCGCGGGGTTGTTCGTGTATCTCCTTTTGCATGAAATGCGAGAAGGGGCCAAGCTCCATGGAGGCCAGAGAGACATCGCTCATGTGTACTGTGCGCTCCACAACTTGCCCATTGCCATCGTAGATGCTAACGCCATCCTCACGGATTTCCCCAACATCGCCGTCTTCAAGATAGATCACGCTACGGGTTACCGACAATACGGCCGAGACATCTGAAGCTATGAAGTTTTCACCCTGGCCAAGACCAATCAACAGCGGGCAGCCCTGACGGGCGCAAATCATTAATTCCGGGGCATTGATGGAGATGACGCTGATCGCAAAAGCACCCGTCAACTCCTTTACGGCAGCCTGCACTGACGATAGTAAAGACTTACCTTGCGTATGATGATAATGCACCAGATGCGCAATGACCTCGGTATCGGTTTGCGACTCAAACAAATAGCCCAATGCGCTCAGGCGCTGGCGCTGTTCATCGTGGTTTTCAATAATGCCATTGTGCACGACGGCGATTTCGCCCTTGGATACATGTGGGTGAGCATTGGATTCAGTCACACCACCATGCGTGGCCCAGCGTGTGTGCCCGATACCCACAAAGCCGCTGAGCTGTTGCGCGTTGGCTTTGTTCTGCATTTCACTCACACGGCCCACGGCTCGCACGCGCTGTATGCCCTGATTCAACACGGCGATACCTGCCGAGTCATAACCGCGATATTCAAGCCGACTCAGGCCTTCAATCAATATTGGCACTACATTGCGTTTGGCTACTGCACCTACGATACCGCACATGACTTGCTTTCCTTGTGGTGGGTTACTTCTTGATTTTTTCCGGACGTTTCCAGCCGGTGACTGTCACCTGGCGACCGCGCGCGACTGTGAGCTCGCCCGCTGGGGCATCCTTGCTGATGGTAGAGCCTGCCCCTATGGTAGCGCCTGCTCCAATGGTGACGGGCGCAATCAATTGCGAATCAGAGCCAATGAACGCATTGTCGCCAATCACGGTACGGAATTTGTTCACACCATCGTAATTGCAGGTAATGGTACCGGCGCCGATATTCACCTGTTTACCTACGGTAGTATCGCCTACATAGCTGAGATGATTGATTTTGCTACCCACATCGACCTGGGCATTTTTGAGTTCGACAAAATTGCCAACATGCGTGTCATCCTGCAAGACCGTGCCAGGGCGAAGCCGCGCGTATGGGCCAATTTTGGCTTGCTTACCGACCTCTGCATCATCGATATGGGTAAACGCCGCGATAGTGGTGCCAACGCCGATGCTGGCATTACGGATGACGCAGTACGGTCCAATCCGCACGCCATCGGCCAGGGTTACATCACCTTCAAACACGCAACCCACATCGATGCTGACATCACGCCCAACGGTCAACTTGCCGCGTATATCAATCCTGGCCGGATCGCTTAGGGTAACCCCTTGCTGGAGTAATTGCGCAGCTTGCTGCTGTTGAAAGCAACGCTCAATCGCCGCCAGATCGGACTTACTGTTTATGCCTGTTATTTCAGACTCATTAGGTGCCAGTACACCACCGACAGCGATGCCATGCTGACTTGCCATGCCGACAATATCGGTCAGGTAGTATTCGCCCTGAGCATTGTCATTACCGAGGTTTTTCAACCATTCCGACAATGCATGATTGTCCACGGCCATGATCCCAGTATTGATTTCATTGATTTGGCGCTGCTCTTCGCTGGCATCTTTGTGTTCTACAATCGCCACTACCTCGTCCTGCGCATTCCTCACGATACGACCGTAACCTGAAGGATTGGCCTTGGCAAAGGTCAGTAAAGTCAGCTTAGCTTGACTCTTCAGGAGTTCCTGACAAGTCTGCACGCTGATTAATGGCACATCGCCCAGCATGATCAAGGTACTGGCTTCGGGGTCAAGGAAAGGCAAAGCCTGCATCACAGCATGCCCCGTGCCCAATTGCTCTGCCTGCTGTACCCACTGAATGTTTTCATGACGGAACTGAATAGGCACTGCATCGCCGCCAAATCCATACACAACCAGAATCTTGCTGGGGGAAAGTTGCTTGGCGGTTTCAATGACATGCGCAAGCATCGGTTTGCCAGCGACGGGATGCAAGACTTTAGGCAAGTCGCTATGCATGCGGGTGCCCTTACCCGCGGCCAGTATGAGTATATTCAGCATGGTGGAGTGTGATTTCTGATGTTTCAAGTATAAACAAAAAAGGCAGCCAGAGGCTGCCTTTCCGTGAGCTACTCTCGCTGCTCTTTAATGCGACTTCTTGCGCAGACGTTCAATGGCGTGGAGCTGTGCCATCGCTTCTGACAGTTCAGCCTGGGCGCGGGCATAATCGATTTCAGAAGCATTGTTTTTCATTGCTTCTTCTGCTGCGGCCTTGGCTTCAGCGGCCTTGGCTTCGTCCAGATCATGACCACGAATCGCAGTGTCAGCAAGGACAGTAATAATGCCAGGCTGCACTTCCAGCATGCCGCCAGAAATATAAATCGCCTGCTCTTCAGCCTCGTTTGCCACCTTGACGCGCAACACGCCAGGTTTGATCGTCGTAATCAGCGGAGTGTGGTTGGGATAAATACCAACCTCACCCAGCTTGGCAGGAGCCACCACGAATTCGGCTTCACCCGAAAAAATGGAAGCTTCTGCGCTAACGACGTCTAGATGTATTGTGGATGCCATATTTAAGTTTCCTTAAGACTAGCTTAGTTTAAGGTTTTTGCCTTTTCTACGGCTTCTTCAATCGCGCCTACCATGTAGAACGCTTGTTCTGGCAGGTGATCGTACTCACCATCCACAATCGCCTTGAAGCCCTTGATGGTGTCTTTCAGCGTAACGTACTTGCCTGGAGAACCCGTAAACACTTCAGCTACGTGGAAAGGCTGCGACAGGAAGCGCTGAATCTTACGTGCACGGGCTACAGCCAGCTTGTCTTCAGGAGACAGTTCGTCCATACCCAGAATCGCGATAATGTCACGTAGTTCCTTGTAACGCTGCAGGGTTGATTGCACAGCACGTGCCACGTTGTAGTGCTCTTCGCCCACGATCAATGGATCGAGCTGACGTGAGGTGGAGTCCAGCGGATCAACAGCAGGGTAGATACCCAGCGCTGCAATATCACGGGACAACACAACAGTGGAATCCAAGTGCAAGAAGGTGGTGGCTGGGGATGGGTCAGTCAAGTCATCCGCAGGTACGTAAACGGCCTGGATGGAAGTAATGGAACCCACCTTGGTGGAGGTAATACGCTCTTGCAAACGACCCATTTCTTCAGCCAGAGTAGGTTGGTAACCTACAGCAGAAGGCATACGGCCCAGCAGCGCGGATACTTCGGTACCAGCCAGGGTATAACGGTAAATATTGTCAACGAAGAACAGAATGTCACGGCCTTCGTCACGGAAACGCTCAGCCATGGTCAGACCGGTCAGCGCTACACGCAGACGGTTGCCTGGTGGTTCGTTCATCTGACCGAACACCATGCCTACCTTGTCCAGAACGTTGGAATCCTTCATTTCGTGGTAGAAGTCGTTACCTTCACGGGTACGCTCACCTACACCGGCGAAGACAGACAGACCGGCGTGTTGCTTGGCGATGTTGTTGATCAGTTCCATCATGTTCACGGTCTTGCCTACACCAGCGCCGCCGAACAGACCAACCTTACCACCCTTGGCAAACGGGCATACCAGGTCAATCACCTTGATACCGGTTTCCAGCAAATCAACAGAAGGGGAGAGCTCTTCAAAGGTAGGGGCCTTCTGGTGAATGGAGCGGCGCTCATCACACTCAATCGGACCTGCTTCATCGATAGGGCGACCCAGAACGTCCATGATACGACCCAAAGTACCGTGACCAACCGGAACCTGAATCTGGTTGCCGGTGCTCTTTACCTTCATGCCGCGGGACAGGCCATCGCTGGAACCCATGGCAATGGTACGAACCACGCCATCACCCAGTTGTTGCTGAACTTCCAGCGTCAGACCAGCTTCTGCTGTGGAGTTCTCTTCATCTAAAACAAGTGCCTCATATACCTTAGGCATTTGGTCGCGTGGGAATTCAACGTCAACCACCGCACCAATACACTGAACAACTTTACCTTGACTCATCTTGGTATCCTCAATCTTTATCTTAATTCGTTACACCGCTGCTGCCTTAAACGGCAGCCGCACCACCGACAATTTCTGAAATTTCTTTGGTAATCGCAGCTTGGCGGGCCTTGTTGTAAACCAGTTTCAGCTCGCCGATGACGTTCTTGGCGTTGTCGGATGCGGCCTTCATCGCTACCATCCGGGCACTTTGCTCGGATGCCATGTTTTCGGTAACAGCGTGATATACCAGCGACTCGATGTAACGCGTCAGCAACTCATCAATGACTTCACGTGCTTCAGGCTCGTAGATGTAGTCCCAGTGGCCTTGTGCTGTTCCCATCTGCTCACCGTTCAATGGCAGCAGTTGCTCCATGACCGGTTCCTGTTTCATCGTATTGATGAAACGGGTGAAGCAGATATGCAACTGGTCGATTTCACCAGCTACATACGCGTCCAGCATGACCTTGATCGTACCGATCAGCTTTTCCAGATGGGGAACATCACCCAAGCCAGTGATATGCGATTTCACGTTGGCACCTACGCGGTTCATGAAGCCGAACCCCTTGTTGCCAATCGCGCTTACCGCAATACCCTTGCCAGCCGATTCCCATGCTTTCATCTGATTCAGCGACAAACGCAATACGTTGGTATTCAAACCACCGCACAAGCCCTTGTCCGAGCTGACCACAATCAGGCCCACATTCTTGACTTCAGCGCGCTGAATCAGGAAAGGGTGCTTGTACTCAGAGTTTGCATGAGAAAGGTGAGCCGCCACATTGCGGATCTTTTCAGCATAAGGACGGCCCGACCGCATCCGCTCCTGCGCTTTGCGCATTTTGGATGCGGCGACCATTTCCATCGCCTTGGTGATCTTGCGTGTATTTTCAACACTCTTGATCTTGGTACGAATTTCTTTGCTACCGGCCATTGTCTCGTCTGCCTGTCTCGTGAATACTTAAATCGCCAAAGGCTTAATAAGCATTCGTTGCTTTGAAGTCTTTAATTGCGGCTTCCACAGCCTTCTCGTCGTCACCGCCAAGATCCTGGGTAGTTTCAATCTTATCCAGCAGGTTCTTGTACTTGGACTTCAGGAAAGCATGCAAGGCGGATTCGAATGCCAGTGCACGGGCAACCGGCACGTCATCGAAATAACCCTTGTTGGCTGCCAGCAAGGTCACGGCCATGTCAGAGATGTTGAGCGGGGCATATTGAGCCTGCTTCATCAACTCGGTCACCAGGCGACCACGTTCCAGCTGCTTGCGAGTGGTTTCATCCAGATCGGAGGCAAACTGCGCAAACGCAGCCAGTTCACGATACTGAGCCAGTGCCAGACGAATACCGCCGCCCAGCTTCTTGATAACCTTGGTCTGCGCTGCACCACCTACGCGAGATACCGAAATACCAGCGTTGATAGCAGGACGGATACCGGCGTTGAACAGATCAGTTTCCAGGAAGATCTGACCATCGGTAATCGAAATCACGTTGGTAGGAACGAACGCGGAAACGTCACCTGCGGCAGTTTCAATGATAGGCAGGGCGGTCAGGGAACCTGTCTTGCCCTTGACTTCACCGTTGGTGAACTTCTCTACATAATCTTCGTTCACGCGAGCTGCACGCTCAAGCAGACGGGAGTGGATGTAGAACACATCACCTGGATAAGCTTCACGGCCTGGTGGACGACGCAGCAGCAGGGAAATCTGACGATAAGCCCAAGCTTGCTTGGTCAAGTCATCATACACAATCAGTGCATCCTGGCCGCGGTCACGGAAGTATTCACCCATGGTGCAACCTGCGTATGGTGCCAGGAATTGCAAGGCGGCAGAGTCAGAAGCAGAAGCGGCTACGACAATGGTGTATTCCATAGCGCCGTGCTCTTCCAGCTTGCGTACCACGTTGGCGATAGTGGAAGCCTTTTGGCCAATCGCAACGTAGATACAGGTCATGTTCTGACCCTTTTGATTGATGATGGCATCAACGGCTACAGCGGTCTTGCCTGTCTGACGATCGCCAATGATCAGCTCGCGCTGACCACGACCAACTGGCACCATGGAGTCGATAGACTTCAGACCGGTTTGTACTGGCTGCGAAACCGACTTACGGGCAATAACGCCAGGAGCAACCTTTTCAATCTTGTCTGTCAGCTTGGCATTGATAGGGCCCTTGCCATCAATAGGCTGGCCCAGTGCATTCACCACGCGACCAACCAGTTCAGGACCTACTGGCACTTCCAGAATGCGACCTGTGCATTTGCAGATGTCGCCTTCGGTAATCTTTTCGTAGTCACCCAGAACCACGGCACCCACAGAATCACGCTCCAGGTTCAAAGCCAGACCGTATGTGTTGCCAGGGAATTCGATCATTTCACCGGCCATCACATTGGAAAGGCCATGAATACGAACGATACCATCAGTCACCGAAATAACCGTACCTTGAGTACGCGCTTCGGCACTGGTGGAGAAATTCTCTAACCTGCTCTTAATCAGCTCACTGATTTCTGATGTAGATAACTGCATAATTCTCTCCTAACCTTTCAGCGTGTAGGCCAACTGTTGTAATTGGCCACGTACGGATGCGTCTATTACCGTATCGCCGACTACAATCTTGATGCCGCCTAATAATTCCGGATCCACTTTAACGCTTGCTTCGACCTTCTTACCAAACTTGGCTTCCAGACGCTTCACCACGCCGGCAATATCGGCGTCGCTAGGTTGGGATGCGGCGGTAATTTCAGCTTCAAGCACGCCTTCATCTTGCGCTTTCAGTTCATCAAACGCAGCGGCGATGTCTGGCATGACAGCCAGGCGACGATACTCCACCAGCAACTTGATCAGGTTGGTCACCTGGTCATCAATTTTGCCGCTGGCCACGGTCAGTACAGCCTTTTCAATATCAGCTGCATTGACCTTGGGATCATCGATATAAGCCTTCATCTGCTCATTCGCTACGACTTGCGCAACGAAATTCAGCATGTCAGACCAGTTCGCGAGTGCGTTCTTTTCCTTTGCCAAGCGGAAAGCCGCTACGGCATAAGGTCTTGCAATGGTTATCGCTTCAGCCATGATCTTCCTACAGCTCGTTAGCGATGGTGTTCAGCATGTCTGCGTGAACCTTGGCATCGATTTCCTTGCGCAGGATTTTTTCCGCACCGGCAACAGCTAATGCTGAAACCTGAGCGCGCAAACCTTCCTTCGCACGGTTAACTTCCTGATCGATTTCTGCCTTGGCACCAGCAAGGATGCGATCACCCTCAGCTTTAGCGTTGTTTTTCGCTTCTTCGATGATGTCAGTTGCACGCTTTTCAGCCTGCGCGATGATCGAAGATGCCTTCAGCTTTGCCTCTTCAACAGCAGCAGTCGAACGCTGCGTTGCGGCTTCAAGCTCTTGTTTACCACGTTCACCTGCAGCCAGACCATCCGCGATGGTCTTTTGACGCGTCTCAATAGCCTTCAAAAGAGGAGGCCAGACAAACTTCACTGTGAACCAGATCAGAATGGCAAAGGAGACGGCCTGCGCAAATAGTGTCAGGTTGATGTTCATATTTGCTCCCGAGCTGTTAGTTCAATCCGCTTATTAACTATCAAACGTTATTGAGCAACAACGGCAAGGAGTGGGTTTGCGAAAGCAAACATCATAGCCAGACCAACACCGATAATGAAAGAAGCGTCAATCAGACCCAGCAGCAGGAACACTTTACCCTGCAGAGCTGGGATCATTTCTGGCTGGCGAGCTGCACCTTCCAGGAAGCTAGCACACATGATACCGATACCTACGCAAGCGCCAGCTGCGCCAAGACCAATGATCAGACCGATACCAACACCGGTGTATGCTTGAATCATGGCTAAAAGTTGCAAGTTCTCCATTTAATTTCCTTTCGGCTTTCGAGAGTTGTAGTTGATTAAAACGTTTAAATACTTAGTGACTTTCATGCGCCATCGAAATGTAGACAACGGTCAGCATCATGAAGATAAATGCCTGCAGCACAACGATCAGAATGTGAAAGATCGCCCAGCCAGCGCCCAGCAATGCACCAAAGAAGGTACCTGCCAAGCCCGTTGCCGCCCACATACCCAGCAGCAAGAAAATGATTTCACCTGCGTACATGTTACCGAACAGACGCAGTGAGTGAGAAAGAGGTTTGGAAATGTATTCAATCAGGTTGAACGCCAGATTGGCTGGCCAGATCAAGGGGTTGGTACCAAAAGGGGAACAGAAGAGTTCGTGTATCCAGCCGCCCAGGCCTTTGACTTTGATACTGAAGAAAATCATCAGCACCCATACGGACAAAGCAAGTGCAAATGTTGCATTGATGTCTGAAGTAGGGACGCTACGCCAGTGCTCAAGGCCGATAATATGGTAAAACTTGGCCATAATGTCGACGGGCAGGAAGTCCATGGCATTCATGAACAGCACCCATACAAACACCGTCAGTGCCAGCGGAGCCAGAAACACATGGCGGTTGCCGTGAAAAATGCTCTTGACCTGATCATCAACAAACTCAACAGCAAGCTCAACAAACGCCTGACGCTTGCTAGGCACGCCAGAAGTAGCGCCGCGCACTACCCACCACAGGAAGCCAAACACGACCACACCCAAGATGGCTGACATGATCAGGGTATCGTAATGCAATACCCAGAAGCTGCCGTCGCCAACGGACTTGGCATTGAATGACAGATGGTGACCGATATATTCTGATGGAGTAAGTTTTTCTGCAGCCATTGCGTCAACCTAAAGGTTATTCTTTTCGTTTAAAGTAAAAATTGCTGCTCCCGACATGATGGCCGCTGAGCCCAGACCAAAAATCAAGGCCAACGGTATCAAATTTCGGTAGAGCGTGAATACAAGCAACAGTGCGATGGCAATCACCGCGATTTTGATGACTTCTGCCACCAGTAAATTAGCTAATGCTGAACCTGGCGTATTTTTAGCAGCGCTGGATTGCAGTTTTTTTGCAGCCGCCAAACTACCTAGTATGGCGGCACCACCACCGGCTAACGCCGAAAGGGCACCATGTAAACCGATAAGCAAATAAGCTATCAGTGCAACCAGAGCAGTCGCCAACACCTGCCTTTTTATCATCTGACTGAGCACTGCATCCATACAACGTAACCCTGCATTAGCATCTTATGTGCCAGACACGCTGCGCCTGACCATAAAAACCCAAGATTTTCTTGTTTAATCAGCTGCAAGTCAAGCTAAATTACGACTGGCCTGCTTTCAGGCGTTTTAGAAAATCGTCTAGCTGATCCAGATTGGCATAATGGATTTTCACAAATCCAGCGCCTTTTTTGCTCGCTTTGATTTCAACCTGTGCACCAAGCGATTGCGAAACTTCCTCTTGTAGTGCCAGCACGTCTCGATCTACCGTTTTTTCAAGCTTGGCTTTTGGCTCAGTCAGCATCTGCTTTACCAGCCTCTCGGCTTCTCGCACCGAGAGGCTTTTCTGAGCAATATGTTCGGCTACCGTAATTTGTTTAACCTCAGGCAGTGTGAGGAGCGCTCGCGCATGCCCCATATCCAACTTGCCTATCATCAGCATCTCCTGCACATTGCTATGCAGATTTTGCAAACGCAACAGATTGGTGACAGCACTGCGTGACCGGCCAACGGCTTGGGCGGCGGCTTCATGCGTCATGCTGAACTCTTCAATCAGACGCTTTATACCGTTGGATTCCTCAAGAGGATTGAGATCTTCGCGCTGAATATTCTCAATCAGGGCCATTGCCAGAGCAGCTTCATCCGCAATTTCACGCACAAGCACCGGCACTTCTTCTAAGCCCGCCAACTGAGCGGCACGCCAACGACGTTCACCAGCAATAATCTCGTAATGCTCATCGCTTAACAAACGCACCACGATAGGCTGCATGATGCCCTGAGCCTTGATAGAGTCAGCAAGACTGGATAGCGACTCTTGATCCATATGCGTGCGTGGTTGATATTTGCCAGGCTGCAACTGACCAACCTTAAGAGACCTTAAAGTATCGGCATCGCGTACCGTTTCCATATCACCTGACAATAATGCATCCAGGCCGCGACCCAGACCTTTGAGTTTTACCATGGGAGTTCCTTAACTGACGGCCTGACTGGCGGTCGGCTTTCGATTGATGATTTCACCCGCGAGGGCGAGGTATGCTTTTGCCCCTTTTGAGGCTTTATCATAAAAGAGCACAGGGACACCATAACTAGGAGCCTCAGCCAACCTGACATTACGAGGAATCACCGTTCTATAGACTTTGTCACCAAAGTGCTTGGCGAGCTCGGCAGACACTTGCTGGGCCAACATATTCCGGTTATCGAACAAGGTACGTAGCAACCCCTCAATTTCAAGCGTTGGATTTAGATATGCACGTACTTTTTTGATGGTGTTGACCAGGTCAGACAATCCTTCAAGCGCGTAGTACTCGCACTGCATGGGAATCATGACCGCATGTGCGGCAGTCAGTGCATTCACGGTTGTAAGACTCAGGGAAGGAGGGCAATCTATCAATACATAATCGTATTCGCCATCCAGCAATGCCAGTGCATTCTTGAGACGAACTTCCCGGGCAATTTCGCTGACCAGTTCTACCTCGGCACCCGCCAGGTCGCGATTTGCAGGCGCCACATCAAAACCGCCTTTTTCCGAACGCTGTATCACGTCTTTCAAGGATTTCTGACCGATCAGCACATGGTATACAGTACTTTTTAAAGCCGACTTATCAATGCCACTGCCTGTCGTCGCATTCCCCTGAGGATCCAAGTCGATCAGCAGCACACGCCGCTTGGTGGCTGCCAAACTAGCTGCCAGATTGACGGAGGTCGTGGTTTTCCCTACGCCACCTTTTTGATTGGTTATCGCTAAAATTCGCATGGTTACGCCATTCTGCTAACAGGTGTGAACATCAATTCGTGGGAAGGTAATGTAACCAGATGCCGTTGCGCGTCCAGGCCAGGCACATGCAAAACAGCCACCTTGGCTTCTGGCATACCTATCGCGTCCAACTCTTCCACAGGATTAACACCCTTCATTGCGAGCCAATTCCCATCTTTTGCGATTAAATGGCGCGTCAATTTGATAAAAAGGGCTATTTCCGAAAATGCACGTGAAATCACGACGTCGTAGGCTTGCGAAGGCTGATGATGCTCGACCCGACCAGCAATAACCTCCAGATTGGGAATGCCAAGCTCAGCCTTGGCTTGCCGCATGAAACTGGCTTTTTTCTGCACCGCATCAATCGTGGTCACCTGCAGATCCGGCATACATAGCGCGAGTATGATGCCTGGCAGTCCAGCACCACTCCCCACATCCAAGAGCCGTAATGGCGATAGCGCTTGAACATGAGGCAATACGGATAGGCTATCGAGCAAGTGCAAGGTAACCATCTCATCTGGATCACGCACCGCTGTGAGGTTATGTACCTTGTTCCATTTTTGCAAAAGGGCAAGGTAAGCAAGTAACTTTTGTTGAGTTGCTTGTGATACCGCCCAACCTGCATTTGCTATGCCTGAGGCTAATATTCCCGCCTGACTCATGCGGCGACGTCCGATTTTTTGCTGCGGTTACGGCGCTTTAGATGCACTATCAATAATGAAATGGCCGCTGGCGTAATCCCCGAAATGCGACTGGCTTGCCCAACTGTTTCGGGCTTCTGTGCATTAAGCTTTTGCTGGGCCTCAATAGACAGTCCATGCACTTCGCGATAATCCATATCCTCAGGCAGACGTGTACCCTCCTGGCCACGCTGACGTTCAATTTCATCCGCCTGACGGTCTATATATCCCTGATATTTCGCTGCTATTTCAATTTGCTGACGCACTTGCTCGTCCTGCTCACCGTCACCCTCAGCTAGCGTAAGCAAAGCCTCGTAACTCACTTCCGGGCGGCGCAAAAGCTCAAACATCGAATATTCTCTATCGATTTGCTTGCCCAGGACGTTTTCCATGACATCAGCACTCACCTGACCCGGATGTATATACGTCTTCCGCAAACGCTCTTGCTCACGGAGTATGGCTTCCTGCTTGCGGGAAAATGCCTCCCAACGGGCATCATCTACCAACCCGATTTTGCGACCAGCTTCAGTCAAACGCATATCAGCATTGTCTTCGCGCAACATCAATCGATATTCCGCCCGGCTGGTAAACATCCGGTAGGGCTCACTCACTCCCCGAGTAATCAGGTCATCCACCAACACCCCCAGATAGGCTTGATCACGTGCTGGGCACCAACTATCTTTTTCCTGTGCATGAAGAGCCGCATTTACCCCCGCCAACAGCCCTTGGGCGGCTGCTTCTTCATATCCCGTTGTGCCATTAATCTGACCAGCAAAGAACAAGCCTTGGACAGCCTTGGTTTCCAGAGAATTTTTTAAACCACGCGGGTCGTAATAATCGTATTCAATGGCATAGCCAGGCCTCAAAATGTGCGCATTTTCCAGGCCTTTTATGGACCTAACCAATTGATATTGAATATCAAAAGGTAAGCTTGTCGATATACCGTTTGGATAGATCTCGTTGGTAGTCAATCCCTCAGGCTCCAGGAAAATCTGGTGAGATTCCTTATCGGCAAATCGATGGATTTTATCTTCTACGGAAGGGCAGTATCGCGGACCCACCCCTTCAATAACCCCCGTGTACATCGGTGAACGATCCAGACCACTACGTATGATGTCGTGCGTGCGTTCATTCGTGCTGGTAATCCAGCAAGGCAATTGAGCTGGGTGTTGGCTGGCGTCCCCCAAGAAGGAAAACACAGGGACTGGATTATCGCCAGGCTGCTCAAGCATCACACTGTAGTCGATGGTACGGCCATCAATCCGCGGCGGAGTTCCTGTTTTCAAGCGTCCAGCCGGCAAACCAATTTCGCGCAACCTGGCTGCCAGAGAAACTGCGGGAGGATCCCCGGCACGTCCGGCCTGATAGTTAGCCAATCCCACATGCACCAGGCCAGCCAGAAATGTACCTGCAGTCAATACAACGGCTTTCGATTCAAATCGCAAGCCGAGTTGGGTGACCACCCCCGCAGCTCGGGTTCCATCCAGAATAATGTCGTCAACAGCTTGTTGAAATAGCCAAAGATTAGCTTGATTTTCCAGTCGACGCCGAATGGCCGCCTTATATAACACTCGATCAGCCTGCGCACGGGTAGCCCTGACAGCAGGACCCTTGCTTGAGTTAAGGATGCGAAACTGAATACCACCTTCATCTGTGGCAGCCGCCATAGCGCCGCCCAGCGCATCGACTTCCTTTACCAAATGACCCTTGCCTATGCCGCCAATGGAGGGGTTGCATGACATTTGGCCCAAGGTTTCGATATTGTGGGTCAGAAGCAATGTTTTTTGCCCCATGCGTGCGCTCGCCAATGCAGCTTCAGTGCCAGCATGACCGCCACCAACCACGATAACATCAAATTTTTCAGGGAATTGCATGAGAATCCGAGAGTTGCAAATATGCTGGCAATGATACCGCATTAGCACTTGCAATGTCAGGATGTTTCACGTGAAACACAAATGAATCATTTGTGAATGAGATATATCACCATGATACTAAAGAATTTTTTTGTTTTTGTTAGAAAAAGTCTACTTGCCTATGCAGAATCGACTGAAAATCTCTCCCAAAAGATCATCCGGTGTGAATTCACCCGTAATTGAGCTTAAGGCCTGCTGAGCAAGGCGTAACTCCTCAGCTAACAATTCTGGCTGCTCTAAAAATGCAACCGCATCTTTCAAATGTGCCTGCACCACTTCCAAGGCTTGCAAGTGACGAGTACGTGCCATAAAAATGCTTTCACCTGCAGGCTGCCAACCAGCGATCTTCAGCAAATGGGCTTTTAGAGCGTCAAGCCCCAAACCCAGCTTTGCCGAGATATACAGATGCTCTTCCCCGTGATGCTCGTGCTGACGGGGCTCTTCAGATTGCAAATCAATTTTATTATGAACCCATATTTTGGGTAAATTCGCCGGCAATCGCTCTAGAATCGATTTTTCCGTCTCGGTAATACCATGAGCTGCGTCAACCAATAATAATGCGGCATTCGCGTTTTCTAGAGCTCGCCATGTGCGCGCAATTCCTTGCTTTTCGACTTCGTCATCTGTTTCGCGGAGTCCGGCAGTATCAATGAGGTGCAGCGGAACACCGTCAATCTGCACCACATTCCGTATGGTGTCACGGGTCGTACCAGCAATCGGGGTAACAATTGCGACCTCTTCCCCTGCCAGCTGATTCATCAAACTGGATTTACCGACATTTGGCTGACCGACGAGTACTACCTGTATTCCTTCGCGAAGCAGATTCCCTTGGCGTGCCCCTTTGAAAACCAGCGCAAGTGCATCGGCAATGTTTTGCAATTTTTCGGCAACACGCCCCTGGCTTATAAAGTCGATATCTTCCTCAGGGAAGTCCAGGCAGGCTTCTACGTACATGCGCAGATTAATGAGAGATTCAAGAAGATCGTGGATATACCGTGAAAATTCCCCAGAAAGGGAGCGAACAGCACTTCGTGCTGCCTCAGCCGTAGCTGCATTGATCACGTCAGCAACCGCTTCAGCTTGCGCCAGATCAAGCTTGTCATTCAGGAATGCGCGCCGGGTAAACTCGCCAGGCTCAGCCTGACGTGCACCCAACTGCAAGCACCGCAGCAGCAGAAGCTGCATGAGCGCTGGGCCTCCATGTGCCTGCAACTCAAGCACATCCTCTCCCGTGTAGGAGTGAGGCCCTGCGTAAAAAATAGCGATGCCGCTATCGATTAACTGGCCATCGGCTTCTTTAAAGGGGAGGTAGGCTGCATGCCGGGGTGGAGGGCAGTGGCCCAGCACCGCAATAGCAATCTCTGCGGAGGCTGGACCAGATATACGAACCACGCCTATGCCCCCGGAACCAGGGGCGGTGGCAATGGCGGCTATCGTATCAACGACGGCCATGTCCTTTTTTCTTCAGTGCAGTAGCACGCTCCGTACTACGATTGATATGCCATTGTTGGGCAATCGACAATACGTTATTTACCAGCCAGTACAACACCAGACCTGCCGGGAAGAAGAAAAAGAATACGCTGAATACGATAGGCATGATCATCATGACCTTGGCCTGTACCGGATCGGTAGGTGTAGGGTTCAAGCGCGTCTGGATGATCATGGTAGCACCCATCAGGATAGGCAGCACATAGTAAGGATCAATGGCGGAGAGATCATGTATCCACAACATGAAAGGGGCATGCCGCATTTCCACACTGCCTAACAGTACCCAGTAGAGCGAGATGAACACAGGAATTTGCACCAGGATAGGCAAGCAACCACCCATCGGATTGATTTTCTCTGTTTTGTACAGCTCCATCATGGCAACTTGCATCTTTTGCCGATCATCACCGTATTGCTCTTTCAGGCGTTGCAAGCGAGGCGCAAGCTCACGCATATGCGCCATGGAGCGATAGCTGGCCGCAGAGAGTGGATAGAATGCGAGCTTGATCATAACGGTAAGCAGGATAATCGCTACACCCCAGTTGTGTACCACACCTTCAATCTTGGACAAGATCCAGAATAGCGGGGATGCAATAATGGTAAGCCAACCATAATCCACCGTGTACTCAAGACCTGGCGCCACCTGCTTCATGACTTCCTGATTTTGCGGACCGGCGTAATAACGGGCTTCAACCTCGGCGTTAGCTCCAGGAGCAATCACACCAATATCACTTTTGGTACCAATAGAATAGATATTGTCAGCCAGCTTTTTGCTATAAAACTGACGAGTCACACCTTCCTTGGGTATCCAGGCACTAACGAAATAGTGCTGCAGCAACCCAACCCAGCCGTCACTGGTGGTCTTGGACAAGTCATTCTTGCCCATGTCCTTGAAGGAAAGCTTTTTGAATTTGTCAGCTTGGGTGAAATAAGCGCCACCGGTGAAAGTAGGCATCATATGCGAACCCTGATTGGACTCAGTGTCATGCACCACCTGGTAGTAAACCGTAGGATCAATCGGGCTGGCGCTGGCGTTATGAATTTCATAACGCAGGTTGATGACATAGCTGTCACGATGGAACGTATAGATTTTGTCGACCTTGACACCATCGGCATTCGTCGCCGTCAACCGTACCTCAAGAGTATCGCTACCCGCTGCAAGCTGGTAATTGCTAGCTTCCGTTGAGAATACTGTCTTGTGATTGGGCAACCCTTGGCCAATCAAACCACTTTGCGCCACATACACCATTGGTGCGGCACGATCATCCAGCAGCACAAAGTTTTCCGTCGTGGAATTATCGGCACGGTGCTTCAACAACTCGAGACGACGCAAGTCACCGCCAGTGGTGTCAATAACGGCTTTATAAACGTCCGTTTCAACTTGGATGCGATCCGCCGTCTGCAATCGGAAACCAGACTCCTTGGGCATATCTGCTGCAGCTTTGGTGCCAGGTAGTTTTTCAGCATGCGGAACGCTATCGTCGCTAGATGCTGAAGCGGAAACTGCCTCAGGGGTGGGCATATGTTCACGTTGCCATGCATCCCATAACATCAGGATAGAGAAAGAGAAAATAACAAATAAAATCAAACGCTTGGTATCCATAACTCGCTTATCTTAATGTTGAAATGCATGATATTGAATGGCGCGATTACTGCACGCATCAAGGCACAGGATCATGCCCACCAGGATGCCAAGGATGGCATTTTCCGATACGACGAACACCATAGGCTAATCCAGCAAAAGCCCCATGTTTGTTAATGGCGTCTATCGTATATTGAGAACACGTCGGACTGAACCGACACTGTTGCCCAAAATAGGGACTTAACGCTAACTGGTATAGCCGAATCATTGTTACCAACGACTTCGCCAGTAATCTCATGATACTGATTTCCGTTTTTCGAGCTGTTTTCCCAGCTTGCGCAGTAACTCACAAAACTCCCCAGCAAGACGAGAGTAGTCGCTTGGCCCATAGATACGCTGGACTCGCACAACGAGATCCAAGGGGGCAATATCGTGCTGATGCACTCGAAATAGCTCACGCAGGACACGCTTCATGTAATTTCTGTCCACAGCTCGTTTGGCTATTTTCTTTCCCACAATCAGACCCAGCCTTGGCGTGCCCAGGGAATTATATTGGTAATGTATGGCGAGATAATGACCGGAAATACGTTTGCGGAAATTAAAAACGGATGAAAAATCATCCGTTTTAATAATTCTAACTCGGCTAGGAAAACCAAACTTTGGCAAGGCCAAAACTGGATTAACCGATATCGTCACACACTTATACTGCTAGACGAGCACGGCCCTTGGCACGACGCGCTGCAATTACTGCACGACCGCCACGGGTTTTCATGCGCACCAGGAAACCATGAGTGCGAGCGCGACGAACTTTCGAAGGCTGGTATGTACGTTTCATTATGAATCTCCGACTTCTGTGCGTTTCTAAACAAAGGGCGTAATTTAACCTGATATAACAGTATCCTGTCAATGTTTATTTCAAGTTATTCCTTATCCACATCCGCTTATGGATTGCTTGTGGATAAGTTTAATTAAACCCGCTAGAATGAACCCCTTGCCGTCACCTGTACTCGCCGTCTCCAATCCGGCGCCAATGGCGGCTCTGGTGCTCGAAAACAATAATACAAGCATTCGGGCAAACTCCATATTTGCTATCAGTTGAGGAATCGGGCAACCGATGGAAAATTTCTGGTCTATCTGTCTGGGCCGCTTTGAGCAAGAACTGTCTGCTCAGCAATTCAATACCTGGATCAAACCGCTGCATTTTGAGACGCATAACCATACTTTGCGGCTATTTGCGCCGAATCGTTTCGTTCAACAATGGGTAAAGGATCGCTTCTTACCTCGCATCCAGAATCTCGCTGAGGAATTGATACAGCATCCGGTTGAAATCGAGCTTGGCCTGCAAGACCCCTCGATGAAGAAACAAATGGTAGTCCCCGTCGTGAAAACAAGCCCCGCCAACCTCAAGGGAGAAGAAGCTGCGCCGCCTTCCCTTCAGGAGCTTCCTGCTAAAAAATCTGTTGCAAAAGCAGTCGAACCCAAGAAAAACAAACCTCACGGCAATCCTAGCGGTCTTAACAGCGCATTCAATTTTGATAATTTTGTAACAGGTCGTGCTAACCAGTTAGCACGTGCAGCCGCCCTGCAGGTGGCTGAAAACCCAGGAACTGCCTATAACCCATTATTTATCTACGGGGGCGTAGGGCTGGGCAAAACACATTTGCTTCAAGCGATCGGTAATCATCTTAAAATGAACCGTCCTGATGCCAAGATTCGTTATCTGCATGCAGAGCGTTATGTTTCAGATGTAGTCAAAGCCTATGAACTGAAAGCGTTTGACGAATTCAAACGTCAGTATCATTCACTTGATTTGCTTTTGATTGACGACATTCAGTTTTTTGCCAAGAAAAGCCGTACCCAGGAAGAATTCTTCTATGCATTCAACTCCCTGATTGAAGCCAAAAAACAGATCATCATCACATGCGATACCTATCCAAAAGAAATCGTCGATGTAGATGAACGCTTACGTACACGCTTCAGCTGGGGTCTCACCGTCGCAGTGGAACCTCCTGAGCTGGAAATGCGGGTGGCAATTCTGCTGAAAAAGGCAGAAGAGGCTAGGTTTGTACTTGATGAAGATGTCGCGTTCTTTATCGCCAAGCAGGTTCGCTCAAGTGTTCGAGAGTTGGAAGGCGCATTGAACCGGATTGTGGCAATGGCGAATTTTACGGGTAACCCGATTGATGTCCACTTGGCTAAAGATGCCCTGAAAGACCTGATTGCTGTACGTGGGCGTCAGATCACAATGGAAAACATACAAAAAACAGTGGCTGACTATTACAAGATTAAAGTCGCCGAAATGTATAGCAAGAAACGTTCACGCAATTTCGCGCGGCCGCGGCAGATTGCTATGGCATTAGCCCGTGAGCTGACCAACCACAGTTTTCCAGAAATAGGGGAGGCTTTTGGCAGCCGTCATCACACGACAGTGATGCATGCCTGTGAAGAAATCGAGCAATTGCGCCAGAATGATCCGAATGTAGCCCGAGATATCGCCTTCCTCACGCAGGTTATTCGGGATTAGCGCAATACCAAAGTAAGTCAAATAGCGGTGTTAAGCCGTGGATAAGTTGTGAACGTAAATGCAGGTTAGGCGCGATTTTAATAAAAGGGTAGAATAAGCAACATTTTATCCACAGCAGACCGTCTGGTTTTACGCAGACATAAAAGTTAAATAATAATTTGATTTAATTTAAAAAAAACGAGTTACCCACAGAATCCCACATCATTATTGTTATTACTACAGAATTTATTATTTAGATTGTTATAAAACATGAACATCAAAATAAATCGCGATACCTTGTTAAAACCCCTGTCTTCTGTGACAAGTATTGTAGAAAGAAGACACACATTGCCTATACTTTCCAACCTTTTGTTGGAAGCAAAGGACGAAAAGATCGTACTGACAGCGACAGATCTTGAAATGCAAATATCGCTTGCATTACAAACTCCAGTAGGGGGAGAACTCTCCACTACGATTTCAGCTAAGAAACTATTGGATATTTGCCGTTCGTTACCAGAAAACGCAGAAATAACCATGGCAACGGCAGAAAGTCGTATTCAGGTAAAAACCGGGAAAAGCCGATTTAACCTGCAAACGCTTCCTGCAGCTGATTATCCTGTCATGACGAAAGCTACAGGTACCACGTATACCGTAGTAAGCATCGATCAGAAATCTCTGAAGCGCTTGTTCAAACAAGTCGAATTTGCCATGGCGCAGCAAGATATACGTTACTATCTGAATGGCTTGCTGTTTGAAGTAAACGGTAATCGACTGAATGTAGTGGGAACAGATGGTCATCGCTTAAGCTTTACGTCGACAGAACTGGCACAAACTTATGAAAAACAAGAGCTTATACTGCCTCGCAAGACGGTAATTGAATTAATCAAATTGCTGGATGACAGTGAAGAAGAGGTCACGATTGAAATTGCCAGTGGGCAGGTGAATTTCTCGTTTGGCGATATCAAGCTCATTTCAAAAGTGATTGATGGCAAGTTCCCTGATTACACCCGTGTTATCCCGGTAGGCCACAAAAACAGCTTCAATGTAGATCGCATGACAATATTGTTAGCGATGCAACGCGCCTCGATCCTGTCGAATGAAAAATATCGCGGCATTCGCATGGTGCTTGGTAGCGACAGTTTGCGTTTGATTAGTACCAACAGTGAGCAAGAAGAAGCAGAAGAGGAATTGGAAATCGCTTACGGTGGCGATTCGCTGGATATCGGCTTCAATGTGACTTATATGATTGACGTGCTGAATAACGTGAATTGCGATACCGTGACCTTCTCATTTGCGGATGCAAATAGCAGCTGCCTGGTAACGGTCGCTGATGACGAAACCTATAAATACGTCGTAATGCCGATGCGAATTTAAATTATCGGTTTAAAAACGTACGACTAATTTCATTAGATTTAAGTGTTTCACGTGAAACTTTGAAAAGACAAAAGCATGACAGACTACGATTCATCCAGTATTAAGATTCTTGAAGGCTTGGACGCAGTACGCAAGCGCCCTGGCATGTACATTGGTGACACCTCCGATGGGAGTGGCTTGCATCACATGGTATTCGAGGTGCTGGATAATGCGATCGACGAAGCATTGGCAGGCCATTGTGATGACATCAAAGTGATTATTCATCCTGATAACTCTGTCAGTGTTTCCGATAACGGCCGTGGTATTCCGACCGATATCAAACACGATGACATCAAGGCGGTAAAGCGATCGGCTGCTGAAATTGTAATGACCGAGCTGCATGCAGGTGGTAAGTTCGATCAAAACTCTTATAAAGTCTCTGGTGGTTTGCACGGCGTGGGTGTTTCCGTCGTGAATGCCTTGTCTGACTGGCTCAAACTCAAAATTTATCGCAATGGGCAAGTGCACCAGATGGAATTTCGTCGTGGCGAAGCTGTTGCCCCCTTGGCGATTACTGGTACCACGGAACGCAAAGGGACTGAAGTTCACTTCCTGGCTTCTATCGAAACGTTTGGCCTTGTCGAGTTTCATTTTGAAATTCTAGCTAAGCGTATTCGTGAGCTGTCTTTCCTGAATAACGGCGTCAAGATCGAGCTTATTGATCAACGCAATGGCAAATCTGAAAACTTTGCGCATTCTGGTGGGGTACGTGGATTTGTGGAATACATGAACCGCAGCAAGACGGTGCTGCACCCCAAGCCTTTCTACGCTGTTGGCGAAAAAGATGGCATGACAATTGAAGTTTCCATGCAGTGGAACGACTCTTATGCAGAAACCGTACAATGTTTTACCAATAATATTCCGCAACGCGATGGTGGTACCCATCTGACTGGTTTGCGCACGGCCATGACACGTACGCTCAATAACTACATCGAGCAGAACGAGTTGGCAAAAAAGGCCAAAATTGAAACCACAGGCGATGACATGCGCGAAGGCCTTACTTGTGTGCTGTCCGTCAAAGTACCTGAGCCTAAGTTTTCATCTCAGACTAAGGATAAGCTGGTGTCAGGCGAAGTGCAGCCTGTCGTACAGGAAGTGGTGGCCGCCAAGCTTGCCGAGTTTTTGCTGGAAAACCCTGTCGATGCAAAAGTGATCTGTAACAAGATCATTGATGCTGCCCGCGCGCGCGATGCTGCGCGCAAGGCACGTGAGATGACACGCCGCAAAGGTGCAATGGATACTATGGGTCTGCCGGGCAAGCTGGCCGACTGTCAGGAACGTGACCCGACCAAATGTGAACTGTATCTGGTGGAGGGCGACTCTGCCGGTGGTTCCGCCAAACAAGGCCGGGATCGTAAATTCCAGGCTATTCTGCCTCTGAAGGGTAAGATCCTGAATGTGGAAAAAGCCCGCTTCGACAAGCTCTTGTCTTCACAGGAAATTGCCACATTGATTACTGCCATGGGTACAGGCATAGGCAAAGACGACTTCAGCGCTGACAAGCTGCGCTATCACCGTATCATCATCATGACCGATGCGGACGTCGACGGTGCCCATATTCGTACTCTGTTGCTTACCTTCTTCTACCGTCAAATGACGGAACTGGTTGAACGCGGCCACATTTACATTGCCCAGCCACCACTCTACAAGGTCAAGCAGGGTAAGGATGAACGTTACCTCAAGGATCAGCAGGAGCTGGATCAGTACCTGCTGCAATCCTCCCTAAAGGGTGCCGAACTATTGACACGCGAAGGTGGAGAAACACTGGCAGGCGAGCAGCTGGCCGAGATTGCGAAGCAAATGGTGCTCACTGAAGCCGTTATCCGCCGCTTGGCCTCGCTTTACGATGAAAGCGTGCTACGCGCCCTGCAAAATGTAGAAGGTACCGTAGAACTTGATACTGAAGCGAATGCTAACGCAGTGGCTGAGAAGTTGCGCCCCTTGCTGGGTCACACCGGCTCAGAGGTCATCGTGGCACAAGACCTTGAGACCGGTACCTACCGCCTGGAGGTCAACAAATACGTGCACGGTAATCTGCAATCCTGTGTTGTCGATACCGACTTCCTGGCGAGCGGTGATTATCGCCAAATCAGCAAGATGTCTGTCATGCTACAAGGATTGCTGGGTGAAGGTGCCAGTATCAAGCGCGGCGAAAAATCGCAGCCCGTCAGCAATTTCAAGGCAGCGCTCGACTGGTTGCTGGAAGAAGCCAAGCACAACCTCAATATCCAACGCTATAAAGGCCTGGGCGAAATGAACCCGGAACAGCTCTGGGAAACTACCATGGATCCTACCGTACGCCGCTTGTTAAAAGTGCAGATCGACGATGCGATTGCCGCAGACGAGATTTTCACTACCTTGATGGGCGATCAGGTAGAACCGCGTCGCGCCTTTATCGAAAGTAATGCACTTGGTGTAAATAACCTTGATATTTAAGTAGTTAACTTTACTTCAATGTAAAAAAAGCGGCCTATAGGCCGCTTTTTTTATTGCTGTCTTTGATAAAAATGAAATTTATTGCGACAGCTTGTCTTGCAATCGTTCCAGTACTGAAGCTTCCCCGCATATCTGGAAGAATGTTCCTTGCTCATCCGAGCGTTCGCCACGTACCTGGCAGGTCGCATAGATTTCACCTAAGAGTTGTTGCTTGGCCCATGGTACGAAAATCTCCACTTCAATCAGATCACGCTGAAAAAACTCCATGATCATCTTGTGCAGCTTGGCAACATCGTCCGGGCGGCGGGCGCTCATGACTACACAATCAGGATATTGGGCTTTTAGGGCGGCTTCGCGCTCGGCCTGTGCTGCAGCATCGCCTACATGGTCGATTTTATTAAAGATGCGGATACGTGGTACGTCATCGGCGTTGATTTCCTCAAGCACCTTGTCCGTCACTTCCAGTTGGCGCTCAAAACCGGGATCGCTGGCGTCGATCACATGTAGCAGCAGGGCGGCATCCAGTGCTTCATCCAGAGTGGATTTGAAAGAAGCGACCAGACCGTGGGGCAGGTTTTTGATGAAGCCCACCGTATCGCTGACCAGCACGCGCGGCACGCTCTCCGGATAGAGTGTGCGTACGGTGGTGTCCAGTGTGGCAAAAAGTTTGTTGGCCACCAGCACTTCGCTGCCGGTAAGGGCACGCATCAGGGTGGATTTGCCGGCATTGGTATAGCCAACCAGCGCAACACTGGTCAGCCCCTGACGTTGCTGCCTCCTCGCGCGCTGTGTTTTGCGCTCAGCCTCCATCGCCAATATTTCCAGTTGTAGCTCGGCGATGCGGTCACGTATCTTGCGGCGGTCCAACTCAGTAGAGGATTCCCCCGCACCGCGGCCACCCACACCGCTACGCTGGCGACCTTGTGGCCCAGCAAGCTTGGCGGCTTCCCGCAGTCTGGGTGCCATATATCCCAGGCGTGCAATCTCTACCTGAGCTTTGGCCGCCCGTGAGCGGGCATTACGGTGAAAGATTTCCAGGATCACCATCGTGCGATCCATGACTTCACAGCCTGTTTCTTTTTCCAGGTTGCGCGCTTGGGAGGGCGAGATCTCATGGTCAACCAGAATGGCCTCGATAAGATGGCTATCTGCGGGAGCGTCTTCCTGTTCGGCAATTTCGTTTTCATGGCTGACCCAGGCCTGGATCTCCTGACGTTTGCCGATGCCGAGATAAGCCGTGGTATCAAAACTGCCGCGCTTTTGCACAAAGGTATGGACGACATGGTAGCCCAGCGTTTTGGCAAGTTCCCGCAGTTCGGTGAGAGATGCCTCAAACTCAATGTCGCTGACATTGGGTAATTGCACGGAGGCGACAATGGCGTACTTTGGAGCGTCTTTTACTTCTGTTTGCATGGGTAGGGTTAGGGTACCTTGAAAAAATCGCCTGAGCGATCAGAAATGCGTATTGGTGGAAAATACTATTTAAGTATGTTGCGGTCGGCTTTTAGGTGTGGGTGTTTCTGTGGTGCGAGCCTGTTTTTTTTCTTCATCCCTGCGCACATCCTCTATCACCCGCAGCACGCTCTTTAAATCTACAGGGGTGGCCTCTGGCGCCACATATCCGGTGAGTTTGGATTCGGTGGTCAGGTCGCCGTGAGCATACAGGGCCCAGATCTCCTTGCCGTATTGTGTGCCGAGCAATGAAGGGGCAAAGCGGCCGAAATAACCGGCCAGATTATCCACATCGCGCTCCAGCATGCTGCTGGCGTGGTTGTTACCCGCGGCGTTAACGGCCTGCGGCAGATCAATGATGACGGGGCCATGAGCTCCCAAAAGGATATTGAACTCGGAAAGATCACCATGCACGATACCTGCATTCAGCATGCGAATGACATCCACCAGCAGGCTTTGGTGATGCTGCAGCGCTTCCTGCTCGGTGAATTCAACATCATTGAGGCGAGGGGCGGCGTGGCCCGCGGCATCTGTTACCAGCTCCATCAGAAGCACGCCTTCGTAGAAATTATATGGCTGGGGCACACGCACACCGGCCGCGGCCAGACGGTAAAGTGCATCAACTTCGGCACTCTGCCAGGCCTCTTCCTGCAGCTTGCGCCCATAGCGCGAACCCTTGCCCATAGCACGCGCCTGGCGGCTACTTTTGACTTTACGGCCTTCGGTGTAATCCACACTTTGGCGAAAGCTGCGCTTGTCGGCTTCCTTGTAAACCTTGGCACATCGAACATCATCGCCGCATCGCACCACATAGACGGTGGCTTCCTTGCCACTCATGAGCTGGCGCAGCACTTCATCAATCAGCCCATCTTCAATCAGGGGCTCCAGGCGTTTGGGAGGTTTCATGGGCCCCATCATACGGGGGTGCAGGTCCTCCGGCAAACTTGCTGATGCGGGGTTAGCCTGTTGTGCCGAATTCGACCGGAATTTTAACGTAAAACAGGGACAGGGCATGCCGCGTAATAAGGGCAAAAAGCTGGTCTGCCTCACTGGCTTGCACGATCATGATGACTTGTACAGGTTGATCTGCCAACTCAAAAAAATGCGCGGCATGTAAAACGCCATCGTGGCCGTAACCCTGGCTAGCGGGAATAATAGTTGCACCTTTTATGCCCAACTTGCGCGCTTCATCCAGCAGCCAGTCATGAATAGGGCGTTGTTCATGGTGGCGGTTTTGTGCTGTGTAAAACGTAAGCTGAAATCCTTGCATCACAGGCTCCTCTTTATTTAAAGCGATTTGATCGCGTTGATGGTGGCAAATCCAAGCAGCGTCATGCTGATGGAGCCGACCACATGCAGCAGAATGGCAGCGCCCGCCCAGCTGAGACGGCCTTGCTGCAGTAAAGACGTTACCTCGGCAGAAAAAGTCGAGAATGTCGTGAGTCCACCTAAAAAGCCGGTAATGGCAAACAAGCGCCACTCAGGAGACAGCTGTGGCAGGCTGGCAAACAAAGCCAGCAGCAGACCGATCAGATAGCCACCAATAAGGTTGGCGGCCAGCGTACCAGGCGGTATGGTCGGAAACAGGGCATTGAGTGTCGATCCCATCCACCAGCGGGATACAGCGCCCAGGGCGGCACCGAGGCCGATAACGAAGATAGAGTTAAGCATGAAACTGTCCTTGAAGATAGGCTGAATGCAAAGCCGGGACAGGGAGCGTGTACCTACGCACCCTGGCCAGGGTGTTCTCGTAGGCATCATCAGCTGCAGGGCAGCGGTTAAGGGAGGAATGCCATCTCCACTGTTTGTAGTATAGCCGCCAGCTGAAAAAAAATCTAACCGTCGATCGGAGATGAGCCAGCCCCCGCAGCAAGGTTTAAAAACCATAAATTTCTACATAAGCTTATGATTTATAGGTGGATTGTTTACACAACTTTACACGCGAAGCCAGAACCGCATAACTAGGCATCCAGTCTTATCAGTAACCCGTATTTCGACGGGTAGACAGGAATAACAACATGCATGGCTTTAAAAAAATCATTTTGGCTGTCAGCGTTGCTGCAGGTTTGCTGGTTAGCGGAGTGGCATTGGCAGACCGTGGACACTTCCATGGCAATGTCGGTGTGTATGTAGGACCAGGTTTTGGTCCCGGTTGGGGCCCTGGTTGGGGGCCGTATTATCCACGCCCGTATTATTACGACCCTTATTACTATGGCTATCCAGTACCACCGCCCATCATTGTGCGCCCGGCACCGCAGCCAGAAGTTTATGTTGAGCAACCAGCGCAGGCGCGGGTGGCTCCGGCAACCAGCACAGCTCCAGCAACCGATAATTACTGGTATCACTGCACGCAACCTGAGGGCTACTACCCTTATGTGAAGGAATGCCCACAAGGCTGGCAAAAGGTGGCTCCACAACCACCCGCACCATCCAAGTAGGGAGAGAACATCATGAAGATTCCATTATGTTTATTGTTGGGCGGTAGCCTGGTGGTCAGTGGTTGCGTCACCGTACCGGATGGTCCTAGCCGCATGGCGTTGCCAGGGAGTACAAAAACTTTTGATCAGTTTCGTGTTGATGATGCAAGTTGTCGTCAATATGGACTGGAGCAAAGCGGAGCTTCAGCCAAGCAGGCTGGAAACGATAGCATGGTGAAAAGTGCGGCCGTTGGCACCGCAGTGGGTGCAGTACTCGGTGCAGCCATCGGTGGGCATGGGGCAACAGCTGTCGGTGCAGGTACCGGCTTGCTGGTAGGAACAGCAGCTGGCGCGGATGCTGCACAGGCCTCATCCTATACAGTCCAGCAACGCTACGATAATGCGTATTTGCAATGTATGTATGCCAAGGGAAATAAGGTGCCTATGGCAGCCAGCGAAGCAAATCCACGTCCCGTGGTACAGAGCTACAGCCCGCCACAACCTGCTTACTATCCACCGCCACCCCCTCCACCAGGGTATTACTGAACAGATTTATCCCATACCTAGAAGTCTCCCAGGCTGCATGTTTTGCTAAACATGCAGCCTTTTCACGCCTAGCCTGTGCCAAGCAGGCCGGGTCCCAAGCAGTTATAATAACGCCGCTATTCATTATGCAATGGACGAATGCGCGTCAAGCGCGCTTGGGGAGAAACGTGGCAGACAGGCAGGTTGATATTTTGTTGGTAGGTGGTGGCGTCATGAGCGCAACCTTGGGCAGCATGCTGCAACAGTTGGATCCTGCCTTGACCATCCTGATGGTGGAACGCCTGCCGCAGGTTGCTGCCGAGAGCTCGGACGGCTGGAATAACGCTGGTACCGGCCATGCCGGCTATTGTGAGCTTAATTACACCCCTCAGTTGCCTGACGGCAAAATTGAGATCAAGCGTGCCCTGGGCATTAACGCTGCGTTTGAAGTCTCATTGCAATTCTGGTCCTGGTTGGTAGAAAACGGTTTATTGCCCGAGCCTCAGCAGTTTATTCGTCCTACCCCTCATGAAAGTTTTGTCTGGGGCGCTGAGAACGTTGAGTTTTTGCGTCAGCGTCATGCAGCGCTCAGCCAGCACCCTTTGTTCAAGGATATGGAGTTCAGTGAGGATCCCCAGGTAATTGCCGAATGGATGCCGCTGGTCATGCGTGATCGTCCCGCCTCGCAGCCGGTAGCAGCTACGCGCGTAGCCTATGGCAGCGATATTGATTTTGGCGCATTGACGCGCCAGCTGGTGCAGTCCCTGCAACAGGGTACAGGATTTGAGCTCAAGACCCATACCAGCGTAAAAAGTCTGCGTCAGCGACATGATGGCCGCTGGCGCGTGCAACTGAAAGGCAAGCAAGCCGCCGATAAACAGGTTGTTGAGGCAGGCTTTGTATTTCTTGGCGCAGGCGGCGGAGCGCTGCCTTTGCTGCAAAAGTCGGGCATTCCTGAAGCGCGCGGCTATGGTGGCTTTCCGGTCAGTGGCTTGTGGCTGGTGTGCAACAAGCCGGAAATCATCCGTCAGCATCAGGCCAAGGTTTATGGCAAGGCCCCGCTGGGCGCTCCGCCCATGTCGGTGCCGCATCTGGACACTCGCTATATTGATGGCAAGCCCGCCTTGCTGTTTGGCCCTTATGCCGGGTTTACTACCAAGTTTCTCAAACAAGGCTCATGGCTTAACCTGCCTGCCTCCGTGAAGCCACGCAATCTCAAATCCATGTTGGGTGCTGGTCGGCACAATCTTGATCTGACGCGCTATCTGATCGGCGAGGTTTTTCAGTCGCACAGCAAGCGCGTAGAGGCTTTGCGCCAATTTTATCCGCAAGCCCGTGATGAGGACTGGACACTTGCCAAGGCAGGGCAACGGGTGCAGATTATCAAGCGCTGCGATGATAAAGGCGGCAAACTTGAGTTCGGCACGGAAATTGTCGCCTCAGCCGATGGTACGCTGGCAGCATTGCTGGGAGCGTCTCCCGGAGCATCCACCTCGGTACAGGCCATGCTGGATGTATTACAGCGCTGTTTCAAGGCACGCTTGCAAGAGCCAGCATGGCAAGAGCAATTGAAGGCCATGGTGCCTTCCTGGGGAGAGTGTTTGATTGAAGATGCGGCACTGCTCAAGCGAGTGCGTGCTCGCACATTGCATACCCTCAAGCTTAAAGCCTGATCAGGCTAGGTCAGTTTTGTTGTTCAAGGCGTGACGCTAAACCGATAACGGTTGCTCCCAAGCCGCTTGCCCTGGCTGTCGTGTAATTCGGCCTGTAATTCGTACTGCCCGGGGTTGGCTTGTTCCAACCGGTAGTCTTCCAGTTTTTTGCCGCTATCTGCGGCCACATCCAGCATCCACTCGCGTTGATCCACCGCCTGTCCATCCCGTAACAGCTTAATGGTGTACTTCGCCTCCGGATAGGGTTGCCAAAGATCGTTGATTGCCCATAAGCCGATGAGGATGGTTTCACCACTTGCGTATTGGTCTTTCACCCATTGCAGGCTGGGTAGCACTGGCTGAAAGGCCATACGCAAGGCGTCGTAGCCGGGCTTGGGCTGGCGCCAATAATCCACTACTCCCCAATTGATGGATGGCCAGTTTTCCACAAACATGAACTGAAAAATAGCGGATACCGGTGCATACCGCTGGCGTCTATAGTTTTCGGCAGCAAACTGAATCAAGCGCGATTGATAAGCCTGCGTGTTTTCCATCAGTTCCTGCACGTTGTTGCCGCGCGGCACATGGGCAATATTGAAGGTCTCATGCGGCTGAAAGTTATGGAATTGCCATTTTTCCCACTGCGGTTCGGTTTGCGGCCACATCTCGGCTTCGCTGAACAAACGCTTGAGGCTGCTCATCACTGGCAGGGCCTGCGCACCAAATTCAGTAATCCAAGGGTTGGGGGCGGGGCGGGCAAACGCATGCCAATTATCAGAATACCAGCCTAGCCATTCATGCTCCTTGGTGCCGGATTCACGGCGTGCAATGCGGGTATCATCAAGGGCCCGTACATCCTGGTAAAGCGCATTATCCAGCGCGAGATTCTGATCTGCGCGGTAGTCCGGGTACTTGCTGACCATCCATGGTGAATCCCATGGCGGCTCGTTGTGCATAGTCCAGGAGACGACAGAGGGATGGTGGTATAAAGTCCGCACCATGTCAGCAGCCTGAGCCCGCGCGGTACGATGGAAAGCCTCGTCATCGCTGTATCCCCACAGCAGCGGGAAATCCTGCATGACCAGCATTCCGTTGCGATCGCAAGCCGCATAAAACGCCGCCGATGCGATATGGGCATGCACCCTGATCGCGTTCACATGCGCGTCGCGCATCATGCGGATATCGCGCTCATAGCGCTCAGGCGTCATTTCTGCCAGCCACTGGCTGCCAATATAGTTGGTGCCGCGCATAAACATACGATGATTGTTGATATACCACTGCTGGGTCGTTTCATCGACACGGACCTCGCGCAAACCGATTATCTGTTCGCGTGTATCCAACACTCGACCATTGTTGGTGATGCGCAACTTGAATCTGTATAGATTGGGTTTGCCATAGTCCGCAGGCCACCAAAGCTCAGGCTGGGTGAGTGCATACTGCAAAGGGAAGGTCTGGCTACCCGGCTTTAATTTGAGCGGCTGGTTAAAACGATAGCTGCGCCCTTCGAAGTTTTCGGGTACCAGTTCTGCTTCAACTTGTACTAAGGTTTCATGTGAAACATCGCTGGCAACGGCGACTTCTCCATCGAGGCGCCAGGCATTGCCATGGCGTCGCGGCGTCAGCTTGAGGTTCTGTACCGCTAGCTGATCGCTGAAGGCAATACTGACCGGAGCCCAGATGCCGCCGGTATTCTGTTCCTGTCCGCGCACTGACCAAGCGCCGCCCGGGCGGGTGTCATGGTGGCTGAAAATCCCCTTGACTAGCCGTTTGTGCAGCGACCAGTCTTCGGGTTTTTCCAGCGGGCTATCCACCAGTACGGTAATGACATTATCGCCATCATGCAGATGTTGGGTGATATCAAATGAGAATGGCTGGAAGTAACCTTCATGGTGGCCAAGGTAATGACCATTGACCCAGATATCCGCCAGATAATCCACGCCTTCAAATTTCAGTTCGGCATGTTTGCCGCGGGTGCTGTCATCCAATCGGAAGCGTGTGCTATACCAGGCTTGGCCTGAGATATCCTGGCCTTGCCTGAACCAGTTGTCTGGCACATTGATCGTTTTCCAGCCTTCTGCAGGCGGCGTCATGGCTGGCGTGACGGGGGTGCGGTTGATGGGCATGAATTGCCAACTGCCGGATAAATCCAGCACTTGGGGACCGGTGGATGGCGCAGCCTGCGCAAGCCTGGGAGTCATTGCCAGCCAACAAGCCGCCATCAGCATCAGAAATAAGGTGGCAGGCCCAAGCGGGCGCCCGTTGTGAATGTTCTTTATCAACGTGTATCCCACTTGAGCCTGTTAATGTGAATCGATAATTCAGGTAAAACGGACAGGGGCTAGCCCCTGATAACACAGGCGCCCCATGCGTGCAGGCGCCTGATACTTCATGCAGCAAGCTTATTCTGCAATTTTTGCCGGCTCACGATGCAGGTAAGACTTTGCAACACGCTTAACGATATAACCAACCACCAAAGTCTTGATCAACAATCTCATGATGCTCTCCTTGTGATGAGTGACGAAGTCGGGAAAAACCAACATAACGTCTGAGTACATTCTTGCGAGTAAGTTGCCGCTATCTGATCCATGCAGCAACAATGAAAGTTAAGTCTAAAGGCCAGGGTTTGGCCTGGCTATCAGCTCTGGTCTGACATGACTGTCGGACTAGTGCTTTATTTAATGGCTTCCCAGGCATTCAGCTTCTCGGCTTCCAGCTGCTGGCTGTGACGATAATAACGTTGACCAGCCAGCCATAAGATGAGCCCGATCAAACTGAACCCCAGCTGCCCTGCCGCCAGCCATAATACGGAGTGAGACAACACAGGCGCCAGCGCACCAGCGACTACGGCCGACAACATGGTTTGCGTAAAGGATTGGCAGGAGGCCACGGTGCCGCGGATGGCAGGAAACAGGTCCAGCACAAACAGGGTGATACCCGGAGCCGCCATCGACATTCCTATGGTATAGAAAAATAGCGGCATGACCGACCACGGCAGAGCAGGCGGGAAAACAGCATGGTAAAGCACGTTGGCTAAGCCGGCGCCCACCATGAAGATAAAGCCGATGTGAACCTGACGTTGCACGGGCAATTTCCCAGCCATGCGATTGGCAGCCAGGGCTCCCAGAAAAATACCCGACACGGCAGGAATAAACTGCCAGCCAAATTGATCTGGCCCCAGATGTAAATGCTGGGTGAGAAACACTGGCGCTGCGGCCACATATAAAAACAGACCGGCAAAATTGAATGCCAGCGTGCCGGATTTGAGCTGAAAAAGGGGCGAACGGAAAACCTGCTTGTAGCTGGCCCATAAAAAATGCGGATTGAATGGTTGGCGCTTGGCTAGTGGCAAGGTTTCTGGCAACAACTTGTAGCAAGCCCAGAACAGGAGAACGGTATAGACAAATAAAACCAGAAAGATAGTGCGCCAATCAAACCATTTCACAATCCAGCCGCCGAGGATGGGGGCGATTGCAGGAGCAATGGAAAAGATCATGGTCACCAGGGATAAAAGACGGGCAGCAGGCACATCATCGTAGCGATCGCGAATAATGGCGCGGCCTACCACCACGCCCGCACCAGCGGAAACTCCCTGCAAAATGCGAAACGCCCACAGGTATTCCACGCTGTGTGCGGCAGCGCAGCCAAGCGAACCAATGGCAAATACCGCAAGTGCCACCAGCACGATATTGCGCCGCCCAAAAGCATCGGATAGTGCACCGTGCCAGAGGATCATGACAGCGAAGGAAAACATATAAGCCGTCAGTGTTTGTTGCACTTCGATCGGTGTGGCATTGATGGAGGCCTGAATGGCCGGAAAGGCGGGTAGATAGGTATCCACCGAAAAAGGCCCCAACATGGCAAGTGCAGCGAGAAGTATGGCCAGGGTGGTCGAGCTGGAAAACAGTTTGTTGCGCGGAATCAGTGGCATATATCCATGGCAGGGGCGATTGCCCGGTTAGGTTATTGTTAGCAAATTGGATGTCTGGGCAAGGCCGGGCACATGCTGGGTTGGTCAATTTATACCAGAAAAAGTTTACACCTTAACGCGTACTGAAGCCTTGAATGGAATCAGGTCAGCATGGGTGTCATCGCTGGTCATTTTACCTCGCCCAGCGCGTATTTAAATTGGACACTCGCCAGCAATTGGGATAGTTTTATAAGGGGTTATTTGCATAATAAATTCTTGCGTCATGAAGATCGCGTAATAGGGGGTTATATTCCAGCGGTTTCATGACCATGAGAATAATGGGAAGAACACATCGCCATGATGACCACATATCTTCTTGACGCCCAGAAGGCACTGGCAGAGAGCAAGCATTTGCTTGCCATGGCGGGTGAACTGGCGGCAATCAGCATGGCGATCGTTGATACAGATGGTCACTGGCTGGGCGCCAATGGCCCATGCTGCCAGCAGCTGGGCTACGATGAATCCGAATTGCTCAAGACCAGTTACTGCGAACTGGTGCACCCTGAAGACTGGCAAGCGGAAAAACTGACGTGGCGCGAGGTGTTGGCTGCCTGTTGCGCACAACCGCTGGAGCACAGGTTCAAACATCGTTCCGGCCGTCACGTCTGGCTCAGCAGCTCCTTCTCCCCCATACGTTCCCAAGACAATACCCTTCTGTTTTATCTCCTTCGCATTGAAAATATCACCGATCGCAAACTGGGCGAACAGCACTGCGTATTGATGAACTTCGCCCTCAATCAGGTAAGTGAGGCCGCCTACCTGCTTGATGAAAATGAACACCTGACCTATGTGAATGATGCCGCCTGCCATGCCCTGGGCTATAGCCGTGAAGAGCTGTTGCAAATGGACATGGGAGAGATACATAGAGACGGCTGGGAGGAGATAACCAGCGCGGCCCGTGACAATACCTTGCCAAACCTTGTGATCGAGGCCATGCATACATGCAAGGATGGCAGCCAGTTTCCGGTGGAAATTCATGCCAGCCTGTTTGAATATGAGGGCGTGCCCTACCGGCTGGTCATGGTGCGTGATATTACTGAACGCAAAGAAGCCGAGCAGCAATTACGCAGTCAGGAGAAGCTTTATCACACGCTGGTGGATCATTTGCCTGACCCCGTCATTCGCTACGACAGTGAAGCCAGGCGCATATTTTTGAATCCGGTGGCCGAGAACTTGTTACAACGCCCCAGTGCCGAGTTGCTGGGTAAAACCAGTCTGGAGCTAAATCCAGCCTCGCAGGCGTTGCAGGATTATGTCGCTCGGGTAAAGCAGGTGATCGCCAGCGGTCAGGAATGCGACTTTGATTTTTTCATGGACAGACAACCTAGTGATGCTCAGGTGCACAACAAGGTGATTGCCGTGCGCATGGTGCCGGAGCATGATGCTTCAGGCCATATATCCGGTGTGCTGGCGGTGGGGCGTGACGTGAGTCTGTTGAACGAGGCCAAGCGCAAGCTGAGCATGTTATTGGAAAATATTCCGGATTTGATCGCCCGCTTTGATCTGGAGGGGCGCTATCTGTATGCGAATCCGGTTTTTTGCGAGACATTTCACACCAGTTCCGCCGATTTGATAGGACGGCAGAGCGTGAAGTGGCCGGGGGCTGAGGGACAGGATGCTTCCATCCTGAAGTCGATTCAGGAGGTTGCCCAACGCGAAGAAAGCACCACCGTCGCGCTGGATATCGTCATGAATGGCAAACCTAGCTATCTGGAGTGGCGCCTCATTCCGGAAAGTGATCAGCAGGGGCGCGTGATCAGCGTGCTGGCGGTGGGGCGCGACATGACGCAGCTGCGCATGCATGAGCGTCTCGAGCAGATGCGTTTGCTGATTCTGGAATCGCTTGCGCATGGTGACGCTTTCTCCAGCGTGCTGGATCTGGTCACACGCTACATGGAACAAGCAAAACCGGGCTTTTTATGCAGCATCATGCTGTTGGATAACACAGGCACACGGTTGTTTTGCACGCATGCGCCCAGCTTGCCTGCCGAGTTTGTTGCCGCGGTAGATGGGGTTGCCATCGGCATGGGCGTAGGTTCTTGCGGAACGGCTGCTGCATTGCAAGAACGTGTGCTGGTAAATGATATACGCACCCATCCTTACTGGGCACCGTATAAAGAAATCGCCTTGTCCGCCAATTTGCTCGCATGCTGGTCTGAGCCGATTTTTGATTCCGTCCATCACATGCTGGGTACCTTTGCCATTTATCGTCGGGAGGCAGGGGCGCCCAGTGCAGAAGACCTCAATTTCATTCATCAGGCCAGCCATCTGGTAGCCATCGCGATTGAGCGGCATCGCTCGGATACGCAGTTGCAGGAGCGGGAACGCGAGCTCCGCTCATTGCTGGATAACTCCCCCGATACCATCACCCGTTATGATGCCAATTGCAGGCGCCTATATGTGAATCAGCGCATGCTGGAATACTTTGATACCACCCCGGAAGTCGTCCTGCATACCACGCCAAGTGACTTTCCCGGTGGCACCGTTACCGTGGAATATGAGGCACGTATCCGCCAGGCGTTTCTGACTGGCCAGCCAGATGAGCTTGAGCTTCCGCTGAAAGCGTCGAATGGAAAGCTATTGGTTCGGCATATCAGAATGATGCCGGAGTTTAATCCAGATGGCACCGTGGCCAGTGTGCTGGCGGTGGGACGCGATATTACGGAAATTGTGGAATACAGACAGCGTATTCACGACATGGCATTTTATGATGCGCTGACCCGACTTCCCAATCGGGCCATGTTATTGGAGCAGATGCGTAACCGGATTCTGGCTGCAGCAGAAACGGAACAGGTGTTTGGCTTGATGGTGCTGGATCTGGACCGGTTCAAGCAGATCAACGAAACCCTGGGGCATAGCACTGGCGATTTATTATTATGCGAGGCGGCGGCGCGCTTGCAAGAACATCTGCGCGAAGGTGACATGATTGCCCGCATGGGTGGCGATGAGTTTGTGCTGCTGTTGCGGCCTGGCGATACTGAGCCTGAGTTGATTGCCATCGCACAGATCTTGATCCAGGCTTTCCGTGAGCCATTTCTGGTGGCGGGCAGGGAGCTATTTGTATCAACCAGCGTGGGCATAGCCCGCTACCCAGCGGACAGCCAGGATGCCGATACCTTGCTGAAATTTGCCGATACGGCCATGTACCATGCGAAGGCGCAGGGACGTAACAACTTCCAGTTTTATGTCAGTGCGCTAACCGAGGTTTCGTCTGCCCGGATTGAGCTTGAAACCATGATGCGCCGTGCCATTCAGCAGCAAGAGCTGGAACTTTATTACCAGCCGCAATGGGATTTGCTGGAAAACCGAATTGTGGGAGTAGAGGCGCTTTTACGCTGGAACCAGTCCGAGCATGGCCTCATGATGCCGAATGTATTTATTCCGGTGGCCGAAGAAACCGGGCTCATTATCGAGATTGGAGAGTGGGTGCTCACAACGGCTTGCAGGCAAGCGGTGCAATGGAATAACGACAAGGACATTCCACTGAAGATAGCGGTCAATCTTTCTACCCGGCAGTTTATTCAGAACCCTCTGCTTGCCACCGTTATCCGCATCTTGCATGAAACAGGCTGCAGACCTGAATGGATCAAACTGGAAATCACCGAAAGCCTGTTGCTGGAAAGCAACCTTGATATTCTCAATACCCTGAATGCCTTTGATGCCATGGGACTGGTCATCTCGATCGATGATTTCGGTACCGGGTATTCTGCGTTGAGCTATCTCAATCGTTTCCCAGTCAAGCAAATCAAGATTGATCGCAGCTTCGTCAAAGATGTGCCCCTCGACACGCACAAGTCAGAGCTGGTGAAAGCGATGATCTCGATCGCCCATGTGCTGAATCTTGATGTGGTAGCGGAGGGCGTGGAAACCCAGGTGCAATCCGACTATCTCAAGGCGTCAGGTTGCCGTGCCGTGCAGGGTTATTTTTATGGCAGGCCCATGCCGCTGGCTGCGCTGGAAGCGGTATTACATGAGCAGGCGCTGAACCACAAGTCTGCCGACACATAAAAAAGGCCGGGTAAACCTGTTTACCCGGCCAACGCTATGGATATGCCAAATGGAGATAAGGCATAAACTTACTACAGCAAATCGTTAATGCTTGACGGCGTTGCTGCGCAGAAATGCAACTACTTTCAATACTTCATCTGGCGACAGGCCTTGGGTCGGATCATCCGGTACCATGGCGCCAGCGCCTTTTGCTCCCATGCCACCAGCAGTGCCAGCCCAGATGGTTTCAAAAATACCCTGATCGTTGGCATTCTTGGCGTAGTTCCATTTGTCGTCGATCAGGTTGGGGCCGACAGCGCCTTCGCCTTTGGCGCCATGGCAGGCTGTGCAGCTATACATCTGAAAAATCTTCTTGCCGGTCTTGATGGCATCGGCATTGCCCAGATAGGCATTTTTGCCGGAACTCATGAATTCCTTGGCGGCAGGGGTATCAAACATCGCGCCGGGAATTGCCAGCGGTTTGTTGTCGATGGTGGATACCAGGCTGATGCCAGCGTTACCTGCGTAAGGCAGGGCAATAGCCAACAAGGCGATATAGCGTAATTTCATCATGTTGCTCTCCTCACGGGGAGACCCGGTTAGACGGGCCTCCCACCGTTTTTATGGTTTAAAGACTGAACACATTCATGGCACCGCCACCAGGCGCTGCGTTCCACTTGGTCAGCTCCTTGTAGCCACCGGCTGCACCCAGGCCATCGGTTTCATTGGTGAGGCCCAGATTCATCGCCACACCTGCCCAGCCACCAATACCCGACAGAACGCCCACGTATTGCTTGCCCTTGTGGCTATAGGTAATGGCATTGCCAACTACACCGGAACCTACCTGGAATTTCCAGAGCTCCTTGCCGGTTTGTGCATCCACAGCCTTGAACCAGCGGTCCAGGGTGCCGTAAAACACGATGTCGCTGGACGTTACCAATGCGCCACCCCAGGCAGAGAATTTCTCCTTGTTGTACCAGGCTGATTTGCCCTTGAGGCCGTCCCAGGCCATGAAGCCACCCATGACGCCGTCAGGACCAGCGAACATGGTCAGGGTTGCGCCTACCCATGGCTGGCCAGCGATGTATTTGGACTCTACGGGTTCATATGTCATGCACACATGGTTGAGTGGAACGTAGAACATGCCGGTCTTGGGCGAGAAAGCAGAAGGTTGCTCATCCTTCACACCCAGCGCCGATGGGCAAATACCCTTGGCGTTGTAATCCTGGTGTGTCGAGAACTTGGGATCCTTTACCGGCACGCCTGATTTCAGGTCTACCTTGGTGGCCCAGTTAACGAAAGGATTCATCTTTTCAGCGACCAGCAAGGTGCCGTTGGTGCGGTCAAAGGTGTAGCCAAAGCCGTTACGGTCAAAGTGTGTCGCCAGTTTCTTGCCCTTGGCTTCCCACAACACGATCTCGTTCATGCCGTCGTAATCCCACTCGTCATGCGGCGTCATCTGATAACCCCAGCGTGCCATGCCGGTATCCACATCGCGTGCGAAAATCGTCATGGACCACTTGTTGTCACCAGGGCGTACATCGGGGTTCCAGGTGCCTGGGTTACCGGTACCGTAGTACATCAGGTTCAGCGCAGGATCAAACGAGTACCAGCCCCAGGTAGGGCCGCCGCCATGTTCATAGCCGTTCTTGATGGCCTGAGGCTTGAGCCAGGTACGGGTGCCCAGTTCCTTTTCCGGGAACTTCATCTGATCCTTGGTCAAGGCCTTGAACGAGCCGCCTTCCTTGTTGCCACCATTCACGTCCTCGTAAACCGACAGCGCGCTGTAATGCGGGTTATCCTTGTTGAAACCCTCGCCAATCAGCGTTTCGCTGTCTGGGCCGGTGCTGTATGCACGCCATGCCAGGGAGCCATCCTTGATGTTATAGGCGGAAATATAGCAACGTACGCCATATTCGCCACCGGAACAGCCGGTAATGACCTTGTCCTTGATGACATGTGGCGCATTGGTATTAGATGCTCCGGTTTTGGTATCCACTACCTTAACGTCCCACAACTTGTTGCCGTTTTTCGCATCCAGGGCTACCAGAGTGCCGTCATTCTGTTGCAGGAAAATCTTGCCATCACCATAGCCCAGGCCGCGGTTAACGTTGTCGCAGCACAGCAATGCCTGAACCGATGGATCCTGCTTGGGGAAGTAAGACCAGATGATCTTCTGGTTATCGTTCAGGTCCAGTGCATACACGTTGTTGGGGAATGCTGTATGTACGTACATGACATCATTGATTACCAGCGGGGCGCCTTCGTGGCCGCGGTTCACGCCAGTAGCAAACGACCAGGCCATTTTCAGGTTACGCACGTTGCCTTTGTTGATCTGGCTCAGGCGGCTGTAGCCGGTGTTGGCATAGTCTTTACGAGGATGCGCCCACTGGCTGTCGTCCTTCATCAGGTTTTCAAGTTCAGTCGCGGCAAGGCTGCTCAAGCTACTGAGACCCAGTACGCCAGCTAATGCGAGTTTCAAGGTTGTTGTCTTCACGCTAAATCTCCATAGTTAATTTGTTTTAACAGCATGTGAGTGACTAGCCACCAGTTCCGGCGGGGGATCCAGAAGCCGGTGGCAGTAATGCCTTAATTGCAATCGCTGTGCCAGCCATGAAGCCGAGATGGGATGATTGCCTGGATGCCGCGCGGAATAAGGCTCGCAGGCGAGATGTGAAAATCATGACCGGAGGGGGAATGCCGCTAGCGGCAGGCGTGTGGTTGTCACGAAAATGAACAGGTGTTACATTCAGTGACAGATCATTTTCCCTGCATTTCCCCCAGCCATATACTGATAGCTAACCATGCAATATTCCATTCCCGATGAGGCACACCAGATCAGATATGCGCGTTCGCAATTTCTGGTCAGCGGTCAGGTGCAGCAAGGCGCCGTGGCGGAAGAAATCGCCCGCTCCTGGCAGCGTTGCCTTGCTAACGGCATGGATAGCGCCGGGGCTGTGGATAATCAAATACTGACGCAATATGAATTGCGCCAGCGCCAGGAGCAGTATCATCTGCTGCTGTCGCATGCCCGTCCCGAAATGACCACGCTCAATGAGCAGATTGCGCATACGCGCAGCATGGTGATCCTGACCGATGATCAGGGCGTGATTTTGCATAGCCTGGGGGACAATGCGTTTTTATCAGAGGCGCAGCAACTTGCGCTTAATCCTGGCAGCTCATGGCATGAGGCGGACCGTGGCACCAATGCCATTGGCACGGCCCTGATCGAGCAATCCGCCCTCACCGTGCGGGGCGCCGAGCACTTCATGGAACGTAACCAGATTCTCAGCTGCTCTGCTGTGCCGATATTCGGGGCCCACAATAATCTGTTGGGAACACTGGATGTTTCCAATGATTTGATGATGCCGCAACAGCACACGCTGGCTTTGGTAAAAATGGCGGCGCAAATGATTGAAAACCGCCTTTTCCGTGCCAGCCATCAGGCCGAGATGGTGCTACATTTTCATGCCCGGCCAGAATTCATCGGTACGCTGTGGGAAGGTATCGCCATGTTTGGGGCTGATGGCCGTTTGGTCGCGCTCAATCGTAGCGGACAGTTTCAGTTAGGGGTGGCCCCTACCGAGTTGCCGCAGGGGGGCGTCTATTTCCATCAGCTTTTTGAAAGTGACCTGGGCAAGCTCGAAGCCGCGAGCGCCAGCACATTGGTATTCCCTCTGCGCCTTACAAATGGGGCGCGCCTGTTTGCCCGTGCAGAAGCCCGCAGCAACGGCCCTACACGCTCCGTAACGACAATAGAGCCTCAAAAGCGCGATGCCGCGGCCAATCTGGGCATGCTGAATACGGGCGATCCACAGGTCGCGCGGGCGATCAGCCAGGTAACCCTGGTATTGAACCAGCAGATCCCTATTCTGATTGAAGGTGAAACTGGCGCTGGCAAGGAGCTATTTGCCCGGGCGATTCATGAAGCCAGTGCTCGGTATCAGGGCCCATGGGTCGCTGTTAACTGTGCTGCTTTGCCAGAAGGCCTGATTGAAGCCGAACTGTTTGGCTATGAAGATGGCGCTTTTACCGGTGCGCGCCGCAAAGGTAGCACTGGCAAGCTGGAGCAGGCCAACGGCGGGACTCTGTTTCTGGATGAAATTGGCGATATGCCATTAGGTCTGCAAGCGCGATTGTTGCGGGTATTGCAAGAACGCAGCGTTACGCCATTGGGCAGCAGCAAGTCCAAGCCACTGGACTTCATGCTGGTGAGTGCGACCAACCAGAAACTGCGCGAGAAAGTGGAGAAGGGCGAGTTCAGACGTGATCTTTACTATCGGTTGAATGGTCTCAGTGTGAGTTTGCCATCGTTGCGTCAACGCACGGATCTGGCCGCGCTGGTGCAGTTGATATTACAAACTGAAAATGCCGAAACCACACCGATCGACGTTGAAGTCATGCAATTGTTTGAATGCCATCCTTGGCCCGGTAATATTCGCCAACTACATAACGTAGTCAAAACGGCACTCGCCCTATCCGGGGGTGGCAAGATTCAATCCGTGCACTTGATGCAGGACTTTTTGGATGAGCTTGAGCAGGGGGCAGGCGCACCAGAGCGTGCTCAGGAATCTCCCCAGGTTTCCCTGGATGCCGTGACCACGGATGCTGTTCGCAATGCCTGGCAGCAACACGCAGGCAATGTATCTGCCGTGGCACGCCAGCTTGGTATCAGCAGAAACACCCTGTATCGCAAGCTCAAGGCCTTACAGCTTATCTAGCCTTTCCATCGTATCCCACGCGACTTTCCGTTAGTCCTACATCTAAATCGGACCACGCCTATAGAGTCAATGTTTGCTCTCCCGTATGGTAAAGAGCTGATCATTGGATATAAACAGGAGGTCATCATGGACCATTATCAACATCGCGTCGCAGGCGTATACGTATATCCGCAAGAGGCGGAAAACACCCTGCAAAAACTCCGCGAAGGCGGTCTGCAGCCGGAACAATTGCATCTGCTGACTTCCGATCGCCACGCTACACACGAGCAAGAGGGTAGTCGTGATGTATTGAAAGACGTCATCAAAGATACGGCTATTGGCACAGTGGTGGGCGGCGGCGTGGGCGCCCTTGGTCAAGCAGCCATCGTGGCCGCCAATGTCAGCCTGTTTGTTGCCAGTCCTTTATTGGCACCGTTGGCCATGGTGGGATGGGGCGCGGCAGTCGGTGCCATTGCCGGGGCTGGTGCGGGTATTGCGCAAAAATCAGGCGATTTCAGTAATTTTGTGATTGATGCCATCAATAATGGCTACGTAGTATTGCTGGCTTACACCCGTTCAGGGGATGAAACCGAGCTGGCGCGAGAGATAATCGCTGCTTCGGGCAAGGAGCAGCATGAGATGCAAGTTGTTAAATTGTAGAGGCGGCCACATATACCACAACCAGCTAAAATTGCTATAGTCGATATGTATCATTCCAATTGACGCATGTTTTGATATATTTGCTTTATCAGTAAAGTTGGGATGGTCATGACCCTTAGTGAACTTCGTTTCATCGTGGCAGTGGCCCGAGAGCGTAATTTCAGACGCGCTGCCGAAAAAAGTTTTGTCAGCCAGCCAGCGCTCAGCCTCGCAGTCAAAAAGCTCGAGGATGAGCTTGGCGTGATGCTGTTTGAGCGCAGTCGTAGCGATGTCAGCATGACGCCGGTTGGGGAGCGTATTGTCGAACAAGCCATACGCACGCTGGAAGAGGCTGGTCGCATCAAAGAGCTTGCCAAACAAGGCAACAATCAGCTGATCGGTACCTTCAAGCTTGGGGTGATCTATTCCGTCGGCCCCTACCTCCTGCCTGAAATCATTCCACCTTTGCGCAAAAGCGCTCCGGAGATGCCATTAGAGGTGGAAGAAAACCTTACCGCCAATCTAGAAACCCAATTGCGCAATGGAAATATAGACGCTGCCATTATTGCACTTCCATTCGATATTCCTGGTATCAAGCTTCAATTGCTCTACGAAGAAGAGTTTGTCGTGGTAGTGCCGGCGGATCATGCGTGGGCCAGCCGTAAGAGCATCAGTCCGGAAGATCTGGCTGAAGAAAAAGTGTTATTGCTGAATACGGGTCACTGTTTCAGTAATCAGGTATTGTTGGCATGCCCTGACCTTTCCCGTAAGGGAGAAATGCTGCAAGGCAACTCTCTTGAAACCATACGCAATATGGTGGCCTCCAATCTGGGCATTACCGTGCTACCCGCCAGTGCTGCGGTTGAGCGCTATCAGAATCCCCTTATCAAAGTCGTGCCTTTCGAGGCTCCGGTGCCTAAGCGGCAAATTGCCTTGGCATGGCGTAAGAGCTATGGTCGCGAAAAAGCGGTGGATGAAATTGCCCAGGCCATACGAGGTATTCAATCCGAGTGCATACAGGTCAATAACCCGCATTAAAAAAGGAGGCAATGGCCTCCTTTTTTAATGCGGGATGTGGGTAAACCCACACCTCCTGTTGCTAATGAATTAACGATTGCAAACGTACATCGTTACTTCAAAGCCGAAACGCATTTCAGTAGCTTCTGGTTTGGTCCACATGGTGATCTCCTTGGTAGTCAATGGATGTTGCATGAAGAACATCATAAGCTTGCGGAGAATAAGCTGCATGCGCAGCTTCATGAAAGAACACTCATGAAAATCATGAGTGCCTGATTAATAGTTCACAAACAATCGGTAACCCGACACAGTCTGATGATCGGCTGTGATGAGCAATTTGATCGGGAGTTCTTTGCCTGCGGCGATGCCACTAGCCGCCACAATATTGGCTGGCAGATACTCTGCCGGTGCAAATGTGCGTCGCAGTACTGCCTGGTCGTTCGCATCGGTCAAGGTCAATTCCAGCCGAGGGTAAGCTTGAACATGGGTGGCCTGGTTAACCAAGGTGCTGGTCAAGATGAGGAGGCCTTCATATTCGCCATCTTCCACCAAGTTGGCATCATCAATGACCAGCTTGTTGGCATCCTTTGGTAATTCAATGGTGCATTTCAACATTCCACAGGCCAGCTGCAGATAAGGTTTGCTACTTGGCCAGGCCAGTGCAAGTGTATTGCGCTGAAAATACGCGAATTGCAGTATAAGCGTGATGAACAGAAGCAATGCAACTGAACCACTCAGCCAAGGGAAATTTCGGGGTTGAATAGTGACTGTTTGTAGCTTGGATTTTGGTGCTGCATCACGCCAAGCTGGCTGAGCTGGAATATAAGGTGGCGTTTGAGGTGGTACATGCATCTCAACAGCCTCAGGTGTAACAGCCTCAGGTGTAACAGCCTCAGGTGCAACAACCTCGGGGGCAGCAACCTCGGGGGCAGCAACCTCGGGGGCAGCAACCTCAGGGGCAGCAACCTCGGGGGCAGCAACCTCGGGGGCAGCAACCTCAGGGGCAGCAACCTCAGGGGCAGCAACCTCAGGGGCAGCAACCTCGGCCTCATGCAAATGATCCAGCGCATTAAAAACATGCTGGCATTCGCCGCATCGTACCGTGCCTCGCCGTAGCGATAACTGCTCCGGCTTCACGTGAAACACGGTGGAACACGCGGGGCAGGAGGTGATCAGACTCATCTTTTACGACCGGTGAGTAGCACCCAGCTATCCATGAATTGCGGGGCATCCATATCAAACCATTCGGCATAGATCGCAGAGACTTGTTCCTGCTGCTCACGCAAGATGCCAGAAAGCGCAATGCGGCCTTGAGGCTTGCAGGCCGCTGCAAGTGCTGGCGCCAGTACCATCAATGCACTGGAGAGAATATTGGCAACCACCAAGTCGGCGAAGCTGTCAGGGAGTTGCTTGGGAAGGTAAAACTCTGCTTCCACACCATTATTCTCGGCATTGAATACACTGGACTGTATGGCTTGCGGATCAATATCCACGCCGATGACTTTACCCGCGCCTAATTTGCTGGCTGCAATTGCCAGAATTCCGGAGCCACAGCCGTAATCCAGTACGGTGAGGTCTGCGCTGACCTGATCTGCCAGCCATGCCAGACACAAGTGCGTGGTGGGGTGGCTCCCCGTGCCAAATGCCAGACCAGGATCCAGGACGATGTTCAAAGCATCCGGATTAGGAGCGTCATGCCATGAGGGGACTATCCAAAGGTCATCTCGAATCCGGATCGGGTCGAATTGCGACTGTGTAGCACGTACCCAGTCCTGCTCGGCAATGTGTTCCGTGGTGTAGGGCAGGGCGCCGAGACCGGTGGTTGTAGCCAACTCCGCCATTAACACGGGAATGTCGGTAGATTCTGCCAGCAGGGCACTGACAATGTTGTGTTGCCAGATGCCAGGAGGTGGGTCCCCTGGTTCACCAAAAATCGGTTGTTCATCAGGGGTTTCGGCATTGGCATCTTCAATGCTGGCGGACAACGCCCCCAGTTCCATCAGGGTGTCACTGATGAGGTCGGCGGTGTTGTCTCTGGCTTCTATTTTCAGCGATAACCAGGCCATGCTACTTGCTGCTGATGCCCAGCTTGTGTTCGAGATAGTGAATGCTGGTTTCACCCAGGTGGAATGCAGCATCGTTCATCAAATCACTGTGCAGTGGCACGTTGGTCTTAATGCCTTCGACTACCATTTCCGATAAGGCGATACGCATGCGGGCAATCGCCTGCTGACGTGTATCGCCATAAGCAATCAGTTTGCCAATCATGGAATCATAGTGTGGTGGAACCAGATAGTTCTGATAGGCGTGGGTATCAACCCGAATGCCAGGACCGCCAGGCATGTGGAAAGTGTTGATACGGCCAGGTGATGGGACAAAGTTGTAGGGGTCTTCCGCATTGATACGGCACTCAATGGCGTGACCACGCAGTACGATGTCGCTCTGCTTGAAAGAGAGCTTTTCGCCTGCTGCAATTAGTATCTGCTGCTGAACGATATCAATGCCCGTGATCATTTCGGTGACCGGATGTTCAACCTGTACCCGGGTATTCATTTCAATGAAGTAGAACTCGCCGTTTTCATACAGGAACTCAAAGGTACCCGCACCGCGGTAATTGATGCGACGGCAGGCATCGGCACAACGCTCGCCGATTTTTTCGCGCATTTTCTGGGTGATGCCAGGGGCGGGGGCTTCTTCCAGTACCTTTTGGTGACGGCGTTGCATTGAACAATCGCGTTCGCCCAGATACACGGCATTGCCATGTTCGTCCGACAGCACCTGAATCTCAATGTGGCGCGGCTGTTCGAGGAATTTTTCCATGTAGACGGTTGGGTTGCCAAAGGCTGCACCTGCTTCGGCTTTGGTCATGCTTACTGAATTCAGCAAGGCCGCCTCCGTATGCACGACGCGCATGCCGCGACCACCACCTCCACCAGCCGCCTTGATGATGACAGGGTAGCCGATTTCCTTGGCGGTACGCATGATGACGTCAGGATCATCCGGTAATGCACCCTCGGAGCCTGGCACGCATGGTACGCCCGCCGCTTTCATCGCATCCTTGGCGCTGACCTTGTCGCCCATCAGGCGTATGGTCTCAGCACGCGGGCCGATAAATACAAAACCACTTTGTTCTACACGTTCTGCGAAGTCCGCGTTTTCGGATAAAAAGCCATAACCGGGGTGTATGGCTTCAGCATCGGTGACTTCTGCCGCACTGATCACGGCTGGAATATTCAGATAACTTTGACTGGAGGGCGCAGGGCCAATGCAGACGGATTCATCTGCGAGTTTGACGTACTTGGCTTCACGGTCGGCTTCGGAATGCACCGCAACCGTCTTGATGCCAAGCTCGCGACATGCGCGCTGTATGCGCAGCGCAATTTCGCCGCGGTTGGCAATGAGGACTTTTTCAAACATGGAAACCTCGTTAGCCAATAATAAAGAGTGGTTCGCCGTATTCTACCGGCTGACCGTTTTCAACAAGTATCGCCTTGATCACACCGGTGTGATCCGCTTCGATTTCGTTGAGTAGTTTCATGGCTTCAATAATGCAAAGTGTGCTGCCTGCGGTGATGCTGCTGCCCACTTCAACGAAAGGCTTGGCATCAGGGGAAGGGGAGCGATAGAACGTACCGACCATCGGGGATTTCACCACATGGCCTTCAATGACAGGCGCAGCGGCTGCTTCAGCAACAGCTGGAGCAGCAGCCTGCGGGGCAGGAGCTGCCTGGATATACTGTGGAGCGAACTGCATGCCGGCATGGGCATTGGGCAGGTTGCGACTGATACGGACTTTTTCTTCACCTTCGGTCAATTCCAGCTCGGAGATGCCGGACTCTTCGACCAGGTCGATCAGTTTCTTCAGTTTGCGTAAATCCATGTTGAACCTCTAAATGATTAAAGCGCATGTGACATGCGGTTATGTTGGTAGTTAATGTTGTAAACGGCGGATGGCGTAATCCAGCGCCAGAGAATAACCATGAGCGCCAAGCCCGCTGATGACCCCGACTGCGATATCCGAAAAATACGAATGATGGCGGAAGGATTCACGGGCATGTACGTTGGAAAGATGAACTTCGATAAAGGGTACTTTAACGGCGGACAAGGCGTCGCGCAGAGCAACCGAAGTATGGGTGAAGGCGGCCGGGTTGATGATCACAAAATCCGCAGGATGTCTGGCGAGATCGTGCACACGCGCAATCAACTCCGCCTCGGCATTGCTCTGAAACGTTGTCAGGACCACGCCATGCGCCTCCGCTTGCTCTTGCAGGCGCTGGTTGATTGCCTGCAGCGTATCGCTGCCGTAATGGTCAGGCTCGCGCAACCCCAGCATATTGAGGTTGGGGCCATGCAATACGAGTATGGAGGGAGTCGTATCAGCAACCATGGCAGTGGGATTCGGGGGACCGGAGACGCGCTTTCATGGCAGCAAGTTTGCCGTAAATTGGGGGATATTGTCCAGTGAATTGACGATATTTACAGAATTTACATGTTTTTGAAAACTTCTATGGGGCGTTGCTGGCTTGCAGCAAGGGCTTGACGCTTTGTTCCAGAAGATGGCGTGTAATCCGGCCAAAGTAACTTTTGACAATATGGCCGTCGCGATCAATGACAACGGTGTAAGGCAACACGCTGCGGTGGTTGCCCAGGCTGTAACTCAGGGGGCCTGCTTCAGTATCTGCTGCGAAAAGAGGATAGCCTACCGGGGCCTCCCTAGCAAACTGATTTACACTTTCCTGGTCCTCGGCGGCAATACCCACCACGACTAAGCCTTCTTTCTTGTATAGCGCCTGCAGTTCGCTTAGCTCAGGCATTTCTTCGCGGCAGGGAGGGCACCAGGTTGCCCAGAAATTAACCACCAGAATCTGTCCACGTAACTCGGACATGGGCTGCATGAAGCCATTTACATCGGGCAATATCACGGCAAAAAAGCGGGATGTGCTGGCGGCTGGATGATCTTCGCTGAAGCCGCCATGTTGCCAGCGGCTGACAAGCGAATAGACACCAGTGGCAATCAGCAGCAAGGCAAGGATGAATAAGGCGCGGCGGGAAAGCATCATGTCAGCAATAGGCAATGCCGGTTTCGCAGCCCAGTGTATGGCGGGCACGCAAAAACTGCTCGCTATTCTGATAGCCGATCAGTTTGAGTTTTGGGTCACGTTGATCCTGCCCATGGAAAAACAGGATGGCAGGTGGGCCAAACAGCTGGAAACGTTGCAGCAATGCGGCATCTGCCGGAGTGTTCTGAGTAACATCTGCTTGCAGCAAAACTACATTTTCCAGAGATTGCTGTACGCGCGGGTCACTAAAGGTGAACTGTTCCAGCTCCTTGCAGGCAACACACCAATCTGCATAAAAATCCAGCATCACGATTTTGCCTTTGGCATCGGCCAGGGATTGCTGCAGCTCTTCCAGACTATGGATGCGTTTGAAAGGCAATGCAGTGGCTGTGGAGGCTTTTTGCAAATTGGCAGTGTTAAAGCCAGAGAGAGGTTGCAACGGAGATTTTGCGCCGCTGAATGCGCCTATCAGCATCATTACTCCCAGCAGGAACAGGATAATGCCCAGACCCTTCCATACACGTTGCCATCCGGTGGCGGTTTCAGGCAAGCGATCAAGCGCATGCAGAAAGATGGCAGGGACAATCAACAGGGCCGCCCAGAGGGCCATTTGTACCGGCAGTGGGATCACCGGGCTGATCAGTAACAGGGCGACATAGAGCATGACCACGCCAAACAGCTGCCGTATACGCTCCATCCATGGCCCCGCCTTGGGCAGGAGGCTGCCTGCCGAGGCACCGATCAGCAGGAGGGGCAGGCCCATGCCCAGGGATAGCGCAAACAAGGCGCTGCCTCCCAGCCAGACATCGCGCGTCTGGCTGATATACAGCAGAGCTCCAGCCAATGGGGCTGCCACACAAGGGCTCACGATCAGCGCGGACACTACACCCATCAGAAATACTCCGGCGAAATGACCGCCACGGATACGGCTGTTGGTACCGGTCAGGCGATCTGCCAGCGACTGCGGCAGGCGGATTTCATAAAAGCCAAACATGGATAGTGCAAGCAGCACAAAGAGAAGTGCCGTGGCTCCCAGTACCCACGGTGTTTGCAAGGCGTTGCTCAGCAGTTGCCCAGATAAGCCGGCAGCGATACCTGCCAATGTGTAACTGAGCGACATGCCGAACACGTAAGCGGCGGACAGCAGGATGGCGTGGCCTTTACTCCCGTGGCCATGTGACTTGCTGCCGACAATAATGCCTGACAGGATAGGGATCATGGGCAACATGCAGGGGGTGAAAGCGAGGAGCAGGCCGATGCCAAAAAAGCCGCTCAGTATCAGCCATAGTTTGCCGCTACCCAACAGGCCTGCTATACGGTCCTGCTCGGGTGGAGGAGTTGTGGAGGATTGTTCGGTGGCGTCTCCCCCCAAGCTGACATCCAGTATTTTATGGATAGGGGGGTAGCACAGGCCTTTTTCGCTGCACCCCTGATAAGTGGCGTTAAGCTTGAGAATGGCAGGGACATCACCGCTGAAGGCCAGTTGTATTTTGGCTTCGGTTTCACGGTGAAAAACATAGGTAGTACCAAAGCTGGGATCTTTTTTTGATTCGCCGGGCGGCATGCTGATATCGGTGACCGTTACGCCAGGTGTTGCGCTGGAAAACTTGATGCGATCCCGGTAAAGGTAATGACCGGGAGCAATCTGGAAAACGGCTTGCAAGGTATCCTGTCGTATTGAGCCCACTTCCAGCTTGAACGCTTCATCGGGTGGCAGAATGCCGTCGTCGTCGCTGGTAAACAGTGCCAGCTTGCTGCTGAGCGGCGCGGCGGTTGCAGGGGCGCTGGACAGGGCGGGGAGCAGACTGCATAACATCAGCAGCACATTCAAAAGATATTTCATGGGGTCAGGCCGTCGTTTCCTCGTTAAGCCACGCCAGGTAAGCGGGCAATCCAGTGCTGATTGGGACACAGAGGATTTCGGGAAGTTCGTAGGGATGCTGCTGCACAATCGCTTGCTGCAAGGCGGCATATTGCGTGCGGCATGTCTTGATCAATAGCGGGATTTCATTGGCGGTTTCGACTTTACCCTGCCAGCGATACACGGATGTGCAAGGCGCCAGTATATTGACGCAGGCAGCCAGCCGGGCATTGACCAGATAATCGGCCAGTTGCGTGGCCGAGTCCTGGTCTGGCAGATTGGTCACGACCAGAATCGCCTCGCTGGCTGTCATTGTGTTCGATAAGGTGTCATGTGACATGATGTCAGCATCCCCGACTTGAAATATCCATGTAAGGCTTCATTTACAAGGGAACAAGGTGGCTCACATGACGTCAGACCCTTGCTTCGCTATTTTTTAAAGTACTGCTTATATGCCTTTACCCTTGCTGCTGCTGATTTTACTCGCATTCCCCGTTGTCGAGATATGGTTATTGATAGAACTGGCCGCGCGCTATGGCGTTTGGGTACTGGTTTACCTGGTGGTGGTCGCCATTCTGGGCTGGCGTTTGATTCAGGACGAAAAGCTCATGATGCTGGGGCGCATGACCCAAACCCTGAGCCAGGGAGGAGCTCCTGCCCGCGCCTTGTTCAGCGGCGCTAAAAACATGCTGGCTGGCATTTTGCTGATTATTCCTGGGGTGGTGACCGACGCCATTGCCGTGATTCTGCTGCTATTGCCTTCGGCCAAGCCGGAGGTGTTTGATGAAACCGTGCAAGCTGAGCCCCGCCAGAGCCGCAGGCCAGCAGCGGCGAACGATGATGTTATTGAGGGTGAATATACGCGCGAAGATTGAACATGGTCATGCAGAGCTCTGGGGCTATGCAAGGTCTGTTTGCAGGTCGGCATACAGCTTGATCCAAGGCTTGTGTTAAACTCGCGCCTCACCTAATGGATTGTTTTTGTGCACATTAATTCTTCGCAGCCTCATGGCCGATCCGGCTTGATGCCACTTTCATCATTGTAGAATCAGGAATTGAACGCATGTCTCACCAAGTAACCGTCAAGCCTAGCGGCCATCGCTTTGTTGTTGAGGGCGATGCCACCGTATTGAGCGCCGCCATTGATGCAGGCCTGGGCTTGCCCTATGGTTGCCGTAACGGCGCCTGTGGCGCGTGCAAAGGCAAAGTGCTACAAGGAGAGGTGAGCCATCACGATCATCAGGCCTCCGCCCTGACTGACACCGACAAGGCCAATGGCCTGGCATTGCTGTGCTGTGCGGTTCCGCAAACTGATCTGGTCATTGAATGCCGCGAAGCCACAGGCAGTAATGGCATACGCCCACGTATCATGCCGGTCCGCGTGCAGAAAATGGAAAAGCTGTCACACGATGTAATGGCGCTGTATTTGAAGCTGCCCAGCAATGAGCGCATGCAGTTTCTGGCAGGCCAATATATAGAATTTCTGCTTAAAGACGGCAAGCGCCGCGCTTTTTCGCTGGCGAATGCGCCACACCATGATGAATTACTTGAATTGCATCTGCGCCTGATTCCTGGCGGCACTTTTACCGAATACGTCTTCAACGAAATGCAGGAAAAAGCCATTTTGCGCCTGGAAGGGCCGTTTGGCAGTTTTTACCTGCGTGAAGACCATGACAAGCCCATCATTTTCGTCGCGGGTGGGACGGGTTTTGCGCCGATTAAAGGCATTATCGAGCATATCCTGCATCAAAAAACGCCTCGCAAGATGGTGCTTTACTGGGGGGCGCGTTCGCTAGAAGACCTTTACATGCCGGAGCTGCCCATGCGCTGGCTGGAGGAATCCAATCTTTTCAGCTATGTGCCGGTATTATCCGAACCCAAGGACGAAGACGCCTGGCAAGGGCGGCGCGGACTGGTGCATGAAGCCGTGCTGGAAGACTTTGCCGATCTGAGTGCTTATCAGGTGTATTGCTGTGGTGCGCCGCAGATGGTGGATGTTGCGCATCAGGCCTTCCAGCTGAAGGGCTTGCCAGAAGACGAGTTCTTTTCGGATGCGTTTACGTTTTCCAATCCACCACCCAAGCCTGCGGCGTTATGATCGTGAGGCGAAAGCCTTAATTCAACGGGCAGGCGCCCGAGTGGCGCTGCCCTTATTCGAATCCCGAACAGAATTGGGTGCTCAGGCGGAATTGATGATTGGCCGCTTCCGTCTCGCCGCGCTCGTCCAACAGGCGAGCCAGTGCCAGATGCGTGGCGGCACTCGGCTTCACGCTAAGGCTGGCCTCAAAATAGCTCTGCGCCTTGCCCCATAAACTCAGGCGTACGCACAAATTTCCCAGAGAGCGTAGCAGGTCAGCGTCATTTTCATGGCTGAGCAACCAATGTTCGGCCTGTTGCAGCTGTTTTTGCGGTTGCGATGACAGGCAGTCGCCCAGCATCCCCGCAAGCTTGCTGTCCCAGCCTTTGGTCAGGCTCATTTCTACAATTTCCGCTGCCTGGTCGCCTGCCCCGGCCTGGATAAAGGTTTGCGCTGCAATGCACGCAATACGGTTATTCAGACGATCTTCTTCCGGCATTTTTTTCCAGTAGGCATTCAGCTTGTCCAGATCATCTGCCAGACGTTGCAAGAGGTGGGTATGGGCTTGCTGGCGTAGTTCGCGCAAATGCCAGCTTTCGATCGCATCATGCTTTTCCAGGCGGCGCAGGGTCACCAGCACCTGCTCCCAGTTTTTCAGGTGTACCTGGGCTTTCAGCTCCAGCCGCAAAGCAGGAGGATATTTGGATTCCAGTTTGTCCAGCTTATGCAGTACATTCAATGCTTCGTTGTAACGGCGGTCATCCAGCATGAATTCGGCCTGGATGAGCAAACGCGCGATAGCTGCATCCGGGGCGATGCGTTCAGCCTCGGCCAGATAATAATCGCGCTGCGATTTGTTCTTGAGCTTGTGCGCAGCCCGGGCGGCTACCAGCGTGGACAAGCCCGGATTTTCTTCCAATGACAGGGCTTTGTTTGCCGCTTTTTCAGCCAGCAGATAGCGCCCTTCGGCCAGTGATTGCAAACCTTCACTCAAGGCGGCACGTCCCTGACGAATGCGGCGCTCTTCCTTATAGCTGCGAACGCTGGCGGGCAAATGGCGCGTGTATTGAATCAGCCTGAGCAGGAGGTGCAGGCTGATAAAGCCGCCCACGATCATCACCAGCAGCAGATTGAGTGAGAGCTCCATGCGGTAGGGCGGACGCACGATCAGCACATAGCCCTGATTGTTCACTGCCAGCAGCGAAATGCCTACCGCCAGCCCCAGAATCAGCAATATCCAGAACAGCCAACGCACTATTTACGCTCCGTGTTGCTTTTTACTGGTGTGCTCAAGCGCTCCAGCGAAAGTTTGTACTTGCTAACCAATGACAGGCTTTCGTTGACATCGGGCAGGTTGATGACGATTTCCTTTGCCGAAAGCTCTTTCAAGGTATTCAAGGCAAGCTTGGTACCGCTGTCGCGAGGGTCGAAATGACTCTTCAACCATTTTTCTGCGGCAGCGAGGTCAGCACGGTAGGTGGCTTCGTCATGCTGCAGCAGCGCAATCCGGGCTGTCAGCAGATGCAGCTTGATGTTTTCACGCAGGAAGAAATTCTGCTCGGGCGCCAGCAATGGCGGTTCAGGTCGGTCAATCCGCTCCAGGCGGATCATGGTGCGCAGGTCCTGCCACACCTCCTGTGCCAGGCGCCGCCATGGATTGCTGTCCCATTCGGGGGCCAGGGCAGGCGCAGATTGCGGATGGCGTTCGCTTACCAATGGCAACGAGCCGACGGATTCCGCCAGATTTTCCAGTTTAAGGCTGATGCCTACCGTGTCCACTTGCGGCATGTTTTGCAGGCGCTGAATATCCTGGCCTATGGATTTGCGCAACTGAACAACCTGACCGCTATCAAGATGCTGCAAGCGGGTATCTGCGGTTTGCAGGGCCAGCAGTGCGGGCTTGATATTGCCAGCCAGCTGCAATTGTTGGTTGGCAATAATGATCAACTGCTCAACCTCGGCGATCGTGCGCTCTTCGCGATTGTTGGCAAGCTCTACATACAGTGACTGCAGGGCTTCGGCCTGATCGCGTGATTCGGCCAATTGTTGCTCAAACAGTGAGGCGCGTGCGCTGACTTCGGTGCTGCGTTCATCGGCATTGCGTGCAAGGGCGAGGGCTTGCTGATTGACGCCATTGAATTGCTCGAGCTTTTGCGAGAGCTCCTGCTCCAGTACGGCAAAACGGTGGCGCGCGTGATACCACTGCCAGGCCATGGCGATTGCCGCTGCCAGCGCGATGACAAGCGCAAGCTGGGTGAGCCAGCTGTTGCTGCCTGCAGAGGTGGCAGTCTCTTCCTGCAAGACCTCTGGTGCAGGCACATTGGAGGTCGCGATGGCGGGCGTTTCAGCTGGCTGGGAAGGCGTGGGTTGTTCGCTCATATTCAGTGTCGTTGTTGTTTCAAGAGGGCTACAGTATTCAGGCATTGCAGCATGGCATCATCTCCCGGCGCCTCGGCGATCCTGACGTGCAATCCAAGATCAAGTGGCAGTTCGGCAATGCGTGCATGATTCACACACAGCGTCACATCCCGTATCCACGGCTGCTGCGCATTATTCGTCATGGCCAGCAAATGGCGCATGGCTTCGCTACTGGTGACCACAACGGCATCCAGTTGCTGTTGTTGCCAGAGTTGCGCCAACGGCTCTGCACTGGTTTGCGGGTTGATACGGCGGTAGCATTCGGCAAAATCTACAGTAGCACCGCGTGAACGCAGACTCTCTGCCAGTAGTTCCCGGCCACCAACCCCACGAAAAATCAAAAACCGCTTGCCCTTTACCTGCTGCATCTCGGGGAGTGCCAGTAGCGATTCACTATCATACCTGCCTTGTGGCGTTAGCACTGGCGCGATGCCCAGGCTGGTCAGTTCAGTAGCGGTGACCGGGCCGATGGCAGCATGCCGTAATGTGGCTGGGGGCTTGCCGACCAGATTCAGCATCCTTGGTATGCCATTCTGAACCGCATTGCTACTGATAAAAATAGTCCAATCGTACTTGTCGAGCTCATTTAGCTGGGCATCAAATGTGCTGTAATCTGCCAGCGGAGCGATTTCAATCAGCGGAAAGGCATGGGGCTGGCCCCCTGCTTCCACGATCATGCGCGATAAACGCTTAGCCTGGTCTGACGGCCGTGTAATGGCAACGCCTAGGCCTGTCAGGGGCTGATCAACCATGCGTGCTTTGTTCAGCCAGCGCTTGCAGAATGCCATCCGCTCCCTGCGCAATCAGGGATTGGGCTAGTTGCTGGCCCAATAGTTCAGGTTCGGCTGCATTTCCTTGTGCCTCGGCACGCAGCATCTGCTTGCCGTCCACACTGGCGACGAAGCCATGGATGGTGATGTTGTCGCCTTGTTTGGTGGCATAAGCCCCCAGCGGTACCGTACAGCTGCCAGCAAGCGCCCGGCTCATGCCGCGTTCAGCCTCTACGCAAGCGGCCGTATCGGCATGGTTAAGCGGGGCTAATACCGTTAACAGATCGGTACGCGCCGCATTGATTTCAATGCCCAGCGCACCTTGCCCAACGGCGGGAATACTGTCTTCCGGTGCAATGGTCTGCGCTATGCGGTTACCCAGGCCCAGGCGGATCAGACCGGCGGCTGCCAGAATGATGGCGGCATATTGGCCTTCATCGAGTTTACGCAGGCGGGTCTGCAGATTGCCGCGCAAGGACTCAATGACCAGGTGAGGAAAACGCGCTTGCAACTGACTCTGACGGCGCAGGCTGGATGTGCCGACGATGCTGCCCGCAGGCAAGGCTTCCAGCGAGGCGTAATGATTGGATACAAAGGCATCGCGCGGGTCTTCGCGTTCGCCAATCGCGGCCATGGCAAAGCCTTCGGGCAGATGCATGGGTACATCTTTCATCGAGTGTACTGCCAGATCCGCGCGACCATCGGCCAATGCCTGCTCCAGCTCCTTCACAAACAGCCCCTTGCCGCCAATGCGTGCCAGCGGGGAATCCAGAATCTGGTCACCAGTGGTGGTCATGCCCAGAATTTCCACCTCGGTGTCTGGGTACAGCGCCTGCAGGCGGGCCTGGATATGGCGGGCCTGCCACATGGCCAGCGCACTCTCACGCGAGGCAATGACAAGTTTTTTGGGGATGCTGCTGGGAGGAGTCGAAGTCATAGTGGGCTGGCAGGGCGCAACGCCCGAAAAATCGAATAAAACGCTATTTTAACATACGGATGATGACGGCTTTGTGCGGGTGGTTAGCCTGCCAGGTTTTTAAGCAGATGCAATTGCCGCCGACTGACGGCCACGCTTTCCGGAATGCCTTTCAGCAGCGCCACCCATTGATGTTCCCCCTCCGTCATTTTCTGATAACCCAGCAGGTAGTGCGGATTGACCAGGCAGTTGCGATGCAGCCGCAGAAAGCGTTCGCCAAATTCCTGCTCTATGCTGTTGAGGCTGTCTTCTATCAGATATGCATGTTGTGCAGTGCGCAAAGTGGTGTATTTCAGCTCTGCACGCAGATAGATCACCTCGTTCACCGGAACCAGCAGGACACGTCCGCGCTCACTGATGCTGAAATGGCTGCGCTGAGGCTGCATGGGGCGAATCGCCGCCAGTTGGGCTGGCAGCAAGGCGCGGGCCTTGTTGATGGCGGTGAGCAGACGTTCGCGCCGGATAGGCTTCAGCAGGTAATCGACAGCGTTCATGTCAAATGCCTGCAGTGCGTAAGCATCATAAGCCGTGGTGAAGATAATCGCAGGCGGGGAGGCCAGCTTCTGCAAATGGCTGGCGGCTTCTATGCCGTCCATTTGCGGCATGCGGATATCCAGAAGCACCAGGCTTGCCCCGCTTTGCTGGGCAAGCTCAATGGCTTCGGCACCATGACGTGCTTCTCCGGCAATGCTGACGTCGGGGATATCCGCCAGCAGCTCGCGCAGGCGATTGCGTGCAGGCGCTTCGTCGTCGGCGATGATGAGTGTGACGGATTGATCAGCCATAGTATTGATAAACCATAGTTCAGTGGCACATCCTCGGTCGGTTCAATGGGTGAGTCATCGCGTGACTTGCCAAGGCTTGGCTTCAGCTAAGCCGATGTCGTTGATAAGGCAGCACGATATGCACTTCATAACGGCCATCGCGTGCAGAACTGGAGAGTGTGGCGGCGACATCGAAGTGCAAGGCCAGGCGTTCACGGATATTGGCCAGCGCCATTTTGTTGCCCGAGGTGCGGGGCTGCTCGCCAGTCAATGGGTTGGATAGCAGCAGGTGCACTTCATTGTGTACCGTGTAAATCTTGATGAGGATCTCGCCGCCTTCGCTCAGTGGCTCTATGCCGTGGTAAACCGCATTTTCCAGTAATGGCTGCAACACCAGCGGCGGCACCAGGGCATCGGGTGGCATGTTGTCCATTTGCCATATGACGAGCAGGCGCTCGTCCAGCCGCAGTTTCTCCAGTGCCAGGTATTGGCGGCACAGACTGATTTCCTGCGCCAATGGCACCAGTTCGCGGTTGTCCGCCATTAGCACACGGAACAGTTCCGCCAAGTCTTCCAATGCGGCTTCTGCCCGCTGCGGCTGACTGCGCACCAGGGATAGCACCGCATTCAGGCTGTTGAACAGAAAGTGTGGGCGTATGCGTGCCTGCAATGCCTGCAGGCGCGCCTCGGCCATGGCGGGCGACATCGAGCGGTAACGCAGATGCAGGTAGTGCGCGGTGATCAGGCAAGCACTCAGGCTCAGCAGCCAGATTCTGGCCAAAGGCGGCAGGGCATCCATGCCCAGCATCTGCGTGCCGGCGATATAAAGCAGGGTTACCACCAGCATGGCGCATCCTCCCGCCAGCACCATCGCCAGGCTGTATCGCAGCCGTAACAGCCATGGGTATGCCAGATAAAGCACGAGCAAGCTCAGCAACAACGCTGGCTGACCAAACGCGGACTGCTCGGTGAAGTGGCTGAGCGTTGCCGATAAGCTGGTGCTTTGCACGGCGGCGGAGAGCAGTATGAGCAGATTGACCAGTAACAGGATGCGCAAGGCGATGCCGGGATTACGAAAATCCGGCAGTTTTTGCAGCGCTCCCGCCGCGGTCGCAGTGAGCGTAAGGCCGGGCTTTTGCTTTATACTTGTCATAAGCTCATTATTCTTAACGAAAACGTCTCATGCAAGAACAATCCCGCACCCCCAATTCACTTGATGCCAAAGACAAAGCCTGGTCCGGCCGGTTTAACGAGCCTGTCGCCGAGCTGGTCAAGCGCTACACGGCATCGGTGGATTTCGACAAACGCCTGGCCGAGTTTGATATTCAGGGGTCGCTCGCCCACGCACGCATGCTGGGCAAGCAGGGCATTATCAGCCATGAGGATGTCAGCGCTATCGAGCAGGGGCTGGCTGCGATCCTGCAGGAGATTCGCGCTGGCGAGTTCGAGTGGCTGCTCGACCTGGAGGATGTGCATCTGAACATCGAAAAGCGCCTGACCGACAAGATAGGCGATGCAGGCAAGCGTCTGCACACCGGCCGTTCACGCAATGACCAGGTGGCCACCGATGTGCGCCTGTGGCTGCGCGCCACCACCGATGACGTGATGGCCGGCATTCGTGGCCTGCAGGCTTCGCTGCTGGATCTTGCTGAAGCGCACAGTGATACCGTGATGCCTGGCTTTACCCATTTGCAGGTGGCTCAGCCGGTGACTTTTGGTCACCATCTGCTGGCATATTTTGAGATGTTGCAGCGCGATGCCGAGCGTTTTGCCGATGCGCGCAAGCGTATCAATCGCCTGCCGCTGGGCGCCGCCGCGCTGGCGGGCACCAGTTACCCGATAGATCGCGAATTTGTCGCGCAGCAACTAGGGTTTGATGCGGTATGCCAGAACTCGCTGGATGCGGTATCTGACCGCGATTTCGCCATTGAATTTACCGCCGCCGCTGCCTTGCTGATGACGCATCTGTCGCGCTTCTCAGAAGAGCTGATCCTGTGGTCCAGTCCACGCTTTGGCTTTATTGATATTGCTGATCGTTTCTGTACTGGTTCCAGCATCATGCCGCAGAAAAAAAATCCTGACGTGCCCGAGCTGGTGCGTGGCAAGACCGGGCGGGTGAATGGTCATCTGGTGGCACTGCTCACCCTGATGAAAAGCCAGCCGCTGGCGTACAACAAGGATAATCAGGAAGACAAGGAACCCTTGTTCGACACGGCAGACACCATTCTGGTGACCTTGCAGATTTATGCCGACATGCTGCGTGGCATCAAGGTCGACAAGGCCGCCATGCGGGCGGCGGCCAGCGAAGGCTTTGCGACCGCGACCGATCTTGCTGATTATCTGGTGAAAAAGGGCACCCCTTTCCGCGATGCCCATGAAGTGGTGGCGTTGGCGGTGCGTTATGCCGTGGAAAAAGGCTGCGACCTGTCAGACCTGCCCCTGGCCGAGCTGCAGAAATTCAGTACCCAGATCAGCGAGGATGTCTATGCTGTGCTGACGCTGGAAGGCTCGCTGGCCAGCCGCAATCATATCGGGGGAACTGCTCCGGAGCAGGTCCGGCTTGCCATCGGCCGCGCGCGTCAGGCTCTGGCCTGATCGCTTCACATTTTCTGCATGCCGGTCGGTTTCCACACATTCAGCGTGTCAGATGCTGCACAGCATCTGACCTTTCCCATTCTTGCTTTTTATCCCGCCACCCAAGCTCCACAGCCACACACGATCGGCCCTTACAGCATGGAGGTGGCGCTTGATGCCCCTGTGGCACCTGGCCCTCATCCGCTGGTCGTGATTTCACATGGCAGTGGTGGGGCGCCTATTTTGTATCGCACTATCGCCATGACCTTGGCGGCGCGCGGCTATGTGGTCGTGTTGCTGGAGCATCCAGGCAATAATCGGCTCGATAACAGCCTCAAGGGCACCTTGCAAAATCTGCAGAATCGTCCGCGCCATGTCTCGCTTACCATCGACCATCTGGTCTCGCACCCTGTGTATTCTCGCTATCTAGATTTCACCCGCATTGCCGTGATTGGCCATTCGCTGGGAGCATATACCGCGCTTGCCCTGGCTGGCGGGCAGCCCTGGACTCAGGCGCGGGAGGCCGTGCCGGTGGAGGCTGACGATCGCATCTCCGCGCTGGTGCTGCTGGCGCCCGCCACGGCCTACTATATGCCCGAAGGCGCCTTGAGCGCCGTTAATCTTCCCATCCTCATCCTCACTGGCGAACACGATGATATTACCCCGCAATGGCATGCCGATCTGGTGATCAGGGGCGTGCAGCAGCCGGCAAGTGTAAGCTGGCACGAAGTGAAGAATGCCGGGCATTTTTCTTTCCTGAGCCCATTCCCACAGGCGATGCAGCGGCCTGGCCTGGCCCCGGCGCTTGACCCTCCAGGCTTTGACCGCGTCGCCTTTCATCAGGTCATGCCTATGCAAGTCGCCACGTTTCTTGACCAGCATCTGGGGCATGTTTGAGTCGGGCTGGCAAGAAACCCCGATTGCTGAGGGCTCTGTTTCAGCGCCAGTCATGCATGTTGGTTGCCTTGGCTGCACTATTCAGGGGAGTTTTTTTCATTCCACGGTGAAATGAACAGGGGGCGTGAGAGGGAGAGGTAAATTAATAAAGCGTCTTAGTCTATGATTTTATGGAGATTTACAAGTTATAGCATAGCGTAAAAAAGCGGACGGAACGGGAGTTGCTAGTTATCCTGCTTGAGTCTTGCGCAAGCTTTCGCTATCTATACTGCGAGGGTGGGCTTGATGATAAAGTGGCATGCGGTTGGGGCAGGCAATGCCAGCCGCGTCAGATGAGGATCAGGGGATCATCTGTGAACATGAGAATTAAAAGAAAAAACGCATGAAACCAAAGACGTTGTTCCCATTTTTCAATGAGGATCCGAAGAGCCAGTCGCTCTCCATCGGCTGGCTGTTGCTGGGGTTTGCCAGCCTGTTGATGTACCTCTTGAAGGTATCCATTGATGTCTTTGATCTTCAGCGTCAGCTCATGCTGTCCTGGGGCGTGTTTGTCATTCTGGCGTGCATGTACAAATGGCAAGTTACCAAGCGACCGCCATGGCGGTTTTTGTTTATCCTGCTTTCCGGCTTTCTGGCCTTGCGATACCTGATCTGGCGCAGTACCGAAACCCTGATCTACACGGGGCCGCTGGATTTTATTGCCATGACGCTGCTGTACTTGGCAGAAGTATATTCCCTGACGATCTACATGCTGGGGATATTGCTGAATCTCTGGCCCCTGCGCAACCGGCCGCTCAAATTGCCGCCCAACCTGGCGGACTATCCCACCGTCGATGTGTTTATTCCGACTTACGATGAGTCGGACGATATCATCCGCATCACGACCATCGCCGCCAGTCAGATTGACTATCCCAAAGACAAACTGCGCATTCATATCTGCGACGATGGCAGCACCATAAACAAACGAAACAATCCGGCCACCGCCGAGGTCGCCTGGGCACGCTATTACCGCCTGCGCAGATTAGCGCAGGATTTGGGCGCGAACTACATCACCCGCGAAACCAATGTTGCCGCCAAGGCGGGCAATCTTAACCATGCCCTGCATCAGACACACGGCGAACTTTTTCTTGTGCTGGATTGCGACCACGTGCCCACCCATGACATCCTGCGTCGCACCGTTGGGTTCTTTTCGGCTGACCCCAAGCTGTTCCTGGTGCAGACACCGCACTTCTTCATTAATCCCACGCCCGTCGAGAAGAATCTTATCGGCGTGGGTAACCCTAATCGTGAAAACGACATGTTTTACAAGGAAATCCATCGTTCGCTGGATTTCTGGAATTCCAGTTACTTCTGTGGGTCGGCCGCGCTATTACGGCGGCGGTATGTCATGGAAGTGGGTGGGATTGCCGGTAAAACCATTACCGAGGATGCCGAAACATCGTTTCACTTGCACAGCCTGGGCTATAACAGCATTTATCTTGATCGTCCCATGGTATGCGGGCTATCGCCGGAGAGTTACAAGGATTACATCCTGCAACGCACCCGCTGGGCGCAGGGCATGGTGCAGCTGTTCCTGCTGAGCAATCCGCTGATGGCCAAAGGGCTGAGCTTCCACCAGCGCTTGTGCTATTTCAACTTCTGCTTTTACTGGTTCTTTGGGCTGGCGCGCGTGATGTTTTTCATTGCACCAGCCTTGTTCCTGTTGCTCAGCCTCAAGATTTATTTTGCGTCCTTCACGCAAGTCATCAGTTATGCCGTGCCATATATCTTTTCTACTTTCATGCTCATGGATTTTTTCTATGGCCGGGCACGCCAGCCGTTTTTCTCGGAAATTTACGAGAGTGTGCAGTCGATATTCCTGGCACCGGCGGTGATTGCGGTGCTATTCAATCCGCACAAGCCATCGTTCAAGGTCACGCCCAAGGGCAACACGCAGGAACAGGACTTCCTGAACCCCTTGGCCGCTATCTTTTTCGTCATCATCCTGATCAATATTCTGGCCATTGGTGCCGGCGTGATCAGCTGGTTTACGGATCCCATTCTGAGGGACACCCTGTCGGTCACCGCCGTCTGGTGCACCTACAATGTCGTGCTGGCAATCATCTCACTAGGCGCTTTCTGGGAGCGCAAACAGTTGCGGCAGTTCCACCGTATCAATGTAGAGGAACCCATCAGGATCAGATTGGCAGGTGCGGATGCCGAGTACGTGGGAGAGACGCTGGATCTTTCCATGACCGGGCTGGGATTCAAGGTGAAGCTGCCCAAGCCACCAGCCGTTTCGGAGCCAGTGATGCTGGAAACCACCAGCAGCGATGGCAGGACGTTTGTCTTTAACGCGGTATTCAAGCGGGTGATTGAGCGTAACGGCGTGTTTTATTGCGGCACGGAATTTGTGCTGGACAAGCAGAGTTACGCCCAGGCCGTGGCTTATTTGTATGGCGATAGCGGGCGCTGGACGCGTTTCTGGGCCAAGAAAACCCGCAATGAGAAGACATTCAGAATGCTGGGTCACCTGTTTGTATCTGGCATCAAAGGCATGGCGGAAAGCTTCGGAATCATGACGTCATCAGGTGTGCAGTACCTGGTGGCCTTGCAAAGAAAATACGCAAAAAAATAAACCAATCAATCATGGGGAAGTTCGGGGGTCGTATGAAAGTATGGATGTATGTCGTTTTATGGATGTTTCCGCTATTGGGCTATGCCAATACCCAGCAGGTCGAGCTAGACAAGCTGATGGCGGCGCCTACGCTCACCTTGAAATGTACCGGGGATGAGCAGGGGCTGGATATTCCGCTGGCGCATCGCTGGAATGTGAAGAAGGTCACGCTGAACCTGCATTATGTGTCCTCGATCAACCTGATTACCAGCCAATCCCAGCTGGTGGTCAAGCTGAACGGCATGCCGATTGCCCAGACCAAGCTCGATGCCTTGAGCCCGGATGTGCTGGTGCAGCTTAATCTGCCTGTGCAGTATCTGAGCGCCGGCTATAACAAACTCTCGTTTGCCGTGGCCCAGCATAGTGAAAGTAAAGGCTGCGAAAAGGGCTGCTCGCCCGATATGTGGACGACCATAGACCTCAAGCGCTCGGTACTGGCGATCGACTACGAAAACAAAGCCGTCCCTGTTGCATTGTCCAGTGTGGGCACCCTGCTGTTTGATCCGAAAGTCTTCCCGCAGGCGGAAGTGCATCTCGTCACGGATACCCAGGACGCCGAATTGCTCAACCCCTTGTCGATTGTGGCCTCCGGTGTGGCGCATCATTTCGATTATCGGCAGGTCAGCTTCACGGTTTCCAGCAAGTTGAAGCCTGGCGTGGATAACATCCTCGTGGGCAAGCATGTGTTTGTCCAAGGCCTGCTGGGCGAGGCGAAACTCGCCTTGGTTGACCACGAGCAGGGGGGCTATGTCAGCATGCTACCCCTGCCGCAGGCGGGAGGCGGGCAGGATGCCGGGCATGCGCTGCTGGTGGTGACGGGCAAGCAGGTCGATGATGTCAAGCTCGCGGCCGAAACCTTTGCCAGCATGTCGACCTTTCCTGGCACGTCTAGTCTGAGTGCTTATGAATTCAAGTTGCCCAAGCTCAAGGAATACAGCGGCCGTGAGCTGATTGAGCCTGGCAAGGAATACACGCTCAAGGCACTGAATTTCCCGACAGCGACCTTTCAAGGCGGCAACGCCAACAGCAAGGATATCAATTTCCGCTTGCCGTCAGATTTCATGATCCGGCCCAACCTGTCGGCCAAGCTCACCCTGCACTTTGCTTACGGTGCCGGCATGCGTGACACCTCGGCCATGAATATCGTGGTGAATGGCAAGATCGTGAAAGGTATCCATCTGGGCAATACGGATGGAGCATCCTTCCAGAATTACATGATTGAGATCCCCACACGTCTGTTCCAGCCGGGGAGCAATCGCATTTCCTTCAATACCGAGTTGCATCCGCCCTTGAAGGAATGCGATCTGATGCTGACCGGCAATATGTTCCTCACCGTGTTTGATGACACTACCTTCAGCTTTCCCGACATGCCGCACTTTGTCGAGTTGCCGAGGCTGGAACTCTTCATGCTGAGCGGCTTTCCCTTTACGCGCTGGGCAGATGGTTACGAAAGCAAGGTGGTGTTGACCCAGACCGATGACAACACGCTGTCCGCTGCCATGAATCTGATCGGTTTGATGACGCAGAAAAGCGGTTTCCCCTTGTATGCCATCCAGCTGGATAAAGCCCTGGCCAATCCATGGAAGGGCGACTTTATTCTGCTGGGGTCGCCAGACAGCATTTCTGCCGCGCTAGGCGGCAAGGACTTGCCTTTCACCAAGGGTAAATCTGCCGTGCCATATGCACTGGTGCGGGATTGGGCATCCGATCCGGTGTTGGTCAGCAGTGTGCAATCGAGCCAGCTGGGTGAGGGCCAAGGCTATCTCATGCAGTTTGAGTCGCCTTATGAGTCGGGCCGCACTGGCATGGTATTCGCGGCGCGCGATTCAAAAAACCTGCTCAGCCTGAGCGAAGCCTTGCTTAAGTCCGAGGTGCAGGCGCAGACCGAGGGAGAGCTGACCATGCTGGATATTGCCTCGCAGGAAGACAAGCCTATCGTAAAAAGCTTCAAGCCTGAGGTCACATATACCACGGGTAAATCCGGCAAGAAATCGTTCTGGCAGTCTTACCTGTATACCCATCCCTACGTGTATTACGGGCTGGTGATTTTGCTGACTATCGGTTTTGCCATCACGCTGTTTGTCGTGCTCCGCCGCTACCGCAAGAAGCGTGTGGCAGGGCGGCCGGTTTAACGCGGCGTTATTCCAGCTGGTGATCGATGGTGCGCGTGCCATCCAGTGAACTTAAGCCTTGCTGCAATGGTTCGCGCCAGGTGTAAGCGAGCACCAGCAGAAACGGGATCAGGCAAATGAGGATGACCTTGATGAAAAAGCCAACAGAAGGTGCGCCTTGATGGTGAGTGGGGCTGGCGAGCTCAAATTCCTGCATCTTCCAGATCGCTTTGTAAGCGGTGGTGCTGGCATGGTCTGCCGGTCTGAATTGGATGGGTTGATCGTGGTGGATGGCGCGGTATGCGCTTTCTGACAGGTGAATTTGCCCTGGGCGCAGAAAAGCCGTCGGGGGCGGTGGAAAATCCGCGGTCATATTTTCATCGCATGCGATATGAATACCCAACAGTATGGGCGGGTGGCTGCCGTTATCGAAATTGAAGAGGTCGGTGGCGCGCTGTATGGCGATGGCGGCATCCAGACACTCATCGGTATTGCCAAAGCGGGCGATCCAATGTCGCTCCCCCAGGGTGATGGTGCCGGTGTGTTCCGTCACGCTGTCTTGTGCCAGCTGACGAATTTTTTGCAGAGCCTCGTCGCTGTGGCTGAAGACCTGGATAGTCATCCACACCGCTTGTGCCGGATTAACATGTTGTAATTGCGCGGAGCCAGTCATCGTTACCCTGTCAGTCATTTTGAGAGACGTTATGTTTAAAACGGATAGGCCTTTATCTTACTTTAAGGCGCTCCTCGTGGGTTTCCTATTTCATGTTGGCAGTGCTTCCGCCGTGGCGGGCCAGGCCGATTGGATGGAATTCAAGCAGCGCTTTGTGCTGGCCGAGGGCCGCGTGGTAGATGTCGGCAATGGTGGCATCAGCCATTCGGAAGGCCAGGGCGTTACCATGCTGCTGGCTGTGCATTACAACGATCAGAAGACATTTGATCGGTTGTGGCAGTGGACGCAAAGCGCGCTTCAGGTGCGCAAGGATCATCTGCTGGCCTGGCGCTGGACCACCAAAAATGGTGTCGATGACTTCAACAATGCCACGGATGGTGACTTGTATGTGGCATGGGCCCTGTTGCGCGCCTCGGATAAATGGCATGTGCCCGCCTATAAAACAGCGGCAGAGGCTATCCTCAATGATGTGAAGCGACTCCTGGTCAAGCCGAGCAAATGGGGCCCTGTCATTTTGCCGGGCACTACCGGATTTGAAAAACCGGCAGGCCAGATCGTCAATTTGTCTTATTGGGTTTTCCCGGCCCTGAATGATTTCAGTCGCTATGCGTCCGACCCTGTGTGGGATCAGCTGAGCCAGAGCGGTATCACCCTGATCGGGGAAAGCCATTTTGGCAAATGGCAGCTACCCACCGACTGGGTACAGCTTGGTAATAAGGTGATTCCTGCTCCGGGATTCCCGGCACAATTTGGTTATGACGCGGTGCGCGTGCCGTTTTTCATCATGTGGGGCAAGAAAGCCAGCGCCAATGTGCTGGCGCCGTTCCAGGCGTTCTGGGGGCATTACCAGAAAACCCCCTATCTGCCACCTACCGTCAGTATTGAAAACGACACAGTGGCTCCTTATGGCGCTGCGCCCGGTATCCTCAACATCGCGGATCTGACATGCCGTTATCCTGCTTTGCCGGCAAGGCGTGACTATCCGATCAACACGCAGGATTACTACTCGGCCACGCTGTTGCTGCTGGCCGATATGATGGTGGAGGAGCAGTCGCGGTGAAATACAAGACCTTGGTGGTCATGCTGTCACTGGCCGGACTGGCCGAATGCCCTGTTATCGTTTGTGCTGAGGAGGCCTCTGGCAATCTGCGGGCAATGACGGCCACCCCATCTGCATGGACGGTTGTCGCAGAGCAGGAATCAAATGCATCGCAGGCAACAATCAAGGCCTTGCCGTCTAATGTCATCAGCGAGCCCAAAGCGGTGTCCGATGCCATCGAATCGCAATCGCCCGACAAGAATGGTCGGGTGCAGAGCCAGCCACTGATTAACAATGTGCCGCTTTCCAGTTTTCTGACGCCTGCAAAAAAAGCGCCGGCTGCGGTAGCTGCCAAGCAAGACGCCGCACCCAACGCGCCTGATACCCGCCCCCTGTGGAAGCTATTCAACCAGCATGCGTATGACCGTGTGGAGCAGGGCATTGCCAAGCTGCAGAGTCAGTATCCGGACTGGAAAGCGCCGCCTGAGCTGGTGGCGCTGCTGACGCAAAAGCGACGCGAACAACGCCTGGAGCAGGTCATCCGCGAGCAGGATACCGAGGCGCTGGTGAAACTGGGTGAGCAATACCCGGAAGCCTTCTCCTGCGCAGCCATCGACAAGGCATGGGCACTGGCCGCTGCCCGCGCGACGCTGGGGCAGCGCGAATCCTTGCAAGCTCAGCTGCAGCATCTGGTTACCCAGTGCGAAAAAGAAGAAGACAGGCTCGCCACTCTGTACAAAGCCGAACACTGGCTTAGCCGTAAGGAATGGGAGGCCTTGATTGCGTTTGGCACTGCTACCCCGCGCACGGCGCGCGGCGAGGTGCTTTTTCAGCAACTGGTATACCAGAACGGGGTAGAGGATCTGGCGCTTGCCATCAAGCAGCATGACAATGCCAGGGTGGATAGCCTGTTTGAGCAGTTGCAGCCAGAGATCGTGGCCCGAAAAGATATCAGCCAGCTATTGCTGGTGGCCTGGCATGACTTCAAGCTGGAGCGACTGGCCGCAGCGCAGGATTTGTTTGCGACAGCACTGGCGATGGAGCCGCAGAATGACAATGCACGCTATGGCCTCGCCTTGGTCTTCGCGCGCGAGCAAAATCACGAACAAGCGATTACGGTGGCCCAAGGCTTGCCGGCGGGCGATGCCGGGCGCAATGATCTGCTGCTGAATGCCTATCTGGCGCTGGCAAAACAGGCCTACGGGCAACAGGATAGTCAGCAGACGCTGAACTACTTGCAGGAGGCAAAGCAGGCTGGGGCCTTGCCTCGCTATGCCTCGCTGATGGAGGCCTGGTCCCAGTTTGGGCTGGGGAATACCACACAAGCTGCCGAGGTGTTTGCCAGCCTTTACCGGGCGCAGCCGGATGAAGAAAGCGCCGCGGGCGTCATGGCGGGTTATCTCAAGCTGGAACGGGCAGATGATATAGCTCTGCTGGCGACCACGGAGCCGCTTGCCAGCCAATACCAGCATCATGTGGCGGCGGGCTTGTTTGGGCAGAAGCGCTTTTTTGAAGCGCGCGCGCTGGATGCTGACACCTATGGCGATGCCGGTGGCATAGCCGCGCCACAGGCCGGTGCCGGCGTCGCGTTGCGCGACAAGAGTGGCACGCAAGGCTTATCGCAGTTGAGCATACGTCAGGTACCGGTGCTGGAGGCCAGCATGCCGACGGGTAGCCATGGCGAGCTGAATGTGGCATTGCGCGAGGTCCGTCTGGATAGCGGCACATTGTCACGCGATGCGCTGGTGGGCTCTGGCAGTTCCGGTGCCTGGCGCTATTCCCCAACGACCTCTACCACCGGCCTGGAGCCGCGAGTCAGCTGGCGCGACGATGTGTGGGATATTGCCTTGGGCGTGACCCCGGATAACGGCGAGGTCAGCAGTCGCCCCACCGGTTATGTGGCATACCAGAGCATAGGCAAGTTGGCGAATCTCACCAGCAGTTTGTATGTAGAGCCAGTGCGCGAATCCATCCTGTCGTATACCGGTATGCGTGACCCCTATACCGGCAAGCAATGGGGGCGCGTGCTACGCAAAGGTGTTCGCTTCAATAGCCTGCAACAGCTGGGGAATAACTGGTCCGTCAGCGCTACCCTTAACCTGGAATATCTGGACGGCGAGAGTGTGGAGACGAATCGTCATGCGGGTGTGTTTGCCAGTGTGGGCAAAAACCTCGACTTGCCCGCCTTTTCATATGCGGTGGTGGGGCTGGGGTTCAATTATGACCATTATGAAAAAAATCTCAGTCATTTCACGCTGGGACATGGGGGATATTTCAGCCCGGAACGCTTTGTCAGCATAGGCCCGGCGCTGGACTTTTTAACCCGTGAAAACCAGCAGTTTATCGTGAAGGGGCGTTTGGCGTTTGCCACCGTGTCCATCGCCGAAGCGGCCTCACCCTGGTTTCCCGGCAATGACGATGGCAATAGCTATGCCTCCAGCAAAAATAATGGCATGAGCTATACCGCCGAAGCGACTGGCGTATGGCGTATCAACGACAGGCTGCAGATCGGCGGTGCGCTCTCCGAGCGCAATGCACCCCAGTACAAGGACGAAACGGGCATGCTGTTTTTAAGGGTGTTGTTTGAATCTCGGCAATCCGTGTTAAGTACGGACTTACCTACCAGAACCTTCAACGGGCTTTATTAAGCCGGGCTGGTGGGTCGACTGTCGTCTGCCGGGAAGCCATACTCGCTTAATCTGCGGCGAGGATGGGACTTCTGGCGAGATCTGTGCGTTGTTTACTCTTCCAGAAAGAGTTGCAACAGCTCATTCAAAAAGCGCTGCCCCAGCGCAGTAGGAGCAATCAGCTCAGGCGTGCGGGTGATGAGCCCGCGTTGCTCGGCTTGCTGCAGGGCCGGTTCCACCGTGCTCAGGGTTTGCCCGGTCATGGTGGTAAATAGCATAGGGTCAAAGCCTTCCGTCAGGCGCAGGGCATTCATCATGAACTCAAAGCCGAGGTCAGCCCGGTCCAGCAGACGTTCTTCCTCAATGTGGCCGGTTTCCGCCACGGCTTTCATGTAGGCGTTGGGTTGCTTGATGCGGGACTGCCGCAGAATGCGGTCATGAAAGCTCAGCTTGCTGTGAGCGCCCGCTCCTATGCCCAGATAATCCCCAAATACCCAGTAATTCAGGTTATGCCGACAACGCTTGCCCGCTTTGCCGAATGCGGAGGTTTCGTAATGACCATACCCGTGCTCTGCCAGCAGATGCTCGATGGCTTCTTGCATGGTGGCGCTGGTGTCATCGTCGGGCAGCGCTGGTGGCTTGTAGTAAAACGGGGTGTTAGGTTCCAGGGTCAGGTGATAAGCGGAGATATGCGTGGGGCCTAGCGCAATGGCGGTGCGCATATCCTGCAGCGCCTCTTCCAGCGTTTGTTCCGGCAGTGCATACATCAGGTCCAGATTGACGTTGCCAAAAATCCGGATGGCGTGCTCGGCGGCGTATTGCGCCTCTTCGCTGTTGTGTATGCGTCCTAGTGCCTGCAAATGACGCGGATTAAAACTTTGTATGCCGATGGAAATGCGGTTGACCCCAGCATCACGGTAGCCTGCAAAGCGTTCCGCTTCAAAAGTACCGGGGTTGGCTTCCAGCGTGATTTCCGCTTCGTATTCCAGTGGTGTGAGCATGCGCACATGGCTGAGGATGCGGTCTATGGATTCCGCGCTGAACAGGCTGGGCGTGCCGCCACCAAAAAATATGCTGCGTACCTTGCGGCCCCATACCAGCGGAGTGGCCTGCTCAAGATCAGCGATCAAGGCATCGACATAGGCGCTTTCGGGGATGGGGTTGCGCGATTCATGCGAGTTGAAATCGCAATAAGGGCATTTGCGCACGCACCAGGGGATATGGATATACAGGCTGAGTGGCGGCGGATTGCGCAGGCCACTGCTGGTGAGCTGGCCGACCAGCGGATTTTCAGTCACCGGGGCAGGCGCAATCGGAATGATCGGTATCATGCGGCGCGGATATGCGCTAGGCTTTGTTGTACGGGTTGATCAGGCTGTCGACCAGCTGGTGCAGGGCATCGCGCATCTGCTGCTCGGAGACTTCCATCAAGAGGCCGTCTTCGAGCGCATCCTGCGCAATCTGTTTCAGCTCGTCAAAATTCTCGGTCATGACCTTCACTTTTTCGGTGCAGGAGACCACGCTGTTGTCATCGCGTACCCATTTGGGCCAGTCGTTGCTACTCATGTTGCCAATCTCTCCAGCCGATGCAGCAAGCGGGCCATGGCCTGGCCTCGGTGGCTGATACGGCTCTTAATATCCAGGGGTAATTCGGCGACGGTCTTGCCGGTTTTGGCATCCAGAAACAGGGGGTCATAGCCGAAGCCATCCTCGCCGCGCAATGTGTCCAGTATCTCGCCTTGCCACACGCCTTCGGCAATCAGCGGTTCCGGATCGTCAGCATGCCGCACCAGCACGATCACGCAATAAAAATGTGCCTGCCGCTGGGTGAGACCCTGCATGACCTCCAGCAGTTTCGCATTATTACGAGCATCCGATTTTGGTTCACCGGCATAACGTGCCGACAGCACGCCAGGCGCGCCCTGCAGGGCATCCACGCATAAGCCGGAATCATCAGCCAGCGCGGGCAATCCGGTATGGCGGCTGGCATGGCGCGCCTTGGTCAACGCATTTTCAATAAACGTACAGTAAGGCTCCTCGGCTTCCGGCACATTCAGGGCGGATTGCGGGATGATTTCCAGGTCGAGCGGCGCCAGCAGATGGCGGATTTCACGCAACTTGCCAGCGTTGCCGCTGGCGATCACCAGTTGGTTGAAGGGCAGCGCCATGTTACAAGCCCAGCGCCTTGGCTTGCAGGCTGGTCAGCTCACGTATGCCTGCGGCGGCGAGATCCAGCATGCGATCCATATCGGCACGCTGAAATGGCACCCCTTCTGCCGTGCCCTGGATTTCCACATAACCACCGCTGCCGGTCATCACGACATTCATGTCGGTATCGCAGTCGGAGTCTTCAATATAGTCGAGGTCCAGCACCGGTGTGCCCTGGTAAACGCCTACCGACACGGCGGCGACGGAATCGCGCAAAGGCGATTCGGTGATCAGGCCCTGCGCCAGCAAACGGCTGATGGCATCATGTAGGGCAACATAGGCGCCGGTGATGCTGGCGGTGCGGGTGCCGCCGTCAGCCTGAATCACATCACAGTCAATCTGTATGCTGCGCTCGCCCAGCTTTTCCAGATCGATGATGGCACGCAGGGAGCGGCCAATCAGGCGCTGAATCTCTTGTGTGCGCCCACTCTGCTTGCCGCGTGCCGCTTCGCGGTCCATGCGGCTGCCGGTAGAGCGGGGCAGCATGCCGTACTCTGCTGTCACCCAGCCCTGATTTTTGCCGCGCAAAAACCCGGGTACTTTTTCGTCGACGCTGGCGGTGCACAGCACATGGGTATCGCCAAACCTGATCAGTACCGAGCCCTCGGCATGCTTGGTATAGTGCCGGATGATTTCAATGGGGCGTAGCTGGTGGGTTTCTCGCTGGCTGGGGCGCATGATGGTTTCGCTCTGTCAAAACCCTGATTATAAGCCAGTCGTGTTGAATTCAATAATGCCGGGTTCCACGTGAAACGGCTGCTGCACTGCAGGCTAGCTGCGCGTTTTGGCAATGGCGGCCTGTATCTCGGCAATGGCCAGGTCGATCTGCGCTTCGCTCAGCTCGACATCTTCGGTCTGGCTTGAATTTTCGGTGACGGGATTCAGGATGGTGGTAATCGCTCCCATCGCCATGTCATTGGAGGACAGCATCAGCTCGGCTTGGCCCAGACGCAGCCCGATGGCACTGGCGTTGTCTCCTTCACTGCCGTTTTGCTCCTCGGCAGTTTCCAGCATCTTGGGAATGGCGATGTCGACCGGATGCTGGTAAATCATCTCGGCCATCTGTTCTTCGCTCAAGCCTGACCACAGGCCATCCGAGCATAGCAACAGGATATCGCCATCCATCAGCTTGCGCGGGGGCGTCAGCTCGATTTTGGGCGCATGGCTGCTGCCCAGGCAGTTATAGATTTTGTGACGCTCAGGATGACGCGCCATCTCATCGCGATGCAGCAGGCCCTGGCGAAACATCTTTTGCACCACGGAGTGATCTTCCGTGTGGTAAATGCTGCGCCCGCTGCGGAAATGATAGAGGCGGGAGTCACCCACATGGGCGGTATACAGGCGGTGTTGCTGAATAATGGCGGCAACGATGGTGGTGCACGGTGCCTCGAGCATATGTTGGGTGTGCTTGAGCTGATGCAGGGCCTGATGAATGATCTGGATTTGCTCCATCAGGTAACGACCTGGGTGGGGTAAAAGGTCAACCGCTCTTTTTTTGAAATCTTCGGTCAGGGTTTTGACGGCTAGGCGAGCGGCCACTTCCCCGTGGCGATGGCCGCCCATGCCATCGGCCAGCACCATCAGCACGGCATCGCGGCTGTAAGCATAAGCTAGCCTGTCCTGATTATGCGCGCGCGGCCCTTTGCGACTGCTTTGGTAAATACTGAATTTCATGTGTCTGGTCGCAAGTACTGGCGTAGCTTGTCCATCAGCCCGGCTTTAGCAGGTGGTGCGCTGGGAATATTCTCCGCCAGCATTTTTTGCAGGGTCAGCACACTTTGCGGACGCTGCATGTGGTCTATCGCCAGGCAACGATCAATAATCTCCAGCAGTGCCGGCGAGTAATGGGCTTTGCCAAGGCGGACGGCGGGGATGAGTTTGTCTTCCTTGCGGCGGGCATCAGCTGCGGGCGGCGTGCCGCGACTGATACAGGCATACATGCTGGCACCCACACTGTAGATGTCGCTCCATGGCCCGAGAAGGGTTTTATCGAAGTATTGCTCGGGCGAGGCAAACCCGGGTGTATAGCTGGGCGGCAGGCTGGGCTGGGTGGCGGATAATGTTTGCCGGGCCGAGCCGAAATCGAGTAGCACAGGGGAGCCATCGAGCCGGATGTAGATGTTGGCGGGCTTGATGTCCAGATGCAACAGCTTGCGGGCATGTACTTCACGCAAGCCATTCAGCAGTTCGCAGAAGACACGGCGGATGAAATTCTCTCCCAATGGCTGCGGCTGGTTGAGGATGGAGGCTTGCAAGCTTTTGCCACGCTCGTATTGCATGACCATGTAAACGGTATCGTTGGCACGGAAAAAATTCACAACCCGCACAATATTGCGGTGTTCAATGGTAGCGAGTGCTCGCCCTTCCTCAAAAAAACATTTGAGGCCGTGCTTGAAATTGGTAGAGGCAGCGGCGGAGTTGATCTGCACTTTGCTGCCTTCGCTGCGCAAGGCGAGACCGGTAGGAAGATACTCCTTGATGGCGACGGTATTCTTGCTGGCATCCTCGGCCAGATAGACCACGCTGAAGCCACCCGCGCTCAGAACCTTCTTGATGACATAGTCCTGTAGCGGGTGTCCAATGGGAAGAGACTGGTTTTGCGTTGCCTGCATACTGAACGATACATCCCAAGAGTCGACCGAGACATGAATGAAAAATGCGCAACATCCGCATCAATAAACCATGCGCCGCCGCGGCGAGGCACCAGCTTATTTTGGCATGAATCCGGCGGGATTTGATACCATGCCCCAACTTTAAAATCTTCATTTCCCCCAGGAATTTTCCATGACATTCAGTATGACCGGATTTGCCTCGCTGGAGCGCGAGGTCAGCGGCGGCACTCTCATTATCGAGTTGCGCTCTGTCAATCATCGCTATCTTGAATTGCACATGAAGCTGGATGACAGCCTGCGTAGCTTTGAACCCATGGCACGCGAACTGATCGCAGCCCATCTCGGGCGTGGCAAGGTGGAATGCCGAATGAGCCTGATGCGCAGTCAGGATGCTGCCAAAAAAGCCGAGCTTGATGTCAGCATTGTGCAGCAGCTGGCCAAACTCTCTGCAGATGTACAGCAGCACATGCCGGCTAGCGCGCCTTTGACGGTGGCTGACATTCTGCGTTGGCCCGGCGTGGTGATGAGCGATGGCATCGATACGGCTGCACTGGGTGATCAGGTCAAGGCGATTCTGGAGCAGGTGTTGCAGGACATGAGCGCCGCGCGGGCGCGTGAAGGTGCCAAACTGGCCGGGGTGATCCACGAGCGCCTGGCCGAGATGGAGCGCGAAGTTGCCAAGGTGAAGCCGCTGCTGCCATTGCAGATCAAGGCTTATCAGGAGCGCCTGACGGCCAAGCTGCAGGATGCCCTGAAATCGGTGGACGAAGAGCGCGTGCGGCAGGAGCTGGTGCTGTTTGCGCAACGCGTGGATGTGGACGAAGAGCTCACACGCCTCACCGCGCATATTGAAGAGGTGAAGCGCATTCTTGGTGCCAAGGGCGCGGCCGGCAAGCGTCTGGATTTTTTGATGCAGGAGCTGAACCGCGAAGCGAATACGCTGGGTTCCAAGTCGGTTTCAACCGAAGTATCGCAAACTGCGATGGCGCTCAAAGTATTGATTGAACAGATGCGTGAACAGATTCAAAATATCGAGTAATCACATTTGAAAGGGCGGCGCGGAAGCGGGCAGCCCATCTTGCAATCGCCGCCAACCGGCGCAGACCATTTAAAAGAAATCACAAGCATGACAGGCAATCTATTTATCATCACCGCGGCATCTGGCGCGGGTAAAACCAGTCTGGTGCGCGAATTGCTGGCGTCAGACAGCCAGATTCAGCTGTCGGTGTCGTACACCACCCGCAAGCCGCGACCAGGCGAGGTGGACGGGGTGCACTATCACTTTGTGGAAGAGGCTGAATTCATGCGCATGCTGGAAGCCAGCGACTTTCTGGAAAGTGCGCATGTGCATGGTGCGCGCTATGGAACATCGCAAAGCCGGGTGGAAAGCGTGTTGAAGCAAGGCAATGACCTGATTCTGGAGATTGACTGGCAGGGCGCTGCCCAGGTGCGCAGTCTTTATCCGCAGGCCATCAGCATTTTTATTCTGCCGCCATCGCTGGAGGCGCTGGAACAGCGCCTGCACGGGCGTGGGCAGGATAGCGCCGAGGTGATCGCCCGTCGGCTGGCGGCTGCGCGCGATGAGATGCGCCATGTGGTCGAGTTCGACTATGTTACAATTAACGACGATTTTGAGGTGGCGCTAAATGATCTGCGCGCCATCATCCGCACCCAGCGTTTGCAGCGCGAAAAGCAGTTGCTGCGACACCAGGATCTGCTGGAAAAACTCATATAGATCATACGGAGGAATAACACATGGCTCGCATGACAGTAGATGATTGTCTCGAAAAAATCCCTAATCGCTTTCAACTGACGCTGGTAGCAGCGTACCGTTCACGCCAATTGGCCAACGGCTCGGAACCTTTGGTCAATACCCATGGCCAGAAGGACAAGCCTACTGTGCTGGCATTGCGCGAGATCGCATCCGGCAAGGTCGGTCTGGAAGTGCTGAACCGCGGCCAAGCCTAAGTTCAACATACGGTGCTAGATGCACCGAAGATCAAGCAAGGCGCTGTTTGAAGGCATTATGTGTGTTCAATCGGTGCCTTTTTTTTTGGTAAAACCCTTTAAAAGCTTAATGGATCGTCACAGGTGGTTGAGTCAGCATGCCTAAATTGGTAGCCAAACGTCCGGCAGAGTCGCTGAAACATGTGGCAGCCCCCCTATTGCCCGCCGATAGCGAAGATTCGCTACTGACGCAGCGCTTGCGGGTTTACCTCAAGCCTGAAGAGATTGAACAGGTCTGGGCGGCATATCGCTTCAGCGATATGGCGCATACCGGCCAGCTGCGCAAGAGCGGCGAGCCCTATATCACGCATCCAGTATCGGTGGCCTGCATCCTGGCCGAACTGCACATGGATGTGCCCACGCTGGTGGCCGCCCTGTTGCACGATGTGGTGGAAGATACCGGCGTCACCACCCAGGAGGTGAGCGAGCGCTTTGGCAAGCAGGTGGCCGAGCTGGTAGATGGGCTCTCCAAGCTCGACAAGATCAAGTTCAGCACCGAGACCGAAGCCCAGGCGGAAAACTTCCGCAAGATGCTGCTGGCGATGTCGCAGGATGTGCGAGTCATTCTGGTCAAGCTCGCTGACCGCTTACACAACATGAGTACGCTCGGGGTGATGAACCCGGAAAAGCGTCGTCGCACCGCGCGCGAAACCCTGGAAATTTACGCTCCCATCGCCAATCGCCTGGGGCTGAATGCCATCTACCAGGAGCTGGAAGATCTCAGCTTCAAGCATTTGTACCCCATGCGCTATTCGGTCATCTCCAAGGCGATCCTGGCTGCGCGCGGCAATCGCAAGGAAGTGGTGGGCAAGATCCTGGATGCCATACGCGAGCGCCTTGGCGAGATGCATATCGAAGCCGAGGTGACGGGGCGTGAAAAGCATCTTTACAGTATTTACCGCAAGATGACCGGTAAAACCGTGACCTTTTCGCAGATCTACGACATTTACGGTTTTCGCATCATCGTCAAGGATCTGTCCAGCTGCTATCTGGCGCTGGGAGTATTGCACGGTTTGTATAAGCCTATCCCGGGCAAGTTCAAGGATTACATCGCGATCCCCAAGGCCAATGGCTACCAGTCGCTGCACACCACGCTGTTCGGCCCGTTTGGCACACCGATTGAAGTGCAGATACGCAGTCGCGAGATGCATAACATTGCTGATGCGGGCGTAGCGGCCCACTGGCTGTACAAGACGACTGACGCCCATCTGACCGAACTGCAGCAGCAGACCCACCAATGGCTGCAGCGTTTGCTGGATATCCAGAGCGAAAGCACGGACTCCCTGGAGTTTCTCGAGCACTTCAAGGTCGACCTGTTCCCGGATGAGGTATATGTGTTTACGCCCAAGGGCAAGATCATGGCGCTGCCCAAAGGCGCAACGGCGGTGGACTTTGCCTACGCCGTGCATACGGATATCGGTAACCGCTGCGTAGCCGTCAAGATCAACCAGGAACTGGCGCCGCTGCGTACCGAGCTGCATAACGGCGACCATGTGGAAATCATCACGGCCGCCCATGCGCACCCCAACCCGGCCTGGCTCAATTATGTCGCCACCGGCAAGGCGCGGGCGCATATCCGCCACTTCCTCAAGTCCTTGCAGACGACCGAATCTGCCCACTTGGGTGAGCGCTTGCTGAACCAGGCCTTGCGCGCGCTGCACGCCGATGTCGCCAAGATCGACGACACGCATTGGCAGAAGCTGCTGCGTGACTACGGCGCCAAGAACAAGGAAGAGATACTGACCGATATCGGCCTGGGCAAGCGCTTGAATGTCATGGTCGCGCATCAACTGCTGGCGATGAGCGAAGAGCAGGGCGAGCGCCATGCCAAGCATACCAACAAACCTCTGGGCACCATCACCATACGCGGCTCCGAGGGCATGGCGGTGCAGTTTGCCCAATGCTGCCGTCCGATTCCTGGCGACCCCATCCTTGGTTTTATCAACAAGGATAAGGGGCTGGTCATTCATACGCATGATTGCCCGGCCATTCGCAAATTCCGTGTCGACCCTGAAAAATGGCTGGATGTCGAATGGGATCCGGATGGCAAGCGCCTGTTCAATGTGAATCTGAAGCTGGTGGTCGCCAACCAGCGCGGCATGCTGGCGCAGATCGCGTCTACCATTGCCGAGGCGGGCTCCAATATTGATCACGTCAGCATGGAAGAGTCAGACAGCAGTGCTTACACCAATATGCATTTCACCGTACAGGTAGAAAATCGCGTCCACCTGGCCGAGCTGATGCGGCGTATCCGCAAGATTCCTGACGTGGTGCGCATCAATCGCGTCAAGGGAGCTGGCACCGAGCAGCGCATACAGTAAGGCTCGGGCGCGCACCGCAACCCAATATCTTAAAAACCAAGACCTGAGGAAAACCATGGCAAAAAAGATCATACATACCGACCACGCCCCCAAAGCGATCGGCACTTATTCACAGGCAGTGGCGGTCAATGGTACCGTTTACCTGTCAGGGCAAATTGGCCTGGACCCTGCCAGCATGGAACTGGTAGAGGGTATCGAGGCACAGGTGCATCGTGTATTCACCAACCTCAAGGCTGTGGCTGAAGCGGCTGGTGGCTCTCTGGCGGATGTCGTGAAGTTGAATATTTTTCTGACGGACCTCGGTCACTTTGCCCTGGTGAACTCCATCATGGCCGAGTATTTCAGTGAGCCTTATCCTGCGCGAGCGGCAGTCGGTGTCGCGACACTGCCACGCAGTGCGCTGGTGGAAGCCGATGCCGTTATGGTGCTCGCCTGAGTCTTTAACCTCTCCGCTGGCAAGGATAGTCTCTGAAACCGCTGCAAGACCTCAAGGGCATCACGCAGCCGGTGCTAAGCGGGCTGCGCAAGCTGGGCATTCATAGCATTGAAGACCTGGTCCTGCATTTGCCTTTGCGCTATGTGGATGAAACGCGTGTATCGCCGATTCGCGACCTGCGGCTTGGCGAGCAGGCGCAGGTCGAAGGCGAGATTATTCATGCCGAAGTTCAGTACAAACCCCGTAAGGCCCTGATTGCAAGATTGCAGGATGCGAGCGGCATCCTGACCTTGCGCTTTCTCAATTTTTACCCCAGTCAGATAGCGGCGCTGAAAGAGGGCAACCGCTTGCGTGCGCTGGGTGAAGTGAGGAATGGCTTTTTCGGGTATGAAATGGTGCACCCGCAGTGCAAGCCGGTGCGAGAGGGGGCTGCGGTCAAGCAGACCCTGACGCCGGTCTATCCGACCACGGCAGGCTTGTCACAGTCTTCGCTGCGGAAATGGATAGGGCGGGCCCTGGAGACGAGCAGTCATGATGAACTCCTGCCGGCCAAGGTGTATCAGGGCAAGGTCTGGCCTGATTTTCAGCAAAGCTTGCTGCAGTTGCACTATCCGCCACCCGATGCGGACCAGCATGCCCTGCAGGAAAAAACGACACCGGCTTGGCAACGTCTTGCATTTGACGAGCTGCTGGCTCAGCAGATTTCCATGCGCAAGCATTACGCCCGTCGTCGTGGTCTGGGCGCGCCTGCCATGCCGCCTTCCAAAAAGCTGGTCTCGGCGCTATTGAAATCCCTGCCGTTTGGCCTGACGGCAGCGCAGCAGCATGTATTTACCGATATTCAGCACGATCTAGGCCGTTCTTATCCCATGCAGCGCCTGTTGCAAGGCGATGTCGGTAGCGGCAAGACCATCGTGGCTGCCATGGCCGCCTTGCAGGCGATTGAGCATGGCTGGCAAGCGGCCATCATGGCGCCCACCGAGATTCTCGCCGAGCAGCATTTCAATAAACTAACTGCCTGGCTACAAAATCTGGCGGCTGGCGTGGCCCCAGTGCGCGTGGTCTGGGTGGCCGGCAGCCAGGGTAAAAAAGCAAGAGCAGAGGCGCTGGCCGCGATTGCCAGTGGCGAGGCGCAACTGGTGATCGGGACCCATGCCGTGTTTCAGGACCAGGTGCAGTTTGCCAAGCTCGGCCTCGTGGTGGTGGATGAGCAGCATCGTTTTGGTGTGCAGCAACGTCTGGCGCTGCGGCAGAAGGGGGCACAGCCGCATCAGCTGATGATGAGTGCCACGCCAATACCGCGTACGCTTTCCATGAGCTATTTTGCTGACCTGGATGTGTCGGTGATTGATGAGCTGCCGCCCGGGAGAACCCCGGTGGTGACCAAGCTGGTATCCGACGCGCGCCGTGAAGAAGTGTTCGAGCGGGTGCGTGCCGCTTGCAGTCAGGGCAGGCAGGCCTATTGGGTTTGCCCCTTGATCGAAGAAAGCGAAGCCTTGCAGCTGCAAACTGCCGTGGATACCCATATGGCATTGCAAGAGGCGTTTCCCGAGTTGCAGGTGGGGTTGGTGCATGGCCGCATGAAACCGGCCGACAAGCAGGCCGTCATGCAAGCGTTCGCCGTCAATCAAATTCACTTGCTGGTGGCAACGACGGTGATTGAAGTCGGGGTGGATGTACCGAATGCCAGCCTGATGGTGATTGAGCACGCGGAGCGCATGGGGCTTTCGCAACTGCATCAGCTGCGGGGTCGGGTGGGGCGAGGGGCTGCCAGTAGTGCCTGCATTCTGCTTTACCAGACGCCGCTGTCCGAAACGGCGCGTGCGCGACTCAAGATTATTTATGAATCGAGTGATGGGTTCGAAATTGCCCAGGCGGACTTGCATTTGCGGGGCCCTGGCGAGTTCATGGGAATACGCCAGAGTGGCACCCCCATGCTCAAGATTGCCGATCTGGAACGGGATGCAGGGTTGCTGGAAGAAGCTCAGGCCATGGCAGACTGGTTATTGCAAAAGCACCCGCAGGCAGCCGAAGCGCATTTGCAGCGGTGGCTGCATCAGGCGCAAGAATTGGTCAAAGTGTGATTGAGCCTGCGATAATAGCGCCGTGAGAATTGTCCGCACCTTCCCCCATCAACGCCAGCACTGGTTGCGCCAACCGGTGGGTAGCGGACCCTATCGGTCGTGGCTAGTCGAGACGGCATCTCTGACGCAACGCTTGCAATCACGTTCCACAAGATTCGCTGTCCATACGCTTGGCCTGAAGCAGGCACTGCCTGCTCTGGAAGATGCCGTGTTGCTCGGTATCTCTTCACGGCATCCTTCCCTGATGCGAAACGTGCATTTGCTGTGCAATGGCGAGCCAGCAGTCTATGCGTCCAGTGTGTTGCCGCAATCCAGTTTGCGTGGCGCCTGGCGTAGCCTCGGACGATTGGGGAACCGTTCGCTGGGCTCCATGCTGTTTTCCAATCCGCGGGTGAGTCGTGCGCCATTAAGCTATCGCAAGTTGACGGCCCAGCATGCGCTATACAGGCAAGCCGTGGCGCATTTGCACAATAAGCCGGCATACGTGTGGGCAAGGCGCTCGGTCTTTCACCTTGAGTGCTCCGCCATTTTGGTCACGGAAGTTTTTTTACCCTCGGTTTTAACATTATGAACTGGCTAATGAAGAAGAGTAGCGCCTACTGGCGATTGACGCGCATGGATAAACCCATCGGTATCCTGCTGCTGCTGTGGCCCACGCTGTGGGCGCTGTGGCTCGCCAGTGCCGGCAAACCAGATGTGAAAGTATTAGCGGTGTTTGTCTTGGGTACGGTGTTGATGCGCGCCGCTGGCTGTGTCATGAACGATATGGCGGATCGCAATTTTGACGGGCATGTCGCCCGCACCCGTCATCGTCCGTTGGCGACGGGGGAGGTCAGCGTCAAGGAAGCATTATTGCTGGCGATGATATTAAGTCTGGTTGCTTTCGCTTTGGTCATGCAATTAAACAAGCTGACCGTGCTGTTGTCTTTTCCCGCCTTGTTTCTGGCGGCCAGCTACCCGTTGACCAAGCGTGTGATTGCGATTCCTCAGGCTTATCTCGGAGTGGCGTTCGGCTTTGGCATTCCCATGGCATATGCGGCACAGACTGGCAGCATTCCTGGTATTGCCTGGCTTTTGCTACTGGGAAACGTGTTCTGGGCCATCGCCTACGATACGGAATACGCCATGGTGGATCGGGCGGATGACTTGAAAATCGGTATCCGCTCATCTGCCATTTTTTTTGGTTCTAGGGATGTGGCGGCCATTATGCTATCGTACGGGGTCTTACTCGGAATATTGCTCCTTGCAGGCCGTCACTATGGTCTGAACTGGCCTTATTATCTTGGTTTGACCATTGCCGCCATGCTCGCGGTATACCACTACCTGCTCATTCGTGAGCGTCAGCCAGCACGCTGCTTCAAGGCGTTTTTGCACAATAACTGGTTAGGTGCGGTGGTGTTTTTCGGGCTGGCAGCAAGTTATGCTCTTAATTTTTCGTCATAAAACCGCTAGCAAACGCAATATATCGTTTGACAAGCGTTACTTGCGTGACATAAAATCCGCCTCTTAATTTTTTCAGCGATTAATGGTTGTCCGATGAAGACCTTTTCTGCAAAAGCGCATGAAGTAAAGCGCGACTGGTTCGTGGTAGATGCCACGGATCTGGTGCTGGGCCGACTGGCCAGCGAGATTGCCCACCGTCTGCGTGGCAAGCATAAAACGATTTACACTCCGCACGTGGATACGGGCGATTACATTGTCGTGGTTAACGCCGACAAGATCAAAGTAACCGGCAACAAGGCAGGCGACAAGCTGTACCATCGCCACTCTGGTTACCCAGGCGGTATTTCCACCACGACCTTTGCCAAGATGCAAGACCGCTTTCCTGGCCGTGCGCTGGAAAAGGCTGTTAAGGGCATGCTGCCCAAGGGTCCTCTGGGCTACGCCATGTTCCGCAAGCTGAAGGTGTATGCTGGTCCTAAGCATGACCACGCGGCACAACAGCCACAACCTTTGACTATTCAAAGCCAAGCGTAAGGATAAACGATGATTGGTAAATATAACTACGGTACTGGCCGCCGCAAAAGCTCGGTAGCTCGTGTCTTCATTAAGTCCGGCAGCGGCAATATCGTTGTTAACGACAAGCCTGTTGACCAGTATTTCTCCCGCGTGACTTCACGCATGATCGTGCGTCAGCCACTGGAGTTGACCGATAACGTTGCCAGCTTTGACATCATGGTCAATGTGGATGGCGGCGGTGAGTCTGGTCAGGCCGGTGCAGTTCGCCACGGCATTACCCGTGCACTGGTGGATTACGATGCAGCGCTGAAGAGCGCCCTGTCCAAGGCAGGTTTCGTGACTCGCGATGCACGTGAAGTTGAGCGTAAGAAAGTCGGCTTCCGTAAAGCACGTCGTCGTAAACAGTTCTCCAAGCGTTAAGCAGGACTGCTTTACCATGTACAAAAAGCCGCACTTGTGCGGCTTTTTGCTTTTCGCACACTTAATCGGTTTGGTGAGCCTAGTAAGCTTTGATACCATAAGCGCAACAAAGCCAGCTTAAGCTGGCGTTTTATTCATAGAAATCAGGTCATGCAAACATCTAAAATCAAGGTAGGCATTGTAGGCGGCACCGGCTACACCGGTGTTGAGTTGCTCAGAATACTGGCGATCCACCCATCGGTGGAGTTGAGTGTGATTACTTCGCGTGGGGAAGCCGGTTTGCCTGTGGCTGACATGTTTCCTAGCTTGCGTGGCTATATCGACTTGAGCTTTAGTGATCCGGCTAAATCAGATCTGGCTAGCTGTGATCTCGTCTTTTTTGCGACGCCGAATGGCATTGCCATGCAGCAAACCAGGGAGTTGCTTGCAGCGGGGGTGCGCATTATCGACCTCGCCGCAGATTTCCGCATTCAGGATGTGGCCACCTGGGAAAAATGGTATGGCATGACCCATGCCTGTCCGGAGCTTCTGTCACAGGCGGTGTATGGTTTGCCGGAGATGAATCGTGAGCAAATCAAGGGTGCGCAGCTGGTAGCTAACCCTGGATGTTATCCAACGGCTGTGCAGCTTGGATTTATGCCACTACTTGAGGCGGGTCTGGTCGATCCGCAGTATTTGATTGCTGATACCAAATCCGGTGTGAGTGGCGCGGGCCGCAAAGCAGAAACCCATATTCTGTTTGCTGAAGCGGGTGACAATTTCAAGGCTTATGGTGTAGCGGGACATCGTCACTTGCCGGAAATCAGCCAGGGCCTGAGCAATATGGCAGGTGAGCCAGTGGGGTTGACCTTTGTTCCGCATCTGACGCCTTTGATACGGGGTATTCATGCCACCCTTTATGCCCGGCTGAGTAAAGACGTTGATTTGCAAAGTCTGTTTGAGCAACGCTATGTCAATGAGCGCTTTGTGGATGTCCTGCCCAAGGGAGCCCATCCGGAGACTCGGTCGGTGAGAGGCTCCAACCAGTGCCGGCTTGCAGTGCATAGGCCTCAGAATGGAGATACTGTGGTGGTGTTATCCGTCATCGATAACCTTGTGAAGGGCGCAGCTGGGCAGGCTGTGCAAAACATGAACATCATGTTTGGCTTCGCAGAGAACATGGGGCTGGAAATCGTCCCTTTGCTGCCTTAACAATGCGATCAGTCAAGCGCAGATTACGTCGACATTTTGGCGCGACAGCGCATCGTGTTGCTGTACGCGCGCATTTTGCCTGGTATTGGTTACCGTTAGCTGCTTTTTTCGCCCTTCTTCTGGGCTATGGTGCGGCTTATATGCAATTTTCTGGCAGTCAGTTGCGCGGTATGCATCAAAAAATAGCGAATGTAGATGCGCGCAATCAAGTTGTGCAGTTCAAACTCGTGCAGGCGGAGCGACAATTGCAGGTAGAGAGAGCTGCCCAAATGAATTTGTCGCGTGAGTTGGAGAGAGTGCAGACAGAGACTATGCGGCTCAAGGAAGATATTGCTTTTTATCAAAATATCTTTAATGAACGCAAGGGCTTGCGTGAGATACGGCTCCATACGTTCAAGGTGAATAAAGCCTTGGGCAATAGTGATTATGACTATCACATTCTGATTATGCAGGCAGGTAACCATGATAAAGTCACAGACGGTAATCTGACGCTTACCCTATACGGTATTCCTGTGGGTGAGGTTCAGCCTCAACCTGTCGCGATACAGGGCAGTGCCAATCTTAAACAGGATCTGAGTTTTAAATATTATCAGCAAGTAGACGGTAAATTTTCTTTACCTGTGGATGTCAAACCTGCATATTTATTGCTGGAGTTTGTTGAAAAAGGTACAGGTCGTACCAACATAAGCGAAAAGGTAGAGATTCCTGCTCAATAGCGAATACTCAGCCATGAAAGGGTCATGATGTTTTCCAGAAACAAGAATAAGCCGCAAAGCCGAATTGATACCTTGATCGGAGTAGAGTCCAGTATCGAGGGTAATATCACATTTAATGGGGGCCTGCGCGTTGATGGAAAAGTCAAAGGTGATGTCACCGAAGCAGATGCCAGCGCTTGTACCTTGGTCTTAAGCGAGCATGGCAGTGTTGAGGGATCTATTACGGTGTCGCATGCTGTTCTGAATGGCAAGGTGAGTGGTCCTGTTCATGCCAGCCACTATTTGGAATTGCAGAGTAAATCGCGGATTGTGGGTGATGTGCACTATCAGACCCTTGAAATGCATACCGGTGCCGTGATTGAAGGCAAGCTTGTGTATTTGGGTGATGCCAATGCATCCAAGGTAGAAAACAATAAAACGCTGGATGATTGACCTGTCAGCAAGTCAGCAGGATAATGATTTTATTAAGAATTTAAGGAGTGTGAAAAATGAATGCGATTACTGAAATGCCAAGCCCATTGGTCTTCACGGACAACGCTGCCAAGAAAGTGAAGGAGTTGATTGAAGAGGAGGGCTCGCCAGACCTCAAGCTGCGCGTTTTTGTTAGTGGCGGCGGCTGCTCTGGTTTCCAGTATGGTTTTACTTTTGAAGATACGGTGAACGAAGACGACACCCAGGTTCAGAAAGATACCGTGACACTGCTAATCGATCCTATGAGTCTGCAATATCTGACCGGTGCCGAGATTGATTATCAGGATAGCCTGCAGGGTTCACAGTTCGTCATTCGCAATCCGAATGCGACGACTACTTGCGGTTGCGGTTCGTCTTTCTCGGTATAAATGAAAGTTGATTAACTGGACCAAGCCACAAGCCAGATAATCTTCAATCAATAAAAAAAGGAGCCATCGGCTCCTTTTTTTATTGGGTGCTACTATCAGTTAACGCTGGTCAATGGGCACAAAATCGCGACGGGTTGAGCCTGTGTAAAGTTGACGTGGCCGCCCGATCTTGGCTTCCGGATCCGACATCATCTCGTTCCATTGCGATACCCAGCCAGCGGTACGAGCCAAGGCAAAAATCGCGGTGAACATGGAGTTTGGAATGCCCATGGCGCGCATGACGATACCGGAATAGAAGTCCACATTGGGATAAAGTCGACGGCTGACAAAATACTCATCTTCCAGCGCGATTTGTTCCAGCTTGAGTGCCAGTTTGAACATCGGATCATCATGCAGGCCAAGTTCATCCAGCACTTGATGGCAGGTTTCACGCATGATGGCCGCACGTGGATCCATATTGCGATAGACGCGATGACCAAAACCCATTAGTCGGAAAGAATCCGATTTATCCTTGGCACGGTTGATGAATTCACCAATCCGGCTTACATCGCCAATTTCTTCCAGCATATTCAAGGTGGCTTCGTTTGCGCCGCCATGCGCGGGTCCCCAGAGCGATGCAATCCCTGCAGCAATACAAGCGAACGGATTGGCTCCGCTGGAGCCTGCCAAGCGCACTGTGGAGGTTGAGGCGTTCTGTTCATGATCCGCATGCAGAATCAGGATGCGATCAAATGCTTTTGCGAGAATTGGGTTCGGTTCATAGGTCTCACATGGGGTTGCAAACATCATGTGCATGAAATTTTCCGCAAAATTGAAGCGATTTTGCGGATACATGAAAGGTTCACCTATATTGTACTTGTAGCTCCAGGCGGCGATGGTGGGCACCTTGGATAACAGGCGATAGGCAGAAATTTTACGGCTGTGCGGGTCTTTGACATCCATGGCGTCGTGGTAAAACGCGGACATGGAACCAACGACACCGACCATTACGGCCATCGGGTGGGCATCACGACGGAAACCGCGGAAAACGTTGGTCAGCTGGTCATGCAGCATGGTGTGTTGCGCAATACTGTCAGTAAATGATTTTTTCTGCGCGGCATCGGGTAATTCCCCATGCATGAGTAGATAAGACACTTCAAGAAAATCGCAATTTTTTGCCAGTTGCTCGATGGGGTAACCGCGATAGTAGAGCAGGCCTTCATCGCCATCAATAAAGGTGATATTTGAACTGCAAGAGGCTGTCGATAAAAAGCCCGGGTCGTAAGTGAAAATACCGTGCTTGCCAAGATTGCGAATATCAATGACGTCGCTACCAAGATTGCCTGATACTACGGGCAATTCAATTGGAGGTGTGCCATTGTCAAAAGTGAGTGTTACTTTGGTGGGCTTTGTCATAGTCATTTTTGTATTTTAGTGAATGCGGCGGTGAATGCCAAATTACCTAGCATAAATCGCGCCCAGAATACGCGCGCCCTTGGCTCCTGTTACTGATGGTAGATTGGCGGGCTTGCCTTCCACACATTGCTGTGCAAGCCAGGCAAAGGCCGCTGCCTCAACCCAGTTCACGCCGATTCCCAAGCTATCACTCAGACGGATCTTGATGGCGGGTAGGAGGCCCTGCAGGCGTTCCAGCAGAAGGCTGTTGTGCGCTCCGCCTCCACATAAATAAGCCTCATCCACGTTGTCACAAAATTCGGTAACGGCCGTTGCAATGCTCTGTGCGGTTAATTCAAGCAGAGTGCGCTGTACATCCTCCGGCGCATATCCTTTCTCCAGATGTTGCTCTAGCCAGGCCATATTAAAGCTGTCTCTGCCAGTGCTTTTGGGAGGCGATGCACTAAAATAGGGATACTGTAGCCATTGGTGGAGCAGTTTTTCGATAACTACACCTGTTGATGCCCATCGACCTTCTGCGTCATATCGTTTATTTTGATGTCTCTCTATCCAGGCATCCATCAGCATATTGCCGGGACCTGAGTCGAAGCCTCTTACCACGCCTGCGCTTGGCAGATCAGTGATATTCGCAATGCCACCAATATTAATCACGGCGCGATTGGCTTGTGGATGTGCAAACACGGCTTGATGAAATGCCGGTACTAAAGGTGCCCCTTGCCCTCCTGCGGCAACATCACGGCTCCGAAAGTCGGCAATGACCGTCATATCCAGTAACTCAGCCAGCAAGGCGGCGTTGCCCAGTTGCAGGGTAAACCCCAATTCAGGACGATGGCGAATGGTTTGGCCATGACATCCAATCGCACGGATTCGCGATTTATCGACGTAGGCACTCGCCAGCAAGGCCCGCACCGTCTCCGCGTAAAGATGCGCTAGCCGATTGGCTGCGCTTGCTGCCAGTTCCAACTCATTGTGTGCAGGACTATGTAAATTCAGTAACTCGGCCCGTAGTTCTGCGGAGTACGGAATGGAGTAGGTGTGCCGGACATGGCAGCTCTTTTCATCAAGCTCCGCAATAACGGCATCGACGCCGTCCATGCTGGTGCCGGACATCATGCCGATATAAAGCTCGGTTGACATAGAACTAGAAGATGCTCAAGTGAATATCGTATTCACTTGAGCCTGTGCGATGGTGATCCATTAAAGAGATTACTCGAGAGATGCAAGGTTGCTTCTGATCAGAAGCTGTAACTGGGCAACCAGTTTGCTGCTGTTTGCTATAAAGTCAGCCTTGTATTTTGGGGCAATGGGAACCGCGTTGGGTAAAGCCACTGTTAGCGGATCACGGTGCTGACCGTTCAGTAGAAATTCATAGTGTAGGTGCGGGCCTGTTGCCAAGCCTGTCATGCCGACATAGGCAATGATGTCGCCTTGACTAACCTTGCTGCCACGGTGCAGGCCTGTGGCGAATCGCGATAAATGACCATACACCGTGCTGATGCCATTCTGATGGCGCAGCACGACAACATTGCCATAGCCATTCTTAACACCAACAAAATCCACTACAGCATCAGCGGAAGCCTTGACACGGGTGCCAATGGGGGCCGCGTAATCCACTCCTTTATGCGCACGCATTTTTTGGAGAATAGGATGGAAACGACCGAGGCTGAAACCAGAACTGATGCGGCTGAACTCTAATGGAGAACGCAGGAAGGACTTGTGCAGGCTTTTGCCTTCAGGAGTGTAGTAACTGACCTGACCTTCGGGGGTGCGATACCTCACGGCACGATATGTTTTGCCGTTATTGATGAATTCAGCAGCCAGGACTTGGCCGGTGCGCGCCAGTTCTCCATTCCAGTAGCTCGCTTCGTACACTACAACAAAGCGGTCACCGCGGCGCAGATCACTGTGAAAGTCGATGTCAGAGGAAAATATCTCGGCCAGCTGAATGGCAATAGCATCAGGAATCCCAGCTTCATCTGTAGCGCCGAACAGCGAGCTTTTAATTTCGGCTGATTTGAGGACAGAATGAGTTTCCATCACTGTTTCAGCGACATGAGCTTCATAGCCGTTGGCGGTTAGTTCTACATGCAGGGTCGAGTTGTTGTCAGTCTGGTATTGCAGCTTTAATAGCTGACCATCCTGATTAGTTTGTGCCTGAATGGATCTGCCTGGGCGCAGTTGTGTTGCCAAGGCTCTGGCATCAGGGTTGCGTTTGAGGAATTCAATGGCATCATCATTTGTGATATTGAGCCGAGAAAGCAGGCTGGCGAGGGTGTCGTCGCGCCGGATCTGGTCTGCTTGCCAGAATGAACTGTTTTGCGCATCGACTTGCACCAGTGGCGCAATTGTCTCGGGAAGCTCAATATTCTCGACCACGGTATGGATGTTGATGTCTTGCACCGAGGTTTGTGGAGCGATACCGAATGCCGTGAAAATGCCGAATAGAGGAAGGCTTGAAAAGGCCAATAACCAGCGGAGGCGTAGCTTTCGTTCTTTAAATCTGCGGTTTTGCGATAAAATGCCGGGTTTGGAGCTAGGTTCGCTTCGCTGCACTGGAGCTACCTCAAATACATGATAGGGATAGGGGATGCTAACAGAAAACCTATTCCTGGTGAAGGCAAAATGCCAAAGGCATGAAAGATAACAAAGAATGCGTGCTTTAAATGAAGATTTGGCGCTGATCAAGCGCGGATGCGATGAATTGTTGATTGAGCAGGAGTTGGTAGAAAAGCTCAAGCTGGGTCGACCTTTGCGGATAAAGGCAGGGTTTGACCCGACCGCGCCCGATTTGCATCTCGGGCATACGGTCTTGCTTAACAAATTGCGTCAGTTGCAAGAGCTTGGGCATCACGTGCTCTTCTTGATAGGCGATTTCACTGGAATGATTGGCGACCCTACCGGTAAGAGCGCTACCCGCCCACCGCTGACGGCTGAGCAGGTTCAGGAAAATGCCAAATCGTATGAAGCACAGGTTTTCAAGATATTAAAGCCGGAGCAAACCGAAGTAGTGTTTAACTCTGCCTGGATCAGTCAGCTAGGGGCTGCCGGCATGTTAAAGCTGGCGGCGACACATACTGTTGCCCGCATGCTGGAGCGCGATGATTTCAGCAAGCGATATAAGAATAATCAGCCCATCGCTATTCATGAGTTCCTCTATCCTTTATTGCAGGGATATGACTCGGTGGAGCTGAAAGCGGATCTGGAGCTCGGCGGTACGGATCAGAAATTCAACCTGCTAATGGGGCGTGAATTGCAAAAGCATTATGGCCAGTCGCCGCAATGCGTGTTGACCATGCCTTTGCTGGAGGGGCTTGATGGCGTCAATAAAATGTCCAAGTCACTCGGCAACTATATAGGTATAGCTGAGCCAGCAAACGACATCTTCAGTAAATTGATGTCCATATCCGATACCTTGATGTGGCGTTATATAGAGTTGCTGTCGTTTGAGTCCATGGAAACCATTGCATCCTGGAAGCAGTCGGTAGAAGCGGGTGAAAATCCTCGCAATATAAAGGTAAGGTTTGCCCAGGAGCTGGTCACCCGTTTCCATTCTGCCGAAGCAGCAGAGCAGGCGTTGGCAGATTTCTCTTTGCGCTCCAAAGGTGGAATACCCGATGATGTACCTGAGGTCAGTATCGTTCTCGAGCAAGATAATATAAGTATTGCTGCCTTGCTGAAGCAGGCTGGCCTAGTCTCAAGCACCTCCGAGGCTTTGCGCATGATCGAGCAGGGGGGGGTTAAGCTAGATAGCGAGAAGGTTGAAGATAAGGCTCTACAACTGGGGGCTGGCGTAACGGTGGTTGCGCAAGTCGGTAAGCGAAAATTCGCCCGCATTACAATTAATCGCGGGTAATTGTAAATAATTTGTAATAATCGCTGATGGGGTATTGACGCCTCTCGGCTAATCCGTAGAATGCGCGGCTCGCTTCAACGGCGACGTCGGGCAGGAAATTAAGCGGTAGAAAATTTCCCTTGACCAAATAAATTTGGTCTGTAGAATGCGCGGCTCGCTTGAGAAAGCGGCAGTGCAAAACAGGGTGAAACAAAAGATTTTATGTTTCGCTTGACCAAGTAAAAACGGTCTGTATAATGCGCGGCTCGCTAGTAACAGCGCGGTGTGCAGAGAAGTTAGCAATAAAATTTCTCTTGACTGAATTAAAACGGTCTGTATAATGCGCACCTCTCAACGGAAACGTTGATGAGTGAAAGCGAAGTAAGAAGTACCTGCTCTTTAACAAACTGAACAATCGATAGGTGTGAGTGCTTGTGGTTTTGTGAAGTCG
>NZ_JAJAVG010000009.1 GCF_020531915.1 Methylovorus mays
TGATTCGCGACGTGATGACCTACGCGCCGAATGCCGTGATGATCATCAAGTCGACCATCCCGGTGGGGTTTACTGTTGGTGCCCGGGAAAAATACCAGACCAATAACCTCATCTTCTCGCCGGAATTTCTGCGGGAAGGCAAAGCGCTTTACGACAATCTCTATCCTTCCCGTATTGTGGTGGGCGAGAAATCCGCCCGTGCTGAAACTTTTGCCCGCCTGCTGCAAGAAGGTGCGCTGAAAGACAATATCCCGCTGCTGTTTACCGATAGCTCCGAAGCTGAAGCCATCAAACTGTTTGCCAACACCTATCTCGCCATGCGCGTAGCCTATTTCAACGAGTTGGACAGCTATGCGCTGACCCATGGCCTGGACACCAAACAGATTATCCAGGGCGTGGGTCTCGACCCCCGTATTGGCAATCACTACAACAACCCCTCGTTTGGCTATGGTGGTTACTGCCTGCCCAAGGATACCAAGCAGTTGCTGGCGAACTTCAACAATGTGCCGCAAACGCTGATCAACGCCATTGTGCAATCCAACACCACCCGCAAGGACTTTGTGGCGGACAGCATCATCCGACGCAAACCGAATGTCGTCGGCATTTATCGTCTCATCATGAAGAGCGGCTCGGATAACTTCCGTGCTTCCAGCATCCAGGGCATCATGAAGCGGATCAAGGCCAAAGGCATAGAGGTAATCGTGTATGAACCCGTGCTCACCGAGCCCGACTTTTTCAGCTCCAAAG